>CAWIKB010000009.1:775000-1210645 GCA_963836605.1 uncultured Acidimicrobiaceae bacterium | reverse complement strand
TCGCGGCTCGGTTCCGGCCGGGAAGGAAGCCGTTGATCGTGGCCAGTCTGGGAGGCTTCTCATCGGACGGCCCTCCCGTCCACAGAACTGCCAGAGCTCTACGAGCGAGTAGCTGAAAGTCTGCAGTCCCTCGACGAAGATGGCGTGGAGATCATTCCCCAGACTCTCCCGCCATTTCCGTGGTACCTGGGTGGCCAGTTGTTCTGCAATCTCTTTGTCAATCCGGTGACACGGCCCACTTCGCCCGCCAGTATTCGGGCGGCGGCTTTGCCTCGACGTGGCTCACACCAAGCTGGCGTGCAATCAACGCCGTCAGTCGCTCGTCCGAAGCGGTCGAATTGCTTGCACCGGTGACGGCACACCTGCATGTAGTGGACGCCGCCGGGCTGGATGACGAGGGATTGCAGATCGGGGAGGGTGAAGTCGACTTCGCTGTGCTGGCCGAACAGGTGGATCGTTGGCCCCGCGCCAGCCTTTATTCCAGAGATATGGCAAGGGCATCAGAATGGTGGTGAAGGCTTCTGGACCGCCCTTGACCGGCTTGAGCCTATCTGTGACGCCGAGTAGATGGATCGATCAGGCGAATCTCTTGACATGTATCTTTCACGGGAGTTCTCGACCTTTTGTATCTTCGCCGCCGCCACCGCCCTCTGCACGCCCGCAGACGTCATGCTGATGCTCGGACCACGCGTGCAGATGAATAGACGCACAAACCGGCCAAAGGAGGCCGCACGCTCCGTCACCGGATGATGACAAGTGGTATCGGTCAGATCATCGCGCAGGGAGTGTACAGCACTGGTCTCGGTCGTGACCATCACGCTCGTGGCACACCGGCTTGGAGCCGACGCGTTCGGCATCTTCTCAATCATTTTCGTCTTTACGACGCTGTGGGCAGCACTCACGGCGGATCCAGGCTTGAACTTCACGGTGCTGCAACAAGCCAAAGACGATCCGGTTCTGCTTCTGAGGCTGGCGCGAACAACGCTCGGTATGAGCTACCTCTACGCCCCATTGATCGGCGTCCTGATGCTCGCAACCGCCTGGTTTACCTATGGTCAGAAGGACGGGGGAACGATTCATCCTCGGAGTCGCGCTGGTGATCCCATCGATTCTTACCGTCACTGTCAGTTCGTCAATGACTCCGATCTATCAGCAGGCAGTACGTGTGCAGTGGATCACATGGATCGGTGCCGTTGCTACTGCATTGATTTTGTTGGGCTCAGCTCATTGTTCTGCACATTCATGGAGGGGTGATCGCCCTTGTCTCCGTCTCATCAGTAGTTGGAGTCCTGCAAGGTGTTTGGCTTCTCCTTCTCACGAAGAAAATTAGCCGACCTATTATCTCCGCTCTTCGACTGGGCCGCTTCGTGGCGGTTGGTTCGTCAAGCCACTCCGATCTTCCTGAACATGCTTGTTATCGTCCTCTATATTCGTTTGGACGCCTTCTGCTGAGTGTCTTTCGACCCCGACCAGGTTGCCCTGTACTCGATCGGGTTTCGTATTGTCGCGGCGTTCGTCACAGATTCCGGGCATCATGATGACGACCTCCTTTGCGTTCTTGACGTCGTCCGCCTCGAACCTTTCCGTATTCAGCCGACGCGCGACGCAGTTATGGGAGCTTGCGCTGACATTTGGCGTCGATGATCTCGTGCGCAGTCATACCCATCAGTGGGATTGTGATGAGCATTATTGGCGGTCATGCATACTCAATGGGTGGCCGTACGCTGAGCCTGCTCCTCTGGGAACTGCCGTTACCTTTGTAAGCCAAGTTGGGGGCGCGGCGCTCTTTGCACTGGGCAAACAAAAAATGCTGTTGGCGTTCGCCGCCGTGAACCTGTGTATCAACGGTGGAATGAATCTGGTGCTGATACCGAGGTACGGCGCGAATGGTGCGGCGATTTCATACCTTGTGTCCAGCGCAAGTGGAGCCGTGATCTCGATCGTGTGGCTCGTACACCTGGGGGCAATGAGATTGCGGGCTCGAGGGATACTGACTCGTCGTGGCGATGTCGGGTGGCGTGCTATTGATTGGCTATTGGCGATGAACCTCTCAAGCGCTCTACGTGTGGTGTGTGCGGTTGCTGCCGGCAGCTTGGGTTTGGCGATATTGCAGTTCAAGGAGATAAGAGCTCGTACCGAGGTTGGGGTCACCCGGAAGACTCCTTCGCAAGCGCGCATGATTGGCGCGACATCAAAGAGATGGATATTGGGGATCGATGCTGGAGTAATGATGTCAACAAGTGAGATCATTGTGGGTTGATTCGTAGCGCATATATCTACGAGTGTTCGGGACTAGCGTGAAAGGTATCCGGTCATCGATCGCGGAATTGGAGAGAGAAGTGAACGTGGCATCGGGCGGGTCCGAGAGCTGGGAACGTGCCTGCACATTGGGTGGGACCCCGATTGGATGTCGAGAAGGATGATCCACGGTGGGTGGCCCAATGTTTTCGTAGTTGGAGCGCCAAAATGTGGCACGACTTCCTTTCACGCCTACTTGGGTCAGCATCCCGATGTGTTTCACGAGTCAACAGAAGGAACTGCATTTCTTCAGTCGGAAACCTCTGTTCGCTAACGCCAACGGTCCAGGTGACCGAGATGCCCTGCAGGCGCGATAGCAAAGGATGAAGCGGAATATCTGGGTCACTACGCTGGAGCCCAACAACGGGTCCGGGCGGATGTATCACCTAGCTATTTGTACTACGACGAGATCGCTCCAGATATGCGTTCAGCGTGTCCAGATGCCCGGGTTGTCGTACTCATACGGGATCCAGTGGAAAAGGCATATTCGCAATTTCAGCACCTTGTGCGTGATGAGCGCGAACGACTGTCGTTCAAGGCTGCCCTGGAAGCGGAGCCGCAGCGGATTCGAGAGAGATGGTCGGATATGTGGCGATACGTCGAATCATCTCGTTACGCGAGTCATATTCGGGTGTTTCAGGAAGTGTTCGGGGTGGATCGGGTGCTTGTCCTGATAAGCGAGGAGCTTGCGAAGGATCCGATCACGGTGATGCGATCTGTGTGGCATTTCTTAGAGTTGGATGAGGATCTATGGCTAAAAAGGTCTGAGTCGCGGAACAACTCCAGGGTTATGAGATCTGAGGGTCTTTGGAATGCTCTGGCGCGGCCCACGCGGACTGCGGGCTTCCGTCGAGAAGGTGCTTACCAGTGGAATGGCGGACAAGATTGTACGGAAAGATGCGGGCCATGAATACGCAGCCGAAGCGGGAGATGTCGAGATATCCGATCATGGCTAAGGGCGGAGTTCAAAGTGGAGAAGTCGAGGCTGGAGAACATTCTTGGACGCCAACTGCCTTGGGAGGAGTGATGTCCCCCTCTCCACTTCATGCGCATATCGACACCTTCGTCCCCCCCGACGGAGAGCTGCCAGTGGGAGCTTGGCTGTGTGACTGAGGTCTCAGTGATACCGGCCTGAGCCTGTGCTATGCAACTTCTAGCCATAGGCTGCCGCCTTCGACTGAACACATGGGCATGGCTTTCGCAAGTGCTTCGCGATGGCGGGTGCTCAAGTAGTGGTTAAAGAGCACGATGCGGAAGTTGTCGTTGTACTGGAGGAATCCTCGAAGCAAATAGTTCTCGTTCCATGCAATACCCTTGGCAATCCACTTGGGTGGGTATTCAAAAGGAAAAAAGACATCGTGGATGTGGACTCGTACACCCGAGCGGAGCCGCGGGAGAATCTCGAAGAAGAGGTAATTGACGTCGCTACCCAGCTTGGATACGTGGGTTGAGTCGATGAACAGGATATCGCTGCGTTCTAGTTTTTCGAAAACCTCTACTTCAACGGATTGCAGGCTCTGTTGCCGAAGGGTTCCATCCAGATCACCGGGCGAGCAAGCATTCGCAATCGTTCCGGATAGGGTTCGATGAAGGTTGCTTCGATGCGACCGTCGAAGACCAGGTCATTGATGTCCAAGAGCAGTGCGGACGAAGTAGCCCGAACCCACCTCGATTACCCGGGATGGCGGACGGTGTAGTAAGAGCGTGGCGTAGATGACACCGTCCGTTAGTCCGAACGGACTGTTGTCGTATCGGTACCGATTCTCTCCCTGTTCAGCTGTGAATGGAAGTCGCTCATAAGAAGGAATGAGCTGTTTCAGAAGGCTCAGATTGTTCTGGTATTCGAAGGTCAATACCTGGAATATCGTCGGTTGCTGTTGGCGGTGACTGCAGTGCGCGTCTGCGATCGTCCGCGCTGGGGATCGGAGAATAGAAGTGGCCGGCGGGAACATGATTCAGAGCCGGGTCTTGAGCCAGCTTGACGCCTGCTCGAAGCCCTACCCAGTATCGCCTTAAGGTAGATGCCGGCACGATGTCTGTCGGGTTCGCCATCTTCCAAATGTATCCAAATATGTAATGTCGGAATTTCGCTGTCGGAAATGATTGTGTCCCGGACCAGCCCCGATTCATTCCATGGCCGTTGGATGGCCCAGCTCATGAACGCTATTGCCCCACGGCACGTTCTCACGGTCATGAGGCGATGGAAGCATCGGGGGCGCCGCCGGCTCGAGGGGTCACATGGGAGTTCCCCGGGCCGCCCAGAATCCGCCGTCGGTCAAGGGTTCGATAATCTCGGTTCAAGTGAGAGGAGGAGCACCTCGGTGCAACCAAACGACGATCTAGAATTTGCTCGACAAGATGATGTCTGATCTGCGCCAAGCGCCCGAAGAAGTACCGGCCGACGAAATACTGGGCCAACAACGAAGCAGAACTCGTCACGTACCTCAGAGAGTATGGACTGAAGGACTTTCGAAGGCAGCACTCGACCGGCGCCCGCAATATCTTGTTGTCCTTTGGTGCAACGGATCTATTACGGGACGAGTGGGCCGCTCCGGAATTGGAGCGGACACGATTCGTTTCGAATCGACTTACCCGGCGATTCGGCGACTTACCTACGGCGTATCGTCAGTTGGAAAGTTCCAGACGAGATGTGTATCTACGCCGGATCTCCGATCGTTATGAGAGTTATGGTTCGGTTTGTTTGGCCTTTGCTGCGCAGAAGGGTGCCGAATGGGGCGCCAAGCCGGTCCAAGATCTTCATCTCTCGATGATCGGCAATCCGGAGGATCGGTTCGATGTCGACAGACCGTTCCTGGTCCTACACGATGCTGAACTTCTACATGAGGTATGCGTGGGCCTCTCAGTTTGTTGACTTTGGCTCCATTGACTCGATCGCGAATCGGCTCAGGGTTCTGGCAAGCAGGCCGAGGTGTTGGCCAAACCTCCACCCAGACCTAACCCTGTTTCTTTTTGACATACCGCCCCAGTTGTATGTCGCTCATCAATACCTGAAAGCGGTCTTCCCCGATCGCGTCGTCCCGTACGGAACGATCTCAGCTTGGAGAGTGGCTCCATCAATTTGTTGCCATCTTGGTACTTTCCCGAGACTAAGAGAGTTGCGGCCAAGTTTGTTCTGGAACGCGGCGAGCTTCCAAGAGATGGAGCCCCACGTGGTCCGCAACTACTTGGAGACGGTCGATGAAGCCGCTCCGGATCACATCTATCTCATGGAGAGAATGGAGGGCATGCCAACTGGTGTTGCGAAAGCCACAGTGCTCCATGACTACAAAGACGCACTTCCCAACTATTCGCTCGTCCGTCTCGACCCATCCCTCCTGGCCAACGGACGGAATGAGCGGGGATACAGCGACTCGCACTGGCATCGCGCCTGATTGGCTGTGCGGTCGCCGCGTGCGGGAGGCCCAGTCCGCCCGCCGCCGTCCCGATGGCTCTCTGTAGTTCTAGCGGGACGGCCCCGACTCTTTCCGCCAATATGCCGACTTGTCGTCGATCATGATTATCTCGTCGTCGATCGTATTCTGAGTCCGGTAATCGTCAACAGCTCGGCGGCACATTCGAATCGCAAAGTCATCGATGATTACGAATCCCCCGGAGACACCTTCGGGTACAGCGATTCAAGTGCTTGAATCGTCGACTCGTACATGTCACCGTCCAAGCGTGCGAGAGCAAGTTTCTCTATCGGAGCTGAAGGCAGTGTGTCCTTGAACCACCCAGCGAGAAAGCGCACTTGATCATCGAGTAAGCCGTACCGTTTGAAGTTATTCCGGACGGTTTCCTCCGAGATCGCAAGCTGCTTGTCCTTGTGGAACTCGCTGTCCGCGTCGGCCGCATACGCCGGATCAGGAGGTGGCAGACCCTGAAAGGAATCAGCAACCCAAACCTTTCGTTCCGTTTCACCATAGGCGGCAAGGACTCCCCGCATAAGGATCGAAGCCCCACCTCGCCACACTCCGGTCTCGATGAGGTCGCCTTGAATCGATTCGTGAATTATCGTCTCGACGCAGTGTTGGAGATTATTGAGCCTTTCCATTCCGATCATCGTCTCGGCATCCGAGGGCCAATCGAGACCCCCTCGGCGGTGTTCGTCTCTTCGCTCCGTGACAACCTGATAGCCGCGGTCTCTTAAGCGGTCGAACTGCATATCCCGAGCCTTGATGCCGATCAATTTCACCCAGCGACGCAGAATGGCTCCATAGGACTCTTCTACCTCAGCCCCGTGCCGCAGCCGCCTCAATACGTCGCGGAGCGTCGAACGGAGAGACGGACTCCACTCCCGCCGTACGAGGCTGTAGGACGTTTCGAAATCAGAACGAGAAAGAACCCGTTTCAGCAATTCCAAGTAGCGCCCTCGTAGATCATCTACGGTCTCCGTGCGTGTAGTGCTGGCCATTTGGTGTTTCTATCATTCTCCGACACTCGGACTCGACAAGCGTGATTAGCGATGGAGGTTTGTGTCGTCATCCTGGGACGGGCCTAACTCGATCTTCTGCTCCGTCACCCACAAATCGTTTGAAGCGTTAAATCTACGTGAAGTCGATCTGTGCAACTGAGGTTACCCGATCCCCCTTCAGCCAGCCTGTCGACAAGCACAACAGAACAGGTGAATTTGGTGTCGATCTGATCTTGCGTATGATCAGATCGCGTGAATTGGCTCCGGCGACTGGCGGACAAGAGCCCGTTTAAAGCTGTTCTCCTCCACCCTCGAGTTCGCTCATTTACAGCCCGAGTCGTGGCTCTGCGCTTCCTTTCGGTGGCCCTTTCTCTGGAGCGCCCCGGGACCTATGTCTGGGGATGGCTGGTTCACGGAAACGAGGAGAGGACATTCCGTCTTCGTGACGGGAGAAGAATCACCATTGTTCCAAGGAGAGATACTGAGGGGCTCTACGAAATATTTCGAGCAGGCGACTACTCCCCACCCATTGAGGTGCGACACGCACTTGGTGCGCCGGCATTGATCCTCGATGTCGGAGCGAACGTTGGGCTGTTTTCGGTTTTTGCGTCTGGTGCCTGGCCCGAAGCTGCCATCGAGGCGTTCGAGCCGGACCCAGTCAAACGCCAGCGCATATCGACAGCAGGGAACACCGCATTGCGTACTTCACGAAGCGGCCGTGGCCAACGCCGATGGCGAGGTCCGATTCGCCTACGACATGGGCAGTGGCTCGCACGTGGCAAGCGCGAGTGAATCCAGGGTGCTCACTGTGCCCACCATCGACCTGTTCCCATATCTCCGCCGTGCCGATCTGGCGAAGATCGACATTGAGGGTGCCGAATGGCCCATCCTCGCCGACCCGAGACTTGCTGACTTGTCGTCACTCGTGATCGTGTTTGAGTACCACCGAGTCGGCGCACCGTCGCTACCCGCTCGGGATGCCGCCGATGGGATTCTGAGAGCGGCAGGGTTTGCGACGAGTGATGGATCGTCCAATTACTGGGGCCATGGAATTCTGGGCCTGGAAATGAATGCGAATGTTTCGATGCATTGCCTGGAGCGAATACGGACAGTCCGCCGCTGGTTGTGTCGCGAGACTGGTGCTCATGTGGACCGGGGGCATCCCCCTCGCGGTACTCAGCGCATCCAGCGGCTCTGTATGCGGCGACGACCTACTCCGTACGACACGCCCCCGAGGAGAAAGCACAAACCGGCGAGGACGAGAGCCCCCGTACCTCGCTGGGTATGTTTGAAGTGGCTGTACGGAATATGGCCTGGGAAGAATCCAGGCAAGGTTGACGAAGTCATCGTCAGGTACATGATTCCGACGATCAGAAGAACGGCGCCCAGAATAGCCAACACCGCCGCCAGTATGAAGCAGAGCCTAGTTCTGGATAGTGCCATCGAATGTTCGCCCGGTGAATTTTCTGGTCCGCCGCAACTACAGATCCCTTTGACTGAGCGAGGAAGGCTTCATTCGATCACCCTGGACCATGAGGTTCGATATTAGTGGGGCCCATAAGGCGTACCTCGACTCCGGCTCCAAGGCGTGCGGCACTTCCTGTATGCCGCCACGGGTAGGGTGCGCCTCAAATGTCCGTGTGGCCCCGCTCCCTGCCGTCACGGTCACAATGGTACCAGGAGGCTTGGAATGCATTTTCAAAACCAAGGGATAGGTCACGGGGAGAATAATGAACGGCTGAGTCGTTGGACAATGTCGAGCGGAGAGAGCCGATGACTCCAATTATCACCAATGATGGGTCATCTTCGGTGACGGCTCGACCCAACGGCTGTTCCCAACTCGAAGCCAACACAAGAACGACAGCGTCAGGCCAATTCTCAAGTAGCCGAGCGCTTCCGTCTCGCGTGCGACGGCCCGTCGGTCGCGCCGTTGCTACTCGGTCCGTTGAGGACGCCGTCAGTGGCCGGTTCGAGTTCGCGACCTTTATCGGAGTACGCCTCCCGGTAACCGTACCCGTAGTGGTAGTAGGCGTAGGCGTCGATCTCGGGTGCCCGGTTCAGCACGGCGCCTATCACCTGGGCATCGACTCTGTGCAGAAGTTCAAGAGCGCGTGAAGTCGAAGCTCGGGTGGAAATGCCAGCTGACGTGACTAAGAGGACTCCATCGGTTTGCGTCGCCAGCACCGTCGCGTCAGTGACTGGAAGCACCGGAGGGCAATCGAGCACAACGATGTCGGCGAGTTCGGCCAATTGCTTGAGGACGTTCGAGGCCTCTCGCCCCGCCAGCAGTTCAGAGGGGTTTGGCGGCGTTGGGCCCGAGGCAAGAATCTGAAGGTTGGTGTGGTCGGGAACGTCTATCAGGACCTCCTCCAGGGAGGTTTCCCCAATGAGGACGGAGGTGAACCCCACGTCGTTGGAGCAGCCGAAGAACTGATGGATACGCGGCCGGCGCAGGTCGCAACCGACCAGGATCACGCGTTGACCAGCTTGAGCCAGAATGACCGCGAGATTGGCCGAAGTGGTGGTCTTGCCGTCGGCGGCCGCTGGACTCGTCACGACGAGGGTGCGGAGAGGTCTTTCCAGTGCCATGAACCGCACCGACGTCCTCAGGGCGCGGTAGGCCTCGGCAGTAGGGGAGTTCGGGCGGTCCGACGAAATGAGGTAGGGCGCCTTGTGGTCCCGCCAGGTACTGATGAGCGGAATTATCCCGATGGCCGGGACGCCGCCAAGTGCCTCCTCCAGATCGCTGCGATTTCGGATCCGGTCATCACGGAAGTCCCACAGGAGCGCGAGCCCTATCCCTGCCACCAATCCCGCTCCAAAAGCTATGCCAGCGTCGCGGAGGAAATTGGGGGAAGAAGGCGATGAGCTCGGCTTGGCCAGAGTGACGATGTTGGCCCCGTTCGCCGACTGCGAGGCGGCGAGTTGGAGCTGGGCGAGCTCCGTTTTGAGCTGCGCCTGCTGCGAGTAGAGAGCGGTGAGCTGGCCAGTCAGATTTGAGAGGGAGGTCGGGTTGCTTCCCGGCGTCGTCGCGATCTGGCTGCTCACGGTTTGGATCTGTCCCTGCAGGCTGTTGATTTGTCTCGTGAGCGCTGCCTCGGAGGCGTTCTGGCCGGCCAAGTAGTCGTCCTTCGTCAGGTTGGCGTAAGCCCGCGCATAGGCATTCGCTGCGTCGGCAGCGAACACGGCGTCTGGGGATTGGACCGTGAGCTCGGCGACTGACGTCGTCCCCACGACGGCAACGGTGACCGGGGGTGCCGGCGCCTTGAGAATCCGGGACGCCTCGGCCCGCACCGCACCGCCACTTACCAGTTCCACATCGGTGGAGATCTGGGTACCCGTCAGTGAGCTCGAGCCCGAAGCCTGCGGGGAAGGGCTCTGACTGAGGAATTCGATGCTCGAAGTCGACGAGTAGATCGGCGTCCGCAATTGGTCGATCCCGACGGCGGCTCCGACGGCAACGACAACGGAGAGAACGATGATCCCTTTGTGCCGCCAAAGGATCGCAAGGTAGTCAAAGAGCCCAGCATCTGAACTGCGAACAGATTCTGAGACGCGACATCTTTACACCTTAATCTCTCGGACTGGAGGCCTTTTCCGCCGAAACGACAGAAGCACAGTCCCTCAAGATTCCTTGGGAACGCGCGGAGAGGAGTTGGGAAACGTGCGTTTGCGTCTGTGGGGGACGCCTGAACAATAGGCGATGGAAGCCCAGAAGGTCCACCGGGTCAATTCCCGCATGGCGACCCGAGCCAGAGCCCCAGGGCCATGACCATGAGCGCGCCGCAACTGAGGTGCGCGGCCCCGAGTTTGGAGGACGTTTCCTCACGATCGTCGAAGACAGGAATGTCATATTCCGGTGCCTGCCTCGACGTCCCCATGCCGAGCTCGCGTTTCCTGCCCAAGACGATGCCTGGTAGAAGGCTGCGATAGCCGAGGTCATCGTCGCTCTGTCGGGCCAGTTTTCGGGAAGGGTGTAGCTCCGGTTCCGCTGCTGCAAGATGGCCTCGGAGACGCTGGCGAGATCAGGGTCGGCGGCCACCAGAGCCGTGGAGGGCAGAAACTCCGCGTTTCCGCCAACGTCGGAGGCGACCACGCCCCGTCCTTGGACGACGGCGTCGAGCAGCGTGTACGAACAGTTCTCCCACCAGGACAACTGCACGACGACATCCACCAGATCCCAGAACTCTTCCGACGGAACGTAGCCGGGAAAGGAGACGAACTCCTGTAAGCCGATCTTGGCGACCAGGGCACGCAGGCTCGCCTCCTCGCCTCCGATCCCGGCGACGGTGAGCGTCGAATCGGGCCAGGCGCGGTGAACTTCCGCGAAGGCGTGGAGGACCAGGTCGATGCGCTTCTCCTGGGAGAGGCGAGAGAGCACTCCAATGCGTGTGCCTGTCCGAGGCGGGCGGATGTCGGGAGGATCGATGCCGTTGTGGATCACCGCTCTATGCGGTACCCGAAGTGGGCCCCACTGTGTGTCCACCGATCGGGCCGTGGCATGGGAGACGCAGATGAGGCCGGCGGTACGTCTGAGCCGAGCGCGGTGCAATGATCGTTTGCCTCGGGCGGTCCACCTTGAAGGGTTGTACAGACCCGGCACGTCGGCGATGCCGTGCTCGGTTGACACGGCGGGGACTCCCGCTGCCAGTGCTGGCCGTCACGGTCACGACATCGGCCCAGGACAGGTGGCTGTGCACGATCGCTGGGCGGAAGGAATCTATGGCGTGCCGCACCGCTCGGATTCCCGCCACTGCTCCAGCCCCCTTGTCGAATTCCCCGTTCTCGTTCGGTATGAGCCTGGCGCCGACGCGTCGCAATTCGAGGGCCAGCTGGCCTGGGGGGACGAGAAATGCCAGCTCCCAGCCCGACATTCCCGAGCGAACGACGTCGAGGGCATGACGACCGACTCCGCCCATGTCGCCGTTTCCCAAGACCCACAGTGCTCGGCGATCGTCCACTGTCGCGGATGATATCGTCCTCAAATTGGCGATCGGACGCAGTTCGAAGATTCGCGTGAGCAAAGACGGATTGGTTGATGCGAAACACCTCGGCGACGAAAGACAGCGGGATTGCGATCTTCGTGTTCGGGGCCGTTCTCCTGGTTGCGATCGGGGTCCTGGTCGCCTACTCGCCGAAGGCTGGAGTCGTCGTCGCCCTGGTCCCACTTGCGGTATGGCTCGTCGGTAAGGCGCGGGAGCCGGTACTTCCCTGGATCGCCATTGTCGGCATCGTCTCCGCCGGAATCACCTTGCCCGGGCACATCCCACTTGCAGACCTCTCGTGTGCGCTCGCCCTCGTTCTCTGTGTCAACCAGCGGGTGGAATGGCCGACCCGGCTGCCGAGGCAGGTCGGTCGTTCTGCTTGTCCTGGTCATTTTGCGCCGTCCTGCTCTCGGTGGTCTTGGACCACCCGCCCTTGAGCGGGGCGGCCAAGCGGGTATTCCACATCGGCACGTATGCATTACTGATCGGGGCGATTGCCACGGGGCGCATCCGCTCAGAGAATCTCGTACGGGGTATACGGATCGGCCTCGCCCTCGGGTTCGTGAGCGGGCTGGCCGGGCTTGCCGGCGTCGGCTACTTCGACAAGTACTCGGGCCGCCTCACCGGGGTTTTCGCGGATCCGAACGTTGCGTCACTGGTAGCCGTCGGATTGGGCATGGTCGCGATGAACTTCGCCCGGACCTCGCGCGAGCGCTGGTCCCTGGCCGTCGCTGATGGTGCTGATCGTCGGGCTCTCCCTCTCGCGCACGGGCGTCCTCGCCCTCGTCCTTGCTTTCGGTTGGTACCTCTGGGTACACCGGGCCCCTCGTTCAGTGGGCGTAGGGCTCGTTGTCGCCGCAGTCGTCGTCGCGATCAGGTTGCCGCAAACCTCCAAACCGCTGGGCCGTTTTCCATCCACTCGCAGAGCTCAGGTCTCCGCAATCTGATCAACCAGGCCTCCAACCACCAGGTCGCACAGCACTATCCTCACGGGCACGGGTGCCGGCACGGCTTCCATCAAAATCTCGAACGGGACGCAGTTCTTCTTCCACAACAGCTATGCCGCGATGATTGCCGAATTTGGTCTTCCGATGACCCTGATCATGGCAGCTCTCCTTCTTGGTTCACGGCGATCTCACTCTGGCGGAGCCGGCCCCGAGCGCCGGCGCTCGAGGCCGCGCTTGCTTGCGGTCCTCGTGTTGGCTCTGACTCTGGGCGAGGTGATATTCACGTTCACCGCGGCGATCGTCGTTGGCGATCGCCTGGCGACATGTCCTCCTTGCCCGAGAAGGTGATAGCGGCGATGGGACTCGAGATCGCCGAGACCGAACCGTCCACGTTCTCAACTCCCGGACAGGATCGGCCACCAGCTGGCTGACTCCGTGCTCTGGACTCACGTCGGTCGCGTTCGGATGCGGTCTGGCGCCGTGACTGAGCGACAGCGTCAGCTTCATTTCCAACCACGGCACCATGGGGGGCGGCGAAGTCATGCTGTTCCATATGGCGGGAGCCGCCAGGCACCTCTGCCATGTGACGGTCATCGGGCCCGCCGGACCGAACGAGTTGCAGGATCGCTGTCACGCGGGTAGGGATCGAATACCTGGACGTGGGGGGTCATTCCCGCGTGCCGTATTCTGCGACACCTCCGCCGTGCCCTCCACGGCTACGAGGCCGACCTGCTCTGGTGCAATGGCGGGCCGCCGGCCTTTGCGACCGCAGGACTCGACCGCCCTCGTGTCGTCCACATTCATCAGATCCCCTCTCGGTCTCAGCAGCCGTTGGTGGCATTGGGTAGGCGGAATGTGCTTGCGACGTATGCACCCTCGAGCGTTGTCGCGGACAAGCTCCCCGGGGCCGATCGCCTGCCGAATTGGACGGATCGTCCCTCGGGATCTGAACGCGGTCCGGTCACTGGAGCGCCACGGCGGATCGGCTATCTCGGAAGGTTGAGCCCGATCAAGGGTGTGGACGTGCTGGCCACGGCGATCGCAGAACTCCGGGAACAGGGAGAGGACGTGGAGCTTGTTCTTGCCGGGGACTACCGGTTCTCCACCAAGAGTGATCGACGAACGGTTGACCGTGCGCTGGCGGAGGTGGGTACGGGGGTCGAACGGCTGGGTTGGGTCCCAGCGCAGGACCTCTTCGATAGAGTCGACGTGCTGGTCGTGCCCTCTACGTGGGCCGAACCCTTCGGGCTGGTGGTTGCCGAAGCCATGGCCATCGGGCTCCCGGTCGTGGTCAGTGACGCTGGTGCGCTGCGAGAGGTGGTCGGCGCCGAATATCCCTGGACGTTCCACCGTCAGGATGTCGCCGGACTTGTCACCGTCCTTCACCGGATGAGAGATGCGCCTGAAGCGGTGGAAGAGCAGCGCCAAGCGGCCGTGCAACGATGGCGTAACGAATTCTCCCCGGAAGCTGGTGAACAGCGATTTCGCGAGAAGCTGCGAATGCTGCTGAATCGTGTGCCCGCCTGAAACTGCCTGAGAGTGTGAACATTCGGTAAACGGGGGTCTAATCCGGCACTATCCGTCGCGCGGCGTTGCCCCGACGGCCACCCCGACCGTGGCCAGTACTACCTCGGTGACGTCCCCTGGTTCGACGGGGCCGGGCGACGACCTCTGGCGGTTCCTACACGCTCCAAGCTGTCCTCAAGACCACTTCGTGGCCCAACAACGGCCCCATAGGAGAATTCTCCGCCAGTAGCCGGTGGGGGACGCCCAGTGACGCTCGCGCCAATGGGGGGTGCATAGGGCTTACGGCTCGTGTAGAATCCTAGCGCGGGACGCCATTGCAGTTCTGGGTGCGTGTCGCACGGCAACATACGAATTTGTTGGAATCCGCTCTCCCTTCGGGGATCTGACGCCTTGACCACATGTGAAACGTGTTGGAATCCGCTCTCCCTTCGGGGATCCGGCGCGTAAGGAACCGAATCGAAAGGTGTTCCATGCCGTCTATCCTTCTGCCGTTTCGGGGGCTGACCTACTTGTTCCTCTCGGCGTTTTTGCTGTTGGGCGGGTCGTTTGGCACGCTGGCTGCGGTTGCACCTCCCGCCGGAGCTTCCCCGGTCCCCGCCATCCCGGCCGCACCCGCGAATGTCTCCGAAGTGGTCTCGAGTACCGGCGTCATCGACTCGAGTTGTGGCAGCGGCCTGCCGGCGGTGACCCCCTATACGACCATCCAGTCCGCTGTCGACGCCGCCAGCCCGGGTGACACCGTTTACGTGTGCGCCGGGACCTACGACGAGACTGTCAGCATTCCCATAAGCGTGACCCTCGACGGAGCGCAGTGGAGCGTTCCCGTCGGTGCCGGCAACACCACCGCCCGCTTCGCCCCCTCCGCCGAGAGCACGATCGCCTCGGCCACCGCTCCAATCACCTACGGCGGTTCAGGCAATACCGGTGCCGTTGTCGGATTCACCTTGACCGGGATCGGCGGGGCAGGTGGAGCCGCCATTCAGGCGCATGCCGCCGGCCAGGGCTACGACTGGTCCAATGACATCTTCACGCTAAACCAAGCGGGGATCCAGTTCAACACTGCATCGGGCGCAGGCGCCTCCACCATCAGCAATGACCGGTTCCTGAACAACAACGATCCGGGCAGTATCCAGGGCACGGGCATATTCTTCACCAACGGCCCGGCGGATAACGTGACCATCTCGAACAACACGTTCGACCAAGAAGGCAATGGCAACGGTGACATCAACACCACCGGCCTTGGTTTCTGTGAAACACCCTCGGACCCGACTTCGAGCTCGTACAGCCAGAACCTGGTGGTCTCGGGCAACGTAGCCACCCAGAGCTCGGCCTACGAGAACAACTTCATGGTCCTGTTCTGCTCCAACGATGCACAGGTCTCGAACAACACCGTCACCGACACAACGACGGGTGACCCGAACGAAAACACCGCGATCTACGTCAGCGGTGGGAACTCGGGCCCACAGATCACGAACAACAATCTCCAGGGTGGTGACAGCACCGATGCCAGTGGCATCAGCCTCAATGACCAGTTCTACAACATCTACCCCAACTATGCCGGAGCAACGGTCTCGAACAACACCATCAACGGGTGGAACAACGGTATCAGGGTCCTCAGCGGGTCGAACGGGTTCTGGGCCAACTCCACTATCTCGCGCAACGCCATCAACGACTCGAATCTGGACGGCATCACTATTGGCGCCGGCAACGTGAACAACACGGTGTCGAACAACACGGTGTCGACCTCGGGCACCGATGACTGCGCCGACGCCACCACTGGTTCCGGAACGTCCGGCACCGCCAATAGCTGGACCGGCAACGCCGGATCCACCAGTTCGCCCACCGGCCTGTGCAACGTCCTATCGCCGCTGGCGATCACCACCCCCGCCATCCTCCCCGCCGCCACCGTCGGCTATGGCTATAGCCAGACACTGACGGCAACCGGCGGCGTCTCCGCCCTACACCTGGTCGACGACCACCACGGGCGGCCAGACCGGCTTGCCCATGGGCATGACCCTGAGCGGCAACACCCTGTCGGGGACGCCGGAACCTTCATCCCTCGGTAGCACGTACACCTTCAACATCACGGTCAACGATTCGGCTACCTCCAGCGTCACCCAAGCCGAGACATTGGCAATCACGGCGCCGCCTACGGGCGTTGCCGCAGTGGCCAATACGTCAACGACCGCTACGGTGTCGTGGAACTCGGTGGCCGGAGCGTTGCGCTACAACGTGTACCGTGCGACGACCAGCGGTGGCCCATACGTGTTCTGCAGTGCTCCGACAGCCACCAACTTCACTAATGTTGGCCTGACGCCGAGCTCGACCTACTACTACGTGGTCACCACGGTGGTGGGCTCGACGCTGGACCAAATGTCCTCTAACTCGATCGAGGCTCCGGTCACGACCAAGGCTGTACCTCCGGCACCAACCGGAGTCAGCGCCACCGCTGGGTCGGATTCACAGATCAACGTCTCGTGGAACAGCGTCACCAATGCGACGAGCTACACCGTCTCGCGCGCGACCACCGCGGGCGGTCCGTACACCGTCCTGTCCCGTCAGCCTGGTACGACCTACGCCAACAACGGCCTGGCCCCAGGGACCACCTTCTACTACGTGGTCACGGCAACGACGAGTATCGGCACCTCGGCCAACTCAACGGAGGCTTCGGCCGCCACGCTGGCCCAGCCCGTGGCCCCGGTAGCCACCGCGACGGTCGCCAGCACCACCTCGATCCACGTGGCGTGGAGTGCGGTGACGGCCATTGGTTCGACGGGACCGACGACCTACGACGTGTACAGCTCGACGACACCTGGCGGTCCCTACACCTTGAAAGCCGTCCTGACGACGGCCTCGTGGCCCAACAACGGCCTGACCCACGGCACCACCTATTACTACGTGGTCAAGGCCGTGGTCCCCGGCGTCGGCACCTCACCCCTGTCGACCGAGGTGTCGGCAACACCGTGAGCGAATTCTCGGCAGCGGTAGGGGGCGCCCAGCATTTGGCGATCAGAAGCGCAGATGATCCCGCGACAACTCCAGGGCCCGGGGTGGATGGCCACAGCCGCCCGAAGTGCCTGTTGCCGGTTTGAATGGCCCTCACGTCAAACAGGGGGTGTCCCTGAGTCTCAGCCACGTCAGATCTGGGACGCAAACGCCGCTGGATTCTCTACAGATCGGAAAGCCGCCTGAGACTGTGAAAGTTCGGTAAACGGGGGTGCAGAGGCGCCACAGCTAGTGTAGAGTGCACAGCGCGGGATGCCATTGCAACTCATGGGTGAGTGTCGCGCGGCAACATTTGAACATGTTGGAATCCGCTCTCCCTTCGGGGATCCGACGCCTTGCACAACATACGAAAGTGTTGGAATCCGCTCTCCCTTCGGGGATCCGACGCCTTGAGATCGACAGTCGAAAGGTGTTCCATGCCGTCCATCCTGCAACCGTTCCGGCGGATGACATTCCTAATTCTCTCAACCTTTCTGCTGTTGGGCGGATCTTTTGCCGCGTTGGTGGCAATCGCACCACCCGCCGGCGCCGTGACCAGCATTACGCCGAGCACTCTCCCGAACGGCACCATTGGCAACACCTATGCCCAAGGGCTGACGGCTTCGGGCGGTAGCGGCAATATAACCTGGGTCGAAAGCACCGGCGCGGGCCAAACCGGCCTGCCTCCGGGCATCTCCTTCAGCACCACCGGCAGTGGCTCGAACCGGGCGGGTCTCTTGAGCGGGACGCCGACCACAGCGGGCACCTACACCTTCACGGTGGCCGCCACGAGTGCCGGCGGGGGCGGCCAGACGTTCAGCATGCCGTACACACTCGTCATTACAGGAAACCTGGCGGTGACCAGTCCGGCCACGCTGCCGGCGGGCACGAAAGGATCGGCATATAGCCAGACGCTTACGGCATCCGGCGGGCTGACGCCCTACACCTGGTCGACCACCACGACCGTCGGTCAGACGGGTCTGCCGGGAGGCGTCACCCTCAGCGGCAACACCCTGTCGGGGACCCCCACGGCCTCGGGCACCTTTACGTTTAACATCGTGGTCAAGGACTCCAGCACACCTCAGGAAAGCGCCACCCAGGCCGAGAGCCTGACCATCACCCCGACGCTGGCCATCACCAGCCCGGCCACTCTTCCCTCGGGTACCGTCGGCACGGGGTACAGCCAGGGTCTTACCGCCACCGGCGGAACCACGCCCTACACCTGGTCGACCACCACGACCGTCGGTCAGACAGGCCTACCGGGTGGCGTCACCCTCAGTGGCAGCACCTTGTCGGGCACCCCGACCTCCTCGGGCACGTTCACCTTCAATATCCAGGTGACTGACTCGGCGAGCCCGGCGGCCAGCATGACCCAGGCCGAGAGCCTGACCATCACCCCGACGCTGGCCATCACCAGCCCGGCCACCCTGCCGACGGGTACCGTCGGCACGGGCTACAGCCAGGGACTGACCGCCACCGGCGGCACCACGCCGTACACCTGGTCCACCACCACCACCGGTGGTCAGACAGGCCTACCGGGTGGCGTCACCCTCAGTGGCAGCACCTTGTCGGGCACCCCGACCTCCTCGGGCACGTTCACCTTCAATATCAACGTGACTGACTCGGCGAGCCCTGCGGCCAGCATGACCCAGGCCGAGAGCCTGACCATCACGCCGTTGCTGGCTGTCACGAGCCCCGCCCTCCTCCCAGCTGCAACCACCGGTACGGGATACAGCCAGGCGCTCACGGCGTCGGGCGGTCTCACGCCCTACACCTGGTCGATCACAACCACCGGCGGCGAAACCGGCCTGCCTCCTGGGATCACCCTCAGCGGTAGCACCTTGACCGGCACCCCCACGACGCTGGGGACGTACACGTTCAACATCGTGGCCACCAACTCCGGCAGTTCGCCCGCATCGTCCCCCCAGGCCGAGACGCTGATCGTCACGTCGACGCCGACGGGCTTGAACGGTGTCGCGAACTCGGCCAATTCCATCACGTTGTCGTGGAACCCAGTTTCCAACGCGTTGCGTTACAACATTTACCGCTCGAGTACGGGTGCGCCAGGTAGTTACAGCTATGCCTTCAACACCACGAGCACGACTTGGACGAATATCTTTAGCGGGACGGGGGGCACGACCTACTTCTACGAAGTAGCCACAGTCGTGGGCTCGACGTTGGACCAAACATCTGCCTTTACGACACCGGTTTCTGTGACCAGCCTGGCGGTACCTCCCGCACCCACCGGAGTTACGGCCACGACGGGGTCGTCTTCCCAGATCAACGTCTCGTGGAACAGCGTCACCAATGCGACGAGCTACACCGTCTCGCGCGCGACCACCGCGGGCGGTCCGTACACCGTCCTGTCCCGTCAGCCTGGTACGACCTACGCCAACAACGGCCTGGCCCCAGGCACCACCTTCTACTACGTGGTCACGGCAACGACGAGCATTGGCACCTCGGTCAACTCAACAGAGGCCTCGGCCACCACGCTGGCCCAGCCCGTGGCCCCGGTTGCCACCGCGACCGTGGCGAGTAACACTTCGGTCCAGGTGGCGTGGAGTGCGGTGACGGCCACTGGTTCGACGGGGCCGACGACCTACGACGTGTACAGCTCGACCACACCTGGCGGTCCGTATACGTTGAAGGCCGTCCTTACGACGACCTCGTGGCCCAACAACGGCCTGACCCCCGGCACCACCTACTACTACGTGGTCAAGGCCGTGGTCCCCGGCGTCGGCACCTCACCCCTGTCGGCCGAAGTATCGGCAACCCCCGGGGCCGGGACCGGCCAGCAGGGCGGCTCGGGAATCCTCTAGGAGCATCTCGGCAGCGGCCGGTTGGCGACGTCAAACATTGGGCGACCGAGATGGTCCACTCGGTCAGCTGCCGTTCGCCACAAGGCCGAGCCCCGCGGGCCTGCCAGAGCCGTCCAAGGTGCGCGTTGCCGGTTTGAATGTTCCTTAAGTCAACCTGTGGATGTCCTTGGATCATTCCTGAGCGTCCCTCACTCAGTGAACATTTGGTAAACGGGGGTGCAAACGCGCAAGAGCTAGTGTAGAGTTCCAAGGGCGGGATGCCATTGCTATTCAGGGGTGAGTGTCGCGCGGCAACATACGAATGTGTTGGAGTTCGCACTCCCTTCGGGCATCCGACGCTTTGAGATTGAAAGTCGAAAGGTGCTCCATGGCGTCCATCCTGCAACCGTTCCGGCGGATGACATTCCTGATTCTCTCAACGTTCCTGCTTTTGGGCGGGTCTTTCACCGCGTTGGTAGCAATCGCACCACCCGCCGGCGCGGTGACATCCATTACGCCCTCTACGCTTACCAATGGCACCGTCGGGACCGCGTACAGCCAGACGCTGTCGGCGACCGGCGGCACCGGCACTAAAACGTGGATGGAAAGTACCGGCGCCGGCCAGACCGGTCTGCCTCCGGGCATCACCTTCAGCACGACGGGTACTGGCTCTAGTACGCAGGGTGTCTTGAGCGGGACGCCTACTACAGCGAGCACCTACACCTTCAACGTCACAGCCACAAACAGCAGCGCCCATACGCAGGCCTACACCCTGGTGATCGATCCGGCACCGTTGGCGATCACCACCCCCGCCACACTCCCGACGGGCACCATCGGCACTCTGTACAGCCAGACCATGACGGCAACTGGTGGCGTCACGCCCTACACCTGGTCGGAAAGTACTCACTTCGGCCAAAATGGCCTGCCTCCCGGTGTCACCTTGACCAGCGCCGGCCTCTTGTCGGGTACCCCGACGAGTTCATCCGGATCCCCGTATACCTTCCGGCTCACGGTGACTGACGCCGCCTCCACCGTCGTCAACCAGAACGAGAGCCTGACCATCACGCCGAAACTGGCGATTACCACCTCGACCACCCTCCCGGCTGGCTCTGCCGGTCACGCCTACAGCCAGACCCTTGCGGCGACTGGCGGCACCACGCCCTACACCTGGGCGTCGAGCACGATCTCCGGCCAAACCGGCCTGCCTCCAGGCATCACCGTGAGCAGCGCTGGCGCCGTGTCCGGGACCCCGACGGCGGCAGGGACGTACACCTTCACCGTTACGGTCACAGACTCCGCTACAACGCAGGCCACTGCCTCCCAGGCCGAGTCTCTGACCATCGCCGGTCCGACGATCACCTCGCCCGCCATACTCCCGGCAGGCACAGTCGGCGTGGCGTATAGCCAGGCCCTGACGGCAACGGGCGGCACCACGCCCTATACGTGGTCTTCATCCGCCGGCGGCGGCACCGGCCTGCCTGCCGGCTTCACCGTGAGCAGCGGTGGCACCTTGTCGGGGACGCCCACGACGGCGGAGACGAACCACACGTACACGTTCAACATCACGGTCACCGACTCTGCCAGCACGCATGCCGTTGTCAGCCAGTTTGAGACCCTGATCATCACTTCTTCGCCGACGGGTGTCGCTGCGGTAGCTGACTCCTCCACGACCGCCACCGTCTCGTGGAACGCGGTCGCGGGGGCGGCGCGCTACAACATCCTCCGCTCGACCACCGGGGTGGCCGGCAGTTACATCTACTGCAAGAATGTCACGGCGCTGAACTGGACCAATGTCGGGCTGTCGCCGTCGACCAAGTACTATTACGAGGTCGTCACGGTCGTGGGCACGGGAACTGCGACCCAGGTTTCCAGCCCCTCGACTGCGGCGAGCGTGACCACCGAGGCGCGGCCGGTCGCTCCGCCCACAGTCACCGCCACTCCTGGCACTACGGACTCCCAGATCAACGTCTCGTGGAGCTGCCGTCATGGGGGCGACGAGCTACACCGTTTCCCGGTCCAGCACTTCCGGTGGTCCCTACACGGTTCTGTCCCGCCAGGCCGGAACGACCTATGCCAACAACGGACTGACTCCGAGTACGACGTACTACTACGTGGTCACAGCCACGACGAGCGTCGGCACCTCTGCCAACTCGGCGCAGGCCACGGCCACTACGCATGCCCAGCCGGCGGCGCCCGTGGTGACGGCGACCACGGCCTCGAGCACCTCCATCGGTGTCTCGTGGACTGCCGTGCCGGGGGCGACGAGCTACACCGTTTCACGGTCCAGCACTTCCGGTGGCCCCTACACGGTGCTGTCCCGCCAGGCCGGAACGACCTATGCCAACAACGGACTGACTCCTAGCACGACGTACTACTACGTGGTCACAGCCACGACGAGCGTCGGCACCTCTGCCAACTCGGCGCAGGCACCCCACACCCCACGACCTACTACTACGTGTCACGGCACGACGAGTGTCGGTACTCGCCAACTCGGCGCAGGCACAGCCACCACCGACTCGTAGAGAAAGTCGGAAGAAGCGGTAAACGGCTGGTGGAGCGACCCAGGGTCGCTCCACCAGCGTTTGCATTGAGTCCCTCATTTTCGCTGCGTGGCGGAGACGTCATGACGAAGTCACATAGTGAGCGGCCGGCACCACGAGGCTGCGCCAGGCGCGAAGCCGTGGCCTCCTTTGAGGTTGGCTCGAAGCGGGGGGCGCCCCAGCGGGTTGTGGCGGCGGCCGGGTTTCAGACCAAGTGTGAGGCGACGTGCGTTCGGAGGGTCTGGAGGAAGTGCTCTTCGGAAAAACGTGACGCGTGTTTCCGTATCTCTTCGCTGTCCAAAGGCTGCTCTTCGAGTTGATTGATGGCCTCGAGAATTGCATCCAAGTCCAGGCTGGGAAAGAAGTATCCGGTCTTTCCTTCGACGACGGTATCCAGGTACCCGCCGCCCTTCAGGGCGATGGTGGGCTTACCGAAGCTCGCGGCCTCGAGCGGGGTGAGCCCGTAGTCCTCGAACGCAGGGGCCAGCAAGGCCCGGCAATGCCCGTAGAGCCAGCGCAGTTGACGGTCGTTGACGTTTCCCACGAGTTCGACGTTCGTCCGAGGCTGTTTGCCTGAGGGTCTTTTCCAGGGGTCCGCTGCCGACCACGACCAAATTGAGATCAAGGCGTTTGGCGAATACCTCGAAGATCCGGTCAAGGTTCTTGTAGGGAAGAAGGCGCGAAACGACGAGGAAATACGGATCTTCGGTCGACATATCGGGCGACTCCGTCGGCCCGTCTTCGGTGCAGAAGGGAGGAGGAGGGATGACAAGCGGCTGAATCGAATACACCCGCTGTATCTCTCCGGAAACCAGGGATGATGTCGTGAAGTACTCGCTGGCGCTCGCCGCGGCCTTGCGATCCCAGCGTCGAAGGAGTGGGGCTATGACACGAAGAGAGGCCCGCGAGGGGGCAGAAGTGTGGATCTCTTCCAAGGTAGACCCCGAGTTGCTGCTCTCGCTCGGGGAAGGATCCCCCTTGCGGAAGTAGTCATGGCCCTTGTAGAGCCACCGGGCCGGACAGTAGCAATAGACCAGCTTTGCGCCGGAAGTGTGGACTCCATGAGCCCAGCCGCTCGAGCTGCAAAGTGCCACCTTTTCGGTGATCTGCATGCGGGAGAAGGCGTGAGCGAGCAGGGGCAATGACAGTCGGTGTTGCCGCCGCAACAGCCGTGAGCTGTTGAGATACGAGGGTCGGATATCCATGTCCCGAAACTCCGGGAACGTCCTATCCGGTTCGTACAATGAGGTGTAGATCGGTGCCTTCGGAAAGGCCCGATGCATGGCGAGCACCACCCGCTCCGCCCCGCCCCGTTGGGTGAGGTAGTCGTGGACGATGGCGACTGAACCCGCTTGATCGATGCGGGCGTCCACGTCATCGGGGGAATTGGGAATAGAGTGTCGTCGAAGGTCACTTGGTGAAGTGCTGCACAGTAGCGACGTTGTTCTGGTGAGGTTCTGTGCATGAAGCCCGCCGCCAGAATGGCAAATCCATTGCCAGAAACCAGAAACAGTTTACCGGATATGGTCCGGCGAAGCATCCCCACGAGGGATGAATCCGGAGGTCCTACGCGCCCTGTACGGCGTGGACCCCGCCGTCGGCGTGCAGGATCTCTCCGGTCGTCATGGGCAGGAGGTCGCTGAAGAGGGCGAGACAGGCTTTGGCCACGACATTGGCGTCGTGGACATCCCAGCCGAGCGGGGCCCGTTCGGCCCAGGTGTCCTCGAAGGCGGAGAATCCGGGGATGGATTTGGCGGCCATCGTCTGGATGGGGCCTGAGGCCACCAGGTTGACGCGGATGCCGTCCGGAGCCAGATCCCGGGCCAGGTAGCGGTTGAGCGATTCGAGCGCGGCCTTGGCCACTCCCATCCAGTCGTACATGGGCCAGGCCATGGTGGCGTCGAAATCCAGGCCGACGACCGAGGCGCCGCCGTTGCGCCCGGCGTTGGTGAGCAGGGGCCTGAACGCTTCGACCAGTGCCTTCAGCGAGTAGGCCGAGATGTTGAGGGCGACCGAGACGTCGCCCCAGTTGGCGGCGAACATGCCGTTGCCCAGGCAGCTGGGCGGCGCGAAGCCGATGGCGTGGAGCAATCCGTCGAGGCGTTCCCATCGCTCCGAGAGGGCGGCGCCGGCGGCAGTGAGCTGTTCGGGTGACGTGACGTCGATTTCGAGGACATCTGGCGCAACGGGGAGCTTGCGGGCCGTCCGTTTGGTGAGGGAGAGGGCTCGGCCGGCGCCCGAGAGGACGACCTCGGCCCCTTCTTCCTGGACCAGCTTGGCCACCGCAAAGGCGAGCGAGGCATCGGTGAGCACGCCGGTGATGAGAAGTCGTTTGCCGTCCAGGAGTCCCATTGCGTTCAGGACTTTATGCGACAGTAGGGGCATGCACGTAGGGATACTTGGTGGAACCGGCCCGGCGGGTCGAGGTCTGGCCGCTCGACTGGCCTCGTCGGGGGTTCAGGTCACTCTCGGCTCGCGTGACGCGGAGAGGGCCGCCGGTGTGGCGAAGGGGGTGGTGGACAGGTGGCCCGATCGCCTGTTGGCCATCGGGGGGGCGACAAACGAAGAGGCGGCCCGGGCCGATGTCGTCGTTTTGGCGACTCCCTGGGACAGTGCCATCGCGACGATACGCCCGCTGCGGGAGCTCATGGCAGGGAAGGTGGTCGTCTCCATGGCCAATGCTCTGGTGAAGGAGGGTCGCGAGATGTTGGCGCTCATGCCCCCCCGTGGGTCTGTCGCTGCCGCGGCGCAGGCGGTCCTGCCCGCGTCGCTGGTTGCCGCGGCCTTTCATCACCTGCCGGCCTCGGAAATGGAAGACCTGGAATCAGGGTTGGAAGCTGATGTGCTCGTGTGCTCCGATCACCCTGAGGCCACTGCCGTCGGGGTCGGACTGGTCGAGGCGATGCCGGGCCTGCGGCCGCTCGATGCCGGGAGCCTGAGCCAAGCTGCC
Source organism: uncultured Acidimicrobiaceae bacterium (assembly GCA_963836605.1). GTDB lineage: Bacteria > Actinomycetota > Acidimicrobiia > Acidimicrobiales > RAAP-2 > Bog-473. Next base: position 1,185,204 of record CAWIKB010000009.1, on the reverse strand, counting down.
GCCATCGAGGCCTTCACCGCGGTGTGCATCACGTTGAACATTCGTCACAAAGCGCACTCGACGCTGCGGATGGGGGGGATCTAGCGGTGCGGCTGTACGACACGGCGAGGAAGGAGGTGGTGTCGTTCGAGGCCGGCCCCTTGGTGACCATGTATTCGTGTGGCATCACTCCCTACGACTCGGCCCACCTCGGTCATGCGGCCGTGTACCTGTACTTCGACATGCTGCAGAGGCGGATTCAAGATTTGGGGAGCGAGACTCGCTGCGTCCGCAATGTCACCGACGTGGACGACGACATTCTGCGCAAGTCCCGAGAGCTCGGCGTTCATTACCTCGACTTGGCGGCCGAAGAGATGGCCCGCTTCGACGCGGAGATGGGACTGCTGAACCTCTTGCCGGTGTTCTCCGAGCCGCGGGCCACGTCGGCCATCCCCGAGATCCTGTCGTTGGTCGGTGCCTCCCTCGAACGGGGCCATGCCTACGAGTCGGGGGGGTCGGTCTACTTCGACGTGGCGAGCTTTCCCGAGTTCGGGCGGGTCAGCGGGTACGGCCGTGCGGACATGTTGCGCCTGGCCGCAGAGCACGGAGGAAACCCCGACGATCCGCACAAGCGGAACCCGCTGGACTTCGTCCTGTGGCAACCATCGCTCTCCGACGAACCGGCGTGGGGATCACGGTGGGGTTCAGGGCGACCGGGTTGGCACATCGAGTGCTCGGCGCTGGCGTTGCGCGACCTGGGGGAGACGATCGACATTCACGGCGGCGGGCGTGATCTGGTCTTTCCCCATCACGAGTGTGAGACGGCCCAATCCGAGTCGGTGACCGGGAAGCCGTTCGTCCGGTTGTGGTTCCACGTCGGCCTGGTCGGGCTGGGCGGCACCAAGATGTCGAAATCGCTCGGCAACCTGGTGTTCGTCGGCGAGCTCTGCAAGGACTGGGACCCGCCGGCCGTTCGGCTGGCCTTGTTGGCGCATCACTATCGAGGTGACTGGGACTGGCAGACGAACGTGGACATGCCCCCCGCGGCGGCGCGGCTGGCCCTCTGGCGCAGCGCGAACGATGGGGACGGTGACGCGGGCCTGGACCGGGTTCGGGCCGCCCTCGATGCCGATCTGGACACGCCGGCCGCACTCGAGGCGCTCGACGCCGAGGCTCTGTCCGGGCGATCGGTCCGGGCCGGAGCGGCCCTGCTGGGGGTGGAGCTGTAGTAGCGGTTGCGACCAGAGCCGGCAGGTCCCCTCATCGCGAGGCGGCGTGGAGTGATCCCACAGGTCAGCCCGAAGGAAATGCCGGTTTCGGTCTGCTGTAGGGTGAATCCAACCAAATGGGACGGGGCAATCCGCGCCTCTGCCTCGCGGGGGTGATGTGCTGGTGAGTTCCAGCGTGGTTCCGACTGGGAGCGCAAGGCGCCGCCGAAGTCGCGTCCTGATGGCGGTCGCCTCCTTCACCCTGATGACGAGTGCCTCAGTCGTTGCCGCGCAAGGTGCCCAGGGGGCAAGTGCCCGAGCGGTTTCGGCCTGGCCGAAATGGGGCCATTTGCCAACGCTGCCGGCGATACGACCTCAGTCCCAACCCGCACACCGCGTCGCGACTCTCGGACCTGATATACCGGGAACGGTGCCGACCATACTGACCACCAACTGGTCCGGGTATGTCGACAGCGTCGGGCAGTTCACCGGCGTGAGTGGGCAATGGGTCGTTCCGACCGTCCAGCCTTCAGGCTTACTGGCAGCGTCGTCGACGTGGATTGGCATTGACGGGGTGACGAACCACTCGCTGATTCAGACCGGAACCACGCAGTCGACCACCGGGGGTGTGAACACGTATTTTGCCTGGTACGAAATCCTTCCCGCCGTAGCCATACCCGTCGGACCGGTGTCCCCCGGTGATCAGATGAGGGCCTCCGTCGTCGAAAACTCCCCGGGGGCGTGGACAATAACTATCGCCGACCTCACATCGAGCCAAGCACACTCGATTCCAGTTTTCTACAGCGGACCAGCCACATCGGCCGAGTGGATCGAGGAAGATCCCATCGTCGGTGGCGTAAAGCCGCCCTTGGCGAACTTCGGAACGGTTCGGTTCAGTGGCCTCGGAGTTGGTGGCACAAATCCCCCCGTGGCTTCCATGACCCCCTTCGACATGGTCGATGGGGGCGGTCACGTCATTGCCCAACCAGGAAGCATTGTCAACGACGGGTTCCCCATCACCTATGGAGGGCCGGCGCCGCCGCCTCCCACCATCACCACCACCTCGCTACCCTCAGCCGCCATCGGCCTGTCGTATTTCCAATCGCTGATCGCGAGCGGCGGAACTTCACCCTATTCCTGGTCAGTTACCAGCGGGACATTGCCCGCCGGGCTCTCGCTCAATCCTCTTACGGGCGCCCTCAGCGGTACCCCTACGGTGGCCGGCACACAGAAACCGACCTTCAAGGTCACCGACGCCAATCAACAATCAGCTACCGCGACCCTGTCGATCACCGTCGTGTCGTCCCCGGGTCCCTATAGTCCGTTGACCCCCGTGCGTGTCTGTGACACGAGACCCGGGAATCCGTCGGGCCTCACCGGTGTGGCCACTCAGTGCGATGGGAGCACCATTCCCGCGCTGGGGACCCGGACCATCAACGTGGCCGGGAGCTTCGGGGTCCCGAGTACCGCCGACGCCGTGGTCCTCAACGTGACGGTCGTGAACCCGGCCGCCACGGGGTACCTCACCCTGTTCCCGACCGGGGCCGGCCAGCCCTTCGCCTCCAACCTGAACTATTCACCAGGCGAGGTGGTGCCCAATCTGGTCGAAGTGGGGACGGGGCCCGGGGGCCAGGTCTCCATCTTCTCCCTGGCCAAGGCCGATGTGGTGGTCGATCTCGAGGGCTACGTGTCGCCGAGCGCAGCGGGAGGTTCGGGATCCGGTCTCTACAATCCGCTCCCGTCGCCGGCCCGGCTCTGTGACACCAGGGCGGCCAACCCCTCGGGCCTGGTTGGCGGTGACGCCCAGTGCAACGGGGTGGCCAACGCCGGGACCAGGTTGGCCGCGGGAGCGACCCACAGCGTCCAGGTGGCCACCAATAATTCGATTCCCCAAGGCGCCACCGCGGCCGTGCTCAACGTGACGGTGGTCAACCCCGCCGCCAGTGGCTACCTCACCGTCTTTCCCGGAGGGGCGACCCAGCCCAACACGGCCAACGTGAACTACGCCGCGGGCCAGGTCACCGGCAACCGGGTCATCGTGCCGCTCTCGACCACCGGGGCCACGGCGGGCCAGATTGCCGTCTATTCGAAGTCCGCGGCCGATGTGGTCGTCGACGTCAGCGGCTACTACTCGGCGGCGGGGGGAACCGGGTCCGAGTTCACCGCCGAGCCCGCACCGGTGCGGATCTGCGATACCAGGCCGGGCAACCCCTCAGGCCTGACCGGCCCGGCCAACCAGTGCGACAACTTGACCCTCGCCGCGGCCACGACCGACACCCCCATCTCGGTGACCGGGTTGGCCGGGGTCCCCTCGGGGGCCAAGGCGGTCGTGGTCAACCTGACCGCGGTCGTCCCCACTCAGGGCACCTTCCTCACCGTCTTCCCGGCCGGGACCACCCGTCCCCTTGCCTCCGACCTCAACCCTGCCGCCGGTGACGTCAAGGGCAACCTGACCGTGGCCACCCTCTCGTCGTCGGGCACCATCTCGATCTACAACAACACCGGCAGCGTCAACGTGGTGGTCGACGTCTTGGGCTGGTACTCGTAGCGCGCGACACGAGGTCGCCCGTGTGAACGGACTCGCAGGCTTGCGACCGGCGAGACTCAACCAGAAGGAGACACCCGTCAGAATCGCGGGGTCCGGCGAATGTCCTTGAGGAGGAGGACGAAGTGGTGGTCGTCAGTGGCCTCGGCACGAACTGGGGGACAGCCTCGCGTTCGCCCAGTGGGCGTCGGTCCCGGCCGTGTCGAGCTACCGGCTCCGCGACGCGAAGATGTTGCACGCGCATCTCGTCCTCCGGGCGCGCTTCACGGTGCCCGATGACTGGTTGGGCTGAGGAAACCGAGGGCGAGGACCGAGGTCCGGGGAGATTCCGAGGCCGGGGGAGAGATGGCAGTCCAGTACCCTTGAGCCCACGTGCCGGTGAGGAGAGATCCCACCACTGAGAGGAAGGGTTCAACAATGGCAGGCGTCATTTCGGTTCGGCTCCCCGACGGTTCGATGCGGGAGCTCACCGAGGGAACGACGGCTGCCGAGCTGGCGCAGTCGATCGGATCCGGGCTGGCCAAAGCGGCGGTGGCGGCCACCGTCAACGGGCACGAGGTGGACCTGAGCACTCCGCTGGCCGACGGGGTAGAGGTTGCCATCGTGACCGGGGATGCGGACGCCGGGCGTGAGGTCCTTCGGCATTCGACGGCACATGTCCTGGCTCAGGCCGTCCTTCGTCTCTGGCCCGGTGCGAAGTACGCCATCGGACCGGTGATCGAGAACGGGTTCTACTACGACTTCGAGCTGCCCGACGGGGCGCGGTTCAGCGACGACGACCTGGAGCGGGTCGAGGCGGAGATGCGCGCCATCATGGCCGAGGACCAGCCGTTCATTCGTCACGAGCACGACCTGGCCGATGGGCTCCGGCTCTTCGCCGATCAGCCGTTCAAGCGCGAGATCATCGAGGCGGTCGGGGCCGGGGCGGACGAGGTCGATGCCGGCGGATCCCTGGTCAGCACCTACTGGAACAGCGACTCGTTCACCGACCTCTGCCGCGGACCGCATGTGCCGTCGACGGGGAAGCTGGGCCACTTCAAGCTGATGCGTGTGGCCGGCGCCTACTGGCGGGGCGACGAGAAGCGGGAGCAGCTGCAGCGGATCTACGGGACCGCGTGGGAATCGAAAAAGGCCCTGGCGGCGTACCTCCACCAATTGGAGGAGGCCGAGCGACGCGACCACCGCAAGTTGGGAGCTGAGCTCGATCTCTTCAGTTTCCCCGAGGAGATCGGTTCCGGCCTGGCCATCTTCCACCCCAAGGGCGGGACGATCCGTCGGCTGATGGAGGACTACTCCCGCCAGCGCCACGTCGAGGCCGGGTACGAGTTCGTCAATTCGCCCCACATCACCAAGAGCCAGCTCTTCGAGATCTCAGGCCACCTGGACTGGTTCGCCGAGGGAATGTACCCACCGATGGAGCTCGACGGGGGAACCGAGTACTACCTCAAGCCCATGAACTGCCCGTTCCACATCCTGGTCTACCGGAGCCGGCAACGTTCCTACCGGGAGTTGCCGCTGCGCCTCTTCGAGTTCGGGACGGTGTACCGCCACGAGAAGTCGGGGGTCGTGCACGGGCTGACCCGGGTCCGAGGGATGACCATGGATGACGCCCACATCTTCTGCACCCGCGAGCAGATGGTTCCCGAGCTGGTCCGCACCATGCGCTTCGTGCTCGACCTGTTGGGCGATTTCGGACTGAACGAGTTCTATCTCGAGCTCTCCACCAAACCACCGGGCAAGGCGGTCGGCTCGGACGAGGAATGGGAGGAAGCGACCGAGGCCCTGAGGTCCACGGCGGCCGAAATGGGCTTCGATCTGGTCATGGACGAAGGCGGCGGCGCGTTCTACGGGCCGAAGATCTCGGTACAGGCGCGTGATGCCATCGGTCGAACTTGGCAGATGTCCACGGTGCAACTCGATTTCCAGTTGCCCCAACGCTTCGGCCTCGAGTACGTCGGAGCCGACAACGCGCGACACCGGCCGATCATGATCCACCGGGCGCTGTTCGGGTCGGTGGAGCGCTTCATGGCGGTGCTGCTCGAGCACTACGCCGGGGCCCTGCCCACCTGGCTGTCGCCCGAACAGGTCAAGGTGCTCCCGGTGAGTGACGCCCACCTGGAGTACGCGCGATCGGTGGAGGTGGCCTGCACCGAGGCGGGTGTGCGGGTCAGTGTCGATGACGCCGGTGAGTCGTTGGGAGCCCGGATCAGGCGGGCGAAGATGGCCAAGGTGCCCTACGTCCTGGTGGTGGGCGACGACGACGTCGAGAACGCCACCGTCGGGGTGAACCGCCGCGGTTCGACGGAGAAGCCGGAGCGGGGCGTGCCCCTCGAGACGTTCGTCGTGCGGGTGATGGACGAGGTCGCGGCCAAGGGATCGCCTGAAGGTGGCCCCGGTGGGAGCACACCCGAGTGAGCCTGGAACAACTCTGGGCCGGCTGGCGCAGCGACTACATCGTCGAAGCGACCGCCCGGGAGCGTTCGTCGGACGGGGGTCATGATCCCGACGAGTGCGTGTTCTGCCGGATCGCGCGGAGTGGCGATCCTTCAGTGGACAACCTCATGGTGTGGCGGGGCCCGTCGACGTTCGTCGTGCTTGAACGCCTTTCCCTACGCCAGCGGGCACGTCCTGGTGCTTCCCTTGCGCCATGTGGGTGGCTTGGGGGAGTTGACCGAGCTCGAATCGGCCGAGCTGTGGACCTCCACCCGCCAGTCGGTGGCGGCCATTGAGGCAGCGTACGACCCGGATGGCTTGAACGTCGGGGCGAATTTGGGCCGGGCCGGCGGAGCGGGGATCCCGGCGCACCTGCACCTCCACGTACTCCCTCGTTGGTCGGGGGACACCAACTTCATGACCACCATCGCCGGCGCTCGTGTCATGCCCGAGACGCTGCAGCTGGCGTGGAAGAAGCTCTCCGAGGCGTGGCCTGCCTGACCCGGGGTGTTGTCGGCTCGGGCTCCGCATCGGTAGACAGATTCCTGACAATGACGCCGGAGTCGGGAAGTCAGTCGTCGGACTTGACGTGCAGCCCGGCCGCCAGATGGCATCGCCGTTGACCGAAGGGGGAGTGGTCCGACGGCGACGGTTCGTTCGGCCGCGGTTTGTACGCGTAGCTGTAAGAATAGCTGTAGGAACTGTCGGACTGCTTTCGGACCTCGTTGAAGACGATGCCCAGTCTCGGGGAACCGGACTGCGCGACCTGCTGAAATGATCGAGCGAGTTGCGACTTCTTGGTCTGACCGGCACCGACCACCAGGAGCGTAAGATCGGCCAATCGAGCCAGGATCACCGGGTCGGTCACCGGCAGCAGCGGGGGACTATCGATGACGATGACATCGAACCGGTCGCGAAGTTGTCGCGACCACTTCGGCCATCTTCTTGCTGCCCAACAGCTCGGCCGGGTTGTGGGGTATCGGTCCGGCGCCGAGCAGCGTCATGCCGGGCACACCCGCGACAGGTTGGAGGGCCTCATCGAGTGTCGCCTCGCCGATCACGACGGACGTCAGACCGACCGTCTCGTCCATATCGAAGAACTGTCCCAGTCGGGGACGCCGCAGATCGCTCGATACGAGCACGACCCTCTGGCCGGCCGAGGCGAACATGACTCCGACATTGGCAACGGTGGAGGTCTTGCCGTCAGTGGCAGTGGGACTGGTCACCAGAATGACCTGGACCGGATCATCGTACGAAGCAAACTGAAGTGACGTGCGGAGAGACCGGTAGGCCTCGGTCACCGGGGAGGTAGGTTCGGCCATCGAGACCAGGAAGGGCCTCCTCTTGTCCTTCCATGGAGCCGATCATCGGGATCTGCCCGAGGACCGGAACTCCCGGCGCCAGTCGATCCAAGTCCGCCTGGTCGTAGACCTTGTCGTCGAGCATCTCGACGATGCCCGCCAGGACCAAGCCGAGGATCAAGTCCGACCACACCTCCCAGAATCAGATCAGTGCTCTTCTTGGGCGAACTCGGGTACAGAGGCACAGTGGCAGCAGAAGCGAGCTGGACGCCACCCGTGCTCGCCCCGACGCACCTGCAACTCCGCGAGTCTGGTTCTTGAGAAGCGCCAACTGGTTCCCCAAGGCAACGGCGCCGGGTGAAGTGGTGGAAAGACCTTGCAGCTGACTGTTGATCGTGTTGATCTGCTGCTGGTACTGCAGCTCCTCGGCGGTCAAGTTCTTGAGTGCCGTCTGACGTTCGTAGGTGACAAACAGCTTGGCGTACGTATTTGCGATGAATGCCGCCTGGGTGGGACTCGTGCTCGTGGCGACGATCGACAGGACGTCAGTGCTCCCAACCTGGGTCGCCGTGATCTTCGGCGTAAAGTGGAGAGAGTTCTCGAACGACATTCTTTACCGCCGAGCTGGTCAGAAGCTGGAGTTGGGTCGACACGTCGGTGGCTGCCACGGTTGGCGTGGGACCGGTGACGGTGATGGATCCCCTGGCAGGTTCAACCTGGAGTAAGGCGGTGGCGGTGTATTGCTTCGTTGCTGTGAACGTGTAAGCCGGCTGCCGCCCAACAGCCCGATGATGGTCGTCCCGATGATCCACCATTTCCGCGCGATCGTCACTGCACTCACCGTCAGCCGAGCTGGTCAGAAATTCATCTCGGGGGCAGCGTCAGTCAGGGCGCATCAGGGGTCCTGGGCATGGGCACGGTGACGGATCCCCGTGCTGGTTCAACCTGGAGGAGGGCGGTGGCGGTGTACTGTCTTGGTCGCGGTCATGTGCGTAGACAGAGCCGACAAGTTAGTTCCCAAAATCGTCATACCGATGATCCACCACTTGCGACGACCCAGAATCCGGATATACCGCCATAGATCAACCTCGGACGTGGCTTCGTCGGTGGGCATTAGGCGTCCTGGAGTCGGGAATGACCGCCCTGTAGGGCGATCTCGGCACTTGTGCTACGGGTCTTGTAGATTATCATGCCAATCCGCCCCTCCCTGGGGTCGTTGCTTCGGCCTGTCGGGTGAGTTCCGCGAGGCAAAATGTAGCAGTTGGCTAGGGGTTCCACGGGTCGGCTTCCGTCCGGTAAGAGCCATCGCTCGGTAGCCGCACCACGGCAACGGCAGTCACCAGAGTTCCTACGGAAGCCGCACGAGTGTCAGAAGCTGATCGATCTGCCTCCGTAGCTCCTTAGCGATGTCGCGCACCTCCGACGTGGTCATATTGAGTATGTCCTCGACGTCATCGTCGGGGGAGGAGCCGAGCAGTTCGCTTCGGGTCCGGTCCCGACCTACCTGGCCACCCAGTCAGCGAAGGCCTGCTGACCACCGGGCGGGGGCCGATGCGTTCAGCCCCGGCGTACGATTTCCTTCAAGGTGAACGTTCGATCCCAGACCTGGGAGCCAGGACCGCCGCCTCGCGGACATGCAGTCGCTCCATGCCCAGAATCAAATCAGTTCCTGCGCAGCGAATCCTCTAGGATGGCGGAGCTGAGCGAATGTTCCGTTACCCCGTCCTGCATTGGGCCCAAGCGCTGCCAACGCCCTCCCGGCGATCGGCTGACCCACTCCGAGCATCCCAGCTGAGCTGGCAATCGACGTCCTGGCCCAGCTCGCGACGCTCGGGCATTGGTGATGGCTTGGCCATGGGCGAGCGGTAGATGTTTCCAGTGCAGATGTACAGGATCTTGATGGGCAAGACGATTCCGTTCTTCCTCCGGCTCAGTCGAGATTGTCGGGACTTGGCCCGGTCCGGACAGCCTGTGCGTGCAAATTGCATACCACCTGCTCACGACGACTAGCGCCGTGGCCACCTCCTCCGGTGGGCGCTCATGTGCACTCGTCAGCGCGCTTGGGGAAGTGCCCGTAGGGTCTCGGCGGTCTGCACACCGTGATCTCCGAAAGGCCTGAAGGGCGAAATAGGGGTGTTCAGTGCCGGAATCGGGGTGTTTCATGGGGTATGAATTCCGGACGTTCCGTGAGATTCATTCCAGCAGGTACGAGGGCGAATTTCCGGCCGGTCTCACAACACTGTCGCAGTAAAGGCTCGGATAAGCTGGACAAACGCCAGTAGGTCGAGCAAGTATGTCGGTAGTTGAAACCGAGCTTCGGGGAAGTTAGGAACGGGAGGCAGGACATCATGAAGCACCGATCTTCGAAGTTTGTGGCGGGCGCCCTTCTCTGTCTTGGCGTCATCCTCGGTACTTCAGGGGCGGCTTTCGCCTACGGTCCGACCGCCCCGACGCTCACCGGCAGTAACTCAACTTGCAGCGCGGCGACCGCCTGCAGCGTGACCCTCAGCGGTAACGAACTTCCACCCGAACGCCACGGTGAGTCTGACCTGTGCTCGGGGTATCCGTCGGCTCGACGACGTCGAGTTCGACCGGCACGTTCTCCAAGGCGGTCACGCTGCCGCCCAGGCCCCCGGGGACCTACACCTGCACGGCCACCGACCCCTAGGGAGACAGCGCGTCGTTCTCCATCACGCTGCTCGGCGCAGCAGCGACACCGCTGCGGCGACACCGAGCGGTACACCGCCGGCGCCGGCTTCGACCGCGGCATCATCGCGTCATCCGCGTCATCGACTTCCTCCTCGGGACTGGCCTTTACGGGTGCCGACATCTCGGCCCTGATCGCGGTGGCGTCAGTCGCCATCGCCATCGGTGGGATCCTCGTGCTCAGCAGCCGCCGCAAGGTTCAGGCGGACAAGTAGTCGGTCCCACCGGGCGCCGTGCGCTTGATGATCGAGTGTCGATGTCGAGTCGGTTGCCTGGTTACATACGCACGTTTGATCGCTCGCACGCGCACGTCCACCAACCTCGGCGTGATCATGAGGACAGGCGGCGACACGGCGACACACGTGCCTGGACTCTCGTTTGGCGAAGTCGGAAAATCATGTGTTGGTGACCGGATTCCACCAAAGTCGAGTGCGCGATACTGTCCGTGACCTCTGCCGGCCTGCGACGGCCGCTGCTGACGCGGCAGGGTTTCCGGAAGACCCATTCGTGACCACCACCGACCGGCCTCCACCCGATGCCCAATGGCAGTCGAGGGACGAGCTCCGAAAGAGCCGGCGAGATTCCACGACGGGTGATCATTGCGCTTGCCGTGGCAGCAGGTGCTCGGTGGCCTGTTCGCCGGGTGCCATCCGACGGGGACGCCGGTCGTCGATGAATTGTACGGCGCCCTCTTTGCTGTCCTGGTGACCCTGATCGGCGAGTCAAGCCAGCCGGGAGTCTCTGCTCGTGCTGGGTGCCGTATGCGTGGCGATGAGCCGGGAATGGCTCCTTGCCCCTGCGCTCGTCGCCTTCGGCATCGCCCTCTACCAGGTGGCACTGCCCGGTTCCCGGCGGCGGATGGGGGCCTTGGTGGGTGCGCTCGCCAGCCAGGTCATCCTGCGGTGGCCACCAATTGGATTTCATGGGTCGACGGCATTGGTCGCCGTCGCCGTGCTGGTCTACCCCTCTGTCTCGGCGTACCGGCGCCTGTCCAAATCGGGAAGGCGGCGCACTCGGCGAGCCATCGGAATCGTCGCCGTGGTGGCCCTCGTGCCGGTGCTGCTGTTCGTGGTCGCCTGGGGACTCGCAGGCTCCTCCTTGTCCAAGGGTCAGGATGAGCTCCATCTCGGCTCTTCATGACCTCCGATCGGGAACTTCGGGTTCAGCCTCGAAGTGCTCTGGCCGCGGCATCGGACAATTTTCGGTCGGCCTCATCCAGCCATCGGAAGTTGGTGGACACAGCCAACGCGACTTGATCCCAGTCGTGGCGCAACATCGCCAAGCGCTGGCCTCCGGGTCCGCCATGGCCAATCCGGCTCGATTCCGTGGCGTCCCGACAGGCGTCCGGGTTCAATCTTCATGATCTCGGTGTCCATGACGGCCAGGTCGACCTGGGCAGGTGACCTCGCTGCTGGGCCCCGCAAAGATCCTCGATGGTGCGCTTGCCAGCGCCCAGGTGACGATGTCGGGCCTTGCGCAGTCCGTGGCTGGTGTCTCCGCTGCAGGCCAGGCTCGGAAGATTGTCGACACAGCTGAATCAGGCTCGACACAGCGCCTACATCGCAGCGCGGGTCATTCCGGTCCTTCCCTCGATGCTCGGAGCCCAGGCGCCCCGCCACTACCTGGTGGTTTACGAGACACCATCGGAGATGCGGGGCCTCGGCGGCGCCATCACCGGATACGCGGAGCTCGAGGCGCCGGACGGAAAATTGACGCTGGTCCGTTCCGGGATCCGTCGGCACGCTCACTTCGGCATTGCCAAAAGGCGGGGGAACACTGCATGGACCGGCCAGCTTCCTGGCCCGGTACGGGCAGTTCCACCCAGAGTCGTTTTTCCAAGATGAGACGTACGCCCCAGATCTCCCGACGACGGGCCAGGTTCTGGCCCAGCTCTACCCGCAGGCCGGTGGGGTCCAGTTGGACGGCGTGATCGTCGTGGATCCTTACGGCTTGGCGCAACTCCTCAAACTCACCGGTCCCGTGAAGGTGCCGGGCCTTTCGGTCCCGCTCAACAGCAAGAACACGCCCTCTGAGCTCATGGAGGACCAGTACATCCTCTATGGGGCGAAGTCTCAGTCCGCAGGTGCGTCACGACTACGGAGCGGAGGCGCTCCGAGATCGTGTTCCATCGATTGACCAACATGGTGCTTCCCGCGACCCGCAAAGGTCTCCAACGCGCTGTACACCGCGCTCCAAAATGGCCAGATCGCCATGTGGAGTGTTCGCTCACCCGAGGAGATCCATCTTGAGCCCCCTGCAAGGCGACCGAGAAGTTCCCTCGGAGCAAGGGTGGCGATCTGCTGGCTGTGACCCTGCAGAATGCCGGAAACAACAATATTGACGTATTCCTCCATCAGTCCGTGTCAGATCATGTCGTGTTCGACTCCGACCACCGGGAGGGTCCAGGCACAACTTTCGATCACCCTGAAGAACAGTGCGCCTGCCTCCGGTCTGCCTTCGGCTGATCCTGGACAGTCCCGGGGCACCGACGGTTCCCTCGGGGGCGAACTACATGTGGATGTCCATCTACACCCCGCTGCAGCTCTCGGACCCCGTCGGTGGATGGTGTCGCCCTTGCCATGTCTCGCGAAACAGAACTCGGAGTGAATGTCTATAGCGGCTTTGTCGAGATCCCTCCGAACTCAACCGACGATAGCCCGAGTGAGCCCTATCCGGCACCATCGCCGCGTCCCCCGTCTACCGGATGCATCTCCGGGTTCAACCTTCCGCCAATCCGGTGTCAACTACTGTCACTGTGACACCGAGCCAAAATCCCGGCGGCACTTCGACGTGGATTGCGAACTCAGCGGTCACCCAGGTTCATCGCTTCAAGACATGACCCCCGACGCCGTTGTTGATTCGGCCCAAAGGTGTGCGCTCACCTCGGTGACCGGTCCCACGAGGCATACCGGTTCGATTTCGGGTCAACTCGGTGGCTTCCGGCCGTCATCTACAATATGCCATGGACGATATCCCGATTCAGCACGATCGGTCGCTTGGCCCTTCGGTGGGCGCTGCGCCAGTTCCTGTTTCGAGATCGAGGGTCCAATGTGAAATGAGCATGGCCCATGACCTTCTCCTGCGTAGAGGTTTCTCGACCAACGAATATGAGGATGTCGGCATCGGGAACCTCAATGTGGTCGTAGATCGATAGGAACTCGACACGGTGCAGGCTTCACCTCTTAGAGATACTCTCGCTCCACTTCGTGGTGACTCATTGCTTGTATGTGGTGGGCAAAATAAGCACTTGGAAGACAGGCTGTACAGTCCAGAATCGATACATCCGATCCAAGTAGTTTCTGCTACCGGCGTGACCCCGTGTACGTGGTTTGACTCGTTTGAGCTCATGCCCGGAGTAAGAAGCATCAGTTCGCTCGCCCTCACCGGGGAACAGCTGTATTTCACCCAAGGGACTCGCATCTATCGCCTTGATCTATCGACTGGATGTCATGAGGATCTCGGGATCGAAGATCTCGATGATGTTCACGAACTACTGCTGGACGGTGAAGATCTCGTAATTGCCAATACTGGACGCAACGAAATAGTGACAGTGCATCATTCTACCGGCGAAGTTCTCAAGCGCAGGGTTGTGAGCCGGCGCGAGAGGAAGAAGTGGTCTGTCGAGGGTCTTGAACGATTCCACCTCAATCAGGTGTTCCGAAATTTTGATGGCGATCTTATGGGCCTCGCCCACCATGTCAATGGTGCACGATCAATGTCATATTATGGTCGACGGATCGTGAATCACGGGAACGGCGGTATTCTAAAGGTTGATTCGGATTGGGATATTGATCTGCGTCTCTACGCGCCCCACAACGTGCGACGTTTTGGGGGTGGGTGGATTGTCCTCAATAGCGGGCGAAACGAAATGCTCGTCCTTGACGATACGTGGTTGGTGCAGGACTCACTTCCCCTTAGAGGCTGGGGCAGGGGACTGTTGATTTTGGAGGGTGATGCCATTGGCTACGTTGGCATTTCTGCGATCAGACGTCGGTATGAAAGCCGCAATCCATTTCGGCAGAAGCGAAACTGGGTTGGTGTGGAAATCGTGGATATCGAAAGGCGGACATCGGATCAGATCGAGATTCAGGATATCGAACAGGTGAATTGCATTTCCCGTATCACACCGGAGCAGGCGTGGGCCCTGCACCAGCTCTAGGAAAGCAGCGTTGCAACACTCAGATTGGATTGGGGATCGCGCGCCAAATCTGCGCCAATGCGCCTCATGAGCGTTTCCCAGAAACGGACGTGCATTGATGTGTGCGTTCCGGTTCATAGAGCAGACGCTGCGTATCTCATGGAAATGCTGGAGTCATTGCGGCAACAGTCATTTTCGGAATTTAGCGTCCGTATTTCCGACGACGGCTGCGGTTCTCCGATCGATGACATCGTCGACAAGTTCTCGAATTCTCTTGATCTACACGTGACCCGATTTGTGGAATCGACCGGGATGGTCGACAACTGGAACCGGGCAGTCCGTCTCGGATCAGCGGAATGGGCAATCTTGCTTGGCCAAGATGATCGTTTGGCGCCACGCGCCCTCGAGCTCCTTCACGGCACCGCAAGCAGCGGATCGGGAATCGTGCTGTGCGGGTCCGGGAGGAGCTTCATTGACGAGAACGGTGACCAGCTCCGGGTAAGGTCTCGGATCAACGATCGGTCGCGGATATTCGTACACGAAACCACGTACCGGCTTGCCTACCGCGAAATGGCGCGGCTCTGCCTACGCAACGGAAACGCGTTCGGCGAACCGTCCATCGTCCTCTTTCGTCGGTCGGCGTTCGATGCCATCGATGGTTACGACGTCTCGTTACGTCAAGTCGTCGATGTCGACTTCAATCTTCGCTTGTCACAACTCGGCGAAGGACTCTACGTGAGGGAGTCGCTGCTATACCGGCGGCGACATCGAGAGGCTGAAACGGGGCGGAACGTACGCGACGGCACGAGCTCACTGGAGCGGCTCGAACTCATAGAGCGCCATGCTGAAACTGCCGGGCTTACCGCAGAGGATGTCCAGCGATGTTGGGCGGCAGCGGCGGTCCACTGTACGTTTGATCTGATCCGCAGTGTGGTCCGTCGATGGCCAACCTCCCGGAGGGTGAACGCCAAGCTGCTTTGGAGTTTGAGGGGAACGAGGAAGCGGTATGTTGGCTCGGAATTGATGGAGATTCTGAAGAACAGAAACCGGGACGAACGTTAATGGCCAACCATCCGGACCCAGGGGATCCCCTGCCCAGTTTCATCTACAT
Source organism: uncultured Acidimicrobiaceae bacterium (assembly GCA_963836605.1). Taxonomy (GTDB): domain Bacteria; phylum Actinomycetota; class Acidimicrobiia; order Acidimicrobiales; family RAAP-2; genus Bog-473. The sequence continues at coordinate 1,169,783 of CAWIKB010000009.1, read as the reverse complement.
CGGGGCCGACAAGGCGGGCTCGTCGTGGCTGTTTGATGTCATGCAGTGGCACCCCTCAATCTATGTAACCCCAGCCAAGGACACGTATTTCTTCGATCGGCACTACGAACGCGGCATCGACTGGTACCGCAGCCAGTTCAGTGGAGCGAAGGGACAAGAGGTCATCGCCGAAATTTGTCATGACTACCTGTACTCGGAGGCGGCCGCCGAGCGGATGTACCGGGACATACCCGAGGCAAAATTGATGGTGACTCTCCGCGAGCCGGCCGAGAGGGCACGATCCGCCTACCTCTACCTGCGTACATTTGGAATTTCACGAACAACCTTTGAGGTGGCCCTGCGCGAACACGAGGAGCTCATCTCCCATGGATGCTACGGCACTGCACTGAAGGCATACCTTGGTCGCTTTCCCCGGAAGCAAATCCACGCCTGCTTGTTCGACGATCTCAAGTCGGATCCGCAACGGTTCGCCAAACGATTGTTCGAATTTCTCGAAGTTCCGGTCCGAGAGCTTCCAGAAGAACTGTGCCGTCCGGTTCGCCAGGCTTCTGCCGCCAGGAACTCGCTCGTGGCCGGCAGCCTGAGGAAGTCGGCTGCATTTGTGCGGAGCCGGGGATTTCCGTCTGTGGTCGGCCGGGTCAAGAGTAACAAGTATCTCCACAGGGTGCTGTTTCGGTCACTTCGCAGGGATGATGTGGAGGCGTTGGATCCTCGCACCGAGGAGACGTTGCGGCAGACATTTGCGGAGGAAGTGAGAGAGGCCGCTGGTCTGACTGGTCTTCCGCTCGAAGAAGTGTGGGGGTACGTGGGTTAGCGGTCTCGCAAACGGGGTGGCCCAATGCCAGGTGTGAGGGTGACTGTCGCATTTCTTGGGATGGCGCGACTGGGCTCGAGGACACGAAGGTTCTGTGAAATGGGAGGAGGTGAGAGTGCACGAGTTTCGATCGCCATTGCGTCCGGTGGAGACACTCATAGTCCATGAATGGCTTACCAACATGGCCGGATCCGAGAGAGTTGTGGAATCGCTACGCGAGGCCTTCCCTGGGGCTCCCGTCGCGACCACCCTGTGCTACCGACCGAACTTCCCTGACTGGGAAGTGATCCCCACCCCACTTCAGCGCATGGCAAAGGGTCCCTCGTCGCACATACGCTGTCTGCCCTTCATGCCAATGGCGTGGAAGGCCACCAAATTGCCAGAGTCTGATGTCGCTATTGTGAACTTCCACACCTTCTCTGCGATGGCAAATGTCCGGTCGCGGCGCACCATAATCCACTGCTGCACCCCTCCCAGATTCGCATGGGGAATCGAGCAATTTCCCCTCCACCCCGTGCTGAGGCGTGTCGCCCACGCCAGCACGGGTTGGTATCGCGCCTTTGATGCACGAAATGTACGCCGGTGCGATCTGATCGTCGCCATTTCGGAGCACATCCGTCGTCGGGTCCAGCAGTGCTATGGAATGAACGCCGCGGTTGTGCATCCTCCGGTGGACACGAAGCGCTTCGAAGCGGGCTCCCAAGAAGCGAAAGGCGACTATCACTTGGTCGTGTCGAGGCTGGTGCCCTACAAACGAGTCGAGTTGGCAATCGAGGCGTTTCGCGAACTCGGCTCCAAGTTGCTTATTGTCGGGGGAGGACGAGACAGGGAACGACTCGAATCGACAGCTCCGGAGAACGTGAAGTTCCTTGGTCATGTTCCCGACGAGCAGTTGCCGGCTCTCATGGGAGGTGCCAAGGCGCTGATATTCCCGGCTCGTGAGGACTTCGGAATTGTGCCGGTCGAGACCATGGCCACCGGTACACCGGTGGTGGCACTCGGTGAGGGGGGAGCGCTGGACACCGTCACCCCTGGTGTGTCTGGAGTCTTCTTTCGTGATCCGACGATCACATCCATTCAGGCTGCCATCAAAGACTGTACCGAGACGGAGTGGGATCGTGGAGCGATACTGGCTTCCGTCAAGAAATTCGATCAGGCGTGCTTCATTTCGAAGATGAAGGAGCTGGCAACCTCCTGATCGTTGACCGGTGCATTCCAGGGTCGTGCGTCTGACCACCAATGCGTTCATCAGTGCTGTCATCCGGACAAAGATCACTGGTGACCTTGCAGAGGGTCACGTCCGATTGTTGTGATTCACGCAGGCTGCAGTGCACGAGGCAATGTGCAGGTTTTGGTTCAAGGAATTGAGAACCGTATTGCCTTCGAGGGTGACTTTGGTTGAATCTTGGATCTCAATCCCGTAAGAGTGTTGTCGCGGAATATTAAGAGAACTGTGAGTCGACAATTGTCCGGCTCGTTCGACCCGGTTGTCCAGGATTTGGATGTTGGTCGACTGCCATGGAGCGTGGTCAGCGGGGTTGAAATCTCCAGCCAAATTGCCCGATCCCCGGAGCATGATTCCGTCGGCGAAGGTATCGGTGACCGTGTTGTTGACGATCCGCGAATTGCTGATCGATCGGAGAAAGATGCCGCGACCAAGGGCCTTGCCATTGACATTTGAGGGCCAACCCGAGATCTGGTTGTCGGAAATGACGAGATTGGTGGGTAAGGCGCTCCGGTTCGACTCGCCCAAGGTCGTACTTCCCTCGCCAGGGGTCCCGTCCAGGTCAATGCCGTCGTCGCCGACTCTGGCGATGATGTTATGACTGATCACCAGGTTTGTCAGGTTGGTGGAGTTCCACCAGCTCGCATTGATTCCATCTCGCCCCGAGTTGTGGATGTCATTGTTCGAGATAACGCCGTTGGACGCGCCACGAACGGCCACGGATATGGCCGGGATGTGAGATATGTCGAGCCCCGTGAGCTCGAAATGGTTGACGCCGTGCAAACTCACCCCGACCGCCAACCCGTTGGGGTACAGAGTATTTGGTCCGGAGGGAAGCCCTGATCCAGCACCGACAATGGAGAAGTCCTGCAGGGAGATGTCCGACGTGATCATGCCCTGCATCGGGACGCCCAGGTAGAACATGCCTCCGCTGCTGCTTCCGCGAGCGTCGGCCCAGGAGAACTCCAATTTGGAGGAAGTCCCGGAACCGCGAACCGTAGTGCGGCTTGAGAGATTGAGCGTGTGGGTGCAGCGGAACGTCTTGCCCGCCGGGAGAACGAGCATCCCGCCCCCCGACACGGAATTGAGAGCTTCCTGCACCGCGCGGGTGTCGTCATTCCTCCCGTCGCCCTTGGCCCCGAAATACTCCGGGGTGATGGATTTGAGGTGACGGAAAGGAACCGGAGAGGGTGATCGGGCCGTGATGACGAGACCGAGCGCCACACCCCCGGCAACGAAGGCGAGCGCAAGGATGATCGCAATTGAGCGGCGGCGGCGAACAGCGGCGTTAGGAATGCCACACGATATATGGCGGAGTGGAGTCGTTCATCGCGGGGGGACAGGACGGTTCAGTGGTGAACCATCTTGACGTCGATCACCTGCTTCGCTTCGGTCTCGAAAGTGGCGTAGGGCAGGTCGCGGAGAAGGGGCAACGATCCATGCAACATTTTGAGGTCAGTGAGGAAGTCGGGATAGCGCATCACGACGAGATCAATCTCACGGTCCCAGCAGGCCGTCATGGCCAGACCAAGGGCGTAGGCCGAAGCATTCTTCGCGTTGCCGTACGAGACGATGCTACTCATTTGCCGATGTGTTCGGCTTGCGATCGTGCTCTCGAGGTTTCGAGTCGCCAACACGACGGACGAGATGGCGGCGCCAGACTCGAGCCACGCAGGCAGGGTCCAGGTGAACTGGGGATCTTTGACCACTTCAAACCTCTCGCTGAGCTCGATCATCGCCGCTCGGTGATCAGTCACTGTGGTCGAAAGGCGATCCCACTCGAGCAGTCTTATCTGACGGACCTTGTTCCATGGCAAAGCATGAATCCTTCTATTTACTCCCACAGTATGTTTCGGGCCTAGCCGACGTTTAATCTGCTCAGCTCTATCCTTACCAACGTAATCCTCCAGGCGGAAGCGTTTTTTGGGCTTCATCATCATCGTCAGTCGTAGGTCAATCGCAATAGCCTTGTTCAGACGCACAATGTCTGGTTGCTCGAGTCCGGCATTTACGGATTCGTTCCAGGTCCCGCCGGGGTCATATCCGAGTCTCTGATACAGGGCTGCAAGTATCGAGGTTCCAGAGCGCCCGGGACCGGTGACGACTATCATAGCAACTCCTCTTTTCGTTAAAATCCAGTAGGAACGAATCCGCTGTCTTCAACCTGAAAACCATGAATGGTTCGGCTAGGAAAAAGATCGTATGGCAGCAAGGCAACGTTTTGGGGTCAGATAGGCTTCCGTGGGAAACTGCAGTCGTTTGCGCGTTAGCCAGCTCAATGAGAAGTTAAGTACAATTGTTCCGAGAGAAGAAATGCATGCCACGGCGATAATGCCCCAGCTTCGCGCTACAAGTACCATCAAGACCACTTGAACCGTGCCGACTATTCCCATGGCAGTAGCGGTGTCCCTGGCCCTCCCGCCCATATTTAGCGAGAGGCCATTTGGGCCGGCAAACGTGGATATCATCGGTCCTGCCGCCAATATGAGAACGATGACGGATACCTCAGAATACTTTGGAGGATAAACGAAATGGACGAACGGCCGTATGAAGACCACCATGATGAGATAGCTAGCAGCGGCGATGAGGGAGGCCATCGTGGCTAACACGCGAACCTTTGCTTCGAGTAGTCGTTTTTGGCCGTGGTGTAAACCATGGGCAATTGTGGGAGATGAAGCCAGATTGACGACGATCAAAGGCAAGAGAATTCGTAGCGAGATCCTCGAACTATTCTGGTAGATGGCCGCCGTCAAATGTGGAAGAAGTACCCCCACAATGATGGTGTCACCCTGGCTGGTGATAAATCCAGCGACAAGACTCAAGTAGATGGGCATGGACCCGCCAAGCATGCCCCTCAGCGACATAGAGCTACGATCACTGTGTGGTGGTTTCCTAAGGAGGACATCAGCGATCGCCAGGAGCATGAAGGCAATGCTCGACCCTGCCGAGGCAACAAGAAAAGAGGTGATGGTCGATTGGTGCATACTCCAAAGAAAACCGAGTAGCAGAGCGAGGCAGGAATATCGTCCCGGATCTCCCAGGAAAGTAGCGTCACCTATATAACCCAAACCACGCAGCGACTCCGACATGACAAGTCTGCACACCTCGCCAACCGTCCACACCGATATGGCGAGGAGACCCACCTGCGTCAGGTGAAAGTGAAGGAGATCGTTATAGAGAAGCCGGGTACCTCCGAGAAGTCCAAAAAGTAATATTGCAATGGAGATACCTGTCAGCATCATTGCAGAAAGCGATATTATTCGGGACCGCTCTGCACCCAGCCTGCTACGCGAAATAAGGCGGACTGAATTAGTATCCAAGCCGAATCGCAAAACGATCCCGGTAATCACAACGATGGATAAGATCGTAAGATAGCGACCCGCGGCACTTCCGGAGAGAGCTCGAGCGCTGGTGACCCCTATGGCGAGCCTCGACAGAGTGGCGAGCGCGAGCCCTATGCCGACTATCAGTAACTTGCGCTGCGCGACGGGAGCGATAGATCGTGCCTGTCGAAAGCGGGACAAGCCGAAATTTACGAGACCACCCAAACTGCTCACGGTTCGCAGTCCCGAGCCCGCCGTCTGATCGTCACCGTTGCTGGCTGCCATTTGAGGGTGACAGGCATGTGAATGCTGTCAATTCAGTGGACCATCAATTCACTGGACCGACTCAGTCATCGGGCTGAGAAGTTCGGAATGCTGGTGGGTGCGAGGAGACCTGGCGTCCGCATTAGGAACCAATAGGAGTTTGAGCTGAAGGCGCACTGGTTTTTGAGGTTGACAGAAGAGAGGCGGCCACAACTCCGACAATCAATAGAATGAGCGACGTCAGGAAGATATTCAGAATGTTGTAGATGATGTCGCCACGGACCATGATTGGAAGCATCGCCCAGGACATGATCGAACCTACGACAATACCGAAGGGAAAGCGCCGGTATCTTGATAGAATGAGCGACGGAATGAGACCCATCACAAAGAGAATAACGACTGAAGCAAGTTCGGAAAAGCCATACGAGAGCTGGGCCGGCGCACCAATGGTCACCGGGGGCAAAAAGTGCGTCGTTTGGACCGGTTGATTAAATAGTGTTGCCGAAACGACGCGGGTAAAGTCGTTGGGATAACCGCTCCCAAGTGAAAAGTATTTGTGCGAATAGTATCGCCAATCGTTATATATGGCATTCGGCTCTTGAGTATTGAGTTGCTTGGTCAGGACGAGATTGGCTGGGTTAGCTGCCTTAATGGTTACGCGGTCTACCAGAAGTGACGTCAGTGACTGGTTCTTCTTTTGGTACACAGAGTACGTGGACGCGATAGCGAACACACCAACGATAAGGAAAACGACAACAAGCAGAGCGCGGGCGACGTTTCTTGAACTTATCTTAGGACGGTTACCGACCGCGAGATACGCTATAACCACAACGGCCAAGGCGTTGATCACTCCACCCTTATTTCCGCTTAGTAATCCCGACACGAGAAGGGCTGCGATCATCACGCAGATCCAGCGATCCTTCCGCCATTTGTCCTTGGCGTACGGCGAGGTGGTCACGGCGCAGAACAGTGCTATCGGAAGACCGTAGAGATAGAGACGACTCGGAAAGCCGTTAAATCCTGACGCCGTAACGTCGTACTTAGCGGCCGCAACGTTGGAACTAAATATGGCTGCCCCACCCGCGAGGAAATTGTATGCCGTTCCTACTAGCACAACAACACAGATCCCCTTGGTGGCCGTACACGCCGAAGTGGAAACTGTGGGTTGATGGGTACGAATCCTCCATTTACTCCATCCTAACCGGGCCCCAACGTAATATCCTATCCAGGGAAACTCATAAAGAAATACGATCCAGTAGTTTGATTGACCCCGATGCGCGAGCGTAATAAGGCCTACTGCTGCGAGGAGGTTGCCCAAAATGACCGCGAGATCCGCAGGAATAGGTCCATGTCGAACAACCTGGAAAATCCAGAGCAGGTCAATAGCGATCACAAAGAGAATCGTCACCGCGGCGGAATTCACTCGAGCGCGAGGTTAGCATCGAGCGACGTTTCGCTGCGCAAGCCCACTAGGGCGATCAGGCGAGATTTCCCTAGACGATGCACCGAGCCGCCCCAGACCCACCTGCCCGGTCGCAGGTTCTGGCCACAAGAAGGTTGATGGGCGCGTGCATGACCTCGTCGGAGTGGCTGCGCCCGCTTGTGCGGCCTGCACTGGGCTATTCGGGCCTCATTCGACCGATGTTGGGATCAACGTGATGGGCGAGGTTGGACATGGCCCGCCCTCCGAACCGCAGCAGGCGAAACAGGGAACGTCGAACTGCGCTGCCGCGTCGGCCCGCTGGATCTCCCCTCCAATGTGTCGTCGTGCCACCGCTGTACTCGGCCACTTCGGCCGCGGTGTAGTAGTACAGCGCAATTGATCGTCGCCAATGGCCGTCCGTGATTGGCACGCCGAATCCATGCTCTGATCGGTCGTCGGTTTGAAAGACGACCATTGTGCCCATTCTGGGTACAACTCGTCGCTCAGGAACTTCCACCCCGTGCCGGTAGAGCTCGAGCAAGCCACCCCATGATTCGTCCCATTCGTCATTCAAATAGAGCAATACGTTGAGCCGCCGGTAGACATCGAGTCGCTTGTAAGCATGAAAATCGGTATGTCGCGTCAAGATTCCGCCCGGACCGCTGCAATGCAGTCCGCCCCCCCCGAGATACGGATCAGGCATCAGCGCCTTGACCCCGGATACCTCCTCCAACCAAGCCAGGAATGCGGGTTCCGACATTTCTCGAATCAAGTCCAGGAGTGATGTGGGCAACAGGTCAATATCCCGGCAGATCATCTTCTCTGCGGCGTATGCCTCGCTGTATCGTTGCCATCCGGCCCAGGTTCGATTCGGAAAGTCAAGAGTTGCCTCAGTACCCTTCGAATTCAGAACATTTTCAAGTACGACGTGACGAAAGGGGGTCGCGTCACGAAACTCACGCGACAAGGCGGCCCCGTCGGGCAAAGCAAGGTATCGACTCACTTAGTCTCTTCTTCTGCTCGCGGTCCTTTAGCCGTAAGACGTTGCAATGGCCCCTCGACCTGATTGCCCCTGGCGAGCAATATCGTGCACGTCGGCATCGTGTCGGACGTGCAGCTCGTCGATGCCTGAACTCCGTGGCGCATCGTCATCCTGGTCGAGTCTATCCAGTTGCTTCGAGCAATCGAGGGTATTACGCGGCTTCCGCGGCGCAGAATTCGGAGTTCCACTTGAAGCTCAAGACACACCCAGTCCGTGCCGTCCACCGTCCAGCTTCGGCGTTCCCGATTGGACGAAGTTCTGTACGCATCGCTCCCCTCATTTTCCCGCCATCCGCCGATATCCTCGTTTCGCCAATTGCCGCATCGGCGTTTCTTCAACTCGAGGCTCGTACTGCACGCGCGCCGCAAGCAATCTGTCGAATTCGGTCTTGAGCGAGCGTCCGTCGAATTGCACCACCGACTGCTCGTCCTTGAGGGCGATCAAGCCAAAATCGATCTTTCGAACGGTGTTCAAAAGGTGACGGCGACACCACCCTCGAAGGGGAGGGGGGAAGAGCTGAAAGATGCCCATGTAGTGGTAGCGGTGAAACGCCTTCTGAAACAGGATTGAGTGGGTTTCGGTGGCGTCTTCTGCTGCCGAACCGCGGAGCTTGTGCGGGTCGAAGAAATCAAAGCTCGACTCATTGAAGTCGTGGAGGTGGTACGGGTTTACTTGATGAAAGTAGGTGAGAGAGACGTATGGGACTCCGACTAGGAGTGGAGCACCGTGCTTGAGTACGCGGTGGATTTCTCCGAGTGCTCTTAAGTAATCCGGAATGTGTTCAAGCGTGTGATAGCTAAATATCAGGTCAACCGAATCGTCATCAAAAGGCAAGCTATCCGTGCTCAGGTCAAGCATCACTTCGGCTGACGGCGAGATATCGATGTTGGTAAAGCCGGGGATGTATGAGTGACCGGCTCCGATGTTTAGCTTTGGCATTCCACCTCTCAAGAACGTAAGCCGGTCGCAGACCGCTGGCCCACTGGACAGTTGACTCTCCCGAGGGAGAGCCAGGCCGATGTCCCGCAAGGTGGAGCATAGAACAGTTGCAAGATCTGGCTCATAGTGCGCTTCCCGTCTGTCGGACAGGCTGGCCGGCCAGGTCGCGCATCCACATCGACGAGTCACCCCGGCTGATTGATCTTCGGTGTCGGAATAGGGGTTAGCATCCATGCCGCTTCCCGCCCAGGATTGGTTACGGCTTGTCTTCGACGAATGGCTTCCCCGCCCAGGTACCCGACATGATCAACGTGATGATGAGCGCGACACGAGGCGGCCAATCACATTGCCGATCGAACTCATCGATCCGGTGGCATCGTGCATCTGTGCCAGCGATGGGCCAACACGGTGAGTGAAGAATTCCCGACGAGCGCGGTAGTGGTCGGCGGATCGGGGTTCATCGGCTCGCACCTGACGCGGCACCTCCTTGAGCGAGGCTGCGATGTGGTGTCCGCCGACCTAGTGCCCCGTCACGATGACCTAGATGTGAAGCACCATCTTTGGGACGTCCGCGGGCCAGCACCCAAGGATCTCGGGAAGGCGCCGGAAGTCATCTTCAACCTCGCAGCCGTGCACCGAACGCCGGGCCATCCCGACCGCGAGTACTTCGAAACCAACGTTGCCGGTGCGCTCAACGTCACCAAATGGGCCGATGCGATCGGCGCGGAGAGCATTTGCTTTACGAGTTCCATATCTGTGTACGGACCCGGAGAAGATGCCAAGTATGAGACAACTCCGCTCGCTCCGGTGTCTTCGTATGGGATCTCAAAGTCGATGGCGGAACAGATCCATCAGGAATGGCGACGGAAGGTCTCAACGCGAAGGCTGAAGGTGATACGCCCGGCGGTCATTTTCGGTTCCGGCGAGCGCGGCAATTTCACTCGTTTGGCCCATGCCCTGGAGCAGAAACGATTCATGTACCCAGGGCGCGATGACACGCTGAAGGCTTGCTGTTACATCCGGGATCTGGTCCGCGCCCTGTGCTTTTGCGCTGCCCGCCCCACCCAGTCGGAAATATTCAACGCTTGCTATCCACGCACCTACACCACTCGCGATGTCTGTACTGCCTTCCACGACGTGGCCGGCTACGCCCTTCCCCGAAAACTACCCAAATCGATGCTGGAAGTTCCGCTGAAGGGTTTTGCCCGTTTACGGATTCCCGGTTCGCAACAGCAGGTGGAGCGCATTTCGAAGCTATGGACATCGACCAATGTGGTGCCGCGCTCCCTGACGGATGCCGGATTTACCTGGGAGACCGATCTCCGGTCGGGAATTGAAGAGTGGTTTGAGGCGTGTGGCCGAAGGGGATTTCAATAATGCCGGTCCCCGACTGGACGACAGAGGAGTCTCGAGTTGATCCGGAGCGCCCTTCGAGTCCCCTCTTCCCAATGGCAAGAGGACCGGCGTGGGTTTCACCCTCGAACTCTCGTCGTTGGTGTAGGCCTCACCCTTATGGGGCCCTGCGACACGACCAATTGCACCGCCGCATTAGCTGGTACCTGAGTACCAGCCGGGGGATTTGTACTGATCACATCGCCAGCCGGCAAACTTGCATGCTCATGGACCGAACCCTTCGCCACGAAGCCTTGCGCGTTGAGAGTGGCCCGGGCTTGAGCGACTGTTTGCCCGGCGACATCGGGAATGGCGGGAAGAGAGGACCCTGCGGACGCAGTCAATGTGACCTCCGACCCAGGAGCGACGGTGGATCCCGCAGAAGGTGTCTGCGTCAGAATCACCCCGGCTATCCCGGATCCCGGGACGGTGGTGACGCTGGCCTTCAAGTTGGCGCTTTGCAGCAGCGTCTGCGCGGCGGCTGATGGGAGGCCGACGAGTTGCGGCACCTGTACCGACTGACTCGTCGTGCTGGTGGTGGTCGCTGGCGACTGCGGGGAGGAAGAGTGCGTACTGGCGAGAACCAGGCCGGCAACGATGACAACTCCGACCACACTGAGCGCAACGCGGAACGCCGTCGATGCCCAGAGTCGACCAAGCTTTTCCCTCACTGTTGGAACCGGCGGTGTTCCGGCATCGTACCTTTCATCTTTCAGTGGTGCAGCTATGTACTCGCTTCGGGCGCGAGCCGAGCCATTTGTTCACGGCCCGATGGATCATATAGCAGGGTGTTCTGATGAATTTCCGACATCGGCGATCAGATTGGCGTTTGGGGTCGAGCGGATTTGGCAGGGTGTCGAAACAGCTCGGGATGGATGGTGATGGATCGCGCGAACGCCACGCCGTTGGGTGTTCGGGTCCAGGCCCGGTTTCAGATCACCTTCCGGAAACGCTGAGCGTTGGGGCCGAGACTCGAGGTGTGTGGGCACACATCCCATCGGCGGAGCCACACATCCCGATTTCCACGCCGTGGAGTCACGGGATCAGGCCTGGGGCTGGTGGGAGCTCTCACCAAATCCTGGTACGACCTCCTGCAGCGCCTTCGGTGAGGGTGGGAGCACCTTATGCCCTCGTCGACGACGCCGGTAACCCGGTGTCCCCCGAACAAATCTCCGGTCTCATCTCCTGCAGTTGACCGGCCAGCCCTCCGTCACCTCGGTCTCGCCGACCTCGGGACCCACGGCCGGTGGCACCACGGTGAACATCACCGGCACTAATCTGATTGGGACAACCAAGGTGAAGGTCGGTTTCGTTGCGGCCACGAGTTCCATGGTGGTCTCAGGCACCGAGGTCACAGCGGTTTCTCCGGCCGAAGCCCAGGGTACCCGCAGCGTCACCGTGCTGGCGTCGGGCGTAGCGAGCACCAACGTCCCCGGCGACAAGTTCACCTACACGTAGCCTTCGAAGAAATGCGTGCAGAGCCGGAGGACTAGGCGCGCCATTTCAATCCGGAAAGAGATCAGTTGTCGGGCGAGGCTATCGATGCGGCGAGATGATCGGGCACGGCGTCGTAGTGATCGTAGGCCGCGGTGAAGGAGCCGCGCCCGCCGGTGAGCGCCCGCAGGTCGACGGCGTAGCGGGTCAGCTCGGCCGTCGGGGCGTAGGCGGTGATCGTCTGGAGTGTGTCGTCGGCCTGGTCGGTGCCCACGATGCGAGCCCGGCGGGCGTGCAGGTCGCCGAGCACGTCGCCCTGGCTGTCCGCGGGGATGGTGACGTCGATTCTGGAGATTGGTTCGAGCAGAATGGGGCCCGCCTCGCTGATGGCCTGGCGGAGGGCCGCGGCGGCCGCCATCTTGAAGCTCAGTTCGTTGGAATCGACCGAATGGGCCTTGCCATCGTCGACCGTGATGGCGATGTCGACGATCGGATAGCCGAACGTGCCGCCGGCCTCCATGGTCTCGATGACGCCCTTCTCGACCGCCGGAATGTACTGGCGGGGAATGGCACCGCCGACCACGGCGTCGTGGAAGGCGAATCCCTCACCGCGGGGGAGTGGTTCGAGCTTCAAGTGGCAGATGCCGAATTGTCCGTGACCTCCGGATTGCTTCTTGTGCTTGCCTTCGGCCTGGGCGGAGGTCGTGATGGTCTCCCGGTAGGGGATACGGAGATCTTCCCGTTCGACGCGGACATTGGACTTGCGGGCCAGACGCTCCACGGTCACGGCGAGGTGCACCTCTCCGTTCACCCCCAACACGGTCTGGTGGGTCTCGTCGTCGCGGGTGACGGTCAGGGACAGATCCTCGTCGCAGAGGCGTTGCAGCGCGGACATGAGCTTGTCGTCGTCGGCCCTCGTCGCCGGCTTCACGGCCACTGACAGGGCGGGTTCGGGGATGGGGGGGAAGAGCACCGAGACCGGTTGGCCCTTGGGGGCGAGGGTATCGCCGGTCCGCGTCCCGTTCAGGCGGGGGATGGCCACGAAGTCGCCCGCCGCCACCGACGTCGTCGGCGTGGTGCTGTGGCCCGAGAGCGTGCCCAATGCGTGCAGGCGCTCCTCCTCCCGTGATCGTGAATTGATCAGCACGGTATCCGGGGTGAGCGTCCCGGAGAGGACCTTGCAGAGGGACATCTTGCCGGTGTGGCTGTCGGTGAAGGTCTTGGTCACCGCCAGCAGCGTCGGGCCGGAGGCGTCGCAGGCGATCTCGGTGGTGGTCGTGCCCGCCTGGGCGATGACCGGTGGGGTCGAGTCCGGGGCGGGGCACAGTTCCTCAATCAGGCGGGCCAGTCGGTCGACGCCCACGCCCGTCAGTCCAGAGCAGCACAGGACCGGGAAGACAGTGCCTGAGGCCACCCCGCCGGCCAGGCTCTTCTCCAACTCGGAATAGTTGATGGATTCGCCGTCGAGGTAACGCTCCATGAGGTTGTCGTCGCCCACCACGATCCCCTCGACCAGCTGCTCGTGGACTTCGTGCTCCTCGTCCACCAGCTCGGGCGGTATCGGCCCCTCGTGCCCGGCCGGTGGGACGCTCCCGTCAACGGCTGTCCGCGTCGGCGCGGTGTCGTAGTGCGTGGCCGTGTCGCCCAGGAGGTCGATGACCCCGTGGAAATCGGCCTCGGCACCGATCGGCAGCTCGACCGGCGCGACGCCGGCGCCGAAAGCCTGGCGAATCTCGGCCAGGACCCGGTCGAAGTCGGCCCGCTCTCGATCGAGCTTGTTGATGATCACGACCCGGGGCAGGTCCATCCTGGCGGCGGCGCGCCACGCCTCGTGGGTCTGCGCCTGAACCCCGTCGACCGCACTCACCACGACGACGGCGAGGTCCGCCGCGACCAGACCGGCCTGCATCTCAGCGGCGAAGTCGGCGTAGCCCGGGGTGTCCAAGAGGTTCACCTTGACGCCGTTCACGGAGAACGGGGCCAGAGCGGTGGAGATGGACAGCTGGCGTGCGATCTCCTCGGGCTCGAAGTCACACGTGGTGGTGCCCTTTTCGACGGAACCCCGGCGGGAGATGGCACCGGTGGCGGCCAGGAGGGCCTCGGCCAACGTCGTCTTCCCGGAACCGTGATGGCCGACGAGAGCAACGTTTCGGATTGCGGTCGGGTCGTCTGACACCTGGTCCCTCCGTCCGTGTGGCATGATACTTTCTGGGCTCATGTCGAGTGTACGGCGGCCGATCGGCCCGTGCACTGGGTGAGGATCTTCGCCGGTCGGCCCGCTGACCAGGGGGTCTTCCGCTCCGGCAGGGCGGCCGAGGACGCCCCCCTCAACGGGCGTTGGATTTGGGCTGATCCGTCAATCAGGAGGTTTGCGCCCTGACACTGGTGGCGCCCTTCGCGTACCTAGTCCGGCGGATCAGGTAGGGGTTGCCGATGATCTGGTCATCTCGAACGTAGGATCTCCGACCGCAAGTTCCTCGCCTCATGCATGTTCCGAATACAGCGAAGCGCGATGGAGCCTTCCATCGAGGGGCGCACGGCGGGGTTGGAAACAGGTGTCAGATTCGTGGTTCGGCCGCGCCTCCCGCCAGGAACGGCGAGTCGCTGGCCGGCCCACCATCGGTGCGCGTCAAAGGGCACCATCTGAAGACCTGGAGCGGGAGGACATGAGGAGACGTGGGAGACAATCCCTCCTCGCGATGGCCATGGCCCTGGGCGCCGCGGCGCTGATGGCCTCGCCCCTCCCGCTGTGGACCTCGCCCGCCCACGCGGGCACGCCGCCATCCGTCCAGCAACTCATGGCGTCCCTCATCAGCGACCAGGAACAGGCGCAGGCGCTGACCCAGCAGCTGCAGACGGACCAGTCGGTGCTGTCGGGCGACCAAGCCCGCGTGCAGTCGTTGACCCAGCAGATTCAGTTCGGCCAGGCGACCAATCCGACCCCGGAGGTGCAGGTCCAACAATTGACGCAGGGAGTCCAACAAGTCCAAGGCGATCTGTCCGGCGGTCAGTCCCGGGTCCAGACCTTGACCCAACAGGTCCAGGGGTCCCTCGGCCAGTTGACCGGGGGTCCGATCCCAACCGAGTCGCTGACGCAGTTGGTCCAGCAAACCCTGACGGACCTCCCTGGAGGCCAGGCCCAAGGCCAAGCACAGGCCCTACTCCAGGGGATCCAGCAAGCCCTGGCCAACCTGAACGGTGGCCAGACTGAGGCCCAGAGTCTCGCCCAGCAACTCCTCCAGAACCTCTCGGACTTGTCCGCCGGGCTGAGCTCAGCACAGGCCTTGGCCTCGGGTGTGCAACTCCCCGCGCCGGCCGGCTCGGGCATCTCCGGGAGCTTGGGCAGCCTGGGCGGTTCGGGCACCCAGGGCCAGACACAGGGAGGGACTCCGACTCCCATCCTGACGCCCGCTCCGACCCTTGTTCCGCACCGTCACCTGAAGTCGGTGACGCCCGAGGACTTCGGTGCCGTGGGCAACGGCAGGCATGACGACACCCGCGCCGTCCAGAACGCGCTCGACGCAGCATCAGGCGGCGGCGTACTCGACCTGCCGAGCGGCAAGACCTTTCGCTGCACCCATTCGCTCAACCTTTTGAGTGGGACGACGGTGCGCGGGTCCGGACCGAACTCGAAGCTCCTGTTCTCGTGGACCACCACCCGGGGAGGCGGCAGCGGCGGGAAGTACTACGTCGGCCTGCCCTGGCAACACAAGACGACCTCGAACATCGCCCTCGAGAACTTCGCCATCCAGGGCGCCGGCTCGGGTTTTCCATCCGGTCCGAACAGCGTGCATCCGAACGGGTTGACGGCGGGCCTGAGTCTGAAGAAGGTGGATCATTACCAGATAACGAATCTCGACATTTCTGACGTGCCCGGGATCTCGCTCGGCATTCGGGGAGGTAACGATGGGACCATCGCAGGCAACGACATCCACAACTCCGGCCGGGACGGGATCAATGCCAGCTGGTGGAATTCCACGAACCTGACCAATCTGCTGATCAGCCACAACACCATTGCCGACGTGGGTGACGACGCGATGGATCTCTCCGGGACTCCAGGGACGCCCGGTGCGAATAACGGGCCTCCGAACCGTAGTTCATTACCAAATCATCTCGAGGTGTCGAACAACACCATCTCGGGGTGGCCGTCGAATGTCAACGGCCGGGCCCTCGGGCGCGGTGTGATCTTGAGGTCCATCACCGATTCACAGATGGTGGCCAATCAGATCACGAACACCTTCGCGGATGGGATACTGCTGACGGGATCGCAGAACCTCGCGGGTGACTATGACCCGGCCACGCACTCGCCGTGGCGATCAAGCGATGTCCAGATTCTCGACAACACGGTACAAGGAGCGGGGCAGCTCTCTCGGGGGAGCTCACTGCAGATACCACATCAACCCACGGACGGCATTGAAGTCACCTACGCCCGGACAGTGGTCATCGCGGGGAACTCAGTCCAGGATTCGAAGGGTCAGAATGTCGCGACTGACTCGTGTGCCGACGGCTGCGTAACCTCTGGCAATTGGACATCGGGGTAGATCGGACATCGGGACATCCGGGTAGACATCCGGAGATCGGGGTAGACACATTGCCGAGACCGCGATCCATTCTGGTCATCACCCCTCGGGGCGCCGGCGTGCAGCCGCGTGGACCCAGTGATGGCGGGGGTAGTACCGCCCGAGCGCGTCGGTCAACCATTGTTTTCGAGCCGGGGACAAGAAGGGGAACACGGTTGCGAAATCGGCGTCGTCCTTGGGTCGAGTGTCCTTGGCCTTCATGAGCAACTGGATCTCGGGGCTGAGGTAGCGAAGGCCCTCCGGCGAGAGAACGATGGCCGAGGCCAACGGCACGTGCAGGTCGGGGTGTCGGCGGCACACCCATGCAGTGGATGTGCACTCGTCGAAGAGGATCTGCAGGCGCCAAGGGTGCCTCGGGTGTCGGCCGGCACCAAATGCTGCCGAACGGTGGCTCTATGGTCGCCGTCCCCCAGGGCGTCAGGACCCCGGCGTGGGCGAGGCGGAGGTCCCACCCCTGGAGGAGGCGGCGGAGATGCGGGGCGTCATCCCGGAAGAGGGACACGTCGACGTCGCCATGTTCGCGGGTGTGGTGTCCTGCGAAGAGGTCGAGGGCGCAGCCTCCCGAGAACCACCACATGAAGGTGGCCGCGGTGAACAGGGAGTGAACCTCAGGTAACGAGAGCGGGTCCCAGGGTCCGAGCTGCTCCGGTTGCTTCGGCAGGTGGGCTCTCCTTTTCCCTGGTGAGGGTCGGTCCCAGCGGGAATTTACCCAAATGATAAACTTTTGTATCTGTCCTAGAAGCGTTCACCCAAAGCGGGTGGCGCACCACGAGGAGTCGTATGTTTGACGGTCGCTGGCGCGATGCCGTGGACCGGACCACCGGCCCGGTCGGGTCGGCTCTCCACCGACGAGGGATCACCGCCGATGTCCTCACCGCAACCGGGCTGATCTCGGCTTCGGCGTGCGCGGTCGCCGTGGCGACCGGGCACCTGCATCTCGCCATCGTCCTGCTGATCCTGACCGGCCTGCACGACCTGCTCGATGGGCCGGTGGCCAAAGCGGCCGGCACCTCCTCGGTGCGGGGGGCCTTCTTCGACTCGGTGACCGACCGGGTGGCCGACGCCCTCCTCATGGGCGGCGTGGCCTGGTACATGATCGGTCAGGGTGAGGGTCATCTGGCCATCTTGCCGTTGGCCGTACTGGGCGTCACCGCGCTGGTCTCCTACGAGCGGGCCAAGGCCGAGTCGCTCGGCCTGTCGGCCAAGGGTGGGCTCATGGAGCGGGCCGAGCGGATGGTCCTCCTTGGAATCGGGTTCATCAACTCGGCCTTCCTGGTCCCCATCCTGTGGATCATGCTGGTGCTCATTTCGGTGACGGCTGTGACGCGGTTCGTCAAGGTGTGGAAGGCGGCCTCAGCCCCGGCT
The DNA here is from genome assembly GCA_963836605.1 of uncultured Acidimicrobiaceae bacterium. Taxonomy (GTDB): domain Bacteria; phylum Actinomycetota; class Acidimicrobiia; order Acidimicrobiales; family RAAP-2; genus Bog-473. The sequence continues at coordinate 1,151,982 of CAWIKB010000009.1, read as the reverse complement.
GTCACCCCTGCCCCGGCGGTGGCCGCGGCTGCCGATGCCGAGGTCCCTCACGCCGATCGGGCCCGCCGCCGGGTGGTGGCCTGGCGTGACGGCAAGGTGGAATCCCGCTGGCGCACCTGGCGTGAAGGCGTCGGTGTGCCCCGCAGTGCGGCCGCCCAGACGACCGGTGCCCCGGTGGGGCGTTGGCGTGCCCGCCGCCAGGAGTCCTTGAGCAGTCGGTCCGGCCGAAGATTGCGGGCGCGGGGTGGATCCAAGACGCATGCGACGACCCGTGGCACATCCAACGGCCGAGGGCGGCTGTCGCGCGGGCCTTCCTCTTCGTCGTAGTCCGTGCTGTTCGTCTTCGTTCCTAGTTCGGCTCTCCCTCATCCGGGCATACAAGATGGCGGCTGCGCGGGAGATCCGGTTACCGAGTCAGAGTGGGTGATCACAGAGATCGTGTATACCGTCGCCGATGACGTCCTCCTCGTTGTAGTGGTCGCACTCGGGCCCAGTCGAAAGGTCTACGGCCGGTGAGCGAGTGGCGTTCGATGGTGAAGTACGTGACGTATCGAGGCCTGGCCACCGCGATGGGGCGACTTCCCGAGCCTCTCGCCCGAGGCGCGGCCGGAGGGGTGGCGCGGGTCATGTCGCGGCGAGGTGGCCCGGCCCTGGCCATGAACGAGCGCCACGTGCGACGCGTGCTCGAGAGTGAGTCCGCCGGTGTGGTGGCAGATCCCGCCCTGGTGCGGCGCGTGAGTCGCCGCACGTACGTGCAGTACGCGCGGTACTGGGTCGACGGCGCGCGCTTGCCGTACACCAGTCCGGGGGTGGTGCGGGCCCGTATGTCGTTCGGGCGGGGTGAGGAAACTCTGCGGGAAGCGAAATCCCGTGGTCGGGGTGTGGTCCTGGCCCTGCCCCATCTGGGGAGCTGGGAGTGGGGTGGCGCCTGGCTGGCCCTCGAGGACATGCCCATGACTGCCGTGGTCGAACGCATCGACCCGCCGGAGCTCTTCGAGTGGTTCCTGGCGCAACGGGCCGAGATGGGATTGACCGCGGTGCCGCTGGGGGACGGGTCCGGCCCGGCCACCCTCCGGGCGTTGCGGAGCGGCGCCGTGGTGGGGCTTGTCTGCGATCGGGACCTGGTGGGCAATGGAGTCGAGGTCGAGTTCTTCGGGGAGCGGACCACGCTGCCCGGAGGGGCGGCCACCCTGGCGCTTCGGACCGGCGCCGCCCTCCTTCCGACGGCGGTCTACGCCGGCCCGGGAAATTGGCACACCGGTTTGGTGGAGCAGCCACTCGATACGACTCGAAGGGGCTCCTTGCGTGGGGACGTGGCCCGGGTGACCCAGGACCTGGCCACCGTCTTCGAAGGCATGATCCGGCGCCATCCCGAGCAATGGCATCTCTATCAGCCCAACTGGCCGAGTGATCGCCCATGAAGCCGGGTGACCACCCATGAAGCCGTGTGACCACCCATGAAGCCGGGTGACCACCCATGAAGATCGCCATGCTCTCGCCCTATGCGCTGTCGCGTCCCGGCGGCGTACAGGGCCAGGTGTTCGGACTGTCCCGGGCCCTGCGCCGGTTGGGGCACGAGGTCACCATCCTCGGCCCTCAGGACGAGGGGGAGCGGGTGAAAGGTGATGAGGAGGTGGTGGTGATCGGCCGACCCACCGGCATCCGCTCCAACGGCTCGGTCGCACCGGTGACCATCTCGCCCATGGCGTCGCTGCGGACAGAACGCTATGTGCGGCGTGGTCACTTCGACGTCCTGCACATCCATGAGCCGCTGGCGCCCCTCGCGTCCTACGGTCCGCTGTTGACCGACCCGCTACCCATGGTGGGGACCTTCCACCGGGCCGGTGTCAGCCGATGGGTGCCGGTCTTGCGACCCTTGGCTCAACTGGTGGGCCGGCGCTTACAGGTGCGGGTGGCCGTGTCCGAAGCAGCCCGGGATACCGCGAGCAAGTCCGCCGGCGGCGAGTACGAGGTCCTCTTCAACGGCGTCGACATGGAACGGTTCGCCGCGCCCGCACCCTCCGCAGCACCCACGGCACACACTGATCGGCCCACCGTGCTCTTCCTCGGGCGCCATGAAGCCCGCAAGGGCGTCGGGATCCTGCTCGATGCCTTTGCGTTGGTGGAGCGCCCTGCCGTGCTGTGGCTGGCCGGGAGCGGACCGGCCACCGAGGTTGAACGGCGACGTCACCCCGAGTCCGACCGCGTCAACTGGCTGGGCCTGCTGAGCGACGAGGAAGTGGCCGCGCGGGCGGTCGAGGCCGACGTCCTGTGTGCGCCATCCCTTCGAGGCGAATCGTTCGGCATGGTGTTACTCGAAGGCATGGCGGCCCGCTGCGCCGTGGTGGCGTCCGACATCGACGGGTACCGCTCGGCGGCCGGGGGCCATGCCGCGCTGGTCCCACCCGGCGACCCGGTGGCGCTGGCCCGGGCCCTCGGCGCGGCTCTCGCCGATGCAGCTGAGGGGAGTGGGATGTCGTCCCCCGAGGCATTGAAGGCGGCTGAGGTGTACGCCCAGGGATGGTCAATGGACCACTTGGCCGAGCGCTACGTCGATGTGTACGAACGGGGCATCCGGGGTTTCCACTGACGCCTCGCTAAGCACGGAATCTCAGGATATCCCCAGGTCAGACCCGAAAGGAACACGACGGGGACGTCGGTGTGGCACTATGGATGACTCACGTTGGCAAAGACCCGTGGCGCATGCTGTGTCGTGCTCAATCGCCTGCAGCGGGTGGGCGGTTCGGATTGCCGTGAAGGAGGTACAGGAATGCGAAGACTTCGATTTATCGCTGCCATGGTGGGTGCAATGTGCATTGGCCTGTTCGCCCTCACGGGCACGGCCGGCACGGCCGGGGCGGTCACGCCGGGGTACCCCCCACCGCCCAACATCAACACGTCGTGCTCCTTTAGCCAGCCCATCACCGTGGGCGGCACGGTCACGGTGACCGTCACCTGCACCTTCGCTCCGGGCTCGACCATCACCATCACCCTGAACGGCCACGCCTACTCGATCGCCACCGCGCCGGGCTCGGGCATCTTCGTCGAGACCTTCACCGACACCAACGGGAACATCTCCCTCAACGGGGGCCCGGCGGTGGCCACCACCTGTGGTGCAGTCAACTCGTTCGTGGCCAGCGGGAAGAACCCGGCGGGCGGCACCAACGTGGCCACCACCCTCTTGACCACCACGTGCCCATCGAGCTTGGCCGCGACCGCACCGGGCTCGGCCGCCGCGGCCTCCTCGGGCCTGGCCTTCACCGGGGCCGACATCATGGCCATGGTGATCGGGGCACTCGCCCTCTTGGCCCTCGGGTTCCTCATCTTGACCCTCACCCGGCGGCGCGCCTCGGACTACTGAGTCCGGGGCGTACTCCGGGGCTTCGGCCCGGAGTACCCGGCCCGGTAAGCTAGGCCGTTCCATGCCCGAACAACCACAGAAGGCCGGCTCCTCACCCAGGGGAGGCGGTGGCGGCAACCGCAGCGTGGGCGGGCCCAATCGGAACGGCAACCGGAACCGCAACCGCAATCGGAACCGCAGCGGCGGCAGTGGTGGCGGTGGCGGGGGTAACAGCAGAGGTGGCGGTCAGTCCCGATCGGGTGGTGGATCCTCGAGTCGTAACCGCGGCGGATCGGCGCGGGCCGTGGCCGTGGCACCCGAGGCGTTGGCCCCGATGGTCATCGAGCCCGGACTCGGTGCCACCCAGGTGCTGCCCGACGAGATCGCGGCCAACCGGCGTCGTGCGGTCGGGTTGTGCACCCTGACTGCGCTGGTTCCGGCATTGCTCATCGGCGTCATCGTCGGATTGGTGGTTTCGTTGGTGATCGGCGCCGTGGTGTTCGTCGTGTTGTGGGCGGCGAAGGCGTTCGCCCTGTGGCGGATGGCGCCGAACTGGGCTTTGCGGCGAGTAGGCGCGGTGCCCCTGGCGGAGCGGGACAACCCACGGCTGACCAATGTGACGGAGGGGCTGTGCGCCACCTTCGGGCTGCGCATGCCGGATCTCTACGTGGTGTGGGATGCCGTGCCGAATGCGTGTGCCCTCGGGCGCGATGCCACTACGGCGGCGCTGGTCGTCACCTCGGGACTGCTGGAGACGATGGGCCCCATTGAGCTCGAAGGGGTGGTGGCCCATGAGCTGGCCCACGTGAAGCGCCAGGACAACGCCGTTGCCGTGGTCGGCCTCGTCCTGGCTCGATTCGGGGGCGAGAGCGTGCTGCGCCGGTGCGTGGGGAAGGGCCGGGAGTATCGAGCGGACGTCGTGGCCGCATCGGCGGTGCGCTATCCCCGCGGCCTGCTCGACGCGCTCCGTCTGATGGAGCAGGCACCCGAACCGGTCGGAAACTCGGTCTTCGGGCCGGCGCGCTTTGGCGGCACCCGGTACGTGTGGATCGACCCCTCGGTGGGCCATCGCCGTGATGCGGTCGAGGCCGGGGATCTCGATGCCACGTCGGTCAGGGCCGCCGCGCTCAGCGAGTGGTGAGCACCGCGCGATGACCAGACCCGCTCGCCGAGCTCATTCGTGGTCGAATACCTCGATACGACAATCGAGCCCGCCCACCCGTCCTAGTCGCGCGTCAGTGGTGATGAGCGTGGCCCTCAGAGCCTCAGCGAGGCCCACGTACATAGCATCCCAAGCCCGCACCTTGGTACGCAGCTCCCACGCCCGTTCGAGAAGACTGCGGTGACCGAACCGTTCGGCGGGCCAGTCGCGTAAGTCGTCGACCGCCTGCTGGGCCGCGGTGGCATCCAATCTGCCCAGCATCAGGTGGCGCCGGATGACGCTCAGGACTTCGACATCGACGATATGGGGAGCGCCGTGATCGGCATCGGCGGCCAGCCGCTCACGGATCACCTCGGAGCGTGGAGTTCCGGTCAGCACCTCATAGAGGCACGACGCGTCAACGACCAGCATCGGGCCACGGGCCGCGCTGTTCGTCGAGGGCTTGGGTCACTTCTGCTCGAGTGGTCGACGCGGCGCGCCGCCGTGTCCGCTCTAACCACTCCTCGACACTGGGGCGACTGGCCAGACGGGCTGCCTCACGCCGGAGCAGCTCGGGCACGGTCAGGCCAGCAGAGGCGGCATGACGACGCAACGCGGCATACGTTTTGTCATCGATGTCCCTAATCTGCACGGTCTTAGGCATATATGCATTGTATCATGCAACCATGCATGTACAGAGGGGCAGGCCGAACTGCATCCCGCTGTGTAGCTTCGGTCTACATAGCTTCGGTCTACCCAGATAGGCGCCTAGGACGATGGACTGAAGCTATACGGAGCGGCGGAGACGTTGGCGCGGACACATCGGCCATCAGCGGAGACGTCGGAGCGCTTCGGGGTTCGGCGGCTCACTCATGGGGGCGGTGGTGGCATTGCGTAGCTGGACGGGGCGAGGCTTCTCGTGTCCACTCGACCGTGCCGGCTCTGCCGGCTCTGCGGGCTCTGATGTCGCGTGCTCAACTGGTAGGCGAGCACCTGGCCGGCGTCGGCACGCACGGCGAAGGCCGGTAGTGGTCGGCCCTCGTAGACTGGAGCCATGAGCAGTTCGAAAGGGTCGAGATCTGAGGTCACCGGCACGTTCACCGTGAAACGGGGCCTGGCCGACATGTTGCGGGGTGGCGTGATCATGGACGTGGTCGACGCTGAGCAGGCCAAGGTGGCAGAGGACGCCGGCGCCGTGGCCGTCATGGCACTCGAGCGTGTGCCCTCGGACATCCGCCGCGACGGCGGCGTGGCCCGTATGAGCGACCCTCTCCTCATCGAGGGGATCCAACAGGCGGTCACCATCCCGGTCATGGCCAAGTCCCGCATCGGTCACTTCGCCGAGGCGCAGGTGCTCCAATCGCTCGGGGTCGACTTCGTCGACGAATCCGAGGTCCTCACTCCAGCCGACGAAGCCCACCACATCGACAAGTGGGGCTTCGACGTCCCGTTCGTCTGTGGTGCGACCAATCTGGGGGAGGCGCTCCGGCGTATCTCGGAAGGGGCGGCCATGATCCGCTCGAAGGGCGAGGCCGGGACCGGCAACATCGTCGAGGCGGTGCGGCACCTGCGTTCCATTTTGGGGTCGATCCGGTCCATCGGCGCGGTGCTCGATTCGGCCGACCTGTACCGCTGGGCCAAGGAGCTGGCGGCTCCGGTCGGCCTGGTCCAGGAGATCGCGGAGCGGGGTCGGCTGCCCGTGCCGCTGTTCTGTGCCGGCGGGATCGCCACCCCGGCCGACGCGGCCCTGGTCATGCAGCTGGGGGCCGAGGCGGTCTTCGTGGGTTCGGGCATCTTCAAGAGTTCGGATCCGGCCCGGATGGCGTCGGCCGTGGTCGAGGCGACGGCGCACTATGAGGACGCTGACCACGTGGCGAAGGTGTCGAGGGGTCTGGGTGAGGCCATGCGGGGCCTGGACGACGCCTCACTCGGGGAACGGCTGGCCGATAGGGGCTGGTAGGCGGGCCGTTGCGCCGGCGCGATCGGTGATCCGGCCCGGAGGCTGCTCGTAGACTGCACGGGTGCATCGCTCTGGGACTTGCTTCGGACGCATCGCTGCGCCGGGATGGTAAGGCCCTCCGGCGCGGGGGCGGTCATCGGGGTCCTGGACCTGCAGGGTGACGTTCGTGAACACGTTGTGGCGTTGTCCGATGTGGGAGTGGCGTCCCAGTTGGTGCGGCGTCCGGAAGACCTTCACGGACTGGCCGGCTGCGTGTTGCCGGGAGGCGAGTCGACCACCTTGTCCATGTTGCTCGAGAGCTCGGGTCTCTGGGGTGCGTTAGGGACGCGGATCGCCGGGGGGTTTCCCGTCTTCGGGACCTGTGCCGGTCTGGTCCTCTTGGCCCGTGAGATCCTGGACGGCCGCAACGATCAGCGCTCGTTCGGCGCCCTGGACGTGGTCGTGCGGCGCAACGGGTTCGGTCGCCAGCTGCAGAGCTTCGAGAGCGAGCTGAAGGTCGGGGAGGTGCTGGGGGGAGAAGCGCTGCCCGCCGTGTTCATCCGCGCGCCCATGGTCGTGCGCGCCGGGAGCCCGGTCGAGGTGCTGGCTTCCATAGAGCGAGAGCGCAGTGCGGAGAGCGTTGGGGATGAGCGCGGTGGGGATGAGAGGGGTGGAGAAGTGGCAATCTCGCCCGTGCTGGTCCGTCAAGGACACGTGCTGGCGTCGTCCTTCCATCCTGAGCTGACAGCGGATCGGCGCCTCCATCGACTCTTTGCACAGATGTGCGGAAGCTGAGCCCTCAGCAAACGCTCCGGTCCAAAAATTCGGGGAAGGTCCGAGCGTGGAGTGCTACCGTGAGCACTGCCGCGTCGGGAGTTGAGACGTCAACTCCCACTTGGGGCGCGGTTGTTCCCGGGGGGAAGTCCCGGCGGAGGGGCCTGCAGCGACTGGGCCGGGGCGGGAGGGGGAGCACCTCCGGCTTGACTCCAGCAAGGCAGTGTCCCTGGCGGCCTGGTCGCTTCTTTCCACCTCGACTCGAGGCATCCGCGGGAAAGTAACCCTCCGACGTCGTTCCAAGGTCGAAGAAGGTTCGACCGCGTGTTGTGGCCTCTCCGTGACGGACCCTGCGCGGTTCCACAACTGGCGAAAGATCCGCATTTCGTGTGCTACACGTAAATGACGTGGTATTCTGGCCCCATGAGTCGGAACCTCACCGTGCATCTCGATGACGAAACTGTCCACAAGGCGAAGGTGCTCGCCGCCCGCCGGTCCACCTCTCTGAGCCGGCTCGTTGCGAGCGAGATCGAGCGGTTGGTCGACGAGGACGACATCTACGAAAAGGCGCGTCAGACCGCACTCGACCAGTTGGAGAGGGGTTTTCGTTTCGGCGGTGCATCACCGCCAGATCGGGAATCGCTCCATGAACGGTGACCGGGTCTTCATTGACACCAACGTTCTCGTCTACTCGTACGACATCGACAGCGGTCCGAAGCGCGATACGGCCCGGTCGGCCCTCGTAGACCTTTGGAGATCGCGCTCAGGCGCGGTGAGCACGCAGATTTTGCAGGAGTTCTACGTGACTGTGACCCGGAAACTACCCAAGCCACTTACACAACGAGCCGCCCGAGAGATCATCGACACCTATCGGGCCTGGCCGGTACATCGACCCGAGGTCGACGACGTGATCGCCGCCTCCGAGCTCGAGGAGCGCCATCAGCTTTCATTCTGGGACGCCTTGGTGATTGTCTCCGCGCAGCGGTCAGGTGCTCAGACGCTTCTCTCCGAGGACCTGCAGGATGGCCAGCGCATCGGCGAACTGGTCATCGTCAATCCGTTTGTGGCGCCGCCGAGGTAGCGGTGAAGATCCTCTAACCCTTCGCAGCGCGGACGATCTCGTCGGTGACCGCATCGGGATCCTCGAGCGGCAGCATGTGCCCACGGCCCGCCAACGTCACCAGGCGTGCCCCGGGAATGGTGTCGACCATCCTCTGAGATCGGGCGGGCGGGGTGAGGCGGTCGAGCGAGCCGATCAGGACGGTCGTGGGCAGAGCAATGGTGGCGATCCCCTCCAGCAGGTTCATCGCGCTCATCGTGGTCATGAACCCGGCGCGGACGCTTGGATCGCAGTCGGCGAACAAGGTGCGGGTGAGGTCCATGTGCGCCGGCACCGGATCGGCGCCGAAGGCACCCCGCACGAAGCGGTGCCCCCTGGAGCTGCGCAAGGTGCGGGCCACGAGCGGTGAGCCGATGAACCGGGCCGCCAGGAGATCGGCCCGGGCCGACCCGACGCTCATGTCGGCCGCGGCGGTGGCGACCAGCACGACGGCCCGTCCCCGTTGGGCCAGCACCTCGGACCGGTGGGTGGCCAGCGCCATGATCGTCATGCCGCCCATGGAGTGGCCGGCCAGGACGGCGTCGGTCACCTCCCGGGCGCTCAGGACGGCGCTGAGGTCGTCGGCCAGGGTCACCAGGTCGAGCGGCGCCGTGCCGCGGGTCGAGGCACCGTGGCCCCGCTGGTCATAGAGCACGACGCGGTGTCCGGACTCGACCAATCGGCGCGCCACCGGGACCCAGATGGCGTGGCTGCAGCCCCAGCAGTGGGGGAGCACCACGGTCGGACCACTCCCGAGGTCCCAGACGGCCAGGCTGGCCCCGTCGGCCGTGGGCACCCTGAGCCCAGCCGGTTGTTCGAGGGAGCCCCAGCCGAGGCCGTCCCTGAGGCTGTCCCTGTCGCCGGTGGCCGGAGCAGACGGGCCGTCGGTGGAGCCGTGTCTCCGGCGATAGGCGATGGTGGCGGCGGTGCCTCCGGCCACGGCTGCTGCCGCCCCGAGGGCGAGGAGGGCGCGACGGGGGCGAGGGGAGCGAGGCGAAGAGGTCACGAATGCAGTATCCCGGTCAGCGTCGACCGCTGAGGCGGGCCACGGCCTGCTGGAGGGCGATTGGCGCCAGCCGGTGGGCGTACCACGCGACCACCGATTCGACGCCGACGGGGACGACGGCCCGATTGCCGACGATGGCGTAGACGATGGCCTGCCCGACCTTTTCGGGCTTGTGTCCCCGCTGAAAGCCCCGGACCATCCGCTCCCGGAGGGCGGGGTCCTCCCCGCCGCCGGTGAAGCGGGTCGACCGGGCAATCGGGGTATTGATGAATCCCGGGCAGATGGCGCTCACACCGACCCCCCGGGCGGCCCAGTCGGCCCGCAGGCACTGGGAGAGATGGAGGACGGCCGCCTTGGTGGCGCCATAGGCCGATTCCTTGGCGGTCGGCGTGAAGCCCAATCCCGACGAGATGTTGACCACCTGCCCCCGGCCGGCCGCCAGCATGGGCGGGGTGAAAGCCGAGCAGCAGTTGACGACGCCGTCGAGGTTGATGGAGCGGATGAAGGCCCAGTCGTCGGCCGTCATGGCGGAGAACGAACCGGTCATCCCCACCCCGGCGTTGTTCACCAGAACGGTCAGGGCGCCGTGCTCCCGCTCAACCGTGGCCGCCAGCGCGTCGACTTCGGCGCGATCAGCCACGTCGAGCCGGTACGCCGCGTGCCCGTCTCTGCCGCCCGAGCTCGACCGCTCGCCACATTCGGCTGCGGTCTTCTCGGCCGAGGCCTCGTCGATGTCGGTGCAGAGCACGCTGGCCCCCCGGGCGGCCAGGGCCAGCGCGGTGGCCCGGCCGATGCCGCTGCCCGCGCCGGTGACCAGCGCCGTGGCGGTCTCGAGGAGGATGGGGCGGTGCCTCACGGAAGCGGGCCGGTCGGCACCGGCAGCGCCGGCACTGTCACCGTGGGCCGGGGCGGAACATCGGTGCCGCTCGAGCTCGAGCTGTCACGCCTCGAGCTCGAGGTGTCGCGCCTCCCGCTGATCAGGTAGTCGCCCGGGTCGAAATCTCGGGCCCGGCGGATGAAGCGGAAGGTGTAGTCGGGCCAGAGGGTGGTGTTGCGACCGGCTTCGTCGAGATACCAGCTCGAGCACCCTCCCGAATTCCACACCGTCGGGGCCGCCTTGGCCTGGATCGCCGTGGCCCAGCGCGACGCCACTTCGGGCCGCACCTCGACCACCGCGGCGTCCCGGGACCGCAGGGCCCGCAGGGCACCGGCCACGTGCGCGATCTGGGCCTCGATCATGACGACGAGCGAAGTGTGGCCGATACCCGTGTTGGGCCCGGCCAGCATGAAGAAATTGGGGAAGCCGGGGATGGTCGCCCCGCAATAGGCCGACATGCCCGAACCCGACCAGTGCTCCTTGAGCGTGCGCCCGTCGCTGCCGACCACCCGCTCGGCCATCGGGTTGCTGGTGATGCGGAAGCCGGTGCCGTAGATGATGGTGTCCACCTCGTGCCGCACGCCGTCGGCGGTGACGATCCCCGAGGGCACCACCTCGATGATCTTCTCCGTCTCGACCGAGACGTTGGGTCGCTGCAGGGCCGGGTAGTAGTCGTTCGATTGCAGCAGGCGCTTACAGCCGGGGGTATACGTCGGGGTCAGCTTGGCCCGCAGCTCGGGATCGGCCACCTGCCGCTCCAGGTACCGCCGGGCCAGCTTCTCCAGGCGCTGCAGCATCGGGCTGTTGCGGATGAGCATGGTGCCCAGGAGGAATTCGCCCATCCAGTAGTTGCGGGCCCGCGAGACCCGCTGCGTCCAGGGCAACCACCGGAAGGCCATGCGCTCGGCGCCGCGGGTGGGCCGGTTCCGGTGGGGGAAGACCCAGGGCGGCGTGCGCTGGAAGAGAGCGACGTGCCCGGCCTCCTTCTGGACGTGGGGCAGGAACTGGATGGTCGACGCGCCGGTGCCGATGATGGCCACTTTCCGACCGGCCAGGTCGTGGTCGTGGTTCCACTGCGCCGAGTGGAACGAGGTCCCGGCGAACGTCGAGGCCCCGGTCAGATCGGGGATGGACGGCTCCGACAGCCCGCCCCCGCCACTGATGAGGATGTCCGCCGTGAGCGAGCCCCGCGCCGTCTCGAGGGCCCAGACCGAGCGTTCGGGATCCCACCGGGCGGATTCGAGCGACGCCCCGAAGGCGATCCGGTCCAGCACGCCGTACCGGCGGGCCGTGTCCTGGAGGTAGCGCTCGATCTCGGGTTGGCCCGAGAACGTCTCGCTCCAGTCCGGATTGGGTGCGAAGGAGAACGAGTAGAGGTTGGAGGGCACATCGCAGCGGCAGCCGGGGTACGAGTTGTCGAACCAGGTCCCCCCGACGTCCGAACGCCGTTCCAGGACGAGCACGTCGGCGTCGCCGTAGCCTTCGTGGGCCAGCGCGATGGCCGAGCCGAGGCCGGAGAACCCCGCGCCCACGATGGCGATGGGCACATGGGCGGGGAGGGGCACTGGTTCGGGGCGAGGGTGTAGCGGGTCAGGGCGCAGCGCAGAGGCCGTTCTCGTCATGGCTCGCATAGTAAAGGATTTCAGGTCTTGACACAATCCCTCATTTCCTTAAAGATGGAAGCATGGCAACCAAGACAGTGAACGACAGAATCGAGCGGCTCTCGACCGCGTCGCTCAACCGTATCCTCGAGCCCGACCTCGAGGTCCCGGGCGCCGTGGGTGACGGTCAGGTGCTCCCCGACGAGCTGCTCAGCATCGCCGACCTGCCCGACGTCCTCGGGCGCCTGACGCCCGACCAGAAGCGCACCCTGTCGCGGGAGGAGTTCGGCTCCATCGTGGACACCGGCGTCCGTTTCGAGTCGGTCCTCACTGCGGGGTTCTCCATGGAGATCCTCAACCACCGGGACCTGACCGACCCGCGGGTCACCTACATCCTCCACGAACTGGGGGAGGAGACCCGTCACTCCCGCCTCTTCGTGCGCCTGCTGAGCCAGGTCGGCCCGAAGGCCCACAACCCACTCGATCATCCGGTCCTGCGGGTGGCCCAGAACTTCGTGGTCCCGTTCCTCACGTCCAGGCCGGCGCTCTTCTGCCTACTCGTGCTCAGCGGTGAGGAAGTGCCCGACCTCATGCAGAAGCTGGCGTCCGAGCACCCCGACAGCGATCCCATGATCCGCCGCGTGAGCAAGTACCACCGCCAGGAGGAGGCCCGCCACCTCGCCTTCGCCCGCATGATCTTTCCCGAGCAGTGGGCCAGGGCCGGGCTCGTCGAGCGCTTCCTGGTCCGGCACCTCGCCTCCCACATCGCCATCGGGATGTTCGACACCCTCGTCCATCCCGGCGTGTACCGCACCATCGGCCTGCCGAGCTGGAAGACCTGGCGCGCCGTCAACCGCTCCGCCGGCCGCACGGCGCTGCGGCACCGGGCGCTGCGCCCGCTCTTCAACGTGGTCGTCGAGGCCGGGGTCTTCGGGCGCGGCCGCATCCCCTGGGGATGGCGCCGGGCCGCCGGCGTGGACAGCCGCGGACGTGACCGCGCCGCGCCCGACCTCGCCGCGGCGTCGGAGGGGGCCTCGTCGTCGGCCTCCTCGTCAGTGTCGTCTGTGTCTTCGGAATCGTCGTCGGAGGTGGCGGCATCGGCGGCATCATCAGGGGCGTCATCAGCGTCGTCGGAATCGTCGGCATCGGCGGCACCATCGGCATGACGCTGGCCGAAGGGGGGACCACCAAGGGCGACCGCACCCGCCAGAGCCTGATCGCGGCCGGCATCGTGCGCTTCGCCCGGGAGGGCTACCGCGGCACGTCGGTGGCCGACATCTGCCGGGACGCCGGCCTGTCCACCACGGCGTCCTACCCGTACTTCGCCAACAAGGAAGCACTGTTCGTGGCGGCGGTCGACGAGGACGTGGCCCGCCTGATCGGCGAGGCGGTGTCGCTGGTGGCGATTGAGACGGCTCCCGAGCATTGGGGCCACTCCATGATGCGGAGCCTGGTCACCAGCATCGACGGGCACCCATTGGCCCGGCGCATCGTCTCGGGTCTCGAGCCCGAGTTCACCATGCGCCTGCTCGACATCCCCGCCCTGGCCGAGCTGCGCAAGGGCGTGGCCGAGCTCATGCAGGCCCAACAGGTCACCGGCCGGGTGCGCCGGGACGTCGACCCGGTCCAGATGGCCAACGGACTGGTCATCATCGTGATCTCGCTGCTCATGGCCACCATGCAGACCGGCGAGGCCGGCCTGGACCTGGTGGCCGACGATGTCGAGGCCGTGCTGCACGCGGCCACCCGGCCGCCCCTCTGATCGTGCCGCCGCCCTGATCGTTCAGTCCTCGAACGACCCGCCCCGATAGAATCGGTCTCCCAGTCTCCGAGGGAGGAACATGTCGGGTCACTCGAAATGGGCGACGACCAAGTACCGCAAGGGCGCACAGGACAAGGCCCGGGCCAAGGTCTTTGCCAAGTGCATCCGCCTGGTCGAGGTGGCTGCCCGCGAGGGCGGCGGCGACATGGACGCCAATGCCACCCTGCGCACGGCGTACCAGAAGGCCCGCAGCGCCTCGGTGCCGTTGGACACCATTGAGAAGGCGATCAAGCGGGGAACGGGTGAGCTCGAGGGCGTGCGCTACGAGGCCATCAATTACGAGGGCTACGGCCCCGCCGGGGTGGCCGTCATCGTCGAGACGCTCAGTGACAACCGCAACCGCACCGGGTCCGAAATCCGTAACCTCTTCAGCCGTAACGGCGGCTCCATGGCGGAGCCGGGCGCGGTGAGCTGGCAGTTCGAGCGCAAGGGCGTGGTGGCGGTCGACCGGACCTTTGACGAGGACAAGGTGATGGAGGTGGCCATGGAGGGAGGTGCCGAGAACCTCACCGACAACGGCGAGCACTGGGTCGTCACCAGCGCTCCCACCGACCTCGAGTCGGTCCGGGCCGCGCTCGACGAGGCGGGGATGACGCCCCAGAGCGTGGACCTCTCGCTCGAGCCCACGACGATGCTGCCGGTCTCCGACGACGGTGACGCCAAGCGGGTGCTGCGTCTGCTCGAAGCGATCGACGACCACGACGACGTCCAAGCCGTCCACGCCAACGCCGACATCTCCGACGACGTCCTGGCCGCGTTCGAGGGGTAAGGACTCGGCTGTTTCCCTCGCGTCGTGTAGGGCAACCCGGTTCGACGAGGTTACTGCTCACGACCCTGGGATCGATACCCGTGTGCAACAGCTGCCTCGGGTGATCCGTTGTCCTTGACATCTCGGTGAACCGATCGGGCGGTTCGTGCTCAATCGAAGCCGGAGCGCGCCCCTGATGGGCCGCGATTCGGGTCTATGGTGAGCGCGATCCGTCGGGAACAGAACAGGATCACCGGGAGGGGCTGTGAATTCGCTGGTGGGTAAGGGACCTTCCCACACGTGCACCTCTGGTCTTATAGCGCTGCTGATCGCCGCCGGCTTCATGCTTGGCGTGCAGTCACCCGCGGTGGCCGGTACCCCGTTGGTTCGTCCCCATCAATTGGCGCCGCCGGCCGTACCCAAGGGTTTGAAGCCGCTGGGAACAATTCCGGGATCCCAGAAGATCTCGCTCAGTGTGGTGTTGCCACCATCCAATCAGGATCAATTGCACACACTTCTCAAGAACCTCTACGACCCGAAGTCACCGCAGTACCACCAGTGGTTGAAGAAGGGGCAGTTCGACTCGGAGTTCGGGCCGTCGGCGGCGACGGTGGGAGATGTCGAATCGTGGCTGCACAGCCGTGGCTTAGAGAAAACAGAGCTGTCTGGTTCCGCTGTTCAGGTATCGGCCTCAGCGAGCACCGTATCGTCGGCGTTGGGTACATCCTTTGAGCATTACCGAGCATCCTCAGGTACCGAGGGTTACGTGGCGCAAGGTGCGCCCCTGGTACCGGAAACCCTGGCGAACGGTCAGATTCAGTCCATACTGGGACTCGACACGGTGTCACGGTACGAACCACAGTCCCGGACATCCAAGTCGTCGGCCCACACCAGAATCCGCACGGGCATTCAGCCTCGTGCCGACGGCCTCACCCCGTGCGCCGGCGCCGTCAACACAGAGGGCGGCGGATATTGGGGCCTGGACCAGCTGGGAGCGGCCTACGGGTTGAACAGCCTGTTGAGCCAGGGCCAGAACGGCCACGGCGAGACCATTGGCCTTTACGAGCTCGCATCGCACTCACCGTCGGACGTCAACAGGTACATGAACTGCTTCGGTCTGCACAATGCGGTGTCGACGGTCCAGGTCGATGGCGGCGGCGGACCCGCGGTGGGCTTCGGAACGTCAGAAGCGGATCTCGATATCGAGCAGGCCGCCACCCAGTCCCCCGGAGCTTCGATCATCTCTTACGAAGGTCCGAACAACACTGTCAACAACGCGTATGACGTCTGGAATTCCATCGTCACATCTGACGCGGCCCAGGTGGTGTCGACGAGTTGGGGCGAGTGCGAGATGTACGCCATGCAAGACGGATCGATTGGATCGTTCAATCCACTCTTCCAGCGAGCAGCCGTCCAAGGCCAGTCCATCTTCGCGGCAACCGGCGACTCGGGTTCCGAGGACTGTTTTTCAGAGGATGGATTCACGACGTCGCTCCAGACCGATTACCCCAGCAGCGATCCGTACGTCACGGCGGCGGGAGGCACTGAACTTCTCAGTCCGGGTACTGAACTCGTGTGGAACAACTGCCAGGGTCAAACAACCCCGGACTGCGCCAACTTCTATGGCGACTTCGGAGCCGCAGGTGGCGGTCTCTCGGACAGCGAACCCCGGCCAAACTACCAACCGTCAGTGGTTCCGGTGAACGCATCGTGCAACAACGCATGCCGAGAAACGCCAGATGTGTCGGCCAATGCCGGTGTCGGCATGGTGATCTACGACAATGGCGGCTGGGACGTGGGCTTCGGTACGAGCTTTGCTTCGCCATTTTGGGCGGGCTTGCAGGCCGACCGGAATACAGGCTGCACCTCATCTAGTGCCGGCGTTGCCAGTACTGCCCTCTATTACCTCTACCAACAGGGCGTGGCCTACGGCGGAAATGCCTTCAACGACATCATCAACGGCGACAACGACCTGACGGGATCCAACGCCGGTGCCTGGCCCTCATCCGGTGGCTACGACTTGGCGAGCGGCATCGGAACGCCGATCGCGGCGGGCCTCTCGTGTCCTGAAATCACGGGAGTGACCGAGAACGGATCGGTGGGCGAGGCCACCATCTCGGGCCTCGGGTTGAGGAATGCTTCCATCACCTTCGGCGGACTTCCCGCGACAGTCCTCTCGTCGAGCTCCACCGGCGCCACGGTTGTCCTCCCAACCGGCAGCGGCACCGTGACGGTGCAGGCGGCGGGGGTGTTGGGTACGGGAGTGACGACGTCCCTGTTCTCATATCCCCCGGCGATCACCACCACCTCGCTCGCTCCGGGGATACTCAATTCTCCCTACGCGCAGACCCTCTCGGCCACGAGTGGCACTCCGCCGTATGCGTGGTCCATCATCAATGGGACTCTGCCGGCAGGGCTGCACCTCATCCCTTCGACCGGGGCCATAACCGGCACGCCGACGGTGGCGGGTACGCAGAGCATCACCTTCGCGGTGACCGATGCTGAATCCCTCGAGGCAACAGTCACCCTATCCATTGGCATCTACGATGCCGGCTCGACGACTGTGGCCTCAGTCAGTCCGGCGCAGACGATCTTCGGCGGTACTGTTGCCTATTCGGCAACCGTTACCTCTGGTAGCGGCACGCCGACCGGCACCGTGACCTTCAGTGCCGGGTCGACCACGTTGTGCACCACAACGGCCCTGTCGTCTGGCGCCGGCGCCTGCAGTGCCATCAACGCTCCAACCGGCGCCGATACGGTGACCGCCACCTACACGAGCAATCCGACTTTTGCCTTCGCCCCCTCGAGCGGCACCGCTCCACTGACCGTGACCTCGGGCCCCTACAGCCCACTGACCCCGGTGCGGATCTGTGACACCAGGGCGGGGAACCCTTCGGCTCTCAACGGTAAAGCTGCCCAATGCAATGGATCGAATCCATCCGGGAACATCGGCGCCGGGGGAACCCAGACCTTCAATGTGGCCGGGTCCTTCGGTGTGCCCGCCGACGCCAACGCCGTGGTCCTCAACGTGACTGTGGTCAACCCTGCCGCCGGCGGCTACCTGACCGCCTTCCCGGCCGGAGCGAAACAGCCCTTCGCCTCGAACTTGAACTATTCGCCGGGTGAGGTGGTGCCCAATCTGGTGCAGGTGGGGATCGGGAAGTCGGGGAACGTGTCCATCTACTCCTTGGCCCAAGCCGACATCGTGGTCGACCTCGAGGGCTACGTGGGGCCGACGGCCAGTGGCGGCCCGGGAGCGGGGCTCTACACCCCGCTGTCCTCTCCGGCCCGGCTCTGTGACACCAGGGCCAGCAATCCGTCGAACCTCAGTAGTCCGACACCCAGTGCAACGGCGCCGCCAACGCGGGCGAGACGCTCAAGGCCACGGGCACCCTCCCGGTCCTGGCCAGGTCCACTGCGGCGGCGATAACGGCATCCCGAGCACGCGCCACCGCGGCCATCTTGAACGTGACCGTGGTCAACCCGTCTGCCAGTGGTTACCTGACCGTCTTCCCGCAAGATGCGGCCCAGCCCTTCACGGCCAACGTGAACTACACCGCGGGCCAGGTCACCGGCAACCGGGTCATCGTCCCCCTCTCGACCACCGGAACCACCCCGGGAGAGGTGTCCATCTATTCGAAGGCCGCCGCCGACGTGGTGGTCGATGTCTCGGGCTATTTCTCCGCCCCGGGAGGGTCGGGGGCCCAGTTCGAGCGCGGAGCCCGCCCCGGTCAGGATCTGTGACACCAGGGCGGGCAACCCCTCCAACCTCTCCAGCCCCTACGACCAGTGCGACAACACGACCCTCGGACAAGCCAAGACCGACGTCGTCACCGTCGATGGCCTGGCCGGCATACCGGGCCTGCCGAGCGACGCCACGGCCGTGGTCGTCAATCTGACCGCAGTGGCTCCCACCGCCGGCACCTTCCTCACCGTGTTCCCCGGTCCCGGCCGGCCCTTCGCCTCGGACCTCAACCCGGCCGCGGGCGAGGTCAAGGGCAACCTCACCGTGGCCACCATCGCCAACGACGGCAAGATTTCGATCTACAACAACACCGGCAGCATCGACGTCGTGGTCGATGTGCTGGGGTGGTACTCAGCACCGAGCTCCTGAGCTGGTATTCAGATCCGAAATCCTGAGGGTAGGTCCGCCCATCCGTGCCTGAGGGCGACTACGCTGCGAACGCATGTTCGTATTGGGGATCGACCCGGGGCTCTCGCGCTGTGGTTACGGCCTGGTCGGTCGGGACGAGGCCGACAGTGGGCTGAAGGCCCACGTGGCCGGGGTGATCGAGACCGATCCGGCCGCCCGACTCCCGGAACGGCTCCTGATCCTGCACACCGAGCTGCGGGCCCTGGTGGCCGAGCTCTCGCCCCAGGTGGTGGCAGTCGAGCGGGTGTTCTTCCAGGTCAACGTCAAGACGGCCATGTCGGTCGGTCAGGCCAGTGGCCTGGCACTGGTCGCCGCCGCCGAGGCCGGTTGCGAGGTGGCCCAGTACACGGCCAACGAGGTCAAGCTGGGCCTGGTCGGCTACGGGGCCGCCACCAAGGACCAGGTCCAGCGCATGGTGGCGAGCGTACTGGGTTTGGCGACACCGCCCAGCCCGCCGGACGTGGCCGATGCCCTGGCCCTGGCCGTGTGCCACCTCACGACCGTTCCCTTGCGGCGTGCCGTTGGCGCCGCTCTGTCCCGGGAGACACGACCGTCGCGAGAAAGGAGTGCACTGTGATCGGCTTGTTGCGAGGAACCGCCGTGCTGCGATCGGCCGAGGGGGAGGTGATCGTCGACGTGGCCGGAGTCGGGTACCGGGTGACGGTCACGCCCTCGACGGCGGCTGGGTTGATGGCCCACGGCACGAAGGCTGAGACGACCCTTTTCGTCCACACCCACGTCCGTGAGGACGCCATCGTCCTGTACGGATTCGTGCACGACGATGAGCGCCGATGCTTCGAGGTGCTGCTCGGCTCGCACGGTGTAGGCCCGGCCCTGGCCCTGGCCATCATGGCCGTGCTCTCACCGGCCTCGCTCTCGACCGCCGTCCTCGAGGACGATCTCGAGACGTTGTGTTCGGTTCCCGGCGTCGGTCGCAAGACGGCGGCCCGGTTGCTCATCGAGCTCAAGAGCCGGCTCGACCTGCCCGACCTGTCGCTCGATCTGCACGGCGCCGCCCATGACGGCCCGGGGCGTCCGTCCCGCACGTCTCGATCGGAGGCCCGGGCCGCCCTGAGCGAGCTCGGCTACGCCCCCGAGGAGATCCGGGGCGCGCTCGACGGCCTGCGCGACGATGTGGGAGTGGAAGAGATGCTCCGCCTCGCCCTCCGGGAGTTGGCCAGCCGGTGAGCCCTCGGGCGCGCCGAGAAGTGCTGGCCACCGACGCGGACGCCACGGCAGGCTCGGGGACAGACGCCGCCGCAGCCGCCGTGCCGGACGCCGAACGGCTGGTGGCGCCGGTCCTGGCCGACCCGGTCGAAGAAGTCGAAGAAGCCGGCCTCCGCCCGCGTTCGCTGAGCGAATTCGTCGGGCAGGCGCAATTGGTGGAGCATCTGGACATCGTCCTGCAGGCGGCCCGGCAACGGCACCAACCGGTGGACCATCTGCTCTTCGCCGGCCCCCCCGGCCTGGGCAAGACATCGCTGGCCGGAATCGTGGCGACCGAGATGGGTGCCGGGTTCCGCATCACCTCGGGCCCGGTGCTGACCAGGGCCGGCGACCTGGCCGCCCTCCTCACCGACCTGCAGGAGGGGGACGTCCTCTTCATTGACGAGATCCATCGGCTGCACCGCTCCGTCGAGGAGATGCTGTATTCGGCCATGGAGGACGCCAAGCTCGACATCCTGATCGGCAAGGGCCCGACGGCCCGCTCCATCCGACTGGACCTGCCCAAGTTCACCCTGGTCGGCGCCACCACGCGCACGGGGTTGGTCTCGGGCCCCTTGCGCGATCGATTCGGGTTCGTCGGGCGCCTCGACCTCTACGCGCCCGAGGACCTGCGGGCCATCGTGGAACGTTCGGCCCGGATCCTCCACGTCCAGGTCGACGATGACGGGGCGACTCGCATCGCCGGGCGCTCCCGGGGAACGCCGCGGGTGGCCAACCGGCTCCTGCGGCGGGTGCGTGATTTCGCCGAGGTCCGCGGTGACGGTTCCGTCAACGGCACGACAGCCAGGGAGGGACTCGACCTCTTCGGGGTGGACGAGCTCGGTCTGGACAAGGTGGACCGGGCCATCCTGATGACCCTGTGCGACCGTTTCGGCGGCCAGCCGGTCGGATTGACCACGTTGGCCCAGTGCGTAGGCGAAGAGACCGACACCATCGAAGACGCCTACGAGCCGTTCCTCCTGCAGTGCGGCCTCATCCAGCGCACGGCCCGGGGTCGGGTACCCACGGCACGGGCCTGGTCCCACCTCGGTCGAACACCCCCGAGTGCCCTGGGCGCGGGTGGGACCGCCCCGCTCTTCGATTCGTAGCCGCCTCTCGATTCGTAGCTACCGCCGGCGCGCCGTTGCGTCGCCGCGATGTTCCGCCCCGCATCGAACGTCAGTCCGGGCCCAGCAGGCTGGCGGATCAGGACGGCACGGAGGTGGGCGCGACGTGACCGTTCGGTTGGATGTTCGGTGGGATGTTCGGATGGACAGCCGGGTGGATGCCGGGGTGTCCGGCCGGCCGCAACGGCAGGAAGACGCGGAAGGTGGTCGACCAGCCGGGGGTGTCCGAGATGTCGACGAAGCCCTCGTGCGCCTCGGCCACCGACTTGGCGATGGCCAAGCCGAGGCCCGTTCCCGGTACGCCCGACTCGGCGGCCGACGCCAGGCGGTAGAAGCGCTCGAAGAGCTGGGGCCGTTCGGCTTCGGGGATGCCCGGTCCCTGGTCGAGCACCTGGACCCGGGCGAAGGGTTCGACCGAGTCGACAATCACCCTCACCGCCCCGCCCCGGTTCGAGAACTTGATCGCGTTGGAGATGAGGTTGCCCAGCAGCTGGTGCAGGCGGGTGGGGTCGCCGAATATCGGCACCTCCTCGCCCGATTCGGCCGCATCGAGCGTCAGCGTCACCCCGGCCGTGATAGCCGGGCTCTGGAAGGAGTCGATGGCCTGGAATGCCAGCTGGCGCAGGTTGAGCTCGCTGAACGCCACGCTCAGGCCATGACCGGCGCCCGGGTCGGCCAGGAGGTCCTCGGCGACCCGTTGGAGATGCTCCGAACTGCGGTCGATGGTGCGCAGCATGCGGAGCTGATCTTCGGAGAGCTGCGATGCGTCCTCGAGCAGCAACTCGACGAAGCCCCGGATGGAGGTGATCGGGGTACGCAACTCGTGCGAGACGGTGGCCACCACGTCGTCCTTCATCTGGGTCAGCTCGTGCAGCCGGCGGTTCTGCTGGATGAACGACTGCGTCACCTCTCGCTGCACGGCGAACACCCGCTCCCGCTCGGCCGCCAGCTCCTCGCGCTCGGTGACATCAATGGCCACCACCACGTAGCTGGCTGCGCCGTTGGCCGCGCCAGTTGCCGCGCCGGTTGCCGCGCCGGTGGCCGACGGGGCGGGGTCGGGGACCTTGGCGTCGTTCCCTCGGCCGCGGGCGGTGGGCGGGGGTGTGGAGGCCACCGCGTCCGATGAGGTGGAGGTGGGGGCGGTGCGCCCACCCAGGGAGGGGTCGACGACGGGCGTGGGCATGGCGCGCACCCGCACGACGCAGCGCCGCTTCTGGCCGTCCCTGCGGGTCGCGGTCCAGGGGACCTCGGCCAGGGTCTCGGGATCGGCCGCCTCGTGGGCATTGCGGCGGAGGGCGTCAATGGACTGGCGTCGCTCGTCGATCTGGGCCGGGTCGATGAAGTGGGCGATGGAGCGGATGCCCACCACTTCTGTCGCGGTGTACCCGAGCATCTGCTCGGCCCCGGCCGAAAAGAAGGTGACGGTGCCCGAGGGGTCGACGCCCATGATGGCGCTGCCGGTGGCGGCCCGGAGGAGGGTTTCGAGGCGATCCCGGGCCTGGTCCGCATCGAGGGCGCTGCGCCGCGCCAGGCGCGTCTGATTGACCAGATCGGTGACGTATTCACGACTCTTCGAGACGACATACCAGACGGTGGCCGACACCAGTGTGGCCACGGCTGCGATGGCCACGGCGCCGCGCCACGCCCAGCTGGGGTACATAGGTGGACCGACGACGATGAGGGGTATGCCCAGGGCCAGGTACATGCAGAACAGCCCCACGGCCAATTGGAAGCGCCGGCCGTAGAGCGCCAACCACAGAATGGGGAGGAGATAGACCGGGGTCAGGCCCGAGGTGGTGCCGCCCTGCGCGTCGCGGATGAGGGCGATCACGGCCAGGAACCCGACGGGGATGACCAGCCAGGCACCGTCGGGCATTCGTTCCCACGGCACCAAGAAGGCCAAGGCGAGCAGCACCGCGAAGAGGAAGGCGGCGATGTACGCCTGAGGGACCCGGGTGGTGGGGAACGGGAGGATGCTGAGGACGACGATGAGGAGGGCCTCGACGGCGAACAACGGGAGGCGGGCCCGCATCAAGCCGTAGAAGCCGGGGATCCGCCGGTGCCCGTTCAACTCGGCCTCCACGAGCGGGTCGAGTGGCGGCTCCGAGGGGGCGGGGGTCGGGGAGGGGGAGGGGTTCTCGGCGGCGTTCACGCGGCTACTTCACCCGAGTCCGATACCGGTAGCCGAACCCTCGCACGGTCTCGATGGGTGAGACCTCCTGCTCGCCCCACCCGAGTTTGCGGCGGAGGCGCAGGACGGCGTACTTGACGCGTGAAGGACCCAGCCCGGTGGGATCGTCCCAGGCCAGCTCTATGAGCTGGTCCGGCGAGAGGACCTGTCCCTGGTGGCGCACCAGGGTGGCGAGCAGCCGGTACTCGGTCGGGGTGAGCACGACCGACTCCCCGTCGACGGTGACGGATTGGTGCACGAAATCGACCTTGACCTCGAAGTCCTCGAACGAGGTCACCGGCTGGGCGCGGGACACGTGGCGGCGGCTGATGGCCTGGAGCCGGGCCAGGAGCTCCACCCGGCTGAAGGGCTTGGTCAGATAGTCGTCGGCCCCGGCGTTGAGGCCCCGTACCTTGTCGAGGTCGGTGGAGCGCGCCGTGAGCATGAGAACGGGGGTGTCGCTCATATCGCGGATGCGCTCGAGAACCTGCCAGCCGTCGAGATCGGGCAGGCCGACGTCGAGGATCACGATGTCAGGACCCATCTGATGGAACTGGCGGACCCCGTCCTTCCCCGAGTCCGCCTCGGTGATGTCGAAGCCCTCCCGTTCGAGCAGCGACCGCAGCAAGCCCCGGATGTCGCCGTCATCCTCGATACACAGGACTGAGACGCGGCCGTCACGCATGGGTTCGACGGGCAAAGTCCCAGTACATAGAGTCGCCACTGTAACGTGCCTACGGCCAGCGTTCCGTTATAGGGGTTGCCGGAGAAGCGAAAGGTGCGCCGGCTCCCCGCCACCAGTCCCTCCGGATCCCTCCGGCCGATGGCGACGTTCCCAACCGGCGCACCCTCGCTTGTTCCCCTTTTGTTGCCCCCCGATGTTCCCCCTCGCGAATCCGCTCCCCTTCTCCGGATCCGAGATCGGGACCGTCCCCTCCGGGCGATCCTCATCGTGAGGCTGTGTTTACTGTGGGAGCATGGTGTACCCGGATGGGTGCAACATCGGGGCAAGTTGGTTGCAGAATGGTTGCAAGTGAAGTTTTTTCGCAATCGGGGTTGACTTCGTCTGTTCTCCCCGCCGGGAGGCGAGTGCACCGGGCTGCGGCGGCTGGACCCGGCCGTGTCCGGCCTTTCGCGGGCGGCCCGGGGTGTGCGCAGGGTCGCATCGTGGTGCCGTCGGGGTCGGCTCGGGGTCGGCTCGGGGCGTGGTCTGGGTCGGCTCAGGGTGTGCCCAGGCTCGCCTCGGGGTCGGCTCGGGGTGTGCCCGGGGGAACCAAGATGCAGGCACTAGGGTTTCGCTTCGCGCACGCCCCTTGTTTGAAGGATCCTTCATGACGCATTTGCCCACTGTGCTGACCCTATTGGCGGCCACGACGAAAAAGTCGAGCAGCTTGCTGCCGCTGATCTTGCTGGTCGGCCTCGGGGTGCTCGCCTATTTCTTCTTCCTCAGGCCCCAGCAGCGCAAGGCCCAGGCGGCCCGCCAGGGCGGCGGCAACAAGGACATTGAGGTGGGCGACGAAGTGCAGACCATCGGGGGCGTGATCGGGACCGTCCTCGAGATCCACGGTGATCGCTACACGTTGCTCACGGGCAACGTCGGAGGTGACGGCAACCTCGATGGACCCCAGCCGACCCGGATCGTCTTCATCCGCCAGGCCATCGCCAAGAAGGTGGAGCGGATCGCCGACATCGAGGACGACGACGTCGCGGTCGACGACCAGCCCGAGGATCACGACGGGGTGACCGACGTCTCGGACGTTTCGGACGAGCCCGACGTCTCGGATGTGCCCGACGTTCCCGACGTTCCGAATACTCCGAGCCACGAGGAGCCGCACGGCCGGGCGCCGAAGTCCTTCGACATCGGCGGCGACGACCACGAGCACGTCGACAAGGGTGACGGGGAGGCTGAAGAGGCGTGAGCCCCCAGTCGTCCCGGGGTCGCCAGCGCCAGCGGCGCAATCTGATCATCAGCGTCCTGGCCGTCGTGTGCATCTCGCTGGGGTCCTTTGCGGCCGTGTTCGGCGCCAAGTGGTCGCCGAAACTGGGCCTGGACCTGGCCGGGGGCCTGGCGGTCGTCTACCAGACCCAGGGAAAGGCATCCCAGGCGCAACTGCAGGAGACGGTGAACATCTTGAACAGCCGGGTCAACGGACTCGGGGTCTCGGGGGCCCAGGTCAGTACGACGGGCACCGACCAGATCTCGGTGTCGATCCCCGGGGTGAGCAACGCGGCTGCCGTGCTGGCCACCATCGGCAAGACGGCGCGCCTCTATTTCCGCCCCGTCCTGTGCGAGACCTACTCGACGCAGGTGCTCGTGCAGGCTACGACGCCGACCAAGAAGAATCCCAAACCAACTCAGCCCATCTCGGGCAATTCGAAGCTGCCGACCTGTGGCAGCACCTACGCCACCACGGCGGCCAACCTCGGTGTCTCGCCTTCGAACCAGCAGGGCAACCGGATCAATCCCGATCCCCAGTTCGCCCAGTACACCAACACGAAAACGACGGTGCCGAACTACCCGGACCGCAGCGTCCTCCTCCCGAACGTTGCCCCCAACGGCGCGGCTTCGACGACGCTCCCGCGCTACGTGCTGGGCCCGAGCCAGATGACCGGGCAGGCCATCGGGTCGGCCACGGCCCAGCAGGACCAGACGGGCCAGTGGGTGGTCAATTACACCCTGGCCGGATCGGCCAATTCGGCGCTGTGGGACAAGGTGGCGCAGGAGAACTTCCACCAGCTGCTGGGGATAGAGCTCGATGGGAACGTCTACTCGGCGCCCATCATCCAACCGGCCAACGCCACCTTCTCCTCCTTCGCCGGCCAGGGCCAGATCTCGGGGAACCTGACCCAGCAAGACGCGGACCAGTTGGCCCAGGCCATGCAGTTCGGCTCCCTCCCGGTCGTGCTCAAGCAATTGACCACCCAGACCGTCTCGCCCACCCTGGGCAAGTCGGCCCTCCAGGCCGGCCTGGCCGCCGGCATCGCCGGACTGGCGCTGGTGCTGCTCTACGTCCTGGCCTACTACCGCGGCTTGGGCCTGGTGGTCATCTCCGGCCTGGCCCTGACGGCCGCGCTCCTGTGGGCGATCATCTCGGCCCTCGGGCACACCACCTTCAGCCCGAGTTTCGACCTGGCGGGTATCACGGGCCTCATTGTGTCCATCGGTATCACGGTCGACTCCTACATCGTCTACTTCGAGCGGCTCAAGGACGAGACCAGATCCGGGCGCTCGGTGCGCACCAGCGTGGACCGCGGCTTCAAGAGCGCCTGGCGCACCGTGTGGGCCGCCGACTTCGTATCCCTGTTGGCGGCCATCGTCCTCTATATCGTCGCGGTGGGAGACGTCAAGGGGTTCGCCTTCTTCCTCGGTCTCTCCACCATTCTCGATATGGGTGTGACCTGGTTCTACACGCGCCCGCTCGTGATCCTGCTCGGGCGCAATGACCGCCTGACCCAGGCCGGTCGTTTCGGGATCGCCCGCGGCCTGGCGGTGAAGGCCGACAGGAACGGCCAACCGGCCCGCCCCCGGGAGCAGGTACCGGTATGACCGACGACGACATCACCGACATCACCATGGACGACGCCATCGATGACGCCCTCGAGGACGAGAACCTCAACGTCGACGACGCCGTACGCAACATCATCCGCAAGCGCCAGAAGGACCCCAATCACCACGGGCCCTTCGCCCGCCTCTACCGGGGCGAGACGACGTTCGACTTCGTCGGACACCGCCGCACCTGGTTCACCATCTCGACCCTGATCATCGTGGCCGGGATCGTCTCCATCATCCTCCGGGGCGGGCTCAACCTCGGCATCGACTTCAAGGGCGGCACGGAATGGACGGTGGCCGCGCCCGGCATCACCCAGACCCAGGCCGTCAACGCCGTGCAGGCTGCCGGTCTCACCTCTCCCGTGGTCGACCTCCTCGGGCAGGGCACGCATCAGCAACTCAACGTGCAGGCCAACCTCAACAAGCTCTCCCCGGCGGCACAGAAGACCGAGCAGAACAAGGTGCAGGTCGCGCTGGCCCGGCTGACGCACACCACGCCGGAGAACATCGCCAACAACCGGACCCAGGTCGGGCCGACCTGGGGCTCACAGATCACCGACAAGGCCATCACGGCGCTCATCATCTTCTTCATCGTGGTGGGGATCTACATCAGCATCCGCTTCGAGCCCAAGATGGCGCTGGCTGCCTTCATCGCCATGATCCACGACGTGCTGGTGGCCGTCGGGGTCTACTCGATCTTCAACTTCCAGGTGACGCCGGACACCGTCGTGGCCATCCTGACCATTCTGGGGTATTCGCTCTACGACACCGTGGTGGTGTTCGACCGGGTGCGCGACAACACCAAGGGCATCGGGGCCACCGGGCGGGTGACCTACACCCAGCTCATCAACCTGTCGATGAACCAGACGCTGGCCCGCTCCATCAACACGTCGCTGGTCGCCATTCTGCCGGTGCTGGCCGTTCTGCTGGTCGGGGCCCAATTGCTGGGGGCCACGACCCTGCAGGACTATGGCCTGGCCCTCTTCGTCGGCTTGCTGAGCGGGGCTTACTCATCCATCTTCATCGCGTCCCCGGTCCTCTGCATGTTCAAGGAGCGCGAGTCCCGCTGGGTGGCCATCGCCCAGCGCAACGCCAAGCGAACCGACCGCGCCGGCACGCTGTCGCCGGCGGCTGCGGCAGCCCTGGCCACTCAGATGAGCATCTCGGCGGGCGGGCAGGTCCGGACCCCGGCCGCACCCAAGCCGGGCGGGCGGAGCGGGCCGATCCGGCCGGGCTCGGCCAGCGGCACGGCGGTGCTCGATCGTCCCGACGGTGGGCCGGGTACCGGTCCGGGTGGTGGCCCGCCCGTCACCGGATCGGGTGCCGGCCAGTACGCGCCGCGGCCCCGCAAGAGCAAGGGTAAGCGCAAGAGCAAGGGTTAGAGCAGGAAAAACAGGGCCGAGTCCCGAACCTCCGCCCGCCCAAGCGTCTTTGCAGGGTCCTGGCCCATCCGGGTAGCTTCACGGCTTGCTTGTCGGGGTACTCGGTGCGTACTCGGCCGGGTCTGACACCGAGGGGGAATTCGACCGATGACTCAAGGAACACGTACCCGAGTTCGGCGAGGAAAATTCGGCCCGCTCAGCCTCTTGGCCTGGAGTCTGATGGGCGTGGGTGCGGTGCTCGTCGCCGGATCCGCTGGCGCAACGGTTCCGGGTAACCCGACCACCACAAGTCCGGCGACCACGGCGTCGCCGACGACTGCGGCCACGACCACCCCGTCGACCACGACCGCGCCCACCACGACCCCGACCGCTCCCACGACGACCACCACCCCGTCGACCACGACCGCGCCTACGACCGCGCCCACCACGACCCCGGCGACCACCCCCGCAACGCTGCCGGCGGTGACCGCGCCGGCCGGGACCGTCGAGTTCGCCGTGGGGGTCAAGGATTGCAAGGCACCCAAGCGGGACTCCTCGGGCTGCTACGCCATGTGGCGCAAGGAGGTCACCAGGGGCACGCCGGGGGCGAAGCCGTTCGTGGTGGCGGACGGGGCGGCCAAAATTCCTAATGTCACCATCGGTCCCGCCGGGGGGCTGACCCCGGGTGATCTGGCCACCGCTTACAACGTCGCCACCGCGGGCGGTGCCGGGCAGACCGTGGCCATCGTCGACGCCTTCAACGACCCCAACATCAACGCCAACCTGCAGACATTCGACACCAAATACGGCCTGGCCACGTGCAGCACCACCAACGGGTGCCTCAAGGTCGTCAACCAGACGGGCGGGTCGACCCTGCCGGCCAACGACACGACGGGTTGGTCCACTGAAGAATCGCTCGACGTCGAGACGGTGCACTCGGTCTGCCAGGGCTGCAAGATCGTGCTGCTCGAAGCGAACTCGAGCAACAACGCCAACCTCGATGCGGCCGAGAACACGGCGGTGATCAAGTTCTCGGCCTCGGTGGTCTCCAACTCCTTCGGGGGCCCCGAGAGCCCGGCCTCCGTGTCGGACGCCGCCGCGTACAACCATCCGGGAACGGTCATCGTGGCCTCGGCCGGCGATGACGGCTACTACGACTTCGACCTACTCGGCGGCGGCAGCCCGTCCCCGTACAACCAGCCGAACAGCCCGGCGTCGTACGGCACGGTAGTCGCCGTGGGGGGCACCTCGCTCTATCTCGGGCAGACGGCCGCCCGGCAATCCGAGTCGGTGTGGAACGACAACGGCACGAAGGACGTCAACCAACAGAGTTTGGGCTTCTCGCTCGGCGCGGGTGGCGGGGGCTGCAGCAATCTCAACGCCGCACCCGCCTGGCAGACCAGCCAGGCCGCATGGGCCCAGACGGTGTGCGGAACCCATCGCCTGGTCGCCGACGTGTCGGCCGACGGCGACTATCTCACCGGCCTCGACGTCTACGACACCTTTCCCTGCTCCTCGTGCCCGCCGGCGGGATGGAGCACCATCGGGGGCACGTCGCTGTCGGCGCCGATCATCAGCGGCATGTTCGCGCTGGCCGGCGGCGCCCACGGTGTGGCCGACCCGGCGCTGACGCTCTACGGGCACCTGGGCTCGGGGGCCAACGCGCCGTATGACGTCAAGACCGGTGGTAACGGGTACTGCGGGGGGGAAGGGTCTGCCGCCTGTGGCAATCCCAACGCGATGGGTGAGGGCATTCTCGACTGCGACTACCCGGCGACCGGTACCAAGGCGAGCGTGGGGGACCGAGCCTGTGACGCGTTGACCGGCTATGACGGCCCGACCGGGGTCGGGACACCGAACGGCATCACCATGTTCACCCCGACCGGCCCCAAGGCCACGATCGCCGGCCCGACGACAGTGACGCACGGGACGATCGGCACCTGGACCGCCACTGTCACCGATCCGTTTCCCGGCGGCAAGGTGTCGAGCTACACCTGGAACTGGGGGGACGGGACGACACCGACGGTGACCACCACCGGCTCGGCCACCCACGACTACGCGACGGGCGGCGGTGTGTCGAGGACCATCACCCTGACGGTGAAGGACAACTACAGCCAATCGGGAACGGCGACCTTTGTGGTCAAGGTGAACTAGTTGCCGGAACGTCGTCCCGGAAGGTCCAGAAGGATCCAGAAGGTCCTTTTGATGGAATCGATGATCTGACGGTCATCGCGGTTCTGCATCCCGACGAGGAGTGAGTGCCGGCGACCCAGAAGGATCTCTTGGCCTCGTGCACGAGCGCGACATCTGCAACAAGTTGATCGACGGGATCGCCCAAATCTCCGGGTGATGTTCTCGACGAGTATCGGGCCACGGCGTCCAGCATCACAACGTGCATGCCGGTCCGCTGGCGAAGCCTCAGACGGCCACGACCTCGAGGAGATCGCCGAGGCCTCGGAAGTCTTTGGGGTTGCGGGTATAGAGCGGGAGCTGAGCGGCGCAGGCGGTGGCGGCGATCAGCAGATCCGCCGCTCGAGGACGCGCCCTCCGTCCGACGATCAGGATGGCTGCATAGATCCGCCCGTACGCGCGCGCCGCGTCGACGTCGAAGGGGAGGGGATCAAACGCCGCCTCGGCTCGTTGCAGCCGATCCTGGCGACGTCCCCGCTCCTCGGCATCGACCGTAGCGTGGGGACCGGCGGCGAGTTCGGCCAGCGTGATCGCACTGACGGCCACCTCGACGGGAAGTCTGGTTGGGTCGAGCTCCTCGAGGTCGATGACCACCGAGGTGTCGATGACGCCGCGAGCTCGACGCTCCTGGTCAGCCACGGGGGGTTGGGTCTTGAGAGCTCACCCGATCGAGGTCGTCACGGAATCGAGCGAGGTCGACGCCGGGTGCGTTGCGGAACAGGGCGACTGCCGTTTCGGATCGCACGAATCGATGCCGCCGTAGCGGGGCGAGCTCTCCAACGGGCACCCCGTTTCTCGTCACCACAAAGCTCTCGCCCTCATCGAGGCGGCGCATGATCTCACCACTTTCATTACGGAGCTCTCGCTGGGTGATCTCCCTCGTCATGGGTTGAGCGTAGCACGTCGTGCTACGTCGCTAAGGTCTCCCAGAACAGCCGGCAAGGTCCATGGCGTCGCATCGCTACAGGATGTACCCCGTCACGTCGAAGTAGGCCTCGGCATGGGGGACCGGGCCCCCTCCGGACCACACCAACGACAGCTTGCCGGCATTGCTCCCGCCAACCCCCAGGCCCACGGTCACCGCATTGGAGATGGCGAAGCACCCAGCCCCGGCGTTGATGTTGGCCGTGGCCGGCGTAACCTCTCCCGCCGCGAAGAGGGTAGCGAAGCCAGCGCCGTTGAGCAGAGCCCCGCCTACCCCCGAGATGGCCAGGTTTCCCACCACGCCTATGGCAGCGGCGGGGATGCCGTGGGAACCGGCGATGGTGACCGAGGTGTGCACCGTTGAGCCCGGCACGAGCGGCCCGGTGATCCCACCGGTGCCATCGGCCGTGTTGATGACCCGCACCGGTGGGATGGGGAAGGTGCCGTTGGTCAGGGCCACCCACTCGTTGGGGCCATAGGCGTAGTGGAGGGAATTATCGCTCAGCACAATGAACTGGCCGGGCTGCGACGTCGAGGGCAGCAGAGGGGATGCAGAGGGTACGAGTTGAAGAGACGGACCAACGGTGTTGGCAGCTTGAATGCCCACGACACCGCCTGCGGTCGCTCTTCCGATCACCCCGATGCCCTTTGCTGAGCTGCCGAACACACCGTATGAAGTGGATTGATCGCTCTGATCCTCACCGGCGATGGCGCCGTTGCCCGGTCCGGTCAGGGCGGCAAAGAGAGCGAGTCCGCTTTGCGAGGTGCAGTACATCCCGTAGCCCGCGTTCGATGAACCGAAGACCCCATAGGACGTCGCTTGTGTTGTGTGGTCCTCGCCGGCGATGGCGCCCTCGCCCGAGCCGATCAAGGTGCCGAGGACGGCGACAGTTCCAGACGATGTGCCTTGTACCCCGACGCCCGACGCCGATTGCCCACTCACACCGGTCCCGGCGGCCGAAGAGCCGTATACGCCGACAGAGGTCGCTTGGCCGCTCAGGTCCTCGCCGTCGACCGCGTAGAAGCCAATCCCTTTCGTGGTCAGCACGCCCTGCACGCCAATACCCGAATCGGAGTTCCCCTGGACTCCGATCGGGAGCTTGCCATTTGGGGTGCCGTTCGGGTTGGGGTCACTGTCCACGTCTTGACCGACGACACCTATACCTGCGGCACACACGCCGAAGATGCCAATGCCGACGGCGGATTCCGAGAGTCCGAACACGCCCGAGCCACCCGAGCCGCTCGAGTTGGTGCCCACCACGCCGGTACCGGTTGCATCCTGCGATCCCGCGCCCAACCCCACTCCTCCAGACGTCAAGATGTTTGTGCTTTGCGACGCCGTATTCTGGGCTCCCAATTCCACATATTGGAAGTTGGCCGCTCCCGCCTGCTCGGCGCCGAGCACAGTCGACCCGAGGGCCATCCCGACGCCGCCGGCCGCGGCCGCACCGAGGACCTTGATGGCCCCACGACGGGAGACCGCCAGATTTGCATCGAGCTCCCGGACCACCTCGTCCGTCAGAGTTTCGGCGCGAAGCACTCCTGTTTGAGAGCGACCTTGCGCTTCCAGCATCTGGAGCCGCGTTTTGAGGCTTCGCACCTCGTCGGCCAAAGCCGCCAACGTCGTGCCCTCAGGCGGAGTTCCGTGGTCGGGCATGGTCGCCTCCAGCATGCAGGGGAACGCACCATTGTCAACGACCCGCTGTCTGCCGCCACCCCGGACGTTCCGATCAGTTGTGTCGGTTGCAGACGCTATCCCCATTGCACCCTGCGTGATGCTGTAGCCAGGACGCGACAGGGCCACGCCGACCCGCCCTGGCCGCCACGACGTGAGTTGGCCGCTACAGGATGTACCCCGTCACGTCGAAGTAAGCCTCGGCGTGGGGGACCGGACCCCCACCGGACCAGACCAAGGAGAGCTTGCCGCGTTGGACCCGCCGGTTCCGAGTCCCACGGTCACCGCGTTGGAGATGGCGAAGCACCCGGCCCCGGCATTGATGTTGGCCGTGGCCGGGGTGGCCTCTCCGGCCGGGAACAGGGTGGCGAAGCCCACACCGTTGAGCAGGGCCCCGTTCACCCCCGAGATGGCCAGGTTTCCCACCACGCCCACCGCGGCGGCCGGGATGCCGTGCGTGCCGGCGATGGCGGACGATGTATGCACCGTGCTTCCCGGCACCAGTGGCCCGGTGATCCCCCCGGTGCCATCTGCGGTGTCAATGACCCGCACCGGTGGGATGGGGAAGGTGCCGTTGGTGAGAGCCACCCACTCGTCGGTGTCGTAGCAGTAGAAGAGCGCTCCGTTCATGTCGACAGAGAACTCGCCGGGGTTGTGCCCGGTGTCCGTGGGCGGCCCGGTGCCGCCCCCCGTTCCGAGCCTGAGCGGGGCGTGGCCACCAAAGAAAGTCGCCCCGGTGCCCAACTGCGACGAGCCGACCACTCCAACTCCGTCACCGCTGCCGGTCGTGTAGCCGACAACGCCGGCGCCGTTGAGTGTTCCTCCGGCAACGCCAACCGCTTCAACTTCGCTGGAATTGTTCTCCCCGAAGACACCAATCGAAGGCAGGTTGATTGTGGTCAAGGTGCCGCCGGATACGCCGTGGACACCCACGCCTCCGGTCCCGCACAACCCCTCGATTCCCGGTCCCTTGCCGCTGGTGTCGCCGACCACCGCGCTGCCCTCGGTCGCAGGGATCCCACTCTCGGCCTCAACCACGCCGTACAGCCCGAAACCGTTCGGGCTCGTATTCTTCGCCAAGAAGGTGACGAAAGCGTCTGGGGTGGCCGCCGTGAGTGTCGTAGCGTCGGATCCGGCATCGTTGTCCGCCCCGAACATCATGGTTCCCGTTGTTGCGGCTGCCGGCTCGGCACTGAGAATCGCCGAACCGAGGGCCACCCCGACGCCACCGGCCGCCGCCGCGCCCAGGACCTTGAATGCCCCACGACGAGAGACGGGCTGAGCGTCGCCGGAGTGCTCGTGGGTCGCCGCGACGGCGGCTGAAGGAACGCCACCGCCAACGCCACCTGCGTCTCTCCCATCGCTACCATCACCGCCGGCCGGTCCGTTACCGGACCGACCCCAGGCCTCGACTTGCCGGAGGCGGGCCTCCAGCCGTGCGTTCTCGGCATCGCGTGCGTCGACCCGCGCGTTGAGCTGGTTGATCTTGTCGGCCAGGGCCGCCAACGTCGTGCGCTCAGACGGAGTTCCGTGGTCGGGCATGACCGCCTCCTGTGATCAGGGGAACGCACACTTGTCCGCGACCACGCTGTCTGCCGCCACCCGGACGTTCCGATCGGTTGTGTCGGCGCAGACGCTATCCCCATTGCAATCCGCGTGACACGGTCACTGCGACGTGACCTGGCGGCTACAGGATGTACCCCGTCACGTCGAAGTAAGCCTCGGCGTGGGGGACCGGGCCCCCACCGGACCAGACCAAGGAGAGCTTGCCGGCGTTGGACCCGCCGGACCCGAGTCCCACCGTCACCGCGTTGGAGATGGCGAAGCACCCGGCCCCGGCATTGATGTTGGCCGTGGCCGGCGTCGCTTCTCCGGCCGGGAACAGGGTGGCGAACCCCACACCGTTGAGCAGGGCCCCGCTCACCCCCGAGATGGCCAGGTTCCCCACCACACCGACGGCAGACGCCGGGATGCCGTGGGTGCCGGCGATGGCAGAAGTGGTGTGCACCGGCTAGCCCGGCACCAGTGGCCCGGTGATCCCCCCGGTGCCGGCCGTGGTATCGATGACCCGCACCGGTGGGATGGGGAAGGTGCCGTTGGTGAGAGCCACCCACTCGTCGGTGTTGTAGCAGTAGAAGAGCGCTCCATTGAAGTCGACATAGAACTCGCCGGGGTTGTGTCCGGGCGGCGGTGGTGGCCCGGTGCCGGTCGCCGATTCAAGAAGGAGTGGGGCGTGGCCACCGGCGAAGACCCCACCGGTACCCGCATTGGACTGGCCGAGCACACCAGACCCGCCTGCGCTGCTCACGTCCTCTCCCCAGACGCCAATCTGGTCATTGGCCGATGCGAAGCCATACACGCCGGTCCCGTTGCTGGATGCTCCCGCCACGCCGGGTCCCTCCGTGGTCTCGCCCACGACTCCACCGGACGACAGAACAACAAGGGGCACCTG
The DNA here is from genome assembly GCA_963836605.1 of uncultured Acidimicrobiaceae bacterium. Lineage (GTDB taxonomy): Bacteria > Actinomycetota > Acidimicrobiia > Acidimicrobiales > RAAP-2 > Bog-473. Next base: position 1,116,827 of record CAWIKB010000009.1, on the reverse strand, counting down.
ACCACCGGCCACACCGTGGACACCGATGCCTCCGGTCCCACTCAACCCCTCGACCCCGGGAGAGGTGAGACTCGTGTCCCCGACCACGGGAGTGCCCTCGGTCGCCCCGATCCCGCTCTCTGCCACCACCATGCCGTAGAGCGCGAACGCTGAGCCGTTGTCGTTCTGGGCGAAGAAGGTGACGTGGTCGGCGTCGGTGTCGGCGGTGAGGACCGTGGCGTCTGCCCCGGGTCGTTGACAGCCCCGTACTGCATGTTCCCGGTCGACGCGCCGGCCGGCTCGGCACCGAGAATGGCCGAGCCGAGGGCCACCCCGACCCCGCCGGCCGCGGCCGCGCCCAGGACTTTGAAGGCCCCGCGACGGGAGACCAGCTGAGCATCGGCGGGCTCCCCGAGGGCCGGCACGACCGCGGCGAAAGGAACGCTATCTGCACCCCTCCCATCGCCATCATCACTGTCGGCCGGCGGGCCGCCGGAACGGCCCAGAGCCTCCATCCGCCGTAGTCGCGCCTCGAGTCGCGCATTTTCGGCATCGCGTGCGTCGGCCCGTGCGTTGAGCCGGCCGATCTCATCGGCCAATGCCGCCAAACTGGTCCTCTCAGACACTGCGTCGTGGTCGGGCATGGTCGCCTCCAGCGATCAGGGGAACGCACACTTGTCCACGACCACGCTGTCTGCCGCCACCCCGGACGTTCCGATCAGTTGTGTCGGTTGCAGACGCTATCCCCATTGCACCCTGCGTGATGCTGTCGCCAAGACACGCCCTGGCCGCTCGACGTGACCTGGCCGCTACGACGTGACCTGGCCGCTACAAGATGTACCCCGTCACGTCGAAGTAAGCCTCGGCGTGGGGGACCGGACCCCCACCGGACCACACCAACGACAGCTTGCCGGCGTTGGACCCGCCGGACCCGAGTCCCACCGTCACCGCGTTGGAGATGGCGAAGCACCCGGCCCCGGCATTGATGTTGGCCGTGGCCGGCGTCGCTTCTCCGGCCGGGAAAAGCGTGGCGAAGCCCACACCGTTGAGCAGGGCCCCGCTCACCCCCGAGATGGCCAGGTTCCCCACCACGCCCACGGCGGCGGCCGGGATGCCGTGGGTGCCGGCGATGGCAGAGCTAGTGTGCACCGTTGAGCCCGGGACCAACGGCCCCGTGATCCCCCCGGTGCCAGTTGCGGTGTCGATGACCCGCACCGGTGGGATGGGGAAGGTGCCGTTGGTCAGAGCCACCCACTCACTGGTCGTCCCGTCCCCCGCGTAGCAGTAGAAGAGCGCTCCAACGGTGTCAACATAGACCTCGCCGACGGAGTGCCCGGCACCCGTGGGCGGTCCGGTGCCAGTCCCGGTTCCAAGTTGGAGCGGGGCGTGGCCACCGGCGAAGAACCCGCCAATTCCCGCAAATGAAGTGCCCCACACAGAGACCCCTCCGTCACTGCTGCCGTCTTGTCCCAGGACACCAGCGCTCTTGCTGTTGTATGTCAAGCCGAAGAGGCCGATCGCGTTGATGGACACCCCGGCCGCGCCAATTCCATCGGTAGATTCCCCCGACACACCGATGGGGCCGCCTGGACCCATTCCGCCGGTCGACGAGCCGGATACACCGTGGACGCCCGTCCCGCCGCCCGACAATCCCTCAACGCCGGGGCTAGACCCAATCGTGTCGCCGATCACAGCACTGCCCGAAGTCGGCCCGATCCCGCTCGGGTTCGCCATCAAACCGTAGAGCGCGTGCCCGGAGGCCTCAAAGTTCCGGGCGAGGAAGGTGACGGCGTCCGCGGCGGTGACGGCGCTCAGAATCGTGGGGTCCGACCCGGCAAAATTGTTCACTCCGTACTGCATTGCCCCCGTTGTGGCGGCCGCCGGTTCGGCGCTGACAATGGCCGAGCCAAGGGCCACCCCGACTCCTCCGGCCGCGGCTGCGCCGAGGACCTTGAATGCCCCACGGCGGGTGACGGCCCCATTCGCATCGGGCTCTTGGAGCACCACGTCCGCGGGTAGGTCGGCGTGGGGCACAACCGCCTGAGGAGGACCCTGCGCCTGAGGACGACTCTGTGCTTCCATCATCTGGAGCCGCGCTTTAAGACTTCGCACCTCATCGGCCAATGCCTCTAACGTGGTGCTCTCCGGCGCTGCGTCGTGGTCGGGCATGGTGGTCTCCGGCGGTCAGGGGAACGCACATTTGTCCGCGACCACGCTGTCTGCCGCCACCCGGACGTTCCGATCAGTTGTGTCGATGCAGACGCTATCCCCATTGCACCCTGCGTGATGCTGTCGCCACGACGTGACCGGGCCGCTTCGACGTGATCTGGCCGCTACAAGATGTACCCCGTCACGTCGAAATAGGCCTCGGCATGGGGGACCGGACCCCCACCGGACCAGACCAAGGAGAGCTTGCCGGCGTTGGACCCGCCGGTCCCCAGTCCCACGGTCACCGCGTTGGAGATGGCGAAGCATCCGGCTCCGGCGTTGATGTTGGCCGTGGCCGGGGTGGCCTCTCCGGCCGGGAACAGGGTGGCGAAGCCCACGCCGTTGAGCAGGGCCCCGTTCACCCCCGAGATGGCCAGGTTCCCCACCACGCCCACGGCCGCGGCGGGGATGCCATGGGTGCCCGCGATGGCCGAGGAGGTGTGCACCGTCGAGCCCGGGACCAACGGCCCCGTGATCCCCCCGGTGCCAGTTGCCGTATTGATGACCCGCACCGGGGGAATGGGGAAGGTGCCGTTGGTGAGGGCCACCCATTCACTGGTCGTTCCATCGCCCGCGTAGCAGTAGAAGAGCGCTCCGTTGCCGTCGACGTAGAACTCGCCTATCAAGTGCCCGGCGCCCACCGGCGGCCCGGTGCTGCCGGTCGCGGCTGTAAGTTGAAGAGGCGCGCGGCCCCCGCCGAATTGCCCGCCAATTCCCGCCGCCGATTCGCCCAACACACCGGATCCGCCGGTGCTACTCAGGTCGCTGCCGACGACGCCGTATCTGCCGTCGCCAAATGTCAAGCCGAACACACCGTCCGCGTTACTGGATCCCGCGGCCACCCCACTTCCACTGGTGCTCTCTCCCACGACGCCAGCGTTCCCAAGGTTGACACCCAGCAGTCCGCCGGCGACACCATGGACGCCCACACCGCTGCCCCCGCTCAACCCCTCCACTCCGGGGCCGGGGCCATTGGTATCGCCGACCACGGCGCTGCCCTCGGTCGCAACGATCCCGCTCTCGGCCACCACCACGCCGTAGAGCGCGAAACCGTTGCCGGTCGCGTTCGACGCGAAGAGGGTGACGTGACCCTCAGGTGTGACGGCGTTCAGAACCGTAGCGTCTGCCCCGGCGTCGTTCACCGTCCCGTACTGCATGGCTCCCGTCGACGCGCCAGCCGGCCCGGCTCCGAGAACGGCCGAGCCCAGGGCCACCCCGACGCCCCCGGCCGCCGCCGCACCGAGGACCTTGAAGGCCCCACGACGGGAGACCGGCTGCGCGTCACCGGGCTCCCCATAGGTCGGCGCGACCGTGGCGGAAGGAAGGCCACCGCCAACAGCACCAGCACCTCTACCACCGCGCCCATCACCGCCGGCCGGCCGGTCACCGGACCAACCCCGGGCCTCGACTCGCTGGAGGCGCGCCTCGAGCCGGGCGTTCTCGGAGCAGAGCTCGGCCTCACGCCGCGCCGCCCTCTCTTCAATCCGGCCCATCTCTCGCGCCAGTCCTTCGAGCGTGACGTCGCCGGCCGCCGCTGGGTCGTGCTCGGGCATGGTCGCCTCCCGTGTTCGTGGGAACGCACGGTTGCCCGCGACAAGGCTGTCTGCCGCCACCCGGACGATCCGATCAGTACTGCCGTTGCAGACGCTATCGGCGGCCACCCCGGTTGACCAGGACATCGTGCCTGGTCGATTAGCCTGGACCCATGGTGACCCTGACTCGCATGAGGCACAAATCACCTCCGCATGCCGACGAAGGGGAGCGCGCCCTCGACGATCTGCTGGCCCCGTTGCTGGCCGAGTTCAAGCGCCACCGCCCCAAGGACCACACCGAGAGCATCGTGGCGGCAGGGAAGGCGGCCCTCTCGGCCCACGACGGGCAGTTCCGGCGCTCGGGCGAGCCCTACATCACGCACCCGGTGGCCGTGGCCACCATCGTCGCCGAGTTGGGTCTCGATTCCCAGACGATCGCCGCCGCGTTGCTCCACGATGCCGTGGAGGACACCGGCCTCTCCCTCGAGTCGATCACCGAGGCCTTCGGCTCGGGCGTGGCCAACGTGGTCGATGGGGTGACCAAGCTCGACCGCCTCCAGTTCGACTCCAAGGAGGCCCAACAGGCCGCCACCATCCGCAAGATGCTGGTGGCCATGGCCGACGACTGGCGCGTCCTCCTGATCAAGCTGGCCGACCGGTTGCACAACATGCGCACGCTCGCCGTTATGCCGGAGTGGAAGCAGAGGCGGACCGCCCAGGAGACCTTCGACGTGTACGCACCGCTGGCCCATCGCCTGGGCGTGCAGCAGGTGCGATGGCAGCTCGAGGACCTGGCGTTCGCCACCCTGCACCCCAAGCGCTACGCCGAGATCGAGCAGATGGTGGCGGCCCGGGCCCCCCAGCGCGAGGAGTACCTCGAGCAGGTCCTGGTGCACGTGCGCCAGCGCATGAAGGACATGGGGGTGAAGGCCGACGTGACCGGGCGGCCGAAGCACCTCTGGAGCATCTACGAGAAGATGGTGGTCCGGGGCAAGGAGTTCGACGACATCAACGACCTGGTGGCCATCCGTGTGGTGGTCGAGAGCGAGAAGGACTGCTGGGCCGCCATGGGCGCCATCCACGCCATCTGGGCCCCCGTCCAGGGGCGCTTCAAGGACTACATCAACACGCCCAAATTCAACATGTACCAGTCGTTGCACACCACGGTCATCGGGCTGGAGGGCAAGCCGGTCGAGGTGCAGATCCGCACCACCGAGATGCACCACCGGGCCGAGTACGGCATCGCCGCCCACTGGGGCTACAAGGAGAAGGAGGACCACTCCTCGGAGATGGCCTGGCTCCAACGGATCGCCGACGTCGACCGCCAGACCGATGACCCCATCGAGTTCCTCGAAGCGCTCAAGCTCGACCTGGAGCAGGACGAGGTCTACGTCTTCACGCCCAAGGGCAAGGTCATCGCGCTCCCGGCCCGGTCGACTCCGGTCGACTTCGCCTACGTGATCCACACCGAGGTGGGGCACCGCTGCATCGGGGCCCGCGTGAACGGCCGCCTGGTCCCGCTCGAGACCCAGCTTTCCTCGGCCGACACCGTCGAGATCTTCACCTCGAAGTCGCCCACCGCCGGCCCCTCGAGGGACTGGCTGCAGATCGTGGCGTCGACCCGGGCCCGCAACAAGATCCGCCAGTGGTTCAGCCGGGAACGCCGTGAGGATGCCATTGAGAATGGCCGGGAGGAGCTCTCCCGCGCTCTCCGCCGGGACGGCCTGCCCCTGCACAAGCTCCTGGGATCGGCCGCGTTGAACGAGGTGGCCGCCACCATGCACCTGGCCGACCTCGACGCGCTCTACGCCGCCATCGGCGAGAGCCAGGTCTCGGCCCAGTCGATCGTCCAGCGCCTGTCCCGGGCCCTGCGCGGGGGAGAGGACGAACAACTCCCGACCACGGCCGGGCGGGGCACCCGCGCCCCGCGTCAGGGCCGCCGCACCAGCGCCGGCGTCTACGTCGAAGGGCTCGACGACGTCATGATCCACCTGGCCCGCTGCTGCACCCCGGTCCCGGGCGACCAGATCATCGGCTTCGTCACCCAGGGCCGCGGTGTCTCGATCCACCGGGCCGACTGCGCCAACGCCACCGCGCTGGCCGACCGCTCCAAGGAGCGCCTGATCGAGGTCGAGTGGGACCGGGGCAACGACGGCGTCTTCGTGGCCACCATAGAGGTGCAGGCGTTCGACCGGGCCCGCCTGCTGGCCGACGTCAGTCGGGTCGTATCAGAGCACCATCTCAACATCGTGGCCGCCCGCACCGCCACCACGCCCGACCGGGTCAGCCGCATGGCCTTCGACGTCGAGCTGGCCGACCCCACCCACCTGCAGTCGCTCATCTCCGCGTTGAAGCACCTCGACGGTGTGTTCGACGCCTACCGTCAGCTCCCCGGCAAGAAGGCCTGAGCGTTGACCCTCAAGAAGGCCTGACCCTTGACCCTGAGGTGGAGTTGGTGACGTCGGGGTCGAGCGCGCCCCGAACCCCCAAGGGCATGCACGACGTGCTGTGGCCCGAGTCGGCTCGATGGGAGCAGGTCGTGGCCCGCTTCGCCACCCTGGTGGAGAACGCGGGGTACGGGCTGGCCCTGACGCCGCTCATCGAGCACATCGCGGTCTTTCACCGGGGCGTGGGCGAGGAGAGCGAGCTGGTGGGCAAGGAGATGTACACCTTTGCCGATCGCGACGGACAGGTCATGGCCCTGCGACCCGAGGGCACGGCGCCGATCGTGCGGGCCTTCGTGCAGCACCACCCGGTCCCGCCCTGGAAGGCCTGGTACGCCGCTCCCACGTTCCGCCACGAGAACCCGCAGCACGGCCGCTACCGGCAGCACTACCAGTTGGGCATCGAGGGGCTCGGGCCCTCCGACCCCGGGCTCGACGTCGAAGTGATCTCCCTGGCCCACGACTTCTTCGTCGCGTTGGGGCTGCGCGACGTCGCGTTGAAGTTGAACTCCATGGGTGACGACGAGTGCCGTCCGGGGTACCTGGCGCTCCTGCGGGAATACCTCGACGCGCACAAGGACGAGCTCTGCGATGCCCACGCGGTGCGCTACCCGGAGAACCCCCTGCGCGTCCTCGACTGCAAGACGCCCGAGTGCCGTGCAGCCACCGTCCATGCACCCCACTTCGTCGACCACCTGTGCGGGCCGTGCACCGAGCACCTGGCCTCGGTGCGGTCCGGTCTCGACGAGCTCGACGTGCCCTTCAGCATCGACCACCGCCTCGTGCGCGGCTTCGACTACTACACCCGCACCACGTTCGAGTTCGCCGCGGGCGCCATCGATGCGGCGCAGAACGCCATCGGCGGAGGGGGGCGCTATGACGGCCTGGTCGAGATGCTCGGCGGCGAACCCACGCCCGGTATCGGCTTCGGGATCGGGGTCGAGCGCCTGCTCATCGCCTGTGACGCCGAGGGCGTCTTTGCCACCGAGGCGCCGTCCCTGCACGCCTACGTGGTCGACGTGACCGGAGGCGACGAGGCCGTCGTGCTGACGGCCGAGCTGCGCCGGGCCGGCCTCCGGGTCGACCGTGGCTTCGAGCAGCGGTCCATGAAGTCGCAGCTCAAGTCGGCCGATCGCTCGGGCGCTCTGGTGGCCCTGCTCGTCGGCCCCAAGGAACTGGCCAACGGGACCGTGAGCTTGCGGCCGCTGCGCGAGGGGCGCGGGGGGAGCGAGGAGGACCGGGAGCGCGACGACGGGGAGGACGGGTTGGACGGCGTGGACGGCGTGGACGGCGTGAACGGCGAGAACGGCGAGGATCCCGGGGGGCGCCAGAGCAACGAGGACCGTGTGGGCCGAGCGCCCAGTCAACGCAGCGTGGCCCGGGCCGATGTCGTGGCCGAGGTGCGCGCCTATGCCGCCGAGCACGTCGCCCGAACCGCCCGCAGAGGAAGCCAGGTGCTGCCATGACCGACGCTGGGACTGATGGCGCAGCGACTCCCGCTGCTGCTTCGTCTGCCGCCGACGCCGTTGTCACCGCCGCCACCGAAGGCGACCCCCGCCCGACGGCGCTGCGCAGCCACCTCTGCGGGGTGCTCCGGGTGGCCGACGTCGGGGCCACGGTCCGCCTGTGCGGGTGGGTGGCCCGACGCCGGGAGCACGGCGAGCACCTGGCCTTCGTGGACCTGCGCGACCACTCGGGTGTGATCCAGTGCGTCATCGACCACGGCGTCGATGTCCGGAGCGAGTGGGTCGTCGCCGTCCAGGGGACCGTGCGCCGCCGTCCCGAGGGCACGGTCAACGACCGCCTCGATACGGGCGAGGTGGAGATCGGCGACTGCACGGTCGAGATCCTCAACGAGGCGGAGCCACCGCCCTTCTCGGTCGACGATCGCAACGACTCCGACGAACCGGTGCGCCTGCGCCACCGCTACGTCGACCTGCGCCGCCCCCGTATGCAGCGCAACCTGCGGCTGCGGTCCCGGGTCAACGCCGCCCTCCGCGCCGCCATGGACCGGCAGGGGTTCTGTGAAGTGGAGACGCCCTTGCTCTGGGCCCCCACCCCCGAGGGCTCGCGGGAGTTCTCCGTGCCCAGCCGGCTGCAGCACGGCAGCTTCTACGCCCTGCCCCAGAGCCCCCAGTTGGCCAAGCAGCTGCTCATGGTGGGCGGCTTCGACCGCTACTACCAGATCGCCCGCTGCCTGCGTGATGAGGACCTGCGCGCCGACCGCCAGTTCGAGTTCACCCAGCTCGACCTGGAGGCGTCCTTCGTCTCGCAGGACGACATCATGCGCTTCGTCTCCGAGGCCGTGCTCGATGCCGCTGAAGCGGCCACGGGTGAGCGGCCGCCCCCCATCACCCGCATGACGTGGGCCGAGGCCCTCGATCGCTTCGGGACCGACAAGCCTGATCTGCGCTTCGGCATGGAGTTGATCGACCTGTCGGTGGAGTTCGCGGAGACCGAGGTCCGGGCCTTCTCGTCCCCCGAGGTCCGGGCGCTCTGCGTGCCGGGCGGCGCCGCCTTCCCGCGGTCCCGACTCGATTCCCTGGTCGAGGCGGCCAAGCAGGCCGGCGCGGCCGGGTTGGCCTGGTTCCGGGTCACCGCCGGCGATTCGGCTTCCGGGCTCGCTCTCGATTCCCCGCTCGACCGCTTCCTCGCCGACACCGAGCGCGCCACGATGCTCCAGAAGACCGGCGCCATGGAGGGGGACCTCATCTTGGCCGTGTCCGACCAGTTCCGCACGGCATGCACCGTGCTCGGCACCCTGCGGGCCACCTTGGGCTCACCGCCCGTCGCCGAGGGCCCACACCACTACGTATGGGTGGTCGACTTCCCGATGTTCGACGGCGTCGACGGGGACGGCCATCCCCAGCCGGCCCACCACCCCTTCACCATGCCCTATGCCGACGACCTGGCCCTCTTGGAGAGCGACCCGGCCGCCGTGCGCTCACAGGCGTATGACTTGGTCCTCAACGGCTGGGAGCTCGGGTCGGGCAGCGTGCGTATTCACCGCAACGACATCCAGTCGCGCGTCTTCGACGTGTTGGGCATCACCAACGAGGAGGCCGAAGCCCGGTTCGGCTTCCTCCTCGGCGCCTTCCGCTACGGCGCGCCGCCCCACGCCGGCTTCGCCATCGGGCTCGATCGGCTGGTGGCGATCCTCGCGGGGGAGGAGAACATCCGCGAGGTGATCGCGTACCCAAAGACCCAGTCCGGTGCCGACCTCCTCACCGGGGCGCCTACGCCTCTCTCGGCGGCCACCCTGGCCGAGTTGGGCATCCGCTTGGCCGAACCGCCGGCTCACACCTAGTCGGCCCTTCGCCACCGCCCATGACTCGCCGCCCGTGACCGACCGCCCGTGACCGAGAGCCTCTTCGCCGACGCGGCCAACCGGCAGCTCGAGCGCCAGGCTCCGCTGGCCTCGCGGCTGCGCCCGCGCACGCTCGATGAAGTCGTGGGCCAGGAGCACCTCGTCGGTCCCGGCGCCCCCCTGCGCACGCTGGCCGAGAGCGACCGCGTCGGGTCGGCCATCCTCTGGGGCCCGGCCGGCACCGGCAAGACCACATTGGCCCGGCTCTTGGCCGCCACCACGGCCAAGCACCTCGTCACCCTCTCGGCCACCGCCGCCGGCGTCAAAGATGTGCGTGAAGCGCTCGCCGAGGCCAGCCGTCGGTTGGGCGAGCAGGGGCAGGGAACCATGCTCTTCGTCGATGAGGTGCACCGCTTCAACAAGTCACAGCAGGACGTGCTGCTCCCCGCCGTCGAAGACGGGTTGGTGGTGCTCATCGGGGCCACCACGGAAAACCCTTTCTTCGAGGTCAACGCCCCGCTCCTCAGCCGGGCCTCCCTGTGGCGGCTGCACCCCCTCAGCCCCGACAACCTGCGCACGCTGGTCCGGCGCGGCCTGGCCGTCGAGGAAGCCGAAGCGGACGATGACGCCATCGACGCCGTGGTGGCCGCGTGCGAGGGCGACGCCCGGGCCGCGCTGACCACGGTGGAGGTGGCCGCGGCCCTGGTCCGGGCCCGCCAAGCCGGGAACACTGACGCAACCACCACCAGCGCCACCACCCCCCGCGCACGCGCGGCCGACGCTTCGGCACCGGTGAAGTTGACCATCGACGACATGTCGAAGGCCCGCGACGGCCGCCTGTTCCATCAGGGCGCCGACGAGCACTACGACCAGATCTCGGCCCTGATCAAGAGCGTTCGGGGGTCGGATCCCGACGCCGGTCTCTACTGGATGGCCCGCATGATCGAGGGCGGGGAGGACCCACGCTTCCTGGCCCGGCGCATGGTGATCCTGGCCAGCGAGGACATCGGTTTGGCCGACCCCACCGCCCTCCTCGTCGCCGAGGCCGCCGCCCGGGCCGTCGAGTACGTCGGTCTGCCCGAAGCGGCGCTCAATCTGGCCGAAGCGGTCATCTATCTGGCGCGGCGCCCCCAAGTCGAACGCGGTCATCGTGGCCCTGGGACGGGCCACCGAGGACGTGCGTTCCGGCCTCCCCCAGGAGGTGCCGACCCATCTGCGCGACGCGTCGTACAAGGCCGCTGGCTCCATCGGTCATGGCGAAGGCTATGTCTACCCACACGACGACCCGTCGGGCACCGTGCGCCAGCAGTATCGCCCCGATGCGCTCGAGGGCCACGTGTACTACGAGCCGACCCCGCGGGAGGATGACCCGGCGGGAAGATGACCCAGTGGGAAGGTGATTCGGCGGGACGATATGACCCCGCCCGGCCGATGACCCGGCGGGAAGATGACCTGGTGGGAAGGTGATTCGGCCGGACGATATGACCCCATCCGGCCGATAACCCGGCGGAGGAGAGAGTCGGGGAGACGATGACCTCGCGTCGAGCGGTTGGCCTGAATTGAGTTGCCGCTCGGCTTGATGTTATGCCGATATCGGAATATGATTGTGGGGCATGGCACGAGCAGCGACGACGTCGGACGTCTTCAACGCGATCGCCGAGCAGCAGCGGCGGGAGATCCTGGTGCTGCTGCAGGCGGGCGAGGAGCCGGTGACCGAGTTGGCCCAGGAGCTGGGGATGACCCAGCCGGGAGCGTCCAAACACCTGCGGGTGCTCCGCGAGGTCGGACTGGTGCGAGACCGCAGGGTAGGCAAGCAACGCCTGTACGGCCTTGACGCCCGCGGGCTGCGACCGGTTCACGAGTGGACCGGTGGGTTCGAGCGGTTCTGGAACGAGAGCTTCGACCGGCTGGACGAGTACGTGCAGGACCTCAAGTTGGGAAGCGGGAGGAGTAGCTGATGAGCGTGACAGGACGAGGAGCACGGGCGCAGTCCGTGCCGGCCGGCCGCGAGATTGTGATCTCCCGGGTCATCAGTGCCCCACGGGAGCTGGTGTTCGAGGCGTTCACCGAGGTGCGGCACCTGTCGCGGTGGTGGGGACCGGAGGGGTTCACCACCACCACGCGGGCATTCGAGTTCCGCGTCGGCGGGGAGTGGGACTTCGAGATGCACGGACCGGACGGGACGGACTACCAGGAGTGGATCTCCTGGACCGAGATCGCCCCGCCGGAGCGGATTGTGCTGCTGCACGGTGAGTTCCGCGGCGACCCGAACGCCTTCGAGTCGGTTTTGACGTTCGCGCCCGACGGCGCGGCGACGCGGATCGAGATGCGCGCGGTGTTCCCCACCAAGGAGCTGCGCGACGAGGCAGTCGAGAAGTACCACGCGATCGAGGGCGGCCAACAGACCTTGAGCAACCTGGCTGCCTACGTCACCGAGATCGTTCGGAAGGGAGTTGAGGACTGAGGGCCGGAAAGGTGTTCTTCAGCGTGACGATGTCGCTGGACGGGTTCATCGCGCCCGAGGCTCACTCCCCAGCGGAGGGGGATGCATAGATGAACCCCGTCGCATCGAAGACCACCTCGGTCCTTGCTCCTGTGGCATTGATGATCATCTGGCCCCCGTTGAGCCCCACCACGCAGAAATTCCCCCGGGCGATGTCGCCGCTTTGGAAGTTGAGGTTCGAGACCAACGGCGGCGCAACCTGCGCGGACGCGAACAGTGTGAGGTAGCCGTCGCCGCTGGGCTGCACCGCTGTGACATTGCCGAGCACCCCGGCCACGTTGGCGGGGATGGAGACGGATTGGAAAGTTAGCCCGCCCACTTGGACCACGATGCCCCCATTCGGTCCGATCGGCCCAGTTGACGTGCGCGTGTCGAATATCCGGATGGGGGTCGAGAACAGGTTGACCGAGCCGGACTTCCCGAGCAGTCCGGCGTCGGAGTCGGCGTTCTCGTAGCCGGGTGCGGCTGGCGTGAACCGCTGCCACGTGCCGGGTGATCCCACGACAGAACATATGTAGACGAAGCCGACGGCGTCGACGTAGACCTCGCCGGTGGCATGGCTCCCCGATGTGGGCGGACCCGTCGTGGTGGAGGGAGTCAGCAGAAGTGGAGCGAGACCGCCCTGGGCGACGAGGCCGAGTCCGTGGGTCGATTCGGCCTCGATACCCCTGCCACCACCGGCGCTCGTGTCCCGCCCGCCGATGCCGGCCGAGGTCGCATCACTGGTCGACCCGAGCACGCCGTGGCCGGCGGAGGTGGTGATGCTCGTGTCGGCACCAGTTGAGTTGGCGCCACCCAATCGCACATAGGTGATGGGACTCGCCGCGACGGGCTCGGCCCCCAGCACCGTTGCGCCCAGAGCCACTCCGGCCCCGGCAGCCGCAGCGGCGCCGAAGGCCTTGAAGGCTGACCGCCGGGTGATGCTGGATGCTCCGTCGGCCGCAGCTGCAAGACCTTGAGAGTGTTTCGTAGCCTCGCCCGCTGCTGTCGTGTCGTCGAGTGGGTCGCCGGTGAAGAGGCCGTGGGGATGGCCGGGGGACATGTCGGGCGGCGCGGCGGTGCGGGAGCCACGCTCCAAACGTTCCAGGCGGGCGGCCAGATCTGCATTCTCCGCTTTGAGCTTCGAGTGGTCGGCGGCCATCTGGGCCATCGCGCCCGCAACCTCTTCGAGGGTCACGTCACTCCGGGATGCTTCGTGGTCGGGCATCTCCACCCCCAGCTACGGAACAGAGCCCGAGATGAACTCCCCCGGCTGTTCTCGTAGGCGAGACGATCCAGCCTTGGTCCGCCGGTGGATCGTAGCCTCATCGCAGCGTCGGCGGGAGGACAATGCCGCGCCAAACATGCTGGCGCCAACCGACCCCCGGCCGCTCCCACCCGACCCTCGGCCGCATCCACCGGCAGCCGACGTTCGGTCGCCCACCCGACCCTCATTCGAGACCTCGCTCTGGGCCGCGCCCACCGGAGCGCGGCCGCCCACCAGAACCCCGTAGCCGCGCCGTTAAGCTTCAGAAATGGACGCCAATGAGTTGCGGGCGGCCTTCACGCGCTACTTCACCGATCGGGGGCACGTGGCGGTCCCCTCCGCCAGCCTGATCCCACACGACCCGTCGGTGCTCTTCACCATCGCCGGCATGGTGCCGTTCAAGCCCTACTTCGTGGGCTACGAGCAGGCGCCCTGGCCGCGGGCCACCAGCATCCAGAAGTGCTTCCGCACGCCCGATATCGAGATAGTCGGCACCGATACCTACCACTGCACCTTCTTCGAGATGCTGGGCAACTTCAGCTTCGGCGACTACTTCAAGGAAGAGGCCATCCCCATGGCCTGGGAGCTGTTGACCGAGGTCTTTGGCTTCGACGGCGATCGCCTCTGGGTCACGGTCCACGACAGCGACGACGAGGCCGAGCAGATCTGGATCGACAAGGTGGGTGTGCGGGCCGAGCGGATCCAGCGCATGGGAGACGAGGACAACTGGTGGGGCATGGGGGACACCGGGCCCTGCGGCCCGGATTCGGAGATCTTCATCGACAAGGGCCCCAAGTACGGCGAGGACGGCGGGCCGAAGTTCGGGGGCGAGGACCGTTTCGTCGAACTGTGGAATCTGGTCTTCATGCAGCTCAACCGGGAGGCCGACGGGAGCCTGACCGACCTGCCCCACAAGAACATCGACACCGGGGCCGGCTTCGAGCGGATCCTGCCCATGCTGCAGGGCCACGAATCCGTGTTCGACACCGACCTCTTCGTACCCATCATCGACGCGGCGGCCTCACTCTGTGGCACGCCCTATGGCCAGGACGACCAGACCGACATCGCCCTGCGCGTGATGGCCGATCACGGCCGGGCCATGTCGATGCTGGTGGCCGACGGCGTGCTCCCGGCCAACGAGGGACGGGGCTACGTGCTGCGCCGGGTGGTGCGCCGAGCGGTGCTGGCGGCCCGCCGTCTCGGCGTGGACAAGCCGGTTGGTCCCACCCTGGTGCAGGCCGCGACCGAGGTGCTCGGAACGGCGTGGCCCACGCTGGTCGAGCAGCACGACGTCGTCGTCAACGTGGTCGCTCGCGAGGAAGCCGGTTTCGATCGCACGCTGCGCGCCGGGTTGGGCAAGTTGGAGGAGGCGTTCGCCACCGGGGAGAAGGTGCTCGGAGGCGACGTGGCCTTCACCCTGCACGACACCCACGGCTTCCCGGTGGAGCTCACCGAGGAGCTGGCCCGCGACGCAGGCGTGGAGGTCGACCGGGCCGGGTTCGACGCCGCCATGGCCGAGCAGCGGGAGCGGGCCCGCGCCGCGGCCAAGCCGGCCAAGGCGGGCGACGAGTCGTCCTACCGCGCCCTGCTCGAGGCGGAGGGGCCGACCCCCTTCGTGGGGCGCTCGGTTGCCCACTACGAAGTGCCCGCCCGGATCATCGGTCGGTTGGCCGGCGGCGAGGGCAGGAGCGGGGGCGAGGGCAGCGGCGCCGACGAGCGTGACGACAAAGGCGAAGGCGAGCTCGATGAGATCTTCTTGGATCAGACGCCTTTCTACGCCGAAGGCGGGGGACAGGTGGGCGACACCGGCACCATCGTCACCGAGACCGGGATCGCCGACGTGGTCGACACCGTGTACGTCCTGCCCGGCCTGGTGGCCCATCGGGCCCGGGTGAACGGTGACCTCGTGGTGGGACAGGACGCGCTGGCCACGATCGACGCGCCGCGCCGCGAGGCCATCCGTCGCAACCACACCGCCACCCATCTGCTGCATGCCGCGCTGCGCTCGATCCTGGGTGAGCACGTGCGCCAGCAGGGCTCGCTGGTGGCGCCGGATCGGTTGCGCTTCGACTTCTCGCATCATGAACAGCCCACGCCCGACGAGCTCGATGCCGTGTTGGCGCTGGCCAACAATGCCGTGCTCACCGACGATCCGGTCGAGACCACCGAGACCTCGCGCCAGGAGGCGGAGCGGATGGGGGCCATCGCCTTCTTCGGTGACAAGTACGGCGACTCGGTGCGGGTCGTCCAATCGGGGGCGCACTCGTTGGAGTTCTGCGGTGGGACCCACGTCGACTCGCTGGGGCAGATCGGCCCGATCGCCCTGGTGTCGGAAGGCTCCATCGGCTCGAACACCCGGCGGATCGAGGCGGTGACCGGTCGGGTGGCCTTGGACCGCGCCCTCGCCCAGGAGCGCACACTGGGCGGGGTGGCCGAGCTGCTGCGGACCGAGCCCGACGGGGTGGTGGCTGCGCTCGAGCGTCTGCTGGCCCGCCAGCGCGAGGGGGACAAGGAGCTTTCGAAGCTGCGCCAACAGTCGAGCGAGTCGGTGGCACTCGAGCTTGCCGCGGGCGCGGTCGACGGGGTCGTGGTGGCCCGCCGTGACGGGGTGGAGCCCAAGGCGCTGCAGGCTCTGGCCCAGGCCGTCCTGCGGCGGGATGGCCCTAGAGCGGTCGTCCTTGCCGGCTCGCCCGACGGCGTGAAGGTGGCCATCGCCGGTGCGACCGGTCCGAACGGGCCCAACGCCGCCGATCTGGTCAAGTCGTTGGGGGCGATCGCCGGCGGTGGCGGTGGCGGCACACCCGAGCTGGCGTTGGCCGGGGGCAGGGACCCGTCCCGGTTGGACGAGGTCCTGGACGAAGCCCGACGGCTGCTCTCCGCGTGAGTCCCGGTGGGCGCGTCGCCGCGCTGGACCTGGGTACCCGCCGCATCGGCGTGGCCTACAGCGACAGCCGGCGGACCCTGGCTTCACCGTGGGGCACGGTGGAACGCAGCGGCGACCCGGCGCGCGACCGGGCGGCCATGGTGGCTGCGGTGTCGGAGATCGAGGCGACGACGGTGGTGATCGGCGTGCCCCTGAGCCTCACGGGCCAGGTGGGCCCCGCGGCGCGGGCGGCGCTGGACGAGGTGGAGGCGTTGCGGGCCCTGTGGGCGCCGCTGGGTATCGAGGTGGTGACGGCCGATGAGCGGCTCACCACCGTGGAGGCGCAACGATCCCTGACCGCGGCGGGCCGCAAGGGCAAGGCGTCGCGTTCGGTGATCGACAGCGCTGCCGCCATGGTGCTGCTGCAGTCGTGGCTCGAGGCTGCGGGTTCCTCGGCGTGACCGACTCCGACGAGCCTGACCGGCCTGGGGCGGGGGAGCCTGCGTCCGGGGCCGGGGCCGGGGCCGGGGCCGGGGCCGGGGCTGAATCTGAGGGCTGGGCGCTGAGGCTCTGAGCTGAGTCTGAGCCTGAGCTGAGTCTGAGTACCCATTCCGAGGCCCCACCCGAGTTCGAGGCCGACCCAGAGGCCGAGCCAGAGCTGGAGGCGGAGCCGGAGCCGGGGCCGGAGCAAGCGAGCCGGGCCTCGAGGCGGCGGCGGCATTCGGACCGGGTGCGTCGTCGCCGGCTGGTGCTGGCGTCCGTGCTGGGCGTGGTCGTCGTCATCGTCGGGGCCTTCGCGCTGTGGTACGAGCTGGAGTCCCACGCCCTCGGTTCGGCGGGGCCGGGCGAGATCGTGCACGTCAGCAGCGGCGAGTCCGTCAGCTCCGTGGCCACGGACCTGTCGGCCAAGAAGGTGATCGGCAGCACCTTGGCCTTCCGTCTGTACGGCTTCGTGCATGGCGACCCTTCCCTCACGCCGGGAGATTTTTTCCTCCACCAGAATTCGACCTTCGCCCAGGTGCACAAGATCTTGAGCGGACCGCCCAACGTGCAGGCATTGACCGTGGTACCGGGGTTCACGCTCCACGAGATCGCCCAGCGGGTCGGTCAACTCTCCGGTTACCAGAGCACCACGTTTCTCCGGGTGGCCGATAGCGGCGCCGTGCATTCGACCTTCTCACCGAGTGGTTCGAACAACCTGGAGGGATTGGTGGGAACCGGGACCTACGCCGTGCTGCCGGGGGAGTCCACCACCGCCTTGCTGACCGCCATGGTGCAACGATTCGACAGCCAGGCGACAGCCGCCGGGGTGACGACCAAGTCGGCCGCGGCGCTGGGTACGACGCCGTACCAGGTGGTCATCGCGGCCTCGGTGGTGGAGAAGGAGGGCTACATCACCAAGAACATGCCACAGGTGGCCCGCGTGATTTACAACCGGCTGGCCAACGGCATGCCCCTCCAGATGGACTCGACCGTCCTGTACTCCCTCGGCCAGGACGGGGGAACGGTGACCGCCCAAGATCGCGCCATCCAGAGTCCCTACAACACCTACCTCAACAAGGGCCTGCCGCCCACGCCGATCTGCAGCCCGTCGCCGACCGCTCTGGCCGCGGCCGCGCACCCGCCACCGGGGGGCTGGCTGTACTTCGAGCTGGTGCAAAAGGACGGGACCGAGGCCTTCTCGAACACTTTCGCCGAGCAGCTGGCCAACGAGAAGCTGGCCGCGTCACGCGGGATCGGGTGAGCCGTGACGGCACCTGACGCGCGCACCACGGTGGTCGGAGTCATCGGTTCGCCGGTCCGGCACTCCCTCTCTCCGCTCCTGCACAACGCCGCCTTTGCCGCGCTCGGCCTCAACTGGGTCTCGCTGGCCTTCGAGGTGCCGCCGGGAGAGGCGCCAGCCGCCCTCGGCGGCATGCAGGCACTGGGGCTGGCCGGCCTTTCGGTCACCATGCCCCACAAGGCCGAGATGGCGGCACTGGTGGATCGCTGCACCGAGGTCGCCACCCGGTTGCAGGCGGTCAACTGCATTCTCAATCGCGATGGGCTGCTCCTGGGAGCCAACACCGACGGGCATGGTTTCTTGGCCTCTCTCTCACGCGCTGCGGGGTTCGACGCCGCGGGGAAGCGCTGTCTGGTCATCGGCGCCGGCGGGGCGGCCCGGGCGGTGACCTACGCGCTGGGCGAGGCCGGCGCCGCCGACGTGGCGGTGGTCAACCGCACCGTGGCCCGCGCCGCCGCCGTGGCTGCACTGGCCGGGCCGGCTGGCCGCATGCTGGCGAGTGCTGACGCAGATGCTGACGCAGCCGACGTGGCGCAGGCGGACCTGGTGGTCAACGCCACCCCGGTGGGCATGGCCGGCGTCGACGAAGGGTCAGCCGTCGGGGAGGCCGGCGCGTGGCCCGCACCGCCCGCCCTGTTGCACGCGGGCCAGCTGGTGGCTGACCTGATCTATGCCCCCCGCCCGACGCCGTGGCTGGCGGCGGCTGCCGACGCGGGCGCGACCACGGTGGACGGTCTGGGAATGCTGGTGCACCAGGCGGCCGCGCAACTCGAACTGTGGACGGGTCTCCCCGCACCGGTCGATGTCATGTGGAAGGCGGCGACTCGGGCCATCTGATGAAGTCGTGTTGGAGTTGTGTTCGGGGTCTTGTGGATTGTGGTCGGGGTCGTAGTCTAGTCGTGTTCTAGTCGTTTGGTTTGTGTTCCTGGATCGCCGTCGTGTCACGCGGTGATCTGGACCGGAGTGCCAAGCGGGAGGATGCCGGCCAGCTGCGAGATCTCGGCATTGTCCATCCGGACGCACCCGTGCGTCACGGACTGTCCGAGGACGGAAGCATTGTTGTTGCCGTGGATGCCTATCTCGGCGTCTCCTCCGTCGAAGGAGGTGAGCGTCTCGGAGTGCGCTGAAAGGCCGTAGGCGTAGGGCCCGTAGACGCTGCTCGGGTCGGTGGTGTGCAGCAGGACGCGGATGTAAAAGAGGCCCACCGGTGTCGGCGTCCCGCTCGCCCCGGTGGCGACCGGGCCGGTGTACAGCGTGGACGCGTCGTCGAACACGGTAATGGAGTGAAGGTGCAGGGTTACCACGATCCGGTACCCGTCCTTGAGCAACCGGGCCGCACCGGGGGCCAGCCAGCCGGTGCTGCCGTTGGGCCTCACGGGGAGTTGCACCTCGACCCACCCATCCGCCCGGGACTGCACGACCAGCAGGGCCTGAGGAATGGGCTGGTTGGGTGCGCCGTTCAGCAGCCAAGGGTTCGGCAAGGTGAGGATGGGCTGCGAACCGTTCGGCGAGCCGTAGATGTCAACGGTTTGGCCCAAGGGTTGCGCGACCAGCGAGGTACCCGTCGGTTGTGGTGTGGTGGTCGAGGTCACGGAGGTCATTGAAGTCGCCGTTGTCACCGAGGTCACCGTGTGCGGAAGTCCCGTTGAGGCGCGGCGGCGAGGCGGCGTGGTGGGGGCCGGGTCCCGAGCAACCTGCGGCGATAGCTCAGCACGGCCAGCGCTCCGACGACTCGGGACCATCTTCCGCGTCGGGTCCCGGAACGGCTTCTCTTTACTCGCACCGGTGGATCAGATCGCACCGGTGGATTATGTCCTCGCGAAAGTTCCCTTGCCTCCCTCTCTTTGCCCGCGTAGCCTTTTCGTGCCGACCATCTGCAAAGGGGGTCCGTGGCACGAAATTCTGAGAGCGCTGCCGGCAACGTTGATTCTGATGGCCGCGTCACTGGGCTTCTCCGGAGTCTCCTCCGCTGCGAATGTCGCCAACGGCTACAACATCGCGGTTGCTCCGGCTTCGCAGGTTGCCGGCCAGTCGGTGACCGTGACAGGTAACGGCCAGGATTCCACGGCCCCGTTCACCGGCGACAACTGTGACAGCACGGCGATCACCGTGACCGTCACGTACTTCAACTCGTCGGGATCCAACACGGCGTCGTCCACCTCTCGGCACCTCGGACGGCAGCGGCAACCTGAGCGGGCCGGTGACCATCCCGTCCGACGCGGTTCCGACGAGCGTCAGCACACACACGGCCGATGTGCAGGCTTCCTGTACCACCGGGTCCTCCACCTTTCTGAGCAACTCGGTGCCCGTGACCGTCGAGGGTTCCGGCACCACGACGACCGCTCCAACCACGACCACAACCACCGTTCCGCCAACCACCACAACCTCAACCTCCACCACCACGACGACGACAACCATCCCGATCCAGACGGCCCCAGCAGCTACGCCGGTCACCGGCACACCGACCTTCACCGGCTGATCGCCATCGCCATCGCCATCGCCATCGCCACGCCCATCTCCTTCGAATGGCGGTGGGCGAGCTACGACCCCGTGATCACTCCGCCCCGGTCTTGTCGGCGCGGCCTGTCATGTCACCCCGCGTCATTGGCCACCGGCTCACCCGGCCAGAGGTCCGCCGCCGCCAGATCGGACAGGCAGCCTTCCCGCAGGGCGCGGGCCAGCGCGTCGCGTTGGGACGGCACCGTGTTGAGGGTGACCCGGAGGGTGAGGGTGGTTGCGTCCGCGCCGACCAGGTCGACCATCTTGGGCGGCTCGGTGCAGTAGGCCGCGAAGGCCGGCATCACGGCCACCCGGTGCGCGGCCGTGGCGACGACCTGTCGCATTCCCTCGAGGTCGCTGGCCGCCGCACCGGGCAGCGTCAGGTCGACCACCGCATGGGCCCAACCGCGTGACGTGTTGGCCACCAGCCGTATGTCGCCGTTGGGCACGAAGTAGATGGTGCCGTCGGGGCCCCGCAACCGGGTGACCCGCAGCGTGACGTCTTCGACGACGCCGTCGACGCTGTCGACGGTCACCGAGTCGCCGACGCTGTACTGGTCTTCGATGGTGAGAGCGAAACCCGAGAGATAGTCGCGGACGAGCTGCTGGGCCCCGAAGCCGATGGTGGCACCGATGATGGTGGCGCTGGCCAGCAGGGGAGTCAGGTTGATCCCGAGCATGCCCAAGATGATGGCCACCGCCACCACCCAGACGAAGAAGCGCCAGATGGTGGCGGCCAGTCCCGCCATGGTGTTCACCCGGGAGCCGGCCCGGTCCGAGGCGGCTCGATGGGCGGCCTGGCTGGCCACCCGCTCGAGCACCCGTCGGATCACCCTGGCCCCAATGTGGGCCGCCAGAAGGGCCACCAGGGCGACCAGGATGATGGACAGCGGACGGACGACGAAATCGACCACGGTTCGGGCGGTCTCGGGTTCCACGCCACATTTGGTGAGGAGGTTGTAGAGCCAGCCTCCTCCCGGGTCCACGGCGCTCACCAGGGGACGGAGGCCCGATACGAAGGAGAAGGTCATGACCGGTATTCTGTCCCGCGGAGCCTGCTAGTGACCACGATTACCCGAACAGTCGCTGCACGTCGCAGCGGCCCCGCCTTCGACTTCGTCCTGGCCGCGGCGACCATTTTCGTCGCTTTGGTGGGCGTGGTCATGGTCTACACCGCCACTCGTGGCTCGTTGTTGGCCCAGAGTGAGGATCCCAAGACCTATCTGAAGAAGCAGGCGCTCTTCGTGGTGCTCGGGATCATCGCCATGGTGGTGGTGGCCGTCGTCGACTACCGCCGGCTGGAGCCGCTGGCGATGGTCATCTACGCCCTGATCGTGCTGGCGCTCCTGGGTGTCTTCGTGGTCGGGAGCTCGGCCCAGGGCGCGGCTCGATGGTTCAGCGTCGGCCCGATTCAGCTCCAACCCTCCGAGTTCGCGGTGGTGGCGGTGATCCTGGCCGTCGCCGCCTATTGCGACCGCCGGACCGAGGAGGGCCTGGCCTGGAAGGACGTCTTCAAGCTCCTGATCCTGGCGGCCATCCCCATCGTGCTGGTGATGGGCCAGCCCGACCTGGGCACCGCCATCATCATGGTCATCGTCCTCCTGGTCATGCTGGCGGTGGCCGGGCTGCCGGCCCGCATCCTGGTGATGTTGATCGTGGCCGCGGTCGTGGTGACCTTCGTGGCGGTCGAGTCCGGCTTCCTGCACCACTACCAGATCGCCCGCTTCACCTCCTTTTTGAACCCCAACAGCAAGAGCAACAACCCGTACGTGCAGGCGGCGATCTACAACGGTCGCGAGGCGAAGCAGGCCATCGGGGCGGGCGGCCTCTTCGGTTCGGGCATCGGGCACGGGGCGCAGACCAACCTGGGCTACGTCCCCGAACAGCAGACCGACTTCATCTTCACCGCCGTGGCTGAGCAGCTCGGCTTCGTCGGTGCAGCCGGCCTCCTGGCCATGCTCGGCATCATCGCCTGGAGGATCTTGCGGGCGGCCGGGACCTCCCGCGACATCTTCGGTCGACTGGTGTGCACCGGCCTCTTCACCTTCGTGGCGTTCAGCGTGTTCCAGAACTCCGGCATGACGATGGGCATCATGCCCATCACGGGGATCCCGTTACCCTTCGTCAGCTACGGGGGGACCGCCGTCCTGTGCTTCTTCACGTGCGTGGGCCTGGCTCTCAGCGTGGGCGCGCGGAGGCGAACGCCGTGACCGACGTCGAGGGGATCGCCCATGAGACCACGACCGCCGCCACTGACGCTGACGCCGACACCGACACCGACACCGACACCCCCAATTCATTGACAGTCCCATCGTCGCTGTCCTTCCGGGTCATGGACGTCGAGGGGGTCGCCCTCGAGCTGCCGGCCCAATTCCCGTCGGTCACGCTCATCGAGAGCGAGCCACCGTTCCGCTCCCTGGTGTTCCCGATCGGCCTTGCCGAGGGAACAGCGCTGGCCCTGGCCCTCCGGAACATGGAGTCGCCCCGTCCCATGACCCACGAGCTCTTCATGGACGTGATGCGCCGGGCGCGCATCGACGTGGTGGCGCTGCGCCTCACCGGGCGCGAGCACGGGAACTATCTCGCCGAGCTCGACCTCATGGTCCCCCACGGACGCGAGCGCGTACCGTGCCGGCCCTCCGACGGGCTCGTGCTGGCCTTGCGTATGCGGGTGTCGGCGCCGATTCTGGTGGACGAGCGCCTGCTCGAGTCCGGGGGCGACATCGCGCCTGTGCCCCAGGGCACTGACTAACTACAAACGGGCCTAACTACAAACGGGCCGATGAGCTATGAACGCACCGGCACCATCGGCCGCTCACCGGGTTGCGCCACCCCCGAGGCCTCCTCGGCCGCAAGGGACTGCGCCCCTTCGTCGGAAATCCGTATCAAGAGCGCGATGAGGACGTAGTTGGCCAGCAACGAAGACCCTCCGTAGGCCACGAAGGGCAACGTGATCCCGGTGAAGGGCAAGAGCCGGAGGACCCCCGCCATGATGAAGAAGGCCTGGAAGCCCACGATGATGGTCAGCCCGGTGGCCAGGAGGCGGGAGAAGTCCGAGCGGGCTGCCTGGGCGATACGCAGGCCGGCGCCCATCAGCAGGACGAAGGCGAAGACCACGGCGGCGGCGCCGATCATGCCCATCTCGGTGCCGATGCCGACGAAGATCATGTCCGAGGTGAGCTCGGGCACGGTCCCCAGCGCGGAGTCCAGGCCCAGCCCGGTGCCGCCCAGGCCCCCGGTCCCCAGCCCGTACCACCCCTGGGCCAGTTGGGCCCCACCCGGATTGGCGTTGTGGGCCGTCGGCCACGGGTTCAGCCATTCGTTGACCCGCAAGTGGACCTGGTTGAAGTAGCGGGCGGCGAAATATGCGCCGAGGGCGAACAAGATGAAGCCGAAGACCAGGTAGCCGACCCTCCCCGTGGAGATCCAGAGCAGGCCGATGAAGAGGGTGAAGAGGAGCGCGGCGAAGCCGATGTCGTCCTCCAACCCGATCACCGCCATGGCCGCGCCCCAGGCCACCAGGATCGGGATGAGCGGCCTCGGGTCGAGGAAGAGCCGATTGCCCAGCCGGGCCGTGGGGATGGCGAGCAGCTCCTTGTTCGACGCGAAGTACGAGGCGAAGAAGATGCACAGCAAAATCTTGGAGATCTCGACCGGCTGGAAGGTCAGGTGGCCGACGTGGACCCAGAGCCGGGCGCCCGAGGACCCCCCTTCTCCGGGCAGGGGCGTGAAGAAGAGCGGCGCCACCAGCAAGATCCCGGCGATGAGGAGAAGCAGGTAGCGGTAGCGCTCCAGATCGCGGGTGTAGCGCACCACCAGGAGGGTCACGATGTAGAGGCCGATGCCGATGGCCACCCAGCCCGCCTGGGCCTTGGCATAGGGCGGGTTCCAGCGGGCGATGATGACGTAGCCGATCCCGTTGAGCAGGGCGGCCAGCGGCAGGATCACCGCGTTGGCCTGCGGGGCCAACCAGCGGTTGGCCATGTGGGCGACCAGGGAGAGGCCGAGCAGGATCCCGAGGAAGGGACCGATGTGCGGCGGGATCTTGGACTTGGCCCCCAATTCGGCCAGCACGTAGAGGGCCAGCGTCATCAGCGAGGCGTAGATCAGCAGGCCCAACTCGGTACGGCGCTTGGGTTTCGGCCCCGTCACATAGCGGGGAATCCGTGTGTGACGGGTCGGGTCTGGCACTCCCCGGATGGTAGTGGTGCCAGGTAGCATGCGGGGTGACGCAATGGTTGCCGACCCCACACTCGAGACGCCGCCCGGCGTCGCCGAACGACCCAGGCCGCCCACCTATCAGCAGATAGAGGCTTTCGGGGTCCAGCGGTTCACCAACCGGGAGCAGTCGCGCCTCGATTTCGGGGCCCGCCTGCTTGACCTGGCCGAGGACGACGGCGTCCCGCTCCTGGAGCGGACCAAGTTCCTGGCCATCTTCTCCGAGCTGCTCGACGAGTTCTTCCAGGTCCGGGTGGCCGCACTGGAGGACCAGGTGGCGGCCGGCGTGCGGACCCGCTCGGTCGACGGCCTGCGGCCGGGCGAGCAGCTCAAGATGATCCGGGCCCGGGTCACAGAGCAGGTCAGGCGGCAGGACGCCATCTTTCTCGAGCACATCGTGCCCGCACTGGCCGGCGCCGGCGTGCGCCTCTCGGACTGGTCTTCGCTCGATGACGACGACCGCTCCCACCTGGTCGACGTCTTCGGGCGGGAGATCTTCCCGGTCCTCACCCCCCTGGCCGTGGACCCGGGCCACCCCTTCCCCTATATCTCGAACCTCTCGCTCAACCTGGTGGTCGAGGTACAGGACCCGGCGACCGGTGAGCGCCGCATCGCCCGGGTCAAGGTCCCGGCGGTGCTACCCCGCTTCGTGGTCATGCCCGACGGCGAGCGGTTCGTCCCGCTCGAGCAGGTCATCGCCGCGCACCTCGACACGCTGTTCCCCGGGATGACGGTGGGGGAGCACCATGCCTTCCGGGTGACCCGGAATGCGGATCTGGCCCTCGAAGAGGACGAGGCCGACGACCTGCTGGTGGCCATCGAGATGGAGTTGCGGCGTCGCCGCTTCGGTCGGGCCCTGCGCCTCGAGGTCGGGGCCGACATGGGCGAGGAGCTGGTGGAGCTGTTGGCCTCCGAGCTCGAGGTCTCGAACGACGGCGTCTACCGGGTGCGCGCCCCGCTGGACCTGGGCGGCCTGTGGGGGGTCTACGCCCTCGACCGGCCCGACCTGCACGAGGACACCTGGACCCCGATGACCCCGCCCGGCCTCGCCACCGCGGCCCACGAGCCGACCGAGTTCTTCGCCATGTTGCGCGACCACGACGTGCTCGTGCACCACCCCTACGATTCCTTCGCCACGTCGGTGGAGGCCTTCATCGCCCAGGCGGCCGAGGATCCGGCGGTGCTCGGGATCAAGCAGACCCTCTATCGCACCTCGGGGGACAGTCCCATCGTGGCCTCGCTGATCCGGGCCGCCGAGAACGGCAAACAGGTGGCGGCCATCGTCGAGCTCAAGGCGCGCTTCGACGAGGAGGCCAACATCGGCTGGGCCCGCGCGCTCGAGGAGGCGGGCGTCCACGTGGTCTACGGCATCGTCGGTCTCAAGACCCACTCCAAGACGGCACTGGTCCTGCGGCGCGAGGAGGACGGCGTGCGCCACTACTGCCACGTGGGTACCGGGAACTACAACTCAAAGACGGCACGGATCTACGAGGACATCGGGCTGCTCACCGCCGCGCCCGACATCGGCGCCGACGTGGGGGAGCTGTTCAACTATCTGACCGGGTTCTCCCGCCATGCCGACTACCGCCAGATCCTGGTGTCACCGGTGACGGTGCGAAAGTCGATCCTGGCCATGATCGAGGAGCAGGCCGATGCCGGTCCGCAGGGTCGCATCGTCCTCAAGCTCAACGGCCTGACCGACGCCGAGATGGTCGATGCCCTCTACCGCGCCTCGGGGGCGGGCGTGCCCATCGATCTGGCCATCCGCGGCCTGTGCCGCCTGCGTCCGGGCATCCCCGAACTGTCCGAGACCATCACGGTGCGCTCCATCGTGGGCAGCTTCCTGGAGCATTCCCGGATCTACCGCTTCGGCGGGGCCCCCGTCGACCGGGCGGCCGGACCCGGCTTGCCCCTCAGGCTCTACATCGGCTCGGCGGACCTGATGGGACGCAACCTGGACCGGCGGGTCGAGGTACTGGCGCCGGTGCGCGACCCCGAGCTCCAGGCCCGGCTCTTCGAGGTGCTCGATCTGGTCTTCTCCGATGAGACCAACTCGTGGGAACTGGGATCGGATCGGCGTTGGCGGCGGGTGGAGAACGTGCACGGCCGCAGCGCCCAGGGCCGCCTCAAGGAGCTGGCCATCGAGCGGGCCCGCCGCCGTCGCGAGAGTGAGTTGCGCGTGCGCGAGCCGAGCGGGGGAGTCCCGCCCGAGGGCGATGCACGTGTCGACGCCGGCGGCTGACCTCCACCGGCAGACGGCCGGTTGGGGTGATGCCGGTCAGGTCGAGTGGTATCTGGAACGGGTGGACCGCCTGGCCCCGCGCCGCGCCGGCGAGGAGATGCTGCCGCGACCTGCTCCCGGCCGCGCCGCAGCGCCTGCTCGACCTCGGTTGTGGTGACGGCCGGCTGGTCACCCTGGCGATGGAGGCCCGGCCCACACTGGCGCGCGCGGTCGGTCTCGACAGCTCGGCGCCGATGCTCGAGAGCGCCCGCGTCCGCTTCGGCGACGATCCGCGGGTCAGGCTGCGGCAGTGGGATCTGGCCGACTCCATCGCGTCGTTCGGTCGCTTCGATCTCATCGTCTCTGGTTTTGCCATTCACCACCTGGCTGACGAGCGCAAGCGGAGCCTTTTCGCCGAGGTGGCGGCGCAGCTCGAGCCCGGCGGGCTGTTCGCCAACCTCGAAGTCGTCGCGTCGGCCACACCCGAGCTCCACGCCGAGTTCCTGGCGGCGATCGGCCGCGTCGCCGACGACCCAGAGGACAAGCTGGTCGACGTCGCCACCCAACTCGAATGGATGGAGGCCGCCGGGCTGGAGCAGGTTGCCTGCCCCTGGCGGTGGAAGGGCTTCGCGTTGTTGGTGGGCCGCCGTGCGGGACCGGTGGCGGGCCCGTCGTAGGAAGCGGTGGCGGCCCCGTGGTAGGAAGCCCTGATGGGAACGCTGACCGAAGAGGCATTCGCCGAGTTACTGGCTGAGCTGGGGACGCAGCACCGCCGCCTGGTCGAGCAACTCTCGGGGCCCGGCGACGAGCAGAGTCTCCTCGAGGCCCACAAATGGCTCCTGACCATCGTGCAGGTGGCCACCGACACCCAGGTGTGGGCGGATCCGGCCCGCCCTCGTTTCGTCGAGATCGTCGGGCCCTACAAGAAGTGGGGCGGGGACAACGCGGACGCCTTCTACTGCTTCGCGCCGGTGGACCCGGCCCGGACCTACCGGGTCCTGGTGCGACCGGGGGACGCCGTCTACCTGTCCCTCACCGTGTACGGGGGGCCCGATGACGGCCGCTACTCGGAGCGCATCGTAGGGAGTCTGAACGATCGGCAGGCGTCTCCCGGGTCCCGATGGCGTCATCGAATGATCCTCTCGCCGCAAGATCCCGGCGACGGTACGCCCTGGATCAAACTCGAGCCCGACGCCGTGGCCATCGTCACCCGCGACTACCTGGCCGATCCGATCCACGACACCCGGGCCGCCTGGGCGATCGACCGCGGACAGCCCGCCGCCGCTGTACCGGGAGGACGACGCCGACCCTGGCCCGGCGGTTCCGGGCCGCGCTGACCTGGGTGCGCGAGCAGGCGGCCATGGTGCCGCTCGCCATGGGCGAGCCCAACGTCGTCGACCCGCCCTATCCGGTCCCGACCGCCACGTTCGGGTGGGCCGCGGGCGACGCGGCCTACGCGATGGGCAGCTATCTCCTCGAGGACGACGAGGCGCTGGTCCTGCGGGGCCGGTCGCCCGACTGCGCGTTCTGGAACCTCTGCCTGTGGAACCCGTTCCTCCACACGTACAACTACGACTACGAGCGGGTCACCATCAACGGTGCGCAGGTGCGGTACGAGGAGGACGGCTCATGGGAGATCGTGGTCTCGCCGAGTGACCCCGGGCATCCGAACTGGGTCTCGACGGCCGGCCACCGTCAGGGCCGGATCTGGTTTCGTTGGTTCCTGCCCGAAGCCACCCCCGAGCAACCTCAGGTCCAAGTCGTTCCCCTGGGCTCGCTGCGATGAGCGCGGCACGGCCGGCCACCACCGATCGTGCTGGACGACCTGGCCCAGCCCCGGTTCAGCGACGAGGCCCGGGCCATCCTCGAGATGATGTCCGAAGCCGGCGCGACGGTCTCGCTGCAGCCGGATGCCCTGATGGCGACAGCGATGGCGGAAACCGAGCTCGACGACTTCGGGCCCGGCGACTTCGTCGCCCGTCTCGACGTTCTCTGCCGGTCCCTGCGCGAGGAGGCCCGGCTCAACGACGCCGGGCTCCTGGCGCAGTCCATGCTCGTGACCGGTCTCCTGCGCAACCGACTCCTGCTCGAGGACCTGATCACGCGCCATCCGGAGATCGGGGCCGAGCGGATCGAGAGGCCGATCTTCATCTGTGGCCTGCCGCGCACCGGCACGACGCACCTCCACAATTTGATGTCCGCCGACCCGGCGCTGCGGTCACTGCCCTACTGGGAGAGCATCGAGCCGGTCCTGCCCGAACGGGACCGTCCGGCCGCGGGTGATCCGGATCCGAGGCTGGCGCGCACCGAGATGGCCCTCTCCTTCGTCGACGCCGCCATGCCCGAGTTCAAGCGGATGCACGAGATGACGGTGGACCACGTCCACGAGGAGATCCAGCTGCTCGCCATCGACTTCTCGACCATGCTGTTCGAGACGATCGCCCCCATCCCCACCTGGCGTGACCACTACCTGGCTCGCGACCAGCGCCCGAGCTACGCCTATCTGAAGAGGATCCTGCAGGCGCTCCAGTGGCTGCGGGGCGGGTCACGGTGGATCCTCAAGTCCCCCCAGCACCTCGAACAGTTTCCGGCGCTGCTCGACGTCTTCCCCGACGCCACCTTCGTCGTCACCCACCGGGATCCCGTTTCGGTGACCGCGTCCATGGTCACCATGCTGGCCTACTCGGCCCGACTGGGCCACGACCGCGTCGATACCGCGCTGGATCGGCGGGTATTGGGTCGACCGGCTGGGACGGATGCTGCAGGCGTGCGTGGATGCGCGGGACCTCCTGCCATCCGACCGCACCATCGATGTGCGCTTCGACGCCTTCATGGAGGACGACATGGCCATGGTGCGTCGTATCTACGAGCTGGCCGGACAACCGTTCAGCCCCGAGGCCCGGTCGGCCATGACCCACTTCATGGACGGCCACCCCCGTGGGCGTCATGGTGGCGTGCGCTACGACCTGGCCGAGTTCGGCATCGATCGCGACCAGCTGCGGGCGTCGTTGCGCTTCTACGTCGACCGCTTCGGGGTCTCGGAGGAGGGCTGAGGAGAGCCTGAGCGGAGAGACAGCACCCCAATCTGGGTATCGGTCCTGATCCCGTCGACGTGCGACAGAAGGGTGCAAAGCCGGGCTAAGTTCGCATGCAGAGGAGACCTGCGTCGGGCCTGTGTCGCCACGCATCGCTGTACGGCAAGTGCGGCTTCGTTGCGCCTGGGGATTCGGGCCGTTGCGGTTGCGGTGTGGCTTCGCCGCAGCAGAGGGGGAGGGCGAGTGATGAGAGTCGGATCGACGTCGGGATGGCGCAGGGTCGCAAGACGGACATTCGCGACGGTGCCGCCGAGGGTTGGTCCCGTCGCTGGACTTGCATCGGCGCCAGATGCGGCCTCTGGCAAACCGCAGAAGCATCGTGGGGCGAGGTCCCTTGTGGGCGTGGTGATGCCCGCAGCGCTGGTGATCGGAATGGTGGGTGGTTTGAGCACATTTGGTGCGGGCCTGCCAGCCGGCCCAGCGTCTGCAGCGCAATCCAACGCAGCCGAGCACGGTGGCGAGTTCCACCCCGTGCAGGCGAACGAGGCCTTTGCTCGGCCACGCGGCCAGAGCTACGAGAAGACGTTGGCCACTGCGCAGAGCCACGCCGCGGCCCTTCCGCTGGCGTCGCTTTCGGGGAACGCCCCGTCCGCGACGTGGACGGCCATAGGGCCCCAGCCTGAGTCAGGCGGCGATGGCGGTGCCAACAGCGGGCGAATCACCGGACTCGCTCTCGGGACTTCGTCGATCTTCGCCGCCAGCGCCGGTGGCGGAGTGTGGTCCTCGGCGAACAACGGCACGTCGTGGGCCACTCACACCGACTCCCAACCCGATATCGCAATGGGGTCGGTCGCGGTAGATCCATCGAATTCGTCCTACGTCTTCGGCGGTACCGGCGAGGACAATGAGTGTCTCGACTGCTTCTACGGCGCGGGGATTCTCGAGTCCTCCGACGGTGGCGGCAGCTGGACAACTTCCAATCCGGGCGGCGTTTTCACCGGCGTAGACATCGCGAGCATCGTGGTGGAGCCAGGCGCCAGCTCGATCGCCACCACGAAGGTGCTCGCTGGAACTTCCCACGGGCTCTACGTCTCTGCAGATGGCGGGAGCACCTGGTCGCTCGAGAGGGGCACCGGGTGGGCCAACGGCAACGTGACCTCGATCGTACTGAACCTCTTGACGGGTTCCATCGCGATCTATGCCGCCGTCGCCGGTGTGGGCGTCGAGGAGAGCACGGACAACGGCTCGACGTGGAGCAAGGTCGATTCCTTCAGCGGGTTCGGTGCACTGGCGA
This sequence comes from uncultured Acidimicrobiaceae bacterium, assembly GCA_963836605.1. Taxonomy (GTDB): domain Bacteria; phylum Actinomycetota; class Acidimicrobiia; order Acidimicrobiales; family RAAP-2; genus Bog-473. The sequence goes on along the minus strand of CAWIKB010000009.1, from coordinate 1,085,695 downwards.
TCTCACCGAACGCCGTGGGCTCAAAGTCCGTCCTCTATCTCTCGGTCGGCTCCTACACCGGTTACCTAGGAATGTTCAAGTCCACAAACGGCGGCTCGACCTGGAGCCGTCTCACGAGCACCCCCCTCTTCACGTCTCCCGAATACGCCTACGACGGCACCAGCGGTGACGGCGGCGACCAGAGTTGGTACGACAATGTGGTGACGGTCGATCCGAAGAATCCCCAAATCGTCGTGGCTGCGGGCATCGCCGCAGTCGAGAGTACGGACGGGGGGAGCACCTGGACCAATCTCAACGGCGGTGGCTACTTCACGACCTCATCGTTGTTCCACCCTGACTTCCACACGCTCGTCTTCGATGCCGCCGGGGACCTCTATATGGGGAACGACGGCGGAGCGTGGGAGCTACCGGCAACCGATGTCAGTGGCCCCACCTTGAGTTTCATCAACCTCAACACAAATCTCGACATCACCCAGTTCTATGCCGGGATGGAGCAGAGCGGGAACGCTGCCGAGGTGCTCGGGGGATCACAGGACAACGGGACCAACCTGTACTCATCGTCAGCTTCGCCTTCCACCACGTGGAAAGAGGTGGTCGGTGGGGACGGCGGGTTCGCCGCGATCGATCCCGCGAGCGCATCGACCCAGTACGCCGAGGCCGATATCAGTAGTGGCGGTGGTTGCAGCGGCTGTGGCCTCCTCAAGACGACCAACGGCTGGGGGGGGTTCTCCAACGTGACGCCGCCCTTCTCGAGTACGAACTGGGCTGCGCCGCTGACGATCGTGCCGGGCACCAGCGGACCCACCGTCCTCTTCGGCGGCGACTACGTCTACGAGTCGACCAACGGAGGGACAACCTGGTCGGCCCTGGGATTCGCGTCTTCGCATCACGGAGCGGGCTCGACGAGCGATGTTTCGGCCATCGCCGTCGCACCGAGCAACAGCTCGGTCCTCTACGCGGGGTTTGACGATGGAACGCTGCAGATGTCGAGCAATGGCGGGAGCACCTGGACGGCCCTGTCCCCGCCGGCCGGTGGCCTGGGCGTCACCCATATCGCGGTCAGCGCCACCGATCCCTACACGGTCTACGCCACCTTTGCCACTCTCTCTTACGGATTTCCGTACAAGCCTTCGGGGCCCGGGGTCCTCAGGGGCAGTTCCCTCAATGGCACGGCCTCGTGGACGAACGTGGCCGGGAACCTGCCGGCGGGCGTCCCGGCCAACTCGGTGGTCCCCGATGGTTCAGGCGGACTCCTCGTGGCCGACGATACCGGTGTGTACTGGGCGAAGACGCTGAGCGGGGCCAGCACCACCTGGTCGCGCCTCGGTACCGGTCTGCCGAATGTCCAGGTGATGGACCTCGCGCTCAGTCCCGGCGGCACGTTGGTCGCCGATACCCATGGCCGCGGCGCCTGGACCATCCCGTTCTCCAGCGGCAGCAACGCGGCGGACGGATCGGGGGCCCTGAGCGTGCAGCCGGCCTCTGTCACGGCGGGCTCGAAGAGCCACACGCTCACCCTCACCTACAGCGCAGCAACCGGCGGCCTCGCCGGCGGCGAGATCGACGCGTTGGTGCCGGCGGGCTGGTCAGTGCCCTCGACGACGGGCACCGCGGCGGGCTTCACCACCTCGACCTGTGGGACGGTCAGCGTCGCTGGCTCCACGATCAAGGTGAGCCCGGTCACCCTCATGAGTGGGACCAAATGCACCATCACCTACGGATCCAAGGCCGGCGCGGGGCCGGGCGTCACGGTGCCCACGCTGATCGGGATTGACCCCTTCACCACGACCGAGAAGTCGACGCCCACCGGCACCCTCAAGCCATTGGCCGTCTTGCCCTCGATCAAGGTGGTCAACGCGGCGGACGGATCGGGGGCCCTGAGCGTGCAGCCGGCCTCTGTCACGGCTGGCTCGAAGAGCCACACGCTCACCCTCACCTACAGCGCAGCAACCGGCGGCCTCGCCGGCGGCGAGATCAGACGCGTTGGTGCCGGCGGGCTGGTCAGTGCCCTCGACGACGGGCACCGCGGCGGGCTTCACCACCTCGACCTGTGGGACGGTCAGCGTCGCTGGCTCCACGATCAAGGTGAGCCCGGTCACCCTCATGAGTGGGACCAAATGCACCATCACCTACGGATCCAAGGCCGGCGCGGGGCCGGGCGTCACGGTGCCCACGCTGATCGGGATTGACCCCTTCACCACGACCGAGAAGTCGACGCCCACCGGCACCCTCAAGCCATTGGCCGTCTTGCCCTCGATCAAGGTGGTCAACGCGGCGGACGGATCGGGGGCCCTGAGCGTGCAGCCGGCCTCTGTCACGGCTGGCTCGAAGAGCCACACGCTCACCTTCACCTACAGCGCAGCAACCGGCGGCCTCGCCGGCGGCGAGATCGACGCGTTGGTGCCGGCGGGCTGGTCAGTGCCCTCGACGACGGGCACCGCGGCGGGCTTCACCACCTCGACCTGTGGGACGGTCAGCGTCGCTGGCTCCACGATCAAGGTGAGCCCGGTCACCCTCATCAGTGGGACCAAATGCACCATCACCTACGGATCCAAGGCCGGCGCGGGGCCGGGCGTCACGGTGCCCACGCTGATCGGGATTGACCCCTTCACCACGACCGAGAAGTCGACGCCCACCGGCACCCTCAAGCCATTGGCCGTCTTGCCCTCGATCAAGGTCACCTAGTGAGCCGCCGGTGATCGGTCACGGTGATTGGATCAGGTCAGGTCGGGTCAGAGCGAAGTGGCCAGCCCGCGGGATCGTTTCCCGGTGGGCCGCTCACCACACTTGGATTCGATCCGGACGTGCCCGCCAGATCGTGCTGTGAGACTGTTGAGGGAAGCACCACGTAACGCCGTGAGCTTCACGTACCCTTCGGTCCTCCGAGGCCGTTCGTGAGCTCGACGATACGGTCGTCACTGAGCCCAGTCGGCCATTGCTCCGGATCGTGCCCGAAGAGCAGCTGTGCGCCGGCGGCTTCCAAATCGCGCAGTCGTTCGAACACCTTGAGGTGGGCATCGCGGTCAAATCCCGAGGGAGGCAAAGCGAGTGCCTCCAGCGAGCGCTGGAGGTAGCAGGCGTCGCCGCACAGTACGAGGTCGCCGCCCCCGTCGGTGCGAAGGAGGAGCGACTGGTGCCCGGCGGTGTGCCCGGCCGTGGGGAGCAGACGCACCCGTCCGTCGCCGAACACGTCCCAACCCCCGTCGAGGAGGTGGAGTTTTCGTTCTCGGTCGAGGTCGGCCGGCATGTAGATCTTGCCGTTGGTGTCGGCGACGGCCGCCAGCCATTCAGTTCGCTGAACGACGAGCTCGGCGGCCTGGGCGAGGCCGCTGCCTCCGACGTGGTCGAAATGCAGGTGGCTCAAGACGAGCAGATCGACGTCGGACGGATCGACGTCGCAAGCGTGCAGTCGCTCGCCCAGATCGGTTCCCTCCGGCAGGTCACAGTCGAAGGTTGGTGTGAGCCGTCGGGAGCGGGCGGACTGACGGTCACGGACATCGGGATGCAAACCTGAGTCGAAGACGAGCACCGAACCGGCGTGTTCGATGAGGTAGGCCGGAACAGGAATGCGCACCCGTCCCTGCGCGCCGTCGATCAGACCGCCGAGGTCCATGCCCAGCCAGCCACAGCAGAATCCACGAACGCGCACGGTGGTCTTCTTAGCACCCGCTCAAGAGGCGAAAGGGCTCAGATCCGTAGCCGTGCCTCGCCGGTCGCGGCTCAGTTCAGCGCGGCTCAGCTCGAGCGCGACTCGGCACGGTTCGGCTCCCCTCGGCTCGTCCCCCGGCCGTTGCCGCCCTCCGCAGCGGGGATTCAGCTGCCGGCGGCGGCGGCGGCCCTGCGGCGCAGTGGTGGCAGTGTCGGCGGGGGCTGCTGACGAGGGGGCAGTTCGTCCAGCAGCTCGATGGTGGCGTCGGTCACCTTGCGTACGGCACGGGCGAAGGCATCCTCGGTGCGCACGGACGTTGACTGCACGCCGCTGACCTTGCGGACGTACTGGCGAGCTGCCGCCTCGATCTCTTCGGCGGTGGCAACGGGCTCTAAGCCCCGGAGGGTGGTGATATTGCGGCACATGCACTTCAGGATATGCCGCGTGCACCGAGCGCACCCCCGAGGTCACGACGTGCCTGGCTGGGCACGCCCGTGGGCACCCCGGCGTGCGGGGGCCGGGGTGTCGGTCACGGGGGTTTGACCTCCGGCCACCGGGGCGTCGTGGGAAGCTAGCCGGGCATGCGGGCACACCGATTGCCACTTCTCGCCGTGCTCGGCGCGATCCTCATTCTCGCCGGAGGCCTGGTGCTGTGGGCATCGTCGACCGGGCGCAGCGACGCACCTCCCGGTTCGGTGGCGGTGTCTGCGACATCGGCCACATCCACTACATTCAGTACATCCAGTAGATCCAGTAGATCCAGTAGATCCACCGCACCCAGTGCGACCACCACGACGGCGCCGGCAGCCAAACCTCCGTACCCGGTGGCGGACGAGACGCTGACCTTCACCGATCCCAGCCGCTCCACCCCGGCCCGGGGCGACGTGCCGGGCCATGCGGGCCGGACCCTGGTCACGGTCATCCGGCGGCCGGTGGGGCCCAAAGGTCCGCTTCCCCTGATCGTGTTCGCGCACGGGTGGGACTCGAACCCCGGCGTCTACGAGACGTTGCTCGATACCTGGGCCGCTTCGGGCTACCTGGTGGCCGCGCCGACCTTTCCGGACTCGGCCAGCACCCTGCCGGGAGATCCGGTGAGCGACTATCCCGAACAGGCCCTCGATATGTCGTTCGTCATTTCGAACCTCCTGGGTGGCGCGGCCGGCCCGGTCGACCCGAACAGGATCGCCGCCGCCGGCCATTCCGACGGAGGTACCGACGTGGCGCTGCTGGCCCTCAATCCGGACTACGCCGACCACCGGATCCGGTCCTACCTCTCGATGTCCAGTGAGATTCCGGCCGGTGTGAGCGGCACCTGGAGCGCGGCGACTCCAGGCTCCCTTTTCGTGGCCGTCGGCACCGACGACGAATACGGGCTCTATCCGCAGTCCCTGCAGGTGTTCCAGTCGGCCGACATGCCCAAGGTCCTGGTGACGCTGACCGGTGGCGACCACTTGCAGACGTTCATCGGCGACACCCCTGAGGCGGCGTCCATGCGGGCCGAGACGGTCAGCTTCCTCAATGCCACCCTCGGGAAGAGCGATCCATCGTCAGCCCAGCTCGCGGCTGGTCTGTCTCCGCCCTCCGATCCCGGTATCGCCGTTGACCCCACGACCGGGTAAGCCTCCAATGGGCCACCGGGTGAGCCTGTAGTTGGCTCGTCTACAAAGATCCCAGCGGCGGTACGCCGTACTCGCGGCGCACGTCATCGAGATCCCGTTCCGCCATGGCCAACAGGTCGACACCGTCAATGTCGGCGCTGCACTTCGAGCCGCGTCGTAGCGCCTCGGCCATCATGGAGCGGCCGAGCTCATGGTCGAGCACACCCGTACGCGCCTGTTCGTAACCAGGGACAATGTGACCCACCTCGTGCACCAGCAAATTGCCCAGAAAACCCAAGTAGTTGCGGTCGGTGTCGGCCGCCGAAAGCATCAACGCACCCAAGGCGATCTCACCCTCTCCGGTCGGCTCGTACCCGGCGATGACGTGCGTGGTGTCGTGGCGCAAGAAGGTTTCTCCCGTCGGAGACGATGATTCGGGCAAGGCGAAGCCATTGCGCAGATGGAAGTCGAGGAACGCCCAACCCAACGTGGTATCCGGAAGGCTCTGGTAACCCTCGAGCGTCTCCCGGAGGGGGTCAGGTCCCGCTGAAGGCTGGTCGCTCGGCCTCGTGGTGTCGGACGGCAAGCCGTAGAAGCGGAGGTAGTCCTGGTAGGTCTGCTCGGCACTCGCTCGAACGAGGTCTCTGGCCAGGACCAGGCCCGGGCCGCTCTGGCACACGGCCTCGGCGTACGCCTCCGTCGAAGCAACCCTGCCTTCGGTGGCGGGGTGGCCGCAGAACTCAACGAGGACGAGAAGCTCCCGCATGCGGCGTCGGTCCGCCTCGTGCGTGACTCGCTCGGCTACCTCGCTCGGCGACATGGCCCCCTGGTCGACCAGGTCTCTGTCCCGACCCCAGCAACCGACCACCAGCGTCTCGATGACGGAGATCTGCTCGCTGGTCGGACCCCCTTCGACACTGGCCGCACCCAGGAGGGCACCGACGACCGGTTCAACTGCGGATTCACTAATCAGTGTCGCCATGGTGCTCTCCTCGTAGGTGGAATGAAAGACAGAGTCGCATTCGGCCAGGTTTCACGGATGACCAGGAACCCTCGATTCGAACGGCCGTCGTCACCGGAATGCTCGGCCGCGCTCCTGTTCCGACGTGGCGAGACGTCAATTCCCTCTCTTGGTGTGCCTCTTGTTGCGCTAACCGGGTGAGGCCACCCCTCCCAACTGCTCGAGTACGCCGAGCCTGTCCCAACTCACCCAGTTCTCGGCGATTTTGCCGTCCTCGAGACGCGCTATCTCGATGCCCCTCCACTCGATCCGCTGCCCCGTCGGGGCTACCCCCATGAACTCGCCCTTGTGGGTTCCCGAGGAGGTGAACCTCGTCGCCACCATATCGCCCTCGCTGATCTGGAGTTCGACGGTGTCCTCGAAATCTGGAAAGGCACGGTGGAACTCCGCCAAGAATGCCTTCAGTGCCTCGATCCCACGGATGTCCGTCACACTCTGGTGGCTGTTCTGGTGGCCGACAAACTGCGTCGAGTACACGTCACCGGCCGAGGCAGTGCCCGCCGCGCTCCAGACGTGCTCGAGCGCCATCCGCGCCGTCGCCTTGTTCTCTTCTGCCGCCATGTGGATTCCTTTCGGGATGTGAAGTGGGAGGAGCTTAGCTTTTGGCACCTTCCCCGCACTGGCCTCACGAGTAGCCACGACGGGTCGTTCACTTCCCGACCGATACCACTATGGGCGTCGACCTCGTGCGTGGTGCGGGCGGCGGCGGCGCTCGAACGCCGAACTCATGGTGACGGCTCAGGAAGTGGCGGTGGCCGCCACCGGTTCGGAACCGGACGTGGCGTGGAGCCGGCCCCCGGCGTGGGTGAGGAAGATGCAGGTGCTCAGGGCGGCCCCGACACCGAGGGCGGCGAGTGTGGGCGTCCAGAGGGCGACCAGGCAGGCGACGGCGCAACCGCCTTCGACCGAGATGGTGAGGAGGCGTACCCGCGGCCCGACCGCGCTGAAGCGCCGGTGGAACGAGCGCAGCGTCTCCGGACTGGTGATGGTGCGCCCCAGGAGTACGGCCAGACCCCGCACGAGCCCGAAGACGGCACCCAGTGTCACGGCCAGCGCGACGTTCTGGGACAGGGCCGCCACGACGAGGAGGAGGTACAGCGCCGCCGTCATGATGTACGTGGACAATCCCATGCCGATCTGGAAGCCGAACCCGATGCCGTAGACCCAGGCGCGGAACTGGTCCAACCACCGTTCGTTGACCTGGCGGTGGTGGATCGGCAGTCTGAAGCCGAAAAGCTCCAGGTCGGAGGCAAAGGCGATCAGCGCGGCCGCGGCGACCAGGGCGAGCGCCACGGTTTCCGGCGGTCCCCAGGCGCGGATGCCGAGGGCCAGGACGGCGCCGGAGGCGCCGAGCACGCACCCTCCCACCAGCCCACCGACGATGAACCACGTCGCCGTGGTGCGGTAGCGATGGCCCCGCCCGCTTTCGGCCAACGGCGTCAAGCTCGACAGCATGGACAGCCCACACGGGGACCAGGTGGACCGGGCGGCGGCGCTGATGGCCACGGCCAAGCCGAGAACGACGAGGAGAGGTGTCATGGCAACTCGTTGACCCCCCAGGGGCCACCGGGGTTCTGCGCGAAGTACCAGGCACGCGCGTTGTTGTCCTCGACCGTGACGAGCAGTTGGTTGCCGATGATGGTCACCCCTGGTATCTGGTTGGGGACAACGACATAACCCACGCCGGCCGCGGCGGGGACACTCTCATTCGCCCAGACGCCGTTGGGGTTCAGCCACTTGTTCCACAAGGTGCCGCCGGCCACCTGGAAGACGTGGACGGTAGAGACATGTTCTATGGGGGCTGAGACTGGCATGAGTTCCTCCGTGTTGATGAGAAGTGGTGGCGCAGGCGGGGCCGTGGTCCAACAGGCCACGTTCTGTTCGGCGGTGGCGTCATCGACGGCGTTGGTCGTCGTGCAGGTCGGGTCGACCGTCCAGGGAGGGACACAGGCCACGACGCGGCACAGGATTCTGCCGATGCAGCCGACGTCCTGATTGCACTGACCGTACCGGAACTGGAAGCAGCCCGAGACGAAGTTGTTGCAGTCGCCCAACGCGCAGCCGCAGTTGAGCCCGTCACATCCCGGCGCACAGAATCCGGACCCACTGGGACATCCGCAGGCACAGGTCGCGTTGCAGTCCATGTAGTACCGGGGTCCACCGCAGAAGGAGGAATTGTCCGCCTTCCACCATCCCCCCATGATCGTCCCGGTCGGGCAGTAGTTGTAGCCACCGTTGACGGTGCAGCAGAATTCGGAGTAACCGGCGCAACAGGTCGAAGCACAGTCACACTCGTCGCCGGCACAATTGCAGATGGAGCCGTAGGCCGTGCCCGGCCGCAACATGAGGTCCACCCCACTCCCGGCGACCACTGCACTCCCGATGAAGGCCGACCGGTTGATGAAGCTGCGCCGCGAGAGGCGTCTGTCCAGGAACTGCGAGGCCCGCTCGACCATCGTCACGTCGAAAGCCCGCCCGACGGCGCTTCCATGCTGCGTCGCACCGCACCCAGCCGGGCCAAGCTGGTGAAGATGAGCGCGACGAGCCAGGTACCAACCGCCACGGCCACCAGGAGGGGCACGCCGTGGAGCGGTTGCCCACCGAGCACGTGGGTGACGTTCCCCCCGGCGGGGCCGCGGCGATGACGGCGCAGGATACGGCCAGAGCAACGTTCACGAGGGCGTGGAGCCCGGTAGCCGGCGTGTCGGGCGTGCCGAAGCAGCCGCAGCTGGCGAGCGCGCCGCCGCGGTGGCGGACAAGGAGCACCGCGAGGGCAAAGACAGCGAACGACGCGGCGACCGCGGCGGCCAGCGGTGGTGTCGGCCAGGCGAACGCAGCCAGCCCCAGGAGGAGCTCACCGGCAGCCAGGAGGGGGACGACGACCGCCAACAGGCCGGAGCGCCCGAACACCGCGGCGAGGCCGCGCACCGTGGTATCGGGACGTACGGCCTTGCTGGCGCCGGCCAGCACGAGCAGCGTGCAGGCGATGAAGTACACACCGATCATGCGGGTGTCGCCCTCCGCGAGAGGATGCTGAGGTTCGCGAGCAGTTGGTTGATCTGTCGGACCAGGTTGGTTCGCTGCTGGACACTGCCGAGGCGGGCGTAGAACGTGAAGGGTCGACCGGATGCGGTGAAGAAGCGCTGGATGCCGAGGCTCCCCCCGAGACCCGGGCACATCACGTAGGGCAGGAAGTCTCCCGGCGCCAACGGCGTCGGAAGGCCTTGGGCTGCGAAGAGGGCCTTCCCCACGCTCTCGGGGCCGTACTCGAACAGAACAGCAAAGAAGTCGGAAGGTCCCAAGGTGGTGTCGGTGCTGCCACCGAAGTCACCGATGTTCTCAGGAATGGGAAACGTGGCGAACTGCGCCACCGGTCGGCTGATCGCCCGTCCGACGGATGGACGCACGTAGATCCGGCCTTCGATGCCGGACGGAAGTTGCGCTTCTATCCCGTGCGCAGTGAGCGCCATCTACGCCGGCCCGTCGGGTGGCGTCCGTATCTTGCCGACCCCGAAAACATCATCGTGTGAGCGCGGGTACAGGCTCGGGTCGCCCGGGAGGATGCCGGCCCGGATCAGCTCCTGGTCGTTGGCGGACTCGCGCTCGGGGCCATCGAGGCCCCGAGCGTAGGCCTGGCTCTGGCTGGCTTGGCTCGGGCTGGCCTGGCCGGATTCGGGAACCTCCCGCTGGGCCCGGCGAACCAGATCGAGAACCTGGGGGAAGGTGTTGGCAATGCCCTCGCCGATTCTTCTGCTGCGCCCGCCGTCGACGAGGACGAAGAACGGTGCGCCCGGTACTTCGTAGTCACCCCAGGCGGCGGTCGACATGACCACGGGGAAATTGCCGCCGGCGCCCCTTGCTCCTACCTCCGCCGGGCTCTCGAGCTCAGAGCCTTTGGTGGCCACGACCAGGCGCACGCCGTCGGGCAGATCTGATTGTGAGTGGACCATGGCCTGCCAGATGCCGGCGCAGCTGCTGCAGCCCGACGAGAGAAAGGCGATGAGGGTGAAATGATCGACCCCCGCCACGGTCAGCGCCACCGCGTCGCCCGACGGTGTGGCACCCGAGAGATCGAACACGCTGACTGAATTCCGTTCGCCCGGGAGCGGCGGGTTCAGCGGTATCGTCCCCGTTCGCACCTGATCATCCGATGTCGGATCCCCGACACCCACGCCCAGCGCGTGCAACGCCCGCAGGATGTCGGCGTGACTGCGAAGGAGGCCGGCCACCAAAATGGTCAGGAGCCCGACCACCACGCTGAGAGTCACTATGAGTGCGACCACATCCACCTTTGCTCTGTCGGCTGTCTCCATCTCGGCGGTGATCCGCTCGGTGCCATAGTAGGCACACGGTTCAAGGGACTGTCGGGCCTGCCCCTGTCGGGCCTGCCCCGGTCGGGTCGGTTCCGTGCCGGGTCGGCTCGGACCTGTGCGGGTCGGCCTCTCGCGTGCGCGTCCCTAGTTCACTGAAGCCTGGGGCAGGCCGGTGTCCGAACCCGGCACCGGATCCCGGGTCCGGTGCCACCGTGAGCCCAGGCGCAGCGAGAGGTAGGAGGCGCCCCCAAAGGGGATGGGCAGCCAGAAGTTGACCAGGCGCCAACTCAACACGCCCGCCGTGGCCGCCCCGGCGTGCACGCCGAAGCCGGTGAGCACGGTGACCAGGGTCAGCTCGATGACGCCCAGGCCGCCCGGAGTGAGGGGAAGGACGGCCAACACGTTGGCCAGCCCATAGGCCACCAAGAGATCGATGGGCGAGACGTGGGCGCCGAAGGCGAAGAGGAAGACCCACAGCGAGCTGGCGTCGAGCAGCCAGTTGGCTGCCGCCCACAGGCCGGCCCTCGAGAGGATCTCAGGGCTCCGGGCGAGCACCTTCATGCGATCGGCGACTTTGTTGACCAGCGAGGTCAGGGTGGTCGCCTTCACGAAGGGCACGCGCTCGGCCACCTTGTGGACGATCGAGCTGGCCTGCTTCTCATCCCGGGTGAGGAGGAAGACCAAGCCGCCGAAGATCGAAAGCAAGAGAACACCCAGGATGGCGGCGAAGCCGTAGAGCGGGTTGTAGCCGTTGAGCGGAATGGAAATGAGGAGTGAAAGCCAGAAGATGATGTTGAGCACCACGGCCGAGCCGATGCCTTGGGTGGCGAGCCCGAAGGCGGCCGTGCTCCCGGGGACTCCGGCCTCGGTGAAGAGTCGGTAGCTCGCTGCCGTTCCGGGCACAGTGCCTCCGGGAAGCGTGTGGCTGATGGCCAGGGCCCACATGTTGATGCGGAAGATGCGTAACCGGCTGGGGGCTCCGGGCGAGAGCACGGAGTGGGTCAATGAGGCGTAGGCGGCCAGGGAGGCGAACTCGAGGAGTGCCCCCAGGATGAGCCAGAGAAAGTTGAGATGGCTCAGCTGATGGAACTCCTTGCGCGCGCTGGCCAGTTCGGGCAGGAGGATGTACTCACCTACGAAGAAAAGGAGCAGCACCATCACCGTGATCTTCACGTTGCGGGGAATCCACCGGCGTTTGCCCTGGGGCGCCTCTTCGGGACCTGCCACGTCCATTCCCTTCATGCTGGCACGTCTGTGCTGGTGAGAAGCTGCCATGCTGGCGGCATGGCCGAAGAAGCTCCGCACACGTGGCGGTCCCGGCTCTCGGGTAGCGCTGATCGGCGTGGTGTCCCCTTGGCCACGATCGTCGCCGCCACCGTGGTCGTGATCGGGCTCTTGGACCTCAATGCCGGGCTCTTGGTCGGCTTGTGGGTGCTTCGCAAGATCATCCTCTACGCCGTGGTGGCCTTCTTCATCGCCCTGCTCCTCACCCCGGCCACGCGGTTCCTCAAACGTCATGGGATGTCCCATGGCGTGGCCACTTCGGTCGTGTTCCTGATCGGCCTGATCGTCTTTGCAGGGCTCGTGTATATCTTTGCGTCGCCTTTGGTCACCAATGCCGTCCACTTCGGGCACGAGATTCCCAACCTGATACGAAACGCCCGAAAGGGTCGCGGGCCGCTCGGACGGCTGGTCTACAGACTCCATCTCCAGAAGTACCTCTCCGAAGGATCTTCCCAGATCACCAAGCAGGTGACCAAGATCCTCAAACCTGCCACCGCGTTCTCGGTCGGAGCCGCGGCCTTGTCATCCCTGATCACCGTCGGGACCATTGCCGTGCTCACGTTCTTCTCCATGCTCGAGTCACCGAGGCTCTGGCGGGGCCTGCTCAATCTCTTCAGCGCGCCGACGGCGACGCGCCTCGACCGCGTGATCAACGAGTCCATCCGCTCAGTGACCGGGTACATGTTGGGCAACTTCTTGACTTCGGTCATCGCCGGGATCGTCGTCGGGGTCACCCTGGCCATTCTGGGCGTTCCCTTCGCCCTTCTCCTGGGCGTCTTCGTCGCCCTCGTCGACCTGCTTCCCCTGGTCGGCGGCCTGCTGGCCGGCTTGCCCGTGGTCATCATCGCCGCCATCCACTCGGTACCGGCCGGCATCATCATGTTGGTGGTGTTCCTGGTCTACCAACAGGTGGAGAACCACCTCTTGAACCCCATCATCATGAGCAAGACGGTTCGCCTGAATCCCTTCTGGGTGCTCCTCGCCGTCCTGATCGGAGCCACGCTCGGGGGTCGGGTGGGTGCGGGACTGGGCACGTTTGTCGGTGCGCTCATCGGGATCCCCGTGGGTGGGGCCATTCAGGTGGTGGTCCGGGAGATCCGTCGCGGGCCGGATCCGGTCGAGCCACCCCTGCCCGGCGATGCCTAGGCAACAGGCCGATCTCCTAGAATGCCAGGATGCGCACGTTGGTCGTGATCCCGACCTACAACGAGTCGGAAAATATCGTGCGGATCCTGCATCGGGTGCTGCAATCCGTTCCTGAGGCCGGCATCTTGGTGGTCGACGACGGGAGTCCCGACGGGACGGGCGATCTGGTCAAGGGCATGGCGGCCGAGCTTCCCGATGTGCACCTCTTGACCCGCAACGACAAGGCAGGTCTGGGCAGTGCCTACCGGTTCGGCTTTGCCTGGGGGTTGGAGCACGGCTACGACGCCTTCGTCGAGATGGACGCCGACTTCTCCCACGACCCCGGAGCTCTGCCGGCCCTCATCGAGCCGCTCGAGCGCGGCTTCGATGTGTCCATTGGATCGCGTTACGTGGAGGGCGGGTCCATTCCGAACTGGGCCTGGCATCGCGAGCTCCTGTCCCGCGGTGGCAACTGGTACGCCACGCGCGTGCTCGGTCTGGGGATCACCGATTCGACTTCCGGGTTCCGCGCCTACTCCGCCGCCACGCTGCGCCGGCTCGAGCTCGACCGGATCCGCGCGGAGGGCTATGGATTCCAGATCGAGATGACGTACCGGGCCAAGCAGCAGGGCGCGGCCATCACCGAAGTGCCCATTACCTTCGTCGACCGGGTGGCGGGTGAATCCAAGATGTCGTCGCTCATTGTGGTGGAGGCTTTCGCTCTGGTCACCTGGTGGAGCCTGGGCCGGGCCTGGAGCGGACTGCGTCGCCTCGGAGCCGGTGCAACCCCCGCCGTCCCTCCCGCGCCTTCGGACACCCCCGGGCCTTCGGACACCCCCGCGACATCGGTCACCCAAGCGCCTTCGACGGCCGAACGCGGAGAAGCGGATCGGCTGGGGTTGGAAGACGAGCGGGCCGGTTGACGCCCATCGGGGAGGGGACTTTGTGATGACGACGGACATTCCCGCCACGCGCATCCTGGTGGTGGATGATGAGCCGAATATCGCCGAGCTCCTGTCGGCCGCGCTGACGTTCGAGGGTTACGACGTCGGGGTGGCGGGAACGGGGAACGAGGCGATCGAGATGGTGCGCACCTACCGTCCCGATCTGGTCATGCTCGACGTCATGCTGCCCGATGTCGACGGCAACGAAGTCTGCCGCCGCTTGCGGCAACAGGGGGAGCAGGTACCCATCGTCTTCCTGACCGCACGCGACTCCACCCACGACAAGGTGGAGGGCCTGGCCATGGGTGACGACTACGTCACCAAGCCGTTCAGCATCGAGGAATTGATGGCTCGGGTGGGCGCTGTCCTGCGCCGGGCCCGAGAAGTGATCGCTGGCGATGCCAGCATCCTCATCTTCTCCGACTTGAAGATGGATATCAGCACGCACGAAGTGTGGCGACGCGAACGCTCCATCGAATTGACCGCCACCGAGTTCAACCTCCTGCGATACCTGCTCGAGAATGCACGGCGGGTCATCTCGAAGTCGGAGATCCTCGACAACGTGTGGGGGTACGGGTTCCATGGCGATCCCAACATCGTCGAGACCTACATCAGCTATCTACGGAAGAAGATTGACGAGAACGAGGTGTCCCTGATCCACACCATCCGACGCGTGGGGTACACGCTCCGACTGCCCCGGGACTCGTGAACCTCCACCGGCGGTTGGTGGCGGTCATAGCCATCCTGCTGGTGGTTGGACTCGGAGTAGCCGACATCGTGACCTACGCCTCGGTCAGCTCCTTCCTCTACGGCCGGGCCGACGCCCAATTGGCCTCCTCCGAGGTGCTGTCCGCCAATTACTTGGACTTCGCGGCGCGCCACAACCTGCCCGTGAGCAAGTCGGCCCTTTCCCATCGCGTCTCCCCGGATGTCTATCTCGTGATCCTCGATACAGACGGGCACGTGATCTTGCGGCGGCCGTCGGGCTCGCCGGACCGACCAGACCCCCGGCCCAACTTCCTGGGGACCATACCGGTGGAATACGAGAACCACCCCAACCACCACTTCGGCCGCTACGCCGGCACCTATCGCCCGGACCCCAATGCAGTGGTGGTTGGCGCCAAGGGGGACAGTGGTGCGCAGTACCGGGCTGTGGCCCTGCAGGTACCGCAGGGCACCCTGGTCACCGCCCTCTCGTTGAATCCGACCGACAACACCCTGGCCTCACTGCGCCGGATCGAGCTCCTGGCCAGCCTGGCCGTGGTGGCGGTGGCGGGCATCCTCGCGCTCTGGTTGGTGCGCCGAGGTCTGCGTCCATTGGCCGACATGGCCGAGACGGCCGACGCCATCGCTTCAGGGGATCTCACACGGCGCGTCCCCGAGAGCCCGCCCGACACCGAAGTGGGCCGCCTGGGCGTGGCGTTGAACCAGATGCTGACGCAGATCGAGGGTGCGTTTGACGTCAAGACGGCCTCCGAGGAGCGGCTCCGTCAGTTCGTGGCCGGCGCATCGCACGAGCTCCGCACGCCGTTGACGTCCATCCGGGGCTACGCCGAGCTGCTCGGGCGCGGCGGGTTCTCCGATGATGTGAGCCGGCGCAAGGCTCTGCAGCGGATCGAGGACGAAGCCGCCCGCATGGGCGGCCTGGTCGAGGACCTCCTCCTGCTGGCCGAGCTCGATCGCGACCGTCCTCTTCGGGTGGAGCCGGTCGACCTGGGCGCCATCTGTGCCGACGTGGTTGACGACACCATTGCGGTGGATCACCACCACGATCACCATCTCTCCCTGCGGGCGGGCCCGACCGTCATGGTCTTCGGGGACGCCGAGCGGCTGGCCCAGGTGGCCCATAATCTGGTCCGCAACGCGCTGACCCATACGCCCGCCGGCACCGAGGTGATCGTGACGGTGGGCGTCGAGGGCGCCTCGGGTTACATCCGGGTCCGCGATACCGGTCCGGGGATCAGCCCGGTCGACGCGGCGCGGGTCTTCGATCGCTTCTACCGAGGTGATCCCTCGCGGACCGGTCAGGGTACCGGGCTCGGCCTGGCCATCGTCAGCGCCATCGCCGAGGCTCTGCACGGTTCGGCCCGGGTCGAGTCGCCACCCGGGGGAGGGGCGTCCTTCGTGGTCACGCTGCCTTTGTGCGTGGCCCTCGCCGCGGACCCTCAGATGTCCCGGTTCCGGCTACCGCAGGTGCACTGAACCGCCCGGTACCACCGATTCGAGGACGGACGCCACCTTGATGTTGGTCTCCTTCGCTTCGGCCGCCGCGTCCGAACCGGCCACCACTCCACCTCCGGCGCGCAGGTTGACCGTCTGGCCGTCAGGACTCAGAGAAGCGCTGCGGATGCCGATCATCCACTCTCCGTCCCCGGCGGCATCGGCCCAACCGATCGGGCCCGCCCAGTAGCCACGCGGTACGGGTTCCGTCTCGACGATGGTGCGGAGGGCCAGCTCTCGTGGCGTCCCCCCCACCGCGGCGGTCGGGTGGAGTCGCCGCACCAGGTCGAGGACCGGGACGGGGGTGCTCAGGTGGCCTTCGATGCGGGTGCCCAGGTGGGCCACGTCCCGGAAGGTCACCACCGAGGGTGAGGCGGGCAGGGTCATGGTGTCACAGAGCGGCCGCAGGCTCGCCTCGATGTCATCGATGACGAAGCGGTGCTCAGCCTGTTCCTTCGAGGATCCCGCCAGGTATCCCTGCGCGTCGGCATCAGAGCGAGCGGTGTCACCCCGGGCGACGGTCCCCGCCAAGGGGTGACACATCACGCGTCGACCCGCCCGGGCGATGAGGAGCTCGGGTGAGGCCCCGAAGAACGTGCCCTCGGGGATCGGGAGGGAGAAAACAGTGCACTGGGGCTCATGGGTCCGGAGTCGGCGCAACACGAGCGCCAGCGGGAGCGGACCGGACAGGCGGGCCGTGAGCGGGCGGGACAGCACCACCTTTCGAAGGGCCGCATCGGGCGCTTCGAGTGTGTCCACCACTCGTTGGACCATGCCGGCATACTCGGCACTCGCCAGTGGCATCTCCACCGAGGTGATCTGCACGTCGGGTCCCGTTCCGCGGCCGTCGGTGGTCCCGTACTGCCAGATCACCGAATCGAAGAGCTCGTCGGTGGTGGGCAGGGGTTCATCGGTGGGCCCCACCGCCGTGGCCCAGCGGTGGGTCTCTCCATCGCCGTCGCGCTCGATGCCCATGGTGAAACGGGGCACGATGAGGTGACCACGGAGCGGCGCATCAAAAGGAAGGGCCCCCAGGCCGACGACGCCCGATCCGGTTCGTCGCACGGCATCATCACAAGGGATCGACGCCAGCACTCCCTCGGCCTCGGCCGCCTCGACCAGGACCGCGGTACCCCAGCCGACCAGGGTGAGTCCGGGTCGGTCGAAGAGGACGGTCGGGCTCCCGTCGAACTGCAGTGCATCGGGACCGAATTCCAGCGGCACCGACCGGGCGTGCAACTCCGTACGAGTCACGCGGCCATGTTCACGCGGTGGGCGTGCCACTCCGGGTGGCCACGAGGAGTTGACTCAGTCCGCCCGCCAGGGGTCGGATGCCGACGGCGGAGTAGCCCGCGTGACCGAGCAGGCGGCGCAGCGCCGGCCCGGCCGGGAGGTAGGCCGTTGATCGGGGCAGGTACTCGTAGGCCTGCCGGTCCGACAGGGCGCCACCGAGCATCGGGACGACCTTTTCGA
Organism: uncultured Acidimicrobiaceae bacterium; assembly: GCA_963836605.1. Taxonomy (GTDB): domain Bacteria; phylum Actinomycetota; class Acidimicrobiia; order Acidimicrobiales; family RAAP-2; genus Bog-473. Next base: position 1,068,068 of record CAWIKB010000009.1, on the reverse strand, counting down.
ACCAGACGCGGTAGCCGGCTCGGAGGGCCGGCGACGTCGGCGCGTCGACTTCGAGCAGGGCAACCCGTCCTCCGGGGCGCAGGACGCGGGCCGTCTCGGTCAGCGCCTCACCCAGATCCGTGAAGTTCCGCAGGGCGTAGCCGCAGACCACGCCGTCGAAGGCGCCGTCGGGAAAGGGGAGCCGGCTGCAATCGGCGTGCACCAGAGGGGCACCGGCGTGATTGGCGGCCAGCATGCCCGCACTGAGGTCCGCCCCGATGACCCGCAGTCCCTGCTTCGCGGCGAGACGGGAGAGGTCGCCCGTGCCGCAGGCCAGGTCGAGGACGAGCGAGCGCGGCGGTAAGGCAAGCGCTCTGACGGTGGTCCGCCGCCAGGACTGGTCGAGGCCGAGCGTCATGAGCCGGTTCACCAGGTCGTAGCGCGGGGCGATGGCGTCGAACATGGACCGGACGTGCGCCGTCTTGACCGCACCCTCGGGCAGCGAGTCCATGGTCGTGCTCAGCGGTAGTAGCGGTAGACCACTTGGGCGACGCAGGCCGGCTTCGGCGCGTCGCGGATTTCCATCACCAGGTCGTAGGTGACCTGCACGCCGCCCTCGACGTCGTCGGCCGAGGCCACGGTGACGCCCATGCGCAGCTCGGCCCCGACGGGCACCGGTGAGGGAAAGCGGACCTTGTTGGCGCCGTAGTTGATGCCGAACTTCATGTTGTCGACCCGCAGCACCTTGTTCAGGAGAACCGGTGCCAAGGACAGGGTCAGGTAGCCGTGGGCGATGGGCCCGCCGAACGGCCCGTCCTTGGCCCGCTCGGGGTCCACGTGGATCCACTGGTGATCATCGGTGGCGTCGGCGAAGGTGTTGACCCGCTCCTGGGTCACGGGTTGCCACTCCGAGTATCCGAGATGTTGTCCGACCAGGTCGTGGAAGGCATCGACGCCGTTGACGGTGGTGCTCGTGGTGCTCATAGTGCGCTCCTCGCTCGAGGTAGGGAGTTTCGGCCAAGGCACCCTACCTGTGGGCCGACACGACCTCCTTCGCGCGGTGGTACCGCCGCCTGACGACAGGACCGTGGTCCGTCACTACGCTGCCTGGGGTGGACGACCGACCCCATCCGCATCAGCACCGGAACATTCAGGGTGGCGGCGCCCGAGCTGCCGTCTTCGGCGTGAGCGATGGGCTCGTCACCAACGTCTCCCTGGTCCTGGGCATGGCGGGCGCCAATCCGGGCCCGGGCATCGTGCGTCTGGCCGGAGTGGCCGGGCTGGTGGCCGGTTCGTTCTCCATGGCGGCGGGGGAGTACCTCTCCATGAGCGCGCAGCGGGAACTGCTCGAGCGCGAGCTCGAGGTGGAACGAAGGGCGCTCAGGAAGAGCCCGGAGGGGGAGACCAACGAGCTGCGGGGCATGTACGTGCAGCGGGGTATCGACCCTGGCGTGGCCGCGGATATGGCGAACGAGGTCATGCAGGATCCGAAGCTGGCGCTCGAGACGCATGCCCGGGAAGAACTCGGTATCGATGTCGAGCAATTGGGCTCGCCCATCCAGGCCGCGCTGGCCTCGTTCTTCAGTTTCGCGCTGGGCGCCTTCATCCCGCTTCTCCCTTGGCTCATCACCGGCGGCGCCAAGGCCATCTGGGCCTCGGTGGCGCTGGCGGCCGTGGCGTCGGTCGTGGTGGGTGCCGTCCTGGCTGCCTACACCGAGCGCTCGTTCCTCCGCTCGGCGCTGCGCCAGCTCGTCGTGACCGGGGTGGCGGCGGGCGTCACCTTCGGGGTCGGCCGCGCCATCGGCACCGGGATCAGCTAGTCGGCCGGCGGCGGCACCACGGCGACATAGGACCGGTCGATGTGATCGACGGTGAAGCCGAGCGACCGGTACAGGGCCACGGCGGCACCGTTGGAGGCGTCCGTGTAGAGCATGCCGACCGTCAGGCCCTGTCCTGAGAGCCATTGCAGGCCCGCGACCGTGAGGGCGCGGCCCCACCCCTGGCCGTGGCGGGACGGTTCCACGGAGATCACGTAGATCTCCCCCAGCGCCGGCGTGACCTGGCGGTGGACCTTCGTCCAGCAGGACCCGATGAGGCCACCCCGCTCGGTGTCCTCGGCCACCAGGAACCCGGCGGGGTCGAACCATGCGGCCCGTTGGCGGCCGTGCAACGTGTCGAGGGTCCAGTGCCCCTGTTCGGGATGTCCGGCGAAGGCCCGGTTGTTGACGGAGAGCCACACCTCGTCGTCGGGGCCGGGCCGGAAAGGCCTGGTGGCCACCGGTCGGGTGGCGGCCACGACGTCGGCGGGCAAGGGGAGGGGCACCCGCATTTGGAGTAGGTCGCGCTCAGGCCGAAAGCCGGTGGAGGCCATAGCCCGATCGTCAGTGTCGTCGGCCTGCATGATCCACAGCCGTACCGGAGTAGCCGCCCGTTCCAGGGCCGCCGCGATGAGGGTGCCGCGGATGTCGCCCCCGCCGATCCCAGTCCCGACGGCGTCGACCCCGCCGACCTCCTTCCCGGGACGCCAGGCCGGGTCGACCGCCACATGCAGTGCGGTGAAGCCGTCGCCACCGGGAGTGAGGGTGGCGCACCCGACCAACTTGCGGCCCTTGCGGTCCTCGCCGCTCTCGCTGCCCTCGCCGCCCGGGCCGCCCACTTCGGCCAGCACGGCCAGCGCCTGGTGCTCCTGCAGCTCCACTCGCCCGGAGGCACCGCGGAGGTCCTCGGACAGGGCCGGATGCTGGTCGGCCTCTTCGACCCGGCGGACCAGGTCGTCGAGGGTCGCCTGTTGGGCCGGGTCGAGATGGTCCAGCACCTGCACATGCACGGGCAGACTCACGGCCGCACGTTAACCCCCGACCCCGAACCCCCGGGTACCGTGGCGAAGTGGGACGCCCGCGCACACCCAAGGGAAGGGCCCGCGTCGTGGCGGCGCGCCTGGCCGAGGAGTTCCCGGGCACCGCCGCCGAGCTGTGTGCCTTGGACTTTGGCACCCCGTTCCAGCTCCTGGTCGCCACCATCCTCTCCGCGCAGTGCACCGACGTCCGCGTCAACCTGGCCACCCCGGCGCTGTTCTCGGCGTATCCCGACGCGGCGGCGTTGGCCGGCGCCGATCCGGCCCGCGTCGAGGAGCTCATCCGCAGCACCGGCTTCTTCCGGTCAAAGACGCGCAGCCTCATCGGGATGGCCCAGGCCGTCGAGGACCGTTTCGGGGGTGAGGTCCCCCGCGACCTCGATGAGCTGGTCACGCTGCCCGGGGTCGGGCGCAAGACGGCCAACGTGCTGCGCAGTGTGGGCTTCGGGCTTCCGGGCCTTCCCGTCGACACCCACGTGCTCCGGCTGGCCGGGCGCCTCGGCCTGAGCACCGGGCGAGATCCGGTCAAGGTGGAGCACGAGCTCAATGCCCTCGTCCCCGCGCTCGAGAGAGGGTCGTTCAGCCTGCGCTTGATTTTGCACGGGCGGGCGACCTGCCGGGCTCGCAACCCGGATTGTGGCCGCTGCGTGCTGGCCGATGTCTGCCCGTCGGCGGGATTGATTGGCTGACATTTCGAGGGCCTCGCGCTACGATGGGGGGTGGAACCGGTTCCCGCCACCTGGTTCCGAAAGAGTCGTTGCTGGGATCCGCCTCCCGGCCGACTCGCCCAATGCCGGCCTCAGGGCCGGCATTGGTGTTTCCCCGCTGGGCTCCGCGGGTGCGTTGGTGCTACTGGGGGTGCTACCCTCTTCGCATGGTGACGAAGCGCTCGGTGTCCTTGGGCGACGAAGTGGCCGCCTCGGTCGAATTGGCCGCCAAGGAAGACGGCGTCTCCTTCAGCGCCTGGCTGTCCAGTGCGGCCGAGAAGCAGCTCCGGGTACGCCAGGGCCTGCGCGGCGTGGCGGCTTGGGAGGGGGAGACCGGTTCGCTCAGTCCCGAGGAGCTCGCCGCCGGGGAGGCCCTGTTGGCCCGCTTGCGCTCGGGTGTCTCGGGCGTGGCCTCCCGGGTGCGCCGGCGATGACGCCGGTGAACCGGGTGACCGTAGTGACCCCGCCGCGACGGGAGGGCCTGGTCTACGGCGTGGGCGCACTGCACGCGGCGGCCCGGGGCGATCGCATGATGTGGGCCTTGCACCGCGCGGCGCTCTCCAACGGGATCGTGCCGCTCATCCCGGCCGTCGCCGTGGCCGAGGGATACCGGACCGAGGCCCGCAGCGACCGGATCAACGAGCTCCTCGACGGCACCGAGGTGGAGCCCTTCACCTACGAGGCGGCCCGGCGCTCCGGCGATCTGGCCGTGCGCTGCGACACCTCGGAGTTGGCGGTGATGGCCGTGATAGAGCTGGCCGATCGGCGCAATTGCGCCGTGGTGGCCCAGCGCCAAGCCGTGCTCCGCAACGCGGCCACCCAGCTCGGGCACGAGCTGGTGCTCTACGCCGTCTGAGCGAACCGCCGCAGCCGGCGCAGGGCCCCACCCAGCGCCCGCTCGACCGCGAACAGCTCGTGGGCCATGTCCTCGTTGCTCTGTGCCTGCGCCGCCTCGGCCATGGCGGTGACGCGATCGTTCAATTCCTGGAGGGTGGAGGACAGGGAGGAGAGCTCGGCCGCTGATGTCATCCCCCGATGATGGCCGATGGGCCACGTCGTGACCACCGTCGACGACGCCCTCAGTAGCCTTGTGGTTCCATGTCCCTTCGCCGGCTCGACCTGCGCGGCACCGCGCCGCCGTTCGACGGGGTCCTGCCGCGCCCCGACGACCCGGGCTCGAACGTGCACGAAGCCGTGGCCGAGGTGCTCAGCCAGGTGCGCCGCCAGGGCGACGAAGCCGTCATCCGCCTGACCAAGCAATTCGACGGGGCCGATGTCGCCGACGGGCTGATGGTGCCGCCCGAGGAGATCGAGGTCGCCCGCTCCCGGGTGCCCTGGGAGGTGCGGGACGCGCTCGAGCTGGCCTACGGGCGCATCGTGGCCTATCACGCCCACGAAGGCACCCCGCCGGGGGAGTTCGAGTCGGGCGGGGTGACGGTGGATCACCTCTTCCGCCCCGTGCGCCGGGCCGGGCTGTACGCGCCGGGCGGCCGTGCTCGATACCCCTCGACCGTCCTCATGTGCGCCGCCCCCGCCCGGGTGGCCGGCGTGGAGGACATCGTGCTCTGCGTGCCCCCGGGCTCCGACGGGCGGGTGGACGACGCCACGCTCGCCGCGGCGGCCGTGGCCGGGATCGACCAGGTGGTCCGGGTCGGTGGGGCACAGGCCATCGGCGCCATGGCCTACGGCACGTCCACTGTGCCCCGGGTCGACGTGATCGCCGGGCCGGGCAACGCCTACGTGGCGGAAGCCAAACGCCAGGTCAGTGGCGTGGTCGGCGTGGCGTCGGCCTTCGCCGGGCCCTCCGAGATCGTGGTCGTGGCCGGGCCGGCCACACCGCCCGAGTTCGCTGCCGTCGACCTGGTGGTCCAGGCCGAGCACGGCCCCGACGGGTTGGCCTGGCTGGTCACCTGGGACGAGCCGATGTTGGCCGCGGTCTCCGCCGAGGTCGACCGTATCGTGGCGGCGTCACCCCGGCGGGCCGACCTCGAGGCGACCCTGGCCTCGGCGGGCATCGCCTGCCTGGTCGACGATCCCTCTGCCGCCATGGCGGTGGCCAACACCGTGGCCCCCGAGCACCTGCAGTTGATGGTGCCCGAGGCGGACGCGCTGGCCCTGGTGCCCCGGGTGGAGAGCGCCGGCGCCGTCTTCATCGGGCCGTGGGCCCCGGCCAGCGTGGGCGACTACATCGCCGGGCCCAACCATGTGCTCCCGACCAACCGCACCGCGCGCTTTTCCTCCGCGCTCCGGGCGGACGATTTCCGGCGCCACATCCACGCGGTGCGCGTGACCCCCGACGCCCTGCGGACCCTGGGACCATCGGTCATCACCCTGGCCGACGTCGAGGGGCTCCCGGCCCACGCCGAGTCCGTGCGCCGGCGGCTGGAAGCCCTGGAGGGGTCGAACTGATGCGCGCGCTGGAGAGGTCGAGCCGATGAGCGCCCTGAACGGGTGGACCTGATGAGCGCCCTGAACGGGTGGACCTGATGAGCGCCGCTCCCGCCGCTGCGCCCCGATCTCCAAGTGACCGACGGCTACCACTCGCCCCAGGTCGAGGCCGACGTTCGGCTCAACACCAACGAGTCCCCGTTCCCGCCTCCGGAGGAATGGAAGGCGGAACTACTCGACGCTCTGCGCGAGGTGGCGTTCCACCGCTATCCCGATCGAGCGGCCACCGAGCTGCGGGCAGCGGTGGCCGGGCTGCACGACGTCGCGCCCGAGGAGATCTTCTGCGCCAACGGCTCCAACGAGGTGTTGCAGTGCCTGCTGCTGGCCTACGGGGGACCGGGCCGCCGGGCCTGCGTGTTCGAGCCGACCTACGCGTTGCACTCGCACATCAGCCGCCTGACCGGCACCGCCCTCGTCGAGGGTCGCCGCACCGAGGACTTCCGCATCGACCCGGATGCCGCCACGGCCCTCCTGCGGCTCGAGCAGCCCGCGATCACATTCCTCTGTTCGCCCAACAATCCGACCGGGCGGACGGAGCCGCCGGCCACCGTCGAAGCGGTGCTGGCCGCGGCGCCCGGCCTGGTGGTCGTGGACGAGGCCTACGGGCAGTTCGCCGGGTGGAGCGCGCTGTCCCTGCGCGGCGCCGGACGGCCCGCGCTCGTCGTCACCCGCACCTTCTCGAAGACCTGGGCCATGGCCGGCGCCCGCCTGGGCTACCTGGTGGCGGATCCCGAAGTGGTCCGCGCCTGCGAAGCCGTCGTCCTGCCCTACCACCTCTCCACCCAGACCCAGCTGGCGGGGCGGTTGGCCCTCCGTCACACCGCCGAGATGGAAGCCCGGGTCGCGCTGATCGCCGAAGAGCGAGGCCGGGTGGCGGCCGCGCTGGGTGACCTGCCGGTTGAAAGCTGGCCGTCCGACGCCAACTTCATCCTCTTCCGACCCTTGAGCCACCAGGCGGACACGGTGTGGCAGGGTCTCCTCGACCGCTCGGTGCTCATCCGCAATTGCGCCAGTTGGGAGGGCCTGTCCGGCTGCCTGCGGGTCACCATCGGGCGCCCCGACGAGAACGACCGCTTTCTCATCGCCTTGAAGGAGTGTCTGTGACCACCGCCGTCCGCCGTGCCGAGAAGAAGCGAGCGACCAAGGAGACCACGATCGAGGCCTCGCTCCTGGTCGACGGGAGCGGGGTGGTCGACGTCTCGACCGGGCTGCCCTTCTTCGACCACATGGTGGAGCAGCTGGGGCGCCACGCCTCGTTCGACCTCACCGTCAAGGCCCAGGGTGACCTGCACGTCGACGCCCACCACACCGTGGAGGATGTCGGCATCACCCTGGGCGGCTGCCTGGCCGAGGCGCTGGGCGACAAGCGGGGCATCAGGCGCTTCGCCTCCATGCTGCTGCCGCTCGACGAGGCGTTGATCGAGGTGGCGCTCGACCTGTCCGGCCGTCCCTTCCTGGCCTACGGGCTCGAGTTCGCCCCCGACACGGTCGGGCTGGGCACACCGCCCTTCGATCCGCAATTGGCCGAGGAGTTCTGGCGGGCCTTCGCCACCGCGGGCAACCTCACCCTGCACATCCGCCGGCTCGAGGGCAGGAACACCCACCACATGCTCGAGGCCAGCTTCAAGGGCGTGGCCCGGTCGTTGCGCGACGCCGTGCGGATCGAGGGCGGGGGGATCCCTTCGACCAAGGGGAGCCTGTGAACGCGGTCCCGGGCCCGCGGATCGCCGTGCTCGACTACGGCATCGGGAACCTGCGCTCGGCCGAGAAGGCCCTGCAGCACGTCGGCGCCGACGCCCGGCTGGTCGCCGACGCGGCCTCGGTGGAGGCGGCCGACGCGGTGGTGCTGCCGGGCGTCGGGGCGTTCGGGGCGTGTGCCCGGGCCCTCCACGAGAGCGGTTTGGAGCCGGCGGCCCGCGGGGCGCTGGCGGCGGGGGTGCCGTTCTTCGGGGTGTGCATCGGATTCCAACTGCTCTACGAGGGCTCGGAGGAGAGCCCCGAGGCGACGGGCCTCGGTGTGTTCGGGGGCACGGTGACCACGTTGGCGGCGGGAGAGAAGCACCCGCAGATGCAGTGGAACCAACTCGTCGCCCGGGGTGAGCCCGACCCGGCCCCGCTGCGCGGCCTGGGGGAGAAGCCCTGGGTCTACTTCGTGCACTCGTACGCCCCTCCCGTCGGGCCCGAGACGGTGGCGGTCTGTGACTACGGCGGGCCGGTGGCGGCGCTCGTGGCGCGGGGCCCCCTGTGGGGCGCCCAGTTCCACCCCGAGAAGTCCGGCCGGACCGGACTGGCGCTGCTGGCCAACTTCGTCGCGCTGGCGGCCTGAGGATTCGGGCGTGGACCTCTTCCCGGCCATCGACCTCCGCGGCGGCGCCGCGGTCCGGTTGACCCAGGGTGACTTCGGGCGCGAGGTGCGCTACGGCGACCCGTCGGACCTGGCCGCGTCCTTCGTGGCTGCCGGGGCCACCTGGTTGCACGTCGTTGACCTCGAGCGCGGCGCGCACCGGCGTGCCGCACGAGCGCGAGGCCCTGGCCCGGATCGTCAAGCTGGCGTCGGGTTCGGCCCGAGTGCAGACCGGAGGTGGACTCCGTCGGGCCGAGGACGTCGCCGCGGTGCTGGAGTTGGGAGTGGATCGCGTCGTACTGGGCACGGCCGCCCTCGAGGAGCCCGATTTCGCCACCCGGTGCGCCCGGCGCTGGCCCGGTCAGGTTGCCGTCGGGCTGGACTACATCGTGGAGGACGGCCTGGCCCAGGCCATGGGCCACGGGTGGAGCGCAGCCTCGGGGCGCTCGGTGGCCGAGCTGTTGGCGCTGTGGGCGGGTGAGCCGATCGCCGCGGTGATCGCCACCTCCATCGCCCGCGACGGCATGCTCGAGGGTCCCGACCTGGCCGGATTGGCTTCGGTGGTGGGGTTGACCGCGGCGCCGGTGGTGGCATCGGGGGGCGTGGCGGGGCTCGATGACCTGCGGGCGCTCGCCGCGCTCTCGACCGGGGGCGTCGGGCTGGCCGGGGCCATCGTGGGCAAGGCGCTGGTCGAGGGCCGCTTCGGCGTGGAGGAGGCTCTGGCCGCATGCGCACCGTCCGACTGATCCCCTGCCTCGACGTCACCGCCGGCCGGGTGGTCAAGGGGGTCCAGTTCGTCGACCTGACCGACGAGGGCGACCCCGTGGAGCTGGCCGCCCGCTACGACGCCGAGGGCGCGGACGAGCTGATCTTTCTCGACATCACGGCCTCCTCCGACGCCCGCGACACCATGGTCTCGGTGGTGGCCCGCGCCGCCGAGCAGGTGTTCATCCCCTTGACCGTGGGGGGCGGCGTCCGGGTCGCCGATGACGCGCGCCGCCTGCTGCGCGCCGGGGCGGACAAGGTGGGCATGAACACGGCCGCCGTCGAACGGCCGTCGCTGGTGCGCGACATCGCCGACGAGTTCGGGTCCCAGTGTGCCGTGGTGGCCATCGACGCCCGGGCCCGGCCGGCGGGCGAGGGGGGAGGGTGGGAGGTCTTCACCCATGGCGGACGGCGGCCGACCGGCCGGGATGCCCTGGCCTGGGCCACCGAGAGCGCGGCGAACGGGGCGGGGGAGATTCTGCTCACCAGCATGGACCGCGACGGCACCAAGGAAGGCTTCGATCTGGCGCTGACCCGGGCCGTGGTCGACGCGGTTCCCATCCCGGTGGTGGCCTCGGGCGGGGTGGGGACCCTGCAGCATCTGGTCGACGGCGCGCTCGAGGGCGGCGCCGACGCCGTGCTGGCCGCCTCGATCTTCCATCGACGGACCTTCAGCCTGGCGGAGGCCAAGGCGTACATGGCGTCGCGCGGGGTCACCGTCCGACCGGTCTGACCTGGACGGGCGCCCTGGTGCGGTACCGTGCCAGGGTGCCGTCAACCACGACCAAGAAGACCGGTGTGCCGGCCGAAGCCGAGGAAAAACAGCCTATTTCGGTCCTGTTCGACCGCGTCCTGGTGCAGATCTCATCGACCGACGGGGAGCGGCGGTCCCGGGCCGGCATCCTGATCCCGGCCACGGCCCAGATCTCGCGCCGGCTCACCTGGGCCGAGACCATCGCGGTCGGCCCCCATGTCCGGTCGGTCAAGGTGGGCGACACCGTGCTGTTCAACCCCGAGGACCGCTTCGAGGTCGAGGTGCACGGGGAGGAGTACGTCATTCTGCGCGAGCGGGACATCCACGCCATCGCGTCGAAGCGCAACGACAGCGGGACGGGGCTGTATCTATGAGACGAGTGAGAGCTGTGCTACCGATCAGCGCTCCGTTGCGATGAGGGATCTACCGCGATGAGCGATCTGAGCGTGCCCGAGGGCGTGCCCCTCCAGGTGGACGAGGGGTTGGTGGGCGAGGTCGACTTCGAGAAGATGGGTGGCCTGGTGCCGGCGATCGTCCAGGACGCCAACGACGGCACCGTGCTGACCATGGCCTACATGGACGCCGAAGCGCTGGCCCGCACCCTGCGCTCGGGCCGTTCGTGGTTCTACAGCCGGGCCCGTCAGGAGTACTGGCAGAAGGGCGAGACGTCGGGGGACCGCCAGTACGTGCGTGAGGTCCGCCTCGACTGCGACGGTGACGCCCTGGTCGTCCTCGTCGATCAGCACGGCGCTGGCGCGTGCCACACGGGGAACCGCTCTTGCTTTTTCCGCACGCTCGGTTCGGGTCCCGGCGTGCCGCCGCCATGTTGACCTTCCGACCGGACGCGGCTGAGTTCGCCGCCCTGGCCAAGGAGCACGCCATCGTGCCGGTGTGGTGCGAGGTCGTGGCGGACACCCTGACGCCGGTGGCCGCGTTCGCCAACCTGGTCGGCGAGGCCGACGGGTTCCTCTTCGAATCGGTCGAGGGCGGTGAGCGCTGGGGGCGCTACTCCTTCGTCGGCCGGCGACCGCTGGCCACCCTGACCGCGCGCGGGAGATCGGTGTCGGCAGCCGGGCCCCTCGGCGTCGGCTCGTCGGACGAGGGGATCCTGTCGGCCATCGAGGAGCTGCTGGCTCGCTTCCGTTCGCCGACCCTGGACGGGCTCCCGCCGCTGCACGGCGGCTTGGTCGGGTACCTGGGTTACGACGTGGTGCGCGAGATCGAGCGGCTCCCGAGCGTGCCGCGCGACGACCTGGGCCATCCCGACGCCGCCATGGTGGTGATCGGCCAGTTCGCCGCCTTCGACCACTGGCGTCAGCGCATCGTGCTCATCGACAACGTGGTGGTGCCCGACGGGGCCGACGACGCCGCGCGGGCCGCCGCATACGAGGCGGCGTGCCAACGCCTGTGCGAGCTGGCCGTCGATTGCGCGCGGTCGCCCTCGCCCATGCCCGGGCACGAACACGGGGGCGCCATGATGGCGGCGCCGGGCCCGGACCTGGTGGCGGCCGAGGCCGAGCGGACGGTGAGCGGGGCGGCGTATCGAGCCGGGATCGAGACGGCGAAGGAGTACATCCGCGCCGGTGACATCTTCCAGGTCGTGCTCTCGCAGCGGTACGACTTGCAGCTCGAGGCCGACCCCTTCGACGTCTACCGGGCCCTGCGCCTGCTCAACCCCAGCCCCTACCTGTACTTCCTCCGCTTCCCCGAGGTCACCGTGGTCGGGGCGTCACCCGAGCCGATGGTGCGGTTGCGGGAGGGGATCGTGACCTCCCGGCCCATCGCGGGGTCGCGCCCGCGGGGTGCGAACGAACATCACGACCGGGTGCTCGCGGGGGAGCTGGCCGAGGATCCCAAGGAACTGGCCGAGCACATCATGCTGGTCGATCTGGCTCGCAACGATGTCGGGCGCGTGGTGCGCTTCGGGACCGAGAAGGTGGACGAGCTGATGTCCATCGAGCGCTACAGCCACATCATGCACATCACCTCGCAGGTCTCGGGCCAGCTGGCCGACGGGAAGGGGCCCATCGACGTCCTGCGGGCCACCCTGCCCGCCGGCACCCTCTCGGGGGCACCCAAGGTGCGGGCCATGCAGATCATCGACGAGCTCGAGTCGACCAAGCGCGGCGTCTACGGCGGGGTGGTGGGGTACGTCGACTTCTCGGGCAACGTGGACACCGCCATCGCCATCAGGACCATGGTGGTCTCGCCGGACGGGCGGGCCAGCGTGCAGGCCGGGGCGGGGATCGTGGCCGACAGTGACCCGCACCGGGAGGACGAGGAGTGCGAGCAGAAGGCGCGGGCCGTGCTGGTGGCGGTGACGGCGGCCCGGGAGATGACGGCGGGGCGGACGACGTCGGCGGGGCGGAGGGAGCAGTGAGCCGCGTGAGCGACGAGGTGGAGGCACTGCGGCGCGGCGCCGGCGCGTTCGTGAGCCGCCGGGACGTGCTCTCGGTCCACGGCGATGATGCGGAGTCCTACCTGCAGGGCCAGTTGAGCCAGGACATCTCCGGGTTGGCCGTGGGGGATTGCGCTGATGCCCTCCTGCTCGAGCCCGACGGGAAGCTCGAGCGCGCTGCTCCGCGTCACCCGGGTCGACGGCCTCGGTTACCTGCTCGATGTGGATGCCGGGTACGGGGCCAGGGCGGAGGCGCGTCTGCGGAAATTCCTGTTGCGGTCCAAGGTGGAGATGGCTCGCCTCGACTGGCGGTGTCTGAGCCTTCGCGGGGAGGCGGTCGAGACCGCCGCGGCCGGGTTGGTCACGGTGTTGGCCGAAGCCGGCGCGACGGTTCTTCCCTTCGAGTGGAGCGGGTGGGGTGGGATCGATCTCCTCGGTCCCAAGGATCTGGTGCTCGACCTGACGTCGGGAGGGCTGCCCGAAGGCATCACCGCGTGCGGTCCTGAGGCCGTCGAGGCCTGCCGGATCGTCTCGGGCCTCCCGGCCATGGGCAGTGAACTGACCGACAAGACAATTGCCGCCGAAGCCGGACTGGTGGAGCGCACCGTCAGCTTCACCAAGGGGTGCTACACCGGGCAGGAGCTGGTGGCCCGGCTGGACGCCCGGGGCAGCAAGGTGGCCAAGCGACTGGTCGGCCTCGTCGGTGGCACCGACCCGGCGGGCGACGCCCTGGCCTACGGCATGACGCTGCACGCGGGCGACGCTGCCCCTGCCGCGCCCCGCCCCCGACGCCGTCGCAGCAGCGGGGGCGGACGCGGGGGACACGGACGCCGCGGTGGCTACGGACGCGGTAACCGACAAGGTGGTGGGCACGGTGACTTCGGCCGCCTGGAGTGACGAATTGGGGGCGTGGGTGGCCCTGGCCTACCTGCACCGATCGGTCGAGAGCCCGGGACCGGTACGTGTCCGCTCCGGTGATGGCCTCGGCGGCTGGCACCCGGCCCGGGTGGCGCCGCTCCCACTCAGCGCGATCGAGAACCAGAAGTAGAACCCGAACTCCCACCCGAATCCACAGGGCCCCGAAGCTCCGAACCCACAGAGCCCCGAAGCCCGAACCTCCGGAGCTCTAGTCCCGGTTGAGCGCGACCACCGGGATGCGGCGCGTCGTCTTCGCCTCGTAGTCGGCGAAGGCCGGCATGAGGGCGGCCTGTTCGGCGTAGATCCGATCCCGCTCCTCGCCGGTGACCGGCGTGGCGGTGGCGTCGAAGGTCTCCTCGCCGAACTCCACCTGGACCCTGGGGTGGGCCACCAGGTTGTGGTACCAGTCGGGGTTCCTGGGCCCGCCGGCGAACGACGCGAAGACGTAGAGCGTCCCGTCGCTGGTGAGTGAGACCAGAGGATTGACCCGGGCCGAGCCCGATTTGGCGCCCGTCGTGTGCAAGAGGACCACGGGAGCGCCGGCGAACCCTCCGCCCACCACCCCCTTGTTGGCCCGGAATTCATCGATGACGGCTTGGTTGAAATCGTTGGTGGCGGACACGGCGTGTTCTCCTTCGACGGTATCGAGACGGCCCGGAAGGTGAGTGGTGCCCCGCTACGCTGGGCCATCATGCCCACCTACCTGGGGGATATCTTGGCATCGCATCGGGCGCGCGCCGATGACGATCACCGCGATCCCGACGAACTGGCCGCTCGGGCCACGGGACTCCCGGCGCCGCGCGACTTCGCCGCGGCCCTGCGGGGAGGCGGGTTGGCGTGCATCGCCGAGGTCAAGCGTCGTTCGCCGTCCAAGGGCGATCTCGACCCCGACCTGGAGCCCGACGTCGTGGCCAAGGAGTACGTGGCCGGAGGCGCCGCCTGCCTCTCGGTGCTGACCGATGCGCCGCACTTCGGTGGTTCGCCGCGGGACCTGCACCTGGCCCGCACGGCGTCGGGCCTGCCGGTGTTGCGCAAGGACTTCACGGTGCAGGAAGCGGACGTGGTGGACGCCCGGCTCATGGGCGCCGATGCCGTGCTGCTGATCGTGGCCGGACTGAGCGACGCCGAGTTGGCCCGCTTTCTGGCTCGGGCCGGCGAACTGGGACTGGCCGCGTTGGTCGAGGTCCACGACGACATCGAGCGGGGTCGGGCGCTCGATGCCGGAGCGCTCCTGGTCGGGGTGAATCAGCGTGACCTCCGCACGTTCGAGGTCGATGAGGACCGGGCGGCCACCCTGGCCGCCGGCATTCCGTCCGAGGTGGTGTCCGTGGCGGAATCGGGCATCCGGGACGGCGACGACGCCCGACGGCTGGCCGACGCCGGCTATGACGCCATCCTGGTGGGGGAGAGCCTGGTGCGCGCGCCCGACCGGGCCGCCGCGCTGCGGAGCCTGGTCGGGCACCCGGTGGCCGCTCGATGAACGACGAGCTCTTCGTCAAGATCTGCGGCATCACCTCCGAGGCCGACGCCCTCCTGTGCATCAGCCTGGGGGCCGACGCGCTGGGGTTCATCTTCGCCCCGTCCTCACGCCAGGTGACGGTGCAGACCGCGGCTGACATCGCCAAGCGACTCCCGCCGGAGATCCTGACCGTGGGGGTCTTCCGGGACGAGGCGCCGCAACGAGTGGTGGACATGATGCACCAGGGCGGCCTGGGCGCGGCCCAGCTCCACGGGCACGAATCCTCCGAGGACACCCGGTGGATCCGGGCCCGGCTGCCGATCGTCATCAAGGCCTTCCCGGCCGGAGACCGCACCATCAGCCGCTTCGCGGACTTCGGTGCCGACTATCTCCTGGTCGACGGCAACACCCCGGGCTCGGGCGAGGTCTTCGACTGGAGGCTGGCCGAAGGGGTGGCCGACCCGACCCGCATGATCGTCTCCGGCGGCTTACGTCCCGACAACGTGGCCCAGGCCGTGGCCCATCTGCGGCCGGCCGGGGTCGACGTCTCCACCGGCGTGGAGTCGGCGCCGGGGCGCAAGGATCCCCTCCTGGTGCGTGAGTTCATTGTCAACGCGCGCGAGGCCGAGATCGAAGTCGAGGCTCGGGACCCGCTCGACGCGGAGCCGGGTCCCGAGGAGCCCTATGACTGGCGGGACGGCTGATGTCGCTGATGGCCGAACCGGGGGCCGACGGCCGGTTCGGTGAGTTCGGGGGCCGGTTCGTACCCGAGTCGCTGATGCCGGCCTGCCTCGATCTCGAGAAGGCGTTCGCCGATGCCTGGGCCGACCCCGCGTTCCGGTCCGAGCTCAATGACCTGCTGCGCTTCTACGGGGGCCGCCCGACACCGGTGACCGAATGCCGGCGGCTGTCCGAGCGCCTCGGGGTACGCGTGCTGCTCAAGCGGGAGGATCTGGCCCACACCGGCTCGCACAAGTTGAACAACGTGATCGGCCAGGCCCTGCTGACGACGCGCATGGGGAAGCGGCGCCTCGTCGCCGAGACCGGCGCCGGCCAGCACGGCGTGGCCGCGGCCACCGCGGCCGCGCTCTTCGGCCTGGAGTGCGTCGTGTACATGGGCGAAGTGGACACCAAACGCCAGGAGCTCAACGTCTTCCGCATGGAGCTCCTGGGGGCCGAGGTTCGCCCGGTGCTCTCGGGGAGCCGGACCCTCAAGGATGCGGTGAACGAGGCCATGCGGGACTGGGTGGCCACCGTCGACCACACCCACTACTGCCTGGGCTCGGTCATGGGCCCGCACCCCTTTCCCTACATGGTGCGCCAGCTGCAGCGGGTGGTGGGCGAAGAGGCCCACGGGCAGACCCGGGCCCTCCTCGACGGGGGTGACCCCGACGTGGTCGTGGCCTGCATCGGTGGCGGATCGAATGCCGCCGGGACCTTCGCCGGCTTCGTCGATACCGGGGCCCGCCTGGTGGGGGTGGAAGCGGCCGGTGGCGCCGCCATCACCAACGGCATCCCGGGGATCCTCCACGGCATGCACTCCAAGCTGCTCCAGGACGAGGCCGGTCAGATCGAGGAGGCCGAGTCCATCTCGGCCGGGCTCGACTATCCGGGTCTCGGGCCCGAGCATGCGCACCTGGCCGCCATCGGTCGGGCGGAGTACACCACGGCCGACGACGACGAGGTGCTCGACGCCTTCAAACTGCTGAGCCGCACCGAAGGGATCATCCCCGCCCTCGAGCCCGCCCATGCCATCGCCTGGGTGACCCGCTCTGCCCGGACGCCGGCTCTCCCGAGCGGATCGACCGTGCTCATCACCCTGTCGGGTCGTGGGGACAAGGATGTGGCGCAGGTGCGCGATCTGTTGCGGAACCGGGGCGAGCGTGCTTGAGACGGCCCTGCGCAAGCAGCGGGCGGACGGCCGAAAGCTCCTCATTCCCTACCTCATGGGGGGCATGACCGACGACTGGGGTCAGGCCCTGGCCGCGGTGGTGGCCGCCGGGGCCGACGCGGTCGAAGTGGGTATCCCGTTCTCCGATCCCATGATGGACGGCCCGGTCATCCAGGAGGCGGCCCTCCGGGCGCTGCAGCGGGGCGTCGTCCCCGCTCGGGTGCTCGACGACATCGCCCGGGCCGACGTCACGGTGCCGGTGGCCGTCATGACGTACTACAACATCGTGTTCCGGGCCGGCCACCGGCGCATGGCCCGCTCCCTGGTCGAGGCCGGTGTGACCGGAGCCATCCTGCCCGATCTCTCCCTCGAGGAGTTGGGACCGTGGGCCGACGCCGCCGACGCGGCCGGAGTGGACACCGTGCTCTTGGTGGCGCCCTCGAGTCCCGAGGGCCGGGTCCAGGCCATCTGCGCGCGCGCCAGGGGGTTCGTCTACGCCGTGGCCCGCATGGGGGTGACCGGAGAGCAGGCCGATGTCGGGGCGCAGGCTCGGGCGGTGGTCGAGCGGGTGCGCCGCCACACCGACACGCCGGTCTGCGTCGGGGTGGGAGTCTCCACGCCAGAGCAGGCGGCCGAAGTGTGCGAAGTGGCCGACGGCGTCGTGGTCGGCTCCGCCCTGGTGCGCCGGCTGCTGGCCGGCGGCGGGCCCGAAGCGGCCGCCGAGTTCGTGGGATCCCTCCGGGCGGCTATCGACTGACTCCCTACCGGCGCACGTGTCGGCCCCTGCTGCCCACGTCCCCCGCGCGCTCGCGGCGCACCACCCGCAGGCGGTGGAAGAACAGGGCGATGACGGCGACGACGAAGAGGGCCCCGGCCACGTAGCCGGCGTAGCTGAAGGCCTTGAGGACGTGCTGGTAGCTGGCGCCCAGGCTGTAGCCGATGCTGGTCAGCACGGTGCACCAGATGGCACAGCCGATGACGGTGTAGAGCACGAACTTGGCCAGGGCCATCTCGCCCAGGCCCGCGGCGATGGAGACGAAGGAGCGCAACAGGGGGATGAAGCGCCCGAAGAGGACCAGGGGCTCGCCCCGCCGGGCGAACCAGGCCTCGGCCCGGTCGAGGTCCTTGTGGGTCAACAGGACGTACTTGCCCACCTTGTCGACCAGGGGCCGTCCCCCGAAGTAGCCAATCAGGTAGCCGGCCAAGGAGCCCAGCACCTCGGCCAGGGTGGCCAAGACGATGACCACGATGACGTTGAGGTGATGGGGCTGGCCCGTGATCTCGCCGCTGGCCAGCACCCCCCCGTAGATGATGGCCACCTCGGCCCCCACCGGCAGGCCCATCGAGGAGATGAAGCTGAGGGCGAACACGGCGAGGTATCCCCATGTCTCGAGAAAATGCTCCACTGCAGGCTGCCTCCAGCTTGGACGGTGTCGTGAAAGGGTAGAGAGTAGCGATCTGGTCACGGGGCCACCGGTGGAGAGTCGCCCCGGACACCCAGTGATCAACCCCGACCATCATCGCCGAAGCGCACAATGTCATGACGGATGCAGCAGCAGTACCGGCCGAATACCCCTTTGACCTGGTCATCTTTGATTGCGACGGGGTTCTGGTGGACAGCGAGCGGCTGGCCGTGCGCGTCGAGGCGGAGATCCTCTGCGGCCTCGGCTGGCCCCTGACCGAAGCGGACATCGTGGAGCGTTTCGTCGGACGCTCGGCGTCGTACATGCACGGCCAGATCGAGCGCCAGCTGGGGCGGAGCGTTGACTGGGAGGCGGAATTCGAGACCCGCTACCAAGAGGTCTTCGGGCGTGAGCTCGTTCCCGTTCCCGGTGTCGTGGAGGCTCTCGCCGTGATCGAGGAGACCGGGACCGCGACCTGTGTCGCCTCGAGCGGCAGTCAAGAGAGGATGCGGTTCACGCTGGGCCTCACCGGCCTCTTCGAGCGATTCGAGGGCCGCATCTTCAGCGCGGACGAGGTGGCGCGCGGCAAGCCGGCTCCCGATATCTTCCTGCACGCCGCCGAGAAGATGGGTGTCCCGCCCGGGCGCTGCGCCGTGATCGAGGACAGCGTCTCCGGGGTCAGCGCGGGAGTGGCCGCCGGGATGGCCGTGTTCGCCTTTGCCGGGGGCGTGACCAGTGGAGCCCGTCTGGCCCTCGGTACGGCGGTCGTCTTCGACCGCATGCAGATACTGCCGGCGCTCCTGCTGGGTCGTTGACTCTGCGGAGTTGTTGACTCTGCTGGGTGAGTTGACTCTTGAAGGGTGGTTGACTCTGGAGGGTGGGTGATTCTCAGGGAATGGCTTCGGTCGCGACGGCAGGTCCCTTCCGCTTTGGCCTTTCCATCAGGGGGGCTTCGACGCGCGAGGAGTGGCGTCAAAAGGCCCGGCGGGCCGAGTCGGCCGGGTTCGACACGCTGCTGACAGCCGACCACCTGGTTGACGGGATGTTGTCACCCCTGGTGCCGCTGCTCGCGGCGGCAGAGGCGACCGACCGCCTGCGCGTGGGGACGCTCGTGCTCAACAACGACTTCCGCCATCCGGTCGTGTTGGCCAGAGAGGCCGCGACCATCGATCTCCTGACCGACGGACGACTGGAGCTGGGACTGGGAGCCGGCCACATGAAGTCCGAGTACGACGCAGCCGGCCTGTCGTTCGACCCGCCCCGCACGCGGGTGGCGCGGCTGTCCGAGGCCGCCGAGGTCATCCGGCGCCTCTGGAGTGGCGAGGCGCTCACGTACTCGGGACAGCACTCCCGCGTCGATGCTCTGCGCTGCTTCCCCTTGCCGCTCCAGAAGCCCCTGCCCCTGCTCATCGGGGGCAACGGACGCGGCGTGCTGGCGACTGCCGCTCGATGGGCCGACATCGTCAGCTTCACGGGCTTCAGCCAGGTAGAGGGTGAGTCGAACGTGGACCCGACGCACTTCACCCGTGATGGCCTCGAGACCCAGATCGGGTGGGTGCGCGCCGCGGCGGGCGATCGGTTCGACCAGCTCGAGCTGAGCACGCTCATCCAGGGCGTCAGCATCACGGGTGACCGTCGGGCCGCGGCGCGGGCGGTTCAGCCTCTGTTGCCGACGCTGAGCGTTGACGATCTCCTGGCCTCACCGTACGGCCTCTTCGGAACGGCGGATCACATCGCCGAACAGCTACGGCAGCAACGGGAGCAATGCGGCGTCTCGTACCTGACCGTGTTCGAGAAGGACCTCGAAGCGATGACCCGCGTCATCGAACTCCTCAGGGAATAGGCGACGCCATCACGAGGAAGGCTCGAACGTGACGCCGGTGAGCGTCTCGGAGAGGGTCCACAGTGCGGCGGCGGTGGCCTCGTCGTAGGAGCGCTTGCTCGAGCGGACGATGGTGGGGTGGCCGCGTTGCTCGAAGGGCCCGTCAGGCCCGACGAAGGAAGCACCGGGAAGCGTCGGGTCGGTGGCCGCGTAGAGAGCGGGAAGGGCCCCCATCTGGGCGCTCTGCGCAATGAGGCGGTTGCCGACATCCATGATCCGGTCCTGGATGGAGTCGGTGTGGGACTGCAGGTTGGTGGCCGCGTACCCGGGATGGGCCGCCAGTGCGGTACGGGCCGAGCCCGCCCGGGCGAATCGACGTTCCAACTGGTAGGTGAAGTGGAGGTTGGCCAACTTCGACTGGCCGTACGCCCCCCAGCGGTGATAGCGGCGGCGATCCCAATTGAGATCCTGCAGGTCGACGTGGCCCATCCGGTGCGCCACGCTCGACATCGTCACGACCCGGTCGGTGATCCGATCCGACAAGAGGCCGGTGAGGGCGAAGTGGCCGAGGTGGTTCGTACCGATCTGCAGCTCGAAGCCGTCCTTGGTTCGACCCTTCGGCGTGGCCATCACGCCCGCGTTGTTCACCAGCACGGCGATCTCGCCCAGTCCACCGGCAAACTCTCGGACCGAGGCCAGGTCGGCCAGATCGAGGCGCCGTACCTCTGGGGTCCCCGGCATGGCCGCGGCGGCCTGCTCGCCCTTGGTGGTGTCGCGGCAGGCCACGATGACATGTGCACCAGCCCGAGCCAGTTCCGTGGCGATGACCGCGCCGAGCCCGCTGTTGGCGCCGGTGACGACGCAGGTCCGCCCGCTCTGGTCAGGTATGTCGGCCGCGGTCCACGTGGTCATGTCCGCGCCTGGGCCCGGTCAGGCCTGGGGCGGCCGGAACACGAGGCAGCCGTTGTGACCGCCGAAGCCGAATGAATTCGACAGCACGGAAGAGGGCTCCCAGGGGCGGGGGTCGCCATGGACGATGTCGAGGGAGATCTCGGGATCGTGCTGCTCGTAACCGGCCGTGGGAGGGATGGTGGCGTGGTGGATGGTGAGCACCGAGGCCACGGCTTCGATGGCCCCGGCCGCGGCCAGCCCGTGTCCGGTCACCCCCTTGGTGGAGGTGACCAGGGGACCGGGCTCGCCGAACACCTTGTTGATGGCGCGGGACTCGGCCAGGTCGTTGAGGGGGGTGGAGGTCCCGTGCGCATTGATGTGGCCGACGTCGGCGGACTCGATGCCGGCGTCGGCGAGAGCGAGTTCCATACACGCCACGGCACCGGCACCGTCGGGTGAGGGGGCGGTGATGTGGTGCGCGTCGGCCGTGCTGGCGGCTCCGGCCAGTTCGGCATAGATCGTGGCCCCCCGGGCCACGGCTCGCTCCCAGTCCTCGAGGACGAGCGCGGCCCCTCCCTCGGTCATGACGAAACCGTCGCGTCGGGCGTCGAACGGCCGCGAGTGCCCCGAGGTGGACAGAGCGGTCATGTTGGTGAACGCCGCCACCGATACCGGGTGCAGCGCAGCCTCGGCTCCTCCACCGATGGCGACCTCGCAGCGACCCGAGGCCACCAGGCGGGCGGCGGCCCCGATGGAGTGGGTTCCGGCCGCGCAGGCGGTGACGATCACCTCGGAGGGCCCGTGCCAGCCCAGGCGCATGGAGATCCCCGCCGCCCCGGCGTTGGCCATCATCATCGGGACCAGGCGCGGTGAGACCCGGCGGGCACCTTTCTCGTTGTAGACGCCGACTTGGTCGGCCAGGGTCTCGAAGCCCCCCACGCCGGTGGCGAAGATGACACCGGCTTTGGCCGGATCGGCGTCGATGGCTCCGGCGTCCTGCACCGCCATATCGGCGGCCGCGATGCTGAACTGGGCGAAGCGATCGATCTGGCGGACCTCCTTGGCCCCGAACCAGCGTTCGGGATCGAAGCCGCGCGCCTCGCCCCCGACGACCGAGGGGTTGAGGAGCCCCTCCCACAGCGCCTCGACACCGGTGCCGCAACAGGTGACCGCACCGAGCCCGGTGACGGCGACCCGTCGTCCTGGAACGGGACCGCTCGGCCCCAGGCCCAATTGCATCAGAGCTTGCCGGAGATCAGGTCGAACGCCTGCCCGATGGTGGAGATGTCCTCCAACTCGCTCTCCTCCACGGTGATGTCGAACGCCTCTTCGAGGGCCATGACCAGTTCCACCAGATCGAGACTATCGGCGTCGAGGTCATCGGCGAACTTGGCCTCTTTGGTGATCTTCTCCGCTGGTACCTGCAGTACCTCTACGGCGCACTCGCGAAACTTCTCGAACGCTGCGTCGCTGTCCACACTGTCTCCTTGTTCTCTTGGGTTTCCGAAACTCTAGAGGCCCATGCCGAGGCCACCGTCCACCGGGATGACCGCACCGGTGATGTACGCCGCGGGCTCCGAGGCCAGGAACCCGACCACCCCCGCCACGTCCTCGACGGTCCCGGCCCGCCCCAGCGGGACCTGGGACGTCATGAGGGCGACCCGGTCCTCCCCCAGGGCAACCGTCATGTCGGTGTCGACCAGGCCGGGGGCGACCACGTTGACGGTGATGTGGCGGCTGCCCACCTCGCGGGCCATGGCCCGCGCCATGCCGACCAGACCGGCCTTGGATGCCGCGTAGTTGGCCTGACCGGGCAGGCCGACGTAGGCGCCCACCGAGGAGAGGAAGACGATCCGGCCGTGGTGCAGGCGCAGCATCTTGGCGATGGCCCGCTTGGCCACCCGGAAGGAACCGGTGAGATTGGCCTCGATGACCTCGCTGAAGGCTTCCTCGCTCATGCGCATGACCAGCCCGTCACGCGTGATGCCTGCGTTGGCCACGAGCACCTCGACCGGGCCCCAGTGGTCCTCGATGGCGGCGAACGCAGATTCGACCAGGGTGGCGTCGGTGACGTCACAGCGCACCGGGAGGTAGCGGCTGTCCAAGGCGGTGGGGTCGGCGCCGGGGCCCTGGGGTGGCGGGGGAGGGTCGGCGGACCGGTGGGTGGACGCCACCTGGTCCCCGTTGGCCAGGAACCACCGCACGCAGGCGGCACCGATGCCCCGGTTGCCGCCGGTGACCAGGACGACCGCCATCAGGGCGCGTCCGGGACACGCAGCCACACCAGAGGTTGGCCGTCCTGCACCCGTTCCCCGGCGACCGCGAGCCAGCGGATCACCTGACCGGCGAAGGGCGTGCGCACCTCGGTGATGCCGACCCGTCCGATGAGGTCGCCCACGTCCACCTCCGAGCTCGATCCACCCTCGGGGCCGTTGTCGGTGCCCGGGAGCAGGCCGGTGCCCGGTGCCCGCAACGAATTCTCGGGAGCGAAGATGCCGCCCCCCGGGCTGACCACGACGCGCTCGGACATGTAGAGGTGCTCGCCCTGGTGCAGGGCGGGCTCGGCGCGCCAGGTGCCGGCCGTCCCGATGGTGTCCATCAAGGTATCGAGGTCGGCCGGCTTGGTCACCGACAGGGACTGGATCTCGGGCAGGCTCCGTTTGGCCAGTCCGCTCAGCACCGCCCCCGGGCCCAACTCGACCAGCGAGGTCAGGCCCAGCCCGGCAAAGGTCTCCAGCGTCTGACGCCAGCGCACCGGGCTGCACAGCTGGGCCGAGAGGAGGCCCGGCCAATCAGCCGGATCGTCGTGGACGCGGGCATCGACATTGGCCACGACCCGGACCTCGGGGGCGTGGAAGTTCACCTTGGTGAGCGCGTCGCGCAGGGGGCCTCGGGCCCCCCGCATGAGGGGGGTGTGGAAGGCGCCGGAGACGGCCATGGGCATGACCTTCTTGGCGCCCAGCTCCTTGGCCAGGGCCCCGGCCACGGCCACGGCGTCACGGGTCCCGGCGATGACCACCTGACCCGGGGCGTTGTAGTTGGCGACCCACACGTCGCCCTCGGCCCGCTGGCAGGCCGCTTCGGCGTCATCGTCGGCGATGCCCAGGAGGGCCGCCATCGTGCCCGGCGCTTCCTCGCCCGCCCGGCCCATGGCGTTGCCGCGGGCGACCACCAGGCCGATGCCGTGCTCGAAGGTCAGGGCTCCACTGGCCACCAACGCCGTGTACTCGCCCAGGCTGTGCCCGGCGCAGGCAGCCGGGGTGAGGCCGACCCGCTCCACGGCATCGAGGATGACCAGGCTGAGCACGGTGGTGGCCAGCTGTGCGTTGGCCGTCTGGGTCAGCTCTTCCATCTCGGCGCGCAGCAGGAGGTGCGCCAGGTCGCGATCGGTGGCCGCCGAAGCTTCCTCGACCACCTCCCACGAAGGATGGTCCACCCACGGTTCGCCCATGCCCGATCGCTGGGAGCCCTGTCCTGGGAAGGTGAATACCAACACTGCTACGACGTCTCCGTTCGTCGGGGGACCGGAGCCAGGCTGGGCCCCTGGCGCGAGTTCCATAGTGTGGCACGCCGGTACGAAAGAGGTGGCATTACCGGAGGGTCAGTTGGCCGGTGGCGGTTCGAACGTTCGTACCCTTGGTAGTACTTCTCGCTCGGCCGGGGGGCGGCGACGCGTGCAGCGTGCCTGACAACGTCTGTAATGCGGGTACGACCGCCGGCGTACCTCGACCCGTCAAGACCGCGGGCGAGCGGGAGAATGCGGTGAGAGGGGTTACCGATTTGGAGCCGGTGATAACCCATTCGATAGGCGAGGTCGACGAGGGGTTTCCCGGCGCCACTCCGAGGGCGCCCAGATCGTTTCCCGAGTCGCCCAAATGGGGTACATCGAAACCGGACAATCCGTGGTCGGGTCGGCCAAGAATCAGCACCGCACCGAAACTCGGCTCAGACTTACGCCGACGACGGTGCATCACGTGAAGTGAAGGTCACGTTGTATCGGCCGTCAATGACCTCCGAACAGATCGCTGGGTTTGCCAATTTCGGATGATTGCTTGCAAGGGCTTGCTGATCTACTATCAAATGGGCGTTGCGCGACCGGGAGGTGTACTTCTGTGTTTGAGGTAGGCAAAAAGAAGTCGGGTCTACGGGTTCAGACTGCTCTGATGGCCGCCGCCATCGGGACAATTCTCGTGGTTGGCGGCGGAGGTGCGCTCGCATCGGCGGCGACGGCGCCCACCACAGCGACGACGACGCCTGCCACGTCCTCGACACCGACGACGACGCCGACCACGACGCCCACCACAACGCCGACCACGACGCCCACCACAACGCCGACGACGACGCCGACCACGACGCCGACCACGACGCCCACCACAACGCCGGCAACGACGCCGACCACCACGCCGACCACCACGCCGGCAACGACACCGACCACCACTCCCACAACAACGCCAACAACGACGCCGACAACGTCAACGGCGGTCAACTCATCGGTGTCCAGCATCAGCCCGTCCGTCTTGGTCGCCGGACCCGCCAGTACTCCCCCCTTCAGCCAATGCCCGGCGGTGGGGGCAGATACAAGCTGCGGGATCTTGATTGTGCTCAACCCTGGAGGCACTGTCACCGTCTTGGCTGATCCAACTCAAGGGCCATACGACAGTTCCGAAGACACTTTGATTGGCATACAGAACAACAGCGGTGCGACCGTCTCGAGCATTTCTCTCTCGAGCCTTACCCAGCCCATCTTCGGATTCGATGGAGACGGCCCATGCACGTTCAATCCCGGTCCGCCTTGGGTTTGCAGCCCGGGTCAGATAGGAGGCACGGATCCTCAAGATTATGAGGGTCCCGACAACACCTTTGGAAACATAAGCACGGATTTCATGTCTGGAACCATTTTCTTCACCATCCCATTGGCAAATGGAGCTTCGACGTATTTTGCTCTTGAAGAAGCACTCGTGCCCTCTGACATCGTCCCGACTCCTCCGGTCACGATCCCGCCCACAACGATTCCGCCGACAACGACTCCAACCACGACGCCAGTCACGGTGCCGATCAACCCGACGTCACCCAGTCAAGTTGTCATCAATCCCGTCGCCCTGACCAAACCTGCCGCGCCCATCGCCAAACCCGTCGTATTGACCAGTGCGACGCCAGCACTTGCTGTTACCGGATTTGACACGACGCTGAGCGTACTGATCGCAATGCTTCTTGTCGGGAGTGGGTCGATCTTGTTGATCATCTCAAATTGGCGCCGCAAGCTTGCTCAGACTCGGAGGTCTTGACCCTCTGAGGGGGATTGGCCCACTGACATCAATGTTGAAGCTTGGGCGACATGCGGCGGTCGCCATGGCGATTTCAATGCTGGCGATCGTTCTGGCGGGGTGTGGAAGCGGTAAAGGTGCCACCGCGGTCGCCCCGACTTCGACCGTTGCGACGGTGCCACCGAACGCTCAAACAGACGCTGCCATCTTGGCCGCCTACAGGGCGCACTGGGCAGACATCAATGCGGTCAGCACGAAATACCCTGTAGATGCCACCTCGGCCCAACTGGCAGACCACATGGCGGGACCCGAACTCACTCAGGTGCAGGCTCAGCTCGCGCTGTTGGCGGCGCATGACGAATACGTGGTCGGTCCGCCGGTGGACAGCACACTGGCGAAGGTCAAGGCGCAAGTCGGTTCCGCTGCCGTTGTATCTGACTGCGATCTCGACACTGGGATTACGAAAAATGGCATGACCGGCGCCGTGACCAGCCAAGCACCAAAAGAGCGGACGCTGGTAAATGCGCGTCTGGACCTTATTGGTGGGAGCTGGTTCGTCACTCAATTCAGCGTTGTGCACGCCGGGTGTACGACTTCTTGAGGGCGCTGCCGACGAATTGGTCGAGGTAGCCAGATCGGGGTCTGGCCGACCAGGCGCACCAAAGGTCAGTCAGGCCGCAGTCTCCTCGCCAACCTTTGTCGACTTCAACCTCCGAAGCTGGGCACTTGCAATCAGGCCTGGGTCGGCAGCGCTCAGCGCCCAGCCGGCACCAACAATCGGACGTTCCCAGCTTGACTCGATCTGCAACAACGCCCGCCGCGTCGACGTCGTGCTCCATGTGCTGGGGTGATACGCGTCGCGAGGAGTGGTCTACCGCCGGGGCTACGGCGCGGCTCAGTTGGCGCCCACTACCTTGAAGTTCTGGTTGACGAAGATGTGGTGCGGCCAGTTGACGCCGATGTTGTGGACCTCGTACTCGCCGTTGCTCAGCTTCACCACACGGTCGATGATGCCCCCCGGGTAGGCGGCCAGCGCAGCCTCCGTCGCCCTGTTCGCCGCCGTTCCGCTGACGATCGTCCCCGACCCCTGACTGTATTCGGCAGGGATCTGACCGACCTGCTTCGACGTGGTCGCGCCCCGCTGCAAGGGGATCACCTTGGCCGTCGCGGTAGTGGCAGATCCGCCTCCAGTCGTTTGCACCTTGACCTGTGTGGCTGTGATGGTCGTTCCACTGGTCGTCCCAAGCGCGGTGACGCGTTCGCCCTTGGTCACGGCACCAGCCGTGGTCGTACTCGTCCCTTTCTGGTACTTCGTGGAGGACGTCTCGTCGACGGTCACCTGCTGGCCCGCTGACGTCGTAAGAGTGAAGCTGGACCTGGACATGCTGCCGACCGTGCCGGACGATCCTCCAGCGGCCGGTCCTGACCGAGCGTTGGAACCCCCGCGACCGGATCGGGGGCCGCCAAAGGAGCTGGCGGCTGAAGCGGGTCGCCCGGCGGCTGCGGAGGGCGACGTCGCGAGCCCGACGGAGAGGCCGATGACCGGGAGCATGGACGCCGCGGCCGCGATCCGCCCACTCGTTCTGTTCCACCACCTTGGCTCGACCCTTGACCGGCTTGCCGGCGTGGCCATGGTGCTTGTTGAGTCGTAATGGTTCATGATCGCTCTCCTCTTACTCGTGCCGCGCGAGAAGGAGCGTGCCAGCCGTTCTTGTGAGATCCCTGCAGGCGCCCTGTGGGGGAACCACGACTGTTCACGATCCTCCCTTTTCTTGCCCGGACGGCACGGGGATCCGGTCCTTCGACCTGTGGAGACAAAGAGAACCTCCACGATGCTCTGCCTTGAAGTAGTACCCTTCCCACTAATCGCTCGAGGGGGCGACGGTGCGTCACCGTGCACAGTCACGTCGTAACAGTCATGTTGTAAAGGAGCGACCAGTGCCCATCACGACTTCCAAGGCGGCCTTCTCAT
Organism: uncultured Acidimicrobiaceae bacterium; assembly: GCA_963836605.1. Lineage (GTDB taxonomy): Bacteria > Actinomycetota > Acidimicrobiia > Acidimicrobiales > RAAP-2 > Bog-473. The sequence continues at coordinate 1,040,199 of CAWIKB010000009.1, read as the reverse complement.
TCCTGAACGGGATCCTGCTGCTGCTCGGCGCGATGATCCTGGCGGGTGGATCGATTGTGGTCGGAGCGATCGCGGCTTCAGCTTCGCTACCTCCCCTCGACCTGCATGCGTACGCAAATGGCGCAGCGGTATCGCCGAGCGCGTGCCCACAGACCGCCGTGCCCGCCGAGCAATGCTCCCTCACCGACGCGTTGGCCCTCGCTTCAGGAGCCGGGTCCGCGAATGTCTTCCTCGAGACCGATGGGACTTCGGGGCTCTACACGGGGAACTTCACGATAGCCAATGGGGATGTGACGCTCGAGGCTGGAAGCGGCGTGAACCCCACCCTCGACGGGAACACCGGCAATGCCAGCGGGTGTTCGACCAGTGCCTGTGACGGCCCGGTGCTCACCATCTCCAATGGCGCCGTTGCGTCCCTGGTCCACGTCACCATCCAAGACGGGGCCAACTCGACCGGCAACGGGGGCGGGATCGAGAACGACGGCAGCCTCACGGCCATGCAATTGCTCGTCCGAGGGAGCACCACCGGCGCCGGTGGGGCCGGTGGAGGGATCGACAACACCGGTTCGCTCACGCTGGAGAACTCCAACGTCTTGACGAACAGGACCGGCGCCGGGAAGGCCGGCTGCGACGCCAATGCGCCCGGCTGCTCCGATCCGAGTGGTGGCAATAGCGCCGACGGGGGAGGGATCGAGAACACCGGGACCGCGACGATCACGAACTCCACCATCTCGGGGAACACGACCGGCAACGCCGGCGGTGGTGGCTTGGGCAGTAATTCTCCGTGCACCGTCGGCGGTGCCGGTGGCCAGAGCGGTGCCGGTGGAGGGATCGACAACGCGAACACCCTGACGCTCAGCGACTCCACCATCTCGGGGAACACGACCGGCAGCGGCGGCAGCGGCGGTCCAACCGCCTGCCCCAATGCCAACGCGGGCAACGGAGGCAACGGAGGCAACGGGGCCGGTCTCGACTCCAGCGGATCGGCGACGGTCTCGAGCTCGACCATGTCGGGGAACACCACTGGGAGCGGGGGGACCGGCGAGAGCGGAGCGTCGACAGGGGGACCGGGCACTAACGGTGGGTCCGGCGGCAACGGCGGCAACGGCGGAGGTCTCGAAGCCACCGGCGCGGTGACGCTCTCCACTTCGACCATCTCGGGGAACACGACCGGGAGCGGGGGCCCCGGCGGCCCCGGCGGCAACGGCGGCAGTAGCAGTCCAATCCCCGGCGGCAACGGCGGCAACGGCGGCAACGGCGGCGACGGGGCCGGTTCGGACGGCGGAACGGGAACTGTTTCCGCCTCGACCATCTCACAGAACGCCACCAGTGCGGGAGGTCTGCCCGGCATGGGTGGGTTGGGTCACACGTTCGTGTGTGGGCGAAGTGGTTGTACCCTGGTACCGGTCCAGGCCCCTTCGGGCACCGTGGGCAGCAACGGCGTGGGTGGGGGCATCAACGGCTCGAGTTCCACCCTGGTCGCCGACATCGTCGCGAACCAGCTCGGCAGTTCCGACTGCGCCAATGTTGGGGGAATCACCGACGGCGGCTACAACCTCGACAGCGACGGCTCGTGCTCCTTCAGCGCCCCGGGGGACATCTCGGGGGCCGATCCCCAGCTCGGGTCACTCGCCAACAACGGCGGTGCGACCCAGACCATGCTGCCTGCATTCGCCAGCCCGGCGGCCTTCGTGATCCCCGCGAACACCACCGTGCACGGCGTCCAGGTCTGCCCGCGTACCGACCAGACCGGAACCTCGGCTCCGATCCCAGGTGAGAGCGGCTGCACGATCGGTGCGGTAGAGGCGGCCCCCCTGGCCATCACCACCCCGGCCCTTCTTCCGGCTGGCACCACGGGGAGCGCGTACAGCCAGGGCCTGAGCGCCACCAACGGCACCACGCCCTACACCTGGTCGAGCACCACGACGGCTGGCCAGACGGGCCTGCCTCCTGGGATCACCCTCAGCGGCAGCACCTTGTCGGGTACGCCGACGACGCGGGGCACCTACACCTTCAACATCGTCGTCACCGACTCGAGCTCGCCTGTCGAAAATGCCACCCAGGCCGAGACGCTGATCGTCACCTCGGCCCCGGCGGGGTTGACCGGGTTGTCCAACACGGCCAACTCCATCACGCTGTCGTGGATTGCGGTGTCCAATGCGCTGCGCTACAACATCTTCCGATCGAGCACGGGGATGGCGGGCAGTTACAGCTACGCCTTCAACACCACGGGCACGAGCTGGACCAATACCTTTAGCGGGACGGGGAACACGACCTACTTCTACGAGGTCTCCACGGTCGTGGGCTCGACCTACGATCAGACGTCGGCCTTTACGAACCCGGTCTCTGTGACCTCCAGGGCCGTGCCGCTCGCACCGACCGGGGTCAGCGCCACCGCGGGGTCCGATTCCCAGATCAAGGTCTCGTGGAATCCGGTCATGGGGGCGACGAGCTACACCGTCTCCCGTGCCACCACCTCGGGCGGTCCCTACACCGTCCTGTCCCGTCAGAGCGGTACGACCTACGCCAATAACGGCCTGGCCGGAGGCGCCACTTACTACTACGTGGTCACGGCCACCACGAGTATCGGCACCTCGGCCAACTCAACGGAGGCGACGGCCACCACCCTGGCCCGGCCCGTGGCCCCCGTAGCCACCGCGACGGTGGCCAGTACCAAATCGGTCCACGTGGCCTGGAGTGCGGTGACGGCCACCGGTTCGACCGGGCCCACCACCTATGACGTCTCCCGGGCGACGACCTCTGGTGGTCCCTACACGCTCCAAGCCGTCCTTTCGGCGACCTCGTGGCCCAACAACGGCCTGACCCACGGCACCACCTACTACTACGTGGTCAAGGCCGTGGTCCCCGGCGTGGGCACGTCACCCCTGTCGTCCGAGGCCTCGGCGACTCCGTAATGGGAGGACCGCCGCATTGATCCACCTACCCCTCGTCGTCGAGGTCGAAGAACCTCCGAATTCTCACAGAGCGGCGAGGGAGTAACCGGATCCCCGGAAGCGAAAAGAAGCGAGTGGAAACGCTCCCGTAGCGGCTGAATGCGACGGCATTGATCTCGGTGGACAGCGCAATGGATCGACCGAGAAAGAAGAACCACCCAAGGGTCACGACAGTGGCCCCGATTGCTCCAGTACAATTCGCCGGCGCGACTGATCTTGTCGGGAAGGTACAGCTCGCTCAGGCCCTGCATGGCAGTGATGCTGAAGGCGACCAAGAGTGAGCCCGGCAGCAATGCACCCGGGTCGCTCGTGCCCCGGGGGAGAAAGCTCGACAATCCGAGCCAGGCCACGACGTAGACGAAGAACGCCGGAATGAGCGAGGGACCGGCCACGCTGAGCCCGTATTCCTCCCGTAGCCGGTTCACAATGATTGAGAGAAGACCCATCACACATACGAGGCCAGCGACTGTGCCGAGGGTCCGCAGCGATGTTCGTTTGGGTGTCGGCACCTGCCACGCGATGGCGGCGGTGGAAATGAGCACCTTGCTGAACGACCGTCCTGCGGTCAACATCCCCAAGAGGCCGAGGCCCGTGGCGACCCACCGAGCAGCACCGGGCTCGGCCATGGCGGCTCGAATCTGACGGGCCAGACCGCCCGACGCCCCGACGGTCTTCTCGACATCATGGGCACTGACGTAGCCCGCAATGAGCCCGGCCACGCCCACGACGAACAGCAGCAGGGGTACGAAGAAGAGGAACAGTCGAAAGGCGATCGCGCTGCCGGCGACACCGCCGGCAGCCTCCTTGTCGCGCTGCATGAGGTCCGCCACAAATCCACCGGCAGGGGTGGCGCGATACTTCAGAGATCGGTCGTTGACCCATCGTATGACCGGGTCCAGTCGCTGGCGCAATCTCTTGGCAGCTACCCTTTGGTCATCGACCTCGGCGGGCTCTTCCACAGAGGCAATCCTTCCAGGCTCATAGCCATCTCGAACGGCGGATTCACTCGACGAGCGGATGCCCGAACGTGCGCTTGTGGTTGCCCAGAATCCCATCCGTCCAACTCAGGCGACGAGTCGATACTCGTGGATGAGGCCGCGGGGATGTCGGTACGTCGGAGGCTTGGGATGTCGACGTCGGTGATCGGAGGAGTGGAATCGGTCACGGATCGTGGTGTTCGCTGCTCAAGTGATCGATGGGGCCGATGGGTGTCGTCGTGGTGGAGGTGCTCGGTGAGTACGACTTGGAGGTGGCGGCGGCTGAGATGAGAAGCCGATCGTGGCACGCTCGACGGACGGTGCCGACGAGGCGTTCGGCGACGGCGTCAAAGTCAATCCAGCGTTGAGCAATGAGTGTCCTTCGGCTGTTGGTTCGAGTCAGAACTGCGCGTGGTACTCGTGGACATGGGTCGTAGCCCAACGGGCACCCATCATGACCACGGGCTGCAATGCATGAAGTTTCACCCCGATCACCTGAGGCTCTGACCTGCGAAAACGTGTCAAAGAGTGCGTGCCCGGAGCGGGACTTGAACCCGCACGTCCTTTCGAACAACGGCTTTTGAGGCCGCCGCGTCTGCCGATTCCGCCATCCGGGCCGGAGCGTTGAGCCTACAAGCTGGGCTCTACGGTGAGGGGGTGGGTGGCCCCGGGGCGATGAGAAGGACGCGATGAAGCTGGCCGGCGTGGAACTGGTGCGGGTGGAGGTCCCCTTCCGGAAGGAGATCGCCACCGCAGCGGGTGTGCACCGGAACCGTTCGCTGCTGTTCCTGCGCGTCGAGACGGCCGACGGGGAGGGCTGGGGCGAGTGCGGTGCCATGGGCGAGGCCACCCCGGTCGATCCGAGCGTCGATCAGGTCGAGCGAGCTGTGGAGGAGCGTGGGGTGTCCCGGCTGATGGCCGCCGCCGCCGCCCGTGGCGGCACATTGCCGGCCGGCGGTGACATCACCCAGTTGTTCGGGAGCTCGCCGGTCGACCGCATGATGGGGGCCACCTTCGAGATGGCGGTGCTCGATGCCGAGCTCCGCCGGGCCCGGCGCTCGCTGGCCGAAGCGCTGGGCGTGGGCCCCGGGTTCGGGACCATGCCGGTGGGGGTGGCCGTGGGCATCCCGGCCGGGCGTGACATCGGGGCCCTGCGCGACGAGGTGGCGGGCGAGGTCGCGCTCGGGTGTGCGAGGGTGCGCCTCAAGATCGCGCCCGGCTGGGACGTCGAACCCGTCCGTGCCGTGCGCGCCTCCTATCCCGACCTGGTCCTCCAGGTAGACGCCAACGGGTCGTACCGCCTGGAGGCCGGACCCGAGGAACCACAGTCGGCGGCGCGCCTGGGGGCCTTGGCTGACTTCGGGGTGCTGTGCGTGGAGCAGCCGCTCCCACCTCCCGATCTGGTAGCCCACGCCGAATTGGCCCGGCGCATCGGGGTGCCGATCTGCCTTGACGAGTCGCTGTCCTCGCCCCGCCGCGTGCTCGATGCCGTGCGCAACCAGGCCTGCCAGGTCGCCTGCCTCAAAACGGGGCGCCTCGGCGGTCTGGGGGCCACCCGTCGGGCCCATGCGGCCTGCGCCGCCGCCGGCGTCTCGGTCTTCGTCGGCGGCTTCTTCGAGGCCGGCCTGGGCCGGGCCGCCAACCTCGCCCTGGCCGCCCGGCTGGCGCAGGGGACGGCGGGGTTGGTCGGTGACCTGGGCGATCCCTCGGCCTACCTCGAAGCGGACCCGTGCGGGTACCCCCGGGTGCACCAGGGCCGGGTGACGGTGCCCACCGGGCCCGGTGTCGGGCGGGCGCCCGATCAGGATCGGCTGGACGATCTGGCGGCGCAGCGTCGCTGGTTCCCGGCCACGTACACTTGACGCTCCATGCATCGCGCCCTGCTCGAGCGACGAATACGAGACGTGCACTCGAGGCTGGTGCGGGCGCGCCAGGACCTGGCGGTGCTCGACGAGCAGCTCGAGGTGGTCCTCGAATCGGCCGACGAGGCCCGGGTGCGCTCCCTGGTCTCGGAGACGCCGTTGGCGGCCCACGAGCACAACGAGGCGAAGCGCCATGCCGATGCCATGGTCAAGGCCCGGGCCGCGCAAGCCAACCTGGTGGGTGAGCTCGAGCGACGACAGGACGAACTGTTGGCCGATGTGAGCACGGGACGATCGTGACGAAGAGCAAGACGTTGGCCCGCGTGGTCATCGCCGAAGACGAGGCCATCATCCGGCTCGACCTCAAGGAGATCCTGACGACGGCCGGCTACGACGTGGTGGGCGAGACCGGCCGGGGCGACGAGGCCGTCGAGCTGGTGGAGGAGCACCAGCCCGATCTGGCCATTCTCGACATCAAGATGCCCGGCATGGACGGCCTGCGGGCGGCTCGCGAGATCACCACCAACCACCAAGTGGCCGTGCTGCTGCTCACGGCGTTCAGCCAGCGTGATCTCATCGAGGAGGCCCGCGATTCCGGCGTGGCCGCCTACCTGGTCAAGCCGTTCCAGCCGCGTGAGCTGCTCCCGGCCATCGCCGATGCTCTGGCCAAGGCCCGTCAGGAATGGGCCATCGCGGCCGAGGACGCCTCTGAGGCGTCGGAGGACAAGATCGCCACCCGCCGCGTGGTCGACGAGGCCAAGACCATCCTCATGGACCGCAACGATCTGCCCGAGGAGGAAGCGTTCAGCTTCATCCAACAGACGGCCATGCAGAATCGCACGCGAATGCGCGACGTGGCCCGGCGGATCGTCGACGGCACGCTCACGCCGTAGGTGCCGCCGGTGGAGGAACGCCCAGGCGCACTGTTTCTCCTCGACGGGATGTCGCTGGCCTTCCGGGCCTTCTTCGCGTTGCCCGACACCTTGGCCACGACCAAGGGAGAGGTGACCAACGCCCTGCACGGATTCGTCTCCATGGTGGTGTACATCCTCAAGGACCACCGGCCGGGCGCGCTGGCCGTGGCGTTCGACCTGCCCGGCGAGACCTTCCGTGACCAGATGGTCGAGGACTACAAGAGTGGCCGGGCCGAAACCCCCGCCACCCTGCCGCCGCAGTTCGAGATGATCCGTGAGGTCATGGGAGCACTGGCCATACCCGTGGTCGGAGCCCCGGGCTTCGAGGCCGACGACGTGCTCGCCACCCTGGCCACCGAAGCGCGGGATCGCCAGTGCGAGGTGGTGGTGGTGACCGGGGACCGGGACAGCTTCCAACTCATAGAGGATCCCTACGTGCGGGTGCTCTACAACCGCCGCGGGGTGACCGACTACTCCCTGTACGACGAGGCCGGCATCGTCGAGCGCACCGGGGTGCCACCGTCGCTGTACGTGCTGCTGGCCGCGCTGCGGGGGGACCCTTCCGACAACCTGCCCGGCGTGCCGGGGGTGGGGGAGAAGACCGCGGCGAAACTGCTGCTCAAATACGGAGATCTCGACGGGATCTTCGCCCACCTCGACGAGCAGACGCCCAAGCTGCGGGAGAACCTGGGGGCCAACGAGGCCCTGGCCCGATCGAACGCGGCGGTGATCCCCCTGGTGCGCGATGTGCCCCTGGGGGTCCATGTGGACGAGCTGCGGCTGGGCGGATGGGACCACTCGGTGGCCGAGGCCGCCTTCGCCCGCTACGAGTTGAAGACGCACTGGCAGCGGCTCGAGGAGCTGCTCGATGAGGGGGCGTTGGGGGCGCCGAGCGCTGAATCAGCGGCGCGGACGGCCAACACTGTGAAGTCCGTCGAGGCGAAGTCCGTCGAGGCCGGGCAGGGCGTCGGGGCCACGAAGGCGCCAACCGCCGGGACGGAAGCACCAGCCGCGCCGGAGAGCGAGGTGCGGGTGCCCACGACGGACGCCCAGGCCACAGCCGACCTCGACGCGTTGGGTGACACGGAGCTGAGCGTGGCCGCCCGATGGTTGGGCGCTCCGGGCCGGAGCGAGCTGGTCGGGTTGGCCCTGGCCTCGGGGAACGGGGAGGCGGTGCTGGTCCCCGCGGGACTCCTCACCTCGGCCCCCGTCGCCAAACGCCTCCGCTCGCTTCTCGGTCGCTCGGGCGGCGGGGTGATCGGTCACAACGTGAAGGAGATCATGCGGTCGCTGCTCCCGCTGGGCCTCGACATCACCGGACTCTCCATGGACGTCGCCGTGGCGGCCTATCTCCTCGATGCCTCGACCGGTGCGTACGAGCTCGAGCACCTGCGCCAGGGCGACGGCCAATTGCAGCTGAGCGACGGCCAATTGCAGCTGAGCATGGAGGAGCCCGACGCCGCGCTCACCGACGCCGCGCTCGAGGTGGCCCGATCCGCCGCGGCCGACGCCCGGGCCACGGCGGGATTGGCCGCGTCCTTCCGGGTGCGCCTGGCGGCCGAGGACATGGTGTCCCTGCACGACAACATCGAGACCCCGCTGGTGCGGGTCCTGGCCAAAATGGAGGTCGCCGGGATCGGCATCGACCGGGCCGAACTCCAGGGCATCGCGGACAGCTTGAAGGAGTCGGCGGGGGCGTTGCAGGCGAAGGTGTGCGAGTTGGCCGGTCACGACTTCAACGTGAACTCGACCAAGCAGCTGCGCACGGTGCTCTACGACGAGCTCGGTCTGAAGCCCGGCAAGAAGACGAAGACCGGCTACTCCACCGACGCCCAGACCCTGGAGAGCCTGCGGGACGCCCACCCCATCGTGGCGGCGCTGCTTTCCTATCGGGAGGTCGAGAAACTGCGTTCCACCTATGGCGAGAACCTGTTGGCCGAGGTCGCCGACGACGGGCGCATCCACGCCTCGTTCGGGCAGACGGTGGCCCGAACCGGCAGGATCTCCTCGGATCGTCCCAATCTGCACAACATCCCGGTGCGCACCGAACTGGGCAAGCAGTTCCGGCGCGCCTTCGTGCCGGCGCCTGGATGCAGCTTCCTCGTGGCCGACTACGACCAGGTCGAGTTGCGGGTCATCGCGCATCTGTCCGGGGACCCCGGGCTGATCGAAGCCATGACGTCGGGATCGGACGTCCACCGGGTGGTGGCCTCGGGCGTCTACGGCATCGCACCCGGGGACGTCACGCACACCCAGCGCGAGTACTCCAAGATGGTGTCCTACGGGCTGGCCTACGGCATGGAGGCCTACGGCCTGAGCCAGCGCCTGGGTGTGCCGGTGGAAGAGGCGGCGGCCATTATCGAGCGGTATTTCGGCGCCTTCCCGCGGGTGAAGCAGTACATGGACGAGACGGTGGCCGAGGCGCGCCTACGCGGCGCCACCGTGACCGAGTTCGGTCGGGTCCGCCCGCTGCCCGATCTGGGCGCGTCGAACTACCGGGTGCGCCTGGCGGCGGAGCGCCAGGCCATGAACGCGGGGATCCAGGGGCTGGCCGCCGACATCTTCAAGGTGGCCCTGCTGCGCTTGGACCGCTCCCTCGAAGAGGGCGCGTTGGCCAGCCGGCTGGTGCTGCAGGTCCACGACGAGGTGATCGTCGAAGTGGCGGAGGGGGAAGACGGGGAGGTGAGCCGCCTCACCGAGGATGCCCTGACCGGGGCGGCCGACCTCAAGGTCCCCCTGACCATTTCCATGGCCTCGGGCGCCAGCTGGGCTGCCGCCAAAGGCTGATAACCTGGACTGCCCGCTGGCACCGGCAGCCGGGCTCCTAGTGGACTCACACCGACCCCGGCGCGGTCACCAGCAGTTGAAAGCGAGTACCTCGATGTCCGACGTGCGCACCACCGCCCTCCTCTCTCCCGAAGCCATGGGCCGCTTCGACGCCGAGGGGAACTACACCCCCCGCACCATCGTTGACGACGACCTCGGCGAGGCCGATCTCGAACAGGCGATGGGCGACTCCATCATCGAGTTCGACGATGGCGACGTGATCATGGGCACCGTCGTGAAGATCGACCGGGACGAGGTCCTGCTCGACATCGGCTTCAAGTCCGAAGGCGTCATCCCCGCTCGCGAGCTGTCGATCCGCAACGACGTGCACCCCGAGGAGATCGTGTCCCTGGGCGAGGAGATCGAAGCCCTGGTCCTGCAGAAGGAGGACAAGGAGGGACGGCTCGTCCTCTCCAAGAAGCGGGCGCAGTACGAGCGGGCCTGGACGACGATCGAGAAGAAGAAGGACGATGGCGAGATGGTGACCGGCCCGGTCATCGAGGTCGTCAAGGGCGGGCTCATCGTCGACATCGGCCTGCGCGGCTTCCTGCCGGCCTCATTGGTGGAACTGCGCCGGGTGCGTGAGCTGCAGCCCTATGTGGGCAAGGTCATCGAGGCCAAGATCATCGAGCTCGACCGCAACCGCAACAACGTGGTGCTGTCGCGGCGGGCCTGGTTGGAGGAGGCGCAGAAGGAGCAGCGCGGAGACTTCCTGGCCAACCTCAAGCCGGGGGAGCGTCGCAAGGGCGTGGTCTCCTCGGTGGTCAACTTCGGCGCCTTCGTCGACCTGGGCGGGATGGACGGCCTGGTCCACGTCTCGGAATTGAGTTGGAAGCACGTCGACCACCCCTCCTCGGTGGTGGCCGTGGGCGACGAGATCGAGGTCGAGGTACTCGACGTGGATCTCGAGAAGGAGCGCATCTCACTGTCGCTGAAGGCCACCCAGTCCGACCCGTGGCAGGAGTTCGCCGACAGCCACGCCGTGGGGCAGCTCGTCTACGGCCGTATCACCAAGCTGGTGCCGTTCGGCGCCTTCGTCCAGGTGGGCGACGGCATCGAAGGGCTGGTGCACATCTCGGAGATGGCGGCCCACCACGTGGACCTGCCTGAGCAGGTGGTGACGCCCGGCGAGGAGCTGTGGGTCAAGATCATCGACATCGACCTGCAGCGCCGGCGGATCTCGCTGTCCATCAAGCAGGCGGCGGAGGGTGGCGAGGTCTCCGAGGAGTACCGAGAGGCCTTCGGCGAGCACGCCTATGACGAGGAAGGCAACTACATCGGGTTCGACTACGCCGAGGGCGAGTTCACCCCCGAGACCGAGGCGCAGGCGGCCTGGGCCGAGTTCGCCGTCGAGGTGACCGGCACCGCCAAGCCCGAAGGCGAAGAGGGTGCGGCCGAGGAGGGCGCGGCCGAGGTCGTGGCAGAAGCCCCTCCCGAAGCCCCCGCCGCGGCGCCTTCGGTCGCCGAGGCCCCCACCGAAACGGCCTAGCGAGCGACCGAGCCGACGAGCCGGGCCAAGACCTCGGCGAACCGGGTGGCGGCGGCCGGTTGCACCTCGAAGTAGAGCGCGGGGTCGACCAACTCGAGTTCGAGGATGCCCGGCGTGCCGTCGGCCAGTGTGACCATGTCGGCCCGGGCATAGGTGGTGGGGCCCAGCAGGTGCTCGGCCACGGCGAGCGCGGTCTGAGCCGCCGCCAGCTGGTCGGAGGTCGGCCGCAGGGCACTGATCTGCTCGTGCTGCCAGAGGTGGGGTTGCGGCCCGACGCCCTCGCGGAGCAACGGGCCCTTCCGAAAGGCGTGGCTGAACCGGCCGCCCAGGAAGATGAGACCTCCCTCCCCCTCGGTATCGACGGCGCCCAGGTAGGGCTGCACCATGGCCCCCCGCCCCGCCCCAATGACGGCTCGGACGTGGGCCCGGGCGGCCGCCCCTTCGGAGGGGCGATAGCGCGCCGTGTCGAAGCCTCCGCCCGAGATCGTGGGTTTGACGACGACGTCGCCGTCGGGGAGGGTCACGTCGTCCGACGTCCGGGCCTCGGCCGGACCCAGCCAGGTGGTCGGCACGGTCGCCACCCCGGCGGCGGCCAGGGCGGCCAGGTAGTGCTTGTCCATGCCCCAGCGGAGGGTGGCCGGCGGGTTGACCATCGGGACGAGGGCAGCCGTGCGGTCGGCCCAGGCCAGGAATTCTTCGGGGCGGTGGATGTTGTCCCAGGCGCCGTTGGCCACCACCAGGTCGTACTCGCTCCAGTTCGCCGAGGGGTCGGTCCACACCTCGGTCGTGGCCGTGATGCCGACGCGCGCCAGAGCCTCCCTGAGCAGGGGCCAATCGGGGCGGAGGTCAGGGTGCTGGGCCGATGCGGCGACGGCCAGGCGGGCAGCCGCCGTCACACACCCACGAGGGGGAAGTGGCAGGCCACCTCATGGCCGGGAGCGATGGTGCGGAGCTCGGGCACTTCCTCGGCGCAGCGAGGTTCGGCCCGGGGGCACCGGGTGCGGAAGCGGCAGCCCGAAGGGGGATTGATCGGGCTCGGGGGCTCTCCGGCCAGCACCACCTGCGTGCGGGTGGCGTCGGGATCGGGCTCGACCGCGGCGGAGAGCAGGGCATCGGTGTAGTGGTGGGCCGGGGCTTGGTAGAGGACGTCGGACGGGGCGATCTCGCAGAGGCGGCCGAGATACATCACCGCGACCCGGTCGCTGACGTTCTTGACCACGGCCAGGTCGTGGGCAATGAAGAGGATCGTGAGGTTGTACTGGCGCTTCAGGTCCTCGAGCAGGTTCAGGATCTGGGCCTGCACCGACACGTCGAGCGCGGACACGATCTCGTCGCACACCAGCAGCTGAGGCTGGAGCACCAGGGCCCGAGCGATGCTGATGCGCTGACACTGCCCACCGGAGAATTCACGGGGCCGACGACCGCCTGAGAGGACGGGATCGATGCCGACGGAATCGAGCATGGCGTCGGCCTTGTCGCGGCGCTCCTCCTTCGTCCCGATCCGCCAGATGTTGAGGGGCTCGGCCACGATGTCGCGGACCCGCCGGCGCGGGTTCAACGAGGACACGGGGTCCTGGAAGATCATCTGCACCCGGGTGCGCAACGTGCGCAGGTCGGAGCGATCCAGGGCGGTCAGTTCGAGTTCCCCGAAGGTGACCTTGCCCGAGGTGGGCTTCTCCACCTGGATGACGGCGCGCCCGGTCGTGGACTTCCCGCACCCGGACTCGCCGACCAGGCCGAGCGTCTCGCCCCGGTCGATGCCGAAGCTGATGCCGGCCACCGCCTGCACGGTGGCCTTGCCCTTGGTGAACGAGACATGGAGGTCCTCCACGCGCAGTAGGGGCCCGGCGTCGGTGCTGCTGGTGGTGCTGGTCGCGGCCCCGGTGCCGGTCGCGGCCCCGGGGCTGGTCATGGCGGCCCCGCCGCCGGGGGGTATGGGAGTGCCGTTCGTGCTCACGCCACACCGGCCGTGGTGGTGACGCGCGCCTGGGTGCCGAGGGGGAACCAGCAGGCGTAGCTGTGCCCCGGGACCGAACTGGCCACGAGCGGCGGCTTCTCACTGCGGCACTTGTCCCGGGCGTAGGGGCAGCGCGGGGCGAAGGGGCATCCCGCCGGCGGTGCGACCAGATCAGGGGGACGACCCTCGATGGTCGTCAGGCGCGTGTGGCTGGGGTTGTCGATGCGGGGGGTCGAGCGCAGGAGGGCCTCGGTGTAGGGCATGGCCATCTGGGAGAACAGGACGCGGGTGGGCGCCCGCTCCACCACGTTGCCGGCGTACATGACGATGATCTCGTCGGTCCGGGTGGCCACCACGCCCAGGTCGTGGGTGACCAGGATCATGCCCATCTGGCGGTCCCGCTGCAGGGTGGCCAGCAGGTCGAGGATCTGGGCCTGCACGGTGACGTCGAGACCGGTGGTCGGTTCGTCGGCCATGAGCAGGCGGGGGGCGCAGGCCAGGGCGATGGCGATCATCACCCGTTGCCGCATCCCGCCGGAGAGCTGGTGGGGGTAGGCGCCGTAGCGCTCCAGGGGCGACGGGATGCCCACCTGGGTCAGGAGGGAGAGGGCGGTCTCCTTGGCCTCGTCCCGGTCGAGGTGCAGGTGCAGCTTGAGCGGCTCGGTGATCTGCTGACCGATGCGCAGCACCGGGTTGAGCGAGGTCATGGGGTCCTGGAAGACCATGGCGATGTGGGTGCCCCACAGTTTGCGCAGGCGCGCGTTGGGGGCATTGAGGATCTCGTCGCCCTCGTAGCGCACCGAACCGGTCTGGGTGGCGCCGGCCCGGGGCAGGAGGCCCATGATGGCGCGTGAGAGGACGGTCTTGCCCGAACCCGACTCACCCACTATGCCCAGGGTCTTCCCCTGCTCCAAGCTGAGCGAGACTCCCTGGACGGCCCGCAGGTCGCCCCGTGGGGTGGCGAAGGTGACGTGGAGATCGTCGACTTCCAGCAGCGGGCTCATAGTTTGACCTCGGTGACGTCGAAGTGGGTGCGCAACTTGTCGGCGACCACATTGAGGGTGAAGAGCAGCAGGAACATGGCCGTGGCCGGGAAGATGACCAGCCAGGGGTTGGTCTGGCCCTTGGGGCCGGACAGCAGCGGGATGCTCTCGTTGAGCATGTTGCCCCAGCTCGGGGTCGGGGGCTGGACCGACAGGCCCAGGAAGGCCAGCGATCCCTCCAGGACAATGATGGTGGCCACGGCGATCAGCCCGAAGGACACGACGGTCGGCATGATGTTGGGCAGGATCTCCCGGGCCAGGATCCTGCGGTCGCTGGCCCCGAGGGCCTTGGCCGCCAGGACGAAGTCCCGGGTGGCATAGGAGAGCGTCGAGGCCCGGATGACGCGGAAGATCAGCGGTGCGCTGGCCACCCCGACGATGATGGTGATCTTCCACAGGGCGTGGCCCCAGAAGGTCACGATGGCGATCACGGCCACGATGGCGGGGAAGGCGAGCACGACGTAGGAGGTCGTGTTCAGCAAGGTGTCGACCCGGCCCCGGCGGTAGGCCGAGATCATGGCGGGGATGCCGCCGAGCGCCAGGCCGATGAGGGCCCCCCCGAAGCCGACGATCAGCGACACCCGCGCCCCGAAGATCAGTCGGCTCAGGATGTCCCGGTTGAGGTCGTCGGTGCCGAGGAGGTGCCCCATCGCCGGGCTGGCGTTCTGCGGCGCCGAGTAGTTCTGGAAGGTCGGATTGGGCAGGGGGAGCAGGTTGGCGAAGACGGCCAGCAGGATGACGAGGGCGATCCATCCGACACAGATCCAGAAGAAGATGCCGAGCTTCTTCTTGGTCTCCTCCCCCTCTTCGTTGATGGAGCTGGAGGCCATGCCGGGCATGAGCGGGGCGGCGTCGGGCGAGAGGAGTTCAGTCACGGGCGATCCTCGGGTCGATGATGGTGAAGAGGAAATCGATGATGAAGTTCACGAGCACGATGGCAACCGCCACGAAGAGGGTGATGCCCTGCACGACCGTGTAGTCGTCCTGGTTGATGCTCGAGACGAGCTGGAAGCCCAGCCCGGGTAGCTGCAACAGCACCTCGACCACGAAAGTGCCCGCGATGAGGGCGCCGATGGTCACCCCGGCCGAGGCCAGCAGCGAGATCGACGAGGGTCGCAGGGCATGGCGCCACATGATCCGCCGGTCGCTCAGCCCCTTCGAACGCGCCATGGTGATGAAGTCCTCCTGCAGGGTGGAGATGAGGTCGTTCCGCAGGAGGCGGAAGTAGACCACGATCGACCCCATGGCCAGCACGATCGACGGCAACAGCATGGCGTCGAGGTTGGTCCAGACGTTCTGGGACAGGGGGACATAGGACGCCGGCCCCGGGAAGATGTGCCAGTGCACGGCGAAGAGGAGGACGAAGACCGGGGCGACGATGAACGGGGGGAGAGCCAGCATGCCGAAGGTCGTGCTGTTGGCGGTCTGGTCGAATAGGCGGTTCGGCCGGCGGGAGGCGATCATGGCCATGGGCATGGCGACGGCGAAGGCCAGGACCTGCGAGATCACGATCAACTCGACGTCGATGGGGAAGGCCTGGGAGATGATGCTGACCGTCGTCTGATGTGTGGTGTACGACTGGCCCAGGTTCCCCTGGAAGACGTGGCTGATCCAGATGAGGTACTGCTGGAAGAGCGGCTTGTCCAGTCCGAGCTGGTGGTTCAGGAGGGCCGCGTTGTGCGCCGTGTCGTTGGGCCCGAGGATGGTGACCGTCGGGTTGCCCGGGAGGAGGTGCACCAGGAAGAACGCCGCCGCCGAGACGAAGAAGATGATGATGATGAGCAGCACCACCCGCTTCGCCACGTACCTGACCACGCTTTTGGCCCTCCCTCGGTGTCCAGTGCCCTCGGTGTTCTGTGCCCCCCGGCGGCGCGTGATCCTAGACCCAGTGCCCTACGATGCGCCGGATGTCCGGGACCGCACCAGGAGAGTATTACCAAGTTCCGGCCCTGACCGGTCGTCTCCGTACGGCGGCCGGCATCGGCGTGGCACTCGCGGTGGCGGCCGGGCTCGTGCTCCGCTTCTGGACCCCGTCCGCCCTCTGGCTCGACGAGGCCCT
Organism: uncultured Acidimicrobiaceae bacterium; assembly: GCA_963836605.1. Lineage (GTDB taxonomy): Bacteria > Actinomycetota > Acidimicrobiia > Acidimicrobiales > RAAP-2 > Bog-473. The sequence goes on along the minus strand of CAWIKB010000009.1, from coordinate 1,024,118 downwards.
GACCGTCAACATCGCGCTGGCTGCCGCTCCACGAGATTCCCGGCCGGCTCAAGGCGGACGGGGCCCCGCCGCTCTTCTACTACCTCCTCCATTTCTGGATGAGCATCTTCGGCCAGTCGGACTTCTCCACCCGCTTCCTCTCGGGGATCTTCGGCGTGCTGACCCTGCCGGTGGCCTGGTTGGCCGCCAACCGCTTCGGTGGGCGCATGGTGGCGTGGACCACGCTGGTCCTGCTGGCCACGGCGCCCTTCGCCGTGTACTACGCCACCGAGGCGCGCATGTACTCCCTGGTGCTGCTGCTCACCGGTTGCGGGATCCTGGCGCTGCAACGCTCCCTGAGCAAGCCGCGGCCCGGCAACCTGATTGCCGTCGGTGTGGTGACGGCCGCCCTGCTCTACGCCCAGTACTGGGCCATCTACCTGGTGGCCATGGTGGGCCTGTGGTTGGTGCTCTCGATGCTGCGGTCCCGGCAGCGCGACAAGGGGTCGGACCGGTGGCGGCGACCCATCCCGACTCTGATCGCACTGTTGGTGGGTTGCCTGACCTTCGTGCCCTGGCTCCCCACCTTCTTGTACCAGGCCAAGCACACCGGGACGCCCTGGGCGGCCCCGGCCAACTTCGCCGCCGTGGTGAACGTGGTGACCGGCTTCACGTTCGACCAGGGCGTACTCTCGACGGTGAGTTCGGACCAGGGCCGGCTCCTGACGCTGATCTACGTGGGCCTGGCCGTCCTCGCCCTGTTCGGGATCGGGCGCAGCGGACGCATCGTCGAGTTGGATCTGCACACGCGACCCCGGGCGCGGGCCATGACCTTCGTGGTCGTCGCCACCGTGTTCCTGGCCGTGGCCGGAGGCCTGGTCACCAAGAGCGCCTTCTCGTCGCGCTACGCCGCCGTGGTCTTCCTGCCCTTCCTCATCATCGTGGCCTTCGGGACGGGCACGCTGCTCAACGCCCGGGCCCGGGCGTTGCTGGTGGCCATCGCCGTGGCGGCCGGTCTGGTCATCTCGGTCCAGAGTGTCCACGCCCAACGGACCCAGGCGCCGGGCGTGGCGGCGGTGCTGGCGGCACACGCGCGACCGGGCGACATCGTGGCCTTCTGCCCGGACCAGCTCGGCCCGGCCACCTATCGGGTGGTGTCCGACCCGGGGCAGTACAAGATGGTGACGTTCCCCCGGGGCATCGCGCCGCAGATCGTGGACTGGGTCGACTACCAGCGGGCCTCCCGGGCCGGGAAGCCCTCCGCCTTCGCGTCGGACCTGAACCGTGGCGCGGGGACGACCCATCGGATCTGGTTGGTATGGGAGGGGGGCTATGAGACCTTCGGGACGAAGTGCGAGCAACTCACCGTCGACCTGCAGGCGTTGCCGGGCGTGGCCAGTCACCAGTGGGTCACGGCGAATCCGGCCAAGTACTACGAGCCCATGAACCTCTACGAGTTCTCGCGATCTGGGATGTGAGCCCACTCTGGACCCGGCTGCGCCGGCCCATGGAGGAGGCGGTCATCCCCTTCCTGCTGGCCCGGGTGGTCGTCCTCGGCGCGTTGGGGCTGGCGCACTTCATCGTCGATCGCACCCATCCGTCGACCCCGGGGGTCGCGGCCCGGGTCCATGCGGGCCTGTTGGGGTGGGACGCCGGCTGGTACGAGCAGATCGCCCGGGTCGGGTATGGACCGCTCGGCCATCAGTCGTTGCGCTTCTTCCCCCTGGTCCCGCTGCTGACCCACGCCCTGGCCTGGCTCCCGGGCGTCAGCGACGGCACCGCGCTCATCGTGCTGGCCAATGTCGCCGCGTTCGTGGCCACCGTCCTGTTGTTCGTGCTGGTCCGCCGGGAGACCGGCCAGGCCGACGTGGCGCGGCGGGCCATCTGGTTCCTGAGTCTGGCGCCGGCCGCCTTCGTCCTGGTCATGGGGTACGCCGAACCGGTGCTTCTGTGCCTGGGCATCGGGTGCTTCCTCGCCCTGCGCCGCGGTGAGGCCCGCCCGAACTTCGCCCTGGCCGGCCTCCTGGCCGCCGCGGCGGCGCTGACCCGGCCCATCGGCGTGCTGCTGGTGTTGGCCATTGCCGCCGAGCTGGTGCGCTGGTGGGTCCGCTTGGATGCGGGCCCGCGACGGGTGGGCGTGGCTGCCCTGGCTGCCCCGTTCGTGGGCGTGGCCGCCTTTCTGGGGTGGTCGGACCACGTGGTGGGCGACCCCTGGGCCCCACTGCGGGTGCAGCTCGAGTCGGGCCACCACGGCGGGATCTCCGATCCCCTCGTCACAGTGTGGGACGACGCCCGGGGCCTGCTGCACCACCATGTGGGCACCGCCCTGCACGTGCCGTGGGTGATCCTGGCCCTGGTGCTGCTGGTGGTGTGCTGGCGTCGGCTGCCGGCGGGCTACACGGTGTTCGCCGCCGCGGTGCTGGCCACCGCCGCCGCCGGTTCCAACCTCGACTCCTTCGAGCGCTACGTCCTGAGCGCCTTCCCGCTGGTCATCGCCGCCGCCCTGCTGGTCCGGGGGCCCCGGGTCGAACGGGCCGTCCTGGTCCTCCTGCCGGCCGGTCTGGCCGGGTATGCCCTGCTGGCCTTCCTTAGCATCTTCGTGCCGTAGGAAGCCGGTATCCTGCTCCTGTCCCAACCAGGGCAGGGACTCACGAGCGCGACCGAAGGGACAGCATGGCCAACGAAGCACCAGTCGTCATCGCGGGTGCTGGACCGGGCGGCCTCACGGCGGCCTACATGCTGACCAAGCGGGGACAGCGGCCCGTCGTGCTCGAGTCCGACCAGGTCGTGGGCGGCATCAGCCGGACGGTCCTGCGCGACGGCTGGCGATTCGACCTGGGGGGCCACCGCTTCTTCACCAAGGTGGACGAGGTGGACGAACTGTGGCACGAGATCCTGCCCGAGGGGGACTTCCTGCTCCGCCCCCGCATGAGCCGGATCTTCTACAAGGGCAAGTACTACGACTATCCCCTCAAGGCCACCAACGCGTTGCGCAACCTCGGACTGTGGGAGGCCATCCTTTGCGGCTTCTCCTACATCTGGGCCCGCATCCACCCCCCCAAGGACGAGTCGAACTACGAGAACTGGCTGGTGGCCCGGTTCGGGTGGCGGCTCTACCGGACCTTCTTCAAGACCTACACCGAGAAGGTCTGGGGCGTCGAGGTGTCCGACATGCCGTCGGACTGGGCGGCCCAGCGGGTCAAGAACCTCGATCTGCGCAAGGCCGTGTTCAATGCGCTGCTGCCCAGTCGGAACCAGAAGGAGATCACCAGCCTCATCGAGGAATTCCAGTACCCGAAGTACGGCCCGGGCATGATGTGGGAGGTCTGCTCGGACAAGGTGATGGCCGCCGGGGGGACGCTGCACCTGTCGTCGCGGCTCACCCAGATCCACGTGGACGGCGGGCGGGCGCGGTCGGTGACCTACGTGCACGACGGGAACGAGGTGGTCATGGCGGCTTCGGACGTGATCTCCACCATGCCCATGCGGGAGTTGGTGCACACCATCGCGCCGCCCCCACCCGAAGAGGTGCTGGCTGCGGCGGACGGGCTGCACTACCGGGACTACCTGACGGTGGCCCTGGTCGTTCCCGAGTCCCGCAGCTTTCCCGACAACTGGATCTACATCCATTCCCCCGACGTCGACGTGGGGCGGATCCAGAACTACGGCTCCTGGTCGCCGTACCTGGTCAAGGACGGCCGGACCTGCCTGGGGCTCGAGTACTTCGTGTTCGAGGGCGACGAGCTGTGGGAGATGCCCGACGACCAGCTCATCGCGTTGGCCACCAAGGAGTTGGCTGCGCTCAGCCTGGTGGAACCCGGGGACGTGGAGCACGGCTACGTGGTGCGGGTGCCCAAGGCGTACCCCTACTACGACTTCACCTACGCCGACAACGTCACGACCATCCGCAAGTACCTCGAGACCGAGGCGCCCAACGTGCACCCGATCGGCCGCAACGGCATGCACAAGTACAACAACCAGGATCACTCCATGTACACGGCCATGCTCACGGTGGAGAACATGTACGGGGCCTCGCACGACATCTGGGCCGTCAACGTCGAGGAGGAGTACCACGAGTCCGGCAGCACGGGGCGCGACGCCCCGGTCCTGCCCCCCCGGGTCAGTCGCTGAGCTCGTTGGTCCGGTCGTCGAGGTCCTTGCGCAGCAGCGACACCTCAATCGCCAGGTCCCGGGTCCGGTCCTCGAGGCGACCCATCTCCCAGCTCAGGCGGACGCACACCACGAGGAGGAACAGCACGGCCACCACCGAGAGGAGGTCGGGCGGGTTCTTGACCCCCATGTCGTGGGCCAGGGAATTGAAGAAGCCCGGGAAGATGGCGAAGAAGGCGATGACCACCGCCACGCCCAGCCACACGATGGCGTATTTCTCGGGCAGCTGACGGTGCCGGGTCAACCGGATGATGACGGTCAGGGTGATCAAGGCGCTCACCAGGGCGATGATGTGGACTCCGGTCATAACGGCTCCCCTGTGTCGTGTCGGGTGGTTCGATCTCGGCGGCGGAAGATGGAGAAGGCCAGGGTGGACACCACCCGGACCAGGTAGAGGCCCGCCCGCAGGGAGGACTGGCTCGGGGTGCCCCCGTAGCGGGCGCGCATGGTGACGGGCACCTGCTGGACCTGGCCGCCGGCCTGGCCCACGATGACCAGGGACTCGACGGTGTCGGCCAGGTAGTCGGCCGGGTAGGTGCGGGCGAAGAGATCGATGGCCGCCCGGTTGTGGGCCCGGAAGCCCGAGGTGACATCGGTCAGGTGGTGGCCGACGACCCGCGAGAGCCGGCGGGCCAGCAGGCGCATGGCCAAGCGGCGGGCCCGGGGCACCACGAGATCGCCCTGGCCGGCGAACCGGGCACCGATCACGACAGTGGGCACGGCATCGGTCGTGAGGGCATCGAGCAGCTTGCCGATGTCGCGCGGATCGTGCTGGCCGTCGGCATCCACCTGCACCACCACCTCGTAGCCGCGGAGCTGGGCCGTCCGGAAACCCACCCGCATGGCGCCGCCCACGCCGAGGTTGAAAACGTTGGAAACCACCTGGGCGCCGGCATCCCGGGCCTCGGCCGCGGTGCGATCGGTGGACGCGTCGTCGATGACCAGGACGTGGGCTTCCGGGACGGCGGCGAACACCTCCTTGACCACGAGGCCGACCGACTGCTCCTCGTTCAGGGCCGGGAGTACGACCAGGATGCTCCTGCTCTCGTTCCTGCCCTTGTCGGTGGCCATGTGATCGTGCCCGTCCGCTTAGCCGATGCCGGCGGGTGCCGGCGCCGACTCCGGCGTGGTCTCCTGAGCCGACTCCGGCGTGGTCTCCTGAGCCGGGCCCGGCGCCGGGGGGAGGGGCGCCGTGGGTTCGGCGGGTGGTCTGGCGCTGGGCGGCAATTCGACCGTGGTCCGACTCAGCTTCCGCCAGATCCATTCCAGCTGCACCGCCGACAGCAGGATCAGCGAGACCTCGAAGGTGGTGCGATAGCGCGGGTCGCCGAAGGTGATCACCATGGCGAAGACGACGTTCAGGCCTACGACCCACAGGGGGAAGGACGGCACCCTACGGCGCCGCAGCAGCACGGTGCCACCGATGGAGAGGGCGAACATGACGTAGTACATCCCGAGGGCGAGCTCCGCCCAGTGGAGCGGGCGCGTCTCGAGGAACGAGTCGAGTTTGAGCTGGTCCATGGGGTGGAAGAAGGCGAATCCCCGCCCGATCTTGGCCAGGCTCACCGGGAGGAGGCGGTTCTCGTGATGGCGGAGGTAGGTCTCGGCGCTGTGCTCGAAGGCGGCGCCCTGCAGGGATTCGTCCCGGTAGTTGACGATGTGGAGCGCTTCCGAGGTGTGGATGGCACAGGCGGCCGACCAGTAGCCCTCGTAGCGGCCGGAGAAGGTCGTGTTGCAATCCGCCGAGGACATGGTCACGCCGAGCCCGCTGCTGATGTACACCGGGTCCTTGAAGCGACTGAGGTTGTAGCCGATCCAGGGGCCGGTCACCAGCACGATCATGCCCAGCGCGGCTCCACCGACGCCGAAGCGTTGGCGCCAGGTCAGGGTGCGGGCCAGGAGGACCAGGGGCACCAGGAGCAGGACCACCAGGAGGGCCAGCTCGTCGCGCCCGAGAATGGCCACGCCGATGGAGAGCCCCAACCAGACGGCGGAGCGCACCGAGGGCTGCTTCCAGAAGCGGTACGCGAACAGGAGGACGGCGGCGATGAGCAGCGGAGCAAGGGCCTCGGACATGGCCAGCTCGTCGCTCATCCAGATGTTGGGGTAGACGGCGATGAGGAAGGCTGCGATCAGGCCGACCCGGCGCCCCCCGATCTCGCGTCCGGCCATGGCGCCGACGGTGATGGCCGCGGCCCCGATGAAGCAGCACCAGATCCGCTCGACGAAGAACGTCTTGAGCCCGAAGATGGCGGGTATGGCGGCGACCCCGACGAAGAGCGGGGGAAAGGATGCGGTCTGGATCACCTGATGGGGGTGGTTCGACAAGTAGCGGACGGGATCGATGAAGCCATGCCCGCTGACCAGGAGTAATGCCGTATTGTGGTAGAAGTAGGCGTCGCCCTTGGCCGGGGTGTGGGGCCGCCCGAAGACGGTGGCCAACCGGATGCCCAAGCCGACGATGGTCCACACTCCGACCCAGCGCCACCAGCGTGTCGAATCCCGGTGCCCGTGGCGCATGACCGCCAAGACTAGGTGCCCAGGCGTCCGGAGGGCCTGCCCGAGGCGGCACCGGTATGGGACGATGGTGCCCGTGGGGCCGGTCGTGGGGTGAAGACCGCGGTGGATGCGGCCGAGTCGCGCGCGACGGAGGGCGTCCCGGCCACCGGGTTCACGGGAATAGGCACCCACATCCCCGGTCTCGACGGGATCCGGGCCTTCGCCGTGCTGGCGGTGCTGGGGTTCCACGGCGGCGTGCCCGGCTTCGCCGGCGGCAACATAGGGGTCGACGTCTTCTTCGTCCTGTCGGGCTTCCTCATCACCTCGTTGTTGATCGGTGAGTGGGAGAAGTCAGGGACCATCTCGTTCCGGGCCTTCTACGAGCGCCGGGCCCGGCGCCTGTTGCCCGCCCTGATCGTGTTCCTGGGGCTCATCGTCGTCTACGCGGCCTACGTCGCCGAGCCCGACACGCTCTCCACCTTGCGGGGCGATGCCTTCTCGACCATGGCCTATGTGGCCAACTGGCGGTTCATCTTCTCGGACCAGAGCTACTTCGTGCACTTCGGGCCGCCCTCACCGCTGCTCCACACCTGGTCACTGGCCGTCGAGGAGCAGTTCTACCTGGTCTGGCCGGCCCTGGCGCTGTGGAGCCTGCGTCGCTGGGGCCGCCGGGGCGTGGGGGTGGCGGCTGCCCTGATCGCCGGGGGCTCGGCGCTGGTCACCGTAGTGCTGGCCGATGGGGGAGCCAGCGTGAACCGGCTCTACTTCGGTACCGACACCCGGGCCCAGGAGGTGATGATCGGGGCCCTGCTGGCCGTCGTGCTGCCGACCCTGCACCGCTGGCACCGGGCCCGCCCGCGGCCCACCGGCGTGCCCTCCTCGGTCATGGCCGCCTCCGGGTTGCTGGGTGCGGCCGGCCTGGTCTGGGCCGCCCACTCGGTCGACGGCCAGGGCGGCTTCCTCTACCACGGCGGCTTCGCGGCGATCGCCTTGTGCACGGTGGCCGTGATCCTGGTCGTGGTCGAGCTGCCCCGGAGCGTTCTGGGCCGTCTGCTGGGGATGAGGGGTCTCGGCTACATCGGCCTCATCTCCTATGGCCTCTACCTCTACCACTACCCCCTCTTCCTCATCATCGACGGTCAGCGGACCGGCCAGAGCGGCATCGCCCTGTTGGCGCTGCGGCTCGGCGCCACGGCCGCGATGGCCATCGTGTCGTACCACCTGATCGAGCTCCCGGTACGGAACCGCCGCCGCTTCTCGCGGCGTTCCGTGGGACTGGCCGGTGTCCTGGGCGCGGCGGCCCTGGCGTTCGCCCTGGTGGTCGCCACCCTGCCCGCATCGGCCCAGCCCGCCCGGATCACCGCGACCGGCCGGGCGTCGTTGCACGACATCCCCCGTGCCCCGCCGGCCGCCCTCACCGGCGGCCGGCCGCGTCCGTGTCCTCCTGGTCGGTGACTCCATGGCCCTGACGTTGGGAGAAGGCTTGGGCACCGGCACCGCACCCTGGGGCGTCACCTTCTACAACCGGGGGATCATCGGCTGTGACCTCGATCCCGGCAGCGTGGTCAACATCGAGGGCAACATCACCACGGCGGCGCCAGGGTGCACGGATTGGCCCAGTACCTTTCGGGGCTACCTGAAGGAGTACGACCCCGATGTCGTGGGTATAGAGCTGGGGCGATGGGAAGTCTCCGATCGGATCGTCGACGGCAAATGGACGGCCATCGGCCAGCGCCCCTGGGACGACCTGTACGCGTCCGAGCTCGCCCGGGCCATCACCGTCCTGTCGTCGAAGGGTGCCCACGTCGCCCTCTTCACCCTGCCGTACATCGCCCAGACGACGGATGCACCGAACGGCCAGCCGTGGGACATCAACCAGCCCGTGCGCACCGACGAGTACAACGCCCTTATCCGGCGCGTCGCCCGTCGATTTCCCAGGACCGTCACCGTGATCGACTTGAACCACCTGCTCGATCCCCAGGGCGTGTACACCTCGTATCTGGACGGCATCCGGGTCCGCAATGTCGATGACGAGCACCCTTCCCCCCTCGGGGGCGAGTTCCTCCGTCCCGTCATCCTCCCCGAGCTGGTCAAGCTGGGCCTGTCGCACGCCTTGGCCCGACCGCACCCCAAGCTATCCTGACCACTCACTATGGCCGATCTGCCCGGAAGTCACTGATCAGTGCGGTGGCCGTTGGCCAGCCGGAATGAGCCCGAGCCGGCCGAATCGCAGGATCTGCCGGTTTCGGAGCAGGCCTTGATCGATACCATCGCCCTGACCCCGTCCACCGGGTTGTTGATCGATCCCTATCGGGAGGGGAACCAGGCTGAGCCGCTGGAGGCGGCGGACGTGGTGCAGACGGGGGAGGCGGGGGAGCCGCCCGAGTCCTTTTTGAGCGGCCTCTTCCAGGCGGGTCCTCTTGCCGTGGGCGGGCTCATCGCCAATGTCATCAATATCATCGCCACCGTCGTGGTGGCCCGGTTGCTCACTACGAGCCAGTACGGCGGCGTGGTCCAGCTGCTGGGACTCTTTTTCGTGCTCTCCATGCCCGGTTCGGCCCTCCTGGTCGGTGTGGTGCGCCGGATCACCGCCATGGCTGCGTTAGGCCAGGAGGCCGAAGCCCATGCCTGGACTTCTCGGTTGTACCGGAAGGCGGCGATCGGGGTGGCCGTCTGGACGGTGTTCTCGATCGCCATCGAGGCTCCGCTCTCACACGCGCTGCGGCTTCCCAACGACGGCGCCGTCGCGTTCACCATGATCGCCGCCGGGTTCTGGCTCCTGCTGTGCCTCGACCGGGCCATACTCCAGTCCCACCGGCGCTACGCCGGCTTGGGCCTGAGCCTCATCATCGAGATCGGGGTGCGCACGGTCCTCGTGCTCGCTTTCGCCGAGTTCGGTTGGGGCATTTGGGGCTATGCGCTGGGCCTGCTCATCGGCGAGGCGACCGCTGCCGCCCAGGCCCGGGTGGCCGCCGGGCGGGCCTGGGCGTACCCGGCGAGACCGGCATTGGCCACTGGCCGGTCGAGCCATTCACGAGCCCTGTCGATCGACCTCAGCGCGGCGCTGGTCGGTTTTGCCATCCTCGGGGTCCTCCAGAACGCCGACATCATTCTGGTGGGCCGGCTCGAGCCTTCGAACTCGGGGTCCTACGCCGCCATCTCCGTGGCCTCCAAGGCTCTGGTGTTCGGAGCCATCCTGCTGGGCAGCTACATACTCCCCGAGACGGCGATCCGATGGCATCGAGGCGAGCACGCACTGCGGCAGCTCGGCGTTACGTTCGCTTTCCTCCTGATCCCGACCATTCTGCTGTTGGCCGTCGCTCTGACCGTCCCCAAGCAGTTCCTCACCATCTTCTTCGGAGCGCGCCTGGCCGGGGGCGCCCCATCCTTCGCCACCCTGGTCGGCGGCATGGCCTTTCTCGGAGCCACCGTCATCCTCACCAACTACCTGCTGGGAGCGGCCCGACGGTGGGTGGTCGCCCTCCTCGGCATCGGTGTGGTTCTCCTGGTGCTGCTGATCCATGCCGCACACGGGGGCATCAGGGCGACTACCCAGGCCGAGCTGGTGGTGCAGGGAGGCCTGGCCATCACGGTGCTGGGGGCATTCATCATCGTGCACCTGCGGATCCGCCATCGTGGCTCTGATGCCCCCAATAACTAGTGTGGGCCCGGTGGTGGCAGAGGGGGGTCAGTGAGTGACCGTCGAGAAGAGAGCTGATCTACCATCGGCGGCGGTCGAGCTCGAACCGCTGCCGATGGCTGGACCGGCCCGTATCGAGGAGATCGCCGCGGACGCGGGCATACGGCGGGTCGACGTGGTGGCTTGGCGCGATCTCGAAGATGTCGAGGCTGGCGGATCGGAACTCCACGCCCACGAGATCCTTCGACGTTGGTCCCGCGGCCGGCATCGACGTCCGTGAGTGGACGTCGCGCGTGGACGGTGCGGCTCGGGAGATAACCCGTGAGGGGTACACCGTCAATCGACGGGCCGGGCGCTATGCCGTCTTCCCTCGCACCGGCGTGGCCGGGCTGCGGTCCAAGATCGGCACCGGGGACGGGTTGGTCGAGATCTGGAACGGCATGCCGTTCCTCTCCCCGCTCTGGAGTCGCGGCCCCCGAGTGGTGTTCCTGCACCACGTCCACGCGGAGATGTGGCAGATGGTGTTGTCCCCCAAGCTGGCCTCGTTCGGCTACGCCGTCGAGCACCGGTTGGCCCCGCCGTTCTACCGGCACACGCGTGTCATCACGCTGTCGGAGTCAGCCAAGCTCGACATCGTCGAGCGCCTCCGTCTCCGGGCCAAGAACATCTCGGTGGTCCCACCAGGCATCAGTTCGACGTTCTCGCCGGGCGGTCGCCGGGATCCCGATCCCCTCATCGTGGCGGTGGGTCGGCTCGTCCCGGTCAAGCGGATCGATCGATTCATCGCTGCCATGGTGGCGCTCAAGGTCCGCCAACCCGCGCTGAAAGCGATCGTGGTGGGGGAAGGATACGAGCGTCCCCAGCTGGAGGCCCAGATCGTTCGGAGCGGCGCTTCGGAATGGCTCTCGATGCCCGGTCGCCTGAGTGACGAGGAGCTCCTTGCTCTCTACCGGCGAGCCTGGGTGGTTGGATCCACCTCGGTTCGTGAGGGTTGGGGCATGACCCTCACCGAGGCCGCGGCATGCGGCACACCGGCCATCGCCAGCCGGATCACCGGACACGACGACGCTGTGCTCGATGGGGACTCCGGCCTCCTCGTTGACGGGGTCGAAGAATTCGTGGCTGCAGCCGATTCGGTGATCACCGATCCCATGTTGCGTCGCCGTCTCAGCCAGGGCGCCCTGCGCAACGCCGAGCGCCTCAGCTGGGAGGTGACCGCCGCCGCGACGCTCGAAGTCCTGGCCGGGGAGGTCGCCAGGAGAAGGTGACCGCGGGGGACATGATGTCTGCCGTCCGCTTCCGGCTCTGGATGGCCGGGGTGGTGGTGCTGACCGGCGCTGTGCAGTTCCCATTCATTCACGGGGCCACCCGTTCCTCCCTCAGCCCAGTTGGGCGCGATGCCCGCATGCAGGCCTACTGGATGGTCCGGGGCTTCTGGTTCGTCAATCCGTACCGATTGAACCCCCACGCTCCGGCCGCGAGTGTCTCCGCCCTCCACCCTCCACTTACCTCGATCCTCCTCGCCGCGGCCAACGTGGCCAGCGCGACCGGCGTGTTCGACCAGCGCGTCTTCTTCGCGCTGATTTTCGCGGCGGCCGTGGTCGTGGCCGGTCTGACCGTGCGCGCCCTCGCCGGGGGCCGTGCAGGCATCCTGGCCGCGTCGATCGTCGCGATCTTCCCATCCCTGTGGGTCAACCCGGTGACGCTCGGGCCCGAGACCGTGGTGATCGCCCTGGTCAGTCTTCTGCTCTTTGGTGCCGTCCGCTTCTGGGCGCATCCGAGCGCGACCGGAGCCGCCGAGATCGGCGCCTATCTGGGCCTCTGCATCCTGACCCGTACCGACCTCGTCGCACTGGTCTTCCTGATCGGTCTGCCGTTGAGTTTCCTCTGCCGCCAATTGTCGTGGACCGAACGGGCGAAGTGCGCAGGCATCATGGTGGTCCTAGCGGCGCTTATCGTGGCGCCATGGGCGGCCCGCAATCTGGCCACGTTCAGCCGGACCACACTCGTGTCTGACGACGCGGGCTCGGTCCTCGCCGGCGCCAACTGCCCGGCCACCTACGACGGGAGCCGGGCGGGCTGGTGGTCGGCCCAGTGCACGGCTGGGGTAGCCGTGCCCCCAGGTGACCAGTCCGTGGCCGCGGCGGCCCTGCGTACGGAGGGCCAGCAGTACGCGGCAGGGGCATGAGTCGGCGTTCGTGCGAGTCGGGTTGATCCGGGTCCTGCGCCTGTGGAACGTGTACGATCCCGTCGAGCAAGCCCGCCTGGAGACTGCGGTCGGTCGTCCGTTCTGGGTTTCGAACCTGTCGCTCTGGTCCTTCTACCTCCTCGTCCCGTTGGCCGCGTTGGGGGCCGTGGTGCTGCGGCACCGCCGACTCCTGCTCTTCCCCTTTGTCGCGGTGGTGCTGCTGTCGACGGTGACGGCGTTCCTGAGTTACGGGGACGCCCGCTTCCGGGTCGAGGCTGACGTGGCGCTGGCCATGCTGGCCGGGGTGGCGCTGGACGCTCTCTGGCGGCACCACGAGTACCTGTCCCGACACGTCGCCGCAGAAGCGGTCCCCGAGCCGCTGCCCGAGCCGGCCCTGCTCGCCGGGGAGGGAATGAGCCATGAGCCAGACTGAGATCCTCGCTCCTCTCGAGCCGGAGCCGACGCTGGCGCCCGGCACCAGCACCGAGGACGCCGCTCCGCCGCGCCCGCCCCGGTTCCCCTGCTTCGACGGCCTACGGGCCATTGCCGCGCTGAGCGTGGTGGCCGTGCATACGAGCTTCGTGTCCGGACTCACACCGCGCAATCCCCACGGCATCGGCCAGTACACGTCACGGCTCGAGATCGGGGTCGCCGTCTTCTTCCTCATCTCGGGGTTCCTGCTCTATCGGCCCTTTGCGGTGGCGCACCTGGCCGCGGCGCCCAAGCCCCGCACCGGGGCGTTCTGGATCCGCCGCCTGCTGCGCATCGTCCCGGCCTTCTGGCTGGTTCTCTTCGTCGAGACGCGCGATATTCCACGGGGGCTACGGGCTGGGGCCGGGCGGCTGGACGGCGAACCTGTGGCACTACAGCTTCACCTGGATCTACTCGCCCCACCATGACCTGAAGGGGGTTGCGGCGGGTTGGACTCTTTGCGTCGAGCTGACGTTCTACCTGTTTCTCCCGCTGTATGCCGCTCTCATCGGTTGGCGCCGGGCGCGCCGCACCCTGGCCGGGCGGATGCACGCCGAGCTCTACGGCCTGGCCGCCATGGTGGTGGTCAGCTTCGTGTGGCGCGCCGCTGCCCTTCCGTACCAGTCCCACCACTCTCCCTATTTCCGGCTGTCCGTCAACTGGCTCCCGGCCTTCCTGGACCTCTTCGCGCTGGGAATGTTCCTGGCCGTGGCCAGTGCCTGGATGCATCACAACCGCCGCGAGTACGCGTGGCTCTCGGGGTGGTGGCTTCCCTGGGTGAGCTGGGCCCTGGCCGGCGTCTGCTTCTGGGCGGTTTCGAACCTCGGGATCACCGATGCGCCGCTGCACGCCGAGGCCTCCGTGGACCTCACCCGCCAGACCCTGTACGGCCTGTTCGCCTTCTTTCTCCTCCTCCCCGCCGTCTTCGGCCCACAGGACCGGGGACTGATCCGATCCTTCTTGCGCTGTTGGCCCATTGCGACCCTCGGCGTGATCTCCTACGGCATCTACCTGTGGCACGAGGTGTGGATCTACCAGATCCTCAAGGTGGGGCACTTCCGTCCCTTCACCCTCGAGTTCTGGGCTTTCACGCTGGCCGTGCTGGCCATGTCCTGCATCAGTGCCACCTTGAGCTACTTCGTGGTGGAGAAGCCCGCCTTGCGCCTCAAGAATTCCATCGCCTGGTGGCGGCGGGCCCGTCCGGCGGACCCTCCAACGGAGGCGAAGTCCGAACCCACCGCTTCCTCAGAAGCCGAGGCGGTCGGTGTCCTCACCTGACCACACGTTCCTCTTCCCTGCCCTTCGTTTCGTTCTGCTCCGCCTCCGCCTTCTCAACGCCCTCCGCCTTCTCCTCGCCCGCCCGGGCGGGGCGGCGGCGCACCGCGATCACGACGGCATCCGCGGCCAGAAGGCAGATGCCCATCCAGGCCAGGCTGTTGGCCAGCGGAAAGTGGGACGGCCACATGATGTCGAGGATGAACCCGTGCACCGCTTGACCCCTGACCATGACCGCGCCCGTAAGGGCAACGAGCCCCACCGCGCCCAGGGCGAGGACGATCCGGGCCCGGCTGACACGAAGGCCCAGGAAGAGCAGTGCGGCAATGGCCAGCCCGGCCAGGGGAGCCACGATGGCGGCGGCCACCAGACCGCCCAGGAGGGCGATGCCGACCGCCCAGGGCATCGAGGGTGGGCGGCCCCCACTGCGGAACGGATCCGAAAGGCGGGGCCGCTCGTCCTGAGTCGTGGGTCTTTCCGTGTCCGTGTCCCAGCTTCCGTCCGTGCCCAGCCGCGCATGAACGCCCAGGCGGGTGCCGGTGCTCACTGAGGCGGCAGCGGTGTCTCCCTCCAGCGCGACGTCCCTGCGTCTTCCCTTTCGGCTCCTCCGGCGCGCCCGTCGCGCCGAGATGAATCCCGCTGGGACCAGCACCAGGCCCAGGCTCACCACCAGGGCCCCGGATGACGTCAGGATGGCGGCGTTGACCAGCCGTTGGGGACGCCATTCGAGGTTCACCACGGTGGTGCCCGAGGCCACGGAACCCGGGACGTACCAGCCGTTGGCGTAGCCGTCGATGAGGGTCGATGGCCCCAGATGCACCCCCGACTGGGTGGTGGCGACCCACCCGCGGTTCTGGCTCTGGCCGAGCACCAACCAAAACGGCTTGCCCTTCCCGGCCACCGAGACCTTCACGCCGGATCGGTTCTCGCTGAGCACCTTGACTGACGGCGACCGGGCGACCGCCAGGTCGTTCGCTGGGATCACCCCGGTGGAGGTCAGTCCGAGCGCGGCCCCGCCGGCCGCGGAGGCGAGGGTGAGCGAGTCCACGTTCAGCCCGGCCGTCGTCCACGAACTCGTGGTCAGCACGTGGGTGCCCGCGCTCAGCCTGATGCCGGAAGCGGAGTTCCCGCAGCCGGTGACCGTGAGCCCCCCGTTGGCCAAGGCGGTGGAGGCGGTGCCGCTGATCTGGACATCGATCGGCTTGCCGTCGACGCGAAGCAGGTTGCCCCAGCATTGAGACGGGATGGCGTCGGGTGTGGTCTGGGGAGCGACCCCCGGGATGCCGACCTCGGCCAGGCCGACCGGTTCGATGTTCTGCCCATTCGAGACGTAGTCGAGGATCTGGACGGGATCCGTAGAGTCGATGGTGATGCGGACGTCGGAACCGGTCAGGGCCGGGAACTGCACGGGCACCGCGGTCACCGAACCCTGCGTGCGACCCTGGCCCGTGCGGATCTTGGGGAGGGTCACCCTGCGGCTACCCGATGACGTGGACACGGTGACGGACGTGGGGATGGAGTGCCGGCCGTCGGCTACCACCTGGAGGTTGAGATGGTCGAAGGTCACCGGCTGGCTGAGCTGGTAGTCGACCCAGCCCCCGTCTTGGGGACCGAACCCGGGCATCCACGATGTGCGGGGATTCCCGTCCACCGCGGCGGTGGCGTCGGCGGCTAGATCCCCGGGGAGCCGGCCCGACGAACTGGCAACCGCCACGGTGGCCTGGCCCGGTGCGGTCGGTGCCGCGGTGCCTGCGGTCCGTCCGAGGATGGCGTTGACCACCTGGTCGTTGGCCAGGGTCGAGATCCGCGCCAGCCCACCGAGTGAGAAGTTCCGTGCCGTCGGTAACGTGAACTGACGGTTCATCTCGAGCTGTGGATCGCTGCGGGGGGGAGTCACTTTGGCTCGTTGACGATTCAAGACGATGTCGAGCTGGTGCGCTTCGGACGCGGTCCCTGCGACGTGCAGCAGGTCGGTCGGGAGGCGCAGGATCTCGCTCGCAGGCGGAACTCCGGGGATCTCCACCTCGGCAAAGCCGACCGCACTCTGGCCGTCGTAGCTGTCGAGGATCCCCGAGCTCGTGGCGTCGACGGTCACCAGGAGCGTCCGGAAGCTGGTGGTGGGGAACCTGACCACCTGGCCGTGGCTGAGCAGCGACGCCTTCGTCAACGAAACGGTTTCCTTCTTCTTGCCGTCGAAGGTGAGCGTCGCCCGGGTCACGTAGCGATTGAACGACCGGCCGTGGGGCTGGATCAATGTGATGTGGTTGGTGGTGACCGGATGGGTCAGTCGGATCTGGAGGCTCTCATCGGTGCCGGGGCCGAAGGCGCCCTCGGTCCAGGCGGTGTTCTCGTTTCCGTCGATGGCACTGAACGGGCGATTCTCCGGAGTGTTCGTGATGGGGTCGCCGTAGGCCGTGGCCCGCACTGAGGCCACGTGGCCCACTTCGGCCACGGTCTGGGTGTTGGTTCCCGCGTCGGGAAACACGGACATGGCCACCTCGGCCGGGTTGGCGACGAGGGGAGTCTCGTTGGGGGATTCGACGTAGCCGTAGTTGTCGACCAGCGTGCCCCACGTAGACAACTGCTTGGCGTTGGTGTCGGTCAGGACCAGGACGGCGCCGCGGGCCAGTTGTCGACGCAGCGCGTTCGGGTCAGTGGCTGAGCTGGCCGCGTAGAAGATGGTCGGGTTGTGGGCCAGGAGACCGGCGGCGGCGGCATTGACCAGACCCTGCCCGTCCCCGTCGACCACCAGTGGTTCGCTCGGCGTCTCGGTCCGGACGATCTTGCGCGCCTCCGGTACACCGAAGACCGCGACGGGTGGGGGGATGGCGGCCCCGGTGGGGATGGCGAGTTGGGTCTCGTCGGTCAGCGGAAACTCGATCGGCGTGTACAAGGTGGGCCGGCCGAAGGTGACCGGTGGAGAGAGGCCGGGCGTGTGGGTGAGCTGGAGCCACAGCGGTTGTGGCCGGGCCGTGTCGAACCGCTCGTACTGCACATCCGACTGGTAGAGGAGGTCACCGGCCGAGAGCAGCCGGGCGATGGGAGCGAGCGTCGACGGCACGAACGCGCCATCCTGAATGGATTCATCGAGCGCTTCGAGGAGGTTCACGCTACCGGCCTCGCCGACGGGTTGTACCCCTCGTATGAGGTAGGGCCGTGTCATCAGCCCGGGCCAGATCGGGTCGGCCGCAACGCCCCAGCGGTAGTAGGCGAAGTCTTCTCCAGGGATCTGGAGCACGCGGGTGTCGTGGCTCTTCCCATTGAGATATTTGGCCGCGTCGGTGATGTAGCCCGGCAGGGCGGATGGACGCTCGAGGTTGGATGCGACCAGGGTCCCGTCCCACAGGGAGGGCAGATTGGCGGCCACGAGTGTTCCCGACAGGGCGAGGGCCACCAACCCCAGCCAACGCAAAGCGTCGGTGAGAGCGGAGATCCCGGCGCCGAGGAGCAGGGCCAGGCCGAGCACCACCAGCGGCACGATCCGGTTGGACGAGCGCATGGCCAGACCGATGGTCGAGTCCGATCCGGCCGCCTTGATCACGCTGCCCAACGGAGTGGGGTTGGTATAGGGGTACGCGCCGACTGCGATCACCACGCCGAAGAGGATGAGGCCGATGGCGAAGACGCGATAGCGCCAGCGGGTCAGGACCGCGGCGAGGAAGCAGAGCGTCGGGACGGCGAAGCTCACCGCGATGAGCCAGGGCCACTGGGTGTAGCCCCGGGCGGCCAAGGTCCAGGGCTGCAGCTTGTCCTGGCCGTAGAAGTACCAGTAGCCCAGGCCCCGCAGTATCTCGGAGGACAGATTGGTGATGGAAACGGTGGGGAGGGTTTCGGTGTACTTGAGCACGTTGATGCCGTAGGCCCCCTCGGCCCACAACCCGGACATCCACCACAGCGAGACGCCGAGTGATAGGACGCCGATCCGGAGCGTGGCCTTCCATACCGCGCGCCAGGAGGCCTCCCTGGTGATAACCACGACGTTGACGAGCCACAGCAGCGGCGCCAGACCGACGAGCAATATGGAGGTGGCGTTGACGCCTCCCACGAGGGCCACCACCACCGCGAAGAGGGCGGGGTAGCGCCAGCCTCCCTTGCGCACGGCCAGCACGGTGAAGTACATCAGCCAACCGAGGGCGGCCCAGGGCATGACGACGGCAGACGTCCGTGCGATGTCGTCCACGACGAAGGGGCTCAACATGTAGGCCAGCGCGGCGGCCACCTGACCCGTCCGGGAGATCCCCAGCAAACGGCACAACATCCACACCCCGGTACCGGCTGCGAAGAACAGGGAGCCCATCCAGAAGCGTTGCCCGACCCACATCGGGACACCGAGCTGCTGCACCAGCCAGTAGTAGGGCCCCATCGGGAACAGGTAGCCGATGTTCTCGTGCGTGACCCCTCCGGCCCCGATGTCGGGATTCCACGTGGAGATGGCGCTCGCGATGGTTCGTCCCGGATCGAGGTAGAGGTACTGCTTGGTGTCGGCGGCGATCATTCCCGGTTGGGTCAGGAACGACGGGATATAGGCGATGGCGGCCAGGAAGGCCCAGACCACCGCATCGAGCCGTCGCCCCGAAACCGTGTGCCGACCGATGGTTCGAACTGGTGGAGAGACGCTCTTGGCCATGACCGGATGGGGAGCATAGCCAGGTTCAATCGCGACGACGGGTGCACCCGGTACCATGCGGCCCGTGCTCGCGCTCGGTCTCACCGGTGGCATCGGTGCGGGAAAATCGGAGGTGGCCGGCCTCCTGGTGGCCCGGGGAGCGGTCCTCATCGACGCCGATCAGGTGGCCCGTGACGTGGTGGCGCCGGGCGGGCCGGCGTATCAGCCACTAATCGATCGGTTCGGCCCCGGCATCGTGGCGGAGGACGGCACCATCGACCGGCCGGCCCTGGCCGCGGTGGCCTTCGCCGATGACGACGCACGGGCCGACCTGAACGGCATCACCCACCCGGCCATCGGGGTCGCCATGATCGAGGCCCGCGATGCCCTCGAGGACACCGACAACATCGTGGTGCTGGCCATTCCGCTCCTCACCGCCCTGCACCGGGAGACCGTCAAGCTTCGGCTGGTGGTGGTGGTGGACTGCCCCACCGATATCGCGCTCGAACGCCTGCTCTCGCAACGGGGCATGGACCGCGCCGATGCCGAGGCGCGGATCCGCGCCCAGATCAGCCGGGAAGAGAGAGTGAAGGACGCCGACTACGTGCTCGACAACTCAGGGGACCGGTCTGCGCTCGAGGCGGAGGTGGCCAAGCTCTGGGAGTGGCTCCTGGTGCAGGCCGGAACCGGCACACCGTCCCGGTAGCCTCGGCCCATGGCCGGCCCCCCACGAACCGCCTTCGAGGTCGTCTCCCCGTTCCAGCCTTCGGGCGACCAGCCCGGAGCGATCGCCGCCCTGGTCGAGGGTGTCAACCAGGGCGACCGCTACCAGACCCTCCAGGGCATCACGGGATCCGGCAAGACGGCGACCATCGCCTGGATGATCGAGCAGGTCCAACGCCCCATCCTCATCATCGAGCCCAACAAGTCCCTGGCCGCCCAGCTCTCGTCCGAGTTGCGGGACCTCTTCCCCAAGAACCGGGTCGAATTCTTCGTTTCGTACTACGACTACTACCAGCCCGAGGCCTACCTCCCCACCACCGACACCTATATAGAGAAGGACTCGTCCATCAACGACGAGATCGACCGGCTCCGCCATGCCACGACGTCGTCGCTGCTGATGCGCCGGGACGTGATCGTGGTGGCCTCCGTCTCGTGCATCTACGGCCTCGGTTCGCCCGAGGAGTACCGGGACCGGATCCTGGCCCTCACCGTCGGTGATCAGCACGACCAGCGCGACATCCTCCGGCGCCTGGTCGACCTGCAGTACTCCCGCAACGACGTCAACCTGGTCCGGGGCACGTTCCGTGCCCGCGGCGACACGGTCGAGATCCACCCGGCCTACGAGGAGCAGGCGCTGCGGGTCGAGATGTTCGGCGACACCATCGAGCGCATCGTCACCTTCGATGTCCTCACCGGCGAGATGGGGGAGGAGCTCGAGGACATCGCGGTCTACGCCGCCACCCACTACGTCACCGGCGACGAGATCATCCAGCGGGCGGTCGGCACCATTGAGGTCGAGCTCCGGGAGCGGCTCCAGGAATTCGAGAAGGAGGGCAAGCTGCTCGAGGCCCAGCGCCTCCGGGTCCGCACCGAGCACGACCTCGAGATGCTGGCCGAGACCGGTGTCTGTTCGGGCATCGAGAACTACTCACGGCATCTCGACGGCCGCGCCCCCGGTGAGACCCCGTACACCCTGCTCGACTTCTTCCCGAAGGACTACCTGGTGGTGATCGACGAGAGCCACGTCGCCGTCCCCCAGCTGCACGGCCAGCACGCCGGTGACCGGTCCCGCAAGGACATGCTGGTGGAGCACGGCTTCCGTCTCCCCTCGGCCCGGGACAACCGCCCGCTGCGCTTCGACGAGTTCATCGAGCGGGTGCCCCAGTGTGTCTTCGTCTCGGCCACGCCCGGTCCCTTCGAGCAGGAGCACTCGTCGCAGATGGTCGAGCAGGTCATCCGGCCCACCGGCCTGGTCGATCCGGAGGTGACCATCCGCCCGACCAAGGGACAGGTGGACGACCTGATGGCCCGCATCGAAGCGGCGGTCGCCGCAGGCGGTCGGGTCCTGGTGACCACACTGACCAAGAAGATGGCCGAGGACCTGACCGACTATCTGGCCGACGCCGGCATCCGGGTGCAGTACCTGCATTCGGACATCGACACCATCACCCGGATCGAGATCCTCCGGGAGCTCCGCTTGGGGTCGATCGACGTCCTGGTCGGCATCAACCTGCTCCGTGAGGGTCTCGACCTGCCCGAAGTTGCCCTCGTGGCCATTCTGGACGCCGACAAGGAAGGCTTCCTCCGCTCGGCCTCCTCACTGATCCAGACCATGGGCCGGGCCGCCCGCAACGTGGACGGAACGGTCATCCTCTACGCCGATACCATCACCGACTCCATGCGCGAGGCGGTCTCGGTCACCCAGCGCCGGCGCGAGATCCAGACGGCGTACAACCAGGAGCACGGCATCGACCCGCAGACCATCCGCAAGTCGGTCACCGACATCCTCGAGCGCCTGCGAGGGGCACCCGGGCGCAGCCGGGCCGAGGTGCGGCGCGGCCCGTCGAGACGGGGTGCCCCGCGCCCGTCCCTGCTCAACGAGGGGGATGCCTCGACGCCCGCCGCCGCCGTGGAGCTGATGAGCCAGCTCGAAACCGAGATGAAGTCGGCGGCGGCCGAGCTCCGTTTCGAAGAGGCCGCGCTCCTGCGCGACGAGATCGCCGAGCTCCGGGCCGCCGTTCCGGGATAGCCTCGCCGTCGTGCCGACCGACACCCCCACTCCCACCGCCACCCCCGCTCCCACCCCGACCCCCGTTCCTACCCCCGAGACCCTCCGGGCCACGGTGGAGCGCTATGCCGCCACGGTCGGGGAACGTCGCGCCGAGGCCTACGCCGCCCTCTTCACGGCCGACGCGGTGCAGGTCGACCCCTATCCCACCGCGCCCAACGTGGGCCGTGACGCCATCCGGGATTTCATGCAACGGTCCATCGATGGCAGCGAGACCATGCTGTTCGAGGTCAACGAGGTCCACCCGGTGGCCGACAAGGCGGCCGTCGCCTTCCACATCACCGTGGGTCTCGAAGGCGGAGCCCTCATGCACATCCGGGGGATCGAGGTCTTCACCGTGACCGACGAGGGCCTGATCTCCGCCCTCGACGCCTACTGGGGCGATGAGGACGTGGCCTTCACCTAGCCCACCTCCGTGCCCGATCCGGGTTGTCACACCCTCCCGGTATCCTCGGCAGATGGCAGACCGTCTGGTCGTTCGCGGCGCCCGCGAGCACAATCTCCGCGATGTCTCACTCGATCTGCCCCGTGACCAGCTGATCGTCTTCACCGGCCTGTCCGGTTCGGGCAAGTCCTCCCTGGCCTTCGACACCATCTACGCCGAGGGCCAGCGCCGCTACGTCGAGTCCCTGTCGGCCTACGCCCGCCAGTTCCTGGGCCAGATGGACAAGCCCGACGTCGATTTCATCGAGGGCCTCTCTCCCGCCATCTCCATCGACCAGAAGTCGGCCTCGCGCAATCCGCGTTCGACCGTGGGCACCATCACCGAGGTGTACGACTACCTGCGGCTCCTCTATGCCCGCATCGGCCATCCCCACTGCCCCAACTGCGGCCGGCCCGTGGCGCGCCAGACCCCCCAGCAGATCGTCGACCGGGTGCTCGAGCTCCCCGCCGGCACCAAATTCCAGGTCCTGGCCCCGGTGGTCCGGGGCCGCAAGGGGGAGTACAGCACCCTGCTGGACGACCTGGCCAAGCAGGGGTTCGCCCGGGTCCGGGTCGACGGCGTGCCCACCGAGCTCAGCGATCGCTCCGAGGTCACCCTGGCCCGCTACGAGACCCACACCATCGAGGTCGTCGTCGACCGCCTCATCCGACGGGACAACATCCGGCAGCGCCTCACCGAGTCGATCGAGACGGCGCTGGAGCTCACCGGCGGCACGGCCGAGGTCCTGGTCATGGGCAAGGCGGGGGACGACGAGGGGATCACCTTCTCGCAGCACCTCGCCTGCACCCACTGCGGGCTCAGCTTCGAGGAGCCGGCCCCCCGCAACTTCTCCTTCAACTCTCCCTACGGGGCCTGTCCGACCTGCGTGGGACTCGGCACCAAGTTCGAAGTCGACCCCGAACTGGTGGTCCCGGACGACACGCTGTCGCTGGCCGAGGGCGCGTTGGCCCCCTGGGCCGGCGCACGGAGCGAGTACTTCACCGGTCTCCAGACGGGCGTGGCGGAACTGGCCGGATTCGCCTACGACGCGCCGTGGAAGTCGCTCAAGGCCAAGGAGAAGAAGCTGGTCCTCTACGGCACGGGCACCAGGCAGGTGCGCATCACCTACAAGAACCGCTTCAATCGGACGCGCTCGTATGACGCGCTCTTCGAAGGCATCGTGCCCTGGCTGCAGCGCCGCCACAGCGAGGCGGAGTCGGACTGGTCGCGGGAGCAGGTGGAGCAGTACATGCGCGAGGTGGACTGCCCCGTCTGCCACGGCGCCCGCCTCAAGCCGGAGTCGCTGGCCGTGACCGTGGGCGGGCGCAACATCTACGAGTTGTGCAGCCTCTCCATCGCCAACGCGGTGGAGGCGATGGGGGACCTCGAGCTCAGTGACCGCGAGCACATGATCGCGGACCGGGTCTTCAAGGAAGTGCGCGAGCGCATGCAGTTCCTGCTGGACGTCGGGCTCGACTATCTCTCCCTGGCCCGTTCGGCCGGCACCCTGTCCGGAGGCGAGGCCCAGCGGATCCGGCTGGCCAGCCAGATCGGCAGCGGACTGGTCGGGGTGCTCTACGTCCTGGACGAGCCGTCGATCGGTTTGCACCAGCGTGACAACAAGCGGCTGATCGGCACCCTCGAGCGCCTCCGCAACCTGGGCAACACGGTCATCGTGGTCGAACACGACGAGGAGACCATCCGCAAGGCCGACTACGTGGTGGACATCGGACCGGGGGCGGGGGAGCACGGCGGGACGGTGGTGCACGCCGGTCCGGTGACCGGCCGCGGCGGGCTGCTCACCAACAAGGCCTCGCTCACCGGGCAGTACCTCTCGGGCCGGCGTTCCATCCCGGTCCCGTCCCGACGACGCCCCGGCACCGGTGAGGTGGTGACGGTGCGTGGCGCCCGCGAGCACAACCTGCAGGACATCGACGTCTCGTTCCCGCTCGGCTGCCTGATTGCCGTCACCGGGGTGTCCGGTTCGGGCAAGTCCACCTTGGTCAACGACATCCTGCTCCGCTCCCTGGCCCAGCGGCTGCACCGGGCCAAGGCGCTTCCCGGCCGGCACCGCAAGGTCGAGGGCACCCAGTTCCTGGACAAGGTGGTCGACGTCGACCAGGCTCCCATCGGGCGTACCCCCCGGTCGAACCCGGCCACCTACACCGGTGTCTTCGACCACATCCGTAAGCTCTTCGCCCAGACGGCCGAGGCCAAAGTGCGCGGGTACCAACCCGGGCGCTTCTCGTTCAACGTCCGCGGCGGCCGCTGTGAGGCCTGTGCCGGCGACGGCACCATCAAGATCGAGATGCACTTCCTCCCCGACGTCTACGTCCCCTGCGAGATCTGCCACGGCGCCCGCTACAACCGCGACACGCTCGAGATCACGTTCCGGGGCAAGACCATCGCCGACGTGCTCGACCTCTCCTGCGAGGAGGCGCTCGGGTTCTTCGCCAAGCAGCCCCCGATCGCCCGGCACATGCAGACCCTGGTCGACGTCGGCCTCGGCTACGTCCGTCTCGGGCAACCGGCGCCCACCCTCTCCGGTGGGGAGGCCCAGCGGGTCAAATTGGCCAGCGAGCTGAGCCGGCGGCCCACGGGGCACACGTTCTATGTGCTGGACGAGCCGACGACCGGGTTGCACTTCGAGGACACCCGCCGCCTGCTCGAGGTCCTGGGCCGGCTGGTCGAGCAGGGCAACACCGTCGTGGTGATCGAGCACAACCTCGATGTGGTCAAGACCGCGGACTGGATCATCGACCTCGGGCCCGAGGGCGGCAACAAGGGCGGCCGGATCGTGGCGGAGGGGACCCCTGAACAGGTGGCCAAGACGGCGGGCTCCTACACGGGCGAGGTGCTCAAGAAGATGCTCACGTGATGGCCAGCATGCGCTCGAGGGCCACCCGGGCCCAGACGGCCGTCTCGCCGTCGACCTGAATCTGGTTGCGCACGTCGCCGGCGACGAGGCCCTCGAGTATCCAGGCCAGATGCGGCCCGTCGATGCGCGACATGGTCGAGCACGGGCAGACCAGGGGATCGAGGCACACCACCTTCTTGCCGGGCGATTCGTCGTCCAGCCGCTTGACCAGGTGTATCTCGGTGGCCACCCCGATCACCGACCCCTCCGGCGCCGCCGCCACGCCCCGGATCAGGGCATCGGTGGAGCCGACCAGGTCACCCATCTCGACGACATCGTGGGCGCACTCGGGATGGACCATGACGATCCCGCCGGGGTGCTCCTCCCGGAACGCCCTGACGTGCTCGGGCCGGAAGCGCTGGTGCACCGAGCAGTGCCCCTTCCACAACAGCAGCGTCGAGTCCTTCACCTCGGCGTCGGTGAGACCGCCCAGGGCCAACCGCGGGTTCCACACCCGCATGTCGTCCGCACCGTACCCGAGCTCGTACCCGGTGTTCCGCCCCAGGTGCTGATCGGGGAAGAACAGCACGCGGTCGCCCCGGCTCTCGGCCAGGGCCCAGGTCAGCACGGCCCGGGCGTTCGAGGACGTGCACACCGCTCCCTCGTGCCGCCCGACGAAGGCCTTGAGGGCGGCCGAGGAGTTCATGTAGGTGACCGGGATCACCCGCTCGGTGTCGATGACCTCCGACAGCTCCTCCCAGGCCTCTTCGACCTGGCCGATGTCGGCCATGTCCGCCATGGAGCAACCGGCATTGAGATCGGGCAGCAGCACCTTCTGGTGGGCTCCGGTCAGCACATCGGCGGACTCGGCCATGAAGTGGACGCCACAGAAGACGATGAATTCCGCCTCGGTCTGGGCGGCGGCCAGGCGGGACAGCCCGAAGGAATCGCCCCGGGCGTCGGCCCAGCGCATGACGTCGTCGCGCTGATAGTGGTGCCCCAGCACGAAGAGACGGGATCCCAGCGCCGATTTGGCCGCACCGATCATTCCGGCCAGTTCCTCCGCGCTCGCGGCGCTGTAGCGCTCTGGGAGTGACTGTTGGAGCCTGAGCATCTGACTGCCCCCTTTGAGGGAGAGCACCGATGTGGCCGGCGGGGACAGCCTGGTCGCCCATCCGCGGGTGTGTCGGCCTCGGTGCGAGGTTATGTGCCGGAAACCAGGCCGGCACCAGGAGTGTACCGGCCGGCGTCAGGCCGTGCGCGAAAGTGGGCACCATGCAGGATCGACCCCCGACCAGCTCCATTCCCGATGCACCGGGGTCATACCAGTTCTACGACGCCGAGGGCCGGGTTCTCTACGTCGGCAAGGCGAAGTCCCTGCGCCACCGGCTGCCCAACTACTGGCAGGATTCGGCCCTGGCCCACCAGCTCCCGCGCACGGCCCAGATGGTGGCCCAGGCCGACCACGTGGAATGGGTGGTGGTCGACAGTGAGGTCGATGCCCTCATTCTGGAGCACTCGCTGATTCAGGCCCACCTGCCCCGCTACAACGTCCGCCTCAAGGACGACAAGAGCTACCCCTGGCTGGCCGTGACCCTCGACGACGAGTGGCCCCGCCCGGCCGTGGTCCGGGGCCGCAAGCGCAAGGGCGTCCGCTACTTCGGCCCCTACGGCCAGGCCGGCGGCATCCGCTCCACCCTCGACCTCCTGGTCCGGAGCTTTCCGGTGCGCACCTGTTCGGACAACAAGTTCGTCCGCCACGAGCGCCTGGGCCGGCCCTGCCTGCTCTTCGACATCGACCGCTGCTCGGGCCCGTGCGTGGGCGCGGTGGACCATGACGCCTACGACGGCTTCGTCAACGACCTCATGGGCTTCCTCTCGGGCGACACCGAACCGGTGCTCGAGCGGCTCAAGGCGGAAATGAAGTCCGCCTCGGACAACCTCGAGTTCGAGCGGGCGGCCCGGCTGCGGGACCGCATCGCCACCGCGCACAAGGCGGCCGAGGCGCAGCTGATGGTGTCCGAGCGGGCCGAGGACTTCGACGTGATCGGCGTGGCCGACGACCCGCTCGAGGCTTCGGTGCAGATGTTCATCGTGCGTCGGGGCCGGGTGGTGGGGCACCGCGGCTTCGTGGCCGAGAAGGTCGAGGACCTCACCGGGCCCGAGTTCCTGGCCCTCACCCTCCAGCAGATCTACGGTCCCGACGGCACCGAGATACCCCGGCGGGTGCTGGTCCCGCAGATCCCGTCCGACCACGACGTGCTGACCCGGTGGCTCCGCTCGCGGCGCGACGGGCCCGTCGACCTGGCGGTGCCCAAACGGGGCGACAAGCGGGCCCTGCAGGAGACGGTCACCCGATCGGCCACCGAGGATTTGGCGCGCCATCGCCTCCGTCGGGCCGCCGACCACAACGCCCGCTCCCGGGCCCTGACCGAATTGGCCGAAGCGCTCCATCTCCGGGAGGCCCCGCTGCGGATCGAGTGCTACGACATGAGCCACCTCCAAGGCACCGACTACGTGGGATCGATGGTGGTGGTCGAAGACGGGTTGACCAAGCGCTCGGACTATCGACGCTTCAAGATCAAGACCGTCGCCGGCAACGACGATTATGCCGCCATGGAGGAGGTGCTGACCCGGCGCCTGACCGCGCTGACCCAGGAGCAGCAGTTGCCCCCGGGCGATCGCCCCCGAAGGTTCTCCTATCGTCCCAACCTGCTCCTGGTCGACGGCGGCAAGGGCCAGCTGGGGGTGGCCGAACGGGTGGTGCACAGTCTGGGGCTCGATGATCAGATCGAACTGGCCGCACTGGCCAAGGAGTTCGAGGAGGTCTACCGCCCCGGTTCGCCCGAGCCCGTCCGCCTGCGGCGTGGGTCCGAGGCCCTCTACCTCCTCCAGCGCGTCCGGGACGAAGCGCACCGCTTCGCCATCACCTTCCACCGCGAACGTCGGGCCAAGCGTATGACCACCAGCGCGCTCGACGGCATCCCCGGGCTCGGTCCGGCCCGCCGGGCCCGGCTGGTCAAGGAGATGGGCGGCGTCAACGCCGTCAAGGCCGCCTCGCTCGAGGAGTTGCTCTCCCGCTCCTGGCTTCCCGATGACGTGGGCCTCGCCCTCTACGATGGGTTGCACCAGAGTGGAGGACGGTGAGCGGTTGAGCGAATTCCTCGTAGTGACGGGGATGTCCGGTGCGGGCCGTTCCACAGCGGCGGCCACCCTGGAGGACCTGGGTTGGTTCGTCATCGACAACCTCCCGGCCGCCCTCATCATGAAAATGGTCGAGATGATCGACCTGCCCGGGTCGGAGATCGAGCGGGTGGCCCTGGTCATCGGACGGGGCGGCGCCAACACCGGGGTCGAGTACTTCGAGGACCTGGGGGAGGTACTCGACCAGCTCCGCCAGACGCGCAACCGGGTGCGGGTCCTGTTCCTCGAAGCCGCCGACGACGTGCTGGTGCGGCGCTACGAGGGAACGCGGCGCCGACATCCCCTGGCCGCCCGCGGCGTGGAGGAGTCCATCGCCGACGAGCGCCGGCTGCTCGGACCGGTCCGCGACCGGGCCGACCTGCTCATCGACACCGGTGAGCTCAACTCGAACCAGCTGCGCACCCGGATTCTCGAGGCCTTCGACGACGACAGCGGCGTGAGCAACATGCAGACTTCGGTGGTGTCCTTCGGCTACAAGCACGGGATCCCGCTCGACGTCGACGTGGTGTTCGACTGCCGCTTCCTCCCCAACCCATTCTGGATCGAGGAGCTGCGCCCCTACAGCGGCCTCGACGAGCCCGTGCGCGACTACGTCCTGGCCCAACCCGACTCGCAGGAGTTCCTCCAGAGAGTGGACGACCTGCTCACCGCCATCCTGCCGGCGTTCATCCGGGAGGGGAAGTCCTACCTGACCATCGCCATGGGCTGTACCGGGGGCCGCCACCGATCTGTCGCCCTGGCCGAGGCCCTGGCGGCCCGCCTGGCCGCGCACGGCCAGCCCACCTCGGTCTTCCACCGGGACGTCGACCGTTGAGCGCGCCCGCCGTAGTGGCCCTCGGAGGGGGACACGGCACCGCAGTCACCCTCCGGGCCGCCCGCCGCTACGCCGGCCGCCTCACCGGGGTGGTGTCGGTCGCCGACGACGGGGGATCGAGCGGGCGGCTCAGCCAGTTGCTCAACGTGGTGGCGCTGGGGGACATGCGCAAGTGCCTGGTGGCCCTGGCCGCCGAGGGTTCCGCTCTGGCCGCCGCCTTCGAGCACCGCTTCGACGAAGGGGAGCTGGCCGGCCACGCGCTGGGCAACCTGATCCTGGCCGGGCTGATCGAGGCGTCCGGGGATCTCGTCGGCGGCGTCCACGAGGCGGCGCGGCTGCTGGGGGCCGAGGGTGACGTGGTCCCCGCCACCGTCGAACGGGTGGTGCTCAAGGCCGACGCCGCGGACGGCGAGGTGGCGGGTCAGGTCGCGGTCTCGCGGGCCGGCAACATTCGCACGGTGTCCCTCGTCCCGGCGGATGCCCGGCCGCCCCGGCTCGCCCTCGACCGGATCGAGGCGGCGGACCAGGTGGTGATCGGACCCGGGTCGCTCTTCACCAGCGTCCTGGCGGCGGCCGCGGTCGGCGACATTGCCGAGGCTCTGGCCCGGAGCCGGGGCCAGCGGGTCTACGTGTGCAACCTGCGCCCCCAGGTCCCTGAAACGGCCGGATTCGACGTGGCAGCCCACGTTGCCGCTCTGACCAGGAACAACGTGGTCGTCGACGTGGTGCTGTGCGACACCAGTCAGGGCATGCCGCTCGGCCGTGTGGGCACCCGGGTGGTGGACGTTCCCCTTACCGAAAGGAACCCGCTGGTGCACAGTCCTGGCAGACTGGCGCTGGCACTCTCCAATCTGCTGGCATAGCGCCCGAAAGGAAGATGGTGCACATGACGGTTCGGGTCGGCATAAACGGGTTCGGGAGGATAGGGCGCAATTTCCTCCGGGCTGCCCTGGCCTCGGGAGCGGACATCGAACTGGTCGGGGTCAACGACCTGACCTCGGCGGCCACCCTGGCGCACCTTCTGCGCTACGACTCGACCCAGGGCCGTCTGTCGGTGCCGGTCGACGTCGAGGGCGGCGACCTGCTGGTGGGCGATCAACACATCCGGGTGTTGGCCGAGAGGGACCCGGCGCAGGTGCCGTGGAGCGAGTTGGGCGCCACGGTGGTGATCGAATCGACCGGCCTGTTCACCTCTCGTGCCGCTGCGGCAGCTCATCTGGGCGGATCGGTGGAGCGGGTCATCATCTCGACGGCTTCGGCCGACGCCGACGCCACCTTTGTCATCGGTGTCAACGGCGACGCGTTCGATCCCACCCACGATGTGGTCATCTCCAACGCGTCGTGCACCACCAACTGCTTCGTCCCCATGGTCAAGGTGCTCGACGACACCTTCGGCATCGTCAGTGGGCTCATGACCACGGTGCACGCCTACACCAACGACCAGAACCTGCTCGATCTGCCCCACTCGGACCTGCGCCGGGCCCGGGCCGCCGCGGTGAACATCGTCCCGGCGTCGACCGGGGCCGCCCGGGCCACCTCGCTCGTGCTGGCCTCCATGAAGGGGCGGCTCGACGGGACCGGGCTGCGGGTGCCGGTCCCGGCCGGCTCCATCACCGACTTCACCGCGGTGGTCAACGGCACGCCCGCCGTGGCCGAGGTCAATGCTGCCTTCGCCGAGGCGGCGGCCAAGCCGCCGTTGGACCACGTGCTCGACTACACCGAGGATCCCATCGTCTCGAGCGACGTGGTGGGCAGCCCGGCCTCGTGCACGTTCGATGCCCAACTCACCATGGTGCAGCGGATCAACGATGCGCTGTCGATGGTCAAGGTCCATGGCTGGTACGACAACGAGTGGGGCTACTCCAACCGCCTGGTCGACCTGGCCGTACTGGTCGGGGGCTGAGCGGCGTGGACCACCTGGGCCACATCCCGTTGCTCGAGGATCTTCCGGATGTGGGCGGGCGCCGGGTACTGGTGCGGGTGGACTTCAACGTCCCGCTCCACATCGGCATCGACGGGCGGGCCACCGTGGCCGACGATTTTCGGATCACCGCCGCCCTGCCCACGCTGCGCTGGCTGCTCGACCAGGGGGCCGAGGTGGTGGCTAGCTCCCACCTGGGGCGGCCGGCCAACAGCCGTGATCCGCGTTGGGAGATGGACCCCGTGCGCGAGCGGCTGGCCACGCTGTGTCCCGGCGTGGAGCTCGGCGACAACCTGCGCTTCGACCCCGGCGAGAAGGCCAATGACCCGGCCTTCGTGGCGACGTTGATCGACGGCTTCGACGCGTATGTCAACGAGGCCTTCGGGGTGTCCCACCGCCGTCACGCCTCCATCATGGGCCCGCCCCAGTTCCTGCCCAGCGCGGCCGGACTGCGCATGGCCAAGGAGGTCGAGGTGTTGAGCTGCCTGCTCACCGAGCCCGCCCGGCCCTTCGTCGCCGTGGTCGGCGGGGCCAAGGTGGCGGACAAGATCAAGGTGCTCAAGGTCCTGGCCACCAAGGTGGACACGCTCGTCGTCGGCGGGGGCATGGCCTTCACCTTCCTGGCCGCCATGGGGCATTCCGTCGGCAACTCCCTCATGGACCCCGAGCACCTCGAGGCGTGCCGGGAGCTCCTGGACTCGGGCACCGAGATCCTCCTGCCCACCGACATCCGGGCCCTCGAGCCGGGAGGGACGTTGGGACCGCCCGCCGCCGGGGTCGGCCCACGGGGTGGGACCAAGGTCACCGAGCGCGACCTTGCCGACGGCTGGACCGGGCTCGATATCGGGCCCGATGCCGCCGAGTCCTTCGCCCAGGTGGTCCGGAACGCGGGGACGGTGCTGTGGAACGGCCCGATGGGTGCCTTCGAGGACACGCGCTTCGCCTCGGGCACCCGCGTGGTGGCCCAGGCGGTGGCCGACAGCCGGGCGTTCTCCGTCGTCGGCGGGGGTGACAGTGCCAACGCTCTCGAGGCACTGGGCCTGGCCGACCGGGTGAGCTTCCTCTCCACCGGCGGGGGAGCCTCCCTCTGCTTCATCGAGCGCGGGGGGGACCTCCCGGCTCTCGACGCGTTGCGCCACGCGCCCAACGCACCCCGGGAGTGACCGCCCGCCGGCCGCTGATCAGCGGGAACTGGAAGATGAACCTCGACCACATTCAGGCGCTGCACATGGTGCGCGACCTCGGGTTGCGCCTGAAGCCCGAGGACGTGGCCGCCGTCGACGTCTCCCTCCACCCTCCCTTCACGGACCTGCGGACCGTGCAGACACTGGTGGAGAAGGAGGCCATCGCCGTGTCGCTCGGGGCGCAACACTGCTCCGACGAAGACGCCGGGGCCCGGACGGGGGAGGTCAGCGCGCCGATGCTGGCCCGGTTGGGCACGAAATACGTCCTGGTGGGACACTCCGAACGCCGCACGCTGTTCGGTATGACCGACGAGACCGTGGCCGCCACCCTGCACGCCGTGCTGCGCCACGGGATGACGCCGGTCCTGTGCGTGGGGGAGAGCGAGGAAGAACGGCTGCGGTCCCAGACCGAAGCGACCCTGGAGCGACAGGTCCTGAGCGCCCTCGATGGTCTCTCCGCCGAGATGGTGGCGGGACTGGTCGTGGCCTATGAGCCCGTCTGGGCCATCGGGGCCGGGCAGGCGGCCAGCGCCGTCGACGCCGAGGACGCCTGCGTGTTCATCCGGGCCGTGGTGGCCAAGACGGCCGATGAGGGGGCTGCCGCCGGCCTGCGGATCCAGTACGGAGGGTCGGTCAAGGCCGAGAATTGCGCCGATCTGCTGTCGGAACCGGACATCGACGGCTTCCTGGTCGGCGGCGCCAGCCTCGAAGCCGCCAGCTTCCTCGACATCATTCGCGCCTCCGGTGCCTGCTACCGTTCCTAGGCTGTGCTGGCCGACACGCGCTCGAGTTGGAGGATTCGTGTCCACGGTGACTTGGGTGTATATCGTCATTGAGGTCCTGGCGGCGCTGGGCCTGATCTTCCTGATCCTGATGCACAGTGGGAAGGGCGGCGGCCTTTCCGACATGTTCGGCGGCAGCGTCGGCGCCGCCGCACAGGGGTCAACCGTCGTGGAGAGGAACCTGGACCGCATCACGGTCACGGTGGCCATCATCTTCACCTTCACCACGCTCACTTTGGACCTTCGGCTGCAGTGACACACCGGGGCCCTGGGCCCGGGTGGCGCCGAGGACTGGGGCTCTGCTGCATGGCCTTGGCCTTCCTCGTTTCCGGGTGCGCCAGCACAGGTTCTGCCACCACGACGGTGACCTACGTGGCCGTGGCCGGGCGAACGCTCTCCTTCGGCATGGACCAGGCCCCAACGGGGTGCAACCCGCACACGCCGGCGGGCGATTCGCCGGGGACGCAGCAGGTGTTGAGCGCGGTCCTCCCGAGCCCCTTCATCGTGGGTACGAACGGCAATGTCGAGCCCAATCAGAATCTGATCTCGCAGTCGGAACTGGTCAGCACCAAACCGGAGACCATCGTCTACACGCTGAACCCGCAGGCGGTGTGGTCGGACGGAGTGCCGATCACGGCCAAGGACTTCACCTACGCCTGGCAGCAACAGAAGGCCGAGTCGGCGACGGCGGCGGAATCGGTGGCCAGTGTGGCGGGGTACCGCGACATCGCGTCGGTCAAGGGTTCCAACAAGGGCCGGACGGTGACCGTGGTGTTCCACACCCTCTTCGCTGACTGGCAGATGCTCTTCGCCGACCTGATGCCGGCCCACATCATGCAGACCGTGGGATGGAACCCCAAATGCTCCACCGTCAATCCCGCCATTGATCTCTCCGGTGGCCCCTACGAGATCACTTCCGTGTCGCCGCAGGCCATTACCCTCGCTTTGAACCGGAAATGGTGGGCCACCACCGCGCCCAGCTTGCGGGGCATCACCGTCCACATCGCGTCGAGTGTCCAGCAGTTGGCGCAGTGGACCCAGTCGGGGTTCATCCAAGTGGCGATGCCCGACTCCTTCACGCCGACCTACCTGAGCCAGATGACCTCACTCCCCGGAGAACAGAGCTCGGTCGATCTCTGGGAGCACCTTCTTGCAGCTCGAGATGGCCAGTGGTCCCACTACCCTCCTCCCGAACGGTGTCCGGCAAGCCATCGCGCTCTCGGTGGACCGCCAGGCTCTGGTGAACCAGCAGGTCCTGTGGGCCTCGCCCAACGTGCAGGTAGCGACCAGCCATATCGAGGTGCAGGGCCAGCCCGGGTACCACCAGACTCCGACGGAGAGCACGACCACCACCGTGCCGTCCTCCACGACCACATCGACGACGACCATTGACGAGGGCGGGTCGGTGAACTTCCCCACGACGCCGAGTCCCAGCCAAGCGAACCAGTTGATGGAGTCCGCCGGGTACGACCGGACGGGCGACGGCCCCTGGCACGAATTAGGCGTGCCCTTGAACCTGCGGCTCGCCGTCGACGAGGGTGATGCCTGGGCGGCCTCGACCGCGCCGCAACTCCAGGATCAGCTGCAAGCGGCCGGCTTCTCGGTCACGCTCGTGCGCGAACCCGACACGGCCGCAACCGGCGCCGCCTTGTCAGCCGGGGAGGCCGACCTGGCGCTCCTCCCACGTGACAGCTCGCCCTTCTACAGCCAGGCCCTGGCCTGGTACTCCACCCTGCTCGGACCCCCGGGCCAAGACGGTTCGCAGGACTGGACCAATTTCAACGACGCCACCTTCAACCAAATGGTGACCACGGCCGCACAGCAGCTGAACCCCAACACGGCCGCGACGGACTACGACACGGCGGACGATGAACTGTGGGTCCACATGGTCGGTCTCCCGCTCTTTGCCGAACCCCGCGCCCTGGTCTGGAGCCGCACGGTGGGCGGCGTCACGCCCGCCCCGATGAGCAACGGTCTCCTCTGGTTCGCCCAGAACTGGGCCATCCGGGTCCCGGAATCCACCAACAGCACGACACCCACCATCCCCGGTCAGTAGTACCCAGCGTCGCTCAGTGGCCGAGGTGGCACGCGCTAGCATCGCTGAGCGCTCATCTGAGTCGCGCCCTCTGGTCGGAGTGGCGGAATAGGCAGACGCGCCAGCTTGAGGGGCTGGTGCCCGCAAGGGCGTGGGGGTTCAAGTCCCCCCTCCGACACGTTGTGATGTCGCGAGACATCGTGGACAGTTGTCGCGAGACATCATGGACAATTTCCAGCGCGAGCGGGCTGGTAGGTCCGCCTCGGGTCCAGAGTCAGGTGGCCGATCACTTCTCCGTCTTGGGTCAGGATCCGGACGTCACGGTCCTTGACCAGCATCAAGACCGCTTTGCCGTTGTGCCGGCGCCCCACCCCGATGTGCAAGAGCGTGCTCTTGTAGCGCAGTGTCACGTTGCCCCCGTTGACCTTGTCCTGACGGACCCGGCAGTGCGGCGGGACGACGAGGGGGGTGCCAGAGGGCCGAGCCTTCTTCCGGGCGCCGAAAGCTCGCTCGGGCGTCCGGCGTCCGATCGCCCGATGCGGGCGCACCGAGTTGTAGTAGTCGACAAAGGCATCGAGGAGGGCTTGGAGGGCGCAGATGGAACGGGCCGGCTTGTGGGCGGCCAGGTACTTCTTCATGGTCTGGTGAAATCGTTCGACTTTGCCGCAGGTCTGGGGGTGATAGGGCCTCGAATGCTTGAACTCGATGCCCAGTGAGAGGAGTTCGGACTCCATGACGCAGACCCCGCGGCGAGCCGCCGCCGTAAAGATGGCGCCGTTGTCAGAGAGCACGGCGGCGGGAAGACCCCAGGTACCTGCGGCTTTGTAGAAGGTGCTCACCACGTCGACGGCCTTGAAGACCGTGCGCGCGACCGACGACACACAAAGACGGGAATGATCGTCGATGACGTTGAGGATCTCGACCTCGCGCCCGTTGGCCAAGAGCACGTGGGTGACGTCCATCTGCCAGCACTCGTTGGGCAGATCGGCCATGAAGCGCTTGTAGGAGGACTTGGGGCGCTTGTGGGGCTCGGGGACGACGAAACCCCGGGCCTTGAGCACCCGCCAGATGGTCGAGACAGAGGGAACCTTGGCCCGCGGGTGGGCGTGACGTAGGTGCATGCGGATCGTCTCGGCCCCGGCGTCGAAGCCCGCCTCGCTGAGCTCCTTTCGAGTGCGGACGATCTCCTCCTCGAAATGACTAGCCACCTTGGTCGGCGAGCGGTGCGGCCGTTTCGAGCGCGGCACCAGGCCCGCCTCGCCTTCGGCCTCGTAACGGTCCACCAGCTCGTAGAGCCAGGTCTTCGAAACCCCGTGCTCCCCGGCCACCTTACGGACCGGCAGGCCTTCGACCACCACTGCTGCCACTAGGTACGCCGCCATCTCCATCGGGCCACCTCCTTGAGGTGTCCACGATGTCTCGCGACATGTGTCCGCTATCTCATGAACTCAGACACCCCCTCCGACACCGTGTAGTGAGCACCCCCAACGCCCTCCGACACGATTTTTGCGACTACTCGGCCAACGTTCCCGGCGAGGGCGGATCGCTCGGCGACGCAAATGTGGACACATAGTGGATTCTGTAGTGTACACTGCGATTCATGGAAGTCGGGATTCGACAACTTCGGAACAACTTGAGTGATTACCTCGAGCGTGTGCGAGGGGGGGACGAGGTCGTGGTGACTGATCGCGGTTCGGCCGTGGCCCGCATCGTCCCCATAGCGGGAGGCCGCGCTTTCGACCGCCTGGTAGCGGAAGGACTTGTGACGCCCGCGCCAAATCCGACTCGAAGCCGACCGAGTCGACGTGTCCGGGCCAAGGGCATCGTCAGCGACCTGGTGGCTGACCAGCGCCGTTGATTGTCTACTTCGATACGTCGGCCCTCGTGCCGATCGTGATCGAGGAGGAGGCAAGCGGCAATTGTGCTCGCCTGTGGGATCAGGCCGACAGAGTGGTGTCGTCTTGTTTGGTCTACGCCGAGGGACGGGCGGCGCTCGCCCAAGCCCAACGCCTCGATCGTCTCGATGACAAGTCGCTCCGTGACGTAGTTCGCAGCCTTGAGAATCTGGTGGATGAGCTGGACGTGGTGGAAGTGACGACCGAACTTGTTCACCGCGCTGGGGCACTGGCCGAAAGTCTGGGCCTGCGCGGCTATGACGCCATCCACCTCGCGTCTGCTGAAGCGGTGAGCGACCATGACCTCGTCATGGCGACTGGTGATCGAGTGCTCCTTCAAGCGGCACGTTCGCTGGGTCTGGGTGTTGCCAACCTCGTCGATGTTCAATCGTGAACCGACCGTGCTGGCGGCCCGACGGCCTGGCAATTGTGTCCGGCAAGTTAGGTGATGGCTCAAGCCGCCGGGCGAAGCTCTGACCAGCTACTTTCGACCACCACTTGGCGTGGACTTCGGTTGCCAGTCGGTCCTCCAACACGTTCTGATGTCGCGAACAACAACGGGTGGCGCTGGGAGCCGTCGTGACCCCGCAGTAGCTTTGCCCCATGGAGATGGCTGGGCGGAATTCACTCCGGTCTCGTGCTCGACCGACGGCTCCCGAGAATTCTCCTAAGGGCCTGCCGAGACCTCGGTCGACAGGGGCGAGATGCCCACGCCGGGCACGACGGCCTTGACCACGTAGTAGTAGGTGGTGCCGTGCGTCAGGCCGTTGTTGGGCCACGAGGTCGTCGAAAGGACGGCTTGGAGCGTGTAGGGACCACCAGAGGTCGTCGCCCGGGAGACGTCATAGGTCGTCGGCCCCGTCGAACCGGTGGCCGTCACCGCACTCCAGGCCACGTGGACCGATTTGGTACTGGCCACCGTCGCGGTGGCTACGGGGGCCACGGGCCGGGCCAGGGTGGTGGCCGTCGCCTCCGTTGAATTGGCCGAGGTGCCGATACTCGTGGTGGCCGTGACCACGTAGTAGTAAGTGGCGCCTCCGGCCAGGCCGTTATTGGCGTAGGTCGTACCGCTCTGACGGGACAGGACGGTGTAGGGACCGCCCGAGGTGGTGGCACGGGAGACGGTGTAGCTCGTCGCCCCCATGACCGGATTCCACGAGACGTTGATCTGTGCATCCGACCCCGCGGTGGCGGTGACTCCGGTCGGTGCGAGCGGCACGGCCCTGGAGGTCACAGAGACCGGGTTCGTAAAGGCCGACGTCTGATCGTAGGTCGAGCCCACGACGGTGGAGACCTCGTAGAAGTAGGTCGTGTTCCCCGTCCCGCTAAAGGTATTGGTCCAGCTCGTGCCCGTGGTGTTGAAGGCGTAGCTGTAACTGCCCGCCATCCCCGTGCTCGATCGGAAGATGTTGTAGCGCAGCGCATTGGGCACCGCAATCCACGACAGCTTGATGGAGTTGGCCGTGTTGGACACCCCGGTCAACCCCGCCGGCGTCGAGGTGACGATCAGCGTCTCGGCCTGGGTGGCATTTTCGACAGGCGAGCTCGAGTCGGTGACGACGATGTTGAAGGTGTAGGTGCCCAGCGTCGTCGGCGTCCCCGACAAGGTGCTGCCGCTGAGAGTGATCCCAGGAGGCAGGCCCGTCTGGCCAGCCGTCGTGGTGCTCGACCAGGTGTCGGGCGTGTTGCCGCCGGTCGCCGTCAGGCCCTGGCTGTACGCGCTACCCGTGGTGCCAGCCGGGAGCAGGGCCGGGGAGGTGATGGCTAGGGCGCTGAGAGTGGGGTTCACGGTGAAGCTGGTGGTGGCGGTAGCTCCATCAGCGTTGGTAGCCGTGACCGTCACCGTATAGGGCGTAGTGGTGACGGGCCCCGACCAGGACCACGTGCCGCTCTGGGAACCGGACTGGCTGATGGTGCCGGTGCTGGTGGTGATGGTGACCGGATCGTCGGAGTCGGAGAAGGTGCCGGTGCCGTTGGCTGCAGTGTTTGCCGGCGCACCCACGCTCGGCTGGTCCGCCGTCACGCTCGGGGGGACGGCATAGTCCACCACTATTCGGTTGTTGCCGGTGTCGGCGACGTAGACGTCGCCCCCGGAGTCCACGGCCACCCCGAACGGACCGTTCAACGGGTCGTTGTCAGGGCCGCCGCTGTCGAACTGGGACAAGTAGGTGCCGCTGGAGTCGAACTTCTCGACGCGGTTGTTGTGTGTGTCGGCAACGTACACTTCGCCGTCCGGTTCCACCGCCACCCCGTTGGGGGTGTTGAACTGGCCGTTCGCGCTGCCGACGGTACCGAACTGGGACAGGTAGGTGCCGCTCGAATCGAACTTCTCGACGCGGTTGTTGCCGCGGTCGGTGACGTAGACGTCGCCATTCGAGTCCACGGCCACCCCGAACGGAGTGTTGAACTGGCCGTTCCCGCTGCCGGCGGTACCGAACTGGGACTGGTAGACGCCGCTGGAGTTGAACTTCTCGACACGGTTGTTGCCGGTGTCGACGACGTAGACGTCGCCAGCGGAGTCCACCGCCACCCCGTTGGGGAGACCGAACTGGCCGCCACCCGTGCCCATGCCGCCGAACTGGGAAACGTAATTGCCGCTCGAGTCGAACTTCTCGACGCGCCGGTTGGCGCGGTCGACGACGTAGACGTCGCCATTCGAGTCCGCGGCCACCCCCACCGGGGCGTTGAACTGGCCGTTGCTGCTGCCGCCGCTGCCGAACTTGGACTGGTAGATGCCGCTGGAGGCGAACTTCTCGACGCGATCGTGGCCGGTGTCGGTGACGTAAACGTTGCCGTCTGGGTCCACGGCCACCCCTGTCGGGCCGGTGAACTGGCCGTCGCCGGTGCCGCCGCTGCCGAACTCGGAGTTAGACGGGTTCGTGAAGGTGACGATCACCTGGCCATTTCCGGCGTTGGTGCCGTCCGTCCCGCTCGTGTCGGTGGCCGACGCACCGAAAAACGAACCGCCGCCGCTGCCCGGCCCGCCGCCGCCGTCGCCGCCGTTGTACCCGCCGCCGCCGCCGCCCTCGTTGCCAACAGCGCCACCCCCACCGCCAAAGCCTCCGCCGCCGCCGCCAGAGGGGTCGTCGCAGCTGACTGCCGGGTCCGGGCAAGGTGATCCGCCCTGGGAGTTGCCTTCGCCGATAGTCCCGTTCCCGCCGACACTCCCGTTCGAGGCCAACGACCCCCCGCCATCTGGATAGTTTTCGGCAAGGCCGTCGTTATCGCCGTTGGTCAGCAAGCCACCGCCGGCGCCGCCGCGGCCGCAGCCGTTGCCGTTGGCGCCGAGGCACAACACCTGGCCGCCGTCGCCGGGCGTGGTGATCGGGCAATCTGAGCTGCTCGCCGCCGTAGCGCGACCCTCCGGAGGACACGGCCTGGGCTTGGTCGCATCACCGCTGCCACCGCCGCCCGCCGCGGCGATCAGCAGGCCGGTGTTCGCCTCGGCCACCGGCAGGCCCGGGGGGGATGTGGTCCGGTACACGAAGGAGCCACCACCGCCACCACCACCACCCACGAAGTCGAACGATCCGGCCCCGCCCACTCGGAGGTACAGGGTCTCCAGAGGAGTGACCGGGAAGCTGGCCTTCACCTCGGCACCGAGCCCTCCGGGAAGTACCACACCGGGCTCTACCGCGTCACCGCCCTGTGCGCCCTTTGCGTCGATGGTCACCTGGCTCACCCCCGCGGGCACGGTGAAGCTGTCCGTTGGACCGTTGGGGCCCGTGCCGCCGAATGAAAAGGTGCAGGTAACGAGCGTTGTGCCGGTGCAGGACGGTGAGGCGCCCGCCTCGGTGGCCGTTGAAAGGACCGTTCCCACCGTTCCGAACAGGGCCAGCAGAACGACCAAGGAACGGACAAGACGGCGCCCCACGGCTGAGCTAGTTCGACACCGAAACCGCAAGCGCCTCTGACCAAAGTGCACGATTCCCCTCCATCCGCCGAGCGAGCCTCCCAGGTCGCCCGCAACGGCCCTAGCCTACAATCAGGGAGCGGTGAACGTCGTCGCCCGCCAGGGGTCTAGTCCCTAAACGCCTAGGCGCCTTCCAGCCCATCAGCGTGCCGCTCGCAGGTCCACACCGGCGTCCACCCCGTGGGGTACTCCGACCGCCCCCGCCACGCGACAGGGTTCATGCAGCGCCCAGCTTGCCCGACGGGATTCTCGACCACGAACCGCCAGCACTGACCTTCGTGGGCGAATATCCCGGAGCCACCTTGCCGACAGTGTCGCCGGGGTAGGCGTCGTCGTAGACGGCATAGGTGGTCATGGTCGAGGGTGGCTACTGCTCGCCTGCTGCGCGCAAGGACCGGGCGCCCCACGAGCACCCGATCCTCGGCGGCCGTCGTGACTAACGTGCGGCTACATAGATAGATACCCACCCGTCACCGACATCGAAACAAACCGGAGGTCAGACGCGAACCGGGAGTAGGAATGTGCGTCCATCGCGACCCGTCCATTCGCGTCGGTTACAGGCGGTCCGGCTCCAACAGATACGCC
This sequence comes from uncultured Acidimicrobiaceae bacterium, assembly GCA_963836605.1. Lineage (GTDB taxonomy): Bacteria > Actinomycetota > Acidimicrobiia > Acidimicrobiales > RAAP-2 > Bog-473. Next base: position 982,885 of record CAWIKB010000009.1, on the reverse strand, counting down.
CCATCATTGTCGACCTTCCCCACATCCTTACTCACCTGGTAGTGCTCCAGCGTCCCGGCCGGTGATGGCCGTAACAGGCCGAGCAGGTCGTCGGGGTCGTCCAAGCCCGGGTCGAGCCACTCGTCCCAGGTGTCGCGCTCCAAGAGGACCGGCATTCGGTTATGTATCTCGTGCATGTCGGGGCCGTCGTCGGTCGTGATGATGGTGGCCGAGGCCAGCCATTGGTCATCGGGGGCCTTCCAGTATTCGGCCAGCCCGGCGAACACCATCGGGTCCCCATCGGCCCGCCGGAAGGCGTAGGGGTCCTTGGGGCCGCCTGTCCTCTTCCATTCGTAGAAGGCATCGGCGGGGATGAGGATGCGTCTCTTCTGGATGGTGCGACGGAACATGGGCTTGGTGGCCACCGATTCGGCCCGGGCGTTGAAGGCCCGGTTGCCGACCTTGGGGTCCTTGGCGAAGAACGGGACGAGGCCCCAACGGTAGGAATCGAGGGTCCGGGTGATCTCGCCATTGTCGTCGCAAGTGACGCAGGTTGCAATGGGGGATAGCGTCTGCACCCGACACAACTGATCGGAGAACGGCGCAGCGTCAGCTGACAACGAGGAGCGCCAGCACGAACGCGACGTAAGCTGCGATGATCAACCCGCCGGCGGCGCGGCGTAGGCCGTGCCCGGCGTAGGCGAGCCCCAACGTCATCGCGGTCAATCCCACGTACCAGCCGGCAACGAGCAGGCCTGATCCCGAGGGCTTAGCCAGGCCGATCACCACGGCGGGGATCAGCAGGCCGGCAGTCACGTTCAGCGAGTTCGAGTTGAGTGCCGTACTCAGAGTGGCTGCGCCCCGGCCTCGTCGGGCCAGATAGATTGCCGAGACTGCATTGGGCAGGCTGGTGACGGCGGCCAAGACCAGCCCGCCCACGATGATCTCAGCAATTCCGAAGTGCACCCCAAGTGAGGTGGCACCGCGCTCCATGGCCACGCTGGCCACGATGACTATCACCAGTGCGCCACCGGCCATCAGGGCGTCGCCAGCGGTCCCGCGTCGAGGGTGGATGGCCTCTTCGAGTTCGCTTTCCTCTTCCGTGATTGCGGCCTTGATCCACGACTTCCACCGCTCCGGCAGCCTGAGTCGCGCGAGGATCTTTCGGTGTGCTCCGAGAAGGGCGACATAGGGCACCAGTACGGCCAGCACGATGGCCAGGCCGCCCCCCGCAGCGAGCTGGCCTCCCACGCTCAAGAGGCAGGCGGCGCCGACCAACATGGCCACCGCTCCGCTGAAGACCACGACTTTTCGGTGCAGCCGGATGCGGCTGGCGACGACCGCACCCAGACCCAGCAACGCTGCGAGGTTGAAGACATTTGAGCCAAGGACGACCCCGGCTCCGACGGTCGCCTGGTGGTGCACCAATGCCGTGATGGAGGCCGTGATCTCCGGTGCGTCAGCAGCCAAGGCGGCTACCATTCCGAGCAGGGCTTCAGAGAGGCCGAGTCGCTCGCCCACCCGCTCGAGGCGCGAGACGAGAATCCAGCTCGTGGCCAAGCTGACGACCGCACCGACGAAGAAGGCAGCGAGGGAGAGTCCTACGCTCATTGCTCAGAGTCCGTCTTGGCACCCGGGCCTCGACACGGGAGCGGTTGCGTGAGCCTGTTGGGCGGAGCTAGGTGACGCATATCCCGCTCCTAGGTGGCGTGCGCTATCGATGTGCCGACCAGGCTTCCCGGCTCTCCGCCTACCAGCGTAGCCTTGGCGTTGGTTGCCTAGATCTTCAGCAGTGTCATGACGCGATCAAGCGACCCCCATCCATTCATCATCTCATTCAGGGCGAGCCAGCGGGCGACGCTCAAGACCCGGCCCCAAAAGGAGTACGGCCGGCTCGACCACATGACCGAGCGGTGGCGCCGGCGGGCCGAACGCCATGTCGGTTCCGACTCCGAGTCCTGGGTGGCCGGCCTGGCGGATTGCAACACCCCCCGGTTCGGTGGTGGTGGTGACCAGACCGACGACCCGCGGTGGAGTACCTACCACGAAAAGCTCCCTACTAAACGACCGCCTGAATATCCGCGTTGTCCACGTCGTACGCTCTCGCACCGAGTCCGAAAATATAGGCGTCATAGGTCGCGCTGGGTCTCCACGTAGGCGGTCAGCTTTGCGAACGCCATCGTCCATCCAGCGGCGCCCGGGGAACCTGCTGGGATGCCGGAATGGGTCATCACCATCTTCGTGCGGCCGCCCACGTCCTCGAGGTCGACCCGGACCTCAGTCACCATCGGATGCCCGTCGGGCATGCCAATGTCCGCGGGTGATATCACGTTGCCGTTCTCGTCGGAGAGTACTCGCTGTAGACGAGCCGCTCGTTCTCGACGACGTCGCGGTACTCGCCGGCGAACCACATCTGCATCGAGCCGTCCGGGGATCGCATTTCCATGCACACCAGTCGAGTGCCGCTCACGCTCACGTCCAACTTGGCGACCGGGATGGTGGCGCCTTCGGGTCCGTACACGCCTTGAAGTGTTCGGGGTTGGTCCACATCTGCCAGATCAGGGCCACCGGCGCATCGAAGCTGCGTTCGATCACCACTGCGTTCTCCGGACCCGTCTCGTCAGTCATCGTGTATGCCTGTCTTTCGTTGAAGTTGGAGTTGAGTGAGGTAGTCGTCCATCCGGTAGAAGCGGGCTTCCCACACGGGCCGGTACTGCTCGGCCCAGGTCGAGACTTTCGCGAGTGGTGCCGCGTCGAGGGCGCACGGTCGGTACTGGGCCTGGTGACTGCGCCTGACCAGCCCGGCCCGTTCGAGCACCTTGATGTGCTTCGAAATAGCGGGAAGCTTCATCGCGAAGGGTTCGGCGAGCTCGTTGACGGTCGCAGCACCTTCTGCGAGGCGGTCCAGGATCGCTCGCCGGGTCGAGTTGGCCAGTGCGGCGAAGGTCTCGCTGAGCCGGTCCTCGTCGATCGCCGTGCTCATGGCACCATACTTTCCAAGATAGATAATTAATCGATACGGAAAATACTCACCCCTCCGGCGGCTGTCAATCGAGTCCCTCGCCCAGGGCGGGCTGGCACAACAGAATGGACGACTGACAGATTGACCTCTATAATAAGAGCGCTCTCTTATTACAAAAGGAGATGACATGTCAGGCGCAGAAGTGTTCAGGGCCTACCTCGAGCGATTCACTTCAGGCGACGTCGATGGAGCGGCGGAGGTGTTGACCGATGACTTCACCTTCGCGGGTCCGATCCTCCAGGCGAACAACAAGGCCGACTTCCTGGCGGGATCGGCCGGGCTCGGGCCAATCGTGCGGGGCTACGAGATGCACCGCCAGTGGGTTGATGGCGACGAGGTGTGCTCGATCTACGACTTCAAGGTCGAGACCCCGATCGGTGCCGGGTCGCTCGCGATGGCCGAATGGTCGGTGGTGCGAAACGGCAAGCTTGTGTCGTCCCTCCTGCTGTTCGACACCGCGGCGATGGCCGCACTCATGCCGACAAGCTGAACCAACCATGCCCAAGGCGCCATGGTCTGGTTATGGCCGCTTCTGTCCGCTGGCGCGGGCCCTCGATGTCGTCGGGGACCGCTGGACACTTGTCATCATGCAGGAACTGATGAAGCGATCAAGTCGCTACAGCGACCTCGCCCGTCGACTCCCGGGCATCAGTACCACCGTCTTGGCCGAACGCCTCCGCAAACTTGAGACTGCGGGCATCGTGGAGCGTCGAGCGGGAGGTGTCGGCGAGGGCGTCGTCTACCAGGTGACCGAGAAGGGCAACGCCCTCGATGACGCGCTCGCAGCGTTGAGGCGGTGGGGAGTCGAGTTCCTCACCGACCCCGCGGCCGACGGCTCCGAAAAGCGCGTCTTCGACCTCCACTACGTTGAGGGTCTCGAGGGGCTCGATGATGCCGAATTCGGGCTCACCGTCGATGGGAAGCCGACCACCCTGCGATTCGCCGGGGGTTATCTTGAGCAATCTCCGGGCGAACCGTTCGCCGCAGAGCTGGTGGTGAGCACGACATCCGCATTCATGGATCGCTGGGCTGCTGGCCAGCTCAGCTGGGAAGACGGAATCAGCGCGGGGAAGGTCATTCTCTCCGGGAACGCTGATGCATGGCCTCGGTGGCTCGCCGCTACTGGGTACGTTCTGCGTTACGACGCTGAGCCGGCCGATGCCTGATGGCCCCGTGTCCCGATCCGAGGACCTGTTCTGGAAGCTGTCCAATACCCTCTTGGCACACCCAGCAGTGACTCGCAGCACGATGATGGGGTACCCATGCCTGCGAGTGAACGCACAATTCTTTGCCTGTGTCGAGCGCGCGACGGGCCACCTGGTTGTGAAACTGCCCGCTGACCGAGTCACGGACCTGGTTTCGTCGGGGCGTGGAATCTCGTTCGCGCCCAACGGACGGGTGTTTCGCGAATGGGTCGCTCTGCCGATTCCTGATGAAGACGAATGGAGCACTTTCCTCGACGAGGCCAGGACGTTCGTGAGTGGCTGATAGTTCTTCCCGGGCTCGGCTAACGCACGGCCATTCCGGCTAGAGCGGTCGCGGCGGGACCATGCTCGCGAGAGTGGCATGCGCCTCAAACGGCACCATCGGGGCAGGCCACCGTCGCAGCGTGGACAGGCCATCATAGTTGTGTGGGTACGAGACTTCGCGGGCACCGGTGGTGGCATTCCGGGATTGCCTTCGCGGTTCTCGTCCTCGTCTATGGCCCCTGTGGCTTCTCAGACGCGAGCGGTTCTTCCACTGTTGTCGGCACTCCGGCACACCCACAGATCCTCACCTGCTCTGAAGAAGCGACGCAGTTCTTCGGCACTCTGCCCCCGGTCGGGCCGCATGACATCGGATTCGGCCCTGGGTATTTCCCTCAGGCGCTCCGCCTGGCGACCGCGAATCCGCCCAACTCGCCCCGACTGGCTCAACTCACCGGGTACAAGCTCCCCCCGGTTGTCTATCCGGGGGCCACGGTGACCATGACGATCGCCCGTGGTGCGAGGTCCTACGTGGTGCAACAGAACCCATGGTCGGCAAGCCAAGGCAGTGTGTCCGTCACGTACCGGGCCTGTCTGCACAAGCCCGGGTTCTTTCCCCAGAGCTTCCGGTTCACCGATGGTCGGCAACGGGGCTGCGTTCCCCTCGACGTGCGGGTCGGCAGACAGCGGAAGTCGAGCCACATCGTTCTGTCGTTCTTCGCGGGACGGTGCAGCACCTCGTCCTGATTGGCGAGGAGTGCTTAGCACAGGGCATGGGTTGAGCGCATCAGAAGTGTCCAGTACGCCAACGGGACGGTGGGACACTTTGGCAAAGCGGCGTGCCCCTCAGCCTGACGAATCGTCCGGCAATACGAGGGCGATGGAGTGAACAAACATCTTCAAGAGGGTGAGATTCGCCGTCGTGCGACCGTGGGCGCTGGCGATGTAGCTGATCCCGCCTTTCGTCCAAGCAAGGGCGAGGTGACCGACGTAGGTTCCCTCTCCATGCACAGCTTCTCGCTGGATGAACGGACTGTCGTTCGGGCAGGTGAACTCGCTCGTGGTCCAGATCCCAATGCGTGGCGTTCCTATGATTCTCCCGCCAATGCATGGCTTCAACGGATCATCAGCGATTCGGTGGGCTTCAAGAGTCATATGACCTACTGGTCTGCCATTGATTCCTGAGTAGCCCTTGGGCACATCGAAGCCGTAGAAGTCAAGGGAGAAGATGGAATACTGAACCGCTCCCTCCACTCCGACACACGGGGGAAGTGCGGACGCAGCGCCCACGGGTCGGGGGCACGACATCGCACGGCCCGCGAGGGAGGGTACGAGTTGCGGACACGGTACGGGGAACCCCAAGCGAGTAGCCGCCGAGACACATTCGCCTCGCAACTGGCTCGGGGCCGGGACGAGCTTGGGGATCGCTCGCGACCTCTCTAGGGAGGGAGTCGAGACTCTTTGAGCGGTAGCTGTGCCTGTCCGCCACCCCAGGATCGCTACGAGGAGGACGCTCAGAAGAATGGTCGACAACGCAAGCTTCACTGACACCCGTCGGAACGCCCCGTCTCGTGTGCCACGGATTTAGCGTATTGGCGAGCAGGTGCCCGATCCCGCAGGCTGGAGTTGGGAACCCGCGGGTCGTAATGTACCGGCAGCTCATATTCGCAAGCAGCACGGGATCCGGCCGGCCCGTGGCGTGCCTAGACCTGCCTCAGGCAGCGGGTAGCCAAAGGTCAGTAGTCCCACCTCGCGCACTGAATTGCCATGGGTCCTGGCTCCGACGTGGGGTGATTCCCATGCCGGATAGGCGTCAATAGCGGGTAGGGCATTGTTTCGAGCCCCCCTCCGACACTCCGGTCAGAGCACTGTTTGGTCCGACCGGACCCGACGGTCCAGTTGGACGTCCGAGCAACACTCAGAGTATGTGGCGCACCGCCACCAGAGAACCGGCGGCCGCCCTGACAAAGAATCCGTGTCGTCTGCTGTGCCAGTCCTGGCGATCCCATGTCACGCAGGTTGCAATGGGGATAGCGCCGGTACCGTCACAACTGATCGGGATGCGCAGTCGAGGACGGCAGCCCGTAGCAGCCCAATTCCGAGAGGAGATGCTCCGGTGTGACCTGAGGCCATTGTTCTGGGGCACCGTCGAGTCGCTGTCCAGGCTCACTAACGCCTCGTCGGCGCTCGCCAATCCACGCTTGACGATCGACCTGCCCTGGCGTACACCTAACGAGTTCGTTAAGTGAGTGGAGGTGATGGCAGGCACCGACCAACTGAGCGCAGTGTTTTCGGCACTCGCCGACCCGACCCGTCGGGCGATCCTCGACGAGCTGGCGGAGCGCGACGCAACGGTCACGGAGCTCAGCGCTCCGCACCCGATGTCGATGCCAGCCGTCTCGCGACACCTGAAGGTGCTCGAGCACGCGGCCCTCATCTCGCGAACGCGATCGGGCAAGTGGCGTGCCAGCCACCTGGAGACCGCCCCGCTTCGTGACGCAGCCGGCTGGATCGACCGCTTCAGGCGCTTCTGGGACTCGTCCCTCGATCGCCTCGACGCTCACCTCGCGGCGGTCCAGGCCGCCGAGCGCACCGACAGGAAGGAGCATTGATGAACACCGAAACGCCACAGCTCGCCGTCTCGCGCGTGTTCGACGCACCGCGAGCGTTGGTCTTCCGGGCCTTCACCGATCCGGACCACCTCGCGATGTGGTGGGGCCCACGCGGGAACTCGCTGCCACGGGGCCAGATCGAGTTCGACGTCCGCCCCGGTGGCTTCCAGCGGTGGACTGAGGTCGCTGCCGCCGAGCCCGACCTCCGCGTCCACGTCTACATCGACCTGACCGACGTTGCCGATGGCGATCTCCTCGAAGGCGTCATGTACGTCTCCGGCCAGTTACAGGAGGGTTTGGAGCCGTTCGAGACGAGGTTCCGGATCGAGTTCCACGACCACCCCGACGGAAGCACACGACTCGAGATCCGTCGATGGCTTCCCGCCCACCTGGCCGGGCCGAGCAGCCAGGGCTGGCTCGAGGCGTTCGAGAAGCTGGACGCCACCTTCCGCGACGTCCAGGCGGTCGCGGTCGACGTCGAGGTGTAGGGCCGTGGCCAAGCTCGTCTACGTCACCAACACGTCCCTCGACGGCTACATCGAAGACCAGTACGGCGCCTTCGACCTCTACGAGCCGGACGACGACGTGTTCGCGGCCACGACCGCTCTGCTGAGATCCTTCGGCACGTTTCTCTACGGACGGCGCCTCTACGAGACGATGGCCGTCTGGGAAACCAACCCTGCCCTCGCAATGCTGTCCGATCGGACGGCCGACTTCGCGAGCGTTTGGCAGGCAGCGGCCAAGGTCGTCTACTCCACGACCCTGACCGACGTGTCGACGGCCACCACCCGCCTCGAACGCGACTTCGACCCCGCCGCCGTCCAAGAACTGAAGGCCGCAGCCACCAGCGATCTCACCGTCGGCGGGGCGAACCTGGCCGCCCGGGCCTTCGCAGCAGGTCTGGTCGACGAATGCCAGCTGTTCGTCTGGCCCATGATCGTCGGCGGCGGCAAACCGGCTCTCCCGGCGGGCTTCCGCACCCACCTCGAGCTCCTCGACGAGCACCGATTCAACAACGGCGTCGTACGCCTCCTCTACCGCATCCCCTCATGACCGCCCCTGACCATGTCCCAAAAGTGTCGAACCAGGCGCATGCAAATGTGGCAAGCACAAGAGAGAATTCTTGATGCTGTTTGAGGCTGCTGTGTTGCAAGAACCGCACCCTCAAAGGCCTATCGTTGCTGGTCCCAGGGCTGGATCCGCCAGTCTGGTTTTTCGTAATCCGGCCCTCCGACACTGGCAGGTCCATTCCGTTGAAGACCGGCTGACCAAGGGCGGTGTACTCATATATTCTCACCCTCCGCTGGGTTAGCTTCTGAGGGGCCCGTCGATTGGCTTAGCCCAAATGGTGCCGCTGACCGCCGGTCCCCGGGCTACCTCAACCGAGTCGCGGTGATCAGGACGGTCTCGAAGTTCATGACAAACGAGCCGCCCTGATCGTCGATAGCCGCGCCGATCGCTTCGAATAGGCGATCTCGGACCGCTGGTTCGAGAGCGGCGTGGTCGCTCCGTGAGACAAGCTGGCCGAGGTACTCGTCCCGCCCGTAGGCCCGCGTCCAGGGGAACCACTTCTCGGTCGGCGCACCGAAGTCGGGCACCGCTAAGACGGCGTCGATCTCTGAGTCGAGGCCGGTCTTCACGTCGGATGACCGATTGGCCGCGTACCCCCGGAACAGACGGTGGCCGCCGGGCGGCACGACACTCGCGTACACCTCTTCGAGAGCATCGGCCAGATCTTCGGGCTGACAACCCGCGTTCCAGATCAGACCAAGCCTGCCCCCCGGCCGCAGCACAGTGGCCGCCTTCGCGGTGGCGATAGGCAGGTCGAGCCAGTGCCAGGCCTGCGCCGAAGTCACCCGGTCGAAAGTGCGACCAGCAGCGTCCCAGCCTTCGAAGGCAGCAATCTCTACCTCGACCCCATGGCCGCGGGCGATCTCGGCCATTCGTGGAGCGAGCTCCACCCCCAGCACCTTGGCACCGCGCTGGGCCATCTGCCGTGAAGCGATCCCGGTGCCGCAACCCACATCGAGAACGTCCAGGCCCGCAGGCACCGGACCGAGCAGCTCATCGATCACCGCATCGGGATAGGCCGGCCGGAACCGGTCGTAGGCCTCGGCTTGCTGGTCGAACAACCTCGAACGTTCCTGGGCCAGAGGTCGTGCTGCCCGACGGTCGCGTTCCTCGCAGGTATCCACGGGCGCCAGCCTGCCCCAGATCCCGGTCCGGGACCAGGAGTCGAACACACAAGGCCGCACCGGCCGCACCGACGGGGGTCACGGCGACACGCGGTTCTTCGGATAGCCAGATTGTTGTCGGCTGGAACTCCGTCTTCGGAGCGACGAGCTACAACGTCCTCCGCTCGACCACGCCCGGTGGCCCCTACACGCGGTTCGCCGTGGTGGCCACGACCAGTATGGCCAACAACGGTCTGATCCCGGGCAGCACCTACTACTACGTGGTCACAGCCACCGTCTCGGGTCTCGGCACCTCGGTCAACTCGACCAGGGCGTCGGCCATTACGTTGTCGCGGCCCGTGGCCCCCGTCGTCCATGCCGCAACAGCGTCGGGTACTTCGATCCACGTCTCATGGAATGCGGTGACGGCGACGGGGTCGACGGGACCGACGACCTATGACGTGTACAGCTCGACGACCTCTGGTGGCCCCTACACATTGAAGGCCGTGCTGTCGACGACCACGTGGCCCAACAACGGCCTCACCCCGGGTACGACCCACTTCTACGTGGTCAAGGCTGTGGTGCCGGGCGTCGGAAACTCGCCGCTCTCCAGTCAGGTGTCGGGCACCACGCCGTAGGCCGAGTCCTGATGTCTGAGAAGGGGTGAACCCGGGGTCCTCCATCCGCTCGCCCGGTGGCGAGGTATCCCAGTGGCGCCCCTTACTGCGAGAGCAGCGCCTTGCCCTTGCTGGCCAGCTCAGCAGCAGCAGCCTCGAACTCGGCCCAGGTCGCCAATTCGCGTTCGCGTTCCCCTCCCTCGAGTGATCCGACATCGAGCGAAGCGAGCCTCAGCACGTGCCCCCGAACGGCCGTTCGGGGGCACCCTCAGCTGGCCCAACCGGCGGAACCCGCCCTACGCTCACGTTTGCGAGTCGAGGAGGTGCCCGTGGAACTCGTTCACGAATTTGATCTTTCTGCCAATTTGAAACCGGCCGTGACGTTCGGGACTCGAATGTTCTTGGAGATAGCCGAAGGGAAGGTGAGCGGGGAGCGACTGAACGGCACTCTTCTGTCAGGTGGCGGCGACTGGATCACCTTGGGCTCCGACGGGTGGGGACAGATTGACGTACGGGGCCAGATATGTTCCGACGATGGTGCTTACGTCTATGCCCATTACACGGGATTGCTCGAGTTGAACGACAAAGTCATGAACGCGACTGCAAGCGGTACCGCGACCGACTGGAATGACCAATACTTCCGTACCACGCCACGATTTGAAACCGGAGACGAGCGTTACAGCTGGTTGACCACGAGTCTCTTTGTTGCTGAGGGCCGTCTATTGGCGGACGGCGTCGAGTACCGCGTATCTAGAGTCAGTTGACCAGCACAGGCCGCCAAAGTCCTCGAGGATGAGCCCAACAACCTTCGCGGTATTGGTAGGTGCTCGCACGAACGTAAACGATCGGAGAGCGGCATGGCTGCAACAGTCCCGGTGACCAAGCTGAGCGCCTTCAGGAGCCCGAATGCGATGCCAACGGAGTGGTCGCAGGCTCGGGATGAGCTGGCCGGCGCTGAGGTGTATTGGCTTTCGACGGTTCGACCTGACGGCCGTCCCCACGTCACGCCCCTGTTGGGAATCTGGCTCGAAGGGGCTCTGTACTTCTGCACTGGACCGAACGAGCGAAAAGCGAAGAACCTCTTGGGAAACTGTCATTGCGTCCTTACGACGGGGCAGAGCACCCTCGACGGCCTCGACCTCGTGATTGAAGGAACGGCCGAAAGGTGTGAGCGACGATGCGGAGCTTGGGCGAGTCGCCAACACCTATGAGTCGAAGTACGGAGCGCATTTCGTCGCGCCCGATGGAACCTGGTGCGGTCTGGGTGACGCCATTCGGCGAGCAGGGGTCCTCGTCTACCCGTGGCACCCCAGACCGGTTTTGGATTTGGCAAGGGAGGACGGTTCAGCCAAACGCGTTGGAGCTTTTAGATTGCCCCGGACGGAGCGATGTTCGGAACTCTGCAAACATGTGGTCAGTGGCATGGGAGGCGCTCGAGCGGTGGGGTGATGACGTCGCTCGCCTCGAGCCGCTCGCGGAGGGAGTCGGCAACGAGGTGTGGAGCGTGCGCGTCAACCGGCACCTCGCCGTCGGTCGTCTTGGTGCCAGGAGCGACGCTGATCTCGCGTGGGAGACCGATCTTCTCCGCCACCTCCACCGGGGAGGTCTGACCGTGCCGCTGCCGATCCCGACAGCGGACGGCCGGCTGTTCGCCGAAGGTCTGGTAGTGATGACCTACGTGGAGGGCGGGCCGCCCGACACGCAGGCCGACTGGCGTCGCGTGGCCGACACGCTCCGCCAGCTGCACCGGTTGACGTGGGGCTGGCCGCAACGTCCGGGCTGGCGATCGTCGACCGACCTGTTGCACGCCGGGACCGGGACGAAGATCGACCTCGGCGCGATGCCGACTGAGGGCGTTGCTCGATGCCGCGCTGCGTGGGCGCGGCTGACCGGACGTCCGACATGCGTCGTCCACGGCGACCCCAACCCTGGCAACGTCCGCCTGACCGCGGACCGGGTCGCGCTGATCGACTGGGACGAGTCACACGTCGACGTCCCTGACCTCGACCTGGTGCTGCCCCACAACGCGGCCGATCTCGACGACGACGCGCACGACATCGCCGCGCAAGCATCGGCCGCATGGGAAGCCGCGGTCTGCTGGGACGACGAGTACGCCGTAAAGCGGCTCGCCGAAGTCCGAGCGGTCTGAGCAGCGTCAAAGGACGACCCGAGGGCGTAATCGGATAATGGACGCTCCGGAGGAACTTGAGACCATCGAACCGACGACGGTCTGGAAGGCGAGAACAGTGAGGCCCAAACTCCCAACGTGCGACCACAGTCTCCGGTCGCTGTTGCCTGAGTCTTTGTCCCGATGCCGATTGTAGGGGACAACAGCTCAGGTATTGCTCTCCTTTCCTTGATAGCTTGACGGCATGACTTATCTTGCGTCGGATCGATCCAAACTTCGTGAGAGGTCAATCGCTCCAAGCGGGTTTCTGTGGACCATCGGTGCAGCGTCGATCGCCGTCGCATGCGCCACTGTTCTCGCGACATCGGCCGTGTCAACGGCCGCCGCGTCCGTCGCCTCTCCACCTTCAGGGGCGACGACCCCAACGCCGCTCGTGGTGACCAACCTGCACGGTGCGGGCCCTGGTTCACTTCGGGCCGCCATCGATGCCGCTAACGCAATGACACCTGGTGTCGCGTCGACAATCAATTTCTCGGTCAGCGGCACAATTGTGCTCGGCAGCGATCTGCCGTCGATCAACAACGATGTGAAGATCGATGCCCGGACAGCACCCGGCTACGTCAGTGGCAAGCCGCCTGTGGTCGCGATCAACTTCAACGTTCATGCCGGGCTACTGTTCTCACCGGGTTCGCGGGGATCGAGGCTGCTGGGCATCGCCGTCGACAACGCGTCGGGCACCGGCGTCACGGTGGCGGCCAGTTCGGTCACGCTCTACCAGGACTACATTGGCTTGAACACGGCGGGTGCCGCATTCGGCAACCGAGGGAACGGTGTGTACCTCGCTCCCGGCTCAACGAACAACATGATCGGCCTGAACCCATCGGGAGCGTCTGGGGCCGTAGGCAACGTCATCTCTGGCAACCTCGGGAGCGGGCTCGCTCTCGTCGGTTCATCGGGCAACACCGTGGTCTCCAATCGGATCGGCACCGACCCGACCGGAACGGCCGCCATCCCCAATGGAGGCAATGGCATCTCGATCAGCGGATCTTCGAACAACAACGAGGTCGGGGGCACTGAGTTCGTCGACAGCCGGACGGGCAAGACGAACAACCCGACGGGCACCAAGGGTCAGGTGCCACCGGTATTCGTGGTTCCCCCGTTGGGGAATTTGGTGTCGGGCAACGGCCAGAACGGGGTCCTCATCGACACGAGTTCTGAAGGCAACATTCTCAACGGGAATTTCGTGGGTACGTCGAGCAATGGTGACAGTGGAATCGGCAACGCTGGCGACGGCGTACTCATCAACGGTGCGAGCGACAACTCTTTGATCGGCTGCCAGTTCTCTAACAACCCGTTCGTCTACTACAACGTCTTGAGCAGCAATGGCAGAAGCGGACTGCAGATCACCAACTCCAACGATGTGACGGTGCAAGCCAACTTCTTCGGTATCGGGGCGGATAACTCGACGACGCTCGCCAATCGCTACGACGGCATCTTGGTCACCGGCTCCTCCAGGAACACCCAGGTGGGCGGCGTGATCCCCCTTGGCAACGTTTCTGCCGGCAATGGGGCGAATGGCATCGAGGTGCGTGACCAGGTCAGTGGTTTCGTCACCTTCAATACGTTTGGTGGATTGCTCGCTTTCCAAGGTGCCGCACCCAACGGCAACGATGGTCTACTCATCACGTCAACCGGAGGCAACAATCTGGTCCGGACAAACGTGTTTTCCGGCAACAATAACAACGGCATAGAGCTCTCCGGTGATGCTTCTGGGGTTACGGTGGACCCCAACATCGCTGGACTCACGACCAAGGGAAGCGGAGTCCTCCCCAATGGCGGTAACGGCCTCTTGATCGACGGGACGGCGCATGGCAACACCATCGGAGGCACACTGAATTCGGTGATCCCCCAGAACACGTTCTCGGGCAATGTCGGCTACGGGCTCGCTATCGCCGAGAAAGCCCACGACAACGAGCTCGTCAACACCTTCATCGGCACGAACGTCTTCGGTGCGGCAGCATTGCCGAACCAGCGAGGTGGCGTCCTGATCAGCGGTACCGCGGACAACAACTCCATAGGTACATCCAGTTCGAATCCCTCCGACCTCATTAGCGGAAACGGCGGGAACGGCATTACCCTCACGTCGGGCACCACAAGCAACGAGATCATCAACAACTTCATCGGACTGGATAAGTTCGGTCTTCACCTCCCCAACGCCGGCTTTCCCTTTGTGAACACCGGAATCGCCAATACCTTTAGCGGGAACTCGATATACCCGTAACATCTCGGCGTACCACGCTTTGAGGAGCTGTGCCCTTGGTCAGGCTTTCCTCCAGGCCGAGGTCGATAAGAGTATTCTCAACAAAGGACTGCGGCGAACAGAATGGGGGCGACGAGCTACCACATCTAGAGTTCGACGAGCAGTGGCGGCCCCTTTTAGGCGGTGTTCTCCCACACGGAGATGTGCTTGGCGCTTTCACTGGTGAAGGCTTGACGATCCCAGTCGCCCCAGCGCTCCCGCAGCGTCATGCCGGCTAAGCGGGCCATGAGGTCGAGCTCGGCCGGCCACAGATAACGGTGGTGCGAGGAGAAGGAAGCGAGCCGATCACCGTTCAGCCAGTAGTGGTGGGAAGTGACCTGCTGTGTGGCCACGTCGTACTCGTCGAATCCCAGCCGCTCGGCGGTCGCCGTAAAGGCGCGAATGTGTTCACCGGGGACGAGTTTTTGCAGCTCGGGTATCCACAGCTCAATCACGAAGCAGCCACCCGGCTCGAGGTGTGCGGCCACGTTCTTGAAGCATTGGACCTGCTCGTTTTGCGTCAGCAGGTTCGAGATGGTGTTGAAGACCAGGAAGGCCAACGTGAAGGACCCTTCCACCTTGGCTGTGGCGAAGTCGCCCACGGTCACCCCGACACGATCGGCTCCCGGCTTGGCCCTGAGCTGAGCGACCATGTCGGCCGAGATCTCGATGCCGTGCACGTCAATGCCGCGTCGGCTCAGCGGCAGCCCGACCCTGCCGGTGCCGATCCCCAGCTCAAGGGCACGACCCCCGCCAACGCTCTTATTGAGGTCAACGAGGAAGTCGACCGCTTGGTCGAGTACCGCCGGGTCGGCCATCTCGGTCGACGTCGCGTCGTAGAACTCGGCGATCAGACCGACGAAGACGTTCTGGGGCACGAGCGCATTGTGCCAGGACTGGCGTGATGGTGCTCGAAATGTCCCACCTCCCGAGATCGGGGATGGTCTTTGTCGCCGGAAGTCTTGAACCGGAACGCGGGAGCTTCGACGCCGGTAAAGGGCTACAGGAGTTGTGGGTCGACGCTGAGGATGACAGCTGTCGTCATAGGCCTCCAGTTGAGGTTGTCGTTGATATCCGCAGGGGACGGGCCCTGGACCGTTTGCTACGGTCAGATTCTGATGGCAGGGTTCCCGAACACTTCCATGCCGAACCGCTCGGGATGCTCCGGCAACGATTTCTCATCGAACGGACCATCTCTGAACCTCAGGCCGTCGCCGCGGTAGGCCGATGCGACCCCTTCGGTACTCGATCAACGTCACCTTGGACGGGTGCTGCGATCATCGTGCCATCCCTGCGGACCAAGACTTGCATCGTCACGCGGCCGAGAACCTCAGCCAGTCCGATGCCCTTCTCTTTGGTCGGGTGACGTACGAAATGATGGAATCAGCGTGGCGGCCCCCGACGACGACGGGAGCGAGACCGGATTGGATGGAACCGTTCGCCCAGACGATCAACGCGGCAAAGAAGTATGTCGTGTCGAGCACCCTGGAGCAGGTCGATTGGAACGCGGAACTCGTGCGCGGGGATCTGGGCGAGGTCGTTCGGCAACTCAAACGGGAGTCGGGCATGGGACTGCTCGTGGGAGGGGTGAAACTCCCACTGGCGTTGACGGAGTGGGGATTGATCGATGAGTACGAGTTCGTGGTGCACCCGAGGCTCGCGGGCCACGGGCCGACGTTGTTCGCCGGGCTATCGAAGCATGTCGACTTGAGGCTCGCGAACACGGTGGAGTTTGGCTCGGGGGCAGTGGCGATGCGCTACGAGCCGAGACGGTAGTACGACTCGGGGTCTCCGTTTCGCCAACCGCTACTGACGCCAAGTCCGACGACGGAGCCAAGCGAGGACTCGGAGATTGGTAGCATCCCGCGCAAAGTGGTTCGGCTATCTCTAAGCGGATTGCCCACCATCAAAGGGGGTGTGCAATGTTGTTCTCGAGGCGTGACTTCATGCGGGCGAGCGCCTTGACGGCTGGGGCGGTGCTGACGGCCGGGGCGGCGGGAACCAGGACGATGGCCGCAGCGTCGCAGCCGTCAGCGCGGTCCATCCTCGATCGGGCGAGCCGCTTCGAGATTCACCCGAGCATAGGGATCGCCCGCGTCGGCAACAGCCCCGACGCCTTCTACTTCGGTCCGGAGGTGCCGGGCGGAGTTCCGCGACCACCGGCCGGGTTCAAGGATGCCAGTGGGGCCATGGCCAAGCAGGCGGCCCGCTTTCGAATCTTCGCCATTGGATCCCGCGGAGAGGTCCTCGGTGAGGTGCCGCCTGACGTGCAGGTGGACTGGACCGTGACCGTTGCCAACAAGAAGGCAGCCTGGTACGAGTCCTCGGTCGCCATGGACATCACCGTCGCCCAACCGGTGTCACGCCGCAATGCATCGGTAACCGGTGCGGCCCGGGACGCCCTGGCCGCCGCCGTCACCCGGTCGGTGGGCGGGCGGGGGGCCTCGCCGGTGGCTCTCAGCGGGCCGACGGTGTTCGACAACCCGATCAACTTCGGGGAGATCCTGACCGACGGGAGCGGCCGGCTGGTCTTCCTGCCCGGCGACGGTCGCGCCTACCCGGCCCCGGGCGCCAGCATCACCACTTTCGCCGACAACGACGGCTGGACCGACAATATCTGCGACGGGCCGGTCCAGGCGGTCCTCACCATCGGCGGGCGGCGGATCCAAGCGCTCGGGGCGTGGGTCTTGGTGACGCCTCCGAACTACGGGCCAGCCATTGCCGGGGGCCCGGTCACCTTGCTCGACCAGATCCGGTCGCCACTCGTACTGGCCGGGATGATCCCTCCTTCTCCGGTGACCTTCCAAGGTGATATCCTCCCGCTCCTCCAGCGCCTGGTCGAC
Source organism: uncultured Acidimicrobiaceae bacterium (assembly GCA_963836605.1). Classification (GTDB taxonomy): domain Bacteria; phylum Actinomycetota; class Acidimicrobiia; order Acidimicrobiales; family RAAP-2; genus Bog-473. The sequence continues at coordinate 965,745 of CAWIKB010000009.1, read as the reverse complement.
CAGCAGTGGGTGAACAAAGGCTTCTTCTCCCTTACCCGTGCTGACCAGCAGATGGACTGGCTCTCCCCGGCCAATCTGGCCGCGCTGGCCAGCTCCTCTCCCGGCAGTCGGCCCTACCGGTCCCGCGTGGCCAGTCTGTTCAGGAATCCGGCCTACGAGAGCTCTACGGTGGAAGAGCAGCCGTTGTTCTACGGCGACGGGATCACGCTCCCGCCGAAGAACCAGCTGACGTGGCTCCCGGTGACGACGCTCCAGTATCTGCAGCTGAAGTCCTGGGCCCGAGGGGACTTCGACACCGGCACCCCCCTGCCGACGGTCACTTCGGCGGAGGAGCTGCCCTTGTCGGCCCGGCCCCGATCCCTCGACGAGGCCGCGCTGGCTTCTGTCCTGGGGGGCGCCAACCACCCCGGAGTGGAGGCCCCGTGGATACTGCGGGTACCGAGCCTCTGGGCGGCTCCCTACCGGCTGCGGGTGGCGGGGACAACCATGGTGGTCCAGGACTACGGGGACCAGCTGACCCCAGCGGAGACCATGGGACCAGATGGTCCGGTGCACGGCGTGACGCCCGGTGATCTCAGCATGTGGATGGGCGTCCCCTGGCACGCCGATGCCGCCAGCTGCCGGAACGGCTACCGGGTGGCGGGCTACAACCCCGACATCTCGCCCTACTTGCCCTCCTTCTGGCCCGCCAGGGTGCCCAACGAGGTCCTGGCCGAGGCGGACTATGAGACAGTGCTTGACACCAGCCAACCGCTGGCCACCCGCCAGCAGGCTTTCGCCCGACGGCGGACGTGGATACGCCCCCTGGCCCCCATCCCGGTCCTGACTCAGCAGCTCACGGAGTTCGTATCGATCTGGCCCACCCTCGGCGTGGTCACCGCACACCCGGGTCCCAGTGACGGCCGGTTCCCGAGCGTGTTGAAGGTCGAAACCGGCGCCTCATACCCTGCACCTACGCCGACCTCTGCCACCACCTATGTGTGCGGCTCGGGCGGCAAGGCCACTTGCCCCATCGACTGGTGAAGGTCGACGTGGCCGTGGTGGGGGCGGGCCCCGCCGGCTGCGCGGCCGCGGCGGCGGCGGCTCGCCTGGGCCGGAGCGTCACCCTGGTCGACCCGGCCCTCGAGGGCGCGGTGGACACCGGGGGTGAATTCGGGCTCGATGGCCTCGGCATCGATGACGGTGACGACGGGCACCGAATGAAGATCGGCGAGGGCGCCGCCCCGGGCGCCCCGCAGCTGGTGGCCGAGATCTTCGGTCCGGAGACAGGGGGCTTCACCGCCTGTCGTCACGTCATGTGCCCCGGGACCGTCTCAGCCTGGGGTACGACCGAGCCGGTGACGGTCGAGCACCAGTACAACCCACTCGGTGCGGCCTGGAACCTCGACCGGGGAGGGTTCGACGAGGACCTGCGGACAGCCGCCAGGCGTCTGGACGTAGGGACGTTTTCGGCCACCCTGACCGCCCTGGGGAGCGAGGGGGAGGCCTGGGCGCTCAGGGCTCGGGCCGAGGGCGGCACGACCGTTGAGCTGGGGGCACGCGTGGTCGTCGACGCCACGGGTCGGGGCGCCCGCGTCGGCCACCTCCTGGGGGCAAGCCAGCTCCACCTCGACCATCTGGTCGCCCTCTGGGCGGTGTGGTCGGTCGACCCCCGGGATCAGCAGGCCTCCATCCATGTCGAGGCGGTCGAGGGCGGGTGGTGGTACAGCACGCTCCTACCCGGGAGTCGCCGGATGGTGGTGTTCTTCACCGACGCCGACCTGATGCCGACCGGCCCGCCTGCTCGCCGGGAACTCGCCCACGCGGCTCGCAGGCTGCCGCTCATCGGCAGCCTGCTCGAGTTGAGCGACCAACCTGAGGTGATCTACGAGCCCCGGCTGGCAGCGGCCCGCTCGAGTCGGCTGGGGCCCACTGCCGGGCCGGCCTGGACCGCCGCCGGCGACGCCGCCTGCACCGTCGACCCCCTGTCTGGCCGCGGCATCGTGTCCGCACTCCTCACCGGCCGTGCAGCCGGGGAAGCCGCCTCGGCCATTGTGGACGACCACCGAAGTTCCGACCCGGTAGAGGAGTACCGGGCGTTCCTCACCAAGCTGGTGCTCGACGGCTACCGCCAACAAGTTGATGCCTACGGGGCGGAACGGCGGTGGCCCGGTTCAGCGTTCTGGCGTCGCCGTCACCAGCTCGAGGGGCCCGCGACCCGGGCTACCCTCGCGGCACTCCGCGGCGGGCGCTGACTCGGCGGAGCTGAGCTCGGACCCGCAAAGAGCGAGACCCATCGTTACGCGCGGGGTAGGCGGCTCGCCTTCAAGGCCTGACTCTTGAGCCGGCGGTGCCGACGATGGATCGTCTCAATGCAGAGGTTGCCCCCGGCGCTCGGCCCTAGATGACCGAGCCGCCCCTTGCCTGCTCATCGAGGCCAGACCCAGCGGACCTCTGCATCGGACTGAGCCAGCCGATGGATCGGGATGATCTGTGGTGCAGCGCCCTGAATACCCACAGCCGCAAGCATTGGCGCGAGGACCTCTTCGAACTTGCGGAACGCCTCCTCGGATTCCCAGATCTCGAAGCCAGCGAGCTGTCCATCGTCACCGAAGAATGACAGGTGCAGCGCGCCCTCCGGCATATCGAGACCCCGCTCCTGAAGATACTTGTCCAGGCGCTCGTAAAACGCTGCATACAGCTCGAGCGTCATCCCTTCTGGCTGGTAGTACACCCCGATGGCCATCACGATCCCCCTTGGTGAGTCCCCGTCTCGCCGAGTCTGCCACTCTGGCGAACCTTCGACTTGTGATGGATGGCTTGTCTCCATTGGGACACCCTCCAAAGGCCGAAGCACCCAATCAAACGTCGGGTGCCAATGCGAGCGGATGATTCGGGGAGCGCTAGGCGCTGTCAGGTCCGACGGCGGGAGCTGAGGATGCAGAACTCGTTACCCTCTGGATCAGCCAGCACAACCCATGACTCCTCGCCCTGACCTACATCCGCCCGGATAGCTCCAAGTGCGAGCAGCCGCTCAACCTCTCTGTCCCTATCACCAGCTCGGAAGGCGAGGTGGAGTCGGTTCTTCACCGTCTTGGGTTCAGGGACCAGGCCAAAGAGCAGCCCAGAGAATCGGTCGCCGCTGGTCGAATCTCAAACTCCTCTGGATCGTCATTCACGACAACCCATCCGGAGCGCCATCTGTCACCAACGTCCCAAGACGGCCGGATCTCGCGCGTCGAGGATCGTCTGTTCCCAGTCCAAGCCCGTACTCTCAACCTAAACGGGTCACACTAGCCACCGAGAGATCCACGCAGTTGCGCTCTGTACCTACCCAGGTGTTTCGCGACGGGCTGGGCATCGCCGGAACGGACGTGCCGGTGAGTTGGGCGCTCCAGAGTGTCACTACCGGATGGGCCTGGAGGGCGAGCGGAGCAGGGCGCGTCCCACGCGGGTGCGCCGTCGTGCACGAGGAGCGCGGCATTGGCGAAGAGGGCGAGCCCGGTCCCGGCCACCAGCATCGCCGTGCGGGCCGCCCACACATGGAGGCGCTCGTCCGGTCGCGCCAGCGAGAAATGAGTCACTACCTCGCATATCGTACGCTGGTGGTGCGGAGTTGAGAGGGTCCGGCAAGTGGGTGACGGCGTGAGCCTCGAATGGGTGGCGGCACGCGTTCCTGGTCTGAAGTTGATCCGCACCTACGAGCACGGTTGGCTGCCGAAGGACGTCGTCGCCGGCCTTGTGCTCACCGCCCTCCTCGTACCGCAGGGCATGGCCTACGCCGAGCTGGCCGGACTACCGGCCATCACCGGCCTGTACACCACCATCCTCTGCCTTGCGGGTTACGCCGTCTTGGGGCCATCCCGGATCCTCGTGCTCGGCCCCGACTCCTCGCTCGGACCGATGATCGCCGCCACGATCATCCCCCTGGTCGGAGCCGGTGGCAGTCCCGAGCGTGCGATCGCACTGGCCTCGATGCTCGCCATCCTGGTCGGTGTGATCATGGTCCTGGCTGGGGTGGCCAGGCTGGGTTTCGTGGCCGATCTACTCTCGAAGCCGACCCAGATCGGGTACATGACCGGGCTTGCGCTCACCATCGTCGTGGGCCAGCTGCCAAAGCTCTTCGGGTTTTCGGTGAGTTCCGACAACCTGATCGGGGATATCCGCGGATTCGTTCACGGTGTCACGTCCGGCGAGACGGTCGCGGACGCGTTGCTCGTCGGATCAGCCGGCCTGGTGGTGATCCTTGTGTTCCAGCGGTGGCTGCCGAAGGTACCCGGCGTCCTGGCCGCGGTGGTCCTGTCGATAGGTGCCGCCGTGGCGTTCGATCTCCAGAGTCGCGGCGTCTCGCTGGTGGGAACCCTGCCGAAGGGTTTCCCGCCCTTCACCATCCCGAGCGTTTCGATTTCGGACTTCCCTCTCCTTGTGGGGGGTGCATTCGGCATCGCCGTCGTTGCTCTCACCGATACCATCTCCACCGCCTCGGCCTTTGCGGCACGCAGCGGCGACGAAGTCCGGGCGAACCAGGAGATGATCGGGATCGGCGGCGCCAACATCGCCGCCGGGCTCTTCCAGGGATTCGCCGTCAGCACAAGCGGGTCGCGGACCGCCGTCGCCGAACAGACAGGGGCGAAGACGCAGGTGGCCGGGCTGGTGGGTGCGGGTGCCATCATCGTGATGCTGCTCGCCGTCCCGGGCCTGCTTCGTAACCTTCCTCAGCCCACTCTGGCGGCGGTGGTGATCGCGGCCGCCCTTTCGCTGGCGGATGTGGCTGGGATGCGACGACTCTGGTCGGTGCGCCGGACCGAGTTCGCCCTCGCAATCGCAGCCTTCCTCGGCGTCGCCTTCCTCGGCGTGCTTCCCGGCATCGCCCTGGCCGTCCTGCTGTCGATCCTCAACGTCTTCCGACGGGCGTGGTGGCCGTACAGCACGACGCTCGGGACGGTCGACCTACTTCCCGGGTACCACGACACCCGCATGCACCAGGGCGCAAGCACAATCAAAGGGCTGGAGATCCTTCGCTTCGATGCGCCGCTGCTCTTTGCCAACGCGCGATCCTTTCGCGAGCAGGTCCGCGCGCTGGCCGCCAACGATCCACCGCCTCGCTGGATCGTCGTGGCGGCCGAGCCCATCACAGATGTCGATACGACGGCGGCCGACATGCTTGAGCAGCTGGACGAAGAGCTCAACGGAAGGGGCATTTCCTTGGTGTTCGCCGAGCTGAAGGATCCCGTCAGGGAGAGGATTCAACGATACGAGCTCACCCGGACGATCGATCCGGGCCACTTTTTTCCAACCATCGAGTCGGCGGTGGACGCCTTCGCCCGGTCGATTCCATGACATTGACAGCCGGCGGGGCGGGTCCGAGCCATGATGAGACCGCGGGACCATGAGCAAAGGGAAGGATGAGTCATGATGGACGCGCCATCTCCTGTCGGCCCAGGCGGCCCAACGAGACGTGCCGGACCGATCAAGCAGGCCGGCCCCGGGGTGTCGGGCCGTGCCAGGGTCATGGCGCTGGTTGCCCTCGTCGCCATGTGCGGCCTGCTGGGCGCGATCATCGCCTTCTTGCTCCGGAACGTCGGCTACGTCTTCCTCGCATTGGCCGGAGCCGCCATCTCGGTCGGCGGCGCGTGGTGGTTCCTGACCGGCCGGAGACACCGGCGGGTGGTCGGGGCAGCCGGGTTGGTCGCCGGCATTGGCGTGGTGGCCACCGCCCTGCTGTGGGCGGGCATCAGCGGAGAGCAAGTACTCGTTCGGTTGATCATCGTCGCGTGCCTCTTGGCCATCGGCGTGTTGGCCGGACGGGCTGCGGTGCTTCGAAACATTCGCACCACGGCAGCGATGCCGTTCCGGCGGCGTCTGCCTCCGTCGCACCCGGTGCTGATCTGCAACCCGTGGTCCGGTGGCGGCAAGGTCGAGAAGTTCGGACTGGTCGAGTTGGCGAAGTCGCTGGGCGTCGAGACGGTGCTTCTGGATCGGGGCCTCGACCTCGAACAGCTCGCCCGGGACGCGGTAGCGCGGGGAGCGGACTGTCTCGGCATGGCGGGTGGCGACGGGTCCCAGGCGCTCGTGGCATCGATCGCAATCGAGCACGACCTCCCGTTTGTATGCGTCTCGGCCGGCACCCGGAACCACTTTGCTCTCGATCTCGGCTTCGACCGCGATGACCCGCGGAAGAGCATGTACTCTTTCCTGGACGGCGTCGAACGGCGGGTCGACTTCGCAACCGTGAACGGCCGCGTCTTCGTCAACAACGTGTCGCTCGGGGTCTATGCCACCATCGTCCAGCAGGACGGCTACCGAGAGGCGAAGTTCGAAACGTCGAGCACCCTGCTGCCGGACCTACTGGGGCAGACGGACAAGCCGTTCGACTTGCAGTTCACCGCTCCAGACGGCTCGGAGGTCGACGGATCGGTTGTCATACAGGTCTCGAACAATCCCTATGTGCTCGGGCCCTCCCCCGATGTCTCACAACGCCTGCGCCTCGACAGCAGACAGCTCGGGGTGTTCGCAGCGGTCGCCGGATCGGCAACCGAGGCGGCCGTCGTCGTCTCGGCCATGCTGGCGGGCCGACAGGGGCAGAGTGCCCACGCGTACCGCTTCGCGACCGAGCGGTTCGAAGTCCGTTCGCGATCGGGGCATGCCTTCGTCGGTGTCGACGGCGAGGCCCTCGAGCTGGCCACACCGCTCGACTTCGCCATTCACCCTATGGGTCTGCGCCTCCTCGTCCCTGAGGGCAACCTCGAGCAGGCGACGCGCCGCCGAGCCCGGGAGGTGCACCTGAGCGACCTGGTCGCTTTAGCCAGCGGCCGGGACAGCCGGCGCCACAACATCGAGGACAGTCACATTGCGGAAGAGTAGAAGCGTAAGCGATGCATCCGCTCGGAATCTGTCTTGGCTTGTGCGGCCACTCTTTGGCCTTTACGTCGATCGGCGATCGGGACACCTCCCAACCAGCCCCCGTAACTCTGGGGCCTGAGACGAGAAGGTCCTTCATAGCAATCGGCTGGAATCGGGTGGAGCGCCCTGATCTAAACCCCGCGTGCCCGTCTCGATCTGAAATTGAGCGAGCCGCATTGCTGATAGGAATGTGGACGAAAAGGGACCCGTTGACGTGTTGGTGAGCGGTCGGCCAAGTTCTGGTGCCGATGCCGGAATCCTGGTGACCGATGCCGGACCGGGACCAGAGGGAGAAGGGGAGCAACTATGGCCGCAGTGAAGATCGCCCATCTGAGTGTGGACGAGCGTCGGGCCAAGGGTAAGGACGCCCGTCAAGCCTTGCCGCTGATGAGCCACAGCGGCTGGATGCCGGCCGCGGACCGCGCCGACCCGGTGGGGTTGCTCGAGGCGCAGAACCTCACCCGGGAACCGGACCTCGTGCCCGTTCGTCACGGGCGGATGATGGTTTCCCCGTTCACGTTCTACCGGGGCGCGGCCAAGCTCATGGCCACCGACTTGCGTGACACGCCGAGGGCCGGCCTTGACGTCCAGCTGTGCGGCGATGCGCACCTGTCGAACTTCGGCGGGTTCGCGTCACCCGAACGAACCCTGTTGTTCGACTTGAACGACTTCGACGAGACGCTGCCCGGTCCGTTCGAATACGACGTGGAACGCATGGCGGCGAGCTTCACGATCGCCGCGCGCAACAACGGGTTCAGCGTCGCCGACACCACCGCCACGACACTCGCCGTGGTGAGGGCCTATCGCCAAGCCATGGCCGAATTCGGCCAGATGGGCAACATGGACATCTGGTACGCCCGGTTGACCGAACAAGAGGTCATGGACACGATCGCCACCATGAGCAAGGGAGTCAAGACGAAGCGGGGTCTGGCCGAGGCCAAGAAGGGCGCGCAAAGGGCCCAGAAGACAGTGACGAAGGCCCACACGCGCGACAGCCTCCAGGCCTTGTCGAAGCTGGCCGAGGTGGTCGACGGCCGGTACCGGATCGTGAGCCAGCCGCCAGTGGTCATCCCGGCGCGCGATCTCCAATCCATGTACGGGTACTCCGGTGACGAGGCCCAGGAGGCGCTCCACAAGCTGTTCCGCGCCTATCGGGCCACCCTGGAAGAGGACCGCCGCCACCTGTTGGAACGATTCGAGGTCGTCGACATGGCCCGCAAGGTGGTGGGAGTGGGAAGTGTGGGGACCCGGGCCTTCATCGTCTTGCTCCAGGGCCGTGACGAGCAGGACCCGCTGTTCCTCCAGGTCAAGGAAGCGACGGCCTCGGTGCTCGAGGATCACCTGCCGAAGAGCAAGTTCAAGGAGCCGGGCCAGCGGGTGGTCCAAGGACAGCGCCTGATGCAGGCAGCCAGTGATATCTACCTGGGATGGACCAAGGGGGTCGAGGCCAACCGCCATCTGTACTGGCGCCAGTTGCGGGACATGAAGGGCTCGGCCCTCGTCGAAACCATGACTCCGATCGGCCTCGGGTTCTACGCCGGCATTTGCGGCTGGACCCTGGCCCGGGCGCACGCCCGCTCGGGTGACGCAGTGGCGCTGTCTGCGTACCTCGGTAAGAGCGACAAGTTCGACCGCTCGATCACCGACTTCTCGCAGCGCTACGCCGACCAGAACGAGCGCGACTACGAGGCCTTCGTCGGCGCCATTCAGTCCGGTCGCCTGAAGGCAGTCGAAGGCATCTGACACCAGGTCCCACCTGAAATGTGCGGTCAGACCTGGTCGAGGAGGGCTCCGTCGAAGCGGACTCGGATTGGCTCGATCGGCGAGAGCCCGAGGCCTGACTGACTGGGTATCGGGGGCCGGTCATGCCGTCTCCTCGGATCCCGTTGCTCGACCGACGGCGGCCCCGGGGTCAGGGCCCGTCGACTCGGCCGACGCGAGCACGCAGACGCCAGCGAGGGCCACCGCAAGGCCGACGAGGGCAGGCACCCGGCTTGCGCCCGGCTGGAGGGCTTCGTCGAACACCGTCAGACCCAGGACCACTCCCATGAACAGCGTCACCGCGTTCGCCGACGCCACAGCCGGTGCCAGTACGCCGGTCTTCAGGGCGCCCTGCTGGAAGGCCAGGCCGACCAGCGCGGAGACGACCAGAACGTAGGGCGACCAGTCGGCCAGAAGGGCCAGGACCCCGCCGCCGATCTGGGTCACGAACACCTTGGTGACGGCACCCTGGAGGCCGAATGCGAAGCCGCCGGCGGCGCCCAGGAGTGCCGCCCGTAGCGAGCCGGACCGACCCCGGGCCAGCAGGGCGAACCCCACCACGAGCCCGAGGGTGACGAGGCCGGCGCCCCACCACTCGGCAGCCGAGGGTGTCGTCGACCCGGAGGAGGGGGCCCCGACCGAGAGGAAGACCACGATGCCGGCCACCACTCCAACCGCCCCGAGCATCACCCGGTGACTGATGCGCTGGCCGGTCAGGCGAGCGCCGAGAGGCAGGGCCAGCACCAGGCTCAGGGTGGTCAGCGACTGGACCAGCGCGAGCGGAGCCCGATCGAGAGCCGCTGCCTGGATGACCCACCCCGTACCCTGGGACACCGCCCCCAACAGCCAAATCGGGCGGCGGACCATCTGGACCAGGAACCGGGGGTCCTCAGCCCCGGCGTCGGTCTCGAGGGTGCCCTTCTGTTGGAGGACGCTCCCGAGCGCAAAACACACCGCCGCGACCAATGCGAGGACCGTTCCGGCGGTCATTGCACCACACCCGGTTCCATCGTCGCAGGTGCGGTCCGGATGAGGATGGCCACGCCGGCGCACATGCCGAGGAACGAGACGACTCCGAGCACCAGCGCGCCTGCGTTCGGGGTGAAGTGCTCGCCGTAGACCCAAACGCTGAACACGATGCTGGCCAGCGGGTCCACGATCACGAGGAACGGCTGGGAGCGACTCAGTGGGCCGGCATGCAACGTGGCCTGGTTCAGCACCTCGGCCACCAGGCCGCTCACCGCCAGCGCGTAGAGCGGCCAATGGCGAAACGCGCCCAGACCGTGCTCAGCCAGGGAATCGGTGGTCGCCTTGATGAACATGGCCACGACAGCCCACAGCACCGCGGTGGCCGACCCATAAAGCACGGCGCGCCGGTTGGTGTCACCGAGACGGCCCACGCCGAAGAGCAGGGCGACGGTCGTCGCCGCGACCGCCGACGCGCTGACCCATGCCGTCGCCGTCGGGGTAGAGGTCCCGCCCTGGGGCTCGGCGGCGAACAGGAACAGGGCCAAGCCCGCCGAGGTCGCGGCGGCACCCCACCACGTCACCGCCCGGATCAACTGGCGGACCCAGAGCCACCGGAGGACCAGCGCGAAGATCAGCTCTGTCACCAGCAGCGGCTGAACCACAGAGAGCTGGCCGCGGTGGAGTGCCAGCGCCTGAAAGACGAACGCCGCAGCGAGGGCGACCCACCCCGCCAGCCACATTGGGCTCCGGAAGAGAAGGGCGACGACCTGCCAACCATGGGCTCGCCCAGCCTCTCCCGACGTGCTGGCCCGGTGCTGGCTCACCACGTTCAAAGCGTTGGCCAGGGCGGCGGCCAGGGCGTAGACGACGGTCATCCGCGGCCACCGGCCTCAGCGAGCGGCCGTTCCGCGCGGCGGAGGGCCGGAGCGCTGGTGAGCGGAGCCTCCCAGCGGAATATCAGCACGGCCAGGACGAACCCTGGATCACCCCCAGCACAATAACCCCGGCGGTGGCCACCAGGGCGAGTATCGGAGGTGGAAGTAGCGCCTCTGCGTGTGCTCGAGGATGGAAAGGTCAGCCGCGATGAGCAGAGAGCAGCGAACGACTCGGTGCAGTAGCGGCACCAGGATCACAGCCACTCCCTCGCACCCCTTCCTGATGGGCGGAGAGGCGCAGCACGTCATATTTCACAAGGCCCTTGACCCAGTGCGATCGGGTGCTTACCGTTGCCCAGGGGGTCGAACGGGGGAGGACGGAAATGCCAGTCGACGAAGACAAGCTCATGGCGTTCATGGGACAAGCGGTCACCGATATGTCGGCGGCCCTTTCGGTGGCACTGATGGCGGTCGGGGACAAGCTCGGTCTCTACAAGGCGATGGCCGGCGCGGGACCCCTCAGTTCCGCCGAGGTCGCCGAACGCACCGGGACGACCGAACGCTACGTTCGAGAATGGCTCAACAACCAAGTGGCTGGGGGCTACATCGCCTACGACCCGGCTTCGGGCCGCTACGAGCTCGGCGACGAGCAGGCCTTTGCCTTAGCTGATGAGGACAGCCCTGTGTTCCTCGGTGGCGTCTTCGACGTACTGGGAGCGTGTTGGGCCGCCGAGGAACGTATTACCGAGGCCTTCAAGACCGGCGAGGGCGTCGGGTGGCATGAGCATCACCCGCGACTCTTCGGAGGAACGGAGCGATTCTTCCGTCCAGGCTACAAGGCCAATCTCACCACCAGCTGGATTCCGGCCCTCGACGGTGTCGAGGACAAACTCAACAGTGGGGGCAAGGTGGCAGACGTGGGGTGTGGTCATGGCGCATCGACGATCATCATGGCGATGGCCTACCCCGAGTCGACGTTCACCGGACTGGACTACCACCAGGGATCGATCGACGCCGCCCGGATGCGCGCCGAAGACGCCGGTGTGGCGGATCGGGTCGATTTCGAAGTGGCGACAGCCAAGGATTTCGGAGGCCACGACTACGACCTGGTGTGCTATTTCGACTGTCTCCATGACATGGGCGATCCTGTCGGTGCGGCTGTACACGCTCGTGAGGCCCTCGGATCCGACGGCACCGTGCTCCTCGTCGAGCCCTTTGCCAACGACAAGGTCGAGGACAATGTGAATCCGGTCGGCCGCATGTTCTACGCGGCCTCGACCTTTCTCTGCACGCCAGCGTCTCTGTCCCAGGAAGTCGGTCTCGCGTTAGGAGCGCAGGCCGGTGAGCAACGACTCCACGATGTCTTCACCGAGGCGGGTTACTCGTCGTTCCGTCGAGCCACCGAGACCCCCTTCAACCTCGTCTTGGAGGCAAAGCCTTAAATCAGCCCGGCGGGGTAGCTGGACTCTGTGGGTCGCCCGACGAGGTCGATGCGAGATCGGTTCAGGACGCGAGGATCTTCGCCTTTTGAGCCTCGAACTCGGCCTCGGTGAGGATGCCCTGGGACTTGAGATCGGCCAGATCCTTCAGTTGCGCAATGGGGTCGCGAGCAGGTGGCGGCGGCGGTTGCTCGGCATACTGGGGCTGTTGCGCGTACTGCTGTTCGTCTTGTTGAGCCCACCGGTTCTGTTGGCGGCGAGAGACGCGGTTCGACACGGCAGTGGCCGTCCCAGCAATGGCAGCGGTGCGAGCGAGCCCGCGGAGAAGTGGCATATCGTCGTCCTTTCTCTTCAGATCAGCTCTCGGCGGCGTCAAGGGCCGCGACGAGGTCGTCCCGGGGGATGTAGCCGGCGGCAACGAGTTGCGCCTCGCCGCGACGCAACGCCTGTACGAACGGCGTGGCCCAGCGGTTCTCGAAGATCAAGATCCCAGCCGCCGAGCCTGGCTCGATCACTGATGCAGCCTCCGAGAGATCGCTCTGTCCCAGCAGACCGGACGACGCACCTGCGAAGGCAGCGACGTCGAATTGTCCATCGCGATCGATGTCGTGCAGTTCGAGCGCTCGCATCGAGCCATCGTCATCGCGCATCACGAACTTGAGATCGAGGATCCGGATGACACCCCGGTCAACCAGGTCGAGCAGGGACGCGAACCCTTCGCCCGTCATCTTGTTGCCGGGGAACTCGACCACCAGATAGCTGATCGGGCCCAGGGATTCCGTTTCGTCAACCATGATGAGGTCCCCTTCGGGTTATCGAACGAACCATGGCCGGAAGATAGTCCAATGACGTGGCAAATGCTACCAATGATGGTTGTGAGGCGACTTGGGTGGGTCCACCGCCTGTCGGTCGGTCCTCAGTAAATTCAGGAGCGCCGGGCTGTTCGGTCTGACTCGAATGTTGTGAGCACGCGGTGCTCGTGGTCGTCGACCGGTGGTCCGGTTCGATAGGTGCAGCGGCGCGGCTCGCCCCGTTCCAGAGGGGTGATGGGCCGGTCTGTTCACAGCAGGCCAGCCCCCACCGTCACTCCTTCCCGGGACGGCCGTGCCACCCCTTGACCACTATGGAAGGAAGGGATGGCTATGAACATCGTAGAAGCAGCGCGTACTGTGACCGGTGGGGTCGATACCCATAGCGACCTCCACGTCGCGGCAGCACTTGATCCGCTGGGGGGTCTGCTCGGCACGGAGTCCTTCGATGTCACCCCGGCGGGATACCAGTCGCTCCTGTCGTGGCTCGAAGGCTTCGGCTCGGTCGGCAAAGTGGGCATCGAGGGCACCGGCGCCTATGGGGCTGGGCTCTCTCGGTTTCTGCGCCGAGCTGGCGTCGAGGTCGTCGAGGTCGACCGGCCCAATCGCCAGTCCCGACGCCAGCACGGCAAGTCCGACCCCCTCGACGCCACAGAAGCCGCTCGTGCCGCATTGTCGGGGAAGGCGAAGGGCGAGTCCAAGGCCCGTGACGGTGCCGTCGAGGCGATTCGGGTCCTCGTGGTGGCCAAACGCTCGGCCCGCTATGGCCGAGTGAGGGCCCTCACCCAAATGCGCCATCTCAGCTACACCGCTCCTGACCAGGTGCGGGCTCGGATCAAGGGCCTGCCGATCCCCGAACTGCTCATCGTGACCACAGGGTGGCGCCCGGCGGCTTCAGCTGACCCGGTGACCGCCGCCACCAGGGCCGCCCTCTCTTCGTTGGCCCACCGGGTCCAGGCCCTCGACGCGGAGATCTCCCGCCTCGACTCTCTGCTCATCCCGCTCGTGACAGCCACTGCACCCGAGCTCCTCGGGCTCGTCGGTGTCGGCGTCGACACTGCCGCCAGCTTGCTGGTCGCTGCCGGCGACAACTCCGGGCGGCTGCACTCCGAATCGGCCTGGGCCCACCTTTGCGGTGTCTCCCCGCTGTCCGCTTCCTCGGGCAAGGTCGTGCGCCACCGTCTTGACCGCGGTGGTGATCGCCAAGCCAACTCAGCCCTGTGGCGAATCGTGATGGTCCGGCTCACCTGTGATCCCGACACCAAGGCGTATGTGGAACGCAGACTCAAGGAGGGCCTGTCCAAGCGCGAAATCATTCGCATCTTGAAGCGCTACGTCGCCCGCGAGGTCTACCGCCACCTCCCTCGCGCCTGAGATCCCCGGAGCGTGGATCTGGCTCCGATGCTACCTGTCGCCCCTCGGGCTGACTTCAAGCCGATCTGCCGATCCTTGCCCCGGGCAACCCAAGTTTGCAAGACGCGTGGCTTGATAAGAGCCTGCCCTCGTCCACCGAGTGGCCCCTCATTGGTCCGCCCGCTGTCTTCAACTCCTGAAATCCCCTCCCAGCCCCTTGACGTCATCAATAGGAGCGTCGGCATCCACAAACCACTGAGTGACTGTCGTTGCTGATAGTTGGCCGACGCCGTGGGCAATTCGGTGCTCATCGCAATGCAGATGCCGACTCGGGATTGCGGAGGAACATCGTGACCCCGAGGCCGATAAATCCGACAGCTGCGACCACGATCATGGCAAGCGCATAGGACCGCGTTGGGTCCGTGAGTCCCGATACGAGAATGGTGCCGGCAATAGCGGTGCCGAGTGACGAGCCCAGGTTCGAAACGCAGCGAGACAGCCCGGAGATCTCGCTCTGCTGGTCTTCCGGAAAGGCGGATTGGACCACATTCACCGAGGGGGTGAGCATCACCCCCATGCCCAGTCCGATGAGCAGTAGTCCGGGAGCGAAGGCCCACTCGCTCGGCGAGTGCTTGACGATCAGGAGAAGGAAGATCACACCGGCGATGGTCGTCACGAACCCGACCAGGATCAGCGTTCGCTGCTGGAAGCGCTTCGCCAGCGCACCGGCTGCAAGCGAGGACACCAAGATGCCGAGGGTGGCCGCCGTGAAGATTACGCCCGTCTTGATGGCGCTGTAGTGGCGTACAACCTGGAGATAGGCGGAAACGACGAACGACGTTCCCATGAGCATCAACCACTGCACATTCTGCGTCACGAGTCCGAGGTTCGACGTGCGGTTGCGAAAGATCCTGGTCGAGAGGAGCGCCTCTTTCCCGACACGTTCACGGCTCCGGACCCAGGCGAAAAAGCCGAAGATGATGAGCGCGCCGGCAACAATAAGGAGCGCGCACAGAACGAGACTGTTGTCGGCCGCCATGATCCCGATGACCAGCGTCACCAGGCCAGCCGCCGACAGGATCGCCCCGACCGTGTCGAACGGGCGAGTGGGGTCCGCCGGCAGTGGATCGTGAATGTGCCGGGCGAGGAAGATGATGAGGACGACCACGATCGCTTGAAAAACGAAGGCAGCCCGCCAGGTAATGGTGGTCGTGATGAAGCCCCCGATCAGGGGACCGGTGGCCGCACCGATTCCGCCCATGCCACTGATGATGCCGAACGCCTGAGCCCGAGACCTGAGATCGTGGAACAGCATGGTCGTCAGGATGTAGACGGGGGGAATGAGAAGAGCGGTACCCACCCCTTCGAGGATCGAGTTCCCGAGGATCAGGACCCCCAGACCAGGGGCGACGGCACTGAGCACCGCCCCCACGGCGTAGATGGAAAGACCTATCGTGAAACAGCGTTTCCGGCCCCATCGATCAGTCAGCTTGCCGCCCGGGATCATGAGCGCCGCCATGACAAGCAAGAACAGTGTGATCGCGATCTGGACGCCTTGGACCGTGGTGTGCAGATCCTGGCTGATGTCATTGATCATGACGTTCATGTTGGAGCCGGCGAAGCTGCAAATGAACTGAGCCAGGGCGAGCGGGATCAGCATGCGCCGTAGTGACGGGGCCATCCTTCCGGTTTCGACGGGGTTCGCCATGGTCAGTGCTTCTCGGTCGTTCTACCGACGGTCCGGATGGTGGACGTACCGTGGTCTCCGGGAAGGCCATCGGGCGCCGTCTGCGGGTCGTAGTGGCACACCAGGCTGTCTGTGACCAACCGCCGATCCAATTCCGTCAGGGTCGGGTGTGATCTGGGATCATTTGGTTGGTGGAATCCCGTCAACGGCATGAGCAATAGTGCCGCATCCCAGATCTCAGCACCAGCAGAACCAGGCGATCGTTCCGTCCATGGTGACCAGGGCGGCGCATTGGAGCCCGCAACCTGTTCGGCCCAGCGGCATCGGCTGGGTGGCCACTGGCGGTTTGGACGACGCCCGTAGCCAGATGTGTTGTACTGACCGGCGAGTTGGCCCGGATGTCACGACTGCGGCACCGCGACCGACCCCGGTTCGGGTCATCTAGCGAATCAGCGCAGAGCCCGGTACCAGGTACTCCAGGTCGATACGTTGCCGCGAGTCGAATCCAGCAGCCCGCGACGGCTACTGGATGCCACTACAATCCCGCGCTAGCCAGAGAAAGCAGGCCGGGGGAGGGGGAGATCAATCTGGGCTGGGCACGTCTAGGCGCCGCGATCGGTACGGCGATCCTGGTCATCGTGGTCGGTCCCACCGTCGGTGCAGCCACGACCGTCCCGACCTATTTGGGAAACCCGACCGGTGTGACCCTGGGCATGCTCGGAGATTCGATCACCAACCAGTCGCGCGTCCCCCTCCACCAGGCCCTCGACTTGACCTATCGGAGCTCGATCGCCGCCTATGGGGGCGCCACCGTGGACAGCATGGCTGCGGACGGAACGATCGGCGCCATGACGGCAAAGAACCCTGCCGTCGTAGTCTTCGACCTGGGAACCGCGGATCTCGTGCAGGTCGTGGTCAACCCGACCACATATCCACTGACCGCGTTCGAGGCGGACTACGCCGCCATGCGAGCCAAGTTCAAGGGATGTGTCGTCGCGACGACGATCAACACTCACCGCATGTACGGAGGAGAACTGACCACGGTTCCCTATGGGGTCGCCGTCTACGACAACAAGGCGGGGCAGTTCAACGGCTGGCTGCGGGCACACTACGCGCGGGTGGGCGACTGGGATGCCCTCACTACGAGCTGGTGGAACGCTGGAACCTGGTCGAGCTACATACAGTCTGATTCGGTCCATCCCACCGCGTTGGGCCAAGCGGCCCTAGCCCTCATGATCCGGCAGCAGGCTGATCGCTGCGATCCGGCCCGCGTGGTGACCGGCACCGTGACCTACTCCTTCTTCACCAACGGGTCGTGCTTGGGGTCTCCGAGCACGACCGAGAACGTCACCTTGCACAATGGCGTGGTCCCGGACTCGAGCACCGTGGGTCCCCTGGCCACAGCCAGTTACTCCTTCGACGCGGTCTATGGCGGCGACGGGAACTACGCCGGCTCCGTGGTCAGCACCTGCGACCCCTTCACAGTCGCATAGACCACCACGACAGCGTCAGCGATGCCATCACCAAACCCCCGGAGCGGGACGGGGAGACCGGGCGCGCGCCTGCGACACGGCATCGCTGACCGTTCAAGAGGAGATGGGGTCCGGCGTATCGCCGTCGATCAATCAGTCTTCGGGAAGTGCAGCAAAATCACGCTTGGCTTTTCGGTACCACGCCATTCCTGCCAACGGATGCTTCCACCTGCCCTTCATCTCGTTCAAGGCGGTTTTGTGCGTTTCATCACCCCCAGCGACGCTCTCGTTGAGGTGTGCATCTTGCGCCTTTATGACCTCATTGGCGGTATCTCCATGGAGAGAGATCTCACATGGTCCGCCCAACTCTCGACATGTCATCGATTTCATAGGTCGCTTCCTTTCATGGTCGGCGCCGGCCACCCCAGGGTCGGGTGCTCTCACGGATGAGATCTCGCTTCAACACCTCAGCTTGCCCGACGCCCAGGTCCACCACCCCGGGTGGTCAGGCCTGTGCGATGCGGACGAGGTTCCCCGAGGGGTCGCGCAGGGCGCAGTCGCGGGCGCCCCAGGGCTGGGTCGCCGGCTCCTGGAGCACCTCGGCGCCCGCGGCCCGGACCTTCTCGAAGGTGGTGTCGAGGTCCTCGGCGCGGAAGATCGCCGCCTGCAAGGACCCCTGGGTCACCAGGGACAAGAGGGCGTCGCCCTCGGCCTGGGAACGACCGCCGTGGGGCTGGAAGAGCACGAGGTCGACGTCCTGGCCCGGGGCGCCGACGGTGACCCAGCGGAAGCCCTCGGACGCGACATCGTTTCGGACCTCGAGACCGAGCGCGTCACGGTAGAAGCCCAGCGCCGCGTCGGGGTCGTGGACGGGGATGAACATTGCGGAGAGGGAGACGGCCATGGGGCCATGTTAGGGAGACCGACCCGGCGGGTGCTTCTCCGATCCTGCTCAGTGCCAGGGTTCGAGCGACTAGCGCCGGTACAGCCCCATGTCCGCGACTCGTCCGTTCGACTATTCGTCGGATGCTCGGAGTCGTGCCACACCACGGGTCGCCGCCCCCAGGATCAAACGGATGACAACCGCGATGATGGCGAGGTCGGTCAACATTTGAACCATGGCGACGAGGCGAGCGATGTCCGTCTTCGGTGTGATGTCACCGAATCCAACGGTGGAGAACACGGTGATGGTGAAATAGAGCGCGGAGGTGCGACTGAGCGAGCTGCCGAATGCCCCGGGATCCGACGCTGACAGAGTGAGGTAGATCCAGGCAAACATCACCAGAAAGAGCGGGATGATGGTGGCCATCGCCACGCCCGCGCGCAGCATCGGGCGATCATGATTTGAAATCTGACGAATCTCGACGGCGAGGATCGCGGCAAACAAGGCAAGTGCCACGCTCAAGCGCAGCACCACCGACTGGTGAGCACGGTGTTCGATTGGAAGCAGGTAGTACAGGGCGACGAGCGCCGCCGCCGTCACCATCGCGCGGAGAACGGTCCTGAACAATTCGGAACGCTCGAACTGGCCCAGGGACGAATGCTCGAGAGACACCATCTCAACACGATGGCACCTCCCGCCGGGCTTCCGGCGGATCTACCAGATGCCGGGCTAGGCCCT
This sequence comes from uncultured Acidimicrobiaceae bacterium, assembly GCA_963836605.1. Taxonomy (GTDB): domain Bacteria; phylum Actinomycetota; class Acidimicrobiia; order Acidimicrobiales; family RAAP-2; genus Bog-473. The sequence goes on along the minus strand of CAWIKB010000009.1, from coordinate 946,877 downwards.
CCCCGGATCGGACAGGAAGACCAGCAGTGCGGCCCGCCTCCTCCGTGCGATCATGGCGCCCACCCGGTGGCCACCCACCGTGGCGACCAGGGCGATCACGCAGGCCACCACGATGCCCCATCCGAGGTACTGATCCGGGATTTTCTGCGTAATGCCGTGGGGCGCGGTGAACCCCCACAAGAGCAGCGACGGGGTGAGCAGCAGACCGGCCAGCACCGGAACCAGGATGTAGGGGGTCACGGCCAGGGTGATCCACCGCACCAGCATTCGCCTCCGGGGCACACGGTGCTCCCATCGGTAGCGCAGGGGCATCGGGTGGTACGGAAAGACAATGCCCACCCAGGCGGAGATTGCAAGGACGCCGAATGGAACCACGCCGATCGCCACCACGGTGTACAACGTGGCGAGGAATTGGTGATTGATGAGTCCATTGATCACTGCAACAATGGCGCACACCGGAGTGACCACAAGCCACAGGACGAGGTTCTTGGCGTAGAGCAATCGGCGGAACATCACCGGGTCGTCGAACGCGGCGACAATTCGCTTGGCGTCCGGACCGAGAACGTTCGTCGAGGGGACGTCGGCATACATCCAACCGGCGAGCACGAGGGCAAAAGCAAGGGTGCCGTGCAGAGTGAATACCTTGTCTCGAAGTCCCGTCGGGAGAAAGAACCACGCGGAACTCATGAGGGCACCGTTCACGGCCACTGTGATGAGATTCTCGTACGGTGGCAGGCGCGTGAGCGCGATCTGCTGTCGTACTGCCTCGCGGATGGTGGTTGGCAACGGAGCAGAGAGGGTCTCAGATAGGGCGTTACCCACGGGGACACTGAGATCATCCGGCACAGGTGGACCCTACATGGGCTGACATCACGAGACGGATGGCTCGGTCCAGACCGAGGAGGACAGCGTCAAAAGCAGGCGTTGCAGAGTTCACCGGTCGGCCCCGGTCGTCCCCACTTCCTGACCTCAAGCCTGGTGCCGTATTCGTATGAGGGTTATCCACAAAGCCGCAATCCAGATGAGTGCCACGACGAGCGGAATGTATTTCGCATCGAGAAACAACGCGAGGGCCAGGGCGATGGAGAGCACCAGGAGGAACCGCCAAAACCACAAGGACCGGGGCGATCCTGGACGTTTCATTTGGCGTTCAGTCCCATGGGTGGCGTCGTGGCCTCAGGGATGGAATCGCGGCGATTGCCAGTCGGGGCTTCACGCGACCAACGTCGGCGACTCAGGCAACGGAGGCACACACCTGAACTTCCAGGAGCAGGCCGGGAATCATGAGGGCGGCGACGCCGATCGTCGCGCTCGTGTAGTTGGGTTCCGCAAGCAGCTCCTGGCGGGTGTCCACGTACTGCCGCCCGTTCTGGTCCAAGTCGACCACGAAGCTCGTCATCTGCAGCAGATGAGCCAAGTCCGATCCGCCGGCCCGCAAGACCCGGCTGATGTTGTCGAAGGTCTTCCGGGTCTGGCCCACGATGTCTGGCGCATCAACGTTCCCGTGAAGATCAAGCCCCGAGATGCCGGAAAGGTAGAGGACATCCCCATGACGGACGCAGTTCGTGAAGCCGAACGGCTCGTAGGGCAGCACATCGTCGACCCGGACGACCTTCTTGGTCAGCGCCGAGCGATCGTTCACGGACGAGAGGCTATATGTGCCGACCGCCACCGCCTGGACTCCCCCCAGGGGAGGGTTTCTTTCATTGAAGCTCATCCCTGAGGCCGATTCGACCGCCGAGACGATCCAGTAATGATGTGAGATGCCCTCAATCGGCGGTACCCGAGTAGAGCTTCGCGCGCGTGCTGGGAGATCCAGGTTCCAAGCCCCTCACGAGAGCTCCTACTGAGTCATGGAGCATTTTCTCGAGACATGGGGATACCTCGCCGTGTTCGCCCTCAGCTTCATCTCCTCGATGGGCCTGCCGGTGGGGGCCGAGGTGGCCATCATCTACGGGGGGGTGCTGGCCAGCGGCGAGATCACGGGCCAGCCCCATCACCTCAACGTCATCGTGGTCATCGTCTTGGCCACCCTGGCCGAGGTGCTGGGCTCCTTGGCCGGCTACCTGATTGGCTACTTCGGGGGACGGCCCCTGGTCGACAAGGTGGGCAAGTACGTCCTGTTGACCCACAAGGACCTCGACCGGGCCGAGGCCTGGTTCGCCCGGCGGGGCGAGCCCCTGGTCCTCTTCGGGCGCTTCATCCCCCTGTTGCGCTCCTTCGTCTCCATCGCCGCGGGCCTGGGCGAGATGGCCCTGGCCAAGTTCGTGCTCTACACCGTCATCGGCTGTGCCATCTGGTGCACCGTGCTGACCAGCATCGGCTACAGCCTGGGCGCCAGCTACCAGCACGTCCTCAAGGCCTTCAGCTACGCCGGCTACGTGGCCGGGGCCCTCTTCGTCGTCGCCGTCATCGCCCTGTTCTTCCACCGCCTGCGGGTGGTGCGCCGCGAGCGCGCGGGACGCGCACCCGTAGGGCCACCGGTGGTCGTGAGACCTGTGTGCTTCCCATTCGGACCAGCGTTGGATTGAATCGATATTCGATTCGATTCACCCACCCGACGCTCGGGCTCGCACGACGCGTCCGAAGGGTGACGACAGCCAAGAAGCGGTGATTGTGCGTCAGTGACTCCACTGCACGACGAATGCGAGGACGACAAATGTTGCGATCACGACGACATCGAGCGCGACCATGAGGAAGTCAAGCGCCATCCCGTCGTAGCGGCGGCGGGTGTCGTTCCCGGGACGATCCCGTGCTGCACGGTCTCCGGCGTCGCGTTCAGATCTCATGCGGAGAGAAGGCATATCTCGAAGTTAGAGGCCGGGCCGGGTCCGGGCCACCGACTCGAGGAGGAAACAGCGAGGCTTTGCTTCATCCTTGAGGCTGACGAAGATGATCACAAGGTCACCTCAGGGGAGCCGTGCGCGACGCGCTCGATCCGCTACGACATGTCGGGCCACTGAGCTGGGACCAATGAAGCACGATTGCTTCCGATCTTGTTGGCGGCAGTTGCCGACGACGCCCGCGTACTCGGTCGGATTCGACGTGTGCGGAGCAGTCATGCATCGGCGAGTGGAACGACGTCAGAGTGGGCCGCCTACGGAACGAAGAGCAGTCCCTGCGGACGGATGGTGGTGACGACGGGAGTGATGTTCCCGTCGTTCACGTTCAGGATCCCCAAGTAACCGGGTGTGTTCACGGGCTTGTTGGCGTCCGAGGGGGTCACGGAGGTGTAGACGGTGCCAGGCGTGAACGTCCCGTGCAGGGCAAAAATCTCGTCGTCGGATCCATCCGTCGCGTAGAGAACTCCCGTCGCCGAAGTGGCCCAGACGGAATCGTCAACCGACTGAGAGAGCGCCAGTACGGATAGATGCGGTGCATTCCCACCCGGATTCGACGCATAGACCTGGCGTTGGTCTCCCTGCGAGTCAAGAACGAGCTGACCTCCAAAGCGGGAGGCGCTGGCTGGTACCACCTCACTCGAGTCGGGGTCGGTCAGCGCCAGAGTGGTGGTCTTGCCCTGGTTCGGGGAGTTCGTATTCGCTATCACGGCCGGACTGTTGTCGAAGAACACTGGTTGCACGACCGCGGTTGGCGCATGCAGGGTCACTTGGTACACGGCGGGTCCCGTCGCCACGGTTGGGGCGGAGGCCGAGACGAAGATCTGCCCCGAAATCACGGCGACGGAATCAGTTCCACCGCCATGAGCGAGGGGGTTGAGGTTGTAGGCAAAGTGCGTCACTTGCTGGTTTGGCAACGCAGTCGGATTGACGGTGTACAGGCTCGAGTTGCCGTCCTCGTTGACCGTCACCACGATCTCCCCGCTTTGTGTGTCGGCAGTGAAGCCATCGATCTTGCCAGTGAGCGCCCACTGGTTCAGGATGGTCCCGCTGGTGTTGTACTCCACCAGATCACTGGTGGTGCCTCCGCCACTCGCCGGTTCCCCGTTGGGGCCGACGCCGTTCTGCCACGCCGCGTAGATGTTGCCGTTCAGCGCGCTGATGTCGTCCGGCTTGCTGAGGGTCCCGTTCCCACTCGCAAAGACGGAGACCTGCAGATTCGAGACGGTTGGCGCGGAATCGGCCAGGCCCGTAATGGCAGGAATGAGGGTGGCGCTCATTGCCCCGACTCCAGCACACGCAATGAGGACGGTCCGGCGGCGTGACGTGCTCCGTGGCATTTGGTTTGATGCCCCTTTCGTTCAAGGTGCGGCTTCGCCTTCCTTGGCTCTTCCTCAGTGCAAACTAAGGATCCGAAAGGGCAAACTAAGGATCCGAAATGAACGGGTCGCGTCCGTCCGGTGAGCATTGAGGGAAATGTTGATGGCATCGCGGCTTCTCGAAGCGCCGAGCGATGCGGACGCAGATCTTCTCGAGCGGAACGGCCATTGCCCCGGTCGAGGCAATCAACTCTCTGGTTCGGGGTCCGTCACATCTCGGGCGTTGCGGGAGACCAGAGGGCTCCGAGGTGAGCGTTCGGGCGACCGCGGTCGAAACGGAACAGCCGCTTCACCCGGTCGGAAATAGGGAAAGGGGTCCCGAAGGACCCCATCCCCCCAGCGGTCCTCTCTACACGGAGCCGGTGGTCGGCCACCGACCCTGCGAGAGGGTGGAGCGGACCGCGTATCCCGCCTGGCCACAAATCGTAGGTTCCACGGTCCACCAAGTGGTCGCGGGCACGGGAGGACGGAATTCGCACCCCATCGCCACCGGGACAATCGCGGCGCCGGCCCAGCTCACGGCTTCGCCCACCCCTGTCTGGCGTCACATCCCCGTACTGCGACGCCTCCCAGCGCTTTCCCGCTGATCAGCACGAACGGCCAGAATGGGGCGGCACTCCTCGCTCGACGGTGACCAGGGCGGCATGCATGGGGGCGTCGCTGACGCCCAACGTGCTGGCCTGGAAAGGTTGCTCCAGGGTGGCGATGAGGAACACGGCCGAGAGGAAGATCATCGCCACCGCCCCCAGGACGGCGAACTGAGGCCACGGCCGGTCGATGAAGGTGATCGCCGCCACGGCGAGCAGAACCACGAGGCCGCCGCCGAACACCAAGACCCAGAGCAGGGTCGGCAGCGTCGAACGCGCCGCTCGGATCCGTGCGTCTCGTTGACTCGTGAGGGTGGACAGTTGCTGCATGACGGATTGAGTGGTCGCTTCGGTTCTAGGGTTGGCGGAGCTCCCCAAGGGCACGTCGCGGTAGAGGCGGGTGAGAGCGGAATCATCGTCGAGCGGGGTCCTGTTCCCCGATCTCATCGCCGGGAATTCCCGATACACCACGGTGGAGGCGTAGCACTCCAGACTAGATCTGAAGGTGTCGCTCGACGACACGGGGAACAATTCGGAGAGGTTGTTCAGCGAGACGACCGTGTCGGCCTCGGAAACTGTCTGTTGTTGCGCCGCCTGGAACGACTGCAAGGACGCGCCGAGCATGAAGGCCAACAGCAACCCGTACGTCGCGGTGAGAGCTCGGAGGGCCGGAGATCCGCCATCGCCGCTGAGGAGGCGCTCCCGGCCGGGAAACAGCCGCCGGATACCAAGGGTGAGCGCTCCGGCCAGAATCACCGATCCCCCCACGATCGCCAGAATGGTCGACCAGAAGCTCATGGGGGCAGGAGATTAGTGCCGCACCGGAGGCGTCGGACTCTTCGTGCGTCTCGGGCGGCGTGACGAGAGGGCTCAGACACCGCCAGAGAGCCTGTCCGGCCCGATGCGCCGCTCTGGCGCGATGATGCCCTATGAGATCTCCCAAGCGGGTCGTGGTCTGGGGTACCGGTTTCGTCGGCAAGATGGTCATCCCTGAGGTCGTGCGACATCCGAAATTCGAACTGATCGGCGTCGGGGTCAGCAACCCGGACAAAGTGGGCCTGGACGTGGGTGAGATCTGTGGGATCGGCTCCGTCGGCTTGAAGGCCAGCGACGACATCGACGAGCTGGTCGGCCTGGGACCCGACGCGCTCGTCCACTATGGGCCTACCGCCGCTCATGCGACGGACAACCTGCGAGACATCGGCACCTTCCTGCGAGGTGGCATCGATGTGTGCTCCACCGCGATGACGCCATGGGTGTGGCCCAGCATGACGCTCAATCCGCCGTCGTGGGTCGAACCGATCTCCGAGGCGTGCGCGAGCGGCGACGCATCGTGCTTCACCACCGGCATCGACCCCGGGTTCGCGAACGACCTCTTCCCGATGACCCTGATGGGACTCTGCGGGGAGGTTCGCAGTGTGCGGGCTCTGGAGATTCTCGACTACGTCAACTACGAGGGCGACTACGAAGACGAGATGGGCATCGGTCGTCCACCGGAGTTCACCCCGCTGCTCGAGCACACCGACATATTGGTCATGTCGTGGGGGGCCACGGTGCCGATGATGGCCCACGCCGTCGGCATCGAGCTCGACGAGATCACCACGACGTGGGAGAAGTGGGTCACCGATTCGAGTATTTCGACTGCCAAGGGCGTCATCAATCCCGGGGAGGTCGCCGCCATTCGCTTCACCATCAATGGCATCTATCAGGGCGAAGAGCGCATCTGTCTCGAGCACGTCAATCGGGTCGGTGTCGACGCGGCGCCGGAGTGGCCGCGCGGTACACAGAACGACGTCTATCGGGTGGAGATCGACGGGTCCCCATCAATCACGCAGGAGACCGCCTTTCGCTTCACCGACGGCAGCGGTCGGGATGCCGCCGCGGCCGGTTGCCTGGCGACCGGACTTCGAGCCTTGAATGCGGTGCCCGCGGTCAACGATCTGTCGGCCGGATGGGTGACCGCGCTCGACCTTCCCCTCATTCCCGGATATGGGACCATTCGATAGGTCTCATGCGTCGGTCCTTCGACACGCGCCCAGCCGTCGGTGGCCGCCGGGCCCAGATGCCCCGCGGCGATGGAACTGGGTACGTGACATGAACACCCGCCTCATCAGAGCGCGCACCGCGTTGCTCATCGTCCTGGGCATCCTCGCCGTGCTCTGGATCATCCAGTTCGTCAACAACGCCGACCACTACCGGCTGTCGTACGACTTCGCCATTCGTCCGCGCGTCGTCGCGGACCTGCCGTACATCCTCACCGCGCCCTTCTTGCACTGGTCGTGGGCCCATATCGAGGGGAACTCGATCCCGCTGGTAGTCCTGGGATTTCTGGCGGCCTATCGGAGTATCGCCAAGTTCGTCGGCGTGACGGCCATCGTCATCCTCACGAGTGGGCTGGCCGCGTGGCTGGTGGTCCCAACTGGGAACTACTCGGCCGGCGCCAGCGGCGTGATATTCGGCTGGTTCGGCTACGTGATGATGCGGGGAATATTCAACCGCGACAAGGTCGACATCCTCGTTGGCCTACTGGTGATGATCTACTACCTCCCCCTGTTCACCCTGCTGTTGCCCGCCCCGCACCTCGGCTACCAGGACCATATCGGTGGCTTGGTGGGGGGCGTCCTGTGCGGCTGGCTGTTCCGCTCCCAGGCGGCTGCCGCGGGGACCACGGCAACCGCACCAGTCTCCGGACGTCTGCCGGACGAGGCCACAACTCCCGAGCGCGCGCCATCTCCGATCAATCAGGTGGAGGCCGACCTGGCCGCGCTGAAGGAACAGATCGTGGCCGATCGGCGGAGTCCGGATGCCACCAGGGAGGCCTGAGGCCCGGCCCGGTGTGTCGAGGTGCTGGGCCCGGGGAGCACCGGTCGATTCTCGTCGGGAAAGGTCGGTGCAGAGCGTCATTCCGGCGATGGGTCGTCGCATTCGGTCCAGCTCATTTCGGGGCGCCCTCGACCGCACAGTCTCTACACTTGCTGGATCAAAGCTCCGGGGTTCGACCTCGCGGCCGTCATCGAAGGAGTTCTGGTGAGTGTTTCCGTCGAAGCAGAAGAGGTCGAACCGCTCGTCGCCGGACTCGTCGGAGGGATCGACGTCGACGGGGGTCCATCCGATGAGCAGGTCGCGGTTCTTGGTTCCATCGTCTCTGACCTGTGGAGGCGGTCTGATCTCGGCCTGAGCAAGGTCGCACCCCTCGGCCCGGCCGATACCGCAGCGGCGCTCGTACGACCCGAGGCGCGTCTTCGTTTCTGCGAGATCCTTATGACCCTTGAGCTCTGCCGTCATCCGCAATCGCAAAAGCAAGTGGCCCGGGTCGAGAAGTATGTGTCGGCGCTGGGGGTCAGCGAGATCGAAGTCGAGACGACTCGAGAGGCGCTCGAGCGGGGAGCCGACGAGACGTCGAAGGATCTCGAGCGGTTTTACGGTGAGATTCTTCCCGAAATCTCCGAGGTCTCCCTGCGTGACAACTACCTCCGCTTGAACGAGCCGGATCACGAGTTGGCGAAACGGCTGCGATCGCTTCATGATCTTCCCGAAGGAACCCTGGGGCATGCCTATGTGGAGTTCTACCGACGAAACAACATCACCCTGCCCGGTGACGACATTCACTTGCCGGCGCATTATGTAAACCACGACATGAACCACGTGATCACCGGCTACGAGCCCACTGCGCCGGGGGAGATCGCCCGGTCCGGCTTCTTGTGGGCGGCAAACGACAGCCGCCGAAACTGGCTGGAATTTCTCATCACCATGTCGATCCACGAGACGGGGGTCCTCAATCACGGGGACATCCGGGCCAAGGTCGCCACGCTGGATCGCCGGGGAGTTCCCGAGCTGCTGGGCGAGGGCCTTCGCCGCGGCGCCCAATGCGCGGTGGACTTGAGCCAAGTCGACCATTTGGCCATCGTCGAACGACCACTCAGTGACGTGCGAACTCAGTTCAATGTGATCCCGCTCGCACACCCGGTCGTCTGATCGGATCCATCGCCACAGAGGGGGCCGGGCGCCAAGGCGCCGGACGGTAGGCGCACTCGAATCCCGTGGCGCCGAAAGTGCTACTGCCGAAAGTGCTACTGCCGACAGTGCTACTGCCGACAGTGCTACGTCGCCACCGGTTCATGGTCGCGGCGGAGAACGTGCCGGATCCGTGTCCGCTATGGGCTCGAGCGTGGCGGGCTCGTCGTCGTGCTCGAAGTCGTACTCGTAGTGGGGTTGGAGCCGGAAACGGTCAGCTGGGAGTTGGCGACCCACAGCTCGACGTGGTTCCCGGTGAGCGTGGGGCTGGCGACCAGGGCCACGGGGCCGCTGAGCGAGGCGGCCAGCGTGTGGGCCGCGGGGAGACCGGCCGGCCCGTACAGAATCGTCGACGGACTTCCCGAAGCGACCTTGCTCGGTGCATTGCCGACTCCGCTCACTGCGAAGCCGTCTTGCGTGAGTCCCGCCGCGGTGTGGCCGGCCACCCCGTCGGATTGCGATGCATTGAGGACGTCCACCGTCACCGCGCTGGGTGCGGGTGGCGGGGGTGTGGTGATAGCTGGGGCCGAGCTCTTCTTCAACGTGGTCGGAGTGCGGGCCGCTGGAGCCGCCGACGACTGCGGCGCGTTGCTTCCCCGTGCCGCGATGAGCACGACCGCTACCACGACGGCGGCAACGGCCAACCCACCGATGGCGCCAGCGGCGAACAGCCTGCGCCGACGGAGGGCAGCTTGCTCCCGCCCGTCGTACACCACCACCCCGCCTTCGCGAAGGAACGTCTTCGCCACCTGTTCGGGAGATTGTGCGGGCTCGTTCGGGATGCCTGGGTCATCCTCATTCTCCCCGGAGGCGGCATGTTTCGGGCTGAAGCCCTCGTCTCGGAACATGGCCACGTCCTGATTATGGCCTGCCGTACCTCGGCTCCGTCCATTTGGGCCCCCGGGGGCGGGTGAACCCCGGCGAGGGTGTTGCAGGCACGATAACGTCACCTGCAACACCCATTGGAGAGTCCGGGACGAGAGCGCCGGGGCCATGAGAAAGCCCAGGCAACGCCGGCTCGACCGGATTGCGACATCCCCATCAACCAGGAGGCGAAGATGCCCGAGGCACAGCAACCGGAGAGTTCCATGACCCTCGAAGGACTGGCGGACGAGTTCTCGAGCTTCAGGGAGCACGCCCGGGATAGGGCCCGGCGTTCCGAGGCCGAGATCGCGGCGTTGAAGGCGGAGATTGACCGTATGACCGATCGCCGTCAGGGGTGACTCCAGCACCGCCGGATCGGGCGGCCCGTCGCGATATCCGATCGTGGAGCCGTCAGCGACGCTCACGAGTGACGCCACCGACATTGAAACCGCCGGAGAGTGGAGAGGACCGAACGTCGTCACGGCTCGAGGTGCACTTCTGGCCTTCGGTGGGGCGGCTCGCCGGTGGCGTCGGAGTAGCGCTCGGCTCGTCCTATCTCGGGGCACGACCCCACGGGAGGGCTGCGATCACCGCCATCGCACCGAGGCTCGGTCTCTACGGAGTCTCGCAGAACGAATCGCAGGCGCGATGCGGAGACCGGGAGGTCCATCGCTCCTCCTTTTCCCGACCTTGGCGGCGTTGCCATCCCCGCGATCAGGCCATTCGTCGTGCTCACCGACGGATCACTCCATGTTCACTCGTCACCAACAACCCGGGTCCACAACGGGCGGTTCGGAGGCCGGTGTCGGGGAGTCGCGGCTGGTCGAGGCCCAGAACGGTCTCTCGGCCCGCCTCCGCTCGATCCCCATCCGGCGGCCTGCCGCCGACATCGACGCCCGGTGAGTTCGTGGTGCTGGCCCTCCACTACGCCTATGGCCCCAACGAGTGGGTGGCCCTGACCAACGGCACCTTCCCCATCCCGCCGGTGCGGGTCATCGACACCACTGCGGGCATCGGGGGGATCACCGGACCGCTGGTGCCGGGCTCCACGGTGCACACCTCGTCGGCCATCGCCGGAACGCACGGGATCCCCGCCGCCGCCGTTGGGGTGGTGGGGAACCTGGCCATCTCGGGGGTGAGCGGGGCGCTGCTCACCGGCCTGGGTTTCGCCACCGTCTTCCCGGCGGGCCAGACCACCCCGGCCACGGCCAACATCAACGCCGGGGCCGGGTGCTTCGCCATCTCCAACGCGGTGACCGTGGGCCTGGGGGCCGGCGGGGCCAATGCCGGCAAGCTCTCCTTGGTGTGGAGCGGAGGGGGCCCGGTCCCCAATGCCGAGGCCTACTTCGATCTCACCGGCTACATCCTCTGACCCGCCGCACCAATCCGGCCGCACCGGGGTACCGTGAGCGGATTCTGCGCCGTTCCCGAAGCGCAGTGACCGGAAGGGAAACGTGCGAGGAGGGGTACCAGGCGGTCGCCAGAGGATCTCCGCCGTGGGGCCTTCCAGGACCCGGCTGGCCATCGGCGCGCTGCTCGTGCTGCCCGTCGTGGTGGCCGCGTGCGGCTCGGGACCGGGCTCGGGGTCGACCGTGCCGTTGGCCGAGCAGCACTCCACCACGAGCACAGCGCCCACCACGACCACCACCCTTCCGCCCACCACGACCACGACCACCGAAGAGCCGGGCTGGACCGTCATTGGCACCGACGTGCACGGGACCGCCGTCGACGAGCGCACCCTCACCGGTCCGGGCGGCGGCGTTGTCACCGTGGTGCGATTCCGTGCCGGCACGGTCCAATTCGGGCTCCACGCAGGCAGCGAGGACCCTCCGGTGGGCAGCGCGATCATCACGGCCAATACCGGGGAGGGCATCGGTCCGCTCGAGGCTCCGGTGCTTCTCGGCGCCTTCAACGGCGGGTTCAAAGTGGACGCGGGCGCCGGCGGGTTCTACCTGGACGGCCAGACACTGAACCCGCTCGTCCCCGGCGACGCCAGCTTCGTGATCGACACCAACGGCTCGGGTCACATCGGGGTCTGGGGACAGAGTGTGCCCGCCCCGGGCGAGCAGGTCGAGAGCGTCCGCCAGAACCTGGCGCCCCTGGTGACCGGGGGAGTGGCCGACCCATCGGTGGCCGACCCCAGTGCCTGGGGAGCCATGCTGGGACCCGGTCCGGCCGTCCCCCGCAGCGCGCTGGGGGAGGATGCCGCCGGCAACATCCTCTACGCCGGCGGGATGTCGCTGGTACCCGGTGATTTGGCCGCCGGTCTGATCGGGGCCGGCGCGGTGACCGCCATGGAGCTCGACATCAACCCCGAGTGGGTGCAGGCGGACGCCGCGGCGACTCCCGGCGGCCCCCTCACGGCGATGATCCCGGGTCAGAACCGCCCGGCCGACCAGTTCCAGGCGGGGTGGACCCGGGACTTCATTACCGTCCTGGCCAAGTCGTAGCAGCCCTCAACAGGTGGACGACGGCGGCGACGAGCCGGACCCGGTCTCGGGGTCGAGGACCACGCCCGAATCGGAGTCGCGCAGAATGGCGCCCAGGTGCACCACGTACCACTCGCCACGCCACGAGATGAGTGAGGCGATGCCGATGGAGCGTGTCACCCCACCCTCGTCGTAGACGATGCGCGCGTTGGCCACCTCGAAGTAGCCGATCTGGTTGCTGCACACCCCGGGCGGGACCCAGTGTGCGTACTGACCCGGCACTTCGACGCCGACCAGCGTCGCGCTCGCGGCGCCGGGCCCGAGGAACTGGTTGGCCGCCACGATGTCGAGCGTGTAGTCGTACAGGAGCCGGTACTGGTAGTCACTGGCGTCGGACGGCAGCGTCTTGAGTTGCTCGTAGGCCGCCTCGGGGAAGAAGGCCGATTGCGCCGAGGACGGCGTGTTCTGGGTGATGGCCGTCCACAGAGTGTTCATCTCGCTTTCGAACTGCGGCGAGTCGCTGGTCGGGAGCGCATCGGTCTGCGGCAGTGATCCGGCCGGGTCGGTGGTGGTGGTCGGCGGGACCGTGGTCGGCGTCGAGGTAGTGGTCGACGTAGATCCCGATACCGCCGCCGAGGCGGTGTGCGGAGGATCGGAGCGCGCCGGAGAATTGGGGTTCTTCCCACCGCCGGAGAGCAACAGGAACGTCACGAGCGCCAGCACGAGGACGAAGGCGCTGATGGTCGTGGCCAGCCGCCGGTACCGGCGGCTCAACCGCGGACGGCGCGATCGGGACGACCGGCGCGGTCGGGGCGCTCGCGGCCCGAGATCTCCCGTGTTCACAAGGCTGATCGTAGGGTGCGGGGATCGACGATCGAGGCCACCTGCCCGACCTCGACGGCGATCGACCCGTCCGGAGCGACGGCGTCGGTGGCCACCGCGGGGCTGGCGCCATCCCCGATGTACCTGCCCCATCCCAGATGTACCCAGATGTACGCAGACCGCCGGGTAACCTCCGCCCATGTGGCCTCCGCCAGCTCGCGGCACCTGGGTCATTGATCTCGATGGTGTGATCTGGTTGACCGGTCAGCCGATCGAAGGCGTGGACGAAGCGGTGACCGCGCTCCGCGGCGCCGGAGTGCGCATCCTGTTCGCCACCAACAACTCCGCGCCCACCCGGGCCGAGCTTCACGCGCGCCTGGCCAACTGCGGCATCACGGCGTCCGAGGCCGACCTTCTCAGTTCCGCCGATGTGGCCGCCGACATGGTGGCCGAGGGTGCCAGCGCCCTCGTGTTGGCCGACGGCGGCGTGCGTGAGGCGCTCGAGCGCCGGGGGGTGCGGCTGGTCGACGACGGGCCGGCCGACGTCGTCGTCGTGGGATGGACCAGGTCGTTCACCTTTGACGACATCTCCCGGGCGGCCCGGACGGTACGGGAGGGCGCTCGCCTCATCGGGACCAACGAGGATCCGACCCACCCCACCCCCCATGGCCTCGAGGCCGGTGGCGGGGCGATCCTGGCCGCCGTGGCCACCGCGGCCGAAACCACCCCGGAGGTGGCCGGCAAGCCGCACCGGCCCACCGCCGAGGCCCTGTCGGCCCGAGCCGACGACCTCCGGGTCATGGTGGGGGACCGCACCGCAACCGACGGCGCGCTCGGCGGCGCGGTTGGGGCTCCCGTTCGCGCTCGTGCTCTCGGGGGTGACGGATGCCGCGTCCGTTCCCACCAATCCCTCACCCGATGCCGTGGCGGACGACTTGGCCACACTGGTGCGAACAACGCTCGAACTTCGTGCGAATTAGTGCTTGCTAGCGGCTAGCACTTAAGATACTCTTGTATCATGGCAGGCAACGAAAGAATCAAGAAATATCTCGAGGCCGGTACGGTGTTCGGCCAGGTGACACGAGGTCGGGCCGAGGAGATCGTCCGGGAGCTCGCCAACAGTGGCGACATTCAAAAGGACCAAGCGCAGGAGTGGGTGGACAATTTGGTGGACCGCAGCCGCAAGACCAGCGAACAAGTGTTGGAGCTGATCCGTCATGAGGTCACTACCCAGCTCCGCAAGATCGACGCCTCGTCCCTGGAGACCATCGCCAATCAGGTGGCAGACCTTCTGAAGCGCTCCGCGGAGGCCGGCCGCTCCGCCACCGCCGCGGCCACTACCCAGGCCGGCAAGACGGCCAGTGACACGGCCAAGGCGGCTCGGACCGCCGCGACCAAGGTGAGCCCCTCGGGGCGAAAGAAGGCCACCAAGAAGGCGACAGCCCGGACGTCGGCCGCCAAGAAGACCGCCACGAAGACCGCCACCAAGAAGGCCGCGGCCAAGAAGGCTCCGGCCAACAAAGCGGGCGCCACCAAGAAGGCCGCCACCAAGAAGGCCGGCCCGGGCGGGTCATCCAGCTGAGCCTTTGAGAAATGTGGCCCGCCGGCGGCTTGATACCGAGCTGGTACGGCGGGGCCTGGTAGCCACCCGGTCCGAGGCCCTCGAGGCGATCGCCTCGGGGTTGGTCGTGGTCGCCGGCGCACCCGCCGGCAAGGCCGCCCGGTTGGTGGCATCCCATGAGCCCGTCGAGCTACTCGGCCCGCCGGCCCGCTTCGTCAGCCGGGGCGGCGAGAAGCTCGCAGCGGCCCTGACCCGTTTCGACCTCGACGTAGCCGACCGACGCGCCCTCGATTGTGGTGCGTCCACCGGTGGCTTCACCGACTGCCTCCTCCAGCGCGGTGCGGAGCGGGTGTATGCCGTCGATGTCGGGCACGGACAGCTCCACCAACGCCTCCGCGCCGACTCCCGTGTCACCGTGCTCGAACGGGTCAACGTACGGACCCTGACCCCGGAGGTGCTGCGGCGGGCTGATCCCGCGTTCGAGCCCTGCAGCCTGATCACGGCCGACCTTTCCTTCATCTCCCTGATCACGGTGGTGCCTGCCCTCACCGGACCGATCGGCCGGGAGCAGGCCGACCTGGTGCTCCTCGTCAAGCCTCAATTCGAGGCGGGCCGGGTCATCGTCGCCCGGGGCAAGGGCGTCGTGCGGGACCCCGAGGTGTGGCGCCGGGCGCTCCTGGACGTGACGTCCGCCCTTCTCGGGGCCGGAACCGGCATCATGGGGGCGATGGTTTCCCCCCTGACCGGCCCCGCCGGCAATGTCGAATTCCTGCTGCACGCCCGCACGGGCGCGCCGCGGACCGCGGACGCGACCGCGGACGCGACAGAGGACTCGGTGGTGGGCCGCCTCGTCACGGCTGCGGTTTCGGAGGCGGTGGCACGACGAGATGCCGCCCCGGCGGCGGACTGAGCCGGGCTCGCGCCAGCATGTCGACGGCCACCTTCCTCGTGCATCCCGAGCGCCCCGACGCGCTGGTCCTGACCCTCGATACGGCCGAGTGGCTCGCGGCCGAGGGCCACACCGCGCGCATCCTGGAGTTCACAGCAACCGATCGGGTCACCGAAGCCGGCCATGAGACGGACATGGACGCGGTCGACCTGCGGGGCAGCACCGTGGTGGTCAGCATGGGCGGGGACGGGATCTTCCTGCGGGCCGTTCGCCTGGCCTGGGCCGAGGACGTACCTGTGCTGGGTGTGAACTTCGGCCGGGTGGGGTACCTGCCCGACCTGGTGCCCGCCGGCGTGCGGGTGGCCCTGACCCGGGTCTTCGAGGATCGCGCCCTGATCGAAGCCCGCTGCGCCCTCGAGGTGGCGATCGGCCGGCCGAGGGCCGAGTCGGCCCCCGACCGTTCCAGGGAGCCCGACCATTCGCTTCCCCCCGACCGTTCCTCGCCACCCGACCGTTCCCTGTCCGATGGCCCCTTCTCGTATCTCGCCCTCAACGAGGTGGTGCTCGAGAAGATCATCTTCGGGCACACGGTTCGCCTGGACACCTCCATCGACGGCGAGAAGGTGCTGAGCTACTCGGCCGACGGGCTGCTCATCGCCACCGCCACCGGGTCGACCGCCTACAACCTCTCGGCCGGGGGCCCGATCCTTGCGCCCGCGCTCCGAGCCATGGTGATCACGCCGGTGGCGCCACACCTCACCTTGGATCGCAGCCTGGTCCTGACCGACGAGCAGCTCTTCACCGTAGAGATCGCGGACGACCGCGCCGCGGTGCTGGTGATCGACGGCGAGGAGATCGACCGTCTCGAGCCGGGATCGACGGTCACCTGTCGGGTGGCCACGCGCCCGGTGCGGGTCGTGCGCAACGATTCGCATGGCTTCGGAGGCATGTTGCGGTCCCGCTTGCTGGCGGACCGCGGCCGGTAGAGCAACCGTCTGATGCTCACCGACTTGCGGGTGCGGGACCTCGGGGTCATAGAGGATCTGTCGTTGTCCTTCGGGTCGGGCATGACCGCCCTGACGGGGGAGACCGGAGCAGGCAAGACGCTGGTGGTCGACGCGCTCCATCTCGTGCTGGGCGGCCGGGCCAGCCCGAGCCTGGTCCGCGCCGGCGCCATCGAAGCCGTGGTCGAGGCGCGCTTCGTGATGGGGGAGGGGGACGACGAGAGAGAGATCGTCCTCTCCCGAGCGGTGCCGGCCGAGGGCCGTTCCCGAGCCTGGGTGGACGGCCGGATGTCGCCGTTGACGGCCCTGGTCGAGGTGGCCGCCGAATTGGTCGAGATCCACGGGCAGCACGAGCACCAATCGCTGGTGACCCCGGCGGCCCAGCGCCTGGTGCTCGATGCCTACGCGGGAACCGACCTGGGTGAGGTCACGCTGCTGCGGTCCCGCCAACGCGAGCTGGCCACGGCGTTGGCCGAGCTCGGAGGCGACGGGGCGCAACGAGCCCGCGAGGCTGATGTCCTGCGCTACCAGATAGAGGAGATCGGGGCGGCCCACCTGGGGAACCCGCTCGAGGACGACGAGTTGCACCAAGAGGAGAGCCGGCTGGCCGACGCGGGCGCCCTGCGTGAGGCGGCGGCCCGCGCCCTCGAGATGCTCGACCCCGAGGGCGCCGACGGCGACGGCGTCCTCGAGCTCCTGGGCCAGGCCGAGCACGTCCTCTCCGACCGGGAGCCCTTCGACGACTTCCGTCAGCGCATCGCGTCGTCGGCCATCGAGTTGGCGGACGTGGCGCGGTCGCTCCGTGACGTGGTGGAGCGTTGGGAGGACGATCCGGCCCGGCTGGCCGAGGTACAGGGACGCCGCCGCCAGCTGGCCGAGCTCCGCCGCAAGTACGGCGAGGACCTCCCCGCTGTGATGGCCTTCGCCGAGGCAGCGGCCAGCCGACTGGGCGACCTCGAGAACGCCGAGTCCGTGGCGGCCCGCCTCGAGGCCGAGCGGGGGCGGGTGGCCGAGCAACTCGCCGAAGCCGAGGCCAAGGTCCGGTCGGTGCGCACCGAAGCGGCGTCGCGCTTCGGGTCCCTGGTGGGGGAGCGGCTGGCCACCCTGGCCATGGTCGGGGCCCGGGTGGAGGTCCGGGTGGGGGCCGAGGGCACGGGTGATCCCATAGAGCTCGCCCTGGGCGCCAACCTGGGCGAAGCGGTGCTGCCCCTGGCCAAGGCCGCCTCGGGCGGTGAGTTGGCCCGGGCCATGCTGGCCATACGGCTGGTGGCTTTGGCCGGCCCCGCCACCATGGTCTTCGACGAGGTGGATGCGGGCGTGGGCGGGGCCTCGGCCATCGCGCTGGGCCAGGCGCTGGGTGAAGTGGCCCGCGCCCGTCAGGTCCTCGTGGTCACCCACCTGGCCCAGGTGGCCGCCCAGGCCGACCAGCAGATCGTGGTGGACAAGCAGCAGTTCGGGGGGCGGACGGTCACTTCGGCCGCCCCCGTCGACCATGAGGGCCGGGTCATCGAACTGTCCCGCATGCTCTCCGGGCATCCCGACAGCGACGCCGCCCGGGCCCACGCCCGCGAGCTGCTCGGCGTCACCGGCCCCGGCCCGGCGTAGCGGAGTGTCCACCGCGGCGCCCGCTCGAGTCGATTACTTTAGGAGGGTGCACCGATCGTCTGGTCCCCGGTTCGGCGCGTCGCGGGTGGCGTGAGCAAGTTCATCTTCGTCACCGGCGGCGTCTCGAGTTCGCTCGGGAAGGGCCTCACCGCCTCCTCGCTCGGTCGGCTGCTCAAGTGCCGTGGCCTGCGGGTCACCATGTGCAAGCTCGACCCCTACATCAACGTCGACCCGGGAACGATGAATCCCGGGGAGCACGGTGAGGTCTTCGTCACCGAGGACGGCGGCGAGACCGATCTGGACCTGGGGCACTATGAGCGCTTCATCGACGAGAACCTCAACAAGCGGTCCAACACGACGACGGGATGGATCTACCGATCGGTCATCGAGAAGGAACGCCGGGGGGACTTCCTGGGTCGCACCGTGCAGGTCATCCCCCATGTCACCGACGAGATCAAGGACCGGGTGCGTCGCCTGGAAAACGACGACGTCGACATCGTCATCGTGGAGATCGGTGGCACCGTCGGTGACATCGAGATCGTCCCCTTCGTCGAGGCCATCCGCCAGTTCCGACGGGACATCGGCCGGGAGAACGTCTGCTACGTGCACCTCACCCTGGTGCCGTCGCTCGTCTCGGGTGAGCAGAAGACGAAGCCGACCCAGCACTCGGTGACCGAGTTGCGCAGCCGGGGGATCCAACCCGACGTCATCGTCTGCCGCAGCGACAAGCCGATCTCGGAAAGCCTCAAGCGCAAAATCTCGCTGCTCTCCGACGTGCCCATGGAGGCGGTCGTCTCCGCCGTGGACGCGCCCAGCATCTACGAGATCCCTCTCGTGCTCCACGACCAGGGGCTCGACGGCTTCGTGTGCCGGACCCTGGAGATCGACGAGACGACGCATCCCCTCGACCTCCACCACTGGGAGGAGTTGGTCCAGCGGGTCGAGTCCCTCTCCCGGCGCGTCCGCATCGGCATCGTTGGCAAGTACGTGAGCATGCCCGACGCCTACATGTCGGTGGTCGAGGCGCTGCGCCATGCCGGGTTCCACCACGGGGCGGATGTCGAGCTCGAGTGGATCGACGCGGAAACGGTGCCGGACATCCTCGGGACCGATCGCCTACGGACGCTCGATGCAATCGTGATCCCCGGCGGTTTCGGGGAGCGGGGCATCGAGGGCATGGTGGCCGCGGCCGGCTACGCCCGGGACCACGCCATCCCCTGCCTCGGCCTGTGCCTGGGCCTCCACGTCATGGTGATCTCGGTCGCCCGTGACTGGGCCGGTCTCGATCGGGCGAACTCGCGCGAGTTCGACACCCTCTCACCCCATCTGGTGATCGACCTGATGCCCGACCAGGAGGACGTGACCGACAAGGGCGGCACCATGCGGCTGGGCTCGTACCAAGCGGCCCTCCTGCCGGGGAGCCGGGTGGCCCAGGCCTACGGGACGCTGGGGGTGACCGAGCGCCATCGGCACCGCTTCGAGTTCAACAACCGGTTCAAGGGCAAGCTCGAGGCGGCGGGCCTCCTCTGCTCGGGCAGTTCGCCCGACGGCCGGCTGGTCGAGTTCATCGAGTTGCCCGACCACCCCTACTGGGTGGGGACACAGGCCCACCCCGAGTTCAAGAGCCGGCCCGACCGGGCCCACCCGCTCTTCCGCGAGCTGGTCGCCGCCGCCCTCGAGCGGGCCGAAGGGCGGGAGCCGCACCTGCTCGACCTTGACAGCGTTTCCTGAGGCCCGATGGCCTCCTTCTCGCGCGTCAGCGATGTCGAGGTCTTCAAGGGGTGGCTCTACACCGTGAGCCAGGTCGGGGTCGTCGATCCCGAGGGGAGGCACTTCGAGCGCTTCGTCGTCAATCATCCCGGAGCGGTCACGATCGTCCCCGTCCACGAGGACCGCCGCGTGACCCTGGTCCGTCAGTACCGGGCGTCGGTCGACCGCATGGTGCTCGAGACACCGGCCGGCACCTGTGACGTAGACGGCGAAGGACCCGAAGAGACGGCGCGACGCGAGCTGGCCGAGGAGGCGGGGCTCCAGGCCGAGTCGATGGTCCGCCTGATGGGCACCTTCAACACTCCGGGCATCAGCAACCAGTACACCTCCATCTACCTGGCCACCGGTCTGACTTCGTGCCCCTCCGCCCCGGCGGGCATCGAGGAGGGTTTCATGACGGTCGAGACGGTGCCGCTGGACGACATCGACCGGCTCGTGGCCGAAGGGACACTGGTCGACGAGACCACCGTGCTGGGCTTCTACCTGGCCCGCGCCCACCTGGCCGCCTAGCACCGCCGGAGGTGTGAAGTGACAGGGCCGCCGCTTGCCCGCAACGCCGAGGAGTATCTCTCGTGGTTGGAGGTGGAGCGGGGCCGGTCCCCGCGGACCCTGAGCTCCTATCGCCGTGACCTGGTGGCGTACCAGATCTGGCTCGCGGAGCACAGGAGCGCGGCCATGGACGGCGCCACCTCGGCCGACGTTGCCGCGTACGTGGCCTCGCTGCGCCAGACCCACAGTGCGTCGTCGGTGGCCCGGGCCCTCTCGAGCCTGCGCGGCTTCCACCGCTTCCTGGTCGAGGAAGGGGCAGCGCTCGGCGACCCCACGTCGGAGCTCCCCGGGATCGGGGTGGCTGACCTGCTGCCCAAGGCCCTCGACGAGGAGGAGACCATCCGGCTGCTCGGCTCCATCGTCGGCACCGGCCCGGCCGTGCGGCGCGATCGCGCCCTGCTCGAGCTCCTCTACGCCACCGGGGCCCGCGTCAGCGAGGCCGTGGGGCTGAACCTGGGCGACGTGGCCGAGGCCATGGAGGCCACCGGCGTGCCGCTGATCCGGGTCTTCGGCAAGGGCAGCAAGGAACGGGTGGTACCGCTCGGACGGCTGGCCCGGGACGCCCTGGGGGACTGGCTGTCGGGCCAGGGGCGGGAGCTCTTGGTCCCGCGGAAGTGGAGGAGCCGCGAAGACGCCGAGGCCGTCTTCCTCAACGTGCGGGGCGGCCGGCTGTCCCGGGTCGGGGCCTTCGGCGTGGTCAAGAAGTACGCCACCCGGGTTGGACTGGCCGACCGGGTCAGCCCTCACGTCCTGCGCCATTCCTGCGCCACCCACATGCTGGCCCACGGCGCCGACATCCGCGTGGTCCAGGAACTGCTGGGGCACGCCTCCATCGCCACCACCCAGCGCTACACCAAGGTGTCGTCGGAGCACCTGCGGAGCGCCTATGAGGGCGCCCATCCCCGTGCGGGCACAAACCCCGGGAGGGAGCACGTAGCATGAGGAAATGTCCAACGAAGCCCCCACGGCCGAATCTCCCGCCGTCGACTTCGCCGCCTTGCTCCAGGCCGAGCAAGCGAGCCTGAAGGCACAGCTCAAGGAGCTCGGATACGAGAACCAGGGTGACGCCGGACTGAACTACGACTCGAACTTCGCCGACTCCAGCCAGGTGACGGCGGAACGCGGCGAAGCCGAGCGGCTGGCCACCGAGCTCCAGGAATCGCTGGACGACGTGAAGGCCGCCCTGCTGCGTCTGGCCGCCGGCCGCTACGGCATCTGTGAGGTCTGCGGCAAGCCCATCGGCCAAGCGCGGCTCGAGGCCATGCCGGCGACGCGGTTCTGCATCGTCGACGCCGCCAAGCAGTAGGCGCGGTGCGCTCACCCGGCGCGGCCGCCTCGGGCCGCCGCCCCATGGACCCCAACACCAAACGGACCCTGTGGGTCGTGGCCGGCGTGGTGGTGGTCATCGCCCTGGTGGCCCACCACAACATCACCTCGCAGGAGATCATCCTCTTCTGCGTGATCGTTCCCTCCATCATCCTCCACGAGATCTCCCACGGCTGGGTGGCCCGCTTCTTCGGCGACGACACGGCGGCCCGGGCCGGACGGCTCACCCTCAACCCCCTGGTGCACGTCGACCCGGTGGGCACACTCATCGTGCCGGCGCTGCTGGCCCTGGGCGGCTTCGGTGTCTTCGGTTGGGCCAAACCGGTGCCGGTCAACACGGCGCATCTGCGCAGCCCTCGCAATCAGGGTGTGCTGGTGTCGCTGGCCGGACCGTTCACCAACCTCGTGTTGGCCGGGCTCGGCGCGGTTGTCTTCATCGAGTTCTTTCGCGCCAACGCCGTCCTCACCGGCAGCCTGTCGCTGGTGGCCCAGGTGGTCTTCTACTTCAGCCTGGGCAACATCGGCCTGATGGCCTTCAACATGGTGCCCATCCCTCCCCTCGACGGCTCGGTGCTCTTCGAGCGCATGCTGCCGGCCCGCTACTGGCCCACCTATCTCCGCATCAGGCCCTACACCATGATGATCATCATGGGGTTGGTGCTGCTCAATTTCTGGTTGGGCGCGCACGGCCCCATCACGGTGGCCTTCGAGCACCTCTACAACTGGTGGGCCGGCGTCCTCTTCGGCGGTCCCTGACGGCCCGCTCGGCGTGGACCCCGGTGTGGACCCGGTGTGGACCGCCGGCGAGGGGAGCTGAGCCCGGCTGCCTCAGCCGGGGCCGGCGGTAGGGCGCAGCAGACCCACGGCGGCGGCCGCGGTGGCGTAGGTCGCAGCCGCCACCGCGTGGGCCTTGGCCGCCCCCTCGGCGAGGACCTCGTGGACATAGGAGGGATCTGCGTCGAGGTCGGCCCGGCGGTCCCGGACGGGACGCAGGAGCTCGTCGAGGGCGTCCGCCACATCGTTCTTGAGGTCGCCGTAGCGCTCGTAGCCGGTCGCCACCTGTGCGGGGGTGCGGTCGGTGGCCCCGGCCAGCAGGTCGAGCAGGTTGGCCAGCCCGGGCTTCGCCGCCCGGTCGTAGCGGACCTCGCCGTCGGTGTCGGTCACCGCCTTGCGCACCTTGCGGCGTATGTCGTCGGGCGGATCCAGGAGGCCGATGGTGCCTAAGGGGGACTCCACCGACTTGGACATCTTGCGCTCGGGGTGCTGGAGGTCCATGACCCGGGCCGCCACGCCGGGGATGGCCGCCTCGGGCACGGTGAAGGTGTCGCCGTAGCGGTTGTTGAAGCGGAGGGCCAGCTCGCGGGCGAGCTCGAGGTGCTGGCGCTGGTCGTCCCCCACCGGGACGGCATCGGCGTGATAGAGCAGGATGTCGGCCGCCATCAGCACCGGGTAGGTGAACAGCCCGGCCCGCACCGTCTCGTGCCGGGTCGACTTCTCCTTGTACTGGGTCATCCGGCTGAGCTCGCCCATGGTGGCCGAGCACTCGAGGAGCCAGGTCAGCCGGGGGTGCTCGGGCACGTGGCTCTGGACGAAGATGGTGCAGCGCGCCGGGTCGAGGCCGGCGGCCAGGAGGTTGAGGGCGGCATCGAGCGAATTCCGGCGCAGCACCTCGGGATCGATGGGCTCGGTGAGGGCGTGCAGGTCGACCACGCAGTAGAACGCGTCGTGGTCGTCCTGGAAGGTGACCCAGTGCCGCAGCGCCCCCAGATAGTTGCCGAGCGTGAAGTCACCCGAAGGGGCGATGCCGGAGAGGACCCTGCTCATCGTCCCATGGTAGGTGGACCTCCGCGGGGTGCGCGAAGGGGGTGGGGAGGTTCGGTAGGGTCGGACGATCACCTACGCCGTCTCCACTCCGGTCTTCGAGGGCCCCATCGACCTCCTGCTGCACCTGGTGTCGTCGCACGACGTCGACGTGCTCGATGTCCCCCTCCTGCCCGTGGTCGACGCCTTCGTGCACGTGCTGGTGGAGCAGCGGGACCAGATCGGGCTGAACCAGCTCTCCGAGTTCCTGCTGGTGGCGGCCATCCTGATCGAGCTCAAGTCGCAGAAGCTGTTGCCCGGGCGCGAGGTCTCCGACGACGACGAGGAGCTCATCGGCTGGGAGGAGCGGGACCTCCTGTTGGCCCGGCTCCTCGAGTGCCGGGCCTACGCCGCCGCGGCGGACGTCTTCGTCGCCCTGACCGAGCAGGCATCCCGCTCGGTGCCCCGAGAAGCTGGGCTCGAGCCTGATTTCGCCGTGCACGCCCCCGACCTGTTAGCCGGGATCACCGCCGAGGACCTGGCGCAGGCCTACCTGCGGGGAGCGGCCGAACGCCCGCTGCCCCGGGTGGACGTGTCCCACATCACCGTGGACACGGTTTCGGTGGCAGAGGCGCTGGCCCAACTGGTCTCCGTGCCCCGCGCCCGGCGGGCCACCTCGTTCCGGCACCTGGTCGAGGACTGCACCACCCGGATGGAGGTCATCGTGCGCTTCCTGGCCCTGCTCGAGCTGTGCAAATTGGGGCAGGTCACGCTCGGGCAGGGGCACACGTTCGGGGACCTACGCATCGACTGGTTGCCCGGTGACGAGGTCCTGGCCGGGGTGGGCAGCGGGCGCGGTCTGGGGGAGCTCTCGGGCCTGGAGATCGAGGAGTACGAGGGATGAGCAGATGAGCGAGACGGGCGAGACGGGCGAGGTGAGCACCAGCAACGCCGGCAGCCACGGGAGCCACAGATGGGCCGATGAACGAGGCGCTGGGCAGGGGAGCGACGAATTGGGCCGGGCCGTCGAGGCGGTGCTGCTGGTGGCGGTGGAACCGGTGCCGCTGGGGTTGCTGGCTGAGCTGCTCGAAGTGCCGGTGGAGCAGGTCTCCGAGACGCTCGACCGGTTGGGAAAGGAGTACGCCGAGTCGGGGCGTGGCTTCGTGCTGGCCCGCATCGCCGGAGGGGCCCGTTTGCAGACCCATCCCGACCTCGCTCCCTACGTCGAACGATTCGCCAACCGTGACGTCTCGCCCCGCCTGTCCACCGCCGCCTTGGAGACGCTGGCGATCGTGGCCTATCGGCAGCCGGTGTCGAGGGGCCAGATCTCCTCGCTGCGCGGGGTCAACGTCGACGGGGTGACCCGCCTGCTCGAGCAGCGGGGCTACATCGTGGTGGTGGGCCGAGCCGAGGGACCGGGCCAGCCGGCGCTCTTCGGCACCACCGATCTCTTCCTGGAGCGCCTGGGGTTGAACTCCCTCGACCAGCTGCCACCGGTCGAGGACTTCCTACCCGGCCCCGACGTGGCCGGCCAGCTCGAGCAGGACCTGCAATCGCGCCTGGGCGTCGATCTGGGCGTCGACGTTGGGGACGATCTGGGCGTCGACTTGGGGGCCGACGTGGGGGTCGACGACGCCTGAGGCAGTGCCAGGTGGAGTGAAGGCGGCGGCCGGCTGCGACCAGGCTGCGATCGAGGCGTTCCGCGCCTGTTTTCCGAGCTTGTTTGAACTTCCGGTTTGCCATTCAAATTCCTCGTTGAAACTGAGGTTGAAACGACCGGTGCCCCGGTATGATCACCGGTGACCGGAAAGCCGACTCCGGTCGCCAAGGACCGGGCACTTCGTTTGCCCGGTCCCTGCGCATTCAGCCGGTCCCGCTGGCCAGGGAGAAGGACGTCGGGTCGAGCAGGCACCGAGGGCATCGGTACTGGTCGCCACCGTTCTTGGACCAGCCTTTCTCGATGAGGAGGTCCCGAGCCCGCGCCGCGAAGGCCCACGGCGACTCTCCTTCTACGGCCGGAACGCTGAGCGTCGAGGGGCAGTCGAAATCGTCACAGAAGACGTCGACGTGCCGGGGAACCATCGTCATGGCAGCTGAGGAACCGTCGTCATTACAGCTGGAACGTTCCGGCGGACCCATTCTTGTGCTCGCGGGGCCGGAGGACCGGTCCGAAGTGTCGTCCCATGCCCCGGAGCACATAGGCGTCGATCGTCCAGCTGTACCGGAAGAACGGGCGTAACACCCGAAATGACTTCGGTGAAATCGAGCGGGAATGGCGTCTCGTCTCCCCGGGCATACCGCTTCTCCCATCGGTCGTCCAACAGAGTCATCAATCGGTGTGATCAACGGTGTGATCAACGACGTGATCAAGGACCTGATCTGTCCAACATAGGAGTCCCGGGCGCAGTCGCCAAGGGGTGCCTGCCAGAATTAACCGGCACGTCACCTGCCGCGGGCTCTGTCCATCGCCACCGCGGTTCCGTATCCTTCGGGGTGACCCGCAGCGAGCGTGCGCCGGGTCGGGATCACTCCCTGGGTGAGCATGAGAAAGTGCAGGTCACATTGGCTTTACCCCAAGAGGGCGAACGACTCCAGAAAGTACTGGCCCGGGCGGGTCAAGGCTCGCGCCGGGTCTGCGAGGACCTGATCGCCGCCGGCCGGGTCACCGTGGACGGCACGGTGGCGGTGTTGGGCCGCCGGGTCGACGTGGCCACGGCGCGGGTGGAGGTCGACGGGATCTTGCTCCCGGTCGCCCCCGGTCTGGTGTACTACCTGCTGAACAAACCCGAAGGCGTCATCACCACGGCCAGTGACACCCACGGCCGGCGCACCGTGCTCGACCTGGTCCCGCCGGAACCTCGGGTGTTCCCCGTAGGCCGTCTGGACCGGGCCACCGAGGGCTTGCTCATCATGACCAACGACGGGGCCCTGGCCCAGCTGCTGACCCACCCCTCCCACGGCGTCGAGAAGGAGTACGTGGCCGAGGTCGAAGGGGGTACGCCGGCGGCCGGGGCGTTGCGGGCCCTCCGCCAGGGGGTGGACCTCGAGGACGGGCGCACCGCACCGGCCGGGGTGGGCGTCCTGGCCCCCGGCGCACTGCGTCTGGTCATCCACGAAGGCAAGAACCGCCAGGTCCGCCGCATGTGTGCGGCGATCGGCCACCCGGTCCGCCGGCTGGTGCGGACCCGGATCGGCCCGTTGCGTGACACCGGGCTGGCCCCCGGGCACTGGCGCGAGCTGACCGGGTCCGAAGTGCGGGCCCTGGCGGCGTCGGCCGGGACCTCAGCGGTCTCTCAGGCGGGGTGAAGGTGGGCGTCCGTTACGATTCGCCCTCAATGAGCTCTCTGCTGCAGCGCATGCCGCCCTCGGTTCTTCGGGCCGGCCGCCACGTCGTCGACGCCCTGCCGGCGTCGGCCCGGGGACGGGTCCGGTCGATGCTGGGCGCACCGGCTCGCCTGGCCGGCCCCGACGGTGTCCCGGCAGGAGCCCCCCGTGGCATACCCCTCTCCACCCTTGATGCCGAGTTGGAGGAGGCGGCCCGCCTCTTCCTCGTCTCCGAAGACCAGGCCAGGCGGTTTCTCGACGGCTTCTACGTGTCGTTGCCCGTGGACTGCCCGTCCGACCCGTTCTCCGACGCCTACCGGGAATGGACCTGGAATCTGTATCGACGGGTGTCGGGCCGCGCCACGTACACCACCGACAACGAAGCGTCGCCGTTCGACCTCTCCTATGCCATCACGCGGCCCTATCCCTACCAAACCGCGTCGGCCGCCGTCGTCGGCCACGACCTCTACTCGCGGGCGCACCTCTTGCGGACCATCGGTGAGATGGCCGAGCACGGCCTGGAGCCGCCGGCGCGTCTGGTCGAGTTCGGGCCCGGTTGGGGCAATCTGACCAACGATCTGATCGCCACGGGCTTTCACGTCACCGCCGTCGAGGTGGACCATCAGTTCTGCACCCTGCTCAAGGAACGCTGTGTGGCCCCGGACAACCTGACCATCGTCCAGTCCGACATGATGGAATTCGACGGGACCGAGCCCTTTGACGCCGCCATCTTCTTCGAGAGCTTCCATCACTGCGCCGACCACCTGGCCCTGTTGCGCAAGCTCCACCGCATTGTGCGACCCGGCGGGACGGTGTTCTTCGCGTCGGAGCCCATCGCTCCCATGGCCTATCCGTGGGGCCCCCGACTCGACGGAATGTCGGTGTGGTCCTCCCGGACCCACGGGTGGTTGGAACTGGGCTTCGACACCACGTACTTCCACCGGGCCCTGGCCAAGACCGGATGGCAGTTCACCCGACGCCTGGTCGGTGTCACCGAGAGCCCGACCGACGTCTTCGTCGCCCGGGCGGATCCCTCCTGGCGGGCGTGACGTCCCCCCCGGCTCCCGGGGACGGTCCGGGGGGAGGGGTCCCACGCGGTTCCGTCCTGCACCGGCGCCCGTGTTGCCGGGGCGTCCGATCGGGAACCGTTAGCATGACCCGCCATGTCCGATCCTCCAGTCGTGCGGGGCCTGCGCGGGGCGACCACCGTCGAGGAGGACACGGTCGAGCAGGTCACGGAGCGCTCGCAGGAACTCATGGGCCGGATCATGGAGCGCAACGGCCTGGTTGAGGACGACGTCATCAGCGCCATCTTCACGGCGACGGGTGATATCGCCAGCATCTTCCCGGCCACCGCCGTCCGCGAGATCGGATTCGGGGCCGTGCCCCTGCTGTGCGCGGCCGAGATCGCCGTGCCCGGCTCCATGCCGCTGTGCATACGGGTCCTGCTCCACGTCTACACGTCGAGGTCCAGGGACGAGGTCCACCATGTCTACCTCCACGGCGCCCAAGGGCTCCGCGATGACCTCCCGGACTGACGAGGGGCCGCCACCGCGGGCGCTCGTCGTTGGGACCGGCCTCATCGGTGGTTCCATCGCCCTGGCCCTGCGCCAGCGTGGGTGGCACGTCACCGGGACCGACGCCGACGCCGAACGGTTGGCCGATGCGCTCGGGGCCGGCGTGATCGACGAGGCCGGCGACGACCGCGAGGCCCAGATCGTCTTCATCGCCACACCGGCCGCCACCGTGGCCGCCGAGGCCCGCCGGATCCTCACGACGCCCGGCCGCCGGGCTGATGCCGTGGTGAGCGACGTCAGCGGGGTCAAGACCGCCATCGTCGAAGCGGCTGATCACCCCCGGTTCATCGGCGGGCACCCCATGGCCGGTTCCGAACAGGTGGGCCTCGGGGGGGCCGACGCCGACCTCTTCGACGGTGCGGTCTGGGTCCTCACCCCCACCGCCGAGACCGATCTCACGGCCTTCACCCTCCTCCAGGGCGTCGTGAGCGAACTCGGGGCCGACGTGCTCGTGCTCTCGGCAGCCGACCACGACCGCCTGGTGGCCGTCGTCTCCCATGTGCCGCACCTGGTGGCGGCCACGCTGATGAACGCCGCCGCCACGGGAGCGGAGCAGGACGGCTCCCTGCTGCGGCTGGCCGCGGGGGGATTCCGGGACATGACCAGGGTCGCCGCCGGGAATCCCGGCATCTGGCCGGACATCTGCACCGAGAACGCCACGGCCATCGTGGACGCCCTCGATGCGCTCATGGGCGAGCTGACGACCATGCGCGACCGGGTGGCCGGCCAGGACCGCGGCGCCATCTACGAGGGCCTGCAGCGGGCCAGCGCGTCCCGGCGCAACCTGCCGGCGCGCATCGCGCGCCCGGACAACCTCTCCGAGCTCCGCATCCCCGTGCCGGACCGGCGGGGCGTCCTGGCCGAGATCACCTCGTTGGCCGCGGACGCCGGGAGCAGCATCTACGACATCGAGATCGCCCACTCGGCCGAGGGTCCCCGTGGGGTCCTGATCCTGGTGGTCGACACCGCGGCGGCCGGGCCGCTGCGTGACGCGATCGAGGAACGGGGCTACCGCTGCCGGGCCGAACAGCTCTCATGACGGCGCCTCGTGTCCTGTTCGTCGAGGGCGGCCTGGCCTGTAGGGGCTCGGTGCGGACGCCCGGCGAGAAGTCCATCTCGCACCGGTCGCTGCTCCTGGCCGCCTTGGCCGAGGGCACCTCGGTGGTCCACGGGCTGTCCGACGGGGCCGACGTGGCCTGCACGCTCGAGGCCGTCGCAGCCATGGGGGTCGAGGTCGAACGCAGGCCCGACGGAGCCGTCGTCCTCCATGGGGGTCGCAGCCGCCTGCGGGCCCCGGCCGGGCCCATCGACTGTGGGAATTCGGGCACTGCCATGAGGTTGCTGGCCGGGTTCGTGGCCGGGTTCGAATGGGAGACGGTGCTGACGGGCGATGACTCCCTCTCGCGCCGCCCCATGGACCGGGTGGCCGAGCCCCTCGAGCTCATGGGCGCCACGGTGTCGGGCTCGGGGGAGCGTTGCCTCCCTCCACTGCGGGTCCGGGGCGCTGCCCTGCGGGGCATCGACTGGACCAGCAAGGTGGCGAGCGCCCAGGTGAAGTCGGCCATCCTGTTGGCCGGGTTGGACGCCACGGGTCCGACCACCGTGCGCGAGGCCGTCACCACGCGCACCCACACCGAGGAGATGCTGGTCGAAGCGGGCGCGGACCTCACCGTCGAGCCCTGGGGCGAGGGGAGGGTGGTCACGGTCCACCCCTCCGCGCTCCGCCCCGTCGACCGGACCGTTCCGGGGGATCCTTCCGCCGCCGCCTTCTTCGTGGTGGCCGGTTGCGTCGTCCCCCAGAGCGTGGTCGACGTGCGCGAGGTCTACTCGGGGCCGGCCCGACTGGGTTTCGCCACCGTCGTGCGGGGCATGGGGGGCCAGGTGACGTTCATGCTCGACGGCGACCTGGCCGCACCCGGTCGCACCACCGCCATCACCGCCCAGGCCGGACCACTCCGGGGCACAGAGGTGGCCGCCGCCGAGATCCCCTCCCTCGATGAGATCCCCATCCTCGCGGTGGCCGCCGCTGCCGCCGAGGGGGTCACGGTGTTCCATGACGTGGGGGAGCTGCGGGTCAAGGAGGTCGACCGGTTGGCCGCCGTCGTCGACCTGGTGACCGCGTTCGGCGGCCAAGCCGAGGCGAGCGGCGACACCCTGCGGATCACCGGGATCGGGCCGCGCCAACGCCTGCACGGAGCCCACTTCGACAGCCGCGGCGATCATCGCATGGCCATGGCCGCCGCCGTGGCGGCCATGGCCACCGGGCCCGGTGAGCGCAGTACGATCTCGGGCTTCGACGCCGTGCAGACCAGTTACCCCGCCTTCGCCGAGGATCTCCGGGCCCTGGCCGGGGCCGGTCCGCATGCGCCGCGGTCCCTGATCATCGCCATCGACGGCCCGGCCGGAGCGGGCAAGTCGACGGTCTCGCGGGCGGCGTCGGCGCGGTTGGGTCTCGATCGCCTCGATACGGGCGCCATGTACCGCGCCGTGGCTGCGCTGGCGCTGGCGAGCCACATCGAACCCGATGACCAGGCCGCCGTGGCCGCGCTGGCCGCGGCCTGCACCATCGAGGTGTCCGGGCCGGCGGGGGAACGAGTGGCGATCGACGGGCTCGACGTGACCGGGGTGATCCGATCCCCCGAAGTCGGCCGAAGCGTGTCGCTGGTGGCGGCCAACGCGGAGGTGCGCCGCCGGCTGGTCGAGCGCCAGCGGGCCTGGGCCATCGAGCACGGAGGCGGTGTGGTCGAGGGCCGCGACATCGGCAGCGTCGTCTTCCCCGACGCCGCCCTGAAGGTGTACCTGACGGCGTCGGCCGAGGAGCGGGCTCGCCGGCGCGACGATGAATCGGCGGACGGGGTGGCGCGCCGAGATCACATCGACTCGACCCGCGCCGCATCGCCGTTGGTGGCGGCCGATGATGCCCACCAGCTCGATACGACCGGTCGAAGCGTGCACGATGTCGTCGAGGAGGTCCTGTCGTGGCTCTGAGCACTCCCGCGCCCGGTCGGCACCGGGACTTTGCCATTGAGCCCAGGCAAAAGGTGGGGTACCGGGTGATGCGCCGCCTCTTCGTCGCCCTTATGTGGGTCCTCTTCCGGCCCAGGGTGGTCGGCCTCGGGAACGTGCCGAGCAGCGGTCCGGTGATCCTGTCGCCGGTGCACCGCTCCTTCGCCGACTTCGGGTTCGCCGCCTTCTGCACCGACCGCATGCTCTTCTTCATGACCAAGGACAGCATGTGGGAGAAGAAGTGGCTGGGGCGGCTCCTGTTCTACGTCGGGGCCTTTCCCGTGCATCGGGAGTCGGCCGACCGCGAGGCCCTGCAACGGGCCGAGGAGGTCCTGAAAAAGGGGCAGGTCCTGGTTCTGTTCCCCGAGGGCACACGGCGCGAGGGCCGGGCCATCGAGAATCTCATGGAGGGGGCGGCCTTCCTCTCGGCCCGTACCGGCGCCCCCATCGTGCCCATCGGCATCGGCGGGTCGGACCTGGCCATGCCCAAGGGCAAGCTGATCCCCAAGCCGCGGACGATCCAGTTGGTCATCGGCCCCGCCATCCCGCCGCCACCCCGCACCGGCGGAGGACGCGTCTCCCGCTCGGCCGTCCATGCCGCGACCGAGGACCTGGTCGGGAAGCTCCAAGAGGTCTACGACGAGTCCAGGGCCAGGACCGGTCGCTACGAGGGCCCACCGGCGTGAGGTGAGCGCTGCGGCGGGCTGGGGGCGGCCGGGTCATTGGGTGGCGGGCACGGGGTTCCTCGTCGGGGTCGTCCCGACCGCGGAATCGGCCGTGTTCGTCGCGCTCGGCGCGGCGCTGGCTCTCCTCGGTGCAGCCATGATCGCCAATCTCGGCGGCGTCGGGGAGTGGATCGTCGAGCACCTGCTCCCGAACCTGCTCAGGATGGGGAGCGTCGATTCCGACCGCCGGAAGTTCGGTTGGGGCTATCTCGTGGTCGGTCTCCTGGTGGCCGTGCTCAGCCTCTCCCGTCTGTTCTGACCGCGCCGGCTCCGGCACGAACGGCCTCGCCGGCTGGCCCTGGTCTCTGCACCCGGTCTCCGCGTGCGGCCTCCGCTCCCGGCTCTGCGTCCGGCCTCCGCGTCCGGCCTCCGGCCCCCACCTTGGGCTCCCGTAGAGTTGGCGGGAGATGCTGCTTCGACCGGCCGACGACGGGGATGTGCCCGCCATCACCGAGATCGCCAACGCGCTCGTGGGAACCACGACCTACGAGTGGACCGAGACGCCGCACACGGTCGAGGACCGGACACGGTGGCTGCGCCGGCAGGAGCGCGCCTCCTTTCCGGTCCTCGTCGCGACCGAGCAGGAGCGCGTCGTGGGTTGGGGAACCTACGGGGACTTCCGGGACTCGACCCGTTGGCCGGGCTACCGCTTCACGGTTGAGCATTCCATCCACATCGACGAAAGGCACTGGGGCCGGGGGGTCGGTCGGGCTCTGCTCTCCGGTCTGGCCGATCACGCTCGTCAGGCCCATAAGCGCGTGATGATCGCCGCCATCGACGGCGCCAATACCCGGTCGATCGACTTCCACGCGCGGCTCGGCTTTCGCGAGGTGGCGCGTCTGCCCGGCGTCGGTGAGAAGTGGGGGCAGCGACTTGACCTGGTCCTCATGCAGCTCGACCTCGACCACGACCTCGACCAGTCGTAGCCAGACGGGGCGGCACGGCGACGCCGGCGGATCAGCTAGGAGTGACGGACCCCTTTGCGCTCCCGCCACCAGGTGGAGAACACCACCCAGCCGTAGCGCAGCCCGAAGAGGAAATTCCTTCCCTTCTTGGTGGTGCCCGAGGCCCGGGGGAGCCACAGGGTGGGCCGCTCGGTCACCCGCCAGCCCCGCTTCATGCACACGATGAGGAGCTCCGCCGTCTGGTACTGGGACTGGGTCAGGCGGTGCACCACGTCGTCGAGCATGGTGACCCGCAGGGCCCGATACCCGTTGGACGTATCGGTCAGCTTGGTCCCCCCCATGGCGCTCATGACCCAGGAGAAGACATGTACCCCCGCCTTGCGGAAGCGGTCCGTCGTGGTGTCCTGCCCGAGCCGCCGTGAGGCCAGGACGAAGTCGGCCTCGTCGTCGATCAGGGGTTGGAGCATGGCCGGAATCTCGCGCGGATCGTTCTGCCCGTCGGCGTCCAGGGTGACCACGTACTGCGCCCCGGCCTCGATACAGAGGGCGTAGCCCACCCGCAACGCGTAGCCGTGTCCCAGGTTCTCGGTCAGGACGAAGGTGATCGCTCCCGATTCGAGCGCGACCTGGTCGGTGCGATCCGAGCCCCCGTCGACCACGACCAGGGTGCTCAGGGGTAGCCCGTCCGCCGATTCGGGCATGGCGGCCAGGACGTCCCCGATGTTCTGCTCCTCCTCGAACGCGCAGATCAGCCCCACGGCGGGAGAGAGCGTCAGGTCGGGGTAGTCGGCCACGAACTTCTGGCGGGATTCGGCAATGACCCGGCGGGCCAGGGCCGGGTCGGTCCGGACGCGCGCGCTCCCCGTCGGGAGAGGCGGCGTGCTCAAAGGGTGGTGACGGAGCCGAAAACCTCTCGGACCATTGGTTCGAAGTGCGAGAGGGGCCGGGTCGGGTAGTCCGGGTCGAAGCTGATCTGGTCCCATTCGTCGGCGAACTGCTCGGCCAGCCCGTACCAGGATGCGCCCTTGTACTGGTCCCGCGCGTTGGGGTCCTGGCCGAGGAACTCGTAGTAGTGGCGTCCCTGGAAGTCCTGATGGGCCAGGATCATCTGGAAGGTGTCGTGGCTGACATAGGGCCGCAGGATCTCGGCCGAGATCCGGGGATGGTTGAGCACCGAGACGGCCTTGCCGATGTCGTGGCAGAGCGAGGCCACGATCACCTCCTGCGACGCGCCCGCCTCCTCGGCCCGGGTGGCCGTCTGCAGTGAATGCACCAGCTGGTCCACGGCGAAGTTGTCGGTGATCGCCTCCAGGGAGGCCAGCATGGACAGCACGCTCTCGGCCACACGTGGCTGCTGCTCCATCGTCTCGACCACGATGGCCTGCCACTCGGCTTCGGTCGACTGATCCATGCGGGTGAACGTCACGGCCCAATCATCGCACTGATATGCCTCACGAGGCCAGCATGTCCAGGACGTCGGCGGCGGAGATGGACCGGTCCTCGGCCGCCGGGTCACCCCGCTCGGCCGCCGGGCGCCCCGAGAGGAAGCCCACCGTGCTGCCCATGGCCCGCAGCAGCTCCCGCAATTCGGGTGGGGGCGGGAAGTACTCGTCCTCGGTGGTCACCGTGACCTCCTTCACCCCCAGGCGGGGTGCCAGGGCGCGAATGACCTCTTCCACCAGGGCTTCGGGGGCCGACGCGCCGGCCGTGACGCCGACGATGCCGTGCAGGTCCTCGGGCAACTCGTCGGCCTCGTTGATCCGGAGCACCCGGGGGCAACCCGAGGCCAGGGCCACTGTTTCGAGCGCCACGGTGTTCGATGAGTTGGCCGAGCCGATGACGACGACCGCGTCGGCCTCGCTGGCGATGGCTTTGAGGGCGGCCTGGCGGTTGGTGGTGGCGAAACAGAGGTCGCTGCGATTGGGCATCCACAGATCCGGGAAGCGGCGGCGGGCCGACTCCATGAGGCCGCGCCATTCGTCGTGGCTGAGCGTGGTCTGGGCCAGGAGGGCCATCGGGGTCCCGGATTCCCCGCCGATCTCGAGCGCGTCGAGGTCCTCCTCGTGCTCGACGAGCCGGACCGAGTCGGGAGCCACCGCCATGGTGCCCACCGCCTCCTCGTGCCCGGCGTGCCCGACGTAGAGGACGGTGAAGCCCTTGCGGCTGCGCACCTTGAGCTCGTGGTGGACCTTGGTGACCAGCGGGCACACCGCATCGACCACGACGCCGCCCCGGGCCCGGGCCGCGCTCACCACATCGGGGGCCGAGCCGTGGGCGCTGAGCATGAGCGGCGCCCCGGGCGGCACATCGCCGATGTCGTCGACGAAGATCACCCCCTGCTCGCGAAAACGATCCACCACGTGCCGGTTGTGCACGATCTCGTGGTAGCAGTAGACGGGCGGCTCGAAAACGCGCACCATCCAGGCCAGCGCCTTGATCGCCTTCTCCACTCCGGCACAGAAGCCCCGGGGCTCGGCCAGGAGGACCCTTTCGACGTCGGACACCCTTTCAACGCTACCGGGAGTCCGGAAGGTTCCCACGCCGTGGCCAGACGGGCCGCGCCACCCCAGTTGACCTCCGTGGCCCCCGGGACGGAACCGGCGCCCACGGGCAGTAGCCTGGTGCGATGTCCGCTCCCACGGTGACTTCGGTCACCGCGGCGTCGCCGGCAGCCCGGGCCGGCGTGGCCGTGGGTGACGAGATCCTCTCCATCGGTGGGCAGGAACCGCGCGACGTCATCGATTTCCAGCAGCTCTGTGACGCTGACGACCTCAGCGTCATGGTCAGACGCGCCGGGGCGGACCTGCCCCGCCTGGTGCGTATCGCCAAGGCCCCGGGCGAGCCGTTCGGGGTCGAGGTCTCCTCGGCCGTCTTCGACCGCATCCGGACCTGCGACAACCACTGTGCCTTCTGTTTCATCTACCAGCTGCCCAAGGGCATGCGGCGCAGCCTCTACCTCAAGGACGACGACTACCGGCTCTCGTTCCTCTACGGGAACTTCACCACCCTCACCCGGTTCACCGAGCTCGATGCCGAACGCATCCTCACCGAGCGCCTGGGCCCCCTCTTCGTCTCCATCCACAGCACCGACCCCGAGCTGCGGGCCCAGATGCTGCGCAATCCCAAGGGCGCCACCAGTCTCCGCTGGCTCGGCGTGCTGCTCGACGGCGGGATCGAGGTGCACGGCCAGGTCGTGGTCTGCCCGGGCGTCAACGACGGCGCCGCCCTGGAGGACACCCTGGCCGGCATCCTCGACCAGTACCCGCGGCTGGCCACGGTGGGTGTGGTCCCCCTCGGCGTCAGCCAATTCTCCAAGGAAGCCGAGATGCGCGCCCACACGACCGAGGAGGCGGCCTTCGTGGTCGACACCGTGGCCGAATGGCAGAAGATCTACGCCCGCACCCTCGGCCGGCGCCTGGTCTACGCCGCCGACGAGTACTACCTGCTGGCCCAGCGCAGCTTCCCGCCCGCCCGGGCCTACGACGAATTCCCCCAGCACGAGAACGGCATCGGCATGACCCGGGCCTTCGTCGACGCGTTTGCCCGACCCGGCGCAAGCGGCCCCGGGGGGTACGGCACGGCTTCTTCGCCTCCGTGGACGCCGCCCCGGCCGAGGGCTACCGGGCGCTTCGCCTGCTCCCGGCGCGACCGGCCGGCAGCAGCGGGCCCGACGGCCGCCCGGTCACGGTGCTGACCGGGACCTACGGGGCACGGATCCTGGCCCCCTTGTTGGCCTCGCACCCCCGCCCGGACGTACGTGTGCGCGAGATACCCAACGACTTCTTCGGCGGCAACATCGGCGTGGCCGGACTGCTGACCGGCGAGGACCTGGCGCGGGCGCTGCACGCCAGCCCGACCGACGTGCGCTACCTGCTGCCCGACGCCTGCCTGAACGAAGGGCGTTTCCTCGATGGGCTCACGCTGGCCGATCTGCCCCGCCCGGTCGAGGTCGTCCCCACCGACGGCGGCTCCCTCCGCCGCGCCCTCGACGGCACCTCGTTCCGCTCGGGATGCGCGGCATGACCGCGACCGCCGTGCTGTCACTCCCCCTGGTGGTGGTGGCCGGGCGCCCCAATGTCGGCAAGTCCTCCCTGGTCAACCGCATCGTGGGCGAGCGCGCCGCGGTGGTCGAGGAGGAGCCCGGCGTCACCCGGGACCGCAAGGTGCTCACCGCTGAATGGATCGGGGTGCCCTTCTCCATCATGGACACCGGCGGTTGGCTGGCCGGCGGGAGCGCGCTGGACTCCAAGGTCAGCCAGCAGGCCGAGCAGGCCCTGGCCGAAGCGGACGTCATCCTGCTGGTGGTGGACGTCACCACCGGGGTCACCGACGAGGACCTGGCGGCGGCCAAGCGCATCCGCCGGGCCGGCCCACCCGTACGCCTGGTGGTCAACAAGGTGGACGACACCAATCGGGAGTCCGCCGTGTGGGAGTTCGTCAGCCTCGGGGTCGGCGATCCCTTCCCGGTCAGCTCGCTGCACGGTCGGGGGACAGGCGACCTCCTCGACGCCGTGGTCGACCTGTTGCCGCCTCCGGTACCGACCGAAGACGAGGAGGAGGCCAGCCCGGCACTCCATCGCCCCGGGTCGACGCCGCGGGTCGCCATCATCGGCCGGCCCAACGTGGGCAAATCCACGCTCTTCAACAAACTCCTGGGCGAGGAGCGCTCGATCGTGCACGACCTGCCCGGCACCACCCGGGACGCCATCGACACGGTGGTCGAGACGGCCGACGGTCCGGTCTGCTTCATCGACACCGCCGGCCTGCGTCGACCGGCCCGGACCGAGCGGGGGACCGAGCACCACTCGGTGTTGCGGGCGTTGCGGGCGTTGGAGCGCGCCGACGTCGCCGTCCTGGTCATCGACGCCACCATCGGCGCCTCGCATCAGGACCAACGTCTGGCCGAGCGCATCGGGGTGTCGGGCTGTCCGGCCATTGTCGTGCTCAACAAGTGGGACCTGATCCCGATCGACGACCGTGACGATGTCCTGGCCGGAGTGGGGGACCGGTTGGCCTTTCTGGGGGCCGCGCCGGTCCTGAAGCTCTCCGCCCTCTCGGGCAAGGGCGTGTACCGCATCCTTCCCGCCCTGCGCGACTCGGTCGAGGCGTACCACCAGCGGGTGCCGACGGGGGCCCTCAACCGGGCCGTCCTGGAACTGCAATTGCGCCAGGCGGCGCCCCGCTCCAAGATCCGTTACATCGTCCAAGGGGCTATCGACCCTCCCACCTTCACCCTCTTCACCAACGGGCGGCTGCACCCGACGTACCTGCGCTACATAGAGCGGGGCCTGCGCGAGAAATTCGAGTTCGGCGCCACCCCGATGAAGTTGCGGGTGCGCATCGGCGGCAAGTGACGAGCGGCGGCTCCTGATGGCGTGGTGCGAGGAATGCGATGTGCTGGTCGAGGACGAGGATCTCGGAGAGGAAGGGGAGTGCCCCGAGTGCGGCACCATCCTGGCGGATCAGGAGCGACCGCCCATCCCCTGGTATTTCAAGGCCATGCTGGCGGCGTCGGTGGTCTACCTGGGCTACCGGGGCTACCAGGGCGTCACCTGGGTCGTCGGGCACGTGTGACCCGGTGACGGTGCGGGCGCGGTGACGGTGACGTGACCGCAACCGGATAACGTCGCCCGGATGGCGATCTACGAACTTGACGGCGTGGCCCCCCGCATCGATCCCGAGGCGTACATCCATCCCGACGCGGTCGTCGTCGGCGACGTCACCATCGGGCCCGAGGCCAGCGTATGGCCCCAGGCCGTCCTGCGAGGTGACTACGGCGTGATCACCATCGGCGCGCGCAGCTCGGTGCAGGACGGCACGGTGATCCATGCCGGCCCGGGGTTCCCCACTGTGGTGGGCGACGGTTGTGTCATCGGGCACCTGACCCACCTGGAAGGCTGCCTCCTCGAAGACGACAGCCTGGTGGGCTCCGGCTCTGTGGTGCTGCACTACGCGGTGGTCGGACGGGGAGCCACGGTGGGGGCCAACGCGGTCGTCCCCAACAAGATGGCCGTGCCGCCGGGCGCACTCGCCGTCGGAGTCCCGGCCGTCATCCGGGAGGGCAAGAGCAGCCTCGAGCTCATTCAGTTCTCGGCCGCCGAGTACGTCGCCAATGCGAAGCGCTTCCGTTCCACCCAGCGCCGATTGGACTGAGTACCGGAGGTCTGCCCGATTGCTCCGGGGAGTTACTCCGAGGAGTTACTTCGGGGAGGTCTGACTACTTCCACGCTCCGGGAGCACGGCTCAGCCCTTGGGGAAGACGTCCTTGCCGAACGGAACGAGCCCCGGGGTGGCGGCGTAGCCCAGGTGACCGTGACCGTCGGTCCCGCCCGTGGTCAACCCCAACAGGTCCTCGTAGCTGCGCAGCGCCGAGTAGTGGTTGTACGATCCGGTGGTATCGGTCGTGCCGGGCGCGATGTACTTGGCGTCCAGGAGCAAGGCCCCGACCTGCCCGCCCCCGGGCGCGGAGTCCGTGCTCAGCGCGGCATCGCCGGGAGCATTGGTATTGGGCCCGGTGGGCTCGTTGCAGCAGGCGGCGGCGTACGTGGGATCGCTCGGGTTGACGTCGGCTTCGTCGAAGGTGACGACGACCAGGGTGTTACCGCTCTTGTAGGCGGGGGAGGCCAGGATCTTGGGCATCCAGGTCTGGAGGAACTGATCGGCCCCGGTAAGGCCGCCGGCGTGGCCACCGGTGCTGTTGGTGCCGGTGCAGGTGGCGTCGTGGCCGTCGCTGCAGAGGTTGGGCGTGATGAACGCATACCGCGGTGTGGTCTTCTGGCTCTTGAGGTCCTTGACCAGATGACTGGTGGCGTTGGGTTGACCGAGTGGCACCACGTTGGCATTGCAGACAGCCGCGTTGTCGATGATCGAGTGGAACCACACGAACGGATTGTGCCGACTCGTGTACTGGTCCGTGGCGGTGGCGGTCTCAGCCGTGTCGGTGGCACCGATCGCCGGGTGCGCGCAGTCCGTGCCGCCGGTCGGGTCCGAGGGGCCACCGTCGCGTGACGGGGTGATCCCCATGTCCTGGTCGTAGCCGCGCCAGGCCGCGACGTGGGTGGTCTTGTTCGGCGGATACTTGGCATCGAGCTGGTTGGCGATGGTCTGGACCGCGGCCGGGTACACACAACCAGTTCCGTCCACCTGACCGGGATTCTTGGCCTGATTGGGATCCGGCGTGCCGGGGAGCAGGTTGGCGAAGGCGAACCCGTTGTCGGCGCAGTCAGCCCCGGTGTCCAGGGTCGGCGCCTGTCCGGAGACCTGAGCGATGTAGTTGTCCAGGCTGTTGTGACCGGTGGCGTAGTAGTTCTGGAGAAGCACGCCCTTCTTGCGCAGGGTGCCATTGAGGTAGGTGGCGGGAGAGCCGGGCCCGAAAGTCGTCTGATAGCCCTCGTTTTCGAATTCGACCACGATGATGTGGTTGATCTTTCCCGGCGGCAACGCGGCCCGGACCACCGTGCTCTTGGACGAGGATGCCGTGGCGGGCCCGGCGAGGAGGCTGCACAGGCCAAGCCCGGCGACGGCGCAGCTCAAGGCGGCCATGGCCAGTCCGCTGCTGATTCGAGGCTGCACAGGCCCTCCCTTTTCATCCCGGCGGCAGACCAGGGCTCTCGATGCGAGGGTCGGAATGTAGCACCGTGATCTGGTCTCTCCACGGCAATCGTTGGACCATTGGGTCGCGCCCGAGATTGCCGGAAGTGGGCGGAGGCGGGACGGGGCGGCCTCCGGATGGCGGGATATACGGGCGGCCCCTTCGGCGTCCCGAGGTCCTCAGTTGTGCGCGCGGATACTTGGGTGCACGCTGGAAGGCGCGTCGGAGCTGGGACGATGAAATGGTCACACGGAATGAGCTCGGCACGAACCCGGAGGAGCCTTTGATGTTTGGCTCGAAGAAGAAGCAGAAGGAGCTGTTGTCCAGCGGGGCACAGGCCGAGGGAGTGGTGGTGAAGGCCTGGATCGGCTACGGCCCCGCGGGACTCTGCGTGCGGGTCCGCGTCAAGTTTCCCGACGGCTCGACGGGAGAGTTCGAGCGGCAGGGCCTCTGGGCGCCCAAGGTCGGAGCCCTGCTCGAGGGCAGCGTCGTGCCGGTCCGCTACGACCCGGCTGACCACTCCATGGTGATGCTTGATGTTCCTCTGATGGAGCAGCGCCAGGCCCAGGCCATCGCGGGCCAGAAGTCCTACGCCGCCGACGCCGCGGAGGCCGAGTTCGAGCGGCCTGCGGGACAGAACACGGGTTCTGTGGTGCGATCTTCGGCGGGGGAGGCGCCGGCTGCAGCGTCCGACCCGGTTGACCGGCTCGCGAAGCTCGCCGACCTGCACGAGCGCGGAGCAGTCAGCGACGCCGAGTTCGCCGCCGAGAAAGCCAAGATCCTCGGCGAGAACTGACCAACGCAACGGGTCGGCACCCGCGTGTCGGCTGTGGGTGCCAGGGTTGCGGCATTCCCGCCGCTGTCGTCGAAACATCAGCGAGGTACACTGCCGGACCCGTTCCGATTCGGTATTTGGTCGTACCCTGATTTTGCAACGTACGAGCGGAATGGGCAGTGGCAGTACAGGGCAGTTAGTTGCCCTGAGCAGGTAGCGGGCTGTGGCGCAGCTTGGTTAGCGCGCTTGACTGGGGGTCAAGAGGTCCCGGGTTCAAATCCCGGCAGCCCGACGAACAGGAAGAATGTAGATAACTTCGGGAACTTGGACCAATCCGCGTCCTTCCCCGAGACACGGTTTCGATCACGGCGGCTCCTGCGTCGTCTCAGTTATAGGTGAAGTAGTCACTGGCGGTAGCCACACTGGTGCCCCCCGTCGTGATGACGAACAGGTTCCACTTACCGAACCTTTTCCCCCGGCCGGTCACGGCAGTGATCTTGGTCCAAGACACCACCGTGACGTTGGTGGCAGCGATGGCTCCGGTCCCAGCGCCACTGCCCTGGCCGATCACCACGGTGGCGCCAGTGACGAAGCCGGTCCCGGTGATGGTGATGGCCGTGCCGCCGCTCACTGGGCCCGAGTTCGGGCTCACGGCAGAGACCTTGGGAACGGGGTTGTAGGTGAAGTAGTCACCGGCATGAGCCAGACTGGTGCCCCCCGTCGTGATGACGAACAGGTTCCACGTACCGAACTTGGCCCC
The DNA here is from genome assembly GCA_963836605.1 of uncultured Acidimicrobiaceae bacterium. Classification (GTDB taxonomy): domain Bacteria; phylum Actinomycetota; class Acidimicrobiia; order Acidimicrobiales; family RAAP-2; genus Bog-473. The sequence continues at coordinate 904,775 of CAWIKB010000009.1, read as the reverse complement.
CCCGCCGGTCACCGCGGTGATCTTGGTAAAAGACACCACGGTGACGTTGGTGGCGGCGATGGCTCCGGTCCCAGCGCCACTGCCCTGGCCGATCACCACGGTCGCGCCAGTGACGAAGCCGGTCCCGGTGATGGTGATGGCCGTGCCGCCGCTCACTGGGCCCGAGTTCGGGCTCACGGCCGAGACGGTTGGGACGGGCACGGGGAAGTAGGTGAAGTCGTCACCGGCGTGAGCCACGCTGGTACCCCCCGAAGTGGTGACGTACAAGTTCCACGTACCGGAGTTTGCCCCCCCGCCGGTCACGGCGGTGATCTTGGTCCAAGACACCACGGTGACGTTGGTGGCGGCGATGGCTCCGATCCCAACGCCACTGCCCTGATCGATCACCACCCTGGCGCCTTTGACGAAGCCGGTCCCGGTGATGGTGATGGCGGTTGCTCCGGTCACTGGGCCCGAGTTGGGGCTCACGGCCGAGACGGTTGGGACGGGCACGGGGAAGTAGGTGAAGTCGTCACCGGCGTGAGCCACGCTGGTACCCCCCGAAGTGGTGACGTACAAGGTCCACGTACCGGAGTTTGCCCCCCCGCCGGTCACGGCGGTGATCTTGGTCCAAGACACCACGGTGACGTTGGTGGCGGCGATGGCTCCGATCCCAACGCCACTGCCCTGATCGATCACCACCCTGGCGCCTTTGACGAAGCCGGTCCCGGTGATGGTGATGGCGGTTGCTCCGGTCACTGGGCCCGAGTTGGGGCTCACGGCAGAGACGGTGGGAATGGGCGTCACGGGCAGATACACCCAGGTGTCGTTGACGGCGTTGCTGCCGTTGAAGCCGCCGAAGAGCACCAGCTGCCCGGTGCCCGAGTCATAGGCCATGGAGGCGGTGTTGCGGGCCGGAGGGCTGGTAGCCGGGGCCTGCTGCGTCCAGGTCGTGCCGTTCCAGGTCCAGGTATCGTTGAGGTTGTACGGCGGGACAGTCGAGTTGATGCCGCCGAAGAGCACCAGCTGTCCGGTACCCGAGTCATAGGCCATGGAGGCGTAGAAGCGAGCCGAAGGGGAAGTGGCCGGGGCCTGCTGCGTCCAGGTCGTGCCGTTCCAGGTCCAGGTGTCGTTGAGTTCGCCGCTCCTGCCGTAGCCGCCGAAGAGCACGAGCTGCCCGGTGGCTGAGTCATAGGCCATGGGGGCGTCGTCGTCGCGAGGCGGAGGGCTGGTGGCCGGGGCCTGCTGCGTCCAGGTCGTGCCGTTCCAGGTCCAGGTGTCGTTGACGCTAAAGCTGCCGTTGAAGCCGCCGAAGAGCACCAGCTGGCCGGTGCCTGAGTCATAGGCCATGGAGGCGTCTGCGCGAGCCGGAGGGCTGGTGGCCGGGAACTGCTGCGTCCAGGTCGTGCCGTTCCAGGTCCAGGTGTCGTTGAGGTCGCCGCCGCCGTTGCCGTAGCCGCCGAAGAGCACCAGCTGGCCGGTGCCTGAGTCATAGGCCATGGAGGCGTCTGCGCGAGCCGGAGGGCTGGTGGCCGGGAACTGCTGAGTCCAGGTCGTGCCGTTCCAGGTCCAGGTGTCGTTGAGGTCGCCGCCGCCGTTGCCGTAGCCGCCGAAGAGCACCAGCTGCCCGGTGGCTGAGTCATAGGCCATGGAGGCGGAGCCGCGGGCCGAAGGGGAAGTGGCCGGGGAGAGCTGCTCCCAGGTGGGCGGAGGCGCGGCCGCACTTGCCTGAGGTTCAGCAACCAATGGAGCTCCCACTGTCGCGAGGCTCAAAGAGCCGATCAACACCGATGCAGCTACTAATCCCAGATGCCGCCCCGCTGGACGTGCTCCTCGTCCGAAACGCGTAGTCGCTTTCATCTGGGACCTCCGACTCCTCGCAGTAGCGCGCTGTAAACATGCGCCGTGGAGCATCCATCGTCTAGAGGCAGAGGTCCCGAGCAAGTCCAGTTCTTCTGCTTCCGGACCATGACGGCGCGATCACAGGGTGACCTCCACCAACCCGAGACTCTGACGTCGCTGAGCCGCGCTTAACTTCGCAGATCTTGCTCCCGCTCCACCGGGTCGAACGGCCAGTTGTACGCCGCTCGGTGGGGGATACCTGGGGGTCAAGAGGTCCCGGGTTCAAATCCCGGCAGCCCGACGAGCAGCGGGAATTCAGATACCTTCTGAGGTGTCATCGAGCACACCGCGCTCGACAGGGATGCTTTCGTGGCAGACGTCACCGGGTCAGGTGAGCGACCAGGTTGGATCTCGGGCGGCATGGTGCGGCGGCGGCAGTGCCCCTCGAGCTCTCTGAGCATGGCCTTGGCCTGGTCGGGGTCGCGCGTTCGATAGAAGTCGCGTGGTCGTTCCTTTACGCGATACGCGAGAGCGACCTCGGCACCGGGATCCCGAGCTCGAGAAGAGACCACAGACGCTCGGTCGCGGCGGGGTCGAGCTTTCTCCCGCCGCGCCGCAAGACGCGCCGCGCCCGAGAGAGCGGATCGTCCCTGCGTCCACGCTGCCCACGCTGAGAGCAGGCGCGAACGCGGCATTTCTTCGGTTTTTCTCGATACCGGATGCTGACTGGCCGAGTGACCGATCTCCGGCAGGGCGATCTCGACCTGAGCGGCAGCGGCGGGTGACCGGCTCCACGATCGAACGTGTGGGAGCATGCCGGATCCGAACGCGAGCCACACGACGAATACTGACCGCGCTGGCCATCATGACGGGACTGTTGCTCTCAACTGCCGGCGCGGCGGGGGCCACGACGACACTCAAGTTCCACGCCCACATCGACGCCTACGGTGGACAAAATGCCGGATGTGGGGAGGCGCTTTGGGGTTCGTCCGTAGGTAACTGCGGGGGCAAAGGGGGTCAACGGCAACGCTGGAACGTCCCCCTTCCAGGGTTTCGACGAGGTGCAGTGGTGTGACCCCGGTGTCAGTTGCCGATCGAACTTTTCGGGACGCTTCGCGCCGTACAGTTCGGCGGTGAGACCGGCTCTGCCGGCCGGGTACACCCGGGAGATGTTGCTGCAGGAAAACACCTATAAGAGCTGGATCTACGGGGCGGTCAAGATGCCCAACGGGCCGTTCGTCGTCCTGGCGGGTTTCATCCGGGGACAACCCGTCGTTGCGCAGGACCCCAACAAGCCCGTGGAGTCCGACGGCGGACCCCTGTTCCTCTATGTCGGGCACCACGGCGGGTCCAAGGTCAGCCAGGAGTACGTGTTCGGTTTCCGGGGCTACCTAAAGTACTGATCCAGGGGAGCCGGCGTGGTGGCTCATACCTTCGGGACACGTCGTCGATGGCATAGATGGTCATGGCGAATGTCGCTGGGGGCTCAGCTGTCGGGCGTGACCGCATCCAATCGGCGCCGTGCCTCCGAGATGTTCACGCCGAGAGCGCCCAGCAGCACCGCCGCAGGATCTGGTGGTTGGAGAGTGAGGATCTGGGCCAGCACCTGCTGGGCCGTGACCTGGGTCTTCCGGCGATTGGGCTTGACCGCTTCCTCAAGCACCTTCTTTGCCGCGGGCGTCATGCGGAGGCGATCTCTTTTCATGACGTCTCTGAACGTCGGCTTCTTCGGCACGGCGCGCATCGGCAGTGGGGGAGCGTCGGTGCCGGACCCCATGCCCAGGGCACCCAGGGCTTCCTGATCGAGCGACTCAAGGGCCCGGCGAGCTTCCTGCAGGCTCACGCCCAACACGACTTCAATCGAGGGATCCTCGAACAAGGCGAGCAAGACGTGATCGGTGCCAGTTCGGCGATCACCTCGGCGACGGGCCTCCTCACTGGCCCGCAAATAGATGGCCCAGACGTGAAGCATCTCTGGCACAACGGATTCGGTGATCATGATGACTCCTTGTTGTATTTGGTGTGCACGGATTGGCGGGTGATGCCCAACGCGTCTCCGATCTGCTGCCACGACCAGCCCTTTTCGTGGGCCACCGCGACGTGGTTCGCCTCGACCCTCTCAGCCAGGCGATGGAGCGCCAACGAGGCGCGAAGCCCAATTGCCGGGTCCTCCGACGAGAGATTCACCCTGAGGTCGTCGATGTCCATGTCCGTCAGTTTAGACTGACGTCCTGCGTTGTCAACCTAAACTGACACAACAGATCGCTCCCACCGGAGTGCCCCAGATGGCCGGATCGGAGGCGGGCCAAATGGCTTAGAAGACGTAGGGCACGAGCATTTTCGTCGAGCGCTTGTAGGCCGGGTAAGTGTCGGGAAACTGTCCGGCCAGATAACGTTCCTCGACGGTCGCGGCGTAGATGAAATAGACCCCGGCCAAGGCCGTAGCGATCAGCCAGAACCAGCTCAGCGCCACCGAGGTGCCGATAGTCCCGAGCACGATCCCTGAGTAGATGGGATGGCGGGTTAGACGGTAGGGACCGCTGGTTACCAGTTCGGGCTCGGCTTTCTGCGACATAGGGGTACCCCAGTTGCGCCCGATGTTCACGCGGGCCCACACGGCGAACCCCAGCCCCAGAACGAAGAGAAAGAGCCCGAGCCCGGCTCGCCATGGGTCCGTGTTGAGGCTCGCGCCCCGAAACGCGCCCAGCCGGAACAGGAGGAGCACCACGACGATGATCAGCGCTCGGATGCGCAGTACGCGGGACCACGGGACGCGTTCCCTCCTCATAGTGAATGCCGCTACCAGCCAGTAGAGCCAGAACAGCACCCACCCGATGGCGAAGACAAATTCGATCGTGTGCATCCGGCTCAGACTTCCATCGATCCCTGGTTATGACCGCTCATCGGTGGGGGGTGGTACAGCACAGGCTGAATCTACGTCCAAGGCCCCGCCCCACTCGCCGGGCAGGTGGGGTACTTGAACATGTTTTCGAGTAGTCCGCGACACGGCTTTCACTCGGTTACTCCCCGCATCGTCACCGAGGGCATGTCCGCACAGTGCGGTTCCTGCGGATGGTTTTTGGGGCAACGGGCTCCGAAAAACCCGGCCGACCGACCGAAATGCTGATCGGAAACTCGCTTCTTGGCATTGTGTCGCCCGCGTCATGTCGCGAGCTGTCCAGTAGAAGGACGTTGGCTCATCCGCCGGTTGCTGGGCCTCCCTAACTCTGGTTTGCAGTTGGTCTCGCGATGGCAGGTTCGTCGGCTGGCAGAGCCGGCGCTCGCTTGATCCGATGGACTCCACGACCCCACCAAAAGTGGCTGGGGGCCGGGCGGGACGCTCCTTGGGTTGACGCCTATTTGAAGGTGTGGTTGACCAACTTCGTCACCCGGGCGGGCAGGGCGGCGTTGATCTTGCTGGCCTCGGCCGAGGTGATCTTGTTCGCGCTGACGGCCGCGTTGACCTTGGACCTCGGCTGCGGTCACCAGGTCGTTGACCAGGGTTTGGGAGCTCACGTTGTGCTCGCCGGCCACGTCGGCCAGCGACTTGCCGGACTTCAGCTCGCTCACCAGGTCCTGAGGCGTGACGCCGATGTCCTTGGCGGTCAGGACGACGGCGTCCCTGACCAGCGCGTGACGGTGCGCTTTCACCCAGCCGTGAGCCGGGGGCGTTCCCGTGGAGCTACTCGAGCTCGGCGTGGTGGAGGTGGTGGCCCCGGCCGTCCCGGCGGCGAGTGCGGCACCTCCGACGAGGAGCATCCCTCCGACTGCGATGGAAGCAATGGTCTTCTTGATCATGGCATGTGTCCCCTCTGGCCTCTGGCTCGTTGTGTACCTCGATGCTTGCCGCTGAACCTCACGAAACGATGAGGAAAGTGTGAGGGGTCTGTAAGGCGGCGCTGGTCCGCTGGCTGAAGGCATGTCCAATTCTCCGGCATTCAACCCGGATCTGGGCATGCATGAGGACAAGTTCGGTGTCGGCAGCTACCGTGACGATCACCAGAAGGAGGTCCGTATGAGTACGGCACGCAACGGTGAGGTCGATCTTTACTACGAGTCTTTCGGCGATCCAGACAAGCCCACCCTTCTTCTCATCAATGGCCTCGGATCACAGTGCATCAATTATGCCGTGCCATGGTGTCAGATCTTCTGCGACGAAGGCTTCCAGGTGGTCAGATTCGACAACCGTGACGTCGGGCTGTCCACCAAGCTCGATGGGGTCGACTACTCGCTGGCCGATCTGGCCGATGACGCTGTTGCGGTCCTCGATGCCGTGGGCGTGGAGAAGGCGCACGTCATGGGCTGCTCAATGGGAGGGATGATCGTCCAACGCTTCGCCATCGACCATGGCGACCGCCTGCTGTCCATGACGTCAGTCATGTCCCGCACCGGTGAGCCTGGCTACGGCGACAGCTCCGATGCGGCTCTGGCCTTTTTGATGGCGCCGCCAGCTCCGTCTCGATCGGCCTATATCGACAATCAGGTTGCTGCCTTGCACGTGTACGGGTCGAAGCCTGAATGGTTGGACGACACTGCGATCCGCGACCGGGCCGCCGCCGCCTATGACCGATGCTTTTACCCGGCGGGAATCGGCCGACAGATGAGGGCGGTCATGCACGATGGCTCACGGGCCGATCAACTGGCCAAGATCGATCTCCCCGTCCTGGTGATCCACGGCAGCCGCGACACCTTGATCGACCCCAGTGGAGGGCGTCGCACCGCCGAAATCATTCCGGGCGCCCGTTACTACGAGATCGAGGGAATGGGCCATGACTATCCGCCACCCGTGTGGCGGGAATGGGCCGGTGTCTGGTCGGAGTTTGTGCATTCCAGCGTCCGCACCTGAACCACCAGCGGTCCGAAGACACCTATGACGGCGGTCTGTAGGTGCCCTCCCGGGCTCGGAACGAAGGGGGCCCGATTCAGCGCCGGCGTTGGGCCTGGATGAGCGGAACGCCAAAGGGCAGAAAAGCCACGATGGCGGCGGCCAGTGCCAGAAAGGCGCCCCACGACCAGCTGAATCCGGTCGGCTTGAGCAGGAAGCCCAGCACCACGAGAGCAACATTGACCCCGGTGATGAGGACCAGGAGCTGATCCTTGGACATACGGCCCTGGGCCGCGAGGTCACCGACGCCGAACGCGGTGATCAGGACGTAGAGCACCAGCACAATCGAGTCCAGTACCGCGATGAACAGCCACCCGTGCACGCTGAGGCCATCAGCGGAGATGGGACCGAAGCTGTACCAGGGCAGCCAGAAGGAAACCAGGAGGACCAGTGTGGCTGGTCCGGCGACCTGATCCTTGGCGCTCACGGCGTCAAGGCGCTGCCGCCACTTCCCGGTCCGCTTGGGCGGCGGACGAGGGATGACGGGTGGCCTGATGGCAGCGCCGCACTTGGGGCAAATGGCCGTTCCCGGGGACACCTCGACCAGGCAGCGGGAGCAAGCGGGCATCCAACTTCCTTCCTGCTCTTGGGGACGCGCCTCATCAGGCTACAGATCGCAGCGTCCGCGGCTAGACATTTCTCACCAGGAGGCTGCCTGCCGCTCAGTCTCGGCCGGTGACGAACTGGCCGCTGAGGAGCTATTGGAATCGACTCAAGGGGAACCTGTGGCGGCGAAGTACACAATCGAGGGTGGAAGGGCCGGCAAGGAGCGACTCGACATGCTGGCTCGGCTCTGTGCGCCCGGAACGAACGCCCTGTTCGACAGGGTCGGCATTGGCCACGGCGCTCATTGCGTCGACGTGGGGTGCGGCGGCGGTCATGTGAGCCGCGAACTCGCCAACCGCGTCGGTGCCGCCGGGTCGGTTGTGGGGATCGACCTCGATCCGAACGTGCTCGCGCTGGCGACCCAGGAGGCCTCGGAGGCCGGCATTACCAACATTGAGTTTCGGTGCGGCGACGCGACCCAGCTTGATCGATCGGACTACGACGTGGCCTATGCGCGGTGTGTGCTCTCGCACGTCGGCGACCCTGCCCGCGTCGTCTCAGCCATGGCGGCGACGCTCAAGCCTGGCGGCGTCGTGGTACTCGAGGACGTCGATTTCACCGGCCATTTCTGCTTCCCCCACTGCGAGGCCCACGATCGGTATGTCGAGCTCTATCGTGAGACCGTTCGCCGGCGTGGGGGCAACGCGGACCTGGGCCCGTCTCTCCCGTCGCTGCTGCAGGCCGCCGGTCTGGAGGATATCGGCGTCGCCGTATGGCAGGGATGCGCGTTGGAAGGCGACGCCAAGATGATCTCTCCCCTGACGCTCGCCCGGATCGCGGATTCGGTCGTCAGTGAGGGAGTCGCCTCGGCCGAGGAAGTGGCAGAGACGGTGGCCGCCCTCCACGAATTCGCGGCCGATCCCACGACGGTGATGAGCATGCCGCGATTCGTGCAGGCCTGGGGATCGACAACCCACGACTAAGGAGCCTCGACGCTCGACGGGTTCGGCGCCGTATCGCTGGTTGCGGTGCGGCACATTGCGGCGGCTCCAGTCGCTACGGTGTGTGCGACGCACGTGCCCGGGCCGGGCTAAAGGATCGGAGATCTGCGATGACCGCGAAGTCTGACTTTTCGACTGAGGAGTGGCACCTCATCCTCGAGGCTCCACCGAGCGCCGGAATGATCGTGGTCACGGCCCAACACGGGGGAACGTTCCGCGAGACGATCGCCATGGCCAAGGCCTATGCCGAGGCGCGTCAACAACACGGAGAGAGCGAGCTTCTCGACGAGATCGTCGCGGCGAAGCCCGAGCGGGATCACACGCACTACCACTCTCAAGAAGAGCTCAAGCAGCACGCATTGCAGCATCTACGCGAGGCCATCGAGGTGCTCGAGCGCAAGTCCACCCCCGCCGAGGTGGACGAGTATCGCCGATTCATCGTCACGTTGACCCACCGGGTTGCGGCGGCTCACCGTGAGCACGGTCAAGACGTGAGCGAATCCGAACAGGCGGCGATCGACGACATCACGGCCGCCATGAGCGGCGGATCGGCTGCATCATGATGCGGGTCCCGCTCCCGTCGCGCTCGAGACCGGGTCGCAGCAATCCGCTGACGGACGCGTTCCCAACGACGCGGCGTCGCCTACCACCAGTCGTGGGGATAGTGGCGATCCTCGTTGGAAGAGAAGTTGTTCACCACCACGGCGATGACCAGCAATATGAGGGCCCCCAACAACACCGGGGTCAGGACGTACTCATAGCCCAGGTGATGGACCTGGGCGGGGCCCAGCACGGCGATGAGGGCAGTCGCTCCGGCCGGGGGATGGAGGGCCCCCGTGAGTTGCATCAGAGCAATCGCCGTGGCGACCGCCACCGCCGCCGCGAGACCCACGTGGCTGCCCAACAGCTTGAATGCGGTGACTCCGATCAACGCCGCGATGATCTGTCCCACGACCAGGGGCCGAGGTTGCGCAAAGGGCGAGTGGGGCGCGCCGTAGAGCAGCGCGGCCGACGCCCCGAATGAACCGATGAGGAACAGCTTGGTCGAGAGGGGCCAGCCGGGGTACAGGCTCGGGATCGAGATGAGGTAGATCCCTACGAAGCCCGCACACCAGGCCCATACGACCGAGGAGATCCGATGACGGGTCACCACGCGTGGTGTCGACCCCCGCATTCGTCCGAAGTAGACCTCCAGCGGTGAAGGTCGCTGCTCTTCCATTATTGGGCTGCTGACGCGCGCAGCGGGAACCAGATCAAGATCGTCCGATGCCGTGCCGCAGGGGAATCGCCGTATCACTCACGGGGTGTAGTCATCCCCGCGGATCATGGCCATGATCCGCGCACCATTGCGCCTGACGGCGTCCCGCTCCGCTTCGTGGAGCCTCCGGCTCACGGCATCGTCGACGCGCGCCACCAATGCGACGGCGTTGGGCCCAAGAGCCAGGAGAGCGTCCAAGGCGTGGTTGTAGTCCACGTCCGCCCGACTGACGATGCAACCATCGATCAGCACCGTTCCTTCGGGTGTGCTCATCGCCGGCTCGGGGACTTGCTGTATGTGGGCCATTTCGGACCTCCTGCGGGGCGCGAGAAGTGCGGTCGAAATTCGAACCTATACCGCGGTGTGCTGAGGGTCGCGGATACCCGTGCGGGCCTTCACACCATCCGGCTTTGCGTGCGGGCGAGGTGACCGAGCCAGGAGAGCCCACAAGAACAGGAGGAGCACCGCCAGCCGGACCGTGACGTTGCCTTCGATCACGTGCCGCGCCACCTCCTGGCCGTCGCCGAACCAGCCGACGGCCATGGCAAGGAGACCGAGGGGCACCATGGCGGCCAGGAACGCGACGTCCCGGCGACGCCAGGTGCCGCGGACCAACAGGAGGCCGGCCGCCAGGACCGCTTCGGCCACGACCAGGAGCCGCGGCGGGAACAACACGGTCAGCTCCGATAGGGAGCCATGGCCCTGGGCCTGGTAGTAGGTCAGGCTCGAGGGGGAGTTGAAGGCCAGGGACGGTCGATGGAACGGGGCGCTCGCCACATAGGCCGGATGGCTCAAGAGGTACGAGAGGTACGCGCCCTCACCGTGCGCGGTGATCCATCGGCGCAGCGGCGTCCAGTAGGGCTCGGTGAGGATCGGGCCGACCACCAGCGTGGTGGTGTGCGACGGCTTCGGCGACGCATAGGCGTAGGGGGTGGGCCGCGAGGCGCGCAAGGTCCGGGCCACCGCCGTGATCTCCCGTCCTTGCGGCATGCCGAGAGCGACGAATTGCGTCACCATGTCCTGGTTGGGGAACACTCGGACATCGAGTGCATTCTCGACATTGACGACAGTGCGGTGAGCCGAGACCGCTGCCAGGCCGACCATCCCGGCACCCAACACCATGAGCGCGGCGAGAACGATGCTCCGCCAGGCGGCGAGGGCGTGGTGGCGGACCGCCTCGATGGCGCCCCACAGCGCGAGACCGACGCCCAGCACACCGATGACCACGATGCCGCTATCGCGGGCGAGCTCGAAGGCGACACCGGCTCCCAGCAGCGCGGCGGCTCGAATCCAGGTGAAGCGCTCGAGGAGGAGAAGCCCGGCGGCGAACAGCACGGCCACCGCGGCGAGCGACACCGATTCGGAGAGAACCGACGCATCCCACTGCAGTACGAAGGGGGTGAGCGAGAAGGCGAGCACCACCCACGCCGCGGCGACACCACGGACCCCGCTGCCGAGCCACCGCCAGACGGTCCAGGCCAGCAGGCTCCATGCCGCGACCGCGACGCTGGACTGAAGGGCGGCGAAGGAGGTCGGTGACCCAGTCAATTTCCAGAGCAGTGGGACCAGGGGTGGCTGGCTGCCCGTCCAGAAGGCCGCGCTGAACAGGGCATGGTGGGCCACCTTGATGTACTGCTTCGAGTCGAACCAGATCACGTCTGGCGCGCCGAGGGCATTGCCCAGTCGCAGAACGGCCGCGATGAGCACACCGGCGATCAACCCCAGGTCGCCGGCGTGGCGTCGGAGGGCACTCCGGCCGGCCCGAACTGCGGGCACCGAGGCGCCTGGGCCTACCCTCTCGGTCACGGGTGCCGGCAACACAGCGTGAACCTACTCCGCACCACCCACCGCTCCACGGGCACCCAAACCCGAAGCGACCGGGCCGACCAGCTCTCCCGGGAGCAGGCAATCGGGCCTAACCTGTAGACGGATCACTGAGCCCCCAGGAGGGACCATGGGCATCTTTCAACGTGCACACGACATCGCGCAGGCCAAGGCCAACAAAGCGCTCGACTCGGCCGAGAAGCCGGACGAGATGCTCGACCTCTCGTACGAGAAGATGCTCGAGCAGATCACCCAGGTACGCAAAGCCCTGGTCGACATCGCCGGGTCCCGCAAGAGGATCGAGCTCCAGGAACAACAGTTCCAACACACCATGGACCACCTGCAGGATCAGGCCAAGGCTGCTCTCGGGCAGGGGCGGGAGGACCTGGCCAAGGAGGCCCTGTCCCGCAAAGCGACGGCGCAACAGCAGATCGACCAGATGGAACCTCAGCGCACGCAGTTGACCGAAGAGGAAGCCAAGCTCACCAAGACGCTCGACGTCCTGCAGAAGCGGGTCAATGATTTCCGGACCCAGAAGGAGACGATGAAGGCGCAGTACACCGCGGCCAAGGCCATCTCCTCGGTCGACGAGAGCACGGCGGGTATCTCCAAGTCGTTCAACGACTCCGGAGCCGCCCTCCAGCGGGCCCAAGACAAGATCGCCACCATGCAGGCCCGGTCCGGTGCGCTCGACGAGCTTCTCGAGTCCGGTGTCCTCGAAGACGTCGGCGGCGGGGGCGACGACATCCAGAAGGAACTGGACAAGGTCGGCAACGACGCTTCCGTCGACAACGAGCTCGCCGCCCTCAAGGCGGAGGTCGGTGCCGGGGCGCCGGCGCCCGAGGCCTTGGCGGCCGCGCCCGAGAAGTCGGTCGCGCCCGAGGGGGCCACGCCCGCCAGTTCCTGATCCCTGCATCCTGCGTCCCTGCATCCTGCGTCCCTGCCTTCCGGCGACGCCGGTGCACCCATGGTCCGGGGGCGGCGCCCGTGCTCAGAGGGGATTGGCGGCCAGGAAGTCGACGATGACCTGACCGAGTTCCGCCCCACGGTCCTCCTGGAGAAAATGGCCGGCACCCCCAATGACGGTATGGGCCTGGCCCACCGCACCGGGCACCGCAGCTTGGAGTACGCCGTCCCAGCCCCCTGTCGACGGGTCACCGTCGGAGAACGCGGTGAGGAATGGCCCGGTGAAGGACCGCAGGCCTTCGAGCGTCCGGCGATTCTGGCGGGCACACTCGCTGTGCGGGGTGAGTCCCATGAGCACCGGGAACTGGCGGGCGCCGGCGCAGTGGCTCTCGTCGGGAAAAGGGGCGTCGTAGGCGTCGAGCACCGGTTGGGGAACAGCGCGTGCGGTGGCCCCCTGGACGAAGAGGCTCGGATGGAACTCAGTGAGCTCCTGGGTCAGGCGCTGGTAGTCGAGCAGCGCCGGTTCCAGCGCGACGAGCCCGTCGGGCAGGGTGTGGCAGGCCCAGGCCAGAGCCCCGGCCAGCGCGGCGTCGGCCGTGTGCAGCACCGTGTTGGCCGCGACCACCCCGGCAAAGCGCCGGGGCGCCATGGTCAGAGCCCCCAGCCCGATGGGTCCTCCCCAATCCTGCGCGACCAGAGTGAGGTCCGACAGGTCCATGATCTCGAGGAAATCGAGCAACCAGCGCGTATGGCCCTTGACTGAATAGTCGGTGCGCACGGTGGGTTTGTCGGAGCGTCCGAAGCCGATGAGGTCGGGCGCGAGCGCCCGGTAGCCGTGCGCCGTGAGCACCGGGATGACCTTGCGGTAGAGATACGACCACGTCGGCTGCCCGTGCAGGAGCAGGACCGGCCGTCCGTCCCGGGGGCCGACGTCGACGTAGTGCAGCCGCAGGCCGGATCCGACCGTGGCGTACCGAGGCTCGAAGGGATAGTCGGTCAGCGCGGTGAAGCGCTCGTCGGGAGTGCGCACGCTCTGCATCGGCCTATCCTGCCCGCGTCGGCCTATCCTGCCCGCCATGGGCGCGGCGGATTGCGACGTCGCCGTCGTGGGCGGCGGCCTGGTCGGGATGTCGTTGGCATACGAGTTGGCGACCCGCGGCGCCACCGTGCGGGTGATCGACGCCGAATTTCCCGGACGGGCCACGGCGGCCGGCGCGGGGATCCTCTCTCCGGACACCTCGGTGGAGGAGGATCCGGGGCAGTTCGCCCTGGCTCGTGCCGCGGGTGCCCACTACCCGTTCCTGCTCGAACGCATCGCGGCCGAAGGCGTCGACGTGGAGGGCACCGGATACGCCGTCTGCGGATTGCTCTCCGTCGGCCTCCGACCCCACGAGGACTCCTGGTTCCAGCCGTTCGCCGACCTGGTGACCTCCCGTTCGCCGCACGCGGTCTCCGAGATCACGGTCGAGGCAGCCCAGGCCCTCTTCCCGCCCCTGGGGCCGGTGGACCGGGTGCTGCGCTGCACGAGCGCCGCCCGGGTGGACGGGCGGGGCATGGCCGGGGCGCTCCGCCGAGCCGCCCTGGCCCGGGGGGTGCAGCTGGTGTCGGGAGTGGTGCGCGGGGTGGGGGCCTCGGGCCGTGGAGCCCCCCGCACCCTGGAGCGCGTCGAGGTAGAGGGGGAGCCGGATGTGCGCTGCGGTGCGTTGGCCGTGGCCGGTGGCGCCTGGAGTGGGCGGATGGGGGAGTGGTTGGGCTGTCCCCTCCCCATCTCGCCGACCAAAGGGCAGATCGTGCACCTCAGCCTGGCCGGCCCCACCGGCGATTGGCCCATCGTCCAACCGCTCATGACCCACTACCTGGTGCCCTGGCCCGGCGGGCGGGTGGCCTGTGGGGGGACCTTCGAGACCCGGGCGGGCTTCGACCCGCACGTGACCGCCTCCGGTCTGCACGAGCTCTTGCACGAGTGCCTCACCGTGGCGCCCGGGTTGGCCGAGGCACACTACGGGGAGACCAGGGTCGGCCTGCGTCCGACCTCGGCCGACGGCCGACCCGTGGTCGGGGCCGTCCCGGGCTGGCACAACGTGTGGGTGGCCACGGGACACGGAGCCAACGGACTGCTCCTCGGCCCGCACACCAGCCGCATCGCGGCCGAGCTGATGACCGACGCGGCGGCCGGGGTGCCCGAGTACTGGACCGCGCTCAGCCCCTCCCGCTTTTGAGCGGGTCAGGACGTGAGCGTGCCGCCGTGGGGTTGATCGGGATGGGTGAGCCAGGCGCGGGCCTCAGCCAGCTTGGCCACACCCTCAGGTGTCGCCTTGCCTCGGATGCCGTCGAGGAGCCGGACGTCGAGTTCATTGAGGAGTTCTTCGATCGTGGCCATTCCCCATGCTGGCACGCTGTCGTGAGCCGGGGAACCACGGTTTCGGCGACCTGAAGTTGTAGCTTCGTCGGGTGGTGGCGCCATCGGAGACCCCAACCCAGTCGTCGGCCACCCTGGTACGGATCCACCGTCTCGAACAAGCCGAACGCAATCGATTGGCCCGCGAGGAGGCCAAGCGCCAGGGCCGGGCGTCGACAGTCGCCGGCCTGGTCGGTGAGAAGTCGGACCGCCGGGTCAGGATCGAGCACGTCGAACGGCTCATTCGCATCCCCATGGCCGTGCTCGGGGTCGCCTGGGGTGTCATCGGCATCGTGGTGCTCACCACCGACACCCAGGGTCTGGCCCCCGCGGCGCTGGTCACCGCGCTGTTCGTGATCTGGTTCCTGATCGTGGTGGAGTGTGCCGTGCGTTACTTCATGGTCCCCGAGCGGGGAAAGTACTTCTCGAGCCGCCGGGTGGAACCGGCCATGGTGGCAGTTCCCGTCCTCCAGGTCTGGCGCCTGGCGGGAGTGGAGCGGGTCACCGTGCTCACCGGGGAGGGGAGTGAGCGGTTCCTGGCCATCTTGCGCCACCGCAGTCTCTTCAGAGTTCTGCTCGCCGCGGCTGGCCTGCTCTTCTTGGGTGCCTGGCTGGTCATGCTCTTCGAGAGCAACGCACCGGGCTCGAACATCCACAGCTATCTGAACGCGCTCTGGTGGGGCGTGGTGACCGTGACCACCGTGGGCTACGGCGATCGCTTTCCGGTCACCGAGGGCGGGCGCGCCGTGGCCGTCGTGCTCATGATGGTGGGGATCGGCCTCATCGGGACCCTCACGGCCACCGTCGCCTCGTTCTTCGTGCAGGAGCACACCGACGCCAACAAGGCCCAGCTCCAGGCCGCCCATCAGGATCTCGGAGCTCAGTTGACTGCCATCGACGATCGGCTGGCCCGGCTCGAGTCGAATTTCGGCACCGCACCGCCCGCATCCCCGGACGGACCGACCTGAGGAGAGAGGCAGATCGCATGAACGGCACCCTGACGCAGAGCGGACAGGCCATCCCGGCAACCTACGACAACGTCCTGGCCGCCATCGCCGGCAAGGAATTCTTCTGGTTGGACCTCGACGACAGCGCGACCGACGGCACGGTGGGGGAGCTCCTCACCAACCATTTCGGGTTCCACCATTTGGCTGTCCAGGCCGCCGAGAAATTCTCGCAACGACCGCGCCTGGACCAGTACGAGGACTTCGTCTACCTGGTGGCGCGGGGAGCCGATCCCCACCGGATCGGGAACGTCGAGGTCCACTGCTTCTGGACCGAGACCTACGTGGTCACCGTGCACCGCGGTGACTGCCCGACCATGCACAACGTCATGGAGAGGATCGGCCGCCACAAGGCGACCGAGGTGGCCTCGCCGCAGATCGTGGTCGTCTACCTGGTCCTCGATGCGATGGTGGAGAGCTTCTTCCCGGTTCTCTCCGAATTCGACGACAGGATCGACGCTCTCGAAGACGACATACTCAAGGCCCCGACCGAAGCGCAGCTGGGCCTCCTCTTCGACATGAAGCGGAGCCTGATGGAGATGCGCAAGGCCATCACCCCCCAGCGGGACATGATGGCCGGCCTCAATTCGAACGTGACCGACCTGCCGGGCCTGACCGAGGAGGCGACGCGCTACTTCCGTGACCTCTACGACCATCTGATCCGTCTGGCCGACCTGGTCGACAGCTACCGCGATCTGTTGAGCAGCGTGATGGACACCCACCTCTCAACCGTGTCCAACCGACTCAACGTGGTGATGAAGCAACTCGCCATCATCGCCACGGTCTTCCTGCCCTTGACCTTCCTCACGGGGTTCTTCGGCCAGAACTTCAGCTGGCTGGTCGGGCACCTGACCGGTCGCGTGCCGTTCCTGGCGTTGGGCCTCGGCTCTGAGCTCGTGGCGATCGTGATCCTGCTCGTCCTGTTCAAGCGCCGGGGCTGGCTGGGCGGGCCGACGGTGTAGCCCAGGGGCACCGTGTCACGCAGCGTGCCGTTTCGTTTAGCGCATCGGCTCGGGGCAGTGGGGCAGGTTGGTCGGTGGCAGGCCGCCGTGGACCTCGTAGTCGGTGCTCCAGGCCTCGCAACCCTCGGGCACGGCGAAGCCGAGCTGCTTGCGCTGGTCCAGCACGCCGGCGATCTCCTGCTTGAGTTGGCGCAGCAGCGCCAGCGATCCGGCATCGACCGGGTCACCCGACAGGGACGAGACCCACAGCGTCTCCTCGAGATGCCAGGCCTGGAGGCGGGCCCGGATGAGGTGGTGGGTCTTCTCCGACACCTCGGAGCGGATGGTGGCGTCGCCGCCCGCCAGGATGTCGGCCGCCCGCAGCCACCCGTAGTCCTTGTTGATTCGCAACAGGCCCGGCTGCACCTCGAAGAGACCGACCACGTCGACGACCGGGTCGATGGTGGTCAACGTGGTGCCTTCGGGGAGGGCCACCGCCAGGTTCTCACGTTGCCGCTCGGTCATGCCGATCATGCCCATGGCCCTGACCCCGACGTTGGCGGCCTGGCTCTCGGTGAAGTTACGTTCGTCGCGGGTCAGGGCGAGCGGCAGGGCCACCACGGCGATGATGCGGGACGCCCCGAGCAGCGCCGCCGCCCGGACGGGGATGATCTGGAGCACGCCGCCGTCGACGTAGTCGTCGTCGGCCAGGTGGCGCGGCGGGAAGACGAGCGGCACGCTGGCCGAGGCCAGGGCGCCTTCGACCAGGTCGACCGGTCCCGCGGCCGGTCCCGCGGCCGGGGTGCGGGCGTCCTCCTCGACGATGGTGCCGTCCTCGGTCACGTAGCGCAGCACCCCGGCGCGCAGCGCGATGACGGCCAGGCGCAACTGGAGGCCCGGCCGGTTGATGAGGTCCAGCTCGACCGGCCGGATCCCACTCTGCCCGCCGTGGCGCAGGGCGCCGGCCAGAGGCTCGAGGGTGAGGACGGAACTGCCGCTGGTGGCCAGCCGCCGGTGCACCAGCGGCAGGCGGTGCAGGGCGCCGGCGGCCAGGCGGAACATCCGTCGGCGACGCTGGCGCCGTGCCTTGCGGGCTGCTCGACGCAGGGCGCGCGGCGAGGGTCGGGGCGCGATCGGCAGGTCGATGCCGTAGCCCGGCATGGCCTCGTTCAAGGTGGGTGGGGGCGAGGTGGCCTGGGTGAGCGTGAACTGCACGGCCCGACCCAACGCCGTCCCCTTCAACGCGCGCAACCAGGCCTGTTCGCCGAAGACGTGCTCGGTTCGGGTCATGGCCAGGATGTCGTCTTCGATCTCCTGCACCCGCTGGGAGAACTCCGCAGGGGTGCGGGCTTGCGCCAGCACGGTGGCGGCGATGGCCCCGGCCGAGGTGGCTGTCACGACGTCGGGGATGATGTGCTCCACCCCCACCAGGTACGCGAGCGCGCCGGCCTCGAACGAGCCCTTGGTGCCGCCGCCGGCCAGGACGAACGCGGTCCTGGCCGCCACGCCCGTCACTCCCTCGACTCGCGTCACTCCCACCACTCCCTCCGGCCCCTCGGGCACGGGTCTGATTCTGGCATCGTCCGGACTCACTCAGCCACCCGCCGCCGCGGTCACCACTTCGATGCGGCTCCCGATCCGGGCCGGGGTACTGCTCCACTCCGAGCGCGGGATGACACATCGGTCGACCGCGACGGCGATGCCCTTGGGTTCGCCATTGACGACCACGCGCCGCACCACGTCGGCAATGGTGCTCCCCGGCGCCAGGGACAGCGGATCCCCGTTGACCGTGACCGTCACCGTGCACGTGCGCTCGTTCACCGGCCGACCAGGTCCACCACGGCCGCCGCGGTGAAGGGGGCCAACAGGATCCCGTTGCGGTAGTGCCCGGTGGCCGCGGCCACCCCCGCCAGGTCGGTCCACCCGATGCACGGTGTGTTGTCGGGCGTCGCCGGACGCAGCCCGGCCTGGGCCTCGAGCAGTTCGAGCTCGTCGATGCCAGGGATCACGGCGCGGGCATCGGTCAGCAACTGGTGCACCGCACCGGCCTGCACGATGGTGTCCGTCCCCCTCTCCTCCACGGTGGCCCCCACCACCACCGAGCGGTCCGGGCGCGGCACCAGGTAGATGGAACGACCGTGCACCAGCGCGCGCACCGTGCGCTGGAGCAGGGGCGCGGCCGTGGTCGGTCCGAGCCGCACGATGTGCCCCTTGACGGGACGCAGCGGCGGCAGCCCGGCGCAGCCGACCCCCGCGATGGCGGTGGTGCCGGTGCCGGCCGCCAGCAGGACACAGTCGGCGGAATAGTCAGCGGAATGGTCGGCGGAAGAGGAGCCCTCCGACAGCGTCACCGACGGGCCCGGGCTCAACCGGGTGACGGACCCGGTGACGATGTCGACCCCGGTGCCCCGGCAGGCCGCCGCCAGGGCGCCGAGGAGGGCGCGGTTGTCGACGTGGTGGTCGCCCGGCACGTCGATGCCCCCGCACAGCGCCGGGGTCAGTGCCGGCACCAGCGCCCGGCAGTCCGAGGCGGAGAGGCGCCGGGCCTCACACCCGAGGTCGCGCTGGTACGAGAACAGGTCGTCGAGGGCGGCCCGGTCCGACGCATCCACCGCGACCGTGAGCGTGCCGGACCGGTCGTAGCCGATGGACCGACCGGTGGCGGCCTCGAGTGCCGCCGCGAAACCACCCCAGGCCGCGGCCCCTTCGAGCAGGAGGGAGGTGAGGGCCGCCTCACCGAATTGGACCTCGGTGACCGGGGCCAGCATCCCGGCGGCGACCCACGACGCGCCATCCCGACCGGGCGCGGGGGCGACCAGGGTCACCCGGTGACCGGCCTCGGCCAGGCGCCACGCACACGAGAGGCCGATGACGCCACCGCCGACCACCAGCACCCGTTGGCTCATATCGGCCAGCCTACGAGCGGCGGTCGTGTATTCTGTTCTTTCCACTTCTGGGCCAGCGCCGTCCCGGTCGTACGTTCATTCCTTCCCCCCTCACCACTAAGGACGACGATGGCTACCGGCCTCTACGACGCGGCATATGAGCACGACGCCTGCGGCGTCGGCATGGTGGCCGACCTGACCGGGCGCGCCGACCACGGCATCGTCGACAAGGGCCTGACCGTGCTCGAGCGCCTGGCCCACCGCGGCGCTTCGGGAGCCGAAGTGGACACCGGTGACGGGGCCGGGATCCTGGTCCAGATCCCGCACACCTTCCTGCGGGGCGCGGCCGCGGCCGCCGGTTTCACCCTGCCCGCGGCCGGGCACTACGCCGTCGGGTTGGTCTTCCTGCCCCCGGACGAGGACGACGCCGTCAAGACCATGGGCATGATCGAGGCGGTCGCCGCCGAGGAGGGCCTGCGCGTGCTCGGGTGGCGGACCGTGCCCACCGAGTGCGCCGGTGTGGGCTCGGTCGCCCTGGGCGCCAAGCCGACCATCGTCCAGCTGTTCGTCACTCCGGAGGGGGAGTGGCGCGACACCATGGCCCTCGAGCGCCAGGCCTTCGTCCTGCGCAAGCGGGCCGAGCACAACATCGACGACG
Source organism: uncultured Acidimicrobiaceae bacterium (assembly GCA_963836605.1). GTDB lineage: Bacteria > Actinomycetota > Acidimicrobiia > Acidimicrobiales > RAAP-2 > Bog-473. Next base: position 884,648 of record CAWIKB010000009.1, on the reverse strand, counting down.
TCTACTTCCCCTCGCTCTCGGCCCGGACCCTGGTCTACAAGGGGATGTTGACCTCGCTGCAGCTGCGTGCCTTCTTTCCCGACCTGCGCGACCCGGCGTTCGCGTCCGCGCTGGCCCTCGTGCACTCGCGCTTCTCGACCAACACCTTCCCGAGCTGGCCCCTGGCCCACCCGTACCGGTACCTGGCCCACAACGGGGAGATCAACACAGTGGCCGGCAACCGCAACTGGATGCGGGCCCGCGAGGCGCTCCTCTCCACCTCCTTCATCGAGGGCGAGCTGGACCGTATCTACCCTGTCTGCACCCCGGGGGCGAGCGACTCGGCCAGCTTCGACGAGGTGCTCGAGCTCCTCCACCTCGGCGGCCGCTCCCTGCCCCATGCCGTATTGATGATGATCCCCGAAGCGTGGGAGAACCACACCACCATGGACCCGGCGCGCCGGGCCTTCTACCGCTACCACGCGTCCCTGATGGAGCCCTGGGACGGGCCGGCCGCGGTGTGCTTCACCGACGGCACGGTGATCGGGGCGGTGCTCGACCGCAACGGCCTGCGTCCGGCCCGGTACTGGGTCACCGACGACGATCTGGTCGTGCTGGCCAGCGAAGTGGGCGTGCTCGACATCGCCCCGGAGCGCATCGTGCGCAAGGGCCGGCTCCAGCCCGGGCGCATGTTCCTGGTGGACACCGAGGCGGGCCGTCTGGTCGACGACGACGAGATCAAGGCCGAGCTGGCCGCCGAGCATCCCTACGCCGAATGGTTGGCCGACGACCAGGTCCGCCTCGATGAGCTGCCGGCCCGCGCCATGCTCACCCCCCAGCACGGGCGGGTGGTGTCCCAGCAACGCCTCTTCGGGTACACCAGTGAGGAGCTCCGCATCATCCTGGCCCCCATGGCCCGCACCGGAGGGGAGCCCCTGGGCTCCATGGGCTCCGACGCCGCCATCGCCGTGCTCTCCCAGCGCTCGCGCATGCTCTACGACTACTTCACCCAGCTCTTCGCACAGGTGACCAACCCACCGCTCGACGCCATCCGCGAGGAGCTGGTGACGTCGTTGGGGGCCACCATCGGTCCCGAGAGCAACCTGCTGCATGCCCGGCCGGGGTCGTGCCGGCAGATCCTGCTGCCCCAACCGGTCATCGACCGCGACGACCTGGCCAAGCTGCTCTACGTCAACGAGCGGGGCGAGACGCCGGGCTTCAAGGCCTTCGCCATCGACGGGTTGTTCGAGGTGGGCGAGGCCGGGCAGGCCGGGCAGGCGGGTTGGGCCACCGCGGCCGGGGCGCGGCGCTGGCCCGGGCCATCGAGGTCGTGCGCCGGCGGGTGTCCGAGGCCATCGCCGGGGGCGCCAACCTCATCGTCCTCTCCGACCGCAACGCCACCGCCGAATGGGCTCCGATACCCTCCCTCCTCCTGACCGCCGCCGTGCACCACCACCTGGTCCGGGAGAAGACGCGCACGCAGGTCGGCCTGGTGGTCGAGACCGGGGACGCCCGCGAGGTGCACCACATGGCGCTCCTCATCGGGTACGGCGCCGCGGCCGTCAACCCGTACCTGGCCCTCGACAGCATCGACGACATGATCGCCAGCGGCCTGCTCGAGGGCGTCTCGCCGCGCCAGGCCCGGCGCAACTACATGAAGGCGGCCTGCAAGGGCGTCCTCAAGGTCATGTCGAAAATGGGGATCTCGACCGTGGCCTCCTACACCGGCGCCCAGGTCTTCGAGGCCATCGGGCTCGATTCGACCGTGGTCGAGGAGTACTTCACCGGGACGGCCAGCCGCATCGGCGGCGTCGGGCTCTCCGTGCTGGCGGCCGAGGTGGCCACCCGTCATCGCGCCGCCCACGAGGAGCGGCCCACCGAGCGGGCGCATCGCGAGCTGGAGGTGGGGGGGGAGTACCAATGGCGCCGCGAGGGCGAGTACCACCTCTTCAACCCCAAGACCGTCTTCAAGCTGCAGCACGCCACCCGGTCCAAGCAGTACTCCATCTTCAAGGAGTACACCGCAGCGGTGGACGGCCAGGCCGAGGAACTGGCCACCCTGCGCGGCCTGCTCCGGCTGCACCCGGTCGAGGGTGGGCCCATCCCGCTCGAGGAGGTGGAGCCGGCGTCGGCCATCATGCGGCGGTTCTCCACGGGGGCCATGTCGTACGGATCCATCTCGGCCGAGGCCCACGAGACCCTGGCCATCGCCATGAACAGGATCGGCGGGCGGTCCAACACCGGCGAGGGTGGGGAGGACGCGGTCCGCTTCACCCCCGACGCCAGTGGCGACCTGCGGCGCAGCGCCATCAAGCAGGTGGCCTCGGGACGCTTCGGCGTGACCAGCGAGTACCTGGTCAATGCCGACGACCTGCAGATCAAGATCTCCCAGGGCGCCAAGCCGGGCGAGGGCGGGCAGCTCCCGGGCAACAAGGTCTGGCCCTGGATCGCCCGGACCCGCTCGTCGACCCCCGGGGTGGGGCTGATCTCGCCGCCGCCGCACCACGACATCTACTCCATTGAGGACATCGCCCAGCTCATCCACGACCTCAAGTCGGCCAACCCGGCCGCCCGGGTGCACGTCAAGTTGGTGGCCGAGGTGGGCGTGGGGACGGTCGCCGCCGGGGTGGCCAAGGCGCACTCCGACGTGGTCTTGATCTCGGGCCATGACGGCGGGACCGGGGCGGCCCCGTTGACGTCCCTGAAGCACGCCGGCATCCCCTGGGAGATCGGCCTGGCCGAGACGCAGCAGACCCTCCTGGCCAACGGGCTCCGGGACCGCATCGTGGTGCAGGTCGACGGACAGCTCAAGACCGGCCGCGATGTCATCGTGGGCGCCCTGCTCGGCGCCGAGGAATACGGCTTCGCCTCGGCCCCGCTGGTGGTCTCCGGCTGCATCATGATGCGGGTCTGCCACCTCGATACCTGTCCGGTCGGCATCGCCACCCAGCAGCCGGAGCTCCGGGCCAAGTTCAACGGCCGGCCGGAATTCGTCGAGACCTTCTTCGAGTACATCGCCGAGGAGGTGCGCGAGATCCTGGCGTCGCTCGGGCTGCGTTCGCTCGACGAGGCCATCGGCCGGGTCGACCTGCTCGACAGCGCCCATGCCGTGGCCCACTGGAAGGCGGCCGGGCTGGACCTGAGCCCGGTGCTGACCGTGCCCGACCGCCCCGAGGGCACGGCCCGGCACCAGACCACCGAGCAGGACCACGGGCTCGAGAAGGCCCTCGACCACCAGTTCCTGGCTGCGTGCGCGCCGGCGCTCTCCGAGGGCCTGCCCGTCTCGGTGACCCTGCCCATCTCCAACGTCGACCGCACGGTGGGGACCCTGCTCGGCTCCGAGATCAGCCGCCGCTTCGGGGCGGCCGGCCTGGCCGACGACACCATCTCGCTCACCTTCGTGGGATCGGCCGGGCAGAGCTTCGGGGCCTTCGTGCCGGCTGGGGTGACCATGCGCCTCTTCGGCGACGCCAACGACTACTTCGGCAAGGGACTGTCGGGCGGGCGGCTCATCGCCCGGCCCCAGACCGACGCCGTCTTCGCCGCCGAGGAGCAGATCATCGCCGGCAACGTCATCCTCTACGGCGCGACGGGTGGCGAGGTGTTCATCCGCGGTCAGGTGGGGGAGCGCTTCTGCGTCCGCAACTCGGGCGCGGTGGCCGTGGTCGAGGGCGTGGGGGATCACGGGTGCGAGTACATGACCGGCGGCCGGGTGGTGGTGCTCGGGCCCACCGGTCGGAACTTCGGCGCCGGCATGTCGGGCGGGATCGCCTACGTCTACGACAAGGAGCGGACCTTCGCGCTGCGGGTCAACCCCGAGCTGGTCGACGTCGAGGACCTCACCGTCGAGGACACCTTCTTCGTCAAGTCACTCATCGAGCGCCACGGGGTGGAGACCGAGTCAGCCGTGGCGGCCTCGCTGCTGGCGAACTGGAAGGCCGCCGTACCCGAGTTCGTCAAGGTCATGCCGCGCGACTATCGGCGGATCCTCGAGGCCACCCGGGCCGCCGAAGCCGAGGGGCGCTCCGTCGACGCCGCCGTCATGGATGCCGCACATGGGTAAGCCCACCGGCTTCATGGAGTTCGACCGGCACCTGCCCCGGCGCCGCCCCGTCAAGGTGCGACTGCGCGACTGGCGCGAGGTCTACGAGCCCTTCAGCGCAGAAGAGACCCAGGAACAGGGGGCGCGCTGCATGGACTGCGGCATCCCGTTCTGCCACGAAGGCTGCCCGCTGGGGAACCTCATCCCCGAGTGGAACGACCTGGTCTACCGCGACGACTGGTCCGAGGCCATAGAGCGGCTCCATGCCACCGACAATTTCCCCGAGTTCACCGGGCGGCTCTGCCCCGCCCCCTGTGAGGCGGCCTGCGTCCTCGGGATCAACGAGGATCCGGTCACCATCGAGCGCGTCGAGTACGAGATCGTCGAGCGCGCCTTCGCCGAAGGGTGGGTGGCGCCCGTCCCGGCCGCGGAGGCGACCGGTCACTCGGTGGCCATCGTCGGGTCGGGCCCGGCCGGACTGGCCGCGGCCCAGCAGCTGGCCCGGGCCGGTCATGCCGTGACGGTGTTCGAACGCGCCGAGAAGCCGGGGGGCCTGCTGCGCTACGGCATCCCCGAATTCAAGATGGAGAAGGCCGTACTGGACCGGCGCCTGGCCCAGCTGGACGCCGAGGGAGTGACCTTCGTCTGCTCGACGGCGATCGGGGTGGGCGAGGTTTCGGGTGTTGGCGTGGGCGGGGATGGTTCGGGCGTGGTCGGGGTCAGCGATGGTTCGGGCGCCACCTCCGAGAGCCTCGAACCCGGGGAGGAGCGGGGGCTGGGTACGGCGAACGCACCCGACGTCACCGTCCGTCCGGCCGCGGACCTACGGGCCTCCTTCGATGCCGTGGTCCTGGCCGGCGGGGCCACCCTGCCCCGGGACCTCCCCGTGCCGGGCCGCGACCTGGACGGCGTGCACCTGGCGCTCGAATACCTCAAGCCCTCCAACCTGGTGCAGGAGCGGGTCCTGCGCGCGTCGCCGATCACCGCGCACGGCAAGCACGTGATCATCATCGGCGGCGGTGACACCGGCGCCGACTGCCTGGGCACGGCCCACCGCCAGGGGGCGGCCTCGGTGCACCAGCTCGAGATCATGCCCGAGCCACCGAGCGACCGGTTGGCCGAGAACCCCTGGCCGGTCTGGCCCCTGATTCTGCGGAGCTCGGCTGCCCACGAGGAAGGGGGGCGGCGGCTCTTCGCCGTCACCACCACCGAGTTCGTCGACGACGGCAGCGGGGCTGTGTGCGGCCTCCGCGGCCACCAAGTCGAGACGCGGACCGAGGGCGGGCGCCCGGTCTTCGAACCGGTCCCCGGGTCCGAATTCGAGCTCCCCTGCGACCTGGTCCTGCTCTCCATGGGCTTCCTCGGCACGGAGCGGCGGGGCGTGGTGGCTGAACTGGGCCTCGAGCTCGACCAGCGGGGCTCGGTCGCCGCCGATCCCGGGTGGGCCACCAATGTCGAAGGGGTGTTCGTATGCGGCGACCAGACCCGCGGTCAGAGCCTGATCGTCTGGGCCATCGCCGAAGGTCGCTCGGCGGCCGCCGCGGTCGACCGCTGGCTGGTGGGGAATTCTTCGCTGCCCGCACCCATCGTGCCGGGGCAACTCGCCCTGCGCTGAAGGACCCGGCGCGAGAACCACCGGGCTTGGCTTCAGGCGATACGGCGGGTGCGCCAGGCTTCGCACCGGAAGGCGACGTCGACGGTCCGCTCGCCCTCAATCCCGAGGAGCTCCCGGAGGAGCCGTCGCGCTTCGGCGAAGAGACGTTGCCGGGTCTCCTCAGGCAAGGTGATGATCCAGGGCCACGTCCCGAGTAGTCCGATCAGCTCGTCGGCGTTCAGCGCGACATCCCACGTGAACAACTCGCTCTCGGGTTCCTCGAACGCGATTCCCGGAGGGACCTCGAGCTTCATCAACGGACGGTATTCGTCGGCCATGATGAGGCACGAGAACTCGTTGTACGGGGAGGGTGACTCCTGTTGGCTCGCGCTCGCATTCGCGCTCGCCTCGGCCACCTCGGGATTGCGCTCGACCTGGTCGGTGAGAAGGGCCTGGGCCTGGACCAGGAACGGGCCTTGGGGGTCGGGCACGGTCCACAAGGCGCCAAGGATCCCACCGGGGACGAGGACCCGGCCCACCTCGCGGAAGGCCGGGATCGGATCCATCCAGTGCCAGGAGGAGGAGGCCAGCACGGCGTCGGCAAAGTTGTCCGGCACGGGTATGGATTCGCCCCAACCCTTCAGCACCTCGACGCCGGGCACCTCGGCCATGAGGACCGACCGCATGCGGTCGTCGGGTTCCACGGCGACCACGAATTCGGCCCGCTCGATCATGGGCTTGGTCGAGGCGCCTGTTCCGGCCCCCAGGTCGATGATCGTGCCGACGTGTGCCGGCAGGACCCAGTCGATGGCGGCCACGGGCGGACCGGGACGGAAGCGCTCGTACTCCGAGGCCACCCCCCCGAAGCTTTCGGCTTGAACGGTCTTGTCCGGAGGCGTGAACCGCGAGAGAAGCTCTTCGAGGTCGATCGCATCAGGATCGTTCACATCCTGACACTAATTGAGTTGCGCCGATCCCTCTAATCGCGGGATCCCGGCGCGCCTCGCCGCCGATCCGCAGACCACGTGGTGTCGACGTGCCGGGGGGCCGTTGATCCGCCGCTGACTCGCCAACCGGGCGACTGGCCAGCCGGGTTGTCTGATGCAATGGCAATCCCGTCCCGACGGGATCGTCGAGAGCTACGAGAACCACCGGCTCGGTGCCGGACCATTCGCATCACCCTCTCTACAGTGGGTGCTCAGTGACGCGAGACCAGGGCAGCGGCCCAGCCCCTTCGTCGGTGATCCGACGGTGCGGTGACGAAGACTGGAGCGACGTGCGTCGACTCCACATCAAGCTGGCCCTGGGATTCCCCGTGGTGGTCGATGTCGAGCTCAACGAGGTGGCGGCCACGCCGGACGACTTCTGGCAGAACTTCGTGCGCCTGTGCGCGCACGATACGAATCAGGCGCTGTTCCTGGCGGAGCTGGACCGAAGGTGTGTCGGGATGGGCCATGTCCACCGGCACGGGGCGCAGGCCCGCTTGGAGATGTTGTACGTCGACGGGAGCGTGCGCCGTCAGGGACTCGGTACCGCCCTGGTGGGCGCGCAAGAAAGGTGGGCCTCTGCCTCGGGGGCCACCGAGCTGTTCTGCCATATTCCCGACACCAGCGCGGGAGGTCGGCTGGCCGAAACGTTGGGGTGGCACAGGACCGAAGAGATCTTCTTCACCAAGCACGGGCTCGAGGAGCGCAAGTGGACCTCGCCAGCGCCGCCGCGTTGACGCTTCACTCGGCGAACCCGGCCAGCGCATCGAGCTGGGCATCGGTCCCGACACTGATCAAGACGTCTCCCGCCGTGATGGCATCCTCGGGGGACGGGTTGGTCAGGAAACTGCCGTCGGGACGACGGATGGCCAGCACCAATGCCCCCGTGCGGTCCCGTAGATGGGCCGAACGAAGGGTGTTGCCGGCCAGGGTCGACCGGGCGGAGACAGCCAGTTCACCCAGCCGGAACTTGAGAGTGCCGTCGTGCATGACCACGTCGACGAAATCCACGACGTGCGGCTGGGTCACGAACGAGGCCATCCGGTCCCCACCGAGCTGTTGCGGGTTCACCACCCGGTCCGCGCCGGCACGCACCAGCTTGGGCTCCGACGACTCGCTTCGGGCCCGCGCGATGATCTGGAGGTCAGGGCGCATCGACTTGCTGGCCACGGTCACGTACAGGTTGTCGGCGTCGGAATCGAGCGCGGCCACCAGGGTCGTGGCCCGATCGATGCCGGCCCGACGGAGGACCTCGTCGTCCGTCACGTCTCCGCAGACCGACGAGTGCGGGATGTCGCGCAACCGATCGGCGTCCCGGTCGATGACGACCACGTCCCACCCGGCGGTCGTGAGGAACTGGACCACCTCGCGACCGACCCGTCCCCATCCGCACACGATGACGTGCTTTTCCATGCGGTCGACCCGTCGTTCCATCTTGCGCCTCCTCATGAGGTCTCGGACGTGTCCCTCGAGGAGGAGCTCGAACACTGCCGAAATGGCGTACAGCGCGGTGCCCACACCCAGAAGGATCAGCACAATCGTGAAGGCCAGGCCGCCACTACTGAGGCGATGCGGCGAATTGGCGCCCACGGTGGTGACGGTGGAGACCGTCTGATAAATGGCGTCGAGGAAATCGAAACCGAGGATCAGGTACCCACAGGTCCCGATCACGAGGACCAAGCCCAGGGCCCCCATGCCGATCCACACCCGCTGGAATGGATCCCTCACCGGATCCATTATGTCTGCCCGGCGGCGGATCCCCCTACTCCTGCTCGCGGTCCCGCACCTCGTTGGGCCCGGCTGGCCGCCTCTGTCAACGTTCGAGGAGCGCGCGGGAACCGGGCGATGCCACGTGCGTCGGGGTAGTGGCCCTAGGGTGTTTCGTTCGTAGCCTTCGGTTCCGTGTTCCGTCGCGAGGGCAGGTGGCGCCGACCCGTTCCGATCAGCGTGCTGACCACGAGGGAGATGATCGCCATCAGCGGGAGGGCGATGACAACGAGGACCGTATGGTGCCGCAGCAACAAAGCCACAACGACAATGGCCAGGGTGGCCACAAAGAGGCCGGGGGTATCCCCGATGAGGAAGTCCCACCAGAAATCCCAGAAGCTCCGTGCGGCGCGGGTGAGCATCCTCATGGCTCCACCCGCCCCAGAGATGGATCCGTCGTCTCGGCCGCCGGCTTCACCGCTGGTGGAATCCTTCGCATGAACGCAATGTCGGTCCACGTCACGAGGGCGAAGAGCGCGATGAGGGCGAGGATGGCCAGGTCGCTCCCGGGCCAGTGCACGCCGGCACCTTCGCCGACCCAGAAGAGCCCGAAGCTCGTCAGCATGACCCCCACCGTCAGCTTGATCGTGTTCTCCGGTACCTGCGAGAGCTGCTTGGCGACCAGTGCGCCGACGACAGCGACGAGTATGGCGGCGGCGAGGGCGGCGGCGGCGGCGATCCCGAGACGATGCTGGCTTGCGCCCAGGCTCACGACGATCAGGACAACTTCCATTCCCTCGAGAAAGACTCCCTTGAAGGCCACGGCGAATCCGGCGGCGTCGCGTCCAGACGCTTTCGGCTGGCCCAAGGCATTGAGCTCGGACGACGTGGCCGCGAAAATGGCATCCTCGTCATGCAGGCCCTTGTGCCCGCTGGCCCGCAGAATCGACTTGCGGAGCCACGAGAGGCCGAGCACCAGAAGGAGAGCCCCGACCACGACCCGCAAGGTGTCGATTGGGACGTATTTGATCAGTGGTACGCCGACGACGAGGACGATGACGGCCAGGACGAGCAGTGCTGCAGCCGCACCCTCGAGGGCCGAACGCCATCCCCGGGAGACGCCGGAAGCCACCACGATGGTCAGGGCTTCGACCATTTCGACGGCACTGGCACCGAAGACGGCCAGGACGAGAACGACCGTCGATGACGTGCTCATCGGCCCGGTGTCCCGCTCAACGATCGGTTCAGCGATCGGTTCAACGTTCGGCTCAACGATCGGTTCAGCGATCGGCTGAGTACCGACGCCGGCGCCCGGCGCTTCGCCGTTCCTCGCAGGGCGACCACACGGCTGGCCGTGCCGCTGTTGTATTCACAACATCGGGATATACTCACGATGTGAACACTACAGGATCGTTGGCCGACCGTCTACCGCTCGTGACGACTCCTGCGGAGCGGCGGGTCGCGGAGTACTTCGTGGCCACCGGATCCCAGGCGGCGGCCATGTCGGCCCAGGAGATCGCCCTGGCCGTCGGCACCAGCGACGCCACCGTCATTCGCACGACAAAATCGCTCGGCTACGCCTCATTGCGGGACCTGCGCCGAGCGTTGGCGCATGAAGAGACCGACGTCGACCTGGGGACCCGGCTCCGCGCCACGATCGGCGGGAGCGCCAGCGCCCACGACGTGCTGGCGTCGGCGATCGAGCGCCATCTTCAGGCGCTCGACCTCCTCTCCCGGCGGGTCACCCCGAACGACTTCGATCATGCGGCCGCCGTAGTGGGTCGGGCCGACCGCGTGTGGTGGTCGGGCACCGGTCCGTCGGCCCACCTCGCGGAGTATGCCGCGTTCCTGTGCCGGCGCCTCGGACGCTCCTCGGGATCGCTGACGCACGCCGGCACCGATCTCGCCGATGAACTGCTCGCCGTGCGCCCCGGTGATGCCGTGGTGGTGCTCGCCTACGGTCGTCTCCATCCGCATGTCCGCGTCCTCCTGCAGCATGCGGCGGCCATCAAGGCTGACGTGGTCCTGGTCACCGACACCAATACCCAGCGCCTGGCGTGGCCCGTGGCGGCGCGGCTCGATGCCGGACGAGGCTCCCCCGGACTCTTCGCCAGTCACAGCATCACCATGATCCTGCTCGAAGCACTGGTCTTGGCTGCCGCCGCCGCCGATCCCACGACTTCGGAAGCGGCGCTCACATCGCTCAACGAGCTCCGGCACGCGATCGCGGGCCGGCGTCTCGACGTCGACCCGAACTGACGCGACGGGCCACGCGGTCGTTCCGGCGTTGCTGCTGGCCCCGTTCGACCGGAGGCCGGGTCCCGGCGCGGGCCACCTCACGTACAGTGCCCATATGGACCTCACCAGCACCCCCCAGTGGCGGGCACTCGAATCACATTTCGCCGACGTCGGGCCCCGGCACCTCCGTGATCTCTTCGAAGGGGACCCCGAGCGCCCCTTTCGCCTGAGGGCTACCGCGGGCGACCTGGTACTCGACTACTCCAAGCACCGGGTGACCGACGAGACCCTGCGCCTCCTGATGGACCTGGCCCGGACCTCCGGGTTGGAAGCACGTCGGGACGCCATGTTCGCCGGCGAACACATCAACTCGACGGAGGACCGGGCGGTGCTCCACGTCGCACTACGCCTGCCCGAGAACGCGTCGCTGACGGTCGACGGCCAGGACGTGTCGGGCGATGTCCACGCCGTCCTGCGTCGGATGGGCGAACTCTCCGACCGGATCCGCGACGGAAGCTGGGTCGGGGCGACGGGGGAGCGCATCCGGGCAGTGGTCAACATCGGGATCGGTGGCTCCGACCTGGGTCCCGCCATGGCCACCGAGGCGCTGGCCGACTACGCCGCACCCGATCTGGTCAGCCGCTTCGTTTCCAACGTCGACCCGGTCGACCTGTACGCGGCGACCCACGACCTCGACCCGGCCAGCACCCTCTTCGTGGTCAGCTCCAAGACCTTCACCACGCTGGAGACGTTGACCAACGCCGCCGCGGCCCGCGACTGGCTTCTGGCCGGCCTGGGCACCGCCGGCGACGACAGCGCCGTGGCCAAGCACTTCATCGCCGTGTCCACCAATGAGGCCGCCGTCAAGGAATTCGGCATCGACCCCGCCAACATGCTCGGTTTCTGGGACTGGGTGGGCGGGCGCTACTCCTACGACTCGGCCATCGGATTCTCGCTGATGGTGGCCATCGGCCGGGCGCATTTCGCCGACATGCTGGCCGGTTTCCACGCCATCGACACGCACTTCGCCTCGGCGCCCCTCGAGCAGAACCTCCCGGCGCTGCAGGGCATGCTCAATGTCTGGTACGACAATTTCTTCGGAGCCCAGACCCACGCCGTCCTGCCGTACAGCCACCGCCTGGCGCGATTCCCCGCCTACCTCCAGCAGCTGACGATGGAATCCAACGGCAAGTCGGTCCGGCTTGACGGCACCCCGGTGAAGGGCCAGACCGGTGAGATCTTCTGGGGGGCGCCCGGGACCAACGGCCAACACGCCTTCTACCAATTGATCCATCAGGGCACCAAACTGATCCCGGCCGACTTCATCGCCTTCGCCGAGGCCACGCACGACAACGGCAGTCAGCAGGACCTCCTGATGGCCAACTGCCTGGCCCAGACCAAGGCCTTGGCCTTCGGCAAGACGGCCGAGGAGATCGCCGCCGAAGGGACGCCGGCCAGCCTGGTCCCGCACAGAGTGATGCCGGGCAACCGGCCCAGCTCGACCATCGTGGCGCCCAAGCTCACCCCCGCGGTCCTGGGTCAATTGGTGGCCCTGTACGAGCACACGGTCTTCGTCGAAGGCGCCATCTGGGGCATTGACTCCTTCGACCAGTGGGGGGTGGAGCTCGGCAAGGTGATGGCCAAGGAGCTGGCCCCGGTCCTCAGCGCGGCCGATGCCCCCGACCTGTCCGGGCAGGATGCATCAACGGCTGGACTCGTCGAGCTGTACCGGACGTTGCGGGGCCGAGCCGTCTAGCCAACCGGTCTGAACGCCGAGGTGCGGTCCTGGCGAAACCAACCGCCTGGCGCATGTGGCTGCCGGAACGTGCCTCGCTGACCCGCGATCAGAGGAACGCTCAGACTGCGATCCGGGCTGGAGTCGGGCCCGGATGTAGAACAGTGGGGATGTCGCAGTGTTCGATCTGATCCGAAGGCGGCCCAAGGCGGTAGGCGCGCTGGCCGCGCTGGCTCTGGTCGTGCGGCTGACCTATGTCCTGGCGACCACCCCCAAGCGGTTGCCGTTCACCGATGCGCTCGGGTACCAGCTTGGAGCGAATTACCTGGCCATGGGGCGCGGTTTCGTCAACCCGGCGCTCCTCGCTTTCCAGAATCAGGTCCGCCCGACTGCGGCGCATCCGCCGCTGTACGCCCTGTTCCTGGCGGCAGGGTCGGAGTTCGGGGCCAAGTCGATCTTGGCCCACCAGGTGATGGGTTGCGTGGTCGGGACGCTGACCGTGGTCGGGTGCGGGCTCATCGCGTGCCATCTGGCCGGGGAACGGGCCGGCCTCACGGCCATGGGTGTGGCGGCCCTTTATCCGGGTCTTTGGATCACCGATGGCGGGATCATGTCAGAGGGTTTGTTCGCCCTGTTCGCTACCGCAGTGACGCTGGCGGCCTACCACTTCGCCCGAACCCGCTCGGTCCGGGCCGCCCTCCTTCTGGGCCTGACACTTGGACTGGCCGTGCTCACCCGCGATGCGGCGGACCTGCTCTTTGTTGTTCTGGTGATCCCGCTCATCTTCCTGACCGGACCAGTCGTCGGGGGCCGGCGCCGCCTTGTCCAATTGGCCGCCGTGCTTCTCGCGGCGGGTGTCGTCCTCAGTCCCTGGGTCATCCGCAACCTCGTGACCTTCGACCGCACGGTGATCCTCTCGACGGGCGACGGCACACTGCTCGGGGCGAACTGCCCGGCCACCTACGACGGGTCGGACATCGGCCTGTGGTCCATCGGCTGCTACTCCTCGATCAAGGTTCCGGCAACGGCCGACGAATCCGTCGGTACGACGATGGCCCGCCAGGCCGGGATCCACTATATGGAACATCACGCCTCGAGGTTGCCCCTGGTGGTGGCGGCCCGTGTCGGTCGGGTCTGGGAGCTCTATCAGCCAGTAGCCGGCGCAGACGGCAACCGCGACGATGGGCGACCCCATTGGGCGGCACTGGCGACACTCTGGAGCTACTTCGTGGTGGCTGCCCTGGCTGTCGCCGGGACGGTGCTGCTGATTCGGCGAAGGGTGAGTGTGCTCCCGCTCATGGCCCAGATCGTCGCGGTCACCATCACCGCGGCGACCGTCTGGGGCTCGGTGCGCTTCCGGGCTCCGGCCGAGCCGGTGCTCGCGGTTCTCGCCGCCATCGCTCTGAGCGCTTGGATCTCCGGAGTGGGGTGGGGGAGTACCCCAAGTCGGACACACCAACCTCGACAGCGGACAGATCCCCTGAGTAACGAGTCGTCAGAATACGCCGTTGCAGCGGAAGGGGCAGATCACCAGACCGCCTCCTGATCCGACGAGCCCATACATCCCCAGGTACATCCCCACGCCGCCAAGCGCCCCGCGAAGTAGCCACCAACCCCGCGCCAACCCGATGCGCCGCGGGTTCTCTGGAACTGCAGGCTCGGCGAGTCAGGGCGCCCCTGACAGCGTGTAAGGTGATGCCTGACTTACCCGAAATGCCTGACAATACCTGACACACCTGATTACCCGACCTACGAGACGGACCACCGGGAAGCTCGGGAGAACGCGACGGGAGAATCCAGTGATGGCCACACCGCGGAAGCCGGTCCCTGCATGCTCGTTTTGTCTCAAGCCCTCCACCGCAGTCGGGACGCTCGTCGCCGGCCCCGGCGTGTACATCTGTGACGGCTGCGTGAACCTGTGCGTCGAGGTGCTCAGGACCAAGCCGCCACTGGTCAAGCGCATCGCCCCGTGGGAGTTCGAGGTGGGCGACGACGAGCTGCTGGACACCCTGCCCAAGGTCGCCGCAGCGGGGGTGCAGGCGGAGCGGAACCTCTCCGAATGGGTTCGCAAGGGCCGAGCGCAGGGCATCACCTGGGCTCGTATCGGTGCGTCGCTCGGCATGACCCGCCAGTCGGCCTGGGAACGCTTTTCCGGCGAGGAGTAGCCACGCCGAGGTGCCCGGGCTGTGCCCGGCTCGTCCCCGACCCGTCCCGCTCCACACCCCCGATGGTGGTCGGCGTCGGAAAGAACCGGAAGGTAAGGTCATCGCGTGCGGCGAACCTCGTTGGGCGTGGTGCTCGCGTCGGGGGCCCTTCTGCTCGCCGCATGTTCAGGCGGGAGCACCACGCCGTCGGCGAAGGCGAAGACGGCGGCCACCTCCACCACCACGACCACCACGACGTTGCCCGCCTTCAACATCGTGACCACCACGAGCACCACGACCACCGCGCCGCCCACGACGACGACCACCGCGCCGCCCACCACGACCACCGCCGTCGTTCCCAAGGCCACGACGACCACCCCGCACCGAACCACGACCACCTCGGCCGGTCGGAAGGACTGGACCGGGAAGACCATCACCTTCGGCGCCGTGTTCTCGACGACGGGTATCGGCCAGCCCTACGGCGCGTCCCAGGTCCAGGCGGTCAAGCTCGCACTCGACCAGATCAATGCGTCCGGCGGGATCCGCCACGCCCGCCTCAAGCTGTCGATCACCGACGACGCGTCCGACCCTTCGACGGCCGCAGCCAAGATGACCGCACTGGCCAACGCCGGCGCCCTCGCCGTCCTCGGGCCCACCTTCACGAACTCGGCCTACGTGGCCGACCCGGTGGCCAATACCATGGGGGTACCGGTCCTCGCGGTGAGCAACACCGGCCCGGGCATCGTCGGCAACTGTGCCTACCCGTGCTCATTCATCTTCCGGGACTCTCTGGGTGAGGCCACGGGCATCCCGGTCAACATCGCCACCTACGTCGCACGGTCCCACCCGGCGACGGCCGTCGTGATCGCACCAGTCGGGGACGCCTACGGGGCTCAGACCGGCCAGCTCGCCTCCAACGCGTTCAACGCCGATGAGGTGAGTGCCGGGCCCCCGGTGATCGTGCCGGCCACAGAGCCGGCTCTCGGCCAGGCCGTTGCCGCCGCGCTCGCTTCCAAGCCGAGCGTCCTGATGATCACGGCGTCGTCTCCAACCGTGGTGAGCGACATCATCATCGATGCCCGCAAGGCCGGCTTCACCGGCGGCATCCTCGGGGGCAACGCGTTCAACGCACCGGCGGTGGCCAAGGCTGCCGGGGGCGCGGGCCGCAAAGCGCAATCGGCCGCCGGTTGGTTCTCCGGTGACGCATCCCCGGCCAACACGTCGTTCGTCGCCAGCTTTACGGCCAGGTACCACGTCGCTCCAGACCAGTTCGCCGCCCAGGCCTACACGGGCGTCCTGCTCCTGGCCGCCGCCGCCAAGAACGCCCCGTTGGGCTTCACCAACATCGCGGCCGACCGCGTTGCCTTCCAGGGATCTCTGCAAGCCGTCTCGCTCGAGACCCCGCTCGGGCCGTTCCAGTTCACGGCCGACCACGACGTCTCCCAACCCGTATGGGTGGTGGCCATGAATGGAAAGGGCGGCTACCGCCTGGTCAAGCAGGTCCCCGCGTCCCAGGCTCGAAGCGCGACGACCACCACGCAGCCCGCTAACACCACCACACAGCCCGGCAGCTAAGCCCCGGGCCGAGTGGCGCCCACGTACACCTCGTCGCCCCATCCGGCGCCGACGGTGGTGGGGAACGACTCCTCTCGGACATCGGCACCGCTGTGCGGGGCGTCGACCATGACCCCGGGGGCCACCACCAACCCGACGTGCTCCACACCGGTCGGACCGGTGCCGAAGAAGACCAAGTCACCCGGCCCGAGCGGCGCGCCCTGCGGCAAGGGCGGCCCGGCGTCGTACTGGTCCTGAGCTACCCGGGGCAGGGCCACCCCCGCTGCGTTGTAGGCCGCCTGGACCAGGCCCGAGCAGTCGAACCCCACGCCGGACGTTTCGCCACCCCAGACGTAGGGAGTGCCGACCTGGGTCAGGGCCCAGTCGACCGCGATCGCTCCGGCTGGACCCGAAGCCCCGGCGGGAGCCGGGGTCTGTTGAGGCTCTTGATAGGACTGGGCCAGGTCGAGCACCTCGGTCACGTAGCTGTCGGAGTGGTTGTAGGCGAAGACGGCCGCGGCGATATCGGCCCCGTTCTCGGCGCCGTTGGCACACAGGTCGCGGGCCGCCGCGTAGATGGCGTCGGTCGGGTCATAGGGGTCGGGCGGGTTTGCCCCACCCGGCGGTACCGGTTGGTCGTACGCGGCAAAGGTGCCCGGTTCGAACTGCATGGGGCCCTCGGCGCCGGCGGAGTTCGCACCCGAGCGGACGCCCGGCAGGTCAGAGGTGCCGTTCCCCGACTCGACCGTGCCGATGGCCGCCAGCACCGCCCAGGGGAGGCCGGTGCAGGTGGCGGCAGCCTGCTCGTAAAGGGTGAGCATGGCGGGGGGAATGTCGCCTGTGGCCGTGGCGCTCGGGGCAGCCGAGCCCGTCGGGACCATCGAGAGCGCGGCCACCAGGCCGCCGAGGGCCACCGCGCCGGTGGTCAATGCCCCGACCCCCAGTCCGGCGAGGGTGACGAATCGAGCGGCCACGGGAGGAAACGGTCGGTGAAGCGGCGGGGACCCTTCACACTCGCCATACTGGAGCCGAAACTGGCTTCGAAAGGACCCCACCATGCGCAGCACGATGCAGGACGCACCGCTCTTGATCAGCGACATCCTCCGCTACGGGCAACAGGTGCACGGTGACAGCACCGTCATCACCGTCGAGGCCGGGGGGCACCGCTCCGCCACCTTCAGCGAAGTGGCGACCCGGGCCGAGAAGCTGGCCAAGGCCCTGCGTCGCCTCGGGATCGAGGACGGCGACCGGGTCGGCACCTTCTGTTGGAACAACCAGGGTCACCTGGAGGCTTACCTGGCCATCCCGTCCATGGGAGCCGTGCTGCACACCCTGAACATCCGCCTCCCGGCCGAGCAGCTGGCCTACGTGATCAACCACGCCGAGGACCGGTTCATCATCGTCGACGCCTCGCTGATCCCCTTGCTGGCCGCCATTAAGGACGAGCTCAAGACGGTGGAGACCATCATCGTGGCCGGGGAGGGCGATGCCTCGGCGCTGGGGGAGACTCTCTCCTACGAGCGCCTGCTGGCCGCCGAGGAGCCCGGCTTCGAATGGCCCGAGCTGGACGAGCGCTCCGCCGCGGCCATGTGTTACACCAGCGGCACTACCGGTAGTCCCAAGGGCGTCGTGTACTCCCACCGCTCCACCTGGTTGCACACCATGGCCGAGCAGTCGGCCTCCTCGGTGGGGATGACCGAACAGGACCGGATCCTGATCATCGTCCCCATGTTCCACGCCAACGCCTGGGGGACCCCCTACGGCGCCTGGATGGCCGGGACCGACATGATCATGCCGCAGATGTTCCTCATGGGGCAGCAGCTGGCCAACGTCTTCAACGAGTTCCACCCGACGTTGGCCTGCGGCGTGCCGACGATCTGGAACGGCCTGCTCGCCCTCGATACGCCGGTCGACTTCTCCACCGTGCGGGCCATCACCGCCGGGGGAGCGGCCGTGCCGCAATCGCTCATCGAGGCGTTCGAGCAGCGGTTCGGGGTGTCGATCATTCAAGGGTGGGGGATGACCGAGACCAGCCCGCTGGCCGCCTTCGGCCTGCCGCCGGCCCGGCGCATCGAGGGCCACGACGACATGTACTACAAGGTCAAGGCAGGCCGGGTCGTCGGCGGCGTCGAGGTCCGGGTCGTGGCCGAGGACGGCACGATCCTGCCCCACGACGGCCAGTCGGTGGGGGAGTTCGACATCCGCGGCCCGTGGGTCACCGGCTCGTACTACAAGGACGAAGACCCCTCGAAATTCCGCGACGGCTGGCTCCGGACCGGCGATGTCGGCACGCTCGACCACCAGGGCTACATGACCATCTCGGACCGCACCAAGGACGTCATCAAGTCCGGCGGCGAGTGGATCTCCTCGGTCGAGCTGGAGAACGCCGTGATGGCCCACCCCGATGTCTTCGAGGCGGCCGTGATCGCCATCCCCGATCCGAAGTGGTCGGAGCGGCCCCTGGTGTGCGTCGTGGCCAAGCCCGGTCGGACACCGGCCCCGTCGGATCTGCTCGACTTCCTCATCGGGCGCGTCCCCCGGTGGTGGCTGCCCGACCAGTGGGCCTTCATCGACGAGATACCAAAGACCAGTGTGGGCAAGTTCGACAAGAAGCTGATGCGGGCCGACTTCGCGAAAGGGGACTACGCGGTATCGACCGTGGCTCTGCCCAAGTGAGCTCGGACGATTCCCTGGCTGATATTGCCAGCCGCCTGGGCGGCATGGCCGAGGAGCTCACCGACATGGCCATCGACGCGCTGCGCCGAGCTACTTCCGGTGATCCCGATTCCGCTGAAGCCGGTGAAGCCCTGGCCTTGGAGCGCCGCATCAACCGGGCCCGGCGATCGGTCGAGAAGGCGGCCTCAATCCTGGCGCCGGCCAGCGAAAACCTCGAGGGCGGCGCGTAGCGTTCGAGCGTTGCCCTCACTCGATCGTTGCCGACGATGAGCAGATGTGGGTACATTTCTCCCTGACGGCCGACGAGATATTATGCCCCTGACCAGGGCATTAGTCCCCGATGGCGTGTCACACCCTCATGGTCCAATAGGAGCCGTGAAGTCAGAGGAACTTGTCGACACCGGTGCACGCTGGACACCCGCACCCGCACCCGCACCCGAACCCGCATCCCGGACACCCGCAGCCGAGGCACCCGCAGCCGGGCACCCGCATCCGATCCCTTGGCACCTGATCCCTTTGCACCTGATCCCCTCGACGCCATGGAGGACCTGCTCGACCGGGTGGCGGGGTGCGATCCAGAGGCGTTGGCCGATCCGGCCTCGATCGAGCGCCTCCAGCGCCTTCTGGCCCGCTTCGAAGCGAGCGTCACCAAGGCGGTGGCCGCCTTCGACGCCGCGGGGGCCTGGGGCCCGAGCGGGGCCCGCACCGCGTCGGCCTGGCTGCGGGCGCGCTGTGCCCTGCCGAGCCACGAGGCCACCAAAGAGGTGCGCCGGGGGCGCCACCTGGCCCGCTTGCCCCAGGTGGAGAGGGCCTGGGCGGCCGGAGAGCTCACCGGGGCCCACCTCGACGTGGTGGCCGCCCTGCGCTCTCGGGTCACCGCAGCAGCCCTGGCCCGTGACGAGGAGATGCTGGTGGAGCAGGCCAAGCGGCTCACCTTCGCCGAGTTCGTGCGGGTGGCCCGCTACTGGGAGCAGCACGCCGACCCCGACGGGGCCGAAGAGGACGCCATAGAGCGCCGGGCCCGCCGTGACGTCTACCTGGTGCCGAGCGTCGGGGGCATGTACCTGGGCCAGATGACCCTCGACCCCATCTCGGGGGCCATCGTGGCCGGTGAGCTCGAGCGCCTCGAAGCCCAGCTCTTCGAGGCCGACTGGGCAGAAGCCAAAGCACAGCTCGGCCGTGAGCCCCGGGTGGACGAATTGCCCCGCACCCCGGCCCAGCGCCGGGCCGATGCCCTCGTCGAGATGGCCACGCGTTCGAAGAGTGCCCCCGAAGAGGGGCGCCGCCCGGCCCCCCTCTTCAGCGTCCTGGTCGACTACCCCACCCTCGCCGGGCGCATCTGCGAGCTGGCCGGGGGCACCGTTCTCTCCCCGGGCTCCTTGGTGCCCTGGTTGGACCAGGCCTACGTCGAACGCGCCGTCTTCTCTCCGGGGGGCCGGGTCGAGGTGGGCCTCACCTCGAGGTTCTTCACCGGGGCCACCCGCCGGGCCATCGAGCTCCGCGACCAAGGGTGCCAGCACCCCTACTGCGACGAGCCGGCCGAACGCTGCCAGGTCGACCACATTCTCGAGTTCTCCCAGGGTGGCCCGACCAGCCAGGAGAACGGCCGGCTCCTCTGCAGTTTCCACAACCGCCAGCGCAACCAACGGCCTCCCCCGGGGGAGTAGGGCGGCACTCTTCTGAAGGGCGCGAAGTTCAGGCCTCGGTCCTACGTCCCCTCACCGCACTTCTCCTCACCGCGGCAGCCTCTCACTGATGCCAGCAGCGTCAGTAACGACAGTGGCGATCTGAAGCGTTCATGCCCGGTGCACAGGTTGACGGCGTGAGCCAGCGAGCGCAGGCGGCGCGAGAATCCGCGCATCGGATCACATACCGAAAAGTGATCATTGCAAAGCTGCGCGCGGCCCGTCTCCGGAATGACCGCCAGCCCGCTCGCGCCGCCGTGTCACGATGGCTTCTTGCTGCCGACCCAACCGCAGAGCGTGTATTTGAAAAGTGTGAATAGTTCACATAGCGCGGCGGATTGTAGGACTTGTCCACGCCGTAGGTGCTGTTGAAGAAGCCGGCTTCGTCCAGGCCGAGCCCACCCTTGGTGTAGTCCCTTGCCCTTGTCCACTGGCATGAACATCCGGTCGAGGACCGTCTGGCTCACCGGGTTGTTGCCGCTGTTGTTCACCAGGACGACCGGGGAGTAGAAACCCGCTTGACCCCGTACATCAGGTAGGCGCCCGTGTTGGCGGCAAACGGCCGAAGGGGTTTGCACCAGCCGCCCGCGCCTCCATTCTTGGCGTACCGAGACTCGCCAACCTGATTGAGTGTCATGGCTTCGGGATACTTGACGGGCACAGCCCGGCCGTGACGTGGCACCTCCCGTCGGGGGTTTGGGACACGCGAACCAACCGACCTACCGTCGAGCGAATCAGGCCCCGGTGCACTCGTTGATGGCGTCGATGAGTTGGCGCAGACGGGCGAAGTGCCACTTGTCGAAGCGGAGGGCAAGCCGTGGCAGCTCGGGATGGTCGTTGCTGGAACGCTCGGGGGGGAAGGCCGAGGTCGAGCGGATCGTGCCCCGCGCCACGATGTCGGCGAAACGGCGGTTCAGATCGACCAGTTCGAGTTTGCTGGGTGCCGTCTGCACTCGCAGCACCAGGAGGTCGCCCACCCAGCGGCACGAGTGGTAGTTGCGGTAGAAGCCGGTGATCTCCTCGACCGCTTCTTCAATGGTCGTGGTCACCTTGAACAGCGACACGTCGTCTGCCGAGATCCATCCGGACGCAATGGCCTGCTTCTCCACGAAGCGCAGCCACCCCTCCCAGTACGTGCCGCCGGGCGTCTCCATCATCACGACGGGGGCCGGTTCCGCCTTGCCGGTCTGCAGCAAGGTCAGCAGCTCGAAGCACTCGTCCTGGGTGCCGAAGCCGCCGGGCAGAATGGCATAGGCGTGTGACTCCTTGATCAGCATGAGCTTGCGGGTGAAGAAGTAACGCATCTCCACCAGCTTCGGGTCCTGGGCGATGAAGGAGTTCGCCGACTCTTCATGGGGCAAGCGGATGTTCACACCGAAGGACTTGTCCCGACCCGCTCCTTCCAGTCCCGCCGCCATGATGCCCGGACCGGCACCGGTGACCACCATCCAGTCCGCCTCGGCCAATCTGGTGGCCAGATCACGGGCGAGTAGGTAGACCGGATCCTCGGGCTGGGTGCGGGCCGAGCCGAACATGGTCATCTTGCGAATCGTGCGGTAGGGGCGGAAGACGCGGAAGGCCTGGGCCATCTCGGCCAACGCGGCGTTGGCGATCTTGAGATCACCCACCGACGTCCCTTCTCGGGCCAGGTCGGCCAACGAGTCGATCATGGCTGCCAACTCACGGGACTGAGCCGGCGAGAGCGGATGGCCGCCGGCGATGGCTTCGAACGCGGGCGAGTTCGGCGCCTCCCGGGTGTCGACACCCTTGTCCGCGGCCGCGGTCACGCCCCGGCCAAACCCGCCGCCCCGGCTAAACGCACCGGCACCGCCGAACCCGCCACCTTCGCCGTGCCGGCCACGTTCGCCGCACCCGGCGAGCTCGGCGAGCTCGCCGTACCTGCCAGGACGTAGAGGGTAGATCGACGGACCAGGGGCCGGCCGAGTGGTTCCACCAGGGCCTCGAGCTCTTCGACGCCCATGCGCTGTCCGTGCTGGGCACCGGCCGCCCGGGAGATGTTCTCGTCCATCAGCGTCCCCCCCACGTCGTTGGCCCCGGCCCGGAGCACCTGGCGGGATCCTTCGACCCCCATTTTCACCCAGCTGACCTGGATGTTGTCGATGTCCCCGTGGTACGCGATCCGAGCCACCGCGTGCATCAGGAGGGTCTCGCGGAAGGTGGGGCCGCGCCGGGCCTTGTGCTGCAGGTAGATCGGCGTGGCCATGTGGACGAAGGGCAGCGGCACGAACTCGGTGAATCCCCCGGTCTCGCGCTGCAGGGCGCGGGTGCGCACCATGTGACGGGCCCAGTGCACCGGCTGCTCGACCGAGCCGAACATGATGGTGATGTTGGAGCGCAGGCCGACCGAGTGGGCCGTCCGGTGGGCTTCCAGCCACTCCTCGGTGTTGATCTTGTCCGGGCAGATCAGGGCGCGGATGTCGTCATCGAGGATCTCAGCGGCCGTACCGGGCAACGTCTTGAGGCCGGCTTCCTTCAGCCGGATCAGGTACTCGGCCAGCGGCACCTCGGAGCGCCGGGCACCTTCGGTCACTTCGAGGGCGGTGAACCCGTGAATATGGATCGTTTCGGATGCGGCACGCACGGCACCGAGCACGTGGAGGTAGTAGTCGCCGTCGAAGTCGGGGTGAATGCCGCCCTGGAGGCAGACCTCGGTGGCCCCCTCGGCCTCGGCCTCAGCCACCCGGCGCGTGATCTCGTCCAATTCGAGCAGGTACGGCGCGCCGCGCAGGTTCAAGGACAGCGGCCCCTTGGAGAACGCGCAGAACCGGCACTTGAACGTACAGACGTTGGTGTAGTTGATGTTGCGGTTCTGCACGAAGGTGATGGCATCGCCCACCACGCGCCGGCGCAGATCGTCGGCCACCTCGGCCACCATCGGCACTTCGGGACCCCGGGCCGAGAAGAGCGTCACGATCTCGTCGACCCCGACCTCCTGACCCAGAGCCACCCCGTCGAGCACCTCGGCCACGGGCCCACCCCGTCGTTGGCCCGAGCCGGAACCGGAAAGAGAGCCACCAGAGGCTGGGCTAGATCCGTCCGGATCGGGAGCAGAACCGGAACCGGGACTGGGAGCAGAGCCGCTCCCCGAGAACAGCGACGGCGGCGCCACCTCGCCTCCCGAGCACCAGGCTGCATCGCGGGCCAGACCTTCGGCGTCGGACACGTCGAGGACCGCGAACCGCAGATCGGGGTCAAGCCAGGTGGCCGCATCATGGGCGAACGAGGGGTAGATGGTGAGCCGCGCCGCCAGGACGTGGCCGGCCGACTCCGTGGACTCTCGCAGGACTTCGAGCGCCGGCCAGGCCCGCTCGGGGTTCACGTGGTCAGCCGTGACGGGGGAGACCCCGCCCCAGTCGTCGATGCCCGCCTGCAACAGGGGAGCCAAATCGTCGGAGAGGTTCGGGGGCGCCTGGATGTGGACCTCGGGCGGCAGGACGAGGCGGGCCACGGCGATGGCCCACTGCAGGTCGGCCGGCGGGCACGGCTCGGCCCGGGCCATGGACGTCCCGGGCTTGGGCAGGAAGTTCTGCACGATGACCTCTTGGACGTGGCCGAAGCGCGCGTGCGAGGCGGCGATGGCCTGGAGGGAAGCCAGTTGGTCGGCCCGGTCGTTGCCGATGCCGACGAGGATCCCGGTGGTGAAGGGGATGTGCAGTTCGCCCGCGGCGTCCAGCGTGGCCAGGCGCCGCTCCGGCGCCTTGTCGGGGGCGCTCCGGTGGGCGTCGAGGTCCTCGATCAGCGACTCGAGCATCATGCCCTGGCTGGCCGAGACCGGGCGCAGGAGCGCCAGTTCCTCAGGGTAGAGGGCACCGGCGTTGGCGTGGGGGAGAAGGCCGGTCTCCTCCAGGACGAGGCGGCAGGCGTGGGCGAGGTACTCGACCGTCGAGGCGAAACCATGTTCGTCGAGCCACTTCCGCGCGGCCGGGTAGCGCAGCTCGGGCCGCTCGCCCAGGGTGAAGAGGGCCTCGTGGCATCCCGCTTCCTTTCCCGCCCGGGCGATGGCCAGCACTTCCTCGGGCAACAGGAAGGGGGAGGTCACCCGGGCCGGCGCCTTGGCGAAGGTGCAGTACCCGCATCGGTCCCGGCAGAGCATGGTGAGGGGGATGAAGACCTTGGGCGAGTAGGTCACCCGCCGGCCGAAGGTGGCATCGCGTCGGGCCCGGGCCCGGGCCATGAGCTCGGGCAATGGGGTGTCGAGGACATCGGCGTCGGAGACCATCAGAGAAGTCACGTGGCCCAATCTACGGGTCGTTGCCGAAAGCGGCGCCGTCCACCAGCCAGGTGACCTGCGCCGACGCCACCCGGCCGGCCGGGAGATCGTCCCCGCGGCGCAGCGCGGCGATGGCTTCACGCTTGGATTCGCCCGACACCGTGAACACGGCCTGGCGGGCCGCGTTGATCACGGGCAGGGTCAGGGTCATCCGGGGGTGGGGATTACGCCCGTTGGGATCCTCACTGGCCGCCACCATCTCATCGGGCCCGGCCTCGAGCGTGGACGCTCCGGTGAACAACGACGCCGTGTGCCCGTCGGGCCCGACGCCCAGATGGATCAGATCGATGCCCGGCCCCTGGAGGACCTTCCGCATCGTCTGCCCGTACTCGGCCACGCAGGCCTCCACCGTGCCCTCGGTTGGCATGGGCGTGAACGAACCGACCGGGGCCACGCGGTCCAGCAGGGCCTCGCGCACCAGCCGCTGATTGGCGTCGGGGTCATCGGCCGGCACGACACGTTCGTCGCCCATATAGACGTCGACCAGCTTCCAGTCGATGGGCTGGTCCTTGGCGGGGCGGGCGGCCAGCATCTCGTAGCAGGCCCTCGCCGTGGGCCCGCCCGAGAGCACCAGGGTGAATCGTGGCCCGGTGCGGGCGGCGAAGGCCGAGGCGACGGTGTCCGAGAACGCAGCGGGTACGTCGTTGACCGGGCCGGAGAGCGCGGCCAATGCGGCACGGGCGTCGGGGGCGTCGGGGGCGTCAGGGGCACGGGCCGCGTCGGAGTTGTCGGGCCCGTCGGGCGCATCAGGGGAAGGCATCGCAGGGCGACCGATCCGGCGGACGATCAGTCCGCGGTCGGCGTACCGGTCTCGAGCCCCTGCTGGCCCGACTCCAGCGTCACCGGGTGCCCGCCGAACTGGTTGCGCAACGCAGAGAGCATCTTGAGCTGGAACGAGTCCTTCTCCTGGGAGGCGAACCTCGTGAAGAGGGCCGAAGTGATCACCGGAGCGGGTACGCCGCGCGCGATGGCTTCCTCCGCCGTCCAGCGGCCCTCGCCCGAGTCGGCCACCACGCCCTTGATCTCATCGAAGCCGGCGCCGGGGCGCAGGGCCCGCTCGGCCAGATCGAGCAACCAGCTGCGCACCACCGAGCCGTAGCGCCAGATGGACGAGATCTCGTGCAGATCGAGGTTGAACTCGTCGGCCGCGCCCATGATCTCGAACCCCTCGGCGTAGGCCTGCATGATGCCGTACTCGATGCCGTTGTGGACCATCTTGACGAAATGGCCCGCCCCGGCCGGCCCCACGTGGGAGTACCCGTCCTTCGGGGCCAGGGTCAGGAAGGCCGGTTCGACCACGGCCACGGCCTCCTCGGTGCCCCCGACCATCAGGCAGTAGCCCTCGGTCAGGCCCCAGACCCCACCGGAGGTCCCGGCGTCGACGAAGCCGATGCCCTTGCCGGCCAACCGGGCCTCAATGGCCTTGGCTTCCTGGTAGTTGGAGTTCCCCCCGTCGATGATCACATCGCCCCGCTCGAAGTGGGTGGCCAGTTCATCGATGGTGCTGTTGGTCGCCTCTCCGGCCGGGACCATGACCCAGGCGGCGCGTGGTGACGAGAGCTGACTCACGAACTCCTTGAGCGTGGCGGCCGGCACCGCCCCCTTGGCCGCCACGGCATCCCGCGCCGCCGCGTTGAGATCGAAGGCCACCACCTCGTGCCCGCCCGCCATCAGGCGTTCCGTCATGTTGGCGCCCATCTTGCCTAGGCCGATCATGCCGATCCTCATAGGTATTCCTTCCTCTGCTCCGTGTGAACCTTGGTGGTGATGCTCAGGCGCCTTATGACGCGTCCCTCAATTGCCCATGGCCAGCCCAAGGCCCCATGGCCGACCCAATGGCCGCAGGACCCTCGTTTCTACTTGAAGGTCGCAGCTTTGTCGCTCAGCGACTGCAACAATTCGTCGAAGGACTTGGTGAACGAGTGCACGCCCTCGTCCTCGAGCGTCTGCTCCACGTCGGTCATGTCGACGCCGACCTCGGCCAGCCGGGCCAGCACCCCGAGGGCGTCGTCGGGATCGGCATCCACCGTCCGGGCCACGGTGCCGTGGTCGAGGAAGGCCGAGACGGTGCCGTCGGGCATGGTGTTGACCGTGGCCGGCCCGATCAGTGAGTTCACGTAGAGCAGGTCGTCGTAGGCCGGGTTCTTGGTCGACGTCGAGGCCCACAGGGGGCGCTGCACCCGGGCCCCCTTGGCCTCCAATGCCTCCCACCGCGGTCCGGAGAAGGCGGCCCGGAAGTGCTGATAGGCCACCTGCGCCTGGGCCACCGCGGCCTTGCCCCGCAGGCCCAGAATGGCGGCGTCACCCCCCTCGCCCCCGGCAAGTGTCTCCAAGCGCCGGTCCACTTCTGTGTCCACGCGGCTCACGAAGAAGGAGGCCACGCTGGCCACCCCCGGGAGCTCGGCCTCGCGGCCGGCCGCCGCCAGGGCCTCGAGACCGCTGATGTAGGCCTCCACCACCTCGTCGTAGCGGTCGATCCCGAAAATCAGCGTCACGTTGATGCTGCGGCCTTCGCTGATGAGGGTGTTGATGGCCGGCACGCAGGCTTCGGTGGCCGGTACCTTCACCAGCAGGTTGGGCTCGGCGATACGGTCATGCAGCATGCGGGCATCGCGCACCGTGCTGTCCCGGTCCTGCGCCAGGGCAGGGGAGACCTCGAGGGAGACGAACCCGTCCTCACCGTCGCTTTCGTCGTAGGTGGCCCGCAGCAATCGGAGCGCGTGCTCGATATCGGTGATGGCCAACTCCCAGTAGGCGCTCTCGACGGAGTGGTCCTTCATCAGGGACCGGAACTGCTCGTCGTAGGTGTCCTGGCCGCTGATGGCCTTGGCCAGGATCGTCGGATTCGAGGTGACGCCCCGCACACCCTGATGGATGAGGCCGGCCAACTGCCCGTCATCGAGCCAGTCGCGCCGGAGATTGTCCAGCCAGGGGCTCTGGCCGCCGATGTCGTAGAGATCGTTGAATCGGGTCATGCGTTGTCCTCCGCTCGTTGCTCGACTACGGGGTTCGTTTGCTCCGATTACGCGGTCGACTGACGGGTCAGCAGGTCCCGGGCCCGCTCGACCACGTTCGCGACCGTGAATCCGAACTTCTCCATCACCACCGGGCCCGGCGCCGAGGCTCCGAAGTGGTCGATGCCGATCGAGGCGTCGGCGTAGCGGCTCCACCCGAAGGTGGACCCGGCCTCGACGCTGAGGGTGGGCACGCCGGCCGGCAGGACCTCGGCCCGGTAGTCGGCGCTCTGCTCCTCGAACCACTCCCAGCAGGTGAGCGACACCACCCGCACGGGCACACCGTCCCCGGAGAGCACCTCGGCCGCCCCCACGCAGTGCTGGACCTCGCTGCCGGTCCCGATCAGGACCAACCGGACTGGACCACCCACCTCGTCCACCAGGACGTAACCGCCCTTCGGCACGCCACCTTCCGCCCGCGCTGCCGCCGCCGCCAGCACCGGGACACCCTGACGGGAGAGCGCCAGCGCGATCGGGCCCTCGGCCTCGACGGCCAGGCGCCAGGCCTGCGCCGTCTCATTGGCGTCAGCCGGTCGCACCACCGCCAGCTGGGGCATCGCCCGGAGCGACGCCAGGTGTTCGATGGGCTCGTGCGTCGGCCCGTCCTCGCCCACACCCACGGAGTCGTGCGTCCACGAGTAGATCACGTGGGCCCCGGACAAGGCGGCCAGGCGCACGGCCGGCCGCATGTAGTCCGAGAAGATGAAGAAGGTGCCCCCGACCGGCAACACCCCGCCGTGGAGCGCCATGCCGTTCATGGTTGCGCCCATGCCGTGCTCGCGGATGCCGTAGTGCAACTGGGCGCCCGCCGGGGTACGGACGGCCTGCAGGTCGGCGCCCTTGACCAGGACCCCGTTGTTCCCGGTCAGGTCAGCCGAGCCCGCCACCAGTCCGGGCAGTCCCTTGGCCGTGGCGTTGATGCACTGGTTGATGGCGCGCCGGGTGGCCAGTTGCGTGCCGCTCTCGAAACTCGGGAGCCCGTCGTCCCAGCCCGCGATGCCGCGCCCGGCTTGTGCCGCCGCCCACGCGTCGCGGTCACCGGTCCACGCGTCGAAGCGCTTCTCCCACTCGGCGCGCAGGGCCGCACCCCGGGCCACCTGCTTGCCGTAGAAGGCACGCACCTCGTCGGGTACCCAGAAGGTCTCGTCGGGCGGCAGGCCCAACAGCTTCTTGGTCACCGCGATCTCCTCGGCCCCGAACGGGGTGCCGTGGGCGGTCGCCGTGTCGGTCAGCTTCGGGGAGGGCCAGCCGATGTGGCTGCGCAGCACCAGCAGGGTGGGTTTGGCCCCGACGCCGTCGGCCGGCTGCGCCATGGCCTCGCGTACGGCCGACTCGAGGCCGTCGACGTCGTTGGCCATCTCCCCCAGGTCACGCACGTTCCAGCCGTAGGCCTCGAACCGACCCGGGACGTTGTCGCTGTAGGCCAGCTCGGTCGGGCCGTCGATGGTGATGTGGTTGTCGTCGTAGAAGGCCAGCAGGCGTCCCAGGCCCAGGTGACCGGCCAGGGACGCGGCCTCATGGGAGATGCCCTCCATGAAGCAGCCGTCGCCGGCGATGACGAACGTCCGGTGATCGCACACCTCGCTCCCGAAACGCGCCCGCACCACCCGCTCGGCGATGGCCATGCCGACCGCGTTGGCGAATCCCTGGCCCAGAGGGCCGGTGGTCACCTCCACCCCGGCCGTGTGCCTGTGCTCGGGGTGGCCCGGGGTGCGGCTGCCCCACTGGCGGAACTGGCGGATGTCGTCCAGCGTGAGGTCGTAGCCGGTCAGGTGCAGGAAGGAGTACAAGAGGATCGACGCGTGGCCGTTCGACAGTACGAAGCGGTCCCGGTCGGGCCAGGTGGGCTGTGCCGGGTCGTAGCGCATGATGCGGGTCCACAGCACGTGGGCCAAGGGCGCCAGCGCCATGGCCGTGCCGGAGTGGCCCGAATTGGCGGCCTCGGGCGCATCCATGGCCAAGCCCCGGACGACGTTGATGCCCAACTCGACCAGGGTCGGGTCTTGCACCACGTCGGGGGGCGCGCCATCTGCAGAGGTGGGTGCAGAGCTCATAGTCAACCCTAACCACTCCTCGCGTAGCCTGACATCCGATGACACCGGTTCGTCACACCATGCAAGTACCCCCCAACAGCGACCTCACCCTGGGTATGGTCTGCCTCGAAAAGGCCGTCCCGGGGCGGTGCACCTGGCGCATGACGGCCGACGAGCGTTTCGCCAATCCGGCCGGGATCATGCAAGGTGGGTTCCTCGGGGCCTTCGCCGATTCGGCCATGGGTGCGGCCGCGGTCACCTTCGTCCAGGGACGCAAGGTCTTCGCCGCCAACGCCGAAATGAAGATCAGCTTCCTGGCCCCCGTGCCTCCGGGTTCGACGCTCATCTGCACGGCCGAGGTCGTCTCGGGTGGGTCCCGGGTGGCGTTCGTAGAGGCCAGCGTGGTGACCCAGGCCGGCGATGGCGGCCATGGGGACGGCAGCGGAGACGGACCCGGGGGCGGCAGCGTCGGCGGCCGCGGGAACCGAGCGGACATCCCGCCCGGCCAACGCCTGGTGGCCCGGGCCACCTCCACCTATATCTTCCGCGAGCGGGGCTGAACCAACCTCGTCCGCACGACCGGTGCTTGCACCGCCGCAGTGGAGCGACCAGGATGGCAAGCCACATGACACCCTCTCGCGCCAGCTCCGACGATGGGGTCTCGGGCATCCGCGACGCCGGCGGCGATGCGTTCCAGCTCACGCTCGACTACCTCAAGCAGGAAGCCGTCACGCCCCTCCGGGGTCTCGGTCGCTTCTTGGCCTGGGGGCTGGCGGGCTCCATCACCATGGCGGTCGGCCTGCTCCTGCTCCTGATCGGCGTGCTCCGGGTCCTCCAGGAGGAGACCGGCACCGCACTGACGGGGGACTGGTCCTGGGTCCCGTACTTCGTCGTGGCCGTTCTGGGGATTGGCGTGGTGTCGATCGCCGCCTGGCGGGTCACTGCCGGCACCGCCCCGCCGATGCTGCCCCAGACCACCGGCTCGGCGGAAGTCACGAAAGAAGGAACGATCTGATGGCAAGCCCACGGACAGACGGACGCGACGGACGGCTCATCACCCGCGATGACCTGAGGGCCGCCTACTCCCAGGTGCTGGGTGAAGGCGAGGCCACCGCCCGAGCTGAGGCGCCCCGGGCCCTGGCCGTCGTGGGTGCGATCGGTCTGGCCCTGATCACCCTGGCCTTCCTGGCCGGGCGCCGGCGCGGCCGGAGCCGCTCGGCCGTGGTCGAGATCCGGCGCCTGTAGGCCGCACCGTGGACATCATTCTCCGCAGGATCCTGCGCACCGCGCTCCGGCACGGCATGGCCGATCAGAATTGGGCCTGGGTCGTCATCGCCGGGTGCGCGTTCATCCTGCGGCGCAGTCTCAGGGGAAACGGGTCGGTGGTCTCCTCGCTCGAGATCGCCCCTGGTGAGCAGGTCATGATCTCGGTTCGTGATCGCAGTTCCGACGCTGCCGCGGCGGCCGTCGCCGTCACCACCGCCGTCACGGGCGAAGCCCCCACCTCTCGCCAGCCCAAAGCCTGAGCGCTCGATGTCGCGGCCCCTCGAGGCGGGGGAGCGGGTCCTCCTTATCGATCCGAAGGACCGCCGCTACCTCCTCACCCTGGTTGCGGCGGCCACCTTCCACACCCACGCCGGTGTGGTCGCCCACGACGACATCATCGGCGGCGACGAAGGCCGCACCATCGCCGGGACGACCGGCCGCCCCTTCCTGGTCCTACGGCCGACCCTGAGCGACATCGTGCTGAAGATGCCCAGGGGAGCCCAGGTGATCTACCCCAAGGACCTCGGCGCCATCCTCATCGCGGCCGATATCGCGCCCGGCCAACGTGTGCTCGAGGCCGGTGTCGGCTCGGGCGCCCTTTCCATGACGGTGCTGCGAGCCGGTGCCGTCATCGTCGGCTACGAGCTCCGTGAGGACTTCGCCTCGCGGGCCATGGCCAATGTCTCGGCCACGCTGGGCCCCGACGCCCTGTACCGGGTGGAGATCAGAGACGTCACCGAGGGGATCGACGAGACCGACCTGGACCGCATTCTGCTCGATATGCCCGAACCCCACCTCGTCGTCGCCGCGGCCGCCGCGGCGCTCCGTCCCGGCGGGATCCTCTTGGCCTACCTGCCCACCATCAACCAGACCGCCCTGTTACGCCAGACGCTCGACGACTCTTCCGTCCCGTTCGGGTTGTCCGAGACCCAGGAGATCATGCGCCGCACCTGGCACGTCGAGGCACGCTCGGTACGACCCGACCACCGCATGGTCGGCCACACCGGCTTCCTTACCACCGCCCGTCGCCTGAGCACCTGAGGCGTGAACCCGGGGGTTGGTCAAGCAACTGAGCCGGCAACCCTGACACCTGAGCACCTGAGCACCTGAGCCCTTGGACCGGCCCACGCATCCGAGCGCCGATCCTGAGTGCTCGGTCAGTCCTTCTCGATGAAGATGCACTCCCCGGGGCATTCCTCGGAGGCCTCGACCACGGCCTCTTCGAGGTCGCTCGGCACCGCGGCCATGCCGCCGGAGCCACCGGGCTCGTTCTTGACCGAGTCCTCTTCCTTCACGTAGGCCAGCCCGTCGTCAAGGAGGGTGAACACGGCCGGTGCAATCTCCTCGCACAGACCGTCGCCCGTGCAGAGATCCTGGTCGATCCAGACCTTCATGTCGTCGTCTCTCTCCTGTGTGTACCCGCCCGACGGGCCGGACCGGACCGTACCGAGACGGTCCCAGCTTCGTCAACATGACTCGGTGGAACTGCCATATTAGTCGTCGCCCCGCGTGGACCCGGTCATGGGGTCGCCGGCCTGGGCCGCGGCCTCCACCGTGACGGCCCAGCCGGTGCCGGGGCGGTACGGGGCCGGTGCCGGGCCGGTGCTGGCGGTGGGTACGGGCCGAGTGGGCACAAAAGGGCACAATGGGCGCCGTGGGCACAGCGCGACGTGGCTCGACGACGCGACGGAGCCCATTCGATCCAGACAGAGGGGGACCCTATGGCAGTTGACCGAAGGACCTTCTTCAAGGGCGCACTGGGTGCGTCCGGGGCCGTGCTCCTGGGGGGAGTCGGGCGGGCCGGCGCGTCCTTGCGCCTCGAGACCTTGGGCACCGCCGACGCCAACGCCGAGCTCGCGCTGCCGACTCCGGAACGGTCCGGGATAGAGCACGTCATCGTCGTGATGATGGAGAACCGCAGCTTCGACCACTTCCTCGGGTGGCTGCCGCACGCCGACGGCCGCCAGGCCGGCTTCTCGTACCGAGACCCCAAGGGAGCCGAACGCATGACGTTCCATCAGACGCAGTTCGACGGGTGCGGGTTCACCGACCCCGACCACTCGTACGCGGGGGGCCGGCTCCAGTACAACCACGGGCACATGAACGGTTTCCTCACCGACCGCGCCAACGACTCGTACGCGATCAGCTACTACGAGGCCAAGGACCGCCCGTTCATGAGCCATCTGGCCCAGGCCTACACCACCTGCGACCGCTACTTCTGCTCCATCCTGGCGCCGACGTACCCCAACCGCTTCTTCCAGCACGCGGCCCAGACGGACCGGCTCGATGACGGCCTCGCCCAGGCCACCCTGCCCACCATCTGGGACCAGCTCAACCGGAGCGGCGGGCCGACGGGCCGCTACTACTACGGCGACGTGCCGTTCACCGCGCTGTGGGGAAACAGGTACCTCCCCATCTCTTTCCCCTATGCGAAGTTCCTCAGCGACACCGCCGCGGGCACCCTGCCCAACGTCTCCTACGTCGACCCCAAATTCGAGGGTGAGGGCACCGGGACCTCGGCCGACGACCATCCGCTGGCCGACATCCGCGCCGGCGACGCCTTCCTGTCCCAGATCTTCCACGCGGTGTCGTCGGGGCCCGGCTGGGACAAGACGGTGCTCGTCATCAACTACGACGAATGGGGCGGGTTCTTCGAGCACGTGCTGCCCCGGCGCGTCACCGCCGGTGTGGCCGTGGGGGCCAACCCCCACACCGGCGTGGACACGGACCTCGACGCCGCCGGCAAGGTGTTGACCGGCTTCCGGGTGCCGTGCATCATCGTCTCGCCCTTCAGCCGGATCGGCGGCGCGCAGGCCGCCGTCACCCACAACTTCTACGACCACACCTCGGTCCTCAAACTCATCGAGTGGCGTTGGGGCCTCCAACCCCTGACCCAGCGCGACGCCTCCCATGGGCCGGGCGACCCGGGCAACCTTGCCACCGCGCTCGACTTCACCCGCCCCACCACCGCGGTCCCCAAGCTGCCCACGCTGGCTGCCTTCACGCCGGTGGCGTGCGGGACGACCACCACCTCGACCGAGCCCGCCGGCATCGCGCCGGCCGACGTCGCCGTCGGGCCCCACGTGGCCCTGGCCTCGGAGCACGACACCTGGACCGGCTTGCAACGCTCGCCGCTGATGGACGGCTGGACCTAGGACCGCTCTGGACGAACCGGGGCCAAGGTCGGTGGTCGCAGCACTAGGGTGCACTTCATGAGCCTCACCCCGGACTCCGACGACGCGGCGGCCCAGGCCGAGGCGTTGCGCGCCGAGCTGGCCGACGCCGAGGACGAGATCCACGCGCTCCGCCGCCGGCTCCAGGAGAGCCCCGGGCACGTCCAGGCCCTCGAGGAGCGACTGCTCGACAGCAAGGGCCAGCTGGCCCACGCCACCTCGCAGAACGAGAAGCTGACCTACACGCTGCAGCAGGCCAAGGAACAGCTGGCCGCCCTGCGCGAAGAAGTCGAGAAGCTGACCCAACCCCCGGCCGCCTACGGCACCTTCCTGGGGGTCAACGAGGACGGCACGGTCGACGTCTTCTCGAGCGGTCGCAAGATGCGGGTCTCCCTCCACCCCGACATCGACCCCGGCGTCGTCCAGAAGGGCAACGAGGTCGTCCTCAACGAGTCACTCAACGTGGTCCTCGTGCGGGACGGGGAGCTCTCCGGCGAGGTGGTCACCCTCAAGGAGCGCCTGGAGGACACGCGGCGCTGCATCGTCTACGCCCGGGCCGACGAGGAGCGCGTGGCCGAGCTCTCCGACGACATGCTCGACGTCAAGCTCCGGGCCGGTGACACCCTCCTCATGGACGTGCGCACCCAGCTCCTCATCGAGAAGCTCCCGAAGCTCGAGACCGAGGAGCTCGTCCTCGAAGAGGTACCCGACATCACCTACGACGACGTCGGTGGGCTGGACACGCAGATCGAGGCCATCACCGACGCCGTCGAGTTGCCGTACCTCCACCGCGAGCTCTTCGCCGAGTACTCGCTGCCCGCCCCCAAGGGCATCCTGCTCTACGGGCCCCCCGGCTGCGGCAAGACTCTCATCGCCAAGGCCGTGGCCAACTCACTGGCCAAGAAGGTGGCCGAGAAGACCGGTGACCAGAACGTCCGCAGCTTCTTCTTGAACATCAAGGGGCCCGAGCTGCTCAACAAGTACGTGGGCGAGACCGAGCGCCAGATCCGCCAGGTCTTCCAACGGGCCCGGGAGAAGGCCGACGAGGGCATGCCGGTCATCGTCTTCTTCGACGAGATGGAGTCGCTCTTCCGCACGCGGGGCACCGGCATCAGCTCCGACATGGAGTCGACCATCGTGCCCCAGCTCCTGGCCGAGATCGACGGGGTCGAGTCGCTGCGCGACGTGATCGTCATCGGCGCCTCCAACCGGGAAGACCTGATCGACCCCGCCATCCTGCGCCCGGGCCGCCTCGACGTGAAGATCAAGATCGAACGGCCGGGTCTCGAGGCAGCCGCGCAGATCTTCAGCCGCTACCTCACCCCCGATCTGCCGCTCGACGCCGATGAGGTGGGCCGCCTCGGTGGGGGGGACCTCAACAAGGCGGTGCAGGCCATCATCGAGCACACGGTGTCCGAGATGTACCGCGAAGATGACGAGAACCGCTTCCTCGAGGTCACCTACCAGAACGGCGACAAGGAGATCCTCTACTACCGGGACTTCGCCTCGGGCGCCATGATCGAGAACATCGTGCGGCGGGCCAAGAAGCTGGCCATCAAGCGGGTCATCGCCGGCGACCCCGGCGGCATCCGCACCTCCGACCTCCTCGAGTCGATCCGCCAGGAGTACAAGGAGAACGAGGACCTGCCCAACACCACCAACCCCGACGACTGGGCGCGCATCTCGGGCAAGAAGGGCGAGCGCATCGTCTACGTCCGCACCCTGCTCACCGAGGACCGCGAGGTCCACGGGGGCCGGTCGATCGAGCGGGTGGGCACCGGGCAGTACCTCTAAGGCATAGGGTCGTCGCCGTGGCCACTATCAAGGTCTGCGGGATCGAGACCGAGTACGGGATCCACTCCGCGGGCACCGAACAGAATCCGATCGCCGCCTCGTCGGTGTTGGTCAATGCCTACGCGGCCGATATCGAGCAGAAGATCGGCTGGGACTTCGAGGACGAGACCCCGGGCAACGACGCGCGCGGCTTCGCCCGCGAAGGTTCCCTGGCCCCCATGGTCGAGACCCATTTGGCCAACACGGTCCTGACCAACGGCGCCCGCTTCTACGTCGACCATGCCCACCCCGAGTACTCGACCCCCGAGTGCCTGACGCCCCTCGAATGCCTCGTGTACGACAAGGCGGGGGAGGAGGTCATGCGGCGGGCCATGACGGCCGCCGGCCTGCGCATCCCCGACACGCCCCCGCCCGTCGTCTACAAGAACAACTCCGACGGCAAGGGCAACTCCTACGGCTGCCACGAGAACTACATGATGGACCGGGCCGTGCCGTTCGCCCGGGTGATCGAGGGCGTAGTGCCGCATTTCGTGTCGCGCACCATCTTCACCGGCTCGGGCAAGGTCGGGGTCGAGACGCCCGCGCTCGATGCGGACACCGTCCACTTCCAGATCTCGCAGCGGGCCGAATTCTTCGAGGAGATCGTCGGGCTCGAGACGACCCTGAAACGACCCATCGTCAATACCCGCGACGAGCCGCACGCCGATCCCAAGCGCTTCCGCCGCCTCCACGTGATCGTCGGTGACGCCAATCTCTCCGAGATCGCCACCCTCCTCAAGGTCGGTACCACCGCCATCATCCTGGCCATGGTGGAGGACGAGGCCGGTCCGGGCCGCGACCTCTCGCTGGCCGATCCGGTACGGGCCCTGCACCAGGTCTCGGCCGATCTCTCCCTGGCCCGCCCGCTGGCCCTGTCCGACGGCAGCACCGCCACCGCACTCGAGTTGCAGTGGGAGCTGTTCGGGGCCGCCCGCAAGTACGCCGAGGAGCACGGCCTGGCCGCGTTGGGTGACCAGGGCGAGGTGGGTGCGCTGGTCATGGGCCACTGGGAGACCGTGCTCGAGGGGCTCGAGTCCGACCCGGCCAGCCTGGCCGACACCTTGGACTGGGTGGCCAAGCAGAAGCTGTTGCTGGCCTACCAGGACCGCCATGGCTGCGGCTGGGACGACCCCCGCTTGGCCGCGTTGGCCCTGCAGTACCACGACCTGCGCCCGGACCGGTCCATCTACCAGCGCCTGGGACTGCAGCGCCTGGTCACCGTGCCCGAGACCACCCGCGCCGTCACCCACCCGCCCCCGGGGACCCGGGCCTGGTTCCGGGGCACCTGTCTGGCCCGGTGGCCCGAGGCCGTGGTCACGGCCAACTGGGATTCCTTGGTGTTCGACGTCGGAACCGACCCCCTCCGGCGCGTCCCTATGATGGATCCTTTGAAGGGAACCGCCGAGCACACGGGCGCATTGTTGGCCCAGAGCACCACTCCAGCTGACTTGCTGGAGCGGCTCAACTCCTGAGTGGACGGGACGGATCGAACGATGGCAGAACAAGAACAGAAGCGGAAGAGCACCAGCACCTCGGAACGCACCAGCAGCGAGACCGAGGCCGACGTGGCGGAGCAGGCTCCGGCCACCTCCGAGCGCGGCGAGAAGATCAAGGCGGAGCTCGACGACCTCCTCGACGAGATCGACGAGGTGCTCGAGGACAACGCCGAGGAATTCGTGCGCAACTACGTCCAGAAGGGCGGGCAGTAGTCGCCAGTGGTCCTACCCCTGTTTCCCCCGGAGAGAGATCCGGGCCCGGACTTCGTCGGACTCCAACGCCTGACCGGGGCCATGGATGGATCGGGAGGCCGCGCCGCGCGTGACGCCGCTGCCGCCGCCGCTCCCGTGACGGCAGCCCACGCCACCACCGTCGTGGCACTGCGCTACGCCGACGGCGTGATCATGGCCGGCGATCGCCGGGCCACCGCGGGCAACGTCATCGCCCACCGGGCCATGGACAAGGTGTTCCCGGCCGACCGCTATTCGGCCGTGGCCATCGCCGGCTCGGCCGGCATGGCGGTGGAGATGGTCCGCCTCTTCCAGGTCCAGCTCGAGCACTACGAGAAGGTCGAGGGCTCCACCCTTTCCCTCGAGGGGAAGGCCAACCAGCTGGCCCAGATGGTCCGCCAGCACCTGCCGATGGCCATGCAGGGCTTCGTGGTGGTGCCGCTCTTCGCCGGGTACGACACCGGCCGCGGCATCGGCCGCATCTTCAGCTACGACGCCACCGGGGGCCACTACGAGGACACCGACTTCCAGGCGACCGGCTCGGGCGGGCGGGACGCCCGCTCCACCGTCAAGCTCAGCTGGCGCGAGGGGATGGCCCAGGGCGACGCGGTGGAGCTGGCCATCAGATCGCTCTACGAGGCGGCCGACGAGGACTCCGCCACCGGCGGCCCCGACCTGGTCCGCGGCATCTACCCCCTCATCGCCGTGGTCGACGCGGAGGGCTACCGCCTGGTCCCCGAGGACGAGGTGGCTGAACGCTTCGGCGCCCTGATCGCCCGCCTCCGGGAGGAGGACGCACCATGAGCATGCCGTACTACGTGGCTCCCGAGCAGGTCATGAAGGACCGGGCCGAGTACGCGGAGAAGGGCATCGCCCGGGGGCGCTCCCTGGTGGCCACCACCTACGACGAGGGCATCGTGATCGTGGCGGAGAACCCGTCGCGGTCCCTGCACAAGATCAGCGAGATCTACGACAACATCGCGTTCGGCGGCGTGGGCAAGTACAACGAGTACGACCAATTGCGGGTGGCCGGCGTGCGCCACGCCGACACCAAGGGCTACGCCTACAGCCGGGAGGATGTGGATGCCCGGTCCCTGGCCAACCTGTACGCGCAGTACCTCGGCAATGTCTTCACCCACGAGATGAAGCCGCTCGAGGTCGAGATCCTGGTGGCCGAACTGGGCCAGGCCGGGCAGCCCGATCAGCTGTACCACATCGCCTATGAGGGCACCATCACCGACGAGGAACGCTTCGCCGTTCTCGGTGGCGATGCCGAGACCATCACCGAGCGGGTGGCGGCCGCCTGGCAGGCGGAGTGGGACCTCTCGAGCGCCCTCAAAGCGGCCGCGGGCGCCCTGGCCGGGCCCGACCGGACCCTGGCGGGCGGCGACCTCGAGGTGGCCGTCCTCAGCCACGGGAACGGGCGCCGCTCCTTCCGCCGCGTCGCCGACGAGGAGCTGGCGCTGCTGCTGGCCTGACCGGCAGTACGGTGGCTCCGTGGAACGGCGCATCTTCGGGATCGAGAACGAGTACGGCGTCACTTTCACCCTCCGGGGCCAGCGCCGGCTCAGCCCCGATGAGGTGGCCCGGTACCTCTTCCGCCGGGTGGTCAGCTGGGGCCGCTCCTCCAACGTGTTCCTGGAAAACGGGGCCCGCCTCTACCTCGACGTGGGCAGCCACCCCGAGTACGCCACGCCCGAGTGCGACAAGATCAGCGACGTCGTGGTGCACGACAAGGCGGGGGAGTGGATCCTGGCCCAGCTGGTCAATGGGGCCCAGTCGCGACTGCGGGAGGAGGGGATCCGGGGCGAGGTCTACCTCTTCAAGAACAACACGGACTCGGTCGGCAACTCCTACGGCTGCCACGAGAACTACCTGACCGAGCGCAACGACGAGTTCAACCGGTACACCGAGGTGCTCATCCCGTTTCTGGTCAGCCGCCAGATCTACTCGGGGGCGGGCAAGGTGTTGCAGACCGCCCGGGGCGCGGTGTTCTGCCTCAGCCAGCGGGCCGAACACATCTGGGAAGGGGTCTCGTCGGCCACGACCCGCAGCCGTCCCATCATCAACACCCGGGACGAGCCGCACGCCGACGCCGAACGGTTCCGCCGTCTGCATGTGATCGTGGGCGACTCCAACATGAGCGAGTACGCCACCTTCCTCAAAATCGGGACGACCAGCATCCTGTTGGCCATGCTGGAGGACTCCTCGACCGTGCTGCGCGACCTGACGCTCGAGAACCCGATCCGGGCCATCCGGGAGATCAGCCACGACATCACCTGCCAGCGCCGCGTCCGGCTCGCCAACGGCCGGGAAATGCGCGCCCTCGACATCCAGGGCGAGTACCTCGACCGGGCCCTCAAGTTCCGTGACCGCAAGGGACTCTCACCCGAGGAGGACATCGCCCTCGACATGTGGGAGCACTGCCTCAAGGGGCTC
The DNA here is from genome assembly GCA_963836605.1 of uncultured Acidimicrobiaceae bacterium. Lineage (GTDB taxonomy): Bacteria > Actinomycetota > Acidimicrobiia > Acidimicrobiales > RAAP-2 > Bog-473. The sequence continues at coordinate 844,532 of CAWIKB010000009.1, read as the reverse complement.
GAGGCCGACCCGACCTCGCTCTGGCGGGAGTGCGACTGGGTGGCCAAGCACCGGCTGGTCGAGGAGATGCGGAGCCGGCACAGTGTGCCTCTCTCGCACCCCAAGGTGGCCATGGTCGATCTCATGTACCACGACGTCGACCGGAGCCGCGGCCTGTACTACAAGCTCCAGCAGCGCGACCAGGTGGAGCGGACCTGCACCGACGACGCCATCACCGACGCCATGGTCCAGCCGCCCGAGACCACCCGGGCCCGGCTGCGCGGCGCCTTCGTCAAGCGGGCCAAGGAGAGGCGCCGGGACTTCACGGTGGACTGGGTCCACCTCAAGCTGAACGACCAGGCACAACGCACGGTTCTGCTCAAGGACCCCTTCAAGTCGCACGACGAGCGAGTGGAACGCCTGATCGCCTCGCTGTAGGCGCCGTAAGGTAGGGGGGCCATGTTCAATCTCGATCCCGGCAAGCTGCTGATCATCGGCGTGGTGGGCATCATCCTGCTCGGACCCGACAAGCTGCCCCAGGTGGCACGGCAGTTGGGCGGCTTCTGGCGCTCCTTTGGGGAATTCCGCCAACGCATGGAGACCGAGGTCCGGGGCTCCATTCCCGACCTCCCCTCGACCTCCGAGATCGCCCGCCTGGCCCGGTCCCCCTCGGCCCTGTTGAACCACCTGTCCAATATGGACGACGCCAACCCGGACGCGGACCCGGACCCGGACCCGGACAACCCTACGGGCAGCGCCGCCGGTGACGCGGCCACCGCCAGCCGGGAAGCCGAGACATCCGGCGGGGGCGGCGGCGCCGAATCTTCCACCGATGGCGCGTCGAACGGGGCTCTGGGTAACGGGGTCCTGGCGAACGGGACCTCAGCCGACGGGGCCTGGCGCAACGGGAGTCTGGGCAACGGGGCACCGGCGAACGGGACCTCAGCGAACGGAACGGGGCCTCATGACACCGACGCGGACGGGACCGCGTCCGCCCTCCCCACCAAACCAATGCCCCGGCCCGCACCTTCCCCCACGCCCGACGTCATCGTCACGGGCGACCCCAGCTTGAACTGACCGGCTCGGGCGACCACGATGGCGATTCCCCTCCTCACGCGCAAGGACAAACCCTCGCCCGACAGCATGACGCTGACGGAGCACCTGGGGGAGCTGCGTCATCGCCTGGTCATCTGCGTGATCGCGCTGACCATCGGCGCGCTGGTGTGCGTGTTCGCGTACGAGCCCATCCTGCACTTCCTGCTCCGGCCGCTCTGCAACGTCGATGCCAGCACCGGGCACAACAAATCGAGCACCGGCTCGCTTCTCATCGGGGCCAACGGGACCTGCAACCTCTTCGTGACCTCACCCCTCGACGGTCTCGCCCTCCGGGTCAAGATCGCTGCGTTCGGCGGTCTGGTGCTGGCCTCGCCGGTCATCCTGTTCCAGGTCTGGCGCTTCATCACTCCGGGCCTGCAGTCGAAGGAGCGCAAGTGGGCGGTCCCGTTCGTGGCCGTCGCTTTCACCCTCTTCCTCGCCGGTGCGGCAACCGCCTACTTCACCTTGCCCCATGCGCTGGGCTTCCTGAAGTCGGTGGGTGGGCCCAACCTCCAGGCGATCTACGACCCGATTCCCTACCTGAGCCTGATTCTGCTCATGATGGCCCTCTTCGGTCTGACCTTCCAGTTCCCGGTCATCCTGGTGGCGCTGGAACTGGCGCACATCGTCACCCCGGCCAAACTGCTGCACGGTTGGCGGTGGGCTGTCATCATCATCACCGTCGCCGCCGCCGTCTTCACCCCGAGCTCTGATCCATTCTCGATGCTGGCCCTCGCCGTGCCCCTCGTCGTCTTCTATTTCGTCGCCATCGGTGTGGGGAAGTTGCTCGGCCGTTGACCGTCTTCCCTTGGCCTGTCCCGACGGCCGGCGAGGAATGGGACTTCGAAGCCAATCTCCCGTTTCCGCCCGATGACTTCCAGCTGGACGCGTTCCGGGCCCTCGATTCCGGGCACTCGGTGCTGGTCTCGGCCCCCACCGGCTCCGGCAAGACGCTGGTGGCCGCCTATGCCGTCCACAGGGCCCTCCAGGCGGGCGGCAAGGCCTTCTACACCACGCCGCTCAAGGCGCTCTCCAATCAGAAGTATGGCGAACTGGTGGCCACCTACGGCAAGGGTCATGTCGGTCTCCTGACGGGGGACACGGCGGTGCGGCCTGAGGCACCCGTGGTGGTCATGACCACCGAGGTGCTCCGCAACATGTTGCTGGGCGGCGCCGATCTCCTGGCGGACCTCCACACCGTCGTCCTCGACGAGGTCCATTTCCTCCAGGACCCCTACCGGGGTGGGGTCTGGGAAGAGGTGCTGGTCCTCTCTCCGCCCGAGATCCGCTTCGTGTGCCTCTCGGCCACGGTCAACAACGCCAGCGAGCTCGGCCAGTGGCTGCGCTCCATCCGGGGCGACACCGAGGTCATTGTGGAACGTCAGCGACCCATCATCCTGCGCCACCACTTTGCGGCGCAGCGCCGCGAGGACAATACGACGCTGCTCCTGCCGCTCCTGACGAACGGCAAGCCCGGGGAGGAGGGCCAGCGCATCGACCAGGCCGTGCGCCGGGCCATGCGAAACCGGCCGACCGGGTGGCAACCGCGCGGCAAGGGCCCGCGCCTGCCCTACCGGTCGCCGTTGCGGACCGAGCTCATCGCCGCCCTCGACGGGCAGGACCTCCTGCCGGCCATCGTCTTCATCTTCAGCCGGGCCGCGTGCGACGACGCGGTGCGCCAGGTCGTCCGCGACGGGGTACGGCTGACGGACCGGGGTGAGCGCGCCGTCATCCGCCAGATCGCCGAAGCCCGGGTCGAGATGCTCAGCGACGAGGATCTCGACGTGTTGGGGTACGACGACTGGCTCGAGGGCCTCGAGGCCGGGGTGGCGGCGCACCATGCCGGCCTGGTGCCCGTCTTCCGGGAGACGGTCGAGGAGTGCTTCGCGGCGGGGCTTCTCCAGGTGGTCTTCGCCACCGAAACCCTCTCTCTCGGCATCAACATGCCGGCTCGATCGGTGGTCATCGAGCGTTTCACCAAGTACGGCGGCGCCGGCCGGGCCAACCTGACCTCCGGCGAGTACCTCCAGCTGACCGGCCGGGCCGGCCGGCGCAGCCTGGACGAGGAGGGGCACGCCGTAGTGGTCTGGTCCACCGAGACGGCCTTCAGCGAGGCGGCCCGGGTTGCCCTGGCGCCGCCGCCCGACCTCCGCTCGAGCTTCCGTCCCACCTACAACCTCGCGGTCAATCTCATCTCCCGCTTCGACCAGAGCACGGCCAACGAGGTGCTCCACCGGTCCTTCGCCCAATGGCAGGCCACGCGACCCGATCTCCTGGCCCAACAGCTCAGCCACCGGGTGGCCGTGCTGGAACAACTGGGATACGTGACCGAGTGGTCGCTCACCACGACGGGCCACCGGCTGGCCCGCATCTACCACGAGTCCGATCTGCTGGTGGCCGAGGCGTTGTCGGGCGGGCTCCTCGACGGGACGGAGCCGGCCATCCTGGCCGGGGTGGTCTCGTCGGTGGTGTTCGAACCCCGGCGCGCCCGTCGTCTGGCCGGGCACCGGGGCAAGCACCAGCCCGAGCGACGAGACCGCCGCAAGAAGGCCACGCCGGACCGGTTGGGTGAGAAACGGCTGGCCGACCTGCGCTGGCGCTGCGATGCCCTGGCGTTGCTGGCCGAGCGCATCCGAGCCGCCGAAGAGGTTCACCTGGTGCCCCGCACCCGCCAGCCCTCCTCCGGGCTGGCCACCGCCGTCACCTCCTGGGCCCGCGGCGCCACGTTCGAGACGGCGCTCGAGGTGGCGGCCCGGGACGTCGGCGACGTGGCCCCGGGTGACTTCGTGCGCACCATGAAGTCGGTGGCCGATCTGGTACAGCAAGTGGCCCAGGTGGCCACCGAACCGGCCACGGCCAGCAGTGCCCGGCAGGCGGTCGGGCTGCTCCTGCGGGGTGTCGTCGCGGCCGGGTTGCCCACCCCTTGACGGCATCGGCCCATCCGCCATCGGCCTGCCTCCCAATTCTATGGTGGGACGCCCATGTTCCCCTACGTTGAAGAGCGCTTCACCCCCGACGAGGAGGCCATCCTCCGCCGGTACGTGACCAACCTCCACCTGCCGGTCTTCGCCCTGGTCAACTTGCCCGAGGTCGTCAAGGGGGCGCTCTTCGCCCGCTACTCGCGCTCACCCAAGAGCCTGCGCCGGCTCTTCCTCGACGAGTTCGTGGGCGACCTCGACATCTCGGGCGACATCACCCTCGACGCCACGGTGGGCCTCGCCCGCGCCGAGCAGCTCTACGAGAGGGTGTTCGTCGAGTACGGCGACGATTCCGTGGCTCAGCTCGGGGGGGTGCACCTGGCCTGCGAGCAGTCGTCCAATGTCCTGTCCAAGGTGCTCGAGTGGGGCCGGCTCATGGCCTACCTGGAACAGTCCACCCGCTACATCGCCTACAACAATCGCCTCGAGAGCGGGCACTACCGGTACTACCGTCCCAGCGAGATTCTCGAGTCGCCCTACGGCGCCCTCTACGTCGGCGAGATGGATCGCGTCTTCGACACCTATGGCGACCTGCTGCCCGTCGTCTCGGCTACCGTCGCCCGCCGCTTTCCCCAACAGATGGGGGACAGCGACTTCGTCTACCGCCAGGCGGTCAAGGCGAAGGCACTCGACGCCCTGCGCGGCCTGTTGCCGGCGGCCTCCCTCTCCAATATCGGCCTGTACGGGACGGGCCAGTCCTACGAGCAACTGCTGCTCCGCATGCGCGCCCACCCGCTACCCGAGGCGCGCGCCTATGCCGACATGATGCTGGACGAGCTGCGGAAGGTCATCCCGTCGTTTCTCCAGCGGGTCGACGTCCCCGAACGAGGCGGGGAGTGGACGGCGTATCTGGCCGCCACCCGGGACGACACCGCCCACCTGGTGGACCGCCTGTGGCCCAAGGGCGATGCCCCCGGCACCTCGATCGTCGAGGACCCCCCTGAGGTGACCCTGCTCGATTTCGACCCCGAAGGGGAGGACAAGGTCCTGGCCGCCATCTGCTTCAGCCACCTCTCCTGCTCCGAATCCGATGCGTTGCGTCGGGTGCGGCGGCTCGGGGCCGACGATCGGGTGGCCATCCTGCAGGCCTACGTGGGGGAGCGGCGCAACCGTCGCCATCGGCCCGGCCGCGCCTTCGAGCGCACCGACTACCGGTTCGAACTGGTGACCGACTATGGGGCGTTCCGCGACTTGCAGCGCCATCGCATGCTCACCATCGAATGGCAGCGGCTGGGCATCTCGCTCGGCTACGACATGCCCGAGCTGGTGACCGAGGCCGGGGTCAGCGACGAGTACCGCGCGACCATCGGGCGGGCCGAGGAGCTCCACCGCAAGCTGATGCCCGCGTTTCCCGAGCAGGCCTCCTACGCCGTCGCGTTGGCCCATCGCATCCGCTACATCATGCAATGCAACGCGCGGGAGGCCATGCACCTGATCGAGCTGCGCTCAGGCACGCAAGGACATCCGGCCTACCGGCGCGTGGCCCAGCAGATGCACCGTGCCCTGGCCGAACAGGCCGGCCATCACGCCATTGCCGCAGCCATGTCCTTCGTCGACCATGGGACGAGCGAACTGGAGCGCCTCGACGCCGAACGGCGGGCTGAGCGGCGGCGTTCCGAGAAATCTTCAACGGGCTGACCAGGAACAATTTGCATCGTCCCTGATGAGAGGTGGTCGATTCCCCTTGACGGAGCCTCCCCCTTTTTGCCTAATGTACGGCGCAGTCCCGAACGCCCCAACGGACTCCATCGGCGCTACAACGTGATGGAGCGGAGGGGGGGATGCTGTGAGAGGCGGAGGGAGGCCCTGGGGGTCGAGTAGAGAACGTTTTGCCCGCCGGGGTACACAGGCGAGCAAAATGGTGCCAAAGACCCCAGGGCCCGGCCGCCGAAACCCCCATCGCCGGGCCACGATCTGCCCCCCGAACGCGGTTGGCCACGGTATGCATGAGCCGATGCGGTGACCGTCTATGCTCCCGCGGCAAATGGCGACCAAGAAGAAGGACATGCCCGAAGAAATCGATACGGAGACCCCCGCGGTCGAGGCCCTCGACGATGACGACCTGGAGGCCGATCTCGACGAGGATGTCCTCGAAGACCTCGAAGAGGACGACCCCCTCGACCCGGATGTCGACGTGGTGGTCGAGGACGAAGACGACGAAGAAGTCGTCGGAGAGGTGACGGAGATCCTCACGCCCTCCCCGGCCACCGTGGTCGAGAAATCCGGTGAAGCCGAGGACGAGGAGGAGGAAGAGGAGCCCGAGGACGAAGACGTCGAGGCCAGCCTGGACGTGATTCTGAAGGAACGCCTCGTGGTCGAAGACGAGCCCGAGGACGAAGAGGCCACCGACCAAGAGGACAAGACGGAGGGAAACGAGCGCGTGCTGCCCAAGCAGCCCGACGAATTCGTCTGTCGCTCCTGCTTCCTGGTCAAGCACGCGGGACAGCTGGCCGACAAGAAGAAAATGCTCTGCCGGGATTGTGTCTGACGATACGGAAGAGCCCGAAGAGGCGGCTCCCGACCGGGGGCCGCTCGACGTGCTCTTCTTCGCCCCGGTGGGTCTGGCCATGACCGTGGTCGAGGACCTCCCCGGACTGGTCGACAAGGGTCGCCGACGGGTCGAGCTCGAGATCAACAACGCACGCGCCGTAGGCCGGTGGGTCGTCACCGCGGGCCAGAAGGACGTCGGGCAGCGCCTGTCCCAGCTCGTCCACAAGGACGTGTCCGACCCGCCGCCGCGGGACCACCTCACGACGGTGCCGTCGGCCGCGGCGCCCAAACCCGCCCCCGACCCGGCCGACCGCGCCCTGGTCGAGCGCACGTTCGCCGGGTACGACACCCTCTCGGCGTCCCAGGTAGTGCGCCGGCTCGAAAGCCTCGACGCCGACCATCTCGGCGCCGTGCAACGTTACGAGGCGTCCCACCGCAACCGCCGGACCATTCTCAGCCGCACGCAGCAATTGCTCGACGGCAGCCCTCCCTTCGCCACACCGCCCCAGACCGGCCACCCGGCCCAGTAGGGGACCGGTGGAACTGGCCCGCCCCGCGGAGGCGGCTGATCTGGGCCTGTGCGCGGAGCTCCTCGCCACCGCCCTGGCCGGCGTGCAGGCACAGCGGGGTGGCAGCGTGCTCGTGGGACTCCACACCCCGGACGAGCTCCTCGAACGCTGGGCTTCGGAGGGCCCGGCGGCCGCCCTCTATGTCGGTGAATTCCACCAGGTCGTCGTCGGGGTGGCGGCCGCGACCACGTTCATCCGACCCGGCGCCGCCACTCGCAGCGGCCGGGTCGAGTGCTGCTACGTGGAAGTCGGTGGGCGGGGCGTGGGGGTGGGTACGGCACTCATGGAGGCGCTGGTCTCATGGTGCCGCGATCGCGGCTGCCAGGACATCGACGCGCTGGCCCTCCCGGGTGATCGATCCACCAAGCAGAGACTCGAAGCCTCCGGATTCACCGCCCGGCTGTTGACGCTCAACCGCCGGCTGGGCTGAGCCGGCGCTCGGTCACCACGCGGCGGGGCGGCGGCGGCGGGATGCGCAATCCCAGGAGCTTGGCCAGCGCCGGCACCATCCCGGCGGCATGGCGCGCCGCCTGTTTGGCCACTTCGTCGTCAGGAATGCCGGCGGGCTTGACCGTACGTCGTACCGGTGATTGCACCACGGTGTCGAGCAAGCGCATCCACTCCTCGGGCGGGAGCTCGGCCGTCATGGCCGCACTGGCGGCGGCGGCCAACTGCACCGCCAGATCGGCCGGACAACGCGTCCCGGGCTCGGGAGGCCGGATGGACGCCTCGAGCGCCTGCTGCACCCGGCCGTCCTTGAGGGCGTTGGCGATGCGGGCCAGCCATTCCTCCCGCAGGGCCGTGACCCGACCATCGAGGGCCTCCCGCAGCGCCTTGGCCATGCCCCGACCCTCGTCGTCGAGGATGACGGTGCGCGACGCGGCCACCACGGCGCGCAGCTCGCGCAACCGGTACTCCTTCCCGGCGGTCTGCGCGACCGAGGCGCGGTCCTTCCAATCGGACAATTTCACCACGGGGAGGAGTTCCTCGGCCATGGCCATGAGCGCTTCGCTGGACGCAGGGGGCTTACCCGACGTCTTGGCCGCCGCGTTCTGTGCCGCAATGGCTTGACGGACGGCGGGCAGGCCGCCTCTGAGCAATTGCTCGGCCACCGGAATCTGCTCGGGCCGCAGCGCGGCCAGCATGGCGTTGCGGTGCACCGTCGATGTCGGCGTGACCGGGCGTTCGCCCCGGCCGCCTCGCCCCTCACCCTCACCAGCACGGCGACCCCCGGGCCGACGAGGCCCACCGCTGGCGGCGCCACGACCGCCGTCGCGCGCCGGGCCACCGGCGGGCCGCTCACCCGGCGGACCGTCACTCCGACGGCCACCCTTGCCACCCTTGCGGTCCTTCCGATCCTTCCGCTCGTCGCCGTCGTCGTCGTCACGTCGACGATTCCGCTTGGCCGATCCCGGCGCCAGGATGACCGAGACGTCCGGAGCGCGGCGGGGCGTGCCGGTCACCTCGATGCGCCCTTCACGCTGCTCGGGCGAACGTGCCGGCTTGGCGGAGGAAAGTGAGATCACTTCGATTCCCTCCAGCCCCGTCTCGACGTCGGCCCGGAGGATGGCGCCGATCGTCTCGCCCTCGGGGACCAGTGCACCGTCGAGCACACCCTTGGGCTGGCGGGCGCCCGCGGCGCGCCACGTCCATGAGCCGTCTGCAATTTTGCTCGTCAACTCGATATCTATCCTGCGAGACATGCGGCGGACACGCTACCGCGCCCTGGGCCACTCCAAGGGCGGTGTCCGTTCGGGGCGGCGTCAAAGCGGTTCCGGCATCCCGTAACATGGCTTGGCGTCCAAGATGACGGCCGACGGTCGCCGCCACGGTTGCCGGCGCGGCGGGCCTGGTCCGTTCAGGAGGACAACGATGACTGACGACACGCAGCAGCCCGGGTTTTCAACTGCCCCCAGTGAAGGTGTCCCCTCAACCCACTCCGAGGGCGCCGTGGCTCCCGAGGTTCCAGTGGCCCCCGAGGTTCCAGTGGCCCCCGAGGCCGACGCCCCCGGTGGCTCGACCCCCAATGGCTCCGGTGGGGCGACCGAGTCCACGACTCCTCCGGCGGCCGTCTCCGAGGCTCCTCTCGACCCCCCGCCGGTGCCTGCGCCGGTGCTCACGGCCGAGTCGGTGCCGGCCTCGGTGCCGGCTTGGGTGCCGGAGGCCGAAACCCAACCCGACGCACCGGTCACGGAAGGAGAGTCGGATTCGCAGCCACTGGGCTCGTCACCCTGGGCGCCACCTGGTTCCACGCCCACCACGCCCGACCACCCTGCCTATCCATTTCCCGTGGTCGCGACCACCGCGCCCACCCCCGTCCCACCGCCCCCTCCTGTCGGCCCCCCGACCGCTCCGGGCTACCAACCCCCGCCGCCTCCCGCGCCACCGGCCACCAAGCCCAGTCAGGGGCGCCGGTGGATCGCCGTGGCCGCCGTGGCCGCGGTCATCGGCGCCCTGGTCGGGGCCGGCGTCACCGCCTTGGCCGACAATTCCAACAACGGCGGGACCGGCGTCACCATTCACGAGAGCAACTCGGCTCCGGGTGCGGCCGTCCTGAGCGGCAACGTGACCATTCCCCAGCTGGTCAAAAAGGTGATTCCCGCCGTCGTCTCCATTGACGTGAAGGCGAAAGGCAACGAGGACGAGGGAACCGGGATGATCATCACGTCCAACGGCGAGGTGATCACCAACAACCACGTCATCGAGCTCTTCACCAGCACCACCGGCGGGTCCATCACGGTGACCGAATCCGGTCAGACCAAGCCCAACCCCGCCACCCTCATCGGCTTCGACGCCCAGAAGGACGTGGCCCTTCTCAAGATCAACAATGCCTCGAACCTTCCCACCGTGACCTTCGGCAGCTCCGCCAAGACCCAGGTCGGTGACGCCGTCGTCGCCATCGGCAACGCACTCGGGTTGGCCGCCGGCACACCGACGGTCACCCAGGGCATCATCTCGGCGCTCGGCCGATCGGTCACCGCAGGAGGAACGGGCACGACCTCGGAGAACCTGCAGAATTTGATCCAGACCGACGCCGCGATCAATCCCGGGAACTCCGGCGGCCCCCTCATCGATACCGAGGGGCAGGTCATCGGGATGAACACCGCCGTGGCCGGCTCGTCCAACGACGGGTCCAGCGCGCAGAACATCGGTTTTGCCATCCCCATTTCGCAGGTCGAGTCCCTCATTCCCGAGCTGGAAAAGGGCGGCCCCGCCAGCAACTCGGGCGGGTACCTCGGCGTCGACATCACCACGCTGACCCCCGCCCTACGCCAGCAGTACGGCTTCACGCCCACCTCAGGAGCCGTCATTCTCAATGTGATCTCAGGGTCACCGGCCGGGAAGGCTGGACTCCAGCAAGGTGATGTGATCGTCGACATCGACGGGACGCCGATCACCTCCTCCGAGGACCTCCAGAACATCATCCAGAAGGACAAGGCCGGACAGAGCGTGCAGATCACCTACTACGTCGGTGACAACAAGCACACCACCTCCGTCACGCTGGGTAGCCAGGCCGAGGCCCAACAGCAGCAGTCCCAGGCGCAGTCGGGCAATTCGGGGTCCAACCCGTTCGGTGGGGGAGGGTTCCCCGGCAACACGGGCAACACTGGCAACACGGGCGGCTAGCGTCGCCACGAGAGGGAACCGAGGGGGGCAATGACTGGGGCAATAGTACGAACACGGCACCTGATGGCGCGCACCCGGTGACGTTGATCTGATGGCGTTCACCCCGTATGACCGTCCCGTACGGGCGGCCTTCGTCGGACTCGGGCGTATCTACGACCTCAATGTGCGGGCCTACGTCGACAACCCCGACGTCGAGGTCGTCGCCCTGGTCGACCCCAGCGAGGAACGGCGTGCCCAGCGCCAGGCCGACTGGCCCTCGGCCCAGACGTTCGCGTCGGCGGCCGAGCTCGCCGCCAGCGGCCTCGAGGTCGACGCCGTCGAAGCCCTGCTGCCCGTCCCGCTGCACACCGAGGGCGTGGTCGAGCTCCTCGGTTTCGGCTGGCACGTCAACCTGCAGAAGCCGATGTGCAACGACCTCGAGAGCGCGCGCACGATGCTCGATGCCGCCAGGGCGAATGACCGAATCCTGCGCGTGATGGAGAACTACATCTTCTACCAGCCGCTACGGAGGCTGAAGGAGGCGGTGGTCGCGGGGGAGCTCGGCGAGGTGAGCGGGTACACCATGAAGATGGTGGGTACCGGCCGCGGTGGCTGGGAGGTGCCCATGAGCAGTTACCGGTGGCAGTTCCAGCAGATGCAGGAAGGACGCGGGATCCTCGTCTTCGACGACGGATGGCACAAACTGGCCACCGCCCTCTGGCTCTTTGGCCCCCTCAAGGAGGTACGCGCCTGGGTCGGCCGCACCGAGGTCATGCCCAATGTCGCCATTGATGCTCCGACCACCATCATGTGGGAACACGAGAACGGGATCCGTGGCGTGTGGGACATCACCATGGCGCCCGACATGTACCTTCGCTCCGACTACTACACCAACGACGAACGCTGGGAAGTGACCGGGCACCGGGGCTATGGACGGGTCAACCGGTGCACCGGCCGCGGCATCCAGCAGCCCAGCCTGGAGATCTACGCCGAAGGGGAGATGCGCTCCTACCACGCGCTCGACGACGACTGGGCCAGCAGCTTCCGCGACTCGGGTCGACACTGGTTGCGCTGGCTCCATACCGGCGAGGGCCCGCTCCTGTGGAGCGGTGACGAGGCCGTCGACGTCCTGCGGTTCGCGCTGGCCGTCTATGCCAGCAGTGCCGCCGGTGGCACGGGCATCAACCCCGGTACCCTCGGGTAGCGACACCGGGCCTCGTGGCCACTGGAGCACCCGCTGGTGTTGGACCTAGAGTGGGAGGGCATGCCGGCACTGACGTGGGCTACCCAACACCGCTTGTGGATGCTGGGCGCGGGGTTCATGAGCCTCGTCGTGGTGATCGCCGCAGTGGGTGCGGGAGTGTGGTTCTTCATGTTGCGGAGCACCACCACCCAGGTCAACCTGGGGCAGGCCCTCCGGCTGTACCGGCAAGACCAGAAGGCGGGGGTCACCGGGCGCAAGGGCCTTCCGCTGTCCGGGGTGTACCGGTACAAGACGTCGGGCAGCGAGCACTTGAGCATCGGGGGCATCAGCCGTTCGTTTCCTGCCGCCTCCAACATGATCGTGACCCAAGGGGCCGGATGCGCCACCATGAAATGGGAGCCCCTCGAGGAGCACATGGAGGGAATGGTGGAGTGCTCGGAGAACGGCGGGGGACTCGGCATGAAATCGGCTCTCTCGTACGAGAAGATCGCCGGGACCCAGACCACAAGTGTCATCACGTGTCCGGCCAGGATGTATTTCGTCCCACCAAACCCCTACACCGGAGAGCGCTGGCACTCGACGTGCCACTCCACCGGTGAGAACGTCGAGTTCTCGGGCCAGGTCGTCGGGAAGTCGTACGTGAAAGTCGCGGGAGCAAGGGTGCCGGCCGTGCACACACGCATCGGCCTCGCGTTCTCCGGTTCAGAATCGGGCCACGACCCCAATGACTACTGGGTCTCACCGCAGAGCGGCCTGATCCTCCGACAGCTCGAGACCGTGGACGTATCGCAGCAGTCGGGGCCGCTGGGGTCCGTGCACTACACGGAGCGAATGGCCATCACGCTCAACTCGGTGGCTCCCGTCCGCTGACGGCGGGGGGGCGCCAGTTGGCGCGCCCGGCTCGAGAGGATGTCGCCGCGTCCGGGCCGAACGCCTCCTCCCTACGATGAGGTGGGGTCCAGGCGCCGTTGGATCGAACTTCGAGGAGCATGCCATGAGCGACTATCCGCAATCCATCGTTCCGGTCAACCACGTGGAGCCGGTGCCCCGGCGCATCCGAGCCCTTCTGGGCGATCGAATGGTCATCGACACGACTTCAGCCCTCTACGTGTGGGAGTGGCCCCACTACCCCCAGTACTACATCCCGAAGGCCGACATCGACGCCGACCTGCTGATCGACGAGAACCACGAGCAGCACCTGGGCCGGGGGAGCGCCAGGCGCTACGGCCTTCAGGTCGGCGACGACGTCCGCCCCGGGGTGGCGCATCTGTACACGGACTCGGAAGTCGACGGCGTGACCGGAACGGTCCGCTTCGACTGGTCGGCGCTCGACCGCTGGTTCGAGGAGGACGAGGAAGTGTTCGTGCACCCTCGCAACCCGTACACGCGGGTCGACGCGTTGCGTTCGACCCGCACCGTCTCAGTCGAAATCGATGGAGTCCAGCTCGCCCGGTCCTCCTCGCCGGTGATGGTCTTCGAGACCGGCCTCCCGACTCGGTACTACCTCAATCGCACGGAAGTGCACTTCGAGTTCCTCGCGTCGAGCGCAACGGTCACTTCCTGCCCGTACAAAGGCCAGACGAGCGGGTACTGGTCCGTGCATCTAGGGGATCGGGTTCTCCCCGACCTGGCGTGGTCCTACGACTTCCCGACCCGCCAACTGCTGCCCATCGCCGGAATGATCGCTTTCTACAACGAGAAGGTCGACATCCTGATCGACGGCGAGAGGTTGGAACAGCCGGTCACACACTTCTCGTGACCCTCGGCGGCACCCCCGTCACCCGCAGCACCCACGGGAACTCCGGATGCGCACCAGGACCCGGAGGGACGCGGACCATTCAGCCACGCAGACTCCGACGCCAGGATTAGGCCTCCGAGGCCATCAACTCGTTCAGGGCCATGTCGGAGTTCACCAATGCCTGCGCCTGCTCGGCACCGGTGATGGGCAGAGCGCCCCGATCGAGCGCCCCGATCTGGGCGAGAAGGGAAGCCTGGTCCCAGTAAATGTGCTCTGAAGACACCTTGTCGTCGTCAAATCCCATGACGACGACAAGCGCGATCTCCACCCGGCGACCCGTCGGCTCGATCCCCGGAAGCCAGAACGGCATCTCGACGGTGTGGGTGAATCGGATGATCAACTCATCCACGGCCCGGTCCACACCAACCGTTCTCGATACCTGCTCGACTTCGGTGTCCTCCGGCCACGCCGGAATGAACGAGTCACGATAGAAGGTGCGCAATTGCTCGGTATCTCGACCGCCCGTGAGCACGGGCACATGGATGACCGTCGGCCGCTGGACCATTGTCTCCATGGTTGCGTCAGCGTCCTTGGCTTGGAACTCCAAGGCAACATGCTGGTCGAAGAGGCTTCCGAGATCGGGCATGCGAGGCTCCCACGTCGAGGGTCGGCGACATGGCCAACCGCTGAATCGGCTCATACACGAGCCTCAGCGAGCATAGGCCCGGACATTCCCCGTCGACTGGCCCCTTCGCGCCGGTCCCTACGGGATGTCGAAATTCCGATCAGGGTGCGCAGGTGGGAAGTTCATCGGTTGGGTCGGTTGCCATCCGCTGGCCTCTATGTCCTCGAGCACTTGGACCATGTTGTACGCGTCCTCCTCGTAGGAGAATTTGCCGTTCCCGGCATAGATGAGGCGCGAATACCCCGACTGGCGGTACGGAGTCCCGTCGTCACGCAGCCGCGGCATGATCTGGGTCCATTTCACAACGATGTCGTTTCCTTCAACGGCAGTGAACTCGACCGGGAATTTCCAGTCCTCCATGCCCACCATGGAGTCGACCAGCCACCGGGCGATGACGTCGCGCCCCTCGAGGCGGCCCCAGGCGCCGTCGATGTAGACCGCATCCTCGGTGTAGAAATCCGCCAGAGCACCGAATGCATCGGGTTCCGCTCCGGCATCGATGCGATCGCGTAACTCGTGATACCGATCGACGGTGGCTTGCACTTCTTCGCGCGGATACGGCATGTTCGTCCTCTCAATTCCTTCCGGCGTGTACGCGAAACGCTTCACGGCACGCATCCAATTCCGTCAGTGCGGCTGCACGTCCTTCGAACCCCATCACTTCGGTGGTCTTTTCAGGCTCCAAATCCTTGTAGATGCTGAAGAAGTGCTCGATCTCGTTCAAGAGGTGCGTGGGCACGTCCGCGATGTCGTGGGCGCCGTCCCATTGTGGATCGTGCTCCAACACGCTGACCAGCTTCGCATCGAGCCCGGCTTCGTCCCTCATGAAGAAGACGCCGAGTATGCGGGCCCGCACCACGCATCCGGGAAAGGTCGGGTCGGCCACCAACACCAAGGCATCGAGCGGATCACCATCTTTGGACAGGGTGTCGGGCACAAACCCGTAATCGGCCGGGTACGTGGTGGCTGTGAAGAGACGGCGGTCCAGGCGGATCACGTGATTCTCGTGGTCGTACTCGTACTTGTTGCGACCGCCGGTGGGAATTTCGACCACCACATCAACGACCGTCAGCGCAGCATCGTTCATACAACGCTCACGGGTCGGTACTCACATGCGACGGCATACGTTGCTACCGTATCGTTTGCATCCTTCACCCGCTGGAGACTTCTGGAGCCGGGAGGTGGGCACGCCGGCACTCGGGACGCGATCTGGATCTCGACATCGGGAGTTGTCGGGCCACCGCCGACGCACCGGGCCAGCCAAGGTGGTGCAGTGCCGCTCCGTAGTGGATCACTCGAGTCAATCCGCCAGGGGCGATGCTCCAAGCTGACCGGTACGTGCCCTGTGATGCTGACATAGCTCTCACTCACTCTCTCTCTTCGGGGTGCACTGTTCTCACGGTGACGGTTGATCCGCCTTCCCCACAAGCTTGAGGCCGAGACCTTTGCGTCCGGCCAGAGCAGCCTGTTCTCCCCGTCACAGTCACGTGGAGGCCGACGCCCAACTCCGAGACGCACTTCCGGCCGCCGGACCCGGCCCGGCGGACCAATTGCTGGGCAGTGCAGGGAGCGGGAGTGGAGTCGGACGAAGGATCGCTTCCCAGGGATGCCCCGATGCTTTCCGCCACGACAACCCGTTCGCCATTGCGGCGACTGCAAAGGCCCACGATGCCTGCCAAAGGCCCTCATCCAGGCACGAAAGCTCCCAGCTCAGAAGTCGGCCCACTCCCCCAGACCGCCGATAATGTTCATTATGTTAAGTTACGGTCAAATTCAGCGGACTCCCAGATCTCAGGATTCGGCTCCCTCTCCCCTACGATCCACCCCTATGGACATGAACGGCAGAGTCGCGCTGATCACGGGCGGAAGCAACGGCATCGGTGAGGGAGTCGCCCGGCACCTCGCCGCGCGGGGTGCGAGGGTGGTCCTGGCCGATATCGACGACGAGCGGGGTGAAGCCCTGGCGAAGGAGCTGGGAGGACACTTCGTTCATACGGACGTGAGCCAGGAGTCGGCCAGCCGCCACGCGGTGGCTTCCTCGGTGGAGGCTTTCGGCGGGCTCCACCTGGCCCACCTCAACGCCGGGGTGACGACGGCGTGTGGAATGGGCGACGATTTCGACCCGGCGGCCTATCGCAAGGCGATGGGCATCAATTTGGACGGGGTCGTGTTCGGCATCGCGGCGGCCCGACCAGCCATCATCGCCTCGGGAGGTGGGACGATCATCGCCACGGCCAGCATGGCGGGCCTGGTGGCCGTCCCCTTTGATCCGGTGTACGCCGCGAACAAACACGCCGTGGTCGGCCTCGTCCGCTCGCTTGGCGAGCTGTACGCCGCCGAGGGGATCAAAATCCACGCCCTGTGCCCGTCCTTCGCCTACACCAACATCATCAAGGGCTCAGAGCAGACCCTCCTCGACATGGGCTTCCCCATTCTCGATGTCGGCAACGTCGTAGATGCCGTGCAGCGCATTTTGGATTTCGATGGTTCCGGTGAGTGCTGGTACGTGATCGCCGGGCGTGAAAGTGAGCCATTCCGGTTTCGCCATGCCCCCGGACCTCGGCTGGACTGACCCCGGGACTGACCGGGCTGGAGGTGACCCAGCAGGACCGGCTGGGCCCAGTTGACCCCACTCCCCTGGCGGGGGAGCCGATTCCACCTAAGTTGCTCTCCATGTCCAGTCCGACTGCGAGTGCACCACAGGATCGTTGGAGGGTGTTGGTCACCGGAGCGACGGGACGCATCGGATTTCCCATTGCCCGGTCGCTGGCCCGAACGCAGGACGTGTACGGCATGGCCCGCTGCCGCAATGCGGGCGACCTCGAGCGTCTTCGCCAAGCCGGCATCACTCCCCTGGTGGGCGACCTTGCCGACTTCGACTTCTCGGCTTTGCCGGGCGGGCTCACGCACGTCTTTCATGCCGCCGCGCTCGTCGGTACTCAAGCGCGGACCGATTGGCAGCGATGTTTCGAGGTCAACGCCCAGGCGGCCGGTCGTCTGCTTGCAGCGTGTCGGGGAGTTCAGGGTTTCGTCTATTGCTCGACCGGCTCGGCCTACGCCTACCAGGGTCAGCGGCCCCTCCGAGAGGATGACCCTCCCGGTGTGCACTTGGGCAATTACAGCCTCTCGAAGGTCGCCGGCGAAGCCGTGGTGCGGTTCGCGGCCGCGGACCGCGGCGTGCCGCTCACCATCATCCGGATCTTCTCGACGTACGGGCCCGAAGGCGGGGCGCCGGTCGACCGGCTCCGCCGCATTCTCGGTGGGAAGAGCATCGTCCTCCACCCGGATTCCCCCAACAACTACAACCCGGTCTACGAAGACGACTACGTCCGACTCGGCATTCGGTCCCTCCAGGTCGCCTCACACGAACCGATGGTCGTGAACTGGGCCGGAAGTGAAACGGTGAGCGCCGAGGACTACTGCGCATACCTGGGGGAACTCGTGGACCGCCCCGTCCGTATTCGTTACGACGACGCGGCGCCGTGGCCTCTGTGGCCCGACGTCACCAAAATGCACGAGGTGCTGGGTCGCACCGAAGTTCCCTGGCAGGAGGGCATGCGTCGGATCGCCGGGGCGTTCGCCTGCTAGCCCGGACGAACTCGGTAACTCCCCCAATCCCCCACTCCCCCACACCCCCCCCTTCAGGGCTGAGGTGCAACCGGGATCACCGAGTCACTGAACCGTTGCAGTGCCTCGAGCGCGTGGTCGAGCGAGTCTCCGGGCACGCCGATTCCCGACCAGGTGACCCCGAGTGCAGCGAGTTCCGCCAGAGCTTCCAGCTGTGCTCCTGGGTCGAAGTCCTCCTTGCCCGGATCCCCACCGGCACTGGAGCCGAAAGCCACGTCGATCTCGGCCGGGTCCCTTCCGCCTTCTTCCAGGAATCGCCACAGCTCGTCGAGCATGGGTCGCAGGTCGTCCACGGTCTCGAGTGGTGGTGATTTCGTGGTCTGGGCCAGACGCCGTGGCGCGGGGAACGGGCTCCACCCGTTCCCGTAGCGGGCAACCCGTCGGCGGGAAAGCCGGCTGTTGCCGCCGATCCAGATCGGCGGATGTGGGTGCGGCTTGGGATTGGCGGTCTGACCCTTCGCGTTGAAGGTCAGCCCTTGATAGGCGAAGTCATTCGTGCTCCACACGCCCAGGATCACCTCGATGGCTTCGTCGAAGAGCGCGTTGCGCTGATCAAAATCGACCCCCAGGGCCTGGTATTCGCCGCGCATGTACCCGGTGGCGACGGCGAGAGTGAACCGCCCTCCGGAGAAGGCATCGAGCGTGGCCGCGGCCTTGGCTACCAGGAACGGATTTCGATACGGCAGCACCAAAATATTGGGAATCAAGCGCAATCGATCAGTGACGGCCGCGCAGAAGGAAAGGGCGGTGAACGGGTCGACGGCGTCGTGCCCACCGGCCTGCAGCCAGCGCTCGGTCGGGGCCGGATGGTCGGTGAACCCGATACCGGCGAATCCGGCGTCTTCCGCGGCCACACAGAAACGAGTCAGGGCCGACTTCGTCAGGAACTCGGGATTGTAGGGATGCGCGGTCAGAGGGTAGGTAACCCAGAAATTCATTGGGTGGACCCTACTGCCCGGACGATGGAGAAGAAGCGGTGACCTCGACGCTCTTGTCGAAGAAAGAAAGTCCCGGGGTGACGAGGTTGCGGTGCGACCACAGCACCAGCACGGCCACCCACCCGAGGTAGATGGCAACGACGAGGGTCCGAAGGGCCGCCGTTTGGCCGCCGAAGGAGCCGAAGACGCCCGGTCCGGCAATGGCGAAGATCAAGTAGACGCCGAGCACGGTCACCATCAGGAGCGACAGCACGGCGAGGAAGGCGACGGCCGACACGTAGCTCTGACCGACACGCCGGGAGGGATTCGGCGACGGTCCGTCTGCTCGAGTCAATGCCACTCCCCGGCGCAGGTGGGTGACCAGAAGGAGAAGGCTGGCCAGGGTGACGAGTCCGCCCAGCACCGCCGTGCGCGCCACCGAATTGGTGATCGAACCCGAATGCCCGCCGATCAGTTGCACCAGAGCCCACACCACGACTGTCGAACCGATGATCGAGGTTGTGATCGTGACGAACGACACTGCGAAGAAGTAGACGGACTGCGGCCGCCGGCCGCTCGGATCGGGGTCAGCACGATTTGCGACCACGACGATGACCAAGACGCCGACCAGCGCCAACAGAATCATGATCGCCAGGACGTCGACCACGATCCCGGCGAGCGAGGCCAGCCCCAGACCTTGCGTCGGGCCCACGGCAACACCCGATCTGTAGGGGATCGACGATCCGCACCCCCCACGACACGACCCGAAACAGGACGGAGGTGCCCACGCTCGAACTCGCCCCACCGGGGATGGCACGCACACGCAGACCCTCGAGAGGCGCCGCGGGCCCCTGGCGGCTAGAACTTGTTGCCGTGAGTGAACGCGCTCCCCAGGTCATCTCGCTGTCGCTGGCGCACCCGGAAGAGATGTTCAACCTGGCGCAAACCGACCTGTTCTCCGAATACCGGAACTTCATGACGGGGGTGGAGTACTGCATCAGCGTGCTTCGAAGTCACCGTAGCGGTGGCCCGGTTCGCCTCGAGCTCTCTCTTCCTTCCGCCGAGATCGACCAGGGCGTGAGTGAACACATAGGTCACACCCTCCATCGGTACTGCGACCACCGGATCGCCCACAACCAACGCGAGCGTCGGGCCACGCGGCTCGATGGGATCTCGTCCCTGTGGGTCGGGCTTCCGATCGCCGTCCTCGGGTTCATTCTTGTGTTCGTCAAGGCGAGTCTCGTGGGCCGCACCGGGAACGCCAATCTGATCGTTGACACCGGTGGATGGGTCTTGGTGTGGATAGGCCTGTGGTTCCCCCTCGACACGCTCTTGTTCACCCCCCTGGCCTACGGCCGAGAGAATCGAGTTCTCGAACGGCTGCGAACCGCCGACATCATCATCGGGCAGCACCACACGATGGCGACGTGATCCCTCCGGGTCGGAGCTTCATCCGCGCCGGTCGGTGAGGGTGCCCTGACTCCGGCCCGCCGAGTGGATGGATGGTTGACCGAACCAAATTCCAGGTTGCGATCAGCGCGTCAAGCCTTTGCGGCTGTGCTCCTTCTCCTTCTTGGCCAGACGCTTTTCCTTGAGCGACTTGCCGGACTTCTTGGAAGCCGTCTTGCGGGGAGACTTGTCGGTCATGTCTGCCCCCTTCCCTGAAGGGAGCGTACTCCCGCTGCCGTCCCCCCGGAGTTCGCACTCGGACCGTCACCTTGGGTGACCGGACCGAGCATCGTCCGACCGTGCCACGGAACGTCCCGGAAAGCGTGTGGCCAGCCATTCCGCCCCTCGGTGCGCCGGGAGGAAGAGCAGCCAGCCGTACACCGCCAGGCCGGACAAGGGCCAGGCCAATGCACCCGTCAGGAGAACGACGACACAGACCCACACGGTTCGGATCTCGCCGGTCCGCCGAACATGGGGGTCTATCTCGTCTTGGAGCCCGTGCCGCCGCGCGAAGAACACCACACCCTGGGTGGCCAGGCTGGCCAGGAGGAGGTTGAGGGCGAAGATGTCGATGGCCACCGGGTTCTGCCCGAACCGGCCGAGCAGATCGCTGGTGAACGGCATGAGGGTGATGGTGAAGAGAAAGGCGAAGTTCCACCAGGCCAGGCCCTCGACGTGCCCCCGAATGGAGCGGAACACCCTGTGGTGGGTCAGCCAGAATTGGGCGATCACATAGAAGGAGACGACGTAGGCGATGAACTGGTCGAAACCGTTGGCGGTGAGCTGTTTCCACAGGTAGTCCGGGGACTTGAGGTTGGTGCTACTGACGCCCGTCGCAGTGGGCACCACCAACTGCAGGACCAACAGGGTCAGGGCGATCGCCACGACCCCGTCGGAGAGGGCGAGCAGGCGATCGACTCCTGGCGCGTCGTTCTCCGTCGCGGTGGCCTTCGGCGGCGCCGTGTCGTCCGCCTCGGACCCATCCTCCACCGCTCGATTCTCTCAGATTCGCTGCACACGAGCATCACCGAAGGGTTGCGGTCATACCACCGGGGCCGCAGCGGGCCGGTCTGCTTGGCACAATGTGACGGTGCTGCGAGATGCCTGGGAGGAACACGCCGGAGCCTGGGTCTCCTGGGCTCGAAGGCCCGCCCACGACAGCTACTGGCGCTTTCACCGTGATGCCTTCCTACCGCTTGTACCACCCCCGGGGCGGCTCACCCTTGACATCGGATGCGGAGAGGGCCGGGTCGGACGGGATCTGGCCCGTCTCGGACATCGGGTCGTTGGCATTGACGGGTCCATCGCGATGGCCCGGGCGGCCGCCACCCATGCTGACGCTGGCGGCCCGGTCGTGGTCGGTGACGCCGCGTGCCTGCCCACACCTGACGGGGTGGCCGACTGCGTCGTGGCCTTCATGAGCCTGCAGGACATCGACGCCATGGGCCGGGCCATCGCGGAGGCGCGTCGCGTCCTCACTGTGGGGGGTCACCTCGTCGTGGCCATCACCCATCAGGCGAACACGGCCGGGCACTTCGCAGAGGCCCCCGACGGTGAGGTGCCGCCCTTCGTGATCGAAGGATCCTGGTTCGAACGTAGGGCCCTCGCCGACACGTGCGAGCGTGACGGATTGTCCATGACATTCCACTCAGAGCACCGGCCACTCAACGACTACGCAGATGCGCTGGCCGACGCCGGCTTCCTGATCGAACGGATCCGCGAGGTAGGAAGCCCCGACCCTGAGGACAAGTGGCACCGGATCCCCCTCTTCCTCCACTGGCGCGCCGTGCGAACCTGAGAGGCATCGCCCTTGCACCGCGCCGGGAGCCAACCCCAACTCCTTCGCAGCCTGTCGATACAATCCGGCGGTGGGTCGTCCGTTCCGCATCGGGTTGCACTTCTGGGAATTGCCACTCCATGGATGGCAGGAGCGGGTGCAGCGGTACGAGCGGCTCGGCTTCTCGACCATCACGTTCACCGACCACCTCGTCGTCCCGCAATGGGAGCCGCTGTCCGCGCTGTCCGCCGTTGCCGCCGTCACGGATCGGATCGGCCTCGGGACGTTGGTCCTCGACACCGGGCTGCGCAATCCGGTCGTGACCGCAAAGGCGGCCGCCACGGTGGAACGGATTTCCGGCGGTCGGCTCGAGCTGGGTCTCGGCGCGGGCTACGTGCGAGCGAACTTCGACGCCGCCGGAGTTTCCTTCGATCGCGGCACCGATCGGGTGGCTCGGCTGGAAGAAGCGGTCTCCCTCATGCGGCGACTTTGGACCGAGCCCTCGACCACCATGGAAGGTCGCTACTACAGCGTGACGGACTCCCCCATGGTCTCCCCGGAGGCCGTCCGTCCTCGGATTCTGATCGGTGGGGGCGGCCGATCGATGATGCATCTCGCCGGACGCGTGGCTGACACCGTCTCGATGATCCCCACACAGACCACCGGAGCATGGTCGGTGGCCGATTCGGTTCCCGACTCCACGTTGTCGCGCATGAAGGAAAAGGCGATCTGGGTGGGGGCTGGTGCGGCGGAGGCCGGCAGAGACCCCGATGCCGTAGAGCTGGGCACCATGGTGGCCCAGACCATCGTCGGGGACCGCCCAGGTGCGGCGATCGCCCAGGAGACGGAGGCGTCGGGCTTGACCCCGGCCGAACTCCTGGACTCGACCTTGTACCTGTGCGGAACCGCCGGAGAGGTGTGCGACCAGCTTCGGTACTGGCGGGACGAGACGGGGATCTCGTACGTCTCGCTCTTTGACCCGGGCGAGGAGCAGATCACCTACCTGGGCGAGAGGGTGCTGCCCACGCTGGCCCTGTTGCCCACGCAGCCCATGCATCCCACGCAACCCGCTCAGCCCGGGCATGGGCCACACGGCGGGGACGGTGCTACGACCTGAAGCTGATCGGGATCTCGACGGACGCGGCGGGATCGGTCGAGCTGGCGTCGTTGACGACCACGAGACAGCCCGGATGCGCGCCGTCGCACGTGCCGGTCCCCACGGCGCCCTCGACGATCTTCAGTTGGAGCGACCCGCGGCCGGTCGGATCGAGCACCAGGATTCTGGCGTGCGTGAGGCTGCAGGCGGACACGCTCTTCGATTTCAGGTCTCCGGCGACGCACTCCAGGACATTGACCACCCTGCCGGGCGTGTAGCCGCTCCATCGAACGCTGACCGTCTGGCCGTTGACCAGGTCGTGAGCCGGATCCACCGAGGCTCGCAGCCGCAGCGCGGGGACCGGCAGGGTCGGAATGGTGTCGCTCGGGCCCGGCTGTGGGTCGAATTGCAGCGTGGTCACGCCGCGCCTGCCGTCGGTGGGGAGCCGGGCCCGCGCCGCCCGATCGCCCCGAAGGTACGCGGAGAAGAAGTCGGTTGTGGTCCGATAGACGCTGTTGGCGGACGCTGCTGAGCCGCCGGCTGCGTCGGCGTGACCGCCGCCCTTGATGGTGAGGAGGCCCTTGGGACCGTGGGCGCGGTTGAACATGGCAATGGCCTCGCTGTACGGGAGGAACGCGTCGTCGGTGCCATGCACGAACAGGATGGGCGGCGCCTGGCCGAAGTCGTACCGACCCCCCGGGAAGCCCTCGTTGTCGCCGGCCAGGATGGCCGCTGCCTTGATCCGGTAATCCAGACAACAGGTGTTGGCCACCAGCCCGAGCGTCGTGATGGCCCCATTCGAGTGCCCGGCCGCGCCGATCTCGCCTGGGTCGATCAGGCCCGAGAGGGTGTGGCCCGGTCGCCCCGACATGGCGAGCACGGAGCTGACCACGAAGCTCATGTCCCCCGGCTGGTTGACCACGTCACCGGCATCGGTCCCGCCCGGGGTCTGCCCGCTGGTCAGCGGGAACTGCGGCGCCGCCACCACGAAGCCCGAAGCCGCCCAGTAGCTGAGCAACGGTCCGTAGGCCTGTGGATCGGCACCGAGGCCGTGGGCGAAGACAATGAGCGGGTACGGCCCGCCGGCCCGGTCCGGCGTGGCCCCCGTCTGTGCTGGGTGCGCGGACGCGCCACCCGCGGCGGGGTAGAAGATCGTCGTGCGGAGCGTCCGGGACGATCGGTGGGGATTGGGTCCCGCCGCCGGGGTCGACCGGGAGGTGTCGACGAAGGTCTCGGTCAGGAGGCCCACGGCGTGACCCTTCGGCGCTGAGGCGTCGGTGGCGGCCCCCGCTCCGCTGGCCGACCACCCGGTGCTGGACAACCCGGCCGCCACCAGGGACACCGCGGCCAGGGACGCCGCGACGACGAGATTCCGCGTCCTCACGCCGGAAGTCTGGGCGGGGGCCCCGGACCGGTCAAACGGATGGAGCGCGGACCCCTCGGGTACGATGGCGGCCGCCGCTCGGCTGAGCCGAGGGTCCGGCGATGGGTCCCGCCGGGGAGCGTGCACGCTCTGAACCGCCGGCACGGTACGGCTGATGGCTCCTGACCATGTGATGCCCACGCGGCGTCGGGGCCCGGGAGGACCATGTCGGAGGAAGACCCGTTGACGACACCGACCGTTCCGAGGCTCGGGCTGTCGGTCGGGGTCCTCCTGGCCGTCTTCGTCGGTGGTGCCCTGGGCACCCTGGCCCGCTACGTGCTCGACACGGCGTTCACCACGTCGAGCGGGCACTTTCCGACCACGACACTGGCCATCAACCTGAGCGGGTCATTCGCCATCGGCCTCGCCGTTCCCCTCGCCGAGATGGCGACACCTCGATTCCCGTCGGCCCGCCCCTTCTTCGTCGTCGGCGTCCTCGGTGGATGGACGACCTACTCCGCCCTGGCCGTCGACGCCGTTCTGCTGGGCAAGGACGGTCACCTGGCCTTGAGTATGACCTATCTGGCCGCGACGTTGGTCGGTGGCGTGGCGCTGGCCACGCTGGGGTCGGCGGTGGCCCGGAGAACCTTCCCCACGTGACCGCGCACGCGCCGACCCTCGTGCTGGGTCTCCTGGTGGCATTGGCCGGTGGACTCGGGGCCACGGCCCGGGCACTGCTGATTCACCACGTCTCGCGGCGACGGCCGGACCCGCTGTCGCTGGGCACCATGGTGGTCAACGTGTCCGGGTCGCTGGCGCTGGGATTCCTGACCGGCCTCTCGCTGTACCACGGCCTCGGTCCGCACGTACTCGCGGTGGCCGGCGTCGGCCTCTGCGGCGGCTACACCACCTTCTCCACGGCCAGCTGGGAGACGCTGCATCTGGTGCGCTCGGGCCACCGACGTCAGGCCGTCATCTACACCTTCGGTGGTCTGGCGGGCTGCCTGGTCGCGGTCGCCGCGGGCCTGGCGGCGGCTGCCGGTATGTGACGCCTACGGGCGGGCGTCGAAGGTCGGCACCAGGGACCGGGCCGCCCGAGCTTCATCGACCCGACGGACCGGCGTGGTGCGGGGTGCCTCGCCCAACGGCTCCCCCGCGGCTGCCTCGGCCGCGATCTTCTCGAGCGCCTCGGCCAGCGCCTCCAGTGTCTGGAGGCTCTCGGTCTCGGTGGGCTCGATCATCAGCGCCTCGTCGACGATCAGGGGGAAGTACACCGTGGGCGAGTGAAATCCCTCTTCGAGGAGGCCTTTGCCGACATCGAGGGCCCGGGTGCCGTACGCCCTCTTCAGGTTCGCCACCGAGAGCACCACTTCGTGCATGCACGGCCGGTCAAAGGGAACCTCGTAGGTACTCGAAAGCCGGCGTCGGATCCAGTTGGCGTTGAGCACGGCGCGTTCGGCCACTCGGCGCAGCCCGTCGCCCCCGTGCACCTCCATGTAGGCCAGGGCGCGGGCCAGGACCAGTGCGTTGCCATGCCAGCTGTGCACCCTACCGATGGAATGCTCGGGCGTCATGTAGTCGAACCCGCCGGGCTGGCGCACCGGGCGCGGCCCGGGGAGGAACTCGACCAGCCGCGGGGACACGGCGACCGGCCCCGCCCCCGGCCCCCCACCACCGTGGGGCGTGGCAAAGGTCTTGTGCAGGTTCATGTGCACGATGTCGAATCCCATGTCGCCCGGTCGGACGACCCCGAGTATGGCGTTGAGATTGGCACCGTCGTAGTAGAGGAGCCCACCCACTTCATGGACGGCGGCGGCGATGGCCTCGATGTCCTCTTCGAACAGGCCGAGCGTGTTGGGGTTGGTCAGCATGATCCCGGCCACGTCGGTGTCGAGGACGGAGCGCAATGCCTCGAGGTCGACGCAGCCCCGGTCATCGCTGGGCACGGTGACCGTCTCGTAGCCGCCGAGCGTGACCGAGGCCGGGTTGGTGCCGTGGGCGGAGTCCGGGATGATGATCCGGTGCCGCGATTCGCCGCGCCGGCCGTGGTACGCCCGCATCAGCAACAGCCCGGTGAGCTCCCCGGCCGCGCCCGCGGCGGGCTGCAGCGTGGCGGCCGCCATGCCCGTGACCTCGCACAGTGCCTCCTCGAGTTCCACGAAAATCTGGAGCCATCCCTGCGCCAGCGACGGCGGGGCCCCGGGATGGACACCGGCCAGGCCGGGGAGAGTGGCCACCGCATCGCACATCTTGGGGTTGTACTTCATGGTGCACGATCCCAACGGATAGGCACCTAGGTCGACCGAGAACTGGCGATGGCTCAGACGGGTGAAGTGCGCCACCAGGTCGCGTTCGGACACCTCGGCGACCTCGACCGGTTCCTGGCGCAGATGCTCGGCGGGGATCAGCTCCGCCGCTTCCCACGCGGGCATATCGGTGGTGCGGAGCTGCCAACTGCGCCGTCCGGGCCGGGAGAGCTCGAAGAGGGTCGGCTCCGCCGCGTCCCCCATGAGCGGCGCGCTCGTGGCCCGGCCACCCGGCAGTCCTCGGCTTCCCGTCATCGCACCACCTTGTCCAGCGTCCGCACGAACCCGTCCACTTCGGCCTTGGTGCGACGCTCGGTCACCGCCACCAACAGGCCGTGCTCGGCGTCGTGCCCGTCGACGGATCCGTCGCCCCCATCGCCGACGAGGTCGGCCAGGGCCAGGCCGCCGAGATAGCCCTCATCGGCCAGGCGGGAGATGGCGAGGCGCCCCGGGATCGGTGTCCGCACCGCAAACTCGCGCACGGTGGGCGTGGCGCCGGTGACGGGCTCGACACCGGCCAGAGCCAGGAGTGATTCCCGGCAGTAGCGGGTGCCCCGGGCACAGCGCAGGGCGACCTCACGCAGTCCCGATGTGCCCAGCCATCCCAGCTGCACGGCGGCGTAGACCGCCATCAGGGTCTGGTTGGTGCAGACGTTGGACGTCGCCTTCTCGCGCCGGATGTCCTGTTCGCGCGCCCGCAACGTGGTGACGTAGGCGCGCGTCCCCTCCAGGTCGACCGTCTCGCCCACCAGCCGTCCGGGCAAGCGGCGCACGTGCTGCTGGGCCACGGCGAACAGGCCGAGGTACGGGCCGCCGAAGCTGAGGGCAGTTCCCAGTGCCTGCCCCTCCCCCACCACCACGTCGGCGCCGCATTCCCCGGGTGTGCGCAGCAGACCGGCCGCGACGGGATCCGCCGCCACGACCAGGACGGCTCCGGTGGCGTCACAGATCCGGCGCGCTGCACCCAGGTCCTCCAGGCACCCCAGGTAATTCGGGTAGCCCACCACGACAACACCCGGGGCGTCGGCTTCGCTCCACTCCGTCGGCCAGGTGGTCACGCCGTGGCGCAGCGGCACCGGTACCAGGCGGTGCCCGGTCCCGGCAGCGAGCGTCCCGAGCACGGCGCGCCAGTGCGGCTGCACCCCCGCGGACAGCCACACCGTGGATCCGGCCGCGGCCACACCCAGATTCACTCCCTCGACCAGAGCGCTGGCGCCGTCGTAGAGCGATGCGTTGGCCACGGGCAGCCCGGTCAGACGGGCCACCATGGTCTGGAACTCGAACACCGCCTGAAGGACCCCCTGGGCCACTTCGGGTTGATAGGGCGTGTACGACGTGACGAATTCGGAACGGCCGGCCAGGGCCCGCACGACGGGGGGCACTTCGTGGTCGTAGGCGCCGCCACCGGCGAAACAGACCAACCGGTCGGACCGGCCCCGGTTGGCCTCACCCAGGGTCTCCATGCGGGCCAGGACGTCCGGCTCGGGCGAGCCGTCGGCCATAGCCAACCCGCGGCCCAGGCGCAGTGCGGCCGGGACGGTGGCGAAGAGCTCGTCCAACGACGAGAGACCGAGAAAGGCGAGCATCTCGACCAGCTCTTCGGAGGTGTGCGGCAGGTAGTCGGGCAATTACTCCTCCACTCTCGGGGGCCACAGCGGGGGCCGTACCAGGTTGGCCGGTAATTCCCGACCACGTTGCACCACGGTCACGGCATCGCCGTCGAGCAGTTGGGCGTCCGCCTCGACCAGAGCCAGGCCGATGCCCCTCTCGCGCATGGGCGAGTAGTTGCCGCTGGTCAGCTGGCCCACGACACGGCCTTCGAGTTGGACGTCGGCTCCGTCCCGCAGCGGTTGGCGACCTTCGGCCACCACGCCGCGCAAGCGGCGAGTCGGCCCGGTGGCCCGCTCCTCTTCGAGCGCGGCCCGACCGGTGAAGTCGCCCTTGTCCCAGCCGATGACCCAGCCCAGCCCGGCCTGGAGCGGGGTGATGCCGGGCCCGAGCTCGTGCCCGTGCAGAGGCAGGCCCGCCTCGAGACGCAGGGTGTCGCGAGCCCCGAGACCGGCCGGCGTCACCCCCGCCGCCAGCACGGCGGCCCAGAACGCCTCCGCGGACTCTGCCGGGACGGCGCATTCCACCCCGTCCTCACCGGTGTAGCCGGTGCCCGCCGCGACGCACTGACAGCCCTGCCACTCGAAAGGGGCCACGTCGAAACGGGGCACGGTCGCCGCCACCTCGGCCACGTCAGTGAGGCGGGCGCGCGCCTCGGGGCCTTGTACCGCGATGATGGCCCGCTCGCCGGTGGTGTCCTCGCCGCCGATGGCCGCCACCACCCGGCTGGTGTTGGACGCGTTCGGCATGACGTCGAAACGCTCTTCCGCGAGCCACCACACGATGATGTCGTCCGCCACCGAGCCGGTCTCGTCCAGGAGGTGGGTGTACTGCGCCCGCCCCGCCGAGATCCGGCGCAGATCGTTGCTCAACGAGCGTTGTAAGTGATCGAAGGCCGCCGGCCCCTCGACCCGCACGGTGCCCAGGTGGCTGACGTCGAAGGCCACCGCGGCCTCCCGGCAGGCCCGGTGCTCGGCCACGGTCCCCCAGGGGTATGCCAACGGCATCTCCCAGCCGCCGAAGGGCACCATCTTGGCCCCCAGGGCCACGTGGGCCGCGTGCAGCGGCGAGAAGCGATCGGTCGCTGCCGCGGCCGCGGCCGCGCTCTCGTGGTCGGCCGCTGACACCGGCACAGATTAGGCGGCGAACGGCATGGTCGGTTCCAGGCCGTGCGCGACCAGCAGGGCCCTGAAGTCGCGCTGGTACACCACGCAGACCGGGAACTCGGGATAGAGCTCACGCATCCGGCGCACCTTGCCGTTCTTGCGGGTGACCAGCCGCTGATCAGCCGTGGTCAGCTCAATGAAGAGACCCCGCTCGGGCAGCCAGAAGTCGGGGCGGAAGCCCGATACCGGCGAACCGCGTTCGTCCCAGCGCAGGGCGAACTCCAACGGCTCGTACTCCCAACGCTCCTCGTAGAGATCGAGCAGGGCGGCGAAGAGGCGCTCGGAAGGGTGCGCGAACCGAACTCGGCCGGCCGGCCCGCCGGCCGGATGACGGGAGCGCCGCTCGGGCGCGCCCTCAGCCTTCCCACTCACTCTCCGGCAGCCCGGGGCACCGACGTTTCAGTGGTGGAACGCTCGCCCGAGGGGCGGGACTGCGCGGTGCGGTCCATGCGCACGATGTCCGCTTCGAGCTGGTCGACGACGCCGGCCAACGGCACGATGTTGAAGACCCCCTGGCCTCCGGCCATGAGATCGACGATCTCCCCGTTCGACCGGGCCAGCACCGAGCGGGTCCCGTTCAGCACCAGGTTCGACGACGCCACGTCGATCCCCAGATCCTGTCGCAGGCACTCGACGGCCTGACGGGCCGATTGCAGCGAGATGCCGGCATCGAGCAGCTGCTTGATCACCTTGAGCTCGAGCACGTCGGAATAGGAGTAGACCCGGCGGGTCCCGCTCCCCCGTGCCGCGCTCACCGACGGCTGCAGCAGGCCGGTGCGGGCCCAATAGTCCAGTTGCCGGTAGGTGATGCCGACGAGGGCGCAGACCTGGGGACCGTGAAATCCCCCTCCCTCAGGCGTTGCATCCTCCGCCATCGCACCTCCCGTGCTCTCGCTTCGGTTGCTCATCCTAGCCGAGCAAGACCACAACGACGTAGTTACCGGGACGTCATTCAGGCGTCGCGGCGAGATTTTCCTCGGCCGGCCACGCCACCAGGGCGCCCTGGACGCGCAACCCCACCCGGCTGCCCGGCGTCCACGAACGGCCCCCGGTGGTCCGGACCACCAACTCGGGCAGTCCTGACCCGGCCTCGGGCTGCACCCGAACGACCGCGTCGTGGCCGAAGTACTCGTAGCTCCGCACCACGCCGGCCACGCCGGTCCCGTCACTGCTGCGCAGCTCGAGTTGTTCGGGCCGCACCAGGACCCGGGCCGGTACCTTCCCGGTGCCGCCGACAGCCGGCCCGACGCCGGCCACGAGCTGGGAGGTGCCCAGGGCGGTCGTCACCAGTTCACCCGTGACGGTCCCCTCCAGCAGGTTGGCGTCCCCGAGAAACCGGGCCAGCTCGGCGTCGCGGGGCAGGCCGTAGAGGCCGGACGGTGTATCGATCTGACCGATGACGCCGTCCCGCAGGATGGCCACCTGATCGGCCATGGAGAGCGCCTCGTCCTGATCGTGGGTCACCAGCACCGCCGTGGTCGACGCCCGGCGCAGGACGTCCTGCACGTCGGCCCGCACGGAGGCCCGCAACGACGCGTCGAGGGAGGAGAAGGGCTCATCGAGCAGCACGATCTCCGGAGCGGTGGCCAGGGCGCGGGCCAGAGCCACCCGCTGCTGCTGACCACCCGAGAGCTGGTGCGGGTAGCGGCGGGCCAGGCCGGACAGACCGACGAGGTCCAACAGTTCGTCGACCCGGCCGTGGCGCCGCGCCCCCCGGTCCAGACCGAAGGCCACGTTGCGACCGACGCTCAGGTGGGGGAAGAGGGCGCCCTCCTGGGGCACGTAGCCGATACGGCGCCTCTCGCTCGGCACCCAGAGCTCACCGGCGTCGTCGACGAGCGCTGAACCCAGACGCACCTGGCCGGCATCGGGTCGCTCGAAGCCGGCGATGACCCGCAGGAGCGTGGTCTTCCCGCTGCCCGAAGTACCGAGAATGGCCGTGAACGAACCTTCGGGCACCACCAGATCGACGCCGCGCAGCACCGGCTGTCCCCCGAATGCCTTGCACACGCCGACGATGCTGAGGCCTTTCATACCGTCACCATTGTGCTCGGCGCCGGGCCCGGCGACGCCCCGCTCTCCGGCGGCACGCTGCTCCGCGCCGGCAGGCGGTCGAACCAGCGGCCGAGCACATAGCTCGGAACGGCCGCAAGGAGCACCATGAGCCCGGCGTAGGGCGCGGCCTGGCTGTAGGAGAGATTCGACTGGTAGCTCCAGAACTGGGTGGCCAGGGTCTGGGCGTTGTTGGGGATGAGGACCAGGGTCGCCGTGAGCTCGGTGGCCGACTCCAGGAAGACCAGGCAGAACGCCGCCACCAGACCGGGTCCGATGAGCGGCAGGGTGACCCGCCAGAACACGGTGCGCTTGGGGACACCCAGCGAGGAACCGACCTCCTCCAACCCGACCGGTGACCGGGCCACTGCCGCCCGCACCGCCACCACGGCCATGGGAAAGAACATGACGGCATAGGCCAGTACCAGCAGGATCGGGGTTTGATAGAGCTGCCCACCGAGGTAGTGCTCCGTGAAGAAGACCAGGCTGAGGGCGATGATCAAGCCGGGAACGGCCAGCACCAGCATGTTGGAGCGTTCGAGGAACCGCACCGGGCGGCGCGGAAAGCGGACGGACAACAGGGCGATCGGAAGTGCGGCCACCGTGGCGATGAGACCGGCGGCACTGGCGTAGACGAAGGTGTGCCCGGCGGCCGCGGCCAAGGAGGCCGCCGGCAGGGTCGACGATCCGCCCTTGAGGAGGAGGTAGACGATGGATCCGACCGGCACCCCCAGCGCCAGGATCACCAGGGTGGCCACTCCGGCCAGTGCGCCGGGGCGAGCCCGGCCCAGCGGGTGCGGGCGGAGGGCCCGGGCCGTCCCGGCTCCGAGGCGCGCCGTGCGGCCCCTTCCGCGGGCGGCATTCTCGCCGAGCAGCATGGCCCCGCCGAGCGCCACGAGAATCAGCGAGAAGGCACAGGCCGCCGGCTGATCGAACCCGACCGTGAACTCGGTGTAGATCTCGGTCGTCAGGGTCCGGAAGCCGAGGATCTCGAACGCCCCGAACTCGGCCAGCACCACCAGGCCGACCAGGATCGACCCGCCCAGGATGGCCAGGCGGGCCTGGCCCACGGTGACCCGCCAGAAGGTGGCCAGGCGCCCCAGCCCCAGACTCCGCGCCACTTCCTCCTGGGCCGGGTCGGCGTTGCGCAGGCTCGCCGCCACGGGCAGGAAGACAAGGGGGTAGACGGCCAGCGTCATCACCAGGGTGGCCGCCCAGAACCCCCCGAAGGCCGGGAAGAGGGCTCGCCACCCGAAGCTGACCACGAAGTCGGGGATACCCAGCGGGATCACGACCAGGACGGCCCAGAACCGTCGCGCCGGCACATCGGTGCGCTCGACCACCCACGCCGTGAGCGTGCCCACCGCCGCGCACAGGACGGTCACCACCACGGCGAGGCTGACGGTGTTCCAGAGCAGCTGGGCGGTGAGACCGCGGAAGAGCAGGGCGTGCAGGGCATGCCATCCCACCTGGACGGCCTGGAGCAGCAAGAAGACCAGCGGCAGCACCACGGCGATCGACACCAGCACCGCGAGGATCAACAGGGTACGGGGGGCCTGATGCCGCCGCGGTCCACCATGGCGCGGGTGCGACGGCGACGGCTCGGTGGTCGATCCGCCCGCCTGGGCTGCCGGAGCGAGCGTCATAGCAGTTGGGCCTCTTGCAGCAGCTGGATGGCCTCGGCGCCGGTACCGAGTGCGGCGATGGAGATGGAGTTCGGCCGGAGCCGGCTGAACGGGGTCTCGGGCTTGGCCGTGGTCACCCCCGAGGCGATCGGATATTCGAAGCTGTCGCCGTGGGCGATGATCTCCTGCCCCTGCGTCGAGGTGAGGAACGCCAGGAACTTCTGGGCGTCGGCATGATGCGACGACGACTGCAGGACTCCGGCGCCCGAGACGTCGAGCACGTACCCCACGTCCCCGGGGGCGAGGTAGGCGAGGGCGGAATGCATGTTCGATGCGCCGACCTGCGCCTGCTGCCGGTACCAGTAGTACTGGTTGATGATGCCGAGGGCGACCTGGCCGCGATTCACCTCATCGGCGACGGACTCGTTGTCGGGATAGAGATGGCTGGTCGCGTTGGCCTTGACCGCTTTGAGCCATTTCTCGGCCGCCGCGGCACCGTAGGTGTGGGCGATGGACGTCACGATCGGCTGGAAGTCGGTCTCCGCGCCGGCCAGGGCGATCTTCCCCTTCCACTTCGGGTCGGCCAGCTGCATGACCGATCTCGGCAAGGCGCCTGGCGTGAGCAACGAGGTGTTGTAGTCCATGACGCTCACCCGGGCCGAGACCCCGACCCATTTCCCGGTGGGCGAGTTGTACCTCGAGGGTGTCTTGGCCAGGGTGGCAGGAGCGACGGGAGCCAGCAGTCCCTTGGCGGCGAGGAACTGCAGCGGGGGCGAATTCTCGGTGAAGAACACGTCGGCCGGTGAATGCGACCCCTCGGTGACGATCTGTTGGGCCAGCACATCCTCGTCGGCTGAGCGGATGGTCACCGCGATCCCCGTCTTCTTCGTGAACGCGTCGGCCAACGCCTGTGTGGTCTGCACGTGCTGCCCGCTGTAGAGCGTGATCGAAGCCGACGAGCCCGAGCCCGATCCACCACAGCCTGCCAACAACAGGGCCGCCGAGGCAATGGACAGGACGATGGCCGGGAGCCGGCGCCTCACCACGGCGACCGGGGGAAGTCCCGGGCTGGTGTGACCTGTGCTCCGGTGCCCGTCCAGTTCACCTTGGGCCTCCCTCAGGGGTGCACACACGGCGCATCAGGCGGTTCTCCTCGTCAACGAATCTTAGGGTCGCCTAACATAGTAACCGGTACCTCGTCCCGTCAAGGTGACACCGGCGTCAGGGATATGCCGCACGCTGGACGGTCACCCCCCGAGCCGAGCGTGGGCGCCGCTCACATTCGGAACGTGGGCCCCGTCCCCGTGGGCCCCGTCCCCGTGGCCCTGTCCCCGTGGGCGCCGTCCCCGACGGGCGCAGTCCCCGGGGCGCCGCTCCCAAAAGGGAATCAGTCGATGCGGGGCCCGGCTGGGCCGAAGTCGGCCCGCCCCTCGGACGGGCTGGACGGCTCGGCGTGGAACCGGACCGGGATGCGACCGGCCCGTCGGGCCAGGTAGCCCGCTTCCGTGGCCAGGCGCATGGACCGGGCCATGGCCGCCGGGTCGTGAGCCCTGTTCACCGCCGTCGCCACCAGAACGCCGTCGCACCCGAGCTCCATGGCCAGAGCGGCATCCGAGGCGGTGCCGATGCCGGCATCGAGGATCACGGGCACCTCCACCGCCTCGCGCAGGAGGGCGATGTTGTGGGGGTTTCGGATCCCCAGACCGCTGCCGATGGGCGACCCGAGCGGCATGACGGCGGCACATCCGACCTGCTGGAGGCGGAAGGCCAGCACCGGGTCGTCCGAGGTATAGGGCAGGACGGTAAACCCGTCGTCGGCCAATTGCTCGGCCGCCGAGAGCAACTCGACCCCGTCGGGCAGAAGCGTCCGATCGTCGCCGATCACCTCGAGCTTCACCCAATCGGTGCCGAAGGCCTCTCGGGCCAGCTTGGCGGTGAGGACGGCCTCCGACGCCGTGGCGCAGCCGGCCGTGTTGGGCAGCACCTGCACCTCGAGCTCCTCGAGCAGGTCGAGCAGGGCGCCCCGCCCGGAGGGATCGACCCGGCGCACGGCCACGGTGGCCATGGCCGTACCGGACTCGACCAGCGCCTGGCGCAGCGCCATCAAGCTGGTCATCCCGCCGGTACCCATCAGGAGCCGTGAGGCCAGGCTGCATCCGGCGATGCGCAGCGCCCCGGGTTCTTCCAGTTGCGGGTCCGACGCCATGACTCACGACGATACTTGCGGCACCGATCCGGCCGGCACCGATGACCTGCTCGCTATCGTTGCCGCGTGTCTGCACCCGCCACCCCTCCTGTTGCGTTGACCATCGCCGGATCGGATTCGGGCGGCGGCGCCGGCGCCCAGGCCGACCTCAAGACGTTCGCGGCCTTCGGTGTGCACGGGACCACCGCGCTGACGGCGGTGACGGCACAGAACACGGTCGAGGTCAGTGGCGTGGTGGTGCTCGAACCGGACTTCGTCCGGCGGCAGATCGAGACCGTGCTCCGCGACTTCGAGGTCACCGGCGTCAAGACGGGCATGCTCGCCACGCCGGCGATCGTCGAGATGGTGGCCGACATGGCCGCGGCCGGGCGCCTGCCGCATCTGGTGGTGGACCCCGTGTTGGTGTCATCGAGCGGCCACCCGCTCATGGACCCTGAGGGGGTCGAGGCTTACCTGACCCGCCTGATACCCAACGCCGTCGTCGTCACCCCCAACCTGCGCGAGGCCGGTGCCCTGACCGGCGCCGCACTCGACGACCTGTTGACCGTGCCTGCCATGACCGACGCCGCGGAGCAGATCCGCTCGTACGGGGCGACGTATGTGGTTGTGAAAGGAGGCCACCTCGCCGATGTGGCCCACGACGTCGTGGCCGGGCCTGACGGCATCACCGTGCTCGAAGGCGCCCGCGTGCCCACGCGCAACGACCACGGCACCGGCTGTTCGCTCTCGGCGGCCATCGCGGGGCACCTGGCGCTGGGATCCGACGTGCTCCCGGCCATCACGGCCTCCAAGGCGTTCATTTCCCGAGCGTTGGCCGGGGGGGCCTCTTGGCGCCTCGGGGGTGGACATGGGCCCATCGACCATTTCGGGTGGACCCCGGCGCCGTAGGCTGGAGCGGTCATGACGCTCCCCGACGTGTCCCCCACCGACGTGTCCCCCACCGACGTGTCCCCCACCGACGTGTCCCCCACCGACGTGCCCACTGCGGACGCGCCCGCCGGCGGTGCGCCCCCGAGTGGTGCCGAGCCCGTACGCCCGGTCGGGAGGGCCGGGTTCAGCATGCGACCGGCCATGATCGTGCTCGGCCTGGCCGCCCTGATTGTGGGCTCGTTCGTCGCCATCGGTCTCGCCACCAACGGGCCGACCCAGAGAACCACCACGTCGAGATCGTCGCGGGTCGTCTCGGGCGCGTCCCTCCGGGCGGTGCCCGGCGTGACCGCGCTTTCCGTCATCACCCGATCCGGCGAGCCACCGTCGAACATCCTCAACTCGGTGTCCCTACCCGAGGGAGCCGTCCGGGTGTCGCACCACGCCAACAGCGGCGCGGCCGGCGAGTACGACAAGCAGATCACCCTGGCCAGCGATGCGTCGCAGGGGGCGATCCGCACCTTCTACCTCGACGACATGAAGGCCCAGGGCTGGCAGATCCTCGGAACCGGCCCCGCCGACCACGACCCCGGTGGGCTCCAGGTACTGGGCAAGAAAGCTGGTTCAGACGGCTTCTATTGGGAGATGGGCGCGGTGGTCTCCGCCACCACCTTCGGCGCCGACGCGCCACCCGCCGGCACGACCCACTTCACCATCAGGCTCTTCCAGGTCTCCGACTCGGACTAACGAGAGTCTCCACTCTCCAGGCTCTCTCCAGGCGCCCATTAAGGCGCTGTCTCGTAAAGGTCGAGGCGCGGATCCTCGGTGTGCGGTTCCTCGGTGGAGGACCCGACGGGGAGTGCAGCATCGCCCCGGGCGCTCTCGGGCCCCCGAAAGAGGTAGGCCCACACGAAGAAGTTGATCGGGTACAACAGATAGCCGATGCGGGTGGCGGGGGCCAGCAGGATGATCACGGCCATGACCACCGCGGCCAACGTGCACACCTGGGCGGCCGTCTGCGGTGGACGCCGCGAGAGGTGCCAGACCAGCACCACTCCGCCGAGCAACCCGACCGCGAGCGGAAGAGCCCGATGGAGGAACGGGAAGGCGGTGACCAGCAGGTGCCCGGGGAGCGGGCTGGCCGCCGGCGAGGTGACACCGGAGAGCCCGAGCGGGAACAGCACCACGTTGTCGAAGAAGGCCCAGGGGCCACGCAACGCGAACGGCACGACCACGGGCCCCGCCACCACCAGCATGCCGAGCAACATCCGGCCGGGGCGCCGCGTCCCGTGACGATCGCGGGCGGCAAAGAGGGCCAGGGCGGCCAGGGGCCAAGCGGTGAACTTCATGGCTGAGACCACTCCCAGCACCACCCCGGCGGCAAACGGTTGCCGCCGTTGGGCCAGAACCATGGCCAGGAGCAAGAACGCCACGACCGGCATGTCATCGCCCCCGGTCGCCAGGGGCAGGGCGGCGGTGGGCAAGATGGCGATCACCTGCACGGCGCGCATCTTGCGTCGGCTGTCGGACCGGCACAGCGCCATGGCCGTCGCCGTCATGGCCAACGTGGCCAGGCTGAAGAAGATGCGGGCGTCCGTCAGCACGATGTCGTGGTGACGCGCGCTGGGGAGACCGAAGACGGTCATGAGGGGGAGGTAGGGCAAGAACCCCTCATAGGTGGGTTCTCCCTTCACGCGGTAGAGCACCTTGCCCTGCGCGTTGGTGACCTCGTGATAGGGGTCCTTCCCCTTGGCCAACGTCTGGCCGCCCTTCTCGATTGTGGCGACCTCGGGCTGGAAGTGGGATCCAGGGTCGCCATCAGAGCGCCAGAGGACCTCGAGGGCGAGCGGGACGGCGGTGGCGCCCACGAACACACAGGCGGCGATGGCGATGCGGACCGTCAGGGCCGAACGCCACCGCGACCGCTTGGTGGTCGAGGGCTCGGGGCCACGGGCCGCCTTGCGCCGCGCCACCACGACGGCCAGGACGGCCGAGGCCACGGTGCCGAACAGGAAAGGTCCAAGGGCCAGTTCGCCCCACTGGCGGTACAGGCCCAGCGTCGAGTTGGTGATGACGATGAGCGCGAACAACGCGGATGTCCCGTAGAGCATCGCGTCACCGGTCTCGGGGCCGATGGCGGACAGACGGGCCAGGGCGCGCCCGGGTCACGTCACGTTCGGTATCTCGCCATGGGGCTATGGTCGACATTGCGGTGCCTACAGCCTGACATAGCGGGTCAGGCCGGCGTGATCTCCTCGCGACCGTTCTCAGAGGGACAACGCGGTTCTGTAGAAGGCCAGTTCCTCCTCCAAGCACCTCACCAGGGTCTCGGCCCGGCGGAAACCGTGACCCTCCCCCTCGAAGAAGCGCACGACACAGTGCCGCCCGGCGGCCTGCAACGCAGCGCAGAGGTCCTCGGCCTGGGCCGGGGGAACCACGGGGTCCTCGGTCCCTTGGAGCAAGAGCACCGAACCTCCCATGACGCCGGCCCGCTGTACCGGGGAGCGGGCCTCGTAGAGAGCCCGGCATTCGGGCAGCGGACCGATCAGACGATCCATGTAGCTGGCTTCGAAGTCATGGGTCGAAGCGGCCAGGCCAAGCAGGTCGGTCACCCCGTAGAGGGCCACGGCCGCCACGAATCCTTCACCGGTCCCTGCATCGGCTCCATCCGCCGCGGCCAGCGCGTTGAGCGCGGTCAAGCCGCCGGCGCTCCCGCCTCGGACCGCCATGCGGGCGCCATCGACGCGCTCCGCCGCCGCGAGGTGACGAGCCGCGTCCACGCAATCCTCGGAGTCGGCTTGTCCCCACTGCCCCCAGAGCGAGCAGCGGTATGCACGGCCGTACCCCGTGCTGCCGGCATAGTCCACCCGGGCCACGGCGAACCCGCGACTGGTGAAGTACTGCGTGGTGACGTCGAACCCGGATCCGGCCGATCCCGTCGGCCCCCCGTGACACGAAACGACCAGCGGGGGGCGGCCGCCCCGTGGCCCGCGGATCCCGTCCAGCGCCGGTGGATAGAAGACCCCGTGGACCCGGCGCCCAGAACGTCCGGACAACGCGAACGGCTCGCCGACCGAGACGTCGGCCGGCGCCAGGCGCGCGGCGCGCCGGGGACCCAGCCGGCGCGCCGCTTGGTCCGGCGCGGCCAGCACCCAGACGCCATCGGGCCCGTCGGCCGGACCACCGATGAAGGCGGCGCCGTCACCGTGGCGGCACAGCGCCGAAATGGACACGCACGGCTGATCCATCACCGTGGGTGCCCCGCCGCGGCCCACCATCTGCACCAGGGAATCGCGGGACCGCGCGGTCCGGCGGGCCAGGAGCGATCCGTCGGGTAATTCGACGATCGTCGACTGTCCGAGGGCCCAGTCGGGACCGTGAAACTCGGCGGCCTCGTCGGTCAGTGGTTCCGGGGCCACGCCATCGGGCCGCCCGCTGTGGACGTAGGGCTGCCACCAACCTCCCCGGTCCGAGACGAAGCGCACGCTGCCGTCCTCGAGCCAGGCCGGCTGACCCACCGATTCGCCCGGACCGCCGGCCACGCTCCACGACGGGCCCGACGCCGTGAGTCGGGCGGTCCCAGCGGCGGTCCCATCGACGACCTGCCGGAGCGGGGTGATGACGATGGACGAGGTATCCCACGGCATGTCAGGGTGGTCCCAGGTCACGGTGAGCACCCGGTCGCCGGCTCGGTTCACCTTCGGCGCACCGTAGAAGTCGTGCCCCGCGACCACGGTCGACTCGCCTCGGTTCTCGGAGCGGGCGCCGAGCGCCACCACGCAACGGTGCGGCCGGTCGCGGCCGGGCTGGTGGACTTCGCGCACCGCCATCACCCAGGCCCCGTCCGCCGTGGCGGTGAGCCCCCCATGGGCCCACACCTCCCCCTTGGCGGATTCGCCGGTCAGCGCGACCGGTGCGGCGCGGCCTCCCTCCCTCAGCCACACCCGTTGGTCGGCCAGATCGACGTAGGCGAACGTGTCCGTTCCGTGCTCGGGCACGAGGCAGGAGGCACCTCCGCCGTACTCGTGTACCCGGCTGCGGATGCTCACGCCCGGCGGTGAGAGATCGACCGTGGTGCCGCCGGCCCACCGCACGAAGACGACCCGGCCGCCCTCTGCTGGGCGCGACTCCAACCAGTAGAGGACGTCCCCGTCCGAGCTCAGCTCGGACAGGGACACCTTGCCCGCTGCGGCCTGCGCGGCATCGAGCGGCGAGGGCCAATGTCCGAACGGCGCGATGGGCATCGGCGACGACCGTAGCGCCCGCAGGCTGATCGACCGCTCCTGTGCTTCTACAGTGACACCATGCGTTTCCCCGCATACTGCCTGACCACCATGGGCGCGGTCATCCACGCCGACGTCGTCGAGCTTTCCGAGGATGCGCTGCCTGCGGGCGACGTCTTGATCAAGGTCGAGTGGTCTGTCCTGAACTTCAAGGATGCCATGGTGACCCGTCCCGGGAACCGGGTGGCTCGCGGCTTCCCGCTCATTCCCGGGGTGGAGTGCACCGGCACCGTCGAGGAGAGCACTGACCCGGCCTTCACGCCAGGGCGGCGTGTCCTGGTCCAGGGGTACGACCTCGGCGTGGGCCATCACGGGGGATTCGCCGGCTACGTCCGGGTGCCGGCCGACTGGGTCGTCCCGCTGCCCCCGTCGGTGTCCTGCCGCGATGCCGCCATCATCGGCCTGGCCGGCTTCACCGCCCTGCTCTCCCTCGAGCGGATGGAGCAACACGGCGTGAAGCCCGACGATGGTCCGATCCTGGTGACGGGCGCCTCGGGTGGGGTGGGCAGCACCGCAGTCGCCCTCCTGGCCCATCGTGGCTTCGAGGTCGTGGCCTCGTCGGGCAAGGCGGCGGAACACGGCTATCTGACCCAACTGGGCGCGGCGCGGGTGGTGGGGCGCCAGTTCAGTCCGGATGACGACCGGACCCTCGGCCCCCAGCTCTGGGCCGGCGTCGTCGATTGCGTCGGCGGGGCGGCCCTCTCCGAAGCTCTCCGCACCGTGCGCTACGGCGGCGCCGTGGCGGCCAGTGGGCTCACCGGCGGCAACCAACTCGCCGGCACCGTGTACCCGTTCATCGTGCGTGGCGTTGCCCTGCTGGGTATCGACACTGTGGCCACACCGATCGACGAACGGCGCGCGCTGTGGACCACCATGGCCGAGCAGTTCCCGATGGACCACTGCGAGGAGATGGTGAGCG
Organism: uncultured Acidimicrobiaceae bacterium; assembly: GCA_963836605.1. Taxonomy (GTDB): domain Bacteria; phylum Actinomycetota; class Acidimicrobiia; order Acidimicrobiales; family RAAP-2; genus Bog-473. The sequence goes on along the minus strand of CAWIKB010000009.1, from coordinate 802,927 downwards.
AGGTCATCGGCCTCGATGGTCTCAGCGTGGCTCTGGACAGGCTGTTGGACGGGGCGGGGCGGGGGCGCACTCTGGTCGAGCCCCGCTGAAGCGCGCCGCTCCGGATCTCGGCCCGTCTACCCGCTGAAGTCTTCGGGTCGAACCGTGTCGAGGAACTCGCGAAACTGCTCAGCCAATTCGTTGAGCGTCTCGTCGTCCTCTTCGTCCTCGTTCTCGATGGCCAAGATGATGCCTTCGGCTTCCATCAACTCGTCCTGGACGAAGAGCGGGGTCTCGGTGCGGACCGCCACCGCGACCGCGTCGGAAGGTCGGCTCGAGACGATCGTCGTCTCGTCACCATGTACGAGATGCAGCTCGGCGAAGTAGGTCGAGGCCCTGAGTTCGCTGATGACGACCCGCTCCACGCTGATCTCGAGGGCACCCAACATGTCCCGCATCAGGTCGTGCGTGAGGGGTCGGGGCATCGACACGCCCTGGAGGGCATAGGCGATGGCCGTTGCTTCGGGGTTGCCGATGAAGATGGGCAGTGTGCGGCCCTCGCCGCCCGTTTCCTGCAGGAGCAGGACCGGGGTGTTGGACTGCAGGTCCACCCGGACGGCTCGCAGCATGACTCGGACCATGATTGAAATGTAGCGCCCGAACGCCCGCTACCGGTCAGCCCCCCATGTGCTGGCGCAAAGCGGACCGGAGCAGCGTGGCTCGCATGGTCTGCCCGAGGGTCCCCAACTCCTCCGCCGCATCGAGGGCCCGCTGGCGGGATTCGGGATTGCGCTGGCGGAGCAAAGGGATGATGACCTGCTCAATCAACCCGATCTCCCGATCCACGGCGTTGCGGTACAGGCGCAAATGACGGGCCTCGATGCCGAACTTCCGGAAAGCGGCGGCCAGGTTGGCCACTGTGAGGGCATCCTCGTCGAAGGTGGCGATTCCCGCTACCACGACCGGTACGACCATGCCGAAATCCTGCAGGCCGGCCAACTCGGTCTCCGACAACCCGGTGGCGGCGCAGAGTTCCTCGGCGGTCAGGCTGGCGCCCGTGACCATGGGAGGGGTGACCGTGCCCTGGCCGGAGTCAACTCCCGGGGAGCCGCCCGACCCCGCGGCCCGGCCGGCACCGCGTCCTGACGTCGCGCCCTTTGCCCGCGGCTCGGGTCCGGGTGCACCAGCGGCACCATCCCCTGCCGCTCCCCCGCGAGATGAGGCAGCTCGCCCGGACGAAGCGTCGGGAGGGCGCGCCGCCGATGCCGTGGCCTCCGTCCTCGCCCCCGACGGTTGCGCCGTCGGTGAGCCGGCTGCCGTCCCGGCCGTCCGCGCCGGTTCGGCGTCATGACTTCTTGGCGCCGATGCTGTCACCGGCGCCGCAGTGTCCGATGGCGATCCGGGTGCAGCGGCTTCGCCGTCACCGGCCACCGACGTTGAGGCCGACGCCGACGCGGGCGCGGGGTCGGGCACCACGTGCAACGGGGCGCGATCACCGTCATTCCCGACCTCGGGGATCAGGGCGGCCCGGCGGGAAGCGTCGGCCAGGATGCGCGCCATGGCTTCGTTGTCCGCCTTCTCGGACTGTGCCTCGGTCCGGCCCGGCACCGAGGCGGCCTTGGCGCCGCTCCTCCTCGCGTCGGCATTCCGGTTCGGGGTCGGTGCACGGACGACAGGCGCTCCGTTGACCGCCGTCGTGGCATGGGCCGGTGCGGGGACTCCTCCGTTGTGGTGCGCGGCCTCGGCCGGCGTTTCGACCCCCCCGTCGCTGAGATCACCCGCGGCCAACCGGTCCCGGATGACCTTGAGGGGCAGGAAGTGCTCGCGCTGTTGGCGCAGGACCCACCGGAGCCGCTCCACGTCGGGCTCGAAGAACTTTCGGTAGCCCGAGGGGGAGCGTTCCGGATTGACCAGTCCCTGGCTCTCGAGGAATCGGATCTTCGAGATGGTGACGTCGGGGAATTCCTCCCGCAGAAGTGTCAGGACGTCGCCGATGGAGAGGTACGAGCGGCTGCTCATTCGTCCCCGGCCACCAGGTACACCAATTTGAATTTTCCTATCTGCACCTCGTCCTGGGGACCCAAGCGCACCTTGTCGATCCGTTCCCGGTTCACATAGGTGCCATTGAGGGAACCCACGTCCGCGATGACGAAGGACCCGCTTTCGTCGGGCGTGAACTCGGCGTGGCGCCTGGACACCGTGATGTCGTCGAGGAAGATGTCACTGTCAGGGTGGCGTCCAGCCTGGGTCACTCCATCTCCTAACAGGTATCGGGCACCCACATTAGGTCCTCGGGTGACCACGAGTACGCCTGAGCCGTGCGGCACCTCGTGCAGGGTGACCGAGGGGCTCTCCTCGTTCCCGTCGCCGTGCTGCTCGTCGGGGTGCAGCGTGACCGTGGCGTCGTCGCCCCCGGCCAACGCGCTCCCACACGAGGAGCAGAAATTCACACCCTCCGGATTCCTATGCCCACAGTTGTGACAGAACACGGCGAACACGGTAGCCCACACCAGGGCGGCATTCCCCTGGGGCTACCGGCGAGGGCCGCCGGCGCTCATCCTGCGCTCAATCGGTGGCCGACCGGGCACCGACCAGGGTCGACAGGCAGCGAGGCGCGCCGCGAGCCGGGCACCGACCAGGGTCGACGGGCAGCGGCCGCCCGTCAGCCGGCGGTGAGGTCGCGATAGGCCGCAGCATCGAGAAGGGCCTCGGTGCTCACCCCGTCGGCCGGCTCCAGCTCGCAGATCCAGCCCTCCCCATAGGGATCCTGATTGATCTTCTCCGGTGTGTCCGAGAGTGCTCCGTTGACAGCAGCGATGGTGCCGGCCACGGGCGCATAGATCTCGGAGACCGACTTGGTCGACTCCACCTCGCCCAGAGGGCCACCCGCCGCCACCTCATTCCCCACCGCGGGTAACTCGACGTAGACGATGTCACCGAGTGCGTCTTGCGCGTAGTCGGTGATCCCGACGCGCAGGCGCGGGCCCTCCACGCGTACCCATTCGTGTTCGACCGAATAGCGCAGATCGTCTGGAACGTTCATGAAGGGCGACCCTATCCGACGACTGCTCCAACTCGGAAGCCCTACGTCAGAACGCGATGCAGCCGGGACACGTAGGCCTCGGTGAGCCGGGCCGAGGCGGCCCAGTCGTCTCCCTCGGCCCAGATGTGGGTCGAGGGCTCTTCGGGGTCGGGCACCACCAGCACCCAGCCCGATTCCGTGCGCACCTTGATCCCGTCGACCAGGATCACCTCACCTTCCTCGTCGCCCAGCTGCTCCATGAGTGAGCGCATGACCAGGCCCTTTTGTTCGAAAGGCGTCTCCACCTCGGAATGGAGGATCGGGATCTCCGGCACCCGCATGGCCACCTGGGCCAGCGACTCCCCCGCCCGGCCCAGCAGGGCGATGAGCTCGACCAGGGCCGCGGCGGCGTCGAAGGACGGGAGGAAGGTCGGGAAGATGTACCCGCCCTCCTGATCGGCCGCGAAGCTGACCCCTCCCGATGCGGCCACCTCCATGAGACCCGACGGGGAGAGGGCAGTGGCCAGTACCTCGACGCCCCGCGCTGCGCACAGCTGCTCGGCCTGGGTGCTGGTGGTCACCGGCAGCGCCACTTGCGCCGTCCCGTCCACCGCCGTGATCAACTCCAGATAGGCCATCAGCGCCTCGTCGTTGGAGAGCACCTTCCCCGTCCCGTCGACCACGGTGAGGTGTTCCCCCCCGGCGTCGATCACCGCTCCCAGGTCGGCGCCCGAGCCGCGCACGGCGTCAGCCACGCGGGCGGTGCTGTGCGCGAGGTCCACCGACATCATGCCGGGTGTCTGCGCGTACGGGTTGATGCTCAAGACGTCCGCTCCCACCTTGGCCAGCAGGTTGGGCATCACGAAGCTGGCCGCCCCGTAGGAGGTGTCGAGCACCAGTTTGAGGTCGCGACGGGGCACGGCCCGCAGGTCGAAGGCCTCGACCAGATCGGCCGTGTAGTTCTCGACGGCACGGGGAGAGAACTCGATATCGCCGATATCGGCCGCCGTCACCCGCCGGAACTCCTCACGGTGGAAGAGACGCTCGATCCTCCTCTGGTCGCTCTCCGAGAGATCCAGCCCCTGGTCGTCGAAGAACCGGATGACCACGGACTGGGGGTCGTCGGTACTCAGGCGGACGGTCAGCCCGGCCTTGTTCCCCCGGGTGCGAATGTGATGGCGCGTCACCGGGATCGTCGCCACCTCCAGGTCGTTGACACTCACCCCGACCGAATTGCACCCCACCATCAGGGCTCGTTTGAGCACGCGGGCCGCCCGACTGGTGTCCCGTGAGGTGGTGATGAACGCGCCCTTCTCCAGGGTCGAGGCCCAGGCCTTGGCCAGGCGCACCGCCAGCTCGGGGCTGATGTCCACGTTGGCGATGCCCTTGACGCCCTCCCGGCCGAAGAGCGTCCGGGCCCCGCCCGACTCCCACACGATGGAGGAATTCACCTGCGCCCCGGCCTCGACCACCTTGGAGGGGTAGACCTTGACGTCGCCCCGCACCGCCGCGTTGGCCCCGATGAGGCAGTCCTCCCCCACCACCGAACCCGGCTCGCAACGGGCGCCGTGACGGAGGTCACACGACCGGCCCAGCACCGCTCCCTCGACGCGGGCCGATGGCCCCAGGTAGCCGTTTTCCCCGATCACCGAATGCCGGACCTCGGCCCGCTCGGAGATGCGGACGTTGGCCCCCAGGGTCGAATAGGCCCCGAGCACGGCGTCCTGGTCGATGGTGCAGTTCTCGCCGATGAAGGCCGGCCCGTCGATCCGCGCCGAGGGATCGACCGAGGAGCCCTTGCCCAGCCACACACCCGGGCGCAGCTCGAACCCCGTCATCTCGACCTGGACCTTGCCGTCGAGGATGTCGCGATGCGCCTTGAGGTAGGCCGCGGTCGTCCCGACGTCCTCCCAGTAGCCCTTGGCGACGTACCCGAAGACGGGCTTGCCCGCATCGAGGGCAGCGGGAAAGACCTCCGAGGAGAAATCGACGGATCGTCCTTCGGGTATGAGATCGAAGATCTCGGGCTCGAGCACGTAGATCCCGGTGTTGATGGTGTCACTGAAGACCTGCCCCCAGCCCGGTTTCTCCAGGAACCGCTCGACGCTCCCGTCCTCCCGCGTGATGACGATGCCGAACTCCAAGGGGTTGTCGACCGAGCAGAGGGCCAGCGTGGCCAGCGCGTCGCTCTGGGCATGGAACTCCACCACCGAGGTCAGGTCGAGGTCGGTCAACACGTCACCCGAGATCACCAGAAAGCGCTCGGTCAGTTCGTCGCGCGCGTTGTAGACCGAGCCGGCCGTCCCCAACGGCGTCTCCTCGGTGGCGTAGACCATGCGCACGCCGAGCTCGGAGCCGTTGCCGAAGTAGTTCCGGATGGCGTTGGGCAAGAAGGCCACGGTCACCACGATGTCGGACACGCCGTGCCGACGCAGCAACGAGATGATGTGCTCGAGCATGGGACGCCCGACCAACGGCAACATGGGTTTGGGCAGATTGGAGGTCTGTGGCCGCAGGCGGGTGCCCTGGCCTCCGGCCATGATGACGGCCTTCATACCGGGCTCCGCCGGGCCGCCCGGCCGTCCCGGAACGCCGTACGGGCGGGAGCCACATAGCTCGCCGCCGCGATCCAGGCCAAGGTCAGGCCGGCCAGTCCGCTGATCCACGCCGCCACGTGGACGGGCACCTGCCAACGGGCGGTGCCGTCGGCGAGCAGAAAGGCCGGATAGGCGAACATGAGCCCAAACGTGCCCGCTTTGCCCACCCACAACACATCGATGCGGGCCGCCCCCAACGCGGCCAGCGCCAACACGATGATCGAGACCAGGACTTCACGGGCGATGGTGGCGATCCCGAACCACAACGGGACGGCGCCGTAGACCATCACGGCGATGACCGCGGTGGCCACCAGGATGCGATCGGCGGCAGGGTCGAGGATCTTCCCCAACGTCGACACCTGGTGGTACCGCCGGGCCACGTGGCCGTCGATCCAGTCCGTGGCGCCCAGGACAGCCAGGAGCACGGCAGCCAGGGACTGGCGGTGCGCCCCGAAGAGCAGCCACAAGAAGAGGGGGATGCAGAGAAGCCGAATCAAGGTGATCACATTCGGAGCGGTCAGGATTTTGTCCAGACCTTCTTCATCGCCCACGGGGTCAGTCTACGGGAGCCGCCCGTCCCGCTCCGTTCCCCGGTGTGCCAGAGTTGCCCGATGCCCCGATTCGAACCGTTCCGTGGCCTGCGGTACGCCATGCACACCATCTCCATCGGCCAGCTGATTGCCCCTCCCTATGACGTCATCGGTTCGGCCGAACGGGTACGCCTGGCCTCCCGCCATGCGGCCAACGCGGTCCTGGTCGAGCTGCCCGAACCGGACCTGCCCGCCAAGAAGGACCGCTATGCCGTGGCCGCCGAGCTCTTCACCCGCTGGCAGGAGAGCGGCCAGCTCCGGGCCGACCCGACGCCCTGCCTCTACCCCTACCGCATGACCGACCGCTCCGGGCGATCCTCCACCGGTGTCCTGGGCGCCCTCGGTCTGCCCGATCCGGGTGAGGAGAGCGACATCCTGCCCCACGAGCAGACGCTGCCCAAGGCCAAGAGCGACCGCCTCGAGCTCCTGCGGGCCACCAGGGCCAACCTCTCGCCCATTTGGGGCCTGTCCATGAGCAAGGGGTTGACAGCCACGTTCGACCCGAGCGACGACGAGCCCGTGGCCGATGCCTACGACGACGACGGCGTGCGCCACCAGCTGTGGGTGTTGAGCGACCAGGACTCCATCGCCGCGGTGACCGAGGCCATGGCTGCCGCCCCGGTGGTCATCGCCGACGGGCACCACCGCTACGAGACCGCCCGGACGTATCAAGCCGAGTGCCGGGCCGAGAACGGCAACACGCCCGGGCCCCACGATCTCGTGCTCACCCTCATTGTCGAGCTGGCCGAGGACCAACTGACGGTGGGGGCCATCCATCGGACGGTGGCCGGGCTACCCGAGTACTTCGACATCGTCGAGGCCTTTTCGACCTGGTTCGACGTGGTGCGCGCCGGCACGGCCGACGAGCGGACCCTCGGCGCGCTGGCCGGCTCCGCCTCCCTGGTCCTCGTCACCGCAGGGAGCGCGTATCTCCTGCTCCCCCATGCCGAGACCTACGACAGCGCGGGCGACGACCTCGATTCGAGCCTGGTTGCCGTGGCGCTTTCCCACCTGCCCCCGCACGACGTGGCCTACCGCCACAGCGTCACCGAGGCCACCGAGGCGCTCCGCGAGGGGCAGGCGCAAGCGGCCCTCCTGCTGCGGCCGGTCACCGTGAGCCAGATCTCCCAATGGGCCGAGGAGCGGCGCCGGATGCCGCCGAAGACGACCTACTTCAGTCCCAAGCCCCGGACCGGGATGGTGTTCCGCTCACTGGACATCTGACCCGAGCCTCAGCCGCCCGGGACCGGGCGCCACCTCAACCGCCCGGGATCGCAGACGTCAACCGCCCGGGACCGGGCGCCAGCCTCAACCGCCCGGGACCGCAGACGTCGTGGTCGGCAGTGCCTGAAACTGGCTTCTGCCGATGGCCGCGAGCTTTCCGCTGCTCATGGCACTCCGGGTGCTCTCGACGATGGCCAACACGTTGGATCTGGTGTACGTCACCGCCTGCAGGACGACGCCCTTCACCGATTTGCAGGTGACGAGGTGTGAACCCGGAATCGAGGAAACGGACCCGTTGGTCCGGGGAGCGGCGCCGGTTGCCCCCTTGCAGAACGAGATGGCGCTGGACTCGGCCGCCAGGTGACCTTGTTGTGTGATTTGTGCACCACTCACGTTCTTGAAGACAAAGGCGATCAGGGCGATGATCAAGCCTCTCTGCCTCGTGGACGGCGACCAACCGTCGGCGGCCGTAGTGGCCCGACCCCCATCTTTGGAGATGGACGAGTTCTCGGCCTGCTTGAGGCTGCTGGCCAGGCTGGCCAGCTGCGATTCCGGTAGCGGAGACCATCCGGGTATCGGATCGGAGATGAAGTGTTGGCTGAGCCCGGCGTCGCCGGCTGCACCGCTCGGGAGCGCGGCCATCGCGACGAGGAGCGCCGCCACGCACGCCGTGCCCAGGCCTCGACGCCACCTTCGCGCAGAGCGACCGGCTGTCGTGATGTCCCTCGTGTGCACCGGTCGGACTCCCCCCACCCACGTACGCGGTCTCCCGCTCCCGCGTCGAGAAGATAGCACCGCTCCCGGCACCCTCATCCAGAGGCGAAGCGCTCCGCCGCGGTGATCACCCCCTCGCAGGCGGCCAATTGGCCCCTGGGATCGCGTACCGGGGACCGGTTGAACGCCGCGTCTTCCAGCGAGTTCTTGATCTGCCCGGCGACCACGTCGCGCACCCGGTCGAGCCCGGACAGCGCGCGTTCGGTCCCCAGATACGCCCGGTCGCCGGCGCTGGTGCTCTCGAGACCCTTGGTGGAGGCGACCAGGGTCGCCGTCCCGAACTCACCCACGCTCGAGTTCAGCTGCTTGTAGCACTGGCCCAAACGGACGACGTCGGGGTCGGCCATCTCACGATTCGGGTTGGTGAGCACCTGGTTGATGACCCACCCGTCGTGCTCGTAGTCATCGCGCAGGCCCACGAGGTACATCAGGGTGGGTCGGATGTCCGTCTCGTCGACCCAGGTGCCCTTCGTGCCTTCCTGCGGCACGGTCGTCTGACCGCTCTTGGGCCCGGCCGAGCTCGGCCCCGCCTGGGGAGGCGATCCGTCCAGACCCAGGTTGGCCACGCCCGGACCCACGAACCCCACGTAGTTCGTGTCGATCTCAGCGGCATAGTCGCCGTGGTCCCAGGCGTACCCCGAGTTCACCGCCACACATGAGCCGGCGGAGGCGGTGGCACACCTGGGCCCCCCGTCATAGAGGTAGTAGTCGGGCTTGGCGAACATGGCCAGGGTCGGGGTCCGGGCCGGATCCGCGTTGACCAAGTGGAGAATCGCCTCCTCGACCGGGTCGGCCAGGTAGTTGGTGATGGGCTCCTGCGAATTCCCCGAGTACGGATTAGCCGCCGTCAGGGATCCCACGTCCCGGTCGAGTGTGCGCACCACGGGCGACGACGGAGACGGATTGCCGTTCACGTAGAGCTCGGGTGCCGTGTCGTTCTCGAGACTGAAGGGGGTCGTGTCCCCCTTCTCCGTGGCCAGGAGCCCGGTCAGGTTGGCGTCGAGCTCGCCCAGCGTCCCCGGCGGATACGAGCAGGCCACATCCGGGGTGACAGTGGTGCCCGTGACGGTGGCCCCGTCGCAGTTGGCCGGTGTGGGTTGGACGGCGCGGCCCACGTTGGCCGCGGCCTGGTGATCACCCTCGTCGGAGCTGAAGATGAACTCGGTGTTCTGTCGGGTGATCCCGTCGGCGGCCAGGCGATTGAAGAAGGTCTCGAACGAGTGGTCGTAGTACTGGGCCTGCGCCACATAACACGGGGAGCCGCTCCCCAGGGCACTACCCGCATGGGCGCAGACGGACGACAGGGCGGGGATGTTCTCATTGCCGTGCAGATCGGCCATGTAGGCGTCGGTGACCGGGACTCCGGCTTCCAGCATGTCGGCGACGTAGGCCAGGCTCTGCGCGGCGTTGATCGAACCGAATCCGGGAAAGCCCGGGGCGGTCCCGACGTACGCGCCGTTGATCTGGTTGCCGTCGAGGTCAACCAGGTTGCCCGCCGCGTTCGTCACCTGGAAGCCGTTCCTGGTCACATCCGGCGTCCCGGCCCCGAGCTGGGGGGCCACGTAGCGGTGGCCGAAGAGCGCATCAAAGCCGTTGTAACCACCGGGCTCGCTCGGCAACAGATCGGGGACCGCCGTGGGCGAGGAGGTCGTCTGGCCGTACTTCACCGCCTTGGCCGAGGCGCAGACGCTCGAAGCACGGGCGCAGTGCACCGCTACGCCGACGTAGTCGGCGGTCTCGGGGTCCTTGTAGGGGTCGGTGTCGTTCTTGAGTTGTTGCGCCTCGGGTGAGTTGGCACCGAACACCTTGGGGATGTCGACCGCCGTGTTCTCCAATTCGATGTTGGCCGTTCCGACGGCGCCGACGTCACAACCGGCCCGGGTGAACGGGACCCACGGCGCCGGCGTCGTGGCGCCGGGTTGCGGTGCGGGTGTCGTGGTGGCCGGCGGGCTGGCTGCGTACACCATCGACGGGTTGGTGTCGTGGCCGGCGTTCGGCGAGGAGGCCGTGTCGTAGACGGGGTCGGTCCAGTACGCGAAGGATCCCGCGGGGTCAGTGGTGCCGTCCTTGTTGTAGCTCTGGTAGCTGTTGGAGATCGGCATGCCCTGGCGGTCTCCGTAGAGACCGGTCAAGGTCGTGAGGATGTCGTCGGCGGTATGGGCGATCAGGGGGGTGTGGTTGTTGGAGAGCAGCGTCCCGTTCTGCTCCATGAAATTGAGCAGGTGCGGCATCAGTTCGAGATCGGACGGCACATTGGGGTTGTCCCGGAAGAAATGGACGTTGTCGAACGTGATCTCAATGACGTGCTTGACCCCATTTCCGAGCTGGCAGCTGGTCGGGGGCGCCCCCGGGCCGGGAGCGGGGACGGGCACGGTCGAGGCCGCACCGGGGTTGGTGGCCGGGGACGCAACGGCGGCAGTCAGGACCAGGGAGCCCAGGACGAACAGCGAGGCGACGAGTCCCACCAGGCCGGCACCAGGCCGCGACGGGTTTCTCAGAGCGGTCATGCTTCCTCCCGGCGATAGGTCGAGCCGACGGCTCGGTGGTCGTGAGGGTGTGCCCACGCGGCCGCGCCTGCGGTCAGAGCGAAGTGACACACCACTCGACGTAGTCAAATGCGACCGCATGAATTGACGGTGACGCGCTCGCGATACACGGTGTAACTCTTCGCGTCAGATCGCGGTCGGACGCCGCCGTCGTTCTCGTGCGCAGGCCGGCCCATCCTCGTGGCAGCTCCCATTGCGGTCGTGGCAGCTCCCATTGCGAGCGGTGGAATACTGCATTCTCGTGGCGGACGGTGCCACGAGATCGCTGGCGACCGAGCTCGGTATCAGAGAAGTCTCGACCCTCGTCCTCCTGCGCGCACCGGAGGATCTCGTCCTTGATGTTCGTGATGGTCCAACCGGTGTGACGGTGACGCGCCGGGTACGCGGCCACGCCGACGTCGTCCTGGCCTTCTTCACTTCATTGGCCGAGGTCCGAGGTCGCGTCGATCGCATGGGTTCGATGATCTTCCCCGAGTCGGAGGCCCCGGGCCGCGCCGGGCTCCCATTAGGGCGCCGGGGTCGTGCTGAAGGCGATCACCCGGGCCGGCGCCGGAGCCAGGAGGAGACCCTGGCCGACACTCGGCGTCGGGAAGTGGTTGAACGGTACGCCGATACCCGCCCGCTGGACCACGGCACCGGTTGAAGCATTGAGCCCGTAGAGCACGCCGTCCTGCCCGATGGTCCAGACCAGTCCGGCGGCGACGATCGGAGGGCCACCACCCACCCCCGCGCTCCAGCGCAGGGTGATGCTGGGCGGTGAGGCAACGACCTGGAGGGCGACCGGGCCGCTCAGGCACGGGATGAACGCGGTCGCGCCGACGACGGCACTGCCACCGTCGATGACGTTGCTGCACGCCGGGCTCAGCGTCGTGAGCTGTCCGCCGATGCCGCCGAGATGGCTGCCGTTGAGGAGATAGGCGATCCGGGACTTGCCGGCCAGCAGGACCAGGCCATCGGAGAACAGGGTCGGGGCCATGGTCATGTCGGCATCGCTGGCGTTGTCCTGGGCCCACGAGCTCGGGGCGAAGAACTGCACCAACTGCAGGGAGGACGAGAGCTCGAGGGCGGCGTCACTGTCGTCGTAGGGTTGGCTCGACGAGGTGACCGACCCGTTACCCGAGCTGACCCAGATGTGGCCGCTGCTGTCGACCTCGGGGGCCGCTCCACCCATCCACACCGCCCCTTCACGGTTTGCCGGGGCTGCATCGACAGTGAAGAACAGCGGGGTCCCGCCGGTTTCGCTCACGGCACCGACCCGGCCCTTGTAGGCGGCACAGTCTCCGTCGTTGCCACCCATGCCGAAAACGACCTCACCCTTGTCGAGGTTGAGCCCGGTGCGCTGCAGGAGCGCGGCCGGGTCAGCGCCCGGAGGGTCGACGGGCTGGGTCATCTCGACCGCGCCCGTCGCCGTGCTGAGGCCCACCATCACGTGCGCCGGAGTCTTGTGCACCAGTTCGTCGGCGACCACAAAGATCTCGTTCCTTGCCGGGTCGATGACGGGCGTGCCCGTGATCCCCACCGTCGGCGAGATGTCGCCGCAGGGAAGCGACGAGGACGGCACGGCCGTGGCGACGTGGGTGGACCACACCACGGCGCCGGTGGCCGCCGACAGCGCGTACACCACGTCGTTCTCCGTGGCCACGTACACGTTGCCCGAATAGGCCAGAGGCTCGCCGTAGAGCTGTCCCAGATGGGGCGACGTCCACGCCCTGCTCGTCGTCTTCACACTCGCCACCGAGGTGGCGTCACCCGATCCGGATGGGTTCCCGTGGTAGACGGTCCACGAGTTGGCCACGCTCGCGGCGTCCGGGCCGGCTGAGCCGGCCGAGCCGGCAGCGGCGACGCCCCCCGTGAGCCCGATCAGCGTGGCGCTGATCAGGGAGGCGATGCACCACCAGATCGGGCCACGGTGTCGTACGACCCGTCGCCTTGCGATGGTGGACCAGTGGCGTGACGGTCGCGCGTGGGGTGGCACCGCACTCCCCTCTCGTCGTCTGGGCTTGCCGTCGTCGGGCCAGCTTCGCGCAACCGTGGGGCGGGCGGGTCGAGTGCTACTCGACGACCCAGCTGGAGCCCGAGCGCAGCAGTGCCGCCACATCACCCAGCCCGCGCTTCTCCTGGGTCTGGGTGATCTGCTCGGACATCTGCGACCCGTACTCGGGCCGCTCGATAGCCCGGAAGACCCCGATGGGTGTGGGCTCGTAGGGGCCCTGGGCCAGGCGGGACAGCGCGAAGGCCAGGCTCGGGTCCGTGCGGTGCTCGTCGTGGACGAGCAGGGCATCGGTGCCCGCGTCGGCCACCGAGACGATCTCGAGCCGCCCATCGGAGCGCTGCACCACGCCACGCTCGGAGCCCTCGGGCCCGAACATGATGGGCTGATCGTGCACCAGGGGGATCAACATGCTCGGGCGGGCGTCACGGCTCGTGATCTTGGCGAAGGCACCGTCGTTGAAGACGTTGCAGTTCTGCAGGACCTCGACGAACGCCGCTCCGTTGTGCTCATGGGCCCGGCGGAAGGTCTCCTGCATGTGCGCGCGTTCCATGTCATGGGTGCGGGCGACGAAAGAGGCTTCCGCGCCCAGGGCCAGGCTGACCGGGTTGAACGGGGTGTCGAGGGACCCGAACGGGGTGGACTTGGTCACCTTGGCCACTTCGGAGGTGGGCGAGTACTGGCCCTTGGTCAGTCCGTAGATCTGGTTGTTGAACATCAAGATGGTCACCCGCACATTGCGCCGCAGCGCATGGATCAGGTGGTTGCCTCCGATGGAGAGGGCGTCGCCGTCGCCGGTGATGACCCAGACGTCGAGGTCGGGCCGGGTGGTGGCCAGCCCGGTGGCGATGGCCGGCGCCCGCCCGTGGATGGAGTGCATGCCGTAGGTGTTCATGTAGTACGGGAAGCGGGCGGCGCAGCCGATGCCGGAGAGGAAGACGGTGCTCTCGCGCCGCACCCCGAGGTCGGGCATCAGCATCTGCATGGCGGCCAGGATCGAGTAGTCCCCGCACCCGGGACACCAGCGCACCTCCTGGTCGCTGCTCCAGTCCTTGCGGGTGGTCACCGGTACGGCCGTGATTGTCATGACTTTCCTCCGAGCAGCGCGGTAATCGCCGCCTCTATCTCGCCCACGCGGAACGGCACGCCCTGCATCTTGTTGTAGGACTGGGCGTCGACCAGGAACTCTGATCGCAAGATCCGGCTCAGCTGGCCCAGGTTGATCTCGGGCACCAGTACCTGGGTGTAGCGGCCGAGTATCTCCCCCAGATTCGACGGGAACGGGTTGAGGTACCGCAGGTGGGCGTGTGCCACCTTCATGCCACGGGCCCGCACCCGCTTCACCCCGGCCGCCACGGCGGCATAGGTCGATCCCCAGCTCACCAGCAGGAGTTGGGCATCGCCGGTCTCGTCGTTCACTTCGAGCAACGGGATGTCGGCGGCGATACCGGCGATCTTGTTGTCCCGCAGGTGCACCATCAGTTCGTGGTTGACACCTTCGTAGGAGACGTTGCCGCTCCCGTCTTCCTTCTCGAGCCCTCCGATGCGGTGCTCCAGCCCAGGGAGTCCGGGCGGGGCCCAGGGGCGGGCCAGCGTCGCGGCGTCGCGGATGTAGGGCCAGAACGTCGCGGTCCCGTCCTCGTCGACATGGTTCGGCTCGGAGGCGAAAGCCGGGTCGATCGGCTCGAGCGCGTCGACGTCGGGCAGCCGCCAGGGCTCGGCCCCGTTGGCCAGGTAGCCGTCGGAGAGCACGATCACCGGGGTCCGGTACTTGACGGCCAGCCGGGTGGCCTCGATGGCAATGGCGAAGCAGTCGCTGGGATTCTGCGGGGCGATGATCGGCAGGGGTGCCTCGCCGTGCCGCCCGTACATGGCGTGGAGGAGATCGGCCTGCTCCGCCTTCGTGGGCAGCCCGGTGGACGGGCCACCGCGCTGCACGTCGACGATGACCAGCGGGAGCTCGAGATTGATGGCCAGTCCGATGGTCTCGGACTTGAGATCGAGCCCGGGGCCGCTCGTCGTGGTCACCCCGAGCGATCCGCCGAAGGCAGCTCCGAGTGCGGCGCCGATGCCGGCGATCTCGTCCTCGGCCTGGAAGGTTCGGATGCCGAACTCCTTGCGCCGGCTCAACTCGTGCAAAATGTCCGAGGCCGGGGTGATCGGGTAGCTGCCGAGGAACAGAGGCAGGCTGGCCAGGCGGGATGCCGTGATAAGGCCCCAGGCCAGAGCCTGGTTCCCGGTGACCTGGACGTATTCCCCCGGTTCGAAGACGGCCGGGCGCA
Source organism: uncultured Acidimicrobiaceae bacterium (assembly GCA_963836605.1). Lineage (GTDB taxonomy): Bacteria > Actinomycetota > Acidimicrobiia > Acidimicrobiales > RAAP-2 > Bog-473. The sequence continues at coordinate 787,923 of CAWIKB010000009.1, read as the reverse complement.
CCTCGTAGTTCGACTCGAAGAGCTCCGCCGTCTCACCGAAGTCGAAGCCGGCCCGGAAGGCGCGCGAGTTGGCCTCCGCCACCTGGGGCTTGGAGCCGAAGCGCTCGGCGATCCACTTCAGGGTGGGGTCGATGGGGCGGGTGTAGAGCCAGGAGACCAGGCCGAGAGCGAAAAAGTTCTTGGACCGCTCGGCGTCACGGGGCTTGACCCCCGCCTCCTTGCACACTTCCTGGGTGATGGAGGTCATCGGCACTTCGTAGACGGTGAAGGCACCCAGGGAGCCGTCGCTCAGGGGGTTCTCGGCGTAGCCGGCCTTGGCCAGGTTGCGTTCGTCGAAGGCGTCGCTGTTGACCAGGAGGATGGTCCCCTTGGCCATCAGGTCGATGTTGGCCTTGAGCGCCGCGGGGTTCATGGCCACCAGGACGTTCGGCGCGTCGCCGGGCGTCAGGATGTCGTGATCGGAGATGTGGACCTGGAAGGCCGAGACGCCGTTGAGCGTCCCTGCCGGCGCCCGGATCTCGGCCGGGAAGTCCGGGAAGGTCGCCATGTCATTGCCCAGTAGGGCGCTCGAGGTGGTGAACCGGTCCCCGGTGAGCTGCATGCCGTCCCCGGAATCACCGGCAAAGCGGACAATGACCTGGTCGAGCTGTTCCGGCACTTGCGTTCCCGATGGCACCAGCTGCCTCATCTCGTCTCTCGTGGCCACGCCCGAGCCTGAGCACACCCATTTCGGGTCCTTCGTACGCCCGATCCCGGGCGCGGCTCTCTGACTGGCCGAATCTCTCGTTCGGACGTCCATCCTACTCAGTGCCCGGTCCTGAGCTGGACGCATGCTGCGTGGCCAGCCGGTCCACGGCCCCTGCCGAGCCGTTCAGGCGATGGTCACCTCGGGGTCGAGGTACACGTCCTGGACGGAGCGGATCAGGGCGGCGCCCTCCTCCAACGGCCGTTGGAAGGCCTTTCGGCCGACGATGAGGCCCGTGCCGCCGGCCCTCTTGTTGATGACCGCCGTGCGCACCGCCTGGGCCAGGTCGTTGTCCCCCTTGGATTCGCCGCCGGAGTTGATGAGCCCGATACGGCCGGCGTAGCAGTTGACGACCTGCCAGCGCGTGAGGTCCACCGGATGATCGGTGGTGAGCTCGTCGTAGACGAGCGGATCCGTCTTGCCGAAGCCGATGACGTTGTAGCCGCCGTTGTTCTCGGGCTGCTTCTGCTTGATGATGTCGGCCTCGATGGTCACGCCCAGATGGTTGGCCTGGCCGGTCAGGTCGGCCGACACCTCGTAGTTGACCCCGTCCTTCGTGAAGGCCGCGTTGCGCATGTAGCACCAGAGCACGGTGAACAGGCCCAGGCGGTGCGCCTCGGCAAACGCGGCGGAGACCTCCTGCAGCTCGCGATCGGCGTCGTCGGAGCCGAAGTAGATGGTGGCGCCCACGCCGACCGCCCCCAGGTCGAAGGCCTGCTGCACCGAGGCGAACATGATCTGCCTGTAGGTGTTGGGGTAGTGCAGGAACTGGTTGTGATTGAGCTTGACGATGAACGGGATGCGGTGCACGAACCGGCGCGACACCATGCCCAAGGTGCCGAGCGTGGTGGCCACGGCGTTGCAATCTCCGGCCAGGGCCAGCTCAACCAGGCTGGCCGGATCGAAGTACGCCGGATTCTTGGCGAAACTGGCGGCGCCCGAGTGCTCGATGCCCTGGTCGACCGGGAGGATGGACACGTACCCGGTGCCGCCCAACCGCCCGTGGTTGTACAACGTGCCCAGGTTCCGGAGCACGGCAGGCGGGCGATCGGTGTCCTTGAAGACCCGGTCCAGGTAGTCGGGACCGGGCAGGACCAGACCTTCAGACGGAAATGCCTTGGCGCTGTGCTGGAGCAAGGAATCCGCTTCGTCGCCCAGCAGCTTGTGGAGATCGAGGCTCATGGCCCAAAGCCTAACAATGATGGTGTGCGGGTCCTCCTGGTGTCCCCGGTCGTCTCCCTGGTTCGTCCTCTCGGTCGTCCCCGGGGCCTGCCACCGAAGGGACCACCCGCCCGCATACAGTGAAAAGGGCGCATTCTGGAAAAACGACCGAGGGCGACCGGAGGAGCCGGAGAAGATCGATCCGGGAGGGAACGGGCGCAAAAGAAGAGGCGAAGAGGCAAGGAAGATCGGCCAGTGAAGCGTGAAGCCATGAAGGCACTCAAAGCTCATGAGGAAACGCCTCGATGGCGCCGACGGCTGCTCGTCGCCCTCGGGGTGGTCGTCCTGGTGGCGGTGGCAGCCGGTGCTGCGTATGAGGTTGGCAAGAAGGGAAACCCGCCGGCGCACGCGGGTGATCCCACCACCACGACATCGACGCGACTCGCCCGCGACGTCAAGCCTCTGGCTGTGCGCACGACCTTGCCGGCCACCGGGGCTCAGAACGTGGCGTCGAACGCCGGCATCACCCTCACCTTCTCGGCGCCGGTATCTCTGCATAGCGCCATGCCGACGTTGGCCCCAGTGGTGTCGGGCACCTGGGTCCAGCCCACGCCCACCACCCTCGCGTACCAGCTGACCGCGCCGATGATCCCATCCACCAACGAGGTGGTGACCATTCCGGGCGGGGCGTCGGGAGTGCGCGGTCGCAACGGCAGCGCCCTACCGGCCGCGACGACCCTCAGCTTCACCGTGGCCGACGGGAGCGTCTTGCGCCTCCAGCAAATGCTGGCCGAGCTCAACTTTCTGCCCCTCAGCTTCACCCCGACCGGTGCCGCACCGGCGGCACAGGACGCGGCGGAACCTCAACCCGGTACGTTCGCCTGGCGCTGGCCCAATCTCCCGCTCGATTCGAATTCGAATTGGGTGGAGGGTACCGAGGACGTGATCACCAAGGGAGCCATCATGACCTTCCAGCGCCAGAACAACTTGACCATCGACGGGTTGGCCGGGCCGGCGGTATGGACGGCATTGTTGAACGCCGTGCCGGCTCAGAAGGTGGATACCGAGCCGTACGTCTACGTGCTCGTCTCCAAGACCCTCCCCGAGAATTTCGACGCTCTACAACAACGGGGCGGCGCAGTTCACCAACATCGCGGTGAACACCGGGGCGCCCGGGGCGGACACGGCCGATGGCACGTACCCGGTCTTCGAGCACGTCCCGTCGTCCCGGATGACCGGGACCAACCCGGACGGCTCGACCTACGACGACCCCGCCGTGCCGTGGGCCAGCTATTTCAACGGAGGCGACGCGCTGCACGGTTTCCCGCGGGCCAGCTACGGCTCCCCGCAGAGCAACGGCTGTGTCGAGATGTCGATCTCCGACGCGCAGACGCTGTGGCCCCTCACCCCGGTGGGGACCCTGGTGACCGTGGTGGGCCCACCCGTGACCTGATGGTCGTGGGTCACGCGCTCACGAGGTCACGAGGTCAGGCGGTCACGAGGCCGACGCGCGGGACCATTGAGCCCTCCGGAAGGGCGATCGGGGACGCCGTGGTGGGGGGGGCCAGCCAGCCGGGGGCAAGATCCTGGAAATAGCACTGCTCCGAGGCGCTCGTCGGGCTCGACTTCGAGACAGAGAACGTGGGGAGCGCACTGTCGGAGACCAGCGCGATCCAGGCTTGTCCCATGCCGGGGAATACGGTGCGCGGCGCGGCTTCGTTCAGGGTCATCGTGTTGACGCCGTCAACCGATGGTTGTGGCTTGCTCAATTCCCCGTAGTTGACAACGGGCGGGGAGGTCCAGAGCTGCGTCCGGCCGTAGTAGGCGACGTAGAACGCCGCGCCGAGGTGCCCCGTGGCCCCAGTGGCGATGAAGGCGAGGATCTTGGCGAGGTTCATGGCCTTCTCGATGTGGAAGGGAATGAAGTAGAGGCGGTTGGCGACCAGCTCGCCCGTGGTGAGGGCGGACCCGGGGACGGTGAGCGAGCGCGCCTCGTGAAGGCCCGAGGGAGAGTAGAAAGCCCGGGTGGCTTGGGTCATCCCGTGGCGCGGGAGCGGAAGTGGGCTCGGGACCTTTCGGGTGAGGCGCCTCGGCGCATTGGACACGTCGGTCGCAAAGGAGATGTCAGCGATGGCGGGATCGACGATGTAGCGAGAGTTGTAGCGCCGACCCCGCCCCGGAACGCGACCCCGGCGATATTGATCTGATGTCGGTCGACGCCTCGGTCGATCCGCCCATCGGGGCCATTGACCCAGATGAACACGTCTTTCTCTCCCGAACCGATGTCGGCCACGTGAAGAGGAGCAGGATCAGCCGGCGCGTGGAAGGTCCCCGTCTTGGTGACCCTGCAGTTGTAGAACAACTGGACCGACGGAGCGGTACGGGGAACGGACGATCCCCCCTCGTGCAGGTTGAACTCCACTTCGACGGGATAGGAATAGGGCTTCCCGTGATCGATGTCATCGGGCTGGCCCTGTGAGAACGAGCAGTTGAAGTACCCGAGGAACTGGTCGCTGTTGGTATACGAACTCAGTGCACGTTGATAGGGATTCGTCGACACACCGACACAGTTGTCGAGGACGACGGTCGCCGGCCCCGAGACGTTCGTCAGGTCCCACGCGCTCTGGTTCACGCCGCCGGCCTTCCCGGTGCCGGTGCAAACGGATGTGATGTTGCCCACGTAGGAGGTGCCGACGACGGTGACAACCGCGAGCGTCGTCACGGCAAACGTGACCTGCACGTCCGCCGGGTCGCCCGAGGTGCCCATGAGGTCGACGAAGGGCGGGATCGTAAACATCTCGTTGTAGGTACCAGGATCGACGAGGACACGACTTCGCCATCGCGGGCCCGGGTCGAAGCCATCGCCGTAGGGGGCGTTACGCAGATCGCGCAAGGTCTTGATGCCCGAGCCAATGGTCGCGCAATACGGGACGGTGACGGTTCCGCCGGCCGACACCGTGCCCCGGCCACCGCTACAGCCGGCGATCCCGTCGGTGCCGATGAGACCGGTATACGTGACCAGCTGTGGGCCAACCGAGCTGGCGACGACCACGGTGCCCGAGACTGGCATGCCCTGGTTCGACGACACGTAGATGGCCTTCTGCGGAAGGCTCTGACCGTCCGACGCGGTCGCGATCGTGGCGACGTTCGACACGAGCCTCACGGTGTCGCCGAGGGCCAAGCTTCCCGATCCCCCCGAGCAGCCGGTGATCCGGGTCCCGCCCCGCGCGATGCCGGTGTAGTGGACCACCGTTGGGCCGCCGGCCGTGTCGATGATGATCGAGCCCCTCGAGGGGAAGCCGGGCGCGGAAGCGAGGTGGAGGGTTCGCTGCGGGAGTACCTGGCCAACCGAGGCCGCGGCGATGGTCGTCCCGGCGTTCACGCGGACCTCGTGAGCCCATGTGGTCGGGCGCAGGCGGGCGCGGATCGCTGCAATGTCGTGTCGTGCGCCCGATCCCTTCGTCCGGTCGGTTCGGTCGGTTCGGTCTTCGGTCGTTCGAGCGTCGACGTGAGGCTCAGCCGCACCGCCACGGGACGGCGTCGGCATCACCGATGACGCCGGCCACGCCGGTCACGGCGCCGCCCGCAAGCTTGAGGAATGTCCTACGCAGCATGATGCGAGAGGTTCGGTGACACATCGTGGTGAGCCCACTCCGCGCGTGGGCCGGAGGTGATCAGGCAGAATTCCTGGCTGCGCAGCCCCTGGCTGCGGAGCCAGGAGTTGAGGAACCCCGAGCTGAGGAATCCATGGCCGACGGTTCTCACGGCAACCTCCCGCACTACGTCGCCCGAGTTCCCTCGACCCCCTGGGTCCCTTTGGCCTTGGGCCGAGGCCGGCTCCGGGGCTTGCGCTCCGGTCCCAAGCCGGCCAGTCGGTCCACCACGTCGTAGGCCTCGCGGTCCACCCGCAGGACCCGTTCGAACATCTCGCGGGCCCGGGGCACGTCGCCCGCCCGCTCATACAGATCACCCAGCAGGTACCACTGGCGCACGTGGCGGTTGGAGGGATTGCGGAGGGCCTTCGAGGCCCCGGCGGTGGCCAACATGGAGATCGCTCCATCCAGGTCGCCGGTGTCGGCCAGTGAGGCCGCCGCCACGATCCGGCCCTCGGCCAGCACGTCCGGCTCAGGCGAGCTCTGTCGCAGATCGCTCCACAGGTCGGCCACCCTCTTCGGCTTGTGGAGGGCCCGCTGGCAATCCATGAGGACCGGGAGGTGCTCCGTCGATTCCGCCAGGGCGGAGAACGCCTGGAGGTGGCGCACGGCCTCGCGCCATTTCCCGGCTCGATAGGCCGCCAACCCGGCCAGCTCCCTTACGGCCGCCACCCCGGGACACTCCTCGGCCACGGCCTTGATCGCCCGCGAGGCATCTTGGTAGCGCGCCCGGTCGTAAGCCCCGTAGGCCGCCTCGGCCTTCTCGACTAACCGTTCCCGGTGCAAAGCGGTGGCCACGTCCGCGGCGTTGCGGATCTGGGCGGCGATCTCCGGGGGCAGTGCCTTGCGCGAGGAACGCGTCGAGACGGCGGTGGTGCTGGCCGCTGATGTCCCCGTTGCCGTTCCCATTCCCGCTCCAGGCCGAGGCTTGGAGGAGGACTTGGCTGCGCCCCGTCCTCGACCAGAGCGGGGTGACGTGTCCTGCCACTCGTCCCGCGCGCCGTCCACCCGCACCCAGGGCTCGGGTCGCGAAGGAGCTGCCGTCCGGCGTCGCTCCTGATCGTCGGAGAACCGCGCCGTCTGTTGTTCCCCGTTCTCCTTGCGGGCACTCACCTCGCGGGCACCCCGGCGGGCGACATTCCCCCACTTCTTCGCCTGTTCGGGCAACGGCTCGTCGTCGGAAGGGCGGTGGAACGGCTGTCGCGCCCGCGGCCCGGCGTTCTCGGTCGTGCGCCGACCCGGCGATTTGGCCCGATCGCGCCCGTCGTACCCGTTCGCGCCGGAGCGACTGGAGCCGGAGCGACTGGTGCCGGCTCGGTCGCCACCGGGCGGGCGAGAGGGAGAGCGTTGCCCGCTCGAGGTGCCGTCGCGACGAAGCGGAGCCGAGCGCGTCGACGAGGACCCCCGGGAGCGCGAGCGGTCACCGTCGCGGTCGGTGCGGGCAGCCGAATGCCCACCGGAGGTGGCGCCGCCACCACGACTTCGCCAGGTGGATCCCGACGACCGCTCCGGGCGGTTCGGTGACGACGATGATCCCTCGCGACGCGGCGGGCGTGAGGTGCCGGATGAGCGGGCCGGCCGAGCCGCACCGCTGCGGTCCCCTGATGCCGAACGACCGCCGGAACTCGAGCTGCCCCGTGTGCCGGCCGCCGGACGAGGGGAACGGGCGCCCTTCTTGCGCTCTTCTTCCTCCTCATCGCGCCATCTCGACGAGGCGCGAGCGGGCTTCCCACTTGTCCCGCCCCGCTTGGCACCGCCGCGGCCGGTCGTTGTGGCCGCCGATGGACGGGCTCTCGGGGCCCCTGACCTGCCCTTGGTGCCGCCCGCACTGGTCTTCGGCCGCGGTCGAGGGGCGCGACGATCAGGCCGGGGGGAATCAGCAGGCATCCGGCGAGTCTAAGCGTGGGAAGGGGCGCCGACTCCCCGCTCCCTACTTGGTGTCTGACTCGGCGTGCGCCTTGGCGTCGGCCTCAATGGCCTTCTGGTCGGCCTTCAACTCCTTGGCCTGAATCCTTTCGGCCCGCTTCATCGCGGCCCTGATCTTGGACTCGGTGTCAGCGATGGCCACCACGACCAGGCCGGCCTGTCCCTTGTCGAGATCTTCACCCAGCTCCTTGAGGTCGCTGCGGCTCATGCCCGCGGCGGCGTGACCGGCTACCGCACCAAGGACGGCGCCTCCAGCACCAGTGGCCAGGAGCAGTCCCCCACCGATGGCCGCGGCAGGGAACAGCACGATGACCAAACCGGTGGCCAGGCCGACGCCTCCCCCAAGCACCCCGCCCACCCGCGTGGGTGTCTCATGCTTCTTGACGATCTTGACCTTTCCGTCGGCCCTTCGTTCCACCACTGCCGCGTCGTAGGCGTCGATCAATCGGAGCTCGGTATGGAGCGCGTGGACGGCGTCGTAGTCCGCCAGTGCGTCCTCGACATTGGCATAGACACCGGAATATGCGAAGAACGTGTCAATGGCCATGAGAGCTTTCTCCTTGTCGTCGGTTTGGCTGGGTAGTCGATTTGGCTAAAAAGTCGGTTTGGCTGAGCTGCTTTGGCGGAAGCCCGGCGGCCCAAAGCTATGCCAGTTGGTGCGTCGACGGGCCGGGGCGATCGTCACCTCGTTCTGGCGCTTCCGCAATAGTGCCCCTCCCCATCACCGCTGAATGACACGAATGTCCCGATCTTCGGTCCGTGGCACTTTATCTGCGGACAGTCCGACCTTCCCGGCCTCCCCCATCCCTGGAGGTGTCCCCGGAGAGGCCCAGGCGGCAGTATGGCGTTCATGGCTCGAGATCCGCGCACCGACGAGCTTCTCCGGCAGCTGCGGCAACAGCTCCCCCGGATCGTCGTCCTGGTCGGCATTGGTCTGCTCGTGGTTGGCTTCATCGCCACGATTGGCTTCGTGGCTAGCGACTCGGGCTGCAACGCTGCCACCAACCTCTCGGTCCCCGGCGGAGCTCCGACCAACGGTTCCTTCTGCGGTCACGAGCACGGGTTTCTGACCATCAGCTTCCTCACCCTGATCGCCGGAGCAGTGCTCATCGGCATCGGCAGCATGGTTCTGCCTACCCTGCGGGAACGGGATGCCCGGATAGCCCGACAGAAGGCCGAAGCGGCCGCCAGGGCCGCTGCCGAACCACCGATCGAACCGCCCCAACCGCCCCAAGCATGACCTCATCTGGTCGGTAGAACGACAAAATCCCCCCCGAGCGAACTCGAAGGGGATTTCATCATTAGAAATCCCGGCGGCGACCTACTCTCCCAGGGGGCCTCCCCCCAAGTACCATCGGCGCGGGCGGGCTTAACTGCCGTGTTCGGAATGGGAACGGGTGTTTCCCCGCCGCCATGGCCACCGGAAACCGTGCGCTCGACCTGGTCTGCGGCGCATTAAAGCACGGCAGACCAGGCCAGGGAGTCGCGTTACCGCAACCCCTGAGCGTTCCAAAGCGAGCACGAGCAAGTTCCCAAGCCCTCGGCCGATTAGTACCGGTCGGCTGAATGCGTTGCCGCACTTACACCTCCGGCCTATCAACGTGGTCGTCTAGCCACGGGCCTTACCAGGTTAACCCTGTGGGAGATTTCATCTCGAAACGGGCTTCGCACTTAGATGCTTTCAGCGCTTATCCCACCCGTAGGTCGCAAACCAGCCGTGCCCTTGGCAGGACAACTGGCACACGAGAGCTACGTCCGTCCCGGTCCTCTCGTACTAGGGACAGCCTTTCTCAAATCTCCTACGGCTGCATCGGATAGGGACCGACATTTCTGTTACCACCGACAAACCGAGTCGGGGGCCAGGACATTTCTGCCTGGCTCTACATGTCGCCATGTAGATCGGACCATATCTTCACGCTCGTCTCTCTGACGAGGGTGCTCGGCATATGGTCTCTGAGGATTCTGGAGTCTGAGTTGTGATGGATGCGTCGATACCGACCGCCTCCATTCATTTCCAACGCTTGAGCGGCGAGCCACTCGAAACCAGCGTCGACCAAGTGTTCTCCACGTTCCATCGCTCTCACGATTAGGGCAAACGTGTCGAACTCCTTCTTCTTGCAGCTCAGTAACGGGTTTCGTTCGAAAAACGGAATCACCCTTTCGAGCAAATCCTGTCGGCGTCGAACCACCAGCACATACGTGTGGTCGTTCGAGCCTCGGTGATTCTCACGAAGCAACCCACAGCCAATCTGTCGTCTGGCCAGGTCAAGAACCTGGGCCCTACTTATGTCCTGACTGATTCGAAATTCTGGCACGAGTTGCCAACCGCTTCTCGTGCTTGGATTCCTTTGAATCGCAACGTGGAAACAACCTTCTCCATCTACAAAACCCGCGATGTACGCCTCCAGCCTTTCCTGCTGATTGACCGCACCTGACGCATTTTTACTGCTCTCCACGTCCATGACCGCATTGTACGAAGCGGGTGTATCACGACCTTTAGTGAGCTAGTAGCGCAGGATACAAACGGTGTTTCCAGCATTTAGCCAAGTTTAAAGACAGCGCGGTTAAATCACTGTCTCACGACGTTCTAAACCCAGCTCGCGTACCGCTTTAATGGGCGAACAGCCCAACCCTTGGGACCGGCTTCAGCCCCAGGATGCGACGAGCCGACATCGAGGTGCCAAACCTTCCCGTCGATATGGACTCTTGGGGAAGATGAGCCTGTTATCCCCGGGGTACCTTTTATCCGTTGAGCAACGGCGCTTCCATAAGCAACCGCTGGATCACTATGCCCTGCTTTCGCACCTGCTCGACTTGTAGGTCTCGCAGTCAAGCTCCCTTTTGCCATTGCACTCGACAGCTGATTGCCAACCAGCTTGAGGGAACCTTTGGGCGCCTCCGTTACATTTTAGGCAATTTTGTTAGTCCGGCAATTTGTATCTCATGCTCGGCAGCACTTCGCCTTGGATGAATGCGACCATCTCCGTCACGGAAGACGACGGTACATAGATCTGTAATCCATCAGACTGCTGCCGCACAGTGGTCTCGACACCAACATCCCTTCGCACCACCGACTGCAGAAGTTCGACTTCTGAGCTGGTGAAACTTTGAGTGTTGAGGTAGAGACCGCGACACTGATTCGACTTCTTCGAACCATCGTCCATAAACCACACGGCCATAGCCAGCGGAGTGAGCTCGAGGTTCTCCGGAACCACCTTCCGGTGATTCACATAGAAAATTTGACGAACCTCCTCGAACTCGATGTGCGACAGGGTTGAGAACCCAACGTTCATCGAGACTGTTCCGAGTCGATTCCTTCGTACTCGCTCTCTTGGTGGAGTGCGGACCCAATCTCGCCATTCGGCAAACTTCCACGCAACATAATCTCCTTGCGCTACCGAATGTTCAATCTTGAGTCGAGCTGATTGTGCGCCATGCTGCCTCTCCAAATGACCGTCACCCAAAAGCATTCCGTAGAGGACTTGCCTTTGGCGCTCCGTCATGTGCAAAGACGCCTTGTATTGGCGCAAAGCCAGCGTGTTCATGGACGGAATTGCCGTCTCGAGGTCATTTCTGCCTCGATCTGCATGTCGCCATGCAGTTCAGACCATACCATCACCCGTCGAAATTCGACGGGGCTCTCGTTGTGGTCGTTGAGGTAGGCGGCAAGAACCGCCCAACCTGCTGATCGTCCGCATTGGTCAGATTGTCACTACTCACATCACAACCCTACGAAAGGGTTGTGATATGAATGAGTACTGCCAAATACTCGGATGTCCCAGCATACGCCGAGAGTTTTATCTTACATGGTTACCCATGATTCGCCCCATTTTGTTAAGGCGACCGCCCCAGTCAAACTACCCACCTGACGCTGTCCCTGATCCGGATCACGGACCGAGGTTAGGGTCCCGGCACAAAAAGGGTGGTATTTCAAGGTTGACTCCACACTGGCTAGCGCCAATGCTTCAAAGTCTCCCACCTATCCTACACAAATTGTACCAAAACACAACATCAAGCTGTAGTAAAGGTCCACGGGGTCTTTCCGTCCTGATGCAGCTAACGAGCATCTTTACTCGTACTTCAATTTCGCCGGGTCTGTGGTTGAGACAGTAGGAAAGTCGTTACGCCATTCGTGCAGGTCGGAACTTACCCGACAAGGAATTTCGCTTTTTCTGTTACAACCAGCCAATCACATTTACTGCGACTAGCTAGCGGACCGGTCGTTTCCGCCGATCTCCCTACGTCGCCGTAGGGAACGGACCATAACTTCATCTCGTAGCAACTACCTATAGAACTACGAGATGGTCGGCGTCTGGTCTCTGAGGATTCTCAGGACTTCAGATGGCTTACGATGATTCATTGTCTGTGATATTTCCGCTATTTCAGTCAAGCCGGAAACGGTGAGGTGCTTTCGCTCCTCCATCAGACACAGCACCATGACGAACTTCTCGAAGTTCTGTTCCTTCGATGTTCGCAACTGGTGCTCTTGAAAGAACGGGACAATGACGTCCCGGAGATCTGCGAACGTTCCCACGCAATACCGGAAGAGATCCTCCCGGTGATTGTCATGTCGACGGTTCACATACACCTTGCCGCATCCGAAGAAGCGACGAAGGTCTTCCAATACATCTCGACTCGAGGCTGACTGCACAACTACAAAAGAGGGTTGCACCTGCCAACCAAGAGCCGTCGTCCGGTTTCTGAAAATGGGGCAGCTGAAACAGCCTTCCCCATCGACGAAACCGGCTATCCATCCGCAGTACCAGAGTCTTTCCTGCTGATTGTCCGCACCGAACGGATTCTTACTACCCATGCTTGAACCCTAAGACTGGGTTGTGACATGAATGAGTACCGTCGGATACTCGGAGTTTCCAGCATATGGCCGACTACTCACCGCATCGTTGCCGATGCGGGGGGCAGCACCCATTGCACTCTATGGGAATTCTACCTTAGGACCGTTATAGTTCACGTAGTCCCCATGTCGCCATGAGGTGTGGACCATATCTTCATCCCTCTTCTTCTTAGAGGGAGCTCTGCATATGGCCTCTGAGGATTCCCACAATCATGATTGCAGGTGACGCCGTAACTGGAAGTCAACGTCACCACATGAAACTGGGCCTTTCCTGCTGATTGTCCGCACCGGACGGATTATCACTCTCCACAGCACAACCCTAGAAACAGGTTGTGACACGGATAAGTACCGCCGGATACTCGGAGTTTCCAGCATTTAGCAGAGTTTGTTTCACGGGATTACTCCCATGAAGCCGCAACTTGTGCTTACGGCCGCCGTTTACCGGGGCTTAGGTTCACAGCTTCGTCCGAAGACTAACCGTTCCCCGTAACCTTCCGGCACCGGGCAGGCGTCAGAGCGTATACATCGTCTTACGACTTCGCACGCTCCTGTGTTTTTAGTAAACAGTCGCTTTCCCCAATTCACT
>CAWIKB010000009.1:0-770000 GCA_963836605.1 uncultured Acidimicrobiaceae bacterium | reverse complement strand
CCCTGCACGGTCTGAAGGAATTGCGAGAGGAAGAAGATCGAGCCGAACATCCCGAAGCTGAACAGCATGGCCGTGACATTGACGGCGGCGAAGGCTCGGTTCTTGAAGAGTCGGAGTGGCAGCATCGGCTCGTCGACCCGGAGCTCCCAACCGATGAAGGCGGCCAGGCCGACGAGGCCTACGGCGAACGAGGTCAGCACACCCGTGCTGGTCCACCCGTGTGAGTTGCCCTGCACCAGTCCGTAGACGATGCCGAAGAGCCCGGCACTGACGAGACCGACGCCCACGAGATCGAGCCGGGTCGAGCGGCCCCGCGACTCGGCCAGCTTCCAACGGGCCAGAGGGATCAGGAGCAGGCCGACCGGCACGTTGAGCCAGAAGATGTACTGCCACGCCCACCCGGTGGTGACGGCGCCGCCGACCAGCGGGCCGATAGCCACGGCCACGCCGCCGATGGCACCCCAGATCCCCAGCGCGGCCGCCCGGCGTTCGGGGCGCACGGCGGCGCTCAGCAACGTCAAGGAGAGCGGCATGATCATGGCGCCGCCCGCGCCCTGAACGGCCCGGGCGGCCACCAGCACCTCGATACTGGGCGCCAGCGCCGCGACGGCCGACGCGGCGGTGAAGATGGCGATGCCGGCGATGAACACCCGGCGCCGTCCCAGACGCTCGCCGAACGCTGCCGCGCTCGAGAAGCAGGACGGCGAACGTCAGGGTGTAAGCGTTCACCGTCCACTCGAGACCCGAGAGCCCGGCGTGGAGGTTGACGCGAATGACCGGCAACGCGGTGGAGACGACCAGGTTGTCGAGCGACGCCATGAAGAGGGCCAACCCGGTGATGACGATGGCCCACACCGGACCTCCGGCCCGGGCCCGCGACGACGACCTCGGCGCATCGCCACCCGCTCCATTGCCTCCCGTTGCATTGATGGTCGAGGTCATGGCGCTTCCTTTCCGTTGTGCGGAGTGGTCGATGCCGCTCCCTGAGGTTGTGAGTAATCACTCAGTACGATGGGCATGAGGCATCCCTTTGGTCGTTCATATGGTCTTGCTACGCGGAGAGGGTGGCGGAGCGGGCGGCGACCAGCGCCGCCAAGGCTTCGCCCTTCGAATCGTCCTCGACGAAGAAGGACTGCGCCCAGTCCTCGTCCACCGAACGCAGGTCGATGGCGGCCATCACGGTGCACAACATGCCTTGGGCGAAGAATTCGCGGAGCTGCTCGGGCGTCACGGCCACCGACTCGTTGACCAGGCGCCACAGGCGGCGGAAGGTCTCCTGGCAGGCCCGGGCGATGTCCTCGTCGGCCGCGGCGGCAGCGAAGCCGTGGAGCTGGACCTGGAGCAGATCCGGGTCCCCGAGCAACTCGAGATAGGCCTGGCCCATGGCCAGCAGGGCCATCTCGCCGTCGAGGCCCTCCCTCGCGGCAATGAAGGCGTCCTCTATGGCGGCCGTCACCACGTCGTAGGTGGCGATGAACAATTCCTTCTTCGTGCCGAAGAGCCGAAAGATATAGGGCTGCGAGATCCCGGCTCGTTTCGCGATGGCCTCGGTCGACGTTCCCGCGTACCCCGATCGGGCGAACTCGACGGTGGCGGCACGAAGGATGGACGTCCTGCGGGCATCTGCGGACTGTCGGATCGGGACCATGCACCTAGATTAGTGACTACTCACAACTGTGTCAAGGGATTTCGTGTCTCCCACGTGTCCATCGACGTCCAGCCCAGACCACCTCCTGGTTCTTGGTCCACGCGTGCTTCTTGGTCCACCCGTGCAGCAGTGGGCGGCTAGATCCGGGAGGCCGGCCACTCCCGCGTCCGATTGTCGCCAGACACCCGGGAACGTCACACCCACTATGTGGAATAGGTCAAGTTCGCCGCGCGTTGTCTAATTGCCATTGGGGGGCGAACGTCAACAACCGAACGACACGCAGCAGCATCCTGACGTCGGCGCAGAAGGAGAGACATGGCCCTCAAGACGCAGACCGCACCCTCGTCCGCGCAGCGCTCCCCCGCCCTCGAGATCTCACCCGGACGGTCAGTGCCCGCATGGCTCCTGCTCGCCATCGTGTGCATCGGCCAGTTCATGGTCGTCCTCGACATCTCTATCGTCAATGTGGCGCTGCCCTCGATCCAGAGCAGTCTCCGGTTCAGCACCTCGGGATTGCAGTGGGTGGTCAATGCCTACACGCTCACCTTCGCCGGGTTCCTGCTCTTGGGCGGTCGGGCGGCCGACCTGTTCGGGCGGCGCCGCGTCTTTCTGGTCGGCCTGGGCGTCTTCACGCTGGCCAGCCTCTTCGGGGGCTTCGCCGAGAACCAGGCGTGGCTGGTGACGGCTCGCGCCCTGCAGGGTTTCGGTGCGGCGATCCTGGCACCGGCGACGCTCACTATCCTCACCACCAGTTTCTCCGAGGGTCCGGCGCGAGCCCGGGCGCTTGGCGTGTGGAGCGCCGTGGCTTCGGCCGGTGCCTCCGCCGGATCACTGCTTGGCGGTATCCTCACGGACTTCCTGAGCTGGCGCTGGATCCTCTTCGTGAACGTCCCGGTTGGGTTGGCGGCCTTGATCCTGGCCCGCCGCTACCTGCCGGAGTCGCGGGCGGACATGGAACACCGGCATCTCGATGTGGCGGGCGCGGTCACGGTGACCGGCGGGTTGGTCGCCTTGGTGTACGCCATCGTGCGCACCGAGCGCTACGCCTGGTCCTCCCCGCAGGTCCTCATCCCTCTGGCCCTGGCCGTTGTGCTGCTGGCCTCGTTCCTGGTGATCCAGCAGCGGTTCTCACGAGCCCCGCTCATGCCGCTACGTATCTTCCGTTCCCGCACCGTGGTGGGCGGCAACTTGGTAATGCTCCTCCTCTTCTGCGCCATGTTCGGCTCGTGGTACTTCGAAACGCTCTTCATGCAGCGCGTGCTCGGTTTCAGCCCGCTACAGGCCGGTCTCGCCTTCCTGCCGCAGACACTGTTGATCGCGGCCGGTGCGCAACTGACGGCGCGCCTGGTCACCCGGTTGGGTCCCCGTCCGCTGATCTTGCTCGGGACCCTCATCGGAGCCAGCGGGCTCATCTGGCTGACGCGGATCACACCGGGCAGTACCTTTGCGGTGGATCTTCTCCCTCCGTTCATCTTGATCGGCCTCGGGATGGGCCTGACGGTCACACCGGTCACGGTGGCGGGAACAGCGGGTGTGCCCCGGGCCGACGCCGGTCTGGCCTCGGGACTCCTCAACACCTCCCGTACCGTCGGGGCCTCCATCGGGCTGGCCGCCCTCGCCACGTTGGCGGCGAACCGTACGACCGGGGTGCTGGCCGGGCTGGCCCCGACGCCCGCGCACGCCGCAGCCGCTCTCACCGACGGCTATTCCCTGGCCTTCATGGTGGCGTCCGTCATCCTGCTGGTCGCGGCCGCGGTCGCCATGGCCACCCTGCCGTCGCGGCGCGCCCTCAGCGCGGGCACCGATGAACCGGTGCCGGCGCCACCAACCTCCTCCTCGACACAACGAGCCTCGTAGGGGAGTTCCCGCTACAGGAAGTACCCGGTCACGTCGAAGAAGGCCTGCGCCGGGAGCACGTTGCCCCCGCCGTACCAGACGATCCCGAGCTTGCCGGCGTCGCTGCCGGTCCCGAGGGCCACCGTGACGGTGTTGGAGATGGCGAAGCACCCGGCGCCGGCGTTGATGTTGGCCGTCTGGGGTGTGGGCACTCCGGCCGGGAAGATGGCGGCCACGCCCAGGCCGTTCATGAGGGCTCCGTTCACCCCTGAGATGGCGAAGTTGCCCACCAGGCCCCGAGCCTGGCTCGGGATGCCGTCGGCCCCGGTCAGGACGTTGGTGAGGTGGACCGGGGCCGTCGAGACCGAAGTTCCCCCCGGGGCGAGCGCTCCCGCTGCGATACCGGTGCCAGTGACGGTGTCGATGATGCGGACCGGGGCGGGCAGGGTCACGATGCCGTTGTTGAGCTGGGTCCACTCGTGATTGGCGTAGCAGTAGTAAAGCGAGCCGTTCGCGAGCACGATGAACTGGCCTGTGTCCGGGGTCGCCGGCAGCGTCGAGGTCGGAAAGGGGAGGAGCTGGAGCGAGGCACCGGCGGTGCTCACGGCCATGACGCCGACCGCGGCGACCCCGGGGTGCCCGAGGCCGCAGACCCCAGCACCCCTACCGTCGCCGACCCCTGCGTCAGCCCGTAGACCCCAAAGCCACTGGACCCTCCGGCGATTCCGGCCACCCCCTGGCCTGCGATACCTCCGGCCATTCCGGCCACCCCGGCCGCTCCGGCTTCGCCGCTTTCGCCCGATACGCCGAACGGTCCGGGTAGCCCGGCGGGCATTCCGCTCGGCGTGCCCGCGATCCCGTGGACGCCGTCCTTCAGCGCCGACGCTCCGTAGACGCCATAGGTGCCGGTCTGATTTGTCTCACCCGCAACTCCAGCAGGCCCTGGTTGTGCGATCCCCGAGCCGTTACCCGCGATCCCGTGGACACCGTCGCCAGAAAAAGACGCCCCGTAGGCGCCATACGTGTCGGGGGCGTCTGTCGTGCCCGCAACGCCAGCAGGCTGCGGTTGTACAACCCCATTGCCGTTAACGGTCCCTAGAAGAGCGTTGTTGCCGGCAGGTGAATGTACATCGAAGGCGGCAGCTCCTTGTCCCGTGCCGGAGTTGATGAGGCGCGTTGCCAAGCTCGAATCATTTTGCTCACCGAGGAGCAAGGGATCCCCGTTGGCGGCTGCGGCCGGCTCGGCGCTGACCATGGCCGAACCGAGAGCCAGGCCTGCTCCACCGGCAGCCGCGGCACCGAGGGCCATGAGAGCACCCCGCCGGGAGACGGGATGGTCAATCTCTAGATCCTGGGCCGGGGGGTCATCGTCGAATTGCTGTCGCACTTCTCGCGGGGCACCTGCACCCAGACGGAGACTCTCGACTTGGGCCGAAAATGGGGCATCTCGCAATCGGGCCACCTCGTGCTTGAGCGAAGCGACCTCGTTCGCCAATTGTTCGAGCGACCAGCCGGTCGCTGCGTCACCGTGGTCGGTCATTTCTGCCTCCTTGTCTCACTGGGACCTGCATAGGGATGGATCCGGCATAGGGCAGAGGAAGGGTGATGGCGCTGCCCGAATTCGGCCTAGCGTCTGCGAACTCGATAGGACCTCGACCCATCCCTGCCTCCATCTCTGTGCCCTCCGCCCGCTACCGGAAGGACCAGGCGTTCTACAGGAAGTACCCGGTCACGTCGAAGAAGGCCTGTGCCGGGAGCACGTTGCCCCCGCCGTACCAGACGATCCCGAGCTTGCCGGCGTCGCTGCCGGTCCCGAGGGCCACCGTGACGGTGTTGGAGATGGCGAAGCACCCGGCGCCGGCGTTGATGTTGGCCGTCTGGGGTGTGGGCACTCCGGCCGGGAAGATGGCGGCCACGCCCAGGCCGTTCATGACGGCTCCGCTCACGCCTGAGATGGCGAGGTTGCCCACCAGGCCCCGGGCTTGGGTCGGTATGCCGTTGGCCCCGGTCAGGACGTTGGTGAGGTGGACCGGGGCCATCGAGGCCGAGGATCCCCCGGGGCGAGCGCCCCGGCGGCGATACCGGTGCCGGCCACGGTGTCGACGATGCGGACCGGGGCGGGCAGGGTCACGATCCCGTTGTTGAGCTGGGTCCACTCGTGGTTGGCGTAGCAGTAGTGCAGCGTGCCGTCGGCCAGCACGATGAACTGGCCGGTGGAGGGGGACGGTGGCAGGGTCGAGGTGGCGAAGGCCCGGAGCTGGAGCGAAGCGCCCTGGGTGCTCTCGGCCAAGACGCCGACCGAGGCGAAGCCTGTGAGCGTGTCACCGAGCCCGTGGACCCCGGCCGTTGCTTCCTCGGATGCCCACCCGAAGACACCTGTGCCAGCGGCGCCACTGGCGATGCCCTGAACTCCGATCGCACTGGAACCGCCGGCCAGGCCGATGACACCGGACGCTTCCGATTGTCCACTTTCGCCGGCCACGCCGAACTGTCCGCCGATTCCGGGCAACAGCCCGCTCTTGCTGCCCGCGATCCCGTGGACGCCGTCGCTCAGTGCCGAAGCCCCGTAGACGCCATAGGTGCCTGCCTGGCCTGTCCCTCCCGCAACGGCAGCAGGCCCTGGTTGTGCGATCCCCGAACCGTTGACCACGACCCCGAGGAGAGCGTTTTGGCCTGACCTCGAAAATGCGGCAAAGCCGGCCGAGTTGCCGGAGTTCGTGACAGTCGTGAGCGAGCTCGCGTCATTGGACGCACCGAGGAGCACGGGACCTCCGTTGGCGGCCGCGGCCGGTTCCGCGCTCACGATGGCCGACCCGAGAGCCAGGCCGGCTCCTCCGGCAGCGGCGGCACCCAGGGCCATGAGGGCACCCCTTCGCGAGACGGGCCGGTCGCTGAGATCGTCCGGCCCACCCTCGGCTCCAGCCGAAGGCGAATCCTGCCCTGGTCGCAGCGTCGGCGATCCCACTGCGCCCACGCCGGGGCCCGTGCCCTTGCCCTGACTCTGCTCCTCACCCAACCTCCTGCCTTCCAGCTGGGCCAGGCGCTGGTGCAAGCGATCGTTCTCGCGCTGCAGCGCCGCGGCGCGTTCGTTCACCGCCGCAATCTGGTCGGCCAACTCGGCCAGCGTCGGGGGACTCGCTTCGTTGCCGTCGGACATGTTCGCCTCTCTCGTGCTCTGGGATTCCACGCCGGGCCAGCGATGTCGTGTCGCAAGGCACCAGATCTTGGCCGGCACCCGAGATGGCTCGATGCTGAACGTCCTTCCCCCGACAGGACCGTCCCGCCGGCATCGCTAGCCCGGGAATTTAGTGTCGGGAAGGCGTGCGAATCCAGCGAAATCTCAGGAAAGGAACCGGATCGCCGCCGCAATCTCAACGCGACACGTAATCGCTCCCGGCGACCCACCAGCGCCAGCGTTGCTCCGTCGCCACGCTGATGCCGATCCGGGTCCCCCGCCCCGGACGCTTCGGCGGCGGCGTCCCGTCGTCGAGCAACCTGACCGAGCCGACTGTCTCGATCGCCTGTGACGAAGATGGAGACGGAGAAGGGGACAAAATCGAAGGAGGAGAAGGAGCAGTAGGAGAAGGCGAAGGCGAAATAGAAGACGAAGGAGCCGACGGTGCCAGCAGATCCACTCCGTTGTCGGCGCCCGTGATGCCGAGGGCTTGGCACAACTTGGCCGGACCGTTGCACAGGTCCCGGTCGCGCCGGGCCGCAACACGGGCCCGGCGCATCTCCTCCAGTCCCACGATGGGGGCCAGCGCCCGGATCAGGACCGCACCCGCCTCCCCATCGGGTCCGCAGACCACGTTGGCGCACCAGTGCATGCCGTAGGTGAAGTACACGTAGAGATGGCCGGCGGGGCCGAACATGACCGTGGTGCGCGGCGAGAGCCCGCGATAGGCGTGGGAGGCCGGGTCGGACTCGCCCCGGTAGGCCTCGACCTCGACGATGCGACCGGCCCGATCGCCTCGCGCCAGCACCTTGTGCAACAATCTCGGCGCAACGACGATCGGATCGCCCAGAAGGTCAGCTCTCTGCAGCGGACCGCCTCACACCGAGGGTGAACGGTGCGACCACTGGGCCAGGCGGGAGCGATCCACCTCGCGGCGGCGCTCGAACCGTTCCATCTGCTCCGCCACCGCGCGGGGGCCGGCACCACCGGGAGTCCGGCGCCGCGTCACGGCCACACCCGGCTCGAGCAACTCGACGGCAGACTCCCCCAGGTCCGGGTGCGCCGCCACAAGTTCGACCAGGGGCACGTGGCGCTCCAGCGACTCCCGCACCAGTCCCCCGACCAATGCGTGGGCCTGGCGGAAGGCCATACCCCCTTCGACCAGCATCTCGGCCAGGTCGATGGCGGCGGCGGCGTGACCGTCGGCCGCCGACTGCATCCGCTCCTCGTGCCAGGTGACGGTCTGGTACACCCCGCGCAGGGCGATGAGGGCGCGCGTCACCTGCAGCACGGCGTCGAAGAGCGGCTCCTTGTCCTCCTGCAGGTCGCGGTTGTAGGCCAACGGCAGTCCCTTGAGGGTGATGAGCACCGCATCGAGGTGGCCGATCAGCCGGCCTGCCTTGCCCCTCGACAGCTCGGCCACGTCGGGGTTCTTCTTCTGCGGCAGCATCGAGCTCCCGGTCGCGTAGGCATCATCGAGCGTGCAGAAGCCGAACTCCTCGGTCGACCACAGCACCAGCTCCTCGCCCAGACGCGACAGGTGGACGCCCAGCAGGGCCAGGTCGAACAGTGCCTCGGCCACGAAGTCGCGGTCGGACACGGCATCGAGAGAGTTCTCGAAGCGGCTGTGGAAGCCGAGCTCGGCCGCGACGAAGTCCGGGTCGAGCGGGAGGGACGAACCGGCCAGCGCCCCCGCCCCCAGGGGCGAGACGTTCAGACGGTCCACCGTGACCACGAGGCGATCCACATCGCGGACCAGGGTCCAGCCGTGGGCCAGCAGATGATGGGCCAGCAGCACCGGCTGGGCGCGCTGGAGGTGGGTGTAGCCCGGGAGGTAGGCGTCCGCCGCGTCCTGGGCCCGCTGGGCCAGCGTGTCCTGGAGGGCCATGATCTCGGCGGCGACGTCGATCAAAGCGCGACGGCACCACAGGCGCAGGTCGGTGGCCACCTGGTCGTTGCGACTCCGCCCGGTGTGCAGCTTGGCCCCCACCTCACCCGCCAGCTCGGTCACCCGGCGCTCCACGGCCGTATGGATGTCCTCGTCGTCGGGAGCAAAGACGAAGGCCCCCGTCGTGAACTCCTCCTCCACCAGGTCCAACGTCTCGATCAGGGTCGCCACTTCGGAGTCCGCCAGGATGCCGACCTTGCCCAAGCCCTTTACGTGGGCCCGCGACCCGGTCAGGTCATCGAGCGCCAGCGCCTGGTCGAAGGGGAGGCTGACGGTGAGGGCGGCCACTGCGTCGGCCATGCCGGTCGAGATGCGACCGTGCCAGAGCGTCACGAGTCCCTCACCCCCGGCATCCACTGCGGGGATCCGGGCCCCTGGCGGGCCGACCACGTGGCCACCCCGAGCCCCCACAACCGCACGAACCCCTCCGCGTCCTGATGACGGAAGGTGTCGGAGGCGTCATAGGTGGCCAGACCGTGGTCGTAGAGCGCCACCGGGCTGCGGCGACCGACGACGGTGCAGATGCCGGGGGCCTCGAAGCGCAGGCGCACCTCGCCGGTCACGTGACGTTGCGACTCGGCGATGAATGCGTCGAGCGCCGACTTGAGCGGGGAGAACCACAGCCCGTCGTAGACCAGTTCGGACCAGCGGGGCTCGAGGCGGGCCTTCTCGTGGTGCAGGTCGCGCTCGAGGGTGAGGTCCTCGAGGTCCGCGTGGGCCACCATCAGGGCCAGCGCGCCGGGGCACTCGTAGACCTCCCGGCTCTTGATCCCCACCCGGCGGTTCTCGATCATGTCCAACCGTCCGAAGCCGCGGCTGCCGGCCAGGGCGCCGATCCGGGCGATCAGCTCCAACGGCGGCAGGTCGTCGCCGTCGAGCGTCACCGGCACACCCGCCTGGAAGCCGACGATGACCTCGGTCGCCTCCCTCTCGGTGACCCGGGTCAGGGTGTACACGTCGTCGGGCGCCGGGGCCCACGGGTCCTCGATGGCGCCGCACTCAATGGCCTTGCCCCACAGGTTGTCGTCAATGGAGTAGAGCTTCTCCCGGGTGACCGTGATGGGGATCTCCCACTTGGTGGCCAGATCGACACACTCCTCCCGGCTCAGGCCCCAGACCCGGGCCGGGGCGTAGATGGCGAGGTCCGGTGCCAGCGCGCGCGTCCCCACCTCGAAGCGGACCTGGTCGTTGCCCTTGCCGGTACAGCCGTGGGCCACTGCGGTGGCTCCGTGGCGGCGGGCTTCGGCGACCAGATGCCGCACGATGACCGGGCGCGACAGCGCGGAGACCAGTGGGTACTTGCCCTCGTAGCGCGCGTTGGCGCGCAGAGCCGGCACGCAGAAGTCCTCGGCCATCTCGGCCCGGGCGTCGACCACGACCGCCTCGACCGCCCCGGCGGCCAGGGCGCGCTGGCGGATGGCGTCCCAGTCCTCGCCGCCCCGGTCCGCGGCCTGCCCGACGTTGACCGCGACGGCGATGACCTCGACGCCCTCGTTCTCGATGAGCCAACGGACCGCCACCGAGGTGTCGAGGCCGCCGCTGTAGGCCAATACGACTCGCTCAGCCATCTTCCGTCCTTCCCGGCCAGGCGATCCTGGTCTCTCCGGCCATTCCGGCCACGTCGCGCAGGCGCGCCGCCATCGCGTGGCCCCCCACGTCCTCGTCGGTGATCACCAGCACGGTGTCGTCCCCGGCCACCGTCCCGATCACCGCGTCGAGCCCACTCCGATCGAGGGCCGAGCCTACGACATGCGCCGACCCGGGCGGCGTCCGCAGTACCACCAGGTTGCCCGAGGACGCCACCTCGACCACCCACTCCCCCAGCACGCGGCGTAGATGGTCCTCGGGCGCGATCTGGTGCACCGGGAGCTCGGGCAGCGCGTAGGCAGTGTCGCCACCGGGCAGGCGGACCTTGACCGCGCCCAGGTCCTCGAGGTCGCGCGACACCGTGGTCTGGGTGGCCTCGACACCTTGGTCGGCCAGGAGGGCCACCAGCTGCCCCTGGCTGGTGACGGCCTGGGCCTCGAGCAGCTTGGTGATCCGGTGTTGGCGCTGATGCTTGGTCATCCGGGTGGGCCGGGCGCTGGTGCTCATGATCCTGCGCCCGACGACGGCTCGACGGACCAGGCCAGGATGCCGCGCATCGCGGTCTGGCGGTGGGCCGCCTGGCGCCACACCACGCTCTGGGGGCCCTCGAAGACCGACGCCGCGATCTCCTCCCCCCGATGGGCCGGAAGGCAGTGCAGCACCACCGCACCGGGCGCACCCAACGCGACCAACGCGTCGTCGACGGTGAACCCGGCGAACGCCTTCAACCGTGCCGCCCGCTCGGCTTCCTGGCCCATGCTCGTCCAGACGTCGGTGTAGAAGGCATCGGCCCCGTCGGCCGCCTCGCGGGGGTCGTGGGTGGCGCGCAGCGTGCCGCCACGCCCGAAGCGTTCCGAGAGCTCGTCGAGCCGGGCCAGTTCCTCCACCGAGAACGAGTAGTCGGCCGGCGAGGCCACCCGGAACTCCATCCCTTGGGCCAGGGCCGCCTTGGCCAGGGAGCGGCACATGTTGTTGGCGTCGCCGACGTAGGCGAGCGAGAGCCCCGGCAGCGGACCGAGGGTGTCGCGCAGCGTGAGCACGTCGGCGATGGCCTGGCAGGGATGGGCCTGGTCCGAGAGCAGGTTGATGACGGGCACGTCGAAGCCGCTGCCGTCGAGCGCGGCCGCCATGCGGACCAGCGTCCGGTGGTCGAAGACCCGGGCGCAGAGGAGCCGGTGATAGCAGCCCAAGGTGCGGGCGACGTCCTCGGCCGACTCACGCGTATCGAGGCCGACCTCGGTGCCCTGGATGTAGACCGGATGCCCGCCCAGGCCCGCCACCGCCATCTCGGTCGAGTTGCGGGTCCGGGCCGACGGTTTCTCGAAGAGCAGCGCCACCCCGTCGCCGGCCAGGACCGGACCGACCGCGACGTTGGTGGCCAATTGGAGCACGCGATCGAACGCCGCCGGGCTGAGGTGGTCGATGTCGAAGAAATGCGGCACGTCCTCAACCCCCCCGCTGACCGGGCCCGGCCGGCGCGGGGCCGGTCGAGTCGCCGGTCGAGTCGCCGGTCGAGGGGCCGGTCGAGTCGTGTGTCGATGCGTCCGCCGAGTCGCCGATCGAGCCATCCGCCAGCACGTCTTCCAACGCCGCGGCGAGGATGTCCAGCGCGGCATCGATCTCGCCGTCGCTGACCAGCAACGGTGGAGCCACGCGCACCGCGTCCGGGCGCACGGCGTTCACCAGCAGGCCGTGGGCCAGCGCGACCTTCGTCACCTCGCCGGCCACGGGCTGGGCCAGCTCGGCGGCCAGCAGCAACCCGGCGCCGCGCACCGAGACCACGCCCGGCAGGCGGGCCAGCCCGTCGGCCAGGCGGGCGCCGGCCCGTCGGGCCCGACCGCAGACGTCCTCGGCCTCCATCACGGCCAGGGTGGCCCGGACCGCGGCCAGGGCCAGCGGCTGCCCGCCGAAGGTCGAGCCGTGGTCGCCGGGGCCGAACGCCGCCGCCACTTCGGCCCGGGCCCAGCAGGCCCCCACCGGCATCCCGTTGCCCAGGGCCTTGGCCATGGTGACCACGTCGGGCGCGAGCCCCTGGGCCTGGAAGGCGAACCAGTGGCCCGTGCGGCCGAGGCCGGTCTGCACCTCATCGAGCATCAGCAGGGCGTCGCGCTCGGTGCACAGGGCCCGCACTGCGCCCAGGTAGTCCGAGCTCGGCACGTTGACGCCACCCTCGCCCTGGAGCGGCTCGAGGAGCACGGCGGCCACCGTGGCGTCCAGCGCCCGCTCGAGCGCGTCCACGTCGTCGTAGGGGACGTGGACGAAGCCTTCGGGCAGCGGCTGGAACGGCGCGTGCTTCTCGGGTTGTCCGGTGGCGGTCAGGGTGGCCAGGGTCCTCCCGTGGAACGAGTTGTCGGCGCTGAGGACGACATGCCGGCCGCTCCCGGCCCAGCGGCGGGCCAGCTTCAGGGCGCACTCGTTCGCCTCGGCCCCCGAGTTGGTGAAGAACACCTGCCCGCCGGCCTGTCCGGTCCCGCCGTTGATCAGGCGGTCGATGGTCAGCGCCACCTCGGGCCCCAGCTCGTTGCCGTAGAGATTGGAGACGTGGCTGAGCGTGCGGGCCTGGGCCGCCACCGCCTCGGCCACCACCGGGTGGGCGTGCCCCAGCGACACCACGGCCAGGCCGGTGATGAAGTCGAGGTACGCCGTGTCCTGGGCGTCGTAGAGCACGGTGCCCGAGCCGCGCACGAAGGTGGCCGGGGGCTCGGGGTAGGTCCGCATCAGGGCGCGGCGGTCGACACCGGTCGGTGCGGCGGTAGCCGGCTCAGCGGGGGCCGATCGTGCCGTGGTAACCGGGCCGGTGGTGGCCGGTGCAGTGGTGCGCTCACTCACGGCAGCACCATGGTGCCCACACCCGAATCGGTGAAGAGCTCCAGCAGGAGGGCGTGCGGGACGCGGCCATCGAGGATGTGCGCCCGGGCGACTCCACCCCGCACCGCCCGGGCGCAGGCCTCGAGCTTGGGCATCATCCCGCCCACGGCGGCCCCGCTGCGCTGGATCTCGTCGACCACCTCGAGGCTGGCTTGGTGGACCAGCGTGGACGGGTCGTCGGGGACCACCCGGAGACCCTCGACATCGGTCAGGTAGATCAGCTTCTCGGCCTCGAGGGCCACGGCCAGGGCGCCGGCCACGGTGTCCGCGTTGATGTTGTAGGCCTGGCCCGCCGCATCGGCCCCGATGGTGGCCACCACCGGGATGATCCCCTCGGCCACCAGGCGTTGCAACATGGTGGGATCGACCACGGCCACGCTGCCGACGAAGCCGAGCTCGACGTCGCGTTGGGCCGCGGTGATGAGGTTGGCGTCCTCGCCCGACATCCCCACGGCCAGTGGGCCGTGCACGTTGATGGCCGAGACGATGTCGCGGTTGACCTTGCCCACCAGCACCATGCGGGCGATATCGAGCGTCTCGGCATCGGTCACCCGGAGGCCGTTGCGGAACTCGGTCTGCTTGCCCAGGCGCGCCATGAGGTCGCCGATCTGGGGCCCGCCGCCGTGCACCACCACGGGCAGGATGCCCACCGCACGCATCAGGACCACGTCCTGGGCGAAGGAGGTCAGCGCGTCGTCGGCCCCTCCCGTCGAACCGTTCAGCGCGTTGCCGCCGTACTTGACCACGACGACCTGGCCCCGGAACCGGCGGATGTAGGGCAGGGCCTCCACCAGCACCGAGGCCGTGTTCCGCGCCGCGGCCTTCTGAGCGGCGGAGTTGCGGGGTGCCTGTGCCGCCCGCTCCTGCGGCGCCGTCACGACGTCGTCCGGTTCTCGTCGATGTAGCCGTAACCCAGGTCGGTCCCCAGCACGGCGCCGCTGCCGTTCCCGACTCCGAGATCACAGACGATCTCGACGTGTCGCCCGGACATGTGCGCCGCCAGCGCCGCCTCGTCGTGCGCCACCCCGACGCCGCCCGCACACACCACCACGTCGCCGTAGGCCACCGAGACGGTGTCGGGGTCGAAGGCCACCCCGGCCGAGCCCAGCTCGCTGACCACCCGGCCCCAGTAGGGATCCTCGCCGTTGAGGGAGCACTGGACGAGGACGGAGTCAGCCACCTTGCGGGCGGCCCGGTGCGCGTCACCGTCGCTCCGCGCCCCGACCACGCGCACGTGGGACACCTTGGTGGCGCCCTCGGCGTCGGCCACCATCTGCTGGGCGAGCGAGCGGCACACCTCGCTCAGCGCGTCGGTGAGTACGGCCGCGCTCGGTGCGGCACCCATGCCGGAAGCCAGCACCAGCACGGTGTCGTTGGTCGAGGTGGCCCCGTCGACGGTCATGGCATTGAACGACGCGTCCACCGCGTGGCCGAGGGCGGCGTGCAACGTGGCCGGGTCGGCCACCGCGTCGGTGGTGCACAGGGCGAGCATGGTGGCCATGTCCGGGGCCAGCATGGCCGCGCCTTTGGCCATGGCGCCGACGGTGAAGCCCGCGCCCCGCACCAGAGCCTCCTTGGTCACCGTGTCGGTGGTCATGATGGCCCGGGCCGCGGCGGCGCCGGCCTCCGGGCCGGCAGCCCGGCCCTCGAGGATTCCCGCCAGATGCGGCTCGACCGAACGGATCGGGAACGGGACGCCGATGAGACCGGTCTGGCAGATCAGGATCTCTTCGGGCGCGGCGCCGACGGCCACCGCGGTCGACGTGCACAGGCGGCGGGCCGCCTCCCGCCCCGGCGCCCCGGTGGCCGCGTTGGCATTCCCCGAGGTCAGGATCACCCCGGCGGCCCGACCCGAGCTGGTCAGAAGGTGCTCCCGGCTCACCAGCACCGGCGCCGCCGTAGCCAGATTGGAGGTGAACACGCCGGCGGCCGGGACGGCCGTCCCGTCGACCGTGGCCACCACCGCCACATCGGGCACGCCGCCCGACTTGATGCCGGCCGAGCCCCCGGCCGCCACGAAACCCTGCGGTGCGGTCACGCTCACGGGTAGAGACCCCCGAGCGGGAGACCGGAGGTCTCGGCCAGGTCGAGCGCGACGTTGGCACATTGGACGGCCTGGCCCGACGCCCCCTTGACCAGGTTGTCGAGGGCGCACAGGCTGAGCACCCAGCCGGTGCGGGGATCCACCCGGGCCGTCACGTGGGCACAGTTCGACCCGGTCGTGGCCTTGGTCGACGGCGGCGCGTCGGTCACCACCACGAACGGCTCCTCGTCGTAGGCCGCATGCAGGGCGCCCATGACTTCAGCGGTGGTCAGGGCACCGGTGCCGGGCGCCGGGCGCGCGTAGCAGGTGGCCAGGATGCCCCGGGTCATGGGCGCGAGATGGGGTGTGAACAGCAATTGGGCCCCCAGGATCTGCTCCATCTCGGGCGTGTGGCGATGGTCCAACAGTCCGTAGGCCACGAAGTCCTCGTCGACCGTCCCGAAGTGGAGGGACTCCTTGGCCCCGCGCCCGGCACCCGAGACCCCCGAGGCAGCATCGACGACGATCCCGGCGGGCTCGACCAGGCCGGCGCGCAGCAGGGGGGCCAGGGCC
This sequence comes from uncultured Acidimicrobiaceae bacterium, assembly GCA_963836605.1. Taxonomy (GTDB): domain Bacteria; phylum Actinomycetota; class Acidimicrobiia; order Acidimicrobiales; family RAAP-2; genus Bog-473. Next base: position 754,342 of record CAWIKB010000009.1, on the reverse strand, counting down.
AGGCCGGCCGCCGTCGGGTAGCACCCGGCCGCGGCGATGAGCCGGGCCCCCGGCAACTCGCTCCGGAACAACTCGGGCAGGCCGTAGGCGGCGGTCGACAACAGGGCGGGCGCCGCGTGCTCGGCGCCGTACCAGGTGGGGTAGAGCGAGGCGTCCCGCAGCCGGAAGTCCGCCGCCAGGTCGACGATCACGCCGACCCGGTCCACCAGGGCCGGCACCATCCGCTGCGACTCCCCGTGGGGCAGGGCGCAGAAGACCAGGTCCAACCCGACCAGGCGCTCCGGGTCGGCCGCCTCGTAGAGGAGCCCGGGGTAGGCGGCGGCCAACGACGGTGTGTGCGCACCCACCATCTGGCCCGCATGGGAGTGCGCCGTCACCACGGCCACGTCGATCTCGCTGTGCCCGGCCAGCAACCGCAGCAGTTCGGCCCCCGTATAGCCTGAAGCCCCCACGATCCCTGCTTTCATCGCATCAGTATACAGAAACTCGCATATTCATGCATACGGCGTCCCGGCCGGCGCTCGGCGGGCTCCCCGAGAGCGCCGGCGTCGGCGGCGGCCGAGACGGGGGTTAGCACCAGGGACGAGAAGCCCGGTGGCCGGATGTTCATCCGCCACGGCATTCCTTACCTTGGAGGCATGAACGTTGGCAGCAACATCGTCGTCGAGGGACTGACCAAGCGCTACGGCCGGACACTGGCCGTCGACCATCTGAGTTTCGCCGTGCACCCGGGCGTGGTCACCGGCTTCCTCGGTCCGAACGGGTCCGGCAAGTCGACCACCATGCGGATGATCACGGGGCTCGACAACCCGACCACCGGGAGGGCGCTGATCAACGGCAAGAGGTACGGGGAGCTCAAGTGGCCCCTACGCGAGGTGGGCGCACTCCTCGAGGCCAAGGCCTTCCATCCCGCGCGCAGCGCGTACAACCACCTCTTGTTCCTGGCCAACAGCAATGACATCCCTCGTTCCCGCATCGAGGAGGTTCTCGACATCGTGGGGCTGTCCCATGTGGCCCACCAGAGGGCCGGCAAGTTCTCCCTCGGCATGGGACAACGCCTGGGGATCGCCAGCGCGCTCCTGGGTGACCCCGCCGTCCTGCTCTTCGACGAGCCCATCAACGGCCTCGACCCCGAAGGCATCCGGTGGGCCCGCCACCTTCTGCGCGACCTGGCGGCGGAAGGGCGCACCGTCTTCGTCTCCAGCCACCTGATCAACGAGATGGCCCTCACCGCCGAACGGCTGGTGGTGATCGGCCGTGGCGCTCTCATCGCCGAAACGACCGTCAAGGCATTCGCCTCACGGGCCGGGCTCGACGCCGTCCGGGTGGTGACGCCCACCAGCGCCCCGTTCCTCGCCGCGTTGGACGAAGCCGGGGCCGTGGCCCGGATGGACGACGACGGCGCCATCCTGGCCACCGGGTTGACCTCGGTGCAGATCGGCGAGCTGGCCGCGGCACGCACCCTGACCCTGCACGAGCTCGCGCCCCAGCGGGGCTCCCTCGAGGACGCGTTCATGGAACTCACCCACGACGCCGTCGACTTCCGGGCCACCCCGTCGCACTCCCCCGCCCACGCGAGCTGAAAGGCATCCTCCGTCATGACCAATCTCATTGCCCTCGACGATCCGACCCCGGGCTTTGGGCTCAGGCAGGCGGTGCGGGCCGAGCTGACCAAGCTCGGATCCCTGCGCTCGACCACGTGGGCCCTGCTGGCCACGGTGCTGGGCACGCTCCTCGTCACCGTTCTCGCCACCCGGGGCATCCATCATCACGGCAGACGCGCCGGTGACTTCGATCCGACCAACCAGTCCCTGACCGGTCTGGCCCTCGGATCCCTGGTCATCGGTGTGTTGGGGGTGCTCACCATCACCGGTGAATACGGCAGTGGCACCATCCGCGCCTCGCTGGCGGCCACGCCGCGCCGACCGCTGCTGCTGGCCGCCAAGTCGCTGGTGATCGGCACGGTTTCCCTGGTGGTTGGCGAGGTTCTGGCCTTCGCCTGCTTCTTCATCGGGAGGGCGATCCTTTCGGGCAACGCGCCGGTGGCCTCCATTGGCCAACCGGGGGTGCTGCGAGCCATTCTCCTTTCCGGGGCATATCTGGCACTCTTGGGTGTGTTCGGTCTCGGCCTCGGCGTCATCATCCGGAACTCCGCCGGAGCGATCGCCGCCTACGCCGGCGTCATCTTCCTGCTGCAGGCCCTCCTCCAACCGTTGAACGCGTACGGGAACCCGGCGCGCTTCGCGCCCGAGGCGATCCTGGCCAACTCCGTCGCCGCCGTGGTGCCCCAGTCCAATCAGCTGTCGGCTCCGGTCGGGTTCCTCCTGATGGCCGCGTACGTCGCGGTGGTCCTCGGAACAGGGGCGGTCCTCCTCGTCCGTCGCGACGCATGACCGCGGGGCAGACCGAGGACTCGGGCTCCCACCAGCGGGCGCTGTTCAGGGAACTGATGGCGGAGGTCATCGGCAGCCGCCAGGAGCGCGTCGGAACGGTGGCGCGGGTCATCTGGCGCGAACCCTGGGCCAAACGGACCTGGTCGGAACTCTCCTTCCTCGTCCTCGGAGCTCCACTCGCCGTGGCGGGGATCGTGTTCGTGGCCGTCACCATGCTCGGCGGCGTCATCTTGGCCATCACCTTCTTCGGACTGGCCATCATGGCCCTCTCCGTGCGTGGGGCCAGAGGCTTCGGCGGTTTCCACCGAAGCCTGGCCCGGAACCTTCTCGGCGAGGAGATCGAGGAACCCGAACCGTTCGCCCCCCGTGCCGGATTCTTCGGGTGGCTGCAGTCCACCCTGCGCGACCGCACCGGTTGGCGCGCCATGGCCTACATCGTGGTGAAGGTTCCCTTGGCCGTGCTGGGCATCCTTCTCGGCTTCGCGGCGTGGTGGGATGCCTTCTTCTGCTTGATCGTTCCCGTCGTGGGTGGGGCGGGGGCCGGGAACTCGGTCCCGGTGTTCGGCCTACCCCAGCTCATCTTCGCCCCGGGCTTCTTCTCGGGTGGCCAAACCGGGTTCCTCCACGGACTGGGCATCTTCCTCACCGGTGTCCTGCTGCTCTTCGTGGCGCCGTGGGCCGTCCGGGTGGTGGTGTTCCTGGATCGAAAGGTCATTGGCGTCTTGCTGGCACCGGACCCCGTGGCGGCACGGGTCCGCTCGCTCGAGCAGGCTCGATCGCAGACGGTCGACTCGTCGGCCGCGACACTCCGACGGATCGAGCGCGACCTGCACGACGGCACGCAGGCCCAGCTGGTCGCGCTGGCCATGCGTCTCGGGATGGCCAAGGAAAAGCTGGCCGGGGACGAGAACGAGGGCCTCGATCTGCCGCAGGTGCGGCAACTGGTGGACGACGCGCACCGGGGAGCCAAAGAAGCGATCACTGAGCTCCGGGACCTGGCCCGCGGCATCCACCCCCCGGCCCTCGATATCGGACTGGAGGGAGCGCTGTCGACCTTGGCGGCGCGCTGCACCATCCCGACGGAGCTCAGCGTCACACTGACTTCCCGGCCGACGCCGGCGATCGAGGCGATTGCCTACTTCTGTGTGGCTGAATTGCTGGCCAACGTGACCCAGCACGCCCAGGCGTCGCGGGCCAGTGTTTCGTGCACGGACAACGCCGGGTGGCTGCGTGTGGTGGTGCGCGACGACGGCCGGGGTGGGGCCGAGCTCATCCAGTTGGGTTCCACGTCGAGCGGCCTGGCCGGCCTCACCGACCGCGTCCACGCGGTGGATGGGCGCCTCGCCATCGTCAGCCCACCGGGGGGACCGACGGTGGTCACCGTCGACCTGCCCCTGCATGCCTGAATGACCGACCCCGTACGCGTCGTCATCGCCGAGGACTCGGCCATCCTGCGAGACGGGCTCGTCCAGCTCCTGGTGGACCGGGGCTTCGTGGTCACCGGTGCCGTGAGCGAGCCCGATGCCCTGCGGCGGTCCGTCGAGCGGGTCCGTCCCGACGTCGCCATCGTCGACATCCGCATGCCCCCCACGTTCACCGACGAGGGATTGCGCGCCGCCATCGACCTGCGTCGCACCCACAAGGGCTTGGGCATCTTGCTGTTCTCGCAGTACATCGAAACGCGCTACGCCGCCGAGCTCCTGGCCGACGACGCGGCGGGGATCGGCTACCTCCTCAAGGACCGGGTGGCCGACGTGAGCGACTTCGTCGAAGCCCTGATGCGGGTGGCCTCGGGCGGGACCGCCCTCGACCCCGAAGTGGTCACCCAACTCCTGGGCGCGTCCGGGCGCTCGGCCTCGATCTCGGTCTTGAGCAACCGGGAGAGGGAGGTACTGTCCCTGATGGCCGAAGGACGCTCCAATGCCGCGATCGCCGGCCAGCTCGTGATCTCCGAGGGCGCAGTGGAGAAGCACGTGGCCAACATCTTCACCAAGCTCGACCTGCCGGTGTCGCAATCGGATCACCGCCGGGTCCTGGCCGTGCTCCGCTTCCTCGAGTCCTAGTCGAACTCGCCGCTCAGAGGTTGGGCAGGTTCACCACGATCGCCTCCTGGCTGGACCGGGCCAGAACCACCACGGCCTCTCCGGCCGTTGCGGGGTTCTCCTCGCGATGCGGGACAAAGGGAGGCACGAAGACGTAGTCGCCGGGCTGGGCCTCGATGCGGACCTCTTCGCCACCTTCCAAGAAGACGAACACGGGGTGACCGCGGAGGACGTAGATGCCGGTCTCCGACTCGCCATGATGGTGAGGAGCGGAACGCGTCGCCGGATCGATATGGGTCTCCCCCATCCAGATCTTCTCGGACCCGGTCATCCCACCCGAGATGGCCTCGAAACGACGCATCCCCGAACTCTGCGAGGTGTTCTCCGAGATCCGCCCGTTGGGTACGTGGTGCAATCGGCTGTGCCACGGATCACCTTGGTCCGGCGTCGTGCCCACTCCGCAACCCTACCGGCCGTGCACCGGTGTGCTCCGGGTCGCGAGGAGCCGGAAAGGCCACCAGGCATGGACTCCATGGTCCGCAACTACCACTACCCACGTACCCGTAGGTCCGGGACCGCTGCGGTCGGCGACCGCCTCGAACCACCCGGGCGGATGGCGTGGCCCCTCCGGACTATGCGGCCGTACCCCGGCCGAATACCGCGACCATGGTGGCTGGCGGTCGGCTGTCCGAATATGCCGTCATGATGGCGGCGAATACGGCCTCCTGGTCCGGTGGCGTCAGAGCCGCCACCGCGGGGCCGTAGCTCGACCCCATGATGCCGAAGGCGGCCGTCCGCGGATCGGGCCACGCCAATTCCAATTCGACGGTGCGAACGGCCGGCTGCGCGAACCCCGCACAGGTAAGCAGGCTCTCGATCGCACGCTCGGACAGGGTGACCTTGGAGGTGTCGAAGGCATCTGGATAGGGCTCAGGAACCAGCCGTTCCTGGAGGATGCGTGCGTAGGTGTGGAAGGGTTCGGGCCGCACCCGGTCCGACCAGACGGCGATGCCGGCCACCCCACCCGGGCGGAGCACCCGACGAATCTCGCCCATCACCGCATCTCGATCCGGCATGAACTGCAGCCCTTGTTGGCAGTAGGCCGCATCGACCGATGCGTCGGGAAGAGCCAGACTCTCGGCCGGGCACTCGAGCGTTTCGACCGTCGCTCGGACATCAGATCGGGCCAACCCGATGCCCGCCAGCATGAGCGGGCTCACATCGGCGGCAATCACCTCGCCCCGAGGTCCGACGAGCGTCGCTGCCGCCTGCGCCACCGCTCCGGTTCCGGCCGCGACGTCGAGCATCACGCCTCCACGCGCGGGCGGGACAAAGGCCGACAATTCCCGCGCCCACGGATCGAAGACGGCCGGCTGCAGATATTGCCGGTAGCCATCCGGAACCGAGGCCGCGTTGAAGAGTCCAGACGGCGATTCGCTCACTGGTTCGGCTCGATCTTCTTCAGCCAGTAGGTCGACGTCGCCGTCACCTCGAAACCCAGCTCCTCGTTGACGGCGATCATGTGGGCGTTCTCCTCGGCGTTCCAGGTGCTGACCGTCCGCACCGCCGGAAAGCGCTCTTGCACCGCCAGGGCGTTCGCTGCCTTGACGGCGAACCCCAGGCCATGGCCGCGGTGTTCCGGGAGCACCAGCGTGTCGTGCTGCCAGGCCGACTCGGGCGCACCGAGCGGCACGACGACCTCGGTCAGGGCCACCAGCCTCCCCGAGGCGGCATGGTGGGCGGCCGTGATGACCTTGCTCCGGTTCTGGGCGGCCAGGCTGGCCTCCACCTGGCGGACCCGGGCCTCGTCCCACGTCTCCTCGTCCAGCTCCTGCTCTCCGACCGGTGCATCGGTCGACATCCGGCGACCCATTTCGCAGCGGTCGGCCATGAACTCGTCCGGCCAAGCATCTCTGAACGTCATCATGGAATACCCGTCCGGGTGCACCTTGGGGTGATCGGCCAGGTCGCGACGATGATCCGCGTCGAGGGGCAGGGCCTGCTCCCGGCGGATCATGCGCTGAGCCGGGGCGAAGCCGAGCTGGCCGGCGAATCCGGCCGCGTCGACAAAGCCGCGGCGGTGCGGGGTTTCGTCCATCCCGCCCAATTCGGTCCGGCCCGTCTCCCGCGCCACCTCTGCCGCGGCCCGCACCAGCGCCGTCCCCACCCCGCGGCGCCGGGCCTCGGGCAGGACCCGGACGTCGAGGCGGGCCAGGTGGAGATTCTCCCGGCGGTACATCTCCAGATCAGCTACGCCGAGGGCACGGCCATGGCTGCCGTCGCGAGCCAGCAGGCACCGGTGCTCCTCGGGCCCCTCCTGATCGAGGGCCCACGCCAGCCGTTCAGCCCGTTGCCACCCGGGCCGGCCCGGCCAACGCTCCAGATCCGTACGGTGCAGGACGGCGAACCAGGCGTCGAAGGCAGCCGCGTCGTTGGGGTCGATCGGTCGCACCTCCACCTTCCTACGATGCCATGCTGGCGGCTCGGCACCAGCTTCACCCATCCGGGCCAGCTGGTCGATCCCCATTAGCGCAGGACAGCGCCGAACTCCCTCTCGGCCGCCCGGATGCACCGCGTGCGCAGCGTGCCCACCTCCTCGTCGGTCAGGGTGTGGTCGAGCGAACAGAAGCGCAGTCGATAGGCCAGACTCCGCGCGCCCTCGCCGATGGCGTCCCCCCGGTAGACGTCGAAGAGCGCCACGGATTCGAGCAGGTCGCCGGCCGTCGCCCCCAGCACGTCACCCACCACGTCCGCCGGGTACTCGTCGTCGACCACCAGCGCCAGGTCGACATCGGACGAGGGGAAGCGGCTGACCGCGGCCCCGATGGTGGCGCGACGGGGCGCCACCGTCTCGTCGAAGAGCAGGCCGAGGTCGACCTCGAGCCACCCGATGCGGCGGGCCGTCGTCCCGGTTCCGGTGGTCACCGTCAACCCGAACGCCGTCGCCACGTCGGGGTCGATCTCCCCGACCACCCCGATGGTGCGCCCCGGATCGGAGCTCGGGTGGACTCCCCCGTGCGCCACCAGACGCGCCGATCGGGTCGGGTGCAGGCCCGGCCGCGCCGGGAGGCCCGCCCCCGCCCGCACCAGCCGTATGCCGGACAGCCGGAGCGCATCGGACAGGACATGCCAGGCCACCGTGGCGGTCCGGGCATCGTCACCGTCGGCGGCGAACACCGCCCCCAGCAACTCACGTTCGCCGGGGAGCAGGGCGGTCCGGGCCCCGCCGGCCCCGCTGCGCTCGACCACCCGGGGTGACCCCTCGTCGGGGTGCGAGAAGACGACGCCCACCTCGTAGAGGCGGATGGAGCCCTGGCGCCGGCTGGCGTTGTACGAGAGCGCCTCCAGCAGGCCGGGCATGAGGGAACGTCGCAGGAACGGCTCCTCCGCCACCAGCGGGTTGGTCACCCGTACCGCCGGTCCCGTGAGCCCCACCCGCTCATGCGCCGCCGCGCTGACGAACGTCGACGTCCAGCCCTCGGACCCCCCGAGCCCGCACAGGACGTCCTTGACGGCGCGCCGCGATCGCTGCAGCGCGGTGAGAGAGCCGGGCTGGGGCCACGTCGGCGTGCGGCGCGGCACGTTGGCGTAGCCGAAGGTGCGGGCCACCTCCTCGATCACATCGTCGATCCCGAACGGCGCCGGCCGCACGTCGGGCCGGTTGGTCGGCACGGTCACGGTGAGCCGTTCGTCACCGTTCACCCCGCGGCGGGGCTCGGACCGAAACCCGATCGGCTCGAGCAGTGCGGCGATCTCCTCTCGGGTCAGCGGCACCCCCAGCTGGCGTTGGACCCGGGCGATCGGCAGATCGAGCACGACCGGTTCGGGAACCTCACCCCGGACATCGAGGGTGCCGTCGCGGACGGTGAGGTCCGGGGCGCTCTCGGCCAGCAGCTCGAAGAAGCGCGTGACCGCGGCGTCGATCCCCCAGGGGTCACACCCCTTCTCGAAACGGGCCGAGGCCTCGCTCCGCAGGCCCAGGCGCTTGGACGTGCGGGCGATGGCCATGGGCGTGAAGTAGGCCGCCTCGAGCAGGACCTCGGTGGTCGAGTCGGAGATCTCCGACGACGCGCCGCCCATGATGCCGGCGATACCGACCGGGGTGTCCGCCGCGTCGCAGATGAGGCAGTCCTCGCCGGTGTCCCCCAGACCGCGGCCGGGAACGCCCACGGCCCGGTCCACGCCGTCGAGGGTCTCGATCGACTCGCCCGGCCGCGCCCGGCGGACGTTCAGCCCGCGCCCGGGCAGCCGGGCCAGGTCGTAAGGGTGAGTGGGCTGGCCCCGCTCGAGCATCACGTAGTTCGAGGCGTCGACCACGTTGTTGATGGGCCGCATGCCGGCCAGGGTGAGCCGTCGGGCCAGCCAGCGTGGTGAGGGGGCCACGGCGACATCGTGCGCCACGGCCACCACCAGGCGCGGGCAGAGCTCGGGGGCCTCGACCGTGGCGGTGGCGGCCTCGGCGACGGCCTGCCCGCTGCTCGCCGGTGGAGGCGGTTCGGGCAGGGAGAAAGGCAGGTGCAGGCGAGCGGCCAGGTCCCGGGCCACGCCCGAGATGCACCAGGCGTCCGGGCGGTTGCCTTCCACCGTGATGTCGAAGACCGTGTCGGCCTCGATCCTCAGGGCCTCGGTGAGCGGGGTGCCTGGGGCGGCGGCGATGTCGTCGCCGAGGACCAGGAGGCCGGCACCGTCCTCGGAGAGGTCGAGCTCGTCGCCTGAGCAGAGCATCCCGTTGGAGACCACGCCGCCCATGGGGCGCCGCCCGATGGCGGTGCCGTCGGGCAGGACCGTCCCGACGGGCGCCAGCGGCACCCGGTCGCCCACCTCGAAGTTGGAGGCACCGCAGACGATCTCGACGGGCTCGCCGCCGGCATCGACCACGACCCGCCGCACCCGGTCGTAACCGGCGATGGCCGCGATCTCGGTCACCCGGGCCACGACCACATCCCCCAGCCCCTCCCCCACCCGTTGGACCTCCTCGACGACCAGGCCCAGGTCGTCGAGCGCGGCGACCAGCGCCCCGGTGTCGTCGGGGAAGGGGGCGAAGTCTCGGAGCCAGCTCAGTGGGACGCGCACAGATGTCTCTCTCGTCGGGTGGGTACTGCCTCAGAATTGGGACAGGAAGCGGATGTCGTTCTCAATGAAGGAGCGCATGTCGGGCACCTCGTGGCGCATGAGCGCGCAGCGATCGATCCCGAAACCGAAGGCGAACCCGGACCACATCTCCGGGTCGATGCCCACGGCGGCGAACACGGCCGGGTCCACCATGCCGCAGCCGCCCAGCTCGATCCAGCCCGTGTTCGAGCAGGTCCGGCAGCCCGCGCCCCGGCAGATGGTGCAGGTGATCTCGAACTCGGCCGACGGCTCGGTGAAGGGGAAGTAGGCCGGGCGCAGGCGGGCGTCGATGTCGGCCCCGAAGTAGGCCGCGGTGAAGGTCCGGATGGTGCCGGCCAGGTCGCCGAAGGTGATGCCCCGATCGACCACCAGGCCCTCGATCTGGTTGAACACCGGCAGGTGCGAGGCGTCGGGTGTGTCGAGCCGGAAGCATTTGCCCGGCATCACGGCGTGGATGGGCAGGCTGTCGTCGCGCACGGCCTCTTCCATCAGGTGGATCTGCACCGGTGAGGTGTGGGTCCGCAGCACGACCGTCTCGGGCTCGCCGATGTCGAGGTACATGGTGTCGTACATGCCCCGGGCCGGATGGGCCGGCGGCATGTTGAGCGCCTCGAAGTTGTACCAGTCCGTCTCGGCCTCAGGACCCTCGGCGACGGTGAACCCCATGCCGACGAAGACGTCTTCCAGTTCGTCCCGGGCCTGGGTCACCAGATGGAGATGACCCCGGGTCAGGGGTGCGGGGACCCGCGCGGGGATCACCTCGGTGAGGTCGAGTCGATCGTCCACCAGGAAGTCGGCCCGTTCAGCCGCCGCCAGCTCGGCTCGCCGGGCCGCCAGCTTGCCCTCGAGGGTGGCCCGGACCTCCTGCAGCCGCCGGCCCATCTCCCGGCGCCCTTCGGGGTCGAGCGCCCCCAGGGCGCGGTGGGCCTTGGCCAGGACGGAGCGCTTGCCCAGCCATTGCGTCTCCACCTGGGCCAACTCGTCGGTGGACGCGGCCTTCCCGATGGCGGCCGCGCCGTCATTGGTGATGGCCTCGCTATCGACTGGCTGGTTGTCGGTCACTCTTCCACTCTTCGTTGCGTCTCCATGGACAGCCACCGCCGCGGGCAGGCAGTGGGCCGGCGCCGGATCGTCCTGAAATGGTAGATGCCTCGGGCACCGGGCCCGACGATCGTGATCCCGCGCTCACGGCGCGCCGTTCCGGCGACGTTGGCGCAGCGCCTCGAAGCAGACCACGGCGCACGCCACGCCGACGTTGAGCGACTCCGCCTGGCCCTCCATCGGGATGGCCACCGAACCACCGATGGCCTGCTGCATGTCGGCCCCGAGCCCGGCCGCCTCGTTGCCCAGGAACAGCGCCGTGGGAAGCGACCAGTCGAGCGCGGCGTAGTCGTCACCGTCCCGCACCACGGTGGCCAGCGTGCGGTACCCGGCCGACGCCAGCCCGGCCGCGAGCACCGCGGGCTCGTCCTGCACGCCGAAGGGAACGTGGAACAAGGAGCCGGCCGAGGCCCGGACCGCCTTGGGGTTGTAGGGGTCGACCGAGTCGCCGCTGAAGATCACCGCGCTCACCCCGGCCGCATCGGCCGTGCGGAGCACCGTTCCGGCATTGCCCGGGTCGCGCACGTCGACCAGGACCACGATCAACCCATGGGGCGCGGCGGCCGCGAACGGTGGCGCCATCGGACCGTCCAGCATGGGCAGGACCGTCAGCACCGGCTGCGGCGTGACCGTCTCGGCCACCCGTTCGAGCACGCCCGGAGCGAGCGGGAAGAGCCGGGCCCCGGCGGACAGCGCCCGGTCACAGATCTGGGCCGTGAGACTATCTTCCGCTCCGGCCGGAGCGAGATACACCGATTCGACGGCGACCCCCGCCGCCAGCGCGGTGCGCAGGAGCTCGACGCCCTCGGCGACGAACACCCGCTCGCTCCAACGGGTCGACCGTTTCTGCAGGAGCGCACGCACTCGGCGAACCCGCCGGTGCGTGAACGCCAACGGTTGGCTCAGGAAGCGACCTCGGCGACGGGCGCGCTCGACAGCGCGTCCTGGGCGGCTCGGACCAGCGCCCCGAACGCCTCAGGGTCGGTGACGGCCAGGTCGGCCAGCACCTTGCGATCGACCTCGATGCCACCCCGGTGGAGGCCGTTGATCAGGCGGCTGTAGCTCATGCCGTGCAGCCGGGCCGCCGCGTTGATCCGCTGGATCCACAGCTTCCGGAAATCCCCTTTGCGGGCCCGCCGGTCGCGGTAGGCGTACTGCATCGAGTGCATGAGCTGCTCGTTGGCGGCCCGGTAGGTGCGGCTCTTGTTTCCGTAGTACCCCTTCGCTTGCTCGAGCACGGCGCGATGGTGCTTGCGCCCGTGAACGGATCGCTTGACTCTGGCCACTGGGGGTCCTCCTCTCTTCTCGTCGTGTGTCCGGGCGCGTTGCCGGCAGTCAGATGCCGAGCATCCGGCGCACAGCCCGTTCGTCGGCCTTCGCCACCTCGGTCTCACGGCCCAGGCGGCGGGTGCGAACACTGCTCTTGTTCTCCAAAAGGTGCGACCGGAACGCCTTGCGGCGGCGCAAGCGCCCACTTCCGGTGACCTTGATGCGCTTGGCGGCGCCTCGGTCCGTCTTCATCTTCGGCATGTCGTCATCCCTCTTCGGTAGCTGCGATCTCATCTGCGGCGGCTTCGGCCAGCGGTGCGGCCTCGGCTTCAGCGGCGGGCGCCGGTGCCTCGGCTCCGGTCGGCTCCGGCCTCGAGTCCGGGGCCTTGTTGTTTCGATGCTGGTTCTTCTCCCTCGACGCGGCGGCCTGACGGGCCCGCTTGTCGGGGGCGAGCACCATGATCATGTTCCGGTTGTCGAGCTTGGGCTCGGCCTCTATTTTTGCCACGCCTTCCATCTGCTCGGCGATCCGGTCCAGGATGCGCTTTCCGTGCTCGGGGTGGTACACCTCTCGCCCACGGAACATGATCGTGATCTTGACCTTGTGCCCCGCGTCGAGGAACTTGCCCACCTGGCGGGTCTTGGTGTCGAAGTCACCCGGGCCGATCTTCGGCCGGTACTTCATCTCCTTGATCCCGACGTGGACCGTCTTGCGACGGCTCTCCTTGGCCCGCTGGGCCTCGTCGAACTTGAACTTTCCGAAGTCCATGATGCGGGCCACCGGCGGATTGGCCATGGGTGCCACCTCGACGAGATCGAGGTCGAGCTCCTTGGCGATGGCCAGGGCCTCGGGCAGCGCCTTGATGCCGAGTTGCACACCATCGGGGTCCACGAGCCGGACTTCACGGGCACGGATTCGGTCGTTGATCCGGTGCTCAGTTGTGGTTTCAGCGACGATGCGGCATCACACCTCTCACTCGGGCCCGCGGTCTTTCCGCAAGCCATTCGGCGGAGCGAGGCCGACCAGCGGGCGGTACCCGCGCCGGAGAACCATCGACCTGGCGCACTCGTGTCGTCCAGATATCGGACGTGTGGCCAGGTGGAGGCCCCGGCATGGGAGGCCCCGCTTCCGTGTAGTCAAGACGCCTACAGTAACAGGATGAGCAGCCTCTGGACACCGTCGGGCGAGCATTTCCCTGAGAAAGAGGGTGGAGGGAGCGGCTCGACCCCACCTCCGGGCGGGGGTTCGACACCACCTCCGGGCGGGGGATCGGCGCCGAGCCGGGAGGGGGAACCGCTGAGCGCCGAGGCCCAGGCCGAGGTGGATGCCATGCGCGCCCAGCTGGCCAGCACACCAGCCGAAGTGGTGGTGGCCAACCACTGCTACGGCCTCTTCGAGCTGGCTGCCGTCTACCTTTCCCAGACCCCGCCCATGCTCTTCCAGGCCAGGCTGGCCATCGACGGCCTGGGTTGCCTGCTCGACGGTCTCGAGGGCCGCCTGGGTGAGTCCGAACCCTCGCTGCTCGAGGCCCTGTCCCAGCTGCGGCTGGCCTTCGTGCAGCTCGAAGGGGTCGAGCGGGCGGCCGCCGAAGGCGCCGCCAACTCAGCCCAGAACTGACTGCGCCGCGCCGGCGGCCAGCTCACGCGCCTCGTAACGGCCCAGGTGTCCGGGGACCACGACGAAGCGCACCTCGGTCCCGGGGTCGATGGCGCGTGACCCGTCCGCGATGGCCGTGGCATGGAAGTCGAACCGGGTCCCCTGGTCATCGAGAACGGTGCCCAGGCCACGCCGGACATCGAAGGCGGTGACCCGACCGACGTGCAGCACGGACAGCGGGATCGTGGCAGGCACGCTCAGTGCACGATCTTGGAGAGCGGGATCTCGAGGATGTCCGTGGCTCCATGGTCACTCAGCGCCGGGATGAGCGTGTTGATGTCCGCCTTGGCCACCACCGCCTCGAGGGCGAAGCCACCTCCACCCGAGAGCTCGGAGATCGTCGGGGCCCGCATCGAAGGCAGGACGTCCAGGACGCCGTCAAGGCGGTCCGAGGCAACGTTGAGCTTGACCAGGACCTTGCCGCGCGCCTCCAGGGTGCCCTGGAGCAGGGTGAGGATCTGCTCCATGGCGTGGCGCTTGGCCGGATCGGCGGCCGCGGCCGGGTGGGCGATCAGTTCGGTCGGTGACACCAGCAGCGTCTCGATGATGCGCAGGCCGGCGGCCCGGAGCGCGCTCCCCGTCTCGGTCATGTCGACCACCGCGTCGGCAATATCGGGGATCTTGGCTTCCGTGGCGCCGTAGGACATGGAGATCTCGGCCTCGATGCCGTGGGCCGCCAGGGCCCGGCGGGTGAGCTCGGGGTACTCGGAGCTGACCCGGAGCCTTCCGGGGAGGGCGGCCAGCTCAGCCAGCGTGGTGACCGGCGACTGCTGGGACACCGCCAGGACCACGCGCACGGTCCTCGAGGAAGCCTTGGCGTAGTGCAGCTCGCCCAGCGAGACGACCTCACTCCCCCGCTCCTCGATCCAGTCCCGCCCCGTCACGCCGAGGTCGAACAGCCCCTTGGCGACGTAGACGGGTATCTCCTGGGGCCGGAGTATCCGGACGTCGTCGACCCGAGGGTCGGCGATGGTGGCCCGGTAGTTCACATCAGAGGACCGGGACACCGCCAGATCGGCATCGGCGAAGAGCTGAAAGGTGGCCTTCTCCAGGGAGCCTTTGGGCAGAACGAGGCGAAGCATGGGGGGAATCTTCGCAGACCAGGGCGGACCGGAGCGCCCCCGGGATGTTTCCGACCGTGAGCACGGGCCTCCACCCGTGCGGCAAGCTGGGGCGCGTGCCCGCTCCCTACGATGTGCACAACTTCTTGGACCTCCTGGGCATCGAGATCATCGATGAGGCCGGGGGCGTCTCGGCCCGCCTCCGCGTGCAGCACGAGCTCATCGCGGGGACCGGCTATCTCTGGGCGCCCGTCGTCATCGCCATTGCCGACGCGCTCTGCGCCTTCGGGGTGGGCCGGCACTGGCCGGAAGGGGCGTCGAGCTTCACCACTCTGGAGTGCAAGGCCAACTTCCTCTCGAGCGCCACGGAGGGCGAGGACGTCACCGGGGTGGCCGCTCCGCTGCACGTGGGGCGGACCACCCAGGTCTGGGACGCCTCGGTCACCAACGCGACGACCGGGCGGTCGATGGCCTCCTACCGTTGCACCCAGCTGATTCTGTACGCACGGTGACGCAGGGTGACCCGACCCCGGGGAACCCAGTGAAGACGCACGGCCGTCGATGACTGACGGAAGACGCGGTCGTCGATGACTGACAGAGGCCCGCAGAGCCGGCCCGGACTCAGTGCGCGCTGGGCATCGAAGAGAGCGGGAGCGCCATGAGCTCAAGGTCGGTCGTCGACGAGTCGGCTTCCACGAAGCGTCTTCCCTTCCGTAGTCTCCTTCGCCACTCCTCCTGGTCGTAGCGGGCCGCCTCGGTTTGCTGCACAAAGGCGGCCACCCGTTCGGCAAAACGATCCGGATCGGAGTGGTGCGGAAAATGACCCGCCTCGTCGAAGATCTCGAGCTCGCTCTCCGGAATGGCCGCATGAGCCAGCCGCCCATGTCCCAATGGAATGATGACATCGCGCCGGCCCCAGATGATGAGCGTTGGGATTCCCTCGGCCAGATAGGCGCGGTCGAGCATGGTAACCACCTGGCCCTTCCAGTCCACGACCGACCGCAACGTCCGGAGGATGGCCTGGCGGGCCGACGTGTCGGGCAGTGCGTCAAACACGGCCAACAATTCCTCGGTGTCATGACCGAGGGAAGCGTCGAGCTGGCGCAGCAGCTCGGCCGCCACGCGACTGGCGATGCGTACCGGCGGCAGCCCGAAAAGCGGCATCAGCCACTCGGTCCCGGGAACCGCGGCCAAGCGAAGGAGTGGGCTCACACTTCGCCCGACGCCGCCACTCCCGACCAGGACCAGCCGCTCGCAACGGTCTGGGAACTGGTACGCGAACTGCGCCGCGACGCCCCCGCCCAGCGAGTGCCCGACCACCGTCACCCGGTCGACCCCGAGGACGCTCAAGAGATCGCGCATGCCATTCGCGTAGGCGGCCACCGAATAGTCCGCCCGCGGCTTCTCCGAGCGGCCATGCCCCAGCAGGTCAGGGGCGATGACCGTGTGGTTCTGGGCCAGCTGCCTGAACACGGGACGCCATGAGTCGGAACTGTCACCGATGCCGTGTATGAGTAGGAGTGCAGGCCCCTGTCCAGCCTGAACGTATGCCCTGCGATATCCGTGGAGGGTGCAGTACTGCACGGGAAAACCGTCCTCGCGACGACGGCCCGCTTTGAACCGTATCTCAGTGGGATTGACTGATGCATCAGACGCGGGACTCGCCATAACAATCGTCCGATCGGACCTGGTCGAACTACCTCAAGCTGTCACCCACCGTAGGGACGCGGCGTAACGGCCTCGTGTCAGCGATGTGAACGGCTGATGAATGGGGGCCAAGCCATCCAGATTACGAAAGCGGCCCGGCGCGCAGGAGCCGGACCATCTCGATCCCGGTGAACGCCGCCTCGCGACCCTTGTTCGACGCATCGGGCTCGGACCGCTCGAGCGCCTGGTCGATCGTGTCCGTGGTCAGGACGCCGAAGGCAATGGGGACACTGGTCGTGAGCTGCACCTGCTGAATGCCCGCCGCGCACTGTCCGGCCACGAGGTCGTAGTGACCGGTGTCACCGCGCACCACGGCCCCGAAGCAGAGCACGACATCGACCTTGCCGGCGGTGGCGAAGGCCCGGGCCACCAGGGGCAGTTCGAAGGCGCCCGGAGCCCAGGCCACCGTCACGTCGTTGCGGTCCGTGCCGGCATCCGCGAGGGCATCGAGGGCGCCGTGCAGGAGGCGGAGGGTGATGCCGCCGTTGAACAGGGCGCAGGCGGCGCCGACCCGGAGTCCCTGGCCGTCGTGCGCACCGCGCAGCGACGCGCCGACCCTGTCCGCCACCTCGTCGAGCGCGCCCTCCGGCACGGCCATGAGGTCAGATCCGGCCACTAACGAGCTCCTGCCGTCACAGGACGTCGTCGAGGCCGTGCAGGATGTGCCCCATCCGCTCGCGCTTGGTGCGCAGGTAGGCGATGTTCTCCGGGTTCGGCGAAGGCTGCAGGGGAATGCGCTCGGTGATGTCGAGACCGAAGCCCTCGAGTCCGCCGTACTTGACCGGGTTGTTGGTCATGAGCCGCATGGTGGTGACGCCGAGATCGACGAGCATCTGCGCCCCGATGCCGTATTCACGGCTGTCCACCGGAAGGCCCTGCTGCAGGTTGGCGTCAACGGTGTCGTGGCCCTCCTCCTGGAGTTGGTAGGCCCGGATCTTGTGCCCGAGCCCGATGCCACGGCCCTCGTGACCACGCAGGTAGATCAGCACCCCGCGGCCCTCCTGCTGAATGAGGTCCAGCGAGGCCTGGAGTTGCGGCCCGCAGTCGCAGCGCAAGGATCCGAAGACGTCCCCGGTCAGGCACTCCGAGTGCACCCGCACCAGCACGTCCTCCTCCCCGGCCACCTCCCCCATGACCAGCGCCAGATGCTGCTCGCTGTCGAGAACCGACTCATAGACGTAGGCCCGGAATTCACGATCGACCGCGGGGATGCGGGCCTCGGACACCAGGCGCACCAGCTTCTCGTTCTGGCGCCGGTAGCGGATCAGGTCCGCGATGGAGATCAGCGGGAGCTCGTGCTTCTTGGCAAAACGCTCGAGGTCGGGCAGCCGGGCCATCTCCGACTTGTCCTCGGTGACGATCTCGCACAGGACCCCGGCCGGCGTGAGGCCGGCCGAGCGGCAGAGATCCACCGTCGCCTCGGTGTGGCCGGCTCGCTTGAGCACCCCGCCGGGGCGATAGCGCAGCGGGAAGATGTGACCGGGCCGGTTCAGGTCGTTGGGGCGCGTGCCCGGATCGATAAGGGCCCCGATGGTGGCGGCGCGATCGGCGGCCGAGATGCCCGTGGTCGTGCCGAGGCGGCAGTCCACGCTCACGGTGAAGGCCGTGCGCTGGGCTTCTGTGTTGGCCGTGACCATCAGGGGAAGATCGAGGGCGTCGGCGCGTTCGGGCAGGAGCGGCACGCAGATCACGCCGGAGGTGTGGGCGAGGAAGAAGGCGATGTTCTCCGGCGTAGCGGCTTCGGCCGCCATGACCAGGTCCCCTTCGTTCTCCCTGTCCTCGTCGTCGACCACGACGGCCATGCCCAGCCGGCCAATGGCATCAATGGCCTCCTGCACCGCTGAGAACCCCATCAGGCTGCCACCTCCACTCGAAGATCCTCTCCCAGTCGCTCGACCGAGACCAACTTGCCCCTCCACACCTCGTCAATTGTGCCAGCTCCGGGCCCCGAGAAGATCGGTCGGGCGTCGTCACCACCGAACAGCGCCGGCGCCACATAGAAGACGTAGCGATCAACCAGCCGTGCCGCGTGGAAATCGCGGGCCACGCCGGCCCCGCCCTCGACCAGGAGCTGGAGCACGCCGCGGCGACCCAGCTCGGTCAGGACGTCTTCGAGGTGCCCCGAGAGCTCGAGTGCCGGGTGGACCTTGGCCTGGGCCGGAGCGGTGCCCAGGACGACACGCAGAGGTTGCCGTGGCGTCGACCGATCGGGGAGCCGGACGGTCAACTCGGGATCGTCGGCCCTGACGGTGGCGGCTCCGACCAGCACGGCATCGGATTGGGCGCGCAGGCGATGGACGTCGTGGCGGGCCGCCTCGCCCGTGATCCACCGACTGGTGCCGTCCGGCGCGGCCGTCCGCCCATCGAGGCTCGAGGCCATCTTCAGGATCACCCAGGGCCGACCGGACCGGCGGTGCTTCACATACGGTGCGAGCTGGTCGGCCACGGCCGCCGCCTCGACGCCCGTGGTGACCTCGATCCCCGAGGCCCGCAGGGCTTCGGCGCCGCGACCCGACACCAGGGGATCGGGATCCTCGAGCCCGATGACCACACGGGCCACCCCCGCCCCGATGATGGCGTCGGTGCAGGGCGGTGTGCGCCCCGTGTGCGCGCAGGGCTCGAGGGTGGTGTAGAGCGTCCCGCCTCGGGCCCGCGTCGGTCCGGCCTGGGACAACGCCGCAATCTCGGCATGCGGCCCGCCCGGCGGGGCGGTGGCGCCCCCGAACGTCAGGGCGGGATCGTCCGCCGGGACGACGATGCTGCCCACCCACGGGTTCGGTGACGTGAAGCCCCGGGCCGAATCCGCCAATGCGATGGCCCGGCGCATGTACTCCGTGTCGTCGGGGCTCTCGCCGTGGTCTGGATCGGGCATGGCTGCAATTCCTCACTGGATGCCCCGCCACCAGCATCCTCTGTCCTGATATTAGAACACGTTCCAGTTTATGTCGAGAAGTCCCGGTCGGAGCGGTCGCGATGTGATCGGTGGTGGGGCGTCGCGGGTTGGTGGGGTCGTCGGGGTCGATGCAACTGCCGTTGTCATCATTCGGGGCAAGGACCCCGTCGGGTCTCCGATGACCCCGATGGTGCGGTGCGACCAGTTGGTGCGGTGCGACCGTTGATGCGGTGCGACCCCAGGTGCACCGGGCATCCTAGGGGCGGAGCTGAGGACCTCCGCTCCCCGCACCCGGGAGTCGCCCGATGGAACCGTCCCGGTTGGTGAACCAGAGGGCACCGTCGGGGCCCGAGACGATGCCGGTCGGTGCGACGACGCCGTGGTTGGAGAAGCTGGTGACCATCCCGGCGGTGGTGATCCGTCCGATCGATCCGGTGCCATCGGGACCGCCGGATTGATTGGTGAACCACATGGCCCCATCGGGCCCCCGGGCGATCCCGGCGGCCCCATCGATGGCCGGGCTGGAGTAGGTGCCCACGACGCCCGCCGTGGTGATCCGCCCGATCGAGTGGGCCGAGGTGAACCACACCGCGCCATCGGGCCCGAGGGCGATGTCACCGATCGGCCCGTCGGGCCCCGTGGGGTAGGTGGTGACGGCTCCTGTGAGCGAGATACGACCGATCGACGGGTGGCCGCTGTGCGTGGCATCCACGAACCACAGCGCGCCATCGGGGCCGAGGGCGATGGCCCCGGGATCGGAGATGCCGGGGCCGGCGTAGTTCGATACGACCCCGGTCGGCGTGATCCGTCCGATCGAGCCGGCGTCCCCGGCCGAACCGTCGCTCTGGTCAGTGAACCACAGCGCGCCGTCGGGGCCGAGGGCGATGGCCCCGGGATCGGAGATGCCGGGGCCGGCGTAGTTCGATACGACCCCGGTCGGCGTGATCCGTCCGATCGAGCCGGCGTCCCCGGCCGAACCGTCGCTCTGGTCAGTGAACCACAGCGCGCCGTCGGGGCCGAGGGCGATGGCCGACGGCGCATCGATGCTCGGGGCCGTGACACGGGTGACCGCTCCCGAAGTCGACACGCGATCGATCGAGTGGCCACGCGCGTCGGTGAACCACAGCGCGCCGTCGGGGCCGAGGGCGATCGCCGGCTGGCCAGGCGTGCTCGATTCTGGCGGGGCGGGAGCGGTCGTGGGGGTTGGCGCGGGAACCGTCGCCGGGGCCGCGGTCGTGGGAACCCCCGTGGGGACTGGTGAGGTTGTGACCGCCGGCGCTGGACTCGGCTCGACGTCGAGCGCTCCTTGGGTGTTGCCACCCGCGTCCTGATAGGAGCCCACGGCCACGGACGAGCCCGACGGCCCGATGGCGGCACCGTCGAGAACGGCCGACGTGATGGAGTTTGCGTTCGAGGGCAGAGGAGCCTGCACCGGCGTCCAGGTGCCTCCCGAAAGGTTCTCGACCAGAGGCCGCTGGTCGCCGCTCGAGTTGAGATAGTTCCCCACCGCCACGCAACGCGGCCCGGCGGCGCACGAGACGGAGAGCAGGGCAGACAGCGGTGCGTCGGCGACAGCATCGCTCGGCAGGGACAGGCTCCCAACGGTCCACGTCCCGTCGGACAACGTCTCGACGAGCGCGAGTTGGCTGCCGTCGCCGGTCATGTAGGACCCGGTGGCCACGCACGGCCCGGCGGCCACGCACGAAACACCGAGGAATTCAACGTTCTCCGAGGCGATCGGTCGGGTGTCGGCATCGGCGGGCAGCGCCCCTGCACTCGGGGTCCACGTGCCTGTCGACAGGGTGATGACGAGAGGGAGCGTGTCCTCGTTGACCAGTCCGTCGGAGATGACGGCGAGACCGTAGACCCCGACCGCCACACAGGAACCTCCGGTCGGGCAGCTCACACCGGTCAGGTTGCCCTCGTGGGCGTTGTCCGGGAGGCCGGCCGGCGCCGGCGTCCAGAGGTGGCCCGAAAGGGTCTCGATGAGGGGCGCTCGATCGACGGCGGGGGCATCGGTGTCGTAGGAGCCCACGGCAACGCAGGAGCTCGAGGTGGCACACGAGACGGCGTTGAGCTGACCGACCGGATTCGTGCCGGCGTCGGAGGGCAGCAGCGCCTCCGTCGGAGTCCACGAGCCACCGGCCAAGGTGTCGACCAGGGCGCGTTGTACCCCCTGGTCGTCGACGTACGAGCCAACGGCCACGCATGACCCTGGCGCGGGGCAGGAGAGGCCCGTGAGACTGGCTTCCGGATTGGCGTTGGCATCTCCGGGCAGCGGACCCTTCCGGGCTGACCATGTGCCTGACGCCCCTGTCTCGATGAGAATTTGCCGGGTGTTGTCGCGGTCGACGAACGAACCAACAGCCACGCAACCGTGTGGGGCGGCACACGCGCTCTGGCTGAGCTGGGCGGAGGGGTTCGAGCCGGCCTCGGGGGGAAGGGGCGCCTCGGCCGGGACGGAGCCCGACCCGACCGCGCCGGCGGTCACCGCCACCGGCGCCACGGCGAGCACGGTGCCCAGGGCCACGAGGGCCAGCGCGCTCACCACGGTCACGACGTGATGCGTCCACGTGCACGTGCGCATGACCGGCCCGCCACGCTCGGCCTGACTCATGAGCCACCCCCCTTCTGACGATGCCGTCAGACAGGAACACTCCGCTTCGCCACCAGTTCTACACCCGGACGGTTCCGGGGGCACGACGAGACCGCGACCATTCTGGGAGCCCACTGGCACTGACCAGGACATACCCAGGATCCTCCGGGTCGCCGGTGGGCGACCCGGTCCGGTCGGACCAGTTCACCCCGCCTCGAGTACCCCGATGAGCTCGGTGACGTCGGCAATCAGCGCCGTGTGCGGCACCGCCGACAGGGTGGCTTCATCGTGGGCGCCGCTGAGGACGCCGATGACCGCACCGGCACCGGCCGCGGTGCCCGAAGCGAGATCGCTCACGGTGTCCCCGGCCACGGCCACGTGCCCGGCGTCGACGACGCCCAGGCGTTCCATGGCGCCGAGGATCATGTCGGGCTCAGGACGGCCCCGACCGCAATCCGAGGGCGAGAGGGCCAGATCGATGTGCGCGGCCCACCCGAGCGCCGAGATCAGGGCCTCGCGGGTCGATGGGGCAAAGCCGGTCGTCAGGCAGACCTTCACCTCTCGTTGCCGCAACGCATCGAACACGTCGAGGGCACCCGGGAGGGCGGAGACCCGGCCGTCGGCCACGATCCGCTCGTACGCCCGGGCGAAGGCGTCAGTGGCCGCGGCCGCCTGCTCCGGACCCAGGAGTGCGCCGAAGACGTCCGCCTTGGACTGGCCCATCGTGGCCCGTACGTGGGCCCGGGCCGACTCGAACCTTGGACTGTCGAGATCGATCCCCGACGATCGCAGGGCGAGCGCGAACGCCTCGTCCACCACGCCGTCGTCCCGGACCGTCGTCCCGGCCATGTCGAGGCACACCAGGGCGAAGCGGCCGATCATGTCGCGCCGGCGGCCGAGAGGGTGTCGGCCGCCATAGCGGGAGCGCACGTCATGCCGCGCCCTCCGGGCCCGGTGACCATCCACACCCCCGGGCGCACCTCCTCCCGCACACAGACATCGTCACCCACGCTCTGGGCGTAGACGCCTTCCCAACGCCTCGTCACGGGTGGAACGGCCGTGCCGAGCAATGACGCTGCCCGCGCCAGCAGTTCCGCGGAGGCATCTTCGGCCAGGGCGAAATCGAAGGGCTCGTCGTAGGCATGGGTGTCACCGATGGTCAATCCACCGTCGAGGCGTTGCACGACCAGGAGCTGGAGATGGTGGGCGGCGCCGATGGCGCTCTGGCAACCCAACGGTTCGGGATCCACGACGTCGTACGCCGGGTAGTAGCGCAGGGTGTCGGCGTCGGCCACCGACGTGGTGACCAGCGGGGCGAAGGGCGCCGTCTCCATCATCTGCAGGCGCACCCGACGCAGACGGGACCACAGCTGCTCGGTGCCGGGCAGATGGTCAAAGGCGGCGCCGGTGGCGACGACGACGAGGTCGCCCTCCCATCGGGTGCCCGAGCTGTCCACCAGCGCGTGCTCCGCCGTCCCGACGATCCGCCGTCCGGGATGGAACGCGTAGGAACCCCGGCCCCGGAGGTATCCCCGCAGGGCCCCCAGAGCCTGGCGGGGTTCCACCACCGCATCTTCGGCACAGTGCAGACCACCCGCGACCTCGCCCCGTACCGCCGGGTTGAGGGCGACCAGCTGCTCGGGTTCGAGGAAGACCACCGAGCGTTGCCGCGCGTCAGGGTGACCGGCGAAGGCCGCCATCACCTTGCGCTCGCCCTCCGTGGAGGCCAGGGTCAGGGAACCGGTGGCCCGAAACCCGATGCCGGGAACGTCGTGGCCGATCTCCTCCCACCGTCGGCGCGACCGTTGGGCGGCGTCGAGCTCAGGGCCCGAGCGTCGACCGCTCACCCAGAGCAGGCCGAAATTGCGGACCGACGCGCCCAGCGGAGCCGCGTCGGCTTCGAGGTGCGCGACCGTGTAGCCGGCCCGGCAGAGCTCCAGGGCGTGCCACGTGCCGACGATGCCCCCGCCGGCCACGATGGCCCGCTTCACCGGCGCCTCACCGTGGGGGGGTCCGGCGGTCCCCGACGACGATCCACATCACCCTGATCGAAGGACGTCGCCGATCGACGCCCTGATCTCGTCGGCCGACTCCCACGGACGCTCATGGCCGAAGATGGCGCTCCCGGCCACGAAGACGTTGGCCCCCGCGGGGCGGCCAAGGGAGCCGTCTCGACGTCGATGCCCCCGTCCACTTCGACGTCGACGGGCAGTGACCCCGCCCGGACGGCCGATCGGACCTGACGCACCTTGTCGAGCACCGGAGCCATGAAGCTCTGCCCGCCGAAGCCTGGGAACACCGTCATGCACAGGATCAGATCGACCTCGCCCACGTAGGGCGCGACTGCTTCGAATGGTGTGTCCGGATTGAGGGCGAGGCCGGTCCGCAGACCAAGTGCGCGCATCCGCGCGATCAGCGCGCCCGTCTGCCCGATCTCGACGTGCACCGTGCACCCGTCGGCGCCTGCCTCGGCGAAGGCCTCGAGGTACTTTCCCGGGTCCGTCATCATGAGGTGGCAATCGAAGAAGAGTGGCGTGTGCCGGCGGAGCGATGCCACGACCGGTGGCCCGATCGTGAGGTTGGGCACGAAGTGACCGTCCATCACGTCGACGTGGAGCCAATCGGACACTGCTGCCACCTCGCCCACCTGCTCGGCCAGCGCACCGAAGTCGGCCGACAATACCGACGGCGCGATACGGATGGATCCGGGCGGTCCCGCTGCACGCGCGGTTGGAGAGGCCGGATCGGACATCGCCCTCCCGCTCAACCGAAGCGGGCCCAGCACAGGATCCGTCGGAATCCGTAGAAGTACGGCTCGCGCTGGCCCAGCTCCTCGAGCAGGCGTTCGCGGTAGCGGTCGACGAACGCGGTGAACATCTCGGGGGACAGACGACTGCGGTAGGCGGTCAGCAGCGATCCCATGACCCACTCCACCACCTCATCGGTGGACGACAACTCGTGGCCGTAGACCTCCATCCGCACGATCTGGTCACAGGCACCGAGCTCATAGAGGAGATCGGCGTAGAGCTCGGGTGAGAGGACGAACCGCCCCCGGTCGTCGGGTACGTCACCTTCGAGGGCATCGATGAACGGAAGCTCCAGCGCCACTTCGTGCGCCAGGACGTGCGACGGGTGCCGAAAGTTTGCCGGCACCTGGAACGCCAACTGCCCGCCTTCCTTCAGCGCGGTGCGCATGCGGGCCAAGAGGTTGAGATGATCGTCGACCCATTGCAGCGAGGCATTGGCGAAGACAAGATCAAGATCTTCACCGAGCCAGGTGGATATGTCGCCCCTGGCAAAGGAGAGTCCGGCCACATTCGCATGGTCGACCGCGGCGCGGGCCAGCATGGCGGCGGAAGAGTCGACGCCCACCGTGTCGCCGGCCTGCAGCTGCGCGTGGAGGACCGTGGTCAAGTCTCCGGTCCCACACCCGAGATCGACCACCCGGCCACCGGCGACCGGCGCGCAGAGCGCAAGCAGGTCGTCGAACGGTTGTCGCCGTTGCGAGCGGAACCGGTGGTACTGATCGGGGTTCCACCCGTCAATCGGGGTCACGGTCACTGCATCAATGTCTAGTCGCTGCCGAGGCGCTCGCTTTCCGTCGGGCGCACACCACGCAGCCACTCCTCCGCCGACATGGCTGCCCTGCTCTCGGGTTGGACCTCGAGGAGGGAGAGGGTTCCCTGACCAGTGACCACCGACGAGCCGACCAGTGCCCCGGCCGGGCCCGTGCCCGCACCCTCGGCATCGAGCCTGGCCTTGAGGACTCGGAGCCTCTTGCCACGAAAGGTCGTCCACGCCCGACCCAGGCGCACCACTCGTTGGAGTTGGATCGCCCTTTCCTCCCAATGGAGGTGCAGGTCTTCGTTGGTCAGCTTGGCCGCCGTGGTCGGTGTACCGCGTTGAGGCTCGGGCACCGGGAGACCAGCGGCACCTCCGGCCAGCGTCTCGACGAGAAGGGTCCCGCCCACCTCGGCCAGGGCGCTGCGCAGCGCGGCCAGATCGATCGCGTCGTCCAGGGGCACTTTCCGGCGCGCGTACACCGGTCCCGTATCGAGACCCTCTTCGACCTTCATGACGCAGACGCCGGTGGCAGCGTCCCCGGCCAGTATCGCCCGCTCCACCGGTGCCGCGCCGCGCCAGCGCGGCAGCAGCGAAAAATGCAGATTGACCATGGGGACCCGCGCCAGGATGTCCGTCGGGATGATCCGGCCGTACGCCACGACGACGGCAAGCTCCACCCCGGCCGTCACCACGTCGTCGAGGGTGTGGGACACCGGGAGGCCCAAGCTCACCGCGGCCTCCTTCACCGGACTCGGGCTGACGCTTCCGCCGCGGCCCCGGCGCCGATCCGGGCGGGTGACGCAGAGCGAGATGTCATGTCCGGCGGCGGCCAGGAGGCGCAACGGTCCAACCGCCATTGCCGGGGTGCCGAGAAAGGCGAGCCGAGCCACGCACCCACCGTAGGGCAGGGTGCGGCTCGCGCCGCATAGGGGATCAGCGAACGGCGGTCCGCTAACGGCTCAGGAGGTTGGCCAGACCATCGGGGTCGCCAGGCGGCACGAGGAGCGTGCGCCGCGCGGAGGATCTTCAGCGCCTCCTTGCGCTGGTCCTCGTCGAGGCGTTCCACCAACAGGACGCCGTCGAGGTGGTCCAGCTCGTGCTGGAACACCCGACCTTCCAGTTCGCTGACTTCGAGGGAGATCTCCTCGCCGGCGAGATCGAGGCCGACCAGATGCACGGCATTGGGCCGCACGATCTCCCAACTCAACCCGGGAATCGACAGGCACCCTTCGTCGTAGGTCCATTCCCCGTCGCTCTCGACGATCCGCGGGTTGATCACCGCCCGGGCTCCCTCCCCGACGTCGTAGACGAAGATCCGTCGCTGCACCCCGACCTGATTGGCCGCCAGCCCCGTGCCGGGCGCCTCGTACATGGTCTCGATCATGGACTCGACCAGGCTCGCCACCTTGCCGTCGATCTCCTCGACTTCCCGCGTCCGTTCCTTCAGCACCGGGTCACCGTATTGGCGAATGGTCAAACTGGGCACAACGTCATTCTACCCTGGTCATGGGCGCCTCCATCCTCAGATGGCGGTCGGATCGACCTCGATCCGCAGGCCCCGCCCCGCCGGTCGCGGGACCTCGTCGAGGAGTTCGCTGAGCATGGCCGAATTGGGGGCGCGGACCAGACGGCGCCCGTCCGGCAGCTCCGACACGCTCACCTCCCGCCCTGCGCCGGCCGTCTCGAGGGCCGCGGCATACTCCTCGGCCCGCGGGCCCGACAGGGCGGCCAGCGCCGAAAACGGAGGCAGCCCCGAGCTCCGGCGGATGGCCGCTTCATCCCCCGTCACCGCGGCGGGGTCGCCCCGGACCACGGCGGTGAGCACCGGGTGGGTGGGGACCCGGGTCTGCACCAGCACCCGGGCCGACCGGGGTCCACCGTGGCGGGGCCCGACCAATCGGGAGGATCGGACCAGCAGGGCCAGCGTTTCGTCGGTCGCGCTGAAGCGAGGGGCCAAGAGGTGGAGATCGATGTCCAGGAAGGCCACCGCGGCGGCCCGACGGACACGATGCAGGACGGCTTCGGTGCCCATGAGCACCGTCGACCCGTCCACTCCGTCCGCCCCGGCCGCTTCCGAAGCAGCCGCGGTACCGGAGACTTCGACCACGTCGGTCTGGAGCAGGGCCGCCACCTCCTCCCGCAAGCGGCTCACGCCGGTGCGGAGCGTCTTCATGCGGAGGCGACCGCAGGCCGCGCACACCATCGGTCGTTCGTCACCGCACCGCGGACAGCGCAGGCCACCCTCCGAGGGGCGCACCGCGGCCGAGCACCGAGTGCACTGCGCGAGTTGGCCGCACTGCGCGCACGCCAACAGTCGAGCCCGTCCGGTGCGGTTGAACACGCACACCAGGGGACCGCGCTGGGCCCGCAGGTCCGGGTCGTCGAGCACGGAACGTCCCAACCGTACGAATTCCTCCGAGAACAGCCCGCTCCGAGGGTCGGCCCCTCGCCGGTCCACCACCTCGATGGAGGCCCAGCCGGCGCGCTCGGTCGGGGCGGGCAACGAGACGGTCGTCCGCGCCGCGCTCAGCGTTACCGGAGGGCACGGCGACGTCACGAGGCAGCGACGTCCGGCCCGGCGGGCCCGCTCGGTCACCACATCGACGGCACTGTAGGTGGGCGAGCTCTGCTCGCGGTAGGCCTCATCGTGGGCGTCGAGCACGATGGCCGCGGCCAGTCGGGGCACGGGTGCCCACGCGGCGACCCGGCTCCCCACCACAATGGGCCATCCCGCCCTCGCCTTGTCCCATTCCAGCGTGGCCGCATAGCCGCGCCGCACCAACCGATCGACCAGACGGCGCGCCCAACCGATGGCTGGAACGAGCACCAGGACGCTGCCCTCACGAGCCGACGTTTCGGGGTCGTTGACGACCGTGGTCACCACGTCGAGAAGGTCGGTGCTCGGCGGGAGGCGCAGTACCGCCGGCCCCGCCGTGCGCAGCGCGCGCTCGGCCACCTCGGTGGTCAGGTTGGGACGGCCCGGGATCGCCGGCCCGGGCGACGGGCGTTCCGGCGCCCTGGGCAGGGCGCGCACGATGTGGGTGGGCGAGGCCGCGGCGAGAAAGAAGGAGAGAGGTCCGGCCCAGCGCCAGGCGGCCCAGCGCGCCAGATCGACGACGGCGGCCGGCGGGCCCCAACCGGACCACTGCGCCAGCGGCGCCGGCGTGACGCCCGGCGGCGGCGTGACGTCGTCCTCCACGACCCATCCGGCCACGCGACGGCCGTGGAGCACCACGCGTACCCGGGTCCCGACGGTCACGGGGTTGTCCCACCGAGCGGGAACGGCATAGTCGAAGAGCTTGGGCACCGCCGCCACCTGTGTGCGCACCCGCACGAAGCGGGGTCCAGGCGTCTCCTCGGTCAGTTGGGCACCCGGTGGGTCACAGTCCGAGGGCGGACCGCAGGTCGTCGACCCGCGGGGTGGCTTCCCAGGTGAACTCCTTCTCGGGACGGCCGAAATGCCCGTAGGCCGCGGTCTTCTGGTAGATCGGCCGACGCAGGTCGAGGTCGCGCGAAATGGCGGCCGGGCGGAGATCGAACACGTCGCGCACGGCGTTGGAGATCTTCTCCGGATCGGCCGCCTCGGTGCCGAACGTCTCCACCAGCAGCGAGACCGGATGGGCGACCCCGATGGCGTAGGCCACCTGCACCTCGCACCGCTTGGCCGCGCCCGAGGCCACCACGTGCTTGGCGACCCAACGGGCGGCATAGGCCGCCGAACGGTCGACCTTCGACGGATCCTTGCCGGAGAACGCACCGCCCCCGTGTCGAGCCATACCACCGTAGGTGTCGACGATGATCTTGCGCCCGGTGAGGCCCGTATCGGCATGCGGGCCGCCGAGCTCGAAGGTGCCGGTCGGGTTGGCCAGAATGCGGAGGCCCTCGGTGTCGAGGTCGGTGGGCAACAGCGGCGTGATCACGTGTTCGGTCAGATCCGGCAGCAGTTGCTCCGCGAGATCGACACCAGGGGCGTGCTGTGTCGAGATCAGGACCGTGTTGATGCTCACGGGTCGGCCGTCCTCATAGACGACCGAGACCTGCGTCTTGCCGTCGGGCCGAAGGTAGGGCACCGCACCGATGCGCCGCACCTGGGCCAAGCGCTCGGAGAGTCGGTGGGCCAGCCAGATCGGCAGGGGCATCAGGTCGGGCGTCTCGTCGCAGGCGTACCCGAACATCATCCCCTGATCACCGGCACCTTGCGCGTTGAGCGTGTCCTCGCCGCCGCTCCCGGTCCGGAACTCGAAGGCCTTGTCCACCCCCTGTGCGATGTCCGGAGACTGCCCGTCCAGCGAGACGAGCACGCCGCAGGTCCGCCCGTTGAACCCGTAGGAGTCGTTGTCGTAGCCGATCGCACAGACGACGTCACGGACGATGGACGGAATGTCGACGTAGGTGGTGGTGGTCACCTCGCCGGCCACCACGACCAGGCCGGTGGTCAGCAGCGTCTCGCAGGCCACCCGACTGGCGGGATCGCCGTCGAGCATGGCGTCGAGCACGGCGTCCGAAATCTGGTCCGCCATCTTGTCCGGATGTCCCTCGGTCACGGACTCCGAAGTGAATGTCGTGTTCACGTTGAGCTCACATTTCTCTCTGGTGGGCGATCACTCTATCGAGCACCGCATTGGCCACTGCATCCTTGGAGGTCAACGGGACCTCGGTCACACTACCGTCGGCGTCGAGAATGCTCACCGCGTTGGTGTCGTGGTCGAACCCGGCCCCGGGCGCGCTCACATCATTGACGACCAGAAGGTCGACACCCTTGCGGGCCAACTTGTCCCGGCCTCGCGCCAGCACGTCGTTCGTCTCCGCCGCGAATCCGACCACAAGCTGGCCCGGGGGGCGGTGCGCCACCAGCCCGATCAGGATGTCAGGCGTCGGCTCGAGCACCAGGTCGGGCACACCCTCGTCCTTCGAGATCTTGCGACCGGCCGCCGCCTTGGGTCGGAAGTCCGCCACCGCAGCCGCCATCACGACGACGTCGGCCCCTCGGCACGCCTCCGCGAGTGCCGCTTCCATGTCGGCCGCGGACTCGACCGCAATCCGTGTCACGGCTGCACCGACATCGGGAGCCAGGGGCAGGGCCGAGGAGGTGACCAACGTGACGCTGGCGCCCCGGCGCACCGCCGCCTCGGCCACGGCGTGGCCTTGCTTGCCCGAGGACCGATTGGACAGGAAGCGCACCGGGTCGATGGGCTCGCGCGTGCCGCCGGCGCTCACCACGATGCGCCGGCCGGCCAAGTCTCCGTGCCCCGCTGCGCCGCGTCCCACCAGGGCGAGCGCCCGCCCGGCAATGACGGAGGGGTCGGCCAGGCGGCCCTCACCGGAGTCGCCGCCGGCCAACAGCCCGGTTTCGGGTCTTACGAACTCCACCCCGCGTTGCTCCAGGATGTCCACGTTGTCCTGGACCGACGGGTGCTCCCACATTTCGGTGTGCATGGCCGGGCAGAGCAGCACGCGCGCCCGCGTCGCCAACAACGTCGCCGTCAGCAAATCGTCGGCCAGCCCGGCGCGGTAGCGGGCCATGAGGTGCGCCGTCGCCGGTGCCACCACGATGAGATCGGCCCGTTGCCCCAGCCGGGTGTGCGGGATCGGGGAGGCTTCGTCCCACAGCGAGCTCTGCACCGGTTCGGAAGCCAGGGCCGAGAAGGTCAGCGCGCCGATGAAGCGGCCGGCTTCACTGGTGAGGACCGGCACCACGTGCGCGCCGGCGTCGATGAGGCGGCGGCAGACCTCGACCGCTTTGTACGCGGCGATGCCACCACAGACACCGAGAACGATCCGGGGGGAGGCTGTGTCGGACACGTGCAGCTCGTCGGCCATCGGCGCAACCCGCCGCGCCCGCTCGACTAACTCGCGGTCGGGTCCTCGTCCCCGACGGTGAGGATGTCGCTCACGACGGCTTCGGTTTCCTCGCTCGCGGCCGCGTCCGCCAGGGCGGCGGCCAATGCGGCCTCCTCCTCGGGGTCCGGGCGGGTGTAGGTCGCCTTTCCTGCCGCGATCTCCTCGAAGGCGATGGAAACCGGCTTGCCGGAAACCGAAGCCACCTGCGGCGGGACGACCTTGCCCAGACCCTCGCCCAGGCTGTTGTAGTACGAGTTCACCTGCCGCGCCCGGGCCGAGCCGAGCGCCACCAGGGTGAACTTCGAATCCACCTTGTCCAACAAGTCCTCAATGGGTGGGTCCATCAGCGTGTTGCGGCCTTGGGCCATCAGGTGTCCTCCGGGTTCGCGGCGCCGACGGCGGCCGTGCGGGTCCGATCAACTATAGCGGCAAGCTCGCGGTGGGCTTGACGCAGGTCGTCGTTGACCACGACGTGGGCGGCCACCTGTCGGCCACGTTCGACCTCGTGGCGGCCCCTTTCCACCCTCCGGCGGACCTGCGCGTCGTCATCTCCCCGAGCGGCCAGCCGAGCCGCCTGCACCTCGGTGGAGGGTGGAAGCAGGAGGATGACCGTGGCCTCGGGGCGTTTGGCCAGAACCTGCTCGGCCCCTTGGACGTCAATTTCGAGCAGGACATCGGCACCTTCGGGTGGATGGGGGATGGGCGTGCCCATGAGGTTGCCGAGGAACTCGGCCCACTCGAGGAACGCGCCCGACTCGGCCGCTTCCTCGAAGGTGGCCCGGTCCACGAAGACGTAGGCGTTCCGTTCGCGTTCGCCCGGGCGGGGCCTGCGGGTCGTCCAGCTCCGGCTGAGCCAGAGCGTGGGATCGGCGGCAACGAGCTCTGCCGCGAGCGTGCCCTTGCCGGCCCCGCCGGGGCCGATCAGCACGAAGATCAGTGGCTCAGCGCGCAGTCTCTTTGAGCAACGACTCGCGCTGCTTGGCCCCGAGCCCCTGCAAACGCCGACTCTCACTGATGCCGACGGTCTCCATGAGGCGTCGGGCCTTCACCTTGCCCAACCCGGGCAGCGACTCGAGCACGGAGACCACCTTCATTTTGCCGACCGTCTCGTCAGAGTCCGCTTGTTCGAGCAACTGTGTCAGTGAGAGGGAGCCCATCTTGAGCTTCTCCTTCACCTCGGCCCGCTCTCGGCGGACCCTGGCGGCCTTTTCAAGTGCAGCAGCGCGCTGCTCGGGCGTGAGTGCAGGAGGTTGCGGCATGGCGAGACCATAGCGCCTCCGTTCAGGTCGTTCACCTCCGAAAGCCCATCTCAGGCCATGAGGCTCGACAACTCGTCGGCCAATTCGCCGGCCGCCCTTCGCAATTGTTGCGGCTCGGGTCCAGCCGCCAGGAGCGAACGCGAGGTGCTGGCCAACACGCTCCCGGGCGGGCAGTGGGCAAAGCGTGAAGCCACATCTTGCGGTCGCGCTCCCTGCGCGCCCAGACCGGGGGCCAAAATTACGCCTCCGAGCTGGGATAATGGAAAAGTCGACGGAGCCAACGTCGCCCCGATCACGGCTCCGACCGTGCCGGTCGGGGTCTCGTCGGAAGCGTTCCACGCGGCGATCTCCGCCAAGAGCGCCTCCTCGACCGAGACACCCGATGCGGTCACAGCCTCCTGTAACGACCGTCCCTCGGGGTTCGAACTCCGAGTGACGACGATCACGCCGCGTCCGTTTTGCCCGGCGAGACCGACCATGGGGGCCAGGGCGGCCAGGCCGAGATACGGGTGCACCGTGACCGCGTCGGCCGCCAACGGGCTCTCGGGCCGTACCCAGGCATCGGCATACGCCGCGACTGTCGTGCCGATGTCGCCTCGTTTGGCGTCGGCGATGACGATGAGTCCGGCTGCGGCCGCATCGGAAAGCAACGTCTCGAGCACGGCCATACCCGCCGAGCCGTGCCGCTCGAAGAACGCAACCTGCGGCTTGACCACCGGCACCGCTCCCCCGAACGCCTCCACGCAGATCTGGCAGAAGGCGCGCAGTCCGGCCACGTCGTCGACGAGCCCCCATTGGCCCAGGAGCGCGCCCGACGGATCGATGCCGGCACAGAGCGGTCCATGCCGCTCGACGGCGCGGGCCACGCGGGCTCCGAAGCTCACCGGCGCTGACGACATTGCTCCCTCATTCGCCCCTCCTTCGCACGCGACTCCTTCACACGCGACTCCTTCGCACGCGACCCCTTCACACGCGACTCGATGCATGGGCGCCGGCGCGCAGGGCGGCGGGCGTCGTGCCGTGTTTGGCGCACCATCGGGTGAGCTCGCGCAGCACTTTCCACGGTGCACCGGGATCTCGAAACGTGGCCGTGCCGACCTGCACCGCGTCCGCCCCGGCCATCAGGAACTCCACCGCGTCCGTCCCCGTGCTCACTCCCCCCACGCCGACGATGGCGATGTCCTCGAAGGCCGCTCGGCACTCCCAGACCGCCCGCACCGCCACCGGATGGACCACCGCCCCCGAGAGTCCCCCACCGCCGGCTCCGAGGACCGGTCGGCCCGTGGTGAGATCGAGCGCCAGCCCGAGCAAGGTGTTGACCAGGGTCAGGCCTGCCGCGCCGCCACGAATGGCCGCGCCGGCGATCTCGACGATGTCGGGCACGTTCGGGCTCAATTTGGCCCAGCGCGGCAGGCCACACTCCGTGGCCTGCAGTGCCGCCTCGGTGGCCCGGGCCGAGTGCGAGAACATCCGGGAGCGATCCTCGACGTTGGGGCAGCTCACGTTGACCTCGAGAGCCACGACGGCCGGGAACCGCGGCGCCGCCCGGGCCACGAGCGCGGCCGCCTCGGCGTATTCGGCGATGGTGCGGCCCCAGATGCTCACCACGATCCGAGCGCCCGCGGCCGCGAGCGCGGGCAGGTCCCGGGCCAGCCAGGCCGCCATACCGGGTCCCTGCAGCCCGACGCTGTTGAGCATGCCCGAACCCACTTCATGCACCCGCGGCGCCGGATTGCCGGGCCACGGGTGGCTGCACAGCGACTTGACCACGACCGCTCCGAGCGTGGAGAGGTCCCCGTAGTCAGCCAGCTCGGTGCCGTGACCCGAGGTGCCCGACGCCGTCATGATCGGATTCGGCAGAAGCACCGAGCCCACCGCGGCGGCCAGGCCGGCAGCCGACGCGCTCATGGGGCCGACGGCGCCAGAGCGCCGTGGAGTTCCTGGAGCGGACGCACCACCAGCGAGTGGGCGCGGGCATCGGCCATACCGGCGGCGGCGGCCCTGGCGGCGGCCAGCGTGGTCAGGCAGGGGACGTGGTAGGTGATGGCCGCCATGCGGATGTGCTGGCCGTCAGCCCGGGGCCCCAGACCGCGCGGCGTGTTGATGACCAGCTGCACCTTGCCCTGAGCGAGCAGCTCGACCGCGTCGGAGGCCACCCCCTCCTCCCCCACCTTGGCCACCAGCGTGTCGACCGCGAGTCCCTCCGATCGAAAGAAGCCCGCCGTGCCCAGGGTGGCCGCGACAGAGAATCCCATCGCGGCGAACGATCGGGCCACATCGAGTCCGGCCCGTTTGTCCCGATCGGCGAGGGACAGGAAGACGGTGCCAGCTTCGGGAAGGCGGGTTCCCGCCGCCATCTGGCTCTTGGCGAAGGCGAGGCCGAAGGTGATGTCGACGCCCATGACCTCGCCGGTCGATCGCATCTCGGGGCCAAGGAGGGTGTCGACGCCCGGAAAGCGGTCGAAGGGGAGCACCGCCTCCTTCACGCTCACGTGATCGAGGGTCGGCACGCGTCCCACCGCGGCCGCGGGGAGGACGCCCTCGACCCGGAGCTGGGCCAGGGTCTGGCCCACCATCACCCGAGCCGCCACCATGGCCAGCGGGACGCCGGTGGCCTTGGCCACGAACGGGACCGTGCGGCTGGCTCGCGGGTTGGCCTCCAGGACGTAGACCAAGCCGTCCTTGACCGCATACTGCACGTTGATCAGCCCACAGACCTCGAGCGCATCGGCCAACGAGCGGGTGTGCCGCTCCAGGACCTCGAGCACATCGTGGCCCAGCGACTGCGGAGGAAGAGCACACGCCGAGTCGCCCGAATGCACGCCCGCCTCTTCGACGTGCTCCATGATGCCGCCGATGAGCAGCTCGCCCGCGGCGTCACGGACGGCGTCGACATCCACCTCGATCGCGTCCTCGAGGAAGCGGTCGACCAGGACCGGGCGCTCCGCGGTGACGCCCCCTTCCCGGTCGAGGGCGCCGGTCGTCATGGTCTGCATCACGCGTCGGACGCCGTCGTCGTCGTAGACGATCTCCATGGCCCGCCCGCCCAATACGTAGCTCGGCCGCAGCAGGACCGGATAGCCGATGCCTCCGGCGATCGTCAGCGCCTCGGCCGCACTGACCGCGGTGCCGCCGGGAGGCTGCGGCAGGCCCAGCGCGTGGCAGAGCTCGTTCCACCGCTCCCGGTCCTCGGCCAGGTCGATGGAAGCCGGGCTGGTGCCCAGGACGAGTTCGGGGGGGAGCGAGCCGGCCAGCTTCAGGGGCGTCTGGCCGCCCAACGCGACGATGATGCCCACCACCCTGCCCCCGGCGCGCTGCTCCGCCTCGAGCACGTTGCCCACGTCCTCAGCCGTCAGCGGCTCGAAGTACAACCGGTCCGACGTGTCGTAGTCGGTCGACACCGTCTCGGGGTTGCAGTTGATCATGACCGTCTCGTACCCGGCCTGCCGCAGGGCCATGGAGGCGTGCACGCAGCAGTAGTCGAATTCGATGCCCTGACCGATGCGGTTCGGTCCCGACCCCAGGATGATGACGCGGTCACGCCCGGAGGGACGGACCTCGTCCTCCTCTTCGTAGGTGGCGTAGTGGTACGGGGTGAATGCCTCGAACTCGGCCGCGCACGTGTCGACCGTCTTGAAGGTCGCCCGTACGCCGAGCCCCAGTCGCTCGCGCCGCACCGCCGCCTCCGTGCTCCGCCGGAGAAAGGCAATCTGGGTGTCGGAGAACCCCAATCGCTTCGCCCGTCGATACGCGGCCTGATCGAGCTCCGACGGCTCGGCTATCCGCTCCCGCTCGGCGGCGATCCGCCCGACCTGCCCCACGAACCACGGGTCGATCCCCGTCCGCACCACCAGCACGGCCGGTTCGATCCCACGGCGCAGGGCGGCCTCCAGCTCGAAGATGCGCTCCGGAGTGGGGACCCCCACCCGCTGCAGCAGATCCGAATCACTCACGGCATCGAGCCCGACCTCGGCCGGGTCGGCGTTCAGCCCCGCCCGACCCTGCTCCAACGATCGCAGGGCCTTCTGGAGGGACTCGCAGAACGTCCGGCCGATGGCCATGACCTCGCCCACGGATTGCATCCGGGTCCCCAGTCGACCGTCGGTGCCCGGCAGCTTCTCGAAGGCCCACCGCGGCACTTTGGTCACGACGTAGTCGATGGTGGGCTCGAACGACGCCGGGGTAGCCCTCGTGATGTCATTGGGTATCTCGTCCAAGTGGTACCCGACCGCCAAGCGGGCGGCGATCTTGGCGATGGGGAACCCGGTGGCCTTCGAGGCCAACGCGGACGACCGTGAGACCCGTGGGTTCATCTCGATGATCACCCGTCGGCCCGTCGCCGGATCGACGGCGAACTGTACGTTGGAGCCGCCGGTCTCGACACCGACCCGGCGCAGGCACGCAAACGCGTCGTCTCGCATCGCTTGGTATTCCACGTCGGTCAGCGTCTGCGCCGGCGCCACCGTGATGGAGTCCCCCGTATGCACCCCCATGGGGTCGAGGTTCTCGATGGAGCAGACGACGACGCAATTGTCGGCGGCGTCGCGCATCACCTCGAGCTCGTATTCCTTCCAACCGGCGATGGAGCGCTCGACCAGAATCTGACCGACCGGGCTCGCCGCCAAGCCTTCGCCGGCCAGTTGCGTGAAGCGCTCCGCCGTGTGGGCGATCCCGGTGCCCGAGCCTCCGAGAATGAAGCTGGGCCGCACCATGATGGGCAAGCCGATCGACCGCGCGATCTCCTCGGCCTCGTGCAGGGAATGGGCAAATCCCGATTGCGGGACCTCGAGCCCGATGTCCTGCATGGCCGCCTTGAAACGATCGCGGTCCTCGGCCGTGGCGATGGCCTCGGGGCGCGCGCCGATGACCTCGACGCCGAAGCGCTCGAGGGCACCCGATTCGACCAATTGCATGGTCAGGTTCAACGCGGTCTGGCCACCGAGGGTGGGGAGCAGGGCGTCCGGTCGCTCCTTCTCGATGATGGCCGTGAGGACTTCGGGGTCGAGCGGCTCGACGTAGACCCGGTCGGCCGTGGCCGGATCCGTCATGATCGTGGCCGGGTTGGAATTGGCCAGGACGACGCGGTATCCCTCTTCGGCCAGCACCCGGCAGGCCTGGGTCCCTGAGTAGTCGAATTCACAGGCCTGGCCGATCACGATCGGCCCGGAGCCGATCACCAATATCGTCTTCAGATCCGCGCGGCGGGGCACAGTGGGGTCTTCCGTCCTGATCGTTCAGCGCACACTCGTGCGTGCGGTCGTGGCCCGGCTCATGAGATCCCTGAACTCGGTGAAGAGATACCGGGCGTCGTGCGGCCCCGGGGCGGCCTCCGGGTGGTACTGGACGGAGAACGCCGCCGCCTTCAGGAAGCGGAAGCCCTCGATCACG
Source organism: uncultured Acidimicrobiaceae bacterium (assembly GCA_963836605.1). Classification (GTDB taxonomy): domain Bacteria; phylum Actinomycetota; class Acidimicrobiia; order Acidimicrobiales; family RAAP-2; genus Bog-473. The sequence goes on along the minus strand of CAWIKB010000009.1, from coordinate 716,459 downwards.
CCGTCGTTGAGGTTGACGTGCGTGACGTCGGCGTCGGGGACCGAATCGGGGGCTACGGCGTAGTTGTGGTTCTGGCTGGTGATCTCTACCACGCCGGTCTCCAGGCGCTGCACCGGGTGATTGGCCCCATGGTGGCCGAAGGGGAGTTTGTAGGTGGTGCCCCCCAGCGCGCTGGCCAGCAGCTGATGACCCAGGCAGATCCCGAAGACGGGCACCCGGCCGATCAGGTCGGCGATGGCGGCCGTAGGGCCGGCCAGCGCGGCCGGATCCCCTGGCCCGTTCGAGAGGAAGACGCCGTCGGGCTCCGCGGCCAGGACGTCGGAGGCCGGGGTGCCGGACGGCACCACCGTGACGGTGCCCAGGGCCGCCAGCTGGCGCACCATGGTGGCCTTGATGCCGAAGTCATAGGCCACGATGCGCACCGGCCCGACGCCGTAGGTGGCGGCGGCGATGGTGGTCACGCCCGAGACGAGGTCCACACCATCGGTTCGGGGAGCGGCGGCGGCCGCGGCCCGCAACGCTGCCTCCGGGGCCGTCCCGAAGGCACAGGGCACGGCGCCCGACCGCCGGAGATGGCGCGTCAACCGCCGGGTGTCGACGCCGGTCAGGGCGGAGACGCCATGACGGGAGAGATACGACTCGAGCCCCTCGGTGGAGCGCCAGTTCGAGGGAACGGTGGTGAGATCACGCACTACCACTCCCCGGCAGTGGGGGCGGGCAGCCTCCTCGTCCTCGCCGTTGGTCCCGTAGTTCCCGATGTGGGTACTGGTGAAGGCCACCACCTGTCCGGCATACGAAGGATCCGTGATGACCTCCTGGTAGCCGCTCATGGCCGTGTTGAACACCAGCTCGCCGACGGCGATCGGGTGCGCCGCCCCGGCCGCCTCCCCGGCGAAGACGGCGCCGTCGGCAGTCACCAGGAGGGCGGGCTGACGTTCGTGCGCTCTCATCGTTGGGTCTCGGCGTCGATCACCACCGGCTCACCCCGCAGGAGGGTGTGCCGTACCGCACCCCGGAACGACCGGCCGGCGTAGGGCGTGTTGCGGCTGCGACTGGCCAGGCGGTGGTGCTCCACCACGGTCGTGGCCGACGGGTCGAAGACGCACAGATTGGCGGTGGCCCCGACCTCGAGCGGTCCACCGTGCGCACTGTGTCCGGCGATGCGGGCGTCGGTCACCCCGAGCCCGGCGATGGCCGCCGGAGTCGAACTCATCAGGGAGAAGACCCGTTCTGGTCCCAGGAGCGGCGAAAGGACCTCCCACGCGAGGGGCAGCGCCGTCTGGAGCCCCAGCATGCCCGGCGGAGCCTGGTCGAACGGGGCGTCCTTGGTCTCGGGGGCGTGGGGGGCGTGATCGGTGGCGATGGCGTCGATGGTGCCGTCACAGAGCCCGGCGATGACCGCGGCCACGTCCTCCTCGGCCCGCAGCGGCGGGTTGACCTTGAAGACCGGGTCGTACCCCGCGACGTCGGCGTGGGTGAGCAACATGTGGTGGGGGGCCGCCTCGGCCGTCACCGGCAACCCTTCCGCCTTGGCCAGGCGCACCAGCTGCACCGATCCCGCGGTGGAGAGATGGAGGAAGTGCACCGGGGAGCCGGTCAGGCGCACCAACTGGATGTCCCGGGCCACCATCGACTCCTCAGCGGCGGCGGGAATACCCGGCAGGCCCAGCCGACTGGACCAACAGCCCTCGTGCATGGCCCCGCCGTCGGAGAGGCGCTCGTCCTCGCAGTGCTGGGCCAGCGTGACCCCGATCCCCTTGGCGTAGTCGAGGGCGCGACGCATCAACGCGCCGTCCTGGACACCGGCTCCGTCGTCGGTGAAGATCCGCACGCCCAGGGCGGCCAACTCGCCCATCGGGGCCAGCGCCGTCCCCGCCCGGCCCACGGTGATGGCACCCGCCACCGCGACCTCGGTCAGGGCGTCGCGGCCCAGGGCCAGTACGTCACGGGCGACACCGGCCGAGTCGATGGGCGGTTCGGTGTTCGGCATGGCAACCACGGCGGTGTACCCGCCGAGGGCCGCGGCGCGGGCACCGCTCTCCACGGTCTCGGCCTCCTCGCGCCCGGGCTGCCGCAGATGTGTGTGGAGGTCGACCAGGCCGGGACCGACCAGGCACCCGGCGGCATCGAGTGCGATCGCCCCTTTCGGGGGAGTGACCGACGCCGCCAGCTCGACGATGACGCCTCCTCGCACCACCACGTCGAGACGCTGGAGGCCCTCGGGCGCGACCACGGATCCACCCCGGATGACCACCCCGTCCTCAGCCATGGGACTCCTCCCCCGGCCATTCCCCGCCCAGGAGGAGGAAGAGCACAGCCATGCGCACGGCCACTCCGTTGGTGACCTGTTGGGTGACCACGGTCCGAGGAAGGTCGGCCACGTCCGAGGCGATCTCCACGCCGCGCACCATGGGGCCCGGGTGCGTGACGATGGCCGCATCACTGAGCTGCTCCACCCGACGGGCCGTGAGCCCCCACCCGGCTGTGTACTCGCGCAGGCTGGGCACGAACGAGCCGCTGCCCCGCTCGGCCTGGAGGCGGAGCAGCGAGACCACGTCGGCGTCGGCCAGCGCGGCGTCGAACTCGGTGGCGACCGCCACCGGCCAGCCTTCGAGCGACGGCGGGAGCAGGCTGCCTGGCGCCGCCAACGTGACGTGCGCGCCGAGGGAGGTGTACGCCAGCACCTCGGAGCGGGCGACCCGGCTGTGGCGGATGTCCCCGACGATGAGCACGCGCAGGCCTTCGAAACAATCGATGCCCAGCTCGTCCGGGGCTGCGCCCTTTCGCTCCGCCAGCACCTGGCGCACCGTGAAGCAGTCCAGCAGGGCCTGGGTGGGGTGCTCGTGCCACCCGTCGCCCGCGTTGATCACGCTGGCCCGGGTAGCCCAGCGTGCCACCTGGTGCGGCGCACCCGACGAGGAGTGCCGGACGATCAGCGCGTCAATGCCCATGGCCTCGACCGTTTCGATCGTGTCGCGCAGCGACTCACCCTTCTTGACCGACGAGTTGGCCACGGCCAGTGACAGCACATCGGCCGAGAGTCGTTTGGCCGCTGTCTCAAAAGAAAGGCGGGTGCGAGTCGACTCTTCGAAGAAGAGGGTGGCCACCACCTTGCCCCGCAGCGTCGGCACCTTTCGCATGGATCGCCGCTCCACCTCTGCGAACGCTTCGGCGACGTGCAGCACGTCGGCGATGCCGTCGGGGCCGAGGTCGGCCACGGAGAGAAGGTGCTGTGGCGTCACTTGTCCTCCAACGTCCCGATCCATACGCCGTCGTCACCTACATCGACCATTTCCTCCCGATTGGTCGGAAGGTTCTTCCCCACGTAGTCCGGCCGGATGGGGAGCTCACGGTGGCCCCGGTCGATCATGACGGCCAGCTGCACAGCGCGGGCCCGACCGAAATCGTTGAGGGCGTTCAAGGCGGCCCGGATGGTCCGGCCCGTGAAGAGCACGTCGTCGACCAGGACGACCACCTTGCCGGCGAGATCACCGGGGATGTTGGTCACGGCCTCGGGGAGCACCGGCCGCAACCCGATGTCGTCACGGTAGAAGGCGACATCGAGGCAACCCAGGACGATCTCGGCGCCCTCGATCTGCCCCAACACCTCGGCCATGCGGGTGGCCAGGGGGACGCCACCGGTCTGGAGGCCGACCAGGACCACGTCGTCGACGCCACCGTTGCGCTCGAGGACCTCGTGCGCCATCCGCGTGAGCGCGCGCTGCACGTCGGCGGCGGAGAGAACTTGGGAGTGGGCAACGAAGACGCCGCCGAGAGGCCGCGTGTGACTGCGTTCGCGTTCGGCCACTGCTCCTCCTGTCCGTGTGAGCCTCACGGGACTCACTTCACGGTCAGGCGTTTACCTTAGCGCCCCCGCGCCATCGGCCCATCGACGCCGGCCGTCGTTGTCGGCTCCGTTCGTGGGGGTCGTGGTGCGCCGGGCGGTCGTGCCCTCCAACGGAGAATCGCCTCTACCCCGGCCGCGGCCAGCACGGCCAGGCACACTTCGAAAGGGGCGCGGAAGCGGACCGTGCCGTAGGTGAGGGCGGCGACCACGGTCAGGATGCCCGCCGGGACCAGAAGGGGCCACTGGGTGTGGCGGCGCCGGCGGAGGTGCACGATCCCCAGCACGGCCACGGGGAGAAGCGCGTAGTAGCACGCCAGCCCGGCCAGGGCGGCGCCCTCGGGCCGGCCCTCGTTGACATCCACGGCTGCCATCTGCGCCGGCTCGTAGGCGTCCCAGATCCGTCCGATCCGCGCCGCAACCACGATCGGGAGCCGCCCTTCGTGGTGCGAGATGTAGGTGAGGGCAGCGTGCTGATAGGCGGTGGAGTACTGCGAGGCGTCGCCCTTGGCGGTCACCGCCTCGGGGCACTGGACCCGCCAGAGCCCCAATCCGGGGCCGGAATAGGCAGCCGGGCAGTTGGCGCCGATCAGCACCAGCCCCTCCCCCGTCGAGACGTACGTGGCATCGTGGAACGACGCCTCGTTCCGGGCCACCCAGGGCGCCAACGTGGCCAGGCAGACCAGGATCCCCACAGCGCCCAGCGCCCAGCGCTTCCGCCCGGGCACCCGGCAGGCCACCACGGCGGGCACGAGAAGGAACGGGACGAACAGCACCAGCTCGGCCCGCACCAGGATCTCGGTCCCGCAACCCAAGCCCAGCAGGGCGGCATTGGGCCAGGTGGGACGGCGCCACAACCGGTAGATGACGAGGAGGATGAGCGCCATCAGGAGCATGGCCAGGGTCTCGGACATCACGATGCCGTTGGGAATCCAGAAGTTCGGGTAGAGCGCGGCGATGAGGGCCGCCACAAGTCCGACGCGGGGACCGGCCACGGCGCGGCCCAGCATCCCGACGAAGAGCACCACGGCCACACCGAGGACGGCCATGGTCAGCCGCTGCGGAACCTCCCCGTGGGGAATGCCGAAGAGGTAGGTGGCCGGCGTGATGACCAGGCTGGTCAGCGGGGGGTGCGAGGCGTCAGGGCCCGCACTGAACGGCACAGTGAAGAAATAACCCTTGGCCAGGTACCCCGACTCCAGGTTGTAGTAGACGGCGTCGTAGATCCTGGTGGCCCCGTGGGAGGTGAACACCAGGACGTAGACCAGGCGGACGCCGAGAGCAATCACCAGAATGCCGACCATGGCCGGCCAGAAGCGCCGCCGTGCCGCCCCGTCGGTGCCCTCGACCTCGCGGGGCTCACCGTCCCGGCCGGTGTCGGGAGTGTCGGAGTTGTCGGGAGTGTCGGGGTGTGGCCCGCCGGATCGACCGTCGGTCACCACTTCTGGGCGGTCGAGCGCGACGTCGCTCATCTCGGAGTCGGACACTAGGCCACCGGCGTGACGGGCCCGGTCCTCAGGTCGGTCTGACCGCGGTGGCCACGGTGGACAGGATGCCGTTGACGAAGGAACCCGAATCGTCCGTGGAGTAGGCCTTGGCCAGTTCGACGGCCTCGTCGATGACCACTGCCTTGGGGGGGCCGTCGGCATCGAGGAGCTCGGCCACGGCCAGGCGCAGCACCAGGCGGTCGATCACGGCCATCCGTTCGAGCGGCCATCCCACCGAGGCTGCGGCGATCCGGCTCTCGGCCTCGTCACGGGTGGACACGGCCCCTTCGAGCAGGGTGCACACGTAGGCATCAGGCTGCACCGGAAGGTTGGCCAAGACGAGGAGGGGGCTCTCTCCCTTGAGCTCGGCTTCGTAGAGCAGGGACAGGGCCCTTTCCCTCTGCTGGTGGCGGGGTGCGCCGTTGTCCGCCACCAGTGCTGGGCCTCAGGCCCTGGTCAGATATTCGCCGCTGCGGGTGTCGACCTTGATGGCATCACCGATATTGACGAAGAGCGGCACCTGGATGACCAGTCCGGTTTCCATGGTGGCCGGCTTGCGGGCGCCGGAGACACGGTCACCCTTCTCCCCCGGCTCGGTCCCGGTCACCTTGAGCTCGACCGATGCGGGCAGGTCGACGCCGACGATCTCGCCGTTGTACATAGCCAGGTGCACCCCGTCGCCCTCCTTGAGGTAGTCGGGGGCGGTGCCCAACAGCTCGGGTGCCGCCTGCATCTGCTCGTAGGTCGTGGTGTCCATGAAGACGTAGTCGGACCCGTCGCGGTAGAGGAACTGCATGTCCCGCTTGTCGATGATGGCCTGATCGAGTTTCTCGTCGGCCCGGTAGGTGCGCTCGATCACGGCCCCGCTCCGCAGGTTCTTGAGCTTGGTGCGCACGAAGGCACCGCCCTTCCCGGGCTTCACGTGCTGGAACTCCACCACGTTGAACAGGCCCTCGGGCAGGTTGAGGCTCATGCCGTTCTTGAGATCGTTAGTCGAGACTGCCATGAATGTCCTTCGTGAATCGGGTGAGGGGCCGGCTCCCGTCTGCGGTCACCACCAGGGTGTCCTCCACGCGGACGCCACCCAGGCCGGGGAGGTAGACACCGGGCTCGACGGTGACGACGAAGCCGGGAGCGAGGATAGCAGTGCCCAGTTGGCTCACGGTCGGGGCCTCGTGAATATCCAGTCCCACGCCATGGCCCGTCCCGTGCTCGAAACGGTCGGCCCACCCGGCCTCGGCAATGATGGCCCGGCACACGTCATCGACGTCCTTGGTGGCGATCCCGGGCCGTACCGACGCCGCGCCGGCTGCTTGGGACGCCCCCACCACGGAGAACACGCGGGCCATGTCCCCTTCGGGCTCGGCATCGACACAGAAGGTGCGGGTCATGTCGGACCGGTAGCCCTCGTAGGTGGCGCCGAAATCCACCACCACCGGGTCCCCTTTCTCGATCCGGCGGGGCCCGGGGTGGTGATGGGGCTTGGCCGAGTTCTCCCCGGCCGCCACGATGGTCTCGAAGGCCACGCTCTCGGCGCCGCCCCGGCGCATGGCCGTGTCCAACGCCAGGCCGAACTGCTCCTCGGTCACGCCTTCCGACATGAGGGCCAGGACCTCGTAGAGGGCGGCGTCGGCGATCGCCGCGGCGCGCTCCATACGGGAGATCTCGGCCGCATCCTTGACCTCGCGCAGGGCCTCGACCGTGTTGGACGTGGGCACCAGCTCGGCCGCCTCGAGGAGGTCCGCCCAGACCCGCTGGCCCGACCAGGTCACGTTGTCGGCTTCCAGGCCGACCGGCGAAGAGGTGGAGAGGAAAGCGGCCACGGCCTTGCGCTGGTCGGCCAACCCGCCGATGGTGATCTCCGCCTCGGCACCGGCCGCGGCCAGCTGCTCGGCCGACTGGGTGCGGTACCGCCCGTCGGTGGTGAGCAGCGCGCCGCGGGCGGTGACCACCAGCACCGCGGCCGAACCGGTGAAACCCGTGAGGTAGCGCACATTGGGCAGGGTGGTGACGACCAGCGCGTCGAACCCGTCGAACCGGGCTCGCAGCGCGTCCAGGCGTCCGGCGACGGACATGGGGGCCAACGAGGTCATGATGCTCCCTTCAAGAGCGCGGCCACGGCATCGATGGCCAGTGCATACCCCAATCCGCCGAAGCCGGCGATGACACCGGCGGCCACCGGAGCCAGGACCGAGGTGTGACGGAACGGCTCGCGGGCCGCCGGATTGGAGAGGTGCAGCTCGACGGACGGCCCGTCGAACGCGGCCACGGCGTCGTGCAGGGACCACGACGTGTGGCTGAGGGCCCCCGCGTTGACGACCAGAGCGGCCGCCCGGCCCCGCGCGGTGTGGACCGCTTCCACCAGCTCGCCTTCGTGCTCGGTTTGGAGGTGCTCGAGCGTCAGGCCGTGGCGCGCCGCGGTCGCCTCGGCCCGGGCCACGTGATCAGCCAGCGTGGCGGTTCCGTAGATGGACGGCTCGCGCTCGCCCAACAGGTTGAGATTGGGCCCCGACAGGAGGACGACGAGGCTCACGCGTGGACCCCCGTCCCGGAATCCATCAAGACAGGGCTCCCATGGCAGACAGGGTAGCGAGGACATCGGCCGGGTCCACACCGTGTACCGGCGCGACCCCCTCGGGGCCGTCGAGCACAAACGTCAAGTCCTGCTGCGCTTTCTTGTCCCGGCCCATGAACGTCATCAGTTCGGAGGCCACGGCGCCGCGGGGCAGGCCCGAGGGGAGGTCGTAGGCGCCGACCACCGACCGGTGCTCCTTGACCCTGTCCTCGTCGATGCGCCCCAGTCGCTGGGCCAGGAGGGCGGCGAAGATCAGACCGACGGCCACGGCCTCGCCGTGACGCAGGTCCCAGTCGGGGTGGTCGGACAGTGCGGCGCCCTCGAGGGCGTGGGCCAGAGTGTGGCCATAATTCAGGATCATCCGGCGGCCACCCTCGCGCTCGTCGGCGGACACGACCGCCGCCTTGATGGCCACGCACTTGGCGACCTGCTCATCCCATTCCTGGTCGGGCCGGGGCGGATCGCCCAGGAAGGCGTACTTGGCCATTTCCCCCTTGCCGGAGGCCCACTCGCGTGGAGGCAGGGAGGCCAGCACGTCGGTGTCGCACAGCACCGCCCGGGGCTGCCAGAAGGCACCGACCAGGTTCTTGCCCTCGGGCAGGTTCACGCCGGTCTTCCCCCCGAGCGCGGCATCGACCTGCCCCAGCAGCGTGGTGGCGACGTTCACGTAGGCGGTGCCCCGGTGATACGAGGCGGCGGCGAAGCCGGCCACATCGGTGACGATGCCGCCGCCGACCGCCACCACGACGTCAGCTCGCGACAGCCCGCACCGGGCGAACCGGCGGCTGAGCTGCTCGATGGTGTCCAGCGACTTGCTCGACTCCCCGTCGCCGACGGCACAGACGTCGAAGGGCACGCCGGGGTCCAGATCGTCGAGCCACCCGGCGTCGGCCACGGCCGCCTGGGTCACGACGACGGCGCGCCGGGCCGAGGGAGGCAGGACCCGCGACAGCTCGTGCCGCACACCGCGACCGACCAGCACCGGGTACGAACGGGGCCCGAGGTCGACCGTGATCTCGCGCCTCACGGTGCGGCGGCGGCGATGATCATCGAGACCGCCTGCTCGGGCGCCAGATCGTCCACGTCGATCGTGACGTCGGCCAACTGGGCGTAGAAGGGGCGGCGGACCGCATCGAGCTCGCGCAGGACGGCGGCGCGATCGCCCTCGAGGAGCGGTCGGCCGGCGCCGTCACCCACACGGTCGAACAACGTCTCGGGGCGGGCCCTGAGCCAGACCACCGTGCCGCTCGACGAGAGCAGCCGGCGGTTCGCCGGCCGGAGCACGGCACCCCCCGCCACCGAGACCACGACCTGAGCTGTGCCGGCGCAGGCTTGCCGGAGGGCCCGCGCCTCGGCATCCCGGAAGGCCGTCTCGCCATCGCGGGCGAAGAGCTCGGGCACCGTCAATCCGGTCTCCGACTCCACCTCGGCGTCCGAGTCGAGGTACCCCCACCCGAGCGTGGAGGCGGTGAGACGCCCCACCGTGGACTTGCCCACTCCCATCATGCCGATCAGCAGGATGCGCCGCGTCACTGACCGGAGGCCAGCGCACCCTTGGCCGGGCCCGGCGCGGCGGAGGGGGTGGTGCCCAGGGAGCGGACGAAACCGTCGCGGTTGCGCACCACCTCGGCCAGCGAGTCGCCGCCGAACTTGCGCAGGGCCTCCGAGGCCAGCACCAGCGCGGTCATGGTCTCGGCCACCACGCCCATGGCCGGCACCGCGGTCACATCGGTCCGTTCGCGGAAGCTCACCGTCGACTCCTTGGTCACCACGTCGACGGTCTCGAGCACGGGGCGGTTGAGGGTGGCCAGGGGCTTCATGGCCACCCGCGCCACCAGCAGGGTGCCGTTCGAGATGCCGCCCTCGATGCCCCCGGCCCGCGCCGTGGGGCGGACGTAGCCCTCGGTCTCGTCGTACGCGATGGCATCGTGGGCTTCCGAGCCCCGGCGGGCGGCATTGTCCCAGCCCTCGCCGATCTCGACCGCCTTGACGGCTTGGATGCTCATGAGGGCCTGGGCCAGCAGTGCATCGAGCTTGCGGTCCCAGTGCACGTGGCTGCCCAGACCGACCGGCACGCCGTAGGCCAGGACCTCGGCCACGCCACCGAGCGAGTCGCCGACTTTGGCGGCTGCCTTGATGGCCTTGACCATGGCCTCCTCGAGCCCCGGATCGAAGCAGCGCACCGAGCTCTCGTCGACCTTGTCGAGATCGGCCGGCCCCGGCCGCGGGCTGTCCGCGGTGACGGCGGCGTCACCCAGGCCGACGATGTGGCTGATCACGGTGACACCCAGCTGTCGCAGCAGGAGTTTGGCCAGTGTGCCGGCGGCCACCCGGGCCGCCGTCTCGCGGGCCGAAGCCCGCTCGAGCACGTCACGGGCGTCGTCAAAGCCGTACTTCTGCATGCCGGGCAGGTCGGCGTGACCGGGGCGGGGTTGGGTCAGGACGGCCGCGGGCGTGCCGGGATCGGGCGACATCTCTTCGGTCCACTTGGGCCATTCGGTGTTGGCGATCTCGATGGCCACCGGTGAGCCCAGGGTGCGGCCATGACGGATGCCGCCGACGAGGGTGATCTCATCGGCTTCGAAGCGCATGCGCGGGCCCCGCCCGTAGCCCAGCCGGCGCCGGGCCAGTTCGGCGGCGATATCGCTCGATCGCACCGGCAATCCGGCGGGCAGGCCCTCGACGATGACGACCAGCGCACGTCCGTGCGATTCTCCGGCGGTCAGGTAGCGCAGCACACCGTCAAACTACCGGACCGTTGCCGGAGCCCCGGTAGCAACGAGCGCCGCCCTACGCGTAGAAGGGGTTCTCGCCCTCGCCGTGGTCGGTGACGTCGATCACCTTGGTCAGTTCGGGAACCTCTTCGAGCAGCGTGGTCTCGATCCCCTGCCGCAAGGTCATCTGCGACATGGCGCAACCCTGGCAACCACCCGAGAGGCGCAGGTAGGCGAAGCCCTGCGGCTCGTCGAGACCGATGAGGTCGGCCCGACCACCGTGACTGGCAATGGAAGGGTTGACCGCCTGCTCCAGTACGGAGATGACCCGCTGCGCCATGGGCCCGGTGATGCCCGCGGCCAAGATCTCGGGTGGTACCCCGGGTGAGCGTTCCTCGACGGTGGGCGTGTTGGGATTGACCAGCACGAGTCCGCCGCTGCCGTCCTCGGACCATTCGAGACGAGCGCCCCGCAGCCGGTCGACGCTGCCCGCCGGGACCACGACCTGGATGTCGCCGTCGGCGTGCACCGTGTCCTCCGCCGCGGCGTCGGATGCGGCCTGGAAGTAGAGGTCGTAGACAAAGTTCCCCTCCTGCACCCCGCGCACCTCGAGCCAGAGGGCCAGGCTGGCTGGCTCCGGTTCCTGGTCGAGTGCCTCGCGCACGATCCGGTGCGCCTCGGGCGTCAGCGCGACGACGGTGTTCAGTTCCTGGGTGTTCAGTTCCTCGGCAGTAGTGGCCATGACCACGAGTCTACGACGCATCGATGCGCCGCGGACGCGCCGGGTGCCGGGGCGGGGAATGCCAGGTACCGGCAGCGGACCTTGTATCGTCCCCCTCGTGGTGCGACCCCCCGCCGATACCCGTGAATGGGTCAGCTTCGAGGACGAGAAGGAGGAACGCACCTGGGTCTTCGACGTCACCTTCTTGACCAGCAACTGGAAATGTATCTTCGGGCAGGGATGCCAGGGGGTGTACACGGGGCCGGCGCCCGAACTGGAACAGGGTTGCTGCAGCTACGGGGCCCATTTCGTCGACAAGAAGGATGCCCGCCGGGTCGAGGAGATCGCCCTGACGCTGAAGCCCGAGGAATGGCAATTCCACGGCACCAAGAAGAAGGTCACCCAGAGGAACGAGGACGGTGAGCGGACCACCAAGCTGGTCGAGGACGCCTGCATCTTCCTCAACCGTCCGGGTTTTGCCGCCGGTGCGGGGTGTGCCCTGCACGTGGCGGCCGTGAACAGAGGGGTGAACCCGCTCACCTTCAAGCCTGACGTCTGCTGGCAGCTCCCCCTGCGGCGTGAGGACACGGTGGAAGACGATGGCCACGTGGTCTCGACCATCCGCCAGTGGGACCGCAAGCACTGGGGGGCCGGCGGCAACGAATTCCATTGGTGGTGCACCGATTCACCCGAGGCGTTCGTGGGCACCAAGCCCGTCTACCGCGAGATGGAGGCGGAACTCACCGAAATGGTCGGCGCCACCGTGTTCGCGCGCCTCCTGGCCTACCTGCGGCAGCGGGACCGCCTGCGGGCCGAACGGGTGGCCCTTCCCCATCCGGCGGTGCGGACGCGCCGGTCGTCGGGCCGATCGCCTAGTCGTTGAGCGGGTCGTCCTCGGCATAGGAGGGCGTCGGTGTGGAGCCGAGAATGCGGTCGTACTTGTCCTCCTCGGCCAGGCACCAGCTGGCGTGGACGTCATCGGGCTCGGCCCCGCATTCCGCGCAGCGCGCCGTGGACTCCGTCGCTGATCGCTTCAAGCTACGAGCCTCTTCAAAGCGCCGATGGCGTCCCTTTTTCACAAGAACTCCTTGTCAAACCTGAGCGGTACTCCACTGGTCCCGCCCCCCTGGCGAGATCCCACCAACCGATCGTGACCGCCGATCCAGTGTAGTGGCTGGCCCGGTGGGGTCTGTGCGGCCGTTCGGCCGATCAATCCGCTCAATGGAGGCGCTCGAGGGCTTCTGGGCGGGCGTCGAACCCCCGGATGTCGCTGACTCCCGACGGCCCCACCGTCAGGATCTGCCACCGTTCGGCCTCCCCGTCGGGGCTCAGCACGTTCAGCCCCACCAGGATCTTGTCGCCTTCGACCAGCAATTCGGTCACCGTGGCCCGCACTCCGGCCTCCCTCCCCCTCCGGTACCAGCGCATGACCTCGTCGCGGTTGTGGCAGCCGGACACCTGATCGTCCGGCGGCCCCCAACGCACGTCGGGGCTCAGCAGGGACTTCCACTCCGCGAGATCGGCCGAGCTCAGCGCGGCCCTCACCTGATCCGCTATCGCCGTTGCAGTAGCGGGCTCTCGGGCCATGGCATCGCCTTCCTCGACCTGGGGACCAGTCCATTCTCCCAAGCGAGCCTCTACGCTGTTCGAGATGTTCGATCCCCAGGAGATGGTGGCGCGGTTCCGGGAGCGGGCCGAGGCCGTGCGAACACGGGGCATGCCGCCCATCGAGGGCCCCGAACGCCAGCGCTACCGCGAGCAGGCCCAGCGCGACTTCACCGACTACGCCATGATCGGGGACGCCGAAGCCGAATTGATCGACGGCATACTCACCCTGCGCATCGACCTGCGCCCCAAGGACGCGAAGGCCGGGCCGACACAGCCGCCGGACCCGGCGGAGGCGAGCGGGTCGGCCTGACCCCCCACCGCGGTCGGTCTCAACCGCCGTAGTGCATCCGGGTGTCCTCCATCCGGAGAACATCACCGGGTTCCCCGCCCACCCCGCTCACCTCGCCGATGAACAGCACGTGGCTGCCCAGCTCCTGCCGGGAGGTCACCGCGGCCAGGATGTGACCCGGCGCCGCCCCGAGGACGGGGAGTCGGGACGGGCCCGCCTGGCGAACCGGCTGACCGGACATGGCGACCAGGTTGCCGTCGCCGTCCCGCTCGACCTCGGAGACCGGCTTGACGAACCGGCGGACCACATCCCGGCTCTGGCGCGCCAGCAGCGACAGGGCGAAGACCCCTGAGCGGGTGACGAGATCGGCGGTGAGCGATTCGGTCTCGATGGCCGCGGCCACCAGCTTGGGCTCGATGCATACCTGGACCACCAGGCTCGCTGTCATCAGGTTCACCGTGTCCCCGGATCGGCTGCCGATCAGATAGAGCCCGGTGGGCAGGGCCCAGAGCACCCGTCGACGCTGCCGGTCGAACTCGTCGTGTTGCTCGGCCCGATCGCTCGTGTCGGGCTGTTTGCTCGTGTCGGGTTGTTCGCTCGTGTTGCTCGTGTCGCTCATCCGAAGATGCCCCCCGTAGAATTGTCCGTGGTCGTGGTGGTGGCGACCGGGATGCCGTCGATGGACTGGATCCGGATCAACGCCCGCCTGTAGAGCGCACTGGCCTTGGCCGCGTGCGCGAGGGCTTGGGCCAACAGTGTGGGATTGGTGGCCCCTGCCTTGTAGCACTCGATCCCGGCCGTGCCCTCCAGTCCGTACGCCTCGGAGAGCCACTCGGTGACCGTCGGGTCAGGAGAGGGGAGCTCCCCGTTGGCCATCTGCGCATCGACTTCCAGTGTTCCGCAGGCGGCGTGGACGGCCCCGGTGCCGTTGGGGACATCGAGGGTGATGCGGTGGTTGTCTGCGTTCAGGGTGCCGATGTCGCCACCCAGCCCGGTGCCACCCACCCATATCGACATGCGGTGCGACGGTGAGCCCGTTTGATCCTCGCCGGCACACGACGCCAGTCCGACCGAGGCCAGCAGCAAGAGCACGGCAACCGTGAGCGGTCTCCTCATGCTCACGCGATGCGAAGGACATGTACCTCGCGCTGGCCCTTGCGCAGGACGATGTAGCGGTCATGGAGAAGGTCGCTCACCTGGAGCGGCGCCGCTGATTCGGAACGGCGTCGGTTGTTGACATAGGCGCCGCCACCTTCGATGGTGCGGCGGGCCTCACTTCGGGACCGGGCCAACCCGGAGGCCACGAATGCGTCCACCAGAGGCAGCCCCTCGCTGATATCGGACCGGGGAACCTCGGAAGTCGGCGCATCGTCGGTGATGGCCAGCATCATCTCCTCGGTCAACGTGGCGATCTCCTCGCTGAAGAGTGCGGCCGACGCTCCTGCGGCCTTGGCCACCTCCTCTGCCCCGTGCACCAGCCCCACCACCGAGCTGGCCAGGGCCCGTTGGGCCGCCCGGCGCTCTGGTTTCTCGGCTGTCTGGGCGTCGAGCGCCTCGATCTCCTCATGAGAGAGAAAGGTGAAGAAGCGAAGGTAGGCGCCGACCACGACGTCATCGGTGTTGAGGAAGAACTGGTACATGGTGAAAGGGCTGGTGCGCTTCGGGTCGAGCCATACGGTGCCGGTCTCGGTCTTGCCGTATTTGGTCCCGTCCGCCTTGACGACGAGCGGTGTCGTCAGTCCCCACACCTCGTCCCCACATTTCTTGCGGATGTAGTCGACCCCCATGGTGATATTGCCCCACTGGTCGCTCCCCCCGATCTGCAGACTGCAGCCATGATCGAGGTGGAGCCGGAGGAAGTCGTAGGCCTGCAGCAACATGTAACTGAACTCGGTGAAGGAGATGCCCTGGTCGGGGCGCTCGAAGCGGGCCCGGACCGACTCCTTGGCCACCATCTGATTGACCGTGAAGTGCTTGCCCACCTCGCGCAGGAAGTCGAGGGTGCTGAGCGGGCCCAACCACGCGCTGTTGTCGAGAAGGAGGGCCTGCGAGAGATCGAGGAATTGGCCGAGCTGGGGACGTATCCCGGCGAGGTAGCCGGCGAGGACCTCCGGGGTGAGCATGGCGCGCTCGTCCTGCTTCCCACCGGGGTCACCGATCATCCCGGTGGCGCCTCCCGCCAGTGAGATGGGTCGATGCCCGGCCAGCTGGAAGCGGCGCAGGGTGCAGAGCTGGAGCATGCTGCCCACGTGCAAGCTGTCCGCGGTCGGGTCGAAGCCGGCGTAGACGGTGAGGCCCCCGGCGTCGAGCCGGGGCAGGAGGGCGGGGTCCGTCACCTGCTGGATCAGGCCGCGAAAGGCGAGGTCCTCCGAGAGCGTGGGCATGCTCAAACCTTGCCATACGGCCGGTAACCTCAAGACCTCATGAACCCACCGTTGCCGATCGACGGTGTCCTGCCGCCCGACCTGCAGGGGACGCTGATCCGGGTGGGGCCGGGGGCGGGGGCTGGTGCGCTGCACGCGATCGAGCTCAGGGACGGGACCGCGGTGTCGTACCTGACCGGCGCCTCGGAAGCCGATGCCAACGTCTTCTGGCACGCCGGGTCGCTCCTGGCTCTGGCCGAGATCGGCCTGCCGCAGCAATTCCCGCGAACGCTCCAGCCCGAGGCATTCGACGGTGCCCTGACCCAGCCCATCGCCTCCCACGTTCACCGCGACTCGGCCACGGGGCGCCGGGTGCTCTACGGCGTCGAGCCCGCGACGGAGACCTCGTCACCGGTCCTGCGCATCGGCGAGTGGGACACCGCGGGGGCGCTGTCGCACTATCAAGGGATCGGCCTGGAGCGGTCCACCTGGCAGCACGACATCGGGGTCACCGCCGATCATGTCGTCTTCATCGAGTCCCCCACCGAGTTCGGCGAGGACCTTTCCGAAGCCGGGGCGGCGGTCCCGTATCGGTGGACACCGGGGGCGGAGGGTTGGATCGGCGTGGTCGATCGCTCGGGTGACGGGAACGACATGCGCTGGATACGCCAGGACCCCTGCCTGGTCACCCACGTGCTGCACGCGCACGACGAAGGCGGCGGGGCCGGGGGCGGGGGCGATGCCGGCGATCAGGCCGGGGCCATCACGCTCTACGTGGTCCGCTACGAGGTGCCCGAGCGCGGTCAGCCCATCGACCTCGAGTCGTCGGTGGTCGGACCGGAGGGCATCGGAGCCAGCCTGATCGGGGGCGGCCTGGGTGTTCTGGAGCGCTGGCACATACATGGGCCGACCTGCGAGCGGGCCCAGGTGGACGATCGGTTCGTGGAGTACCTCCGGTCGGACCCGCTGTGCGAGGGCCGGGCGTTCCGCTACGGCTATGGCGTTGAGCTGGCGGTCGGTACCGGTTCGGGGTCGGGCGCAGCGGAGGTCGACCAGCTGGGCCTCCTGCAGATCGACGTGGTGAAGGACGAGGTGCGCGAGTGGCGCCCCGGGGAGTATCGAGTGGCGAGCGAGCCGTTGTTCGTCCGGGCGGCCGACGGAGAAGGCGACGACGAAGGGTGGCTGCTGACCATGGTCCACGACGCCACCCGTGGGGCCAGCGATCTCTACGTGCTCGATGCGTCGTCGTTCGGACCGGGGCGGGCCCCTCAGGCCGTCGTCCACCTACCGGCGGAGTTGCCGTTCCGCAGCCACGGGACCTGGGTCGGGGCCGAGCGCTATCGCTGACCCGTCCGGTGCGGCGGGCGTCGTCCCACCGGGCGGGTCATTTCGCCGACACCGTCCCCGGCCTTCACGCCAACGCGAGCCGGACCGCCTGGTTGACGGCATCGTGCACGGCGACATTGCGATGCCGTCCGGGCACTTTCACCCTGACCAAGCACGGGGCATCTGCACCGAGCGCCACCTCGAGCTCTTCTCCCGTGGTCGCTTCGTGCACCGTCAGCCCGAAGCCGCGTGCCACGTCGCCCACGTCCGAGGTCGGCGGCGTGCCGAAGAGCAGCTCGAACCGCCCGTGTTCCACTCCCGACGCCTGGGGGAGGAACGAGAAGATGCCGCCTCCCCCGTTGTCCAGGACCACGAAGGTGCACGGGAGGTCGGGCAGGTTCACCAAACCGGACACGTCGTGCAGGAACGCAAGATCCCCCAACAGTGCGAACGTGGCTCGCCCCGCCGCCGCGAGTCCGAGCGCGGTCGAGACCACGCCATCGATCCCGTTGGCTCCGTGATTGAACAAGACCGGGGGCGGCGAAGGCAGAGCGGGCGCGAACCACTCCAGGTCACGCACGGGCATCGAGGCCGACGCCATGATGCTCGCCCCGACGCCGGCGGCATGGCGGCAGAGGACGCGGGCCACCAGCGGCTCGGTCAGCTCGGGACCGAGCGCGCCGTCAATGGCGGCCTGGGCGGCGGCCTCCATCGCCAGCCACCGCGGGAGCCACTCCGGATCGCCGACGGTGGCGCCGCGCCCCACCGCCTCGAGCCAGGCGTCTCCATCGACCCGGTGGAATTCGGTCACCACGTGAGAGGGATCGACCCACTGCCCCCACGGGTCGACGGCCACCACCTGGGCCCCCTGTTCCGCCGAGCGCCCCACGTACTCAGCCACAGGCTTGGAGAGCCAGGGCGCGCCGAGGAGCACCACGATCCCGGCTCCGGGCGGCTCGGTCCGCACGATGGCATCGGCCGCGGCGATCGTCCCCTCCCTCCGGCAACCGGAGCGGGGATCGGCCAGGACGGGCCAACCGAGGCGCCGGCCCGCGTCGACCAGGCGGGCAGGGTGCCGCGTCGCTCCGCCCCCGGCGATGATGACGCCACGCCCGGCGGATGAGGTGGAGAGCGAGCCGACTGGAGGCTGGGCGCGGACCAGGGTGGGGGCCGCTCGGGCCGGCAGCACACGGGGTGCACCGATCAGCGGATCCCTGAAGGCCAAATTGAGATGGACGGGCCCCGGGCCCCGCGGACCTGCCGTTGCCTCGGCGAAGGCGCGCCCGGCCAGCGGTCGCCAAGAGGACTCCTGGCCGGCCTCGGGCACTCCGGGCGCACACGTCCACCGGGTGGACGTGGTGAAGAGGCCGATCTGGTCGATGGTCTGCGAAGCACCCACGTCATGGAGCTCGGGCGGACGGTCGGCCGTGCACACGATGAGGGGCACTCGGGCCTGGTGGGCCTCGACCACTGCCGGGTGGAGCTCCGCCGCGGCCGTGCCGCTGGTCGTACAGATGACGGTCGGGCTCGTCGTGGCCAACGACAGGCCGATGGCGTAGAAGGCGGCGCTCCGCTCGTCGAGCTTCACGTGCAGACGCACCTCGGGGCGATCGGCCAGGGCCAGGGCCAGCGGAGTCGATCGCGATCCCGGGCAGACCACGGCGTCCGAGACGCCGGCGCGTACCCATTCGTCCACCAAGGTGGCGGCAAACGTGGCCTGTACGCTCATCGGACGTGCCGCTCCATGTCGAAGCGCGAGGTTCCGGACCACCCCTCGTCCTGCTGCACGGTTTCACCCAGACGGCGCGCCTGTGGGGCAACTTCGGTGACCTGCTGGCACGGGATTTCACCCTGATCGGCATCGATCTGCCCGGACACGCAGGGTCGGACGCGGTGCGCGCCGATCTTCCCGGCTCGGCCGCGCTGGTGGCCGAAGCGATCGCCTCGACGCTCGGCCCAGGGCCCAGTGACCTGCTCGCCTACTCGCTGGGCGCCCGGGTCGCCCTCCATGTGGCCACCCGGACCGACTGCGCCCTGCACCGGATGATCGTCATCGGGGCCACGGCCGGTATCGAGCAGCCCGCGGCCCGCCGGAAACGCCGTGACGCCGACGAGGCCGCCGCCGACGCTCTGGAGGCGTCGGGTGATGTGGATGGCTTCCTGGCCCGCTGGGTCAGCGGTCCGCTCTTCGCCCACCTGGGCCCCGAGGCCGGACTCGACGAGCGCAGGAGGAACAGTGCCGCCGGTCTGGCCTCGAGCCTCCGGCTGGCCGGTGCGGGCACCCAGGAGCCCCTGTGGCAGAGCCTCACCTCCCTGGCCACCCCCGTCCTGGCCCTGGCCGGCTCCGACGACTCCCGCTTCGCCGCCCGGGCCGAACGGCTGGCCCACACCGCCCCCCGGGCGGTGGCCTCCCTCATCCCCGGAGGAGGCCATGCCGTGCATCTCCAACAACCCGCGCTGGTGGCGCGGCACGTGCGTCACTGGTTGTCCACTACGTCGACCCCAGCACAATCCCCACCGTGAGGAGGACCCCGACGGCGATCTGCAGGCGCGCCGTCGCCCCCAGCAGGGGCAGCAGTCGCCGGCCGGAGCGATCGCTGAGGACGATCCGAACCGGATACAGCGCCAGGGGCAGCGCCACCAGTCCCAGGAGCGACCAGGCGTTCCAGCGGTGCAGGACACCGATGGACAAGGCGGCCAGTATCAGCAGAACGAGATAGAGCACGCCGGCGTTGCGCCGACCGAGCCGGACCGCCAGCGTCCGCTTGCCCGCCTCGGTGTCGGTGGCGATGTCACGCAAGTTGTTGGCTTCGAGCAGGGCGACGGCCAACAAGCCCACCGGGACACCGGCCCACAGCGGATAGACCCAGTCGAAGTGGTAGCTGTAGACGATCGTTCCGACCGTCACGGTGAAAGGAGCGTGCTGGACATAGGCCGAACCGGCTGTGGCCACCAGCCCGAAGAAGACGAAGACGAACACCTCACCCAATCCCAGGTAGCCGTAGGGGCGCGGACCTCCCGTGTAGGCCCATCCGGCGAGGCCACAGACCAGGCCAACGGGAATCAGCCACCAGCTGACGACGGAGGCGAGGTACAGGCCGGCCAGGCCGGCGATCCCGAACGCGACCAGAGCGGCGGTCTTGACGGCCCGCACGCTGGCCAAACCCCCGGCCACCAGACGGACGGGTCCGACCCTGGCCTCGTCCGTGCCGCGGACGCCGTCCGCGTAGTCGTTGACGTAGTTCGTCCCGATCTGGATGAACAGGGAGACGATCAGGGCGCACAACGCGATGGTCCAGTTCAGATGATGGACCAGGACACCGGTGAGACTGGCTCGTCCGCCGCGTGCGGCGACGGTCAGGTGCCCGCTCGAGCTGATGCCCACCGCGGTGCCGACGGCGACCGGGACCACGGCGGCCGGAAACGTGCGGGGCGCGCGCCAGCCACCCACAGGCGCCACGGCGTGCTCACGGCCGCTTGGGAAAACGGGAGAAGTCGGGGGCGCGGTGCTCGACGAACGCGTTGCGACCCTCTTGCCCCTCCTCCGACATGTAGAAGAGCATGGTGGCGTCGCCGGCCAGTTGTTGGACACCGGCCAGACCGTCGTCGGCGGCGTTCATCCCCGCCTTGATCATGCGGAGGGCGATCGGCGAGAGACTCAGGATCTGGCGGCACCACGCCACCGTTTCCGCCTCGAGGTCGTGCAGCGGGACCACCGTGTTCACCAGCCCCCAGTCGAGAGCCTGGGCGGCGTCATACTGACGGCACAGGAACCAGACCTCCTTGGCCCGCTTGAGCCCTATGGTGCGGGCCAGCAACGACGAGCCGTAGCCGCCGTCGAAGCTCCCCACCCTGGGTCCAGTCTGACCGAAGCGGGCGTTGTCCGCCGCGATGGACAGGTCACAGACCAGGTGGAGGATGTGCCCACCACCGATGGCATAGCCGGCGATCATGGCGATGATCGGCTTGGGGATGCGGCGCATGAGGATCTGCAGGTCGAGGACGTTGAGGCGCCCGATGCCCGCCTCGCCCACCGGGTCGTCGCCGATGTAGCCGTCGTCACCTCGGATCTTCTGGTCGCCGCCCGAGCAGAAGGCGTCGGGCCCCTCGCCGCACAAGATGATGACCCCGACCTCGGGATCGTCCCGGGCCATGGTGAAGGCATCAGTCAGTTCGAACAAGGTCTGGGGACGGAAGGCGTTCCGGCGCTCGGGACGGCTGATGGTCAGCTTGGCGATGCCTTCGGCCACCTCGTAGCGGATGTCGGTGAAGACACCCCGTTGCTCCCACTCTGGTGCCGGCAGCGGCCGGAGATCGTCGAGAGGATCATGGGGACTTCCGGTGACCACGGTGTGCACAGCGACCTACGCTACCGCCAGTGCCTGAACTCGTCGCGCTCGACCTACCAGGGGGAACGGGCTTCGTCGATACCCTGCGCGCCGTCTGGGACACCGGCGACGCCGCCGCACCGCTCGACCCGCGGCTCCCGTCTCCGGCCCGTCTCGCCCTACTGGCGGCGTTGCGCCCCTCGCGTGTCGTGGGCTCCGACGGCGCGTTCCACCGCTTCGACGACGGGCTCCCGGTCGAGGAGGGCGATGCGCTGGTGGTGGCCACCAGCGGCACCTCGGGCCAGCCCAGGGGGGTCGTCCTCACCCACGACGCGCTCGCGGCATCGGCCCGCGCCACCTCGGGGCGTCTGGGCATCGACCCCGACCGCCATGCCTGGCTCGCCTGCCTCCCGCTGGCCCATGTCGGCGGCCTCTCGGTGGTCACCCGGGCGCTCCTGACCGGCACGCCACTGACGGTGCTGCCGGGCTTCGACGCCGAAGTGGTCGAGCAGCTCGGCAAGTCCGGCGGCGCCACCCACGTCTCGCTGGTGGCCACCGGGCTCCGCCGCATCGACCCGGCACCCTTCGACTGCATCCTGCTCGGTGGGAGCAGGCCGCCCGAGGATCTCGCACCCAACGTCGTCGTCACCTACGGCATGACCGAGACGGGCTCAGGGGTCGTCTATGACGGTGCCCCTCTCGACGACGTGGAGGTCGCGCTCGACCACTTCGACAGCGGGGGCGTCGACGGCGGGGAGAACGACGGCGAGATACTGCTGCGCGCGCCCATGCTCATGCGCTGCTACCGGGCCGGCGGCGATGGTCGGGTGGTGGGGCCGGATGGCACGCGCACGTGGTTCGCCACCGGCGACGCCGGGTACCTGACCGAGCAGGGGACGCTGGGGGTACGGGGACGGCTGGCCGAGGTCATCGTGAGCGGAGGCGAGAACGTGTGGCCCGACGCCGTCGAGCGGGTCCTGGGGGCGCACCACGACGTGGCCGAGGTGGCCGTCTGGAAACGGCCCGATCCCGAGTGGGGTGAGCGGGTGGTGGCCTGGGTGGTGCCCGGCGCGGCGCGCCCGGCCCCGGAGGAGCTCACCGAGTTGGTCACGACGACCCTCTCGCCCTGGGCCGCCCCCAAGGAGTTCGTCTATGTGCGCGAGCTGCCGCGGGCCGCGTCGGGCAAGGTCCGCCGGAGCGACCTTTCCTGAACGGAGCTACGCCGCCAGCCCCTCGGCCAGGTCCTCGAGCATGTTCCGGAGCTGGCGCCCCACTTCCCGGGGATTCCCCGAGAGCTCGTCCAGCTGGTCGCCCTCGGCATCGAGAGCGTCGCCGGGACGGAAGAACGACACGCGCACCCCGCGCCCGCTGCGGACGGCCATGACCACCCAGGGCTCACCGACACGGCCCGACTCGCGGGTGGCCATCACCGCGTCGTCGAGGACAGTGAGGCTCCATCCGTGGGTCTCGGCCGCGTGGGCCAGCCGCCCCAGCTCGCTCTTGGGCGTGCTCACGCTCTCCCCATGCCGCCACCGTAGGTCGGGGGCGTGACAGATCGGGCGATACCGGCACCGGACCGGGACGGGTGCACCTCACCGCGGCACGAATTGTCGGGTGAGGTGACCGAGTTTCTCCGGGTTGCTCACCACCCTGACGCCGACGATCCTCGTTTCGCGGATATCGAGCACAAGGGCGGCCACCACCCGGTCCTCAAGAATGACCACCATGGCCGGCTGCCCGTTCAACGTGGTCTCCTGGGGCACGCCCTCGAGCTTCTTGGCCACGTTGAGCAGGAAGCGAGAGCCCCGGTGCGGCCCGATCACCGGTCGCATGGCGGCACGGACCTTGCCGCCCCCGTCGGTCCAGACCACCACGTCGTCGGCCAACATGGCCAGAAGCCCGTCGAGGTCGCCGGTCGCGCAGAACGCGACGAACCGGCGGGTCAGCTCGCGACCGTGGCGCAGATCGGCGTCGAAGCGCTGGCGCCGATCCTCGATGCGCCGCCGGGCCCGGGCCGCCAGCTGGCGGCAGCCGGCCGGCGTGCGGCCCATGGACTCCGCCACCTCCTCGAAGCGGTAGCCGAAGATGTCGTGCAGAAGGTAGGCGGCCCGTTCGGGCGGCGTGAGCTCCTCGAGCAGGACCAGGAAGGCCAGCGACAACGAGTCGGCCTGCTCGACTCCCGACGAGTCGTCCATCACCACCGGCTCGGGCAGCCACGGCCCCGTGTAGGAGACGCGCTGCGCTCGGGCTGAGGTGAGGTGATCCATGCCGAGCCGCGTCACGATGGTGACCAGGTAGGCACGAGGGGAGGCGACCGCCGGTTCCTTCCGGCCCATCCAGCGGATGCAGGCGTCCTGCACGACGTCCTCGGCGTCGGCCGCACTCCCCAGCATCCGGTAGGCGATCCCGAAGAGGAGCGATCGCCACTCTTCGAAGGTGGCGGCGTCCTCTTCAGGCGTCGGACGTTGCGCCATGATCCTTCCCGAGCGGGGGGAGCTCACACTGCGCTGCGAAGCCCTGGCTGCGTAACCCGAGTCCGGCGTTGAAGCGGGAGCGGAAGTTCTCGAGCGCCACCCACGCCGCCAGTTCGACGATCTCGGCGTCGCTGAAGTGGCGGTGGAGTCGCTCGGCCAACTCGCCGGGGACCTCCGCCGGCGTGTGGGTGGCCGTCGCGGCGTATTCGAGGACCACCCGCTCGCGCTCGTCGAAGCACTGGCTCTCCCGCCAGTGCGTCGACGCCCGCACCTTTTCGGGATCGACCCCCTTGTGCATGCCCTCGTAGTAGCCGTAGTCCACACACCACGAGCACCCGATCTGGGTCGACGCCTCCTGGATGGCCAGCCAGCGCAGCGTGGGGTCGAGCTTGTTCCAACCTCGCTGTGCCGCCGTCTCCAGCGCGCCCATCGCCACCAGCACACCGGCGTGGTGCGAGGCCGCGGCGGCCGGCTCGACCATCTGGCCGAACCTGCGTGTGGTGTAGAGCCGGGCCAGTCGGGGGATCACACCTTTCACCTCGTGCTCCAATGGGACGTGGGCCATGGGCCACCACCTTTCGTCAGTACTTGGACGAACCACCCCACGATTGTGTGACATCCCCGCTCAGCCGACACCCCCCGTGGGCTTGCTGGTGCTGCCGCCGTCGACGACGAGCGTCTGTCCGGTGATCCACGACGAGGCTTCGGAGCCCAAGAACAGCGCCGCCGTGGCGACGTCGTCGGGCAGCCCCAGACGGTGCAAAGGGATGTGCGCGGCGATGGCGTCCTCGCCCGATCCCTCCCACAGGGCACGGGACAGTTTGGTCTTGATCAGTCCGGGCGCCAGGGCGTTGACCCGGATGTCGGGGGCCAGCTCGTACGCGAGCTGGCGCGTGATGTGCAGCACGGCCGCCTTGGTCACGTTGTACCAGCCGATGCCGGGCTCGACCGACAGGCCACCGATCGAGGCCACGTTGATGATCGAACCCCGAAGTCCGGCCTTCACCGCGTAGGACGACCACATCAGCACGGCCAGTTGGTTCACTTCGAACGTCTTCTGCGCCCGGGGCAGATCGATGTCGATCATGGGACCGAAGTAGGGATTGGTGCCGGCGTTGTTGACCAGAATGTCGAGGGCACCGAAACGCTCGATCGTCTCGGCCACGCAGGCCTGGGCCTGGGCGCCGTCGCCGACGTGGGCCGCCTTCCAGGCCACCCGCGTGGGGGGGCCGTCGGTCTCGAGGGAGGCGGCCGCCTCGGCCAGGTCCCCGGGCTTCCGCGACGAGAGCATCACGTTGGCGCCCGCCTCGAGGTACCGACGGGCGACGGACAGCCCGATGCCCCTGCTGGCCCCGGTGATCAGTGCGGTCTTTCCGGTGAGTTCAAGTTCCACAGGTGGAGCCTTGCACGCGGCCTCCCCTCTCGTGAGCCGTAGCATCAGGGCCGTGAACCGATTGTCGGATGAAACCAGTCCCTACCTCCGTCAGCACGCTGACAATCCGGTCGAGTGGTACCCCTGGGGCGAGGAGGCACTCCGGCTCGCCCGGGACGAGGACAAGCCCATCTTCCTCTCCATCGGCTACGCATCGTGCCACTGGTGCCACGTCATGGCCCACGAGAGCTTCGAGGATGACGACACCGCCAAGGACCTGTCTCGCTGGTTCATTTCGGTGAAGGTCGATCGGGAGGAGCGCCCCGACCTCGATTCGCTCTACATGGCCGCCACCCAGGCACTCACCGGCTCGGGCGGGTGGCCGATGTCCGTGTTCTGCACCCCCGACGGCCGGCCCTTCTACGCCGGCACCTACTTCCCGCCGGTCGAACGACACGGCATGCCCTCGTTTCGCCACGTCGTGGCTGCTCTGGGGTCGGCCTGGGAGAGCGAGCGTGAGCAGGTGCTGGCCCAGGCCGACGCCCTGGTGGACGCCGTCCGCCGTGAGGTGGACCTGCCCGGCGCGATGAGCGACGGTGCCGGAGGGGACGGGCCGCCGCCGGGGGCCGGCGCCGGTCTCGGGACCGACAAGGTGATCGAGCAGGTCGTCACCGGTCTGGCTCCCGGGTTCGACCCCACCTGGGGCGGGTTCGGTCCCGCCCCGAAATTCCCCCGCCCGACCCTCATTGAGCTCTGCCTGCGCCATGCCCGGCGGGCGGGCTCGGAGCGGTCCCGACAGATGGCCCTGACCACACTCGACGCCATGGCGGCCGGGGGCATCTACGACCACCTGGTGGGGGGCTTCTGCCGCTACTCGACCGACGCCCGGTGGCTGGTTCCCCACTTCGAGAAGATGCTGACCGACCAGGCCCTGTTGGCCCGGGCCTATCTGCATGCGTGGCAGGAGACCGGGAAGGCCGACTACCTGGGCGTCGTCACCGAGACCCTGGACTTCGTCCTGCGCGACCTGTCCACGCCCGAGGGTGCGCTCTACTCCTCCTTCGATGCTGACGCCGGCGGCGTGGAGGGCAGTCACGCCACCTTCACCCTCGATGAACTTCGCCGGTCCCTCCCCCCGCACCTCGTCGAACCGACCGCCGAGTGGTACGGGATCACCGACGACGGCAACTGGGAGGGTCGCTCCATCCCGTGCCGACCCGTGGGCGCGCCCCTGCACCGTCCCGCCGACGTCGAGGAGGGCCGAGCCCTCCTGGCCGAACTGCGTCGAGCCAGGGTCCAGCCCGCCCGCGACGAGAAGGTCCTCACCGAATGGAACGCCATGGCGGTGGCCACCCTGGCCGAGGTGGCGGCGGTGACCGGTTCGGAGCACTACGGTCGCCGCGCCGTCGAGATCGGCGACTTCCTGATGAGGGAGATGTACCGGGACGGTCGCCTCATGCGGAGTTGGCAGGGTGGCCGCGCCCGCCATCTGGCCGTGGCCGCCGACCACGCCTGGTTGATAGAGGCCTGCGTCCGACTCTCCGAACTCACGGGTGCGCACCGGTGGCGAGCCCGCGCAGAGGAGGTGTCTGAAGCGTTGCTCAGCCGATTCTGGGACGAGGAGCAGGGAGGGTTCTTCACCACCGGTGACGACGCCGAGGCGCTGGTGGTCCGGCCCAAGGAGTTCGTCGACGGAGCGCTGCCGGCTACCAATTCCATCGCCACGATGGCCCTGCTCCGGCTGGCGGCGTTGACCGACGACCCCCGACCCGAGCGGTCGGTGGACCGCACGGTCACACTGGTCCGACCTCTGCTCACCAACCACCCGGGCGCGCTGGCCGACCTGGTCGCCGCGCTGCCCATGCTCACCGAGCGCCAGGAGATCGTCATCATCGGGGACCGGCCGGACCTGAGGCGCGAGGTGCACCGGCACTGGCTCCCGTCGGCCGTCGTGGCTTGGGGTGAGGGAGGCACCTCGCCGCTCTTTACCGATCGCGCCGACGGCTTTGCCTATGTGTGTCGCGGCGCCACCTGCGACCGGCCGGCGAGCGATGTCGTCACCTTGGCCGCCCAGCTCGAGGCCCTGCGACGATGAGCGACGACACGACCGAGCGCCCAGCCGGCGACACGACCGAGCGCGCCAGCGGAGACCGGTCTGCGGCCGGGGCGGCGCGGCCTCCCATGCACGCCAGGCACGCCAGTCATGCCCCCCGGGAAAGTGAGGAGGTCCACGCCGATCTCGCCGCCCACGCCGCTCACGCCGCCGCCCAGGACCAGGCCCCCGAGCCTGACTACCGCGTCGCTGACTACCCTGACGCTGAGAGCCCGGAGGACGGCTACCCCGCTCCCGACAGCCCCGCCCGCGGCGATCGCTACGCCACCGAGGCCGGCCCGGCCCGGGCGGAGCCGGAGGACCCCCGGAAGCTCCTGCGCCGGTCAGCCCGCCGCCGTGAGAAGATCCCCACCTCGGGTGGATCCACCCTGCACCTGTTGGTGCTGGCCTCGACGGTCGAGGACACGACCGTGGTCGACCTGGCCACCAGCACCGTCATGCGGGTGCGGGTCCCCTGGCCCGAGAATCACGAACCGGACATCACGGTCTTCGACGTGGTGGAGATCACACTGGCCGACGATCCCGAGCGCGATGACCTGGCCCAACCCGAGGCCACCACCGCCGCCGATCTCCCCCGCCACGTCGGGACACTCCGGGGGCGGCACGTCCGCAAGCTTCTCCGTCGCATGGCCGCGAGCCCCGAGGGGCCCCTGCTGGGGTTTCCCGGCCCGTCGGCCCCGTACTGGGAGTTCCGTGGCTTTCGGCCCTCGGTGGCGCTCATCGAGCCGACACGCGGCCCACAGCTCATCCGCCGGGAAGGGGACGGCACCACGTGGGTCCGATTCGGGTGGGACCGGGACGACGTCTGGCTCCCGGTCGAAGACCGCCAGGCCGCCCGGGCCCTCGACGCCGCCCGGCGCGAACGCCTGAGCGGGAAGAGCCTGGCCGCCGCGCTCGGCTTCGAACCGCAGTACCTCCTGGTCACGGTCAGCCAGCCGCGCGACGGGCACTGCTACAAGGTGTGCTCGGCGGTGCTCCCCCGAGGCTGAGGCTCAGCGGCCGAGCTTGCCCCCGGCCAGGTCCTCGGCCATGGCCCACCCGAAGGCGACCAGCCGGTCACCCTTGTCGGCGTTGAGGCTGCCGAAGTGCTGCTCCACGCCCTCGGGGATCTTGACCTTGGGGGCGTAGAAGTCGAGCCCACCCGACACGGAGCCGTCCCCCTTGAGGATGAACGAGCGGTCGTCGAGGCGGCTCTCGCAGCCGAAGCGCTTCGACAGCCGGCGCGCCCAGGCCCGCTCCTCACCCGAGGACTTGTGCTCGGGGAAGGGCACGACGTCCTGGAGGCCCGAGAAGGCCCGGAACCCTTCGGGGGAGAGCAACCGGGTCCCGAGGAGCACGTCCTCGTCGGGAAAGGCCAGCAGCGCACGGCGGTACTGGTCCGACATGATCGCCTTGAGGGCCGCCTCGGCCCGCGAGGTGCGGTCGACCAGGGCCAACCCCACCAGCAGGGACGGCGTGCCTCCGATCCGCTCCAGGGTGCAGAACGAGTAGCCCCGCAGCTTGTTCCCTTCCCGAGCATGCGTGATCAACACCCAGGACTCGCGCTCCTTGGACAGGAACCCGATATCGAAACCCGGGGGGCGTTCCGCACAGAGATCAGCCATCTCCACCAGCTCAGCGTCGCTGAGCGCAGTGCAATCCTTGGTGCTCACTACGATCGGCATGGAGTGATTCTAGTGGTTGCTCGCCGATCTTTCCCAACCGGCCCGGTCGCCCGGGCCCCCGCCCGCGGGTGGCCCGGGTGGTCCCGGCCCTGCTCAAGAAGGTTTCAGCTCAGGACGGCGGTCGGCCCCAGGAGCCGCTTGAGCTCCCCCACCAGGCCGTTTCGGCAGTCCACGTTGAATTCGGTGGGGAGGCGGAGCACCTTGTCCCCCACGTGGAGCAGCACCGCCGAGGGGCCGGGATGCCGGCTCAGGACGTCCTTCAGCCCACCGACGGTGGCGTCGGTCAACACCCCGAGTGGCAGGGCCACATGCAGGTCCTCCTGCCCCCGCTCGAGGAGGGGGCGGCTGACCTCCATGCAGACGATCTTCGGCTCGTCCTCCCGCGTGTCGAGCCGGCCCCGCACCACCAGCACGGCGTCGTTCTCGATCAGCGCGCCGTAGTCGGCCATGGTCTTGGGGAAGACGAACACTTCCATGGCCGCCTGCAGGTCCTCGAGCACGAACCGGGCCATCAGGTCGCCCTTCTTGGTGTAGGTGCGGCGGAGATCGGTCACCACCCCCCCGATGGACCGCACGGCCGAGCGCTCGCCCGTGGGGTCCTCCTCCCGCAGCTCCGACAACGTGCAGTCGGTATGGCGCGAGAGAGCCTGCTCGAAGCCCATGAGCGGGTGGTCGCTCACGTAGAGGCCCAGCATCTCCTTCTCGAAGGCCAACCGCTGCGCCTTGTCGAATTCGGCCTCGGGGATGGCGACCTTGGCCGCACCCCAGCCCGGATCATCCTGCTCCTCTTCGAGTGCGGCGAAGAGTGTGGTGATCCCCAGGTCGTGCTCGCGGCGCTGCTCCAGGGTCCGGTCGACGATGCCCTCCATGACCAGGCAGAGCCCCTGGCGCGGGTGGCCCATGGCGTCGAACGCCCCGCCCTTGGCCA
Source organism: uncultured Acidimicrobiaceae bacterium (assembly GCA_963836605.1). GTDB lineage: Bacteria > Actinomycetota > Acidimicrobiia > Acidimicrobiales > RAAP-2 > Bog-473. The sequence goes on along the minus strand of CAWIKB010000009.1, from coordinate 686,653 downwards.
ACGACTCCACGGTGCGCTTGTTCAGCACCACCGGGTCAACCCGCTGGCAGAAGTCGAAGAAATCGGCGAAGGGACCGCTGGCCTCCCGCTCGGCCACGATGCGCTCGACCAGGCCCTCGCCGACGTTGCGCACGGCGGCCAGCCCGAACAGGATGGCCTGGCCCTCGCGATCGCCAGAGCGGTCCGGGGCGAAGTCGGCCACGGAGCGGTTGACATCGGGGGGCACCACCGCGATGCCCCGCGAGCGGCACTCGGCCAGGTAGACCGCGGTCTTGTCCTTGTTGTCCTTGACCGAGGTCAGGAGCGCCGCCATGTACTCCGTCGGGTAGTGCGCCTTGAGCCAGGCCGTCTGGTAGGCCACCAGGCCGTATCCGTAGGAGTGCGATTTGTTGAAGGCGTAGTCGGCGAACGGCTCGATGATGTCGAACAGGTCGGTGCCCAGCGCCTCGCCGTAGCCCTGCTCGACACAGCCGGCCACGAACTTCTCGCGCTCGGCGGCGATCATGGCCCGGATCTTCTTGCCGCAGGCCTTGCGCAGGTTGTCTGCCTCCTCCAGCGTGTAGCCGGCGAACTTCTGGGCCACTCGCATGACGGACTCCTGGTAGAGCATCAGACCGTAGGTGTCCTTGAGGATCGGCTCCAGATCGGGGTGCAGGTACGTCAGCTCCTTGCGACCGTTCTTGAGCTCGGGGTAGTCCCGGTGCATGTTGGCCGCCATCGGCCCGGGTCGGTAGAGAGCCACCAGGGCGGCCACGTCGTCGAAGCTGGTCGGCGCCAGGGAGCGCAGGGTCTGGCGCATCGCCGTGCCCTCGAGCTGGAAGACCCCGATGGAGTCGGCCCGCCGGAGCATCTCGAGGGTGGGCTCGTCGTCGAGCGGCACCCCGTCGATGTCGGGCCGACTCCCGCTGGCCGCCTCCACCAGGTCGAGCGTCCGTTCGATCACCGAGAGATTGCGCAACCCCAAGAAGTCCATCTTGAGCAGCCCCAGCTCTTCGACGCCGTGCATCTCGTACTGGGTGACGATGGGCGCGTCCTCGGGGCTCCCGCCCGCGTCGGGCTTGCGTTGGACCGGGAGGTAGTCCGTGAGCGGATCGCGCGAGATCACCACGGCGGCCGCGTGGATGCCGTCCTGGCGGCGGAGCCCTTCGAGGCCCAGGGCGACGCCGATGACCTCCTTGGCGTCGTGGTCGGTGTCGCTCATGGCCCGCAGGTCGGCTGCCGACGCGTACCCCTCCTCGTGCCCCTCGGTCAGCGTCATGCACGCGTGGAGCGGGGTGTCGCGGCCCATGACCAGCGGCGGCATCGCCTTGGCAATGCGGTCCCCCACGATGTAGGGCTTGCCGAGGACGCGCGCCGCGTCGCGCACGGCCGCCCGGGCCTTGATGGTCGAGAACGTCACCACCTGGGCCACCCGGTCGCTCCCGTACTTCTCGGCGGCGTAGCGCATCACGTCGGCCCGGTAGCGCTCGTCGAAGTCCATGTCGATGTCGGGCATCTGCTTGCGCCCCGGGTTGAGGAAGCGTTCGAAGAGGAGGTCGTAGCGGATCGGGTCGAGGTCCACGATGCGCAGGCAGTAGGCCACGCAGCACCCCGCGGCCGACCCGCGGCCCGGGCCGACCCGGATGCCCGCGTCGCGGGCGAAGCGGATGAGGTCCCACACCACCAGGAAATAGGCGGCGAACCCCATGCTGCCGATGACGCCGAGCTCATAGTCCAAGCGCTCGACCACATGGGCGGGGAGGGACTGCCCGTAGCGCTCCCGGGCCCCGGCCATGGTGAGGTCGCGCAGGTAGGCCTGCGCCCGGTCCTCGTACCGCTCGCCCACGAACTTCGCCGGTACCGGGAACTCAGGCAGGCTCGGCCGGCCCAACTCGATCTGCACGTCGGCGCGTTCGGCAATGAGCAGGGTGTTGTCACACGCTTCGGGAAGTTCGGCGAAGAGGTGGCGCATCTCGCGCGACGACTTCAGGTAGTGCTCGGTTCCCTCGAAGTGGAAGCGATTGGTGTCGGACAGGAGCGCGCCGGTCTGCACGCAGAGCAGCGCGTCGTGGGCCACCGCGTCTTCGCGGTGGGTGTAATGGCTGTCGTTGGTGGCCAGCAGTGGCGCATCGAGCCGCCGGGCGATCTCCACCAGCTGGGGGTTGGTCCGTTGCTGGTCGGCGATCCCGTGGTCCTGCAGCTCGACGAAGAGGTTCTCCCGGCCGAAGATGTCCTGCAAGCGGGCTGCTCGGCGCTCGGCCTCCTGTGTGTCGCCGGCCAGCAACGCCTGGAGCACCACCCCACCCAGGCAGCCCGTGGTGGCGATCAGCCCCTGGTGGTGTCGCTCGAGCAGTTCCCAGTCGAGCCGGGGCTTGTAGTAGTAGCCCTCCAGATACGCGGCTGAGGAGAGCTTGAGCAGGTTGCGGTAGCCCTCGATCGTCTCGGAGAGCAGGGTCAGGTGGTAGTAGAGCTTCTGCCCCCCTTCGACGTCGCCCCCGGTGTCGTCCAGCCTGCCCCGTCGCACCGGCCGCTCGTGGCGCGACTCCGCCGCCATGTAGGCCTCGGTGCCGATGATCGGCGTGATGCCCTCGTCACGGCAGGCCTTGTAGAAATCGAGGACCCCGTACATGTTGCCGTGGTCGGTGATGCCCAGCGCCGGTTGCCCGTCCGCCGCCGCCGCGCCCACCAGAGAGCCGATGCGGGCCGCCCCATCGAGCATGGAGAACTCGGTGTGGGTGTGCAGGTGCGTAAACGACCGCTCCGACACGGGCCCTCCTTTCGGCATGAACTTACAATCGTGTCATTTGCACACGAACCCAGGACCTTACCGCGGGCCGCGTGCCCGCAGGACGACCGTGCTCACGATCTTGTCGTGCAGGGTCTGGCGCTTCGGGTCCCAGAGGGGGAAGAGCATGTCGATGATCCAGACGATGACCGTGAAGCGGAACACGGTCTCGATCAGCGACCGCCCCAGCGCCAGCCCGTACCCCACGGAACCGTGGGTCTCGTCGCGGACGCAGCGCACATTGACCGCCATCATGCCGATCGTCTTCCCCGGGCCGCCAATGAGGACGGTGGCGTAGACGATGCTGATGACCACGCCGAGGACCAGGGCCAGAATGGAGAGGTTGTGGTGGCGGACCGTGCCGTTGCTGGTCATGGTGAAGTGCACGGACCCGGTGTGCGAATGCCGCAACGCCAGGTCCAACACGGCCTGGACCACCCCCAGGATGACCACGTCGATCAGGTAGCCCCCGAGGCGGAGACCCCAGCTGGCGTAGGGAGCGGCCGTCGGGCCGTCGGGCCCGAGCCACGGATAGGACTCCGGCGGCGGGGGCGCGTAGCCCTCGGGCGGGGCCGATGGCGGCCCGGGAGGGGGTGGAGGCGCCATCGGGGGCGACGCCTCGGGGCCGCCGGCCGGGAACGGTGGCGGACCTCCCGCGCCGGTCGCGCCGTTTCCGCTGGTCGCGCCGGTTCCGCTGGTCGCGCCGGTTCCGCCGGCCCCGCCGGCCCCAGCGCCCTCGTTGGCTTCGTCAGTCATCGGTGGTTCCTCTCCGCGGTGTGGTCATCGTCTCAGACATCTCAGAGATAGGCGCCCGGGCGCGCGCCCGAGCTCTCGCCCGCCTGGGGCAGCCCGCGCTGGCGCATCTCCTCGAGTTGGGAGCGCGCCGCCATCTGCTGCGACATGAGGGTGGCCTGGATCCCGTGGAACAAGCCCTCGAGCCAGCCCACCAGCTGGGCCTGGGCGATGCGCAATTCGGATTCGCTGGGGGCCTCGTCATCGAACGGCAGGGCCATGCGGTCGAGCTCGGCCACCAGATCGGGCGACAGCCCTTCCGAGAGATCGTGGATCGACTGTTCGTAGATCTCGCGCAGGCGGGTCCGGCTCTTCTCGTCCAGTGGCGCCTGGCGCACCTCGTCGAGCAGGGTCTTGACCATCGAGCCGATACGGAGCACCTTGGCCGGCTCGCTGACCGACTCGCGGGTGTCGCCCGGACCGCCCGCCCCGGCCCCGGGGCTCTCGGCACCGAGGACTTCGTCGGGGGCTACCGGGGTCACGTCGTCCGCCATCTCCCCATCCTGCCATCAGTGCGCCTCACCTCAGGCCGACGGCCAGCTGAGCAGGGGAACCAGCATCTCGGCGGAGGTGAGCGAGCCGTGGCGGGCCTGGAGCCGCAGCTCCCCGGTGTCCGCCGGGTCGAGGAAGGCGGTGGCCGCGAACGGCGCCAGCACCACGTCACCCAGCCGGGAGGCCACCGCCGCGGCGGGGGCATCACCCAGCCACCCCTCTTCGACGACCTGGTCCCGGGTGCGCACCCAGGCCACCTCGCGGAAAGCCTCGGTGGCCGCCGCCGCCACATCGTCGCCGGCGCCGGGCCGGGCGTGGAGCCAGCGGAAGCGTCCCTCCCCGCTGAGCAGGGTGACGCCGTCCATCACGTCCGCGCCCAGGATCTCGCCCGTGCCCCCGACGTCGACCTGCCCGTGGTCCGCGGTGACCACCAGTACTCCCCCCGGCGGTACCACGCTCAGCACGTCGGCCACCAGGCGGTCGGCCGCCACCAGCTCGTCGTCGTAGTACTGCCCCAGCCCGGCGGCATGCGCCACCTTGTCGATGCCCTCGTAGTAGGCGTAGACGAAGCGCGCACCCTCCGCCAGCAACGACCGCACGCCGGTGACGAGACCGGCCGGGGTGTGCCAGCGGGTCAGCTCGGCGTCACCGAGGTGCGCGGCCGAGAACCCCGTCGGCCCGTAGTCGTACCGGGTGACCACCGGCACCGGCCGCGGTGCCCCAGGGAAGGTAGGACAGAGCTGGAAGGACGGAGGGGGCACCCGCATCCGGGCATCGGTGCCGCCGACCGTCCAGTGCAGGACGTTCAAGATCTCGTCGCCCCACGCCACTCGGTACCCGACCACCCCGTGTGCCGACGGCGGGCACCCGGTCACCAACGAGGTCAAGGCACACGCCGTCGTGCTGGGCGCCACCGAGGTGATCGGCCCTCCGACCCCCTGGTGCAACGCCGGCGTCAGGTTGGCCCGGGCGGTCAGTTGCTCCCAACCCAGGCCGTCGAGGACCAGCAGCACGACCTGGGCCGCCCCGGCCACCGGGCCCGGCATCCACCCCGGCACATCCTCGCCCCCGTAGAGGGACCCCAGCAGTCCCGGCATCACTCCGGTCAGGCACGCCCCCCCGAAGTGGGGCAGGAGCGGCTTTGGTGGGTGGGCTGCGGTCACAGCGGGACACCGTAGACCCGCGCACACCACGCTCCGGGCGCTTGTGACCGGTAACATCGGGGTGTGAGGGTATCGACGCGGGGCGACTACGCCAGCCGGGCTTTGCTGTCCCTGGCGCTCCATGGCGCGGCGACGCCCACCTCGGTGCGCGACATCGCCGAGCGGACCGCCCTGCCCCAGCCGTACCTCGAGCAGATCCTGCTGGCCCTCAAGGGAGCCGGCCTGGTGAGATCCAAGCGGGGCGTCGGGGGCGGCTACGTGCTGGCCCGCCTCCCCGAGGACATCAGCCTGGCCCAGATCGTCTCCGCCGTCGACGGACCGATCGCCGCCGGGGACTTCGGAGAACCCCACGCCGACGGCGCCTGCGACCACGAGGGGCAATGCGTGCTGCTGGCCGTCTGGGCCGACGTCGGCGAGACCATGCGCACCCACCTGCAGTCCTTCAGCCTGGCCGACATGGTGGCCCGGGCCCAGGGCAACGTGGCCGCGTCGGTCAGCTGAACCCTCCGGCGAAATCGTCGTTCCCCCGGTTCCACACCTCCACCACAGGGGTTTCACGCTCCCAACCCAGCAGGCTCATCGACCCCGGGCTCAAAAAGAAGATGCGGCCCCCCACCGGGGGGAGCTGCACCCAGCGCGCCGTGAGCACCCGCAGGATGTGCCCGTGAGCCACGCACAGGGTGTCGCCTCCGGCTTGCCGGGCCCGCTCGATCACCCGATCGGCGCGGCGGCCCACATCGGCGGCCCGCTCGCCCTCGACCACCCCTTCGTTCCATAACGACCATCCCGGCCGCTCCACCTGGATCTCGACGGTGGTGAGGCCCTCGTAGGCGCCGTAGTCCCACTCCATCAGGTCCGGTTCGACCTCCCCGTCGAACCCGGCCAGGGCACAGGTCTCCGACGCCCGTTGCAGCGGGCTCGTGAGGACCTGGGCGAAATTCAGGGCCCGGAGCAGCTGGCCTGCGTCTTTGGCCTGCTGGCGCCCCTGGTCCAGGAGGGGAATATCGGTCCGCCCCGTGTGTTGACCTGATTGCGACCATTGGGTGGCGCCGTGGCGGAGCAGGAAGAGGCGCGGCGGCATGGGCGCCAGGTCACCACGGGCCGTCGCCGGATGCAACTACGGGTCCGAACAGGTCAATGGAATGATCAGGGTTCGCCGGGTGTTGTAACGGTGAGATTCATCCCGGAGCACTCCGGGTACGGATGAGAGAGAGCGAAGAGCGTCGGGAGAAGAGTGATGAAGAGCGCGGTGAGCACGGCCGACACCTTGGGGTTGATGTTGCGTGACCTGGATCAGTTCCCCATGCCCGACCACGAACAGCAGGTAGAGCTGGCCAAGCGGGTCTCGGCCGGCGACGAGGTGGCGCGCCAGCAGATGGTGGCGGCCAACCTGCGCCTGGTCGTGCACTGGGCTCGGCGCTACCAGGATCGCGGCGTCGACATGGCCGATCTGGTCCAGGAGGGGGCGTTCGGCCTCATGCGGGCGGTCGACAAGTTCGACTGGGAGCGGGGCTTCCGCTTCTCGACCTACGCCACCTGGTGGATCCGCCAGGCGCTGCAACGGGCTGTCCAACAGCACGGGCGCACCATCAGGATCCCTCTCGAAGTCGGCGAGCACATCCAGCGCCTGGAACTGACCAAGGCGGAGCTGGCCAATTCGCTCGGTCGGACCCCCACCGAGGCGGAGCTCGACGAGGCCACCGGCATGACAGCCGACGAACGCCACTCCCTCGAGGACGTGGCCCGGGTGACCGCCTCGCTCGACCAGCCGGCGGCATCGGAGTCGGCCACCACACTGGGCGAGTTGGTGGCGCCGGATTCGTCGGACTTCGTGGCCGACGTGGAGCAGACCATGGTCTATGACCGGGTGCGCGACGCCGTCGAGAAGCTGCCTGATCTCCAGCGCGACGTCCTCCGACTGCGTTTCGGCTTCGGTGGCGACTCACCGGCATCCCTGCAGTCGACGGCGGAGCGCCTGGGTGTCGGGGTGCGCCGCGTGCGGCGGGCCGAGGAGGAGGCGCTGGCCGCGCTGTCCTTCGACGCCGATGTGCTCGGCGTGCACCAGGCCGCGTGAGCCTGGGCCCCGCGGGTACGGTCAGCTTCGAGAACTAGTAGGCCTCGAGATCTTCGGGAAGCGGGGACGAGAACTCCGCCCGTTGGTGCGTCCCGGGGTGGACGAAGGCCAGACGGAAGGCGTGCAGGAAGAAACGCCCCGACGCCAACCGGCGGTCTGGCGCGCCATAGCGGGCGTCGCCCACGACCGGGTGGCCGATGGCCGCCATGTGCACCCGGATCTGGTGGGTGCGCCCGCTCTCGAGGCTGAGCTCGAGCAGCGTGGACTCCCGGGGCGCGTGTCGTCGCTCCAGCACGGTGTAGCCGGTCCGGGCCGGTCGACCACTGGCCGAGACGGCCATCTTGGTGGGCGTCCGCGCCGACCGCCCGATGGGCGCGTCGATCTCGCCCCGGTCGTCGGCCACCGACCCCTCCACCAGCGCCACATAGCGGCGCCGCATGCTGCGGTCAGCCAATTGCGACACCAGGGACGTGTAGGCCGGTTCGGTCCGGGCCACCACCATGAGCCCCGACGTCCCCTTGTCGAGCCGGTGCACAATCCCGGGGCGATCGGCCGGGCAGATGTTGTCGTCCACCAACGCGGCCAGCTCGGGGAAGCGGGAGAGGAGCCCACCGACCAGGGTGCCGCCCCGATGGCCCGCTCCGGGATGCACCACCAGCCCGGCCGGCTTGTCGATCACCACCACGTCGGCGTCGGCGTGGACCACCTCGAACGCCACCCCCGCCTCGGCTTCGACCCGGTCCCCGCCGGGTTCGGGCAGAGTCACGGTCATGCGAGATCCCTCCCGCAGGAGACTCCGCCCCACGGTGACCGCCACTTCGTCGATCAGGACGCGGCCCGAGGCGATGAGCTCGGTGGCCACGGTCCGCGAGACGTCGGCCACCATGGCCACCCCGCGGTCGACGCGCACACCGCCGAGAAGGGCGGGGACTTCGACCGAGATGGAGCGTTCGCTCATGAGGCAGCCGGTCGCGGACCGTTGGCCAGCAGCGTGATGGCCAGCACCACCACGCCCACCGTCACGCTGGCGTCGGCCACGTTGAACGTGGGCCAGTGGCTGAGGGTGATGAAGTCGGGCACCTGTCCGTGGTGGCTGCTGACCAGCCGCTCGCTCAGGTTGCCGGCCGCTCCTCCGAGGACCAGACCGGCACCGACCGCCTGGGGCACCGTCCGCACCCGTGCCACCAGAATGATCAACACGACCACGGCGCCGCAGAGCAATATCGTGACAGGCAGCGCCCGACCGCTGAAGAGACTGAACGCGAAGCCCGAGTTGAAGGACAGCGCCAGGCCGAAGGGACCCCACCCGTGCACGGCGCCGTGGAGATGATCCTCGGCAATGGTGGTGGTCACCCGGTCGGCCACCAGGACCAGCGTCGCCAGCCCGAAGGCCAAAGCCCGCAAGGGCATCATGCCCCCGCGGCTCAGCGCCGCGACAGTCCCCCGCTCTTGCAGGCCACGCAGAGGCGCGGCATAGGGCAGCGCCCGCAAGCGCGGCTTGGGAATGGGCTGGAAGCACCGCTCGCAGTATCCGTAGGTCTTGTCGGCCACGCGCGCCGAGCGCGTCGTCGATCTCCTCGACGGCGAGCGCGGCCTGGCCCGAGAGCGCCAGGTTGCGCTCTCGGTCGACCGTCACCGTGCCCCCCTCGCCCGATTCCTCGTCGAACTGGACATCACCCGGCTCACGTTCGAGCGCCAGCGAATCAGCCTCCGCCCGCAGTGACGTGGCCTGCTCTTGGTAGATGGCCCGGTCGGCCAGGAGGAGTTCCCTCTGCTCGTCCAAGAACTTGCTCTCCTTGGCGTAGGGGCCCGTCTTGGGCCGCACCGGCGTCGGGGCCTTCGGCCTCGAGCCCAGCGTCTTGATCGGCCGTGGTGCCGTTGCCGCCGCCGCCCGTGCCGCCTTCTTGGTGGTCTTCTTCGCCGGTTTGCTCGCCTTGGCCGCACCGTCGGCCTTGGCCGGGGTGGCCTTCTTGGCCGACGGCCCCGCCTTCTTTCGTACGGGTGCCGCCTTCTTGCTCACGGGGGCGTGCTTCTTGGCCGTCGGGGCCGCTCGCTTCGCTGGGGGTGCGCTCTTCTTGGTCATTGCTGCTTTCTTGGCCGCCGGTGCGGCCTTCTTGGAGGCGGAAGCTTGCTTTTTGGCCACGACCTTCTTGGCCGCCGACGATCGCGATGCAGGCACGTTCGTGGGAGCCGGTGCCTTCCTCGCTGGGCTCATCGTGTCCTCCTTCCCGGCCTTTTCGTGGCCGGTTCCCTGACGACAACCGCGTCGAGGGAGCGGGTGACGATAGCGGACCGCGTCGAGCGGGGGCAATACCTCTCCGGCGTTACCCGGTTCGCTAGAGCGGTCGAGTCGCTCCCGGAGTGTCACTGCCCGATGCGTTGTGAGGGTTCAGTGTAGGGGCGCCGTCTGCGGCTCCGGCCGTGACCGATGGAGCCCTCCCGTCCGCAGCGTCCGTGCCGGTACCCGCCTTCGGCCGTACGCCCATCAGCGAATTGGCCGGCTGCACGTTCTCATCGACCCATTTGAGGATCTCCGAGAGTGCGCCGCGCAGCCGATTCCGCTCCGACTCGAGGTGTCGAGCCATGCTCTCGACGTCAGCGGCCAACTGGGTCCGGCTGGCCTCAAGTCGCGCCACGTCCTCGCGCAGGTGCTTCTCGGCCTCGGTGTGCATCTCGCGGCGCCTGCTGTTCGGCCCGCTGTGACGATGGCGGCCGCCTCGGCCTCGCTCTCCCGCTTGGTCTGGTCCACAAACTTCTGGGCCAGCACCAGCGTGCGCTGCAACGAATCATCGGAAGGGCCCGGATCGGCCACGGGCTCTACTATCTCGGGGAGGACGGCCAGGACCGCCTGGGTGTCGTCCGGCTCGCTCCGCTTCTCCGACTCCAGCTGACCGATGCGGTCACTGGCCTGGCGCAAGCGCTCGTTCAACTGCCGAACGTGCTCCTGCAGCGCCTCGGCCTCCTGGGCCGCCTTGTCCAGGTACTCATCGACCTCGTCGACGTTGTACCCCTTGAGCCCGAGCCGAAACTCGACCGTGCGCAGCGTGTCCAGTGTGGATGATGCCGATTGCGAATTGTCCATGGGATGCGAGTCTACCCATCCCTTTCTGACGGTTCGGGTATGTCCTCCGCCAAGGTGGTCCTCAGCGAAAGAGCACGCCGACCACCACGTACTGGAGCACGAGGAAGACGACCAGGAACGAGAAGTCGAAGCCGCCCATCGGCCGGATCACCCGGCGGACCGGGGCGAGGACGGGCTCGGTGGCCCGGTAGAGGAAGCGCTGCACGCCGCCCAAGGAGCTGCCGGGGTCGATGCGGAACCAACTCAACAGGGCCATGGGCAGCATGATGAGCCACAAGTACAGTTCGACGAGGATGCCGGCCAGCCTGAAGATGTTCACTACCTGGTCAGAGTAGTGGACTCACTCGCGTCCGAAGCCGCGCTCCACCAGGCGTTGCCGCTCCTCGTCCGAGACCTTCACGTTGGTGGGCGCCAGTAGAAAAACCTGGTCGGCCACCTTTTCCATCTCTCCGCTCAGGGCATAGGTCACGCCGCTGCAGAAATCGATCATCCGGCGCTGCAGGTCGCGGTCCGCCACCTGCAGATTGACGATGACCGGACGGTTGTCCTTCAGCCGGTCCGCGATCTCCTTGGCGTCGCCGAACCGTGCCGGCGCCACCACATGGACGCGCGTCTGGGACGAGCCGGGGATCACGGTCTCGACCGGGATCGGCCGCACGGAGGAGGGTCGGGGCGCTACCTGCGCCTGCGGCTGCGGCTGCGGCTGCGGCTGGGCCCGGGTCGGATTGGACTGACGAACCGGACTCGGCTGCGCCGTCTCGCGGGGAATGGTCCGGATACGGCTCATCCCACCGCTGTACTCGTCCGACGGTTCGGGTTCCTGGCGCCCCGAATCGACCCGCGTACTGGAGGAGAACCCGCGCGGCGCACGGTCCTCCAGGTTGTCGTACTCGTCGTACTCGTCATCGAGTAGGCCGAGGTAGACCATGGTTTTCTTCATGAACGACGGCGCCATACCTTCTCCTGTCCTGGCACAGCGTAGTGCCTGCCTGCGCAACCGGTCGGGACTATGCCCCGGGCCCCCGTGCGCCGCGCACCGAACAACCCGCGTCCGATACGTATCATGGTCGACCCGGCCGCGACCGCCAACTCGAGGTCGTCGCTCATCCCCATCGACCGCTCGGGCAGGCCCAGAGCATCCGCCAGCTGCCCCACGACGCCGAAGACACGCTTGGCTTCCTCCGCCTCGGGAGGCGCCACGGTCATCAGGCCTTGTACGTCGAGATCCAGGGCGGAGAGTGCCGCGGCCAGGGCCGGCACGTCGTCCGGACAACAGCCGTTGCGCCCGGGTCGCCCGCTGCAGTCCACCTGGATCAGCACGGTGGCCCCCGGGGCGTGGAGGGCGATCCGCTCCCCCTCCGCCTGACGGGCCACCCCCTGCCACACCCCGACCACCGGGGCCAGTGCCCGCACCTTGTTGCGCTGTACGGCACCCAGGAAATGCCAACGGGTGCCCGGAGGTCCCGGCGCCTTCGCCAACAGCTCCTGGGCATAGTTCTCGCCGATGTCCGTCAAGCCGACGCCATGGGCCGCGGCGACCGCCTCCGGTCCGAATCCTTTGGTGACCGCAACCACTTTCACCACGTCGGGGTCACCGCCGGCGCTCCCGATACGCCGGCGCACCGCGGCCAGGCGCGCCCCGACCTCGTCGCTATCGAAGGAAGGAGGGGACGTCGAAATCGTCGTCACCCAGGTCGAACTCTTCGTCGGTACTGGTGGACTCTCCGAAGATGTCCACCGATTCGCCGACTCCTTCACTCTCGCCCGTCCCGCTGAAGATCGACTCCACCCGCTCGCCGGTGGCCGGCCGGACGCCTTCCTCCCAGCGCTCGAACCCGGCGGCGATCACGGTGACCCGCACCTCGTCGCCCATGTTGTCGTCGATCACCGCACCGAAAATGATGTTGGCGTCGGGATGGGCCACTCCGTGGATGATCTCCGCGGCTTCGTTGACTTCGAAGAGCCCCAGATCAGATCCCCCCGCGATATTGAGGAGAATCCCGCGGGCGCCCTCGATGGAGGCCTCGAGTAGGGGGCTGGTGATGGCCGCCCTGGCGGCATTGGCCGCCCGGCCTTCCCCGATAGAGGCGCCGATACCCATGATGGCTGTCCCGGCGTTGGTCATGACCATTTTGACGTCGGCGAAGTCGGTGTTGATCAAACCCGGGACCGTGATGAGATCGGTGATGCCCCGCACTCCTTGGAGGAGGACCTCATCGGCCATCTTGAACGCGTTCACCATGCTGGTCTTGTCGTTGGAGACCGTGAGCAGACGATCGTTGGGAATGACGATGAGGGTGTCGACCTTCTCCTTGAGGATCTGGATGCCCTTTTCGGCCTGCATGGCGCGCCGTCGGCCCTCGAACGTGAACGGCCGCGTCACCACACCGATGGTCAGCGCCCCGATGCTCTTGGCGATCTCGGCCACCACGGGTGCCGCACCGGTGCCGGTGCCGCCGCCCTTGCCCGCCGTGATGAACACCATGTCGGCACCCTGCAGCGCCTCTTCGATGTCGGCCCGATGCTCCTCGGCGGCCTGGCGACCGACTTCAGGATCGCTGCCCGCGCCCAGGCCCCGGGTCAGCTGGCGCCCGAGGTCCAGCTTCAGGTCGGCGTCGCTCATCAGCAACGCCTGTGCATCGGTATTGGCGGCGATGAACTCCACGTTGCGGAGGCCCGAGTCGATCATGCGGTTGACGGCGTTGACGCCTCCGCCGCCGACCCCCACCACCTTGATGACTGCCAGGTAGTTTCCTTGGGGCGGAACGGTCGTCATGAACTCCCTCGTATTCGGGACGATCGCCGACCGATCGCTCTCTTCGTCTCTCCGCTGGACGCCACGTTCTGTCTCCCGTCTCGAATCCACAATTTCTGAACCTGTTGGGAAGGTTGACGTTTAGGTTGCGGGATCGTGGTTCCACCATACGAGGGGCGTTGGTGCAGGTCAAGCATCCTCCATCACCCTCCCGTCACCGTGACCGCGTCAGGGACACTGACGTCGATGACATCTCCGGCATGCAGGGTAGCCCCAGCCAGGACGGAAGTGACGTCTTCGTACTTGGTGGGAAGCTCACTTGCGGTACCGATGTTCACCAGTATGGGCGTGGTCATGGTGAGTTGCACCCACCCGCCGGGCTCGACCACAACCGCTGTGACCTGCCCTTTGAAGGACGGCGGCAAGGTGGTTGCCACCTCGAGGCCGACGCGGTCCCCAGAACCGAGCGTGGTCCCCGCCGCTCCCGCCGGCTGAGGCCCGGTCAGGACGATGAGCCCCGGACCCTGGGCCGGCTGCAGGGCCAGCACCCGTCCGTTTGCGGTCAGGAGGGCCCACTTCCCATCGGCCGTCTTCATCTCGACCTTGGGCGCCTGCTCGGTGACGACGATGTGCACCTTGTCCGGCCACGCCACGTTCACGGTGGCGGTTCGAACCCAGGGCAGCCGCTCGACGGCGCGGCTGACCCCACCGGCGTTGACGTCGAGGAGCGGGGGGTGGGAGGCCAACCCCGCCGCCGCGATGACCTGTGCCGGCGTCTCGTGCGTGGCTCCCTGCACCGTGACGGTGCGAGCCGAGAACAGCGGCGAATGGAGCAGGAGCCAGCCCCCGAGCACGAGGACGGCGACGACGGCCAGCGCGATCAGCCACCGGCGGCGGCGGCGGCCCCGCTGGCGGATGACGTCCCGGCGCCGGGCCGAGATGCGCGGATCGATACCGGTGCGCGTGGCCGCGGCGGGACGCGGGCGCGACGGCGTGGTGGTCGTCACCCCATCTGCCCCGCACGTCGCACCGCACCATTCTCGTCGTCGGCGAAGCCCAGGAGGCGGACCTCGGTGGCGAGGGCCACGCCACAGCGGTCCAGCACCACGGCCCGCACGTGGTCCATGAGCGCCCGCACGTCGTCGGCCTTCCCGCCTTTGTCGGCCTGGATGAAGTTCGCATGCTTCTCCGAGACATGGGCCGAGCCCAACCGGTGGCCCTTCAGCCCGGCCTCCTCGATCAGTCTTCCGGCCGCATCCCCGGGTGGGTTGGTGAACACCGAGCCGGCGTTGGATCCCCCCGGCTGATGGGCCCGGCGCCACCGCACGATCGAGGTCACCTCCGCCTGTTCGACTTCTGGCTCCCCTGGCGTCACGAGCAATTGCGCTTCGAGCACCAATTCGGATGCCCCGACCGACGACGAGCGGTAGCCGTAGCGCAGGCGGGCCGGGTCGTCGGTGCCCCCGCCTTCGCCCAGGAGATCGATCCACGTGTAGCGGTGCAGGCAGGCGGCCATGTCGGAACCGTGGCCACCCGCGTTCATGCGCACGGCGCCGCCCACCGAACCCGGCACCCCCACGGCCCAGGCCAGGCCGGACCATCCGGCCCGGGCGACCTGGCGGGCCATCGAGGGCAGCGACGCGGCCCCACCGGCGCGCACCACGAGGGGCCCCTCCCCCGTCGAGCCGGGGGCGGGGAGCTGCACGGAGCCGAACCCGCTCCCCAGTCGGACGGCCACTCCGTCAAAGCCGGCGTCGGACACCAGCAGGTTGGAGCCGCGGCCCACCACGACCACCGGGAAGCCACCGGAAGTGAGGGCAGCCCGGACCGCGCGCAGATCATCGGCATCGTGCACCTCGACGAAGAGGGCGGCCCGCCCGCCGACACCGTACGTCGTCATGGCGGCCAGGGACTGCTCCCTCACGGCACGCCCGCCCAGCGCCGCCGCCAGCTCGTCGTAGCGCGCGCTCGGCGTCACCACTGGGGCGAGTCCATCAATTCGTCGGGCAACCTCGTCAGGTCTCCCGCACCCAGCGTCAGGCACAGATCGCCCGGCCGCAGCATGGCGCCGACGATCCGGCGCAACTCCTCCCACCCGGGCGCATAGGCAACCGAGAGGCGTCGATCCTGCGCCTCGACGGCGTCGACGATCAAGCGGCCCGAGACGCCCGGCACGGGGGCCTCGCCCGCGCTGTAGACGTCGGTCACGACCAGGGCGTCGGCATCGAGAAAGGCCGAGCCGAACTGCGGGGCCAGCGCCGCCGTGCGCGTGAAGCGGTGCGGCTGGAAAACGGTGACCACCCGGGACCACCCGCCGGCCCGGGCCGTGGCCAGGGCGGCCCGGACCTCGGTGGGCAGATGGGCGTAGTCATCGACGAACGTCACGCCGTTGGCCTCTCCGCGAAATTCAAATCGTCGGGTGACGCCGGCGAAACGCGCCAGCGCCGCCGCCGCGGCGGCGAAGGTGGCACCGGCATGGAGGGCGGCCACCGCCGCCAGCGCGGCATTGCGGGCATTGTGCAGCCCCGGCACCCCGATCGTCAGGGGCCCGAGCACCCCGTTCGGTCCCGCCAGAGTGAAGGCGATCGAGCTTCTCTTCTGGACGACATCGCGCATGGTGTAGGTGGCGCCCTCGCTGGTGCCGACGCTGACCGCCCCGTGCCGTCGGCCGATCCGGGCGGCCTCGGCGTCATCGGCCGATACCACCGAGCCGTCCCCCGCCACGCCGACGAAGTCCCCGAATGCGGCGCGGAGGCCTTCGAACGTCCCGTAGTGGTCCAGGTGGTCGGCCTCGACATTGGTCAGCACGGCCAGGTCGGGGCGCAGAGCTTGAAAGGTCCCGAAGCTCTCGTCGGCCTCGACCACCAACCACGCTCCCGTATCCCATACGGCGTTGGTGCCGATCTCGTTCACGTCGGCGCCGATGACGAAGGAGGGGCGCATCCCCGCCTCGACCAGAATGAGCGACAACATGGAGGCCGTGGTGGTCTTGCCGTGGGTGCCCGCAACGGCCAGGCACTTGCGGGTGGCGCAGATCGCCGCCAGCATGCCCGAACGCGGAACGACCAGCGCGCCGCGTTCTTCGGCCACGACGATTTCCGGGTTGGTCAAGGGCACCGCAGGTGAGTAGGTGACGGCATCGACGGGGCCGACGTTCTCGGCGGCGTGCCCGGCGGCCACCCTGATCCCGTGGGCGCGCAGACGGGTGGCCACGGGCGAGTCCTTCAGGTCCGATCCCGAGACGTCGTGCCCCATGGCCCGGAGCACCAGGGCGATGGCGCTCATCCCGGCGCCGCCGATGCCCACGATGTGGATCCGCCGCGGCTGCCCGAGGTCCACCACGGCGGCCGCCGGCCGTGCCCCCGGATCGGGTCGGTCGGACGTGTCGGGCTCGTCGGACGTGTCGGGCATATCGGGTCTATCGGGCATGAGCCTGGACGAGTGCCGCCACCCTGGCCGCGGCGTCGGGGTGGCCGAGCTGCCGCGCCGCCGTGCTCATGGCGCCCAGGCGCTCGGGGTCGGCCAGCAGGGCATCGAGCTCGACGGCGAGGCGCGCGCCATTGAGCTCTCCATCGGGGATCAGCACGGCCGCCCCGGCCGCCACCAGTGCCTCCGCGTTGCGGGTTTGATGGTCACGGGGCGCACCGGGAAGCGGCACCAGAATGGCGGGCATGCCCGCCACCAGGAGCTCAGCCACCGTCATGGCTCCGGCGCGGCACACACAGACGTCGGCCGCCCGGTAGAGGTCGGGCATCCGTTCCTCGAAGGACACCACCCGATAGTCGAGCGCGCCCTCGTTCCCGCCATCGGGGGATTCCGGCAGGGCGAACTGCTCGAAGTCACGGCGCCCGGCCACGTGGTAGATCGACGTTGCGCCCCGCCGGCTCCAGCGGTCAGCCAGGTCGGCCACGGCGCGATTGATGCGTCGTGCGCCGAGGGAACCGCCAAAGGCGGCCAGGGTTTGCCGTTGTCCATGAAGACCCAGTGTGGCCCGTGCCGCCTCCCGCGCGGCCTCGGAACGATCCAACGACCCGATTTCGGGGAGGACCGGCGTGCCCGTCACCTCGGCTCGCGGCAGTCCGGTGCCGGGAAAGGCCACCGCACAGGCGGCAGCGAAGCGGGAAAGGACTGCGTTGACGGCGCCGGGCACGGCATCGGTGTTCACCAGGACCAGTGGCACCCGGGTCAGCGCGGCAGCGAATCCGGCGGGGAACCCGGCGTACCCCCCGACGACGACCACCACCCGGGGCCGATGGGCCACGAACGAGGCGACGGACCAGAGCGTGGCCCAGATTAGGCCCAGCACCGCGCCCGTATTGGCCCAGAGCGCTCCGGGTCGCGCGCTCCGTTGCAGTCCCCGTCCAGGCAGGAGGGTGAAGGGGAATTCGAGCGGCGGCCAGACCAGGGCCTCCTGGCCGTGGCGCGATCCGATGAGCTCAATCGACCTGGCGTCGTAGCCACGCGCCACCAGGGCTCGCGCGATCTGCAGGGAGGGGACCACGTGACCACCGGTCCCACCGCCGGCGATGACGGCGTGACGTCGATCGCTCACCGACCGCGAGACGACGCCGAGCGGGGCGTCCCGCGTTCACTGCCGCGTTCGCGGCAACTGGATGGTGCCGTGGGCGGTGGCGAGCTTCTCCTGGCGGGCGATGTTGATGAGGATGCCCGCCGCCGCCATGGTGATGACCAGCGACGATCCCCCGAAAGAGATGAAGGGCAGCGGGATGCCCGTCACCGGGAGCACACCGATCACCGCGCCGACATTGATCAGCGCCTCGCTGGCCACCCAGGCCACCATACCGACGGCCAGGAGGCCGCCGAAGCGATCGGGCGACCGGGTGGCGGCCCGGATCCCGAACCACACGAAGACCCCGAGGAGGAGTAGCACGGCGGCCGCCCCGAGCAATCCGAGCTCCTCCCCGATGACCGAGAAGATGAAGTCGGTGTGCGCATTGGGGAGGAAGCCCCACTTCTGTTGGCCGCTTCCGAGGCCGGAGCCGAAGAGATGGCCGGAACCCAGGCCGATCAACGACTGCACGACCTGGTACCCCGACCCGTTGCTGTGCGCCGACGGATCGAGGAATGAGAGCAATCGTTCCCGTCGGTACGGCGAGGCGATGGCCACGATCACGGCTGCCCCGATGACGAAGCCCAGCAGCTTGAGCACGGGACCCAGGCGCACGCCCGAGACAAAGAGCATGGTCAAGGTGATGCTGCCCAGAACCATGGCCGTCCCCATGTCCGGCTGCATGAGAATCAACAGCATGGCCGAGAGGGACACCATGAGAACCGGGCCCATGATGCGGCGATCGGGTGAGCCCTTGTCCAGCCTCCGGGCGATGAAGTCCGCCGCGAACAACGTCAGCGCCAACTTCATCAGCTCCGACGGCTGCACCCGGAGCTGGCCCGCGCCGATCCAGCGGCTCGAGCCGTCGGCGTGGAGCCCGACGCCCGGGACCAGGACGGCGAACAGGAGGGCGAAAGTGAGCAGGAGCAGAAGAGGGCTGAGTCGGCGCAGCTTGCGGTAGTCCAGGCGGATGGTCAACAGGAGGACGATCACGCCCACGACCATCCAGATCCCCTCGCGGACCAAGATGCCCCAGGGGGTGCCGTAGAGCGAGATCGAGATCACCGAGGAGGCCGAGCCCACCATCACCAGGCCGATCACGCAGAGCAACGACACCGTGACCAGAAGGACGGTCGCGGTCGGCACCTGCTCGAGAAGGCCCCGCAGCCGGGCGCGCGTACGGGGCGACCTCGGCCGGCTGGCCGTCGACGTCACTCGCGCCGCTCGGCCTCGGCGCGGCGCGGAGGTGGTCGTGGTGGACGTCACGACTGCCCTTCCGAGCGCAGGCAGCAGGTGACCCGATCCCGCATCCGACACATCTCCATAGCCTCCCTCGCGCCACGTCCGAAGTGGTGGAGGGTGCTCATGTGAACTTCGCCACGGTCAGGTAGTCGCCATAGAAAATGCCGAGGCCGAGGGCCACGAACAGACCACCGAGCACCCAGAAGCGGACGATCACGGTGGTTTCGGGCCATCCGAGCAGTTCGAAGTGATGGTGGATCGGCGCCATGCGAAAAATCCGACGGTGGAAGAACCGGAAGCTCACCACTTGCGCAATGACCGAGAGCGTCTCCATCACGAATAGCCCACCGATGATGAGCAACAGCAGGTCGAGATTCAACAACAGGCACAGAGCCGCCAACCCCGATCCGATCGCCAGCGATCCGGTGTCGCCCATGATGATTTTGGCCGGGGCCGCGTTCCACCAGAGAAAGCCGATGCAGGCGCCGGCCAGGGCCACGGCCACCAGGGCGAGGTCGATCGCCGAGGCCGGGAGCACGTGGTAGATGGCCACATGCCGGAAGATCCAGTACCCCATGATGGCCAGCACGGCGAAGCAGAAGGTCGACGACCCCGCGGCGAGTCCGTCGAGCCCGTCGGTGAGGTTCACGGCGTTGGAGGTCCCCACCATCACGAGCACGGCAAAGATCACCCACCCGACCTGGCCCAGGTTGGCTCCCGGCACGTCGTAGCGGGTGAAGGAGAGCGCGGTCGAGGTGTGGGCCCAGTGCAGGGCCAGCTCGGCGAACAGCACCGCGCACCCGACCTGGGCCAGGGACTTGGCCCGTTTGTTCAAGCCCAGGCTCCGCTTGTGACGGACCTTGATCGAGTCGTCCAGGAAGCCGATGATCCCGAAGGTCACGACAGCCAGGAGCGCCAGATACCCGGTGCGGGAGAACCGGATCTCGGTGCCGGCATGACCGAGGACGTACCCGAGCACGACGCCACAGAGGATGGCCAGCCCCCCCATGGTGGGTGTGCCCGCCTTGACGCTGTGGCTCGCCGGTCCGTCCTCACGGATGTGTTGGCCGATACGGCGGCTTCGCAACCAGCGGATGAGGACGGGCGTGGCCAGGATGGTCACCCAGAGGGCGACCCCGCCCGACTCGAGCAGACCGAGCACGGCCTACTGGTCCCGAGCATTCGCGCCACCGGGGGAAGGGGGCAACCACGACGACGGGGCCGAGGGGAAGTGGGCCGACAGGGCTTGGCGCGCTTCGTCCACGTCACTGAAGGGCAACCGCCGGCCGGCGATCTCCTGGTAGGTCTCATGCCCTTTTCCGGCGATCACCACGGCATCTCCGGCCCGGGCGTCGGCCAGAGCCCGGCGAATGGCGGCGCGGCGGTCCGGCTCGACAATGAGGGCGGAGGCCCCTCGGGTGCCGGGACCCACGCCGTCCAGGACCTCCTCGATGATCTCCGCCGGATCCTCATCGCGGGGGTTGTCCGAGGTGAGGATGGCCACGTCACTCAGGCTGGTGGCCGCTCTCCCCATCTTCGGCCGCTTGGCCCTGTCCCGATTGCCGCCACACCCGAACACCACCAGCACTCGACCGCCTGTCCCAAGCAACCCACGAGCTTCATGGAGGACCACCTCGAGACCGGCTGGGGTGTGGGCGTAGTCGACCATGACGGTGAACGGGGGACGTGACGCCTCACTGTCGGAACCGGCCGGCGCGGCCACGATCTGCAGCCGCCCCGGCACCGGGGACACCCGGGACAGGGCGTCCGCCACCTCGGCCACCTCGAGGCCCAGTACCACGGCGGCCTCGGCGGCCAGGAGGGTGTTGGTGACGTTGACGGCCCCGGTCAACGGCGTCGACACCCGACGCCCGCGCCAGGTGAACCGCGTGCGGCCCGGAAGCAATGCGATATCGCTGGCGTCGTGCTGGTGCACGGCAACCACCGGAATGCGCGACTCCTTCATCAGTCGTCGCCCCCAGGGATCGTCCGCGTTGACGACGCCGCGCAGCGCATGGTCGGGATCGAAGAGCCGGCGCTTGGCCTCGAAGTACCGTTCCATGTTCCCGTGGTAGTCGAGGTGGTCGTGGCTCAAATTGGTGAAGACGGCCACATCGAAGTGGACCCCTTCGACCCGAGCCTGGACCAGGGCATGGCTCGATACCTCCATGGCCACGGCATGACGCCGGCCATCGGCCCGTTGACGGTCGCGTACGCCCGCCAGGACACGCTGCACTTCGGTGGCCTCGGGCGTCGTCCGCGCTCCGGACAGGGTTCCCATCACGTTCGTCGGTCGCCCGGTGGCGTCGAGCAGGTCACCGAGGATCTGGGTGACCGTTGTCTTCCCGTTGGTTCCGGTCACGCCCAGCATGAGCAGCTCGCGCGCCGGATGGTCATAGAACGCGGCAGCCAGGCGGGCCATCACCGGACGCACCGTGCCGGGCGCGATGCGCGTCTGGACCACAGGACGCTCCAGCAATTCGGGGATGAAGTGCTCGCAGAGGAGCCCGACCGCCCCGCGCTCGACCGCCTCGGCCGCATAGGTGTGCCCGTCGGAGAGCAAACCGGGCACGCAGCAGAACAAGTCCCCCGGCACGACCCGCCGGCTGTCATGGGCGATGCCAGCGATATCGACTGTGGCCGGGTCCCCTGCTGACTCAATGACCTCGATATCGTCGAAGAGGAGGTTCATCTGCACGGTTCGCATGGTTGCCGCATCGACCTCGACACGGGGATTCCGCACGAGGCGCCGTCGGCGGGCCGATGGTACCGGCTCACGTGATGTCCTGCGCCTGGCTGGTGTTCGGTTGCGCCGTGGTCGAGCTGGGTGCGGTGGCGGCACCCGGGGTTGTGGGGATGTTGTAGCGGTGCAGGGCGTAGCTCATGATCTGGGAAAACACCGGGGCGGCCACAGTGCCTCCAAAGATCGGAGTGGGGCGGTCGAGGACCACGATGGTCGACAGCGTCGGGTTCGCCGCCGGTGCGAAACCGACGAAGGATGCCATGTAGGCACCGGTGACATAGGAGTCCTTGCCCTGCGTCGGAATCTGGGCCGTGCCGGTCTTGCCGGCCACGGTGTAGCCCGGGACCATGGCGCTGGTGCCCGTACCGGTCGAGACGACCTGCTCGAGCATCCCCGTGAGCTCACGGTCCACCGAGGGAGAGAAGGCCTGATGCCTCGGCGAGGCAGCGGTCGGGGTGACGGCTCCGCTGGAGTTGACCTTGGCCTCCACCAGTTTCGGCTGCACGAAGACGCCTCCATTGGCCACCGCGTTGTAGGCATCGAGCACCTGGAGCGCATTGGCGGCGTCGACCTGTCCGATGGGCAACGACACGTAGTCAGTGGGCTCCCACTGCGCAGCCGTGGCCAGCAGGCCCGGAGACTCCCCGGGGAAGCCCAATCCGGTGTACTGGCCGAAGCCCAGATTGCGAACCTGGCTCAACAGCCGCTGCTCACCGACGCTCTGCGCGATCTCTGAGGTCCCGATATTGGACGACTGGGCCAGAATCTGGGTGGCCGACAGGGACTCGGTGGGGTGGGTCTCGGCATCGTGAAAGGTGGAGCCGTCGAGCATGATCTGATCCGGCACGGAGAACACCGAGTTGGGGTTGATAAGGCCTTCCTCGAGGGCGGCCGAAAAGGTCACCAACTTGAACACCGAACCCGGCTCGAACACCTGGGTGAGGGCCAAATTGCTCGGCGCCTCATCGACGGCACCGGAGGGGCCGATGGGGATCACGCCGTTGGTGCTCCCCGCCGCCGGGGTGGTGGCGGAGACGTTGCTGGGGGGGTGCGTCGCCACGAGATTGGCCATGGAGAGGATCTGGCCGGTCTTGACGTCCTCGACAATGGCGGTCCCACTCACCGCCTGCGACGTCTCGATGGCCTTGGCCAGAGCCTGCTCCGATTCGTACTGCAACTGGGCGTCGAGGGTGAGCTCCAACCCGGTTCCCGGTGTGCTGGAGACACGGTTGGTCACCGGTGACTGTGGCAAGGCGACTCCCGACGGCGACTCGAGGATCGTCTCGGTGCCCTTGGTCCCGGCCAGTACCTTGTTGGCCCCGTACTCGATTCCTGCCGCGCCCGTGCCGGCCGCGTTGGTGAAACCGAGCACCGGAGCGGCCAGATTCCCATTGGTGACGATGCGCTTCGAATCATCCACCAACGTGATCCCGGGAAACGCGTCGGTGGAGATCTTCCGGGCACTGGTCTGCGAGAGTTGCTTGGCCAGCACCACATAGCCCGTGTGCCGCTCGAGCAGCGGGGTCAGCGTCGCCACCGGAAGGCCCAGGAGGGGTGACAGCGCTTCGGCGTACTTCATCGGATGCGTCACCTGGAAGTCGTCGGCGATCACGTCGTCCGTGGGCTCTGACAGGACGAACGACTGGCCGTTGCGGTCGTAGATCCCGCCGCGCAAGGGCGACAGCGCGACCGACGTCGTCGACTCCCTGCTGGCGGCCGATTGATAGGAGCCGGACCGCACCACCTGGATGTCCACCAGTCGAGCCATCACCAGCACCACGGCCAGCACCAGGACCACTTTCATCACGCGAATCCGCCGCTGGAAGGTGACGTTGGTCCACGACTCCGAACGTCGGAGCGACGACTGCTTCCGGGGTCGACGGCGCGCGGGCGTGGCGCGCTCTTTCGGGCGCGCTTTGGGGGCCGCCGGACGGGAGCGGACCGTCTCGCGGGGACGTGGTGGGCGGACCGTCTTGCGGGGACGTGGCGGGCGGACCGTCTCGCGGGGACGTGGCAGGCGTCTCGCCACCTTGGGTCGGGCCGTTGGCGGAGCCGTCGGATGACTCGGCGCAATGGCGCGCGCGCGCAGAGCGGCGTGTCGGGTGGTGACGCTCATCCGCCGGAAACCGGGAGCGTGGTGGTGGTCGCGGTCGGCGCCGGTGTGACCTTGGGCGTGGGGAGGGGGGTGGTCAGCGATACGTGAGGGAGCTGGGTGGGCTGACCGGGCGAGACCATGTGGAGCTGGCCCAGAGCTGTCTGGATGATCCGTGAGGGCGTCTCGAGCTCTGCCACGCCGATCTCCTGCTCACGGTGCAGCGCTTGAGCCACCTGGAGCTTCTGCTCGACGGCGGACAGGCGGACTTGGCCATCGGCCAGCATGGCTTGGCCCACGACCACGGCGAGGAGGGACACCACCACCATGGACAGGGCCACAAAGCTGAGCACCCGGTGGCTGCGTGCACCTTGACGGCGAGGGGGAACGACGCGGAGTCGAGGACGGCGAGTTGCGCCGGCGTCCGGCTGGCTCGTGGTGCGGGAGGAGACCTTTGGAGCAGTCGAGGACGTGGGGGGCACCATCAGGTGGCCTCGGTCCGCTCGATGGCCCGCAGCCGGGCACTCTCGGCCCGTCGGTTTCCGGCGATCTCCTCCGCCGTGGGCTGACGGGCCCCACGAAAGACCAATCGGTGCTGCGTCACGGCGCCGCACACGCAGGGCAGCCCGGGTGGGCACACGCAGCCGCCGGTCGACGCCGTGGCGAAGATCCGCTTGGTCAGGCGGTCTTCCCCGGAGTGATAGCTGATGACCGCACACCGACCGCCGACGGCCAGCCGGTCGAGCGCACGTGGGAGCGCCCTCTCCAACTGTCCCAGTTCGTCGTTGACCTCGATCCGGAGAGCCTGAAAGACCCGCTTGGCCGGATGACCCTTGCGCCGGGCGGGCGCGGGTACCGCCGCGGCCACGACATCAGCCAACTGCACCGTCGACGTGATGGGTCGAGCTGCCACGACGGCCCGCGCCATGCGAGAGGCCAGGCGTCCTTCACCGTTCTCCCGAAAGAGCGTGGTCAGGGCGGCTTCGGGGAGTTCGTTGACCAGTTCGGCGGCGGTTGGACCGGCGGTCTGGTCCATACGCATATCGAGCGGGGCATCGGCGCGGTAGGAGAAGCCGCGCTCGGCGAAGTCGAGTTGGGGGGAGCTCACCCCGAGGTCGAACAACACACCGGACAGGGGCCCCGACGTCACGTCGTCGAGCCCGGCGAAGCTCGCATGCACCAGCGTGACCCGATCCCCGAATTCGTCCAACCGCTCGCGTGCCGCTCGCAGCGCGGTCTGATCCCGGTCGAGTCCGACGACCCGGAGGTCCTCGCGGGCCGCCAGCAGCGCCGCACTGTGTCCCCCCCCGCCGACGGTGGCATCGACCAGGACCCCGGCGGGCACCGGGGCGAAGACAGCCACGACGGGGCCGCTCAGGACTGGAGTATGTGCGAACGAGTGGGCCATCTGCAGCCCCTCGAGCTGCGTGAAGGGCGACGGACGTAACTCCGTTCGTCCTAATGGGAAGAGGGTGGAGTGATGATCTTCCGACGCGCCACTCGAGGAGCTGCACATGGTCCAGCGGGTTGGCGCCGCTGGTGTCGCGATGTCGTTCTTTGGACTTCCTCCGTTCAGTTCGCTGAGGGGTCGTCGTCCAGGAGCCACGATTCCTCGGGGAGCACGCGCTCGGTCCAGGCAGTCGGATTCCACAGCTCCACCCGGTCGATGGCCCCGAGGACCAGGACCTCGTTCTCCAGTCCGGCGAAGGTGCGCAGATGGGCCGGAATGGCCATTCGTCCCTGCCGATCGATGTCCACGTTGAGCGAGTTCGAGGCCCACAGTCGGGCCCGGTTCCGATCCGCCTTCCCCCCGGCGGCCCGCTCCAGGACGACCGCCATCTGACGTTCGAACTCCCCCGGCGTCCAGAGCGCCACGCAGCCCTCGGAGTGCTGGGTCAGGTACCCACCCCGCTCGAATTGGGCGCGGTATTTCGCCGGCAGGATCACCCTGCCTTTGATGTCGAGCGAATGCTCGTACCTCCCCAAAAAGCCTGCCACTGGCTTGATCTCCCACGACGCTCCCTGAACTGCGTCCTTGAACGCCCCTCTACTCCATTTCGCGCCACATTACGCCCCTTTCCCCCACCGGTCAACAACCCCCAACCCACAGGGCGCCAAACCGCGCCCAATGACGCGGGGGCGAACCGGACACGGCGATGCGGAGCCGGAACCGCGGCGGACGTTGGGAGGAGGTGCTGCGGACAGGACCGGGTGCGGACGGGCGGGACGTGTACGACGGACGGGACGAGGGTCGGAGAGCAAACGACCAGGACAGGACGCGACGGGACGACGAAATCGACAGCAGAATCCGGCTCGGGCGACCCTGGCTGGCCTCGGTCGGGCGTCCAACCCCGGGCGTCGACCGCTGGCCCCGCCGTCGAGCTCCGCCCCGGACCCTCAGCGCGGTGGCGGCCACCCGTCGACGAGGCCCAGTTCCCTGCACAACGAACGCGTCGAGACCATCTGGCCGGCGAACCGCTCCGCCTCGGGCGCCGTGCCGAGCCACCCGGCCACCTCACCGGCCACCTCCGGAGGAGCGGGGGCGTGGCCGGCACCGACCAGTACCTGGTCCATGCCCGACGCCCGCATCGACTCGGTGAGGGTCAGGCCCGGAGCGAGGGAGAAGGACCACACGCCGGCGGCAAAGAACTCGACGTGGCACATGTCGGTCACGCGATGGAAGGCCGCCTTGGCCGCGGCGTAGGCCAGGCCCCACCCGCCGGAGCCGGCGGGCGCCGGAGGAGTGGTGAACGCCGCCTCCGAGAGCATGTTGACGAGCCGCCCGGCGCCCCGCTCGAGCATCTGGGGCAGGAGGAGCTGGGTGAG
The DNA here is from genome assembly GCA_963836605.1 of uncultured Acidimicrobiaceae bacterium. GTDB lineage: Bacteria > Actinomycetota > Acidimicrobiia > Acidimicrobiales > RAAP-2 > Bog-473. The sequence continues at coordinate 660,058 of CAWIKB010000009.1, read as the reverse complement.
CAGCAAGGGATGGAGGTAGTCCCCCACCAGGCAGCGCTCGGCCAGCTCGAGCGGCAGGTCGAGGATCCGGTCCATGGTGCCCGGACCTTGGTAGATGGCGTTGTTGAACAGCACGTCGACCCGGCCCCACCGTCCGAGCGCCTCCTCGGCCACCCGGTGGATCGCCTGGCGGTCCATGAGGTCCATCGGGATCACCAGGCACGATCGCCCCAGTGCCTCGATCTCGGCCGCGGTGGTTTCGAGGCTGCCGGCAATGGCGACCGGGCGTGCCGGCGCAACCGAGCTCGAGGCGGAGGATCGCCCCTCGCCCTCGCGCACGGTACGGGCCGTGATGACGAGATCGAAGCCCCGGCGGGCCAGGGCCAGCGCCCCGCACCTCCCGATGCCCCGGCTGGCCCCTGTGACCAGGGCAACGCGACGCTCCTCGGTGTCAGTCCCGGCCATAGGGTCGCCGGCCTCGGTCATCGGTTCGCCGGCCTCACCTACATGATCCCGGCGATCAGGTGACCGCCGTCGACATGGAGGACCTGGCCGTTCACATAGGAGGAGGCCTCGCCGCACAGGAACACGACGACTCGGGCGATGTCGTCGGGCCGACCCAGCCGCCGGGTCGGATTGGACGCGGCCAGTCGCGCCTGCGTCTCTTCGGGCACGTTGGCTGCCGCGGTCTCGGTGAGGATGAAACCCGGGGCGATGGCGTTGGCACGAATGCCGTCCCGGCCGTAACGGGTCGCCAGGTGGCGCGTCAGCTGATCGATGGCAGCTTTCGAGATTCCATAGGCGACCCGGGTGGATTCGCCGATCGTGCTCGTCCCCGACGAGATGTTGACGATGGATCCGCCACCGCGCTCGATCATCCTGGGGATGGCGTGGCGAGCCAGTAGGAGCGCACCGCGGGTGTTGGTCTCGAGCACGCGGTCCCAAACGCCGAGATCGACTCCACCGGCGTCCGTATCGAGGCGCGGATGGGACCACGCGGCGTTGTGGTCGACGCAGTCGATCCCGCCGAATTCGACCACCGCCCGATCAACGAAGGCCTCCACCGACTCCGCACTGCGCATGTCGCAGCGCACGGCCAGCGCCCGACCGCCGCGTGCCACGATCTCGTCGGCGATCTCCTGAGCCCCGGCCAGGTCGACGTCCCCGAGGACGACCGACCCGCCCTCCCGCGCCACCAGCAGGGCGGTAGCGCGCCCGATGCCCGAGGCCCCGCCGCTCAGGAGCACCACTTTCTCGTCGAGCTGTCCCAAGACCCCCGCTTCCTTCGGCGCCCAGTTGCGGCCCGCCCATTTCCGACCGCGTCGGGCCGAGCGCCGACCATGCTGGCACAACCGCGACGCGCGTTCGAAGCCGGCGTCGGGGGGACGACGGCCGGTGTCGATCCCATGCGCCCTTCACGTTTGTGCATGGGCGAAGGTGGAGAGGAGGACCTCGGTCACATCGGCCATGGTCACCCCTCCCTCAGCGAGATCCTCGAGCCCGACGGCGGCCCCGCCGAGCTCACTGCGCCACTCGGTCCGGGCCGCGTCGTCGAGAGCCAACAGGGCGATGAGAGGCGCGGCATCCCAGTGCGCGTAGGCGCAGGTGTGGAAGAGTGCGCCCTCCCGGCTGCGCCACTGGGACACGCCGGTGACCTTGGCGCCGTGGTGGAAGACCTCGCCGGGGCCGCGACCTGAGAAACACACCGCTTCGTGGTGATCGGTGATCGCGCCGCCCCGGTGCACCTCGAGGTCGCTGGCGCGGGAGGCCTCGAGCGAGGCCCGCCACCATGCACCCACCCAGGCAGCCGCCCCGGACACATCTCTCTCCCAGAGGGGGTCGTCCCGGGGAATCCAGGCATCGATCCAGAGGTGGTCGCCGGGAAGCAGCAACACCGCCCCTCCCCCGCCTCGACGCCGGACGACGTCACCGGCCCACGTACGCACCGCTGAGGGATCGAGCACGTCGTCCTTCTGGGTGCTGCCCAAGACGAGGGTCGGGTGGTCGACCCGGCGGGCCACGGCGTAGCGATGCGTCAGGGGCCTGAACTGCTCCACGTCGGCGTAGGAGCTCCACTGTGACATGCCCGGCGCTCAGCGCTCAGGATGCAGCGGCCAGATACGGCTCCCACAGTGGGTCCATGTCGGAGAGATGCCGCAGTCGCCACAGGTAGCCGTCGGGAGGCGCCGGCTTCATCCGTAGGGTCCACCCCAACTCGGACAGGAGGAGATCGGCTTTGGTCAGGTTGTCCCGCTTGCAGGCGGCCACCACGTTGGACCAGTCATGCGTGCCTCCCCGGCTCCGCGGGATCACGTGGTCGATGGTGTCGGCTGGTTCCGAGCAGTACACGCAGAGGCCACCGTCGCGGCGCAGCACGGAGCGTCGGGTGACCGGCGGCGTCCGGGCCCAGCGCGGGATACGCACCATGTGCGTCAGCCGCACGATGGAGGGAACGTCAACGTTGAGCGCGACCGAGTGGAACACCGCGCAGTCTTCCCGGAACGCCACCGCCTCGGCCCGGCCCGCCAGGACCAGTACGACGGCACGACGATCCGAGACGAGGGCCAGCGGCTCATAGGTCGCATTGAGGAGGAGCACCCGCTCCATAACACCGCAGAGGCTACCCGCGCCGCGGGCGCGACCTCCGACACCATTGGAGGTAGGCCACGACGTCGGATCCGGTCAGATCCGCCGGCGCCCCGGACCCCCCGAAGGCGGTGACCAGCCGAAAGTGCCAGTACGCCTCGCCCGGCACCGGGAGAAAAGGCGCCCGACGCCACCAGCCGCGCCGGGAGAGCCGGAAGAGGGCTGCCAGTGCCGACCACCACAACCAGGGGCGGGGAAGCACCGCCCCGAGGGCGACCAGTACGTCGCCGCGCCAACCTGGTGATCGATCCGAACCGCCTCCCGCGATCCCGCCTTCGGTCACCGCTGTCGCCTCACGCACACCTTCATTCGCTCCCCTGCGGCCGACGCAAACCCGACCACCCCACCCGCGCCGCGCCGACCAGAGGGCCCTCGTCTCCGAGCCCCACCGGAGCGACCCGGGTTCCCCGCGCGAACTCGAGCCCACATCGAAAATCGACCTCGCGCTGCGCGGCGGCGAAGAAGGGCTCACCGAAGCCGAGCGCCACGGATCCGCCGACGAGGGCCAGCGGGAGGTCCAGGAGATTCGCCACCGAGGCGACCGCACGTCCCACCAAGGTTCCCGTGCGCTCCACCATCTGGGGTGGGGCCTGCCGGGCCGGTTGCCCGGTCATCGCCGCCACCGCGTTTCCGGAAGCCTCCGCCTCGAGACACCCCTGCCCGCCGCACGCGCAGCGCCGGCCGTCGGGCACCACCACCACGTGTCCGACGTGCCCGGCGTTTCCCAGTCGCCCCTGCAGGAGCCGGCCGTCGAGTACCAGGCCGCCCCCGACGCCGGTCGAGACCACCATGGCGAGATAGTCGGGCCGGCCGCTCGCGGCACCGATCCACCCCTCGGCCAAGGCCAGTGCCTTTGCATCGTTGTCCACGAATGTCGCGACTCCCGTGAGCTCGTGCAGTCGGCTCCGCAGGGGGAAGGAACGCCACGCCGTGATATTGAGGGGGGACACGGCGTCGCCCCCGGGGCTCATCGGGCCCCCGCATCCGACCCCGCACACCACAACCCGATCGCCCGGTGGGGCGCCGGCCCGGACCTGGTCCACCAGGGCGACCAGCCGGAGCCACAGGGCCTCACCCTCGTCCGCGGCATACTCGGCCGTTCCACTCGAGGTGGGCACCTGCGCCCGCTGGACCAGCTTCCCCGACCGGTCGATCAGCCCCGCCGCCAGTTTGGTGCCGCCAATGTCAACAGCCAGGGCCAGTTCGGTCACGGGGCCTGAGGTCCAACGAGCGGGAGAACCCGCGCGGAACTCAGCTTTCGCGCCGGTGAAATCGAGACCGGAACCAGTCGCGGGCCTCTGTCATCGCGCCCTCGATCCCGCTCGATGCGGCGGCGGCCTTCGACTGCTCACCGTCTCTGACCCTGGTCAAGTCATGCCACCCGGCCCGTCCCATCCGGCGCAGATTGCGTTCGAAGACCACGGCGGCGGCAAACATGATCACGACACCGATGAAGCCCAGGAACACCGAGACGCCGATCCCGCCGATGAGGACGGCCACACCGACGATGAAGGCGACCGCGGCCCATTTGCAATAGCGCCCCGCGTGGCGGTACACGGACTCGGATCGGACCCGCTCGGCGAATTCGGGGTCCTGGCGGACCAGGGATTCTTCCAATTCCGCCAAAATGCGCTGCTCGTGTTCGGAGAGTGGCACGGTCACCCTCCCCCCACGTGGTGGCGTGTCACTGACTTGGTCCTCCTGTACCGGCCATGCGATACCTATGTTTGCACGCCGGTTGGTCGAGAACAACGTCCACGTCGGCAGGTGGCATTTCGTGCCTGGCGCTGATCACTGCCCTGCAGCTTACGGCCAGCCAGGAGTCGGGAGCACGCGGTAGGCCATGTTGTAACGCCAGCGTCGAATTCCATCGTGAGCAGGCCGGATAAGGGCACCGATCTGGTCGTCCCGAGATTTCAGGACGATCTCAGCCCCGACGGGACCGGTGCCGGCTGGCCAACATGGCGATCAGGGCCCCCAGGAGCCCGGCGATCAGGATGACCACGATCAAGGGCGCCTTCTTGTCGACGACCCAGAAATCGATGGTGACCGATCCGAGATTGCGCACGGCGAACCACACCAGGAGGACGACGGCTCCTCCTATCGCGATCAGACGGGCGTTTCCCTTCCGGTCAACCGGGTGCTCCGAATCCTCCGAGGTGTTCGACGCTGCGCTCACGGAGCCCATTCTGCCCGGCCACTCCCCGGTGTGCTCACCGCAGAGACGCTCGCCGGACTGCTCTACGATCTCTCCGCCGGGAGAACGTCGGCGACGGGGTCCGGGTGCAACCCTATTTCGGCGCCCGCAGGCGTCCGCCGGTGATCCTCGAGACTGCGTCGAGAAGGGTCCGAAGAAGGGTCCGAAAAGGGTCGAGAAGGGTCCGAAAAGGGAGGTCCATGGGCAACAACGAGGCACTCACCGAGCCACTCACCGGCGCACGCACGATGTGGGAGTTGGTCGAACAACGGGCCGAGGGATCGCCGGACCAGCCGATGCTCATGGCCGTCGACGGCGAGACCGTCACCTTCGGCGCATTCCGTGACCGGGTCCTCCGCGTGGCCGCTGGCCTCCATGACCTGGGCGTCGGCACCAACTCGGTCGTCTCGTGGCAGCTCCCGACCCGGATCGAGACCGTCGTCGTGTCCCTCGCCCTCTCGCGCCTCGGGGCTCTCCAGAATCCGATCATCCACCTCTACCGGGAACGGGAGGTCGGATTCGCCCTCCGGCAGACGGCTCCCTCGCTGTTCGTCATCCCGTCGGGATGGCGGGGCATCGATTTCCCGGCCCTGGCGGAACGGGCGCTCGAGGGCGCACCGTCCCGGCCCGAGATCCTCCTCGTCGACGATCTTCCCGAGGCCGACCCGACGACCCTGCCGCCTCCCCCGGCCGGCCAGTCCCCGGAGGAAGCGCCGATTCGCTGGATCTACTACACGTCGGGCTCGACCGCCGACCCCAAAGGCGTCCAGCACACCGACCAGACCCTCATCGCGGGTGGGTGGGGCTTGGCCCGCGCTCTACAGATGGGCCCCGAGGACGTCGGCTCGATCGCCTTCCCCTTTGCCCACATTGCCGGGCCCGACTATCTGGTGACCATGCTCACGATGGGCTTCCCCGCCGTTCTGGTCGAGGCGTTCTCTGCGGCCGATGTCCTCCCTCTCTTCCGCCAGCACGGGGCCACCATGGTCGGTGGCAGCACCGCCTTCTATGTCGCCTACCTCGGGGAGCAACGCAAGACGCCGCATGAGCCGATTCTGCCGACGCTGCGCCTCATGTCGGGGGGCGGCGCCGCCAAGCCGCCGGAGATCCACTACGAGGTGCGGGACGAGATCGGTGGTCGAGGAGTCGTCCACGGCTACGGGATGACCGAGGTCCCGATGATCTCGAACGGTTCACCCGACGACACGGACGAGCAGCTGGCCAACACCGATGGCCGGCCCGTCGAGGGAGCCGACGTTCGCATCGTGACGCTGGACGGTCGGGTGGCGGGACCCGACGAGGAGGGTGAGGTGCGCGTGCGCGGACCTATGGTCTTTCACGGTTACACCGACGCGCGTCTCACGGCCGATGCCTTCGACGCCGACGGCTACTTCCGCACCGGAGATCTGGGGAAGCTCAGAGCCGATGGGCACCTCGCGCTCGACGGGTCGGCTCAAGGATGTCATCGTGCGCAAGGGGGAGAACATCAGCGCCAAGGAGATCGAGGATCTGCTCTACACCCACCCCAAAGTGGCTGAGGTCGCCGTGATCGGCCTCCCCGACGCGAGCCGGGGGGAGCTGGTGTGCGCGGTGGTGCAACTGGCCGACGGGGTCGAGGGCATGGTCCTCGCCGAGGTGGTGGCCTTCTGCCGCCAGGCCGGGCTGATGACGCAGAAGATCCCCGAACAGGTCGAGGTACGCACCGAATGGCCCCGTGCCGGCACGGGCAAGATCGTCAAGAAGACCCTGCGGGACGAGTACTCGAGGTGAGCCGGCTCGCGGCCGACCTCGCTCCACCCTCGAATGTGGTCTTCGTGTGCACCGGCAACATCTGCCGGTCACCCATGGCCGAGGTGGTCACCAGATCCCTGGCGGACGCCACCACCCTCCCCGACGGCTCGACCCTGGGGACGCGGGTGGTCACATCGAGCGCGGGCACCGGTCCGTGGCACGAGGGCGAGCCCATGGATCCGCGCACGGCGGCCGCCTTGGACCGGGCCGGCTACCCCGCCCATCCCCACCGGGCCCACCAGATCTCGGCGGCGCAGCTCGGCTCCTACGACCTGATCGTGGCCCTGGATCGTCGCCACCTCCAAACACTGCGCAGCCTTGGTGCCGACCCCAAACGCCTCCATCTTCTCCGCGCCTTCGACCCCTCCGCCGGGGCGGCCGCGGATGTCCCCGATCCCTACTACGGCGACGATGCCACGTTCGACGATTGCCTGCACATGATCGCGGCCGGCTGCAAGGGGCTGGTCGCCGAATTGGCCGACCTCTGGGACTCCGCCGCCCACAACTGACCGCACGATCGAGGCGGCGGGACACCCTCCGCCCTGCTGGCACCGAAGACCGTGTGTCATAGTGCCGAGTGGTCTCACGCAGGGTCCGCCAGAGGCGTCGACAGTTCGCGGTGGTTGGAGCGCTGATCTTCCTGTTCCTGGTCTACCTGATCTTCTTCACGGGCGGGGGCAAGCCGGCACCCCCGTCCTCGTCGCCGGGCCACGATGCCGCCCACACCTTCCCGGCGCATTCCGCCCTCAATCCGGATTGGAAGGGCTCGGGGAAACCGGTCACGGTGGCCTTCGGCGGCGATGTGCATTTCGAAGGGGTTCTCGGAGATCGATTGGCGAACGATCCGAGCACCGCCCTGGGCACGACCTTCCCGACCTTGTTCGCCGGATCGCAACTGAGCATGGTCAATTTCCAATCGGCCCTCACCGCCGGCGCGTGCCCGGAACCGCAGCCGAAGCAGTACGTCTGGTACGCGCCACCCACCGCCATCACCGCACTGCACGACGCCACGGTGACCGTGGCCGCCAACGGCAACGACCACGCCCTTGATTGTGGCCAGGAGGGACTCAGTCAAGCGCTCTCGACCGTGGCCCAGACGAAATACCCGCTCATCGGCATCGGCAGCAACGCCGCCAACGCGTTCGCCCCGTACCGGACCACCATCAACGGACAACGCCTCGCCATCTTCTCGGCCACGCAGATCATCGCCCCCAACCTGGTCGCCACCTGGACGGCCACCTCCACCCAGGCCGGGGTGGCGTCCGCCATCAATCCCTCCCAACTCGTGCAGGCGGTACAGGCGGCGCGGCGCAGCGCGGACACGGTGATCGTGTACCTGCACTGGGGCACCGAGACCGTGGCTTGCCCCAACGCCCAACAACAGCCCTTGGCCCAACAATTGGTCAAGGCCGGCGCCGACATCGTCGTCGGCACGGGCGCCCACGTGCTCCTCGGCGGCGGCTACCTGGGCGGCGCCTATGTCGACTACGGCTTGGGGAATTTCGCCTTCTACGACAGTGCCGCCCCGGAGTCCGACAGCGGCGCGCTGCTCGTCACGGCGGTGGGGCGGCAGATCACCGGCGCCACCTTCCGTCCGGCCACCGATGTGGGTGGGCTGCCCCAACCTCTCAGCGGTACCGCCGGGTCGACCGCCCTGAACAGTTGGGCGGCCGCCCGCGGCTGCACCGGCCTCTCCGCCGCCCCCACCGCGAGCCACGCCACCTTGGCCGGCGAGACACAACCCTTCACCGCGACACCCGCGACGGCACCCCCGACCACCACGCCGGCATCGACCAGTTCGACTCCCCCGACCACCGGCTCGAGCGCGACCACGACCACCACCAGCGTGGCCAGGACCACCACGACGGCCGCGGGCCGGACCACGACCACGACGACGCCTGCCGCCACCACCACCAGGCCGACCGACAACGCCGGGTAGACCGGGCCGGCTCCCTCCTCACTCCGGAAAGAAGCGCGGCAGCAGGTTGCGGTTCGCGGCCAGCAGTCCGTCCGCCAACTCAGCCGCCAACGGATACTGCCCGACCAGGGGGTTGGCCAGCAGTGCTCGCACCACCTGGTCCCGGCTGCCCGAGCGCGCCGCCACAACGGCCAGCTGCTCGTAGGCCTTGGCGTGCTGGACCAATCCCAACATCTCCGGAGGGAGTGGGCGCTGCGGGAGCGGGTGGGCGCCGCCCGCATCAACGACGGCGGGGACCTCGATCACGGCATCGTCGGGCAGTCCCGCGATGGCGCCGTCGTTGCGGGTGTCGACCACCTGGATGTCCCCGCTGTCGGCATGCAGCGATGCCATGAGCCGAACGGCGGCCAACGAGTAGAAGGCACCACCCCGGTAGGAAAGGGCCGCCGGCTTGGTGACCAGTGCCGGATCGCGGTACTCCTCGAGAAGTTTCGTCTCGAGCTCGGCCACCACGTCGGCCCGCGACCGGTGACCGGGCGACGACTGCACCGCCACTTCGGCGTCGTGCTGGTAGTAGTAGTGGACGTAGTACGAGGGCAGGGCGTGGAGGAGCCGAAGAGCCTCGATCGGCACCCCACTCTCGAGCTCGAGCTCGGGGCCGCACCGATCGAAGAGACCGGGGAGAAGGTCCTCGGACTCGCCGGCGTGACGCACCGAGCGGATCCACGTCAGGTGGTTCAAGCCGACATGTTCGATCTCGACGGCATCGGGGTCGACATCGAGGTAGTGACCGAGGCGCCGCTGGGCCCAGATCGCCACATTGCACAACCCGACGGCCCGGTGCCCTTCGTCGAGCAGGGCCTGGGTGACAATCCCCACCGGATTGGTGAAGTCAACGAACCATGCGCCGGGGTTGGCCCGCTTCGAGGTCTCCTCGGCCAACTCGAGCACGGTAGGTACCGTCCGCAGCGCCTTGGCCAGTCCGCCCGCGCCGGTCGTCTCCTGACCGAGGCAGCCGTGCCCGACGGGGAGCGTCTCGTCGACGCGCCGTGCTGCCTGGCCCCCGATGCGCAGTTGGACGACGACGAAATCCGCCCCTTCCAGGGCGGCGTCTCGGTCGGCGGTCGTGCCAAATGTCCCCGCCCACCCCCGGGCGCGCAGGATCCTCTCGGAGAGTCCACCGACCGCCTGGCGCCGCTCGTCACTCGGGTCCAGCAGTACGAGGTCGTCGACCACCATGCGGTCCTCGTTGTCGCACAGCCCGTCAACCAGTTCCGGCGTATAGGTACTGCCTCCCCCCACCACGGCAACTTTTATCCCCACGCGGGTCAACGTACTATCCGACCTGTGCCCAACGACGCTGTGCCAGCCGGGGCACCTGCCTCGGGGCTCGAACGACCTGCTGTGCTGGGCGTCGATGGCGGCGCGTCCAAGACCGATGCCGTGCTCGTGTCGCGCCGCGGGGACGTCCTCGGTCGAGCGCGGACCGGGCCGAGCAATCATCAGATGATGGGAATCGACGCCGCCATGGACGCCGTGGGAGAAGCCATTGCGACCGCGCTGCTTGATGCCGGTATCGCCGACCCGGCGTTTCCCCTGTGCGAACTTGGCGTCTACTGCCTGGCCGGGATCGATCTCCCCATCGACGAGGAGCGACTGGCCCCGGCCATCGCCCTGCGCGGCTGGAGCGGATCCGACATCCTGCGCAACGACACCTTCGCCGTTTCCCGGGCCGGGGCATCGTCCGGTTGGGGCATCGGCGTGGTCTGCGGGACGGGATTGAACTGCGCCGGTGTCGGGCCCGATGGCGCAACCGTCCGTTTCCCGGCCCTGGCCGAGCTCTCGGGTGATTTTGCTCCGGGCGGCTCGTGGTTGGGCATCCGCGCCCTGGGGCTGGCCCTCCGGGCCTCCGACGGTCGCGGGCCGCCAACGTCCTTGCGGGCACGAGTCCCGGCGCAGTTCGAACTTCCCGACGCCGAGGCCGTTCTGGCGGCCGTGTACACCGGCGAGCTCCCCTATGGCCGGCTGTTCGAGCTCGCCCCGGTCCTGCTGGAGGCGGCATCTGAAGGCGATCCACCGGCGCGTGATGCGGCGGACGTCTTGGCTGACGAAGTGGTCGCCTTCGTGGTTGCCGCGGCCAACCGGCTCGGCGTGGCCGACGAGGAGGTGGAGGTGGTCCTGGGTGGGGGGATCTTCGAGACCGACGATCCGGGGTTCCACGAACGGGTCGCCCGGGGCATCGACGCCGCGGTGCCCCGGGCCGTCTTGCGGCACCTCACCGCTCCACCGGTGTTGGGCGCCGCCCTCCTCGGGCTCGATGCGCTGGGCGCCGACGAGACCGACAAGGGCCGGCTGCGGGCCAACCTGTCGGCTCGCTGAACGGGGCGCACGGGCCCCATGACCATCGCCATCGCGCACCGGGGCGACCCGATCGCTGCGCGCGAGAACACCCTGGCGGCCTTCGACGCCGCCGTTCGCGAGGGGGCCGACATGGTCGAGCTCGATCTCCATCGCACCCGCGACGGGGCCATCGCCGTCGTGCATGATCCGACCCTCAGCAGGCTCTGGGGCACGGATCGGGCCGTGGCGGACCTCGACCGGGCGGAGCTGGGGGAAATCGGAAGCGGGGCGGAGCGCATCCCGCTGCTTCCGCAGGTGCTCGACCACGTCAACATCCCCCTGATGATCGACTTCACCGGCAGCGAGGTGGTGGCGGGTGCCCTCGAAGCGGTGCAACGGGCGGGCGCGATGGAGCGCTCGCTCTTCGTCACCGGCGACATCGGCGCCCTACGGATGCTGCGGGCCCTTTCGCCCGTAGCCCGCATCGGACTCACGTGGATCGAGCCGGAGCCCCCTCACCCGGCGCTCCTGCACGAGCTCGGTGCCGAATTCTGGAATCCGATGTTCCGCCTGGCCAAGCCTGAACACGTCGCTGCCGTCCATGACCTCGGGCTCAAGGTGTCGACCTGGACGGTGGACGAACCCCGCCACATGGCCCGGGTGGCCGCGGCGGCGGTCGACGCCATCGTCAGCAACCGGATCGGCGACCTGCGGGAGTTTCTCTCCCGCCGCGCGAGCTGAGGCCACCCGTCGTCCTCTGCAGCGACCTCCCCGAGACGGCAACGTAGTCTCGGGGGCACACGATCCAAGGGGACACCGACGATGGCGATCGACCTGGCCTTCCGCTTCGAGCAGATAAGCGCCAAGGCCTACGAGCACCCGGCCGATCGAGCGGCGACGTCGGCCCTCCATTCGGTGCCGCTCCTCGACCGGGTGGTGAAGCGGCTGACCGACCTGGGTCACGAACGGCACGTACGCCAGATCGTCATGGGCAATGCGGTCCGACTGGGTGAGGACCAGGTCCCGGACGTGTGGTCCGACTACGTCCGATGCACGCGCATCTTGGATCTCGCCTCGGTACCGGACCTCTATCTCATCAACGATCCGATCGTCAATGCCATGACCATCGGCGCCAAGTCCCCCATCGTCGTGGTCCGATCGTCCTTGGTCAGTGACTACACGTCCGACGAAACGCGGTCGGTTCTGGCGCACGAAGTCGGGCACGTCTTGTCCGAGCACTCCTACTACACCACCGCACTGGTGCTGCTCCAGCAGTTCGTGAACGGGGCGCTGCCCAGATCACTCCTGCTCGGGCTCCCCGTGCGCGGCATCTACTACGCGCTGCTGGAATGGGCTCGGGCCGCTGAGCTCTCGGCCGACCGCGCCGCGGCGCTGGTCATGGGTGATCCGCTGGCCCCGTGCCACGTGCTCATGCGCCTGGCCGGCGGGGCGGTCCCCGGCATGAATTTCGAGGCGTTCCTCAGGCAGGCGACCGAGTACGAGGAGGAGGACGATCTCTTCTCGCGGCACACGCGGTTCTGGACCGAACTCAGCCTCACCCATCCGATGGCGGTGCGTCGGGTCAAGGAGCTGATCAACTGGGTGCAGTCCGGTGATTACGACCGCATTCGTGGCGGTGACTATCCGCGGCGGGGACAGGAGCCGCCTCCCTCGGCCGAATTCAACGCGGCCGTGGCCCACTACGGGGATCGATTCTCCAAGCTTCTCGAGCGTACGGCCGGCAATGTCCAGGACCTGGGGAAGCAGTTGGGCGAGTGGCTCAAGAAGTGGCAGACGAGCGAGCCGGGCGAAGACGGCGACTAGTGAGCGAAGGAATGCCATCCGGCAGAGCACCACGCGGCGATGAGCAGGACCTGGGCGACTTTCGTCCGTGAGATCAGCCGGATGAATTCCTCGGCATCGGCCAACCGGCCTTGTGACCGCCGGGCGGCGAGGTCGACCAGCGCGCCGACGATGACGATGCCCACCCAGAAGGTCACGCCGGCGGCGCGACTCTGGGGAAGGAGCAACGCCGGCGCGTACGCGTGGTGCCCCTGCCCCTCGCCCACCAGGATCACTCCGGGCGATGCGCTTCCAGCCGACTGAGCCGAGACCTCGACGGAGGGCGCCCGGGCCCGCGCCGCGCCGTACCCGACACCCACCAGTATCCAGACCAGCAGCAGGGCCGCATCGAGAGGTCGGAAGGCCAACGCGAGCGCGCTGATCGTCAGGTGCGGTTGGCCCGGTCCGGTCGCAATGCCCAGCAGCTCCCAGACGAGCACCACCGCGACCATGACCAACCAGGGCGCCACCCCCAGAAGCGTTCGGCTGATTCCGCCCCGTCCCGGTCGCGGCCAGTCCTGTCGGGCCGGCGGAAGACGCACGGCGAAGCGGCGGTGACGCCGGCCCCGCCAGAACAGCAGATCGACCACCGCCACCGCGGCCAGCGAGGCCGACCAGGTGGCAAAGGCGGCTGGCGTGGAGTGATGGAAGCCGCTTACCCAACCGCACCAGGCGACCAGCCCCGAGATGACCAGCGTGATGACGGCGATCCGGGCTCGCACGCCTGACATCGTTCCACCGGGGGATCGCCACTGCTCGGGATCCGGCCTCTGGGTTCCCTCGAACCCGGCGCCGGGGGCATTGCTACGGTGGGCCTCGATGACGCCCCCGATCCTGCTGTGCACCGACGGCTCCGAGCAATCACTCGACGCACTGTCGGTGGGGATCGAATTGCTTGGCCGCACCACGGGTCTGGTTCTCGTGACCGTGGCGACGGCACCGGACCCGGAATCGCTGGTCGGCTCGGGACACGCCGGGCCCGATATGAATCCCCAGCAGTACGACCGGGAGGTCACCCAAGCCACCGAGGGTGCGGATGCTGTAATTCGACTCGCGCAGTCGCAACTTGGCCTGGCCGGGCTCGAGACCCGTGTGGTGTGGGGCGATCCCGGCGCAGCGATCTGCGACCTCGCGAAGGAGCTGTCTGCTCAGGCCATCGTGCTTGGCTCTCGCGGGCGGGGTGGACTGAAGCGGGCCATCCTTGGCTCCGTCTCGGATCACGTGGTGCGCAATGCGCCCTGCAGCGTGATCGTGACGAGAAGCCAGGTTCCTCGCTGAGGGCTGGTCCGGGCCGCCGGCGCCGATTCGGGATGAGGCGCGGCGTTCGGGGCGATCCGCCGCCGTGGCTGCCGTAGCCGCCCTAATGGGAGCCGCCCGCTCCCCCTGTCGATGCCAACGACGTACCGGGAAGAGCATCCGCCACCAATCGCTCATCGTCGGCGAGGAGCGAGCCGGCAAGCTCCTTGACCATGTCGATGATCTCGGGGTGCTCTTCGGGGTTCCACCCGTCGAGGAGTTCGGTGAGCCCACTGCGTCGAGCCTCGGTGAGTTGGGCGATGGCGTTCTCACCGGCCGGGGTGAGGACCAGGTCGCACTCGTCACCCCGGGTCACCTCGGCCACCATGCCCGCGCTGATCAAGCCCTCGATTCCAGGTTCGATGATCTGCTGGTCGACGCCCAGACGGCCGGCCACTCCTCGGACCGTGGACGCGGGGCAATCGGCCAGGCGATAGAGCAACCAACAGGACCGTGGGGGGAGGTCGATGCCGGCCCGGTTCGCCAGGGTCTGGTACAGCTCGCTCCGGTTCTCGCGATTGGAGAGGCGTTGGAGCGCCAATTCGATCTCCTGCAGGGACGTCCTCGGATCGGGGACCCCGAACCCCTCGCCGGTGTCGATCGTCTGCACCGTCTTTCGCAGTTCGAGCTCGGGCAGGAGCCAGCTCAGCAGGAAGGCCAAGAAGGCGATGGGCACCGCCACCAGGAAGACGGTCTGCACGGAGTTCGTGATGGCGGCCAGGACCTTCTCGTAGATCTCGGGCGCCAGGCGGTGCAGGGTCTCGAGGACGGAAGGGTCCTGCGTCTGAAGGTTGAGGTGGGACTGTGGACCATGGAGGGAGGCCAGGGTCGGGGTGAGGTTGCTCCGCAACACGTTGGTGTAGATGGCGCCGAAGACGGCCGTCCCGAAGGAGCCGCCGATCATGCGGAAGAACGTGGCGCTACTGGTGGCCACCCCGAGGTCCTCGTACGAGACGGCGTTCTGGACGGCCACCACGAGCACCTGCATGATCAGTCCGAGGCCGGCACCGAAGACGAACATGTACCCGGCCATGACCCAGGCTCCGGTGGTCTGGCCGATAAGGGACATGAGGTACGCCCCCAGGGTCATCAGGGCGGTGCCGACGACGGGAAAGACCTTGTAGCGACCCCACCGCGTGACCAGTCGCCCGGAGATGATCGCGGCACCGAGCATCCCTCCCATGAGCGGCAGGATCCGCAGTCCCGACGCCGTGGGACTCACGCCCTTGACGTTCTGCAAGAAGAGCGGCAGGAAGGTCAGGGCCCCGAACATGGCGAAGCCCATGACGAAGCCGATGGCACTGGCCGCCGAGAACACGCGGACCCGGAAGAGCTTGAGTGGGATGACCGGCTCCTTGGCCCGGTGCTCGACCAGCAGGAACAGGAACGCCGTCACCACGCCCGCCACCAGCAGGCTCACACTTTGCGGCGAGCCCCAGGCCCATGAGATGCCGCCGAGACTGGCAAAGAGGATGAGCAACGTGGCCGACGCCGAGAGGACGAGGGTCCCCATGTAGTCGATGGCATGGTGGACGCGCTTGAGCGCGCCGGGCAGAGCCGCGCCGGTGATGAACAGCGCCAGGAACCCGAGCGGCAGGTTGATGTAGAACACCCAGCGCCAGTTGAGATAGGTCACACAGAGACCGCCGATGAGCGGGCCGATCACCGTGGCCACGCCGAACATGGCTCCGAAGAGACCCATGTAGCGACCGCGTTCACGGGGAGAGACCACGTCGCCGATGATGGTCTGGGCCCCCACCATCAGTCCGCCACCGCCGAGTCCCTGCACGGCGCGGAACAAGATCAACTCGTTCATGGTGTGGCTGAAGCCCGACAGGGCCGAGCCGATCACGAAGATCACGATGGCCGCCTGGAAGAAGAACTTGCGGCCGTACTGGTCCCCCAGCTTGCCCCACAAGGGCGTGGACACCGTCGAGGCCAGAAGGTATGCCGTGACGACCCAGGCCAGGTGCGAGCCGCCGTGGAGATCCCCCACGATGGTGGGCAGGGCGGTGGAGACGATGGTCTGGTCCAGTGCGGCCAGCAACATGCCGAGCAGGAGCGCGCCGAGGATGAACCACAAACGACGTTTGGTGATCGGCTCGACCACCGGTGTCGCCGCCAAGGTCACGTCGAAATCCTGGTGAGCTTCATGCAATCTCCTCCGCCAGGATGGCCAACCCCTCCATCACCACGCGCGCCCGTTGCGGGCCCATCCGCTCCATCGCCCGGCGCAGTGGTGCCAACCGCGCGTCCAGGACGTGACGGCTGTCCTTCCGGAATGATGGGGCGACCGTGACGACCGTCCGCCGCCTGTCCAAGGCATCTTCGCGTCGCTCGATCAGGCCGGCATCGGCCAATTGCGTGGCCACGAGACTGGCCGTGGTGGTGGCACACCCCTCGCGCTGGGCCAGTTGCGAAATGGACAACGGGCCGTGCATGGCCACGATGGCGAACGCCGTCAAATGGCGGGGAGCCAAGACCCCATCGTCGAGCAGAGTCCGCAACCGGCTGGGGACCTCATCGTTCTGCTTGGCATTGCGAGCCAGGCGGGTGAAGGCGAGCAGGAGCTCGAAGGCCTCCTCGTCCACCACGGAGCTCTCGGGTGTCCCGCGCTCGGTCTGCGCCTCGACGACCTTCGATGGTGAGAGCAGCGTGGCGTCACCCATAATACACCCATGATAGGAATATGTTAAGTCAAATGCAACCTGCCGACAGCCTGCTCGCGCTACGGTCCCGGCGGTGACATGCCGCCCGCCGACACCGGGCACCGACGAACCGAAAGAGGGCCCACGCTGATGCGTACGCGACTGACCGAGCTCCTCGGCATCGAGCATCCGGTCATGCTGGCCGGCATGGGCGGCGTGTCCTACGCCGAGCTCGCCGCGGCAGTGTCCGGGGCCGGCGGATTCGGGTGCCTGGGCGCATCGACCATGGGGAACGAACAGATGGTGGCGGAGATAGCCGCCGTTCGGGAAGCGACGGACAAGCCGTTCGGGGTTGATCTGCTCACTGCCATGCCCGGGGGCATGCGTGACCAGGTGCAGCTGGTCATCGACGGTGGGGCCAAGGCATTCGTGGCCGGACTGGGCGTGCCCACCGAGGTGGTGGACCAGTGCCATCGCCACGGTGTGGTGGTGGTCAGTATGTGCGGAAAGGTCGAGCACGCCGTGCGGGCCGTCGAGGCCGGGTGCGATCTGGTGGTGGCCCAGGGCACCGAAGCCGGTGGGCACACCGGCCAGGTGGCCTCCTTCCCGCTCATTCCGCAGATCGTCGATGCCGTCGGCCGGCGCGTCCCCGTCGTGGCCGCCGGGGGCATATTCGACGGCCGTGGCCTGGCCGCCGCCCTCGCTCTGGGAGCGGACGGCGTCTGGGTGGGCACTCGCTTCATCGCCACCCCCGAGGCACGGGGCGTGCTCGGCTACAAGGAGAAGCTGCTGGCGAGCCGGGAGGACCAGACCACGGTCAGCCGCGCCTACTCGGGTAAGACCATGCGCGTGGTCCGCAACGACTACACCGATCACTTCGACGCGCACCCCGAAGACCTGAAGAAATTCCCCGAACAGCTGAGTGCGGCCTACCGCTCTGGGGTGATGCACCTGGGCGGCGATTCCTACACCGACGGGGTGGACGTCGACAAGGAGTGCTACCCCGCCGGCCAGGGCGTGGGTGCCGTTTCTGAGCTCGTGCCCGCGGCCGAGCTGGTGCAGCGCTTTGTGGTCGAGGCCGAGGCGGCCCTCGACCGCCTATCCGCGCTGCGCTGACCTCAGCCGGCGCTTCATCCGACTCCGGGGAGCCCGATCGGGCACGACACGCCGGTGCCGCCGAGCCCGCAGTACCCGCCCGGGTTGGCTTCGAGATACTGCTGGTGGTACGGCTCGGCATAGTAGAAGGGCCCCGCCGGCGCGATCTCGGTGGTGATCGTCCCGTAGCGCGCCTCGTTCAGCGACTGCTGGAAGCGGGCTGCCACCTCCGTCGCCACCGCGGCCTGCTCGGGCGACGTCGTGTAGATGGCCGAGCGGTACTGCGTGCCCGCGTCATTGCCCTGTCGCATGCCCTGGGTCGGATCATGCCCCTCGAAGAAGACGCCGAGCAGCGTCTCGTAGCTGATGACGGCAGGATCGAAGACGACCAGGACGGCTTCGGTATGGCCGGTCCGGCCGCTGCACACCTCGTTGTACGTCGGGTTCGGTGTGATGCCACCGGCATAGCCCACGGCGGTGGTGTAGACGCCCGGCAGCGTCCAGAACAGACGCTCGGCCCCCCAGAAGCACCCCATGCCGAAGATGGCCTGCTCCATCCCCTCCGGAAAGGGTGGGGCGATCGGCGTGCCCAGGACCAGGTGCCTCGAGCCCACCTCCATGGGCTCGGCGCGCCCCGGCAGGGCCTTGTCCGCTCCCACCATTTCCGATTTGTGCGATGTGAACAGGCCCATTGCGCCTCCCGGGGACTCGATCGATGATGACGCCCATCGAGGCCGTCCCGCCCCGTTGCGCTCCCTCCAGTATGCGCACTGGTGCCGGCCTTCGTGCATCGTGGCCGCCATTCCGCAAGATTTCTCGTGACATCGGCGGAATGTTATGATATATCATTAGTGTTCTTGTATGTACGGTTGCCCAAACGACAACCTGAAAAGGCAGCGACAACACGCAGCGACAACACGACAGAGAGAAGGAGTCTCAGAATGGGACACGAAGGACACCACGATCATGGCCGTCACGGAGACCTGCGGGGCGGGCGCGGGCGCTGGGGCGGAGAGCGTGGCGGATGGGGCGGCGGTCGCCGCATGCGCCGGGGCGACATCCGGCGAGCCATTCTTTCGGCACTGAAGGACGAACCGGCGCACGGCTACGAGGTGATGCGCCGCCTGGAGGAGATGAGCGGCGGCCTGTGGCGGCCCAGTCCAGGGTCGGTGTACCCGCACCTGCAAATGCTCGAGGACGAGGGGATGGTGCGGTCGTCCGAAATCGATGGGACGCGTACCTTCGCCCTGACGGAGAAGGGAGCGGCCGAAACGGCCAACGACTCCGGCCTCCCCTGGCCATCGAGAGGAGAGCGCGACGATCAGATCCGGACCCTCCGTCTCTCGGTCTTCCAGCTGATGAACGCCGCGAAGCAGCTCTCGGGCGCCGGCGAGAATGCGCAGGTTGAGCGGGGAATCGCCGTGATCAAGAAAGCCCGCCAGGAGCTCTACCAGATTCTGGCCGAGGACTGACCCGGATTCGACGGTACTGTGCCAAGGACGCCATGACGACCACCACCGCCATTCCCGGGACCGGAGCAGCCGAGGGCGAGAGCGCCCACATCATCGAGACCGTCGGGCTGACCAAGACCTACCCCGGTGCCGACTTCCGGGCCGTCGACGAGCTCAGCCTGCGTATCGATGCGGGCGAGGTCTTCGGGCTCCTCGGACCCAACGGCGCCGGGAAGACGACCACTGTGGGCGTGCTGACCACCCGGGTCATCCCGACGGCGGGCCACGCCTACGTGGGCGGGATCGACGTGGTCGCCCACCCCGCCCTGTGCAAACAACTCATCGGGGTGGTGTCCCAACAGAACACCCTCGACCGTCAACTGACGCCCTGGGAGAACCTGTACTTCCACGGGCGCCTGTTCGGCATGGGCACGCGGGAGTCAAAGCAGATGGCGGACGAACTCCTCGAACGGTTCCAGCTGTCCCACTTCGCCTCGGCCTCGGTCTACGCCCTCTCGGGCGGCATGGCACAACGCCTCATGGTGGCCCGCGCCATCTTCCATCGACCGGCCGTGCTGTTCCTCGACGAGCCGACGGCCGGGCTCGATCCACAGGGCCGGCTGGCCCTGTGGGAGTTGTTGCGGGATCTCAACGCCGAGGGCCAGACCATCATGCTCACCACCCACTACATGGAAGAGGCCGACAAGTTGTGCGGGCGGGTGGCCATCATGGACCACGGCAAGATCCTGGCGCTCGATACGCCGTCGGCCCTCAAGCAGAGTGTGGGCGCGGACACCATCGTGACCGTCAAGGCGGACGGGGATCCCGAGGCCCTGGCTGACACCTTCACCCAGCGGGTCGAGGGGGTCACTCGAACCCGGACCATCGAGGGCGGTGTCGAGTTGCATGTCAAGGGCTCCGACCGCTTGGTGCCGCGGGTGGTGGCGGCGGCCGATGCGGCCAGGTTCGATCTGGCCGATCTCTCCATCGCCGAACCCACCCTCGAGACCGTCTTCATCGGTCTGACCGGAAAGGACCTGCGCGACTGATGGCCAGCACGACCTCGGAACAGCCGGCCGTGGCGCGCGCCCCGAACCCGGCCGTCGGGTGGCCCTCGAGCCCACACGCTCAGCCGCCGCGGCCAGCTGGATCGCCCTGCGTGCGCTGGTCCTTCGCGACCTGGTGGTGCTGCGCAAGCATCTGGTGGAGTTCACCGTCCGCACCTTGGTCCAACCGTTCCTGCTGTGCTTCGTCTTCCTCTACATCTTTCCGAAGATCGGCCAGGGGATCGGCGGTTCGACCAGCGTTCCGGGAGCCGAGTCAGCCTTCGCAACGGTCCTGGTCCCCGCGGTGGTCGGCCTGTCCATCATGTTCCAGGGCATTCAAGCGGTGGCCATGCAACTGGCCCAGGAGTTCGGGTTCACCCGGGAAATCGAAGACCGGGTCCAGGCTCCGTGCCCCATCTGGTTGGTGGCCATCTCCAAGGTCCTCTCAGGCGCAGCCCAGGGCCTGATCTCCGCCATCATCGTCCTGCCCATCGCCTCGGTGGTGCACGCCGCCGGTGTCGAGGCCAACATCAACCTGCACTGGGTGTACATCCTCACCCTGGTCCCGCTGGCCTGTATTGCCATGACCTCGCTCGGGCTCCTCCTCGGAACGAGTTTCGAACCGCGCAACATCGGGCTGATGTTCGGCTTCATCGTCCTGCCGATCACCTTCCTGGGAGGCACCTACTACGCGTGGACCCGCCTGTCTCCGGTCACCATCCACGGTGTCCATTGGCTCCAGATTCTGGTGCTGATCAATCCGCTGATCTACGTCAACGAGGGTATGCGGGCGGCGTTCACCAACGCTCCCCACATGCATCTCTACATCATCTATCCCGTGATGCTGGGGTTCACCGCCGTGTTCATGGGCCTCGGCTTGCGCAACTTCCGCCGAAAGGTCCTCGCCTGATACGTGCCCACGGGAACGGTCCGGCCGCTTTTCGCGACGAGAGGAGCGGCCCATCCGGCAACGTGCGCCGGGGCGCGCATCATCCGCGGCTCAGCTGGGTAGGGTAATTGCAGCAATTGCGAGGGGCATGCACCCCGCTCGGTCCGGGCGGCGAAGGGAATGATCTGATGTCGGAGGACAGCAGGCGGACCACGCCATCGGATCTCCCCGCCGCGTACGCGGCAGTGCGGGCCACGACCGAGCGCCTGGCCGCGCCGTTGAGCGCCGAGGACCAGACGGTCCAGTCGATGCCTGACGTCAGCCCCACGAAATGGCATCGGGCCCATGTGACGTGGTTCTTCGAGACCTTCATCCTGGGATCACACGACCCGGGCTACCACCCCTTCAACGACGAGTTCGCGTACATCTTCAACTCGTACTACGAAGCGCTGGGAGATCGACACCCCCGGTCGGAGCGCGGACTGATCTCGCGTCCGGGTATCGATGACATCACCCGCTACCGCGACGCCGTCGATGCATCCATGGACTCGTTCTTGCGCCGAGACCACGAGCCCTTCGTCCCCGACTTGGTCACGCTCGGCCTCCACCACGAGCAGCAGCACCAGGAGCTCCTCCTGATGGACATCAAGCATGTGCTCTCGCGCAATCCGCTCCGGCCGGCCTACCTCCCCGAGGTCGACGGTGGGCGGGGTGCCGGCACGCCGCCCAAGACCGGGTGGATCGACCATGAAGGCGGGGTCGTCGAGATCGGCCACGATGGACAGGGCTTCGGCTTCGACAACGAGTTCCCTCGTCATCGGGTGCACCTGGGCCCCTTCTCGCTGGCCGATCGGCCCGTCACCTGCGGTGAGTGGATCTCCTTCATGGAAGACGACGGCTACGCCCGAGCCGAGTTCTGGCTTTCCGACGGGTGGGCCGTCGTGATGTCCCAGGGCTGGCGCGCCCCCCTGTACTGGTTCCCCGACCCGGACGACCCCGGCCGATGGCAACAGTTCACGCTCTCGGGCCCGCGCCCGGTGGACCCCGATGAGCCGGTGTGCCACGTCAGCTACTACGAGGCGGACGCCTTCGCCCACTGGACCGGCATGCGACTGCCGACCGAGGCCGAATGGGAGTCGGTGGCCACGCGGCACGCCGAGGGCGACAACTTTCTCGGGGACGGACCCCCGCACCCGCGTCCGGCCATCTCCACCACCGCCTTGCTCGGTGACGTCTGGGAATGGACGTCGAGTGCCTACACGCCGTACCCGGGTTTTCGGGCCGCTCCCGGTGCCGTCGGTGAGTACAACGGAAAATTCATGGTGAGCCAGTACGTGCTCCGGGGTGGCTGCTGCGCCACTCCCCCGGGCCACACCCGGAACACCTATCGGAACTTCTTTCCCCCCGGGGCCCGATGGGCCTTCGGCGGGCTACGGCTGGCCCAGGACCCCTGATCGACCATGACCTACACCATCAGCGTGCATCTGAGCCCCGACGACGCGCGCCAGCGCATGCGGGAGGACGCCCTGAGGGGTCTGTCCGCCACGGCGAAGTCGATCCCGCCGGTCTGGTTCTACGACGAACGCGGCAGTCAGCTCTTCGAGGAGATCACCCGTCTCCCCGAGTACTACCCCACGCGGGCGGAACGGCATCTGTTGGAGCAGCACGCCGTCTCCATCGCCGAACTGTCGAAGGCCGACACCCTGGTCGAGCTCGGCGCCGGCGCCTGCGACAAGACACGAGTGCTCCTGAGCGCGCTCCAAGAGGTGGGAACCCTGGAACGCTACGTGCCCTTCGACGTCAGTGACGAGTTCCTCCGCGGGGCCGCTTCCAGTCTCTCGAGTGAGTATGGATCCTTGGCGGTGCATCTGGTCATCGGTGACTTCCATCAGCATCTGGCGGAGATCCCCACCGAGGGAAGAAGGATGATCGCCTTCCTGGGCGGGACCATCGGCAATTTCGACCCGTCCCAACGCGCCCGCTTCTTCTTCGATCTGAACTGCAGCATGTCGAGTGATGACTCACTCCTCCTCGGCACCGATCTCGTCAAGGACCGTGGTCGCCTCGTGGCGGCCTACGACGACGACGCCGGGGTGACGGCCGACTTCAACAAGAACGTCCTCAACGTCCTCAACGAGCAGCTCGGCGGGAACTTCGATCTCGAGCAGTTCGCCCATGTGGCCCGCTGGAACGAGGAGGACCAGCGGATCGAGATGCGGTTGCGGGCCAACGAGGCGACCGGCGTGACCCTGGAGGAGGCCGGGCTCCAGGTCGAGTTCGCCCAGGACGAAGAACTCCTGACCGAGATCAGCTGCAAATTCACGCCCGAGCGCGTCGCCGACGAGCTGGGCGCGGCGGGATTCGTGGTCGACGACTCCTGGGGCGGACCGGACGGGGAATTCCTCCTCACCTTGGCCCACCCTCTCTGCTGATCGGCACCGTCACTCTCCTGATCGGCACCGTCACCCCGCCGATCGGCCAACCCTGGCGCCTCAGCCGGCGGTGGAGCTCCGTCGCCGACAACGGACCCGGATCGCCGCCACCCCGGCCAGCACGAGCAGGAACAGCACGGCGGCCCCGCTGAGGACACTGGCGACCACGAAGTGGGCCGGGCGATAGCGAAAGGTGACAACGTCCCGTCCGGCCGGGAGACGCACCTGCTGGACCGGCCCGTACGCCGAAACCGCGACTGATCGTGCCGCCCGTCCATTGGCCGAGACGGAGGCGGCCCAGCCGCTGTCCCAGGCCACGTCCCGCACGAGCGCGAGCGGGGTGGCCGCCTGTAGCCGAATCGTTTCGGCGTTGGCACTTCTCGAGATGACATCGATCGGCGGCGCCGGCTGCCCGCGGCGGGTGATGGCCCGCAGTGGCTCAGGCGGAGCGGTGCGCACGAAGAGCGACTGCCCCTCCATGGATCCTCGCTCCTGCCACGTACCTGGTCGGATGGCGTCCGAGAGTGATCCGTCCAATTCGTAGACGTGGCCGTCCGCGGTGATCACCGCCTGGTGGCTCGGGATGTGCCCCGAGACCACCTGGACGGCCAGCCCCGAGGCCGGACGGGGTGGCAGTGCGCCCGTCACGGTTCGCGCACCCGGCGTGGTGGTGACGCTCGGGCCCCAGCTGGTCGCACCCGTTGCCCCGAAGGTGCCGAACCGGAGGGTGCTGCTGCCGGCCCCGGCCGAGAACACCAACGAGGCCCGGGTGGGTGTGAGCGATTCCCCGAAGAACCACGCGCTCACCTGGCCGGCCCGGAGCGCCTCCCGTGGCGCCGGGTAGAACGTGTAGCCCGCGTCCTGAAAGGCCGCCCTCGAACCGAGGGGGAGATCCGCGTCCTGGCCCTTTCCCTCGGACACCGGCTGCACGCCCTCCAAGGTGGTCGGCTCGGCGCCCAATGGAAGCATGAAGTACTCGGGCGTGGTGAGGATGTCCTGAAGGTCGAGGTCGTCGAAAGCTCCCGATTTGAGCTCGGCGGTATTGAGCTCCCCCACCGTGTGGGTATTGGTGGTCTGTTCGTAGTTCCCGTTCACTATGGACGAGTATCCGGCGACCGAGGGCAGGCCGGCCAGAATGTTGTAGTCCGGTATGCCGTTGGTGGCGTTGGACACGAGGGTGTACCCCTGGGGGTCGTAGACCGCGAACCGCCCCCCGGGTGCCAGGTTGGCGCCGATGTAACGCTCGATCGACGTCGTCCCCGACAGCAAGTCGTTGGGAGGGATGATGGACAGCTGACTGGTGCCCACCATCAATCCGAGGTCGACCAGGACGAAGGCCGACACCAGCGGGATCCAATGTCGGCCGGACAGGATCGGGCGCAACCAGACGACGATCGAGGCGACCAGGCAGAACCCCGCCGCCACAATGGTGGCCTCGCGCACGGTGGCCACCAGAGAGGACGAGGGTTGGACGCCCGTCAGGTGCATGATCAGGCCGCCCGGGTCGACGATGGCCCAGCCGAGCAGACCGAGGACGACGGCGAGGGGGATCAGGGCGCTCCAGCGGTCGACCGCCACCCACCGCTCCGGCGACTCCCTCCGCCGGTCGATCCAACCGGCGAAGAGGACACAGAGGGCGACCGAAAGATCGATCATGTTGCGACTCTGCAAACGCTGGTGGCCGTACAGGGGCACCTCGTTGAAGAGATGCTCGAGCGGCGTGCTCCCACCGAGGGCCAGCAGCACCCCGAGCAGGGCGATCAGGTACCACGTCAGCCGCTCTCGGGGCACCAGGCGCGACGGCCACGAGGGGATCCACAGCACCAGTAGGGCGATGACGGGCAGGATCCCCAGATAGATCCCCACCTCGGGGAGGTTGTAGCTCGCGAAGAACCCCGTCTCCCCGAGCCCGCCGTAGCCCCCGTAGAGGTACGGCACCAACGAGAGCAGACCGTCCGCCGGGGGAAAGCTCCCCCCGACGCGAAGGCTCCACCGAAGCCCGACCGTTGCGAGTTCGCGATGGTGTCGAGACCGGGCAGCCACTGGATCGCCGCCACCGAGAGGGCCAACGCGGCGCCCGCACCACACCGCGTCACCGTGCGCCACCAACGAGAGCGGTCGAGGCCGGCCGACAGGCCTGCATACGCGATGACCAGAATCGCCTCGTCGAGCATGGCCTCCGGCGCCCCGCCCAGGATCACCAGCGCGAATCCCACCCCGAGCAGGATCGACCATCGCCACCGCCCGTCCCGTTGGATGTGCAACACCGCCAGCAGCATCCACGGGAGGGCCACGAACCCCTCGGTCATGTCCAGGTGATTCACCTGGCTGAACACCGTCCCGGAAAAAGCAAAGGTCACGGCCGCCAACAGCGACGCCACGGTCGAGAGGGTCAGGGCCCGGAGGAAGACGTACATGCCGATGCCGATGCCGGAGAAGAGGACGACCTCGGTGGCGATCCAGGCCACGCGATCGGGGAAGACCACGAAGAACCCGACCAACGGATAGAACGCGCCGGCGTTGAAGCCGGTCAACAGCGGGGTGCCGCTGTAGATGTACTGGTCCCACAACGGCAGGACGCCCTGTCGCAGCAGGGAGCCGGTCAGGACGTGCAGCGGGTAGTTCTGCTGCACGTTGTCGCCGGACATCAGCAGATGCCCGCCGAAGAGATCGGGCAAAATGAATCCGGCCGCCGGTAGCGCGATGAGGACGACGTAGGGCCACAGCGGCCCCAGCCGGGCCCGAACTCGATTCACCTACGCAGACACTGCCAATGGAGGGATGACGGGGATCTCCCCCCGCCCCGTGGACCGGGAGAGGCTGGCGTCAGTGCTGGCTCGGGCTGCGCTCGCCCTTCGACGCCGCCCGTCCCGAACGCGAGATCTCGCTCGATGTGGTCCGCCACATCACCTTGGGGGGCAACGCCGAGAGCTCGATGCGGTCGATGTGCGTGCGGGCGATCGCCAGCAGGTCGGACAGCAGCTCGTCGCCCAGCAGGAACGGCATCAGACCGAGATCGAGGAGCTTGGTGTGCGCGGCGCGGTAGTAGTGCTCCTCCAGCTCGACCCTAGGGTCGTCGATGTGGACGATCTTGGCCCCCCCTGCGGCGGCGGACACCAGGTCGGCCAACTCGGACACGGAGAACGATTCGGTGAACTGGTTGTACACACGGAACTCCCCCGCCGCGGCCGGGTTGCGGATGGCCAGCTCCACACACGCCAGGGTGTCCCGGATGTCGAGGAAGCCCCGGGTCTGGCCACCGGCGCCGTACACCGAGAGCGGTTGCTCGGCGGCCGCCTGAATCACGAAGCGGTTCAGTACCGTGCCGAAGACGGCGTCGTAGTCGAATCTGGTCGCCAGGTCGGGGTGCAGCGTGGTCTCTGGTGTCGACTGGCCGTACACCACGCCTTGGTTGAGATCGGTGGCCCGCAGGCCCCAGGCGCGACACGTGAAGGCGATGTTGTGGCTGTCGTGCACCTTCGACAGATGGTAGAAGCTGCCGGGCTGCTTCGGGAAGGGGAGCACATCGGTGCGCCCCCGGTGCGTGATCTCGATGTAGCCCTCTTCGATGTCGATGTTGGGGGTGCCGTACTCCCCCATGGTCCCCAACTTCACCAGATGGATCGAGGGATCCGTGTCGGCGATGGCGTAGAGCAGGTTGAGCGTGCCCACCACGTTGTTGACCTGTGTGTAGACGGCGTGCTTGCGATCGACCATCGAGTACGGCGCGCTGCGCTGCTCGGCAAAGTGGACGATGGTGTCGGGTCGGAACCGGCCCACCATGTCGTTGACGAACTCCTCCTCGGTCAGGTCGCCGATGAAGACGTCGATCTTGTTGCCCGAGACCTCCTCCCATCGCTCCACCCGGCGGTGCAGGGAAACGATGGGGACCAGTGAGTCCACACCCATCTCGAGGTCGTAGCCGCGACGGGCAAAGTTGTCAGCCACGCCGACGTCGTACCCGGCTCTCGACAAATGCAACGCTGTCGGCCAGCCGAGGTAGCCATCTCCTCCGAGGACCAGAACTCTCACTTGGCACCTTCCGATTCTGTGACGGTCACATTTCGCCTTCGTGACGGGGCTATTCTTGTCCCTGAGGCTTAGACCCACCTGGGAATGCTGTTAAGGAAAAGAAAGTCCCCAATGTCTACACCACCGGCACACCGACTCCGAGCCTCTATGAGGCCCGTGACCTGCTTGTTTGGGCAATAATGGTCTCCATCACCTCAAAATTCGATTCCCTGGCCGCCCAGCACGGCTTTTCTGCACCTGCCGATGCAGAAGATGCACGCCTCTCGGACCCTGCGACGCCTCCACCCCGCCTGGCCCGAACCGCCCTCCTCGGCCTCGCCGCCACCACCGCCATCGTGGTGGGCGCCCTCCTCGGGGGTTCCACGTTCATCACCCATCTGCCCGGGGCGTGGTTCTTCGGCATGCCGGGCGGGCCCATCGGATCGATCGGCGCCAACGGGTCCCATCCTCCGCTCTATGCCGCCTTCGCGGTGTACGGCGGGATCATCCTTCTCATCCGGGTCTGGGTCGGCCTGTTGCGGTACCTCGTGCGCCACCCCGGCGTCCCGGTCAAGAAGATCGTGGCGGTGGTGGCCATCTGGGCCATACCAATGTTCATCACGCCGCCCATCTTCAGCGGTGACGTGTACAGCTATGCCGGACAGGGGGAGATGACCAGCCATCACATCAACCCCTACGACTACGGCACTGGCGTCCTGGGCTCCACCCCGTTCAGCAGCATGCCCAACTCGGTGTGGACCAACACGCCCTCCCCCTACGGCCCGACCTTCCTGGCCGTCGACGGCGCGCTGACGGCGGCTTCGGGTCACAAGATCCTGCCCGACATCCTCCTGTTGCGCCTGCTCGAGGTGGCGGGGCTTGCCCTCGTGGTGGCGGCCACGCCCACCCTGGCCCGCGCCCTGGGGCGAGATCCGGCCGGAGCCATTCTCCTCGGTGCCGGCAGCCCCCTCGTGGTGATCTCGCTCATCGGCGGCGCGCACAACGACGCGTTCATGCTCGGCCTGCTCATGGCGGCGCTGGCCCTGGCGCAACGGGTCGGCACCGTCCCCGGCATCGTCCTGTGTGCCCTCGCCGCCGGAGTGAAGGCTCCGGCGGCGTTGGGTGTCCTCTTCCTGGGTTGGGTGTGGGCGGGCCCGGGCGCACCGTTCCGGCGGCGCGTCGTCCATACTCTCGGCGCCTTGCTCATCGGTCTGGCCACCCTCGAGGCGGTCACCCTGATCGCCGGCAACGGCTGGGGCTGGCTGCGCACCAGCACGGCCGCTGATCAGGCCTTCACGTTCGTGACCCCCATCGGGGGCCTGTCGCGGATCGTCTCCATCGCGGTGGAGCCGGTGGGTGTGCACCTCACTGCCGTCAGCGTGCGCGATGTGCTCGCCGTGGTCGGCCTGCTCTGTGCCGGCGTCATCGGGACGTGGCTGCTCCTCCGGGCGCCCGTCGATGGCGTGACGCGCAACCTCGGCCTCACGCTGCTGGTCCTGGCGCTCTTGAGCCCCATCTTGTGGAGTTGGTACGTGACGTGGGGCCTGCTCATCCTGGCCCCCGTGGCGGCGGGACGCCTGCGCACGTCCCTGATCCTGCTCATCGCCGTCGAGACGCTCATCGGAGCCGCATCGGTGCTCGGCATGGTCGAGACGCTCTATCGGGCCGGCATCGTGTCGGACCTGGCCTTTGCCGCCGCTCTGGTGGCCGTCGTCATCGTGCCGCTCAACCAGTTTCGGGAGGGACATCGGTCGCCCGCCTCCCCCCGACGGCGAGTCGGCGGGCAACGAGTGGGTGAACAACTCGTCGAACTGAGCTCTTAGGTTTCGGCCCGCCCCGCGGTCGGCGGATCTGGCCCGTCGGTCCCGCCCAGAATCCCGTGATAGGGCATGCCCTGTAGCTTCCACTGCTCGTAGAGGTACAGGAACTCCTCCCCGAAGGGATCCTCCCCCACCAGCGGCATGGCGGCGCGGCGCACGGTCCAGTCGAACGGGGCCAGCTCCGCCGCCCGCGTCAGATGCCGGCGAGCCACCGTCTCGTCGCCGCGCCGCAGTGCGTCGGCCCCGATGCGAAAGTGCAACCGCGCCCGGAGCTCGTCTCCGGTCAGGTCGTCCACGGCCCGGCGGGCTGCGTCGGGCGCCATGGGGAGCACCCCTTCCCTGACCCAGGCCCGCACCGCGTCCTGGTGCGGGCCTGATTCGACGCCGGTGAACTCGGTGAACAGGTCGGAGCCGAAGGCGATGCCGTTCGGGCGGACGATGTGGTCGTCCTCGTCGATCCACACCACGGTGGGCACGTTCGAAATGGCGTAGAGCTCGGTCAGCCGGTGCGCGGCGTCGTACAGAACGGGAAAGCTGATGCCGGCGGTCCACGGCGTCACGTCTTCGGGAGCCTGATCGATGGCCACGCCGATCACGCCGAATCCCGATGGTGCCAGCTCGTCGTGCAGCGCCTGCCAGCCCGGAAGCTCGTAGCGGCAACCACACCAACTGGCGAACGTCATGAGCAACCGCTTCTGCCCGCCCCACTCCGAGAGTGCGTGTGGTTGGCCCTCCAGGTCCGGCAAGGTGAAGTCCGGAGCGTGGAGATCTTCCCGGGCTTGGCGTCGCGACTCCGGCGAGAAGGCCACCGCGACGACCGGCAGGGCCGCATCGGCCTCGATCAGGCTGTCCCGGCCCACCAGCTGCGCCGTTCCTACGAGGTCCACCGTCCCGCCCTCCTGCAGGGCCGACCGGCGTTCGGGCAACAGGGGCACGCAGACGTCGCCGCGGCAGAGCCCCTCGGGGCGAAGACTCCATCCGATCACCTCGGGCAGGACGGCGGCGTCCACGAGGACACGGCCGTCAGCGCAGGACCCGTCGAGGTCGACCGCCGTCTCGGCGAGCACCCGTATCCGACCCACGTCGACCGACCTCACTCAGCCATGTCGGCGGCCGATACGACACTGTCGGGACGCAGACGGATCAGGAGTTCTCCCGCCACCCCGTTGCGCTCGCCGTACTCTTCGGCCCGGTCCGCCCCCATGTAGCGCCCGCCGATGCGGGTGGCCCACTCCCGGACCAGGGCGAGCTCGTCGATGATCTCCACCTCGCCCTCCACCACCACGAAACTGAACGGCGGGCGGTCGTCATCGACGCAAATGGCGGCTCGGCCCTGGCGGGCCAGGTTGCGGCCCTTGACGGTGTCGGCCCCGGTGTTGAAAGCCACCGATCCGTCGTCGTCGAGCACATACCAGACCGGCGCCACGTGCGGTCGGCCGTCGGCCCGCACGGTGGCCAGCTTGCCGCTGCGAGCCGGGGTGGCCGAGAGAAAGGCGCGGACCTCGTGGTCGCTCATGGGGTGAGGTGGCATGGGCCTACGCGTCGCTTCCCCCGTTGGCCCGGTTGGCGGCCAACCATGCCCCCACGACCGGACCGAAGTTCGACGGGTTGTACGCGTCCTCCTCGTAGGAGAACTGCATGTCCCCGGCATAGTGCAGCACGGTGATGTTGTGAGCCTGGTGCACCGAACCGTCCCCGGGGTCGCGGAACCGGTTCTCGATGCGGCAGATCCACCAGCCCTTCTCCTCGTCGCAGACGCACCAGGCGTGGGGGAACGACGTCATGGCCCGGTTGGGCCATTCGGCCATGACGGTCGCGATCCACGCGTGGATCTCCTCGCGCCCGTGCATCTCGCCGAACAGGTGCTCGACGTAGTGGGCATCTTCGGTGAACAGCTCCGCCCAGTCGCTCCACTCCCCCGATGCCGCGCACCGATTGGCCGTCGCGACAAAGTTGTCATGCGCCCTCTCGAGCTCCTCCCTGGGCCAGCGGTTGGTCACGACTTGAGGATCCATTCACTCATAGTGACACTTCGCATGGTCTCGAGGTCGATGAAGGCGGTGATCTCCTCGATCATCTGGGTGACGTGGGCGTTCATCACCTCGGGGTCGCCCTCGGCGCAGTAGAAGAGCATGGGGTCGGTCACGTGGGCGAGGGAGGGCCACGCCTCCTCCACGATGCCCCGGAAGGGTGGGGCACCGTCGGTGATCCCCCGGTACACGGCGTTGCGGACGTAGCGGGACCGCGGCTGGATCGCCTCGGTGATCGGCGAGATGCGGGTGTGCCAGCGGTGCACCCATTGACGCGAATGTGAGGTCGGGGTGTTGCTGGAGCAGCGCGACGGTGAGCACGCCCGGGGACCGCCGGCCATCCGGCCAGTCCCGGGGCGCCGACCACCGGTTCCCGCCGTAGTCCCGATAGAGCGACTCGACCACCTGATAGCCGGCGCAGGTCGTGGCCACCCTGCTGAGCAGGTCCTGGTAGGGCTGGCGGTAGTCGACCGCGTCGAGCCACACCGAGACCAGGGCGTGCAGCGGGGTCTCCCCTTCGGGGGTCGGCACCGGCGCCGGGATGTCGCTGTCCGCATCGCGGAGATCCATGCTCAGCCGGAGCGGCCCGAGCGCCAGCAACTCCGGAGCCACCGATCCCAGCATGAGGTCGGCCACCGCGTCCCGGGGCGTGTCGGGTTCCAACCACACCAGGTAGATCAACTTTTCCATCGGGCGCTCCCCCGTCTCACCGCGTCACCCGCGTCATCCACTTCACCAGGTCAGACCGAGCGCGCTGCGCATGGTTGCTTCGAACTCCTGATCACTGAGGGTGCGGCGGAGCTCGAGGACCATGGCGGCATCGGCTCCGACCTCCACCCGCACCGGGGTCGTCGGATCCTCGAGCGCATCGGCCACCGCGTGGCCGACCAGTTCGGGTCCGGGTCGACCGGCCGCCCCGGTCAATTTGGCGTCCGTGCCGCCCAGTTGCGCGTGCAACTCGGCGTAGGCGTCCGGCCCCTGGTGGTCGTCGCTGTGCTTCATCCCCGGGGCGATATACCCCGGTTCGACAATGACCACCCGGATCCCGAAATGGCCCAGCTCGAAGTAGAGGGACTCCGACAGCGCCTCGAGGGCATGCTTGCTGGCCGCGTAGACACCCTCCATCGGCGTGCCGATACGTCCCTGCACCGAACTGATGTTGACCAGGACGCCACTCCCCCGGGCGCGCCACCGCGGCACCACGGCCTGGGCCAGCCGCAGCGGGCCGAGCGTGTTGACGTCGAGCACTCGCGTGAAGTGATCGAGTGGATAGTCCTCGAGTGGCCCCAGCCCGGTCAGACCGGCATTGTTCACCACCGCGTCGAGCTCGCCGCACTGTGCCACGGCGGCCGCCACTGATGTGTCATCGCTCACGTCAAGGGGGAGGATCTGCTCGACCGCCATGCCTTCGAGCAGGCTGACGTCGCGCGCCGTCGCCACGACCGCGTGCCCCCGCGCCGTGAGCACCTCCGCCGTGGCCCGGCCGATGGCCCGGGCGGCTCCGGTGATCAGGACGCGCACGACGGATCAGCATTCCACAACTGACGGGCCATCAACCGAGAGCTCTGACGGGGTGCGCCGCGGTGTGATGCCTCAGCGCCACGTATCCCGGGCGGTGGCCAAGCCGCTCTCGGTGCCGACCAGGTGCCCGCTCAAGGTGCGCTCGGATGTGCGCATGCGCCACTGCAGGAGCTCCTGCGCGCCCTCCCATGCCCGTGCCATCCAATCGTCTCCGGGCCTGGCGCAGAGATTGTCGGTCTGCTGGGGGTCCTCGATCACGTCGAAGAGCAAGGGGGGAAACACCTCGGGTGACGTCGCGAATTGCACGTACTTCGTGCGGGCTCCGCGGGAGACGGCCAGCGAGCAATGGCTCGTCGGCACGCCAAAGGCCCGTTCGGCCGCACGGGTGGACGGATTGGAGAAATCCCACTCGAAGTGGGCCGTGTCGCGCCAATGCTCAGGTGTGGGTTGACCGCGCCCGAAGGGGGCCAACGACCACCCGTCGGCCTGGAGGGGAATGTCGACACCGATGAATTCACAGATGGTGGGGAGCAGGTCCACCGACTCGGTCACGGCATCCACCACCCGCCCCCGACCCGCATCCGCTTCGGCCCGGGGGTCGACCACGATCAGCGGCACGTGGTAGCTCTCGTCCCAGTACCCGAGCTTCTCGAGCAACCAGTGGTCCCCACCCATCTCGCCGTGGTCGCTGGTCACCACGACCAGCGTCGAGGCAGCCAATCCGCTCTTGCTGAGGAACTCGAAGAGCTGGCCCAACCCGTCGTCCACTTCCCGCTGGGCCCCGTAGTAGGTGGCGCGGAGCTGGCGGCGCTCCCGTTCGTCGTGGGGAGCACCAACCCCCGGTATCGCCATGGCCAGCGCGGCCAACGGATGTATGGACGCTTCCTCTTCGGGCCGGGCGCACCCGGCAAAGGGAGGGATCTGTTCGGCGTCGTAGAGATCGTGGTACCCGACGGGATTTCGACGGGGCGGATGCGGGCGGATGAACGACGCGTGGAGGAAGAACGGCTCGTCGGCGTGTTGCTCCAACCACGCGGTGACGGCCCGGCGCACGAAGGCGGTTTGGGAGAGCTCCGAGGGGAACCGCGCCGGTGCCCAGGTCGAACCGTGGTCTGCCGACCCGGGGAAACCGGGGATCGGCTCGTACAGCGCGTGGGGGTTGGCCGGGACGTCGATGCCCTGCGCCGCCAGCCAGGCGCCCCAGGCCGGGCTGCCCTCTTCCCATGGGTCCCGAATGACCGCACGAAACCCGGGCAGTACGCCTTCGTACGTGAAGAGACGGGGATCGTCGTCCGGCACGGTGCGGGGATCGACCGAGGTGTCGGTGTACCCGAAGAGAACGGGATCGTACCCGGCCTCTCGGGCCAACATGGCGACGTTGGTGAACCGGGCATCGAGCGGCGTGCCGTTGAGCACCGAGCGGTTGCGGTGCTGGTACGTCCCGGTATAGAGGCAGGCTCGCGACGGCCCGCAGGGCGCCGCGTTGGCCCAGTGATTGGCGAAGAGGACGCCCCGGGCCGCCAGCGCGTCCAGGGCGGGGGTCTGCACCACGGGATGACCGAGGGCGGACAGGCAGTCGCCCCGCCACTGGTCCACCGTGATGAAGAGCACGTTGCGGGGCGCCGGCACGCCCTCACTCTTGCCGATCGAGTCCCGCCATGTGCGGCCGCCGCGGTCCGGCGGGCCGCTCGGGTAGAGCGGGAGGTGCGGCGGTCCGCGGCTCGGCGCCGACGGGGGCCCCCGAGGCCCTCGTGGACGGCTTTGCCGCGCTGATCAGGGCGCGAGGACGACGGGCAGCGTGCGGACGCCGGCCACGGTGGTCGAGGCGACACGCTCAGCCGGACCGGTGACGGCGTAGGTGGGATAGCGCGCCAGGAGCTCCTCCATGAAGATGCGGCCCTCCATACGGGCCAGGCTGGCCCCCAGGCACACGTGCTCGCCGAAGCCGAACGCCACATGCATCGGGTTGGGGGGACGCCTGATATCGAACTGCCCGGCGTCCTCCCCGAATACCCGGGTGTCCCGGTTCCCCGAGGCGTAGAGGAGACACAGGTAGTCCCCACGGTGGATGGCGGCCCCACCGACGAGAGTGTCCTCGGTCGCGGTCCGGCAGAAGGCCTGCACCGGTGTGACCCAGCGGAGGCACTCCTCCATCGCTCCCGGGAACAACGAGGCATCAGTCGCCAGCGCGGCCCGTTGGTCAGCGTGCTGATCGAGGACCAGCGCCGCACCCGAGAGAAGGGTGCGGGTCGTTTCGTTGCCGGCTACCAGGAGGGTAAGGAGGAACATGAAGAGCTCCTCCGCACGCAACGGGCACCCGTTCACCTCGCTCTCGACCAGCACCGAGACCAGATCCGGGCCCGGGTCCGCTCGCTTCGACGCGATGTGCGCGTTGATGAAGGTGGCCAGCTCACCCAAGGAGGCCAGCGTCTCGGTGGCCGGGAGGTCGGGCGACTCGATGGCCGCGTCGGACCAGCGACGGAAGTCCTGCCGGTCCGTTTGGTCAACCCCGAGCAGCTCGGCGATCACGATCAGCGGAAAGGGAGCGCTGAGCTCGGCCACGAAGTCGATGTCCTCGTGCGCCGGCGCCGCGTCGATGACCGCCCGCGCCGTCAGGCGCATGGAATCGGCCAGTCCCGACAGGGCGCGCGGCGTGAAGCGGCGATTGACCAGCCCCCGGAAGGCGGAGTGCGCGGGGGGATCCATGTGCAGAATCGACGGTGCTCCCATCGGGTTCCGGGCCGACCGGATCGGATCGTTCACCAATGCCCCCTGGCCCGAGCAGAAGCGGGCCGGGTCGCGACTCAGATCCCGGATGTCTTGATACCGTGCCACGGTCCACAGACCGGGGGCGTACTCGAAAACCGGTGCCTCGGCACGCAGGGCGGCCAGCACGTCGTGGTAGTCCGGCCGGGTGAAGAAGGAGGCATCCATCGGATTGATGATGTGGTCCGACAGCATGCGCTGAGCGTACTGTGCACCATCGGGCAATCGGAAGGAGCCGCAGTGACCGCAGTGCGTACCCGCGACGACTCGCCCTCCGCCGACGCAGGCCGGGCGGGCGCATTCTGGGCCGGCGCTCCGTGACGAACCTGCCCTCCCCCTCCCCTTCCCTCTTCCCCGCGTCGGCCGAACACGCCCCTTTGTCGGGCCTCGACGAGTTCCTCATCCACAACTCCCCGTTCCCGGTGCGGGTGATGTGGACGCCCGATGCGCAGGCCTATGAGCGAGTCTGGTTCACCAGCCAGGACAAGGTCGGCGACGTCCTCGTCGTGATCGGACTGGCCTTCTACCCCAACCTGGGCACGGCCGAGGCCTTCGCCATCGTCAACGTGCGGGGGAGGCACGCCACCGTCCGGGCCCATCGGTCCCTGGGCAATGACCGGATGGACATGGAGCTCGGACCGTTCCGGTTCACCGTGGTCGAACCGTTCCGCCAGTGGCGCCTCGAGCTGGGGCAGAACGAGTTCGGCGTGACGTTCGACCTGTCCTGGTTCGACACCAAGCGCCCCATATTCCGCCAGCTCGGGGCGGGCATGGTCGTCGGCGGACGGGCCGTCAGCCCGGTGGCCGGGTACGACGGCTTCGGCCGCCAGGAGGGTTGGGTCGAGGCGGCCGGCCAACGCTTCGAGGTCAACCGGACCGACTACCTGGGCACGCGCGACCACCACTGGGGCGTCAGGGACGGGGTGGGCGGCCCCGGGCGCTACATGGGCATGCAACATCCACACAGCGGGGAGTGGGTGGAATTCGAGGAGTTCGGGGTGTGGGGCGACCATCTCCTCTACAACCTGGGCGACACCGCGCACAAGAAGAGCGGCACCCTGGCCCGTCGGGTGCACCGCATGCGCTTCGAGCACGAGACCCGCCTCCTGCACAGCGGCGAGGTCGACCTGGTCTTCGCCGACGGGTCCGTCAAGACGATGACCTTCGAGCGCCTGGGCCATCAGATCGCCTTCCTCCGCTGTGGCATGTACGGCGGTCCCAACGGCGGCACGCCGGACAGGGACCTCTGGCACGGCATGCCGGTGGCCGAGGGCGCGGAAGTCGTCGTGACGGGCGAGACGTTCGACGTCACCGATCCCGCCGTGCGGTCCCACCTGGCCGGCCAGGACCAGCACCACTGCCGCATCACCTGCGAGGGCGAAGTCACCTACGGATTGATCGAGCCCTACGACACGTTGTGCTACGAGGTGGCCAAGGCTGGCGTCATGGGGTTCTCGCTGTTGGAGTAGTCGGCGCTCGGGTCGTCAGACCGGGGAAGGCCCGACCGACGGCTCTCGGCGTCGACAGGATCGCCCGCCGTAGCGTAGGGAGATGGCCGCACCGGTTCGATCGAATACCGCGTCCTCGCCCTTCGCCGCGCTCCTGCCCGCGGTCCTCACCGCCTGCCTGGTGGCTGCGCCATTGGCTGTCGGTATCGGCACCGGCCACCACGCGGCCGGGGCCGTCGGGACACTGGGCGCCTACCTGTGGACGGTCGGTCACCAGATGAACCCCCGTCCCATCGGTTTCCGGGTGGCGGCGGTCACCGCGCTGATCTTCGGGGTGGCCGGGGCTACGGGGGCCTTGTCGGGGCAACACCTGTGGTTGCTCGTGGTGCTGGTCGTCGTCTGGGCGACATTCCAGGCCGTCGCCGACACCGCGGGCACGCTCCTCCGGATGCCGGTGGCCATGTCCGCGTTGTGCTTCCTCCTCTCCGCCATGGAAGGCGGTGCGGGCTTCCGCGGCGCGTTGTGGCGAGGGTTGCTCGTCCTCGGCGGGGCGTCGTGGATGGCACTCACCGAGCTGCTGCGCCACCCACCCTGGCGGGTGCCCAGTGCCGGGAGCCGCGACGTGGCGATCCGGGCGCTCGTCGCGGCCTGGCCCCGATCGCGCCGGTTCGCGGCGCTCCTGTCCGGACCCACCGCCCTTTCCGCCGCCGTGGCCGGTCTCTTCGAGATCTCCCACGGTGCCTGGATGGCCACCACCGTGCTCCGCGTCCTGCGACCCGAGCAATCGGCGACCGTGGCCCGGAGCGGGCGGAGAGTCGGGGGGACGGCGGCTGGGGCCCTACTGGCATCGGTGCTTCTCGGCGTCGTGCCCTATGCCCTGACGGCGGTATTCGTACTGGTGGCGTGCCTGACGGCCATGCAGCTCGTCGGGCCCAAGCGCTACGGCATCTACACGTTCTTCCTGACGCTGCTCGCGCTCGAGCTGGCCTCGGTGGGTCAGGCGGCCAGCTGGCGTCTCGCCCTGATCCGGGTCGCCCTCACGCTGGCCGGCGCCGCCGTCGCGGTGGCCAGCGGATATCTGTTCGACGTCAGCAACCGGCGCCGAACGCCCTGAGGAACGGTCGTCGGAGTCATCGCACGCCGCACGGCGGAAAGGACCACCGCACGGGCAAGGCCTTTCCTCACACTGGGGCCAGTGGACGGCGGCGGAGCGCGCCCAGCCCTCCCCCGACGAACAACAGCGCGATGGCGAAACCGACGACCGCCAGCGTGGCACTCACCAGGAAGGTGGTCTGAAGTCCCCCGACGAAGGCCGCGCCAGCCGACCCGCCCGCCGACCCGCCCGCCTCGGCCGTCGCGCCGGCGGCGATGGTGACGATCACCGTGGCCACACCCAGCCCGACGGAACCGCCGGCGACCTGGACCATGTAGACGATGCCACTGGCCAGGCTGGCCCGGTTCGGGTTGAGTGAGGAGACGGCCGCGGTGAAGGTGGCGGAGTAGAAGAGTCCGGTGCCCACGCCGAGCAAGATCATCCCCGGCACCAGCACGGCGTAGCCCGAGGTGGTGGAGAGGAACGAGAGCGCCAGCATCCCCAGCGGAATGCAGGCGGCACCGGTGACCACCACCCGCTTTGCCCCGAGGCGTTCGTACAGACGCCCGGCGACAAAAGAGGAACCCCCGAAGACGAGCATCAGTGGCAGCAGTCCGATGCCGGCGTCGAGGGCGGAGTACCCGAGCACCTTCTCCATGAATTGCGGCAGATACACCAGCGCGGTGAAAAACGTCATGCTCATGAACAGAACGGCCAGGAGAGCGGCCCGGAAGGGCCGATTGACCACGACGTCGTGAGGGAAGAGCGCCCACGGGCCGGTTCGCCGTTCGGCGGCGACCAGGGCAGCGAGGAACAGCCCGGACCCAATCAGCAGCCCGACCACCGTCGGGTCTCCCCACCCCAACGACGCGGCCTCGTCCAGCGCCAGCAGCAACGCCACGAGAGACCCCGAGAGGAGCGCTATCCCCCACCAATCGATGCGGCGCTCCGCCCCGGTGTCGCGACTCTCCGGGATGCAGCGCAGGGCCACGAGAATGGCCACGGCGGCGATGGGCGCGTTGAGGGCCAGGATGTAACGCCATCCGAGCACGTCAGTGACGAGTCCTCCGATGAGGGGCCCCGCCGCGTTTCCGAACCCGATCACGCCGAGGATGAGCCCTCCGGCCAACCCCCGGCGCGCCTCGGGCAGCAACGAGTAGGTCATTCCGAGCGTGGCCGGCCACATGAGCGCTCCACCAACGGACATGAGGGCCCGGGCGGCGATCAGGACGCCCACGGTCGGCGCCAGCGCGCCGAGAATGGAGAAGACGGCAAAGAGGCCGGCACCCACAATGAAGATCTTCCGTCTTCCGAAGAGATCGGCGAGCCGACCTCCGGTAATGGTGAGGACGCCGAACCCGAGCGCGTAGGCATTGATGGTCCATTGGATCGTCGACACGCCGACGTGAAAGTTGCGTTCCATCGCCGGCAGGGCCACGGACAATGAAGTGAAGTCGTTGGCCACGACGAAGATGGCCAACGACGAGGCACACAGGGCCAGCACGGTCCGGCGGCCGAGCCGCTCGGGCCGAGCATCCATCAGTGCATCTTGCCAGGCTGAACATCCCGCTCTGCTCATGTCGGCCGCGCCCGGCGAGCGCGCGGACGGTGTCGGTGGAGGGCCCCGACCTGGCTCCCCAAGCCGTCCAAGAAGTCAGGCTCGCGATCGGAAGGCAAACACTTGGTGAAATCGCGTGTCTGATCTGGATATACCGGGCATTTCGACTATCTTTCGAGGCTCTTGAATGGTCCGGCGCGCTTCGAGTGGATCCGCCCACGCTTTCGACAGCCCCTCGGTTAGGCTTTGAGCAGAACGGGAGGGTTGGAGACCTTGAGGACCAGCGGACGCACGAGCCGTCACGGATGGACGCGTGTGGCTACAGCAGCCATGGCCCTGGGGTTCACCTTCGGGCTGGCGATTGCCCAGTTTGCGACGTCTGCTGACGTCGGAGCGGCGGTCGCCGCAACGCCGCTCCCCACCGGAGACCTGACCCAGAACGGCAGCTTCGAGACCGGCCTCTCCCCCTGGCAGGAGATGCCCGACACGAACCTTGCCGCATACACCAACGGGCAGTCGTCACCGGACGCCACCGCCTTCGAAGGTACCCACTACGCCGCCACGAACACATCGTCCTCGGGTGGGGCGATCTACGAGAACCTCACGGGCCTCACCATAAACGCGGGGGATGCGCTCTGCGGAACCGCCGAGGTCCGCAATGACCTGAGCACGAACGGGGCGAGCGGTTCCTTCGTGATCTGGCTCTTGGGTGGGACGCACAGCGAAAACGGTGGCACCACGTTCTCAGGCCTCGGGAACGGGACGAACTGGGAACAAGTGACCACGTGTGCCACCGCGACCACAGCCCACTCGAGAATGCGCATCGAGTTCTACCCGACCCCGGGGGCACCCACGCTGGACATCGACGCCGTCCATCTGCACGCTGCCGTCAACGTTCAGCAACCGGTATCGCAGAACGGTGGCTTCGAATCGGGCGTCCCGCCTTGGCAGGTCGCGCCGAGCACGAACTTCGCCACGTACGCCAACGGGCAATTGGCGCCGGGCGACACCGCCTTCTCGGGGACCCACTACGCCGCCGTGAACACGTCGGTGCTCCAGGGTGGGATCTACGAGAAGAGTGATCTCACCATCAATCCGGGCGACACCCTCTGCGGTACCACCGAGGTGCGCAATCAAGTGAACTCGACCGGGGCCGGCGGCTCCTTCGTCATTTGGCTCCAGGGCGGAAGCCACAGCGAGAACGGCGTCGCCTCGTTCTCCGGCCTCGGGAACGGATCCGCCTGGACGCAAGTCTCCGAATGTGTCACGGCCACCATCGCCCACTCGGGTGTGCAGATCCAGTTCTACCCAACCCCGGGTGCACCCACGCTCGACGTCGATGGCCTGAGTGTGCACGATGAACTCGCTGTGGCCAACGCGGCGAACGCGCCAGACTCGGCGACCCCGGCCAACGGGTCGGGCCCAACCCCGACCTCCGTGTGCACACCGGCCAATTCCTGCACTCCGCAGAGTGTGCCCGTCAAGCTCTCTACACCCACCGCCGATTGCACCCCCACCAACTCCTGCACGCCGCAGAGCTTCGCCGACCTGGTGTTGTCACAGCCCGGTATCGATGCGCCGATCACCACCGCCAACGAATACGCCATCGAGACGTGGGAACTGGCCG
Source organism: uncultured Acidimicrobiaceae bacterium (assembly GCA_963836605.1). Lineage (GTDB taxonomy): Bacteria > Actinomycetota > Acidimicrobiia > Acidimicrobiales > RAAP-2 > Bog-473. Next base: position 618,614 of record CAWIKB010000009.1, on the reverse strand, counting down.
AAGGTGGTGGGGCGGGATGCCCGGGGCAGGCCGCGCAGGCATCCCCCTGGCAGAACTCGATCGGTCCGGCCGGGAATCCCTTGAACACGACCCAACCTGAGCCGGGTGACGACATCTGGAACGGCGTCGGGGTGAGGATCTACAGCGATGGGAGCGGTCACACCTGCTGGTACTGGGGCATCCTGGCCACCGTGCAGACACTCACCGGTTCGATCGGCAACTACGGCCCGATCGTGGCTGCGCTCCAGAATCCCGTGGCCGACAATCGAGTGCAGTGCGATCGAGTGGCCACGGCGGTCGGGAACAGCAAGTGGGGTACCGGCGACTTCTCGCAAGACTGCTAGTTACTCACGAGAAGCAGGCAGGAGCGCCGCGAAGTCGTCCAGAACGACCCGTGCGTCCGACGGCACCCGAACGCTCAACCAGGATGCATCTGCATCCAGATCGATCGAGAACTCGAAGAAGCCGCAGCAGGCTTTCTCGCGCTGCGCCAGGTCAACGGCCGACTCCAGCGCCCGCGTCGATCCGTCGAGCTGCACGCGGAGGTGGCGATCGCTCTTGCGCTCGACGCGTCCGACCGAGTCAGCCAGGAAGCGCCGCCACTCCTCGATGCGATCATCGGCGGCATCCGCCGTGAGCGTGCAGGCGATCGGTATTCGCACCACCGAAGTCTGCCACCTCTGCCACCTCTCCTCACCTCACCTCACCTCACCGACCAGTCCACGGGGAACGGTGGGCCGGCTACCGACCGTCCGCCTCGATACGGGCGATACGGGCGGCCAGGACGGGGATCATCGGGTTCTCGCTCCGTCGCCCGGTGCCGCGGCGGTCGCCGGCGCGCCGGCGTCGCCTGGCGGCCATCCGTTGATGCCGGTCGTTGATGGCCAGGGCGCGCAGGAGTGCGAAGACCTCGTGCCAGTCGAGGTCGATCACCGCGTGCCCGCTGCGCTCCTCGTAGTGCGCCACTGCCTCGGCCCGAACGGGAAAACCCGGCACGCGCCGGCCGAAGAGCTGCTCCATCATGGTGTCCAGTCCGAAGTACCACCCCAGGTCCATCTCGGGCGGCCCGAGCCCCGCCAGGTCCCAGTCCAGGACGGCGTGCACGTGACCCTCGTCGTCGAAGACCAGGTTGCCGAGTCGCGGGTCCCCCCACAGCAGCACCGCCTCGGCCCGATCGGGTGGCTGGTTGCGGCGAGCCCAGTCCAGTGCCTCGGTGAGCACCGGCAACGGCCTCCCCTCGCCGGCCCAGTCGACGTAGGCCGACCAGCGATCCAGCGCGGCGCTCACCGTCTGACCCGGTAACACCGCTCCGAGCTCGCCCGCGCGCCAATCGACGGCATGGAGGCACGCCAGTGTGTCGATGAAGCCGTCATGATATTTCCGTTGCCGTTCGGGAGACGCTGCGATGATCGCCGGGTCGAAGATCGGCGCGGGGCCCGGGATGAAGCCGCTGACCTTGGGCATGGCCAGGAACGGCGTCCCGATCCACTGCGGGTCCGCCACGTACACGGCCGGTGCGGGGGCGGGTATCGCGGCACGAGCCAGCGCGTTCTGCAGCACGGCCTGACAGGAGAGGTCATAGGCGGGGAACGTGGGCTCGAGCGGCGGCAGCCGCAGCACGATGCCCTGGTGCGCCGGCCCCAACTCGATCATGATCGTCTCATTGGCCAGGCCTCCCTCCGCGTGCGTCACGCCCGTGACTTCCGGTACGGCGCCGCCGGCAGGGCCGGACACCCCGGGGACGAGGTCCTCCCGACTCCGGATCCAACGGGTCACGCCCTCCCCCAGCTCGACCTCGTCGCGGTGCTCTCGAGTGGCCATTTAGGGGAGGTAGACCACCGCTTGCCATTCCCCGGTCAGGTCCTCTTGACACAGTGCGGCACCCGCCCGGAGGCTCCACCCGACGATGTCGCCCTCCCCCGCGCCGTGGGGGACCCGGATCAGCAACCCCCGCCGGGCATGATCCTGCCGGACCACCCAGCGGTCGGGCACGGGCACACCGGCCTGGGCCAACCGCGCCACGGCCTTGCCCCCAGTCGGATGCATCAGCCCGATGGTCACGCCTTCGGTCGCCTGCCTGCTCGGGGGAGGCGGCATGAGCGTGGTCATGGTCACGGGCGCCTGTCGATTGCCGAAGAGGGAGAAGAGGCCGGCGGAGACCGTGGTGGTCCCCTTGTCGTCCACCTCGACGCCGGGCATCAGGTTGATCCACCCCCCGCCGGCCCGGGTCACGTGCGCGAGGTAGCCGGTGATCCGGTCGAGGTCCGGCGGCGTGAAATCGAACGTGTCCGTCTCACGTCGATTGCTCATGGTCCGATCATCCGTCGCATTCGATCCGCTCCCGGCACGGGCCACAGTCAAGCACCCGGATCGGCCGCCCAGCTACGGTGCCGCGATGGACCTGAATGACACGTTGCGAACCACCGGCGCGGTCCGGAGTTTCCTCCCCGAAGGGATCGACGACGCCGTCCTGCATCGGCTGCTCGATACGGCCCGCTTCGCACCCAGCGGTGGCAATCGACAGGGGTGGCGTGTGATCATCGTCAAGGACCCGGACAAGCGGCGGGCACTCCGCAATCTCTACCTCCCCGGCTGGTACGAGTACCTGGCCCTGCGGAGCGCCGGGCTGGTGCCGTGGGCCCCGGTGACCGATCGCGACGCCGAGGCGGAGGCCATCACCCATGCCCCCGCCTTCGCCGAAGCCGCGGTGGCTGAACCCGGTTTCGCCGAGGCCCTCGATTCGGCTCCCTCCCTTCTGCTCATCTTGGCCGACCTCTCCGCTCTGGCCGCGGTCGATCGCGACCACCCCCGCTACACCTTCGCCGGGGGCGCCTCCATCTACCCGTTCGTCTGGAGCATCCTGCTCTCCGCCCGCTCCGAAGGGCTGGCCGGGGTCATGACGACCGTGGCCATACGCCGCGAGGACGAATTGCGGGCCCTCTTCGACATCCCTGCGACCTGGGCCGTGGCGGCATTGGTGGTGTTGGGCCGCCCGCCGACCACCGCCCGCCGGTTGCGGCGGCGCCCGGTCGAGGACTTCGCCACCGTCGACGGAGCACAGGGCCCGGCCTTCACGGTCGCGTGAGCCGTCCCACCCGTGGTGGAATGGCCCCATGGCACACAACGTTCTCGGCACCGAGCTTCAGCCCTGCAGCCACAACCCGTTGACCGGCTTCTACCGTGACGGGTGTTGCAACACGGGAGCCGAAGATGTCGGCGTCCACACCGTCTGCACCCGGGTGACGGCGGAGTTCCTGGCCTTCTCGGCCGCGGCGGGCAACGACCTCTCGACACCCCACCCCGAGCACGGGTTCGACGGCTTACGGCCGGGAGACCAATGGTGTCTCTGCGCGGCGCGTTGGCAGGAAGCGCTCGAAGCCGGCATGGCCCCCCCGGTGGTGTTGGAGTCGACGCATGCCTCGACGCTGGAGTGGGTGGAGCTGAGCGACCTGGCCCAATTCGCCGTCCAGGAGTAGGCCGTCAGCTTCAGGTCCCTGAAGCGCCTGGCCGCGGCGGCCCCTCGGCCGTCTCGGCCGTCTCGGTCGCCTCGGTCGTTTCGGCCGTTTCGGCCGTCTCGCGCGCCTCGCGGAGCCGAGCCGAACCCACGAGCGTCGTAGCATGCCGGCGATGATCGATGCCGCCTGGGAGGAGCGAATCCTCCCCGCCCTTTCGGACTACACCCGGATCCCGTGCCTCTCCCCCGCGTTCGACCCCGACTGGGCCGAGCGTGGCGCCATCGCAGAAGCCGCGGGACTCCTGAGTTCCTGGGCCCAGGACCAAGATGCCGGGCTCAGCACCGAGATCGTCCAGCTGCCCGGGCGCACCCCTGTCCTGGTGGTCGAGAACGGCGGGACCGGTGATCCCATCCTGATCTACGGCCATATGGACAAGCAGCCGCCCCTGGGCGAGTGGCGGACCGGGCTCTCCCCCTTCGAGCCGGTGCGCGAGGGTGACCTGCTCTACGGCCGGGGCACGGCCGACGATGGCTACGCCCTCTTTGCCGCCGTCACCGGCCTGCTGGCCGCCGAGGGAGGGCGAGGGCGCGTGATGATCCTCATCGAGGCCAGCGAGGAGAGCGGCAGCCCCGATCTCTCGGCCTACGTCGAGCACCTGGGCGATCGGATCGGTCGGCCCCGCCTGGTGATCTGCCTCGACTCGGGGGGCCTCAGCTACGACCGCCTCTGGCTCACGTCGTCGCTCCGGGGCAACCTGGTGGCCAGCGTCCGCATCGATGTGCTCACCGAGGGGGTCCACAGCGGCGGCGCCGGCGGGGTGGTGCCCTCGTCGTTCCGGATCCTGCGGCGCATACTCTCCCGCGTCGAGGACGAGGTGACCGGAGCGATTCTCCTACCCGAGCTCCTGGGGGCGGGGATCCCTGAGGCCTATGCGGCCGCGCTCGCCGAAGTGGCGCGAGAATTCCCCGACAGCGCGCTCCCCACCGTCGATGGCCTCCGGCTCCTCGGGGCCACGCCGGCCGATCGCCTCATCGCCAAGGCGTGGTCGGCCGCGCTCGAGGTGACCGGCGCCGAGGGCCTGCCCGCCCTGCGCGAGGGCGGCAACGTGTTACGGCCGTTCTCCACCTTGAAGTTCTCCTTGCGCCTCCCACCCGATGTCGATGCGCAGGCGGCGGCCGACGCTTTGATCTCCGCCATCACCACCGACGAGGGCGCGCACGTGACCATCGACCTCGAGACGCCGGCCAACGGGTGGATGTCGCCTCCCCTCGACCCCGACGTCACCACTGCGCTCACCCGCGCCTCTATGGAACGATTCGGGCGGCCACCGGGGTCGTTCGGCGAGGGTGGCACCATCCCCTTCCTGGCGGACCTCCAGAGGAACTTCCCCGGAACCGGCATCGTCGCCCTGGGGGTGCTCGGCCCGCACTCCAACGCCCACGGCCCCAACGAGTTCCTGCACATACCCATGGCGAAGGCCGTCACGGATGCGGTGGCCGAACTGCTCCGCTAGCTTGCCGGACCATGTCCTGGGAATTCTCTACCGACCCGTCCTTCCAAACGCAGCTCGACTGGATGGACGCCTTCGTCCGTGACGAGGTCGAACCACTCGACCTGGTGTTCGGCCACAAGACGTTCCACCCCGTCGACGACAACCTGCGAACCGTCATCGATCCGCTCAAAGACCAGGTGCGCGCCCGGGGCCTCTGGGCCTGCCATCTCGGCCCCGAGCTGGGGGGTCAGGGCTACGGCCAGGTCAAGCTCTCGCTCATGAACGAGATCCTGGGCCGATCGCAGTGGGGCTCGCAGATCTTCGGCACCCAGGCGCCTGACACGGGGAACGCCGAGATCATCGCCCACTACGGGACCGACGAGCAGAAGGAGCGGTACCTCACGCCGCTGCTCACCGGGGAGATCTTCTCCTCCTACTCCATGACCGAGCCCCAGGGCGGCTCCGACCCCTCGCTCTTCGAGACCACGGCCACCAAGGACGGGGACGAATGGGTCATCAATGGTTGGAAGTACTTCTCGTCCAACGCCCGGACCTCGTCCTTCCTGATCGTCATGGCCATCACCGACACCGAGACCGACGTGTACCACGGCATGTCGATGTTCCTGGTCCCGACCGACACCCCGGGGATCGAGTTCGAACGGCACATCGGGCTGATGGGCGAGTCCCACGACGAGGGCATGCATGCGCTGATCCACTACGACAACGTCCGGGTGCCGCCCGAGGGCCTTCTCGGCGGCGAGGGCCAGGCTTTCGCCATCGCCCAGACCCGCTTGGGTGGCGGCCGGGTCCATCACGCCATGCGCACGGTGGGCATGGCCCAAAAAGCCCTCGACATGATGTGCGAGCGGGCGCTGAGCCGCAAGACCCGGGACGGCACGCTGGCCCGCAAGCAGTCGGTGCAGGACATGGTGGCCGATTCGTACATTGAGCTGAAGCAGTTCAGGCTCTTCGTGCTCTACGTCGCCTGGTGCATCGACCAGGCCCAGGACGCCCGGGCCGTGCGCAAGGACATCGCCGCCATCAAGGTCCTGACACCGAAGGTCCTGCACGACATCGTCCAACGTTGCATCCAGGTCCACGGCGCGCTCGGGGTCTCCAACGAAATGCCGCTGGGCGGCATGTGGGTAGCGGCCGCCGTCATGGGCCTGGTTGACGGCCCGACGGAGGTCCACCGCACCACCGTGGCCCGCCAGGTGCTCAAGGGCTACCAGCCCGTGGAGGGCCTGTGGCCCAGTACGCACCTGCCGGCCCGCCGCGCCGCGGCACAAGAGAAGTTCGCGCGGTACCTCGAACACGAGCTGGGGAACCAGTGAGCCTTGACCTCGACGCATTGGCCGCCTTCATGGATGCCCAAGACCTGCCCGGCCGGGGCCAGCCCATCTCGACCGAGTTCGTCACGGGAGGCGCCTCCAACGACCTCTTTGCCGTGACCCGGGGTGACCTCACGGTGGCCCTGCGCAAGCCACCCGAAGTGGTGCCGCCCGGGCGCAACCAGACCATGGTGCGCGAGCACCGGCTCCTCAGTGCCCTGGCCGACACCGACGTCCCCCACGCCCGCGTCGTGGCCGGTTGTGACGACCCGTCCGTCCTCGGCGGCTGCTTCTACCTCATGGAGTTCGTCGACGGCTGGTCGCCCATCCAAGAGGGCACGACCTGGCCGCCGCCCTTCGGCGAAGACCTCCAAGCCCGGCGCGGCCTGGCCTTCCAGTTGGTCGACGGCATCGCCAAGCTGTCCAAGGTGGATTGGCGGTCCCGGGGCCTGGAAGGCTTCGGCAAGCCCGACGGGTTCCACGAACGCCAGGTCGATCGCTGGATGGCCCACTTGGCCGCCTTCCAGTTCCGCCCCATCCCCGGGCTCGAGGCCGCGGCCGAATGGCTCCGCCACCACCAGCCCCGCAGTTACGTGCCCGGGATCATGCACGGGGACTATCAGTTCGCCAACGTGATGTACCGCCATGGTGCCCCGGCCCGGCTGGCCGCCATCGTCGACTGGGAGATGGCCACCGTCGGTGACCCCCTGCTCGATCTCGGATGGGTGATCAACGGGTGGCCCGAGGACACGTCCGCCGCCTCGACCGTCAGTTATGTCGACTACGGCGGCATGCCCTCGGCGTCGGAACTGCTCGACTACTACGAGCGCGAGAGCGGGCGCCCGGTCGACGAGATCGACTACTACGTGATCCTGGCCCGCTTCAAGCTGGCCGTGGTGCTCGAGGGCGGCTATGCCCGGGTGGTCAAGGGCGAGGCCGACAACGAGAAGATGGAGATGTTCGGCGACGTGGTCCTCGACATGGCCCAACGCGCGGCCGACCTGGCTACGACCACCTCGTTGTGAGCGACACACCGGCCCGCGGCGCGCCGGGGGTTGGCGTCCTCGACGGGAGGGTGGCCCTGGTCACCGGCGGGAGCCGCGGCCTGGGGCGGGCCATGGCGCTGGGCTTCGCCGAGGCCGGGGCCGACGTCATCATCGCCAGCCGCAAGCTCGAGAACTGCCAGGCCGTGGCGCGCGAGGTGGAGGAACGGGGGAGGCGCGCGCTGGCCGTGCGCTGTCATGTGGGCCACTGGGAAGAGCTCGAGGGATTGGTCGAGCAGTCCTACGCCGCCTTCGAGCGGGTCGACGTCCTGGTCAACAACGCCGGTATGTCCCTGCTCTACGAGTCTCTCCCGGCGGTGACCGAGGCCATGTGGGACAAGGTGGTGGACCTCAACCTCAAGGGCCCCTTCCGCCTGACCGCGCTGGTCGGTTCGCGCATGGCGGAGGACCCCTATGGTGGATCCATCATCAATGTCTCGAGCACAGGCTCCATCCGGCCGGCACCCTTCATGCTGCCGTATGACGCGGCCAAGGCGGGGGTCAATGCGCTGACCGTCGGCTTCGCGCACGCCTTCGGGCCCACCGTGCGGGTGAACTGCATCATGGCCGGCCCCTTCATGACCGAGGTCACGGCCGCCTGGGACATCCCCGCCTTCGAGAAGGCGGCCAAGGCCAGCCACGCCCTGCAACGGGGCGGGCAGCCCGAAGAGGTGGTGGGAGCCGCCCTGTATTTCGCGTCCGGGGCGAGCAGCTACACGACCGGCGCCGTGCTGCGGGTCGACGGAGGTATCCCGTGACCGATCACGCCGATTTCTGGTTCGACCCGGCCTGTCCCTGGGCCTGGCTGACCTCCCGCTGGATGCTCGAGGTCGAGCAGGTACGCGACGTGGCCACGGCCTGGCACGTGATGTCGCTCGCCATCCTCAACGAGAACAAGGAGGGTATCTCCGACGAGTACCGGGAGCGGATCAAGCTCCTCTGGGGCCCGGTCCGGGTCTGCATCGCCGCCGAGCAGGAGAAGGGATCCGACATTCTCCTTCCCCTCTACACCGCCCTGGGCCACCGCATCCACGTGGAACAACGCCGGTCCGATCCCCACATCATCACCGAGGCCCTCGGGGAGGTGGGTCTCCCGACCGGCCTCGCCGCCGCGGCTGATTCCACCGAGTTCGACGAGGCGCTACGAACGTCGCACCACGAAGGGATGGGGCCGGTCGGCGACGACGTGGGCACCCCTGTCATCCATGTGGACGGGACGGCGTTCTTCGGGCCGGTGGTCACCCCGATCCCGCGGGGTGAGGCGGCCGGCGCGCTGTGGGACGGCGTGCTCCTCGTGACCGGGACCGACGGCTTCTTCGAAATCAAGCGCACTCGGGACCGGCGACCGACCTTCGTCTAAGGACGGTCGCTCGTCGAGGACCGACACTCGTCGAGGACCCCCCTTCGAAGAGGACCCACGCTCCTCGAGTCAGCGCCGGGACGCGCAACCACAGGTCGGTGACCTGGCTGACGCAGCGCCGCTCTCGATACTAGGAAAGGTGGCTGAACGAGAGTGCGTCGAAGAGGTGCAGGATCAGAAAGACCAGAGCCGCCACGGGCACGAGCATGGCAAAGACCACCACCACGCCCGCGGCGATTCGGGTGGCCCAGCGCGGACGTCTGGTCGGCTCCATCGAGATGTCCGACATGTCAGAGACGTCCAGCCCTCGAGAAGAGCAGTGCGCGCATCACCCGGTACAGATGACCGCCCACGCCCCCTGCGCCGCCCTCGAGTGAGCACGGCGGCGGTTCTCCGGTGCACATAGAACTCGGCTCGCAATCCCAATCGGGTTGCCAGGGTCCGGGGCAACGGCTCTCGGTCGCCAACCTAGCATTGCCGCGGGAATCTTGGGTGGCGGGGTCTGTACGGGGCCTCGGTCGTCCACGACCGAGGCTCGACTACTGCCCGGGACGGCTCATTTCGCGCGTGCAGCGCGGGCGTGCGCGATGTCCACCAGTCGCGACTGGGCGACCAACCACTCACTGGAGCGAGACAGTTGCCGCTCGTGGGGGGTGTGGTGGAGCCCTTCAGGACTGTTGGTCAGCGCACCACAGCGCCGGCAGACCGACATGCGTCCGTTCGTCTCGGGGGAATGGTGTTCGTCCAGTTGGGTGCCCACGTGGGCTGCCTCATTTGTATCCATGATCCTCCAGTCACCGGACGCAACCAGGCCGATCCGTTTCGAACGCGAAGAACTCCTGACGGCCCATGTGAGCGAGCGTCCTTCGGTCCACCCTATGCCTCGTGGCCCACCGATCCGATCTTGGGTCCTCGGAGTCATCGATCGGCGGTGGGTGGCGCGGCGACGAGTGGGTGGAGATCGGACCAGGGCCTCGATCAGTTCGGGACGCAACGGACCAGGCACTACCCGGTTCTACGCCGCACCTTGGCCGTGGAACGCCGTGTGCTGCAGGAAGAGTTCCGCCACGGTTGTCGCATTCTCCTCGGGTAACCAGTGGCCGGCACCGTGAAGGACTTCGTAGTGGTACGCACCCGTGACGAAGTGCCCGGTGAGGTCGGCCGCTCGGCGACCGAGTGCGACGTCCCGGTCGCCGTAGACGTACAGCGTTGGAACCAGAGAAGGACCGAGTCGTGACGGAGGCGTGAAGGGCAGAGCCCGGTACCAGTTGAGGGCCCCGGTCGCGGCGCCCGGCTCACCGAGCACCTCCAGGTAGCCGTCCAGAGCGGTCGCGTCCAGCCCTGAGCGCAGGAGCATCCTGCGCAGCAGCCGCACCCCGGGCTCGCGAAAGCCGAGCTCGGGAAGGAGCGGCAGCTGGAAGTAGGCCATGTACCACGAGTGCAGCAGTTGGGTGCTCGTCACCATCGATCGGAGAAAAGCTTTCCCGTGGGGGGTGGCCAGCGACGTCATGGTCAAGAGGCGATCGGGATGCCATGCCGCCAGCGACCACGCCACGGCACCACCCCAGTCGTGACCCATCACGTGGAATCGCTCGGTGCCTGCCCGGTCCGCCAATCCCAGCACGTCGGCGGCGAGGTGATCGAGGCGGTAGGCCCGGCGGCCCCGCGGCCGAGCCCCCGGTGCATAGCCACGCTGGTCCGGCGCCAGCACACGGTAGCCGGCCTCGACCAGGAAGGGTGTCACCCGGTCCCACGACCGGCGGGTCTCCGGAAAGCCGTGCAGCGCAATCACCAACGGTCCGTCGGGCGGTCCCGAGTCGGCCACCTCGAAGCGCAGCCCGTCGTGCTCGTAGAAGTCCATGGAGCCGTACTACACGATGGAGCCCCACCGTGGGCCCACCTTTCATGCCGATTTGCCGTGTTCCTCCACCGTGATGGTGACGGCGGAGATAGGTGATGGCGATCACCAAGAGGCACAGCGCCACCGTGAGAATGGCCCAGAAGTACACCGTGTAGTCGGCCAACGTGTCGATGCCCGGCACACCCGGCATGGTGTTGCGGATAACGGGCAGGGCGAAGAGCATGGCGCCGAGCCACCCGAAGAGCCCCCAGGAGAGTTCATGGTGACCGGCGATGGCGGTGGAGGAGATGCACAGAGCAATCGCGGCGACCGTCACCATGATGAACATCTCGAAGAGCGCCAGGGCGACCGACCCGACGGATCGATGGGCGTACAGGTTGATATCGACCGTTCCGTCCTGGCGGACGCTGGCGAGTGTCGGTATCACCCGCCCGTCGTGCTGGGTCGATGACAGGACGACCCCGATGGGAATGACCTGCGGCGTGGGCGTGGCCGTCCGCAAGGCGATGGCCACAAACCAGCGATAGGAATCGAATGGATACTGACTCAGGTTGCCCAGCAACTCCATCTGCGCGTCGACCGGCTCCGGCTGCTGGCCCGCCAGGTAGCTGACATGACCACCGACCACCCCGGCGATCTCGATGTCAAGGCTCTCGCGAGCGCGTAGATGTTCGTGGCGTAGGTCCCGTGCGGGACGACGTCGACCCGAACCGAGACCTGGGACTGGGACGGCGTGATCTGCCCCACCCGTGCGTCGATCTCGACGTAGTTCGAGGTGGTTGCCGCGCCGACCCCGACGTAGGTATGGGGTTTCTGGTCGAGTCTCGCCGTCGAGGCGCTGCTCAAGAACGACGCGGTGATGCCGACGGCGATGATGACGGCCTCGGCCATATCCGGGATGACACTACTGACGCCCGTCGGATACCTCTATTTGGGTCGTGAGCGTCGGCACACCGATGGTGTCACCCGGGTCTCTCGGGGTCAGTAGTAGCCGTGCATGAGCTCGGTGGCCCAAGCCGGTTGGTGCGAGTCCGGCGGCTCGAACTCCCGCATGAATGGCTTCACATCGAGCACGGGCGACGACGCGATCGCATCGAGCCCCCGCACATGCAGGTCGAGGCCATCGACACCCACCAGCGCGCAGGTGCTCACACCGAGGCGGTTGGGCCGCATTCGGGCGCGCTGGGCGAACATCCCGACCGCCGGCCACTCCGAGTTCCCGCGGGGGTGGCGGGCGCCGGTCACCACGTCGCTCTCGGCGACCAGGTGGAACTGAAAGACGACGCAAAGATGTGAGAAGGCATCGAGCCCGGCCACCACGTCCACGCCAAATCGGTCCGCGATGTGGATGACCGCCTCCACTGAACCCCAGTTGTCGTCGGTCGGGTCACTTCGACCTCCGACGACGACGCCGATCGGATCGAGGGAGATCATCGCTACGCCGAGACGGAGTACTCGCCCGGGTGGAAGCGCCGGGTCTTGCGGCGGAAGCGCCACGTGTGGTCAGGCCACAGGGTCGTATTGCGGCCGCGGTGGTCCAGATACCAGCTGCGGCAGCCACCGACCACCCAGACCGAGTGGGCCAGTCTGGCTTGCAGGCGCTCGTTGAAGCGGCGCTGCACCGCCGGCTTCACGTCCACGGTGGCCACCCCGGGCCGGGCCAGGAAGGCCAGCGCGCTGGCGATGTAGTTGATGTGGGACTCGATCATGTAGATCATCGAATTGTGGGCCAGCGTGGCATTGGGACCGATCATCATGAACATGTTGGGGAACCCGGACACGGTCGAACCGGCATAGGCTTCGACACCGTCCGCCTTCCAGATCTCGGAGAGACGCTTCCCTCCCCGACCGACGATGTGCTCGGCGTACGGGGGCACGGCGGCCTCGAATCCGGTCCCCATGATCACCGTATCGACGGCGCGCGCCACCCCGTCCTCTCCGACCACTTCGTGGGCCGTGAACCTCGCCACCGGCGAGTCGACCACCTCGACGTTGGGTTGGGTGAGGGCAGGGTAGTAGTCGTCGGAGAGGAGGAGGCGCTTGCAGCCGATCTCATAGTCGGGTGTCAGCGTCCGGCGCAACGCCTCGTCGGCCACCTGCCGGGTGAGATGCGCCCCCGCCCCGCGGCGGACGGTGCGCTTGCGGCCTTCCGCTTCGCCCATGAACACGGCCAGCAGGGCTTCGAAGGTCAGGTAGATACGCAGGCGGGACAGGCGCTGGAACAGCGGGAATCTGCGGTAGGCGAACTTGCGGGCGTCCGACACCGGCCGGTCCTTGCGGGGAAAGATCCAGGGAGGCGTCCGTTGGTGCAGCGTGAGGTGTGCCACCACCGGTTGGATCTGGGGCACGAACTGAATGGCCGAGGCCCCCGTGCCCACCACGCAGACCCGCTTGCCGGTCAGGTCGTACCCGTGTTCCCAACGGGCCGAATGGAAGACCTTGCCCCGGAATTCCTCCAGCCCCGGAATGGGCGGGATGGAAGGCTCACTCAGCGATCCGGCCGCCCAGACCAGGACCGGTGCCGTGTACTCCTGGCCGCTCTTGGCTCGCACGGTCCACTGCAGAGTCGCCTCGTCCCAGCGGGCTTCGTCGACGTCGTGATCGAACCGGAGGTGACCTCCCACGTCGTCGCGGTCAACGCACGCGCGCAGGTAGTCCCAGATCTCACCCTGGGAGGGGAACGAGCGTGACCACTCCGGGTTGAGGGCAAACGAGTACGAGTAGAGGTTGGAAGGGACGTCGCAGGCCGCCCCCGGGTACGAATTGTCCCGCCAGGTGCCACCCAGATCATTCCCCCGGTCCAGCACCACGAAGTCGTCGATCCCCAGCTGGCGCATTCGGATCGCCATCCCTATGCCCGAGAACCCGGCGCCGACGACGATGACCGAGTGGGTCACCGGTTGACGAAGTCGGCTACCACCCGGGCCAGGTCCTCCCCCTTGTCCTCCTGGAGGAAATGCGCAGCGCCGACGATGGTGGTGTGGGGTTGCCCCTGCGCACCGGCAATCCGCTCCTGCAGGGCGCGGTGGGAGCCGGCTGTGATGGGGTCGCTGTCACTGAACGCCGTGAGAAACGGGCGGGGGAAGGCAGCCAGGCCGACCCAGGCCGCCACGTTGTCGTCGTGGGCCGGGTCGTCGGGACGGGAGGGCACCAGGAGCGGGAAGGCGCGGGCGCCCGCCTTGTAGGACTCCTCGGGGAACGGGGCGTCGTAGGCGGCCCGCACGTCATCGGAGAGATCGGTCAGGCAGCCCGAATTGACGATGAAGCCGGTCGGGAACACCTCGACCTCCTGGGAGAAGCGCTGCCAATTGAAGAAGGCCTCGCCCGGCGAGCTGTCGCCCGTCGGCAGATAGGTGTTGGCCGCAACGACCCGAGCGAACCGCTGGGGATGCTCACCGACCAGGCGCAGCCCGATGAGCCCGCCCCAATCCTGGCCGACCAGGGTGACGTCGCGCAGGTCCAGATGGTCGAACAGCAACTCGCGCATCCATTCGACGTGGCGGGCGTAGGTGTAGTCGCCGCGCTCGGCCGGCTTGTCGGAGCGGCCGAAGCCGACCAGGTCGGGGGCCACGACCTGCAGGCCCGCCCCGGTGAGGACGGGGATCATGGTGCGGTACAGGTAGCACCACGAAGGTTCGCCGTGCATCAGCAGAACGACCGGAGCGCCCGGATCCCCTTCACGCAGGTAGTGGACGCGCAGCCTCCCTCCCTCCCCATCGGCCACTTCGGCGTAGTGGGGATCGAAGGCGAATCCCGGGAGTCCCTCGAAACGGCTGTGGGGTGTGCGTAGAGTCTTCATCGGTGCGGGATCCTAGGTGCCACGGGGAGCGGGCGTTCGCCTAAAGGCCGCGGAGGAACGCCGCAATGGCACGGTTCACCTCGCCGGGGTGGCTGACGTTCGACGCGTGGCCGGCGCCGTCGACCAGCACCAGGTCGCTCGTGCACGGGATGCCGTCACGCAGTTGCTCGGCGCACCACAGCGGGATAGCCGCGTCATCGGTCCCGTGGATGATCAGCGTGGGCGGTGCAACGTCGTCCAACCGATCGGTCAGGTCGTCCCGGTCGATCAGGGCATGGAACGGGATGCTGAAGGCGGACCGGTCCAAGGCAGCCCATTTGGCGTACCACGCGCTCGGCGTCGACGTCACCGCCGAGTACCAACGACGCCACCGTCTCCTGGACCGCTTCCGGGCCATGCGCGACCCATTCGTCATGCATGGCGACGTAGAGCGGGACCGCCTCAGGATCCTCCAGGCCGCACTGGGTGTCGATGAGGATCAGGGCCCGCACCCGCGTGGGCGCCCGCAGGGCCGCCCGCAGGGAGAGGAACCCGCCCTGGGACATGCCGGCGAACACGGCCTCCTCGATACCGAGGAAGGTGAGGAGGGCGAGCGTGTCGTCAGCCAGGTCCCAATAGGTGAACGGCGCGAGGGCCGGGGTACCGCCGTGGCCCCGAGCATCCCAGGTCACACAGCGAAATGTGTCCCGCAGGGCCTCCACCTGGGCGTCGAACATGGAACCGTCCAACAGGAAGCCGTGGCTGAAGAGGACGGCGCGCCCGTCCCCGCCGGTGTCGGCATACGAAATGCGCTGGCCGTTCACCTCTGCGACACTCATAGGCCTTGACCTTAGGGCAGCCTCGGCTGCATTTGCTCGGGAGGGATGCATCGAATGAGCACAACCCAGGAATCGGATTACGACCCGTTCGCCGCTTTCGTCGACGTCGTGGCCGGGAGTACGCGAGACCCGTACAGCGACTTCATAACGAAGCGTCGGGACACGCCGGTGTGGAAGGGCAACCTGATGCCCATGGACTTCCTGCCCGAAGGCATCGAGGTCGAGGAGGGGTGGGTGGCCTTCCGCTACGACGACTGCTCCCGGATCTTGCGCGATGCCAAGACCTTCACCTCGACCGGGTACGACTCGACCATCGGCATGGTGATGGGCCACATGATCCTCGGCATGGACGATCCCGAACACCGGGGTCACCGCAACCTGGTGGCTCAGGCCTTCCGCGAGAAGTCCCTGGCCCGATGGGAGCCCGAGTTCATCGGGCCCATCATCGACGAGCTGATCGACCGCTTCGTGGCCGACGGTGAGGCCGACCTGGTGCGCCAGCTGACGTTCGAATTCCCGGTTCGGGTCATCGCCCGCCTCCTCGGGCTGCCCGAGGAGGACTTCGCCCAATTCCAACGCTGGTCCATGGAGCTCATCGGTCTGGTGGCCGACATCGATCGTGGGTTACAAGCTTCGGAGTCGCTGCGCGACTACTTCGCCAAGGTCGTGGCCCAACGGAGGGCGGCGCCCCAAGAGGACGTCATCAGCGACCTGGTGACCGCCGAGATCGACGGCGAACGGCTGACCGACGAGGCCATCTATTCGTTCCTGCGCCTGTTGTTGCCGGCCGGGGCCGAGACCACCTACCGGTCCTCGGGCAACCTCCTCTACCTGCTGCTGACCCATACCGACCAGCTGGACGCTGTGCGCGACGATCGGTCCCTCCTCCCCCAGGCGATTGAGGAGGCGTTGCGCTTCGAACCGCCACTCCTGACGATCAATCGCACCACCACCTGTGAGGTGGAGCTCAGCGGGGTGACCCTCGGGGCCGGCGAGAGCATCACCCCGAACCTCGGCTCGGCCAATCACGACGAGACCCGCTGGGAGAACCCCGAGGTCTTCGACATCTTCCGCCCGGCCATTCCCCACATTGCCTTCGCCCACGGGCCCCATATGTGCCTGGGCATGCACCTGGCCCGCCTGGAGACGCGAGCCCTGGTCAACCGGGTGCTCGATCGGCTGCCCAACCTGGCTCTGGACCCGGGCGACCGCGACCCGCACATTCTGGGGCAGGTCTTCCGATCGCCGAACTGCCTCCCCGTGACGTTTACGGCGGGGGCCTGACCTCGACACGCCCGTCGACCGGGTCGGCGTCCTGGGCGCTC
This sequence comes from uncultured Acidimicrobiaceae bacterium, assembly GCA_963836605.1. GTDB lineage: Bacteria > Actinomycetota > Acidimicrobiia > Acidimicrobiales > RAAP-2 > Bog-473. Next base: position 602,130 of record CAWIKB010000009.1, on the reverse strand, counting down.
CTCAGCGTTGTCGAGCGTTTGTGACCTCGCTGCAGCGGTCCTAGCGTCGCTGGAGGATCCCACGGACGTACGCCGCCTGGCCCACATGCTGGAGGGCGTCGGCGATCACGCTCACCAGCCGGACGCTCACGGTCACCGGAGGATCCCAGCTCGGGTCGATGATCCGGGTGAGGTCGGCTTCGTCAAGGCAGCGCACGAACTCCATCGTTTTGCCATGGACATCCTCGAAGTAGCCCAGGAGTGAGGGGGCGTCGGCCCTGACCGCCTGCACGTCTTCCGGGCCGTGGCCGTAGCCGGTATCCAGCACGTCGAGGGGTAGGGCGAAGCGCTCGGCCCAACCACCCGCCGTCCACACCTGCTCCTGGCCATCGAGGCCGGCCAGGTGATCGTCTTGAATGCGGGTGAGGTGCCAGACCAGCCAGGCGATCGAATTGGACTCGTCGTCGGGACGGAACGCGAGGTCCTCAGGCGAGAGCCCGTTCACCGCGGGGTGTACCGCATCGCGAATCCTGTCGAAGGCGTCGGCCAAGAGGTCGCTGCTCGTCATCTGATCCCTCCTCTCTGTGGCCAGCGCAGCACGGTTCCGGCCCGGCGCTCACGCATGTGCGGGACTGCGAGCCTATCGACGATGACGGATCATTCGGGCCGTGCGGCGGCCGGACAGTGTCCGCACGGTGGTCCCCGGAGGCACCGTCATAGCTCCTCGACCTGGTCGCCCCTGCCGACCACTACGGCGGAAACCATCGAAGGAGGGAAGAGCCCGTGCGCGACGACGCCCGGCTGGGCGGCGAAGAGGGCCGACAGACGCTCAGCGTCATCGACTTCACCCTGGTAGTCCGCCAGAACTCCACCGTCGGGGGTGGGCGGCGCCTCCCGCAGTTCGATGCCGGGAATGGCCCGGCGGACCGCGTCCAGGCCGAAGACCATCAGCTCGAGTGGAACCGGAGGTCGAAGGCGGTCGACCAATTTGTTCGACGACACGATCACGACGAACCGGTCCGCTGCTGCAGCCACGATCTTCTCCCGGGTGTGCGCTCCGCCACCGCCCTTGATCAGCCAGCCTCCGGAATCCACCTGATCCGCACCGTCGATGGCCAGGTCCAGCCGGTCGATGCCGTCGAAGCGCACGACGTGCACACCGTTGGCCCGAGCCAGATCCTCGGTCGCCGGCGACGTGGCTACGCACGTGAGATCCGCCACGCCGTCGAGGGCCGCCACGAGAAACGCCGCCGTCGACCCGGTCCCGAGACCGAGAAGCATGCCCGGCCTCACCATGGCGGCGGCGGCCCGAGCCGCCCCTTGTTTCTCCCGGTCGATGTCGGTGTTCACTGCCCCCACCATCGCACGCCGGCCCCGGTGGGCGCTGCCTCTAACTGCGGGGCACGTCCTTCCACGGGAGATCCTTGTCGTTGCGGACGTCACCCGGTAGCCCGAGGACGCGCTCGGCCAAGATGTTGCGCATCACCTCGCTGGTCCCGCCTTCGATGGAATTGGCCCGGACTCGCAGGAACGACTTGTGGACGTCGGCGCTCCCCATCCCCAGGTGCTCGGGCCGCACCTTGGGGTAGCCCGCGGGGTAGAGCATGGCGTCATTGCCGATGAGGTCCATGCAGAGGTCGTAGACCCGCTTGTTCTCCTCGGCATACGCCAGCTTCCCCACCGAACCCTCCGGTCCCGGCGTGCCGGCCCGTCGGACCTGGGAGGCCCGCTGGTTGGTCATGCTCAAGGCCTCGCAGCGGATCCAGCTCGAGATGAGCCGATCCCGCAGGACCAGGGCGTGGGGTGACGTGTCACCGCTCCACCGCTCCTTCCAGATCCGAAGGGCGTCCGCGATCGGTCCGCCGCCCCGTCGGCTGACACCACCACCGATGGACACCCGTTCGTTCATCAGCGTGGTCACCGCCACGCGCCACCCGTCGCCCTCGGGCCCGATGCGCGCCGTCTCGGGCATCCGGGCGTCGGTGAAGAAGATCTCGTTGAACTCGGCTTCACCGGTGATCTGGTACAGCGGCCGCACCTCTACGCCCGGAGCTTTCATGTCCACCAGGAACGCCGTCATGCCCCGGTGCTTGGGCACGTCAGGGTTGGTCCGCGCGATGAGCAGCCCGAAGGCGGACAGGTGGGCCAGGGTCGTCCACACCTTCTGGCCGTTGAGGATCCACTCGTCGCCGTCACGCTCCGCCTTGGTCGAGAGGCCGGCCACATCGGATCCAGCACCCGGCTCACTGAACAGCTGGCACCAGATCTCCTCTGCGGTGAAAAGTGGGCGCAGGTACCGATGCTTCTGTTCGTCGGTGCCGTGCGAAACGATCGTGGGTGCGCACATGCCGTACCCGATCGGGTTCTTCAGGCCGCTGACCGGCGCGCCGCCGGCAACGAGCCGAGCTTGGGCCCGACCCTGGTCATTTGGCGTAAGATCCAGACCGCCGCAATCCTTCGGGTACTGCACCCAGGCCAACCCCCGGTCGAACTGTTCCCCCAGGAACTCCTTCGCCGGTGTCGTGGCGGGCGGCTTCTCTGAAAGGAGCTGGTCAACCAGCTCATCGACGCTCACGGTCATGGGAGCACCCTATAGCGTGCCTGCGTGCACGCACTTCCTCTGCCCTTGATCGGGCTGGCCGCGGCATTGGTCGCCGTCGGTTCAGGCGGGGCTGCCGGGACCGCCGGAACTGCTCCGGCGGCAGCGGCCAGTGCCGGTGCCGTGTCGAGCGCCGCGGTCGCTCCGGGCCAGGACCATGCCTGCATCGTCGGGAGCCCGCCACCGGGGGGAGTCGACTGGGCGGCGCTCCGCAATCCGATCCTGTCCTCCCCCACCTCGGGCGTGAAGGACCAGGCACTGCAGTGGTCGGGTGACCGGTGGCACATGCTCTTCAGCGACATGACACGGCTCAACGCGGCACCGCACGTCCGTTGGTCCGTGGCGGAGGCGTCCAGCCCCGACCTGGTGCACTGGACGTCCCCGAAGGTGATCGCCCGCAACGCCGCCTCGCCCGACATCGTCCGCACCCCGTCCGGCCAATTCGTCGTCACCTACCAGACGCCAGGCGGCTTGGCCTACCGCACCAGTGCCAATGCCTCGCTGTCGACCTGGTCGGGCCCGCGTCCGTTGGGCCGAGGGTTGGCCCACCGGATGATCGACGCCGCACTGGCCTACACCGGCAACGGTGTGATCCTGGGCTTCAAGGCGGGCACCAGCACCCAACATTTCGAGATCGCCTGGGCACCCTCACTCTCGGGCACCTTCCACCTCGTCGGCCGGCCGGACATCACCGTCTACGACGACACGGTGGAGAACTACGAGTTCCTCACCGTGCACGGTGCATGGATGCTCGTGGCTACTTCCAATGTGTTGGACCAGCCCTTCATCTTCTCACTGGCGGTCGGCGACCCGACCGTGCCGACCACCTGGCTCCATTGGAGCACCGGCCGTGAACTGGCCGTCCCGACCCAGTCGTTCAACAGTGGTTCCGGCGTTTCCAGCGTCGGCTATGAGCACGCCAACTCGGCCTTTCTGTGTGTGGGTCCGGGGGGCCAGGACTATCTGACCTACGCCGCCAGCACCGAGCTCAGCGCGTTCGGCGGCTGGGGCCATGCCCGCATCGGCCTGGCCCGGAGTGACGACTTGACGAATTGGCAGGTACCGCCGGCGTGACCGACGTCGTGACCATGCCCGATGGCCGGACGCTCGCCTTCGAAGACCTCGGCGATCCGGACGGTTCGCCGGTGCTCAGCTTCCACGGCGGTCTGAGCTCCCGCCTCGATGCCCTCCCGGCCGGCGCGGCAGCCACGGAGCTGGGCATTCGGCTCATTGCACCCGACCGGCCCGGCATCGGCTGTTCCTCCTCCCAACCGAACCGCCGCCTGGTCGACTGGGCCGATGACGTGGCGGCCCTGGCCGATGCGCTCGATCTCGATCGATTCGCCGTGATGGGCTGGTCCTGTGGCGGGCCGTACGCCGCCGTCTGTGGCGCCCGCCTGCCCCAGCGGGTGACGGCGATGGCCCTGCTCTCGAGTGCCATCCCACTCGACCTTTTCGGCAGCAGGCGCGGCCTCACCTTTGATGACCGCGTGCTGCTCTTCCTGACCAGGCGGGCTCCCGGCATGGCCGCGCACCTCATGCGGGTTTCCATCGCCGATGCCACCGATCGTCGCCTCTACGCCGAGGTGCTCCGGAGCCTTCCCAAGGTCGACCGGGCGGTGATCAAGCAGATGGGTCCGCCGGCCGAAGCCGTGGCCTTCGTCAGGGAGTCCATGCGCCAAGGACCGGGCGGCTGCCTGGCGGACTACCGGATCTTCGGGGATCCGTGGGGCTTCGGACTCGAGGAGGTCGCGGTCCCCGTCGACGTGTGGGAAGGGGCTGAGGACCGAACCGGTCCCCCGGACTACCGCGATTTCCTCCTCCGACATCTACCCGACGCCAGGCTGTTCGTCGTGCCCGACGAGGGGCACATCTCGCTACTGGCCCACTGCGCTCCCCAGATCCTCAGCCGGTTGGTCGGCCCTAGGACCACAGCGCCCCATCAATAGCCCGATGGAAGGTCGGGTAGGCGTAGATCATCCCCTTGAGGGTGCTGACCGGGACCTTGGCGTGCACGGCCAGGGTCAGGACGGCGAGCACCTCCCCGCCCATCGGTCCCATGGAGGTGGCACCCACCAACATGCCGTCTTTTTCAACCAGCTTCACCAGGCCCTCGCCCCGGTGGATCCAGCCACGGGCCGATGTGCTGATGGATTGCTGCATGACCTTGACGTCGCCACCAGCCGCTCGGGCCACAGCCTCGGTCATTCCCACCGAGCCCACCTCGGGATCGGTGAAGGTCACCCTGGGCAGCGCGCGGTAGTCCGCCTCCGCAACCGGGTGGCCGAGGATGTCGGCCACACAGATCCGAGCCTGGTACATGGCGACGTGGGTGAACGCACCCTTCCCGGTGACGTCGCCCAGCCCCCAGACGCCGGGCCGTATCCGCATCCGGCCGTCGACGGGCAGGGCGCGAGCCGTCTCGTCGAGTCCCAACGCGGCCACGCCGAGCGCGGCCAGGTCAGATCGCCGGCCGGTGGCCACCAGCACGCGGTCGGCCGAGGCGGAACCGCCGTCGCTGAAGTGCACGGTGCACCCGGTCGCTCCGGTGACGACGACACGCTCGATGCTGACCCCGGTCCGTACGGTGATGCCCTCCCGCTGCACCACCTCGGCCATGAGCTCCGAGACCTCTGGTTCCTCCACCGCCAGGAGCCGGTCGGCCATCTCGACGATGGTGACGGCCACCCCGAAGCGCGACATGGCCTGGCCCAATTCGAGGCCGATCGCTCCCCCACCCACCACCAACAGCGAGGCCGGGAGCTCTTCGGCTTCGATCGCCTCACGATTGGTCCAATGGGGGACCGTCCGGAAGAGCGGCGGTACCCACGCCCTGGCCCCGGTGGACAGCACCAGTGCCTTGGCGGCGGTGAAATGGTCGCCGTCCACCTCGACCGAGTTCGGGCTGGTCACCCTCGCCCGGCCCCGGACGAAACGGCCGCCTTTGCCCACGAAGCGGTCGACGGCGACCTTGTCGTCCCAGGAGTCAGTGGCCTCGTCCCGGACGCGCCTGGCCACCGGTGTCCAGTCCGGGGTGATGACCGACGTCCCCGCGTTCCCAGGAATGCGGCGGCCTTCGGCCAGAAGGTCAGCCGCCCGGACCATCATCTTCGAGGGGATGCAGCCCCAATAGGGACACTCCCCTCCCAGCAGCTCGGCCTCGATACCTACGACGTCGAGCCCGGCCTCGGCCAGCTTGCCGGCAACTTCCTCCCCGCCCGGTCCCAGTCCGACCACGACCGCATCGCACTCCACGGGCTACAGGCCGCCCCAGTTGGTGATGTGCACAGGGGCCACGATGGGCGTCCCCACATCAAGCTGGATCTGGTAGTGGTAGCCGAGCGGCAGATCCCGCGGGTTCCCCTTGTACAGCCGCCCGTTGAAGAATGCGGTGACCGTTCCCTTGGCCGGACCCACCTGGGTCGAGCTCAAGGGGATGCCCCACTCGTCGAAGAACTGGCCCAGGGTGAACGTCTCCGAGGTACTTGGCGACTCGACGTGAATGACCCCGTCGAAGGCGTGGGTGTGGAGCCAGTAGAAGCAGTTCCCCGTCTGCACGAATGGCCCCTGGGCCGTCTCGACCGCCTGGGCCCCGGGGATGCCGATGCCGTAGGGGATCACCTGTGCCTTCCCGTTCACGAAGATGGTGAGGTGCGTGTGCACGTGGGTGACGGTCTTCTCGCTGGTCTGGCACTGGATCCCGTCCACCGTCTGCCCGGTCGCGGCGTTGATGAGCGTGGCCAACTTTGGTCCGCTCGGTACGGGCACGGTCTCGGGACCCGGCTTGGTGGCCGGGGGCTGCACCAGCGTCATCGAGGCCGGGATGGCAGCCGTGGCCACGGGGGGATTGTGGCTGGTCGGGGGCGGCGGGGGGTTGGAGCCGGTGGTCACGAACACGACGATCAGCACGACGACCGCCAAGATGGCGACGACTCCGCCGATCTTGCCGGCTGTGCGGGCCCGCTTCTTGCGCAATTCGGCCGCTCGACGCTCCGCCGCTCGTTGCTGCGATTCGGCCCGGCGTTGTGCTTTGGACTGCTTGCCGCTCGTCATTGGGGGGTCAATCTATCGAACCAGTCCCATGAACCGGGATCGCCATCGATCCGCTCGAGCGGGCCGGCCCACTCCATCGGGTGGCCGTTCTCGAGGCACCATTGGCCCACATCCTTGGCCACCGAAGCCAGATCACCGTCGACGAAGGCCACCGTGACGTGCCGGGCCGGTGGACCGTCACTGGCGAAAGACCAGGCACCGGCCACGCCCTCCCGGCTCACCATGGCCCGACCGTCGACCGCCGGGCCGACCACCACGTAGACCCCGACAGCTGGACGGAACGGCACCACGACATCCGACACCTTGACCCGGGGCGAGACCCAGCGGTCGGTCACCTCGAACGGCCCTGACAGATGGGCCTGGCGATCGGCGAAGAAGCGATCTTCGTCGCGGAGCCGCCCCGCCAACGCAAAAAAGCCAGGCAGCACACCGGCATCACGCATGAGATAGAGCGTCATGTAGTGGCACCGTTCCAAGTGCGGGCTGACCGCCACCCGGTCTCGCCGGCACTCGGGCGTGCAGACCCAGCGTCGGCCGAACAGGATGCCGTCGAGGGAGAACTGTTCGGGCATGTGGTCGAGGAGATGCCACTCGTTGTACGCCCGATGCGCGGCAGGGTCGGTGACTTCGCTGAACGAGAAGAAGCCGAGCACGTGGGCACGCTACCTGGCCGGTGTTGGGTGTGAGAATGTCTCCAGCGTGACACCCAAGCTCTCCGACGTGTCGGTGCTCGATCTCAGCATCTGGCGGCCGGGGCCGTACGCCACCTCGCTCCTGGCCTCCCTCGGGGCTGACGTGGTGAAGGTCGAGCCACCGGGCGGCGACCCGATGCGTCGCTATCCCGAGCTCTTCGAGTCTGTCAATGCCGGAAAACGCAGCATCGTGCTCGACCTCAAGGCACCCGCCGGCCTGTCCCGGGCGCTGGACCTGGCCCGACAGGCCGACGTCGTCGTGGAGGGCTTCCGTCCGGGTGTGATGTCCCGTCTCGGGATGGACGAGCCGGCGATCCGAGCGCTCAATCCACCCGTGGTGTACTGCTCCATATCCGGCTACGGGCAGGTGGGTCCACTCGCCCAGCTCCCGGGGCACGACATCAACTACCAGGCCTGGGCCGGAGCGCTCGCACCCGACGGAGGCGCTGCCTCCATGCCGGCCTTGCCGCTGGCCGACCTGGCCTCGGGCATGACGGCGGCCTTCGGCATCTGCGCCGCCCTGCTCGGCCGGGGCGCAGAGGGACCGGGGGCATACCTCGATATCTCCATGACCGACGTGATGGCCACCTGGACCGGCTCGGCGGCCTCGGTCTCGGATGCTGATCCCGTCGGTGGTTCTGCAGGTGGGGACGCTGCACATGCCGGCACTGCGAATGCCGGCAGCGTGCCGGGCTATGGCCTCTTCGGCACGTCCGACGGCGGACAGGTGGCCCTGGGCGTGGTCAACGAGCAACATTTCTGGTCATCCCTGTGCGGAGCATTGGGTCTGCACTCGGTGGCCGGACTCTCCTTCGGCGAACGCTTGGCCCGTGGGGACGAGCTCCGCCAGGCCGTAGCCAGGGCCATCGGGTCGCACCAGCGGGACGAGCTGGTATCGACCCTTCTCGCAGCCGGCGTCCCCATTTCGCCCGTACTCGACCGCTCCGGCATGCTGGCGCGTGCGCCGCTGCCGACGTTCCCCATCCGCCTGGATCGTCAGGCCGCGTGTGGGGAGTCGACCGCCGCCGCCGCCGCCGCCGCCCCCGCCCTGGACCAACACCGCGACGAGGGTTTTCGCAGAAGCACCCGGGGGTAGATCGGCCCGCCTAGAACGTCTCGAAATAGTCTTTCATCGGGTCGAAGTACCTCGACTGCCAGCCCCCGTTCTCGTAACCGAGCTGGCCGTCGGGAACATTCCTGTGCCTGATGGTGAGTTTCGTCGACCCTTCGGCCGGCTCGAGCAGCACCTCTATCTGCGAATCCCCGTCGTCCTCAGCGAACTCGGTCGTCCGCCACGACTGCAGTATCCTGCGCCCGGGCTCGAGTTCGAGGTTCGTGCCGGAGATATAGCCGTCCCAGGCTTGGTACGTCCCACCCACGCCGGGGTTCACCTTGGCCGTGGCACCCGTCATCGCGCTGTGCCCGTCGCTGGACAGCCAGGTGTCGTAGATCATGTCGACCCGCGCCGGAATCACGTCTGAGACCTCAAAGTCGTAAGCCATCGAACCCATCCTCCCCATACCGTCGTGCTCCACCGCCCGGCGTCTCGGCCGCTCAGCGTCTCGCCTGCTCGGCGGTGGTTCTGCCATCGCCTAGGGGCCACGCTACGGGTGTCGGCGGCGCCGGCCACCGGCCACCGGCCACTGGCCACCGGCCACAACAGCCGCCACTCGGGAGCGGCTGAGATCGATCCACTCCCCGGTACCATCTGTCCATGCCGCTCAGTGGTGAATACGAACCAAGCACGCAGCAGTGGGTGCGGGACCAGGTCGAGCTCTACGAGGTATCGGGGGGACTTGAGGGCACCACCCTTCGGGGCCTTCCGGTGGTGCTTGTCACCAACCTCGGTGTCAAGTCCGGGAAACTCCGCAAGACCCCGGTCATGCGGGTCGAGTACGACGGCCACTATGCCGTCGTCGCATCCAAGGGCGGCCTGCCGACGCATCCCGTCTGGTACTACAACCTGGTCGCCAACCCTGAGGTTGAGCTCCAGGACGGTCCCGTCAAGACCGACATGATCGCTCGCGAGGTGACCGGGGCCGAGAAGACGACGTGGTGGGAGCGGGCCGTCGCGGCCTATCCCGACTACGCGGAGTACCAGGAGAAGACGACCCGGGAGATCCCGGTCTTCGTGCTGGAACCGTCGCCCACCTGACGGCCACCTTTTCGGTACACGAACTTCCGCCGTGAGGAGCCGCAGGCCGCGAGTCGCTGACCGAGGCCTGCCTACAGGAGCGCCACCATGGTCAGCACGACCAGCACAGAGGTGTAGATGGCGGCACCGACGACGACCCGCTCTGACAATCGCGCGTAACTGTTCTGGGCCAGCGCGCGGCGGGAAAGGTGTCCCCGGACCGTACCGCCGATGACGAAGAAGAGGGAGAGAAGACCGTACCCACCGGCCAGCCCCAGGAACCTGTCCCTGGGCAGGCCGCCCAGCTTCGGGATCAGCCCTCCGACCGCCAGTGCCACCGCGGCCGTGGCGATACCGGTCCTCCACCATGCCAACAACGTCCGTTCTTCGGCGAACATCGTCCGTCGCGTGAGTGGGTTCCACTCCTCCAATGGCCTGGACTCGTCCTCTGTGGTCATGACTCCCTCCGTTCGCCCCGGGGATGGCGCTCAGGACCCCGGTGAGCTCAGCGATCAGCTTCCGTCGGAACATCATTGATGGCCGGCACCTGGGGTGGAGCACACGTGGAGCTTGGCACTGAGAAAGGGTAGGTCTTCGACACGCCTGAGAGACACCAGGCGACAGGTGATCCGGCTCGCCTCACCCGGCCGTCGACGCGGTGCTCCCGCTCGGTGAACCGTCGGCGTTCTGCCCGCAGTAGGCGTCCACCGCAGCACCGGCCTTGGTAAACGCTTTGGAGGCGATGGCGGAGGCATCCCCCGATCTGACGGCGGCCCTGCCCGCGGAGACCAACGTGCCCGCGTCGACCACGATCTGTGACGGCGCGTTCTTTTGGAAGTCGGCAATGGTGCTTTCGTGCGACCTGAGGATGGCGATCTGGCCAGGTCCCGTGTGGGCCCGGCTGAACGCGCTGTCCAAGACGGCATTGTCACTGCAGAATTTTGCTTTGTTGCCCGCTCCCTTGGCCTGGCCCACCTGCACGGAGAAGTACGCAGTGCCGTTGCGAATTGAATTGATCGTCACTCGAACGGGGTAGACCTGTTTCGATCCCTTGGGCACCAGGGTGCAATTGATGAACGCCCCCAGCTTGCCCCGTAGGTCTCCGGGACAGGTGACCCTCGGGGGTTGCTGACCCGTCTTCGCAGCAAGGACCTTCGCCGCCTGAGCCTCGACGACACTGGCGGGAACCGACGGGCCGCTGGCTCCAGAGGGGATGCTCCACGTGGTCAGGAGGAGTGCCGCGGAGAATCCGGCGATGGCGAATCGAGTCGCGCGGGAAGCATGCATCCCGAGAGACAAGCACAATTGTCACGGGCCCTGCCACTAACGTTGCAAAAATGACCGGGTCCTCCAACCGGCCGACCGTCATTGAGGGTCGGGTCGTACACAAGAAGTCGAGCGCCCTCCAGATCACCTTTCACGATGGCCCGGGTGACCCGCTCGCCACGGGCGTCCAGGGAGTCGGCGACGGCAAGGCGAAGAAGTTCGGGACGCTGTTGGGCTTCAAGAACGGCGGCACGGGCAAGCACCGCCTCACCTACCGAGACGGCCGGGCCGTTGGCATCGAGTCCCTCAGCGGCGCTCCGAGCGTTTTCACGCAGAACGGCGGCAGGCCGCTGGCTACGGTCGAACGGGGAGACACCTCGACCGCGCTGCTCCCGGACCAACGTGTCCTCGTCACCTTTGCCGGTGATCCGGATGAAGCCAAGACGCTCGAGCTCTATCGCTTGCTGGTGACCACGGCGGGGGGTGACGAGCTGGGCCGCCTGGACGTCGTCCGGCGGGTCGGTGGTTGGTCGATATCGCGTTCCCTCAACGCAATGGCGCAGGAATACATCTGGTGGGACCAGGCCGGCCGAGCCCTGCCCATCCCCATCTTGGGCACTCGATTGACCCTGCATCGGCCCGTGGCCGACATTGAGCGCGACGTGCTCCTTGGCGCGTGCGTCGATATGGCCATAGGCCTCAGGCCATATGCATCTGCCATGAATTGACCGGAGCTCAAGACACGCCGCATCCTTCCCTCGGGACCGTCATCAGGGACGCATCCTCACGCGGCGCCTGAGGCTCATCCAAACATTTCAGGTCAATGAAAGTGTTTGGGCATCGACCAGACGAGTTTTCGGTCGGAGGCGCATCACGACGAAGACGTGGATGACCGCGACAGCGGTGAACATCGGCAACGCCTCGACCAGGTGGATCCACGGGATCCACCACGCCAGCAGCCCAACGAGGACGATGGCGGCGGCGGTCACGAGCCGGGCCACCGCGAGAGGTGCAATCGGTCGCCGTCTGGTGCACGCCCCGATGCCGGCGAGGGCCAGGTAGAGGACGGCAAGTGGCACCGTCAGCCTCAGGATCTCGACGTCAGGCAAGTGATGTGACGTTCTGAGGTCGATGAGCTTGGAAGCGCTGACGGCGGTACCGGCGATGCAGATTTGTGCGACGAGATGGAGTCCACTCCACCACCCGAAGCGCCTCTGATTGATGCCTGCGGCGGGAATGTCCTCGAAGTAGCTGGTGAACAGCACAAAGACCAGGAGGAACTCGAAGACGAGCGAGAGAACGTCCACATTGAGGATGGTGTTGCCGCTCACCGAGATGGCGATGTCCACGAACGATTCGCCGCACACGATGAGGGTGAAGGCCCCCATCCTCTCGACGAAGTGTTGCTCTTCGGTGGCCGAAAAATCCCTCACCCGTTTCAGGAGCAGCAGGGAGAAGGCCACCACGAGCACCAAGGAGATGGAAGCCAGGGTGAGCCGCCACGTCTCGGACAGGGCCGCGGCCACGAAGAAAGGCAGCCCAGCAGCTGCGTTCAGGATGGTCAACCGCTTGGCGTAGCCGGCATCGGGACCCCCGAGTCGGGAGCAGCGGTAGGCGACGAGAGCGACGGTGAGGAGGAGGACCCCGTATTCGACCGCCAAAATCGTGGAGTCCCCCGTCACCGACACCCGCGCCTCCATCGCCATGAGAACGATGATCAGCATTTGAAAGAGGAGGAGGAGCCGATGGGGCACGTCCGACATGTGAAACCGGTTGGCGCAGGCCGTCGTGGCGAACCACACCCACCACGAAGCAGCAAAGACCAGGACGATCCAGATGGCGCCCGAAGACGGATGCACATGGGCGACAGCCAGACTGAAGATCAGGATGGCCGCAACGAAGATGAGGTCGTAGAAGAACTCGATCCAGGTCGACATGTGGTCGAGCGCGGGTGAGCCGAGACCCTCGTCTTCAGATTGCTCGGCTGGCACGTCCACCACATTCCTCCTCGTCGGCGCCCAGCGCCTTCACCCTTGATCGCCCCCGCGGCCGGACCTGCAGCGATCAGCAGGCGCCACCACGGCCAGGCCAGCCGACTATGCCATCGGCACCCCCGTCAAGCGGAGGCCTTCACCCCTCCGTTTCGCGCCCTTCAGGCCGGGGTCGACTGGATCGATTCCACTATTGTCCGCTGTCTCCGATCTGGCCGACGGCACCAATGAGCGTCGGCCGCCCCGACTGCCCGAAATCGACTGGAGCGCCCAATTTGGAGTGGGCTTGGTGTCGGGCCCGGGTCTGCGTGACAGCAGTCATCGGGTGCCCGACCGTGCATCCAGCCCTCGATGAACCTCCGGACCTCAATTGAACGATTGCTTGGAAACGTGATTTCGTAGCACCACTACCGTGTACAAGATCGCATTCCGAGTCGAGAAGGAGAACGATGCCATTCGATGTCGCCGAGTTGCTTCGAACGCGTCACGGCGAGAACTACGCACTGCACGAGAAGTATCTCAATCATCAGCTCGGTCGGGTGCTCAAGACCATTGGATTTGATCGCTTCTACGTCCGGGGCGAGGGGTCGTACCTCTTCGATGCGGAAGGAGACCGGTACCTTGACCTTCTCTCCGGCTTCGGTGTCTACGCACTCGGTCGAAGCCACCCGGCACTGAAGGCAGCTCTCCACCAGGCCATCGACCTCGACCTTCCGAACATGGTGCAGATGGATTGTTCCCTTCTTCCCGGCCTCCTGGCGGAGCAACTGGTCGAGCGCAGCGGAGAGCAGATCAATCGCGTCTTCTTCTGCAATTCCGGCGCGGAGGCGGTCGAATCGGCCATCAAGTTCTCCCGACGGGCCACAGGGCGGCCGAGGATCCTCTTTGCTGATCACGCCTTCCACGGATTGAGCACCGGCGCCTTGGCGCTGAACGGCGGTGCCGAGTTCCGCGAGGGTTTCGGTCGGTTGCTCCCAGGCTGCGTCGGAGTGCCCTTCGGCGACCTCTCGGCTCTTCGCGGGGAATTGCAAAAGGGGGACGTTGCCGCCTTCATCGTCGAGCCCATTCAGGGCAAGGGTGTGTACATGGCTCCGCCGGAGTACTGGAAGGAGGCGCAAGAGCTGTGCCGGCGCCACAAGACACTCATGGTGCTCGACGAAGTACAGACGGGCCTCGGTCGAACGGGCAAGTTCTTCTGCTTTGAGCATTGGGGGCTCGAGCCCGACATCATCACGGTCTCCAAAGCGCTGTCCGGAGGATTCGTCCCGATCGGCGCTATGCTGACATCGGAGCGGGTCTTCGCCTCGGTGTTCGATTCCATGGAAAAGGCGCTGAAGCATTCGACCACGTTCGGCCGGAATCAACTGGCCATGGTGGCCGGCCTGGCCACTCTGGCCGCCTTTGAAGACGAGGACATCGTCGAGCGGGCCCGCGTCTCTGGACTGGCCTTCCAAGCGGCCCTCGCTCCACTCGTCGAACGATACGAGATGCTCCACGAAGCCCGAGGCATGGGACTGATGATCGGCCTTCAATTCGGGCCTCCGCGATCACGAGCGCTCCGACGGCGCTTCACGACGCTCGAGCATCTTCGTCCTGCCATTTTTGCCCAGATGATGGTGGTACCTCTCTTCCACCGTCACCGGATCCTGACCCAGGTGGCGGCCGACAACGTGAACATCATCAAACTCCTGCCTCCACTCATCTGCGGACAGGCGGAGATCGACTACTTCGTGAGCGCTCTCGACGACGTGTTGAAGGACGCTCACGGCGGCTCGGGCCTGTTCCTGGAGTTCGGGCGGACCATGGCCAAAGGGGCGCTTCGGCGGACCGGCCAGACCCGCCCGCACTCTCCGTATGCAACACCGCTTCCCCACACCAACGGAAACGGAACTCTCCCACCGACCACGGTCGGACCCGAGCAGGCTCACCCGTCGGGGACCGTGGCCACATGACCGGCCAATCGACCGGGTGGGATGAGGCTGGTCAGGTACTTTTCATCGCTCCGGGCGATCGGGTCGTCGTCACCGGGGCGGCAGGGTTCATTGGTTCCGCCGTGGTGCGAGCGCTCCTCGACCGAAAGGCTCACGTGGTGGCGCTCATCGAGCCCGAAGGCGATACCCGGAACCTTCAAGGACTGGACGTCGAGTGGCTGTTCGTCGATGTGCGAGACGGCGACGCGGTGACCGCGGCCTGCAAAGGCGCACGCTTCATCTTTCACCTGGCCGCGATGTACCGATTCTGGGCACCTCGTGTGAAGGACTTCTACGACGTCAACGTTGGTGGCGCGCGCAACATTCTCGAAGCAGCCCGCCGGGCCGGATGCGAGAGAGTCGTCTACACCAGCACGGTGGGCGTGCTCGGACTCGACGGCGCGGCACAAGGCGAGGCGGCGGACGAAACCTGTTACGCCGATGTCGCCCACCTGTTCGGGCTCTACAAGAGGACGAAGTACGTGGCCGAGCACGAAGTGTTGCGCGCCGCGGCCCAGGGAGCACCCGTGTCGCTGGTACTGCCGACCTTTCCTCTGGGTCCCCGTGACACCAGACCCACCCCGACGGGGAAACTCGTGCTGGACTTCTTGAACGGCCACATACCGGCCTTCGTCGACACAACGCTCAACGTGGTCCACGTGGACGATCTTGCGACGGGTCACCTCCTGGCGCTCGAGCGAGGGCTCGTCGGGCGGAGCTACATCATCGGGGGCGAGAACCTCGCCATGGGCGCGTTTCTTGCCGCGTTGGCGGAAGCGACGAACCTGCCCGCACCCAAATGGCAGGTCCCTCGGTCGGTGGCCTTGAGTGTCGGAGGACTCTCGCAGCTGGTGGAGGGCCGAATCCTCAAGCGCGAGCCCAGTGTGGCCCTGGAGGCAGCGCGCATGTCGACCACCAACATGATGTTCGATGATGCGAGGGCGCGTCGGGAACTGGGGCACTCGCCGCGACTGGCCGCTGAAGCGATCGCTGACTCCGCTCGGTGGTTCGCCGACAACGGGTACGTGAAACCGAAGCGTCTGCATCGCATCAGGACGGGTGCCATCGGCTAGGACGTCCCGGGCCGGGCCGGGCCGGTCCGCCTGCTCCGGCTCCGCCGGGCCGGGCCGGTCACCGAAATGAGTAAGAGCTACTCAGGTCGTTCTCCCGCCCGGATTGCAGACTGTCCTCATGGGAACACCCAGGAACAGGCCCGACGACACCACGAAACCAGCGCTCGCATCGGGGCGCCCTGGTGCAGGAAACAAGGGGATCCAGTGAGCAACACTCCCCAGGGGCCGGATTGGCGGGCGGGCAGCGACGGCAAGTGGTACCCGCCTGACTCGGCAGCGCCCCCCTCCCCGCCACCCGCACCCTCGGGACCGCTGTCACTGGTCCAACCCTTGGGCCAGCAGCGGGTTCAAGCTCCCCCGGGGCTCTATCAGCGAGTAACCCCCTCGGGGTCGACATCACGGGTTGGGGCATTCCTCGCGATTGCCGCGGGTGCCCTCATGATCGTCGGCGCCTTCCTGCCCTGGATCTCGAGCTCCAGCTCGAGCTTGGGTGGATCCGGATCCCAGAATGCATTCCAGCTCGGCACCCAGGCGTCGTTCCGATTCGACGGGGAGATCCTCCTCGTGCTTGGAGCCATCGTCGCGGTAGCGGGCATCGTGCGGCTGAAGACCGGCCAGGCGCCATGGTTCGTTGCCTTCGCAGGAACGTTCTCCGGCGTCGTCGTCATCATCATGTGCGTGGACCAGTACTTCACACAAGGCGCGTTCGGCTCACTCGACGGGGGTACATCGGTCGGATATGGCCTGGTGGTCGCCTTGATTGCTGGAGTCGCCTCGTTTGTCGCCGGCATTCTCCTCCGCATGTCCTGAACGGCCCCGTGGCTTCCTACTGAGATCACCTTCTTTCGTACTTCCTGCGGTACCTCGACGTACCTCCTGCCGTACCTCGCGGCGCTAACCGCCGCACCTTTGCTGGTACGTTGGGTCCGCGTGGCAGCGTCGCCGCCTCGCTTCACCGAGGGGAAATGGTGCCAGCACTCCGCTCATCCCGAGCCGCCAGGACCCTCAACGTGTGGACCAATATCGCCATTGCGATAGCAGCCGTCGCCGGCCTCTTGCTCGCCCAAGAGGCCTCGGCTGGCGCGACCGGCACCACCGGGCCTGCGTCAGGGGGCATTGGCCAGCCTCCCTCGTCCACGACAGCGGTTTCCTCCTCGTCTACAACGAGCACTACGAACGTCCCCAGCGTCGACGGTCCCCTCCGCGGGATCCTTGACTATCTCCACACCCGAAAAGGTGTGGCACAGGTGGCGCTCTTCGACAAGGCCACCGGCAAGACCTACCTGGTCTCAGACGGAACGGACCTGCAGTACACCGCCAGCATCGTCAAGGCCGATGTGCTGGCCATGTGGCTCCGGCGCTACCAGACGCAGCCAGGGACGATCCCCTCCAACATGCCGTACTCGATCCAGTATCTCCTCAAGGCCATGATCACCATGAGCGACAACGTCGCGGCGACGTCACTGTTCTACTTCGGCGGTGGCTGCGCCGATCTCACCCAATTCAACACGCTGATTCCCACCAACGACACCAAGGTGGCCTGTGAGACACCGACCTACTACGGCTGGGGCAATTCGACCACCAGTGCGGCCGACCAGACGGCGATCGTGAGGACCCTCGCCTACGACAACCCCGTGCTGACGCCGAATGCGAGGGACTACGGACTCCAATTCATGGAGAACGTCATACCGACCCAGCGCTGGGGCGCCACCTGCGGTCCGTGGGGGACCACCTGTAATGGGCCGAACTACGCCGACCCGGTCCCAGGCGTGACCGTCGCCGTCAAGAACGGCTGGAAGTACCTTCCCACCTGCGTTGCACAAGACGACACGTGCCCTTGGCAAGTCAACGGCACGGGATGGGTTCAGGGTAAAGGCCGAAACTATGTCCTGGCCGTGCTCACTACCAACGACCCGGCGGGGAAGGATAACTACGGGTTCAACTACGGGATCGCCACAGTCCAGGACGTGTCCAAACGGATCTGGGACAACCTGGCGCCTCGTCCGGCGCGCTGAGTCAGCTTCCCCGTCAGCGCCAGAAGGCGCCGACTACATCAGCCTCGGCTCGACCAATCCCCCGGCCTTCACGTGCGACCGGATTGCGAGTCGTGGGCGAGAGTGGATTCGCACCGAAGGCGACGACTGAGGCTTCATTGGCGTAGACGACTTGGACGTCGGCGGGCGAGAGCTGATCGATCTCGTCGTCGAGGTTGCCCCACGGTTGGGGCGCAGTCCGCTGCGACGGAGTGACGACAAGAACACGATCGCACCCAGCAGCCAGATCGGCGTTGGTGCCCGACCAGACACCGCCATCGATGTAGCGGTGCCCTTTGATAGTGACCGGTGGCCAGACACCGGGGACGGCGCAGCGGGGGTGGTCGATTACCCTCCGCTCAATCTTCACCGCTCCCTTTGGATTGAAAGTCTTCTATCGTCGTCACATGTGGTGCACCACTGCTACCCACCAGAATCGAGACCCGTCATCGATCTGAATTCTGATTTCGTATTCACGTGAGGAAAGGGCTCGGAAGGGAGATCGATGTCCAGGGCGGCGCAGAGCGGCGCCCATCCGTCACCCGGCCGCCACTCCACCAGCCGCTCTGGTGAGACGGACGCACGAACGTCTTCGTTGTGAGCGTTGTACGCGGCGATAGCGCTGTCCCTATCTCGCCACTCTGAGGTGAAGCCTCGATCGAGGACATCGCTGATCATCCGAAGTTCTGCGACCGCACCTGGATCGTCAGGAGGGGCACCTCGATCCAGGACAGCAAAGATGGTTTCAGACGCACTCTTCCACCACGCCTCTGAGTCACGGATTGACAAGACGACTACGGCATCAGGTTCGTTCGCAGCCAGTACTCGCCAGAACGAAGCAGCCGGCCAATCCACTGTGGCCACATACTCCGCTAGAAAGGTCGTCCAGTCTGGTTCCTCCCCACGGGCAGCTCGGGCCCACGCCGCCACCTGGTCAGGCCGGCCCAAGACCTCGACCATGTGGTAGCAAGGGCCGCCCAGTAACCGCTCCAAGGCGAGCTTGAGGGAATGCGTTCCCGTACGTCCGAGCCCAGCACCGACAACTCGCAGGGTCATGGCTGTTCTCCTTCTCATCTATGCCGGACATCTCGAACGCTTCGGTTCGAGCAAATCGCAACGGAGAATAGCAATGGCCTTGGCAAGGCTGCTGAATAGGCGGTCGACCGGGAAAGGCAACGACGCCGTAGGGTTCTCACGCCTGCGAAACCCTCCCCACCCGGCACGCTACGGCACTGCGACACCGAATCCCTGTCGCTATTGCACTGGGCTTGCCAGAGCGCAACGGGTCACTGAGCCAGAAGCCAGGCTCGTCGTTTCAGGGGAGCTCTACCCACGGTGCGCAACGAGGAAGCAGTAACCGTAGGCTCTACCTATATGCCCTTCCTGGAGTGGATGACTCGTCTGCCCTGGATCAAGGTGGCCTGCTCCCTCTCCACCAAGACCGGGGATATTGCAATCATCCCACAAGCCCACATTGGTGATGGTGGTATGTGAATCACGGACGTAGAATTTCTCCGATGCGGTCTTGGTAGTGATCGTGCAAGGTTCGCCAGACACGTCGATTTCACCAAGCACCAAAGGGCATCGGCTAGGCATCAATATTCCATCGTTCCGGTCTAGCGAATCGCACATAGTGCTCTTCGTGAAGCCGCTGTCACACGAAAAATGATAAGTATCCCCAATGTAGTCCTCGCCAAACCTGATCACACCCTCATCGTTGTAAGGAGCCCCGATCTTCACCCTCCACTTCACCCAGGCCAGCCGAAACCCGCAGCCGTAGGCGGTCGTGAAGGGGTCGAGCTCGAAGGGCTCGACATGCCGCCAGCTCGTGGTCGTGGGACCTCCAAAACCCTGCGTGTCGACGCAGTTGAAGTCCTCCAGAAAGGTCTCTGTCTTAACATTGGGTCCGAGAGCGAACGTGAGCGTGCCCTTTTGGATGTCCTTTAGGTTCGGCTGGGCTGCTCCTGCACCAGAGGCGGCAACGTAACCAAACGAGGCGATGACCATCACCAGGCAACCGGTAACTGCTACTCCGGCTCGCCCGACGCCGCTCCACCAGCTGCACCCACTTTTAGCTCTGGTTCGCATCGGGTGCACGCACATGCCTACCACCAAATCGCCAAATGATGGAGGCGCTCCAGCACCTTCCCCAGTGGACGCTGAGGAACTCGAATCTGAATGGTGACGATCCCGACCAGCCCGCCCCCGAATGCCGGGACTGGGTGCCTGTGCCTGCCGATGCTCACAACAAGGCTTCTTTGGATCAGTGATAACGAAGTTCAATCTTCACGTCTTGCGACTCCAATGCCGTGAGGAGTCTCGATCGCAGCGATTCTCGCTCCTCCTCGGTTGGTTGGCAACCATTCGTCCACTGCGCTCGCAAGAACTCCATGTCCTCCCAAATGGGACCGATCGGACGGGGGTCTGAGTCATATCGAGGTGTCAGCCACCAATGGAGATGGGGTGCTCCATTTCCCAGCACTTCATAGTTGAGCTTCCTCGGGCTGAAGGCACTCCAGACTGCCGCTGCGACCTCTGCCATTTCGGCGAGGTGGGCGTCCCTTGTGACTCGGTCGAACTGATGGAGTTCGTGAAGACACGATTTGGCGAGGAAGAAACACTGTCCACGGAAGTATTGGTTCGGATTCAGCCTGACGTATCCCGTCGTCAGTCGTGCAACGCCCCACACCCTTTGGCCGAGGTCTTGAGAGGCATTGTCTGCACAGATGTGGCACGACCCCATGCGAGGAACAATAGCGATCGACCCGCTTTCAGGCTGGCGGAGGCCCTTGACAAGAGGTGCCCCAGTCACCGGGACACGGCGGGCACTTCGGCAACATTGGGAGTAGGGATCGTTAATTCCTGAAACAGTCAACGAGGAATTTGTCCAGCACAGCCGAGTCGGGAGTCATTTTGAGATGGCCACCTTTGTCCTTTGAGATATTGAGCGACGGGCAGAATGCGTCGGTGTCTCCGCAATAGAAATGCGGGGAGCCCTTGACGCCTCGTCCTACTCCTTCGTTCCAATCGGAAACTACCGCTTGCTGGTCGGCTGCATCAAATGAGCAAACGTCCAGAGATCTGGCAATCTCCGAGAGCACATCGGCTCGGGAAATATCGAGACCCTCTTCAAAAAATGCGTTACGAAGGGCAAAGCTCATGGCTTCACCCGTCTCCGTGCCTTTGCGATAAGCGGCATGAGCGCACGCTAGGGCAGGAAGAGAGGTCTGGGGAAAGTGTTCGGGATCAAATCCACTGAAGAGGTCAGGGGCGACTTGGGATTGCAGTTCTCGCACATGGAGAGCTGTGTCTTGGGGATCAAGCGGCTTTCCGTTGACCAGTTCGAGAGGCCATGCCCGCACGTCGAGGAGGACGTCTTGACGCTTGCGGAGACTCCTGCGCTCGGCGACACGACGGAGTCCGACATGGGCAAACGGACACCACACATCTGCGTACACTTCGATGACTCTCATACGTTGAGCATATGCAGACGCATTAGAACAGCCGGATTGGGCGTAGCAGCGATGCAGCCATGAGCGGGGTCAGTACTACACGGTGGGGACGTCACTATCAGTCATCCCACTTGACTTCTATGCGATGACGTGCGGCACCCAGCGCTGCAGCTACCGCCATCTTGTACCCGATGCCGATGTCATCCCGTCCGGCAAGGGGAGAGATGTCAGATCGAATCGTGACAAAGATGATGCCTCCCCAACCCGTGCGCATGTCAATGCCGGTCAGTACATTGTGGCCTTCGGGAGGAAGAGCCCCAGCCAGTTCGATAAGAACACTTCTCGTTAGGTCGGGGTTCATGAAATAACCACCTGCAAACGATAAATCCCCCGCATGGAGGTCGTTAGGGCCATAGGTCCCAAGTCAATATCCCCAGGGTTCCCTGACGCCGGGCTTGGGCGCATCTTGGTGGGAGACTCTGATCGATGGGCGGCAGCCAATTTTCGGGTGTTCATCACGTCGTGGCTGGCCTCCTCGTCGAGGCTGAAACGGTGCTCCTTTGTCATCGCTCTGCTAGCCGAGCTTGGTATCCAAACGTCTGGGACCTTCCCGGCGGCCACATAGAACATGACGAGACCCCTCCGGTCGCCCTCGTCAGGGAGCTGCAGGAGGAACTCGGCATCCTCATTGTTGAGCCCGCCGAACCCGTGTTCGCTCATTTGCAGCGGCCAGATTTCGATTGCCAGATTTGGGTCGTCAGAGAGTGGAATGGAACTCCTCATATTGAATCTCTCGGTGAGCACGACGACATTCGCTGGTGGCCTCCCGATACGATCGTCGACCTTCCTCTAGCTGACAAAAGCTATAGAGAGTTGATCAAACGGGCTGTGTCGCAAGGCAGGGGACGAGGGTGACCTGGCGAGGCAGCGGAACGCAGAGCACACTCAGCTCATACGGTCACGGACCCACACGAAGCGACGCCCCGGTGTGCCCCTTTGCCAGAACGGCATGATCCTCCTCGTGGTCCAGGGTAAATCCCAGTTTTCGCGGAATGGCGGCGCTGGCACCGTTGGCTTGGTCCATCCGAATGGCTATCTGCGTCGCTTCGCCAAGACGCGTGAAGGCAGCTTCCAGCAGGGCACTGGTCGTAGCTGTTGCGATGCCTCGACCGGTCCAATCTGTATGGACCCAGTAACCGATCTCGAAACGATCCGGGCGATCCGACGGGTCCAGTCCGGTGCCTCCCACCAGTTGCTCTGCCTCCGTCTCGAAGATGGCGTATTCCCAGGCCCGGTTCGCATCGAGAGCCGTCTGACCCTGCAGGAGGACCTGGCGCAGTTCGTCAGCAGTCGGCATCTTTTGTGCTGAAGCTCAGGAAAGCTCTTGTGAATCGCCGAGATCATCGGGTCTGTGAAAGCGGTGTCCCAGCGGCGTAATTCCAGCCCTTCGCATGGGAGGAAGTCGGGGAGTGATGGCATTTCACCCGTAGGCCCTGCACTCGTACGGCATGATTGGGGCAGGGTGCGGATGACGTTCATCAGAACCTGGTCGGATCTAGTTTGGGATAGTGCGGCATCTTGCGGTTGGGTCTCTGGTGATTGCCGCATCTGTCGTGGCGGCATTCGGCATAACGAGCATGACGGCAACAGCCCAAACAAGAAATGGATTGACTACCTCCTCGTCAAGCGATACTGAACAAGCCACGAGCGTCGATGGTGTCCCGCTCATTCCAAGCACTCCTGTTGAGCGTTCTCAGTGCCAGAAAATTGCCAACGCCACGCACACTGCGGTTCCGTGTCCCGGACTGGTACCCGTGCCGATCCCGACCTCGCAGTCCTACACCAACTGTGCCGATGGAGGCGTGCAGCCAACCTGCGGTAGCCCGCAGATAGAGGACCTTCTCCCATATTTCTCCTGGAACCAGATGAGTTTTCAGGTTCCCGCTGGCTACGTCGGCGTACCGGGAGAAACGACGATCGACGGGGAGCCGCTCGGCCACTTTGTGGTCTATTCGGGCAAGAAGCTCAACCTCAGCCGGACCCCGAGACCCTCTGCGGTTCCTGTCTACTGCACTCGTACAGAAGAAAACCGTAGCCTCCGAGTACATGGCGTGATGGCTCAGATGTACCAATGTGCAAATAGTTCAAACGGACAATCCATCGAACTCGATGTAGGTCATGAGCTCTTGATTTGGAAGCAACACGGCATCACATGTGAAGTCAGTCTTCATGGACATAGTCAGGTGAATCAAGGTCTTGACGTGGTGATCGCCAACGCCACGAAGTTCGTATTTCCGGCGAAGAGGTGACCCCGGAATCCACGATTGCCGAAACACTTGCGGCCTTTGTCGCAACCCTTGACTCGATGTCCCAAATGTCGAGTTGAGAGAGGCGGCGACCCAAACACCTGGAATCGACTGGTCAACGAGCTAAAGCGTCTTCAACTGGAGCTCCGCCAGACCAAAGAAAGGCGGGCTGGTATCTCCGACCTGATGGACAGCGAAGATGCGACGGTGCGGACCTGGTGTGCGACCTTCGCTTTGTTCTGGAACGAATCCAGAGCAAGGGGGGTGTTGCAGGAGGGGGTCACTGCAGAAGGGATGGCTGGGTTGGAGTCCGAAATCGCTTTGCGAGAGTTCGACGCAGGCCGATTGAATATGACGTGGCAACCTCCGAGGGGTAGCGATGCCGACTGTCCCAGTCGCCGGACCAGCACCTGTCTCAGCGTTGGCGTCGCAGCAGCTCGACTATTTGAGCCGTGGGTCCGGAAATGTGGAATCGGCTAATGCGATTCTGACTGCCCCATACCACCAGGCGTGGGCGACTCCATGAGGGCGTTGGCTTAACGAGTGACAACGGACAACGGCACCCGAAACCGGAATTCGCCATCCTCGGATTCGACTGCGTCGACTTCAGTTGAGACGGTTACGGGATCACCGTCTTCAATGACGATCACGCGGATGACGACTGGAATGGGGAATGGCATCTCTCTCGTGATGTCCTGAGTTGAGAAAATGGGCGGTTTGTCGAAGAATCGCCAGACTCGACCATCAACATCCGTCACGACGACCTCGATCCAGCCTGGAAATGGTTCGTCAGATATCCACCTGATGGCCTCGCATGCCATTTCGCCCCTGGCTTCCATCTCGTAATCGTGCCGCATATTGAGGCTGACTCGCTGCCGGGACCCTGGGACACTTCTGCGGGGTCCGGATTAGGGTCAAATGCAACCGATTGTGTCCATGGGCCCTGCCCTCGTACGAATCTTTGGCCTAGAGATGAACGAAACGCACCTCCGGGGAGTACCTGTTGGTCCTTGGCATTTCTCCATCCTCTCAAGGGAAGGAGTCCGCACAATTCCCGGGCCGATTCAAATCTTCTCTCTTTCTTCTACTGTTAGTAGAGATTTGGTGTTCACGCACAGGACCGGAGAAAAGTCTCTGTGAATGATCTCGGGTATGCGATTTAGAACTCGATCGTGCATTTTGTGTCGCATCTTTGGTTCTCCCTAATGCGGCACGTGGACTGATGGTCGGAGTCATCCCTTCGCCGCCCCTCCCTGCGCAATGAAATCCTGGATGGCTGATCGTGCAATCAGTCGACGACGGCCGACAGTAAAGCTGGGGAGGCGGCCATCAGAGAGCAGGTTCCAGACCATGTTTGGTTGAACAATGCAACTCCCAATCGGCTTCGTTTACGTTGAGCGCCATTCGACCCGGCGCTGGCTCAACGGCGATTACAGCCTTTCGAATCCGTTGGCCCTTCTTTCGTCTGGCTGAGCGATTTGGCCCACCAGGTGCTTCAGGATTGGGTAACACAACATCCTCTCACCGACCCAATTTGATGGAGCCCAGAGAAGAGGATGGGTCGGTTAGACGGTCAGAACCTCCACCTGGGCACGGGATGTGCGCAGGCGTGGAGGGGCCGTCGATGTGTGAGCACCAACCAGCGGAGGAATAACCGGATCAGCCTGAACGTCGATGGAGTCGACGCCCCAGTCAAATCTTGTGTCGACCGGACAGAAGTCGCCCAGTGCCAAGAGGCGCACGGCGGTCAGCGCACGATGCGCCCTTGATTTGCTCGGGTAATAGCAATCGTGAATCTTGATGCTGATTGCGTGGCGAACGAGCATCACTGTCTGAGCCCTTATCCACCTACGAAGATCGGCACCCCCTTCACCGAGCGGTGGTTCATCAGGAAGAGCAACATCGAGCCGAACATGGGCAAGCGCAGCCTGCCCATGGACGATGTGCGTGCCATCGTCGGCGAGCCGGCTAAATCTCACCACGAAGTCCCTCTTCGGCTTCATCACCCCAGATTTTATCGGTGCCACCCACTCCCACCAAGGCAACCATTCCGGGGCCTATTTGCCCCCAGAAGTGCCCACTTCTCGGTGTTGGAGGCCTCAGGGTTTCGCTATAATCGCTGGTGGGCCGTACAGGACTCGAACCTGTGACCCCTTGCGCGTCATGCAAGTGCGCTACCAACTGCGCCAACGGCCCGTCTGTATTCACCCTATCACCAGGGTAAATCGGGCCCTCTGTCGAGCGGCCAGCGCGCCAACCCACCAGTCCCTACGATGAGATGGTGACAGAAGCCACTCCCCGCCCGACAACAACCAACTCCGACCAGGAGACGAACGAACATCTCCGTAGGATCGCCGAGGACGGCTACACCGTCCTTCCCGCCGCCATTGAGCCCGCGTTTGTCGACGAGATCGACGAAGCTCTCCTGAAACTCGAGCACGACCTGGGCATCGCGCCAGCTGACAATCTCTTTGAGGGGACACACACGACGCGGGTCTACAACCTGCTGGTCCACGGAGAGACCTTCCAGCGCATCCCGGTGCACCCGAACGTGCTGCCCATCGTTGAGGGTGTCTTGGATCCGGGCGCGCTCATCTCCTCGCTTTCTTCCATCGCCATCGGACCGGGCGAATCAGCCCAACCCATCCACGCCGACGATCAACTCATCCCGTTGACCCGACCTCACATCCCGATCATCTGTAACACCATGTGGGCGATTACCGACTTCACCGAGGAGAATGGCGCCACGCGCTTGATCCCCGGTAGCCATCTCAGCGGTGAAGCGCCCAATCCCCTCGATCAGTACGAGACCATTGCCGCTGAGATGTCCAAAGGAAGCGTCCTGGTATGGGTCGGCAGCCTCTGGCACGGCGGGGGCGCCAATCTCACCGACACCCGGCGTGTAGGCATCGCTATGAACTACTGCGCCGGCTACATCCGCCAGCAGGAGAACCAGCAGCTGGGCATCCCCCCGCAGCTGGTCAGGCAGTTCCCTCGCCGACTGCAGGAGCTGGTGGGCTACTCGGTCTACAACGGCCTCATCGGCCACATCGACAAGCAACACCCGGCCAAGTACGTCCTGACGGAAAACGAGGGCGTGGAGATGGTCTGGGATCTTCTAAAAGCCTGAGCCCGCAACGCATCAGGCGGCTGAACGTACCGTGGACGCCACGGGCCACATGTAGTCGCGCGGATCGATCGGCGCCATGCCCTGCTCGGAGCGCCAACCGTCGTAGCTTTCAGCCCATTCGTGATGCCAACTGATCTGCGCTTCATGCAGCGCCATCAGGTCGGCATTTCGGAGTTCCTTGTAGCAGGCCGCCTGGGCCAGCAACACGCCGATGGAGGCGATCGCATCCGCCGCCGCGTCGTGCGCGTTCTCGATCTCCACGCCGTAGTGGGTGCAGAGGGCGCCAAGCGTCCGGCTCCCCTTTCGGAACCGATCTAGATGGCGGTCAAGTACAACTGCGTCGAGCACGGGGCCTGACCAACCCCGCTCGGCCAGACCGCCTCCGAGCAGGGACCGCGACTGCGTGTCGAGCATGGTGAGGTCGTAGTCGAGCTTCATGCCGACCAGCGGAACCCCTCGAGCTCCGGCGGACACGATGGCGCCGGTGACGAGCGCTACGGCGTCCCTGAGCGGGATGCCCTCAGCTCTGGCCTGCTCGGTGGAAATGCCATGCACCTGGCTGGCGCCCACAGGAATCTCCCGCCCCGGGTTCACCAATCCTGTGACGGTTGTCCTCACCTCACCAGCTACCACGGTCACCAGGGCGTAGGACACGGGAACATCGTGGAATCGATCGACTCCCGTCGTCTCGAAGTCGAACCCCAGTATCTCGCCGATGCTCCACGTGCTCATGATCCGAGCCTGACACCTGGGTGTGACAACACCGCGGATACCAATGGCCTGGACCCATGGGTGCCTGACAGCAGGCACAGCCCAGGTGTACGTTCGGCGCTATGGGTATGGCAAGCCGGGTTATCGCCTTTCCCCACGAGATGGGGCTGCCGAATCGGACGGCGACGCGATGAACACCCGATGGGAGCGCTTCAAACTGTGGTTGGCCCGGCGCATCTCCAATAGGCGCTGAGAGACCAGGCACCTCCCCTGTCGCGGGGCGCCTGGTCGTAAGATCCTCCAACGATGGACCCGGAGAAAGCGTCTCTACTTTTCGGTGAGGTTCCCTCCTGGGCCAATCCCGACGACCAGGATGACTGGGCGACGCTCGTCGCTCAGCGCCTGGGGATTCCCGATGACGCATCCAGCGGCGAGATCATGCGTCTGATGCTCCACGAGACGGTGGCCACCCAAATAGCGGAGGAGAATCCTGCCGAAGTGTGGGCCGCCGCCAAGCGCATGATCGGTGAAGGAATAGAGCCGGAAGACGTCCTTGACAACCTGGTGATGGCCCTCACGCCCAGTATCCAGGCCTCCGTTGCTGACGAGCGCCCATTCGACCCGGCGGGCTATGCCGCCGCTCTCACGCGCCTACCCCTGCCCACGTCCGCCGAGGTCGAGGCGGCCATGGTGGCAATTGCCTGGGAGCACCAGCCGATCCCGTTCGATGATCTGGATCGCCTCACCGGCGAGCGGCTCGGCTTCGCTCACGAAGAGGAACCGTTCCGGTCCCTGCTGGACCGGATCAGCGACCAGACGATGGACCCAGACGGACCTCTCGTGCTCCTGGCCGGCGACCAAGTGGTCGAGCCCATTTCCCTGTGCGCCGGGATCGTCCTCACAGCACCAAGTCAACGACGCTGAGCGAGAGCTCGACGAGTTGACGCTCAGCGTGGACCTGGTCGGCTTTGCCAGGGCGGAGGAACCGGCCCTCGGCCCTGAGGGTGATGAATTGGAAGCCATCTCGACCGAGGATGGCCATCTGGCGTGGCACGGCCCGAAAGGCTGGCTCGACCGATTCGCTGCCGGCGACTACGTGTCCGTACGGATGATCGAGGGTTCGGTCGTCATCGAGGAGACCGAATCACCCGTTCTCGATGCCGTACTCGTGGCTGATCTACGCGGCGTCTACGACCGCTCGGTCGATGAGCCGGGGCTTCCCGTGACGACGGAGGAACTCCTCTTGGGACTGTTATCTGAGGAGCCGGCTCGCTTTCAGGTCCCCCAGGCGCCCCTCAGCGAACTCATCGATGCTGCCGGTTTGGAGCGACGTGGCTCGGAGGTCGCACACGATCCCGTGATCTGGGAGAACCAGGCATTCCACCGCAGGATCTTCCGAGTGATCGCCCAGCTGGACGATCGCGATGACGCGGAGGGGCGCTCGACGTCCTCGAGCTGTTCGACAACAACGAGGAGGACCCGGCCCGACTGCGCGGTGCCGCTGCCCGAATGCGAGACCCCGAGATCCTCGACGTGGTGACCGACGAAATGGTCGGACCGGACGAGGACCGGGACTTGGCCGAAAAGACGTTGGCCTTTGCCGAACGGCTCATCGGGGCGGCCCGCCGGCCACCCGAAGTGGCCGCGTCACGCTGGCTGGCCGCCGTCGCCAATGAACGTCTGGAGGATGTGCTGACCGCCGAGAGGCACCTCCGACTGGCGGTCGCGACCGATCCGGGGTGGGGTCCATCCACCGACCGGTTGGCGTGGTATCTGTCGGACCGCGGTCCGGGTCGAAGGCGGGAGAGAGTTCGAGAGGGCGCTGGCCGATCCGGTGACCGTCGATCTGGTGCTGAACGAAGGAGGTTGGTTCCGCCGATTCATCTCGGATCGAGGTCCGCTCCTACCCCGCGATGAGGCCGCTCTGGCTGAGTCGTGGGTCAGAGTCGACCGCAGCGTGTTCGAGATTCTCAACGTCCGGCACGGACAGGGCCTTACCCTTCAAGATCTGCGCACCGCCGATGAGTTGGAGGTCAGGGAACACACCTTCAGCCGGGACGCACACCCGGGCACTCTCATTTGCGCCCGGGCTGTCCCCGACGGAGAGTCCCACCAGCTCGTCGGCGAACTGTTCCCCGTCGCACCTGGCGGGAGGCGGAAGTTCTGGACCTTCTCGACGAGGCGGACCCTTACGCGCTGGCCGAATACATCGGTGCGCTGGAGCTCCCCCCTCGTCTCGTCACCCGGGAGAGCGAACCGCTTGTCCTGTGCAAGGCGGTACTTACTGTCGGTCATTCCGACTCGACCAAGGAATACCTGGCTGCGCACTACGAGGCCCGGGAGCCGGACACCTGGGTCGAAATGCACGAGCTCAGCCCCGGGGACTCGATTCTGCGAACCACGCTGCACTTGAGCGGGTTCGAACTGACGGTGGAGACGATGAGCGAACCGAGGATGGACCGCACACTCAGCCGACTGTTGACCAATCTGCCGGCCACGAAGCTGATGTCGGACGAACGACAGCCCTGGCGGCCTGGTGCAATGCCCGAGGTTCCCGCCGACCCATCGGACGCTCCGTTACTGGACGCGGCAGATCTCGCCGAAGCCACCGAGCAAATACAAGAACAGTTTGAACGCAGGTGGTGCGATGAGCATGTTCCGGCACTCGGTGGGTTGACGCCCCGCGAGGCGGCGGTAGATCCAACCCGCAGGGAGACCCTGGAACGCCTACTCGCCCAGTTCGAACAGACCAACCGGCGGATGCCCTCTGAACTCATCGCAATGCGCCCTGATCACCTCCGCGACCTGCTGGGTCTCCGGCGATAATTTGGCTCTACCGATCGGCACCATCGGTGGGCTGCGTCTCGGCATCGCGCACCACTTCGGCTGGGGTGTTGCGGTGACGGCGTCGGCCGATCACAAGGTCGTGGACCGCCGGAGAATCGAGTTGATCGAGCCCAATGTGCCGACGGCACCGATCCACCACGTGGGCGGCCTACACGACCTCCACCGATCGGCGCAGCCTCTCGACGACAACGCTCTGGCCGGGTTGGTGGCGGACGTGCGAGCGTCGGTGGTCCGGGCAGCGTCGGCCGCACTTGACGAGCTCGCGACCTCATTGCCCACACCGATTGTCTCGATCTCGCTGCGAGCCTGGCCGCCTCACTTTCCCGTGGACATTGCCGTCCAACGTCGCGCTCCATTCGAGAGCCGCGCCGACTCCGTCATGTACTGTCAGGTGCTGGCCGAGCTCGCCCGCCAGCGCGGCTGGACGGTCCACCTCTACAACGCCAAGGACGTCGAGGACGAAGCAGCCCGCATCCTGGGTGAGCGAGCGGACGAGGTGCTTCACGGCCCGCGGGCAACGTTGGGACCACCGTGGTCGAAGGACCATCGAATGGCGCTCGCCGCAACCATCAGATGTCACGAAGAATTTGCTTGAAGGCTTGATCAGGATTGGCTAATTCTGGAGTGCAGTGCAGGTGTCGTCGGAACCTGACGCAACCTGAGCGAATTCGATAGACGCGTCGGAGGGAGCACGTATGGGCAGTCTGCGACGAGTAGGAGTTGGTCTGGGCCTGTTGATTCTCCTCTGGTCAGCCACGGTCCTTCCAGCCGGGGCCACGGCCAGGGTCGGGCCAAATCAGTACTTTACGGGAGTCATCAATGGGCACGACGGGAACACGACCACTCCCATTACGATCCGAATGGCTTGCTTCGGTCCGGTGACTCCCGGAGAAACTGGCCACCCGATGGCGGGTCAGACGTTGGCCGTGCACCAGCTCTTCCCGCCCACGGCGACCGCAGGTTCGCTCGGCTTTACCGGCAACGACGCGGAGATCGGCGTCTTCTTCAATGTGGTTCCCCCGGTGACGCCTGGTGACTCAGTCACGACGACGCCGGTCTTCCGGCGATACGACGTGTCCAAGCCCTTGCCGACGTCGGTCACCCTCCCTTGTGGGGGAACGGGTACGGTGTATTTCACCCCGATCCCGGTAATCCCACCATCTCGGACGGCCGGTGTTCCCGTGGCATTTGTCGGTCAGCCCTGACCCGGTAGCCGGGTTACGCCAATCCGACCAGCGTTGACTGGGGCCATGAGAACGGAGTCCCGTCGCGCCGTAAGGGTCCCGAGTCGGTGGTTGGTCGGCAACCTCGAGCAGGTTCTCGTCCCGCAGGGCAGCGGGCCGCGGCGTCGGCGCGCGATGCTGGTCCGACGGAACAACCTTGGGTGGCCGACAGCCCACTCTCGCCCATGAGGAGACCCGATGCCCGACACCACGTTCCTGCCCGACCGAATCGAATTGACCCGGCCCATCCCGGCGCCGCCTGGCGCGATCTTCGACATCTTGCGAAGCCCGGCAGGCCATGTGGCCATCGACGCCTCTGGGATGCTGCAGGACTTCACCGGCCAGCCGGCGGAGAAGGTGGGGGACACGTTCGTCATCCACATGGACCGCGAGTCACTCAATGACGTCCCCCTTGGCAAATACGACGTGACGGTGCACATCATCCTCTTTCAGCGCGACAAGGAGATCGCGTGGAATCTCGGGCCCGATATTCCGGTTCCGCACTTCTATGGTTACCGCCTGGATGCCGGCGAGGACGGGATAACCAATGTGACGTCCTACTACGACTGGTCGAAGGTGAGCGGCGACCTGAAGGAACGGTTCCCCATCGTGCCCGAGTCGGCCCTGCGCGCCACGCTGGGAATCTTGGAGCGAACAGTCAAACGGGGCCTATGACTTCCCATCCTCGCCCCAAGGCGGGATCTGCGACGCCATGAGTGCCGCTGAGCCGGTGATCGGAGGCCACTGTTCTCATGTGGGTCCGAGATCACACTCCAGGGCGACAATCACGTTTCTCGGGTAACCAACTTCTGGCCTCGTTTCGCCTGACACGTGCATCCCCATGCGAAGGTATGCCGTTATTGCCTGCATGTTTCCCTCTCGAACCCCGAGATGCAAGGTAGTGGCCCCTTCCGAAGCCGCCCATGCCCTCACCTGATCGAGCAAGCGCCTGGCTAGTCCATGTCGGCGGTGAGACGGTGCCACCCACATTCCGACCAACTCACGCCTACTTGGGTCTCCTGACCAGCCGTCCACACCGACGGCCACCCCGAGTAGTCCATCGTCGCCCGCCACAAACCACCGACCGGAGATGGCGAGGCCGCGCCACTTCGCTTCGTCGTACGCCGATTCACGATCGAAAGTCGAGGTGAATGCCTCAGGAGCATCCATCAAGGAGCGGAGGCGGACGTCTCGGATGACCCGCCAGTCATCGGGGCTGAGGGCGCGAATCTCGGTCACGGGGCGGAGGTAGTCGGTGCTGAGCCGGTTGGGACCTACGTCACTCATCCAACGGCTACGGCAATCCCTCGATGATCCTCAACACCTCCTCCTTACGGTATCCGTGGCGGCTCGAGAATCCAAGGAGTTCACGACAACGAGCTACGACCTCGCTTAGACCGGGTGCATCCCCCGACACCGTGATGCCACGTCCGCGTTGAAACTCCAGGATGCCTTCATCGCGCAGTTGGCGCAGCGCACGAAACATCGTGTTCTGATTGATGCCCATTACTGCGGCCATGTCTCGGGCCGGAGGCAGCCGTTGTCCAGGTTTGGCTTCGCCCTGGGCGATCTCGCGACGAAGCTCCGCAGCCACTTGGAGGTAGCGAGGCATGGGATGGTCGCGGTCGGAGGCCATGGACAGATAGTACTATCTGTTCTAGTATCTTTCACGTGAAGATCCTGGAGCGCCCGGGGACCATCGGTGCAGCCACAGGAACGACTGGCTCCGGCGCTCCCAATGATGAGGAACCCATCGTTCGTACAGATGAGGAACTCATCATTAGAGAAGCCAGGCGCAGGCAGCGTCGTCGTCGGGTGGTAATCGGCGTCGCGACCTGTGTTCTGCTCGGAGGGGTGATCGGGGCGGTTGTAGTACTTCAACTCGGGTCGTCGAGCCCGCCTCATCGCCCCGCTCCCGCGCTTCCCTCCCTCCCAACAGGTGCGCCTGCGTTGACCGGAGTCATCCCGAAGGTCGCATGGTCCGACTACCAAGGCCAACTCCACATCGGCGACCTCAACGGTCTCGGCGAACATGTCGTGGCCCAGACCGATGCCGATCCGACGGCCTCCTTGGTCGCATTGGGCGGTGGGATATTCTGGGTCCGCTACGAGAATCCGAATCCTGCTCAAACGGTCGATCCGATCACGAACCCGACGGTGCAGCGTTTTGATGTGGCAACCGGAACGACGAGAACGCTGGGCCCAGGTAGCCAGGTCTTCGCCGCACCCGATGGCTCACGTGTCTACGTCGTGGCCAGCGCAGGCGATCTCGTCGAATACACGCCGGGTGGCGTGCCGAGTGGGCACGACCTTCGAGTCCCCACCGGCTGGGCCCTCTCGGACTCGGCCCTCCTCGGAAATCCCGCACCGGGAACCGCAAATGGGATCCTGGTCATGTCTGCGCCCCAGCAGATCTTGAGCTACCCGCGCACGCTGGCCCTCTGGAACCCCGACACAGGCCGAGTGCGCACCATTGGCAAGGTGTGGAAGGTCATCGGTGCCTACACCAGGCCGGGCGCCCCGAGCAGCCTGGTCGCGTGGACCCCCGCGAGCTGCGAAAAGGTACGAAACTGCCCAATCAAGATCACCGATTCGGCGACTCTCGCGACTCGCTCGGTGTACAGCCCGTTCGGGCAGGGATTCGAATGGGGTGGTGGCTTCTCGCCCGACGGGTCGGTGCTCGCGGCCTTCGTGCCTGGTCCTTTTCACCTGAGCCCGACGGCGCGGCTCGTGCTGATCACCGGTGCCGGCCATATTCGGGTGGTGCCAGGGGTCAGTATCAATATTGGGGACGCTCTGGCCTGGGCTGAATGGTTCCCAGACAGCAGTCACCTGATCGTTGGTGGAGTCGGCTCAGCTGGGGGCGTCGTGAACGACAACCACTTCGTGGTGAGCACGGCGCACCGGACGGCCACGCCGTTTCGCTTTCTGCCCAACGGAGACCAGGACATAAACTTCAGCGCTGTGGTTCTTCCCTGAGTGGAGGCGGCCTGCGCTGATCCGCCCCGGTCAGTGGTGTCATCTCGGGATGATTTCACCCTGGATGAAATGCACCGAAACAGCACATGGATCTCATGTGGAGCAAGCGATCCGGCACAGTGAGTGGACCTCCATCGTCCCGTCGATCGATCCTCATCTAAGGCGTCTCGGCTTGGCCTCCCGGGTCGAGGGTGGCCGTGCCCCTGGGGTGCTAGAAACAGCGCCCTCTGAGATCTGTCGCCCGTTTGGCAATCGGAGGTTTCGACCATGGCCATCGTCTCGTTCTCCCGCCGCTTGGCCGATCTCGCCGCGGCCGATGCTTCCCGAGCCGCCGTCACCTGCGGTGAGCACAGCCTGACGCGGGCTGAGCTCGAGGCAGCCGCCGATGCTCTCGCCCGACAACTGCTCAACGATGGGGTGAAGCCCGGGGAGATGGTCACCATCGCCCTGCCCAACTCCGTCGACTGGTTCGTCGCCGTTGTGGCTACGTGGAAGATCGGAGCGACTCCCCAGTTGGTGTCGTCGCGACTGCCGGCTCGCGAGCTTGCCGCAATCATTGACCTCGCCGATCCACCAGTGATACTCGGGACCGAACCCGACGCTTTCGCCGATCGCATCTGCCGGCCGCTCGGCTACGTCGCCCCGACAGTGGCGTCCGATGTGGTGCCGCTCCCTGATGCCATCTCACCCGCATGGAAGGCGCCGACCTCGGGAGGCTCCACCGGCCGTCCGAAGCTCATCGTGGCCGGCCAGCCCTCGACCATCGATGACGAGGCGCCCCCCGACCTCCTGATCCAGCTTGACGGCTGCCTCATGATGCCCGGGCCGCTCTACCACAATGGCCCGATCGTATGGGCATGCGGTGCATTGCTTGCGGGCAACCACGTTGTGGTGCTTCCCCGCTTTGATGCTGAATCCACCCTGGCTGGAATCGAGCAACACCGGGCCGACATTGCGTACCTGGTGCCGACCATGATGAAGCGCATCTGGCGGTTGCCTCTCGACGTGCGTGAGAGCTACGACCTCTCATCGCTCCGCCTGATGTGGCACCTGGCCGAGCCCTGCCCTCCATGGCTCAAGGAGGCTTGGATCGAGTGGCTCGGGCCCAAGCGCATCTTCGAGCTCTACGCCGGGACAGAGGCGCAGGCCGCCACGGTGATCACCGGAACCCAATGGCTCGAGCACCGAGGCTCGGTCGGCCGGCCGCTCAGTGGGTCGGTGAGTATCACCGACGTCGAAGGCAACGAGGTCCCACCCGGTGTAGAAGGAGAGGTCTGGCTCAAGTCTGGAATGGACAGCCCCACCTACCGCTACATCGGCGCCGAAGCCCGCACGCGCGAAGGCGGCTGGGAGTCTCTCGGCGACAACGGCTGGCTCGACGCCGACGGCTATCCTCTATCTCGGTGATCGCACGACTGACATGATCCTCACCGGAGGTTCGAACGTGTACCCGGCGGAGGTCGAGGCAGCCATCGCGGAACACCCCGCGGTGCAGTCCTGCGCGGTGATCGGGCTGCCGGACGACGACCTTGGCAACATTGTCCACGCGATCATCGAAGCCGATCCCAGCGAACTCCAGCTGAACGAATTGCTCGACATTCCTGGGCGAGCGTCTCGTCCGCTACAAGGTACCGCGCAGTATCGAGATCGTGAACGATCCATTGCGCGACGATGCGGGCAAACTCCGCCGTAGCGCCCTCCGCTCCGAGCGTCTCCCGTCGACCACCAAGCCACCGGTTGACCAGGCGTAGTGGACATCATCAGGTACCACACTGCCCCGTCGAACCGGTTCGGGACATTCGCACACCACTCGGAATCGGCACCTGCCGGTCGGCCCCGAGGACTGTTTACTCAGAGACAAGTGACTCCACAAGACCTTCAATGCCAGCGATATTGGCGGCCAGATCGCCCAGTTCGTGTCGTTCGGCAAGCACTGTCGGCGAGTAGTAGCTGACAAGCGTCTGGTCGCCGTCCTGCCACACAAGCACTTTGAGGGGCAGATCCAGAGCGGCAAGGGGAGCGGCCTGCATAACGGGGGTCCCGGCTGTCGGATGGCCGAACAACACAAGGGTCGTCGGCCGGAGATCAAGGCCCGCCTGGCGAGCCTCACCCTGCTGATCGATGACGCCGAAGACCTTCATACCCCGAGCGCGGAGCAATTCGAGCAGGCGCTCTACGGTCTCATCGAACTTCCGAGGACTGACTCTGGTGGTGATCTCATCGTCGCGGTTGAATTGGTGGTCCGACATTTGGTCAGCCCCAGAGCTCGTCGGAACCGGATCTACGCAACGCACCATTACAGGAGCGGCACGCCATCACTGAAGAGCGCGTCATGACGTCATGGTAATTCCATTGCGAGGAACCTCCTCGGGCCAGGTCACTGGTGC
This sequence comes from uncultured Acidimicrobiaceae bacterium, assembly GCA_963836605.1. Classification (GTDB taxonomy): domain Bacteria; phylum Actinomycetota; class Acidimicrobiia; order Acidimicrobiales; family RAAP-2; genus Bog-473. Next base: position 565,305 of record CAWIKB010000009.1, on the reverse strand, counting down.
CCACATATCGCTCAGACTCCGCGGCGTAGGGCAGATTGGCGGGCGCCGGCGCATCGGAGGCGGCGGAAGCCGTGCAAGCGGCGCAAGCGGACCGCAGCTGGCACACTTGGTGGGTGGCCAAACGCAAACCCGATCCGAAACTCCTGGCAGGCCTCATCGTCGTGCATATCGTTGTGGCCGCGTTCACGTGGAGAGATATCCGGCACCGAGAGCAACGCCAAATTCGTGGCCCGAAGTGGGTGTGGCGCGTGGCCAGCGCCGCACAAATGGGCAACTCACTCGCCTACTGGCTCTTCGCGCGCAAGTCGGGAAGCCCTCAGGACCCCCTGTAGCCCACCGGTCCGGCCCCGGGGGCACGCCCCCACGGGCCGATCTCATCCGATAGGTATGGGGTGATCGAGGACACGCTCGAGCTCCGCGAGAGCCTGGTCGGGGTCGGTCACCTTGATGGTGCGCATGCCGAGGGCGCGGGCTGGCTTGAGGTTGACCCCAAGGTCATCGAGGAACACCGATTCCTCCGGCTCCACGCCGACCGTTGCGCAGGCGAGTTCATAAAAGCGGGGATCGGGTTTGCGGACCCCGAGGACACGCGATTCGAGGACGGCATCGAAGAGTGCATACACCGCAGCCACCTCGGCGGAGATACCACTCTCTGCCGAACCAAAGTTATTCGTCAGGCAGGCCGTCTTGTAGGTAGTCCGGCATGCTTTGATGGCGGCCACCATCTGGGGGCGGATTGCGCCTCCAAGCCTCTCGAGCACGAGGCGGCCGTCGACCTGGTGGCCACGAGAGCGCGCTTCCGTGGCCCACGCCGGCCCGAAAGCGTCGACGGCGAGTTCGCCACGTTCCAGTCGGGCCCAGGCGTTGTCGTGCGGATTGGTCGCATTGACGCTGCGGATGAAACCGGGCGGAAGCCCATGCTCGGTCTCGAGGCGTGCAAACGCTTCGAAGGGGCTGGTCGAGATGACACCGCCGAAATCAAACATCACTGCCCGTATCGCCACGCACCCTCCTTGAGGTCGGTCCCAGTATGACGGCAGAGTCGCCGAGCCGGCGGGGTGGGCCTTCCTGAATCCAGACGGCATCAACTGGGAGGTGTCACCCGGTGCACGTCCACTGTCATGGCGGATGCACCGCTGAGTGGGATGCTTCTGGGATGGACAACTGGGGCGCACCGCTCTATGGCGACCCGTGCCGCCAATGCGGGTTCACATGGGCCCCAGCGCTGGCAGCCACGACCTTGCTGATGCGCAATCTCCCTGACTCGATCGACGAACTCGTGACGGGCGCAACCGGAACCGAGCGATTGCCCCAGCTCGGGTGGAACGTTTCCGGCTACCTCTCGCACATGACCGACAACACTCGGATCTGGGCGGAGCGGCTGGTCGCCGTCGCAAGAGGGGCGGACGAGCACGTCGTCCCCTATGACCCGGATTTACTCGCCGAATCCAGGCACTACAACGACGTGGCCCTTCTGGGAGCGACGTGGTCGTTCCGCATCGCCGTTGAGAATTGGCTGAGCGCTGTCGATGAAGCAGAACCCGCTGGAATCGTCATGCTGCACTCAGCACGCGGCTCCATGGAACTGCCCGATGTCGTCGCTTCGAATGCTCACGACGCGTACCACCACCGCTGGGACGTGACCAGGATTCTTCATGATCGCTGAGGAGTGCCTCGTGCGCCCAAACGCATGCGCGCGGAAATCGCTGGCGAGGCAGACACGGCTGGCGACCCGCCTAGCAGCTCAAACCAGCCCTTCGGGTTGCAGCGGGGTACCTGAGTCGGGAGGTCCATCCTGGTCCCGGCTCTCGTTCACGTGCCGCTCTTCACTTTCAACGCGGCCAGCACCATCTTGATCTGGGCGATCACCAGCGCGGGATTCTCCGTTTGGGTGAAGTGCCCGCTCTGGGTGTTGGTGACCTGCTTGGCACCGAGGCTGCGGGCCAGGAGGTGTTGGGCCTCCACCCAATGTGGATGATATGCGGGTGCATCATCGATTCCCAGGAAGTCGATCGGCTTGTCGGACGTGAGCACCACGGTGGGGACCTTTTTCACCGGCGGAAGACCGGCGAGGCGAGCGATGCTGGCTGGGTAGTCCGGTTGCTCACCGGTGGGGTTCTTGTGTCCGCTGGCGGCGATCGCCACCATCCACGCGTTCCAGATGTCCGGGGGCAGCACAGTTTGCAAGTACCGAGACCCGGGATCGATCAACACCATGCCCGCCACCTGGTTGGGGTAGAGGCGATCGTACGTTGTCGCGATAAAGCCGCCCCAGGAGTGGCCAACAAGGACGTACGGTGAGGAGACGCCTGCAGCACGGAGGGCATCGTGCAGGGTGCGGGCGTCACCCTGCGCCGTCGTGGGCTGTGGCACCGCGCTCGAGCGAGACGGGGAGTCGTCGAACCCGGTCGTGCCGGGTCGGTCATAGCTACAGACACGGGTGAGCTTGACAAGCTGCGGTTCTACCGCCTCTGGACTCTTTTTCGGAGGATGGGTGGTGTCAGTGGTGTCCCCCACGTAGTCCCAGCTGGCCGACGAGACACCCGCTCCCGAGATGAGAACGATCGTGGGAGAGCCGCGGCCCAGGCATTCGACATACACCCCGTGGCCGTCCACGGGAAAGACCTTGGCGAGGTTCCCCGTCGCCTTCGATGCCCTGGTGCCGCCAGGAGCGGCGCTGCTGGTGCTGCAGCCGGCCGTCACAAGCGCCAATGCGACGCCAAGGCCCAGAACACTGGCGGCCCATCGCGTGCGGAACGACCAGCGACTCACGGTTTCGATGATGACCTCAAGGCTCGTGGGCCCCTACCGCCGAGTCGTGGGGCACATTCCGGGTCCACCCACACCGAGTGCTCACTTTCACGAGGGGCGCACCCCGCCGAAATCGAAGTGCCGCCGAACCTTTGGAGGCGGCGCCCGGATTCGAACCGGGGTACGGGGCTTTGCAGGCCCCTGCCTAAACCACTCGGCCACGCCGCCGTGACAGCAGGGCGGTCAGCCTACTGTGCGGCGACGGGCGTCCTTACTTCCTCAGACGGCCCACCAGCCAGAAGGCGCCGCCGATGAGGGCGATGATGACGGCGATCTTGACGATGAAGACGATGATCCCGACGATGCTGCTCAGGAGCCAGAAGGCCACGAGCACCCCGATGACGCCCACCACCACCATCGCGCCGATGTGGCCCCCTGATACTGGTTTGTCGTTCTGTCGGCTCGTCACGTCTTTGCTCACAGACCCAATGCTACGTTCCCGCCATGGCCGCTGAGACGTCACTCCGTGAGCGGCGTCGTTCGCTGCTCTCACGACCGGACCTCAAGGGCGAGGCATTTTGCCGGGCCTACGCCGCCGAGGCGGACGATTGGCTCTCCGACCTGGCCGAACGGGCGGCGGGACAATCGAACCGGCACCTGGCGCTCCTGGCCGTGGGCGGGTACGGAAGGAGCTCGTTGTGCCCCTATTCCGACCTCGACGTGGTGCTGGTCCATGACGGTCACCGCGATATCAAGGCCGTGGCCGATGCCATCTGGTATCCGGTGTGGGACGAGGGTGTGCATCTGGACCATTCCGTGCGCCGGCCGGCCGAGGTGCTCTCGGCCGCCGCAGACGATGTGCGGGTCGCCCTCGGTCTGCTCGACGGCCGTCGGGTCTGGGGTGAGCCCCGAGTGGCCGACCCCTTGCTGGCCAAGGCCCGTTCGGCCTGGCGCGACCAACTCGGGGCCCGCTACCTGCCGGTGCTCGAAGCGCAGATGGCCGAGCGTCGCCGGGGGACCGGGGACGTGGCCTTCCTGCTCGAGCCCGATCTGAAGGAGAGCCATGGCGGCTTGCGCGACGTCAGCGTGCTCCGGGCGCTCTCCGCTTACGCTCCGCTGTTGGCCGAGTACGCCGACCTGGCGTCGGTGGAGGCGGCCGAGGCCGTACTGACCACGGTACGCGTGGAACTGCACCGGATCGCCGAGCGCGAACAGGACAAGCTGCTCCTCCAAGATCAGGATCAAGTGGCGGCCGCGCTCGAGTATGCCGATGCCGACGCGCTCATGTTCGCCGTGTCGGCCGCGGGCCGGCAGATCGCCTGGGCCAGCGACGACGTGTGGCGCCGGCGCAAGCTGTGGGATCCCGCTCCCCCCCGCGTCGACGCTTTCGTCGAGGGGCCGCAGGGACGAACGGCTCCGGCGAAGTACCGCTGCGCGAACCTGACATGGTCGACGTGCAGGGTGAGATCGCCCTGGCGGCCAACGCCCCGGTCTCCGACGACGCGTCGCTGGCCTTTCGACTGGCCGCCACGGCGGCCGAGCTCGATCGACCCATCGCCAAGGGGTCGCTGCACCGCCTAGCCGACCGCATGCCCCCGCCCAGCGATCCGTGGCCTCCGAGCGTCCTGGCCGCGCTGGTACGCCTCCTGGCGGCCGGGCGACCGGCCATCGGCGCCATGGAGTCCCTGGACCAGCACGGCCTGCTGGTGCGCCTGATCCCCGAGTGGGCCGCCGTGCGCAACAAGCCCCAGCGCAACGCCTATCACACCTTTACGGTCGATCGGCACCTGCTCGAGGCCGCCGCGTTGGCGTCCGGGCTCACCGACTCGGTGGAGCGCCCCGACCTCCTGCTCATCGGCGCCCTGCTCCACGACATCGGCAAGGGCTTTCCGGGTGATCACACCACGGTGGGCATGGACATCGTGCGGCGCATGGCGACCCGCATGGGTTTCGATGCCGCCGACGTGGAGACCCTGGTCGACCTGGTCCGCTATCACCTCCTCCTGCCCGACACCGCCACCCGCCGGGATCTCGACGACCCGACCACCGTGTCCAACGTGGCCCGCGCCGCCGGCGACCCGGTCACCCTGCATCTCCTCGGGGCGCTGACCGAGGCGGACAGCCGGGCCACGGGGCCTTCAGCCTGGGGCGCCTGGAAGGCCGGGCTGGTGGCGGACCTGGTCGGCCGGGCCGACCGGGCGCTGTCGGGCCAGGGTCAGGGTCAACCGCCCGAGCCGGCTCCCCTCCCGCCGGCCTACCGCCTGATGGTGGAGGAGGTCGGCGCCACGGGCTTGCCGTCGGTGTCGCTCGATCCCCCCCGGGTGGTGGTGGCCGCTCCCGACCGACCCGGCCTGCTGTCCTCGGTGGCCGGGGCGCTGGCCCTCCACGGCATGGATGTCCGGGCGGCCAACGTGGCCGGTGAGGAGGGCGTGGCGATCGAGGTGTTCACGGTCGAGGTGGCCCGTGGCACCTGGCCCGACACGGCCCGGCTCCGCGAGGACCTGGCCGCGGTCCTGGCCGACCCGCTCGCCCTGCGTGAACGCCTGCGGGAGCGCCAGCGGGTCTACCCGGTCCCCCGGCAGTCGGCGGCCCACCTGCCCGGCACCGACGTCAGCACGGACAACGACGCGTCGGCCACCTCCACCGTGTTCGAGGTCCGGGCACCCGACGAGGTCGGGCTGCTGCACCGGATCACCCAATCGCTCTTCGAGTCCAACCTCGATGTGGTCTCGGCCCGGGTGTCCACCTTGGGTGAAATGGTGGTGGACGCCTTCTACGTGCGGGAGGCCACCGGCGGCAAGGTGACCGACCCCGGGCGCATCGATGCGGTGACCGCCGCCATCTGGGCCTCCCTGCCGACCGAATAGGGGGGTTGCGCTGGTAACATGCGCAACACCTATGGGCGGGGCACGGCATGCGCAGGAAGGCGAAGGGCACTCGAGGGCGTGGGTGATCGTCGCGCTGGCCGTCCTGTGCCTGGCCGTCGTGGCCGGGGGCCTGGTCCTGATCTCGCGGCCCCATGGCACCGCCTCGGCGGCTCCCCTGGCGCCTCCCACCCCTCTGAGCGTCGTGTCCACCGCACCGACCGGGACCAGCGTGGCCGGCGGCTCGACCATCTCGGTGCAGTTCTCCGCCGCTCTGGCGCCGAGAAGCCCCATGCCCACGCTGTCACCGGCCGTGCCCGGCGCCTGGTCGGCCCTGTCCCCGTCGCTCCTGCAGTATCAAGCCACTGGGCCGCTGGTCCCCGGTTCCACCGAGACCCTCACCGTTCCGGGAGGGACGGCCGGCGTGCTCGGCTCGCGGGGACAGCACCTGGCCGCGTCGGCGACCAGTTCCTTCACCGTGGCGCAGGGGTCCACCCTCCGGCTGCAACAGCTGCTGGCCGAGCTGGGCTACCTCCCCCTCAACTTCACTGCGGCAGCCCCCGTCACCTCCCCGACCCAGGAGGGCAATGATCAGGTGGGGACCTTCACGTGGCGATGGGCCAACCAGCCCGCTTCGTTGACCTCGCTGTGGACACCGGGCGCCGACAACGTCATCACCAGGGGTGCGGTGATGAACTTCGAGGCGCAGCACAGCCTGACCACCGACGGTGTGGCCGGCCCGCAGGTGTGGTCCACCCTTCTCTCGGCCGTCCAGGGCGGGCAGGGCAACGCGCTCCCCTACGGCTACGTGTTCGTGAGCAAGACCCTGCCCGAGTCGGTCACCGTCTACCGGAACGGCGCGCAGGTCTACGAGACCCCGGCGAACACCGGTGCGGCCACGGTGGAGACTCCGTCGGGCACCTGGCCGGTGTTCGAGCACCTGACCACGACCACCATGAAGGGTACGAACCCCGACGGGACCAAGTACGACGACCCCAACATCCCCTGGGTGAGCTACTTCACCGGTGGCGACGCGCTCCACGGCTACGTCCGGGCCGCCTATGGCTTCCCGCAGAGTGACGGCTGTGTTGAAATGCCCATTGCAAACGCCGCCGTCGTCTTCCCCGACACGCCGCTGGGGACGCTGGTCACCGTCTCCTAAGGCTCGGGACCGGACTCGGGACCGGACTCGGACCAGTCTCGGGACCGCCCCGAAGGTGCGCCCGGGGCGACGTAGTCTCTTCCCGAATGCGAACGCTCGGCATCATCGGCAAGGTCCTGATCGGAGCGGGCGTCATCCTCCTTCTCTTCGTGGTGTACCAGGTCTGGGGCACCTCGCTGCAGGAGGCGCACACCCAGACGGCGCTCCGCCACACATTCGTCAAGGAAGCGAAGGGCAATCAGCTCGAAAAGGCCCTGAGCCAGGCCACCGCACTGGACAAGCTGCCGACCGGCCCACCGCTGGTGGCCGCCACCACCGCGGCGCCGGCCGAAGGGAACCCGGTCGCGGACATGCGCATCCCCAAGATCGGGATCAATCAGATCGTGGTCGAGGGAACCAACACGCCGGACCTGCGCAAGGGACCCGGCCACTACACCGGCACCCCGATACCCGGACAAGCCGGGAATTCCGCCGTGGCCGGACACCGCACCACCTACGGGCACCCTTTCTACAACCTCGATAGCGTCAGCATCGGCGACCCGATCGTCTTGACGACGCTCCAGGGCGTCTTCGTCTACGACGCCACCAAGAGCCAGGTGGTGTCACCTGATGACAACTCCGCACTCAGGAACGGTTCTGACAACACCATCACGCTGACCACCTGCAATCCTCGCTTCAGCGCCACGTCCCGGCTGGTGGTGACCGGCACCCTGATGCACTCCAAGCTCTTCTCGGGCGTGGCCAAGGCCGCACCCAAGCCGGCCACGAAAGCGAAGCCCCAGAGCGGCGACCTGGCCGGGAACTCCGATGGCCAGGTGCTCACGGCCGTGCTCTGGGGGATCGCCTGGCTGGCCGTCCTCTCCGTCGTCCTGTACCTGGCGTACCGGTTCCGCCGCCGGCGTTGGGTGATTTACGGGGTGGGCACGCTCGGATTGCTGGTGGTGCTCTACGTCTTCTTCACCGCCGTGACCCCCTTGTTGCCCGCCAGCCTGTAAGCCGGTAAGCCGGTGTCAGAGACAGCCCTGCTGGCCCTGCCCGATCAGTTCCGGGGCTTTGCCGACAGCTGCGCACGCGACGGGGCCCGCACCTATGCAACCATCTGCCGCAGTGCGGCCGACGATCCCGAGCTGCTGGGCCTGATGGCCCGGGCGCCGCTGGCGCAGCGCCGCCCGAACCTCCTCTTGGCCGCCGTCCACTTCCTCCTCCTCAGCGGTGCGGCGCACCCCCTGGGCACGCACTACGACACCGTGGCTGCCTTCACCGGCACCGGGCCGATCGCTCCGAACGGCGACGCGGGCGAGGAGTTCAAGGACTTCTGCCTGGCCCACCGAGACCGGCTGCTGGAGCTGATCACCACCGGGAGCACGCAGACCAACGAGGTGGGTCGCTGCACGGCGCTCCTCCCCGGCTTGCAGCACATTGCTGCCACCTACGGCCACCGGGTGCCGCTCGGTCTCCTCGACCTGGGCACCTCGGCCGGCCTCAATCTGTTCTTCGACCGCTACGCCTACACCTACCGGGCGCGGTCCGACGGCGCCGTTCTCGGAGCCGGCGACCCGACCTCCGACGTCGTGCTCGAGTGCACGGTCCGCAGCGAGCTCGACGACTTCCCCACCCTCGAACGGCCACTCATGGGCGAACGGTCCGCCCGGGCCGGGCTCGACCTCGCGCCGATCGACCCCCGCGACGAAGCCGGGGCCCGTTGGCTCCTGGCCTGCCTGTGGCCGGACCAACTGCCCCGCTTCACCCGGCTGCGGGCCGCGCTCGAGATCGCCCGCACCGATCCGCATCCACCCGTGCTGCACCGCGGCGACGTGATCGATCAGCTCGGTGACGTGGCCGAGGGAGTGGCACCGGGAAGACCCCTGGTCGTGTTCCATTCCTGGGTGGCGGCGTACCTGACCGAAGCCCGGCAGCGCCAGCTGGTGGCGGCCGTCCGCGCCCTGTCGGCCACGCGGCCCGTCCACCATCTCTACGCCGAGTCTCCGGTCGAGACCCCGGGTCTGCCCACTCCCCCCGCCCCCGAAGCGCACGCCACGGCGCACCTCGCCACGGCCCTGGTCCACGTCCCGCCCGACGGTGCCGTGGTCCGCCTGGCCGACATGCATCCGCACGGACGGTGGGTGCGCTGGTGGGTGCCGCCTACTCCGGGGGCGGGCCCCAAGGGGCGTCACGACGAGCCGGGATCTGCACGCCGTCCTCGGTGACCATGGACGCCGCGCCGACCGAACTGCGGCCGAAGCGGGTGCGGATGGCGTCGACGGCCGCGGTCACATCCTGCCAGGACTGCTCGCGCGAGGAGGCGCTCTGGTTGCCTTCGTCACGCCCGTCCCCCAGATCGAAGGACAGCTGGTCCCCGCCGCTCTCGGTCAGGTTGGACGCGCTGACGCCCAACAGCCTGATCCCCTCCCCCACCTCCACACCGTCGAGCAGGGCAGCGGCCACCTGACCGATCGCCCCACCCGTGGTGACGGCGCGCCCCAGGGTGTGCGCGCGTGTCTGCAGCGAGAGGTCGGTGAACTTCACCTTCACCGTGACGGTGCGGGCCGAGCACGACGAATCGCGCAACATGGTGGCCACCGACTCGGCCATGCGCAGCACGTGGTGCTCGAGCCTGGCCGGGTCCACCAGATCCTGGCTGAACGTCTCCTCGTGACCGATCGACTTGGCGGGACGGTCGGGCGTCACCGGACTGGGATCCTCGCCCCGGGCCAGGGCGGCCAGATGCAGCCCACTGGCCCGGCCCAAGCGGCGAACGACCGTGTCGGGAGGGAGCGCGGCCAGCTCGCCGACCGTCCGTACCCCGAGGTCGTGCAGGCGCGTGGCCGTCGCCGGGCCTACTCCCCACAATGCCTCGACCGGATGCGCGTGCAGAAAAGCCAACTCAGTGTCCGGCGCGATCAAGACCACCCCGGGGCCCGGCTCGATGCCCTTGCGGGAGGCCCTGGGCTTGGCCGCTCTCGACGCCAGCTTGGCAATCATCTTCGACCGGCCGATCCCCACCGCGCAATGGAGGGACATCTCTGATCGGACCCGCTCCCGGAGGCCTCGGGCGATCACCTCCGGCGGGCCGAGACGGCGCAGCGCTCCGGCGACGTCCACGAACGCCTCGTCGAGCCCGATGGGCTCCACCTGCGGTGTGATGTCCTTCAGGAGGCCAAGGAGCTGCCCGCTGATCTCGGCGTAGCGGCTGTGGCGGCCGGGCAGGAACACCGCATGGGGGCACAGTTGCCGGGCGCGCACCGACGGCATGGCGGAGCGAACTCCGAACATGCGCGCCTCGTAGGTGCACGAGGCCACCACGCCTCGGGCACCGGCCCCGCCGACGATGACCGCCTGGCCGACCAGGGACGGATCGTCGAGCACTTCGACCGACGCGAAGAACGCGTCCATGTCGACATGCAAGATGGTGGGGACGGGTGCGGATGCGGGGGCTGGGGCAGCGGCGGGGGCGGGGCCAGGAACGGGGGCGGGCCGCGGATCACCCACGGAGGGTCAGGCGGCGGAAGCCCTCGGCGAAGCGAGCACCGGTCCGGTGCCCTTGTTCCTCTGCCCGGCGCCGGACCGCATCGCCGGCCCATCCGCCCGGATCGGCGAACTGGGTCCGGTGGCATTCAACCGCGGCGGCCTTGAGATCGATCGTGTCCGACACATCAACCCACTCGTCAGGCTCGAGCGTGCCCGACAGCAGGATGGTCCCCACCTGATGCGGTGGACCGGCGTCGGGAAAGTAGAGCGGGAGTGCGGCCGCCGGGGAGACCGCATCGAGCAGGGTGATGCCCGCGATGCGGTGGTCGCGATGGTTGAAGTATTCCTGACCGAAGTAGAGGGCCGTGGGGTCGTGCCCGCACACCACGTCGGGACGCAGTCGGCGGACCCACTCGACCAGGATCCCGCGCAGGGTGTCGGAATCGACCAGTTCCCCGTCGGGATACCCCAGATTGGTCACCCCTCGCAGGCCGATCAGGGTCGACGAAGCGTCCAACTCGGCCGCCCGGACGGCCACCAGTTCTTCGGCCCTCGCGCCCGGGTCGAACGTGCCCTTGCCCCCGTCGGTGCACACGATCAGATGGACCTCCGCCCCCGCCTTGGCCCAACGGGCCAACGTCCCCCCGCACGCCACATCGGCATCGTCGGGATGGGCGTAAACGGCGAGCACCACCTCGGGAATCTCGTCCATCATTTTCGCTTGGGCTCCGTGGTCTTGGTCAACAGCCCCATCTCCCGCTGGAAGTCTCCGGCCTCCTCGAACCCCTTGTAGACGCTGGCAAACCTCAGGTAGGCCACATCGTCGAGAGCCTGCAACCTCTCGAGCACGGCGACGCCAACCTGCTGGCTGCTCGGCTCGGAACTGGCGCCCCGCAGGGCATCTTCGACCTGCTGGGCCAGTTCCTCCATTTGCGCGTCGGTCACCGGTCGGTTCTTGCAGGCCGCCCGTACGCCGGCCACCAACTTGGCCCGGTCGAACGGCTCGCGCAGACCGGTTCGTTTCACCACCCAGAGGGGTACATCCTCCACCCGCTCAAATGTGGTGAAGCGACGTCCACACCCCAGGCACTCACGTCGCCGTCGGATGGCACCGCCGTCCTCGGCGAGGCGGGAGTCGACGACGCGATCGTCATCGACGGCACACCAGGGACATCGCACACCGCTGACGATAGTCAGGGAATGAAGAGGTGCTCCCCTGGCACGACGGTCGATGAGCCTGCCTGGGCAGCCAGGCGCTGGGTCATACCGACAACGTTGCCGCCGTCCACCCTCTGGGCGATCGAGGTCAGCGTGTCGCCTCTCTGCACCACATACTCCTGCCCGGCGGACGGCGCCGAACCCGCGATCGCCTTGCCCCCGATGGCCCGGATGGGCAGCGCCAGCAGGACCAGCAATCCCAGGACCACCAGGGCCAGAAGGACCCATCGGCCCTGGTTGGAGCGGGACGGTCTGGACCGCGGGGGCTCGGGGACCAACCGCAAGCACGGAAATGATGCCTCGTATTCCAGTTCAAGTGCGACCGACACCGCATCTCCTTCTCCGAACACCTGTTCGCTTCCCCTGCATTGCACCACGAACAGGTGTTCGGTGTCAACCAATTCCTCGAACGCCTGTTCGCAATGCATGTCGAGAAGGGTAGGGAGGGGTTGTGACAAGGGCTTTCTGCAGGCCTCGTGTGGGTGGCGGCGCTAGAGCGGCATGAGAGCGGCACGAGTAGCGGCACGAACAGATGTTTGCTTCTGTCCCCCTGACCCGCTATCTTGGCCACACACGAACGAGTGTTCGCCCCCTGTAAGGTTCTGGAAGGTTCCGTGGGGAGAGAAGATTCGCCCAGCCCCAAAGGAGAAACCCCCATGGCCGAGGTCCTCAGCGGGAAGCGGAAGCAGATCCTCACCTTCATCGCCGACTGCCAGCGCGATCGGGGCTACCCACCTTCGGTGCGTGAGATCGGCGAGGAGGTCGGGCTGACCTCGTCGGCCACCGTCCACACGCATTTGGCCGTGCTCCAGCGCGAGGGCTACCTGTCCCGGGACCCGAGCAAGCCCCGGGCCATTCAGGTCCACTACGACCCCGAATCCACCATGAGCATGGCCACCTCGGCCGTGCGCAATGTGCCGCTCATCGGTGACGTGGCTGCCGGCACCGGGGTGCTGGCTCACGAGAACGTGGAAGAACTGCTCCCCATGCCCGAGCAGTTCACCGGGAGCGGGCCGACGTTCATGCTGCGAGTGCGCGGCGACTCCATGATGGAAGCCGGGATCTTCAGCGGCGACTATGTCGTCGTGCGCCAACAGCCCGAAGCCGAAAACGGCGACGTGGTGGTGGCCGGGATCCCCGACGACGAGGCGACGATCAAGACCTTCAGCCGAAACGACGGCCGTATCGTGCTCACGCCGGCCAACGCGGCGTACGAACCCATGGTCTTCAACGGTGACGACGTGACGATCTTCGGCAAGGTCGTCACCATTGTGCGCCAGCTCACTTGAGCAGGCGGGAGAGCCGGCGGTCCGCCAGGACCTTGCCGTTGGTCTGGCAGGTGGCGCAGTAGGTCATCTCGTACGACTCGTACGAGACCCGGCGCAACGTGTCACCACATTCGGGCGTCGGGCAGGCTGTTCCGAATTTCCCGTGCACGGCGAAGCGTCCCCCGAGCTTGGCTTCGGAGAGGCCGCCTGCCCGGTTGCGCTCGAGGGCCAGGGCGTCGGCCAGCACACTCCGAGTGGCGGTGATCAGTCGCTCCCGCTCGTCGGGCCCGAGCGAGCCCAGCGTGGCAAAGGGCGACAACCGGGCCCGGTGCAAGATGTCGTCCCCCCAGCCGCGCCCGATGCCGGCCACCACGTGTTGATCGCGTAGGTCACGGTGGAGCCGGCGCCCGCTCGTGCTGGTCCGGATCAGATCGTCGAACTCAGCGGAGTCGGGTTCAGGCCCCAGACCCGCGAGGGGCCCATCGTCCCCGGGGGCCAGGACCCACCATGAGGCCTTGCGCTTGGTACCGTGCTCGCGCACCAGTACGGCCCGAGTGCCGCCACCGGCCCCGGCCCCGTCCCGGTCCCCGTCCTCATCCTCGAGTTGGCCCCCGTTGTCGAAGGTGAACCGGGCGACCGCCCCCCGGGGGCGAGTGCTCTTGGCCGGCTGCTCGAAGTCGACCCTCCCGGCCTGGGAGAGGTGTAGGACCACCCGAGTGCCACCACTGAAGGTCCACACCAGGTATTTCCCTCTGCGCGCCACGGTCTCGAGCACCTGGCCCGCGAGGTCGTCGGGCGACGGCGCATAGGTCCGAAGCGAGGAGAAACCGAGAAGTGACGTGCTGCGCAGGGTACGCCCGGACACGAAGAGATCCAGCCGTTCGGCCAGCGCCTGCATTTCTGGGAGTTCGGGCACGCCACAATGGTCTCATGACATACACGCACGGACATCACGAATCCGTCCTGCGCAGCCACACCTGGCGCACGGCGGAGAACTCGTCGGGCTACCTGCTGCCCCACCTGCGGCCCGGCATGTCCCTGCTGGACATCGGTTGCGGACCGGGGACCATCACCATCGACCTGGCCCGGCTGGTCGCCCCGGGTCAGGTGATCGGCCTCGATGCGTCGAACGACGTCGTCGCCCAGGCTCAGGACCGCGCCGCGACGAGTGGCCCCCCCACGCTCCGCTTCGAGGTGGGTGACCTCTTCGATCTGGACTACGAGGACGCGCGTTTCGATGTCGTCCACGCGCATCAGGTCCTCCAACACCTACATGACCCGGTCGCTGCGTTGATCGAGCTCCGGCGGGTCCTTCGCCCGCGAGGCATACTGGCCGTCCGGGATGGTGACTACGGCGCCTTTCGATGGGCCCCCGACGACCCCCGGCTCGTACGGTGGTTGGCGCTGTACGTGGCCGTGACCCAGCGCAACGGCCACAATGCGCTGATCGGTCCCTCCCTCCTCGGCCTGGCTCAGAAGGCCGGGTTCACCCAGGTCACCGTCTCGAGTTCGAACTGGACCTACGCCGATCCGGAGTCACGAGCATGGTGGGGCGGCCTGTGGGCCGATCGGATCCGTTACTCCCGCTTCGCCGAGCAGGCCGTTGCGTACGGGTTGAGCGACCCTGACGAGCTGGAGACGATCGCTCAGGCGTTCTTGGAATGGGCGGGAGCGGCGGACGGTGTCTTCATCATCCCGAACGTGGAGATCGTGGCGGTGCGCTGAGCGGCGATTTTCATCTTCTAGGACCGCAGGGCGGCACAGACACCCAATTGATCGACGCGGCGCAAGGCCGTGAAGAGCGGCGTCACCGGCTTGTCGTTCACCTGCTCGTTGATGATGACAACCACCGAGCGCGACCCGTTCAAGGTTGACGCGGCGAAGGTGGTGTAGCCAGGAAAGTTGCCCGTGTGGCCATAGACGGTGCCGCAGCTCGTCGCGTAGCGGTAGATGGCCAATCCCGCGCTGTTGGTACCGGGACCTGGTGGTCCAGAGCTGCCCGGCACGAACTGAAGCTGCTGGCGGCGCGTCGCCGCATTGGACAGCTTCCCGCTCGCATAGGCCCGCATGAAGGTGTTCAGCTGCCGTGGTGTCGAGAGCATGCCCCCCGACGCCCAGGCCAGTCCGGGGTTCAACAACATGCTCACATCTTCGGGTGCCTTTCCAGGCTCCACGTCATAGCCGTGGACATAGGGCTCACTCAGGTCGGCGTTCGCGGGAAGCGTGGTTTTGTTCAGCGTGAGTGGCTTCGTCACGTACTGCTCGAGTGCGGCCTCGTACGTTTCGTGGGTCACGGCTTCAACCATCAACCCGACAATGATGTTGTCGGAATCCGAGTAGCCATACGTGGAACCAGGTGTGAAGTCCAAATTCTTGGATGCAACGAAACCGAGCAGCTGGAGGGGCGTCTTGACCGCGTGCGGATCCTCCTTGAACGTCGTCAGGAAGTCGTCGCTCTTGATGTAGTCGGGCACCCCGCTCGTGTGCTGGAGCAACTGGGCCAGGGTAACGGACGACCAGGCACTCGGGAGGTCGGGCAGCACCTTTCCGATGGTGTCGCCGAGGGACAGTTTCTTGTCGGCCACGAGGGCGAGCGCGATGGCACCATTGAACGCCTTGGCCACGCTGGCGATGCGTGCGGTGTCTTGGGGGGCAATCGTCCGATGCGTCGACGTGTTGCCGACTCCCGCCGTGAGGACGCGAACGCCGCGGCCAACTTGGACGACAGCGATGGCCCCAGGAGGTCCACCGGGCATGACGACGAGCTTCCGCATGGCCCCGGCGAGAGCGGAGCTCGGCGAGTTCTCACCCTTGGTCGACGCCGCACCGGCCGCCGACGGGACGACCAACGACACCGCGATCAATCCCCAGAGCAGAAGCCTTCCTCGACGCAGCACTCGGCAACCTTACTGAGTTGCAACTCGGGTCGAGAGCCACCGGGTTCGGGTGTGACTCCGGAACGCGCTGATTCCCGACCGTGGTGACTCCAGAACCCACTCCAGAACCCACTGATTCCCGACCCGAGGGCCACCCCAGACACTCTCCACGACTGGTGCCCCCGGGATCTGCGGAAGGCTTTCGGTCAGTCGCCCCAGAGCTGGTCGGTGTAGGTATCCGTGCCCGGGATGGTGGGGATGAAGGGCAGGGCAGCCACGATGGTGCCCATGCCGGCTTCCTCCAGACGGCGACGATGCTCGACCATGACCGGGTCCCAGGCCACCTCGGGGGGCGTGTTGAGGAACCAGAGCAGGAGCGTGCGGTTGTCACTGGCCGCCTCGCGGGGCACGTCGCCGGGGGCGTCGCCCTCCAAGGCGATGGGCGTGAAGGCCGCCACCAGGTCGGCGTCGGTCCCGGGGAGGAGGCCGGGTAGATGCTCCGTGCGCAGCCATTCCCACAGCTCCTCGTTGGTGACCTTGTCGGAGCGGTCGATGAAGACCGGGACGAACCCCCGGTAGGGGTGGTCGAGGGCCAGCTCAACCGGCACGCCATCAGGCTCGCGCCGCTGTTCCCATTGGAAGGTGTACAGCAGGGTGTGGACGTGATCCCGTTCCTCGAACATCCGCCCGGCGGCGTGGAGGGCGTTCACCTGGCGCAGGGCCCAGCGTTGCCACACGTCGTAGTACCCGTCGAGCACCCAGTAGACCGCCACGTACGAACCGCGGGCCGGTTCGCCGGTGATCACCGTCGGGTCGGGGGCGCGTAAGGCCTTGAGCTCCTTCGTCGCCACGAAGCGCCGACCGGCGAAGTTGTAGGGCCCCACCATGCAGCCGGCATAGAAGTGGTCCCGCTCGTACCAACGGTTGTAGGCCACCTCGTGACCACGGTGCGGCTCGACGATCGTGAGCAGCATCGAACCCAGCTTGACCGGCTCCGCCCCGGCCTGGATCTCTATGGGACGACGAGCTTTGGGGGCGGAATCCTCGGGCATGAGAGGCGAACCTAACAGACGACGTTGGTCAGATCGTCCCCTGGGCGACGAGGGACCGGGCCGGCACGACCGACCCACCGGCTGGCTCCATTGTGATGGCCAACTTCGAGGCAGGTACTGAGCTGGCCAGGGTGAATGTCGCCTGGTTGGGGTTCTGGCCCAGGAGACCGAGCGAGATGGGCCGGCCCTGGATGACACCCCACAATTGGTAGGTGTGATCGGCCGGCAGGGCGGGCAGCATGGAGGACACCAGATAGCCGCGCCCATCGGGGACCACCACGAACTGGGCCACCATGTGGTGATCGGTGCCGTCGAGGTTGACCACCTTGTGCCCGGGTGCCTCGAGGGCCGAGACGACGGCACTCGGCGCGGCCTTGCCGATCGAAGTGCGCAACTGCGACACCTGATTGTCGGCGTGCACCAGGCTCACCGCCAGGACTGTCACGACGGCCGCCGCCGCGACCACGATGACGCCCAGCGTGGCGATTCGACCCCGAGCCGGACCCCGAGCCGGAGCCGGAGCCGTTGGTCGCGCCCTCACCCCAGGTGTCAGCTGGTCGTCGTCGTCGCTCTCTTCGCCCTGGAGCAGCCGCGGCATGGGAGGAGGTTCGTCGTCGTGATGTTCGGGAAGTCGACTGGAAATGCTGGACCACAGACCCTCGGGGAGCGGCTCGACCGAGTTGCCCAACGCCGTGGTCACTTCGCGCAGCCCGTCGAGCTCCGTGCGGCAGCGGGGACACCCGGCCAGGTGTTCCTCCACTGCCTCGCGCTCGTCGCCCTCCACCGCGTCGAGGGCGTACGTGGCCAGAATCTCGACGGTTTCCTCGTGCGTCATCACGCGTCAGCTCCCTTCACACCGGCTTCCAGCAGGACGGCTCGCATGCGGCGCATGCCGTTCCGGATCCTGCTCTTCACCGTGCCCTCGGGCTGGCCGACCAGGTGTGCCACGTCGACGTAGGTGTGTCCCTCGAAGTAGGCGAGCTCGATGACACGTCGCTCATCGGCCGGGAGGTCGTCCATGGCCCGGGCCACCTGATCCGCCAGAGCCAGATCCCAGATTTCATGCTGCATGTCGTAGTCGGCGCTGGCCCTCAGTTGGGCGTCGTGGACCTCCCGCCGACGGCGCGAGCTGAGCGACCGCACGGCGTCGACGGCGCGGCCGTGGGACTGGGACAGGAGAAAGGACCGCAACGTGCCGCGGCTGGGATCGAAGCGATCCGGCTGATTCCAAAGGCGCAGGAACACCTCCTGGGTGACGTCTTCTGCCTCGGCGGCGTTGTTGAGGACTCGGCGGGCCAGCCCGTACACGGCTCCGCCGTGCCGCCGGAACGCCTCAGCGAGCGCGAGCTCGCTGTAGCGGGCGATCGACGTGACGAGCTGAGCGTCGCTTACTTCGCCGATCTGTTGCATTGCACGTCCTATTCGGAGCCACGGGGATGCAAAGATGTTCGAAATTCCACCCATCCGGGCGTATCCTGTGGTCCGAATAGTAGGCGTTATGCGAACGACCATTGATTCCTACAAGGCACGATCAGGCCGGTTGAACCTGGAGGGCATCGAATTCGATGACTTCAAGGATCGGCCCCTCCCCTCCGATGTCCTCCGCACGCTGCGCTACATGCACGATATCGAGCACCACACCATCTGCTACCTGCGGGATCTCCTGCTCACCCCGGCTCACAACGACCCGGAGATCACCTCGTTCCTCTCCTGCTGGGCCTTCGAGGAGATGTGGCACGGTGAGGCGATCGGCCAGGTATTGCAGGCCCACGGTGAGCAGTCCGGGGCCGCCCGGATCGCTCCTTTGCGGCACAAGCGCCGACGCAAGCAGGCCATGTCCACCTTCAGCACCATAGGTTCAGCCGCGTTCGCCGGTCGCGCCTTCATTGCCACCCACATGACGTGGGGTGCCATCAACGAATGGACGACCCAGGCGGCCTACGGCCGGCTTTCCGAAGTCGCCGCCCACCCGACGCTCCGCGAGCTCTTGCGACGGATCATGAAGCAGGAGGGTGGCCACATCGACTTCTATTCGTCGGAAGCGGATCGTCGACTCGCCGAGAGCACGAAGGCGCAGAAGTTGACCCGCTTCGCGCTCAAGCATCTGTGGCGCCCGGTGGGATCGGGCGTCATGCCCAAGGAGGAAGTCGGCTTCATGGTCCGCTATCTCTTCGCCGGCCCGAATGGCAACTCGGTGGCCCAACGCATCGACCGTCGCGTCGATCGACTTCCGGGCCAGGGTCAACTGCACCTGCTCGAGACTGCGGTCTCGAACCTCTCCCCCCGTCGGCAGGCCGCCTAGGAGGGCTTCACACCCGCGTCGTGCGAGAAGCTGATCCCCCGCCTCGTCACGCGTCCGCTCGTACGGACCCGCCGTTGCGGTCCTCGGGTGCGACGAGCAAGCTGAGCACGGTGGGCGGAATCCCCTCTTCGGCCGAACCCCCGAAGAGCTGGTGCACCGCTTCCCGCAACCGCCGCAAGGGGCTCAAGGCAGCGTCCGCTGTGTCGTGGGCGGTATCGAGGGCGCTGTCGACAGTGGCCCGGACCGGACCCGCGTCTGAGGTCTCTTCAGCGACCTCTGCATCGGGTGCCGCACCGACATCGAAGGGATCGTCGTCCGGGCCCAGCACGCGCAAGACCGTGGGCGCCTTGCCCTCCGGTCCGAACGTCGCGTAGAGCTGCGTCGCCAGTTCTCGAAGGGGGACGTTCTCCTGGGAAGTGAATTCAGCTCCCTCGTCACCGCGGATGGTGACGCTCAACAGGACCCCGGCCGCGGCATCCTCGCCGGCGATGCGGTACAGAGCTTGCAGTGCTTGATCGAGCGACAAATCTCCACCGGGTGCGGGGTCCGATGCGTCAGGATCGGCACGGGCCAGCAAGCTCAGGATCGTCAGTCGCTGCCCGTTTTCCCCGAATCTATTGTGCCAGGAGGGCATGTGGCCTCATCTCACAGGGGGCTGGTGGTCGCCGTGGCGTTCGCCGCCCGGATCGTATGTCGGCGCGAGGCGGAGGGTGCGTCTTCACTTGGCGAAGATCTCGTTGATGCCATAGGCGACGCCGGCAATGACGATGGCCAGACAGATGAAGCAGGCGATCAGCGCGACCGCGTTGTGCCGGATCGCAACGCCACTGCCGGTCCCGTCGGCCAAGTCAGTCCCGTCGCCCAAGTCCGCCGCGTCGCTCCCGTCGCTCCCGTCGGCAGCGCTTGTCCCGCGAAGGTACCCCGAAGCCGAGAGGGCCAGGAGCCCGATCGCATAGACCGCCACCAGTCCAGCGCCTGCCCCGAGACTGATGGCCAGGATCTTCCACATCGACGACCAGTCAACGTAACTCGACGATGCGGCGATGATGATCAACTCGTGCATCCTCTCTACGCCGCCAAGGCGGGCTCGTGTGACGCACCGCCTCCTTCATCCCACTCGTCGTTCACGTTCTTGGCGTTCACGGCTGTCTTGCGCGAGAGCACATAGATGACCCCGCAGAACGTGGCGAGCGCCAGGGACATCACAATCACGCCGAGATCGCCCCCGATACCGTTGACGACCGCAAAGGTGAGGGCCCCCACCCCGGCCGCGGCGGGCAGGGTCACTATCCACGTGACGACCATGCGCCCGAAGACGATCCACCGAACTGGTTGCGCCCGACCGATACCGGCGCCGACCACCGATCCAGAGCAGACCTGGGTCGTCGATAGTGGGATCCCGAAGTGCGTCGACGAGAGAATCACCGCGGCGGACGTGGCTTCCGCCGCGAAGCCCTGGGGGGCCTCGATCTCGATCAATCCCTTGCCCAGGGTTCGGATGATACGCCAGCCGCCCAGGTACGTCCCGAGCGAGATCGACAGGGCGCACGAGATGATGACCCAGTTGGGCGTGCCAGCCGTTGAGCTGATGCTCTTGTTGGCGACCAACGCCAAGGTCAAGATGCCCATGGTCTTCTGGGCGTCGTTGGTTCCGTGTGCCAACGAGACCATCGTTGCCGTGCCGATCTGACCCCAACGAAAGCCCCTACTTCGAACCCCGTCGACGGCTTTCGTCGTGATGCGGTACGCCAGCCAGGTGGCGGCGGCGGCCACCAAGGCGGCGATGATGGGGGCGAAGATGGCGGGGATGAAGATCTTGGAGGCCACCCCCTGCCAGAGAACGGCACTGGACCCGGCGTGGACCATGGTGGCGCCGATGACACCGCCGATCAACGCGTGGGAGGAACTCGACGGCATGCCGAGATACCAGGTGGCAACGTTCCAGGCGACGCCACCGGCCAGGCCGGCAAAGACCACCTCGATCGTCACCGAGTTCTGGTCCACGATGCCCTTCGCGATGGTGGCTGCCACCGACAGGGAGAGAAAGGCCCCCAGCAGGTTGGCGGCACCCGAGATGCCAACGGCCACCTTCGGCTTGAGCGCCCCCGTGGCGATCGATGTTGCCATGGCGTTCGCGGAGTCATGGAAGCCGTTGGTGAAGTCGAAGCTCAGCCCGAGAAGCACCACCATGACGAGAACGAAGGCATTCGGCTCACTCACGTTGCATGATCTATCAGCATGCCCATCCGTGGGCAACGGGCATAGCCACCCATCGGTCCGCGTGGGGCATGTTTTCATCTGCGTGTCACCCGCGGTACACCGGGGTGTTACGAACACGTCACAGCAGGTCAAGGTCGCATCTCCTCGGTCGCCCGGGCCACAGCGGGGCGACCGGATCGGAGCGAGCGACCGGATCAGAGCGAGGCGAATCGTCACCGGTATGGTTGGACCTCCTTATGACCCTCCCGGCCTCGCCCCTCTCGTCACGGGGGGCGTCGGCGCACTTCAGGGCTCGGGGCCTCGTGGCCCTGCGAGCCGTCCGAGCCGTCCGAGCCGTCCGAGCTCACTCAACCATCCCGGTCCTCCCGCTCCTCACAGTCCTCCTTGTGCTGTTCCCGACGCTCCTCCCGGGGGCCTCACCCGGCGCCACTCCGGCCGGAGCGAGCACGGCTACCGCTACAGCAATCGCAACCAGCACCACGTCGGGCACGGAGTCCTCGGGCTGCAGCCGGCCCTCGCCACGGCCCGCAGTGGCTCCGGACGGCACCCAGGCCCTGACCCTCGACGAAGGCTCGATACAGGGCTCCTACCGCCTCTGGGTGCCCTCTTCGTACCGCCAGCACCGACCGACCCCTCTCGTCCTTCTCTTCTATGGCTTCGGCTCCAACCCGGCCGACTTCTCGATGCAGACCGGCTTTCCGACCCAGGGCTCGGCTCGCGGTGATCTGGTGGCGGTGCCACAGAACCAGCCCGGGGAAACCGAGTGGCAGTTCAGCGGGAGCGGCACCGACGCCACCTTCGTGAACGCGCTGGTTCATCAGATCAAGGCGTCCTACTGCGTCGACCCGCGACGAGTCTTCGCCACCGGGTTCTCGGCCGGAGCTGCCTTCACCATCTTCTACGGCTGCAGCCATCAGGGACAGATCCGAGCCATTGCCACCGTGGCCGTGGAATTCCAGTTGGGATGCACTCGGCCCATGCCGATCCTGGCCTTCCACGGCACGGACGATCCGGCTGTGCGCTACCAGAACGGTGCGGTCGGCGTATCACTCCCCGGGGTCAAGGTGCGGGGCACCATGCGCAACATGGGCGACTGGGCCCGGCTCGACCACTGCCGGTCCAATCCGAACACGACCCGCCTGGCGTCCCAGGTCTCGCGTTCGCGATGGCCTCGGTGCCTCCCTGGAACGTCGGTCACCCTCTACACGGTCATCGGCGGCGGCCACGATTGGCCGGGCGAGAATCCCAAGTACGGATTCGGACTGACCACCCAACAGATCAGCGCGAACGCACTCATCCTGCGGTACTTCGCCTCGTTCCACTGAGTGTTGCGGACAGCATCGAGTTACCGGATCACCCCGACGCTTCCCCTCACCCCCTACAGGGGAGCACTCGATGTACTGACGAGCAAAACATTTCGGTCGCGAGCAGGTGATGCGACGGTCGGCAATGACCGAATTGACCGGATGATTCTGGCACCGCACCGCCGTAGAAGTCCGCACATTTCTCCGCAACGGCCGACGAGATATTGTGCCCCGGACCAGGGAATTAGGCCCAGATGACGTGTCACACCCTGATGGTCCAATAGGAACCGTGAAGTCAGAGGAACTTGTCGACACCGGTGCACTCGGAGCCCTCGCACCCGCATCCCGGACACCCGCAGCCCGAGGCACCCGCAGCCGGGACACCCGCATCCGGTCTCCTGCGCACCAGGGATCCCGTTGCACCTGATCCCCTCGACGCCATGGAGGACCTGCTCGACCGGGTGGCGGGGTGCGATCCAGAGGCGTTGGCCGATCCGGCCTCGATCGAGCGCCTCCAGCGCCTTCTGGCCCGCTTCGAAGCGAGCGTCACCAAGGCGGTGGCCGCCTTCGACGCCGCGGGGGCCTGGGGCCCGAGCGGGGCCCGCACCGCGTCGGCCTGGCTGCGGGCGCGCTGTGCCCTGCCGAGCCACGAGGCCACCAAAGAGGTGCGCCGGGGGCGCCACCTGGCCCGCTTGCCCCAGGTGGAGAGGGCCTGGGCGGCCGGAGAGCTCACCGGGGCCCACCTCGACGTGGTGGCCGCCCTGCGCTCTCGGGTCACCGCAGCAGCCCTGGCCCGTGACGAGGAGATGCTGGTGGAGCAGGCCAAGCGGCTCACCTTCGCCGAGTTCGTGCGGGTGGCCCGCTACTGGGAGCAGCACGCCGACCCCGACGGGGCCGAAGAGGACGCCATAGAGCGCCGGGCCCGCCGTGACGTCTACCTGGTGCCGAGCGTGGGGGGCATGTACCTGGGCCAGATGACCCTCGACCCCATCTCGGGGGCCATCGTGGCCGGTGAGCTCGAGCGCCTCGAAGCCCAGCTCTTCGAGGCCGACTGGGCAGAAGCCAAAGCACAGCTCGGCCGTGAGCCCCGGGTGGACGAATTGCCCCGCACCCCGGCCCAGCGCCGGGCCGATGCCCTCGTCGAGATGGCCACGCGTTCGAAGAGTGCCCCCGAAGACGGGCGCCGCCCGGCCCCCCTCTTCAGCGTCCTGGTCGACTACCCCACCCTCGCCGGGCGCATCTGCGAGCTGGCCGGGGGCACCGTTCTCTCCCCGGGCTCCTTGGTGCCCTGGTTGGACCAGGCCTACGTCGAACGCGCCGTCTTCTCTCCGGGGGGCCGGGTCGAGGTGGGCCTCACCTCGAGGTTCTTCACCGGGGCCACCCGCCGGGCCATCGAGCTCCGCGACCAAGGGTGCCAGCACCCCTACTGCGACGAGCCGGCCGAACGCTGCCAGGCCGACCACATTCTCGAGTTCTCCCAGGGTGGCCCGACCAGCCAGGAGAACGGCCGGCTCCTCTGCAGCTTTCCACAACCGCCAGCGCAACCAACGGCCTCCCCCGGGGGAGTAGGGCGGCAGGGGTATCGAAGCGACACCGCAACCACATGCCGCTTGAGTTTTGGTTTCATTCCACGGCGACTGCGGCACCGAGCCGCGAGGACCACGCCCCTGCACTCGTTGACCACCGATCCTCGCGCCTCCGGTACGCCCACCGTCAGGTAATGAGCGCTGCCAATACTTCCCGGGTCCGCTCGAGTTGGGCGCGAGTCACATGCTCATCGGGGTGATGGGCCAGCAACGGGTCACCGGGTCCGAAGTTGGCCGCCGGTACCCCGTGCCCCCAGAAGGACGCTACGTCGGTCCAACCCACCTTGGCCCGGGGCGACGTCTCGGTAGCTGCGACCAGCGCGGCCAAGAGGGGGTGGCCCAAAGAAGGCGGGGCACCGTCGGCGGAGTCGAGGACAAGGAACGTGTCGCCGTCTCCCTCGTCGTAGGTGTCACTTAGCAATTGGCGTACAAAGAGCTCCGCATCAGCCGCCTTGCGGTCGGGCGCATAGCGAAAGTTCAGCGTGACGCTCGATGCGTCGGGCACGACATTTGCGGCCACCCCCCCGTCCACAGCCACCGCCTGGAGCTGCTCGGCGAAGGCACAACCGTCGAACAGGGCGGTCCGACCTTCCCAATTGGCCACCCGCTGCAGCACGGCACCCAATCGATGGATGGCGTTGCGACCGGTGAACGGCCGCGCCGTGTGGGCCCGGACACCGCGCAACGAGATCCTGATCCGCATCGTCCCCTGGCAGCCCGCCTCGACCAGAGCGTTGGTGGGCTCGCCCAGAATGGCGGCGTCACCCGCGAGAAGTTCGGGCCGCTCGGTCCAGAGCTCGAGGAGCCCGCTTTCGGACCGACCGACTTCTTCGCGAGCGTAGAAGCACCACGTCAGATCCACCGAAGATCGAACGGTGGCTTGGGCCAGGTCGAGCATCACGGCGAGCCCGCCCTTCATGTCCGACGAGCCGACCCCCCACAACGTGTCACCATCCAGCTTGGCCTCGGTGTTGCCCGCCGGGGGGACGGTGTCGAGGTGTCCGGCCAGCACCAGTCGCTGGGCCCGGCCGAGCGAGGTTCGGGCCACCACGTTCTCACCCAGACGATCCACCTCGAGCCACGCGCAGGAACGCAGCCGCTTCTCGACCAGGTCGGCCAGCGCACGTTCATCGTGGCTAACCGAGGCGACACCCACCAGCTCGGCTGTGGCGGACAGGAGGTCCGTCACGAGATCACCGCAACCATCACCGCGCCATCATCGGCATCGGCATCGGCATCGGGCATCGGGCATCGGGCATCGGGCAGCGGGCATCGGCACCACAATCGGCCCCAGCTCAAGCGCTGGCGCCGTGCTCACGCAGGACCGCATTGAGCTGTGCCTTGCTGTGCCGCTCCCCTTCGGTCAGCCTCTTGATCACCAGCACGCAGGGCATGAAGAACTCGCCGCCCGGATACTCACGACGCCGGCTGGCCGAGACGGCGACCGACCACGCCGGCACCACCCCTCGGCTGAGCTCGACTCCCGTATCGGCATCAACCACGGGAATGGACGGGTTCAGAATGGTGCCCTCGCCCAGCACGGCACCCTTCCCCACCCGCGCCCCCTGGGTCACCATGCAGCGGCTGCCGATCAGTGCGTCGTCCTCGACCACGACCGGGATGGCGTTGGGAGGTTCGAGCACTCCCCCGATGCCGACTCCACCCGAGAGGTGCACCCGCGCGCCGATCTGGGCACAGGAGCCCACCGTGGCCCAGGTGTCGACCATGGAGTCCTCCCCGACCCGGGCCCCGATGTTGACGTAGCTGGGCATCAAAATGACGCCGGGCGCCAGGAAGGAACCCCATCGGGCGGAGGCTCCGGGAACCACCCGCACCCCCGCGGCCGCGAAGTCGTGCTTGAGCGGCAGCTTGTCGGCGTACTCGAAGGGCCCGTGCTCAGTGGTCTCCATTCCCCGCAGCGAGAACAGGAGCAAAATGGCCTTCTTCAGCCAATCGTGCACGACGGTCTGGCCATCCGGGCCGACCTCGGCCACCCGGGCCTGCCCGGAGTCGAGCAGCTCGATCGCCTCTGCCACCACTGCCGCCGCGTCCATGCTGTCGGGGGTCAACTCGCTCCGGCGTTCCCAGAGCTCTTCAATGCTTCCTTGCAGATCAGCCATGCTGCACCCTACCGACCACCCAGAAGCCGATCGGCTACCAGTTCCAGGCGTTCCATGAGTTGGACCACGGCCACCCGCACGAACCGCGCCCCGGCCTTGCCGTAGAGATCGCCGGGTCCGACCAGGAGGCCGGCCGTCCGTGCCAGCTCCTCGGCCATCGACCAGGCATCGGGCCAACGCTCGGGCACCGGTACCCACAAGTAGAACGCCCCCTCGGGGAGCTCCGTCGGGCACCCCCACTCGGTCAGCACGTCGGCCATGAACCTCAGCCGCACCAGGTAGCGCACCCGCTGGTCCTCGACGTGCTGGTCATCACCCAGGGCGACCGCTCCGGCCGCCTGGGCCGGACCGGGCACCATGCATCCGGCATGACGCCGGACCAGGCTCAGGAAGTCCACCAATTCGGGGTCGCCGGCATAGAAGCCGACGCGCACACCGGCCAGGTTCGAGCGTTTGGAGAGAGAGTGCACGGCCACCACGCCGTCGAATCCGTGCTCCAGTATCGAGGAGCGAGGACCGGCCCAGGTGAATTCCGCGTAGCACTCATCGGAGAACACCGGCACCCCGTGAGCTCGGCCCCAGGCCGCCTCGGCCCCGAGGTCACCCAACCCGCCGGTGGGATTGGACGGTGAGTTCGACCACAGGACCAGCGCCCGGGCGGCATCCTCCTCGTCAATGGCACCGAGATCAAGGCCACCGGGCTTTCCCGGCTGGGGTGGCACCGGGACGGCCCGGCAACCGGCCAGGGCGGCCCCCATGGCATAGGTCGGGTACGACACGGCCGGAAAGAGGACGGTGTCACGCGAAGGTTGGCGCAACCGCAGCAGGTGCGGCACCGACGCCACCAGTTCCTTGGTCCCCACGCACGCCGCCACCGACGACGGTGCCACCGGCGCCAACCCGAAACGCCGCGTCAACCACGCCGCGGCCGCCTCGCGCAGCTCGAGGGTCCCCACCGAGGCTGGATACCCCCGCTCGCTGCCCGACGAGGCCAGCGCCTCCACCACGGCCCGGGGAGGTGGGTCGCACGGTGTGCCGACGGAGCAGTCCACCACGCCGCCGGGGAGCGCATCGGCCAGCTGACTCATGGCGGCGACCCGGTCGTAGGGATAGGCCGGCAGCTCGAAGCTCACCGTGCGACCTCGAATTCAGCGAAGCGCGCTTTGCCCACTTCGTCCAGAACGACCTGCAGCGTGGCCGATTCGGGGCCGTCGGTCTGCCCCACCACCTCGCCCTCACGGTGCACGGCGGCCAGCACGTCACCTCGGGCCCAGGGCACCACCAGCTCGACCACCCGGTCCGTCCCCCGCAGGCGATCGGCCACCACGCGCAGGAACTGGTCGATCCCCTCACCGGTGCGGGCCGAGAGCAGGACGGCACCATCGAGCCGATGGGCCAGCTCCTTGGCCGCCTGGGGCGCCCGGTCGGCCTTGTTGACCACGACGAGTTCGGGCACCTCAGCCGCGCCGATCTCGTTCAACACGGTGTGCACGGCCGCCATCTGGGTCTCGACATGGGCCGCCGTCCCATCGACCACATGGATCAGCAGGTCGGCGAGCCGCACCGAGTCCAAGGTGGAACGGAATGCCTCGACCAACTGGTGGGGCAGCTTGCGCACGAACCCCACCGTGTCGGTGGCCAGCACCGTCTCGCCCCCGGGCAGGGCGAACTGGCGCGTCCGCGGGTCGAGCGTGACGAAGAGCCGGTTCTCCGCCGGCGCGCCGGCGTCGGTCAGGCAGTTGAGCAGTGTCGTCTTGCCGGCGTTCGTGTAGCCCACCAGGGCCAGCTCCCGGTGCCGGCCCCGGGCCCGGCTGCGGCGTTGCAACGAGCGCGTCCGGTCGACGTCGCGCAGATCGGCCTCCAAGCGGTGCATGCGCTGGACCAGTCGCCGCCGGTCCACCTCGAGCTGGGTCTCCCCCGGCCCCCGGGTGCCGATCCCCCCGGCCTGCTGGGACAGCCCGCCGCCCCGGCCGCGCAATCGCGGCAATCGGTAGCGCAACAGCGCCAGTTCGACCTGCGCCTTGCCTTCGGGGCTGCGGGCGTTCTGGGCGAAGATGTCGAGGATCACCGCCGTGCGGTCGATGGCCGTGCGCCCGAACACTTTCTCGAGGTTCCGCTGCTGGGCCGGGCTCAGCTCCTCGTCGAAGACCACCGTGTCGGCGTCGACTGATCGGCTGAGCGCCGCGATCTCCTCGGCCTTGCCGCGGCCCACGAACGTGGCCGGATCAGGAGCGTCGCGCCGTTGGACCACCCGGGCCACCACGTCGGCCCCGGCACTGTCCACCAGCTGCGCCAGCTCGTCCATGGCCTCGTCGACCGCCTCGACCGAGTTACCCGGGAACGCCACCCCAACCAGGATGATGCGTTCCCGAAAGGACCGGTCGATCAACGTCCCCGGCAACACGTCGCTCAAGAGAGCATCCCCGGGTGGATCTCGATGTCGGCCACCTTGCGCACCGGGCCACCCAGATGCGCCGGATCCCCGGCGCCGGGGCCGAGGATGACGTCCAGCGTACCGCCGGGATTGTGCACACGCACGGGACCGGGCCCGGCCGCCACCACTCCCCACTGCCGGGCCGCGGCGGCTGCCGCCACGCTGCCGGTACCACAGGCCAGCGTGGCCCCGACCCCGCGCTCCCAGACCCGGAGTTCGAGCAGTTCGCCCTCGGCGTCGCCCGCCACGTCGATCCACTCCACGTTGATGCCCTCGGGGTAGGCGCCCTGCAGTTCGGTTCCCCGAGCGGCGATGTCCACCTCGGGCACTCCCGAACCGAACAGGACCAGGTGGGGGTTGCCCACGTCGACCACGCGGGCCATGCGCCCGTTCACGGGCGACCGGTCGGGTCCCAGGGTCACCGGGCCCATGTCGACGCTGGCCCTGGCCCATCCCGGCGCCTCTCCGGGGACGAACGTCACCGTGCGTACACCGCCCGCCGTCGATACCGAGAACGTCGGCGGCGTCAACAACCCAGCCTCGACCGCGGCCTGGGCCAGGCAGCGAATCCCGTTGCCGCTCATTTCGGCCTCTCCACCGTCCGCGTTGTGCAACTCCATCCCCACGTCGGCCCCGTCACGGCCGGGGACGACCCGGATGAGCCCGTCCGCGCCGATGCCCAGGTGCCGATCGCAGAGCAGGCGGATCTGATCCCCGCTCAGGCGGAGCGTGTCGTCTGGGTCGAGGACAACCAGGAAATCATTGCCCGCCCCCTCGTGCTTGGTGCAGTGCACCCTCCCAGTCTCGCAGGTCACCGGTCCGGCCCGTGCGCTCCCAGGGCCCGGTCCACCCGATCGACGGCGTCCGCTCCGGGCTTGGCCCATACGAGGCGCGGGTCCCGCCGGAACCACGAGGCCTGGCGTCGGGCCAACGTCCGGGTCCGCCGCACGGCCTCCTCGACACACTCGTCGAGAGGCTGTCCATCCTCGATATGGGCCAGCAATTCCCGGTAGCCCAGCGCCTGACGAGCGGTCCGCGACATCCCGCCCGGCCGTTCCGCCAGGGCCCGGACCTCGTCGAGCAGGCCGGCCTCCATCCACTCGGCGAAGCGCTCGGCGATCCGGATGTCGACCACCTGGGGTTCCACGTCAAGGCCGATCATCGGGAAGGCCGAGGGTGGGTACGCCTCGAGACCCGGACCGAAGGTGGAGAAGGGCTGGCTCGATCCGAGGGTCACCTCGAGGGCCCGGATCACTCGCCGCCGATTGGTGGGTTCCATCCGCTCGGCCGCCACCGGGTCCAGCCCCACCAGGCGGGCGTAAAGGTCGGGTACCTCGACGCGGCCCTGGTCCACCTCGGCCTCCAAGGCGGCGGCGACCTCGGGGTACCGCCCGGGAATGCGCAGGTCGTCCACCACCGCTCGGACGTACAACCCCGTCCCTCCGACCAACAGGGCGTGGCGGCCACGGGCGTCGATGTCGGCCAGGACGGCCCGGGCTGCCCGCTGGAACTCCGACACCGTGAATTCGGTGTCGACGTCCACCAGGTCGAGCAGATGATGTGGCACCTGCGCCCGATCGGCCGGGCTGGGCTTGGACGTACCCAGGTCCATGCCTCGATACACGCACATCGAGTCCACGGACACGATCTCCACATCACCCCGCCGGAGCGCCACCCGCTGCGCCACCCCCGACTTCCCCGACGCCGTCACCCCGACCAGGGCGACGGCGGTCAAGCGCTGGCCACCGGAATCCGGACCCGGTGCCGCGGTCGCGCCGTCACCGCATCCAGCACGCCCGAGAGGTGATGCGGGTGCCCGGCCGTGATGGTGACGTCGGCCAGGCAGCCGGCCACCGGGTGGCCACCCGCTGCCCGACCCGCACCTGTTCCTGTTCCTGTTCCTGTTCCTGCACCTACACCTGCACCTGCACCTGCACCCGCGAAGTGGACCAGCTTGCCCTGGCGGGTCCGCCCCGTCAGCATCGACTCGTCGCGGCGGCTCACCCCTTCGACCAGTACTTCCTCGACCCGCCCGACCCGCGCCTGGTGCCGGGCCAGCGCGGAGCGTTCGACCACGGTCTTGAGCCGTTCGAAGCGATCCGCGATGACATCGGCCGGGATGAAGTCGGCTTCCATGTCGGCCGCCCGGGTGCCGGGACGGGGCGAGAAGATGAAGGTGTACGCACTGTCATAGCCCGCTTCCGCCGTCACGGCCAGGGTGTCCTCGAAGTCGCGCTCGGTCTCGCCCGGGAACCCCACGATGATGTCGGTGGTGACGGCTAGGTCGTCGATGGCGGTCCGGGCCGCGGCCAACCGCTCCAGGTAGCGCTCGGCCGTATAGCCGCGGCGCATGGCCGAGAGCACCCGCGTGCTTCCCGACTGAAGCGGCAGGTGGAGCTGCTCGCACACCTCGGGAACCGTCGCCATGGCCGCAATGGTCTCGGGCCGCAGGTCCTTGGGATGAGGACTGGTGAAACGGATCCGACCGATTCCTTCGACGGCCCCGACGAGACCGAGGAGCTCCGCGAAGAGCGGCCGGCGGCGTGTGATGTCGCGTCCGTAGGAATTGACGTTCTGGCCCAACAGCGTGACTTCGGTCACCCCGCGGCCGGCCAGCTCCTCGACCTCGCCGACGATGTCGCTGATCGGTCGGCTGACCTCGGGCCCGCGGACCGCGGGCACGATGCAGAAGGCACACGAATTGTCGCAACCCATCTGAATGTTGACCCACGCGGCAAAGGGCGACTCCCGAACCGCGGCCGGAGCCATGAGGTGATTGGTGATCGTTTCGGGGTCGGGCGCATCAAGGATCTCCATCACCCGGCCCTCGGTCGTGGCGCGCCGCAACAGGTCAGGCGCGCGGGCCAGGTTGTGGGTGCCGAACACCACGTCCACCCAGCCCACCTTCTGCTGGATCAACTCCCGGTCCTTCTGCGCCAGGCAACCTCCCACCGCGATCTGGAGCCCGGGCTTGGCATCGACCAGCGCCTTGAGGCTGCCCAGAGTCCCGTACAGCTTCTGGTCGGCATTCTCACGGATGCAGCAGGTGTTGAGCACCACCACGTCGGCCTGTTCCATGCGGTCGGTGGGCTCCATCCCGTCGGCCACCAGCGCCCCGGCCAGCCGCTCCGAGTCGTGCTCGTTCATCTGACACCCGAAGGTGCGGATGTAGAAGGACTTGGGCACCTCGCAAGTCTACGGCTTTCCCGCTGACTCGATCCCGCTTCGGCCCGGGTTGTGCCGTACCATTCCGCCTCGATGTCGATGTCGCCGCCTCCCGAGCCACCTCTGTCACCGTCTTCACCACCACCGGCCGACGCGGCGGACCTGACGGCGCCGCCCTCCCGTCGTCGGCACGCGCTGAAACGATCCCACAAGCGCGCCATCGTCGTCGTAGGCGTGCTCGTTGTGCTCGTCATCGTGGGCGCCGCAGTGCTCGTCAGTGTTGCTGTCATGCACCACAATGCTGCGCTGGCCGAACAGAAACAGAAGCGCTCGCTGTCGACCGCCACCAACACCCTGGTGGCGAAATTCAACGATTTCTCGACGAAGGCCACCGCCTGCGAGCAGGTGGCCAACCCCTATCAGTGCACCGAGAAGTCAGAACTGGCCTTGGTCCCGTACCTCACCGCCTACGGCCACGCGCTCAGTGCGGCCACCGGCGCTGGAGTCGGTCGCAATGTCGTCACACGTGCGCGAAAGGATGTCCAGTCCGCCGCGACGGCCTTTCACACTGTGGGGAGCGCGGCCCCGACCAAGGCCGGCTACCTGAGCGCCCTCGCGGAGTCCGGCTTGGCCCGGATCGTGGCGCAGCTCCAGGGCTCGTTGAACGCGGTGGCCCGTCAGGTGAACTGAAGGCGGGCACGTAGGTCGGCCCTTCTTCATCCGGTTCAATCCGGCAATTCCGCTTCCTCCCCGTACACCAGCCCCACGCGGTCAGCACGCAGGTCGAGCACCCGCGCGGGAAACCCCAGCGCGGAGAGCGCAACCTCGGTGCGGGACGCGACGCCGGCCACCGCAGACTCGGTGGTGATACCCAAGGTCGTCGGCCCTGCGCCGGACCAACACGACGCCTGGGCTCCCGCTTCCACCAAGGCGGCCAGCAGTGCGGGAGCCTCGGGGAACAGCGAAGCGCGTGCATCCTGATGCAGCCGGTCACCGGTGGCGGCCGGAGTGAGGAGAGCCGGCTCGGCGAGGCCGGCCAGGAGCAGCCCCATACGGCCGATATTGAAGGTGGCGTCGCTCCGCGATACGGCATCGGGCAGCGCACGGCGGGCGTCAGCGGTGGCCAGGGGACGGTCGGGCACGATGGCGACAAAGGCGATGTCCTCGCTGAGCGGGAGACGGGCGACCTGCACGGCGTCATCGACGGTGGCGGCGGCCACGAGACCCCCGAGGACACTGGCCGCGGCGTTCTCGGGGTGACCATCGGACGCCGCCGCGACCGCCAGCGGGTCCGTTGCCCCCGCGGCCGCCGCGGCCGCCGCGGCCAAGGCCGCCGACGACCCGAGCCCTCTCGACAGCGGAATCTGGGAGCGCACGGTCACGGCGAAGCGGTCGTGCCCCAACACCCGCGCGACCACACGCGCGGCCAGGTGCGACGCGTCGCCCTTCACATCGGCCCCCTCACCAACGCTGCGCACGGTCAGCGTTGCGGCGGTCTCCACCTCAACCTGCACATAACAGTTCAGGGCCACGGCGAGCACATCGAATCCGGGTCCGATATTTGCTGACGAGGCCGGAGCCCGAGCGCGCACGCCGTTACACTAAGCGTTGGCGGAGCGATTCCTCCGGAAGGTCCTGACCGAGCCGAGCCGGGACTACCGTGCGCTGCGTCCCGAGATCGACGACGACCGAGCCGACCAGCGTCCCCCGCTTGGCGCCGGCGCGCACGCGGCGGGTCACCACGACGGCTTGGGTGACCTGGACGCCCGGCCACGTCAAGAGGCTGATCGGTGACTGCGCCACCACGTCGACCGTGTGACCGGCGGCGGCGGCGTGCGCCACCACGGCTCCCGACTGGACCACGGTGGTCGACCTGATAGCGGTGGTCACGGCATTGGCCAGAACGAGCGCCGCTGAACCGGCCGCATCGAGCACGTTGGGTTGATTCACCCCCGTCTGCCCCGTGACCGCGGCGAGGATCAGCACGGAATGCCCGCGCACGGTTCGCGTCACCGACAGCACGTCACAACCACCGGCCGCGGTAGTGAAGCCCGACTTCACCCCGTCGACACCGAGGAAACCCAGGAGCGGCGTGTAGGTCGAGATGGTGCCGGCGACGGGAAGGGTGACCGACGTCATCCGCACAATGGAGGCGAACGTCGGATCCTCCAGGTTGCGCGCGGCCAGAATCAAGGAATCACTTGCCGTGGACTGCGACGCCGCATCGAAGCCGCTGGCGTCGGCATAATTCGTATTCCCCATGCCGAGTTGGGCCGCGGCTTGGTTCATCTTGACCACGAAGGCGGGTATGGTCCCTGCGTCCCATGTGGCCAGCGCGTCGGCAAAGTTGTTGGCCGAATGGATCAGCAGGCCCTGCAACATCTGCAGCTCGGTCAGGACCTCACCCGCGGTCACCGCGGCATTGGCCTGGTCCTCTTGGGTGTCGGCGTCATAGTCACCCACGTCGGCCGGCGTGATGGTAATGCTCGGCCCGCTCTCCCCGAGACCGAGCGGGTGGTCCCGCAGTATCACGTACGCCGTCATCATCTTCGTCAAGCTGGCCACCGGCACGGGAGTTTCTGGTCCCGACGCCGTGGTGACCCCGAGAGAAGGGACGGAGACGGCCGATTGGCCGGTGGCGGCCCACGGCAGGGGGACCGCAGCCGACGGGACCGTCACTGAGTGGGGCAGGGTCGAGGTCACCTCGGCTGCCGCGACGGGGGCCCGGAGACGGACGACGACCAGGGCGGCGGCGGCCAGGATCACCACGAGGGCGATGACGAGAAGGGTGCGGAACCAGGTCCAGGTCCAATGCCCGCGGCCGGACTGCTCGCGGCCGGACGCGGCATGGCGTCGCCGGCCTTTCGCTCCGGGCGCCGGCCCACCAGCCTCGAGCGAGTCCAGCTGGAACGGTGCCACCATGAGCGGCACGGAGTTGGGCGCGGATTTGGGCGCGGTCAACGGCTAGCGCGGCATCGAGCTCATCAGCGGTCATGAGGACCTGACGGGCCTTGGATCCTTCGCTCGGACCGACCACGCCCCGGCGCTCGAGCAGGTCCATGAGACGGCCCGCCCGGGCAAAGCCCACGCGCAGCTTCCGCTGCAGCATGGAGGTGGATCCCAGCTGCGAACGGACCACCAGATCCATGGCGGCCACAAGGAGGTCGTCATCATCGTCGTCGACACCCTCGATGCCACCGGGCAGATCCTCGAGATTCTCGATGCCGACGATCTGTTCGCTCATCCCGCCCTGGGCTCGCCAGAAGTCCACTACCTTCTTCACTTCCGCTTCGGAGACCCACGGCGCTTGCAACCGCCGCGGGATATTGGACGACGCCGTGAGGAGCAGCATGTCCCCCTTGCCGATCAGTCGCTCGGCTCCGGCTTGGTCGAGGATGACCCGGCTATCGGCCAACGACGAGACCGAGAAGGCCATCCGGCTGGGGACGTTGGCTTTGATCACACCCGTGATCACGTCGACCGAGGGGCGCTGGGTGGCGAGAACGAGGTGAATGCCGACGGCGCGGGCCATCTGGGCGATGCGGACCACGGAATCCTCGACGTCGCGAGCAGCCACCATCATCAAGTCGTTGAGCTCGTCGACCACAATCAGGATGAACGGCAGCTTCTCGGGCTGTTCCGGGTCGTCGTCGATCTCGTCATCGCTGTCGACCGTGGGGTGGTCAGGGCCCAGCGTGTGCGCGGTCGATTCGGCCACCCGCCTCCGGACCGATGGGGGCCCGACCGGATCGATCTCGCCGGCAACCACGGCCTGGTTGTAGCCGGTGATGTCCCGCATCCCGTGCTCGGCCAGCAGGTCGTAGCGCTTCTCCATCTCCTTGACCGCCCATTGGAGCGCGTTCGCCGCCTTCTTCGGATCGACCACCACCGGGGTGATCAGATGCTGCAATCCGTTGTACTGGCCCAACTCCACCCGCTTGGGATCGATCAGCATCAGCTTCACTTGATCCGGCGTGCTGCGCATGAGGACCGACGTGATGATGGAGTTGATACACGACGACTTCCCGGCACCGGTGGCGCCCGAGATCAAGATGTGCGGCATCTCGGCCAGGTTGGCCAGCACGGGCCGGGCGGCGATGTCCCGGCCCATCGCCACTTCGAGCGGATGGGTCGCGGCCTTGGCTTCCGCTGAGTCGAGAATGTCGCGGAGCGTCACCAGCTGACGGGTGCGGTTGGGTACCTCGACCCCGATGGCCGACTTCCCCGGTATGGGGGCCAGGATCCGCACATCGGGCGAGGCCATGGCGTAGGCAATGTCCCGCGACAGGCTGGTGACCCGAGCCACCTTCACGCCGCTGCCCAGCTCGAGTTCGAACCGGGTCACCGACGGGCCCACGGTCCATCCCACCAATTGCGTCGCCACACCGTGCGCGGCCAGGGCGCCCACCAGTGACTGTCCCGCCGCCTCGACCTGTCGCTGGTCGTGCCGCAGCTGTTTGGTCGGCGGTAGGAGGCTCAGCGGTGGCAACTTCCAATCGCCGGCCGCCTTGGACAACACGGCCGGAGCGACCACAGCCGGTGCCGGCTCGGGTTCGACCGTCTCGGACTCGGCATCGAACAGGGTGACCTCGGCTGGTGGCTCCTCATCCGCTGGTTCCACGGACTCTGGCTCGAACCCCGGCGGCGGCGGAACCAGCACCGGCGCCGGCGCGGAGGAGGACTCATTCTTCCCTTCGAATGGTCCCCCTTTCCACCATGAGCCCGCCAGGGATCCGATCGCTCCGCCGGCCTGGCGCAGCCCCCGTCCGCACGTGGCCAGCTTGATGCCCGTGGCAATGATGATCGCCACCATCACCACGGCCACGAAGACCACGGCCGCGCCGGCCGTCCCCAGGCCAGCTTGAAGGGGGTGCCCCACGAGAGCACCGACCCATCCGCCGGCGTCACGCAGGTCCCTGGATGCACCCAGGGCCGGGGTTCCCTTGGCCAGTTCGGCCAGGCCACAGACGCCGATGACGCCGAGCCCCGCCCCGAGTCCCGTACGCAACGGATCAGGCCGCTCCCTGTCCCGCTCAATCAGCAGGATCACGCCTGCCCCGACGCAAAGCAGGGGCAGAATGGTGCGGGCCCAACCGACGAGGTCGGCCAACGCCGTGTTGACACCGTGGCCGACCGGTCCCAGCGAGGCGGCCCAGGTAGCCAGAGCGAGCAGCACGCCGAGGGTGATCAAAGCGATGGCCCACAGGTCCCCGGCATGGGCGCGCAGGATCGAAGGGGGCGGCGCTGCCGGCTTCTTCTTGCCCGCCTGAGCGGATTTGCGGGCCGGTGCACGCGGCGCAGCAGGTTTGCGCTTTGTCGTCACCACAGTAGAGATGAGATTACCGCTGCCTGTGGTCGTTTCGGGGGACACCCCACCCGTTGAAAAGCGAACATATGTTCGTTACACTACCCTGATGGCACTGCGGTGGCCGCTGGCCGAGACCGAGAACGAGGGGACTTTGTTCGCCGACGAGCGGGCGGCCACCCGCCACGTCGGCCGGGGTGCCTACGCCGGCCTCGAGTTCCTCCAGGTCAATGCCAAGACGATCATCAACGAGGTACCTCCGCAAAGCCTGATGCCGTTCCGGTTCACCATCAACCCCTACCGGGGCTGCAGTCATGCGTGCGCGTACTGCTTCGCCCGGCCGACCCACGAGTACCTCGGTCTGGACATCGGCACAGATTTCGAGCGGCGCATCGTGGTCAAGATCAACGCCGTCGAACGCCTGCGGGCCGAGCTGCGCGCCGCCAAATGGGGCGGCGACCCGATCGCCATGGGTACCAACACCGACCCGTACCAGCACGCCGAAGGCAAGTACCACCTCACCCGGGGCATCATCGGCGTGCTGGCCGACGGCGCGGAACCCGTTCAGCATCTTGACCAAGTCCACGTTGGTCCTTCGGGACACCGAAGCCTTGGCCGCGGCCGCCGCCCGCACCGATGTCTCGGTGAGCTTCTCGGTAGGGACGTTGGACCGGGCCGTGTGGAAGCTGACCGAGCCCGGGACTCCCCCACCGGACAAACGCATCGAGGCCCTGCGGCGCCTGACCGAGGCCGGGCTCTCCTGCGGGGTCCTCGTCGCTCCGTTGCTGCCGGGGCTCTCCGACGGTGACGACCAGATCGAAGAGGTCGTTGAAGCCTGTGCCCGAGCGGGGGCGACCTCGATTCATGGGGTGGCGCTGCATCTGCGCGGTCCTGTCCGGGCCCACTACCTGACGTGGCTGAAAGACGCCCGCCCCGATCTCGCGGCTCTCCACCGGGAGCGGTTCAAGAACGGGGCCTACCAGCCGCAAAGCGAAACCGACCGCGTGGCCGACCTGGTGCGCACGACAGCCCGGCGCTTCGGCGTGAAGGGCCGCGACTCCTACGAACGGGCGGAGCCCGTCGAGATCGGGCCCAACCCGCAACTGTCACTGCTCTGAGGTCGGCGTCAGCCCCTGACGCCGGATGCCGCGCGGCCGGGCGGCCGGGCGGCCGGCGCGCGGGGCACCGGGCTCAGACGGGCTCAAACGAGCAGGACGACCGGGACGATCATGGGGCGCCGCCGGGTGCGATCGCCGACGAACTTCCCCAGGGCCCGGCGGGCGTGGCGGCTGAGCACCTCGATGTCGCGGGCGCCGTCGCGCAGGGCTTGGGTGACCGCGGCGCCGACGACGTCGCTCGCTTCACCCAGGAGCTCCTCGGCCTCGGGCGCGTGGACCCAGCCCCGCGTCTCGATCACCGGGGCGCAGCTGAGGGAGCCCTGGCGGTTGTCGACGGTGACTACGACCATGACCACGCCCTCTTCGGCCAGCTTCTGCCGGTCGCGCAACACCCCGTGCCCGATGTCGCCGACCGTGCCGTCGACGTAGACGTAACCGGCCGCCACCCGACCGTCGCGCTTGAGTCCCTGGGCACTCAGCGCCACGACGTCACCGTCCTCGCACAGCAACACCTTGGCGGGAGCCACGCCCATCGACAAGCCAATGCGGGCGTGGTGCACCAGGTGCCGGTACTCGCCGTGCACGGGCACGAAGCACTCGGGCTTGGTCACCTGCAGAAGAGTCTGCAGCTCCCCGGCCTTGGCATGGCCGCTGACATGCACGGCCTCGGTGCCCGAGTGGATGACCTCGGCCCCGCGGCGGTGCAGGTCGTCGATCACCCGGCCCACCGACCATTCGTTGCCTGGGATCGGGTGGGCACTGATCACCACCACGTCGTCCCGGCCTATGCGCAGCCACTTGTTGTCTCCGGTCGCCATGAGGGAGAGGGCCGACATGGGCTCGCCCTGGGAGCCGGTTGAGATGACGCACATCTGGCCGGGGGGAACCGTGTCGACGTGCTCAATGTCTATTTGGCCGCCCTTCGGCAACGTGATGAAGCCGAGGCGAGCGCCGAGCTCGACGTTCTTCCCCATCGACCGCCCGAGGGTCGCCACCTTGCGGCCGTTGGCCGTGGCCGCGTCAATGATCTGCTGGACTCGGTGCAGGTGGCTGGCGAAGCACGCCACCACGATGCGCTTGTCGGGCTTGGAGGCGAACACGCGCTGGAGGGTGAGGCCGACGGAGGACTCCGATGCGGTGAAACCCGGTTCCTCCGCGTTGGTGGAATCCGAGAGCAGGAGGCGGATCCCCTCGGTCTGCGCCAACTCCCCCATGCGGGCGAGGTCGGTCCGCCGGCCGTCCACGGGCTGGAGGTCCAACTTGAAGTCGCCCGAGTGCAGGATCACGCCTTGCGGGGTATGGAAGGCGATGGCGCAGGCATCGGGCACCGAGTGCGTGGTGGGGATGAACTCGACATCGCACGGTCCTATGCGCACGCGCTGGCCGTCCTTGACGGCGATGAAGTCCGATCGGTCGGCCAGTCCCGCTTCTTCCACCCGGTGCCGGGCCAGGCCGACCGTCAACTCCGATCCGTAGATGGGCGCCTGCAGGTCACGGAGGAGGTAGGCCAGGCCGCCCGTGTGGTCCTCGTGCCCGTGGGTCAGGACGATGCCATCGACCTGCGAGGCATGATCGCGTAGGTAGGTGAACTCGGGGAGCACGAGGTCCACACCCGGCATGTCGGGGTCGGGGAACATGATGCCGCAGTCCAGGACGATGATGCGGCCGTCGATCTCGATGCAGGCGCAGTTGCGGCCTATCTCGCCGAGCCCCCCCAGAAAGACGACCCGCACCGGC
Source organism: uncultured Acidimicrobiaceae bacterium (assembly GCA_963836605.1). GTDB lineage: Bacteria > Actinomycetota > Acidimicrobiia > Acidimicrobiales > RAAP-2 > Bog-473. The sequence goes on along the minus strand of CAWIKB010000009.1, from coordinate 525,355 downwards.
TGCCGTTGCGCCCCCGATTTTGCCCGCTTCCGCTCAGGCAAGCGGCACGGATTCCATTGGGGGGCCGACGGCGGCCAGGATCTTGGCCGCCGCGGCATCGAGCTCGGGGGTGGACGCTCCCATAGGCCGGCGGCACTGCCCCACGGCCAGGCCGAGGGCCCGGCAGACCGCCTTGGCGGGCAAGGGGTTCGGGTACTCCTCGCTCGACTCGAAGTCGAACGAGTCGAGCAGTTCGGCATTGCCGGCGATGGCGGTCGCCAGGTCGCCGCCGAGGAACGCGTCGACCACACGGCGGAACTGCGGACCGACCCAGTGCGCCGCCACGCTGATGACCCCGATGGCGCCCACGGCCAGCAGGGGAAGCGTCATGACGTCGTCCCCGCTGTAGATCTCGAACCCCTGGGGCACCTGTGCCGCCAGATGCGCCGTCCCCGCCGGGTCGCCGGCGGCATCCTTCAACCCGACGATCGCCGGCACCTCACGGGCCAGGCGCAAGATGGTCGGAGTGGCGATGCGGCGGCCGGAGCGGACCGGGATGTCGTAGAGCACCACGGGCAGACCGTCGCCCGCTTCGGCCATGGCCCGGAAGTGTTCGAAGATGCCCGTCTGCGAGGGCCGGTTGTAGTACGGCGTGACCGCCAACAGGCCGTCGACCCCGCACGTCGCGGCCAGCGTCGTCATCTTCACCGAGTGCTCGGTGTCGTTCGAGCCGGTGCCGGCGATCACCGGGATGGTCACCGCGTCCGCCACGGCGCGCCAGACATCGGCCTTCTCTTCGTCGGTGAGTGTCGAGCTCTCCCCCGTCGAACCGGTCAGGACGAGGCCGTCGCTGCCGTGGGCGGCCAGCCAGCGCGCCAGGTCGATCGCGGCCTGGAGGTCCACTCGGCCGGTGTCGTCGAACGGGGTCACCATGGCGGTGATCACCCGTCCGAATCGAGGCGGCGACAGGCGGCTCATGTCCGCTCACGCTACCAGTCGACCCCGACGCCCCCGGGGAGGGAAGTCGACTACGCGACCTGACGGTCGGCCGGTGACCCGTCGGCGAAGGCATCCTCCTCTTCGGTGGAGTCGGACAGGTTCTCGAAGGCGATGGCCCCCATTTCGGTGAACTTCTGACGCAACCACCCGTCGGCGGCGTCGAGGAGACCGAGCTTCTTGAGATTGGGCACGATCTTTGAGAACAACAGGATCTGGAAGTCGTCACGCTCGGGTGCCTGGGACAGGATCGTCATGACGTCCTTGGTCGGCACCTCCATGCGCTCCCACACCTCCTGCATGACCAGGCGGTCCTTCATGCGAATGGCCGCCTCGAAAGCGAACTCCTGGCGCTCCCGCAACTCGGCCGCGTTGAGCTCGGTGTAGTACTCCTTGAGGCTGAGCACGCCGAAGGCCACGTGGCGGGCCTCATCGGCCATGACGTAGCGGAGCAACTTCTTCAGCAGGGGCTCGGTGGTCATGGCATGGATGAACCCGAAGGCGGCCAGAGCCAGGCCCTCGACCATGATCTGCATGCCGAGGTAGGTCATGTCCCAACGGGCATCGCTCACGATGTCATCGAGCAACAGGCCCAGGTGGGCGTTCATCGGGTAATGGCCGGAAAGCTTGGTGTCCAGGTACTTGGAGAACACCTCGACGTGACGGGCCTCGTCCATCACCTGGGTGGCGGCGTAGTACTTGGCGTCGATCCAGGGCACCGTTTCGACGATCTTGGCCGTGCACAGCAGCGCACCCTGTTCACCGTGCATGAACTGGGACAGCAGCCAATTCTGGTTCTCGATGCCGAACTTCAGCCACTCCGTCTCGCCCCACTTCTCCACGGCGGTGCCCGTGAGATCGGCCTCGCCCCACTGCATCTGGTCGGGGTTGGACTCGGCGTTCTGCATGACGACCTTCTCTTGGTCGACCTCGATCGACCAGTCCAGGTCGGTCTGCCCGTTCCATTGCGCCTTCTTGGCCTTCTCGTAGAGCCGGTCGAGCTGCGGCTTGGACCCCTTCTCGTAGTCCCAGGTGAACTCGGCCGGGCAGTTGTCCGGGACCCGGTGGAAGCCCTCTGACTCGTAGTGGCCGACGAAGCTCAGGACGGCTTCGAGGTCGTCGATCTTGTCTCGACCTATGAGCTCGAGGTTGCTCTTCATCATGGCCTGCTCGTCGTCGACGGTGGTCATTGCACTGCCCCCTTTGAGGTGGTTGTGGTTGTCGGATCGTTGGATGTCATCGCACCGGGGCCTTTGGTCATTTGGTCATCGTCACGGCAAGGCGTCCGGCAGGATCAGGGTCTTCGGAGGAGGCACGCAGGGCCAGGATCCCCGGGAGGACGAAGGCGCGGACCAGGGAACGGGTGTCGTCCGCATCGGCCAGGTCGGTCCCGGGCGCGGGATCGGCCACGTAGGCCAACACGATCCGGACGGCCCATTCCGCCGCCCTCGACGCCTGGTCGGGCTCGAGCCAGCGGGCGAAGAACGGCGCCGCGAAGTCACCGGCAGCCAGCAGTATCCGGTCCATGTCGCCAAAGGTGAGGTAGGGCAGGATCACGCCGGGCTCGTGGCACAACAGATAGGCCAGGGCGCGGTGCGCGCTCAGGCGCGAGGCGGCCTCGACCATGCCGGCCACGAGCACATCCTCCAGATCGGTGGCCTCACCCATGACCACGGCCAGGGAGGAGAACAGGCGGGCCACCTCGGTGGCGACCACGGCGCCCAAGACGGCATCCTTCCCGCCGGGAAACGTCCGGTAGAGCGTGGCCCGCGAGAGCCCTGCCTCCCGGGCGATGTCGTCGACCGTGGTTTTGGCCACTCCCTGGCGGGCCAGGCAGCGCAGCGCCCCATCGACGAGCCGGACCCGGGTGGAGGACCGATCATCCCCGCCCAGGTGGTGGACGACCTTTCGCGCCTTTCGACCCGGCCCCGAGGGGATCGCATCCGCTGGGGACGTGCCGGATGCCCCGGCCACTCCCTCGGCCACTCCGGAGCCCTGAGCGTCCCCCGACAACCCAGGCACGCCAGCCATCGCAGGGAACCGAGATTGCGTCGATACCGCTTCCACCGATGAAGCCTCCACTGGTGAAACAGTATGGCGAGTTTTGTCTCAATGTCAACTGAGATTGACGTGACCAGGGGCGATGCCCGTCGTGAGCAGGGCCAGGAGGGCCAGGGTGAGGACGCTGGCGCCCACCCCCAGGGCGATCCGCTGAGCCGAGTCCCGCCGGCCGCGGGAGTAGTCGAAGACCAGGGCCAGGCCCGCCCCGACCAGCATCCCCCCGATGTGGGCGCGCCAATCGACGTTCTCCCAGAAGCCGATGGCCAGGTTGAACACGATCAGGTACACCACAATGGCCATAGGTTTGTGGTTCCGCTTGGCCAGCACCAGGTAGGCAGCCATGACGCCGAAGATGGCCCCGGAGGCGCCCACGCCGATCTCGGGAGCCGGGCTGATCAGGTACGAGCACACGCTGCCGCCCAACCCGGCCAGCAGGTAGAGCGCCAGGAAGCGGCTCTTGCCCAGCATGACCTCGACCGGCGGACCGACGACGAGCAGGGTGAACATGTTGAAGAGGATGTGGGTGAAGCTCAGATGGAGGAACATGGACGTGAACAGCCGGTAGGTCTGGTGCTGGTAGTGCACACCGTTGGGCCACATGCCGAGGCGGTCGATCACGCTGGCCCGGCCGAACCCGCTGGCCGCGAAACACGCCACGTTGACCACGACCAGGGCGATGACCACGGGCGTGGGATTGGTCGAACCGACGGCGCCGGTGCGGTTCGGATCGGCGAATGGCCGGATGACCTGGGTCTTCTTGGTGGCGTCGCTCACGCAGTCCGGGCACTGCCAGCCCACCGAGGCCTGCAGCATGCAGTCGGTGCAGATGGGCCGGTCGCAGTGGGCACAGACCACCGAGGCCGCCCGGTCGGGATGCCGGGCGCAGCAGGTGGTGGTCACTGAATGCCACCCAGGAGCTCGGCTCGGACCAGGCGCGACACCTGGGCCGGATCGTTGAGATCCCAACGCCCGGGGGACTCGATGTAGGAGAGGACCATGCGAGCCAGGAAGTCGGCGGCCACGTCGAGGTCCGTGCCTTCGGCCATGCCGTGGCGGACCAGGTAGGGCGCCAGAAAGGCGGCCACCAATTTGTGGATCTCGTTCGCCTCCACCGTCAGTCGGGGCAACAGGATCTCGGGCTCGGTCTGCAAAATACGCTGGAGCACCTCGTGGTCGATCACCGCGTTGTGGGCGAAGACCAGGCCGCGTTCCATCACCTCTTCGAGCGTGAGGGCGTCCTGCACCTCCTCGTAGAGGCGACGGAAGAAGCGGTTGAATTCCCAGGCCACCACCGCGCCGATGAGCTCCTCGCGCCCACCCGGGAAGTAGCGGTAGACGGTGGCGCGTGACACCCCCGCCTCCCGCGCCGCGTCCTCCACGGTGGTCTTGGCCAGTCCCCATCGGGCCACGCAGTCGTAGGTGGCCTGCAGGAGACGCTCCCTCACGTCGCGCTGGTCGGTCACAGCCCGAGCAGTGCCTCGATGCCAATGGTCAGGCCCGGACGACCGGGCACGGCCCGCACGGCCAGGAGGACCCCGGGCATGAACGAGCGACGGTCATAGGAGTCATGGCGGATGCTCAGGCTCTGGCCCAACGCCCCGAAGATCACCTCTTCGTGGGCGATGAGCCCCGGCAGCCGCACCGAGTGCACCCGCACCCCCCCGGGCCCCTCGCCGCCGCGGGCGCCGGGCAACACGTGCTCGGTCGTGCGGTCGGCCGGGAGCGGGCCCGCACCGGCGTCGTCCCGCGCCGCCGCGATGCGCTGGGCCGTGTGCAGGGCGGTGCCCGAGGGCGCGTCACGCTTGGCGTCGTGGTGCAGCTCGAGGACCTCGACCCCGTCCATGTGGGGCGCGGCCAACTCGCAGAAGCGCATCAGCAGGACCGCGCCGATGGCGAAGTTGGCCGCCACGACGGCGTTGGCGGCAGAGGCCTTGAAGAGGTTGGCGGCGCCGGCCAATTCGGTCTCGGTCAGCCCGGTGGTGCCCACCACGGCGTGCAGGCCCTCTGCCGCGTAGTAGGCCAGATTCTCCCGGGCCGCCGCGGCGACAGTGAAGTCGACCACCACCTCGGCTCCCCGCTCGTGGAGCGCACCGATATCGCCTTCGATGGTCAGGCTCCCGGTCAGACGCTCGGACACACCCTCGGTCAGGCCCTCGACCGGTTCCCCGACGTGGCCGGGATCAACCGCGACCACCAATTCCAGATCCTGGGCGGAACTGAGCGCCCGGCACACCTCCTGGCCCATGCGGCCACCGGCGCCGACCACACCGACCTTCTGCATGCGTGCGACCCTACCGGCCGGCGGTCACGGCCAGGTGGTCGCCAAAGGCATCCTCGTCGAAGGGGCCCACCGCGCTCAGCGTGCGCGGGGCCCGCGCCAATTCGTCCGCCACGGCCAGCACGTCGGAACGTTCGACGGCTTCGATACGGGCCAGGAGCTCGTCGACGGACCGCACTTCGTTCTGCAGCAGGAGCGATCCCCCGATACGGCTCATGCGGGCCCCCGAGTCCTCGCCCGAGAGCAGCAGCTCGGCCCGGATGTTGCCCCGGGCCACCGCCAGCTCGCGCTCGGTGATCCCGTGCGCGGCCAGGAGCTCGAGTTCCCCCGAGACGATCCGCAGCACCTCGTCGACGTGCTCGGGGGCGGTGCCGACCACGACGGCCAGCGAACCCGCATCCTGGTAGGCGGCGCGCTCGGACCAGATGGAATAGGCCAGTCCACGCTCCTCGCGCACCTTTTGGAAGAGCCGGCTGGAGAGCCCACCACCGAGGACGTGATTGAGCACCGACAGGGCCCAGCGTCGATCGTCGAAGCGGGAGACCGATCTGACCCCGTAGACGACATGCGCCTGCTCGGTCGGGCGCCGTACCACGTGAAGACGCTCGGTCTCGGGACCCGGGGCGGTCCGGGGCGGGGCGACTCCCCCGAGCTGCCCGCGGAATCGACGCTCCAGATCGGCCGTCACGGCCTCGTGGGTGCAGTCACCGGCCACCGACACCACCATGTTGCCCGGGCGGTACTGAAGGTCGAAGAAGCCCCGGATCTCGGGGGCGCCGAGGGCGCCGACCGTGGAGGCCGTGCCCAGCGTGTCCCGTCCCAGCGCGTGTCCGGCGAACACCGAGGATTGCCACTGCTCGGCGGCCAGGTCCGACGGTTCGTCGGCGTGCATGAGGATCTCGTCGAGGATCACGGTGCGCTCGGCGTCGACGTCGGACGGCCGCAACGCGGGGTCCCACATGATCTCGCTGAGGATGTCGAGCCCGAGCGGGAGGTGCTCGGCCAGCAGCCGGATATAGAAGGTCGTGTACTCCTTGGTGGTGAAGGCATTGCAGTCACCGCCGACTTCGTCGAGCGACTCGGCAATGGCGGCTGCCGAGCGCGTCGGCGTGCCCTTGAACAGCAGGTGCTCCAAGAAGTGGGACGCGCCCGCCAGCTCGTCGGGCTCGTCCCGGGAGCCGGTCCCAACCCAGAATCCGACCGCCACCGAGCGCACATCCGCCATGGTCTCGGTGACCAGGCGGATGCCGCTCGGCAATACCGACGTCTCGATCAACGGCGCCGTGAACGGCCGCGGGGCGGGCGATTGCCGCCGCCCCGGCTCTCACCCTCGACGGCACCTGGGCCCAGGTCGCCGAGGTCAGCCACCAGTTCGGCCTCGAAGGCGTCCTCGAAGGAGGGGGCCGACGACGCGCCACCGTTGCTGGCCGCCGGAGCCGACGGCGTGCCCCGGCCACGGTCGCCACCTCGGTTGCGGTCGCTGTCGCGATCGCGGTCCCGGTCCCGATCCCGGTCACGCTCGCCACCTCTGCCGCGGTCGCTGTCACGGTCGCGATTCCGCTCACGGTCCCCGCCGCCCGAGCCGCCCGAGCCGCCCGAGCCAGTCCCGCCGCCCGAGGGCGCCGCGGCGGCCCCTTCGGGCGCCGAAGCCAGCGAGAGGGACACCTTGCCCTGGGGGTCGATGTCATCCACCCGCACCTCGATGGGCTGGCCCAGCGTGAGCACGTCCTCGACGTTGTTGATGCGCTTGCCACCGGCCAGCGGCGACAGCTTGGAGATGTGCAGCAGGCCGTCGCGACCGGGCAGCACGTTGACGAAGGCCCCGAACTTGGTGATGTTGACCACCTTGCCGGGGTAGACGGCGCCCACGTCGGCGGTGGGCGGGTCCAGGATCAGCGAGATGCGGCGGCGGGCCTCTTCGACCGCGTTGCCGTCCTTGGCCCCGATGGTCACCGTCCCGATCATGCCGTCGTCGTCGACGGCGATGTCCGCCCCCGTCTCCTGCTGCAGCGTGTTGATGACCTTGCCCTTGGGCCCGATGACCTCGCCGATCTTGTCGATCGGGATCTCCATCGAGACGATCTTCGGGGCGCTGTTGGCCACGTGGTCACGGGGCTCATCGATGGCCGAGGCCATGACCTCGAGGATCTTGAGCCGGGCTTCCTTGGCCTGGAGGAGGGCCCGGCCCAGGACGTCGGCCGGCAGGCCGGCGATCTTGGTATCGAGCTGCAGCGCGGTCACCGCGTCGGCCGTGCCGGCCACCTTGAAGTCCATGTCACCGAAGGCGTCTTCGGAGCCCAGGATGTCGGTCAGCGTGACGTAGGCGTCGCCCTCGTTGATCAGGCCCATGGCGATGCCCGCCACCGGAGCCTTGAGGGGCACCCCGGCGGCCATCAGCGACAGGGTCGAACCACAGACCGAGGCCATGGACGTCGACCCGTTGGAGGCCAGCACGTCGGAGACCAGGCGCAGGGTGTAGGGGAACTCCTCGGCGCTGGGGACGACGGGCAGCAGGGCCCGCTCGGCCAGCAGGCCGTGGCCGATCTCCCGGCGCTTGGGGCCTCGCATGAAGCCGGTCTCGCCGGTGGAGAAGGGCGGGAAGTTGTAGTGGTGCATGTAGCGCTTGGAATCGACCGGGGTGATGGTGTCGAGCAGCTGGTCCATGCGGGGCATGCCCAGCGTGGTCACGTTGAGCACCTGGGTCTCGCCGCGCTGGAAGAGCGCCGAGCCGTGGGCGGTCGGGAACAGGTCGATCTCGGCCGACAGCGGCCGGATGTCGGCCGTGCCCCGCCCGTCCATGCGCAGGCCGTCGTCGATGATGCGCTTGCGCACCAGATTCTTGGTCAGCGAGCGGATGGCGGCCTTGATCTCACCGGACCGGCCTTCGAACTCATCGGCCAGGGCGGACTGGATCTCCTGGCCGGCATCGGCGAGGGCGGCGTTGCGCTCGGCCTTGGCCGTGACCGTGTTGGCCTTGGCGATCGGGTCGGTGCCGACGGCCTCGACCCGGCTCCACACGTCGTCGGCGTAGTCGGTCTGGGTGGCGAACTCCATGGGCTCGATGGCGCCACGGGCGGCGACGTAGTCGGCCACCAGCTGGCGCTGCAGGAGGATGGACTCGCGGATCCAGGTCTTGGCCGCCTCCAACCCCTCGGCCAGCACCTCTTCGGTGACCTTGGGCGCACCGTCGGCGTAGTACGACCACGACTTCTCGGTCCCGCCGGCCTCGACCATCATGATGGCGATGTCGGTGTCGTCGGCGTCGGTCAGGGCCCGTCCGGCCACCACCAGTTCGAAGGTGGCCGCGTCGCCCTCCTCGAAGGTGGGGTGGGGGATCCAGGTGCCGTCGACCGTGTAGGCCACCCGGACGGCGCCGATGGGGCCGTCGAAGGGGATGCCCGAGAGCATGAGCGCGGCCGAGGCGGCGTTGATGGCCAGCACGTCGTGCGGGTTGACCTGGTCGGCCCCGAAGATGGTGCCGACGACGTGGACCTCGTTGCGGAAGCCCTTGGGGAAGGACGGGCGCAGGGGGCGGTCGATGAGGCGGCAGGTCAGGATGGCCTGGTCCGAGCTCTTGCCCTCCCGGCGGAAGAACGAGCCGGGGATCTTGCCGGCGGCGTAGGCCCGCTCCTCGATGTCGACGGTGAGAGGGAAGAAGTCGGTCCCCTCCCGGACGGAACGTGCTGCGGTGGCCGTGGCCAGCAGGACGGTGTCGCCGATGCGGGCGAGCACGGCGCCGTCGGCCAGCTGGGCCAACTTTCCGGACTCGAACGTCAGGGTGCGGTCGGTGCCACTGATGGGGCCCGACACGGAAATGGCGTCAGCCATGATGCTCCTCGTGTGGTGTTTGGGGGCATCTTTGGGCTGGTTCCCAGTGGTCGACCACCTCCCGTGTGGAAGTGACCGGCGACTGGCAGCCAGCGACTGAAGACGCCCGACTGGGTGTCGCTACCGTCGAATGCCGAGACGGCCGATAATGGTGCGGTAGCGCTCGACGTCGTTCTTTCGCACGTAATCGAGCAACCGCCGACGCTGGCCGATGAGTTTCATCAGCCCGCGCCGGGTGTGGTGGTCCCCCTTGTGCTCCTTCAGGTGCTCCGTGAGATGGTTGATCCGTCCCGACAACAGTGCGATCTGCACTTCCGGTGACCCGGTGTCACTGTCGTGCAGCCGGTACTCGGCAATAGTGGACTGTGTGTCGGGCATGTAAGGAAGAACCTCGAAGACGTGCGTAGGAGTGTGGTGGGAACCAGCCCCAACCGGCAAATATCCTAGCAGGTGCCTACGGTTGCACCGAGAGCACCCGCTCGGCCTCGGCCACATCGAGGTGCATCTGGGCGATCAGGGCGTCGACCGAGTCGAACTGGCGCTCGTCCCGGAGGCGGCGCACGAACGACACCCGCCCGGCCTCCCCGTAGAGGTCCCCCTCGAAATGCAGGAGATAGGCCTCGACCAGCACCGACGCCGTTCCGGACTCGTAGAACGTGGGCCGGCGCCCCACCGAGATGGCCGCCGGGTGCACCGTGCCGTCGGCCCGGGTGAAGTGCCCGGCGTAGATCCCGTCGGCCGGCAGGGCGATGTCGGCAGAGATCTCGAGATTGGCGGTCGGGAACCCCAGATCGGGCCCACCCCGGCCGTCGCCGTGGACCACCCGCCCCCGTACCTCGTGGAAGCGGCCCAGCAGCTCCGCCGCACCCTCCACGTCGCCCGCGGCGACCAGGGACCTGATCCGGGTCGAGGACACCGGCGCCGTGCCCTCGCCGGTCAGGGCCACCCCCACCACCTCGAAGCCGTGCACACCGCCCAGCTCGCGCAGCAGGGCCACGTTCCCTTTGCGCCCGTGGCCGAAGTGGAAGTCCTCACCCACCACCACCAGGCGGGCCTCGAGGGTGTCGACCAGTACTTCGGAGACGAAGTCCTCGGCGGACTCGTCGGCCCGGTCGCGGTCGAAGGGGATCACCAGCGTCCTCGCGATGCCACAGTCGGCCAGGAGCTCGAGCTTCTGGTCGAGGTCGGTCAGCTGCTTGGGGGCGGAGTCGGGCCGGACCACGTTGGCCGGGTGGCGGTCGAAGGTGACCACCACCGGCGACAGCCCGGCCGCCTCGGCCCGGGCGACCAGGTCGCGCAGGAGGGCCCGGTGACCCAGGTGCACGCCGTCGTAGGCGCCGATGGTGACCGCACTGGCGGGCATCGAGCGCAGACTAGACGTCAGTCGGCGGCCAGAACGACAGCCGGCCTGATCCGGTCGGTCCCCGTCGGTTCGTAAACCGCCAGCAGGGTGCCCCGATCATCGACCAGCGCCCAGGGTCCCTCCCCGGTCGCGCCGACCGGGACGCGGTCGAGGGGCAGGCCGTGCGCGACGGCATCGGCGAACTCCCTCTCGACGGTGACGAACGTCAGACCCCGCATGGCCTGGGCCGGGGTGAGGATGGCGTCGTGGTCGATCCGCTCGAGGGGGCGCATGTCGGCCTCGCCGAAGGAACCGATCCGGGTGCGCCGCAGCATCCCGATGTGGGCCCCGCCGCCCAGCGCGCGCCCCAGGTCGTCGGCCAGGGTGCGGACATAGGTGCCCGACGAGCACTCCACCTCGGCCCGGTACACGCCCGGTCGGATCGGGTCGGGCTCGACCTCGAAGCGGTGGACGGTGACCGTGCGGGCCGCCCGCTCGACCTCGATGCCCTGGCGGGCCAGCTCGTGCAGGCGCCGCCCCCCGACCTTGACCGCCGAGACCATCGGGGGAACCTGCTCGATGATCCCGGTGAGCCCGGCCGCCGCCGCCCGCACCTGGGCCGGCGAGACGCCGGACATGTCCCAGGTACCGGTGACCTCCCCCGACGCATCGAGGGTGGACGTGGCCGTGCCCAGCACGATCTCGGCCACATAGGTCTTGGGCAGCACGGTGAGGAACCGCAGCAATCGGGTGGCGCGTCCGAGCCCGACCAGCAGCATGCCGGTGGCATCGGGATCGAGGGTGCCGGCGTGCCCGACACGGCGCTGCTCGAAGAGACGGCGGCACCGGGCCACGACGTCGTGGGAGGTCCATCCGGCTTCCTTGTCGATCACCACCAGGCCGGTGGCGCTCACCGATTTGGTGGCTCGTCGGTCTCGGCCACCTGGTCCCGGTCGAGATGGCGCAGCACCTCCTCCACCCGGGCTCCGGCGGCGATGGCCGGGTCCGCCTTGAACGTGAGCCGGGGCGTCCGCTTCATGCTCACCTGCGAACCGATGAGGCGTTGGAGATGGGGGCGGCGCTCCTCGAGAGCCTCCGCGGCGTCGTCGTCCAGGGTGGCCAGGTACACGGTGGCCGTGCGCAGGTCCGACGCCGTGTCGACCGAGGTCACCGTCACCATGCGGAACCGCTCGTCGGCGTCGGCCAGCCGCTCGAGCTCCTCGGCCACCACCTGTCGGAGCACCTGGTTGACCCGCAGGGCGCGGGGGTAGGTTGCCGTCCGCCGTTTCACGATGGCATCAAGTCCTCGGTATCTCGCGCTCCTCGTAGGTTTCGATGATGTCGCCGTCCTTCAAGTCCTGGAAGTCCGAGAGTCCGATGCCGCACTCGAAGCCTGACTGCACCTCGCGGGCGTCGTCCTTGAACCGCCGCAACGAGGTGATGGCACCCTTCCAGATCACGGTCCCCTCACGGAGGAAGCGCACCTTCGAGCCGCGGGTGATCCTGCCCTCCCGGACGTAGCACCCGGCGATGGCGCCGATGCGCGGGACACGGAAGACCTCACGCACCTCGGCCTCACCGGTGACCACTTCCTCGTAGACCGGGGACAGGAGGCCGAGCATGGCCGCCTCGATGTCCTCGAGCAGCTTGTAGATGATCTCGTAGTTCCTGACCTCGACGTCGGAGTTCTCGGCCAGCTCACGCGCCCTCTTGTCCGGTCGGACATTGAAGCCGATGATGGTGGCACTCGAGGCGGCCGCCAGCTGCACGTCGTTCTCGGTGATGCCGCCGATGCCGCGCAGCACGAAGCTCAACTTCACGTCGTCGCGCTCGAGCCGCTTGAGGCTCTCGGTCACCGCTTCGAGGGATCCCTGCACGTCGGCCTTGAGCACGATGTTGAGGGTGGCCGTCTCGCCGCGCTGGATCTGCTCGAACAGGTCCTCCAGCTTGGCGCCGGTGGCGGCGGAGGCGACCGGCTTGTGCCCCGAGAGGCGGAAGCGCTGCGCTCTGGCCTCGCCCAGGGTCCGGGCCCGGGCCAGGTCCTTGGCCCCGCGCATCTCGTCCCCGGCGTGCGGCGGCTCGGAGAACCCCAGCACCTGGACCGGCGTGGAGGGCAGCGCCTCCTTGACGTGATCGCCCACGTCATCGACCAGGGCCTTGACCTTGCCCCAGGCGGCTCCGGCCACGACCGGGTCCCCCACCCGCAGCGTCCCCTGCTGGACAATGAGGGTGGCCACCGGGCCCCGGCCCGCTTCGAGGTTGGCTTCGAGCACGACGCCGCGAGCTTCGCCCTCGACGCGCGCCGTCAGTTCCTCGACCTCGGCCACCAGAGTGATCTGCTCGAGGAGATCGTCGATGCCGGTCCCCTGCAGGGCCGATACCTCCACCACGATGGTGTCGCCGCCCCAGGCCTCGGGCACCAGTCCGCGCTCGGAGAGCTGTTGCAGGACGCGGCTCGAATCGGCCTCGGGGCGGTCCATCTTGTTGACCGCCACGATGATGGGCACTTCGGCCGCGGTGGCGTGATCGATGGCCTCGACCGTCTGGGGCATCACACCGTCGTCGGCGGCCACCACGAGGATGACGATGTCGGTGGCCTGGGCGCCGCGGGCCCGCATGGCGGTGAAGGCGGCGTGACCCGGCGTGTCGATGAAGGTGATGCGCTTGTCATGCCAGACGACCTGGTAGGCCCCGATGTGCTGGGTGATGCCGCCGGCCTCGCCGGCCACCACGTCGGTCTGGCGGATGCGGTCGAGGAGGAGCGTCTTCCCGTGGTCCACGTGGCCCATGACGGTCACCACGGGCGGCCTCGGCCGCTGGTCGGCGTCGTCCTCCTCCTCCTCCTCCTCGAAGTACCGGGCCAGCAGCTCGGCCTCTTGTTCCTCGCCGGGGTCGACCAAGCGGACTTCGGCCCCGATCTCGGCGGCGAACAGCTCGATCATGTCGTCGGTCAGCGACTGGGTGGCCATGACCATCTCGCCCTGGAGCAGGAGGAAACGGACGATGTCCCCGGCGCTGCGGTTCAGCTTCGGGCCCAGGTCGCGCGCCGTCGACCCGCGCTCGACGATGACCTCGCCCTCGGGCACCGGTGCGGTCGAAGGCTGGTACGTCGTGAGCTGGGTCGGCTCGAGCTCCTCCAGGTTGCGCCGGCGCCGGCGCGCCCGCCGCTGGGGCGGACGGCGGCCGGGCAGGCCTCCTCGGCCCCCCGCAGGTGGGGACCCGACGGGACCGCCGCCACCGGTGCGTCCGCCGAATCCGGAGGGCCGGCTGCCGAAGCTGCTGCTGCCGGGACCACCCGGACCGCCGGTCGGGCGACCCGCCCCGGGTGCGGGACGGCCTCCCGTGCGCGAGGGGTACTGCCCCCCACCGGGACGGCTCGGGGGTGCCGTGGGACGCCGGCCACCCATGCCCGGAGGCGGGGGGATCGGGCGCCCACTGGGGCCGATCGGAGGTCGTTGCGGGGGTGGGGGAACGGGCTTGCCGCTCGGACCAACCGGGGGCCGCGTGGGCCGCTCTTTGGTCGGCGCCGGGGCTCCCTCCGCTGCCGGGGGGGACGCGGGTGGCGCGGGCGCCGCGGCGGGAGTGGCCGCGGCGGGAGTGGCGGGAGTGGCCGCGGTGGCGGCGGGCGCTTCTTGGGCCGGCGCGGTGGGGGCCGGAGCCGGAGCCGGGCTCGCGGCCTGGGCGGAGGCGGCGGCGGGCGCGGACGGAGTCGGAGCCGTGGTCGGAGCTGCCGGCGCTGCAGCGGGTGCTGGGGTTGCGGCCGGGGGGGCGGGGGCGGAGGTCTTTTTCGCTGGGGGTACGACCCGGCCCTGCTCGTTCGATGGGGCGGTGGCCGGCGCCGGCGGCGCGGGGGCGCGGGTGGGTGCCGGCGCGGTCGGACGGGCGGTGGTCGGGGTCGCGGCGGCGCGGCCCGGAGCCGGGGCGGTCGTCGAGGTGGATCGGCTGCTGATGAGGCGCGGTGCACGCGGCTTCTCGGCCGACTCGTCCGGTGTAGGCGGGGCGGCGGCCTTCTTGGCGGCTGCCTTCTTCTTGGCCGACGTGGCCTCCTCGGGCTGAACCTCGCGACGCAGGCCCTCGGCATCGGCCTTGCGGCGGACGCGGTCCGCTTGCGCGTCCTCAATGGAGGACGAGTGGCTCTTGACCCCAATTCCAAGAGAAAGGGCCAGGTCAAGCCCTTCCTTGTTGCTCAGGCCTAGCTCTTTGGCCAGCTCATAGACGCGGATCTTCTTCGGCAAGTGGTTCTCTATGTCCTTCGTAGTGTCGGAGCTTCGGAACGACCCGAAGCCCTCTATCCTCGCACATCATCTGTTGGCTGCTCCTACGCCAGGCCCAGGCGTGCACCCAACTCCTCAACTGCTTTGGGCCCGACCGAACATTTGAACGCCCGGTCGAACCCATGGCGCTTCGCCGCCGACTCGAAGCACGAAAGCGAACCCCGGCAGAGCCAGGCTCCCCGACCTTGACTCGTGGGCGCGACCCGCAGCTCGCCTTCACCGTGCCGCACTATTCGGAGCATCTCGCCGGCAGGCAGGGCTTTGCGGCAGCCGACGCACGTCCGTGTCGGTCCTATGCCTCGACCTCCGGGGTCGCGACGGCCGGTTCGGCGGCGCGGTCGGGAGCTGCCGGGGCTGGACCCTCGGTCGTCTCGGCCGCCTTGGCCTCGGCCAGAGCCTCGGTTGGCTTGGTCCCGGCCGGAGCCTCCGTTGCCGTCTCGCCGTCGCCCGGCGTGTCCTCGGCCTGGTGGCTCCACTCCTCCGCCGACATGGCCTCGCCGCCTTCAGCCGGCTTCCAGACCATCTCGCCCTTCTCGTCTTCCACCCACTCGCCCTCGGCCCATTCCTCGTCGGCGTAGCCCGCCTCTTCCTCGGCCAGCTGGGTCTCGCTCTTGATGTCGATGCGCCATCCGGTCAGGCGGGCGGCCAGGCGGGCGTTCTGCCCCTCCTTGCCGATGGCCAGGGACAGCTGGAAGTCGCTCACCACCACCGTGGCGGTCCCGGTCTCCTCGTCCAGGCGCACCTCCCGCACGCGGGCGGGCGCAAGCGCGTTCTGGATCAGGTCGACCGGGTCGTCGGAGAACGGCACGACATCGACGCGCTCCCCCCGCAACTCGTTGGTGACCATGCGCACCCGGGAACCCCGTGCGCCCACACAGGCACCCACCGGGTCCACATTGGGATCGTTGGACCACACGGCGATCTTCGTCCGGTGGCCCGGCTCACGCGCCGCCGCTTTGATCTCGACCACGCCGGAGGAGATTTCGGGCACCTCGAGCTCGAAGAGGCGCTTGATCAGTCCGGGGTGCGTCCGGCTGACCACGATCTGGGGGCCCTTGGTCGTCTTGCGGACTTCGACGATGTAGGCCTTGAGCCGGGTGCCGTGCTCATAGCGCTCGTAGGAGACCTGCTCGGCCTGGGGCAGCAGGGCCTCCACCTTGCCCAGGTCCAGCAGGGTGTAGCGGTTGTCGGTCTGCTGGACGATCCCGGTGACGATGTCGCCCTCGCGTCCCGCGTACTCGTCGTACTTCATGTCCCGCTCGACTTCGCGGATCCGCTGGAGGATGACCTGCTTGGCTGTCTGCGCCGCAATACGGCCGAAGTCGTCGGGCGTGTCGTCCCACTCGCGGATGACCTCGCCGTCCTCGTCCAATTCCTGGCCGTAGACCCGGATCTCACCCGAATCGGGGTCGATGGTGACGACCGCCTCCTCGGCGGCATCGGGGCGCCGCTTGTAGGCGGCCACCAGGGCGTTAGCCAGGGCATCGAGCAACGTTTCGACTGAGATCCCCTTGTCGCGGGCGATCTGGCCCAGCGCGTCCAGGAATTCGAAGTTGGTCTTGCTCATGACCTGCTCACCCTCTCACTTTTTTCGGCTGCGGTCCCCACGTGAATACGGTGCGGGCGCGTTCGATCTCGTCGTAGCCCAGGCGAAGCGGTCCCTCGGGCAGGTCGGGTCCCACCAGGGTGCAGCCGGTCGCATCCGCGCTCTCTAGCGTGCCGCTGACCCGGCGGACCTGGTCCGTCCCCGCGCCGATGCGCAGCGTGACGGCTTCGCCGACGGCCCGGGCAAAGTGGGCCGGCGTGCGCAGGCGCCGCTCCAGCCCGGGGCTCGAGACGGTCAGGGTGTACCGCCCCGCAACCGGGTCGATCTCATCGAGCGCGTCCGAGACGGCGCGGGTGGCCTCACCCAGGGTGTCGAGATCGACGCCTCCGTCCCGGTCGACGAAGACGGCCAGCTCGCCGCCATGGAGCTCGACGTCGACCAGGTCGAGGCCCCGGGCCTCCAACAAGGGTGACAGCGCGTCGGCCAAATCAGTGCTCTCCTTCGCCATCGCTGTCACCTCCTCTCGACCGGTCTCACCACCTCCTGCTGCGCTCGGCATGAGATCCAGGAAAGCGTGAAGCGTGGGCCGCAGCCCACGCTTCAACGAGGTACTGATTCTCAAACTGGACAGCGCGAGGGATTATATCAATTCGACCGTGACCTCAGTCGCGGTTCCGGCCGTCTCCCCGGCACCGTCTCCCCGGCACCGTCTCCCCGGCACCGTCTCCCCGGCACCGTCTCCCCGGCACCGTGTCCCCAGCCGTCGTGCTGAAGCGGAGCGGCTCAGTAGGAACGGCCCACCACGGCCGTCAGGTCGACGTCGGCGTCGCCCGCCTCGGCCAAGGTCCCGTCGGGCCGCTGCAGGCAGCGGACGGTCAACGCCTGGGCGGCCAGGCGATCCTCGCCGTCCGGGCCCAGGGCCGCCATCGGGATGCGGGCGAACCCGGTGGCGCCGGCCTCGATGGCCGCCTCCAACGAGCCGGCGTCACTGCTGCGGGCCTCCCGGTGCTCCGTGGCCTGGGCCAGGAGCTCGGGGCCGACCCGGGACAGGATGGCGGTCACCTGCTTGGCGGCCGCCGTCAGGGCGACCGTCTCCTTCGAGAGGGTGTGGCGGGTCACCACGGTGACGTTGCCGTCGACCAGATCACGGGGCCCGATCTCGACCCGGACCGGCACCCCCTTGAGCTCCCAGCCCACGCTGCGGCGGCCGAAGCTGGTGTCGGTGTGGTCGTCGAGGCGAACCCGGAACCCCTGTGCCCGCAGCTCGGTGACCAGCCCCTCGGCGGCGGCCCGCACGGCCTCGTCCTGCTTGATCACGAGGACGACCACCTGGCTGGGCGCGAGAGCCGGCGGCAGGCGGAGGCCGGAGTCATCGCCGTGTCCCATCACCAACGCCCCGATGAGCCGGGTCGAGACGCCCCACGAGGTCTGCCAGACGTGCTCGGCCACCCCCTCGGTGTTCGAGTAGGTGATGTCGAAGGCCCGGGCGAAGTTCTGGCCCAGCTCGTGGCTGGTCCCCATCTGCAGGGCCTTGCCGTCGCCCATCATCCCTTCACAGGTCCAGGTCTGCGTAGCGCCGGCGAAACGTTCTCGAGGCGTCTTGTGCCCGGTCAGCACGGGTATGCCGGCCGCGTCGACCATGGTGGACTCGTAGACCTCGCGCAAGATACGCAGGGCGTAGGACCGGGCATCCGCCTCGCTGGCGTGGGCGGTGTGGCCCTCCTGCCAGAGGAATTCGCGGGAGCGCAGGAACAGCCGGGGTCTCAGCTCCCAGCGCACGACGTTGGCCCACTGGTTGATCAGTAGCGGCAGGTCGCGGTGGCTCTGGATCCACTTGGCGAAGAGGCTGTTGATGACCGTCTCACTGGTAGGGCGGACCACGAGCGGCTCTTCGAGCTCCTTGCCCCCGCCATGGGTGACGACGGCGAGCTCAGGGCTGAATCCCTCGACGTGCTCGGCTTCGAGGTGGAGGAATGATTCGGGGATGAGGAGCGGGAAGTAGGCGTTCTCGGCCCCGGCCTCCTTGATCCGGCGATCCAACTCGGACTGGAAGAGCTCCCAGATGCCGTAGCCCCAGGGTCGGATGACCATGGTGCCGGCGGCCGGGCCGTTCTCGGCCATTTCGGCCCCGGCGACCACCTCTTGGTACCAGCGCGGGAAGTCCTCTGCTCGCGAGGTGATCGCGCCCTTAGCCATGGCTGCGCACGTTACTGGCCGTGCCGGCGCTCTTGGTCCAGCCGGCGTTACCGGTCGTGATCGTGCGAGCGCCGAATGATCTCGATCTTCTCCGACGTGTGGTTGGGGTCGTCACCGGTCGCGTCCAAGAGGGCGCGCCGATCCGCCTCGGCCTCGGCCTCGGCCCCGTCGTCGGCCGCGGCCAGCCGCGCCTCGACCCCCTCGGACACCAGGCGTTCGGCTTCTTCGACGAGAGCCCGGACCATGCCGTCCTCGGGAACGACGCGCACGATCTTGCCCCGAATGAAGAGGTGGCCCTTCTGCTTGCCCGCCGCGATGCCGATGTCGGCCTCCCGCGCTTCGCCGGGACCGTTGACCACACACCCCATGACGGCCACCTGTATCGGGAGGCTCAATTTCTCCAGGGCCTCCTGGGCCTCCTGGGCCACGGCGATCACGTCCACCTGGGCCCGACCACACGAAGGACAGGCGATGAGGTCGAGGCCCTTGCGTTCGCGCAGGCCCAGTGCCTCGAGCAGCTGGCGGCCGGCGCGGGCCTCTTCCACCGGGTCGGCCGTCAAGGAGAACCGAATGGTGTCGCCGATGCCCTCAGCCAGGAGGGTGGCGATGCCCGCCGTGCCCTTGACCAGCCCGGCCGGCGGCGGCCCGGCCTCGGTGACGCCCAGATGCAGGGGATGGTCGAAGGTCTCGGAAGCCAGTCGGTAGGCCGCGATCATGAGAGCGACCGACGAGGCCTTGACCGAGATCTTGACGTCCGTGAAGTCGACCTCTTCGAAGTAGGCCAGCTCGTTGCGGGCCGACTCGACCAGGGCTTCGGGCGTGGCGCCGCCGTATTTCTTGTAGAGGTCCGGGTGAAGCGATCCGGCGTTGACGCCGATCCGGATGGGCACCCCCCGGTCCCGGGCCTCGGCCGCCACCTGCTTGATCTCCACTTCTTTGCGCAGGTTGCCCGGATTGAGGCGAAGGCCCTGCACGCCGGCTTCGAGCGCGGCGAGAGCCATCTCATGATGGAAGTGGATGTCGGCCACGATGGGAACGGGGCGCGCGGCACGATCTGGGCCAACCCCACCGCGGCGGCCTCCTCGTTGCAGGTGCAACGGACGATGTCGGCCCCCGCCGCGGCGAGTGCGTAGATCTGGGCCAGCGTGCCGTCGACGTCGGCCGTCTTGGTGGTGGTCATCGACTGCACCGAGACCGGGGCGCCGTCGCCGATGGCAACGCCACCAATGGTGATGCGGCGGGTGGGGCGGCGGGACGGGAGGAGCGACGATGTGAGTTCCATGGTTCCGATCAGGGGAGGAAGTTCTTGATGGGGTGGGTCAGATCGAGATACACCCCGGATACCACGAAGACGCTCAGGAAGGCCAGGAATACGAAGACCACCGGGAAGAGCTTGGTGATGTCCGCGCGGTAGTAGGCCTGACCTTTCTTGGTCCGTATCCACTCGTAGCCGGCCACGGCCACGTGCCCGCCGTCGAAGGGGATCATGGGCAGCATGTTGATCAGCCCGAAGACCACGTTGATCAAGATGAGGAATTCCAGCAGGAACAGCAGACCGTCGTGCTGAGCCTGGTCGCCCAGACTGGCGATGCCGATGATGGAGATCGGTCGAATCGAGGTGCCGGGATTGTTGGCGGCGTGTGAAGCGGCATTGGCGTTGGACACCTGGTGCAGCACCGAGCTGAGCCCGCTGGGCGAGAACGTGCGGACCAGGCCGGAGAACTCGCCACTGGTCACCTGCCAGAGGTTGTCGCCGGCCAGGCCGATGCCCCGGAGGGGGCTGACCGACTGGTCGGCCTGCCCGAGCTCGATCCCGATGTAGCCGTGGGGTGACTTGGCCTTGGCCGGCGCCAGCTCGGCTCCGGCGACCTTGATGCCGCGCCCGTCGGCCGGGGTGACGGTCACCTGTCGGGTCTGGCCGTTTCGTTCCACCCCCAGGGTGACCGGCGTGCCCACGGAATGGGCGACCGCAGTGGGCAGCGATTGCGGACTGCTCAGGGACTTGCCGTCCACCGAGACGATGGTGTCCCCCGCCCGCAGCCCGGCCTGTTGCGCCGGCGTGTGAGCGACGCCCTGCCAGTGTTCGAGGCCGGCGACCTTGACATTGTTGGAAGGCACACCCCAACCGAACACCACGATGAGGGCCAGCACGAAGGCGATCAGGAAGTGCATGGCCGACCCGGCGCAGCCGACGATGATGCGCTTGCCGAAGGGCTGCTGGCGATAGGCCCGGGGCTCATCCTCCTCGGACACCTCCTCGAGCACGGTGAACCCCGTGATCCGGACGTAGCCGCCGGCCGGAATGGCCTTGACGCCGTACTCGGTCTCGCCGCGGCGCACGGACCACAGGCGGGGACCGAAGCCGACGAAGTACTCGGTGACCTTCATGCCGGCCCATTTGGCCGTAGCGAAGTGACCCAGCTCGTGCAGCATCACCACCACGATCAAGATGGCGATGAAGAGCAGCAGATCCCCGAGGCCGGCCACCAGGAACAGTGCGGTGACGAGGGCCAGCACCGCGAGGAGCCGCAGGACCTGACCGACGTCGCCACCCCCTGGAGCGACGTCACCGTCCGGGGGCCCTGCCGCGGGAGGATTCGCCGCGCGTGGCTCCTTCTCGATGACGCTCATAGCACTGCTCACGCTACCTGCCGGGCCTTCACCCGGTACGTCGGTCCAGGACGGCGCTGGACCGTACCCGGGCCTCTGCGTCGGCGGCCAGGACGCTCTCCACCTGGTCCATCGGCTCGTCGCGCCAGGCGTCGAGGGTCTCGGCCACCACCTCCTCGATTCCTTTCCACGTGAGCCGGCCGGCCAGGAACGCCTCCACGGCGATCTCGTTGGCCGCGCTCAACCACGCCGGGGCCGAGCCCCCGCGGCGGCCCGCCTCGTAGGCCAGGTCGATGCAGCGAAAGACGGTTCGATCCGGCGGCTCGAAGGTCAGGGTGGTGGCCGCCGACCAGTCCAACGCGCCGAAGGTGGCGGCGAAACGATCAGGCCATCCCAGGGCGTAGCCGATGGGAAGTCGCATGTCGGGTTGGGAGAGCTGGGCCAGCGTCGATCCGTCCCGCCACTCGACCATGGAGTGCACCACCGACTGGGGGTGCACCACGATGTCGATCTGGTCGTAGGAGATCCCGAAGAGCTCGTGGGCTTCGATCACCTCGAGACCCTTGTTCATGAGGGTGGACGAGTCGATCGTGATCTTCGGCCCCATCGACCACGTGGGATGGGCCAGGGCCTCGGTGATGGTGACCGCCTCGAGCCGGTCGGACGTCCACCCGCGAAAGGGTCCGCCCGACGCGGTGAGCAGCAGACGGGCCACGGTGGTCGGATCCGTACTGGCGGCCAGGCACTGATGGAGGGCGCAGTGCTCGGAGTCCACCGGCACGATCTCAGCTCCGGGCGTACGCCGCGCCTTCTGCACGACCGGGGCCCCGGCGATGAGCGACTCCTTGTTGGCCAGCGCCAGGAGCTTTCCGGCCTCCAGGCTGGCCATGGTCACCGGGAGCCCGGCGAACCCGACGACGGCGTTGAGCACCACATCAGCGCACGTGGCCGCCGCCACCAGGCCCTCGCGCCCGACCATGACCTCGGTCCCGGGGGGACCCCGTCGCGCACCGTGGCGTAGAGGGACGGGTCCCCGATCACCACCAGCCCCGGCCGGAGCTGCCCCGCCTGGGCCAGAAGCAGATCAGCGGAACGCTGTGCCGCCAGCGCCGCCACGGTGAACCGCTCGGGGGCCCGGGCCAGGACGTCCACCGCTTGGGTACCTATGGAGCCGGTCGATCCCAGCAGGCTGACGGAGCGCATCAGCTCATCCGAGATGGAAGGCCTTGACCACGAAGTACGTGGCGGGGAGCACGAAGAGAAGGCCATCGACCCGGTCGAGGATGCCGCCGTGCCCCGGCATGAGCCGGCCCATGTCCTTCACGCCCAGGTGGCGCTTGATCATCGATTGGCTCAGGTCGCCGAGCGGTGCCACCACGGCGATGACCAGGCCGAGCACCAGCGCCTTGCCGATCGTCCATGGGTGGATGAAATGGATCACGACGACGGCCACCAGGACTGCCGCCACGGCGCCGCCGACGAATCCCTCCCAGGTCTTGTTCGGGCTGATCGAGGGGGCCATGGGGTGCCGCCCCAGGGCGGAACCCACCAGGAGCGACGCCACGTCGTCGGCCACGGTGATGACGACGGCGGCCAGCAGGAACGCCACGCCGTGTCGGTTCGGGAACAGGTTCGGGTCGAGGAGCAGCGCCGCGAACGACCCCAGGCCGCCCACCCAGGTGAAGACGAAGATGGTCGAGGTCACGCCCGCGACCGGATCGGCTTCCGGCTCGACGTTGGCCAGGAACCAAACGAAGGTGGCCGCCACCAGCATGACCATCACCAGGGGAAGGGCGGCCACCCCCTTGTTGTAGGTCTCGACCATCAGCGACGCGATGGCCACCAACCCCAGAAGGGTCGCCGGGTGGTACTGGGCCTTGCGGAACGCGGCGAAGGCCTCGGCTGCCGCCAGCAGGACGACGACCACCACGATGAACATCGACGCCAGGTTTCCGAACGCAAAGCAGATCAGGGCCACGACGCCCAGGGCCACGCCCGAGCCGATCGCCCGGCCCATATCGCGCCCACTGGTGCCGCTGGACCCGCCGCTGCCTCCGCCTCCGTTCTCCTTCTTGCGCCGGGTGGAGCGCGGCGCGCGGGGCTGGGCCTGGGGCGCCTCGGGCGGTCTGAGGCGCGAGGCGGCCACCGTCGCCGCGCGCGACGAGACCGGCGCGGGCGCCGCACCCTGCTGCACCACTTCGGTCGGCGGCTCGAAGTCGAAGGGGGCGGGCCGGACGCCGCTTCGACCGTCGGGTGCCCGGTCTCGATCGGGTTCGGGATCGGGATCGGAATGGAGATCGCGCTCGGCCAAGGGCGAGGAGATCACCAGGGTGTCCTCGTCGCCCGGCAGATCGTCCTCCGCGAAGTGCCACGGTTGGCGGTCCATGTCGACTTGCTCGTTGTTGTCGTTGACCATGGAGCCGACCGGAGGGACGTCGTCGGAGAGCATGGAGGGCTGGAACAGCTCCTCGTGAGCGGCCCAGTCTGTCTCCTCCTCGCGCCACGACGGGGGGGCCACGGCCTGCTCATCGCCGCCGGCCCGGTCCAGCACGGCCGGCACCTGGCCGGTCGGTGCATCGTTCCAGTGCGGCATGCCGAAATCGTCCTCCAGGACGGGCTCGGTCGACTCGGGTTCGGACCGGCCAGCCGGTTCGGCCCCGATGATGCGTATCCGTCCCGAACGGTAGATCGGTGGATCCTCGTCGATCCCGCCGTGATCCTCGGGGTCGGGATTGCCGTCGTTGTCGGTGTGGTCGGTCATGGGAGGCGTGGTCCCTCAAACCTGCAGGAGTTCTTGTTCTTTTTGGGCAAGCAGACGGTCGATGCTCTCCACCTGTTCGTGGGTGATCTTCTCGAGTTCCTTTTCGACCCGCTCCAGCTCGTCCGTGGAGAGTGACCCGTCCTTGGCCAATTCACCGAGCTCGTGCCGGCCGTGCCGGCGGTGGTTGCGCACCGCCACCTTTCCCTCCTCGGCCTTGTGGCGGACCACCTTGACCAGCTCCTTCCGCCGTTCCTCGGTCAGGGGAGGGAAGGCGAGGCGGATCACATTGCCGTCGTTGGTCGGGTTGATACCCAGGTCCGAGGCCATGATCGCCCTCTCGATGTCGCCCAGCGAGCCCTTGTCGTACGGCGTGACGACCAGCAGCATGGCGTCGGGCACGCTGAACCCGGCCAGCTGGCGCAACGGGGTGGGGGTGCCGTAGTAGTCCACCGAGAGCGGCTCGAGGAGCGCGGATGAAGCCCGTCCGGTGCGGACGTTGCCCATCTCGGCTCGCACGTGCTCAATGGCTTTGGCCATCTTGTCCCTGGTCTCGTCGATGACCAGATCGGACAGGTCGTCATTCATGAGCACGACCCACCGGGCGTGGGACGGCCCCCCCGGGACAGCCGGGACGGAGTCCGGGGTTCTGGCTCAGGGAGCTGTTGGCTCGCGCCGACGGAGAAGTCACTAGCGGACCAGCGTACCGATCTGCTCACCACTGAGCGCACGGGGGATATTGCCGGGGATCATGAGGTTAAAAACCCTGATGGGAAGCGAATTATCCTTGCAGAAGGTGATGGCGGTCAGATCCATGACCCGAAGGTCCCGGCGTATGACCTCCATGAAGGAGATCTCGTCGTAGCGGGTCGCCGTGGGATCGAGCTTCGGATCGGCCGAGTACACGCCGTCGACTCCGGAGTGGGTGCCCTTGCACAGCAGCTCGGCCCCGATCTCGGCCGCCCGGAGCGCGGCCGGGGTGTCGGTGGTGAAGAAGGGGTTGCCCATGCCGGCGGCAAAGATCACGATGCGGCCTTTTTCGAGGTGCCGGATGGCGCGGCGCCGGATGTACGGCTCCGCCACTTCGGCCATGGACAGCGCGCTCAGGACCCGCGTGGGCTGGCCCTGTTGCTCGAGCGCGTCCTGCAGCGCCAACGCGTTGATGACGGTGCCGAGCATCCCCATCGTGTCCGACGTGGCGCGGTCCATGCCGCCGCTCTCCCCCGTCGTGCCGCGCCAGATGTTGCCACCGCCGACGACGACGGCGAGCTCGAGGCCGCCGCCCTCCATGGCCCGGCTCATCTCCTTGGCCATGCGCTCGACGGTGGCCGCGTCGATCGTCTCGTCGGATGCGGCCGAAGCCAATGCTTCGCCCGACATCTTGAGGACGATCCGTCGGGGTTGTCCCATGTGCGCGTCGGGAGTCAGGAGCCGATGACGACCTGCGCGAAGGCCACGATCCGGGCCCCACCGAGCATGCCCGCAATCGTCTGTTTCTCGTCCCTCACGTAGGACTGGTCCAACAGGACCCGCTCCTTGAACCAGCCCGTCATGCGCCCTTCCACGATCTTCTCCATCGCCGCCTCGGGCTTGCCCTCGTTGCGGCTGATCTCGGACACGGTGGCCCGCTCAGCGGCCACGTCAGCCTCGGGAACGTCGTCCCGGTTGAGATAGGCCGGCCGGCTGAAGGCGATGTGCACGGCGATGTTGTGCGCCAGCGCTTCGTCGCCCCCGTCGAGAATGACGGCGACGGCATTGACGCCACGGCCGGCCTGCTGGTGCAGGTAGGTGTCGACGACCTGCCCGGGCTCGGCCAGCAGGCGGTGGACCCGGCCCACTGAGATGTTCTCCTTGAGCGTCACGCGCAGGCGATCGATCTCGTCGCTCAATTCGCTCGCCGCCTCCTCGCCCTTGGCGGCCACCAGGGCGGCCAACTCGTCGGTCAGCGCGACGAACTCGTCGGCCTTGGCCACGAAGTCGGTCTCACACCGAAGTTCGACGACGGCCGCAGCGTCACCGCTTCGAACCGCGGCGACGGCGCCTTGGGACGCCTCGCGATCTTCGCGCTTGGCCGCGCCGGCCTGGCCGTGGACGCGCAGGTACTGGAGGGCGTCGTCAAAGTTGCCGCCACTCTCCTCGAGGGCCTTCTTGGCATCGAGCATGCCTGCGCCCGAGACCTGGCGGAGCCTCTGGACGTCTTTGGCTGTGAAGTCGGCCACGCTCAGGCCTCCACGGCTGCGGTCGCCACTTCCGCCATGGGTGCCGAGGGCTCTTCGCCGGCGGGGGCCGCCTCGGCCTCGGTGGCGCCAGAGGCGGTGGGGGCGGTGTCACCCGCGGCGGCTGCGGAGGCGGTGGTGTCAGCCGGAGTGGTGTCAGCCGGAGCGGTGGTGTCAGCCGGAGCGGCGTCGGCCGGGGCTTTCGCCACCGGTGCCGGCGGGGGCGGTGGCGGCGGCGTACGTCGACGGGGTGAGGGTCCCGAAGGAGCCTCCTCCGACGGGGGGGGTGGCGCCATCTTGCGTCGGTGCTCGGCGATGAAGCGGCCCTCGACGACCGCATCGGCCAGGACGCGGCACATGAGCGAGCCCGAGCGGATGGCGTCGTCATTGCCCGGGATCACGTAGTCGATGACGTCGGGGTCGCAGTTGGTGTCCACTACGGCCACCACCGGGAGGCCCAGCTTGCGGGCCTCGGTGACCGCGATGTGCTCCTTCTTGGTGTCGATGACGAAGATGGCGTTGGGCAGCTTGTCCAGGTTGGCGATGCCGCTCAAGTTGCGGCTCAGCTTCTCGAGCTCACGGGTGTGCTGCAGCGCCTCTCGTTTGGGCATGCCCTCGAAGTCGCCCGCGGCCTGCATGGTGCGGAGCTCCTGCATGCGCTTGACCCGTCCGGACACAGTCGAGAAGTTGGTCAGCATCCCACCCAGCCAGCGCTGGTTGACGAACGGCATCCCGCAGGCCTCGGCGTACTCGGCCACCGGGCCCTGGGTCTGCTTCTTGGTCCCCACGAAGAGGATGGTCCCGCCCCCGGCGACCAGGTCGCGCACATAGGAATACGAGGCCTCGACCCCGGTCAGCGTCTTGCGCAGGTCGATGAGGTAGATCCCGTTGCGCTCACCCAGAATGAAGCGCTTCATCTTCGGGTTCCATCGGCGCGTCTGGTGGCCGAAGTGGACCCCGGCTTCCAGCAGCTGTCGCATGGAAACGACGGCCATAAATGTTCCTCCAGTCGGTTGCTCCCCTGAGCGCAGCGCCCCTCTGACTCGAGGGGCGACCGTGGATCGCGCCAGGTGCGTGTTGGTCGGTACTGCCGCCCACCGGTCGTTGGGCCTTGCCACTCTAGCCGATCACGGGCACCTCAGGCCCTGGGGTGGGTCCCTTCGTAGACCGAGCGCAGGCGCTCCTTGCTCACATGGGTGTAGATCTGCGTGGTCCCCAGGCTGGCGTGGCCGAGCAGCTCCTGGACGACACGGAGATCGGCGCCGCCGTTGAGCAGGTGCGTCGCGTAGGTGTGGCGCAGGGCGTGCGGGTGGGTGGGCGACGAGGCCCGGCGGTCGAGCAGGCGCCGGACATCACGGGGTCCGAGGCGGGCTCCCCGCCGGTTGAGGAAAGCCGCCTCGGGGGGGCTCTCGGGCGTGGCCATGGCGGAGCGGCCGTCCGCCAACCAGGACCCGAGCACATCGGCGCAACGCCGGTGCACCGGCACCTGGCGTTGCTTGCCGCCCTTGCCCAACACCGTCACCGTGCGACCGGCCAAGTCGATCCCGCGGCGGTCGAGTCCGCACAGCTCGGAGACCCGGAGACCGGCGGCATAGAGCAACTCGAGCACGGCCAGGTCCCGCTGATCGACCGCCGAAGCCGTCGGCTGGTCGAGCAGGGCGCCGATCTCAGCGCCCGACAGCACCCGGGGGAGGCGGCCGCCGCCCGAAGAGGCCCGCAGGCTCCGGGCCGGGTCGGCGTCGATGCTTCCCTGCCGGAGGGACCAGGCGAAGTAGCAGCGCAGCGCCGCCGCCTTGCGGGCCACGGTGGCCCTGGCCAGCCGGCGCGTCCCCAGGGAGGCCAGATACCGGCGCAGATGCAGGCGGTCCACCGCCGACGGCTCGGTGACCCCGCTGCGGCCCATCCATTCGGCGAAGGCGCGCAGATCGCTTGCGTAGGCCCGACGGGTGGAAGGTGATCGCCCCGTGAGCCAATCGTCGAAGGCGGAAAGGTCCCATCCGTCCGGCACCTTTTCCACAGTACCGCCCGCATCATCGCTGCCCGGGGCACTAACGTCACCGACGAACCCATGGGGGGTCCGGTTGTTCATGAAGGGAGACTTGATGGGCTCGACATTCGATCGACGCACACTGCTGGCCGGAGGGGCGGCCGCGGCGGCGGGCATCGCGGGCGCCAGCGCGCTCGGGCTTGACCTCGGGGGCATCGCCGGGGCCACCACCAACGGACCGGGACTCAACGGCATCTCGACCGCCAAGCCCAAGAAGGGCGGCACGCTGAACTTCGGCGTGGACGCCGAGGAGGGGGGCTTCGACCCCACCACGGCGCGCTACGACGAGGTCGGGGTCATGTACGCCCGCACCGTCTTCGACCCGCTGACCATCATCACCGCGTCGGGCGGGTGGGCGCCGTACCTGGCCGAGTCCGTCGTCCCCAACTCGAGTTACACGTCATGGGTCATCACGCTGCGACCCAACGTGGTCTTCCACGACGGCACGCCGTGCGACGGAGCGGCGCTGTTGACCAACCTGGTGGCCCAATCCAAGTCGGCCCTCACCGGGATCGTGCTCACCCCGGTCCTCGACAACTTCGCCCAGACCGGGCCGCTCGCCGTCACCATGACCCTCAAGTCGCCCTGGGCGCCGTTCCCCTTCTGGCTGGCCGGCGGCATCGGCGGCCAGATCGCCTACGTGGCGGCGCCATCGATGCTCACCAATCCCAACGGGACGTCCCACCCGGTCGGCACCGGTCCCTTCGTCTTCAAGGAGTGGATTCCCAACAGCCACTTCACGGCCACGGCCAACCCGCACTACTGGCAGCCCGGACTACCACACCTGTCGTCCATCACCTTCAAGCCAATCGCAGACAGCGGGGCCCGGGCCGAGGCGTTGAAATCAGGCACCATCGACCTGATGATCACCGACACACCCCAGCAGATCATCGAGTTCCGGGGCAACCACCAGTACGCCTACATCGACGACAGCACGCACGTGGCCGGGGAGCCGGACATGAACTGCCTGCAGCTGAACCAGCAGGCCAAGCCGTTCAGCAACCCGATGGCCCGCCAGGCGGCCGCCATGGCCATCAACCGGCCGCAGTACGCCAAGGTCATCGACCTGAACGTGCTGCCGGTGAGCAACGGCCTCTTCGTGCCCGGGTCGCCCTACTACTCCAAGACGGCCTACCCGTCCTACAACCCGAGCCAGGCCAAGAAACTGGTGTCGCAGATCAAGAAGAGCGGCGGGTCATCCGCCGTCTCGTTCACCCTGGGCACGACGAACTCCTCGGCCGCCATCCGGGGGCAGGAGTACCTCCAGCAGGCCTTCCAGCAGGTCGGCTTCACGGTGACCAACACCATCGTCGAGCAGAACCAGATCATCAACAATGCCCTGGCCGGCAAGTACGAAGCGCTGACCTGGCGTCAGTTCGGCTCGGTGGACCCGGACCTCAACTACATCTTCTGGAGCACGACGACGGTCAGCGCGCCCGGGGGCATCTCCATCAACATGGCCCGCAACAGCGACCCCAAGATCGAGGCGGCGTTGAACCAGGGACGCACCAGCACCGAGCCTTCGGTCCGGGAGCAGGCCTACAAGACCGTCAACCAGCGGCTAGGCGTCGATGCGGCCTACCTGTGGACCGACCGGGCCGTGTGGTCCGTGGTCGGCAACCCCAAGGTGCAGAACTTCAACAACCCGAAGACGCCATCGGGTGCGGCGGCATACGGCATGATCGGTGGATCGATCTGGCCCACCCAAATCTGGATCAGCTGAGCAGAGGCTGCATGGCTGAGGCTGCATGAGCGGGCGCATTCTGGTCGTCGAGGACGACGAGCGGATCCGCTCGTCCATGCGGCTCGCTCTCGAGGGCGAGGGCTACGACGTCAACGACGTGGCCAGTGGGGAGGAGGCGCTGGACATCTTCGCCGACGCGCCGACCGATGTGGCGTTGATCGACCTCATGCTGCCCGGCATGGACGGCTTCGAATGCTGCCGGTCGCTGCGACGCCAGAGCGCCGTGCCCATCATCATCGTGACGGCACGGGCCGACACCCACGACGTGGTGGCCGGCCTCGAGGCCGGGGCCGACGACTACGTGACCAAGCCCTTCGTGGCCAAGGAGCTGGCCGCCCGCATCCGCGCCTTGCTGCGGCGGGCCCGTCCGCCCGAGGAGGATCCTGGCGCGCTGACCTTCGGCACGCTCCAACTCCTCCCCGAGCAGGGCGTCCTGCGCCACCTCGACGGCGAGGAAGTGCACTGCACCCGGACCGAGTTCCGGCTGCTCTGCGAATTGGCGGCCAGCCCCAACAAGGTGCTGAGCCGCGAGCAGCTTCTGGATCGGGTGTGGGGCTACGACTACTTCGGCGACGGACGCCTGGTCGACGTGCACATCCGACGATTGCGCACCAAAGTGGAGCCCGATCCCACGCTGCCCCGGCACATACTCACCGTGAGGGGCATGGGCTACAAGCTGGTGCCCTGAGGTGGCGGCCGGCCGCCGGGCGGCCTGGCACGGCTTGGGCATCGGAGCCCGCATCACCGCCATCTTCGTCCTCGGCGCCCTGGTGCTGTCCTTCTCCATGGGTGGCCTCTCGTACTTCACCACGCGGCACTTCCTCCTGGCCGAGCGGGAGTCGGCCGCTCAGCACCAGGCGTTCACCAATGCGGCACTCGTCCGGAGCTCCCTCTCGCTCGGCCACACCCAGTACGCCAACCTCCTGGCCTCGCTCGATGCCGGTTCGAATTCCCACTCCGTCCTCATCCACAACGTCACCCACGTCTACTCCTCATCCCTCTCGGTGGGCGCCTCGTCCATCCCGTCCCGGCTCCGGCAAGAAGTGGTCGGCGGGTCGGCCGCCACCCAGACCTACCTGGCCGGGAACCCGAGCCAACCCCAGATCGTGGTGGGCGTCCCCATCCCCTCGGTGCACGCCACCTACTTCGAGGTGTTCGACCTCTCCGACCTCAACCACACCCTGCGCGTGCTGGGCCTCGCCCTCATCGCCGCCGGCATCGTCACCACGCTGATCGGGGCCGCCCTGGGCCGCTTCGCCAGCGACCGTTCGTTGCGGCCACTGGCCGGCGTCTCCCGGGCGGCCGCGGCCATCGCCGGGGGCCAGCTCGGCACCCGCCTCAAACCGGCCACGGCCGATCCCGACCTCGAAGGGCTGACGGCATCGTTCAACGCCATGGTCGATCAGCTCCAGATCCGGATCGAGCGCGAAGCCCGCTTCAACTCCGACGTCAGCCACGAGTTGCGCTCGCCGCTGACCACACTCTCGGCCTCGCTGGAAGTGCTCGAGGGTGACCGCGACGCCCTGCCGCCGCGGGCGCAGCGGGCTCTGCAGTTGCTGAGTGAGGACCTGCGGCGATTCCAACGCATGGTGGGTGACCTGCTCGAGATGTCGCGGGTCGACGCGGGCTCGGTCGACGTGTTCCTCGAAGAGGTCAACGTGAGCGAACTCGTGCAGCGGGCCGTCGATGCCGGCCTGCGCACCCTCGGTCAGGAGGACGTCGCGCCCCAGATGGTGATCAGGCCCGAGGTGCGCTCGCTCCGGGTCAACGTCGACAAGCGCCGGTTCGAACGGGTGATGGCCAACCTGTTGGAGAACGCGGCGAACTACGGCGGAGGGGCCACCGCGGTGACGGTGAGCAGCGTGGCCACCAGCGGGAACGGCCAGGGTGCCCAGGGTGTCCAGGGTGTCCAGGATGTCCAGGGTGTCCTGGGCGACGTGGAGATCGGCGTGGAGGACGACGGTCCGGGCATCGATCCGCTCGAGAGGACCAAGGTGTTCGAGCGGTTCTTCCGCGGACCCGTGTCCGGCCGCCGGGGTACGGGCACCGGATCCGGGCTCGGCTTGGCGCTGGTGGCCGAGCACGTGCGCCTCATGCACGGAGACGTCCGTGCCGAATCGAGTCCCGGCGGCGGGGCCCGCATCGTCGTCGCCCTCCCGGTGGCCGAGGGTGACCCGGAGGCCGAGTGGTGACGAGGCTGCGGCGCACCGGTTCGGTGGTGACGGGCTGCCTCCTCGTGGGCGCCGTCGCCGCCGGCTGCGCCATCCCCACCCAGACCCGGCCCAGCACCATTTCACCGAGCCACGTGCCGTTCCACCTCCTCCAACGCCAGTCCCCCACCACCACGTCGACCCAGCCCCCGTTCTCATCGCTGGTCTCGGTGAGGATCTACCTGCTCGCCGCCGACCAACAACTCAAGTCGGTGCAGCGGCTGGTGGTCTCGCCCGCGCCGCTGGCTTCGGTCATCGCCGCGCTCATCGTGGGCCCCACCAACTCCGAGGCCGCCGGCGGGACCACGACCGCCATCCCCAACACGGTGCGGGTGCTCTCGGTGACCACCGTCGGCAACGTCGTCACGGTGAACTTCAACGACGCCTTCGCCCAGATCGCCGGGAACTCGACGGAGCTGGCGGTGTCCCAGGTGGTGTTCACGGTGGCCACCCAGAACGGCGGCGGCACCGGGGTGGTCTTCGAGATCAACGGGCAACGCACCAGCGTGCCGGTGGCCAGCGGGGCCGAGGTGAGCGGCCCGGTGAATTTCTTCCAGTTCCTCACGCTGCCGACGACCACAACGGCGCCCGCGGCGCCCACCCCCTGAGGCGTCCGCTCAGCCGGCGTGCTCCACGGCATCCCGCCAGTGGATCCGGGGGGCGCCGGACCAAAGGTGTTCGAGGTCGTAGTACTCCCGCGTCTCGTCCAGGAAGACGTGCGCGATGAAATCGCCGTAGTCCATGAGCACCCAGGTGGCGTCCCCAAGACCCTCGATGCGTATGGGCGCCTGCTGGTGTCCCGCTTTCACGGCACGCTCGATCTCCTCGACCAGCATGCGGACATGGCGGCTGTTGGACGCGCTGGTGATGACAAAGGCATCGACCATCCCGAAGAGCTCGGTCATGGCCAGCACCACCGTGTTCTCTCCCAGCTTGGCCTCGGCCGACCGCGCTGCCGTTGCGGCCGCCGTGGGGACACCGAGCATCTCGCCCTCGTCGACAGCAGGGGTCAATGGAGCACGTCCAAGATCCCGGCGGTCAGAGCGAACGAGCCGACGAGCAGAGCGCAGCCACCGACGGCCCAGATCCGGCGGGACCGGCGTTCGGCCCGGTGCGCCAACCGCCGCTCTGCCTGCACCCGGGCCCTTGAGCTCGGCCGGTGGGCCGGCACGGCAGTGATCCCGGGTCCGTGTTGCGGTTCGGGGATCTGGGCCGGCAGGGCACTCATCTGCCGACAGCGTACAGATCGTGGCGCTCAATGCAATGGATTACTTCTGGAGGCACCAGCCCGGCGAGGTCCTCGGCCCGGGCCAGCGCCTCCCGGACCGCCGAGCTGGACACGTCGACCTGGGGTCCCTCGACCCAGAGCGTCGTCCAACCGAGGGGGGCCGGAGGTCGGGGGGTCGTCGGGCGGGACACCACGACCAGGGTGACCAGCTGGGCCAGATCGTGCGCCCGTTCCCAGGACCCCAGGTCGGGAACCAGATCGGCCCCGACGACGAGGAAGATGTCGGGGGCGGGGCGGCGGGCCCGCAGCTCTTGGTCCCGGACTTCCTCCACGGTGTCCACGCTGTAGCTGGGGCCGCCCCGGTCGAGCTCCAGGCGGCTGGCTTCGGCGCCCGGGATGCCCGTGGCCATGGCCTGGGTCAGGGCGAACCGATCCTCGGCCGGCGTAACCGGGCGAGTGGGGGACTTCTGCCAGGGGTCATTGGCCACCACCAGGAGGAGTCGGTCCAGCGAGAGGGCGTCCTGCACGGCCCGGGCCGCCACCACGTGTCCCACGTGGGGGGGATCGAAGGTCCCCCCGAATATCCCGAGGCGCTGCGGCGACTCAGGTGCCGGCAAGTCGGGCAATGACCGGTCCGAGAGCAACCATTTCGGCCTCGTGCACCACGATGTAGCTGAAGCCCCACGATGCGCGGCGCGCCTGCAGCGTCTCGGCGATCTCGTCAGTGGTGCCCAGCAGCGCGATCGGCGTGGCATGCAGCTGATCCGGCGTCAGACCGAACATCGGTGCCAGGGAGTCTGCGACCTCCGCCGCGTTCGGCACGACCTGCACCGCGGCGGTCCAGCACTGGAACTCGAGCTGATCGGCCCGCTCCCCCGCGGCTTGGCGGGCCCATTCCACGCGGTCGGTGTACTTCTCCGCCACGGACTCAGCAGCCACCTCGGCCCCGACGGCCCCGGCAGCCAGGCTCGGCACGATGCTGACCGTATCGGCGAACCGACCGGCCAGGGTCAGGATGCCCTTGCTCCCCCCACCGATGACCAACGGGGGTCCAGCCGGGGTGACGGGTGCCGGCGTCCCCTTGGCTTCGCGCACCTGGTAGTACCTCCCCTCGAAGGTGGCCTTGCCGTCGCGCCACATGGCGCGCATGATCTCGAGGCTCTCGGCCAGTTTGGCGATCCGGACCGCTGCAGGCTCCATGGGAATCCCCGACTCGTCGTAGTCGGTACGCAGCCACCCGGCACCCATGCCGAGCTCGAAACGGCCGCCGGTGACCACGTCCATGGTGGCCGCTTCCTTGGCCAGCACCACCGGATGGCGAAAGTCGTTGTCGAGGACGAGGGTGCCGACCCGCAGGGTCGTGGTGGCTTCGGCTGCCACGGTCAGTGCGATGAAGGGTGCCCACTGGTCATCGAGATGGTCGGGGATGTAGAGCGTCGCGTACCCGAGATCCTCCGCCTGGCGGGCCAGGGCCCGCCAGGCGTCGGTCGAAGCTGCATTGGAGACCTGAACGGCAAATCTGAAGGGCGCCACGAAAGGCGATCCTATGGCGTTAACCTGGCGGGATGGCGAGCGCACCAGTGAAGGCAACCTGGAACGCCGCGTCATGGCGCGGCTTCCCGGCCGCGCAGCAGCCGCAGTGGCCCGACGCGGAAGCCCTCAAGAAGGCTGAGGCCCAGCTGGCCACGCTGCCGCCCCTGGTATTTGCCGGTGAGGCCCGGCGCTTGACCTCTCAGCTGGCCGACGTGGCAAACGGACGCGCCTTTCTCCTCCAAGCCGGGGACTGTGCCGAGTCCTTCGCCGAATTCTCGGCCGACTCCATACGCGACAAGCTCAAGATCATCTTGCAGATGGCTGTGGCCCTGACCTACGCCGCCGGGGTGCCCGTGGTCAAGGTGGGCCGGATCGCCGGGCAGTTCGCCAAGCCGCGGACGGCGAGCACCGAACGGATCGGCGGCCTGGAGCTCGATGCCTTCCGGGGCCACATGGTCAATGACGAGGCCTTCGAAGAGGAGGCCCGGCGCCCCGACCCGGCCCGCATGGTGGAGGCCTACCAGCAGTCCGCCTCCACCCTCAACCTCCTCCGGGCCTTCACCAAGGGTGGCTTCGCCGACCTGTCACAGGTGCACCAGTGGAACCAGCAATTCGTGGCCTCCTCGGCCGAGGGGCAACGCTACGAGCTCGTGGCGTCGGAGATCGACCGCGCCCTGCGCTTCATGTCGGCCTGCGGCATCGACCTGGGAGCCGAGGCCGGGCTCCATCAGGTGGACTTCTGGACCAGCCACGAAGCGCTGATCCTCCCCTACGAGGAGAGCCTGACCCGGATGGATTCGCTCACCGGCGACTGGTTCGACTGCTCGGCCCACATGGTGTGGGTGGGCGAGCGCACCCGCCAGTTGGACGGGGCCCACCTCGAATTCGTGTCCGGGGTGCGCAATCCCCTGGGCTGCAAGCTCGGACCGTCCAGTACCCCGGCCGAAGCCGTGGCGCTCTGCGAACGGTTGAACCCTGAGCGCGAGCCGGGACGGTTGACCCTCATCACCCGGTTCGGGGCGGACAAGGTCGAAGACCTGCTGCCCCCCCTGATCAGCGCGGTGCATGGCGCCGGCCATCCGGTGGTGTGGACCTGCGACCCGATGCACGGCAACACCTTCACCAGCGACGGGGGCCGCAAGACCCGGCGCTTCGACGTCATCCTGTCCGAACTGCGCTCGTTCTTTGCGGTGCATCGCGAGGCCGGCAGCTGGCCCGGTGGCGTGCACGTCGAGTTGACCGGCGACGACGTGACCGAATGCCTCGGCGGCGCCGAGGAGATCTTCGAAGGCGACCTCGGGGCGCGCTACACCACCACCTGCGACCCCAGGCTCAACGCCCGCCAGTCACTCGACCTGGCCTTCCGGGTTGCTGAATTCCTCCGGAATTAGATTCTGGCGCACGTACAGTTTCGGGTTCATTTTCGGGCTTCCGGTTTGAGGCCCACGGCGGACGTCCACCCCCAAGGGCACCCCGCGAGGGCACCCGCTCCACGCGTCAGCCTGATGGCCCGAGGGTGTCGCGTCGGCTGTATAGCTTCAGTCTAATTTCCTAGGCGTCTACCGAGGTTGACTGAAGCTATACAGGCGGATCAAGCCCCATCAGCCGGAACACGCCCCACGCCCCACCACCCCCACCCCACCCGGCCACAACGGTTTCGCCTGAGTTCATGGCGGCCCAACCCGGACTGGCCCTTTGACCCAGTCGACCAGGTTCATCCGCTGCACCCGGTTCACTCGGTGGGTACCCCGCACGCATCGTTGAACCGGAGGAGCACCCAACGAGCCTCACCCGGCACCCACTCCCACCCGGTCAGGGAGGCATGGAGGATGCGGACCCAGCCCCTTCTCGATGCTGCCCGGGGAATCTGCAGGAAGTCGATCATCGTGGCCTCGATGACCCCCGCGTGCACCGCGGCCACCACCAGCTGGCCGGGATGACGCCGCGCCAGCTCCTGCACTCCCCCGGCGGCCCGGGCCACGAAACCGGTCCAACTCTCCCCTCCGGGCGCAATCGGGCGATCGGGGTCACTTTCCCACTCTGGTACGCCGTAGCGATCGACCACCTCGGCCCACGGCAAGGCATCCGCCTGTCCGGGGTGGAGCTCGCAGAGATCACACTCCCGCCGGACCGACAAGGTGCCACCGCCGACGGACGGCCGCAGCAATTCCGCCGTCTCGATCGCCCGGGGCAACACGGACGAATAAAGGGCTGTGGCCTCACCGAGTTCCCCGGTTCGCTCCAGGCGGTCCCGCACGGCCCCCATTTGGGCCCGCCCCAGATCGGTCAATCCACTGCAGCCCCGTCGGCCCCCGACCACGCCCTCGATATTGCAGGTTGCCTCTCCGTGGCGGACCAGGACGATCCGGGTGGCATCCGGGGGCGACGGGAAGATACGGCGCACCCCGTCGGGTACCCCGGAAGCCGCCGACTCGTCGGGCACCCCGGAGGCCGCTGGGGCTTCGCTCATGCCAGGTTGCCGACGAAATGCTCCAGTTGCCGCAGGGTCCGGCATTCCACGACGTCGTCACAATGGGCGGCGTACTCCCCGACGATGGAGTCGCCCGAACCCCAGTAGTCGCGCGGCTCGGGGTTGAGCCAGTAGACCCGGCGGGCCTTGCGCTGGAAGTCCTCGACCACCCACGACCCCGAGGCGTGGTAGTTGTTGCGGGCATCGCCGAGCAGCAGCACGCTCGACCGCGAGGTCACCTCGTCCCCCCAGCGCCGGTGGAACTCGCTCAACGCGTGCCCGTAGTCGGAGTGACCGTCCACCCAGATCACGTCGGCCTCGAGGTTGATCCGGGCCACCGCTTCGGCCGGATCGACCACGCCCTCGAAGAAACGTGTCACCTCGTCGATCCCGTCGATGAACACAAAGCTCCGGACCTTGGAGAACTGCGAACTGATGGCGTAGACCAGGTGCAGGGTGAAGCGGGCGAACGAGGCGACCGATCCCGAGATGTCGGCGATGACGAAGATCTCCGGCTTGGCGGGGCGGGGGTGGCGGAAGCGCGGTTCGATCGGCACACCCCCGGTGGAGAGCGATCGTCGCATGGTGGCCCGGAAGTCGAGCGGGCCCTTGCGGCCATGCCGGCGCTTGCGGGCCAACCGGACGGCCAGCTTGCGCGACAACGGCTGCAGGGTCCGGTGCAACACGGCCAGCTCCTCGCGCGTGGCGTGCATGACGTCGATGTCCTCAGGCAGCGGTTTGCGCACCGACCGGGCCAACGCCTCGGCCCCCCGGTCCTCGACCAGGCGCTGGCGGATCTCGGTCTCCACGGCCCGCCGGAATTTCTCGATCCGGGCCTTGTACTCGTCGGCCGCCAGCCGCTCCTCCAGATCGGTCAGACCCTGACCTCCCGCCGCACCGGCCCGGGCCTGGCCCAAGAGCTTGGCCAGGACGGCATCGAGATCGAGATTCCGCAGCGTCCGGTACAGGTAGTAGGTCCCACCGACCGGGCGCCCGGGCTCCATGCCCGCGTAGCGGTCCACCGCGTTGCGAGCCACCACGTTCATGAGGGCGGCATCGGCCGAGAGCAGGGACTTGAACAACATCTCGGCCAGTTCTTCGGGCGTCATCCCCTCGCCACCACCGCCCCCCTGCCAGCTCCGCCCCTGCCCGCGGGATCCACCCTCGCCCGTTCCGGCCGCCCCGTCCTGCTCGCCGTCCGCGCCCTCCTCACCATTGCGCTCGTCCCCGAGCGCGGCACCCGATCCCGGCGTGCGCAGCGCGAAGAAGACCTCGAAAGCCGTCTCGAAGGCGCGCCAGTGCGAAGAGGACTTCACCAGGGTGGCGGCCAGGGCGTACTTCAGAGCCTCCCGGTCTTCGAGCGGGATGTGGCGGATCGCTTCGGCCGCGTCGAGGTGCTCGGTCAGCGAGACCGGCAGGCCGGCTCGCCGCAGTTCGACCACGAAGCCCGAAAGGAGGTCCAGCACCGAGGTATCCCCTCCTAGCTGACCGAGAGCAGTTCCTTGGCGGCCCGCTCAATGTCGCTCTGATACTTCAACAGCACGTGCAGGGTGTCGCGAGCCCCGGCGGCATCGATGGTCTCGACGCCCAGGATCACCAGGGTGCGGGCCCAGTCCAGGGTCTCGGACACCGACGGCGCCTTGCGGAGCTCGATGGTGCGGATGGAGCGCACGATGCGCGCCACCTGGTCGGCCAGCTCCAGGGTGATGCCGGGCACCCGGGAGCGCACGATGTCCCGTTCACGTTCGAGGTCGGGGTAGTCGACGTGCAGGTAGAGACACCGCCGCTTGAGCGCTTCGGAGAGCTCGCGGGTGTTGTTCGAGGTGAGGAAGACCATGGGGAGGCGCGTGGCCTTCACCGTCCCCAGCTCGGGGATGGAGACTTGATACTCGCTCAGGATCTCGAGCAGCAGCGCCTCGGTCTCGAGCTCGACCCGGTCCACCTCGTCGACCAGCAGCACGGTGGGGTCGGTCGAGCGGATGGCCTCGAGCAGGGGCCGCGCCAGCAGGAACTCCTCGGAGAAGATGTCCTCCTCGAGTTCCTTCCACGACGGCCCCTCGCGCTCGCCCTCGCCGTGCTCGCCCGCCTGGATGCGGAGCAGCTGCTTGCGGTAGTTCCACTCGTAGAGGGCCTTGGACTCGTCCAGCCCCTCGTAGCATTGCAGGCGGATGAGCCGGGACCCGGTGAGCTCGGCCACCGACTTGGCCAACTGGGTCTTCCCCGTCCCTGCCGGGCCCTCCACCAGGACCGGCTTGGACAGCCGATCGGCCAGGAAGACCACGCCGCTGATGGCGTCGTCGGCCAGGTACCCGACTTCGGCCAGGCCGCCCCGTACGGCATCGAGCGAGGCGAAGCGGGCCGGACCGGCGTCGGGCAGACCGAGACCGGCCGCCCGCACGTCATCGGTGGTCATGGGCGCACCTGCCCATCGCCCCGGACGACCCATTTCACACTGGTCAGCGCCCGTACGCCCATGGGTCCGCGCGCGTGCAGCTTCTGGGTGGAGATGCCCACCTCGGCACCCAGCCCGAGCTCCTCGCCGTCGACGAACCTGGTCGAGGCATTGACCAGCACGGCGGCGGCATCGACCTCGGAGGTGAACCGGTCGGCCGCCCGCACGTCACCGGTGACGATGGCCTCGGAATGTCCAGAGCTGAAGCGGGCGATGTGGTCGAGGGCCGCATCGAGATCACCGACGATCCCGACGGCCACCGTCGGTCCCAGGAACTCGGTGGCGAAGTCGGCCTCGGTGGCCACGGTGGTACCGGGCAGAACGGCTCGTACCTGCTCGTCGCCGCGCACTTCCACCCCCGCCGCGCCGAGCGCCTCGGCCAGAGGGGGAAGGAACGCCCCGGCCACCCCGGCGTGCACCAGGACCGTCTCGGCCGCGTTGCACACCCCGAAGCGGTTGGTCTTGGCGTTGAGCACGATGTCGCGGGCCATGGACAGGTCGGCTGCCGCGTCCACGTAGACGTGGCAGTTGCCCTCGCCGTCGAGCACGTAGGGCACGGTGGCGTGCTCGAGCATGGAGGCGATCAGGGCCGGACCACCCCGGGGGATGAGGCAGTCGACGAGGCCGCGCAGGCGCATGAACGCGACCGCGGTCTCGTGGGAGGTGTCCTCGACCAGGGCGACGGAGTCGGCGGGCAGACCGGCCTTGACGGCGGCGGCCCGGAGTACCGAGACGACCGCCCGGTTGGAGGCCAGCGCCGAGCCCGAGCCGCGCAGGAAGGCCGCGTTCCCCGACTTGAGGCACAACCCGGCGGCGTCGCTGGTGACGTTGGGCCGGTTCTCGTAGATCACCCCGACCACGCCGAGCGGCACCCGCACCCGGGTCACCCGCAACCCGTTCGGGCGCACCCACCCCTCGACCACTTCGCCGACGGGGTCGGTCAGGCCAGCCACGTTCCGCAGGCCGGCGGCCATGGCCCGCACCCGACCCTCGGTGAGGCGGAGGCGGTCCCGCGCCGCGGGCGCCATGTCGGAAACCTCGGCCCGGGCCAGGTCCCCCTGGTTGACCTCGACCAGGGAGGGCCACTCCTCCTCGAGGAGATCGGCCGCCACGTGGAGCACCTCGTCGCGCACCGCCACCGAGGCGCGGGCCACCTCTCGCGAGGCGGCCCGGACGCGGCGCGCCAGTTGCTCTAACCCAGGTGCAGGCATCGGGTCAGCGTACAAGCACCAGGTCGTCCCGGTGCACGACCAGGTGCGACATGTCCTCGGGCAGCTGCTCGCTCCGCCGGCCGGCCCACTCCGAGGCCCGCGCCGCCTCCAGGCGCACCAGGCCCTTGGCGAAGACCGCTCCGTCGGGGCCGGCGATCTCGACCGCATCGTCGGGTCCGAAACTACCCTCGACGGCGACCACCCCGGCGGGCAGGAGGGAGCGGCCGCCCTCGGCCAGAGCCCGCTGGGCTCCGCGGTCGACCAGCAGGCGTCCCGACGCGCCGAGAGCGAAGGCGATCCACAGTTTGCGGGCCGAGAGGCGCTGGGGCCGGGGGCGGAAGACCGTGCCCACCCCGCTCTCGCCCCCGAGCGCGGCCCCCACCACTCCCGGCCGCGCCGCGTCGGCGATGATCGTCTCGACACCGGACCAGGTGGCGATCTTGGCCGCCGCCAACTTGGAGGCCATGCCCCCGCTGCCCACCGCGCTGCCCGGCCCGCCGGCCAGCTGCTCCAATTGGTGGTCGATCTCGACCACCTCCTGAATGAGCGAGGCCTCGGCGAATTGGCGGGGGTCCGCCGTGAGCAGGCCGGGGGCGTCGGTGAGGAGGAGGAGAAGGTCGGCGCCCACCAGGTGCGACACCAGCGCGGCCAGTCGGTCGTTGTCACCGAAACGGATCTCCTCGTCGGAGGTGGCGTCGTTCTCGTTGACCACCGGCACCACGCCCAGGGCCAGCAGATGGCCCAGCGTGCCCCGGGCGTGCAGGTACTGCGTCCGGTGCCCGAAGTCGAGCGGGGCCAGCAACACCTGGCCGGCCAGGATCCCGTGCGGGTCCAGGCCCTCCTGCCAGGTGCGCATGAGGCGGTGTTGACCCACCGCGGACACGGCCTGCAGCACGGCGGGATCGCCGGGTCGCTTCTCCCCCTGTCCGAGAGCGGCCCAGCCCGCCGCGATGGCCCCCGAGGTGACGATCACCACCGTGTGCCCAAGGTCACGGGCGGCGGCCACCTCGCCCGCCAACCGGTCGATCGTCCCGGGGGTCACCGATGACGATCCCAGTTTGAGGACCATGGTCTTGTGGGCGCTCCCGTGGGCGCTCTTTTCGGCTTTCTCCTCGGTGCTCTTTTCGGCCTTCTTCTGGGTGCGCGTCTTCGCGGGCTCAGCGGCCGCCCGCCCGGCGGCCGGCCTCACTGCTCGCCCCAGGTGAAGGTCATCGCACCCACCGTCACCTCGTCGCCCTCGCGGGCGCCGGCCCGGGCCAGGGCCCGGTCGACACCGAGACGGCGCAACCGCTTGACCGCCTCGGCCAGCGCGCCGTCGTCGGTCAGGTCGGAGAGGGCCACCGCCCGCTCGGCCTGCCGGCCCAGCACCCGCCAGGCGCCCGGGCTGACCTTCTGCACCTCTACCCCCTCGGGAAGGGGGCGGTGGATGACGATGGCGCCCGTCGCCGCGGGAGCACTGGCCGCACGCGCGGCTTGGACCATGACGGCCAACCGCTCCACCAGCGCCCGGACGCCCTCACCGGTGGCTGACGACAGCAGGAGCTCGGAGGGCACGGACGCTGCGGCCTCGCTCACCGACACCGCGGCGTCGCCCACCGGCGTCGCTCCCGGCGCGTTGAGGTCAACCTTGCTGCCCACCACCACGCGGGGGCGGTCCAACAGTTCGGGCTGGTAGTCGCCGAGCTCGCCCAGCAGTATGCGCAGTTGCCCAGCGGGGTCGGGTGCGGCCACCGGATCGAGATCGAGCAGCACCACCAGGACGCGGGCCCGCTCGATGTGGCGGAGGAAGCGGTGACCGAGCCCTTTGCCCTGGGCTGCGCCCTCGACCAGCCCGGGAATGTCGGCCATGACGAATTCGGTGCCGTCCCGCGCACCCCGACCCGCACCACTCCCAGGTGAGGCTCGAGTGTCGTGAAGGGGTAGTTGGCGATCTTCGGCTTGGCGGCCGAGACGGTGGCGATCAGGGTCGACTTGCCGGCGTTGGGGAAGCCGACCAGCGCCACGTCGGCCATGAGCTTGAGCTCCATGTCGAGCCAGCGCTCCTCGCCCTTCTCCCCCTGTTCGGCGAAGGCCGGGGCCCGGCGCCGGTTGGAGAGGAAGCGGGCGTTCCCCCGACCACCCTGGCCACCTTGGGCGATCAGGAAGCGGTCGCCGTCGAGGGCCAGGTCGCACAGGACGGCGCCGCGGTTGTCCCGCACCACGGTGCCCACCGGGACCGGGACGGTGACGTCCTTGCCCCGCGCCCCGTGCTTCTTCTGTCCCGAACCGTGCGCCCCGTCGGTGGCCCGTCGGTGGGGATGGTCGCGGAACCCCAGCAGGGAGGACTGGTTGACCGACGCCACCAGCCACACATCGCCGCCGTGCCCGCCGTCGCCGCCGTCGGGACCGCCCCGGTCGACGTGGGCCTCGCGCCGCCACGACACCGCTCCGGCCCCCCCGTCACCGGCGCGCGCGTGCAGTTGCGCCTGGTCAACGAATCCGGACATGGAGGTCCAGCTTAAGGTCCAGCGTACGAGCCGATTACGGGGCGACCAGACTGCGGGCTCTCTGCACCACCTCGGACCGGGCCCGCTCGGAGTCGATCCGCACCCGGTCGCCGGCCACCACGACCGCCTCGCCGGCCACCCAGACGTCGGTGACCAGGTCGCCGGCACCGGCCCAGACCAGGTGGCCGAGCAGCTCCGCGGGGGTGAGGGCCGGGATGAAGCGGGCGTCGTCGGTGCGCAGGCGGACCAGGTCGGCCGGTCGCCCCGCCTCGAGCGCACCCACCGGCAAGCCGAGCGCTTCAGCCCCGCCCCGGGTGGCCAGCCGGAACGCGGCGGCGGTGGTGAGCGCACTGGGCTCCGCCGCGGTGGCCCGGGCCAGAATGGCGGCCAGGCGCATCTCATCCCACAGATGGAGGTCGTCGTTGGAGGCCGGGCCGTCGGTACCGAGACCCACCCGCAGACCGTGGTCCCGCAGCCGGGCCAACTTGGCCACCCCTGAGCCCAGCTTGCCGTTGGAACCGGGGCAGTGGGCCACCGCAACGTCGTGCGCGGCCATGAGCTCCATGTCGGACTCGCTGAGCCAGATGCAGTGCGCCGCCAGGACGCGGCCGTCCAACACGCCCAATGACGCCAGGAGGGTCGGCGCGCTCGTGCCGTGACGCTGCTCGATGATCTTTCCCTCCGCCTCGGTCTCGGCCAGGTGGATCTGGACCAGGGCGTCGCGCCGCTGCGCCTCGGTGGCTACCGCGGCCAGGGCTTCGGGCGGGAGGCTGTAGGCCGCATGGGGGCCGAAGCCGACATGGAGGCGGCCTTCCGCGCCGTCCATCTCGTCGAAGACCCGGCAGGCCGTGGCCAGATGGGCCGGCCACG
Organism: uncultured Acidimicrobiaceae bacterium; assembly: GCA_963836605.1. GTDB lineage: Bacteria > Actinomycetota > Acidimicrobiia > Acidimicrobiales > RAAP-2 > Bog-473. Next base: position 481,020 of record CAWIKB010000009.1, on the reverse strand, counting down.
ACTGTTCCGGACCGGCGCCGGGCAGGTCGAAGATGCCCGGCGTGAGCAGGCAGCGGATGCCCGAGGCCAGCGAGGCCTGGGCCACCACCTCGGGATGGAGATACTGCTCGCAGGTCGTGGTCACCCCGTTGCCCAGCAACTCATCGAGGCCCAACGTCATACCCCAGTACACGTCGTCGTCGGAGAGGCGACCCTCGCGGGGCCACACCGCCTCGTTGAGCCAACGATCCAGAGGGAGGCCGTCCCCGGCGCTGCGCAGCAGGGTCATCGGCGAGTGCCCGTGGCAGTTGACCAGCCCGGGCATGAGCAGCCCACCGATCTCGGCCACCGCGGTGCGGGGGGCCACGGTCTCGGTGGCCGGGTCACCCACCCAGGTGATGCGCCCGTCTTCGAATTCAACGGCCCCCGGTTGGAGCACAGTGTCGGCGGCATCGACGGTGAAGACGGCGTCGGCGACCAACCGGGTCGTCATGCCGCGCCGACGAAGAGGCGGTCCGAGAGCGCGGCCGGCAGGCGCAACGATCCCTTCTCGCCCTCGACCCGCACGGCGACGGTCCCGTCGCCCTCGCGGCCGTCGACCACGGCCCAGGCACCTGGAATGAACCCGCCCTGGTCGAGCAGCGTGAGGGAGCCCATGTTCAGCTCGACCTCCTCGGAGATCCGCATCAGCCGAACCCGCTCGCCGGGCACCACTTCGGCCAGCGGCCTGGTCGGCCCGGCCGGCCCGGCCGAATGCGAACCGGGGATGGGGTTGCCGTGCGGGCAGGTGGCGGGGTCACCGAGCAGTTCGACCAGACGGGCTTCGACGTCGTCGGAGATGACGTGCTCCCAGCGCCCGGCCTCCCGGTGCACCTTGTGCCACTCGAGCCCGATCACGTCGACCAGGAGACGCTCGGCCAGCCGGTGCTTGCGCACCACCTTCTCGGCCAGGCTCCGCCCCTGCTCGGTCAGGTCGAGGCGACGGCCGTCCCGGGAGACGTAGCCCTCGTCGGTGAGCCGCTCGAGCATCTCGGACACCGACGGGGCCGATCGTCCCAACCGCTCGGCGATGCGAGCCCCGATGACCGGCACCCCCTCTTCGGCCAGTGCCAGCATCGTCTCGAGGTACTCCTCCACCGGGGGGTGGTACTCCTGGGGCGTGTGGGCCGTTCGGGCTGTCTGGGCCGTGCCGGCTGTCTGGGCCGTGCCGGCTGTCGGGGCCGTGCCGGCTGTCGGGGCCGTGCGGCCTGTCGGGGCCGCGGGCGCCGTGGGCGCGGGGGAAGCGGGCTCACCCGGCATGGCAGCGCCCGTCTGGTTCTGACGGTGGGACGTCGAGCGCGGGGTTGCGGTCGAAGAAGCCAACGGGGATGAGGGTGAAGCCCGTGTACTCGACCGGCATGACGGGCCAGTCCTCCGGTCGGGGCAGGTGCGTCACCCCGAAGGAGTGCCACAGGACGAGGTCGGTGTCCACGATGGGCCGGTCCTGGGCCGTCCACGCCGGCAGTCCGTCGCCTCCGCCGCTCTGGTTGGGATAGTCGCCCGCCGCTCGCCGCTCGTCCTCGTCGAAGGGTGTCACCCAGAGGTTGTGGGCGGCGAAGGCGGCTCGCCCGCCGACGCTGGATCCGGGGTCGGCCAGCAGGGTCGGGGTCGAGGCGGGCACCAGCTTGTAGGCCGTCGGCTGGCCCACCCCGTTGACCTTGGAGCGGTTGGCGATCTTCCAGGAACGGCTCCTCGCCGGATCGACCCGGCGGCGGGCCGCCAGCTCGCTCTCCAAGAGGGTCGCCGTGGGCGCGAAGGCATTGCCCCACGGGTTGTCCTCCCCCGGAGGCGAGGGCAGGGTGTCGACCTCGAACACGGCGTTCTCCGCTCCGTCGATCTCCATGTCGAGGCGCACGTTGAACATGTGCTGGTGATAGGGCGCGGCGAGGCCGGGCGCCACCATGTTGGCGTGGGGTCCCGGGTCGAGGCCGTCCACCCCCATGGTCGACATGATCCCCGACAGCTTGATCTCGAGCTGCATGGTCCCGTCGAGGTAGAAGTACCAGTAGAAGCCGTACTCGTAGTTGCCCACCGTGGCGATGGAGCTGATGACCAGCCGGCGGGAACGCCGCACCTCGGTCCGGCCCGAAGGCAGGTCGACGTGCTTCCAGAGGATCCCGTAGTCCTCCTCGTGCATGCAGATGGCGTTGGGCCGGGTCCGCGGCTTGCCGCGCTCGTCCGAGAACACGTCGTCGAAGTAGAAGATCTCACCGAGGCAGTCGCATCCCAGGGTCAGCGAGTTGGCCATCCGCCCCAGCCCCCACTCGCCTGCGTCGAAGGCGCTCTTCCACATGTGCATGGGCCCCGGATGGCCGTAGGGCACCACCATCTCGCTGACCGAGGCCCGGTACACCAGGGGCCGGACCCGACCTCCGTCCTCGTAGCCCACCGTGTGCAGCACCAGTCCTTCGAGCGGGTCCATGCCCACCCGCATCGACCACTTCTGCCAGCGCACCAGGTTCCCCTCCACGCTGAAGCTGGGCCCCTCGGGCTGCGTGATGCTCAGGGGGCGCAGGTCCTTGCGCAGGGGCCCGTTGTGCTCGGGGTAGTAGCTCCCTCCTTGGGGCGGGAACGGCACCACCCCCAGGTCGACCACCTCGAGCACCTCACCGCGTCCCCCGTCGACAAAGGCCAGAAGTCCTTCGAGCGGGCGGGCGTACCCGTTGTCGTCAGCCGACGTGCGCAGGTAGGCCAGACACCGGAAGATCCGACGGCCGGTCTCGTGCGCCAGCCCGAACGTCCCGGCCGGCCACGGATCGACCTGGACCAGCGAGGTGTCCTCGATGCCCCGCCGGGCCAGCGCGGCGTTCCACTCGGGGTGCTCGTGCAGGGCGATGAGGGTGGCCATCGCGTCCTCCATCTGCAGACCGGGACGCACACCCTGCACCTCGCGCCAGAGATCGACCTCGGCCCGGGTGACCGAGACGATCGCTTCGGTCACGCTGGCCTCGGGGCCCTGCAGCAGGTGCAGTCGGACCCGCCGGTCCGCCACCACGTCCTCGCCCCGGTCGAAGGCCCGCACCAGGTCCTTGGGTGGATCGCACAGTCCGACGTAGGCGTAGCGGAGGTCGGCCACGGGGATGGCGGCCCGACCGCTGGCGGCCACGATCTGGCGCGCCGCCGTGATCTCGTCTCCGGTGAGTGGGGCCAAGGGGTGCGACGGGGTGGGGGTCATGTCGGGCTCGATGTTACGCGGCGGGTGACGGTCACCCCGTAGGGTGCCTCCGTGACTTCCTCTGTCGGCCCAAGCCGCCGGTCCCCCCCCGGGGAGGGTGTGATGGAGGCACTGGGCGATCGACCCGTCCGTACCGCTCGCGAGCTGGCCCGGCGCACCGGCGTCGACCATCACGACGTCCTGGTGATCCTGGGCACCGGGCTGGCCGGGGCGGCGGAGCTCCTCGGGGCCGTGGGTCCCTCACTCCCGCTGGCCACCCTCCCGTTCTTCCCCCGCTACACCGCCACCGGCCACCACGCCGAGGCCTGGTCCGTGCCCATCGGCGAGAAGATGGTCCTGGTCTTCGGCGGGCGGTGCCACCTCTACGAGGGCATCGAGGTGACCGAGGTGGTCCACCCGTTGCGCACGGGCATCGCCGCCGGGTGCTCCACCGTCCTCCTCACGGCCGCCGCCGGGGGCATCCGGGAAGACCTGGGCACGGGTTCGGTCATGGCCGTCACCGACCAGATCAACCTGACCGGGCACTCCCCCCTCCGCGGACCGCAATTCGTCGAGATGGTGGATGCCTACGCACCCGGGCTGCGGGAGTTGGCCCTGGCCACCCCCGGCGTCCCCGCCCCGGCCCAAGGGGTCTACGCCCAGGTGCTCGGGCCCCAATTCGAGACCGCAGCCGAGGTGGCCATGCTGCGCCAGCTGGGGGCCGACGTGGTGGGCATGTCGATGGCCATCGAGACCATCGCCGCCCGGCAGGCCGGGGCGGACGTGCTGGGCCTGGCCGTGGTGACCAACACGGCGGCCGGCAGCGCGGCCGCCATCGGCCAGGTCGGGGCCGAAGCCGCGCCCACCGTGGCCGCCATCGTCCGCCACGTCGTAGGGTCACTGCCATGACGACGGCGCCCCGAGGCATCGACCACGTCGCCCTCAACGTCACCGACGTGCCGGCGGCCATCGCCTTCTACACGGATGTCCTCGGTCTGCACCAACGCGGCGATCGCCCCGATTTCGGCATCGACGGAGCCTGGCTCGATGCCGGGGACCAGCAGGTCCACCTCATTCAGCTCCCCGCACCGACCAGCATGGGCCAGCACTTCGCCCTGCTCTACGACGATCTGGGCGGCGTGGTCGCAGACCTGCGGTCCCAGGGCATCACGGTGAGCGATCCGTCTTCGGGCAGCCCGGGCCGTCTCCAGGCGTTCCTGAACGACCCGTGGGGCAATACCATCGAACTCCACCAGCGCGACTGCATCAGCGCAACGCGCTCAGCGACCAGCGCCAGGGCGCGCCGGAAGGACTAACCGGTCAGAACGTCGACGTGCTTGCGGCCGCGGCGGGCGCCGAACTTGACCACACCGTCGGCCGTGGCGAAGAGGGTGTCGTCGCCGCCCCGGCCCACGTTCTGGCCGGGGAAGAACTTGGTGCCCCGCTGGCGCACGATGATGGAGCCCGCGGTCACCGTGGTCCCGTCGAATTCCTTGACGCCGAGGCGCTGCGCATTGGAGTCGCGCCCGTTGCGGGTCGAACCGCCGCCCTTGGTCTTTGACATGTCTTCTCCTCGAGCCTCTCGCGGTCAGGCGGCCGTCAACCGGCGGCCGTGATGGCGGTGATCTCCAGCGTGGCGTAGTGCTGGCGGTGGCCCCACCGGCGGCGCTGGTTGGACTTGTTCTTGTAGGTCATGGCGTTGATCTTGGGCCCTTTTTCCTCGCCCACGACCTTGCCGGTGACCGATGCGCCGGCCAGCTGGGCCGGGGTGGCGAGCACCGTGGTGCCGTCCACGACCAGCACGGGCTCCAGGGAGACCTCGGCGCCGACAGGTTGGCCCAGGAGCTCGACGCGCAGGCGCTGCCCCTCGGCGACCCGTTCCTGCTTTCCACCGCTTCTGATGACTGCGTACATGAGGGCGAGAGCCTACCGCAGAACGGAGTCGTCCAGGGTCACGCCCCGGCCGTTACAGACGGCGCATTCGGTGGACAACGTCTCCAAAAGCCCCTCTGAGATGCGCTTGCGCGTCATCTCGACCAGACCCAGCTCGGAGATGTCGAAGACCTGGGTCCGGGTCTTGTCCCGGGCCAGGGCGTTGCGCAAGGCCGCCGCCACCTTGTCCCGGTTCTCCCTGATCTCCATGTCGATGAAGTCGATGACGATGATGCCCCCGATGTCCCGCAGCCGAAGCTGGCGGGCCACCTCCTCGGCTGCTTCGAGGTTGTTGCGGTAGACCGTCTCCTCCAGATTGGTCTTGCCCACGTTCTTCCCGGTGTTGACGTCGATCACCGTCAACGCCTCGGTCCGCTCGATGATGAGCGAGCCTCCCGAGGGCAGCCAGACCTTGCGGTCGAGCGCCTTGTGGAGCTGTTCGTGCACGTGGTAGCGCTCGAAGATCGGGAGGCCCTCCACGTCGGGGTCGTAGTACTCCACCCGGTCCGAGAGCTCGGGGCTCACGGCCCGCACGTAGTCGCGTACCTGCTCGAAGAGGGCGAGATCGTCAATGACCACGCCCCGGTACTCGGCATTGAGCTCCTCGCGCAGGATCCGCACCGACAGCTCGGGCTCCCGGTACAGCAGGCCCGGGGCATCGGACGTGCCGGCCACCGCCTCGATGCTGTCCCACTGCTCGAGCAGCGTGGTGATGTCGCGCCGCAGCTCGTCGGCTGACGCCCCTTCGGCCGCCGTCCGCACGATGAGGCCGTGCCCGGGCGGCTTCACCTCGTCGATGATGCGGCGTAGCCGGCGGCGTTCGTTGTCCCCCAGGCGCTTGGAGATGCCGAAGGCGGAGCTGTTGGGCACCAGCACCGCGAAGCGACCCGGCAGGGAGACCTCCTGGGTCAGCCGGGCGCCCTTGGCCCCGATGGGATTCTTGGTCACCTGGCACAGAATCGTCTGCCCCGCCTTGAGGACGTCCTCGATCCGGGGCTGGGCGGACTTCGAGCTGCCGCCCTCTATGTCGTCACGGTCGTAGCGCACGTCACCCCGGTACAGCACGGCGTTCTTGGGTATGCCGATGTCGATGAACGCCGCCTCCATGCCGGGCAGGACGTTCTGCACCCGGCCCCGGTAGACGTTGCCGTCGATCTGGCTGGTGTCGTCCGACGCCCGCGAGACGTAGTGCTCCACCAGGGAGCGGCCCTCGAGCATGGCGATCTGGGTCATGCCCGGTTGCACGTGCACGCAGACCAGGTACCGCCCGACCTGCTTGCCCTTGCGGTCCCGCCCCGAACGGCGGCGACCGCGGGAGCGACGACCGCCCGGGGCGTCTTCCCCATCCGCCGGGCGCTCTCCCGGGACTCCTCGAGCAGCGGACGGGGACCCGGAATTGCCCTCGGGCCCGCTCCCGACTGCCGGAGCGGAGGGGGGCGCCTGGGTGCCCGTCTTGGCCCGGGCCGGCTCGGCCGCGGGCGCCCGGGGCGCCACCACGGCGAGTGGGGGCACAGGCGGCGGCGCGGCGGGAGCCGGTCTGGTGTCCCCGATCTTTGGCCGCGTCTTTTGCCGCGGCTGGGTCCGGCGGGTCCGGCGGGTCCGCCGGTGGGCTAGTGCCCTCGGGGACTCCCGTCACGTGACCCTCGTGGGTCTGGCTGATTTCTGACTCGGACATGAGGGAAAGCCCTCCTTGCGTCGTTCATGAGGCACGCCCGGGGGCGTGTTCCACGACGGGGTCGGTCCCGGGCTCGCTCACCGAAAGCGGCTCGTACCGTGCGCCGTCGCGCTCGATCCACTGATGCGTTCTGCACGCTCGCGCCAACACGACGTCGGCGCCGAGCGCTGAGCACAAGTCGCCGGGTCGAACCCCACGCGGATGCGTGGCCAGTTCGGCCCGAAGGCGACCGATAGGGTATTCCCCCTGTTCAAGAGTGTCTTCACCGGTCAGGGCAAGCTGCCGTACGGCTGGACGGACGTCGTCTTCGGTCTGACGACCCTTCCGCTCCCGTCGGACTGTGAGGCTGGAAGCTGCGAGCGCTCGCGCCACACGCTCCTGCAACTCCTCACCGATCACTCCGAGCACCTCCAGCTCCCAAGTACAGGATGCTACCTCTTGTTGGAGCGAACCCTCCGCCATGCCGATGGCCCCCGCCGCCCGCACGGCCATGCCGTCGGGCAGCAACGAGGTCAGGAGAACGGGCAGTTCGGGCACCGCCACGTCCCCGGGCCGGGCCTCCTCCAGGCGGGCGTCGAGGTACTCGCCCTCGGACTCACACCCGGTCGGGAGGGCCAGGCCGAAGCTCAGCAGGGGGTGGGGCGAGAAGCCCTGGGAAAGCGCCACCGGTACCCGGCTCCGCCGCAGGGCCCGCTCCCACATCCGGGCCACGTCACGATGGCTGGTGAAGCGGATCTTCCCGTGCTTGGAGAAGCGGAACCGGACCCTGCGCTGCCCGTCCACTCAGCCCGCCCGGGCTTGGGCGGCGGTGGTCAGCCGCACCGGGATACGGCCGCCGGCCGCCAGGTCCTGTCCCGTCCCCTGGCTCCCGCCGGCCGGCGGGACCGTCGAGGCCACCACATGTTCGAGTCCGAACTCCGTGCAGGCTCCACAGTCGTAACAGGGCGTCCACCGGCAGTCCTCGACCGCCGCCTCGGCCAGCGCGTCCTGCCAATCGGTCCAGAGGAAGTCCCGGTGCAGCCCGGCCGAGATGTGGTCCCACGGCAAGGGCTCATGCTCACCGCGGTCGCGGTAGGCCACCTCGTCGAGGCTCAGTCCCTCGGCGGAGAGCGCGTCCTCCCACAGGGCCAGGTCGAAGCGCTCGGACCACTCCTGGAACGTGCCGCCGGCCCGCCAGACCCGCTCGATGACTGCGCCCATCCGGCGGTCGCCCCGGCTCATGGCCCCCTCGGCGGCCGAGGCTTCGGGGTCGTGCCAGCGGATGGTGAGGCCGCGGGTGGATCGGGCGTGCTCGCGCAACAGGTTGACCTTGCGCTGGAGCTCCGGCGCGGCGTCCTGGCCGAACCACTGGAACGGGGTGTGCGGCTTGGGCACGAACCCCCCCACCGAGGCGGTGACGGTGACCGATTTCTGGTGGCGCCGCCCGATCTCCACGCAGTGCGCCCCCAGATCGGCGATGCCGATGACGTCCTCGTCGCGCTCCGTCGGCAACCCGATCAGGAAGTAGAGCTTGATCCGGCGCCACCCCTGGCTGAACGCGGCGTCTACGGCGCTGTACAGGTCTTCCTCGGTGATCAATTTGTTGATCACCTGGCGCATCCGCCACGTGCCGCCTTCGGGGGCGAAGGTGAGGCCGGTCCGGCGCACCTTTTGGATCTGGGCCGCGGTCTCCACGGTGAAGGCATCCACCCGCAGCGACGGCAGGCTGACCGAGACCCGGCCTTCGTGCACCGGGTCGTCGATGATGTCGCGCACGGTGTCCTCGATGCCCGAGAAGTCGGCCGTCGAGAGCGAGGTCAGGGTGACCTCGTCGTGGCCGCTCCAGGCCAGTCCCTTGCTGACCATCTCCTTGACCTGTCCGGCCGGGCGCTCGCGCACCGGGCGGGTGATCATGCCGGCCTGGCAGAAGCGGCAGCCCCGCGTGCAGCCCCGGAAGACCTCGACGTTGAGCCGGTCGTGCACCACCTCGGTCAGCGGCACCAGCGGGTGGGACGGGTAGGGCCAGTCGGCCAGGTCGCTCACGGTCCGCTTGGACACCTCGGCCGGGACGCCGGACCGGGTCGGCACGGTGCCCACCAGGCGTCCGTCCCGGTAGGTCGACGCGTAGAGCGCCGGCGCGTAGACCCCTTCGATGGCGGCCAGCGCGAGCCAGACGTCGTGTCGCGCCCGCTCGGTCGGCGGGCGGGCCAGCCACGCCGCCACGGTTGCCGTGATCTCCCCGGCCACCTCCTCGCCGTCGCCCATGACGAAAGCGTCGACGAAATCGGCCAACGGTTCGGGGTTGAAGGCGCAGTGCCCTCCGGCCAGGACCAGTGGGTCCTCGGGTCCCCTCTCGGCCACGTGGAGGGGCACGCAGGCCAGATCGATCAGGTTCAGGACGTTGGTGTAGACCAACTCGGCCGAGAGGTTGAAGGCCAGGATGTCGAAGGCGCCGGCCGGGAGGTGCTGCTCCACGCTGAACAGCGGCACGCCGGCGGCCCGCATGGCCTCCTCCATGTCGACCCAGGGGGCGTAGGAGCGCTCGGCCACGGCGTCGGGCCGTTCGTTGAGGATCTCGTAGAGGATCTGCAGGCCCTGGTTGGGCAGGCCGATCTCATAGGTGTCGGGGTAGAGCAGCAGCCAGGCCACCCGCCCGGGGCCGTGCACCGGGTACTGGGCCCCCTGTTCGCCCCCGATGTAGCGCGCCGGCTTGGACACTCCCAGCAGGAGGCGCTCGATCTGGGGCCACAGGGTCTCGGTCTCCATCGCGGCCCCACCCTACGGGACCCGCTACGCGCCCGGTGGCAGGGTGCCCGCAGTCCCCGTGTTGCCCGACGTCCCCGTGTTGCCCGCCGTGGTGGGGGTGACGGCCGTGGTCGGGGTGGTGCCCGTGTTCCCGGCCGTCCCCGTGTTGCCCGACGTGGTGGGTGTCCCGGCCGTGGTCGGGGTGCCCGTGTTCCCGGCCGTGGTCGGCGTGGCCACCGTGGTCGTGGTCGAGGGAGGCGTGGTGAGGGCCGTGTGGGACGAGGGGGCCTTGGTCTTGGACGGGTGGGTGCCCGTGGGGATCTTCACCCCGCCGATCGGGTTGGTCAGCAGGTAGTTGAAGACGTTGCGGACCAGGGGTGCGGCGGCCGCGGCCCCGTACCCGCCCTGGTCGATGACGGCGAGCACCAGGTAGGTGGGCGTCGGCTGGGGCCCGAAGGCGACGAACCAGCTGGTGGGCTCGCCCTGCAGGCCCCCCGGCCCCATTTGCCCCGGTTCGGTCGCCGTCCCGGTCTTGCCGGCCAGGACGAAGTTGGAGGGGAAGCCGAGGAAATCCTGTTTGGCCGTCCCCGAGGTGATCACGCCCTCGAGCCCTTGCAGTATGGGCTGGTAGATCGAGGGGGGCAGGCTGACGTGCCCCGTGACCACTGGGGTGAACTGCTTGACCACCCTGCCCGTGACCGGGTCGACGATGGCCGAGGCCACCTGCGGCGCGTAGCGGGTCCCCTGATTGGCGAAGGTGGCGTAGGCCACCGCCTGCTCAATGGGGGTCACGACGGTCCCACCCTGGCCGAAGGCCATCTCGATGTTGTCACCCGTGTTCCAGCCGGTGTTGGGGAAGGCCTTGGGGCTCTGCGCGTGGAGCTGCTCCCGGACGGTCTGGCTGTCCACCCGGCCCTGCACCTCGTTGGGAAGGTCGATGCCGGTGATCTGGCCCTCGCCGTACTGGGTTGCCACGTCCTGAATGGCGTTGTTCCCGTACTTGGCGCGGCCCTCCCAGAACAGGGCGCCCAAGTTGTAGAAGTAGGAGTCGCTCGAGACGGTGAGGGCGTCGGAGAGGTTGACGCTGCCGTCGCCGCTGTCCTGGTCGTCGTTGAACGTGCAGGCGGTGGCCGCCCCGCTGCAAGGGCTCACCACGAACTTGCCCGTGTCCTGGTAGAGCTGGTTGGGGTCGTAGACGCCCTTCTGCAGGTCGGCCGTGGCGGTGATCAGCTTGAAGGTGGACCCGGGGATGAAGAGGCCCTGAATGGCATCGTTGTTCTCGGCGCCGCTGGCCTGGAGGGCCGTGAAGTTGGCCTGGGAGATCCCCCCGACCCACTGGTTGAGGTCGTAGGTGGGTTGGGACGCCATGGCCAGTATCTGGCCGTTCTGGGGGTTCATCACGATCACCGCGCCGCCCTTGGCCGGCGGGTGCTGATTACCGTTGAGATTGTCCACCGATGCCCGGTCCGACGCGATCTGGCCCGCCAGGTCGGCCTCGACCGTCTTCTGGAGTCCCGTGTCGATGTTGAGCACCACGGTGTCGCCGGTCTGGGGTGCGGTGCTCGAGAGGGTGCCGGCCGGCTCCCCGGAGGCGTTGACCTCGATCACCTGGCGCCCGTTGACCCCCTTGAGATAGGGCTCGTACTGCGCCTCTATGCCGGACTGCCCCACCTGGCTGCCCTGGGAGTAGCCGGCGCTGCTGTGCGCGGCGAGGAATTTGGCGGTGATGTCTCCGATGTACCCCAGCACGTGGGCGGCGGTGGTCCCGCCCTGGGGGTACTGGCGCTGGGTGACCGACTGCACCGAGACGCCGGGGTACTGCGACTGGTGGACCTGGAGGTACTGCACCGTCGCGGCGGAGACGCCCGTGGCCACCGGCACCGGTTCGTAGGGGCTGTACTTGTTGTTGTTGACGCTGGCCTGCACCTGGGCCGGCGTCTGCCCGACCAGGGCCGCCACCTCGGCCACGATGGCCGGGTTCTGCGCGGCGGCGACGCGGGAGAGCAGGATCTCCTGCTCGGGGATATTGCCGACCAGCACCGTGTCGTTGCGGTCCACGATCTCGCCCCGGGGCGGCGCCACCGTGACCACGCGGACCTGGTTGCGCGTGGCCTGGGCCGCATAGGACTTGGCGTCGATCACCTGCAGGGTCCACAGGCGCACCACGAGCACACCGAAGAGCACCAGGACGGCGATCCCCACCACCCGCAGGCGGAGGCTGGGGCGGGACGTCTCCTCTTCGGGCGAACCGACCAGCCCGGCGACCGAGACGTTCTTGCGGGGCCGTATGCGCGGCTGGCGCGCCGAGGCGCGCTTGGGGCGGCGGCGAGCGGCCCGGGCCGGCTTCGGATAGCGGCGGTCGCCGCGGAAGGGATGGCGCAACGATCGGCTCACCACAGCCACCTCTGGGTGCTCACCACAGCCGCCTCTGGGTGCTCACCACAGCCGGCTCTCGGTGGGTTGGGCCGCCACCAGCGATCGCCGATTCCCCCCGGGGACGAGGGCCCAACGGACGAGCGCGTTGACCGGGATCACGGCGATCGCGCTCGAGACGGCGATGACGAAGAAGAGGGCGACGAAATTGATCTCCACCATCTGGGGTTGACCGAGGACGCCTCCGAGCACGGCAAACAGCATGTCCGCTACGACGCTCCCAATTACCGCGGCCACGGGGGTGAACCACCCCGCCCGCTCGTCAATGGTGCCGGTCGCCATCCCGACGGCGAAGCCGACAATGCACCCCACCAGGGCGGACAGGCCGAACGGGGTGGGCAGGAACAGGTCGAACACCAACCCGCTCCAAAACCCGACAATGGCGCCCGTCTCGGGGCCGTCGAGCAACGCGGCGGTGATGGGCAGCAGCCACAGGAGGTCGGGGTGGATGCCGCCGACGCGGATCGACAGCATCAGCGTCGACTGGACCAGGAGGAGAATGAAGGTGACCAGGGCCAGGCGGAGGATCACCCGCGGGGTCACGGCGGCGGCTCCCAGAGCACCACGTCGACGTAGGCCAACGGCCGGCTCAGGTCCGCCTCGGGCGACACGGTGATCGTCTCCTGAATGGCCCCGGGCGTGTTGCGGAACGAGGTGATGGTGGCCACGGGGATGCCCGCCGGGTAGGCGGCGGCATCGAGCGAGCTGGTGTACACCGTCTCCCCCTTGTGCACGGGCCAGAGGGGAGGCACCAGGTCGAGCGTCATGCTCTTCTCGGGACCCTGGCCGTCGACCGTGCCGGTCGTCGCGTTCGCCCCCGCGCCCAGGGTGACGCCCACCTTGGACTGGCCGTCGGTGACCAGCTGGACGACCGAGGAACTGTGGAAGGACTGGATGACCTGCCCCACCAGCCCGCCGGCGGCCACCACCGGCATGCCGACGAGCACGCCGCTGTCGCGCCCCTTGTCGATGGTGAGGGTGGTGGTGAAGTTCGAGCTGTTCTGGTTCACGGTCTGCGCGGTGACGGTGGGCAGCGACGGCAGGAACGGGAGGTTCTCCAGCTTCATGAGCTCCTGCAGCTGGGTGTTCTCGAAGGCCTTCTCGGTCTGTTCGGCCCGGAGCTGGCCCACGGTGGCCTGGAGCTTCTCGTTCTCCGACTGCAGTGACCCGTAGTGCAGCGCGCCGGCGAAGAAATTGCCGATCGGGCTCAGGAGATCGACCACCGCGCCGCGGATGGGCGAGAAGACCGTCGTGGCCACGGACTTGACTCCCGAGGTGAGGCTGTGGGTGCGGCCGTTGAGATCGAGGGAGACGATGGTCAGAGAGGCCACCACCAACACGATCACCGTCAACGTACGGCGCGACCGCCGGGACCTCGGCACCCAGGGCTGACCGGACGAAGCGTCAGCGGGTGGACGTCGTGATCAGCACCCGCTTGAGCGCTTCGAACTCTTCCAGGCACTGCCCGCTGCCGATGGCCACGCAATTGAGCGGGTCGTGGGCGATGACGATGGGCATCCCCGTCTCGTGCTGGAGGCGAGCCTGCAGCCCGTGCAGGAGGGCTCCCCCGCCGGTGACCACGATCCCCTGCTCCATGATGTCCGCCGCCAACTCCGGCGGCGTGCGGTCGAGGGTCACCTTGATGGCGTCGATGACGGCCGAGACCGGCTCCTCGATGGCCCGCCGGATCTCCTCGGTGGAGACCACGATCGTCTTGGGCAGGCCGCTCACCAGGTCGCGACCACGGATCTCGGCGTGCAGTTCCTGCTCCAGCGCGTAGGCCGAACCGAGGGTGATCTTGATCTCTTCGGCCGTGCGCTCACCGAGAGCCAGGCTGAACTCCTTCTTGACGAAGGAGACGATCGCCTCGTCCAACTCGTCACCGCCGATGCGGACCGACTGGCTGGTCACGATGCCGCCCAGGGAGATGACCGCGACTTCGGTGGTGCCGCCGCCGATGTCCACGACCATGTTGCCCGTGGGCTCGTGCACCGGGAGGCCGGCGCCGATGGCCGCGGCCATGGGCTCCTCGATGATGTAGGCCCGCCGCGCCCCGGCGTACTCGGCCGCTTCCATCACCGCTCGCCGCTCCACCCCGGTGATGCCCGACGGCACGCAGATGACCATGCGCGGCTTGGCGAACCGGCGCTGGTGCACGCGATGGATGAAGTAGCGCAACATCTTCTCGCAGATCTCGAAGTCGGCGATCACGCCGTCCTTGAGGGGCCGGATGGCCTGGATGTTCGACGGCGTACGGCCGATCATCCGCTTGGCCTCGGCCCCGACCGCCAACGGCCGCCCGTCCTTGACGTCGACGGCCACCACAGAGGGCTCGTTCAGGACGATGCCCCGTCCGCGCACGTAGACCAGCGTGTTGGCTGTACCCAGGTCGACGGCCATGTCTCGACCCAGAAGCGAAAGGCGGTTGTCGGGCATGAAGGCTTTCTCCCGGTGGATGCGGGACGAGCACCGGACGGGGACCGGTGCCTGTGAATGACCCGACAGGCTACGGGACGCAACCGACCACCACAAGGCGGACACCGCGTCCGACCCCGCTCAACAGGGGTTTACGAATGCGAGAGCGTGGGGAAGAAGAGCGCGATCTCCCGGGCCGCCGACTGGGGCGAATCAGACCCGTGCACCAGATTCTCGGTGGTCAGGAGCCCCAGATCGCCCCGGATGGTCCCCGGCGCCGCCTCGGCCGGATTGGTGACCCCCATCAGGGTGCGGACCACGGCGAAGGTGTCCTGCGGCCCTTCGATGACCATGAGCAGGGAGGGCGAACGCGAGATGAACGCCACCAGGTCACCGAAGAAGGGGCGTTCGGCGTGCTCGGCATAGTGGGTCTGGGCCAGCTCGGCCGAGATGACCCGCAGTTCGGCCGCCACCAGGCGGAGGCCTTTGCGTTCCAGGCGGCCGACGATCTCTCCCACCAGCCCGCGCTCGACGCCGTCCGGCTTGACGATTACCAGGGTGCGATCCACGAGCGGAGGACGCTAGCAGGCTGCGCCGCACACTCAACTCCCGGCGTCCTCCCAACGCACGGCCTCGGACAGGATCTCGGCCCGGGCGTCGCCGACCACGTAGAGCGATCCCGCCACCACCACCGATCCGTCCGCGTCCACCATGCTCCGCGCCAACGACAAAGCCGCCGGCACGCTGGCCTCGACCTGGGCGGCCAGTCCGAGCGAGGATGCCGCGTCGGCCACGTCCGAGGCGGGGATGGCCCGCGGGGAGTTCGGCTCGCACGCCACGATGGTCGACACCCCGGCCGGGACCAGTGGCGCCAGCATGGCGGTGGGATCGCGCCCCGAGAGCATGCCCACGACCGCCACCGTGTCCCCGTAGAGCGAGAACTCCTCGGAGAGGGAGTGGCCGAGTGCGGTCATGCCCGCCACGTTGTGCGCACCATCGACCAGGAGGAGGGGGTGGCGTCCCAGGACCTCGAGCCGCCCGGGTACCCGCACGGACGCGAAGGCGGCATCGACCACGTCCGGATGTAGCGGGCGGGAGAAGAAGGCCTCGGCCGTGGCCAGCGCGCAGGCGGCGTTCCGTCCCTGGTGCGCGCCGTGGAGCGGCACCAGGACGTCGGGATAGCGACCTCCGGGCGTGAAGAGGGTGACCTGCCGGCCGCCCACGGCCACGTCGTTGGACTCACAGCCGTAGTCCCGACCGGCCACCCACAGCGACGCCGCACCGACCCTGTCCGCCTGCGCTTGCACCAGGGCAAGGAGCTCGGGGGCCACCTCGCCCACCACGACGTGGCTCTTGGACTCGATGATCCCGGACTTGTCCTCGGCGATGCCCTCCAGGGTGGGCCCGAGGACGTCGGTGTGGTCGTAGCTGAAGTTGGTCAGGGTGGCCACGTCCCCGTGCACCACGTTGGTGCAGTCCCACGTACCACCCAGGCCCACCTCGATCACCATGACGTCGACCGCTTCGGTGGCGAACCACGACAGGGCGGCCGCGGTGAGGAGCTCGAAGCGGGTGGGCCGGTCGCCCACCATGTGCTCGAGCGCAGCCAACTCGGCCAGCACGCCGACGAACGACTCGTCGTCAATGGGCTCGGCGTTGCGGGCCAGGCGCTCGGACACCGTGTGCAGGTTGGGACTGGTGAAGGTCCCCACACTGAGGCCCTGGGCCATGAGCAGCGCCGTCACCATGGCCGACGTCGAGCCCTTGCCGTTGGTCCCCGTCACGTGCACCGTGGGGATCGACTCCTGCGGGTCGCCCAGCAGCGCCATCAGGGCGCGCATGCGGTCCAGGGTGGGCAGGGCGCGGCGGCTGGGCATGCTCGATTCGAAATCGATGTGACCGTCGAGCCAGGCCAGGGCACCGGGGAGGTCGGAGAAGGCGGTGGGCGATGTCACCTCGGGCCGTGCCACGCGTTCTTGGTTGGTCAGGTCAGAGGTCAGGAAGCGGCGCGTCGTGAGCGCGACTTGGCGGGAGTGCCCCCGACCGGGACCAGGGTGGGGGCCACCCGGTCCAGCACCACGGCCCGGTCGACCACGCACTTCTGCACGTCGGAACGACTGGGCAGGTCGTACATCACTTCCAACAACACCTCTTCGAGGATGGCCCGCAGGCCCCGGGCACCCGTGCCGCGGAGCAGGGCCTGTTCGGCCACCGCCTCGAGCGCGTCGGGAGTGAACTCCAACTCGACGTTGTCCAGCGCGAAGACCCGCTCGTACTGACGGGTCAGGGCGTTCTTGGGCTCGATCAGAATCTGCACCAGGGCGTCCTTGAAGAGAGGAGCCACCGCACTGACCACCGGCAAGCGGCCGATGAATTCGGGGATCAACCCGAACTTGATCAGGTCCTCGGGCAGGACGTGCCGCAGGATCTCCCCGTTGTCGCGCTCGCGCTGGTGCACCTCGGCCCGGAAGCCGATGCCCCGTTTGCCGATCCGCCCTTCGATCAGCTTGTCCAGGCCGGCGAAGGCCCCGCCGCAGATGAACAGGATGTTGGTGGTGTCGATCTGGATGAATTCCTGGTGGGGGTGCTTCCGCCCGCCTTGCGGGGGCACCGATGCTGTCGTGCCCTCGAGGATCTTCAGGAGGGCCTGCTGCACGCCCTCGCCCGACACGTCGCGGGTGATGGACGGGTTCTCGCTCTTGCGGGCGATCTTGTCGATCTCGTCGATGTAGATGATGCCCGTCTCGGCCCGCTTCACGTCGTAGTCGGCCGCCTGGATCAGCTTCAGCAAGATGTTCTCGACGTCCTCGCCCACATAGCCCGCCTCGGTCAGGGCCGTGGCGTCGGCGATGGCGAAGGGCACGTTGAGCATGCGCGCCAGGGTCTGGGCCAGCAGGGTCTTGCCACAGCCGGTGGGACCGAGCAGCAGGATGTTCGACTTGGCCAACTCGACGCCGTCGTCCTGGGTCGGGCCGGCCTGCACCCGCTTGTAGTGGTTGTAGACGGCCACCGACAGGATCTTCTTGGCGTACTCCTGGCCGACCACGTAGTCGTTGAGGAAGGTGAAGATCTCCTTGGGCTTGGGGAGATCCTCGAAGCTCAGCTCGGTGGTCTCGTCACGCTCCTCGGCGATGATGTCGTTGCAGAGGTCGATGCATTCGTCGCAGATGTAGACGCCCGGCCCGGCGATCAGCTTCTTGACTTGCTTCTGGGTCTTGCCACAGAAGCTGCACTTGACCAGATCCCCGCCCTCACCGAACTTCGCCACCCCAGCCCCTCTCCTCGTCCGTTCGATCTCGCCGTTGTGCGCTCAGCGGCCTACGCGGCGCCGATGGCCTCGAGCGGCGCCATGGAACGGGCGGTGATGACCTCGTCGATCACACCGTAGGTCGCCGCCTCCTCCGCCGTCATGATGAAGTCCCGGTCGGTGTCCTTGGCCACCTTCTCGTGGGTCTGGCCGGTGTCCTCGGCCAACATCCGGGTGAGCAGATCGCGCATGCGCAGGATCTCCTTGGCCTGCAGCTCGATGTCACTCGCCTGGCCTTCCACGCCGCCCCACGGTTGGTGCATCAGGATGCGGGCGTGCTGCAGGGCGAAGCGCTTGCCGTGGCTCCCGGCGGCCAGCAGCACCGCGGCCGCGGAGGCGGCCTGGCCGAAGCAGAACGTCGAGACGTCGGGCTTGATGAACTTCATGGTGTCGTAGATGGCGAAGAGCGCCGTGATCTCCCCACCGGGAGAGTTGATGTAGAGGTGGATGTCCTTGTCGGGATCATCGGACTCGAGGTAGAGCATCTGGGCGCAGATGAGGTTGGCCACGGTGTCGTCCACCGGCGTGCCGAGGAAGATGATCCGCTCGGCCAACAGCCGGGAGTACATGTCGTAGCCCCGCTCACCGCGGTTGTTCGACTCGTAGATGGTCGGGTTGGGAACGTAGTTGTACGCCCGGTTCCGGTCATCCGCACTCTCCATCATCACTCGCTCTCCTCTGCCGCATCCACTTCGCTCTCCTCCGCCGCATCCACTTTCAGGTCATCCCGAGAGATCGGGTTGCCCTCTTCGTCGAAGAGCTCCACGTGCTCCAGCAACCACTGCAGGGCCTTGGCCTTGCGTAGCTCCGAGCGTACCGCGCCGGTCCGGCCGGCCGTGTCGAGCTGCCGGCGGAGCACGGTGGGCGTGGTCTCCATCCGCTCGGCCATGGTGACCATCTCGGCGTCGAGGTCCTCGTCGCTCACGACGATCTCCTGGGCCTCGGCCAGGGCCCGCAGGCCCAGGTCGGCCTTGACCGCCCGCTGCGACTCGGTGCGCACCGTGCCCAGCAGGTCGTCGGGGCCGCTGCCGGTGGCCGCCAGATAGTCGGACACGCTGATGTTCTGGGCCTCCAACCGGTGCTGCAGGTCGTGCAAACGCTCGTTCACCTCGGCGTCGACCAGCACCTCGGGCACATCGGTGTCGGACACCAGGTCGGCCAACGCCGCGATGGTGTTCTCCCTCGAGGCCATCTGGGTCTGCAGCAACTTGACCCGGGAGATCCGCTGGGAGATGTCGGCGCGCAGCTCGGCCACCGTCTCGAATTCCGAGCTCTCGGCCGCCCACTCGTCGGTGGCCTCGGGCAGCTTCTTGACCTTGACCTCCTTGACCAGGACGCGGAACGAGATGGTGTCCTCGGTGCCCGGGGCCAGCGCGGTGAAGGCCAGGATGTCACCCGCCTTGGCCCCCCGGACCTGGTCGTCGAGCTCGGGGGTGATGGTGGCGCTGCCCACCTCGTAGAGGTAGTCGTCCACGCCCACCACCTCGGCCCCGCCGGCATCGTTGCCGTGGAGGTCGATGCTGGTGAGGTCCCCGTCCTGGGCCGGACGACCGACCAGCTCGAGCTCGGCGTCGTTCTCCCGCAGCCGGTCGACTTGGCGATCGACGTCCTCGTCGCTGACCCGCAACCCGGGCAGGGTCACCTGCAACCCGTCGTAGCCGGGGATGGTCACCAGTGGCCGCACCTGGACCACGGCGTCGAAGCTGACCGCACCACCCCGCTCCCCGCCCGTGATGTCGATCTCCGGCGGGGCGATGGGGTCGACGTCGGTGTCGACCACGGCCCGGGCGTAGAAGTCGGGCAGTGACTCGCGGAGGGCCTCGGACCGCAGCGCGCCGGCCCCACCCATACGGGCTTCGAGCACCTTGCGGGGCACCTTACCGGGCCGGAAGCCGGGCACTCGCATCTCCTTGGCCAGCGACTTGACGACGTCGCCCAGTGCGCTCTCGAACTCCGGTTCGTCGATCTCCACGCTCAGGCGAACGAGGTTTCCCTCCAGGGGTTCAGTAGTGGCACGCATCACGAGCAGCACACTCTACTGGTCGGCTCCGGCCGCCCCCGCACCGGGCCGGCGGCACGCCGGCTCCCCTTCACCCTGCCGGCTCCGTTTGGCCCGCGCCGGCTCCCCTTCAGAAGGTGAAGCTCATGGAGGTGAGGATCAATTGGGCCAGGGCCGAGTCCCCGGCCACGCCGACCCCACCGGCGGACTCCACCTCCTCCGCCGTGACCCGACCACAGCCCAATCGCATGAAATCGATACTCGTGAGGGTCAGGTCGACGGTGGGCGCCACGTCCTCGGCCACCGGCCCGGCCCGGCCGCCTCGGACCCCGAGGGCGAACCGGCGGGCGTCGCCGGGGGGCCCGGTCACCGAGAAGCGGACGACGCTGCCCTCGGGAGGCGCCGCCTTCTTGCCCACCACGAAGCCCATGGCCGATTGCACCTGGTCGAGCGCGATCGACGAGGACAATCCGCCGCTGCCCCCGGGGTGCCCGGTGGCCCGGCGCACGTCCTGCTCGTGGACCCAGCTGTCGAAGACCCGCGTGACCATGAAGCGGGCATAGGGCACCTCACCGATGGGGCTGAAGCCCACCTTGGACCACTCCTCGGCCGAGAGCCCGTCGAGCGCGGCCAGTCGTCGGGACGTCACCTGGGCGAACTCGTCCCGCACGGACCCCCCGGGCCGGGTGCGGCGCACGGCGACCCAGGGCTCGTTCGTGACAGCGAAGTCGTTCCTGACGTGGTCGCCCAGCGGCTCGTCCCAGGTGGGCGCCGCCTCGCCCAGCAGCAGGCGCTCGATCCCGATCAGGTGGGAGAACTGGTCCTTGACGCTCCAACCCGGGCAGGCCGTGGGTCGTGCCCACTCCTCGGGAGTGAGGTCCCGGCCGACCCCGGCCAGGGAGGACCAGGTCTCCGCCAATCCCGCCCGGGCGGACCGGCCCAGCTCGGCCCATCCCACTTCAGGCGTCATTCCGGCCTCGGGCACGGGTCCGATCGTAGCGGCCCCCTACCCGATCCAGCCTGAGCATCCCCCCCTTCACCCATGCCCGCCGCTACCTTTTCAGCCAATCGGTCCCCACGATGGGCCCGACCATCCGGGGGCTCACCGAAAAGAGGAGTTGTGATGGCGAACTACGAGGGCTACTGCGTGAAGTGCCGTGAGAAGCGCGAATTCGACGGGCAGGAAGTGGAACTGGCGAACGGCCGTCGGGCCGCCCAGGGGCTCTGCCCCGTCTGCGGTACCAAAATGAACCGCATCCTGGGCAAGAAGAAGGACTGAATCCGATCGGCACGTCGCGGTGCGGACGTGCCACTATCGGTACATGCACGAACTGATCGTCCGGGGTGGGACGCTGGTCGACGGCACCGGCGCTGCGGCGCGGACCGCCGACGTGGCCATCGATGACGGCCTGATCACCGCCGTCGGCGAGGTGGACGGGAACGCCACCCGGACCATCGAGGCCGATGGCCTGCTGGTCACTCCCGGCTGGGTCGACATCCACACCCACTACGACGGGCAGGCCACCTGGGACTCCGAGCTGGCCCCTTCCTCGTGGCACGGCGTCACCACGCTGGTCATGGGCAATTGCGGTGTCGGCTTTGCGCCGGCCCGGCCCGACCGCCACGACTGGCTCATCGGGCTCATGGAGGGCGTCGAGGACATTCCCGGTGCCGCCCTCAGTGAGGGGATCAACTGGGAATGGGAGACCTTCCCCGAGTACCTCGATGCCCTCGACCGGAGGAGCTGGACCGTCGACGTGGGGACCCAGGTCCCCCACGGGGCCGTCCGGGCCTACGTGATGGGCGAGCGGGGCGCCCGCAACGAGCCGGCCGGCCCGCAGGAGATCGAGGCCATGCGGGCGATCGTGCTCGAGGCCATCCGGGCCGGGGCGCTGGGCTTCTCGACCTCGCGCACCATCGGCCACCGGGCCATCGACGGCGAACCGGTGCCCGGGACCTACGCCGCCGAGGACGAGCTCTTCGGGATCGGCAGCGCCCTGGCCGAGGCCGGCACCGGCGTCTTCGAGTTGGCTCCCGTCGGCTCGGCCGGTGAGCTGCTGCTCGATGCGGTCAAGGAGGTCGACTGGATGCGCCGCCTGTCGGCCAAGATCGACCGCCCCGTCACCTACGTGCTCCTCCAGGTCGACGATGAGCCGGAGCTCTGGCGGGACCAGCTGGCGGCGTCGCTCGAGGCCTGCGGCGAAGGGGCGCGCCTGCACCCCCAGGTGGCCGGGCGGCCGACGGGCATCCTGTCCGGCCACCGCACCACCCTCTGCCTCTTCGACAAGATGCCGGCGTACCGGGAGCTCGTGTCCCGGGGCCTCTCACCGGCGGAATTCTCGACCGCACTGGCCGATCCCGAGGTGCGCCGGCGTATCACCGGCTGGGAGCCCTCGTCGGTGGCCGAGGCCGAGGAGATGGAGCGGGCCTACCGTCGCACCTTCGTGCTGGGCGACCCTCCCGACTACGAGCCCGGACCGGACCGCTCACTGGCCGGCCTGGCCGCGTCGTCGGGGCGCACCCCGCTCGAAGTGGCCTACGACGTCATGGCCGAGAACGACGGCCAGGGGCTGCTCTACATCCCCATCCTCAACTACGCCACCGGCGATCTCGACCACGTGCGCAACATGCTGCTGCACCCGCAGGGGGCGCTCGGGCTCTCCGACGGCGGCGCCCACACCGGGACCATCTGCGATGCCTCCATGCCCACGTTCATGCTGACCCACTGGACCCGCGATCGCAGCCGGGGCGAGACCCTGCCGTTGCCCTACATCGTCAAGAAGCAGACGCACGACACCGCCCGCCTCTACGGCATGACCGACCGCGGCACCGTGGAGACGGGCGCGCTGGGCGATCTCAACCTCATCGACTACGACGCCCTGGCCCTGGGTGGTCCCTTCGTCCGGGCCGACCTCCCGGCCGGCGGCAGCCGCCTGTTGCAGCGGGCCGAGGGCTACGTCGCCACCGTCAAGAAGGGCACCGTCACCTTCGAGGGCGGCGAAGCCACCGGGGAGCTTCCCGGACGATTGGTGCGAGGCAGTCGCTGAACCGGCCTCTCCGCCACCGCCATGCCCCAACCTGAGACCAACTACGCCCTGCGGGACGGCAACCACATCGGGTACCAGGTCTGGGGATCGGGCCCCATCGACGTGCTCGAGTTCAACAACGGGCTGATGATCTCCATCGACGAGACCTTCGACGAGCCGAACTGGATGCGTTGCGAGGAGCGGCTGTCCTCGTTCTGCCGCCTCATCCGATTCGACGCGCTGGGCCTCGGCCTCTCCGATCCCCTGCCGGCCGGCAGCGCCCCTTCGGTCGCGTCCTGGGCCGCGGACGCCCTGGCCGTCCTGGACCATGCCGGGTGCGAGCGCGCCGCGGTGATCGGGCCCAACGGCGGGTCGATGGCCGCCATGTGGCTGAGCGCGCACCACCCCGACCGGGTCACGTCCCTCGTGCTCATCAACGGGACGGCTCGAGTGGGATGGGACGAGGATTACGGATTCGGGGTCCCCGAGGACCTCAGGGCCGCCGTCTCCACGAACATCGAGACGCATCCGGGCGATCCCGAGATTCCCCAGGACATCGCCATCTTCGTGCCCAGCCTGGCTCATCGGGTCGGCTTCCGGGAGTGGTGGGGCCGGGCCGCCCGCCGCGGTGCGAGCCCGGCCACGGCCATCGCCTTCAACCTGGTCACTTTCACGGCCGACCTGCGCGCCGAGCTCCCCGAGATCGCGTGCCCGACCCTGGTCGTCGCACGGTCCGACGCCTTCGCCAACCTGGTGGAGCACGGCCGCTACCTGAGCCGCCACATTCCCGACGCCCGCCTCCTCGAAGTGCCCGGCGTCGACATGCTGCTCTGGGCGGGCGAGTTCGACTCCATCGTGGACGAGATCGAGGAGTTCCTCACGGGTGCCCGCAGTGCCCACGCGGCCGAGCGGGCCCTGGCCACCGTCCTCTTCACCGACATCGTCGACTCGACCACCCGCGCCGCCGCGGCCGGGGACCGCCGGTGGCGGGCCGTGCTCGACGAGTACGACGTCAACGTGGCGCGACTCCTCGACCGCCACGACGGCGTCCACGTCAAGAACACCGGGGACGGGACCCTGGCCCGCTTCGCCGGTCCGGCGCAGGGCGTTCGCTGTGCCGTGGCCATGGTGCAGACGGCCCGGGACTACGGCCTCGAGATCCGCGCCGGGCTCCACGCCGGCGAGATCGAGCTGCGGGGCGACGACATCGGCGGCCTCGCCGTGCACATCGCCTCGCGGGTCAACGCACTGGCCGGACCGGGTGAGGTCCTGACCACCGGAACCGTGCGCGATCTGGTCGTCGGATCCGGCATCGTCTTCGACGACCGGGGCCGGCACCAGTTGAAAGGTGTCCCGAACGAGTGGCAGCTGCTCGTCGTCCGGCGGGCCTGAAGTACGCTGACCAGCCACGGGATGTGGCGCAGCTTGGCAGCGCGCCTGCTTTGGGAGCAGGAGGTCCGGGGTTCAAATCCCCGCATCCCGACGGATCATCTTCCCCGTGACTCGCGGCGGCACCTGCTGCACTCTCCATGCGCACATCACCAGCACCGGTGGCTGACCCTCGCCGCGACTCTGGTCGGCTGACCACCCTGGTGGCGGACACTGCAGTCATGTTCAGTCCACCCCGTCGGACGTTGTAGCTTTGACAGAGCTAGTCACATCTGAAGCCATGGGGGTGGATCGTGGCGACTACATGGCCATGAGACCCACCGGTCGTCGGGGAGACGTCGAGGGACTGGTCCCGCCCACTCGGGCACGCACATCTCGTTCTGTGGCGCTTCTGGCTGTGCTCTGTTTGTTCTTCGGTGTGGCCTTGATCGGCACCCGACACCACGCTGCGGCCTCGACTCCGAGGCGAGTGATGCCAACTGCGAATCTGGCCAGCACCTGCGCACCGAGCACGACGCCTGCTGCGACGGCGGACACTTCTCTCGACGGTGTCTTCTCCAACCAATTGGGTCCGGGCTGGCTCGGCGGCGACATGGCGTACTCGACCAAGCTGCCGAACGGACAGGAGGCCTTCGACTTCAACGACACCCTGCTCGGCACCGCGCAGGCAAATGGCCAGGTGAACCTCCCGCTCAAAGGATTCATCCGCAACAGCCAACTCGTCGGTGACCTCTCCACTCTGAGCACCGATTTCGCCGGGACTTCCGCCGCTCCTTCAACGTTGATCCCCGACACCAATACGGCGGGGGGCTTCACGTATCTCTGGGAACTCGGCGCCACCGACGTTGAGAATGGCCAGCAGCTCGTCTTCGTGAACGAGTACAGAATACAACCGGGTGCCCTCACCTTCAGCGGCCGTTCTGCCATAGCCGTCTTCTCACTTCCGACGAGCGGACTTCCGCAATTTCAGTCGCTCATTGACGACTCCACCGTGCCGACGACCCAATGGGGAAATGCCATGACCCATGATGGAACATATACCTACGTCTATGGCATTGACGAGAACCATGTGACCAACGCGGGATGGATGGAGGTGGCCCGGGTACCCCTGAACGACACGGCGACGGTTGGTGATTGGCAGTACTGGAACGGCACGACCTGGGTCAGCGGGGAAGCCAACGCTGTGGTGACGGCCAATAGCAATTTGTTCACCGGTGTGACTGCTCAACAGGGCGGGACCGGATACGAGTCAGTGCAGACCGCCGGTGGTGGATCCGCACCCACGACCCTCGACGTTTCATATGCCTGCTCGCCGCAAGGTCCGTGGAGTGGCCAAACTCCGGTGTACACCGTCCCTGAGATCGCACAGTACGCCCCCAACGAGATTGCCTACACCCCGAATTTCCATCCCGACATCTCGGGCACCGGTGGTCTCGTCATCTCCTACTCCGTAGACACGACTGCCTCCCTCCCCGCGCTGGAACAGGATGTACATGAATATCAACCACGATTCGTACAATTGAACTACGACCCGACAATTACCTCGATTTCACCATCGGTTGGTACGACCTCAGGCGGTACCCAGGTCACAGTGACTGGGACCAATTTCACCGGAGCCACCAGAGTCGATTTCGGTGCTGCGCCTGCGATGGGCTTTACCTTGAATTCCTCCACCTCGATCACGGCCGTCTCCCCAGCCGAGGGTGCCGGCGCCGATGACATCTCGGTCACCACGCCCCTGGGCACGTCGGTCACCTCGAACACCGACAAATACACCTTCGTGGCTCCTGGCCCCTACTCCCCCCTGGCGCCGGTCCGCATCTGTGACACCAGGGCGGGCAACCTGTCTGGACTCCGCGGCCCCGCCGCCCAGTGCAACGGCACCTTCAACTCGGGGACCACCATCGCGGCCGGGGGCACCTTGACCCTCAACGTGGCCGGGTCCTTCGGCATCCCCGCCGACGCCTCGGCCGTGGTCCTCAACGTCACCGCGGTCTCCCCCAGCGGCCCGGGGTTCTTGACGGCGTACCCGACCGGGGCCTTCCGACCCCTGGCCTCGAACCTCAACTATGGCGCCGGGGAAGTGGTGCCCAACCTGGTCGAGGTGGGGACCGGGTCAGGCGGCCAGATCTCGATCTACTCGCAAGCCAAAACAGACGTCGTGGTCGACCTGGAGGGCTATGTGGCCCCGACCGCGGCCGGGGGATCGGGGGCCGGGCTCTATATGCCACTGGCCTCGCCGGCCCGGCTCTGTGACACCAGGGCGGCCAACCCCTCGGGCCTGGTTGGCGGTGACGCCCAGTGCAACGGGGTGGCCAACGCCGGGACCAGGTTGGCCGCCGGAGCGACCCACAGCGTCCAGGTGGCCACCAATAATTCGATTCCCCAAGGCGCCACTGCGGCCGTGCTCAACGTGACGGTGGTCAACCCCGCCGCCAGTGGCTACCTCAGCGTCTTTCCCGAAGGGGCGACCCAGCCCAACACGGCCAACGTGAACTACGCCGCGGGCCAGGTCACCGGCAACCGGGTCATCGTGCCGCTCTCGACCACCGGGGCCACGGCGGGCCAGATTGCCGTCTATTCGAAGTCCGCGGCCGATGTGGTCGTCGACGTCAGCGGCTACTACTCGGCGGCGGGCACGGGCGTGCCGGTTGGCCCGGGCGCCCAGTTCAGTGCCGAGTCGGCCCCGGTCCGCATCTGTGACACCAGGGCGGGCAACCCTTCGGGCCTGACCGGCCCGGCCAACCAGTGCGACAACGAGACTTTGGGCCCGGCCGGCACCGATACCCTCCAAGTCAGCGGCCTGGCCGGTGTTCCTTCCGGTGCCAAGGCCGTAGTGGTCAACTTGACCGCCGTTGCCCCGATCAAGGGCACCTTCCTCACCGTGTTCCCTGGCTCCACTCGTCCCGTGGCCTCAGATCTCAACCCGGCCGCCGGCGACGTCAAGGGCAACCTCACCGTGGCCACCCTCTCTTCGGTCGGAAAGATCTCCATCTACAACAACACCGGCAGTGTCGACGTCGTGGTCGACGTCTTGGGTTGGTACTCGTAGCGGTCAGCCGCGCTGGGCATTGCCGCTGAAGAAACCAACCGCGCCCTTCCCCCAGACGACAATCGTCCCGCACCCGTGGTTGGGCGACCACTGCGCGTCCCACTTCCAACTTCGCGCCCGAACCCGATAGCTATCGATGACCTGAGGTCCGACTACATCCGAGCGCGTCAGATCCGATACCGTGCCATCCGTGTTCACCATAACGGGAGTGGAGCAGAAGGACGCGTGGGATCGGGACGTGCTCCCCCCGGTCGAGAACGTGCGGCCCGGTATCTGGTCGATCCCCGTGCCGATCCCGAACAACCCGCTCCGTTACGTCCTGGTCTATGCCCTCGAGCTCGACAGCGGCGTGGCGCTGGTCGATGCCGGGTGGCCAACCGACGATTCCTGGGAAGCCCTCAACGCGGGACTGATCGAAGCCGGTGGCAGCATCGGCGACGTGCGGGCGGTGGTGGTCACCCACCTCCATCCCGACCACTACGGGCTGGCCGGCCGCGTGCGCGCCGCATCGGGAGCCTGGGTCGGCCTGCATCCGGCCGACGCCAAGCTGCTCGATTCCCGCTACCACGACACCGACGGACTCATCGAACGCATGCGGGAGCTCCTCGAGATGTCGGGTGTACCCGACGACAAATTGCCCGACTTGAACATGGCCTCGATGGAGATCAAGTCCACCCTCGACGTGGCCCTGCCGGACCAGCTCATCGAGGATCACCAGATGCTCGACCTGCCGGGCTGGGACTTCCGCGCCGTGTGGACCCCGGGTCACTCGCCCGGCCACATCTGCCTGCATTCGGATCGTCACAAGCTCCTGCTGTCGGGGGACCACGTCCTTCCCCGCATCACTCCCAACATCTCGTTCCACTCCCAGCAGTTCGCCAACCCACTGGGCGACTACCTCGAATCACTGGCCAAGGTCCGGGCGTTGCATCCTGACGAGGTCCTCCCGGCGCACGAGTACCGGTTCTCGGGGCTTGACGACCGGCTCGATGTCCTCGAGGCCCACCATGCCGACCGCCTGAGCGAGATCGAGAAGATCCTGGAACGGCGGCCCGGCATCTCCTGCTGGGACACCACCTTGGAGCTGACATGGTCGCGCCCGTGGGAGAACATTCCCGACTATATGCAACGGGCGGCCAACGGTGAGACCCTGGCCCACCTGGTGCTGCTCGAGCGCGGCCGCCGGGTCAGGCGCGAAAACGCCGTCCCGGCGCGCTTCTACGTGGCCGAATAGGCCCTCGGAACCCGGTACCCGACGGCTGCCGTCGGGTCTGCAGACCCGTCAGGCGTGCCGCAGCGAGACGCTGCACCAGGCCCGCCGACGGCACGAAGGACACGTCATGCGACGGTCGAATCGGCCACGAGGGATCCACACTCCGATCGGGAACTGATAGATGAGCAGGTCGAGCAAGCCGATGTTCGAGACCTGGCCACACCGCTCGCACGCCACGGTGAAGGCTCCCCGATCCGCCAACGGGTTGTCCGAGGTGGCGCGGATGCTGTCGGACTCGGGTCGGGCTCCCGAGTACAACGCGCGCTTTCCGACGGGCAGGGCGGTGGGCGTGGCGGCCGCCTCATCGGTCTCCTGGCCGGTGGCGTTGGTGGCCGACGGCACCCAGAACAACGCTCGCTTCCCCAAAGGGTCTGAGGTCCGGCCGCCCTCGGTCTCCGCCACCGCTCACATCACCTTCATGGCCGCAGAGACCTGCAGGGCCAGGTCGCGGTAGGCCGTCGCCCCCCGAGAATTCGGTGCGTGCTGCAACACCGATCGGCCGAGTCCGGGGGCCTCGGCAAACCGCACCGACTTGGGCACCGGCGGATCGAAGACCGGGAGCCCGTATCGCTCTTCCACCTCGGCCAACACCTTGCGGGCATGCGTGGTGCGCCCGTCGTACATGGTGGCGATGACCCCCATGACCCTCACGTTCTCGTTGGCGAACTGGCGCACGTCGTCGATGGTCTCGAGAAGTTGACCGACGCCGCGATGGCTCAAGGCCTCACACTGCAGCGGCACCAGCACCGCCTCCGCGGCCGTGAGGCCGTTGATGGTCAGCACGCCGAGTGACGGTGGGCAGTCGATCAGAATCACGTCGTGGTCGCAGAGGACGGGTTCGAGGGCGCGGGCCAACACGTGCTCTCGTCCGGTACGGCTGAGCAGATGGACCTCGGCGCCGGCGAGATCAATGGTGGCAGGCACCACGCGCAGACCATCCACCCCGGCCACATCGAGCCGGACGTCGGCCAACTTCGCCCGGCGCACCAGGACGTCATGCAGCGAGGCGGAGAGTTCGTCGGGATCGATGCCCAGAGAGAAGGTGAGGCAGGCCTGGGGGTCGAGGTCGACCACGAGGACGCGTTTTCCCTGTT
Source organism: uncultured Acidimicrobiaceae bacterium (assembly GCA_963836605.1). Classification (GTDB taxonomy): domain Bacteria; phylum Actinomycetota; class Acidimicrobiia; order Acidimicrobiales; family RAAP-2; genus Bog-473. The sequence continues at coordinate 451,529 of CAWIKB010000009.1, read as the reverse complement.
CAGCCAAGGCGACCCCCAGGCACTGCACCGTCGTCGTCTTGGCCACCCCTCCCTTTTGGTTGGCGACCGCCACCACTTTGACCACGAGGGGAGTCTACGGTGCACGCCCGCCAGCGTCAGGCCCTGATCGACACTGTGCTCGTCCCAATGCAAGGAGACGCCGCCTCAGGGAAAGGCCGCTTCCTGGGCCCTCACGTCGCGCACGAGGTTGCCCAGGGCCAGGTTGACGTCGACCAGGTGGAGGCCCCAGTCCGGCCCGAGGTTCGACTGGACGATCGGACGGGAATCGCCGGACGACCTGATCACCCGGATCTGCAGCCAGGTCGCTCCGCCCTTGCTCATGCACTGCGCCGTATAGAGAGCAGGATACGAGACCCATGGTGTGGAGATCGGCACGCCCGGCACCTTGGACATCGCGCTCAAGAAGTACGGGCTCAGGGCCGCGGTACCCCGGCCCAAGTTGGCCGGGTTGACGCATGCCACCTGCTGGCCGGACGACTTCGTCTGACCTGACTGCAGGCTCACTCCTTGGCCGGGCCGGCCAAAGTTGGAATTCGGCGGTGGTTGCGCCCGAAAGGACGAGTAGGCGATGACGCAGCCGACCTGGGTGACTCTGGTACAGGTCGGGATGTTCTTGAAGCTCCCGCCCGTGGTCCTTCCCGTTGACACCTGCACGTTGCCACCGAGGATGATGGCGGACACCATCTGGCGCCGCAGGGTTGGATTTGGGTCGACCTGTTGGCGGAGTAGCCGGATCAGCATGGCCGCGCCCTGCGAGTGTCCGATGAAGACGATAGGCCGGCCGTGATTGTCGTGGGCCAGATAGTCCTTCCACCCCGAGAGGAGGCTGGCGTAGGCCACCTGATCGGCCGCGGGGTCATTCCCGAGACCCTTCCCGAGGTCCAGGGCAGTGCGCTGGCGGTACACGGGCGCCCACACGCTGCAGACCTGCGAGAACTGCGCCGCCTGCTCCTCGGCGGCGGTGATCTCCGCCGGCTGGACCTCGAGGTTGGCGTTGGCCGTCTGCTGTGGCGACGTGGTCGGGTAGACGTAGAAGCAGTCGAATTTCGACGAGGGGTCGGGCATGTTGGGGATCGTCGCGGTCGCTCCACTCGACGTGACGGCCGTCGCGGTCAGATCTCCCGCGCAGGGGTCGTTGGCCTGTCCCGGACCGCAGAGCCATACCGTCGGGTCAGAGGCCGCTGCCTGTCCGGTCAGCCGACCGACCGCGGCCAGCGTCGCCGGTGCCGGACCGGCAACCGTCGCCACCAGCACCAGTCCGCCGAGTAGGGCCGACAGGGCGCTGAGCCTGCCCCCCTTCATTGAGCGGATTGACCGGATTGACCGTGTCATTGCCCGGATTACCTGTGTTGCCCCCATCACCTCGTCCCCCTCGGCACCGCGTTACCCCGGACAGTCGAGGCCGCGGCTCCCCTTTCGGCCTAGGGTATATGTAATCGATTACATATACCAACTGGAGCTCATGACCAACCACCATGCACCACCGCCCCGAGGACGTGTCGGTATCAAGCGGGTGGCCGAGGAGGCGGGCCTGAGCACGGCCACTGTGTCCCGCGTCCTGAGCAATTCCGGCTACGCCAGCGACTCGGCCCGATCTCGGGTTGTCGTCGCGGCCGACCGGCTGGGGTACCGCCCCGATGCGAGGGCCCGGGGGCTACGGACCAAACGGGGCACGACGTTGGGGGTCCTCGTCCGGGACCTGACCAACCCCGTCATCCTCCCGTTCATCCGTGGCGTGCAGCACGTCGCCCAACCGTGCGGTTTCGCCGTCGTGGTCGGCGACGCCCAGCGTGACGCCGCGGTCGAACGTCACCAGCTCGAGCTCTTCGGGGACCAGCGGGTCGCCGGCGTGATCGTGGTGGGAGTGATGCAGGATCGGGGCAATCTCTCGGTCCTGGAGCCGGACATCGCCGTGGTCCATTCGCCGTCGGACCTCGAGGCCGAGGGATCCGGCGAAGATCGGGCTATTGGCCGTGCGGTGGACGACCTGGCCCGGAACGGCCACCGCCTCGTGCTCTTCGTCAGCCGGGCGCCCTTCCCCGACCCACCTGGGCCATCGACGCGGGTCGAACTGCGGCGCCGGGCCGTGATCGCCGCGGCGACTCGGCGGGACATGGAGGTGCAGCACTGCTTCACCCCCATGGAGTTCTCCACCAACGAGACTGCGGAGGCACTGGGCCGGTGGGTGGGCAAGGACAGGCCCGGACACGCCGTGATCTGTGCTTCACACCGGCTGGCGCCCCAGCTCCTCGGGACGATGTCCGACATGCGGCTGGCGCTGCCCGAGGATGTCTCCTTCATCACGTTCGGGGACTCGGACTGGGCGAGGGCGTACCGCCCGGCCATCGCCGTGCTACGAGTCGATCGTTACCGGGAGGCCCGTTCCGTCACCCATGATCTGCTCCTCGAGGTGGGCCGTTCCCCTGACCCCGAAATCCGGCCGTCTGACCCCGAATTCGTGGCCCGAGAGTCGGTCGGGACCCGCCCAATACCTGCGGTGTAGCGAATAGGATCCTCGTCGGCAGGGTTTGCGCAACCGGTGTCTCAGTGCGCCGTGCGACGCTCGCCTCCCTCGTAGTCAGGAACGTAAGATCGTGCCCGCAGTCCGTCTCAACCAGAAGGTCGCCGTCGCCGTGGTGTTCGTCTCGGCGATGTTCATGAACATCATGGACATCACGATCGTCAACGTCGCGCTGCCGACCATCGGGCGCCAGTTCCACCTCGCGCCGACCGCGGTGGACGGCATCGTCATCGCCTACCTGGTGAGCCTGGCGGTGTTCATTCCCGCGTCGGGGTGGCTGGGCGACCGCTTCGGTGGCAAGCGGGTTCTGATCACCGCGATCATCGTGTTCACCGTCGCGTCGGCTCTGTGCGGGGTGGCTCAGAGCTACTCGCAGCTTGTCCTATTCCGGGTTGTGCAAGGGGCCGGCGGTGGGATGATGGCCCCGGTGGGCATGGCCATGCTCTTCCGGGTGTTCCCGCCCGCCGAACGGATTCGGGCGTCGAGCATCCTCACGGTACCGACCACGGTGGCGCCCGCGCTCGGCCCGGTCCTCGGCGGACTCCTGGTCACCGACCTCTCGTGGCGGTGGGTGTTCTTCGTGAACGTGCCCCTTGGCATTGCCGCAGTGACGTGGGGTGTCCTGTGCCTCGAGCGATCGACACCGATCGCGGCCGGTGCGTTCGATCTCCCCGGCTTCCTCCTGGGAGGCGCGGGACTCGGCCTGCTCATGTACGGCATCTCGGAAGGTCCGCTCAAAGGTTGGGCGTCTCGAGGTGTGCTCGGGGCCTGCTTGGCCGGAGTGCTTCTGCTCGGCGCGTTCGTCCTCGTCGAGCTCCGCGCCACCCAACCCCTGGTGTATCTTCGCCTTCTGTCCGGACGTCTCTTCCGATCGACCAATGGGATCATGTTCCTGGCCGGAGCGGCCTTTCTCGGCACGCTCTACCTCATTCCCCTCTACTTCCAGGACGCCCGAGGCCTCAGTGCCCTGCAGTCCGGCCTCTCGACCTTCCCCGAGGCGTTCGGGGTGATGTTCGGTGCCCAACTGGCCAGTCGGCTCATCTATCCGAGACTGGGTCCCCGCCGTCACATCACCTTGGGTCTGGTTGGCCTCACGGGCACCATGCTTCTCCTGACCCAGCTCACGGTCACCACCAACCTGTGGCTGATCCGGGTCGTCATGTTCACGTTGGGGATGATGATGGGCAATGTCTTCGTTCCCAATCAGGCCGCCTCGTTCGCTCAGATCTCCCCCGCCGAAACCGGCCGGGCCTCGACCCTGTTCAACACGGGGCGTCAACTCGGGAGCGCCGTCGGTGTGGCCATCCTCTCCACCGTGCTCATAGGGATCGGTTCCACCCATGCCGCCGGCGGAATCACCCACCCGAACATGCGTGCCTACCACCTCGCCTTCTTGGCCGCGGCCGTCTTTTCCGTAGCCGCAATCGGATTCTCGCTGTCGATTCATGACTCCGACGCCGCAGAGACCATCGTTCGACGGCATCGGAAGCCGCAACGGGCCACCCCCTCGCTCCCGATCAAGGAGAGCCTGGCCTGACACTTGGTGGCATCGCTTGCCCGTGTTGCCGGCGGTGGACGCGACGTTGAGACTGTCTGCATGTCGGAGCTAAAGCGCGTGTGCGTCTTCTGCGGGTCGAGTTCGGGCGACCGACCTTCGTTCGCCGCCGCAGCCGCCGCGCTGGGCACGTTGATGGCCCGTCACGGCCTGGGACTCGTCTATGGCGGCGCCTCGGTCGGCCTGATGGGGGTGCTGGCGGACGCTGCCCTACGGGAAGGGGGGCAGGTCACCGGCGTCATCACCGAGACCCTGGTCGATCACGAGATCGCCCATGCCGGTCTGACCCGTCTCGACGTGGTCGGTTCCATGCACGAACGAAAGGCCCGGATGGCTCATCTCTCCGACGCGTTCATCATGCTGCCCGGAGGATTCGGCACCCTTGAGGAATTCATGGAGATCGTGACCTGGCGCCAACTCGGGATCCACGACAAGCCCACCGGGATGCTCAACGTCGATGGCTACTTCGACGATCTCTTGCGCTTCGTCGCCCTTGCCGTCGACACGGGCTTCGTCCGTCCGCTCCACGCCGACCGGCTCGCCGTCGTCACCGATCCCGAGGTCCTTCTGCATCTCGTGGCCCAGGGGTCGCAACCTCCAACCTCTACACACTCTGTAGATCGACGCTAAAGAGGTCGACGAAACACGAGCCTGATTTTTCCATTCGCCAGTTTTTCGGTTGCATGGAGTCGCCATCTCGCGCTCCTTCGGCGTTCAATGGCTTCGGATACCTCAGTGCCGCCTGAGCCGGTGGAGCCGCCCGAGCCGGCGTCATTACAGACTTCCGTCTCCGTCTCGAAATCGTCCCCATCCCCCACGTCGCGATCGTAGCCAGCAGCGCCCCGAACGGAGACCCAACGTGGCACTTGCGTGACGCTTGCGCGAGCAGGGCCCAACGGTCAGACCGACTTCCGGGAGGCGGGTGGGAACAGAGCCACGACACGGTGCCTCAGGGAGACGCCAAATGGCGCTTCAACGAGGGGGTGAGGTGCTGCGAGCCATAATCATGGGGTGGAAACCTCGGAAGGATCCGGCAACGACCCGGAACAGGGCGTTCATAGCGCTGAAGAAGCCGGTCTCGGTGATGGGCGGGTGCAGTCTCCCGAAGAGGTCGCCAGAGCCTTCCTTCGTGAGGGTGGGGTTGTCGCGTACCAGGATCCCCTCAAATCCGGCATCGATCGTCGCTGGTGGATTGCGGCGGGCGTCGTCATTGTGGTCGTCGTCGCGGCGGTGGCCGTAGCCATCGCCGTCCGCCCGACGAGCCCAGCGGCCAAGGCCCCCCCGACCACGCTGCCAACCCATCACGCCACGACCTCCACATCGAGCACGACGACGTCGACCACCACCACAACGACCGTCCCCTTGCCGGCCAACAGCGCCGTGACGGTCGACGTCCTCAACGCCTCGGGGTCGGGGGATCTGGCCAGCTCGACCGCCAACGGTCTGCGGGGCAATGGATTCGTGGTGAGCGGGGTCAACGACGCGCCGAATGTGATCCCACCGGGAGCCCCTTCGCAGATCATCTATGGGCCAGCCGGACTGCCCGCCGCTCACGCCCTGGCCAACTCGCTCAACGGCCCGGTGAGCTATGTCCCGAGCTCATTCCTTACCGGCAACAACCTCACGCTCATGGTTGCCAACCCCCAGCTCACGGTGAACAGCACGGCACCACCGCCCTGACCGAGATGGACCCGGCCGCGGCGCTCGGCGGTCAGCACGACGGCTTGTTCGGGCTTTGGGCTAACAGCTCGAGTGCTCGACGCACGGGAGGCATCGTTTCAACAACAGAAATCACTCACACGTAGGTTTGGCAACGGGGCCAATCGGGCATTGCATCCTCGTCAGCTAGGACGTGGGAGGGAATCGACGGTGAAACATCTTCTCCGCATTGCGGGTTGCATTGGCGCGCTTGTTTCGACAATCGTGCTCTTTGGGCAGTTCGCGGCGCCTCCAGCCGGTGCTGACATCGTTTTTCCGGTGAACTACACCGTCAACGCGTCCACGACTCTGGCCAAGTTGCACCAAACAGTCACGGTGCCGCCGGGATCCTTCAAGGGTTCGATCGATCTCACCACTGGAACGCTGACCGGCAACCTCACCCTCCCTCCCGCGAGCACCACGGTGTCCTTGGCCGGTATCGGCCTGGCCAAAGCAACCTTTGAGTTGTCTCCCGTCAAGCCGGTGGTGGGCCACGTAACCCTGAAGACGTTGGCGGTCACCGCAACGGCTCAATTCAACGTCTTGGTGACCTCGCTCGATCCCCTCTCGCTGCCCTTGAATCTGGTGGGCAACACGTGCGGTACATCCCAGCCCGTGTCGGTGACGTTCAGCGGAAACTTCTCCCTCACCTCGAACTCCGCCTTCTCCGGTACGTACACGATTCCTCCGTTGAGCCGCTGCGGCCTCACAACTCCGGTCTTGAACCTCGTCATTCCCGGGCCAGGCAATGTGTTCAGCGCGTCCTTCTCCAAGGCGGCCAGCTGACCTCCTGGAGTCGCCGGGGCGTAGCCACAGCAGTGCAGCTGATTGCTAGATCGGCCGTCACCGCAACCTCTCAGCCGACGTTGTTGACCGTCACGCCGCCGCCGAAGAGTGAGTCGTGCAGGATGAACTTCGTTATCTTGCCTGAATCCGCGAGCAAGAACGGCACGACCGCGGTAATGGAGGTCCCGGGCTGCACCCACATGTACTCGGCCTTGGTGTTGTTGGGGATGTAGATCGCGGCGGAATCGTCGGCTCTGATCTGGTTCCCGCGGCTGTCTACAGCCCTTTGTTCCGACGCCGAGAAGATGTGCGTGCCCCTGATGGCCTGCACTGAGGTGGCAGGCACACTGTCTCCGGCTGGCGCCGCTTCTCCGGTTGCATTGGGTGCGCCCACCCTTTTCACGCCGCACTGCACTCCGGTCACCGTGAAGGCGAGGCCTCCGTCCTTGGCGACCTGCCCAATGTGCAGCGGCACGGCCGCCTTCTTGTGCTTGTGGTCGGTCGTGTTCGCGTAGGCCAGGGGCGCCGTAGCCACAAGCCCAAAGCCAAGGGCAACGGCCACAGCCAGAGCCGCCGCCATGCTCTTCATGATGTGCATCGATCGGTTTCTCACGGAGATCGCAGGCTATCGTCCAACTTGACCGAAGTGAGGGCAGGCAAGATTTGTGGCCACCGCCGTGTACCTCGAGGCGTTCACTGCCGCATCGGCCCTTCTTCCAGATACGCAGTATTGGGTGGTGCTTGGACATCCTCATTTGGGTTGGCCTGCACGGACGCGCTCCCCCGCCGCCTCTCGCCCCCTGGCGGACGGCGCCCAAAAGGGACGAGGCGGGCTGTGACCGGTCGCAAATGCTATGCGATCGGCCTGATGAGCGAGTGCGTCAAGAGACGGTCAGACCTGTCACGGTCTGTGGCGTCGTGTAGCTGGCGAATACGCCGTTGCCCAGTTGGCCGTAGAGGTTGTAGCCCCAGCAATCGACGGTGTTCGACGAGGTGAGCGCGCACATGACCGCGAAGCCGGCTGAGATCGACTTCACGTTCGTGAGACCAGTGACCGCCATGGGGACGTTGATGCTCAGCTGCGCCCCGTAGCCGTCCTGACCGTCGCCGCCAAAACCCCAGCAGTCGACCGCGCCGCCCGCTACGAGGGCACAATTGGTCAATCCGAAGCCCGAAAGCGATGCGACTCCGGTGAGACTGCTCACCGCCGTGGGGGTTGGAACGTTCGCTCCCGTCTGGCCGTTACCGATCTGTCCGTAGTTGTTCGCCCCCCAGCAATCCACGGTGCCGGTAGCCAGCACGCGCACGAGCTGTTCTGGCCGGCTGTCACGGCGCTGACATTGGAGAGTCCAACGACGGGCACCGGAACGTCCGATTTCGTCGTCGTGCCATCACCCAGCTCGCCATTCGAGTTATTGCCCCAGCATTCGACGGTGGCCGTCGGGCCAATGATCGCACACGCGTGGTCTTCGCCGACCGCGATCTGCGTCGCCGTCGTGATCCTCACAACGCCGACCGGCGTCGGCTGCGCGGCCGGCGTACTGCCGTTCCCGAGCTGGCCGAGCGCGCCATCGCCCCAGCACGAGACCGTTCCACTCACCAGAGCGCAGCCGAAGAACCCCCCCATCACCACCTGGGACACCCCTGTCATGCCCGTATCGCCACGTCCCGACGGTTCAATCGTGGTGGCCCGTTGCCAAGGCCACCGCTATCGCCCGTGCCCCAGCAGGTCAGCCCTTCATTGGGTGGCCGATGACGCACGTGTCGTCGTTGCCAGCTGATATCCGTGCATCCCTTGCTCCCGGAGACCCGGTAGGGGCACAGCCGTGGCTCGCCGACGACCCGGTGCCGAGTTGACCCGACTGCCCCAGTCCCCAGCACTTGGCCGCGCCCAGGGCCACGAGGGCGCAGACATAGTAGAAACCGGACGAAACCGCGGTAGCATCACTGAGGCCATTGACCGCCACCGGCACGTCGGAGAACCCGTTGGTGCCGTTCCCCAACTCGCCTTCGTAGTCGCCGCCGACGCACTGCACTGCGCCCGACGACGCGATCGACCGCGGAGGTACTCTCGCTGCCGGCCACGACATCGTCAATCCCCGCCAATCTGGGTACCGCCGCGGGAACGGGATTCGACACCGGGGAGACTCGGCCGAGCTGGCCGTAGAGCCCATAGCCCCAGCAGTCGACCGTGCCAGTGGAAAGCAACGCGGCAGGTGTGTTGCTTGCCCGCGGTCACTGCGACGGCGCCCGCCACGCCGAGCGCTTTTACCGGAGTCTTGAGCGAGGTGAATGCCCCGTTGCCCAGTTCACCGTCGATGTTGTTGCCCCAGCACAGCACCGCCCCCGCACTGGTCACGCCGCACGTGTGGTAGAGGCCACTCGAGATCTGCGTGATGCTTGAAGTGCCCGGGACAGCGAGTGGATGCGGCGTGTTCGATCCGCCGGGCTGGCCCGTCTGGCCGAAGCTCCCATTACCCCAACACTCGACGCCGCCTGCCGTCATGAGGGCGCAGACGTGGTACCCGCCGGCTGCGATCTGCTTCACGCCCGACAATCCGGTCACGGCCACGGGAAAGGTCGTCTGCGTTGTGCCGCCGTCGCCCAGCTGGCCGGACGTGTCGTAGCCCCAGCAGTCCACCGTGCCGGTGGCGAGCAGCGCGCACACCGAATCGGCCCCTCCGCTTATCTGGGTGGCGTTGGTGATGCCGCTGATCAACACCGGCTGTAGCTATCCGACGAGACCGCCATTGCGAGCGGAACATTGGCGCAGTCTCCCCAGCACTGGACCAGACCGCCCGTGAGCGCGCAGTTGCTGAGCTGCGTCGACGTGACCTGCGTCGCACCAGTGAGTCCGGTCACCGGCACCGGCGTGGATGACGGCTTTGCGCTGCCATTGCCGAGCTGACCCAGGTAACCGTTGCCCCAGCAATCGACTGTTCCCCCAGGGAGGATGGCGCAGGTGTCGTCGAGTCCTGCGCTCATCACGTTCTGGGGCACGACGGTCGCTCCGGCAATATTGCCGGAGCCGGAGGAGGCAGCGACGGTCACATAGGACGCGGCTCCACTTACCGCGACCAACAGCGCCGCCACCACAACAACACGAAGCCGTGTCCTGGGCGGAAGGAATCGCCCAGTGTGAGAGCTACCCCCATCGGAAGACATTTCTCCCATACCCAAAACGATTGCCCCCAACTTCGTCATGGTAACGCGCTGCCTGTTATCCGGTCTTCAAACGTAGCACACACAGGTTTCGTGCATGAACCTAAACTGACCCAGATCGCGCGCAACCATCGAGCCATTTTCCTGAGGGTTGGGGTGCTCCACGATGTCTCGTACCTCATTACTTGGCGCCCACAGTGTCAGCTTCCACCTGCATCGAAGACCGAGCGGGCCCGCTTGACGACTACGACGTGGTCATGGATCTGGGGGTCTCCCGCTCCGGGAGTCGCAGTGGGAGAAGGCGGTGGCCACCACGCCTTCGACGATGTCCTCATGGACAGTGGACTACCTCGCTCTCGGCAGAGACCACGACGGCCTCGATGTCCAGGCGGCACCAGGTGTAGATCACCGCCTTGTTATCGGAATCGGCAAGGAGGCCAAGTCACCGAAACCGACTTGGTGGGCGAGAAGGTGAGGTCGAACCCTGCCACGGGCATCCGCAGTGACCCGGCTCTTGCCGGTCTCTGGGCTTCGATCCGAGCGCAGTGTTTGGATTTGCTCGCCTTCGTGCGCTCCGCTAGCGCTGATCCGCTCTGCCGCCCGGTTCACCAAAGGAGGGCGTACCCCAGTGGCCTCCCGTTGATTGGGTCTGTGAAGTTCGTCGAGGCGAGGATGTCGAAGGACGAGCGGCTGGAGATCGGAATAGATTCCATATCGGTCCCCAAAACGAACAGGCATTACTGCGATCGCCCCCCGCCTTATAGACCTGATAAGAAGTGAATGAGCCGTCGATCGAGCGCCACAAGATTCTGCCGAAGATCCCGCCGATCCAACGCGAGGGCTACGCTGATCGGCGGAGAGCCGGGAAGCCTGGTCGGCACATCGAAAGCCCACGCCACCGAGGAGCGGGAAATGTGTCACCTAGGCTCCACCCACCAGGCTCACGTCAACCGCACCTGTGTCGAGGCCCGGGTGCCAAGACGGACTCTGAGCAATGAGCGTAGAACTCTCCTCTCTTGGCCTTTGTCGTTGGGGCTGTCGTGAGCTCTGGCCACCAGCTGGGTACTCGTCTCAAGCCTCGAGCGGGTCGGGGAGCGCCTGAGGCTCTCCGAAGCCCTGCTCGGCATCGTGGCCGCCATCGCGGCCGATGCACCCGAGATCACGGCCTCCATTACCGCGCTTGGCCCACCACCAAGCGAACCGATTGGCGCCGTGGTCGTCTCTCGGCTCGAACGTGTTCAACCTGGCGGCGCTGCTTGGGCCTCGGTGCGGTCGTTGCCGGCCGTATCACCCTGCACCGAAAGGTCGTCGTCCTCGGCGGCACGGTGGCAATGCATCGTCGCTGTGACGTGTCTCTTCAGCGTGAGCGGTCAGCTCTCTGCGGGAGCAGGCCTGGCCGTCATCCTCGCCATTCTGGTTCCTTACGTGGTCCTACTGGGCACGCACGGAGGGATCCTTGAACGCCGCCCGGCCTCGCGTTGAGGTGGACGGCATGGATTCGTGCGGCCGTCGTCGAAGAGGAGAGCGAACTCGAAGGAGCCATTCACCCTCGACGAGGCACGAGAGGCGACGCGCTCATCGTCCAGCGCAGCCTTGGTCGTTGTGGTCGTCGGCCAGTATTGCCATGGAGCGAGGGGCGTCTTCGCTGGGCGTGCATTTCGGTGTCCCGGAGATCATCGTCGGCGGTCTCGTGCTGGCCGCCGTCGACCAGCCTCCCCAACGTGGTATCCGCCATCTATCTGGCCCTGCGAGGTCGTGGCGAGGCCACGCTGAGCACCGCCCTCAACTCGAACTCGATCAACGTCATGGCCGGTCTCTTGATCCCCGCCACCGTCGTCGGCCTCGCCAATCCTTCGGGATCAGGTCTGCTCGTCGCTGGCTGGTACGTCGGGCCTCACCGCTCTGACCTTGGTTCTCGCTTATTCCGGAAACGGACTGCGCCGTAGCTCAGGCGGGTTGATCATCGCGGCCTACGCCCTCTTCGTGATCCTGCTACTCGTCACCAGCTAAACCGGACGTTTCCTTGGGATCTGAGTGGCCCTTGCTTCTGAAGTGATGTGGGACCGCTTCATGAAACGTCCAGGTTAGAGCCCTTGGATCCTTCTTGGTAGCCCGACCCCCGAGAAGAACCCGTCCGAGCGAGGGCTTCCGCCACATCTACATCAAGCCGGCTACCCCCCGCTTGAACGGCAAGGTGGAGAGATCGCACCGGATCGACGCCGAGGAGTTCTACAGGGGCCTCCTTGGCATCGTGATCGATTCCAGCGAGCTCCCTCAACGAGAAGCTCCATGAGTGGCAGGATTTCTACAACTACGCTCGCCCCCACGGCTCCTTGGGCGGCAAGACCCCAAAAGAGCGCCCCGGCAGAGACGCCCCACGTTACGCGTTTCGTCAGTTGACGCGCCCCCGGCAGGATTCGAACCTGCGTGGTACGGATTAGAAGTCCGTTGCCTCATCCTCTCGGCCACGGGGGCTGGTTTCGTAGTTGCCTCATTGCCAGTCCCTGACACCACGGTGAGACTCGACTCCCGTATTGGATCGCGAAGCCCAGCCGGAACGTCGACGGGAGGAAACTCTGGAGTTCGGACTTCAAGGGACGGCCAGCGAACGCCCCAACGACGAAGCGAGACGGCGATGCCGGACGAACACCCCCTTCAGGCGTGTAGCCCCACGAGGTGACCAGTCCCGGGCTTCGACCACTATGGACGAGGACATCTTCGAGTCCCCCGCGGTCCGGTCAACGAAGCTGATCGGCACCTCGACAATCCTCGCACCCTGTTGCTTCGCTCGGTAGGTCATCTCGATCTGGAATCCGTAGCCCTCGGCCCGAATCTGGTCGAGGTCGAGATGGCGCAAGATGCGGGCCGAGTAAGCCCGGAAACCTGCAGTCGAATCAGCCACTTTCAGCCCGAGCACCCGCGAGGCGTACCAATTGCCACCTCGGGAGAGCAACTCGCGGTGCCTAGCCCATTTGGGTATGGAGCCGCCCTTTACATAGCGCGACCCGATGGATACGTCGAACCCGCGTGCTATGGGCGCAAGGATCTCGGGCAGGGCGGCAGGGTCGTGGGAGAAATCGGCGTCCATCTCGACAAAGGTGTCGTACCCCCGGTCGAGCCCCCAGGCGAAGCCGGTCCGATAGGCGCTGCCCAGCCCAGACTTGCCGGTGCGCGACAACAGGTGCACGTCGGGCAGCTCGGTGGCCACGCTACGGACGAGGTCGGCCTTTCCGTCGGGACTGCCATCGTCTACGACGAGCACACCGGCGTGAGGGACCGACTCGCACACCTCGCGCAAGATCAGGACAATGTTCTCTCTCTCGTTGTAGGTTGGGATGACGATGAGGCAATCCACTCAAGGAATACTAGGAGACATTGTCTCCTGAATGGCGCTCGGTCGGCCCTCGTCACCGGCTCCCCCGCACGCCGTTGATCGTGACGGCTCGCAGCTGTTCTCCGTCACCGTGCTCACGGTTCGTTCTGCCCGGGCTGATGTGCCACACTTGTCCCCCTCGGTGGGCGTAGCTCAGTTGGTTAGAGCGCCAGGTTGTGGTCCTGGAGGTCGGGGGTTCGAGACCCCTCGCTCACCCCGAGGTGCCGTCGGCAGTACCGGGCGGCCGTGAAATTCGTGCCGGGTCCAACGGGGGTGACTACGAGGTGAGCGCTGCGACGCCTGGCCGAACGGTGTTGGTCACCGGAGCTTCGTCGGGCATCGGCGAGGCAGTGGCCCGCCGGTTGGCTGCCCATGGTGACACGGTGGCCCTGGTGGCTCGGAGGGTCAATCGGCTCGATGCGGTCCTGACCGACTGCCGGGCCACCTCGCCCCGATCGGAGCGCTGGGGGGCCGATTTGTCCGATCCCGAAGCAGCGGCCGCGTTGGCCACAACCATTTGGGACCACTACGGCGGCATCGACGTCGTGATCAACAACGCCGGCGCGCCCATGCGGCGCCACGCCACCCAGCTGACCATGGCCGAAGTGGAACGGGCCATGAAGATCAACTACTTCTCGCCTGTTGCCATCACCCTGGCCCTGCTCCCCCGCATGCTCGCTCGCCAGTCGGGCATAGTCGTGAACGTCTCGAGCTTGGGTGGCCGACTGGGTATCACCACCGAGGCGGCGTATTCGGGCTCAAAGTTCGCTCTGGCCGGATGGAGCGAGGCCTTGGCCATCGATCTGGACCGATCCGGCGTCACGGTGAAGTTGATACTGCCCGGAGCTATCGACACGGAGATCTGGGACCAGCCCGACAACGATGCCCCCCTCTACGACGGGCCCAAGGTCCCGGCCTCGGAGATCGCCGAAGGAATTGCGGACGCCGTTGACAGTGACTCCTTCGAGCACTACCTGCCCGACATGAAGGCCATCATCGAGATGAAGACGTCCGATTTCGACAGCTTCATGATCGGTATGAGAGCCATGACCGACAAATCCGCTGACGACGACGCGGTTGCCGAGGCCGTCTCGGGTGGCCCGTCCGGTCAAACCGGCGGCGGTGCCCTTGTCGCAGAGGTCGACCGATGAAGGCTCTCGTCTTTGGAGCTCCGCCCGCCCCCGAGGAAGTCCGTCCTGCGCCGGCCGATGAGCTGGAGACGATGCTGGCTGGGCTCCCCTTCGGGCTGCACGAGGTGGACGACGCCCGGCTGGTGCGGCCGGACTGGGTGATCACCCGGCCCATCCTGTCGGGGATCTGCGGCTCTGACGCCAAGCTCGTGCTGGGGGACTTCAGCACCGGTGACATGGACAACCCCATGGCTGCGTTCTCCTCACTCCCCCACGTGCCCGGGCACGAGGTCGTCGCCGAAGTCGTGGCCCTGGGACCCTCGGCACAAGGTCTCGAAGTCGGACAGCGGGTCGTCCTCAATCCGTGGCTGAGCTGCGGCCCCCGCGGCATCGAACCGAAATGCCCGCCCTGCCAGGCCGGAGCCTTCAACCTGTGCTGGAGCTTCACCAAGGGTGACCTCGGGCCCGGCGTCCACGTCGGTGTCATCACCGGTGCGCCCGGGGCGTGGGCCGAGCTCCTGGCTGCGCACGACTCGATGCTCATCCCGGTGCCCGACGGGATCTCCGATGAAGCGGCGGTCCTGGCCGACCCCTTCTCGGTGTCGTTCCATGCGATCGTGCGCAACCCACCGCCGGCCGGAGGGCGGGTGCTGGTCTACGGCGCGGGGGCGCTCGGTCTGACCAGCGTGGCCATCCTCCGGTCCCTCTACCCCGAGGTCGAGATCGCCGTCGTGGCGCGGTTCGCGGCGCAGCAGGAAATGGCCCGGCAGTTCGGCGCCTCCTTGGTCCTGCCTCACGAGCCCCGGTTGGGCCTGGTCGAATCCCTGGCCGAGTGGTCCGGCGCGGTCCTGCACACGCCCTTCGACGGATTACCCATTGCCCATCCGGGCCACATCGACGTGGTCTACGACTCCATCGCCAAGGCGGAGACCCTCGAAGTCGGGGTCCGGGTCCTGGCCGAACGAGGGCGCCTGGTCTACACCGGCGTCTCCACCCCCCAGCGCTGGGAGTGGACCCCCGTCTACTTCAAGGAGTTGTCCATCGTCGGCTCGAACGCGTTTGCCCTCGAGGACCTGGATGGGGTGCGCCAGCACGCCATCGCCCATTATCTCCAACTTGTGGCCGACGGGCGGATCGACATCACACCGATGCTGACCCACCGGTTCCCCCTCCCCGACTGGTGGCAAGCGTTGAAGGCCGTGGCCCAGCAGGACGAGAGCAGGGCACTCAAGGTGGCCTTTACTCCGAACGGAGCCTGAGCTCACTCCGAACGGAGCCTGAACTACTTCCCGTCTCCCAGATCACAGAAGCGCTCGAAGCGGCCCCGGGTGGCTGCTGCCCACTTCGGATCTGGTTCAATCCGACGACCGACGCCCGCCCATCGCCACGCATCGTGCAGTGACACTTCCAAGCCTGCTGCCATGCGGGCAAAGTAGGCGGCGCCGCGGGCGGCGCCTTCAGGTACGGCCACCGGCTCGACCGGGAGCTGAGTGGCATCGGCCACGGCCGACATCCACGCCGTGACCCGTGAGCCGCCGCCGCTGGCCACGATGCGGCCGCACCGGGCGCCCGAGCTCTCGATCATCCGGGCGATCACGAATCCACTGGCTTCGAAGGCGGCGCGTTCGAGCGCGGCGGCATCTGAAGCGATGTCGAGGCCGTAGAGGTTCGAACGGAGGGTGTGGTCGTTGAGCGGGGTGCGCTCTCCCCGCACATAGGGGAGCCACACGGGGACGCGCGATGGATCGCCGAGCCGAGGGTCCGTCTTCTCCCGGTCCGGTCCGGGACGCGGGGCGCCGCGGAGGAGATTGCGGGCCCAATCGACGAAGAGGGCCCCCGCATTGCTCGGGCCCCCGATCAGGAACCGGTCCGGCGTGGTGTGGGGGTAGCTGATGAGACCGGGCACCTGGAACCATTCGTCGGTGACCACCCACACAATGAGGGTGGCCCCGAAGATGGCGAGCACGTCTCCCGGCTCGGTGGCCCCCGAGACGATCTGGTCGCAGAGGGCGTCGATGGACCCGCCGGTGAAGACCGTGTCGGTTCCCGGCAATGTGCCCCCCGCTTGGCACATGGGGACCACGACGGGGAGCTGGGACTCGGTGGCGCCGATGGATTCGATGACTTCGGTGTTCCACGTCCCTCGGACGTGCAGCGAGCCCAGACTGGCCGTGACGCCCGAGTCGATGGCGGGCACACCGGCCAGGGCGTGGGTGGCCACGGCTTGGCAGGGCCAGTACCCGGCCGCGTCGGGTGCCGCCCTGACGGCCCAGCGGAGGAACCCCTCGGCGTCAGGCATCGACTCCACCGGCGGGAGCACCTGGTCGGTCACGTCTCCAGGACCCGGCGCAACCGGCCTCCCCTCGATGTCGCCGTACATGAGCCCGGGAAGGACCGGCACCCCGCGCCGGTTCACGGCGGTCAGCGAGGGGACCATGGAGGCCACGGCCACTCCAGCGACCTCACCGTTGCCCGAGGCGGACAACTGCTCGGTCACCTCGGCATAGGCCTTGCGGGGTCCGGCCCGCCAGGCCCGTCGGGCGTCGTGGCGGAGCTGATCCGGCTCGGGCGCCATCACCTGGTGTTCCACCCGGCTGCGGGCCACCACATCGCCCTCGCTGTCGATGGCCAGGGCCTTGACCGAGGTCGTCCCTATATCCACGCCGACCGTGATGGTGCCCCGACTGTTGCTCATGAACCTGACACGGGAGTCATAATCAAGCCATTATGGACGACGTTCAGCATGACGAGAGGGGTTCGAGGAAATGAGCACGACACGGCCGAAGGCACTCGTGACGGCCGCGGTCAGCGGACCCGGGCTGGATCTGCTCCATCAATTGGCCGATCTGGTGCTCGATTCGTGGCTCGATCAGCCCACCCTGCGGATCTACAACGCCCAACAGCTGGCGGCCCGGGTGGCCGAAGAGGGCGCCAACGTGGTGGTGGTCGAAGGCGACACCTGCGGGGCTGAATTGTACGAACAGCCGATCATGGCCGTGGCGAGCTGTCGGGGTGACCCGACCAACGTCGACGTGCCTGCCGCCACCGCGGCCAAGGTCCCGGTGCTCAGGGCGCCCGGGCGCAATGCCGACGCCGTGGCCGAACTCGCCGTCGCCCTCCTCTTCGCCGCCACCAGGGGCATCATTCCCGCCGACCAAGATGTGCGCCAGGGCGAGATCTACCGGGACGGGAAGATCCCCTACCAGCGCTACCGGGCCTGGGAGCTGAACGGAAGGACCGTCGGCCTGGTGGGTCTGGGTGCGGTCGGCCGGGCCCTGCGCTGGCGCCTGCGCGGCTTGGGCATGGATGTCCTGGCCTACGACCCCTACGCCCCCGATGCCACCTCCACCCTCGACGAGCTGTTCGAACGCTGCGACGTCATTTCGGTCCACGCCCCGGTGACCGAGGAGACGTCCGGGATGATCGGTCGGGAGGCCTTCGCCAAGATGCGGGACGGGGTGGTCTACCTCAACACGGCGCGGGCCAGGATCCACGACACCGACGCCCTGGTGGACGCTCTACGGTCCGGCAAGGTGGGCGCCGCCGGGCTGGACCACTTCGAGGGTGAGTTCCTGGCCACCGACCACCCCCTGACCGAGTTCCCCTCCGTGGTACTGACCCCCCACATCGGTGGGGCCACCTACGACACCGAGACCAACCACACCGGCACCATCGCAGAAGACCTGTGCCGGCTCATGGCCGGTGCGCGCCCGCTGCACATCGTGAACCCTGAGGTGCTTGCGGATTGAAGTGAGCGCCCTCCAACCCACCATTCGTGCCACCGGTATCGGCTTTCATTCCGACGGCCCCGATCCTCAGAATCTCCGCGCCGGCCCCTCCTAGGAGCTGGCGGGGAGTTTCGTGGTCGATGAAAGATCACTTTGGTCTCCCGGATCCATGACGGATGCGCCCGGGCACGGGGGATTCACACATCCGACGCCGCGACACGGTTGTTGGAACCGCCCTCCCGTGACGCGATCATGAAGTCTCGCTGTGGTCGCTTAACTGACCGTTTGAATCCGCGCAGCTTGGGCAATCCACCAATTTTGAATCTAATGTGGCTGGATGAATCAGAATCTGACAGTTGGGGACACTGATCATGCCTCCACACCATTGGGAATGCCGCGGTTTTCGGGTATTTGGAACGGCAGACGAGAGATTCGGAATTGGTGGTGGGTTCTGCCGGTCGCGGCCCTGGTGCACGCCCAATTTCGGACTGGAGTGGATCAGTCAAATATCATCGGAAATCTACCGATCAGATTGAAGCTGCGTTCCGGTCAACAAATCTTCTGCCGGGCGAATGAAATTTTTCAGATTGTGGAAGTGTTCATATCCGGGGATTATGAAAACCCTGACATTTCATACGGCGAGGCACACACGGTTCTCGATGTAGGGGCCAACATTGGTGTATCTACCATCTGGTTTTCTCAGCATTGCCCGATGGCGCGTATTTTCGCTATCGAACCGAGTCTTGAGACCAGTTCTCGCCTTCTTCGAAATATCAAGCGAAATCGTCTCGGAAATCGAGTAACCGCCCTTACATTGGCCATAGGAGAGGGTGGTCGCCCGTTGTATCTCGTCACGGGGGAGCACTCCGGACTTTCTCACACCGCCAGCGACCCCCGTCAGGGCAGCGAGATTGTGTGGTCCACGGATCTAAGGACAATCCTTGAAATCGTCGGAGGACATGTGGACGTGATGAAACTTGATTGCGAAGGGGCTGAGTATCAGATCATTCTCGGAGCCGACGATCATTCGCTTTCTCAGATTGACAACATCGTAGGGGAATATCACGGCTCTGACCTCGAAGCTCGCTCTCGCCTTTTCTCACGGCTTGAAGAAGCCGGGTTTACCGTGTCGCACCAGAGTCCTTCCCAACCTCCTACTGAAGTGGGGATCTTCTCCGCTGTCCGGGTGGGAGCCTAGAGCGTCTCACGGTCTGTAGATTCTGGCCTCAGGGTCTCCAATCACCATGCCTTTCGATCGCACCGGGGCCGCGTGTCGTGCCTTCCCGCTTCGCGCCTTCCACCATGCTCGTTCCGCCACCAGTGCGCTAAGCACAGCGGCGAAAGCTATCACCGAAAAGGCCTGTGCCGGCAGCCCAAATGCACCAGCGCTTGTGGCACGGAGCGCTGCGGGCTGCCACGCTGCGAGCGCTCCAGCAGTGATGAACGCAACGAAAGCAACGATGCCCATAAGACCCGCACCCCACCGGCGCGCTATCAACACGAGCGGTACCGCCACAAGCGCAAACGGCCCTGCTACCAGTGCCAGGACTACGAGAGCGCCCGCCAATAGGATCCAGGCCGATGGTAGACCCCTTGCCGGAGCTGATCCACCAGTTACCTTTCGATCCCGGACAAGCGCCATCGCGAACAACCCGGCCAAGAATATGGCGCCGACTCCTAGAAGGAGACGGAAGAGACCGTCAGGCGCCATGACCATTGTCACCGAGCCCGCTTTTCCGGCGGGGACCACATAGCCCTGCTGCCATCCGTCTATACGTATCGGCTGAAGTGTCTGATTCCCGAGCTTGGCCACCCAGCCAGCATTGTAGTTTTGGGACACGACAAGGTACGTTCGTGCACCCGCGCTCATGGTTATAGTCCGGTTGTCGGCGTTCCAGTGTTCGATTTTCGCGGTGCGGGGCGCTGGGACCGTCGCCGAATCCACAGGAACCACCGCCCGCACGACCATCGTGGTGATCTCGAATGGGGCCGGCGAATTACCCGCAGAAATTGTGTGGGTACCGCCAACCAACGGCACGACACCGACAAGTGCGCATGCGCTGTAACTCAAGGGCTGGAGTTCGATGAGATCGTTTATGGTGCCCGACACGGAAGTTGGATACGACTTTCCGTCGATCACGACAGGAGGACCTTTTCCACAGGGCAGGCTCACAACCTGGCCCCGGCTCGGCGCCGTGGCCGGTGGAGCATCGAGGGCCGGGATGGTGATTTGCAGAAGTCCGACAGGCACGGCCACATCGATCAAACCGAGAGGCGAAGCAGTCCGTGTGTGGGCGATATGGACGAACTCCACGTGGAGGTCAGTGGTGGTCAGTGGTTGGAAGGTAATCAAACCACCTTTTTTCGGCACTTTGAGGTCCAGGCGGGAACCGGCAGGGCTGGTGACGGATATCTCAGTGGGCCGCGAAGCCTGTGATGTGAGGACAAGCCGGATCGAGCCGACAGTGGTCGGCCGCTTCCACGCCAGGTCGACAAATGGATCCCGGTCACCAACTTCTGCGATCCACGGCGATGAGGCATCTTCCACGAGGTTCTCGGGTCGAAAGCGAGGAAGGCCCCCTAGCCAAGAACTCGCCGTCGCCCGGAGGGTTCCTGAGGACTGGGGCGCCACCTCATTGAGGAGCCGTTCGAGTGGTGTTCCGTTCTTGGGCACGGCGTATCCCGACACACTGGCTGTCATGCCCTTGGGTAGGGAGAAGATTCTCGCCATATTGGGATCGTCGATGCTCGCCAAGCCAAGCGAAATGTTGTTGTTGATGACCGGCCTACTAAAGACAATTACCGGGGCGTTGCGCTTAGGTCCGGCGAACACTGCCGCCTCATCGTTGGGTGCTTTCATCCGCAGTTGGTAAGACACTCCGGGAATGGCGATGTCGGCAATACCCGCACCTAGGTTAAAACCTCCGCGCAACGAACTCGTGGCCGCCCGGGTCGCATCAATCGTAATCCGTAGGTGGCGGCTGCTCCCATTGGGAATGTTCAGCCGCACGGGATTCTTGTTTGGGGGAAGATAGCGGCGGACCGAGCCACGATCAGTTGAAATGGTAATCCACTTAACTGTTGGCTGGTGCGACGAGCCCACCAAAGGGGTGACAGTAATGGTGGAGAGGGAGACTGGACGGGTGAAGGTAATTGACACCCATTGTCCCCTCGATCCATTTTCCGCGTTCGCGACCCACGCCGTGCTCGGGTTACCGTCAAACGCCGAAGCTGGACCCTGAACCGGTGCATCGAGCAGCAATGATGAACTGTATGACGAGGCGCTCACCGACGCGGCTCCTGCCGGATCCTCAACAGTCTCGTGATTGGCATCGGGAACGACCACGTAGGCGCGAGGGATATTTGTCGGTTGTCCGCCCACACTCTGACCAGCATCGAGCACGTACGAGGTGTTGTGCCTGATAAGACCAAAGGTCTCGTCAGTCCGCTGATTACCGTCGGTTATCGCCCAGGTGGCCTCCGGCGCCAATGCGCTCCGAGCTGACTTGGGATCTCCTGAGAGTACCGACGCTCGTCCCGTCGCTATGCCTGCACCGGAGAGTGGCAGAAGCGATCCCGCGTCACCACTGACAATGAGGGGATTGGCCGCCGAATACGTCCGCACAACGGACGTGGGAAGGTCCACTCGAAAGATCTCAACTGGCCGTAGGCGTAGATCCGCTGAAGTGTCATATACGGATAAGGAGCCAACGTGCACCTGACGAGCCTGGAGGTACGGCCCAAATGATGCCACACGTGTGAGGCCCTGGGTCTCGGAGAGTACTTGGTGTACCTGCGCCGGCGGCGGTGCTCCAGTCACTGACAGATCGAGGTCATTGCGTTCGATTACATATTTCACGCCTCCGCGCGAGAGGTACTGCGCCAGTCCGGGTGTCGTCGTACCGTTGTCAATCACTTTCTCGGTGGCATCGAGCATCTGGACGTAGCCGGCAGAACCCAGCGGGACGATATTCCTCCACTCGATCGCGGTAGTCGATGTCACCTGAAGCGGTTCGTCAGTTGGATCCCCCCACGTGTAGTCACCAAAACTTGCTCCCGGAACAAGGAGAGCATTGTCATGTCCCTGGTGGGTATCGAGCCATTTGCCTGCTTGAGTCCAATAATTCGGAATAGCCTTGAACCCGCCGGCCTTATAAAGGTCTCCCTGCCAGAAGGGGGTGGCCGCAATGACGACGGCTGCGACCGCCACAATCGAGACGGCGACCGGCGCGACGGAAACACTCGGTAGCCGGCTCGATATTCGGAATCTGGCTCGCTTCCAGGTGGGAGCCGACACGGTCCAGGCCAAGCCAAGGCTCAGGGGCAAAGCCACGTCGGGTGACACTTTGCTGACATTGCGGAACGGCGCCAGGCTGGTCTGCAACAACTGCTGGATCCCATGGGAAAAGAGCCCGCCAAGGGGTCCCGAGTATCCGGCCGCAGTGAGCACGACTCCCAACGACAACGACGTAATGAGGAACAGTCTCTCTGGGATCCGTCGACAGAGTCCGGCAAGCCCGAGAGCGACCACTACGGCCGTCCCTACTATAACGGTGGACTGAGAGACGATGATCCAAGCCCCCCGGATCGTCGGGTCGCCGAGATGGAAGTAGTCAAGCCACGACGACGCGCCCCGCAACGACTCGAAGGCGGAAGCGGTGCTCGTAGTCAGCGACGCCGCCTCCGTATACGGAAGGTAATCGAAGCCGTACTTGCCAGCGAAAAAGGTCGGCACCAACCACCAGAAGCAAGCCAGGCCCACCGCAACGACCCACCAACCGATGAGTGCACGGCGACGCGCACCGGGAACGCGCGTCAAGAGCCAGATCGCCGCTATCGGCAACACGGCCACGACGAACGAGGCGTTCACACCACCCATGAGCGCAACCGCCACCCCAGAGCGCGCCGCGGCTCGCCTGGCTGACCCGCCCCTCGATCCCACCACGAGCGGTTGCACCACCCAGGGGAGGAGGACCACGGCCAGCAGGTCGCCGGTCGCCGGTGTCCAAGTGACGACGATGGGCGCGGCACAATACGCCACACCGGCTAACACCCGTGCCCAACGGTTGCCGATCCCTAGCGCCTCAGCCAGCCGCACCACACCCCAGCATCCAACGGTGAGCAACAAAGCCAACCAGATACGTTCGGCACACCACGTCGGTATGTGGAGCGCCTGGGTCAGCGCGAAATAGGGGCCCATGGGGAAGAGGTAACCAGCTGAGAACGTTGCGGCCGAACCGCCGTACACGCTCTGATCCCAAAGGTGGGTCGCCGCCCCCATAAAGGCAAGCGGCTTCAGGACTAGTGGAAGCTTGGTGTCGTCCTCAGTGAGTCCCCACGATTGTCCGAACGAGAGGATCAGAAAACCAACCCCGACAAGTGCGAGTACCCACCGATTGAGCGGGTTGGGACAGGGTGACTTCAATACGACAGACTCCCCGAGAATCGTCTCGTCCCTGTTACGGTCCCGAAACCCGATATTCACTCGCTGGCCTCGAAGATTCCCATGCCCTCAATTCCTTCACTCTTGCGAAGAAGGCCGGCATCTGCCAAACGGAAACTGGCGAGCGCCCTGGTCGTGGTCGAACTGACGGGCGAACTAACTTTGGCTCTGACTCGCACTGATTGCTTCTCGCTTGCGCGATCCTCTTCGATCCACGACAACCGAGACAAGAACTGCTGCAAGCGCGAGCACCGATGCAACCTGCGCTTGAGCACTAAATGCGCCTGCACCGGTCGAAAAGAGGTGAGCCGGGTCCCAGGCCGCCGCTACGCCCGCTCCGACGAAAGCAAGGAAGGCCGTGGCGGCCATGGCGCCGGATCCCCAGCGCTTGGCAACGAGGAGTAGTGGTAGGGCCAGAAGAGCCAGTGGACCAGCGACGAGGCCAAGAACGATCAAGCTTCCGACAAGCAGGACCCAGAAGGAAGGTAATGGTCTGGGGCCAGTCGGATCTCGAGATGCCTTGCGCGACGGCACAAGCGCAAGTACCGCGAGACCAAGCAGAAGCATCGCTCCAAGCACGAGCAGGATTCGATAGAGATTCTCAGGTGCCATGACCAATGTCACTGTCCCTCCGGCACCGGCCGGAACGACGTACCCTTGCTGCCAACCGTCGATACGAATCGGCTGCAGCGTCTGATTTCCCAACTTTGCCACCCAGCCGTTGTTGTAGTTCTGAGCAACGACTAGGTACGATGCGGGTCCGGATCCGATCGCTACCTTCCGAGAATCGTTGTTCCACTTCTCCACTTCCGTCTTCCTCGGAACCGAGGGAGCCTGCGAGGAAGATACGTGGTGCATCAGAACTGAAGTGATCTCGAACGGTGCTTGCGAGAAACCCTGTTCGAAGGTGTGCTTACCGGCCCCCAGTTTCAGTCCCGCCGGCGGTAAGCATGCGGAAAATAGCATCGGCTTGAAGTCCAAGAGATCGCCCACGTTGCCGGCAACCGTGGTAGGCAGCACAACCCCATCGATGACAACGGGCGGACCCTGACCACACGCCAGATCCACAGGTGCGTCGGGATTGGGAGCCGCAATCTGACGAAGGCCGGACAGTGTCATCGACTGAAGTCCGACAGGTAAAGGGAGTCCTACATCGTAGTTCGGAGATTCACCGAGCTTGGTGGCAACCTCGATGAAGCGGATTTTCAGTGAATCCGTGACAAGGGTGGGAAATGCGATGGTTCCACCCTTTTTCGGCACGGGTCGAACCAACCTTGACCCCGCGCTGTCGGTGATCGAGATCTTGGTCGGTCGAGACGCCTGTGGCGAGAGGCCCAATGAGATCGCATTGATGTGCTGAGGGTTACTCCACTTCAACTCTATCGACGGTTTGCTGTCTGTTGTTCCAGCAATCCAAGGTGCTGCTGATGCGTCGACCAGGTTCTCGGGCCGGAAGCGAGGCAGGTTCCCAAGCGATGAACTTGCTGACACGCTGAAACCAGAGGAGGGCGTCAATTGCGTAAGAAGGTTTTCAAGATCATCCCCTTGCGACGGCACGACAAATCCGGAGACCTCAGCCGCCATGGATTTTGGCGTTTCAAATACCCGAGCCATCGAGGGATCATCGGTGGGATTTTGACCCAGGGAGATGTTGGGATTGGCAATTGGCCTATCGAATACGACCACCGGAGGGTTGCGCCTCGGTCCGGAGAACGCCGCTGATTCGTCGTTCGGGACCAGCATTTGGGGCGCGTACGAGACGCCAGGTATGGCTACATTCGTGATACCCGCTCCCAACAAAATCCGGCCCTGGACCGGAATCGCAAACCCACCTCGGGTCGAGTCGATAGTGATTCGAAGGTACCGACTCGGTCCATGAGGAACGCGGAGGCGTACCGGTGACTTTGTGGCAGGGAGATTTCGGACAACCGAACCACGATCAGTGGAGATAGTCACCTTCCGTATCGCTGGCTGCCGGCGTCCCGTTCCCACCAAAGGGGTCACACGAATCGTTGACAAGGAGATCGGATGTTTGAACGTGATCGAGACCCACTGGCCCACCGAGCGATTGGTCGCGTTCGCCACCCACGCCGTGGTCGGGTTGCCGTCGAAGGCAGCCGACGGGCCATCGCTCGGATCTTCCAGGAGCGGCGTTGAACCGAATGAGGAAGCTGCAACCGATGCTGCGCCGACCGGTAACTCCACAGTCTGATGCTGCGTGCCAGGTACAACCGTGAATCCTGACGGCACGCCAGCGACCGGTTTGCTCAACTCCTGACCCGCGGCGAGGAGATAGGACGTATTCAAACGAACGGATCCAAATGAGGTGATTCTTCGCTGGTTCCCATCGGTGATTGCCAATGTGGCTTTGCGGGCGAGCGAAGCTCCTCTCGCCAAGGAATCACCCGAGAGCACCGAGGCATGACCGTCAACAACGCCTTCACTGCTCAAAGGCAAAAGAGACCCCACGCCTCCGCTGACCACAACAGGGTCGGATACCGGGTACGACTGCACAATGGAGGGGGAGGGGTTGACCTCGTAAATCTCCACCGCCCGCAAGCGCAGATCCGCTGGAGAATCGTAAACGGGCAATGACCCGTATGCGACCTGCGCGGGCGCGAGCTTTGGTCCAAAGGACGCCACTTCCTTGAGTCCATTGGTCTCGGAAAGCACCTGGTGGACCTGAGCCGGGGGCGGGGCCCCAGTTATTTTCAAATTGAGATCATTTTGCTCAACGACGTACTTGATTCCTCCTCGAGACAGGTACTCGGAGAGTCCGGGCGCTGTGGTTCCGCTATCGAGTACCGACTCAACGGCCGAAAGCATCTGGATGTAGCCATTCGAACCGACTGGTATCAGGTTCCTCCATTCAATGGAAGTGTCGCTCGCCACGCGGAGCGGTTGATCCCCGGTATATCCCCATGTGTAGCTGGCGAAACTCGATCCGGGAACGAGAAGGGCGTTCTCGTTTCCCTGATGAGTGTCAAGCCATTGACCAGCTTGCGACCAGTACCGAGGTATGCCTGAGATTCCACCGGACTGATAGAGATTCTGCTGCCAGAATGGAGCGGCCGCGAGAACAATCGCAGCTACGGCGAGAACTCTGACGGCAGCTAGTGAGTAAGAGGCATCGGGTGAGATCTTTGAGACCCATTTCCCGGCTTCTTGAGTCGCATGCTTGGCATCACCCCAGGGGTTCGACGAAAGTGTCCAGGCAAGGCCCATGACCAGCGGGAGCGCCACATCTGGAGCAAACTTGCTCACATTGCGAAACGGTTCCAACCCGGTCTGCAATAGATGTTGGACCCCAAGGGAGAACGGGGCTCCCAATGATCCAGAAAATCCTGCCGCGATGACCAGCACTCCGAAGGACATCGAGGCAACGAGAAACAACCGTTCAGGAATACGACGGCACAAGCCGACCAATCCGAGAGCAGTGAGAACAGAAGTCGCTAAAATTACAATCGACGAGGAGACCAGGGTCCATGCGCCGGGTAACAGGGGAGAATCTAGCGAGAGGTAGTCAAGCCAGGAGGACGCACCCCGGAGGGACTCAAAGATTGACGTTGTCTGGGTAGTGGTGGCTGAGGTCTCGGTGTAGGGCAAATAGTTGAACGCGTACTTGCCAGCCAAGTTGAGCGAGACGGCCCACCAGAAACAAGCCATTCCCGCCGCGAGGAGCCACCACAGCAGCAGTCTTCGCCGGCCAGGGCCGGGCTTGCGGGTCAACAGCCAGATCACAGCCAGTGGCAAGACGGTAAGGGTCAAGGCGGCGTTCGCAGCGCCCATCAGTGCAATGGCCACGCCGGAACGTGCGGCCGCCCGCCGGGGTGATCCTTCTCTTGAGCCATGCACAAGGGGTATGAGGACCCACGGAAGGAGTACCACCACGAGCAGGAAGGCAGACGCTTGCGCCCAGGTCACCACGATGGGAGTTGCGCAATACGCCAAACCGGCGATAACACGCGACCCGCGCGTCCCGATCCCCAGCGCCTCGGCCAAGCGCACCACGCCCCAAAGACCAACAGTGAGAAGTAGGGCCAGCCACACGCGTTCGGCGCACCAGGCCGGTACGTGGAGTGCCTGGGTCAGAGCGAAGAAGGGGCCCATGGGAAAAACCAGGCCATTCTGGGAAGCGACTCCTCCGAACACCTGCTCGTTCCAAACGTGCAGAGCCGAAGCCATGACCCTGAGCGGGGACAGGATCAGGGAGAGCTTTGAGTCGTCTTCTATGAGCCCCCACGACTGAGCGAAGGTCAGACCAAGGAAGCCAGCCCCGAACACGGCGAGAAACCACCGACTCAAAGGATCCGAGGTGGGCGTGCCACTGCCGGTATCCTTTTCGAGCTCGATCTCGATCTCATCCCGTTCGGGGGCAGCTATCGACATGCGCGGCCCCCTGTCGCCGAGCACACATCAACGCTTCGGTGGCGATTACGGCAGGTCAGAACGCATGGATGCGATTCGAAGTCAGACTTCAATGGCGCCGCAACACGATCACCAAGTTCCACGTCAAGATCTCCCTCAAGCCCGGAACCCTTACGATTCCCTTGGTCCACTCCGGGTAATAGCGTGGAAACGCGTCTATCAGATCTGCCTTCTGTTCGCCGCGCGCCCATGCCAATACATCGCCAATATCCAGCCGAAATAGGCTGGTCCCGTAACAATTCTTGGGAGCGTAGCCGAGTTTTCGCTCATATCGCAGGGCGGCCCTCTCACCACCGAGATAGTGCCAGGGGGCCGTTTCATGACCTCCAAACGGCGAGAGCCAGTTCGTGAACGCCAAGAACACGAGCCCTCCGGGTCGGACCACGCGAAGCATCTCATCGAAGAAATCCTTGGGATGAGTCACATGCTCCAGCACGTTGGAAGAGTGGCTGATGTCAAATGTCCCATCGGCAAAGGGCATCCTCATGCCGTCGCCAACGATTCCGTATCCCAGCGACCTACCACGAGGGGTCAGAGCGTCCCAGAACGGCTCAACGAAGAAGCTGGCGGCACCCGCTCGACGAAACGCCTTGGCGAAGTAGCCGGGTCCTCCGCCGATATCAAGGACCTTCTGCCCACTGACCGGCTCATATCTCTCAACGAGAGCGACCGTATCATCGGCGAGGAGGGCGTAGAAATCATCAGGTCTTTCATATTGAGCACGAAATCCCTTGAATAGCTCAACCGATCGACGCAGACCGCCACGGTACGTTACCCGTTGTCTCGTTCGCTCGACTTGCGACCCGCTCGATCGAAAGCCGTCCGACCGGTCGATCACCCTTCTTGTCGGCGCTTCGGCTGCTTCGGATATCAGATTCAACCAAGCGTCGATTGATCGTTCCCACCCGAATTCGGTGGCGCGCTGACGGGCGGCGGTCCCCAATTCCTTGAGCCGAACCACATCTGCAGCCAGTTCCACCCATGAACGGGCCAGTGCAGACTCCAATTCCTCGTCATGGGCTCGAACCAGAACCCCCGTTACACCATCGACAATGGCGTCGCGAACGCCAGGAGCGTCGATTGCGAGGGTAGTGGTTGCCATTGAGGCAGCCTCCAAGACCGATAAACCCCAACCCTCATGGTGTGACGCGCTTATGAGTGCCCATGACTCTCCGAGCAATCGGGATTTCTCCTCATCTGTGACACGACCGACGACGTCAACTCGAGGAATGGCTGAAGCCAATGTACGAATCCTGGTCAGCTCCGGTCCGTCCCCGGCCAGGATAAGGCGACCCGGAATCTCTTCGGATGCAATTTTCCAGGCGTTGAGCAGCAGATCGATTCTCTTGTGCGGAACCATCCTGCTCAACGAGAGAAACTGTGGCTCCTTTGATTTCGACCCGGCGACCTCTGATGGTACGTGAATGCCCGGCTCGATCACATGGATGCGAGCGGAATCCACCCCGATCTCCTGCAGGAAATGAGCAGTCGACGGTGAGATTGCGACAAACGTCTTCTTTCTGTACACCGCGGGCATCACCCGGCTTTCGATCGCCCGACACGCTGCCGCAACCGGCCTTGAGAATCGCGTCTCCCATTGGTCGGTGTGTACGTGATTGACGAGACAGATGGATGGGCGCCGCCTCCAAAGCGGCGAGAAGTACGGGATGCCATTCTCGGCATCGATAACGACGTCTGCGCTCCGGTAAAAAGCGACGCACAAAAGCGGTGCCAACAGATACTGCGAGTACGTTCCCCCTGCTTTGACGACCTTGTAGTGGCGGGGTGAAACAGGACCTCCACAAATGAGGGTGACTTCATGTCCGCGCTCTGCGAATCCGGTCAGCAGCCGGTCGATCAGCACCTCCGCGCCCCCGGCAGATGGATTGGCGAGTTCGCGCCAACTCATAGCTACTATCCGCAACCGTCAGTCCCTTGGAACAAAGTTGATTTCGGTGGTGTGTCCTCGTCCGCAGGTGACTTGGGAACAAGCGCCGGCGTATGGAATCTCTGGTTTGAGAGCGAGGGGTTGTGATTTTCGGAACGTCCATTGTCAA
Source organism: uncultured Acidimicrobiaceae bacterium (assembly GCA_963836605.1). GTDB lineage: Bacteria > Actinomycetota > Acidimicrobiia > Acidimicrobiales > RAAP-2 > Bog-473. The sequence continues at coordinate 421,627 of CAWIKB010000009.1, read as the reverse complement.
TCCAGTGCCCAGCCAAAAGCACAAATGGGGAGATTTTCATCAGCTCAGCAAGGGCAACTTGTCGCTCGCTCACTCTGACTTTTGGCCCGAGTTGGCCGAGTCGCAAGGCCGTTTGCTGAGATTCGCCCGGTTCACTCAAGGGAAACAGGACAAATGCCCCGCCATTCGGAAGAGGCACAATCGGGACGTTCACCCCAATGGCCTCGAGCACACAAGTCGGGAGGCCCCCTGATCTCGGCTGGTGTTCGATACAGCGGGCGGTAATCGTGAGGGCGGGGATGTGGGACCCTCTCTTTCCGGCCCTCATTCGTAGCACGTCATACGCCATGAAGGCGGGGTCTGCGATCGGTCGTACGGTGCTCCCTGTCTCGTCACGCCAGTGCACCGGAACTTCTGCGATCCGCATACCGAGACGGCGAGCCAAATAGAGAACTTCAGCGTCGAACGCAAACCCACTAATGGCCATACCGTGGAAAAGTATCCGCGCCGTCGCAGATCGGAATGCCTTGAAGCCGCATTGGGTGTCCTTAATCGCGACATTTGTCAACGAGTTGACCAGGTAGCTAAACGTGCGGCCCATGACAGAACGACGGTGGCTGTCACTTACTACTACTGACATTTCCATCCTTCGAGATCCGACGGCGACCTCAGCTCCATCGAGCGCCGTCAGCAGTCGTGGCAGCTGCGCAGGATCCACCGCCATGTCCGCGTCCATGAAGGCAACGATCGGCGCTGTGGCTACAGCTGCTCCCGCGCGGATCGCAGCTCCTTTTCCAGAGTTGGTGTGGAGGCGCAACACACGCAACCGGGGAAACACGGGGCTGAGCAGCCTGTGGGAAACGAGTCCCGTTTCATCGCTGCTGCCGTCGTCAACGACGATGAATTCGGTGGTACTCCTGTCGATGGAGCCGGACTCGACCGCACGCCCCAGTCGCTCAGCAGATTCGGCGAGTCGGCGCGCTTCATTGAAGGCTGGGACGATGATACTTACATTGGGCTTGTCAATTCGCAACGCAAGAGCCTTGTCCGTCGGTTCTGAAGGGAAAGCAAACGAGATGTTTGGCACAGACTCTAACCTGCGATGAAGCAATCAGAATGCTGATCATTTGCCCCTCCTCACCCCGTATGCGTATCCCGTCTGAACTCTATCGGGTTCAGAGATTCTGATCTACCCTTTCCTGCGCCGAGGCCTGCCGGTGCTTGGGGAAGGCCCCTTCTGGCGCTACGTCCGGCTTTCTCGCAGTCGAACCTGTCGTCTAGCTTGTGCGTAGTGCCAACGCAATTCGGGCTGTCCAAAATTTCAGCGGAAACACAAACGTAATATGGCCGAGCCAATTATTGAGGGATTTGTGTCGGTTCGGGACAGCTCCATTCCAGGAGTGAAGTCACAGCGCAGGAGGACGACTGCGGCAGGCCTCCTTTTCTGGGGCGCCACGGTCTCCATTGGGCTCTCCACCGTGGTGTTGCTGGCTGTGATGTCTCGCCATCTCCACCGAGAGCATTTCGCCGGACTCTCCACACTGTTTGGGCTTTTCTTCGTCGCATCGCTCATACCCTCGGGTGTCCCGCTGCGTGCTGCTGCACTGGTCGCTGATGGTGCCAAGCCGCTTAAGTTGACCGCGAAATCCTACGTCGCCATGGCCGTGGTCGGAGCGGCCGTCTCCCCTCTGATCGGCTACTTGCTCCATATCCCCGTTCTGGCGGTCGAATGCATCGCAGCCCAAGTCATATTCGCGATTCCACTCGCCATCCGGCGGGGCGATCTTCTTGCCGTCCGGAAGTTTGGCGTGCTCGCGGGCAACCTCTTTCTCGAAGCTGGTGTCCGGATATTGCTGGGTTCTGCCCTGGGGTTGGTCTGGGGACTCGCCGGATTGGCGCTGGGGCTAGCAATTGCCACGCTGATCGCCATGGTGTCTGTGCCTTCTCGGACTGTAACGCTGAAGGCAACGACTCGACCGATGACTTCATTCCTCGATACGTGGCTCACTTTGGTGTTGCTCGGGATATTTGTCCAGCTTGACATTCTCACTGCGCCAAGCGGCTTGTCGAAATTTCAGGCAACCCGTTACGATTTGGCTGCTGTGCCGTCGAAGGGCGTGTATCTCCTGCTGTTTGCCGCCAGCACTCTCGCATTCCCCTACATCCGGATCTACGCGCAGCGACAGGTGCTTGTCATAGCCACCTTCGCGACGCTGGCATTGGGGCTTTTGTGCACCGGTGTCTTGGTCGTGCTTCGAGGTCCTATCGGCGAAGTCCTCGGCCAGAGACCTGCCTCACCATTCTTGTTGCTCGCGTTGGGGGCGGCCATGTCGATCGCTGGCGCGACCGGAGTCATCGTCTATGGCGACGTGGCGCTTGGCGCGACCCGCCCTTGGCCCCCCCTGTTGCTTGGAATTCTAGGCATACTCGCTTGCCTGGCCACGAGGCCCAACGCCCAGCAGTTTGCAGTAGCTGTCTTATCCTCCCAGGCCTTGGTCATGTTCGTCACTTTCTGGATGTGCATGAGGAGGCACCGAGGGAGTACGGCGCGATCCCCCAGGGCCGCACCTCGACATGCAAAAAAAAAGAATTTCGGACTAACCGGTCGAGCTTCCACCGCCTGAACTCTCAGACGCTGGGGATCTTGATCAGACCCAATTTCTGCTCTCGAATGTCGATTGGGTAGCCATGGCGTTCCACACAGTCAAGGTAGGCGGCCAGCGCTCCGTCGTACTTTCGGTTGGGGACGCAATCATCCACCAATATGACTCCCCCCGGCGCCATCCGAGGAAGGACCTCCTCCAGCGATCTTTGCACGGGCCGCATGAGATCAACATCAATCAGACAGAAACTGATTTGTTCATAGGGACCGAAATCGAAACGATTGACGTCCGCTTGAATCGAAATTACCGCGTGAGACGTTGTTGTTGGCCATTGTCCGGTCGAACCAATCCTTACGGTACGCGCGAAAGAGGAACTCGTAGCGTCGCGAATCATGTCCACGTTCGATCTCCACTGCGATGTCGTCGCTAGTGAATCCAGCGAAGGTGTCAATACAAATGTAGTCACGAGAATCTTCAAGATCATCAAGGTGTTTGTTCAAAAAGACCGTAGTATGACCGGCCGCACAGCCAATTTCGAGAACGGGGCCCGATACATCATGGGTTTCTGTAAGGCAGGATACGAGGACCGAAAGCTCACGCGGGCGGAACATGTAGTTGTAGCGGTAGAAAAGCAGCCGGTGCAGTCCGGTATGGAACGCAAGACTTTTGAAAGTAGTTGCCGCAACAGTCTTCGCTGCCGGAAGCACCGATCTAACGATCCCGTCAGATACGGCGGGATCCTCTTCCTGCGATTTAGTTTCATTCATATCCAGCCGTGTCCCTCGTTTCGTGTGTTCTCTCAGAGCTTCTCGGTAGCCCGCCTGCATGCCGGCAGCGACTGCCCGAACCGTAGCCCAGCGAGTCCTCCACGATCCGTCCGCCCCGAGGCATCCCAAAGAGGTGAGGGCGAACCAGATTGGCAGAAACAGTCCTACTGTGCTCCACCGCGGGAACCCGCTCGTATGCAGTATATGAAACCGAACACGAGAAAGGGCCATCTGATGGACGCGATCCACGCCGTGATTGGCTGTGGCTCGCACCATGGCAACGCCGGGACTGACACCCACCCAACCGTAGTGCCGCACTTTCGCATCTCTCACGACGATAGTTTGAAGGCCCAACTCAGCGATGCGAGCATCAAGATCCGATTCCTCGAAGTGAATCGGGAATCGCTGCTCATCAAATCCATCGACTTTCTCAAGAACTGCTCGCGGGACCGCGAACGCATCGGGCATCTCATCTGTATGCCACGTCGACGCAGCCGGCATGATCGACTCTCCACCCAGTATGCATCGGGTGCGACCCGTCCACCTCGAGCGAGTAATGCCAGCGCACCAAACCACACCACTATCGCCGGCAAAGACCACTGGACTGGCAAGTCCAACATCACGTTGTCGAAACACCCGCGCCAACTCGGCGACGGCATCGCGCTCGACGACGTTGTCGTCATCGATGAAAATGCACACATCCGAGACCGTCGAACGCCATCCCGCGTTTCGAGCCCCCGAGACACTTATGCCCAATCCCGCATGGACAACTCGGACGGGTAGTCGTGGGAGAGGTTCAGGAAAGGCCGATCTCTCGGGGTCATTATCGACAACGATTACCTCATCCGGTATCCGGCTTCCCGCGCTCAATGACACGAGGAGCGCTTGCAACAATTCAGGGCGTCGGAAGGTGGGAATGACAACAGAAACCGTGGCACGGGCACCTTCACGGATTGTCATCGGTTGATCGATCGAGTTGAGATTCTCCTGCCGTGCCATCGGTGATTGGTACGTCCCAACGGGTATATGGCTGTCTAGCGAGACAGCCATCACATTGCGGGTCGAATGCCATAGTCCGGTTCTTTTCGCCATCACATTGATAGAATATATGCATCCGACAGGACTCAAGGTTCCCTGATGATTTGAACCGGTGGAGCGAACGGGTGAGGAGATTCAGACGTTTGTGACCCTTGTGTCTCGCTCAATTGCTGCGGACAGTGATTTCATTCGAAATCGGCTTTCCGTATGTCCGAGCCATGAGGGAACGCGGCTCGCAGGCAGGTGGGCGTGCTCATTGCCAATCGAATCTTGGCTGGATTACCCATGCTTCGGGTCGCTTATAGTCACGAACACATGTTACTGTCGCGCTCCCTTGTTACCGCCAGCCAGTGTCAACGTTGTCCCTGTTCCGCGCGTCGGACGTGTGGCGCTCGGGCTGAAGTGATGATCCCGTTGTATTCCACCTCAACCAAGATGGCGCGGGATCCGTTGGCGCGGATGGACCTCAGCTCTCTGGCGGGCAGTATCTCCCGATATAGTGGCAAAGCTATGAAGATGAAGCCTGACGGAGCCATCAGACGTACATCATCTGCACCACCTAACCGTGAATTGCGAGTCAAAGGCGATGATTTCTGGGCTTTGGAAGCCCACCCGCGAAAGTCGAATGGCAAAGATAGATATGTCCGGAGCTACCCTTGGCAAATTTTGACCGGGGATCTTGGGGTCGCTCGTGGGGACGGTGCATTCGCTCCAATGGATCGGACGCGTGCGTAGCGCACCGAGACTGATTGGAAGCCCTTTGGGCCGATTGGTTCCCGTTTCCAAGAAGTCAAGCAACGAAGATGACCGCGTATCCGTCCTGTTCCTGTGCGGAGCAGCAAGGAGCGGGGGCACGATTCTCGCTCGAACTGTTGGTGCTCGGCCACAATTCATGACGGCTGGGGAACCCTGCATCATCTGGAGATTCGGAGTTATTGGGAATGGCCGATGCAGCTGCGGCAACTCCTTCTCAGACTGCCGCTTCTGGCGAGATGTCGCTGACTGCGCACCGGGCATCTTCGACCGCAGGAACGCCGAGAAATACATAGCCTTCTCGAATCGTGTGGTACTGAAGTCCCGTCGACTGCCACAACTCTGGACAGCTGGAGGACGCGCACGAATCACAGACGAGATCCCGCCAGGATATCTCCACGATCTTTCGCGCCTGTATCGTGCAATTCGTACGGTGTCCGGCGCTAATGTCATCGTTGATAGCTCCAGGTATCCCGTCTATCGATTCCTGCTCGGCCTTGTACCGGAACTAAACGTGACCACCGTGGAATTGATCCGAGACTCGCGCGCCGTGGCCTTCTCCTGGCAGCGAAAACTGGGGGGAGACGTCAAGCGGAATGCGGATGAATCGATGCACATGGGTCAACGTCGAGCATTCGTCATCGGTTTGGATTGGCTCCTCCAAAATTTCTCGACCGACATCATTAACTCACTCTATGGTGACCTTGGCTTCCGGCTTCGCTACGAAGACTTCGTTACTGACCCAGGCGCGATCACCGAGGAACTCGTCAGAATCATGGGTGAAACAGATGTCCAGGGTGACCGCTTTGATGGCCCGATCGTTGATTTGCCAGAAGTTCACGTCTTCGGCAATATAAATCGATTCGAGACGGGCAACGTGCCAATTCGTCTCGATGATGAGTGGCAAAGAGCGATGCCTGCAGCATCGCGCAACCTAGTGACCGCGATGACTTCGCCGCTCCTTGCTCGCTATGGTTATCCAATCAACTCCCGGCGAGCAACCCACACGTGACGAGCACGGGGTAGCCAAGGGGACAATTGTTGATCCACCCCCGTTATGAGTCACTCACGGTGCGAATGCTCCGCCCCGGTTGTCAGCACTCCCTGCGACTTAGGGACGCCTTCGTCATCGACGGCTGGCGGCTAGCCACGCAAGAAGCTGACTGGTCGTCTAATGTTCGGCCATGCTGAAGTGTCTTTCGACTAGACGGCTTGGCAAAATCGCGCTCGGCATATTGGTCACTTTGTCTATGACGATTGATGTCGTCGGAGTGGCGGGTGCCCACGAGAGTGCCACTTACCGATCCAAGGGACCTCCCGTGAGGATTGAGCTCTTTGGGGACTCATTGGCTCTGACTCTGGGATGGTCGCTCAACGCCCCTGCTCTTCAATCGAAGTTCGGGTACATCTTCAGAGACGCTGGACTTCTTGGTTGTGGAGTCGTCATGGGCCCCGCTGCTGAACTCTTGGGTGTCAAATCGCCCAATAGCCCGCCCTGCAATGGTGCAGCCCCAGCGCCTGGCACGCCTCCGGGGTTGCAGCCATGGCCGGTCCAGTGGAAAACGGAGATGTCCCAGTTCCATCCCAATGTGGTCGTTCTTCTTGCCGGAAGATGGGAAACTGTCGATCGCGAGTACGACGGAGCGTGGACCAACATCCTCAATCCTGCGTTCGCCAGCTATGTGAAACAGCAATTGGAATTCGCGTCAAATCTCGTGACCGGCACAGGAGCGAACATGGTGTTCTTGACTGCACCGTGCATCAACGAAAGCAAACAGCCCGACGGCAGTCCATGGCCAGAAGCCGACCCTGCTCGTCTGGCCATCTACAACGGCTTGGTCCGGCAAGTCGCGGCCGAGTACCCCAAGACCGATTCGGTGGTTGACCTCGATCGCATCGTGTGCCCCGGGGGCAACTACACGCCCACCTACAAGGGCGTGACGATTCGCACTGCGGACGGCGTCCACTTCGTTCTGGCGGCGACCCCCCCGCTTGGTGCCGCTCTCATGCCACCGATTGTCGCTTCTGGACGGTCTCAAATGGCCCGGGCGGCCAAGCAAAAGGACCGGTGACCGATCACGGTAGCTGAGTCGTTAACTGAGGCCGTGTCGCCCTCCTTGCTCGGCCTCGGCGATGACCTCGCCGCTCCTTGCTCGTTACGGTGGCTTCCCCCGGTTAGTGGTCCACCAACTGTGAGAGTCCGGGCTCGTCTTGGCGCCTCTGCTCGGCGAAATCGAAGGGCGTGAGCCGGCCGAGGGACGAGTGTGTCGATAGGTCTTGTACTCGATCCGGAGGTCCTCGGCCAGCACCTCGGCTTCGAGCAGGATCTCGAAAACCGCGACGTTGTGCAACTCGTCCCTGGCGCGGTGATAGGTCTGCTCGGAGACCTCGAGATGCCGGGCCACGGTCGCGATGTCCGCCCCCTCGTCCAACATCTTGTCGGCCTCTCGGATCTTGCGAATCGCCTGCTCGCGTGTGTGCCTTCGATCCTGCGCGGTGTTCATCCTCCTCTTGCCGACCATGGTGGGTAAGAGGACTCACTCAGGTGGTGGATCCATTCGGAGGGGTCAGGTCAAATGGCTATCCGCTTCGCAACACGCGAGACAACTCACTTACCACGCCGTAGCCGAATCGGGCCCCACTGGTCTGGCCCCCTACGAAATTCGGAGATTCGGTTCTAGATACCAGAGGGCCTGATAGCGCGGTAAATATTTGGCACCTAGGAGTTCCTCTCCGCGTTCACTGAAAGCGACGAACGGGCTTACTCGATCGATCGGCATGCCCAAGCGCTGATTGACCTGCCTCCCGAGTCCGGGGACCCACCCATCGGTCAGGAGGAGATACGCCACGCCGTGCTCGTCCCCGGCGATCTGGAGTGGGTCAGGACCGGAATAGAAAGTACCGATCCCAACCGGTCCTTTGGGCACGTGATGCTCCACGTCGGCCGTCATTTGCTGGACTCTGGCCATGGAAGTGTAATTTAGGCCGAGTTGCTTTCCATAGGGAAACACCACAACCAACAACCCAGCGATACCAGCGATCCCTAGCAGCAAGGCCACCCCCGCTCCTCTTCTAAGGGCCACTGCTTGAACCTTATGAGGGTCGAAATGTGATCTGTAGAGGGCGAGCACTTGGGGTCTGATGGCTGTGACGATTGCAAGGCCAAGAGTAAGCCAGACGCAAATTCCGACCAGCCAAACATCCAAGTTCACCCAAATGAAGGCCAAATAGTAACTGACACGAACGCTAGCGAGGAGCACGACCGTACCGATCATCCCTCCAATCGACACGATACACATGCTCACGACAGCGTTGTGATTGTGTCGCTTTGCCACGACGGCAATAACGACCAACACAACGACGAGCGCTATACCGAGAGGGATACTCCGGTGCGCGAAGTCGCTGCTCGAGACGAACGGTTCATTCGGCCTCGGCGACGCCCAGATCGGATTAATCGACGCAATCCGACCGAGAGCTCGGAATCCGAATGTCCAGCCCTCTGTTCTCCCAACGGCTCCTCCCTTCAGTGATTCCGGCTGATCGGAGGAGAGCCGTGATGTTTGGATTCGCATCGAAGAATTGTTGATAGAGCGGTCCAGCCCAACAGACAATCGCGACCGCTCCCGTCCACCAAATCCACCGGCGATTAGACGGCCTCCTGGCGAACCACCCGAAAATGGGTGCTGCCAAGAGCAGACAGGCAACCGCCGGGAGGTAGATGAGATGTGAATCTACCGCCACCGACCCAACGAACAGAAGGAGCGGAAGAAACCGGATGTTTCCCAGCCCTACAGCGAAGGCGATCCCTAGAAAGCTGGCGAACCAGAAGAACCCGAAGGACGAATTCCAGACAGGATCAAGAAATGGCGACGGAGATACGACCGCTAGGTCGGCGATGACCAGCGAGAATATTATTGCGGCCCAGGCGCCCGATGTTCGCCGGAGTACCTCAATTGTCACCGACAAAGCGACCGCACAGAGAATGGCTGATCCAATGAGGACACCTTGACCGGGATCGAGATGGGTGAAGGGTCCTAGCAACCAGTACTCGAGCGGCCCGGGATCTGCATTTCCCTTGGCACTGGTGGCAAATGTCAATTGCCCGAGCAGAGGAGGATGAAGGCTAAGAGTGCGCCATGACCCAATGGCGATTGCGGCATCGTCGCCCAATGGGCGCCAACCTCTAGCCATGGATCGTATGGCTGGCACCAACAAGAGGGACCACACGAGCAGGTGCGGGCCAATTCGCATGAGGCGTTCTGGTCGGATCGAAGGCGTCTTCAAGGCCGCAACCGGGGCATCAGACGCGGATAACTTTGTCAACCTTGCTCCATTTTGGCCACGGTCCCAAGCCCTGACGGGAGGGATGGCTGAGCGAAACTATAAGCGGTGAGCCTGCTCGTTGGCAGAGCGGGGGCCGACTACTCAATGAAAGGCGGCAAGCTACGCTACCAACCGGCCACCGGACACCATTCGGCGTTCCTCTGGGGTGAAGCGACCGAAACATGCGTCGAGGGCACCATAAAAAAGGGGCGCGCGGATAGGCGCCGACCTGCGGAAATATGCAGACCCTGGCTCGACGTCGTTCCTGGCAAAAAGGTTGGCGGCTGGGTGGCGAATCCTTGACAAGCTCCCCGTCCGATGACGCTCTTAGAGAGCCGTCTAGAGCCGAAAATTAATGTCGACATGAGGTGCCCACAGATCATTTCCGGCTCGGACCTTTCTTGTTCTTGAATGACCAATAACCAGGGCCTTTGGGAAGGGGTTACCTGTGCAAGGCTTCATCTGCGCGATTTCCCGGGTCCCGCCCTTGGACCGGAACAGCAGCGCCCGCGATCACAAGCGCCAGCACCAGCACTTGCCATCGGGCGAGCCGATGTTGTCTCCACCAACGTGACTTCTCTCCATCGGACAGCTCGGACCCCTTCTCGTTCAGGCGCATCGTGCATCACGGTCCTTCTGGGTCGACACGATGAGCGCTAGCTCAACCTCGAAGGCCTATCCCACCCGGCTCGTGCGGAACAACGGCTCAGTCCACAGGCGACGATGTGGCCAGCGTGTCGAATCTCTGGCCACCGTGAATTGCGATGCAGCAGGCACTGTAACCATATCGTAGGATCCCTCGGATTGACGGTGAATGGGGTCACCTGGATTGGCCCCACCGTCACCAACTGGAGTCACGGCGGGGTGGGGAATGAGTGTGCAGGAGACCGAGAGTAGTGGAGGGTTTGGGCGCTTCCTTCCGTCGGGTGACGAGGCCGGCACGGCTCCGGAAGACCGCAAGTTCCGACCAGACGTCGAAGGATTGCGCGCCCTCGCGGTTACCTTAGTCGTTCTTTTCCATGCCGGCGTTCCGAGGCTCACTGGAGGCTATGTGGGCGTTGACGTCTTCTTCGTCATATCTGGCTACGTGATTACCGGTGTGCTTCTTCGAGAGCGCACGGGGTCGGGCCGTAACTCAATTCTGGCGTTCTACGGACGGCGCTCGAGGCGCATCATCCCTGCTGCGACCCTTGTGATCATCGCGACGGTCTTGGCCTCCTATCACTGGCTCGGCTTCATATTTGGGGGCTACACCGCGAAAGATGGAAGAGCTGCAGCAACCTTCTGGGTGAATTTCCGCTTCATTGCAACGGGGACCAACTACTTCACATCTCAGCTTCCGCCATCGCCTTTGCAGAACTACTGGTCGCTATCTGTTGAAGAGCAATTCTACGTGGTCTTTCCGGCCCTCTTCATTGGCGTCGCCGCAGTGAAAATCCGGCGCTTCGACTATCGGCACCAGATCTCGGTCGTGCTGGTAGCTGCCGCCATCATTTCCTTCTGGTGGTCCGTCGTCCAGACGTCGTCCAATTCGACAGCCGCATATTTCTCTCCGTTTACCCGTGCATGGGAACTCGCCCTAGGCGCCCTCGTGGCGATCAACGCCCGACATGTCGCTCGCCTGCCTCGGCAGGTCTGGGCGGTCATCACGTGGGTTGGCCTCGCTGGCATTCTCCTCGCTGCGTTTCTCTACACGACCGCAACTCTCTATCCGGGAGCGGCGGTTGCCCTCCCGGTTCTCTCGACGGCGGCCGTGATCGCTGGAGGCACAACCGGATTCAAGTCCGGAGCGGAGACGATCTTAGGTCTGCCGCCTTTTCAGTGGCTCGGGAAAATCTCCTACTCCCTCTACCTCTGGCACTGGCCACTGCTCATCATTCCAATGGAGTTCGCGGGCCATCCACTTTCGCTCAGAGACAACATGGGATGGGTCGCAATCGCATTGATCATCTCAGGGATCACGTATCTCCTCATCGAGAACCCGATCCGTCACGCTACTGTGTTGCGCCGGTCGTCAGGATTCAGCATTGGGCTTGGCCTCATCCTGATTGCGACATCGGTCGCCGTGACCACAATCGAAATCGCTAGCCACCCGTGAGAACTAAACATCACTCATTGCGCAACCCCACGACGTCTCAGATTCTGCTACAACCGTCAGAAAGGAACGATTCACCATGCTCCACCCACAAGCACGCTCCGGTTCTCCTAGGCGGGGACTGTCAGTTGCGCTGACACTGTGGATCGCCCTTGGGGCCATCTTGGGCTTTGTTGGATTGGGAACTGCCGGTGCGAGTAACGCACCAAATTCCTCGGCGGTAACGGAGTCCAGCGTCGAGGCTGCGGTCGCATCGGCATTGACCCTCAAGTCTATGCCGACCAAGGTGTCACCCTCATTGGATTCCTTCGCGTCCGGTACTGTTCCGTTCGGCCAGAGCCTTGCGACTGGATGCAGGGATGCTCAGTCACGTCTGGTCATTTCGCACTGCCAGTTCGGTGACACCTCTTCAAATAGAGTTTTCATGCTCGTCGGCGATTCCCAGGCTCAGATGTGGTTCGATGCCATTGACGGAATCGCGAAGGCGAACCACTACAAATTTTACTTTCTCACGAAGGAAGGTTGTCCTACCGCCATTGGGAACTTCCGAGTATCCAACGGATTCGGAGGAGTTCAAACCTCTGCGTGGCCGGCGTGCTCTGCCTTCAACGCTTTTGTTCTCAAGACAATCAAGGCGATCAAACCAATGTTTGTAATTCTTTCCTCTGAGTCCAGCCTACTTCCGTACGGCGAAACGAGTTTGGCGTCACCGGCTACAGAAACCGCAGACTTCCTCGCCTACTTCAAGCAGATACCATCCTCGGTGAAGTTAGCTGTTCTGGGTGGATTTCCCGCTCCCGGGGCCGCCAGTCCATCACTCTGCTTGTCGCGCATTCCAGCAGATATCCAGACCTGCACCTTTTCCCCCACAGCATCCCAAAATCAGCGGATTGCGGCACTACAAGCGGCCGCCAATGAGTCTGGGGCGACCTTCATCGACCAGGGTAAGTGGCTATGCGCGCAGGGCAAATGCCCGCCAGTCATTTCACATTTCATCCCATACTGGGATGGGTATCATATGGACGTGCCCTACACAAAATACCTGATTGGTGTTCTGTGGTCAGCGTTGAGTCCGGTTCGATGATCGGAAACGAGGCCTTCAAACACTGGATTCGGCTCCAATGAACGCACAGGAGCAATCTGGCGGGGAACGACGCCGTCTCATCGATCGGTGATCTGAGCCGGTTGGATGCCGGCTCAGCGGCGCTGAACTCGGGCGGCCGGTCCCTTGAGAACTTGGGGCGAGAGAGTCGAAGTCGTCCCGGTTGGGGTTGTGGATGACGTCCCGGACCGGTCCTCTAAGAAGATGGCGATCTTGGCGACGTCCACATGCTGGGCAAATCGCAGCACGATCTGTGCTCTTTCGCCATCGCACCACCGAGCTCGAACCCCGCCCAACGATCTGAAGGAGCTTGCACCCCCTCGTTGGTGATGATCTAGACCCGCTTTGCGCGACCCTGCCCCCAAAAGTGGTGCACGCGCCACGGAACGTTGCCCGTTACGGCACTGAGGGGCCGCGCGGGTAGGTGACAATCCTCTGGTCGTTGTGAGGGTCCAGACTTGATTCTGGAATGCGTTCCAACAACGACCAAGTGGAGATCACCTATCCGCGCGGCCCCCAAGACTGATTCGGCGGTCGACCTCGATCGCATGAGATGCCCCGGCGACAATCACACGGCCACCTACAAGGGTGTGACGATTCGCACCACGGGCGGCGCTCAATCCGTTCAGACTGCGGTCCCCCCGCTGGGTGCCGCCCTCATGCCACCGATCGTTGCCTCTTGACGGGCTCAGATGGCTGGGCGGCCAAGCAAAAGGCTCGGTAACTCATCTCGGTGGGCTGCTCATAACACGGAGCCGGTTGACCGCGGCACGTTGGCCCAGTCCGTGCCCGCGCGCACGGTGTCGGTGTCGATGCCTGACCGGATCAGCTTCCCCGGACGGGCTTGCGTGAACGATCCGTCCCGCACGATCTCGGTTCCGTTCACCAGTACGTGGGCGACGCCATCGGCTTCGGCGTAGAGACGGCTCGCCCCACCCGGCAGGTCGTTGCGGGTCCGCACCGGCCGGTGGCCGATGGTGGCGGGATCGAAAACCACGACGTCGGCCCAGGCGCCGGGCACCAGGCGGCCACGGTCGCGCAGACCGTAGAGCCGAGCGGGAATGTCGGTGAGCAGGCGCACCGCCTGCTCCCAACTCACGAGAGACCGTCGCCGTACACCGTCACCGAGGAGGGAAGTGGAGTAGATGGCGCCGCACATGGTGTCGAGATGCGCACCGGCGTCGGAGCCACCGACGATGACCCGCGAATCGAGCCACGTTTCGCCCCGCAGGGCCCAGTCCTCTTCGGACTCGGGAATCGGCGGACGCAAGCCGGTGCGGAGCCCGTCGGCCACCACGATGTCGAGCAGGGCGTCAAAGGGGGTCACGCCTCGCGCCTGCGCCACGTGCCCGACCGAGCAGCCTTCCCACGCGGCGTTTTCCTCGGCGAACGTCTCCTCGATCAGCAGTCGCTCCCAGACCGCCAGATGCCGCAAGATTCCAGCTTCGTCGGATTGGGCGCCTGCGTCGAGCCGACGGCGGATTTCGGGATCGTCCAACGCCTTCGTGCGCTCGGGAATCGGCAACATGAACACCTCGCCCCAACCGGGAAGGCCGTCGAGGATGGCCCCCGATTCAAAGCTCAAGCGGATCTGCATCGTGTGCGGCAGCGTCAGGGCCACCACGGTGGCCCCCCGCTGGGCTGCCGCACTGCCCGCCGCCAGTTGACTCCACACCCCGTCGGGGTTCATGGCGGAGACCCCGAGGACGTTCCAGTTCACGGGCCGGTCGGCCAGCAACGAGATGGTGGTCAGCAGATCGATCTCTTCATCGCTGAAACCGTTGAGACAGCCGGCGACGATGAGCTCGACCGTGGTGCCTTCGTGGTCACGCACCGCGGCAGCCAGGAGCTCGAGCTCGCGACGGGAAGCGGCGCGTGATGGCACGGGCCGCCCGTCGCCGTCGTTGTGGGTGTGGACCTGCGAGGTGGAGAATCCGAGCGCCCCTTCGTTAAGGGCGGCGTGGAGGGCCGCCACCATCGCCGCCAGTTCCTCCTCCGAGGCCAGTGACCCCACTGCCCGGTCCCCCATGACCAGCCGACGCAGCGTCGAGTGGCCGACCAGGAAACCCGCATTGACGGCGATGCGGTCCTGCAGACCACCGATCCATTGGCCATACGAAGACCAGTCCCAATGGAGTCCCTTCTGCAAGGCGGCGAGGGGCATCCCCTCGACCCGGGCCATCATGCGCGAGATGTAGTCGACGTCTGCGGGTCCGCACGGGGCCAGCGTGAAGCCGCAGTTCCCACCCAATACCGTGGTGACACCGTGCAGGGGCGACGGGCTGGCATTGGGGTCCCAGAACAGTTGCGCGTCGTAATGGGTGTGCAGGTCGATGAAGCCAGGCGTGACCATCATGTCGCTGGCATCGAACACCACGTCGGCCGAGGCCCGAAGATCCGGGCCGACCGCCACGACGCGTTCACCTTCGATCAGCACGTCCCCCCGCCGGGCTGCCTCGCCGGTTCCATCGACCACCGTGCCGCCGCGCAGGATGGTGGTCACAGGGCTCCTTCGGTGGCGCTGGGTGGGTGGAGTGCGCCCGAGACCACCACTCGTTGCCTGGCGAAGGCTTGCATGCCCTCGGGGCCGAGTTCGACGCCGAAGCCCGACTGCTTCCATCCCCCCATGGGCGCATACATGTCGATGGCGGAGAGCCCGTGGGTATTGACGAAGACCGTCCCGGCCTCGAGTCGGTGCGCCACGCTCGTTGCCAGCGCCTCGTCGTCGCTCCAGATGGACGCGCACAGCCCGAACGGCGTGTCATTGGCCCTCGCCACCGCCTCGTCAATGTCGTCGTAGGCCAACACCGGCAGGGCCGGCGCGAATTGCTCTTGCCGTACGATGCGGGCGTCGGGATCGGGCGCCTCGACCAAGGCCGGGGAGACCAGGTAGCCGCCCTCTCCGGCATCCTCTGGACGGACCTGACCCGGTCGATGCACCTTGGCTCCGCCATCCTCGGCCTCCGAGAGAAAGTCCTCCACCCGGTCGCGCGCGCTCGGCAGGTGGACGGGACCCATGGTCACGCCATCGGCCAGACCATCCCCCACCACTTCGGTCGAGAGTCGATCGACCAGCGCGTCCACCGACTCGGCGAATCGGTCGCGATGGACGTAGAGCCGTTTGATGGCCATGCACACCTGGCCGCTGGTCACGAACGCAGCGTCGAACAGCCGATTGGCCAGTCCGGCATCGACGACGACGTCGGGCGCGAGTACGGCGGCGTCGTTGCCACCGAGCTCCAACACGACAGGCCGGGTCGTGCCCGCTGCCGTGGCCATGACGGCTTGTCCCGTCGGCACACCTCCGGTGAAGGAGATCATGTCCACATCGGGATGGGCGACCAGGGCCGCGCCCAATTCGGCCTGGGAGCCGTTGACCACGTTGAGCACCCCGGGCGGCAGGGCCTCGGCCATGGCGGCAGCCACCAGCAGCACCGTGCCAGGACAAGTCGGTGGAGCCTTGACCACGATGGTGTTGCCGGTCAGGAGCGCGGGCAAGACTTTGTTGGCCATCACCGAGACAGGCCAGTTGAAGGGGAGGATGGCGCCCACGACGCCGTGCGGGACCCATTCAACCGTCGTGGATCCGGCCTGGTGCGCCCGGCCCGCCAGGGCCTCGGCCGCCATCGGGGCGAACCCGGCGGCCATGGCCCCCATGGTGCCGGCATCGAACTGGGCCTCCCAGTAAACCTTCCCGTGCTCTCGGGTCAACAGGCGGGCCAGATCGTCCCGTTCGACCGCCGCCACTCCGGCGGCCGCGGCCGCGATGACCACGCTGGCGCGATCCTCCGGAGCGCGCGACGCCCAGGCCGGGAACGTCCGCCGGGCCGCCGCCACGGCGTGGTCCAATTGCTCTCCCGAGGCGGCGGGAGCATCGAACACCACCTCGGAGGGGCGTGCCGGATTGGTCACCGGGTAGGTCCCGGCTGCCCCGGGCACTACCGCCCCGTCAATGATCAATCCGAATCCTGCCACCACGTCGTCCATGTCCTTTCCCCCGTGCCCCCGGGTTAGGCACCGCTTCTGAAGATAGTGTGCTTCCTTCGTGGAGACCATCGGAGGGGGGGTGCGGCGACGCTGCTGCCGGATCCTGAGCCCCGGCCCGTTACCGTGCCCATCATCTCGGTCGACGACCATCTGATCGAGCCACCCGACCTTTTCGAGGGACGCCTTCCGGCCTCACTCCAGGACGAGGCGCCCCACGTCGTCGAGGACATCTCGGGCACCCAGTGTTGGGTCTTCGAAGCCAATCGCTACCCCAACGTCGGGCTCAATGCCGTGGTTGGGCGCCCCCAGGCTGAATGGAGCATGGAGCCAGCGCGATTCGACGAGATGCGACCCGGCTGCTTCGACATCGACCAGCGGATTGCCGATATGGACCGAGCTGGGATCTGGGCTTCCCTGTGCTTCCCGTCCCTGGTCTCAGGGTTCTGCGGATCGGTCTACTCGCGAGCACGCAACAAGGATCTGGGCCTGGCCTGCCTGCGCGCCTTCAACGACTGGCACCACGACGTCTGGGCCGGCACCCACCCCGAACGGATCATCCCGCTGCAGTTGCCCTACCTGGCCGATGTGTCGATCGCCGTCGACGAGGTGCGGCGCAACGCCACCCGTGGCTTCAAGGCCGTGAGCTTTCCGGAGTTCCCCGCCCAGCTGAACCTCCCATCCGTCTTCAGTGGCCAGTGGGACCCCTTCTTCGCCGAATGCGAGATGACCGGCACCGTGGTCTGCCTGCACACCGGCGCTTCCTCGTGGGCCCCGCTCCCCTCGCCCGATCCTCCCTTTGAGCTGCTCCCGACGCTCTTCCCGGTCAATGCATTGGTGGCGGCCGGTGAGTGGCTGTGGTCCGGGGTCCCGCTGCGTTACCCGCGCCTGAACATTGCCATGTCCGAAGGTGGCATCGGGTGGGTACCCATGCTGATGGACCGGGCCGACTACGTGCTCAATCATTCCGCGGCCGGCAACGAGAGCACCGCCTGGCCTTCGTCCATGCTCCCCAGTGAAGTGCTGCGACGGAACTTCTGGTTCTGCTCCATCGACGATCCGTCCACGGTGTCCATGCGGGACGTCATCGGCGTCGATCACATCATGGTGGAGAGCGACTATCCCCATGCGGATTCCTCCTGGCCCGATACACAGGCGGTCTTCACCGACAATTGGGGTCGACTGCCCGAGCGGGAGCGGCGTGCCATCGCCGGGGGCAACGCGGCGCGCCTGTTCCGGCACGGCCTGCCCGGAAAGGATGATTGGCGGACCCCGGCACCATGACCAGGGCCCCGCTCCCACCTCGTGCCGGGCCCATCGTCGATGCCGACGGGCACGTGGTGGAACCGCCCGAGGCCTGGGCCGGCCTCCCCGACGCCCACCGGCCGCGCGTGCACCTCGACCAGTCCGGCTACGAGCACGTCGTCGTGGCCGACCAGGAGATCCTGGCTGTGCCGCTGGGCACCCTGGCCCGTCCCGGATCCACCTTCGACAAACCGTCGGAGTTCCGTCATTTGGACGAGGCGCAGCCGGGTGGGTGCGACCCGGTGGCCCGCCTGCATGACATGGATACCGAGGGCATCGACCAGGCGGTGCTCTACCCCTCGATCGGACTCTACGCCGCCGCGTTGACGGATCCCGCTGCCGCCGTGGCGGTGGCCCGGGCCTACAACGACTGGCTGGCCAATTACTGCGCGGCCGCGCCCCGGCGCCTCTTCGGCGCGGCCATGGTGCCCCTGCAGGATCCCAACGCCGCCTCAATCGAATTGCGGCGAGCGGTCACCGAACTCGGTTGCCGCGCTGCGTTCGTGCGACCCAATCCGTGCCACGGCCGCTCCCTCTCGGACCGGGCCTATGAACCGGTGTGGGACGCGGCCGAGGAATTGGGCGTGCCCATCGGGGTGCACGAGGGAAGCTCGGTCACCATGCCCACGCTGGGGTCGGACCGACCCTTCAACCCTCTCATCCTGCACGCCGTCTCACACTCGTTCGAGCAGATGTTGGCCTGCGCCCAGCTGATCGCCTTTGGAGTGCTGGAACGGCACCCGCACCTGCGCTTCATCTTCTTGGAGTCCTCGGGCGGATGGGTACCCTTCTGGCTCGAACGGCTCGACGAGCAGGCGGGGTCGTTCGGTGGTTTCTGCCCCGACATGGTCCTCGAACCCTCGGAGTACTTCGCCCGGCAGTGTGCCATCAGCTTCGAGATCGACGAGCGCACCCTCCCGGCACTGGTCCCCTTCGTCGGCGCCGAGCGCATCGTCTGGGGTAGCGACTACCCGCACCACGACGCGACCTTCCCCGGAGCCGTCGATGCCCTTCGAGCCACCATTGCCACCTGCCCCACGGCCACCCAGGCCCAGGTGCTCGGCCTCAACGCCCGGCGGTTGTACGACCTCCCCACCCATCATGAAGGTCCAGCCGGCATCGTCCACGAATACTTCTCGGCGGTGACGGCCCACGACGTCGAACTTCTGCGGTCGCTGTTCTCACCGTCACTGGTCCTGGTGATCGACCAGGCTCGCTTGGAGGGTCTCCCTACGATTCTGGACTACTACCGCCAGAACGCCTTTACCTTTGACGACTTCCGGCCCGACCCGCGACCCTTCGATGTCGACGGCACCAGTGTCACCGTCGACATCGACCTCCGGATGGGCGGACAAGACCGCTTCGTCCGCGATGTGTTCGAGACGGACGGAACCCGGATCACATCGATCCACGTCACGGGATTCGAGGAGGCCTTGCGCGTCGCTCAGCGCACCTGAGCGCCGCCCTGGCGCGTGCTCTCACACCCAGCCGCGGACCTTTTCGATCATGGCAACGGGGTCCCCGCCCACCGGGGTGACGTTGACGTGGGTCACTCCGGCTTCGGCCAGCGCGACCAGGCGGTCACGGATGTACCCCTCGGGGCCGCAGAGTGAGGTCGCCTCGAGCAGGGCCTCGGGCACCTTGGCGGCCGCTTCCTTCTTCTGGCCCGAGAGGTAGAGGTCCTGGATCTCTCCTGCCTCCTTCTCGTAGCCGTACCGGCAGGCCAGCGCATTGTAAAAGTTCCTGCCCTTGGCTCCCATCCCTCCGATGTAGAGCGCGGCGGTGGCTCGACCTAGGTCGCGGATGGGGCCCACCTCGGACTCGTCGCCGATGGCCAGGAGGCCGCCGGCGGCGATCTGCAGGGGCCCCAGGCTCGCGTCGCGCCGTCCCGTGCCGGCGGCGAGAGAATCGCCGAAGACCTGCCTGGCCTTCTCGGGAACGAAGAACAGAGGGAGCCACCCGTCGGCGATTTCAGCCGTCATGGCCACGTTCTTCTCCCCCAGTGCAGCCACCCAAATGGGAATTCGGGAGCGCTCGGGGTGCCCGATGATCTTGAGTGCCTTGCCCAGTCCCGTGCCCTGTCCCTCCGGAAGGGGGATCTGGTAGGCCGCACCATCGTGGGTGAGGGGGGCCTCCCTGGCCCATACTTTGCGGCAGACGTCGACGATCTCGCGCGTCCGGGTCAAGGGCCGGTCGTAGGCCACGCCGTGAAATCCTTCGATGACCTGCGGTCCCGAGGCGCCGAGGCCGAGCACGCAGCGCCCACCGGACAAGGCGTCGACACCCGCCGCGGTCATCGCAATGAGCGTGGGTGTGCGGGAGTAGATGGGCAGAATGGCGGCGCCGATCTCGACCCGTTCGGTCTTGGCGGCCAGATACCCCATCAGGGACGGTGCGTCGTAGCCATAGGCTTCCGCCACCCACACGACGTCGAGACCGACCTTCTCGAGCTCGGCCACCTGCCGCGCCGATTCGGCAAATCCTCCGGCATAGTTCAGCGGCATCGACAGCTTCACTCGTGGCTCCCTTCAGGTGCGGTGGCCCAGGGTAGCGACCCGGCCCGGAAGGTGCCGGTTCCCGGCGACCCCTAACATGCCGCCATGCTTGCCAACGGCCCCTCCTTCCGCGTGCTCCCGCGCCTGAGCGACGACTCCACCTTCTTCTGGACTTCGGGCGCCGAGGGCGTGCTGCGCCTCTTGCGGTGCAACAGCTGCCACTTCTACATCCATCCACCGGGGCCGATCTGCCCCCGGTGTCTCTCCCGTGACGTCGAACCCAAGGTGGTGAGTGGCCGGGGCAAGGTGGAGACCTACACGATCAACTACCAGCAGTGGATCCCGGGCAGCGATCCGTACATCATCGCCTGGGTGTCCATTGACGAGCAGCCCAGCGTGCGCCTCTCGGCCAACCTGATCGAGGTGGAGCCGGAGGACCTGGCGGTCGGGATGGAGGTCGAGGTCACGTTCGAGCACAACGAGGACGTGTACCTCCCTCTCTTTCGGCCGACCGCCGACAGGAGGCCCGCGTGAACCCGCTTCTCTCGGAAGAGCCGCTGGAACGCCGCGCCATCATTTCAGGGATAGGCCAATCGGCCATCGGTCGGCGTCTCGGACGGTCCGACCTCGATCTGACCGTCGAGGCGGGGCTGGCCGCCATCGTCGATGCCGGCCTCACCCGCGACGACATCGACGGACTCTCCACTTATCCCGGGATGGGCGCCGGAACCCCCGGCTTTGCCGGACCGAGCACGCCGGAGGTGCAGGAGGCCATGGGACTCTCGCTCAACTGGCATGACGGCGGCGGCGAAGGAGCGGGCCAGATGCGAGCCGTGATCGCCGCGAGCCTGGCCGTCGCCGCCGGGCTGGCTCGTCACGTGCTCGTCTACCGCACGGTGACCGAGGGTACGGCCCAGGGAACCGGAGGTCGCCAGGGCATCGGGGGATCGGGCGGTGGAGGCGGGGTGCCCCGCATGGGCGGTTTCCTCCAGTGGTCCCTCCCCTACGGCGCGGTCTCGGCGGCCAACTGGCTGGCCATGGTCGCACAACGCCGTGTGCACGAGTTCGGGCTCACCCGTCAGCAGCTCGGACAGATCGCCCTCAACGGTCGCCGCAACGCCGCGCTCAATCCCAAGGCGATCTACTCGGACCCGATGACCATGGACGACTATCTGGCCGCCCGGATGATCTCGACACCGTTGTGCCTCTTCGACTGTGACGCGCCCTGCGACGGCGCGACAGCAGTCGTGGTCTCACATCGTGACGCGGCCGACGATCTGGATCACCCCGCGGTCCACATCAACGCCGTCGGCACGGCCTTGCGGGGTCGACCGAGCTGGGACCAGTTCGACGACATGACCACGATGGCGGCGCGGGACGCCGGCGCCTCCATGTGGGAGCGCACCGAGTTGAAGCCCACCGATGTCGACACGGCGCAGCTCTATGACGGGTTCTCCATCCTGACCATCGTGTGGCTCGAGGCGCTCGGGTTCTGCGGACGAGGAGAGAGTGGCCCCTTCGTCGAGGGAGGCGGCGCCATCGCGCGGGACGGGGTGCTGCCCCTCAACACGGCCGGCGGGCAGCTCTCCGGTGGACGTCTCCACGGGTTCGGGCTCATCCACGAAGCCTGCGTCCAGCTGCGAAGTGAAGGGGGCGAGCGGCAGGTGGTGCGGCCCGGCGGCCGCGCACCCGAAGTGGCGGCCGTGGCCAACGGTGGTGGCCCCATCGCCGGGGCGATGTTGCTGACCCGCGGCGTGCGCTAAGAGGGGGGAATCGTTCCGGCTAGGTGGTGGGCGGCCCGGGCGGCCAGCGCCACCAAGGTCAGGGTCGGCCCGTAACCCGTCGAGGTCGTGAAGACTGAGGAGTCGGCCACCACCAGATTGTCGAGCGCATGGACGCGTCCCCATTTGTCGACCACGGCGGTGGCCGGGTCGTCACCCATGCGGGCGGTGCCGATGACGTGTCGGCTCTCGGGAATGACCGACATCCCGAGTCCCCCCTTGTCCACACCGGGCGACGACGTGTGCAGCGTCCACTCGGCACCCATTTCATTGAGCACCGATTCGAGGATCTTCCCGTGGTGCTTCGACGCCACCAGTTCGTGCCGACCGGGTTGATAGGTTACCCGGGCTACCGGGAGGCCCCGCACGTCACGGATGGACGGGCTGAGATCGACCGTGTTGGTGGGATAGGGCAGGTCCTCGCCCTGCATGATGAAGGCCCACATGTGGTTGCGCAGGCTCGAGTCGCGCATGACCTGCGCGTGCAGGCGTCCCCACGGGGAATGGCGTGCCTCCATGATGGGGTGTCCGCCGCCCGCGTGCTCCACCAGCCCACCGCGGATCCACGGGAGGTCCCCCTCCGCCGCCGCGGCACGTGAGGCGTCGTCTTGCACCATGGCGTCATCGTGCACGTGGGTGACCGATCGTCCCTTGTGCGGGTGCAGGCGGAGGTCCTTGAAGTGGCCGACCACGATCGTCTGGAAGTGCACCATGAGATGACGCCCGAGCGTGGGGTGTTCCAATCCCGAGAGCAGGAGGAGGCGGGGAGTCTCGATCGCACCCCCGGCGATGATGATCACCTTGGCGTCCATCGACCGTTCCACCCCGTCGGGCCCGATGTAGTCGACGCCGGTGGCACGCCGGCCTTCGGTGCGGATTCTCGACACGCACGTCTCGGCCATCAGCTCGGCCCGGCCGGTGGCCATGGTCTTGGTCAGGAGCGCGATCGGGTCTCCCTTGGCGTGGATCGGACAGCCGAAGTACGCGCAGTGGCCGCAGTTGTTGCAGGCGGGTCGGCCGTCGTAGGCGATGCTGTTGGCCGCGGTGGGGGCGTCGTAGGGGTGGAGCCCGACCCGCTCGGCGGCCGCGGACGAGAGAACGGCACCGTACATCGGCGCGCCCGGTGGCATGGGGTAGGGGGCGGATCGCCACGCCGCAAACGGATTGGCGCCGGCCCGGCCGGCCACGCCGATGGCCCGCTCGACCTCGCCGTAGAAAGGCTCCAGCTCTTCGTAGGTCAGGGGCCAGTCGTCGACGTGGGCATCGTCCTGGGGCCCGTAGTCCGACAGAAGCCTGAAGTCCTCTTCGCGGAACCGGGGCACTTTGCCGTCGGCGTGGGTGCCGCCACCACCGACCGTGGTGGGAATGGAGTTCACCTCACCCACGTGGGTGTGCTCTCCCTCGTCGACGGAGCGGCGAAAGGCGCGTGGCTCAATGAGCGGATCGGGGCCCAGGAAGTGGCGGTTGGTGAATTTGATCTCGTCGTTCGAGTAGTCGGAGGCCGGCCTGGTCAGATCGTCGGGGTCGAGCAGATGATTGCGGCCCTTTTCCATGATGACCACCGACCACCCGGCCCGGGTCAGCACCTCAGCCGCGGTCGAGCCCCCCGGCCCCGAGCCGATGATGATGGCGTCGGCCGTCATGGTCCCGATACCTCGGCGTCGCTGAAGCCCCGTGGCTGCACGTCCCCCTCCATCCCTATGGAGGACCAACCGATCCCGCCCTTGTTGCCGCCGTACTCCGGTGCGCCGTACATGCCTTCGCAGCAGTGGCCCCACAGCATGGTCCGGAATTCCTCGTCGGCCCGGAGCCGCCGGCGTTGCTCCTTGCCGTCGACGTCGGTGAAATCCTCCCCCAGCGCGGCGAGCCCGCGGCGATAGTGCTCCTGGAGGCCGGTCACCGGTCCGTTGAACTCGCGCTCGGGTCGTCCCAATGACCCCTCGATCCTCATGCGCCAGGCCAGCTCGTCCAGTCGGGTGAGGTGATGGAATGCGGTGAAGCAGGCGGCCCCGCCCATCCGCCCCGATGTCGGGCCGCCGGCCCATATCCGGGGCGGATCGAAAGTGAACGCACCCAGGAGCGTGTCGATGTAGTCGGCTACGCCTGCTTCCTCGGCTCCCGGAGTGTCCTGGTCAGAGGGCATCATTTGGGAGCAAGCGGCACGAAGGGTGGCGTAATCGGTGTCGTTGAACCAGACGGGCATCAGTGCACGGTAGCTTGTGGCTCCTCCAATTGCTGACGCCGCTGTCAGGTTAGGATCGGCGCTTCGCCGGATGCAGATCTGCCGGCCGCGGGGAGGATGAGCATGGCGCAGGGTGGTTACCGGGTTGGGGTCGATGTGGGTGGCACGTTCACCGACCTCATCTGCATCACCCCTGACGGCCAGGTGGTCCTGGACAAGACCCCGACCACGCCCGACGACCAGTCTGTGGGGGTGCTGACCGGGATCGGCCAGCTGGCCGCCGGTTTCGGGATCGACCGCGCCGCCTTCTGCCACGCCCTGGAAGCATTCGTCCACGGCACCACCACCGCAGACAACACCATGATCGAGATGAGCGGCGCCGCCACCGGCCTCTTGGCCACCGAGGGACACCGGGACGAGATCGAGCTGCGCCGGGACCACAAGGAGAACATCTGGGATCCGGCCTATCCCCCGCCCGACCCCATTTCCCGGCGGCGGGCCCGCATCCCGATTCCCGAGCGCTGCGATTTCGAGGGCAACGTGGTACTGACCCTCGACGAGGCGGCGGTGCGGCGGGGGGTCCAGCGCCTCCGGAAGCTGGGGGTGGAGTCGATCGCCGTGTGCTTCCTCTTCAGTTTCGTCAATCCGGCTCACGAACGCCGGGCCCGCGAGCTCATTCTCGAGGAGTTCCCCGACGTCCGGCACATCTCGCTCTCCCACGAGGTCCTGCCCCGGGCCCCCGAGTTCGAGCGGACGTCCACCACGCTGGTCAATGCCTACGTGGCGCCGAGGATCTCAGCCTACATCGATCGCCTGGTGGAGCAGCTGCGCCTCTCCGGCTTCGAGGGACAGATCGTCCTGATGCAGTCGAGCGGCGGCGTGATGCCCCCGCAGTCCGTCAACAAGCGGGCCGTGTCGCTCCTCGGATCGGGACCAACCGGCGGGGTCATGGCCGCCGCCATCGCCGCCGGTCGGAGCGGCGTGCGCGATTTCGTGGCGGCCGACATGGGCGGCACGTCCTATGACGTCTGCCTGGTGCAGAACAGCCAACCGGCCGTGGCCACCGACTGGAACTGGCGCCACCGCTACTACGTCAACCTCCCGATGGTCGACATCCACAGCGTCGGCGCCGGTGGGGGTTCCATCGCCCGCGTCCGCCAGGGCGCCCTTCTCGTCGGTCCGGACTCGGCCGGTTCCTTCCCCGGTCCCGTGTGCTACGGCCGGGGAGGCGTGTTGGCGACGGTGACCGACAGCGACGCTGCGCTCGGCTACCTCCCCTCCAAGGGGTTCGCCGGTGGCCGCATGGAGCTCGACGTCGAGGCGGGGCGGGCCGCCATCGGGCTCGACGTGGCCGGGCCCATGGGACTGAGCGTCGAGGACGCGGCATGGTCGATCCAGCGCATCGTCAATGCCAACATGGCCAACGCGGTGCGCAAGGTGCTCTCCCAGCACGGGGCCGATCCCCGCACCATGTCCCTCATCGCCTACGGCGGCGGCGGGCCCGTCCACGCGTGGGCTCAGGCCCGTGAGTTGGGCATCGACCGAGTGCTGGTGCCCAAGGCCTCGCCGGCCTTTTCCGCCCTGGGACTCCTGGTCTCGGACTACGTGGTGGACCTCATGCGGGCCTACGTGGTCAAGCTCTCCGACATCGACCTGGCGCGGGTGCGACAGTTGGCGTCGGAATTGAGAGCGGAGGCCGCGGAGGAACTGGCGCCGGCCCGACTGGGCGAAGGCACGGTACAGAGCGACCTCTTCGCGCAGATGTGCTACCACGGCCAGAACTTCGACATGTCGGTGCCGATCCCCGAGGGCGAGGGACTGGCCGAAGACCACCTGCTCGACCTGGCCGACCGCTTCCACCGTCAGCACGAGGCCAGTCGCGGCTTCGCCTTCCCCACCCAGCAGCCGCTGGTACGGGGCATCAGGTTGGTCAACCGGGGTGCGACGCCCAAGCCCCCCGTGCTGGCCAAGATGGGAACGGTGACCGACGCCGCCGAGGCCCGCACCGGCTCACGCCCTGTTCACTTCGGCGAGGGGTTCATGGACGTGGCCACCTACGACGGGTCCGCCCTCGGGGCCGGGGCGGTCGTCGTGGGACCGGCCCTCATCGAAGAGCCCTTCACGGTGGTGGTGCTGGCACCGGGGGATGCGGCCCGCCTCGACCGGCACGGCAACTACGACATCGCCATCGACCAATAGAAGGTCCCACCGCGTCCCACCGCGTCCCGCCGCCTCGGTCGGCCGCCCGGCCGGAGGCCACGGCTCAGCGGGGCAGTCCCAGGATCCTTCCCGCGATGATGTCACGCTGGATCTCCGACGTGCCCCCGGCGATGCTGGCGGCGCGGCTCCACAGCCACTGACGCGCCCAGGGTCCCGCCAGCGAGGCCGTCGGGTCGCGACCCGTCACGGCCAGGCCGGTCTCCGAGAGGTGCTGCGTCATGGCGGTCCACATGAGCTTGACCCAACTCGATTCGGGACCGGGCTCCTCCCCCCGCCCCAGACGCGTGAGGGTGCGGAGATTGTGCAGACGGAGCACCTGGAGGTCGATGTACGACTGCGCCAGCGCGTCGGCCACCAAGGGATCGTCGAGCGCCCCGTTGCCGCGCGCCTCGTCGAAGAGACGGGCCAGATAGGTCTCGTGCACCACCTGTTCCTTGAAGGGAAAGTTGGTGCCCCGTTCGTGGGCCAGCGTCGAACCGGCGACGGTCCACCCTTGCCCTTCCCGCCCGACGACGTGCTCGGCCGGCACGAAGACATCGGTGAGGAAGACCTCGTTGAACTCGCTGTCGCCGGTCAGCTGCACCAGGGGGCGGACCTCGATCCCCGGGTCCTTCATGTCGACGATCAGGGCGGTGATGCCCTGCTGGCGTACCGCGGCGTCACGCTCGGTGCGGGCCAGGCAGAGCCCCCACGTGGCGAATTGGGCGTAGGACGTCCACACCTTGCGCCCCGTCACGAGGTACCCACCCTCGACCGGGACACCCGAGGTCGAGAGTGAGGCCAGGTCGCTCCCGGCGTCAGGCTCGCTGAACAGCTGGCACCAGATCTCCTCGGCCGAGAGGATGGGGGGCAGGTAGCGCAGCCGCTGGTCCTCGGTGCCGTGGGCCAAGAGGGTCGGACCCACCAGGTTGATGCCCACCCGGTTCACCGGTTGGGGTGCCTGCGAGCGGGCGTACTCGGTCTGGTACAGCGCCACCTGCACCGGCGTGGCACTCCGGCCCCCGTAGGCGGTCGGCCAGTGCACGCCCACCCAGCGCTCGGCCGCCAGCGTGGCCTGCCACCGGCGCCCCCAGGCGACCTCATCGGCCACGTCGGCAAAGGCGGGCGGCCGCTGGGCATGGGCCGACAGCCACTCACGCAGTGACCCGGCGAAGACCTCGTCCTCGGCCCTCAGTGCGAGGTCCACCGAAGTCCCCGCGTGCTCCCTGACATCGGCGTCACGTTAGTTGGGGTTGACACTATGGTCCGTCCGTGACCGCACGCCTCCGCGCCACCTGGGTCCCGAGTCAGGCCCGCGCCTACCGTCGGCCCCAGGGCCCGTGGGACGTCCCCACGCTCGATGCGCTTATCTTGGCCGGTGGAGGCGAGATCGTCGACGGGGCGACCAGGCTCAGCGCCGGTGCCGTAGAGGACCTGGTGGCCCGGGTGGCCGGCGGTCTGCGCGCCCGGGGCGTCCGGAAGGGCCAGTCGGTGGCCTGGCAATTGCCCAACTGCCTGGCCGCCGCCGTGCTCACCCGAGCCTGCTGGCGCATGGGAGCGGTGGCCGCGCCGGTGCTCCACTCGTTCGGTTCGGCGGACGTCGAGCGTGCCCTGGCGCAGATCGAACCTGCCCTCACCGTGGAGGTGGGCCCCGAGGCCCTCTCGGACCCGGCGGCGCTGGACGCACTGATGGGCGATCAACCGGTCGCCCCCGGCTCGTGCGCCCTCCGCCCCTCCGACGTCGCGGTCGTCCTCTTCACCTCGGGCTCGACCGGCACCCCCAAAGCCGTACTCCACACCCACCGGGGGCTGAGCTGGAAGGCGACCTTGATGGTCCGGGTCCACGGTCTGGGAAACCGCGACGCGGTGCTGATGCCGGCGCCCATGGCCCATATCTCGGGACTGCTCAACGGCGTGCTCGTCCCCGGTGCCGCGGGCCTGCGGGCCGTGTTGGTGCGCCGGTTCGACCCGGGCGAGGCCCTCGGCTTGGTGGCTCGCGAACGGGTCAGCTTCTTGGCCGGGCCGCCGACCTTCTTCGTCGCCATGGCGGCTGCCCTGGACGACCCCCGGTGCGTCCCGACTCGATGTGTCGTCCATCCGCCTGGTCTCGAGCGGTGGGGCCTCGGTCACGCCGACCTTCGTGGAGGACACGGCAGAGGCGTTCCGCTGCCGGGTGAAGCGCACCTACGGCTCCACCGAAGCGCCGACCGTGACGACCAGCACCAACGACGATCCGTTCGAGAAGGCGCGGGACACCGACGGACGGGCCGTGGGGCTGGTCGAGCTCCGGGTAGTGGAGCCCGCGAGCGGCGAAGTGGTGGCCACCGGGCAACGCGGCGAACTCTGGGTGCGCGGCCCCGAGATGTTCGCCGGCTACGCCGACCGGGAGCAGACGTCCGCCGTCCTTGCCCCCGGCGGCTGGTTTCGCACCGGCGACCTGGCCACGGTCGACGCGGCGGGGTGGCTCCGCATCGTCGGGCGCCTCAAGGACGTCATCATCCGCGGGGGCGAGAACATCTCGGCATCGGAGGTCGAAGCGGCCCTCGAAGCCCACGCGGCCGTTCGCCAAGCCGTCGTGGTCGGCTATCCGGACCCGCTCATGGGCGAACGGGTGGCGGCCTACGTGGTGGCCGACGATTCCTTCGATCTGACAGCCTGCCGATCGTGGTTTGCCGAGCGGGGCATGGCCAAGTTCAAGACACCCGAACGGGTGGAACGGTTGGACCAGCTCCCGCTCCTCGGCTCGGGAAAGCCCGATCGGGCCGCGCTGCAACACCAGGCGGCCCGGGCGGCTACCCGGCTCCGGTAGGGCAGCAGACGGCACGGTGCGCCCGGGATGTCGGGATAGCGTACGACGGTGACCCCTCACCGCCTCGTTCCGGTGGTCCTTTTGACCACCCTCGCCGTCTTGACCATCGGTTTCGCCGTGTGGGCGCTCTTCTCGGCACCAAGCACGGCCAGTCTGACGGTACACAACGGCACCATCGAGACCTTCTCTGCCAACCAGTTCTCCATGAGCGTCTCCACCCACACGGTCTCGTCACAGCAGAGGGGGGCGCAGGACGAGGTGCTCGTGATCACCTACAACTCCCCTGATCGCATTGTGATCACTCGAGCCGTGCCGAGACCGCACCTCACCAAGACGATCCCCGAGAACGAAACGGCGACGGAGCTCGCTCAGTACGCCGCCGTGACCGCCGGATCGGCCGATTGGGTCCACAACGGATCAGCGTTCGATCGAACCGAGACGATCAAGGCATTCTCCGCTCGGCAAGGGCAGCCCAACACGCTCGCGGGCAACGTGAAGGAGACTGCGTTCATCCGCAACGGCTATCTCACCCTGCTCGAGCTCTCGCTGCACGCCAATGTGGCATCGAGCACACCCGGCCAGTCGACCGTCAGCGTCTCAGAGCAGGAGACCCTGCACCTGCTCCGCATCAACGGATCCCGGACGCCGGTGGTGACCTCTTCGTAGTTGTTCGTGCCTTCGGCGTTGTGCGTGCCTCTGTGGTGTTCGTGCTTCCGTTGTTGTGCGTGACTCAGGCGATCGGCTGGCCCGAGAGCAATCGCTCCTCGAGCAGCGCGGCGATGCGATCACGGTGGGAGGGGGCGTCGCCGAAGCTGACCTGGTCGAGCTGGGACCGCTTCACGTAGAGATGCATATCGTGCTCCCAGGTGAAGCCGATGCCGCCGTGCACCTGCAGGCCGGCCGCCATGATGCGCTTCGCCGCATCCGAGCACCACGATTTGGCCATGCTGGCGGCCAGTGACCGCTCCGGATCGTCTGCCCCGACGCACCATGCCGCGTAGTACGCGGTCGAACGCATGCCCTCGAGATCGACCAGGGCGTCGGCCAGCATGTGCTTGATCGCCTGGAACGAGCCGATGGGCTTGCCGAACTGCACCCGGTCCTTGGCGTACGCCACCGTCACGTTGAGCACGTGTTCGGCCGCGCCGAGCATCTCGGCACTGCAACCGGTGGCGGCCCGGTCCGCCAACATCGTGCTGGCATCGGCGCCCCCGATCCGCACCGCCGGTGTCCGGGAGAATTCGAGGGCGCCGAGTTCGCGCGTGCGGTCCATGGCCGAGAGGGGTTCGGGCTGACCGTGTGCGGCCAGGTCGACGGCATACGTCGCGTCGTTCGCCACCACCACCGCGACGTCCGCCGAAGGCGCGTACAGAGTGGGCGGGACCTTCCCGTCGAGGTGCACCTCGCCACCGTCGTCGCTGACCCTGAGCCCCGCTCCGGGCGCAAAGGCCAGGCACCCGATGGCGGTGCCCTCGGAGAGCGCGGCTCGCCAGCGTCCGGTGCTCTCGAGCGCGCGCGCCTCGGGTTGGCACAGGGCCCCCAGAGCCAGCATGGTGGGAAGGAACGGAGCCGCCACGAGCCGCTGTCCGATCTGTTCGCACAGCACGGCGACCTCGACCATGCCCAACCCCAGTCCTCCCTCGTTCTCGGGGAGCTCGAGCGCCAACCAGCCCTGATCGGCCATGGCGGACCAGGCGGTTCGGTCGAAGCCCGCGGGGGCACCGTCCGCGCCCTGATCGGGCGGGTCGGCGGTCCCCGGAAGAGTGCCGACGAGCACGCCGGCGCCCACACGGGCCCGCAGGGCATCATGACCGGCAAATCGTTCGAGGAGCACGCCCGCGGCATCGCGCAAGGCCTCCTGATCAGCGGAGAGGTCGAAGTCCACGGAGCGGGACTCTACGTCTCTGACACGAGCGTCACCTAATGCGACGCTGTGTCATGCTGGCGCCGCATGAACCTGCGCACGACGGCAGAGCAAGAAGCACTCAGGGCCGAAATTCGCGCCTGGCTCAAGGAGCACCTGCCCTGGCCCTACGGCGAGGGCCTCCCACCTCGCTTTGACGACCTGGCCGAGACGGTGGCCTTCGGGCGGCGCTGGCAGTCCGACCTGGCCGCGGCGAAGTGGGTGGGCGTGACCTGGCCCACGTCGGTCGGCGGGCGCGGGTTGGGCGCCCTCGAGAACTACGTCGTCATCGAGGAGCTGGCCCGGGCCCGGGCTCCCGAGCTGGTCGGGCGGATCGGCCTCAATCTGGTCGGCCCGACGCTCCTGGCCCATGGGACCGAAGAGCAACGTGCCCGCTTCCTCCCCCGCATCCTCTCGGCCGAGGAGCTGTGGTGCCAGCTCTTCAGCGAGCCCGATGCCGGGAGCGACCTGGCTTCGCTGTCGACCAGGGCCGTCCCGGTCGAGGGCGGCTACCTGGTGACCGGGCGCAAGGTGTGGACCTCCTATGCGCAGTTCGCCGATTGGGGCCTGTGCCTGGCCCGCTCGGACCCCGATGCACCGAAGCGCCAACAGGGCATCACCGCGTTGGTGATCGATCTGCACTCCCAGGGGGTGGCCGTCCACCCACTGGTGCAATCGACGGGCGAGGCCGAGTTCAACGAGGTGGAGATGGACGAGGTGTTCGTCCCCGAAACGCGGCGCGTGGGCGACGAAGGGCGGGGGTGGTCGGTGGCCGGATCGACGCTGGCCCACGAACGTGGCGTCAATCCCCGCCAACTGGTGATGCACTCCCAACTGATCGACGAGCTCCTCGCCCTGGCCCGAGCCAACGGCAGCTTCGACAACTGGCGCCTGCGGCAGCAGCTGGCGCAGGCGGCCACCGAAGTCCGGCTCTTCCAGCTCCTCAACTGGCGCTCGTTGACCCGCCTCTCCAAGGGCGAGGAGCCCGGCCCCGAAGGCAGCGCCCTCAAGCTCTACTGGAGCGAGATGTCCAAACGACTGCACCAGACGGCCATGGACGTCCTCGGGGCCGAGGCGCCGCTGTGGCAGGGCGCGCCGGGGAATCCGGCCGATGGTGCGTGGCAGCGGTCGTGGCTGTACTACCAGGCGTCGTCGATCTTCGCCGGGACCAACGAGATCCAGCGCACCCTGGTGGGCGAGCGGGTGCTCGGTTTGCCTCGGGGGTGAGCCGGTGGACGACGAGCTGACACTGGAAGCGAGAGGATGAGGGACATGACACATGGCTTCACGGTGACCCGCTACGAGTGCGACGGTCCGGTGGCGACGGTCACCATGAACCGGCCCGAACTGGCCAACGCGCAGGACACCACGTTGATCGACGAGCTCGACGCCGCCTTTGACCTGGCC
Source organism: uncultured Acidimicrobiaceae bacterium (assembly GCA_963836605.1). Classification (GTDB taxonomy): domain Bacteria; phylum Actinomycetota; class Acidimicrobiia; order Acidimicrobiales; family RAAP-2; genus Bog-473. The sequence continues at coordinate 388,902 of CAWIKB010000009.1, read as the reverse complement.
GACGCCGACGACGCCGTCCGGGTGGTGATCCTGGCCGGCGAGGGAAAGCACTTCTCCTCGGGGCACGACCTCAAGGCCATTGTGGGGGACGGCGCCAAGGACGAGTGGGTCCAGATGCGCGAGACGCCAGAGGGCAAGTTCTTCCACGAGAAGACCATGTACTACGACCGCTGCCTGCGCATCCACGACTTCCGCAAGCCCACCATCGCGGCGGTGCAGGGCAGCTGCGTCGCCGCCGGCCTGATGCTGGCCGCCATGTGCGATCTCATCGTGGCGGCCGATGACGCCCAGTTCTCGAACCCGGTCCTCCGACTCTCCGGCGCCGGGGTGGAACTGCTGGTCGAACCTTGGGAGCTGGGCATCCGGAAGGCCAAGGAGTTCCTGCTGACCGGTGACACCATCGACGCCCAGGAGGCGTGGCGCCTGGGCCTGGTCAACCGCGTGGTGCCCCGCGACGAGTTGACGGCTCGGACCCGTGAACTGGCGGACCGGATCGCCCTGGTCCCACCGGTGACGGCGCAGACCGTGAAGGACACCATCAACCACACGGCCACCCTCATGGGCAAGCAGGACGCCCTCAAGTACCACTTCATGGCGCACCACTGGGTCCACAACACGTCGACCGCACTCGATGCTCTGGCGGCGCGCCAGGAGAAAGGCTCCATGAAGGAGGTGTTTGCCGAGCGCGACCGCGGCGACCGCGCCCAATGAGCGGCCCCTTGGAAGGGATCCTGGTCATCGACGTCGGGACGAGGATCTCGGCGCCGTTCTGTGCCGGCCTGCTGGGCGAACTGGGTGCCGACGTGATCAAGGTCGAACTACCCGGCACGGGAGACTTCATGCGCACCATGGGTCCGTTCATCCCGGTCGACCACGGTCCCGACTACTCACTCTCGTGGGCCGTGGAAGGGAGGGGGCGGCGCGGTGTCACCTGTGATCTGCGGCACCCGGAGGGTAAGGAGCTGTTCAAGAAGCTGACCGGGAAGGCCGACGTGCTGTGCGAGAACTTCCGGCCCGGCACCATGGAGAAGTGGGGCCTTGGCCCCGACGATCTGGACCCGTCCCTGGTCTACGTCCGTATCAGCGTGTTCGGGCAGTCGGGCCCGTACTCCCCGCGCCCGGGGCTGGACCGTCTGGGCATCGCCTTCGGCGGGCTCTTACACCTGACGGGAGATCCCGACCGGCCCCCCGTCCGGCCCGGGGTCACCGTGTCGGACTACCTCACCGGCGTGTTCGCCGCGTTCGCCGCGGTGTCCTCTCTCTACGGCCGGGACCGGGGCGGTGCCAAGACCCTCGAGAAGGGCGAGGTCATTGACGCGCCGCTCTACGGGGCCGTCCTGCGCATCCTCGAATGGACGCTCGCCGGCTACGACCGCCTGGGCCTGGTCCGCCAACGGGAGGGGAACCGACTCTCCCACTCGGCTCCGCTCGACAACTACCCGTCCGGCGACGGCTTCTACGTGTGCATCGTGGCCGGCTCGGACGCCAACTTCTCGCGGCTCTGCCGGGCCATGGACCGACCCGAGCTGGCGAGCGACCCTCGTTTCGCCACCCTGGCCGAGCGGGCCGCTCGAGGTGACGAGATCAACGGTCTGGTCGCAGAATGGACGGCATCACTCACCGCCGAGGAGATCACGGCCCGGTGCGTCGAGTACGACGTGCCGATCGGCACGGCCTACAGTGCGGCCGACATCTTCACCGACCCCCACATGAAGGCCCGCGGCGATCTTGTCTCCGTGGAGGACGCCGTCATCGGGCCGGTGCGCCAGCAGGCCCCCTTCCCCCGGCTGGCCCACCACCCCACGCCGGTTCCCCGGGGTGCTCCCCGGTTGGGGGAGCACAACCGCGAGGTGTGGTGTGACCTGGTCGGGATCAGCGAAGCGGAGCTCGACGATCTGACCGCTCGCGGTGTGGTGTGAAGAGGCACCCGGGCTCGGCGGGGAGAACACTCGGGTCGTCGGACCAACGGGTGGAGCGTTCTCACCGTCGTGTGCGCCCGCTCAGCTCCCCGCGATCAAGCGCTCCAGGGCCCGTCGATCGATCTTCTCCCCCGCCGTCAACGGGAGCGCGGTAACGGCGACGAGGTCGTCGGGGAGCTTGTAGTGGGTCAGGCGGTCCGCGGCGAAATCCCGCAACTGGGACAGGTCGGGGGTGGTCGCCCCGGTGCGGGGGACAATGACGGCAACCCCCACCTCACCCATGACGGGGTCGGTGCGACCGACGATGACGACCGACGCGATGTCAGGGTGCTCGGCCAGCACCCCCTCGACCTCCATGGGATACACGTTGTACCCGCCCCGCACGTAGCGCTCGCGACCGCGCCCGGCCAGGACGAGACGTCCGTTCTCGTCGACCCGACCCAGATCGCCGGTGCGGACGCTCCCGTCGGCAATGAAGACGTCTGCGTTGGCCGCGCTGTTGCGCCAGTACCCGTCCATGACGGCGGGCGACCCGAGGCAGATCTCACCGATCTCCCCCGCCGGCAGCGGAGAACCGTCCTCGGCCACAACGCTCAGGCGGACACCCGGTTGGGGGCGGCCCACACTGATCTCGGCGTCTTCGAGCGGATCGCTGAAGGCCGTCCCGCACCCGATGCCGGCCTCGGTGCAGGAGTAACGGACAGCCAGCGGCGCCGGGATGCGGGCCCGGGCCTCGCGGATGAGGGCCGCGGTGGCCGGGCCGCCGCCCATGATGACCGCCTTGACCGAGGACAGGTCTGTCGCGTCGAAGGACGGATCCCGCAGCATGAGGGCGACCTGGGTCGGCACTCCCCCCAGGGCGGCGATGTGCAGCCTGGCGATAGTGGCCAGGGCCTCGGACGCCTTCCAGGGGCGGCTGGACAGGTGCTGGGTGCTGCCCTTCTTGAGGTTGCCCGCCAACTTGGTGGTCGGGCCCAAGTGCGCCAAGGCGGATCCGGCCATCGACTGGCCCCCCTGGCCCCACTGGTCACCGACGTCGCACTGGGTGATGAAGGCGATCTGGCGCCCGCCGAACACGGCGCCCTTGGGCGTGCCGGTGGTCCCCGAGGTGAAGACGATGGCGATGGGGCGATCGAGGTCATCGGCCAGTGGGGGCGGCGCCTGTCCCGGTCGGCGCACGTCGCTCAGGACCTCCGCCGGGGTGGTCGCGGGCTCGATCTCGACGATCTGATTCGGCTCGACCGCGTCGCCCGGCGCGAGCGCGCCGGTGGAGATGACCAGGCGTGGGTTGGCCGACCGCAACATGGCGGCCCGTTCGGCCGAGACGAGCTTGGGATTGACGGCCGCGGTCAGCGCGCCCAGCTTGGCCGCGGCGAGATACGCGACGAAGTGCTCGGGCACCGACGGCAGGACCAGAGCCACCACGTCGCCCTCGCCCACTCCCCGCTCGGCCAGGCCGACGGCCGTCTCATCGGCCAGGCGGTTGAACGTCTCGTATGTGAGCGTCAAGCCGTCGTCGGTGACGAACGCATCCCGGCCACCGAAGCGTCGGGCCGCCTCGGCGGCGGTCTCGGCGAGCACGGTGGGCGGGCGTTCCGATTCAGTCGGAAAGGCCGACGATGACCGACTTGGTCTCGGTGAAGGCCTCGATGCTGCCCCAGCCGCCCTCGCGGCCCAGACCCGACTGCTTGTAGCCGCCGAACGGTGCGCTCGGCCACACGGTGTACTCGTTGATCCCGACCGTCCCGGCCCGGATGGCCTTGGCCATCCGGAAGGCCCGGGCCACATTGGTGGTGTAGACACCCGCTCCCAGTCCGTATTCGCTGTCGTTGGCCAACTTCAGGGCGTGCGCCTCGTCGTCGAAGGGCATGGCCACCAGCACCGGCCCGAACACCTCCTCGCGGGCCACCGACATGGAATTGTCGACGTCGGCGAAGAGGGTGGGGTTCACGAAGTTGCCCTGGGCCAGATCGCCGCCCGGCCGGCCGCCGCCGGCCACCAGTCGTGCCCCCTGGTCCGGCGCCTGGTCGATGAAGCCGAGCACCCGGTCCAGCTGGCGCTTGTTGATGATCGCGCTCGAGGTGGTGGCTTCGTCGAACGGGTCCCCGAACTGCACCATGCCGACCAGTGACGCGGCCGCCTCGATGAACTTGTCGTACACGCTGCGCTGGACCAGGGACCGCGTCTGGCAGACACAGCCCTGTCCGGACAGGCCCATGGACACCATGCCCATGGCCATCATGGCGGCGCCTTCGACGCTGGCGGCGTCCTCGAAGATGATGCTGGGTGACTTGCCCCCCAGTTCAAGGGTGACCCGCTTGATCGTGTCGCCGCTGGCCTGGAGGATGCGCTTGCCCACGGCGCGGCTGCCGGTGAAGGTGACTTTGTCCACCCCGGGATGGGTGATGAGCGCCTCGCCCGTGGGGTTGCCCGGGCCCGGGACCAGGTTGAACACACCGGGGGGAAAGCCGGCCTCTTCGATGAGTGCGGTGAGCTTGAGGGACGTCAGGACGGCGTGCTCGGAGGGCTTGACGATGACCGTGCACCCGGTGGCCAGGGCCGGCGCCACCTTCTGCGCGAACAACATCATCGGGGCGTTCCAGGGGATGATGGCGGCCACCACGCCGACGGGCTCGCGGAAGCTCATGATCTGCACGTCGGACCCGGTGGGCCCAGCCTCGTAGGTCGGGTAGGTCGAGCCGCAGATCTTGTCGATCCACCCGGCATGGTGGTCGAACACACCGGCCGCCATCTCGCTGGAGACCACCGCCATGGAGGAGAACGCGATGGGCATGCCCATCTCGAGGACCTGCAGGCGGTTCAACTCGTCACCGTGCTCGTTGATCAGGTTGACCAGGCGGGTGAAGTACTTCTTGCGCTCCTTGGCCGTCAGGCGGGGCCACGGACCGTCGTCGAAGGCGCGGCGCGCCGCCGCGACAGCCCGGTCCACGTCGGCCGCGCTGGCGATGGAGAAGCTGGTGACCACCTCATTGGTGGCCGGGTGCACCTGCTCCCAGGTGCCTCCGTCGGACGCGTCGACCCAGCTGCCGTCGATGAAGAGCTGGCCGGGCTGCACGCCCAATTTGTCGCGCTGCTCGAGTACGGACAGAGCCATATCTAGGTCACCCCCTGGGGAGGCCGAGCACGCGCTCGGCCACGATGTTGCGTTGGATTTCCGACGTCCCTCCGGCGATGGTGCCGGCAAAGGAGCGTAGATACTGGACCGCCCATGCCCCGTCGTAGAACGAGCCGGTCGCCCCGGACTCGCTGGGATCGGGCGCAAAATGCGCCAGGTCCCACTCGGTGAAGCGGTTGGGTCCGGGTCCATCGAGGTCGAGCCCGTCCAGTCCGAGGGCCTCGAAGGCGAGCAGGCAGGCCCGCCGCTCCGCCTCGCTCGAGAACAACTTCAAGAGCAGGTGCTCGGGGGGCATCTCGCCCCGGGTGGCCTTGCCGAAGCCGCGGTACCCCAGGCAGCGCATGGCGTTGGTGTCGATGGAGAGTTGGGCGATGGCTTGGGCCAACCGGGGGTCATCGCCCAGACGACCGCCCTTGCCGTCGTCGCGACCGGCCAGGCGGACCAGGGCCTGGACCGTCCGCTCCATTTTGGACACGTTCATGATCCACAACATGCCGCGCTCGTGACGGAGTGAGCCTTGACTCACCGCCCAGCCCTTGTTGAGCTCGCCGAGAAGATTCTCTGCGGGCACCTCGACATCGGTGAAGAAGACCTCGTTGAAATCGGCGTGTTCGGGATCGGTCAATTCCGGCAGGGGCCGACAGACGATGCCCGGTGTCTTCATGTCGATGATGAGCACGCTGATGCCCCGATGCTTGGGGGCATCGGGGTCGGTGCGCACGTAGCACATGCACAGGTCCGCCTGGTGGGCGCCCGAGGTCCACACCTTTTGTCCGTTCACGACGAAGTGGTCCTCGCGCCATTCGGCCTTGGTGCTCAACGAGGCCAGGTCGCTCCCGGCGTTGGGCTCGCTCATGCCGACGCACCAGGTGACCTCGCCGCGCAGGGTGGGGAGGACGAAGCGTTCCCTCTGGTCGTCGTTGCCGAATTCGACGATGGAGGCGGCGCAGATCGAGAGGCCCTGGGGGTTGAGGGATCGCACCAGCATGCGCTCCGTGAGCACCTCGAAGTAGACCATCTGCTCCTGGGGAGTGGCGTTGCGGCCCCCCAGCTCGGGTGGCCAGCCCGGGACGAGATAGCCGGCCTCGAACATGGCGCGTTGGAAGTCCCGGGCCCACTGCGGGAGGTGGGCCGACGACTGGCGGAACTGGTCCTCCATGGCATCGGGCCCGGGCTGGTGCTCGTCCAACCACGTTTCGAGTTCCTGGCGGAACGCGGTGAGGGTCTCGTCGGGGGCCAAGCGCATGCGCCCAACTATGACACGGGTGTCAGTCTGGGAGCGAGTCTCCCTCGTCGTCGGCCACCTCGTCCGACAACCCCGATGGGCGGGGCGGGTTGATCCCGGCACTCGTTTGCAGTGGACGAGATGCCGGAGCCGGGAACGCGAACCATGAAAGTGACATTGCGGGAAAGGAGTTCACCTCTGCCGCCAGTGCGGAGAGGCTCAGTGAGACCGCCAGCGGCCAAGGACTAGGGAGTGCTGCACAGAACGTATGGATTGATGGTCATCACTCGTCCAGCACCCGAGTGTCTCAGTGACCTGGCCTATTGACCGCCATGAACTGGCAGTTGCTGCATAGGACGATTGCAGCACGACATCTGGGCCCAGAGAGACTCAGATGCCAAACACGAGCGCCCCGCCGCTCAGAAGGATCGCTGAAGTCAGAGGCACGAAGTGGTGGGGGATCACTATTGTCCCGACAGCTGGGTCGGGTGCTGTCGAGACCGGTGTCCCAGAAATCAGTGCGTGGACCGAATAGTTCCCGGAGTACCCGCAACCCCCTTCGCTCCTGGGCTCTCACTGTCCGGTTCACGCGTGTGGGATCCAGCGGGACCATGAGTCACATCCGTCAAGCCCGGAGATCCCTGAGGACCCTGGCTCGCCGGAGGACCTACCGGGCCTCGCGCTCCGACCTGGCCGGGGGTTGACCATCTGGCGAGAGCCCAGGCCACTATTGCCGTACCTCCCAGCGCAATCTCCGTGGCGACAATGATGCCGCCTAATAACACGCGGCCCGAAGTCCAATCCGGCATGCGGTCTCCTTGTTCCGGGATCCTGAGTCCGACGCGCCGCATCATATTGGGTAGTCGTCGACTTCCTGGAGGCATCTCCGGATTAAGTCATCCGTGACCACAAAGTGTTCCGAGTCAGATGCTTGATGGAAAGATTCCGCGGGTCTCGAGTTTTCAGGGCGACCGCCGGTCGTGACAGGTGCTTCGTTGCACGAAGCGCCTCCGAGCACACCGACGGGCGAAGTGAAGGAGTGCCCTCAGACAAGATGGGGTGACCGGTCCCGGTTCGGCCGCCAACTCGAATTTCATCGGCCTTCTCGCAGCTCCCCGGGAACTGCCGGCTCGCCCGCCCGATCGCGTCGGCTTGTTGCCGGTCAGCGCCGGGGTGGGAGGAAGAGTGCAGCCAAAGCACGATGGCTTTCCCTTGAACCACGAGGGCAGATCAGGTGAGTCCGACGGCGGATTCGTTGGCAACAAGACCGGCTTGAGTGGAGCTTGCGAGAAGTTGAAATCATTGGCCAGATTTCCGAGCTGCTGGGCTTTTTCCCGAACGTCGGGGCGGGGGTCGGGCCGACCATCGGTTTTCGGGTTGAGCCGGGCACCTCCGAGGAAATCATCCTCTACGAATTTCAGATAGGCGTCCGAACTGAGGGTCTGATGGTCTATGTAACCAGGCCTTGCATAAGGACTGATGACCATCGATGGGACACGAAGCCCATACCCGCTCAGGTCGACTGTCGGCGGCAGAACGTTGTCGTAAAAGCCGCCCCAGTCGTCCCAGGACAGGAAAATGGCACTCGACTTCCAATCGGGGCTCTTCATGACTGAATTGACGAGTGAGGTGACATAGGCCTGACCCTGGTGCACGCTCGCCGGAGGGTGCTCACTATCCAACTGAGAAGGGGTGACCCATGAGACAGCCGGGAGATCTCCGGCTTTGGCTTGATGGTAGAAGTTGTTGAGCGGTTGAACGTTCTTCTTCTGGTGATCCGCCTGCACGTCGGTGAACAAAGGGAGAGGATTCCAGATACCGGGCGTCTTGTAGTTCTGTGCGACCGAAGCGCAAGTCTCGGCACTGTCGTTGTTGCAGTCCGGCTGGCTGCCCGTCTGGATGAAATAGCCCCAACTCACGTGATGTCGGAACATGAGCCAGGTGAGATCTGTCCATGCCAGGTCGATATCCGTTGTCCCTGTGGCCAGCTCCTGGGTGACGGCCTTGTCGAACTGATCCACTGAATAGGGCCCGAATATATTGCCCTTGCAAGACGACGGCCTTTTGCTGGTGCAGCGGGCCGACCAGCCGGAGACTTGAAAGAGGTGGTCAGGCAAGGACCACGACTTCACGGCTTCGAACATGTGGTCATTCAGCACGAAGTCCTTGGCGTAGGTCCAGTAGTTCGGAATTTCGGCGGAAGTGTGGTAGCCCATCACGTCAGGCTCTGCCGCATTGTTCTTGATGCCGCCAGGTCGGCATGCCGGATCCTGGGGGTTGTAGCAGTCTTTCTGCATGCCAACCACCCGCTTGACGAAGCCATCCATGGTCCCATGGTCAGTGTCGGCTATCGAATCCAAGAGACCGTGCGGGCCCCCACCGTTAAGGTCATAGATGTCGTGGAAGGGTGCCACGCAGGTGTTGGTCTGGGGGTCCGGATTACAGACGGTTGGAGTGCCGTTTTGCATCGGGATGCCGACGGCACCTGGATACGTGCCGAAGTACGAATCGAACGATCGGTTCTCCTGCAGGATGATAATGACGTGCTTGATCTTGTGAATACCAGGTGGGATGAGATAGCAGCCCGTGGGTCCGCCTGATACGTCCTTCGGTGGGCACTTCACACTCCCAAGTTCGGCAAGTCTGGCGACCCTCTGACCGGACTCCCCACTCGAATTCCCTCTCACGCCACTGGCTGGGGCTGCCGTATACACGGACAACAGGCCGACGAGAGCAATGGTGCAAAACACCGGACTTCGCTTCACATCATCTCCCTTTGGGGTGTCCGAGGATCACAATCGCATCCCTGTGACCTCTCTCGCCGGGGCATCCTATGCCGACGGGGCGCAAGGTAAACGTCGGATCGGTCGCACCGCGTTGACACGTGTGCCAGACGGGAAGCTGACTTCGCGTCGTTGCCCGACATGTTCGCCGGGCCGCCCGATGGGCAGGGAGATGAATGAACTCGAGGTCCAAGTCGAAGACTAAGAAGAGCCGCACAGGACGTACGGATTCACCGTCATCACCTCCCCGGAGCCCAGCGCCTCGGTGACCTGGCCCACCGACCGCCACGAGTTGACGGTCTCGGCATAGGACGATCGAAGTACGACGTCGGAGCCAGAAGACACCGCAAAGACGGCCGCCCCACCGCTTAGAAGTACCGTTGCCGCTGGACATGACGTGGTGGTGGTCAGCGTTGTCCCGACCGGGGGGTTCGGCGCAGTCGAAACTGGCGTCCCCGCTACCAGCTGAGTCGCCCGAACGGTGCCCGGGGGCCCGGCAGCACCCTTGGCTCCCGGTGCACCCTGCTTTCCCGTCGCGCCGGTCGGACCCGGTGCACCATGGACACCCGCCACACCCGAAGGTCCCTGAGGCCCTTCGGCTCCTCGAGGGCCTACCGGGCCGGTCGCACCCGGTATCTGACTCCTGGCGAGAGCCCAGGCCCCAATTCCCGTACTTGCCAAGGCAATCACGATGGCGGCAATGACACCACCCAACAACACGCGGCCCGAAGTCCAATCCGGCATGCGGTCTCCTTGTTCGGGAATCCCTCTGTCCGACGCGCCGCATCATATTGGGCGGCCGCCGTCCTATTGAGGCATCCAACACGAGCGCTCCAAAGTTCATGATGAACCCCGACCACCACGACACTGTGATGTTCAAACCGGGCGGCCGCAGTGATCGCGGCTGAAGCGCCGGACCCCGGTCTGGAGGCTTTACGGGTCGCTCTCGTTGTGCTCGCTCGCAGAGCCCTGCTTGAAGCCCCGTCGAGCGGCCGGAAGCGCCTGAATGGCCAGCACGATTCCGAAGGCGGGCTCGGTGAGCAGGATCGACCCGGCGATCTCGTCCCAGGTCGCCCCCACTTCTGCGGCCAGGCGGGCGTGGCGCTGGACGCCGCCGGGCTGGCGCGCGATGACCGTGCACACCATGCGGATCAACTCGTGGGTCTTGCGATCAGGCGCACGGAGTGAGTCGATGGAGGCCATCCAGGCGTTTTGGGCCTGGAGAACGCCTGGCGCCCACTCGTGGAGGAATTTCTCGGACGGAAAGGGCCAGACGTCCTCTTGCACGTGTGCGTCTTCGGGCGGCATGCTCATCGCGGCGCCACCTTATCGGCGCCTCGCGGGCTCAGGTACCCGGTTCGGGGTCTCGTGGTTGCCCGAGAATGCGCTCGGCGATGACGTTGCGCTGCACCTCGCTGGTCCCCCCGGCAATGGTCAAGCACCGGGTGGAGAGAAAGCCCTCTTCCCACCGCTGGGCCTTGCCGTCGAGCACGGCGCCATTCGCTCCGTAGAGGGCCATCCCCATCTCCTGGACGCGCTGCTCGTGTTCGGCCCCGAGCAATTTCCGCACGCTCGCTCCGGTCCCCGGATCGACACCCGAGAGAGTGCGCAACGTGGCCCGGTGGCCCATCAGGGCCAACGACTGGGCCTCGACCAGCAGGTGGCCCAACTCCCCGACCCAGGAAGGCGAGCCCTCCGGTCCCTGCCGGGCCAGGGTTCGGATCAGCGACTCGACCCCGTTGCCGAACGACGACCCCGATGACATGGAGACACGTTCGTTGGCCAGTGTCGTCCGCCCGATGCGCCATCCGTCCCCCACCTGCCCGATCACGGCGTCATCGGGCACGAGCACGTCGGTCAGGAAGACCTCGTTGAACATGGCGGCGCCGGTCAGCTCGCGCAGAGGTCGGATGTCGATGCCCTCGGCGCGCATGTCCACGATGAAGTAGGTGATGCCGGCGTGCTTGGCGGCGTCGGGATCCGAGCGGGCCAGGCAGATACCGAAGTCGGCCACCTGGGCCAACGAGGTCCAGACCTTCTGCCCGTTGAGGATCCAGCCTCCTTCCACCCGCTCGGCCCGCGTGCTCAACGCAGCCAGGTCCGAGCCCGCACCCGGCTCGCTGAACAGCTGGCACCAGGAGAGGTGCCCCAGCAGGGTGGGTCGGACCCAGCGCTCTTGCTGCGCGTCGGTGCCGTGGGCGATCAGCGTCGGCAAGGCCCATGCCCCGACCGCCAAGTGGGGTCGCGCCACACCGGCCGCGGCGAGCTCCTCGTCGATGACGAGTTGGTCCAATGGGTCGGCGCCCCGGCCCCACGGAGCCGGCCAGTGGGGCGTGATCAGTCCTGCCTCAACCAGCGCGGCGCGCTGTGACGCCGGGTCGGTGGCTGCCACGCGCTGCACCAGGGGACGCAACTGGGCTCGGCGTTCCTCCGCCTCGGGCGGGAGGTCGGCGGTCAGCCCGCGGCGGGTTCCGTCGAGCGCCAAGGTGGCGACGCGGTGCTCCAGGGTCCCGACGTCGGCCAGCAGGAGACGCGTCGCCATGGCCCGCTTCAGGTAGAAGTGCGCGTCGTGTTCCCAGGTGAAGCCGATCCCCCCCAGGATCTGGACGCACTTCTTGGCGCAGTGCGCTGCGGCCTCGAGGCTCACCGCGCCGGCCACCTGGGCACTCAGGGAGCGTTCCGCGGCGTCGGTGCCGGCCCCGGTGCTGGCGTCGGTGCTGGCGTCCGACCCGTCATGGCTCGCCGCCGTCGCCGCGTCCCAGGCGACGGCGGCGGTCTGCTCGACCGCCACCAGCATGTCGGCCAGCCCGTGCTTGATGGCTTGGAACTGCCCGATGGGGCGGCCGAACTGGACGCGGACCTTGGCGTACTCCGAGGCCGTGTCGAGACACCAGCGGGCCACCCCCGCGCTCTCAGCGGCGGCCAGGACCAGGGCCAGATCCCTGACCTCGTCATCGGTCAATTCCAGTAGGCGGTTCTCGTCGGTCAGCGCCGTGTCCGCGACGACCACCTGCCCGACCGGACGGGTGGCATCAAGGGCGGGGAGCGTCTCGATCGACGTCTCCGAGCCGGGGTGCAGCAGGCACCAGCCGCCTTCAGCCATGGGAGCCAGGACGAGCGACGCGGTCGGGGCGCCGAGTACCGGACGCAGCGTGCCGCTGACGGTGCGGCCGTCGCGACCGCGCCGCAAGGAACCGGCGGCCAGCGCGACCGCGGCCGGGGTGGTGCCATCGGCCAGGCCCGGCAGGAGGGTGGACCGCTGCGCCGGGCTGCCGTGGCGGGCGATGAGCGCGGCGACCAGGGCGGTGGAGAGCACGGGACCGGGGAACAGGGCGTAGCCGAGCTCTTCGAGCACGACCGTCAGCTCGGCGAGGCCGAAGCCCTGCCCGCCGTCGGATTCGGGAAGGTGCAGTCCGAGCCAGCCCTGGGCGACCATCTTCTCCCAGGCGGCCGGGAGTTCGGGGCTCGGAGCCTCGGCTGCGGCTCGCGGGACGCTCGGTGGACAGTGGGTCTGCAACCACCGCTGTGCCGTGAGGCGCAGGGCCTCGTGTTCTTCGGTGAGGGCGATCGGCATCAGGTCTCCCCCTCCCCCGGGACGACGGCTACGCCGTCCCGCCACAGGGAGATGGCACCGACCGGACAACCCTCGGCCGCCACCCGCAAACGGTCTTCGTCGGTCGCCGCGGCATCGAGAACGACGGCATGACCGTCCTCCGAGAGGTCGAACGTTTCGGGTGCCCAGAAGAGGCAATTCCCGGACCCCATGCAGCGATCCCAATCGATCTTGACGTCCATCACAGGCTCAGCCATGCGGCTCCCTCCCTCTCCTTCGGTTCATGCCGCCCGCAACAGGATGGCGCTGGTCGGCACTCCCTCCCCCGACGTCACCAGGCAGGTGTGGGCGTCGTCAACCTGGCTGGTCGACGTACCGCGCAGCTGGCGGACGCCTTCGGTGATCAGGTTGAACCCGTGCACATAGGCCTCCGAGAGTCCACCACCCGACGTGTTGGTGGGGAGCGATCCGCTCCCCCACCGCAGATTTCCCTCCGCCACGAAGTCGCCGGCCTCGCCGCGCCGGCAAAAGCCGTACCCCTCGAGCGAGAGCAGGATGAGAGGCGTGAAGGCATCGTAGATCTGCGCCACATCGACGTCGGCCGGGCCCAGCTCGGACTGGGACCACAGCTTCTGGGCACAGGTCCAGGCCGGGCCGGTCAACGGGTCCTCGCAGTAGTAGTTGACCATCACTTCGTGCTGGCGATGCAGACCCTGGCCGAAGGCGTGCACCAGGACCGGCGACTGGGCGCAGTCCTTGGCCCGCTCCGCCGAGACCAGGACCACGGCCAGCGCCCCGTCGGTCTCGAGGCAGTTGTCGAACAGGCACAGCGGCTCCGAAATGAACCGGGCCGCCATGTAGTCGTCACGAGACATGGTCTTCTCGTACATCAGCGCGGCAGGGTTGCGATTGGCGTGAGCCCGAATCGCCGTGGCCACCTCGGCCAGTTGCTCACGACCTCCCCCGTAGTCGTGCATGTAGCGACGGGCCAGCATGGCCACCTCGTCGACCGGTCGGAGCAGGCCGAAGGGCCGGGTCCATTGCGCCTGAATGGGCAGGCTCGAGGGTGACGCAGCCCACGGGCGCGAGCCGCGGGCGCCGCGCTTGCGCGAGCGCCAGGCCACCACCACGTCGGCCTGGCCGGTGGCGATGGCCATGGCGGCATGGCCGACCGTGGCGCATCCGGCACCCCCGCCGTAGCCGACCTGGGAGAAGTACGTGACGTCTCCGGCGCCGATGTTCTTGGCCATGGTCACCTCGTCGGTGGTCTCCATGGTGAAGGAGGACAAGCCGTCGACCTCGCTGGGCGCGATCCCGGCGTCGCGCAGCGCGGCCACCACCGCTTCACAGGCCAGTTGCGATTCCGGTCGGTCGATCTGTTTGGCGAATTCGGTCTGGCCGATGCCGACGATGGCCGCGGCGTCCTGGAGGACGGGACGTCTGGTCGGGGCCACGGGCAGTGACGCTACAGCGCGGTGCGGGGCACCGTGTCAGGCGGCGGGAAAGACCACCGGCAACGACAGCGGTGAGCGAAAGGCCAATCCTTCGATATGGGGAGGCTCGGCCCCGGGGTCCAGGGTGAAGGGCCCGAGCCGGTCGAACAGCGTGTTGATGGCCACGCGCGACTCCATGCGGGCCAGGTGCATGCCCAGGCACACATGGACACCGAACCCGAATCCGACGTGCTGGCGCACCTGGCGGAACATGTCGTACACGTCGGGGTTCTCGTACTTGCGGTCGTCGCGGTTCGCCGCGCCGAGGAGGAGCGCCACGTCGGCGCCGGCCTCGACCCGCACCCCCGCCAGTTCGGTGTCCTTGGTGGCCCGACGGAGGATCACCGTGACGGGTGGCTCCCACCGCAAGGTCTCTTCGAAGGCCTGGGGGAAGAGCGAGCGGTCCGCGTAGAGCGCTCCGAATTGCACCGGGTCGTTCAGCAGGGCCAAGAGCAGATTGCCGGTGGCCCGATAGGTCGTCTCCACACCGGCGGGGAGCAGCAGGCGCAGGAAGGAGTAGATCTCCTCGTCGGTGAGCTTGGTACCGTCGACCTCGACCCGCACCAGCTCGCTGATGAGGTCGTCCCCGGGGACCGACCGTCGCACTTCCATGACACCGGCGAAGTAGTCGCGCAGCGCCACCGAGGCGGCGACGCCGCGGTCCCAGTTGGCGGCCACACTGGTCAATTCGATGGCCCAGCGCTGGAACATGGCGTAGTCGGACCGGGGCAGGCCGAGGATGCGGGCGATGACCTGAGCCGGGAAGTTGAAGGTCACCTCCCGGACGAGGTCGGCCTGGCCGCGGTCGCGGAACGTGTCGACGAGTTCATTCACCACGCGGGCCACCAGGCCTTCTTCCCAGCGCTCCAGGACCTTGGAGCGGAAGCTCGAGGAGACCATGGCGCGGGCCACGCGGTGTTCGGGCTCATCCATCTGCAGGATGGTGCGGCCCATCACCAGGCCCATGACACCCTCATAGACGCTTGACGAGTAGGTCTCGTTGTCCCGTAGGACCTGGACGACCTCGTCGAAGCCGAGCACGGTGACCGGCGGGGGTCGGTTTGGGTCCGACGGTTGGGCACCTTCCCCGACGTCGACCGGTCCGGAGTGCACGGGCGACTGCCGGCGCAACTCGTGCAGGCGTGGGTAGGGATCCCGGATCTTGCCCGAGACGACGTCCTTGAGCTCGAAGGGATCGAATGGAACGGCCGTTGCCTCAAAGGTGTCGGTCTTCGCCATGGGTCTTTGTCGTCCTTTTCACTGGGCAGATGCATGGGCACACGAAGAGGATCGTGTGCTTCCGGGCCTATGTATAGCAAACGTTCGTTAGGGAGGCGAGGGCAGGCCCGGGTTCGACGTGGCGCTCAGGAACCCCCACAATGGGCAGGTGGGGAACCCGGAGCCGTCGGAAGGACCTTCGACCAGGTCACGGATTCTGCAGATCGCTCTCTCGCTCATGTCCCAGCGGGGCGTCGACGGCACCAGCATGCGCGATCTGGCGGCCGCGGTGGATCTCAACGTGGCCTCGCTGTACCACTACTTCCCCTCCAAGCGGGAACTGCTCGAGGCCGTGCTGGTGGAACACGGATTCTCCCCGGTGGTGGCGGAGGCACCCCTGCCCGAGGCCGACCCCTCCCCGGACGCCAGGCTGGCTGCGCTGCTGGCCGACATGCTCTTGGCCATGCTCGACGTCGAGGACTTCGTCCGCTTGATGGTGGGCGAAGCCATCCGCGGGGAGGAGACGGCTCGGGCGGTGGGTCTCGATCTCTTCACAAGCTTCCAGCAGTCGTTGGAGAGCTGGCTGGTCGAGCATCGACCCGATCTCGATCCGGAGACGGAGGCACCCGCCGCGGCCCGCCTCCTGCGGGCCATGTTGGTGGGGATCTTCGTCGAGCACGCGGCCGGGGTGATGAGCGATGGCGAAGGGGACACCCGGGCGCACATGATCGCCCGCACCCACGAAGCAGCGCGCCTTCTCAGTCCGTCACGAAAGGTGGCGCAACCGCACCCTGTCGAGTCCGGGGGGCGCCGCGCTGCGGGCGCGTGAGCGCGTTGCCGTTTGGAGCATGTCGCCTGCAGATCCGCCCGACCTCGACCTCATGCCGCTCGTGCTCGAAGGTCCATCCGGCGGCACGTCGGTACACTGACACGCATGTCAGGTTCCGCCCCCGTCTCGACCGCACCCTTCGGGCCGGACACCCTGGGCCCACTCCCCCGCCCCACCGATCAAACGTTGTGGGACCCGGCCCGACAGGCCATGGACCCCGCCCAACGCCGGGAGCTCCAGGACGAGCGGATCCGTGAACTGATCCGACGCGTCCTCGAGACCCCGGTGCCCCTGTTCGCCCGCAAGCTGGGCGACGCCGGCATCACTTCCGTCGATGACGTCAAGGGCGTGGACGACCTGGCACTGATCCCGTCCACCAGGAAGCAGGACCTCCGCGATTCCGAAGCCGAGGCCCCGCCCTGGGGCAGCTACCGCTTCACCGACCCGAGGCACGCGGTCCGCCTGGGCACCTCGACCGGGACGACGGGTCAACCCACCATCACCGTGTGGACCCGCAAGGACATCTGGATCGAGTACGAGTCGGGCTCCCGCAATTGGTGGCGCATGGGGTACCGGCCCGGCCAGATCATCACCCATGCCCACCCGGCCTACCTCTACGGCGGGGGCACGATGCTGCAGCAGACCTATGAGTACTTCGGGATGCTCAGCGTGTGGGTCCCGCCCCCCGACACCGACGAGCTGGCCGAGCAGGCCGTCCGCTTCTGGACCAGGGTCAGGCCCGACCACCCCTTCATGGGCTTCGCCACCGGTCGCTTCATCGAGGTGGCGTCCAAGCTCGGTATCTCCCTCGAGGACCCCGGCCTGACGGGCCTGCGCGCACCGATCGGCTTCGGCCTCGGACGCGGCGGCATGCCGCTGATGACCGGCGGGGCCGAGTGCTACTCCTTCGTGGGCGGCCCCTGTGGGGCGTCCCCGGGCGCCCACATCCATGAGGACTGGGCCGTCGTCCAGGCGGTGGACCCGGCCACGGGACTCGAAGTGCCCGACGGGGAGTGGGGCAACCTCACCATCACCACGCTCGACCGGGACAACGGCCTCCTGCGCTACGACCTCGAGGAGGCGTGCGCCATTCTGCGCGAGCCCTGCCCCTGCGGGGAGACCACCAGCCGCGGCCTGTGGGGCGGGCGCTTCAAGGACCTCCTCGAATGCCAGGGCACCCGGTTCCAGGGAAGTGAGGTCGAGGCGGTGCTCCGGGCCATCGACGTGCTGCGCGAACCGTCACTCGAGTACCAGATCGTCCGGCCCGACGGCAGCGACGCCCCCTTGGTGGTCAACGTCGAGGTGGGCGGCGAAGACCCCGGCCTCCGCACCGGCGCCAAGGCCAGGTGCGAGGCCGCTATCCGCACCTCGCTCGGTGTCACGGCCACCATCGAGATCCTGGAGCGGGGCACCATTCCCCGCGCCGGCTACAAGGCCACGAGGGTCATCGAGCCGGCATAAGCGGGACCGGGGGCACGGTCGACGCTGGGGCGTCACTCCCTCACCGTGACAGGGGCGAAATTCGATCCGGGAGCCCCCTGCGTCGCCGCTCATGCCGAGATACCCGACCCCCCACGCGGCGGCACGGTCTCGATAGCGATCTGGGGAAGATTTCTTCGACCGGTGCTGTTGACCAAAATGAGCAACTTGGGAGCTTTGGGGTTAGCCGTGCGAATTTTGATAGCGAGGTAAGCGCCAGGGAAGCTCTCCTGCCCGGAAGAGAGGTGCAGGCATGACCATCGAAGTGATTCTTCTGGCGCTCGCCGCCAGCGGTTTCACGGCAATGGCCTCGGTGGCCCAACGGCGTGCGGCCGCACCGGCGCCGGAGAAACTGAGCTTCAACCTCCGCCTGGTCGGGTACCTCCTGCGCCGTCCGGTCTGGTTCCTGGGCATCGCCTGCATGATCCTGGGCTTCGTCTTCCAGGTCGCCGCTCTACGGGTCGGCAGCCTGAGCCTGGTCCAGCCGGTCATCGCCACTGAGCTGGTCATCGTCTTCGGGGTGATCGCGCTGCACGACCGGCATCGTGTGCGCGGCCGGGACTGGATCTCCGCGCTGGGCATGGTGATCGGCCTGGGTGCGTTGTTGTCACTGGCCCGGCCCCACGGAGGTCACGGGCACGCGTCGGCGTCCATGTGGGTGTTGGCCGGCCTCTCGACCTTTGCCCTGGCCGCGCTTCTCGCCGCGGCGGCCTACTTCCCGGGCCGGGGCGGGCTCCGGCCGAGCGCCGGGCGCAAGGCGGCGTTGCTCGGCATCGCGGCCGCCGTGGGCTTCGGTTTCGTGGCTGCCGTCATCAAGGAGTTGAGCGCCCATCTCCCGCAGGGCCCGGCCGGCGTCTTCTCGAACTGGTCGCCGTACGTCCTGTTGCTCTCGGGCGCGGCCGCCATGTTCCTCGCCTCCAACGCGTTCCAGGCCGGCTCGCTGGCCGCGTCCCAACCCGGTCTCACCATCGTCGATCCGCTGGTGGCCGGCGGGCTGGGCGTGGTGCTCTTCGGCGAGCGCTTGCAGCACGACCCGCTGGTCTTCGCCGGGGAGCTGCTGGCTGCCTCTCTGGTGATCCTCAGCGTGATCCTGCTGAGTCGGAGTTCCCTCGTCCAAGATGGGGCCGCCCCCACCGTGGACACCGCCACCGTGGACACCCCCACCGTGGACGCGCCCAACGTGCCGCCGGAGGAGCCACCGAGCGCATGGGTACCCGGGGACCAGCAGCCGGGTCCGGCCCGACTCCCTTCCTTGCGGCCCCGCATCCCGGAGCGAACCCGGACCAGCACGGGGACGAGAGGGTGAGGACCCGGGCATGACCACCGCTGACGTCGTGGTGCCGCAACAGCCGGCGCGCCCGCGCATGACGAACCCGGCCCGGGTTGGTCGCCTCATTGCCGTGGCCGTCGGCATCGCGGCCATCGGCATGGTCCCCTGGTCCATATTCCTCGGGCTCACCCTGCCCCGTCGCTACGACGCCCGACACTGGTCGCTGCTGTGGATCGGCTTCGACATCATTCTGTGCGTCGTGCTGGCCTCCTTCGCCTGGCTCACCTGGAAGCGTCGGCAGCTCATGCTGGTCACGGCCATCATCGCCGGCACCCTTCTCTTCTGCGACGCCTGGTTCGACGTGATCACCTCATGGGGGAACCGGGACCACTGGGTGACCATCGTGACCGCCGTGTTCGCCGAGTTGCCCTTGTCCGGCTTCATGTTCTGGCTGGCCTACCGGGCCATTCGCCGATCACTGGCGGCGTACTACGCGCTGGTGGGACAAGGCGACCACCCGCCCGGGTTGCTCCGGGCCCCCGCCCTCTACATCGCTCCTGACCCCCGCGACGCGCCAGACGCCTTCGCCGATGGCCTGGAACCGGATGCCCCGGATCCCGAAGCCCTAGAGCCCGAAGCCCCCTGCCGGCCGGGCCGCTTCGGCCAGGCCCGGGCCGGCGTGCGCTCCATGTCCAACGAACTCCACGCCGCGTTGGACGGACTCTCGCTCATCTCCAATGACAGCGCGCTCGACCGGAGTGGGATCGAACGGGCGCGTCACGCCATCGAGCACGCGCTCCGGGAAATAGAGGCCGACGCCGCGTCGCCGCTCCCGGTGGAGTAGCCGGGACCGGGCACCACGAGGGATGCACCCTCCGGTCCCGGCGCTCAGCCGCCGCTACGCAACCGATCGCGCAGGACGAACTTCTGCACCTTGCCCGAGGGGGTGCGCGGCAGCTCGTCGACCGACCGGATCTCCTCGGGCCACTTCTGCCGGGTCAACCCGGCGGCGGCCAGATGGGCCCGCACCGCCTCGAGGTCGGGCGAGGGCGTCCCCTCCTGCATACGAAAGAAGGCGCACCCGTGCTCGCCGAACTTCTCGTCGGGGGCGGCCACCACCGCCACCTCGGCCACGCCGTCCATGTGGGCCAGTAATTGCTCGACCTCAGCCGCGCTGACGTTCTCCCCACCCCGGATGATGATGTCCTTCACCCGATCGGTGATGGTCAGGTAGCCCTCGGGGTCGAGCACACCCACGTCACCGGTCCGGAACCAGCCGGCATCGTCCACGGCGGCCGCGGTCAGCGCCGGATCGGTGTAGCCGGCGAAGCGATCGGGCCCCCGGGTCAGAATCTCACCGGGACGTCCGACGCCGACGTCGCGTCCGTCCTCGTCGACGGTGCGCACCTCGACCCAGTCCAACGGGCGGCCGTCGGTGTGAATGCGCTTCTCCTTGGGGTCCGCGTGCTGGGACCCGGTGACCGAGGGGTGCTCGGTGCAGCCGTAGGCGCGCACCAGCGAGATCCCGAGGTCGTCCGCCCTCTCGGCCACCGCGTCGGGGATGGGTGAACCGCCCAGACCGATGAAGCGCATGAGCTCGACGTGCTCCGGTCCGAAACCCGGGCTGTCGAGCAGGCTGGTGAAGAAGTAGGTGGAGCCGCTCCCGGCCCCGATGCCCTCCTCCACCATGGCGTCGAGCACCGTCGGTGGGTCCCACCCGTCGATGAGGTAGAGGGGCCGCCCGCTCACCAGCGGGCAGAGCAGCCCGGCCAGCATGCCGATGGCGTGGCCCACCGGGGCGCCGGTGAGGTTGGCCCGGTCGCGTTCGGACTGGTGGGCCGTCAGCTGGCGCACCTCGCACCCGATGGTGCGGTGGGTGTGGACCACCCCCTTGGGTTCGGCCGTGGTCCCCGACGTGTACCCGATGAGCGCGGCGCCGTCGGGGTCCACCGGCTGGGGCCCGGGGATGGGCGTCGACCGGCGCAGGTCGTCGAACGGGACGCCGTCGTCGTCAGTGCGGTCGCCCACCACGATCACGTGCTCGAGGCTGTCCAGCCCGCTTCTGATGGTTCGCAGCTCGGCCAGATAGTCACGGGGCCCGACGGCCGAGACGATGACCAGGGCGCGGGCGCGGCTCTGCCGCAGAATGAACCCGACTTCCTTGGGCCCGTAGAAGTGGACGATGGGGACGAGGGTGACGCCGAGCATGGCGCAGGCGTAGAAGGTGATGGCCGCCTCGACCCAGTTGGGGAGCTGGAAGGCCACCACGTCGCCGGGCCCGATCCCGAGGTCGCGCAGCCCGCCCGCCACCCGCAGGGCGTCGGCGTAGACCTCTCCGACCGTCCCGATGTAGGGCTGCGTAGGCGACCAGATCCGCAAGCGGCGGGTGGCGTCGGTCAGCAACGCATCGGAGAGGAACTGGCCCAGCGAGCGGTCGTCCCAGGCCCCTTCGGCCACGTACCGCGCCGCCAACTCACCGGTGATCGGCCGCAGCTCGAAGCGAACTGGGGCCCGTCCCACGGTGTTCGCCATCGGACCGCTCAGGCCGACTCGATGAACAGCGAGGCCAACCGGTGCCGCTCGTGGCCGGCGCCACCGATGAGCATCTCGTTCTGCTTGACCCGTTTGAAGAGGAAGTGCGCGTCGTTGGCCCAGGTGAAGCCCACCCCGCCGTGGAGCTGGATGTCGTCACCGGTCACCCGGACACCGGCCCCGGCGGCGTAGCTGGCGGCCATGGCGGCGGATTGCCCCCGCTCCGGTGACTCGGTGTCCGAGGCCCAGGCGGCGAACTGCACCCCGGCCCGTGCCATCTCGACCTGCTGGAACATCTCGACCAGACGATGGCGCACGGTTTGATACGTGGCCACTGGTCGGTCGAACACGATGCGCTGCGAGGTGTAGGCGATGGCCTCGGCCAGGGCCCGGTCGGCGGCTCCGACGGTCTCCGCGGCCAAGGCGACGGCGATGTCATCGAGCGCGCGCGACCACAACAGGGCCTGGCTACCCCCCGGGCCGAGCGGGACCACGCGTTGATCCACCAGCTCGAGGCGGGCCAGCTTCCGGGTGGGGTCGAGTGAGGGCACCAGCTCGGCCTCGGGATCCTCGAGGAGGTAGGACCGCACGCCTTCCTCGCTCCGGGCCACCACGATGGCCCAGTCGGCGCTGTGACCGTCGACCACGGCCGCCTTGGTCCCGTTGACGACCCAGTCCGCGCCCTTGCGCCGGGCCCTGGTGCGCACCGTGCCCAGGGGGTCGCCGTGCCCTTGTTCCTGCAGGGCCACCGTGCCCCGCCGGGTGCCCGCAGCCAGGTCACCGAGGAGCTCGGTCGCCCCCAGGGCCCGGGCGGCCAACGTGGCCGCGATGGCCGAGGAGAAGAAAGGCCCCGGGAGCGGAAGGCGGCCCATCTGCTCGGCCACGATGCACATCTCGAGCAGGCCGGAGCCCGTGCCGCCGAACTCGGTGGGCACGAGCAGACCGGTCCAGCCCAGGTCGACCAGGGTGGCCCACAGGGCCGGGGTCATGGCGGTGGGCTCATCGGCCAGGACGCGCACCGTCTGGGGGTCGCACTCGCGGGCCAGTGCCGTTCGGGCCACGTCCTGGAGTGCCAGCTGCTCAGCATCGAAAGTGAAGTCCACGTGTCCCCTGCGTCCCCTCTTGGCCGACCGTCGTGGCATCAACCTGGTTCCCTGACGCCAGCGTCAGAGTACACGTTGGGTCGGCTACCCTTCCCCCGTGGATTTTGCCCTGGCACCCGAGGACGAGGCGTTTCGCGACGAGCTGCGAGCCTGGCTGGACGAGCACCTGCCGCCCTTCCTCGAAGCCGAGTCCCTCGGTGACGATGCCAGCCTGAGCGGCGAGGCCTCCCAGCGTCGGCGCCAGGCGTGGCAGCGCAAGCTGAACGAAGGCGGGTGGGCCGCCATCCACTGGGGCGAGGAGTACGGCGGCCGCACCATCAACGCCATGCAGCGCCTCATCTACTCCGAGGTCATGGCCGAGTACCGCACCCCGGGCATGTTCAACACCAACGGGATCTGGCAGATCGGGCCCATGATCATCGCCTGGGGCACCGAGGAGCAGAAGGCCGCGTGGCTCCCGTCCATCCTGGGCGCCGAGGAGCACTGGTGCCAGGGCTTCAGCGAGCCCGACGCCGGCAACGACCTGGCCAACCTGCGCACCGTGGCCATCCGCGACGGCGACGACTACGTGGTCAACGGCTCGAAGATCTGGATCTCCTCGGCGCACCTGGCCACCTGGGGGCTCTTCCTCCTCCGCACCGATCCCACCGCCATCGAGCGGGGCAAGAAGCACGAGGGCATCACCGCCTTCATCCTCAACCTCAAGACCCCCGGGATCGAGGTGCGGCCCATCAAGGACATGGCCGGCGAGGAGTTGTTCAACGAGATCTTCTTCACCGACGCCCGCATCCCGGTCTCGAGCCGCCTGGGTGAAGAAGGCCAGGGCTGGATGGTGGCCATGGGCACGCTGGGCTACGAGCGGGTGGGCATCGCCAGCCAGATCTCGATCCTCTCGGCCGACCTGCGCGCCGTGGTCGAGGCGGCACGGTCCGTCAACCCGGGAGCGCTGGAGGACCCGGCGCTGCGCGACCGCATCGCGGCGGCCTGGACCGAGATCGAACTGGCGCGGCTGCTCTCCCTCCGGGCCCTGAGCAAGATCATGAAGGGCGAGAAGAACTGGCCCGAGGTGCCGTTCGCCAAGCTGTCCTGGTCCTCCTTGGCCCAGACCCTGGCCGAGTTGGCCGTCGACCTCCTCGGCCCGGCCGGCGTGCTGGCCCGGGGCGGGCCCGACGCCGTGGACCGCGGCAAGTGGACCCGGCTGTACGCCTTCCAGCGCTACAGCACCATCGGCGGGGGCTCGACCGAGATCCAGAAGAACATCATCGCCGACCGGGCCATCGCCATGCCCGGCCAATCCCGCACTTCCTGAACGGCGCCGCTCCATGACGCCGGCCCCGGATCCCCACGCTCCCTGCATCATCGGGGTCGGCCATGCGACCTGGCACCCCGCCGACGCGCCCCACGGCGCGCCCGAACCGCTCGTCATGTGGGAGGAGGTGGCTCGCACGGCCGCGGCCGACGCCGGGGCGCCCGACGCGCTGGGCCAGCTCGAGAGCATCGACGTGGTGTACTCCCAGTCCTGGCAGTACGACGACCCGCCGGGGCGTCTGGCCCAGCGGCTGGGGGCGACACCGGCCCGGTCGAGGTACTCGGGCATCGGCGGTTCGGTGCCCCAGGTGCTGGCTTCCGAGGCGGCCGGGGCCATCGCCTCGGGTGACCTCGACCTCGGGCTCATCGTCGGCGCAGAGGCCCTGGCCACCGTCCGCCGCCTGAAGAAGGCGGGCGAGAAGCCGCAGTGGTCGCACCGGCCGGCCGAGCGCCGGCCCTTCCCGATGGAGATGACGTTCCACCCTTCGGAGATCGCGCACTCCGTCTTCGAGGCCTTCTTGACCTTTGCCCTCTTCGACAACTCCCGGCGGGCGCACCTCGGGCGCACGCTGGCCGAGCATCGAGCGCAGTTGGGGCAGTTGCTGGCCCCGCTCACGGAGGTGGCGGCCGCCAACCCCGACGCCTGGTTCCGCATTGCCCGCTCGGGCACCGAGATCGTGACGGCGACGCCGGAGAACCGGATGGTGGCCTACCCCTACACCAAGTTGATGACCGCCATCATGGACGTCGACATGGCGGCCGGGTTGCTCGTGGCCAGCGCGGCCCGCGCCGACGCCCTGCGCGTGCCCGACGACAAACGGGTCTACCTGCGGGGCTCGGGGTATGCCCAGGACCCCGACCATGTGGCGGCCCATCTCGACCTGTGGCGCTCCCCCGCCATGGTCACCGCCGCGGCCACCGCGCTCGGCGGCGCCGGCATCGACGTCGATGCGGTGGCCCACTTCGACCTCTACTCCTGCTTCGCCAGTTCGGTCTGCTTCGCCCTCGACGCTCTCGGGGTGGCCGAGGACGACCCCCGCGGCGTGACCCAGACCGGTGGGCTCCCCTATCACGGCGGCCCCGGATCGAACTACATGACCCACTCGTTGGCGGCGATGGCCGAGACGCTGCGCGCCGACCCCGGCTCCTTCGGCATGGTCAGCGGGGTGGGCATGCACATGACCAAGCACGCCTACGGCGTGTGGTCCACCGCCCCGGGCCGCCCCGGGCCGGCGCCGGGACCGGCGCCCACTGTGACGAAGGTCGAGATCGTCGCATCGCCCGAGGGATCGGCCACCGTCGCCACCTACTCGGTGCTGCACGGTCGTGACGGCGCCCCCACCTCGGCCCTCCTGGTGTGCGACGTCCCCGGCGGCGGGCGTTGCTACGCCACCCTGGAGGGTGATCCGGCGGTGGCCGAGACCGACGAGATCATCGGGCGGGCGGTCACCCTGACGCCGACCGACGGCATCAATCTGGCCCGACTGGATTGAGCGTCTGAATGGAGCGGGCGGCTCCGTCGATCAGCCGCTGGGCTGATCCGACCCCGACGCGGCCGGGACCGCTGCTTCGGGCTGCGCGGGTGCTGGGGGTGTCTCGGGTGCGTCCGGTGCCGCGCCGGGACCGTCGACCTCCTTGGTTCGCTTCGCCCACACGATCACCAGCTGGAGGAGCGCCAGGTAGACGGCCAGCACCAGCACAATGACCAGGAAGCCCCAGAAGCTGAGTGAGCCGGTGAAGACGATGAAGATCCCGGCCACGATCACACCGAGCAATCGCAGCCCGCTGGCGTGCTCCTCGATCCAACGCGCCGAACGCCGCGCCCCCGGGCCGGCGGCACCGCGTTGGGCCGCACCGGTCAACTGCCTGGCGTTGCGCCCCAGCCAGTGCCAGGCCCGCGCGATCTGGTGGCGCAGCGCCACGGCGTAGCGGGCCGGCCCGACGAACCAGAGCACGACGGCCAGCACCAGTAGGACACCGAGTGAGATCCACAACCCGTCCTTGAGGAACCGCAACAAGGTGTCGAAGATGATCTGGGCCACCTGACCGTTGAAGCCCTGGTCGACCGCCTTGGCGACGAACTGGCGCCGCGTCAGCCCGAGGGCGACGAGGAAGACGAGGATGCCGATCGATCCGCCAAGCGCCATCCGCAGCAGCGTCTTGCGCCGGCGCACCGCCACCGCCACGCCGATCGCGGCGAGCACGAGGGTGGCGATGGGAATGCCCACCTGGAGCTTCTTGACCAGGTTGAAGATGCCGCTGGCCTTTTGGACCTGCTGAGCCGATGCCACCGAGATCGTGAGCCGGTTGTTGGTGGTGGAGAACACCTTCTTCAACGGGTCGAAGAGCGTGACGCCGCGGGCATCGAGCTTGTCGATGGCCTTGTTGGCCACAGGAGAGATGTCGACGACGACGGCCGCGCCGTTCTTGAGCGCCCTCGTCGTCTTGGTGTTCTGCCCCGACAGGACGGCGATCAGGGTGGAATGTACCCGCCGGTTGCCGTTGTTCCACACCTTCTGGAAGAAGGAGCTGCTGAGCACCTTGTGGACCTGCGTCTCCACGAAGCCGTTGAGTTGGTTGGTCAGGGGGGCGGCGATGGGCTCGGCCTTCTTGGGCAGGATCGAGGTGATCTTCTTCTGCACGTTGAGCGAGGAGAAGAGCTCATTGGTCAACCGGACCGAGGTGTGATCGATCACCACGGGATTGGAGGCGATGGGTGCCATCGTCTCGACGTAGCGGTTGGTGTTGGTGACGGTGTTGATGGCCCAGAAGGACATGATCGACACCGGGAGCATGATCGACACCAGGACGACCAGCACCCAAGCGACGACCGAGCGGGTACGCCGGGCACGCGGCGGCCGCTTGGCCGGCGCTGCTTCTGTCACAATCCCCTCTGTTACATCACCGTCTGTCACATCGTCAGTGGACACGCGTCATCTCCCCCGTGCGGGCCTGCGGTCGGGGAGGGCTGCGTCGTCCGGCATACCAGCATCGTCTCTTCCCGGGTATCGCCCGAATCCTAGGCCGAAGACGATTGCCGAAGACCGATTCGGGCGACTAGCCCAGGAGCTTGGCCTTTTGGTCGGCGAACTCCTGGTCGGTCAGGATGCCCTGCTCATGCAGGCCGGCCAATTCCTTGAGCTGGTCGATCGCCTCGGGCGAGCCGGGAACCGGCGCGCCGTCTTCGGGAGCCGCCGCGGCCGCGTCGGGGGCAGCGGCCGGCTGAGCCTGGGCCTGGGCCGCCTCGGCCTTGGATTCTTGATGACGGTGGACGGCACCGCCGACCGCCACCGCCGTGCCGGCAACTACGGCGGTACGCGCCACGGTTCTCATTACAGGTCGTCGTCGCATCATGGTGGGGTCCTCCTGTCGTTCAAGCCGTCAGCTGGCCGAGGCCAGTTCGGACAGCGCGGTCTCGATGAGCTCGTGCGGTATGCGCGCCCCCTGGAGGGCTATCCCCCCGGACTTACGCATGGCTTCGGCCAGGGGTGCGGCCCAGACGTCCTCCCAGATCAACAGCGCGGCAGAGTTGCCCGGATCGATCATGCTGGCGGCGTGTCCGATGTCGTCGTCATTGGCCAGCCCACCTGCCTCGCCGTCTATCTCGGCGAAGAGCGCCAGGTCGTCGTGCTCGTCGTATTCGAACACGACGACGTCGCCGTCGGTGTCCTTGGCCACGAAGACGATGTCGAGAATTCGGATCAATCCGCTGTCGACGAGCTTGCCCAGCTCGGGAGCGATGTCACCATTGAACTTGTTGCCCGGAAACCCGACCACCAAGTAGTTCACAGGACCCATTGTCATTTTCTCAAGCACTCCTTCCCTGCCCCCAAATTGCTATCACACTTAGAACGGGGGATGCACTACGGTCGAGACATATGACGACAGTGTTTGCGGCAGCCGGCGCCCAGCTGGCGTCGTGATGCGTCAGGCTTGACCAACGTGAACGAATTGACCAGTCCGGGTACCGCGGCGACGGCAACCGAAGAGGAAGCAGAGAAAGAACCAGGGCCGACCGCTCCGGCGTTCGACGGTGGCGTGGTGAGCAACCTCAGGCAATTCGCCGTGCTCTTGGGCCGGGGCGAGGATGCCGCGGTCGAGGATGCGCTCGTCCAACTGAGCCAATCACGGCGCTGGCTGGCCCCGGTCGCGCTCCTGGTCGGAGCGGTCCTCATGCTCCTGCAGGGTCTCAAGCTCCTGTTCGCCAACTGGCGCCTCACCCTGGTCCAGCTCCTCCCGGCCATGTGGATCTGGGTGGCCATGCTCGATTTCAAGATCCATCTCCTGCACGGGCAGCAGTTTCACGTCGTGCGGGGCGTGCTCCTGGCCCTGCTGTTTGTCGGCATTGCCGGGATCACCGCGGCCAGCTTCTATCTCAATGCGGTCTTCGCCTTCGCCATCTCCAAGCCGGGGAAGGCCGACATACGCCCGGCGTTCGCCGAAGCGCGGCGACACGTTGCCGTCATCGTGTCGTGGGGATTCGGCATCGGCCTGGCCCTGGCCTTTGCCACGACGGTGATCACACGGTGGGGACGGTGGCCGTTCGCTATCGCCCTGAGCATTGTCATCGGCATCATGATGGTCTGCTATCTGGCTGTGCCGGCGAGGCTCATCGGCATCAAATCCACCTACTCGAAGGGCGACAAGTTGAAGGCCTCCGCCATCGGGGGGGCTCTGGGCGCGGTGGTGTGCTCGCCCCCCTATCTCCTTGGACGGGTCGGAATACTGATGTTGGGCATCCACTACCTCTTCGTCGTGGGGATCATCTTCCTCGTCATCGGCATCACGTTGACCGCGGGTGCGACAAGTGCGGTCAAGTCGATCAAGATGAGTGCCAAGCTCGTCGCCGGTCATCACGACCCGGTCGTCGCCTCGGCCGGCTCACCCGGCTCAACCAGTTCACCCGGCTCAACCAGTTCACCCGGCTCACCCGGTGACCAACCCGTAAATGCTCTTGCCCATGAGGTAGAGACCGAGAAGCAATGAGAGCACGACGATGACCTGGTCGCGGTGCGTGTCGATCCAATTGCGGATGGCGTCCAGTCGGGCCCGGGCCGCGTCGGGGGAGAAGACGGCGTAGAGCTCCATGGCCAGGAGGCTGGCCGAGCCCAGCACGCAGAACGCGAAGATGAGGACGTACTCCCCGGCGTTGGTGAGCTTGGCCTCGGTCACCGTCGCCACTCCGGCCGCCACGAGGGGCCACGGCTGGAGCAGCACGCCCAGACCGGCCGAGGCCGCGAACGAAATGCCGTTGAGCTTCGCCATCCAGGTCGGTGGCTTGCGGGGCCGATCCCTCCGCCGCCGTCGCCTCGCCGCGACGAGGAGAAGCCCCAGGCCGATGACCAGCTTGACCACCAACGCCGCCGTCGACGGGTTGGTGTGCGGCCGGGGCGGCTTGCCGTCCACGATCAAGATCACGGCAGCCACGATCGCCACCAGTGACCCGAACCATCCGATGATGAACCCCAGGCCCTTCATCGCCCCGCGCTCGGCGCTCAAGAGGAGGATCATCGCCGTGAGGGGGATCGGCTCGAGCGTGATGACCAGGCCGATCAGGAACAGGTCAAGGAGCATCGCCACCCTCCCCGCTGCTTTGCCTGCTGCCCCAATGGCCGGGTCGGCCGGGGCCGCCGGGTCGGACGGCCGGGCGAGGGGACGCGCTCACCCATCTGCCCGCGCTCCCGCCCACTGTTGTCACCCTACGGCGTCCCGGCCCGGGTGATGTGCTCAACCGCGGGACGGCCGGTCACGGCGGGGTTCGATAGCGCAGCCTGAAGGAGCCGTAGGCGAACGGACCGGCCAGCAACGGGAGCCAGTAAGAAACCAACCGGTAGGTCAGCGTGGCCAGGAGGGCCTGCCCAGAGCTCAAGCCGGCCAGAACCAGCATGCCGGTGAGGCTGGCTTCGACGATGCCGAGCCCACCCGGGGTGATGGGGATCATTCCGATCACGCCCGCCACCGCGTAGGCCAACAGGAGCAACGATGGGCGCGGATGGGCGCCCGTGGCTCGCACCGCGGCCAGGAGGGTGAAGAAATCGAAGGCCAGCCGGGCGGCCGAGAGGGCCACGGCCTCCTTCCATTTCTCACCGAGCACTGTGCGTACCTCGTCGCGCTCGTCGACCAGCCGTTGGTCAAGACCGGAGATCGCCGGCTTGTGTCGCCGGACCCGGTTGGCCACCTTTTCGACCGTCCGCCCAACCCAGGCCAACGGACTGTCGGCGGCCAGAAGGACAGCGCCGAAACCGGCGAACAGCACGAAGGCG
This sequence comes from uncultured Acidimicrobiaceae bacterium, assembly GCA_963836605.1. GTDB lineage: Bacteria > Actinomycetota > Acidimicrobiia > Acidimicrobiales > RAAP-2 > Bog-473. The sequence goes on along the minus strand of CAWIKB010000009.1, from coordinate 358,791 downwards.
CCGGCCCCCACGATCGCCGCCTGCACCAGGCCGCGATTGACCGGGGCCCCGAAGAGGACGGCGGGGAGGGCGAAGACCGGGAGTGCGAGCAGGCCGGCCACCCCGAGCAGCGAGAAGGCCGTCAGCCCCCCCACCGTCTCGTCGGTGTCCATGCCGGCCTTGGTCAGCATCCGGAATTGGACCGCCGCTCCGGCTGCCGCGCCTCCCGGCACGATCAGGGTGATGGCGTTGCCCGACAGCTGACCGGTGACAACTGCGAACCAGTCCTTGGTGCGCAACGCCATCCGCTGCAGGGCCCAGGAGCAGACGAAGTGCGCCATCTGCGCGCCGAGCGCCACCGCCAGCCAGACCGGGTTGAGGGTTGAGATCCGGGGCCACGACGACAGGACCGAGGCGATGCTCGGGTACACCAGATAGATGGCGACGCCGGCAATGACGATCACGATGGATCGCTTGAGCACCGCCTTCCACGACAGCGGCCCGGCTTCGTGCTCCTCTATCTGCCGGGACCTGCCGCGTCGATCTCCAGGCTCGGTGGGGGCGGCCTCAGTCATACCGGATCCATCGTCACGCCGAACCGGCGATGCGCGGACCCGGTGGGTGGTCAGCCCAGGATCTTGGCCTTTTCGGTCGCGAACTCAGCGTCGGTAATGGCACCCTTGTCCTTCAGTTCGGCCAGCTTGGCCAGCTGATCCGCCGCGGAATCTGCTCCGGCCGCCTGCTGCACGTACGAGTCGAATGCCTTCTGCTGTTGCTGGGCCTGGGCCTCCGCCCGTTGGTGCATCGAGCCGCCGCGCACGATCAGGTAGACCAGGACGCCGATCAACGGGATGATGATCACGAAGAGGACCCAGAGGGCCTTGGCCAGGCCGCCCATGTCATGGCTCCGGAAAATGTCGAAGAAGACCATGATGATCAGCCAGATCCACAGGAAGAAGAGGAAGAACTCCAACATCGTCCAGAAGATGCTCAACAGCGGGTAGGTGTAGGCAAACACGTCGCTTCTCTCCTCTTGTTGGCTGACTGGCGCGAGGAAGATCCCCCCTCACACGCTCGTGGCAGGCACGTTACACCGGGCTGCGGCACGCGGGACGCTTTCGGGGGCCCCGGTGGCCGCCCCCAACCCTCAGAGCAACGTGAGTCCTCCATCGACGGCGAGCACCTGACCGGTGATGTAACTCGCCTCGTCGGAGAGCAGGAACACCGCGGTGGACGCCACCTCCCACGCGGTGCCCTCCCGGCCCAGAGGCACCGGCGTGCGTGTGCGAGAGGGTCGTCCCGCCGAGGCGGCACGACCCAAGGGCGTGTCGATGAGGCCGGGGGCCACCACGTTGGACCGGATGCGCCGCCGCGCGCCCTCCAGGGCCACGTGCCGGCTCAGCCCGATGAGCCCCGCCTTGCTGGCGTCATAAGCCGGGATCCGGCTGCCGGGTTTGAGCCCGGCCACCGAGCCGATGAAGACGATCGATCCGGCATCGGGCAGGATCACGAAGGCCCGCCGCACCAGGAGGAAATGCGAGCGGAGATTCAAGGCGAAGGTTCGGTCCCACTCCTCGAGCGAAGTGCCGGCCACGCCCATGCCGAAGCCGGACCCCACATTGAGCACGATGCCGTCGGGGGACAGGCCGGGCTCCTCGGCGACGGCCGTCCGGCACCCTTCTTCGGTGGTGACATCGCAGACGACCACGGCGGCCCGGCCACCCTCTTCGGTGATCTGGCGCCAGGTGGCCTGCGCCGCCTCCTCGTCGCGGTCCACGCAGATGACCGACGCGCCCTCGCGGGCGGCCCGCACCGCGATAGCCCGGCCGTTGCCCACCGGAGCCTCAGGATCCCGTGAGGGCTGGGTGCCCGCCCCCACCACCGTGATGCAGCGCCCCTCGAGGAGACGACTCAACCGGGTGGACCTCCCGCCACGCCGTCGGCCCGCGCCTGGGCCGACGGCTCGAGCGCCACCCGCAGCGAGCGCAGGACCGTCGACAGCATGAGGTAGTGGGCCACGAGCATGAGGAGCTCTATCAACTCCGCGTCGTCGAGGCGCTCCGCCAAGGTCGACCAGGTGCCGTCGCTCACCATCCCGTCGTCCGCCGTCTCGTCCACCGCCGCCAGAGCAGCCTCTTCGAGATGCTCCCAGTCCACCGTGGACAGATCACCACCGAGAGCGACCAACTCGCCCGGGGTGATCCCCTGGGCGGCGCCGAGCTCGAGGTGGTGGGCCCACTCGTAGCGCCCGTTGAATCGGTAGGCCGTACGCAAGATGACGAGCTCGCGCAACCGTGCGGGCAGGGTGCCGTCCAGCAACGCGCCACCAAAGCCCATCCAGCGCCGGAAGAGCTCGGGCTGATGGGCCAGGGTGGTGAAGATGTGCATCGGCTCGTCACTGCCGCCCGGGGCAGCGGCCAGCAGCCTCTGCAATCGTTCGTCCCATCGCGCCGCCGGCAAGGGTGCGATCCGTGGAGCGTCAGCCGCCATAGCACGCATGGTACGGCACGGCCGGGCTCAGCGGAGGGGCCGGAATCCGATCGGTGGTCCGGGCATGTGGCGGATCTCGGCGTCGGGCCGGCAGATCTCGTCGAGCAGACCGTAGGCCAGCGCGTCCTCCGCCCCCATGAACAGGCCCGCGGCCAGGTCGTCGGCCACGGTTGACACGGGCTTGCCGACGGCGGCGGCCAGGCGGGAGCAGAAGCGCGCCCGCTCGTCGGCGCGCACTTGCGCCCACTGCGCCACGTTGCGGGCGGCTGCTTCCATCCGCGTGGGCGGCTCGCGCAGCTGCAGCCGGGTGCTCGGCATGGCCGCCCGATGGCTACACACGGCCAGCACGCCGAGCGCCGCCCCGCCCACCTGACCGAGGCACAGCGCACGCACCGGGACGCCCAGCAACTCGACCACGTCCATGAGTGTCAGCGCCAGGTCGAGCCGCCCATCGGCACAGTCGATGCGCACCGACACCGCCGAGTCACCCTGGGCGTCGAGCGTCATCAGTTCGGCCGCCACCCTGGTCGCCGCCATGTCGTCGAGGGTTCCGTGCAGCACCACCACCCGTTGCTCGAAGAGGCGCTGGGCCAGGGCCTCGGACAGGTCACGATCCGGCAGGTCACGATCCGGCATGGTCAATCCTCCATTCCAGCTTGGCCCCGAGAGCCACGGTCAATCCTCCATTCCAGCTTGGCCCCGAGAGCCACGGTGTAGCGCTCCACCGTGGAGAGCCGCACGTCGAGGTCGCCCGCCTCGAAGCGCGCCACCGCGGACTGCGAGGTCCCCATACGGCCGGCCACCTCCACCTGGGACAGGCCCAACTGGTGGCGCAGCTCCGTCAGCTGCCCGCTGAGGGCCTGGCGGCGCTCGGCCATCTCCCGGAAGCCGGGGAAGACGGGGAGATGGCGGCGCTCGTTCACGTGCACGAGTATCTCATATTTGAGATACTCTCGAAGACACCCCAGTCCCGAGGAGAGCCCGATGCCGACGTCCACACCGCAGCAGATCCTGGTCCCGACCGTCATCGAGGAGGGCAGCCGGGGCGACCGGGCCTTCGACATCTACTCCCAGCTCCTGCGCGAGCGCATCGTCTTCCTGGGCCAGGAGGTCGACGACCAGGTGGCCAACCTGATCATCTCCCAGATGCTGTTCCTCGAAGCCGACAACGCCGAGAAGGACATCCACCTCTACATCAACTCCCCTGGAGGGGTGGCGTATGCCGGTATGGCGATCTATGACGTGATGCAGCACGTGGCGCCCGACGTGTCGACCATTTGCGTGGGCATGGGGATGTCGGCCGCGGCCATGATCCTCTGTGGTGGGACGGCCGGCAAGCGGTTCGCCCTACCCAACTCCCGCGTCATGATCCACCAGGGCTCGGCCGGTGCCCGGGGAGCCCCGTCAGACATGGAGATCCAGCTCCGTGAGGTCCTCGCACTGACCCACCGCATGTCCGAGATCATCGCCCATCACACCGGCCGCGAGGTCGAACAGGTAGCCCAGGACGTCGACCGGGACCACTACCTCACGGCCGAAGAGGCCAGGGAGTACGGCCTGATTGACGACATCATCATGCCCCGGCGCGGCCTGGCCGCACCGAAGCTTCAGGCCACCGGGTGAACGGCAGGCGGCAATTGGATGAACCGCGTCCCAGCGACCGTATGACCGGATGTTGCCCGGTGTTCCTCGTGCACCAAGGCTGATCTGGCTGCTCCCCAGGGCGACGTGGATGCCCGGGCGGCGTGGTGATGAGGCCAGCGAGCGCAAGAGGAGCAGCCGAGTGGGGAACAGGCAGTCGGGTCGGACGCCGGGGTCGGGTGCGACGCCGGGGTCGGGTGCGCGCGCCCGAATCTCGCGGCGCGACCTGCTCCGAGGGGGGTTGGCCGTCGGCGCGGCCGGTGCCGTCTCAGCAGGCCTGACCTCCTCGGCCGGGGCGACCATCGAACGGGCCATTGCCGTTGAACCGCCGAGGCAATCGTCGCTGCGCGACATCGAGCATGTGGTGATCCTCATGCAGGAGAACCGCTCGTTCGACCACTACTTCGGCACGATGTCGGGTGTGCGCGGCTTTTCCGACCCCAACGTGTTGCGCCACCGGGTCGACGGCCAGGTGCATACGGTCTTCGATCAGTTCGGCTACCGGCCCGGGGTGGGACCAGACCCCACCGGCTTCCTCCAACCCTTCGAGCTCGAGCAGGTCTTTCCGACCGAAAATGGCGCCTGCACCAACGACATCACCCACGAGTGGGGCCCGCAGCACCAGAGCTGGAACAACGGCGCGATGGATGGCTTCGTCCGCACGCACCTGGCCGCGGACGGCGTCAAGAACTTCGCGCCCACCATGGGCCACTTCGCCCGCAGCGATCTGCCCTTCTACTACGCGCTGGCTGATGCGTTCACCATCTGCGACCACTACTTCTGTTCCGTCCTCGGGCCTACCGACCCCAATCGCTGCATGGCCCTGTCCGCCTCCATCGACCCCCAAGGCACGCGCGGCGGACCGGTACTCGTCACCCAGGTCGCAGGGCGGGCAGCACAGCGCGGCACCTTCACTTGGGAGACCATGCCCGAGCGCCTCCTGGCGGCCGGGGTGAGCTGGAAGGTGTACAACGACCCCACCGGCCTGGCCCTCTTCAACCCGCTCCCCTACTTCAAGGCCTATACGGAGGCGACGGCGACGGGCACCACCTTGGCCGAACTGGCCCTGGCGCCCAACTACCCCGCCGGCTTCATCGCCGACGTCACGACAGGGAACCTGCCCGCGGTCAGCTGGATCATGGGCCCGGTGACCCAGTGCGAGCACCCGGCGACGGCGCCGCAATGGGGCGAGAACCTGGTCCAGACCGTGTTGAACATCCTCACGTCCAACCCCGACGTGTGGGCCTCGACGCTGTTCATCCTCAACTACGACGAGAACGGCGGGTTCTTCGATCACGTGGCCCCACCGGTGGCCCCCCGGGGCACCGAGGACGAGTACCTCTCGATGAACCCGCTCCCGGCCGAAGCCGACGGTGTTGCCGGACCCATCGGGCTCGGTTTCCGCACACCCTGCCTCATCATGTCGCCGTTCACCCGGGGTGGCTACGTCGCGCACCAGATACTCGACCACACCTCGACGCTGCGCCTCGTGGAGACTCTCTTCGACGTCCCGGTGCCCAATCTCTCCGCGTGGCGCCGCAGCGTCACCGGCGACCTGGCCCGAGCGCTGGCCCTGGGCAACCCCCCCAACCCGACCGTTCCCAACCTGCCCACGGCTAGCTTGAGCGACCCGCTGGTCGACCAGCAGGTCGTCCTCAACGCGCTGGCCGGCACCGGCGACGAAGGAATTCCCTACCCGCCGCCCACGGAGAACGCCATGCCGGCTCAGGAAACCTCACCGGTACGACCTCCGCCTCCTCATTGAGGCAAGCCGGCGGCGCTCACTCCGGGGGGCACCCACCTCGCACGATCCCGCCGGCGGCGCATAAGGTAGGTGACACGAGTGTCAGGAAAGTCTGGGCACAAGGGGAGGACGGACGATGCAGGCTGAAGATCTGATTCTGGTCAGCGTGGACGACCACGTGATCGAACCTCGAGGCATGTTCGACGGGCTCCTCCCGGCCAAGTACCAGGACCTCGCACCCAAGCTGGTGCGACGCCCCGACGGGACCGACTACTGGAACTACCACGGCAACGAGATCCCCAACGTCGGTCTCAATGCGGTGGTCGGCCGCCCGCCCGAGGAGTACGGGATTGAGCCGACCTCGTTGGATGACATGCGACCGGGCTGCTACGACATCCACGAACGGGTTCGGGACATGTCGGCCAACGGCGTGCTGGGCTCCATGTGCTTTCCGTCCTTCCCCCAGTTCTGCGGCCAGCTCTTCGCGCGGACCGAGGACAAGGACGAGGCCCTGGCCATGATCCAGGCGTACAACAATTGGCACATCGAACAGTGGTGCGGCGCCGAACCGGGACGGTTCATCCCGCTTTCCATTCCCATCATCTGGGACCCCGAGCTGATGGCGGCCGAAGTGCACCGGGTGGCCAAGATGGGGTGTCACGCCGTCACCTTCTCGGAGAACCCCGAGAAGCTGGGGTGGCCATCGCTGCACAACAGCCATTGGGATCCGTTCTGGGAAGCGTGCTCGGACGAAGGCACGGTCATTTGCATGCACCTGGGCTCGTCCTCGGAACTGCTCATCACCTCGGTCGAGGCGCCCATCGACGTCATGATCAGCCTGCAGCCCATCAACATGGTGCAGGCCGCGGCCGACCTCTTGTGGTCCCCCATTCTGCGCAAGTACAAGGACCTCCACTTCGCCCTCTCCGAGGGAGGCATCGGCTGGATCCCCTACGCGCTCGAGCGCATCGACTACGTCTATGAGCACCACCGCAAGTGGACGGGCCAGGACTTCGGCGACATGTTGCCCAGTCAGGTCTTCAAGGAGCGCATCATCACGTGCTTCATCGACGATGCCTTCGGCGTCGACAGCCGTCGGTACCTCAATATCGACAACATCACCTGGGAGTGCGACTACCCGCACTCGGACTCCACGTGGCCGACGTCCCCCGAGGCAGCCATGAAGTACCTGGCCGACGTGCCCGACGACGAGATCAACAAGATCACGCACCTCAACGCCATGAAGCACTTCCAGTACGACCCCTTCAGCCTCCGTCCCCGTGAGAAGTGCACCGTGCGCGCGCTGCGGGCCGAGACCGCAGATGTGGACACCGCGCTGAAGTCACAGGTGAAGGGTGGATCGCAGCGGAAGCCCGGTGAGATCGTCAATATGGGCACCATGGCCCAGATGCTCGACCGCGACTGAGCCGCCTGCACCTGATGGCTATCGACTACGTCCAGGGTGACGATCACATCGTCACCATCACCATCAACCGCCCTGAGGCCCGCAATTCCTTGGACATGGAGCATTTCTTTCAGCTCCGCACGGCCTGGGAGCGCTTCGGTGACGAGGACGATTCGTTCGTGGCCGTCATCACGGGAGTGGGAGAGGATTTCTGTGTCGGCGCCGACCTGAAGACCTACATACCTCAGATCACCGAGCTTCAGAAGAAGATGCAGGCAGGTGAAGTCTCCGAGATCGGTGGCTACAAGCTCGATGACGGCGTCAGGGCCGTACTGCGGGGAACCAAGTTGTACAAGCCGATCGTCGCCGCCATCAACGGCAACTGCGTCGCCGGCGGCATGGAGATGCTCGGCGGCTGCGATCTGCGGGTGGCCAGCGACACGGCCCACTTCGGAGTGATGGAGCCCAAGCGCGGGCTCTTCGCCGGCGGCGGGACGACCGTGCGGCTGCCCCGGCAGGTCCCCTTCCCCGCCGCCATGGAATTGCTGCTCTGCGCCGACCGGATCCCGGCCACCCGCGCCTACGAGATGGGGTTGCTCAACGAGGTGTGCCGCCCGGCCGATCTGATGGCGCGCGCCTACGACTACGCGCGACGGATAACAGCCAACGGTCCCTTTGCCGTGCGCAAAACCAAGGAGTCGGTGCTCCGCGGTCTGGCCACCGACATGCGCCAGGCCTACACCATCGAATCGGAGCTGTCCGGCGAAGTCTTCTCGAGTGAGGACGCCACCGAAGGCCCGAAGGCGTTCGCCGAGAAGCGCACCCCGGTCTGGCGGAACCGCTAGAACCGCCAGAACGGCAGAACCGCTCCTACATGTCCGTCCCGGCTCCCCTCGGGATCCGCCGGAGGGCCAAGAGCGAGGGGAAGCCGACGACGAGGGTCTGGCTCCGCCACCCCCGGGGGGACATGCCGCGGCGACGGGCCATCCGCCCGGCGATGAACGACTCGGCCACATGTAGAGCGGCGGCCCCGGCCAACATCCGTTGGCAGCTACGGTGCGAGGGCAACGGGGCCGGGCCCGCCGCGGCCACTCGGTCGCGCGCCCCTTGACTGGACGCCAGGAAAGCCAGCACGACCAGTCCTCCGTCGAGGAGGGCGAACCAGGCCCATGAGGGGCGCACCACGTCCGGGCGTTTGGCCATCACCCAGTTCTACCGAGTGGTCGGGTGATGGGCCAATTGCCGGTCCGGGGACTCTCCGACAACCCAGGTGCGGGAAAGCCGCGAAGGAACGATTCGGGTGGAGTCCGGGTCAGGTCTCCCGCGCTGCACGCGTGCGGTGCAGGCCCAGGGAGGCTCGACCGGCCACCAGGGGCAGGTCCAGGTACGTGAGAAGCCCCGGCGGCGCGGCACAGACGTAGGGGATGGCGTTGACGCAGTGCGACGCGGTGGCCACGATGCCGGGATTGCGGGCCAGGCCGGCCGCCACGCTCTCTGGATGCAGCTTCTTGAAGCTGACGTAGCAACTCGGATCGCCGGTGACCTCCACTTCGAAGCGCTCGCCCGCCGGCCCGAATTCCCAGGCCGGGTCGAGACTGCCCTGGCCCATGAGCCAGTTGACGGCGGCTGTCACCACCGGCGTGCCGTCCACCGTGGCCTCCCATCGGAACCGTTGCGCGGCCACGGTGTCCGGCTCGATCGGGCCGATGGGCGAGTCGATCGGTTCGGTGGCCACCGCCATCTCGTGTGCCGTGCGCAACTCGGGGTCGATGTCGAATCCCAGCACGTCGGCCACCATGAAGACCGACTGGCGGAAGCCGGCCCCCAGCGCGTCGGTCATGACACTCTGGCTGGCCGCCTCGGGACTCTGCCCGAAGAGCATCCAGTCGCGCACCACGTCCGGTGCACCGTACGTGCGGATGTCGGAGAATTCCTCGGCTCGCACGTGGGTGACCGACCCCGAGAGGGCCGACACCATGAGAGGGAAGCGTTCGGTGATACCGCCGGGATGGATCCCCGTGCCGTGCAGGGTGACCCCGGCACCTCTCGCGATGGCGTCGATCCGGTCCCGCTCCTCCACCGGTGGGTAGAACCAGCCGAGCGGGGTGACCACGTTCTTGCCTGACCTGAGAATGGCGGTCACGACGCCCGGGTCGGCCATGAAGGGGCTGTAGAGGACGCAGTCGGCCTCGACGGACAGCAGGGCATCCACGTCGCCCGTGGCGGTGACCCCGAGGGGCCCTCGGCCGACGAGAGTCCCGAGATCGAGGCCCTCCTTGGCCGCGCTGTGGACCCAGGCCCCCGCCAACTCGAGGTCCGGATGGTCGAGCACGGCCTCCATGGCCGCCCGGCCAACACCCCCGGTGGCCCACTGAATGACCCTGTAGCTCATGGCTCCCCCCGTCGATGCGGTCTGCCTCCATGATGCCATCGGCCACACGGACGCACCGATGAGGTGTCGGCATGGCCTCGGGCGCGTCCGGCGCGGGCACACCGATCATGCGACGAGTTGGAGAACCCCGTCGACTGAACCAACACCCTCTAACATCGTTCGCCGGTGGGCCAACGAGGTTGGAGCAAGGTGGCTGAGCGCCGGCTACCGCCCCTGGCCGTCGGCATCTACCTGATCACCGCGATCTGCGGCACGGTCGACGCGGCCTGCTTCCTGGGCCTCGGTCACGTGTTCGCCGAGGTCCTCACCGGAAATATGGTCCTGCTCAGCTTCGCCATCGGCTACGGCCCCAGCAGCGTGGGTGGTCCAATCGTCGGGTACGTGGTGGCCATCGGCACCTTCGTCGCGGGAGCCCTGGCCGGGGGCAAGCTCCTGACCATGCACTCCCCGTTGACCGACCGCCGCATCGGGTTCGCGGCTGAATGGGTGGCGCTGGTCGGCGCCGTGGTCGCCACCGTCGTTCTCCATCCACAGCCCACCGGATCCTCCCGCCTGGTGGTGATCGCCTTTCTGGCCTTCGGCATGGGGATCCAGAACGCCATGATCCGCAAATGGGGAATCCCGGACCTGGCCACCAATGTGATGACCCTCACCATCACCGGGCTGGTGTCGGAATGGTCACTCGTCGGCGGGGACAACCATCATGCCGGCCGGCGCGCCACCTCGGTCGGACTGTTCGCGGTCAGCGCCGTGTTCGGCGCCGCGTTGACCCGCTTCGGCATTGTCTGGCCCCTCCTGGCCGCGCTGGTCATCTTCTCGGTGGCCCTGCCCATTCTGCTGCAACCCGAAAGGCCGCATCCGGAACCATCGAAGGGCGGGGACGAGAACCAGGCGGGTACGCGATAGCGGCGGTCGCATTGGTCGACCGACGCGGCGGCCCAGGGTTCACCGCCTCACCGCCTCACGCCTCACGCCTCACGCCTCACCGCCTCACAGCGGTGACGTTCTCGACCCACCTCCGGTGACGGCCGCGGCCAGTTGCCCGCAGGCGGCGTCGATCTCGGCCCCGCGGGTCATACGGATGGTGGCGTTGACAGCCAGGCGCTCCAACTGGTCGCGGAATCTGCGGACGCCCGAGCTCGAGGTGCCCCGCACCGCATAGCCGGGCGTGGGGTTGAGGGGGATCAGGTTGACGTGCGCGCCCAGGGGACGGGCGAAGCGGGACAGTTCGACCGCGTCGCTCTCCTGGTCATTGACGTCGTGGATCATGGCCCACTCGATGGAGAGCCGGCGGCCGGTCGCCCGCACGTACTCGGCACACGCTCCTGAAAGCTCGGCCAGCGGATAGCGCTTGTTGAGGGGCACCAGGACGTCACGCTTCTCATCGTTCGCCGCGTGCAGGGAAACGGCCAGATTGACGGGCAGGCTCTCGGCGGCCAGCCGCCGGATCCCGGGCACGACGCCCACGGTCGAGAGCGTGAGGTGGCGGGCCGAAAGCCCCATCTCGCCGTGCAGGCGGGTCACGGCAGCCCACACCCGGTCGTAGTTGGCCAGGGGCTCGCCCATGCCCATGAAGACCACATTGGAGAGGCGTCGCGGTCGGGCCGCCCGCATGGCCTCGGCCACCTGCTCGACGATCTCCCCGCCGCTGAGCTGGCGCCGAAAGCCCGCTTGCCCGGTGGCGCAGAACTGGCAGGCCATGGCACAGCCGGCCTGGGTGGACACGCACACGGTGACCCGGTCCGGGTAGTGCATGAGCACCGCTTCGACCTGCGCCCCGTCGTGCAACGACCAGAGCCACTTGGTCGTCTGGCCGTCATCGGCCGATCGACGCGACACCTCGGCCAGTGCCCGGGGCAGTGCGGTCTCCAGCCGGCCCCGGAGGGCCGCCGGTAGCTCGGTCATCTCCTCGGGCCGTTGGACCCGCTGGTGCACTCCGTCCCACACCTGGTGGACCCGGTACGCCGGCTGATCGCCGAGCAACGCCTCCAGCTCGGCGCGCTGGAGGTCGTAGGGGGCGGGCACGCGGCCCAGGCTACGGCCTCAGTCGCGACCGAGGATCACGGTTCCGGCGGCGCTGAACCAGCCGCTGGTGCCGTTCACGCAAGCCAGGCGGGCGTCGGGCACCTGTCGGGCACCACATTCGCCCCGCAGCTGCTTGACCGCCTCGATGAGGAGGAACATGCCGCGCATGCCGGGTTGGCATGACGAGAGACCTCCGCCGTCGGTGTTGGTTGGGAGCGCCCCACCCACGCGCAAGCGGCCGTCCTCGACGAAAGCGCCGCCCTCGCCCTTCGGGCAGAACCCGAGCCCCTCGAGCGTGAGGATCACCATGGGGGTGAAGGCGTCGTAGACCTGCGCCGTGTCGATCTCTTCGGGAGTCACCCCGGCCCGCTCGAAGGCCAGCTGGCCCGAGCGCACGCACGGCGACTCGGTGAAGTCGTCCCATTCGCTCATGGTGGTGTGTGACACCGCCTCACCGGTGCCGAGCACCCAGACCGGCGTCGTGGCACAGTCCTTGGCCCGCTCCTCGCTGGTCAGCACGATCGCACCGCCGCCGTCGGAGCGGATGCAGCAGTGCAGCTTGGTGAGCGGGTCCCACACCAGCGGTGCGTCGACCACGTCGTCGATGGTGATGGGGTCCTGGTAATAGGCATCCGGATTGAAGCCGGCGTTGTAGCGCGTGGACACGGCCACCTCGGCCAACTGCTCAATAGTGGTGCCGAACTCGTGCATGTGGCGCCGGGCCACCATGGCGTAGTGCGAGCCGACCGGGTGCCCGAAGGGCGCCGCGAACTGGATGGGCCCGCGGGTTCCAAAGGACAGGTTGGCCATGCGGAGCTTCTTCTTCAGGTCGGCCCGCTGGGTCGAGCCGTAGGTCAGCACGACGGTCTCGACCAGACCCTGGGCGATGGCCGCGGCGGCATGCTCGACCATGAACTCCCAGATGCTTCCCCCGTGACCGGTCGAGTCGACCCAGTTCGGACGGATGCCGAGGTACTCGGCCAGCTCGATCGGGGGCAGCGCCCCGGTCAACGACATGAAGCCGTCGACCTCGTCCTTGCCGATGCCGGCATCGGCCAGGGCCCGGGTGGTTCCCTGGAAGTTCAATTGAAATGCGGTCTTGTCGTCGACCCGTCCGCAGTCGGACGTCGAGGCGCCAACGATGGCTACCCGGCGGTTCGGCATGAGTCTCCTCTTCTTAGGTGGATCCGAGCGGACGCTCGGAGTCCCGGGGGCTCAACCGCCACCCATCCGGAGTCCGGGGTGACGCGAGTGGAATACCTGGGCGTTGACCTCGGCTGCGATGGCCGCCGGGTCCCACTTGACCTCCCCCTTGGGGTTGTCCACGCTGGCGCCCAGCCGCCAGGGTTCGTAGTGGGCGATGTTGGTCCCCACGGCCCGGAAGACCTGGCCGGTGACGTGCATGGCTTCGTCCGAAGCCAGCCAGGCCACCATCGGGGCCGAGTTCTGGGGGTTGAGCCGGTTGAACTCGTCGTCCCCGTAGGCGTCGGGTTCCTTGAGCTCGACGTCCTTGAGGACACCGCCGGTCAGGCGGGTCACGCCGCCCGGTCCGATGGCGTTGGCCCGGACCCCGTAACGGGAGCCCTCGAGCGAGGTGATGATGGTGAGGGCGGCGATGCCCGCCTTGGCCGATCCGTAGTTGGCTTGCCCCACGTTGCCCTGGAGCCCCGCCGAGGACACGGTGTTCACGATGGCGGCCCGGACGTTCTCACCGGCCTTGGTGCGCTCGCGCCAGCGAATGCAGGCGAACTTGGTGGCGGCGAAGGTCCCCTTGAGGTGCACCCGCAGGACCGAGTCGAAGTCGTCCTCGGTCATCGACACGATCATCTTGTCCCTGATGATCCCGGCGTTGTTGACCAGGATGTCGTGCCCGCCGAACGCCTCGTAGGCCGTAGCGACGAGGTTCTCGGCGCCTCCGAAATCGGCCACGTCGTCGTAGTTGGCCACGGCCTCGCCACCGCGGGACTTGATGACCTCGACCACCTCGTCGGCCGGGCGCTTGTCCGCACCCTCGCCGGCGGAACTGCCACCCAGGTCATTGATGACCACCTTGGCTCCCTGGGAAGCCAGTTCGAGGGCTTCGCCACGGCCGATCCCGTGACCCGACCCGGTCACGATCGCGATCTTGCCGTCCAAAATACCCATGAGACCCCCAAGTGAGAGAGAAGACTGACACGTCTGTCACATACCGTAACGGCGCGGCGGAGGAGCCACAATTCCGGCCCCATGGCCTCGGGTGACGCCCGTCCCGGGATCGACACTGACACCGATGTCAGATACGGTGAGGGCGTCAGCGGGCGCCCGGCAGCGGGTCTGCCGCACCTCCACCCGGATCATTTTGGGGGACGGACGCGGCGCGATGTCACGCCGGAGCCCTTCGGTCCGGCGGTGCGTACTAGGGAGGGACATGGCAGCACCCACAAAGGCCAAGAAGGCCACCACAGCGCCGACCGGGGGGGAACCGGTCCTCGACATCTCGGGCCGACCGGTCACCCTCCGCTCGATCGATCTCGACACCTTCTTCCGTCCCAACCGGGTGGCCGTGGTGGGCGCCTCGGACTCCAACGCCCGTCCGAACACCGCCCTGACCCAGAAGATCACCACCTGGGGTGAGGCGCGCGGCGCCACCGTCCACTACGTCAACCCGAACCGCAAGGAAGTGGCCGGCCGCCCCTGCGCCGCCGCCCTGACCGACATCGCCGAGCCGCTCGACCTGGTGGCCATCCTGGTGGGGAACCCGTTACCCATATTGCGCGACGCCGTGGCGGCCAAGGCCAAGTTCGCCGTGGTCTTCGCCGCCGGGTTCGCCGAAGTCGGCGGCGAGGGCGAGAAGATCCAGGCCGAGATGGAGGAGATCATCGCGGGCGGCGATCTGCACGTGCTCGGGCCCAACACCAACCTCAACGCCTTCGAGGTCTTCCGCGACGACCTGCCCGGGCGGGCCATCGCGCTGATCACCCAGAGCGGCCACCAGGGCCGTCCCGTCTTCCAGGGACAGGAGATCGGCATCCGCCTGTCGCACTGGGCGCCCGTCGGCAACGAGGCCGACCTCGAGGCGGCCGACTTCATCCGGTACTTCTCGGACCTCGACTCCACCGGGACGGTGGCCTGCTACATCGAGGGATTCAAGAACGGACGCACCTTGCAGCTGGCGGCCGACCACGCGGCCAAGAACAAGATCCCCGTGGTCGCCGTCAAGGTGGGTCGGACCGACGAGGGTACGTCCATGGCCAAGGCCCACACGGGCCACCTCACCGGCTCGGACGCCGTGGTGTCCGCCGTCTTCCGTCAGTACGGCGTGACCCGGGTGGACGGCCTGGACCAGCTGCTCGATGTCTCGGCGGCCCTGGCCCGCACCGAACCGCCCGGCCAATCCGCCCTGCGCCGGCTCAAGCGGGGTCACGGCGGCCGGGTCTGCGTGTACTCCATCTCGGGGGGCACCGGGGCCCACATGGCCGACATGGTGGCGGCGGCCGGACTCGAACTGCCCTCCCTCACCAAGCGCTCACAGACCGAGCTCCACACGTGGATCCCCCCCTACCTGCGCGTCTCCAATCCGGTGGACAACGGCGGGGCGCCGGTCCGTGACTGGCGGGGCCCCAAGATCATCGACACGATCATCGCCGATCCCAACGTGGACCTGTTGCTCTGCCCCGTCACCGGGGCCCTCCCCTCCATGGGCAACAAGCTCTGCGAGGACCTGGTGGCCGCGGCGGCCACGACCGACAAGCCCGTCTTCGTGGTGTGGGGCTCGCCCGTCGGTGACGAGGAGGCCTACCGGGAGACGCTCCTGCACAGCTCGGTCCCCACGTTCCGCACCTTCACCAACGCGGTGATGGCAGCCCAGGCCTACTTCGACCATCACCGATTCGTCAGCGGGTACACGTCGCCGTTCGCCCGGCCCGTGCTCCGGCCCAGTCCGGCCGCGGCGGCGGCAGCCACATTGCTCGCCCCCAAGGGCCGGCACCTGGCCAGCGGCTCGGCACTCTCCGAGCAGGACTCCAAGGCGCTCCTGTCGGCGTACGGCATCCCGGTGCCGCGCGAGCGCGTCGTCACCTCCGCCTCGGAGGCCGCCAAGGCGGCCAAGCGGATCGGCTTCCCCGTCGTCATGAAGATCGTGTCGGCCGACATCCCCCACAAGTCCGACCTCGGACTGGTCGCGGTCGGAATACGCGACGAGGACGACGCGCGCCGGGTCTACAAACGGATCATGGCCACGGCCAAGAAAGCGGCTCCCAAAGCGGCGATCGACGGCGTGCTGGTAGCCGAGCTGGCACGGGGCATCGAGACCGTCGTCGGCGTGGCCCGCGATGATCTCTTCGGGCCCGTCGTGATGTTCGGATTGGGTGGCGTGTTCATCGAGGTGCTCAAGGACGTCACCTTCCGCGTTCCGCCGTTCACCAAGGGCGATGCCGCCACCATGCTCGACGAACTGGCCGGTGCGGCCATGCTGAAGGGCGTGCGCGGGCAACCGGTCGCCGACCGTGACGCCCTGGTCGACGTCCTCATGAAGGTGCAACACCTGGCCGTCGACCTGTCGGGTGACGTGGCCGAGCTCGATATCAACCCACTGCTGGCCGGACCCAAGGGTGCCGTCGCTGCTGACGCACTCGTCGTCCTGTCCTGACCCAACCCGAGGAGCCCCGATGAGTGAGAGCCCAGCCGGCGACGACGTCACCCGGCGGATCGTAGATGGCATCGCCTGGATCACCCTCAACCGGCCAGACGCCGGCAATGCCATGACCGGGGCCATGCGGGACCAGATCAGCGAGTGGGTCCATGACGCCTCGTCGGACCTCTTCGTGCGGGTGGTGGTGATCACGGCCGCCGGCGAGCGGGCCTTCTGCACCGGGGCCGATCTCCGAGGTGGGCGGGCCGCTCCCCGGCCCAAGCCCGAGGATGCTCCCGAAGGGGTCATGGGCGACGGGGCCCGGATGATCCGGGACGGGTGGCAGCGTCTCGTGGGCTCCATCATCGACTGCGAGAAGCCGGTCATCGCCGGCGTGAACGGCACCGCCGCCGGTGGGGGCATGCACCTGGCCCTGGCCTGTGACCTCGTGGTGGCCGCCGAGGAATCGAAGTTCATCGAGGTCTTCATCCGGCGGGGCATCGCTCCCGACGCCGGCGGCGCCTGGTTGCTCACCCGGCTGGTCGGGATCCAGCGGGCCAAAGAGCTGTTCTTCTTCGGTGACGATGTTCCCGCCGCTGAGGCCTACCGTCTCGGCCTGGTCAATCGGGTGGTGCCCCGGGCCGAGCTCGAAGCGACGGTGCACGGACTGGCCACGCGCCTGGCCGGCGGCCCGACCAAGGCCATCGGCATGGCCAAGTGGCTGACCAACCGCGCCCTCGATGTCGATCGGGCCACGTCGTTCCAGGACGAGGCCATGGCCCAGGAACTGATCACCCGTACCGAGGACTCCAAGGAGGGCGTCGCCAGCTTCGTGGAGCGGCGCCCCTCCTCCTTCAAGGGCTGGTAGGCAGGGTCGGTAGGCAGGGCCGCGGTAGACAACTGCCGGCAGAACGGGCCGGTACGCCCTTCCGGTACGCGCCCGCTCAACCGGGCCTGGTCGTGGTGGTCGCGTTTTTCGAGGTGGCCGCCGGCAGGCTGGTCGAGGTCACGGGCACCGTGGTGGAGGTGGGACTGGTGGTCGTCACACCGGTGGTCGACGTCGTGGCGCGGGGCGTGGTCGTCGTCGTGGTGGCGCGGGGGACCGTCGTGGTGGTGGTGGTGGTGGTCGTCGGTGGCACGGTGGTGGTGGTCGTCCCGTTGGTCCCGCCGAGGATTGAGAGGCCACTGCCCTGGCCGCCGACGAGATTGGACAGGGGTCGTCCGCTGATGAGCTCGAAGACCGTGATGACCCCGAGAGCGACGACGAAGACGATGACGGCGGTCACGGCCAACAAACGCCAGTTGAGTCGCCATGGTGTGTCCACGGGTGTCGACGTCCTGGGCAACGCCGCGGTGGCCGGGCCGGGCGACGTGATCCCCGTCACCAGTCTCCCCCCTTCCCGGGCCCGACTCGACGCCGTCTGTTCGGTCACCGGGGTGGCCGCTTCGGGCACGGTCTCGGTGACGGCCCCTTCCGCAGTGGTACCGCCGATCCGGCGGAGCAGGCTTGATTCTGGGGCCCGCACCGCCGCTTGCACCACGGCGTGATGGGTCCGATCGAGCGAATGTGCCACCAGTGCGGTACCGATGGTGGCGGCCATGGAGCCGATGGCCACACCGACAATGGTGCCGCTGACCCCGAAAAAGGAAGCGATCGTGGCGGCGACCACGGCTCCGGCGGCCGAGGCCAGGATCTGGCGAATGGAGACCTTCACAGCGCCCGACGTTCTACACGGTCAGGGTCGTGGTGACGGCGCGGGCCACCAGGCGGTCGAAGGGGGTGCGGGACCCTCCCTCCCCTACCCTGGTCGATGGCGGCATCACCCATCAATGCCCGAATTGCCTCACAACCAACCGACAGGTGCTCGCGGTGTCCGGGCCGGCGCCAGCGATCGGGACCACCGGGGCCGGGCGGACCTCCCGCGCACGACCGCGCGGCGTCACCCCAGGTGAGCGCCGACTTCTTCGACCGATCGGTGCCCGGTAGCATCAAGGCTGTGCGTGAACGATGGTTGTCCGGGAGGGCCCTCTCCCTGCATGCCGCCGTCCTGCTCTTCGTTCCCGGTTGCGCCGCCGCCGCCTGGTGGCAGATCACCCGGGCCACCGACGGCAACGGGCTGAGCTACCTCTATGCCATCGAATGGCCCCTCTTCGCCCTTCTCGGCGTGTACTTCTGGTGGATGCTGATCCACACCGACTACGACGCCGTCGGGCTGAGGGGCATGCGCAACCGGCGGCCACCCGAGGCGGCCGATCCGCCGATCGCGGTGGCGGCGGCACGACCCTCCGCCCCACCGGCCCCCGTCGCCGGGGAGGATCCGGAGCTGGCCGCCTACAACACCCGGCTGGCCGGCCTTTCGTCGCAGGGCCCCAAGACGTGGCGGCACCGGGAGACCACCGTGGTGCGCCGGGGCCAGGCCTCGTGAGCGGCCTCTGGTCCCGCCTGACCACCCGGGGGATCCAGGGTGCGCTCGAGCGGTACAAGGTGATGGCGTACATCGTGGGCGCTGGGCTCATCATTCTGGTCTTCGTCGGTGTCCCGCTCCAGTACGCCGCCGGCCTGCCCCAGGTGGCCCACATCGTGGGACCGGTGCACGGGTTCCTCTACATCGTCTATCTCGTGGCCGCCCTCGACCTGGCCCTCCGGGCCCGCTTCACGCTGTTGCAGATGGCCGCCATGATCGGCGCAGGCTTCGTGCCCTTCCTGGCCTTCGTGGTCGAGCGCAGCGTGGCCAAGCGTGTGGCGAACGTGCTGGCCGCCCGCGCTCTCGAGGACGAAGCCACGGAGAACGAAGCCTCGACCTCGGGATGAGACGCCGGGATGAGACGCCGGGATGATCAGGCGCGCAGGTCGACCGGGCGTCGCCTGAGGGCGGCCAGCACGGCGTCCCGATGCAACTGGAACAGCAGGGCCGGGCTATTGGCGCCCTTCAGGTTGAAACGGACTCCGGTGGGACGGCTCTCGGCTGAAGTGATGTCACACCACAGCATCTCGACGTGAGGAACGGCCCATCGCAACCAGCGTGAAGTGGGGCCGACCATGACGCCCGAATCCCCTATGTCCAAGCGCACGAGCGGCCACCTGACCCGGCTCGCCGCTTCGCGGCGCGGGCACCAGGTCCCTCCCCCGACGAACGACTCAGAGGAGGAACTCTTCGACCTTGCCTGCTCGCTCCGGATGTGCAGGCCGAGAATGGCCAGGCTGGCCACGGCCATGACCAGAACGAGGATGAAGAGATCGGGCATGGTCCTCTAGGTGCGTTCCGACGGCATCGTGCCCGCAGTATTCCACTCTCCGGTGCCGGCCGGGGGGCACCCCGGCCGGCACCGGAGCGGCCGGCCTTGGTGAGCGGACCGGCGGGTCGATCAACGCAGGCGCTCGATGACCGTGGCGTTGGCCTGCCCGCCGCCCTCGCACATGGTCTGGAAGCCGAAGCGGCCCCCGGTCGCTTCGAGATGATTGAGCAGGGTCCCCATCAAGCGCACGCCGCTCGCCCCCAGGGGGTGGCCGATGGCGATGGCACCGCCACGAGGGTTGAGTCGGGCCGGGTCGTAGTCGAAGGCCGTGCGCCACATGAGCGCGATGGCGGCGAAGGCCTCATTGCACTCCACCGCGTCGAATTCGTCCACCTTCATGCCGGAGCGATCAAGCAGTTTCTGGGTGGCCGGGACCGGGGCCGACAGCACGACGGCGGCGTCGTCGGCCGCCACGGCGAAATGGGCGAAGCGAGCCCGGATGGGCAGGCCCAGCGACTCGGCCACCGAGCGCTCGGCGATGAGCATGGCCGCCGCCCCGTCGGTGGTCTGGGACGAATTGCCGGCCGTGATGGCGGGCGCCGTGTCGGGCTCCCAGTCCTGGGCCGGCGGGAGGGCGGCCAGTTTCTCGAGGCTGGAGGAGCGACGGATGCCCTCGTCGCTGCGGAGGAAGGCACCGGTGAGCGTCCCGTCCTCCGCCTTGATCGGCACCGCGATCGCCTCGTTCTCGAAGTGGCCGTTGTCCCAGTTCTCGGCCGCCCGCCGGTGTGACTCGAGCGCGTAGGCATCCATCTCCTGCCGGCTGATGCCGTAACGGTCGGCCAGCACCTGGCTGACCCGGAACTGGGTCCAGAGCCGGCCGTCGACGTGTTCCATGAAGGACGGCGGGAACGGCCCGGTCCCGCCTCGGGCATTGGTTCCCAGGCCGACCCGGCTCATGACCTCGGCGCCGCAGGCCACCACCAGGTCGTAGTGACCGGCCGCGATGCCGGCCGCGCCGAAGTGCACGGCTTGTTGCGAGGAACCGCACTGGCGGTCCACGGTGGTGGCCGGGACGGATTGGGGGAGGCCGGCGGCGACCCAGGCGTTGCGGGCCAGGTTCGTGCTCTGCTCGCCCACCTGGCTGACACACCCGCCGATCACGTCATCGACGCGCTCGGGATCGATGCCGCTGCGCTCGACCAGCGACCGCAGGGCGAAGCCCAGCAGATCGGCCGGGTGCCAGTTCGCCAGCGCCCCGCCCCGTTTGCCGAATGTCGTCCGCACCACGTCCACAATGACCGGCTCACGCATGCTGTCGTCTCCTTGATGTTCGAGGTGATCTTCGAGGTCGCCCGGCTAGGGCGCCGGCGGGAAATCCGTGTTCGGGCCCACGTCCTGGGCCACGGCGGCTTCGCGGCGGGCCATGAGGGCTTCGACGGCTCTGCTGGCCCCGTCGGGATCACCCTCATAGGCCACCGATCCCCGGTCGAGGACGACGGCGCGGCTGGCCAGGCTCAGCACCCGTCCCACCTGCTGCTCGACCACCACCAGGGCGGTGCCGTTCCGGTTGATCTCGGTCAGACCGTCGTACACGGCATCGACGACGACGGGCGCCAACCCGAGGGAGAGTTCGTCGGCCACCAGGACCTGGGGCGGCACGACCAGCACTTTGGCCAGGGACAGCAGCCGCTGCTGGCCCCCCGAGAGCGTGCCGGCCATCTGCTTGCGGCGTTCCCCCAGAATCGTGAACGCGGCGTAGGCCCGCTCGAGGTTCTCGGCCAGCAGCTTGCGGCCGGCGCGTTGCCGGAAGGCCAGCGTCAGGTTCTCCTCGACGGTGAGGCTCGAGAAGATGCCTCTCCCCTCCACCACATGGGCCAGGCCCAGTCGGGCGATGCGGTACGTCGCCATGGTGGTGATGTCGCGTCCGGCCAGGGAAACGGTCCCCGACGTGGCCGTCACCAGGCCGGTGATCGTCCGCGCCACGGTCGACTTCCCGGCCCCGTTGGACCCGACCAGGGCGACGATCCCCCCGGCCGGCACGGAGAAGGAGACATTGAACAGGGCGCGGTACGGGCCGTAGCCGGCACAGACGTCGTCGACGACGAGCACGTCGGTCCCGCCCGCGGTGGTGGTCAGCGTCACGCCGCCCCCGATTGCCCGAGATAGGCCTGCCGGACCGCCGGGTCGGCCATGACCTCGTCGAAGGTTCCCTCGGCCAACATCGAACCCAGATCCATCACTACGGTGCGGTCGACCACGTCGCCGACCATGGCCAGGTCGTGCTCGACCAGGAAGACGGCGGTACCGCGTTCGCGCTGCACGGTGCGGAGGACGGTGGCCACCTCGGCGGTCTCATGGAGGTCCAGCCCCGAAGAGGGCTCGTCGGCCAGGAGGATCTTGGGCTCGGCGGCCAAGGCCCGGGCCAGCTCCACCAAGCGGCAGTGTCCCAGGCCGAGGGCGTTGACCGGCACGTCGGCCAGTTCGGAGATGCCCACCAGGTCCAGGGTCGCATCCACCTTCGCCATTTCCTCGGTGGTGGGTGCCGACATGTTGAGCATGTCCTTCCACAGCCGTCCATTGCCCCGCCGGGCCCTCTCCGCCACCAGCAGGTGATCGCGCACGGTCATGTCCGTGAAGACTTCGACCTTCTGGTAGGTCCGCCCGATGCCGAGGCGCGCTCGCTTATAGGTGGGCAGGCCCTCGAGGGAACGACCCTCGAAGGAGATCTCGCCCCGCTCGTTGCGCAACTGCCCGCATACGCAATTGAAGAGCGTCGTCTTCCCCGCCCCGTTCGGCCCGACGAGCCCCACGCTTTCGCCCGCGTCTACGTCGAAGGAGACCTCGTGCACGGCGGTGACCCCGCCGAACGACTTGAAGACGCCACGCATCGAGAGGAGGGGGGGTGCGCTAGCCATTGATCCCCGAAGGCGAGACCGCTGGCCCGACCTTGTCCTCGCCTCCGCTCTTGCCACGGCTGAAGAACAGGCGCTCGAAGCGCTGCGTCCCCTTGCGCTTCTGGAATTCGAGCACGCCTTCGGGGTGCTTGGCGTACTGGAGAGCCCCGAAGGCGAAGAGGACGATGGTCAGGCTGGTACCGCCGGCGCGGGCCGGCAGGTAGGTCAGGATCTGCTCGATCACCACGAAGCCGATGCCGGCCTGGATGGCCCCCTCCACCGTCGCCACCCCGGTGGTGACCACGAGCACGACGAAGATGAGCGAGAACTGGTAGTTCCACACCGACGCGTTCACCACTTGTTGCTGAATCGTGACCAGGACGCCCCCCAGGCCGGCGATGGCCCCGGACAGGGCGAACACGGTGATGCGCTGCCAGGTCAGGTTGATCCCGAGCCCGGCCGCCGCGGTCTCACTGCCTCTCATAGCGGCCAGATTGCGCCCCACCGTGCCCTTGCGCACTTGCAGGACGACCACCACGCACACGGCCAGGACGCTGATGCTCAGGATGAAGAGCGCATGCCCGTCGAAGTTGAAGAAGGCACTCGTGCCCAGCCACTTGGCCTGCAGGCTCAAGCCCTGGGCCCCGCCCGTGATGGAGACGGCATTGAAGAAGGTGTTGTCGAAGAGCAGGGCGGCCGCCAGGGTCATCAGGGCCAGCCCGAGCCCGCGCAGCCGCAGCGAGAGCAGCGCCAGTACCACCGCCACCACAGCGGCCAGTGCGCATCCCACCAGCCCGCCGACCAACATGTTCAATCCCAGGTGGATGGCCAGTTGCGCCGCCGTGAAGGCACCGACGCCGGCCAAGGTGGCCTGGCACAACGAGAGCTGGCCGGCCATGCCGGTGATGAGTGTGATGGACAGGAACACGGTGGACAGGGCCAGCCCGGAATTGAAGACGCCTGTCCACGTGTTCGGAATCCAGGTGAGCATGGAGACGATGAACCCCGCCAAGAGCACCCACCACGCCATCCGGATGATCCGGTCCATGTTGGGCGCTCTCGAAGCCGCCGCGGTCGGGGGCAGCGGTGGGTCGACCGTGGCCAGCGGATCCCGGCTGGTGTCGAGCGCCCGCATGCCGGGCAGGATCAAAAGGGCGGCGACGAGCACGAAGAAGGGCAGGGAGGGCAGCACGGCCGAGTAGAGCAGGCTTCCCGTGGGCAGGTAGCCCTGAAGCGTCGTGCTGACCACGCCGATGAGGATCCCGACACCGGTGGCGATGGGGATCGAACGCAGGAGACCCCAGGCCGCCGCCGCGATGGCTGCCACCATGAGTGTCGCGTACGAATCCGACTGAAACGACCCGAAAATGGGGGCCAGCAGGACACCGGCCAGGCCGGCCATGAAGCTCGAGATGACCCAGGCCACCGTGACCACCCCACCCGCGTTCACCCCGTCGAGCTGCACCAGGCGACGGCTCTCCACAGCCGCTCGCATCTGCAGACCCAGGTTGGTGAAGCGGAGGAGAAAGGTGAGCACGACCAACACCACGGCGGTGACGGTGACGGTGGCCAGGTAGATGCCGTTTATCGGCGTGCCGAACACGGTGAAATAGACCACGTTGGGATTGAAGAAGGGGAAGATTGTGGCCGTGTCGTCCAGGTTCTGGTTGCCGAAGATCACCGGGAGGATCGAAGGTATCCCGACCAGCAGGCTGATGGAACAGACCAGCTTCGCCGTTGTGTTCGAGTTCGGGACGTGGCGGAAGATAAGCCGGTCGAAGGCCAGGCCGATCAGCGGCGACATGACCACCACCGAGATGAGGAAGGCCAGAAAGCCCGGCACGTTGTGGTACTCGGTCAGCAGCGTGAACACGAACGCCGCCGCGAAAGCCTGGGCCCCGAAGGCGAAATTGAAGACGCCGGTCGCCTGGTAGGTCAGGACCAGGCTCACCGCCACGATGGCGTACGTGCATCCATAGGGGATGCCGGGCATCGCGAAGCCGAGAAGTTGCTCCATTCCTACGCGCGGGCCGGGGGCCTGCGGCCGGCCCTAGGAGGCATTGGGTGTGCCCGGGGGCAGCGGCGTCACGGGACCCTTCTTCGGGTTGGTGGACTGGAAGCAGTTGAAGACGCTCTTGCCCACGTTCAGGGTCGGCACGTACTTGGTGCCCTTGACCTGAATAAAGGCCGAACAGTACGGGGGCGCGTGGCCCGAGTGGCCCGAGACGGCCCAGTTGGTGATCGCGGTCAGCCCGCCGGCGGTGAAGGACGTCATCTTGTTCGTCTGGGCGATGACGTTGGCATCGGTCAGGTTGTTCCCCGCTGCCTTGACCCCGGCCGCGAAGAGGGAAGCGGACTCCCAGCCCTGGATGGCCACCTCGTCCTGGGCGTACTTGGGCTGGTACTTGTTCATCTGGGTCAGGTAGAGCTTCAGCCCCGGGTACCCCGACTGGGGCGCGGTGAAGGGCACGTGCTGGATGTCGAAGTAGACCCCCTGCATCAGGCTCTGGTTCTGGTCGAGCGTCGACTGGTCGTTGCCGCTCAACCACAACTGGGACGTCTTCATCCCGTACTGCTGAATCGCCCGGCCCATGGTGATGTTGCCTTGCACGTCCATACAGGAGGCCACCATGTTGGCACCGGCCTGCTTCATCCGCTGCACATCGGTGGCCACCGTGGTCCCGGGGTAGGCGATCTTGTAGTCGGAGTAGACGACGTTGTAGCCGGCCGCGGTCAGGCTGTTGCCGGCGGCTTGGCAGGCCGCGGCCGATGAGGCGACGCCATAGGCCACGATGGCGATCTTGTCGGCCTTGGTCGACCGGGCGATGTAGGAGAACTGCGGTCCCTCGGCCCCGTAGTACTGGACCGAGCCGCCGGCGGCGAAGAGGTTCTTGGGCCCGGACCAGTTCCCCGTCACGTTGTAGCCGTAGGTCGGGATCTTGGCCTCGACGAAGATGTTGGGGGTGAAGAAGGCACTGGCCACGCCGGTCACCGCGAAGACGTGGTCCTGGTTGACCAGGGTGTTGGCCAGCTGGGTGAACTGGCTCGGATTGCCCCCGTCGTCGAGGGTGTACTTGAGGTTGATCTTGCGGCCGTTGATCCCGCCCTGCGCGTTGATGTAGTCGAAGTACGCCTTCTCCCCGTAGATCAGCGACGAGAAGTTCGACGAGATGGGTCCGGTCTGGGTGGAGATGGTGCCGACCGTGATGGAGTTCGACGTCACGCCCGGCGCGCTGGAGGTGCTCGCCGCGCCTGCGGTCCCGGCGCTTCCGGCGATTCCGGCGACCGAACCGATCACCGAGGCCACGGCGACTGCGGCCATGGTGCCCTTGGCCAGTATCCCCGTGCTGTGCGTTCTCTGCATGCTCTCCCCCGTCGATAGGTGACCCGCATCCCCCCCGGGATGCGGGTCACTGTAGCGGTACCCCCTCGGCCCGATGTTTCGCCGTACCTGTCGCATGACCTGTCGCACTACTCCCCCTCTGTTTTCATTTCAAGAACACATTTCTTTCATTTTCAAGAACACATTTCATTTCAAGAACAAACGTTGTCGGTCGAATTCGCGCAGCGCGCCCACCTCGTCCGCGCGCACCGGCGCCAGCTCCTCCACGGTGCGGGCGACCTCGGGCCGGTAGCCACAGGCCTCGACCAGGGCGCGTGTCCGGTCGGCGAGAGAACCTTCGCCCGAGGGCACGGCGGCCACGCGCAGCGTCCCGTCGTTTCGCCGCAGGATCCCCTTGTCGGTGACCACGCTGACGACGCCATGGCCCGGCGAGGTGACATAGGCCACGGTCCCGGGCAGTCGTTCGGGCCGGGCCAAGGTGACGACGACGCACGCGGTGGCCCGGCTGGCGACGTCGTTGGCCCCGCCGGAGCCGACCAGGAAACGGCCGCCCGCCAGCTCGGTGGAATTCAGGCAGCCGGTGCGATCCACCTCGGCCGCGCCGAGGCAGCCCACGGTGCGGGTTCCGGGTCCGCCGATCACCATGCCCAAGATGGAGGAGGCATCGGTGAGCAGTGGCGTGTCGGGGAAGACCCGGTGGTTGAAGATGTAGGGATCGGCCGGCGTCGGCTCGTAGCCCCACAGCCCGAGCTCGGCCGTCAGGGTGACCCGGCTCCCGGCCGCTCGGGCCCGCCCCACCGCCACCCAGGCCGCCAGGTTGGCCACACCGGCACCGGCCAGCACCGCATCGGCGGCGACGTCGGCCACGACGCGTTCGACCTCGCGGGCGCCCAGGGCTGCTGCCCCTTCCCACCTGGTCACGGCGGGATCGTCGGGTACCGGCGTGGCGTCGGCGTCCTGTTTCCACGAGGCCGGATCCGATCGCCCCTCGAGCCAGGCGAGATGCTCGCGGCCCAGGCGACCCAGGTAGGCCTCGTGCGTGGTCGGCTGCAGCACCCACTCTGACGCGAAGGCGTCGAACGAGCCCTTGGCCGCCGCCTCGGCGGCCATGCTCCAGAACGCGATGTCCTCGCCGTAGCTGTGCACCGGCAGGCCCGGCGCGTAGCACCCGCCGGGATGCGCCCCGAAGGGGGCCTCGACCACCGCCAGGACCCGATGGGCCGGGATGCGCACCCGATGGCCCAGGCCGTGGAGGTCCTCGACCACCCGGTCCACCGTGGCCACCACGCCGCGCCGGGCCGCCCAGGCCCCCCAGACCCCTTCGAGGAGCGGCTCGGAGAGCACCAGGTTCCCGTCAGCATCGGCTGCGGCGGCGTGGAGCAGCGCCACATCGGGGGCCAGCGGGGACAGGAGGCCCAGGGGGCCAAAGGGTGACTCGACTTCGGCGAATCCCTCATTGAGGGCCATGGAGGAACCGGCGAGGGAGCCGGTCACGGCCGCCGGCAGGCCCCGGGCCGCCGCTTCCATGCGCTGGGCCAGGGTGAGGATCGACCAGTGCTCGACCTCCACCTGGCCCGACTCGTAGGCCTCGCGGAAAATCGGGTTGGGTGCATAGGTAGGGAAGCTGTTGCCCGAATACGTGGTGATGACCTTGCGCACCAGCCCACCCCGGAAGAACAGGGCGCCCAGGGCGCCAAGGCTGCTCATGACCAGGGTAAACCCCGGATCCTGCCCCCAGAAGTGGCGGGCCAGCTCCCGGGCGCCGGCGGTCCAGCGGCTGTGGCCCAGCATGACGTGCACCGAGTCACCGGGGCGGATATGGCGGGCTATGGCATCGTCCAGCGAAGTGAAGGATGGCCCTGCCGCCACAGGAGTGGGGTGGTTCATGGACGGGTTGCCGTACGCGCAATTACAGAATGTCCCTGGCGCCGTACCGTTTTCAGACCCCCGCGAAACCTGACCACCGTGTCAGGTTAGCCACTTGCACCGGGCCTGGCACTACGATGCCCGAGGCATGGGATCGCCCCGAATCCAGCGTGACGCGGCGGCCCCCCCCACCCCTCCGAAGAGGGCGTCGGCCCGCAAGACGTCGGAGGAGGCCCCGCCCAACGGCACCTCGGACCACCCCGGGTTGCCCCTCAGCGACATCGATGCCGTCGGGGCGCCGGCCAGCAAGCGGGTGCTGCGCAGTCAGGGCCGGCGCACCATGCGCAAACTGCTCGATGCAGCCATGATCGCCTTCGACCAACGGGGCTTCTACGCCACCCGGGTCAACGACGTGGTGGAGCTGGCCAAGACGTCGCACGGCACCTTCTACCTGTACTTCTCGAACAAGGAGGATCTCCTCCGCGCCCTGGTGGCCGAGGCCGCCACCGAGGCCCAGCACCTCTACGACACCCTGCGGGTGCCCCCCGAGGAAGGCAGCACCCCCGAGTGGGAGGACGTGCACGGGTGGGTCAAGGCCTACTCGGAATTGTGGACGCGCTACGCCCCCCTGTTCCGGGCCTGGACCGACCTGGCCACCATCGACCCCGAGCTCATCGACGTCATCCGCCAGACCTTCACGGTGATGTCCGGCGCATTGGCCCGGCAGGTCACCGTCGACGCGTCAGCCCACCCCATCGATCCGGATGTGGCCGGCCTGGCGGTCCTGGCCATGCTGGACCGGTTCCACTACCTGCGCGAATTCGTCGGCCCCCCGGTCGACGACGCGGCGATCGACACCATGACCACCATGGTCTTCCGGGCCCTCTTCCTAGGGTCGGGCACAGGCGCGGCGTAATTCCATCCGCTGACAATCCGGATTCCCGCGATGACAACCGGGATTCAGCCGGCACCGCCCTTTCCGAAGACCAGATCGAAGATCCCGTCCACCCCCGACCCGTGGAGAGTCAGCCCTCCGTCGGCCACGATGTTCTGGCCGTTCACAAAACGGGCCAGGTCCGAACAGAGGAAGACCACCACGTCGGCGATGTCCTCGGGCTCCCCGATGCGCCCGACCGGCGTGTCCTTCTCGAACCGCTCCACCTGGCCCGGGAAGAACTCGAACATGGGCGCGGTAAGGGTGGTGCGGATCATGCCGGGCGACACGGCGTTGACCCGTATCGTCGGGGCGTACTCGAGCGCGGCCGATGCCGTCAGCGCCGCCACCGCCGCTTTCGACGCGGCATAGGGGCCCTCCCCCGCCGCCGGCCTGGTGCCGCTGATGGACGCAGTGGAGACGATGGAACCACCGCCGCCCGCCAACAGGTGGGGAATGGCCGCCCGGAAGCCGGCGTACACCCCGGTGAGGTTGACCCGCAGCACGCGGTCCCACTCGGCCGGCTCCCCCTCGTGCAGGCGGGAGAACGTTCCGATGCCGGCGTTGTTGTAGAGAATCGACAGGCCGCCGAGCCCCGCCACCGCGACGTCGATCACCGCTCGCAAGCCGTCGGGGTCGCCCACGTCGGCCTCGAAGCCCAGCCCGCCGATCTCCTCGGCCACTTTCTCGGCCGAAGGGCCGTCGAGGTCGAGCACAGCCACCTGCGCCCCCTCTTCGGCCATGCGTCGGCAGGTGGCCCGGCCGATGCCCGAGCCGCCGCCGGTCACGATGGCCTGGCGTCCCTCAAGCAGACCCATGCTTTTCCTCCCTCGTCGGTTCCGTCATCTAATCCGTCTCCGTCGTCGGTTCCGGCATCGGTTCCGTCGTCGATTCCGTCGTGGGCGATCGCCGGCGTGCCTTCTCGGCCCAGGGCGGTGCGTCGAACGTGATCGGCTCCTCGAGCTCCCGGATGAGGAGCTCCTGGGCCATGCTCAGGTACAGCGTGCCGTCGTCGCCGTGCATCGTGCCCCGCACAGTGGCTCTGCCCCCCGCGTTGACCAGGGCCTGCAGATCGAACAGGTTCCACTCGTCGGCCCGTCGGGGGCGGTGGAACCACAGCGCGTGGTCCAGGCTGGCGTCGGTGTGGGTACCCCAGGTCCCGAGACTCAGCGGCCGGAAGGCCGCCCCCGTCATGTCGGAGAGATAGGCCAACACGCAGGCGTGCAGGGCCGGATCGTCGGGCAGACGCTCCCGGGTGCGGAACCAGCAACGACGGGTCGACGCGTAGGTCCCGTCCTCTCGACGGGTGGTCGCCCCCAACTCGCGAATGTCGAAGGGGAAGGGCATCTCCACACCGTCGATCGCGTCCGGTGGGGGGATGTCGGTTCCCATCGGGAGGTGGTACTCATCGCCGCGTTCGGGAAGGTGGAACGAACAGGTCATGCGGAACGTGGTCCGCCCCTCGACCTCGCTGGTCACCTCACGAACGGAGAACGACCTTCCGTCGCGCACCCGCTCGACCCGGTGCAGGGACCGCGACCCGGGCGGGGACGGCCGCAGGAAGTAGCCGTGCAGGGAGTGCACCTCGAGCCCGTCGGGAACGGTGCGGCTGGCCGCATGCTGCGCCTGGGCCACCACCATCCCACCGAAGGTGCGATCGCCACCCCACCAATTGGGGCTGATGGTCGAAAAGGTCCGGCGACCGTCGGGTCCGGGATCCTCCTCGTGCGCCGTGATGGCGCGGACCAACTGGGGCACGGTGCCCGACATGAACTCGGCCTCGTCGATCTCCATCTCGCCCGGCGCCACTAGCCGCGCGCCGGGGAGAGCACCACGTCGACGTCGGCGCCCGGGCCGGCCAGGTCGACGCAGGTGTTGTCGTCGGCGTAGCGCAGTCCCTGCACGTTGAACAGCCGCACCGCGGCGGCGGCCACCGGGAACGGGCCCCAATGCCAGGTCCCACGGTGGAGCACCAGGGGCTCGAGGGGCTCGAGCCGGAACACCCGGATGGCCTCGGCGTCGCCCGGCCCGGAGAAGACGGACGAGGCGGGCGCCACGGCGATCACCGCCGGGACGTCCAGCGACATGACGGTCTGGGTGTGGGTGTCGTGCCGGAACAGCATCTCGCAGAGCAGGCCGTCGTCGGTGGCCGGCACCTCGGCCCGGGCGTGCCCGATCAGGTTCACATGGGCGTCATCCCAGGCAAAGGTCAGCCGCTGCTCCCCGTCGCGGGGATCGGTGTCGGCCACCGGGAGCCAGCCGAAGGGTGCCCAGGCCTCGTCCGACAGCGGCTCGGGCACGATCTTTCGCCGCTGCTCGGACACGCGTTTCCTCTCGCTCACTCTGGCGGACTGACACCGCACGGCGCCGTCGATCTAACCTGACGCCGGAGTCAGTCTACGGAGTGGAGAGGTCGTCATGGACGTACGCAGCATCGAGGCCAAGGCGCCGATCGTCGAGCACAACGGCACCGTGCCGGTGTGGTGGATGATCGAGTCGCGCGAGTTCAAGGACATCACCGACGGGGGCTACCTCGAGCTGGTGAACGAGTTCGAAGTGCCCGGGGGCGGCCTGGTCGACCCGCACTCCCACCCCACGCACGAGTTCTACTACGTGATGAACGGGCGCGGCATCATGACCATCGACGGTGAGGACCGTGACATCACGCAGGGCGACCTGGTCTACATCCCGCCGGACAAGGTGCACTCGCTGCGCCCGATCAGCGACCACGCGCCCATCCACTGCTTCTGCTTCGCCATCGGCGTCAAGGGCGCAGGCGAGATCAACTACACCACACACTGAGTGGCCCGGATCCTGGTCACCCGCCGCGTCACCCCCGGCGGGACCGATCCCCTCACTGCCGCGGGCCACGACGTCGTCGGCCCCGCTGACGACGACACACCTCTGACGGCCCAGGAGCTTCGCGACGGGGCCGCCCAGAGTGACGGCATGGTCTGCCTCCTCACCGATCAGATCGACGCCGAAGTGCTGCGGGCCGGTCGTGCCGGGAAGTTGCGTGTCGTGGGCAATGCCGCCGTGGGCTACGACAACATCGACGTCGCTACCGCCCGGGAGCTCGGGATCGCCGTCTGCAACACCCCGGGGGTGCTCGATGCGACCACGGCCGACCTGGCGTTCCTCCTCATCCTGGCTGCGACGCGCACGACCACGGCAGCCGAGAACGATCTCCGGCACGGTCGCTGGAGCGGATGGGGCTTCACCACCCACCTGGCCCGTGACGTACACGGGGCCACCCTGGGCCTCGTCGGCTACGGCCGCATCGCCCGGGCCGTGGCCGCCCGGGCCGCGGGGTTCGACATGGAAGTCCTGCACACCTCGCGCGCCGACACCGGCCAGCCCGGCTACCTTCCCACCCTGGGTGAGCTGCTGGCCCGCTCCGACATCGTCAGCCTGCATGTGCCGCTGACCGAGTCCACCCACCATCTCGTCGGCGCGGCGGAACTCGCCCTCATGAAGCCGACGGCCGTTCTCGTCAATACGGCACGGGGCCCGGTGATCGACGAGGACGCACTCGTGGACGCCCTCGAAGCCGGCACCATCTTCGCCGCCGGGCTCGATGTCTTCGAGGGCGAGCCGGTGCTCAACCCCCGGCTCCTCACCGCACCCCGCATCACGCTGCTGCCCCACATCGGCAGCGCCACCGTCGCCACCCGTACCCGCATGTCGCGGTTGGCCTGCCAGGGTGTCTGCGACGTGCTGGCCGGGCGGACGCCGCCGAACCTGGTCTGACGCTCTCTATCCGGCCTTTCTCTCCAGGCGCCGCTCTCCGGGTCTCTGTCGGGCTCGCTATCCGGCTCGCTATCCGATCGCTATCCGGCTCGCTATCCGGCCTCACTCCATGCAGACTCAGCCGGCACCTCGGCCGCGGTCCGGGCCCGCTCCCCCGCTGCCGCCCGCGCCGTCGAGAGGTCCCAACGCTGCTCGATTCGGCCGAAGTGCCAGATGACCAGCGCGACTATCCAGGTCACCACGAAGAGGCCGACGATGATGAACCCGGCCACGTTGAGGTTCAGATCCTCGATGAAGGACCAGACCCCTCCACTCAGATGGCCGTCGTGGGCCAGCAGGCCGACCAGCTCGATGGTGCCGATGAAGACGGCCACGAAGATCGAGAGCCCGGTGATGGTGAGGTTGTAGTACACCTTGCGGACCGGCCGGGCGAAGGCCCAGTCGTACGCGAAGTTCATGAAGCACCCGTCCACGGTGTCGAAGAGGGTCATCCCGGCGGCGAAGAGGATGGGCAGCGACAGGATGGCGTAGAACGGGAGGCCGCCCACCACCGCCGTCCCGGCCAGCACCAGGAGCGCCACTTCACTCGCGGTGTCGAACCCCAGGCCGAACAGGACGCCGACGGGGTACATCTTCCATGGCGTGTCGATGCGTCGGGCGTAGCCGCCGAAGAACCGGTTCATGAGACCGCGCCCGTTGAGCTGGCGTTCCAGCTCCTCGTCGTCGTACCGACCTGAACGCATGTCCCGGAACACCCGCAGGATCGAGATCATGATGACGATGTTGAGGGCGGCGATGAGGTAGAGGAAGAAGCTCGACACCGACGTGCCGATGATGTTGGCCGTGTTCTGCAGGGTCGAGGACGAGTTCTTCACCTGGTCGTCGAGGCCCCGGATGCCGAAGTTCAACAGGACGGCCAGGGCCAGGACCACGCGACGAGTGCCCCAGGGAGAAGAAGTAGCCCACGCTGAGCGGACGCTGCCCATCGTTGATCAGCTTGCGGGTGGTGTTGTCGATGGCCGCGATGTGGTCGGCATCGAAGGCGTGCCGCATCCCGAGCGTGTAGGCCAGCACGCCGGTCCCCACACCGAAGAGCTCGGATTTGTTGATGTGGTAGTGGCCGCGGAGCGCGGCGGCCAACATCCCCCACCCCAGGACGTTCAATCCGATGATGGTGCACGCCATCCCCGCCACCCGCGCCCACTCCTGGGAGGTCAGGCCGGCCCGGATCCGGGC
Organism: uncultured Acidimicrobiaceae bacterium; assembly: GCA_963836605.1. Lineage (GTDB taxonomy): Bacteria > Actinomycetota > Acidimicrobiia > Acidimicrobiales > RAAP-2 > Bog-473. The sequence continues at coordinate 325,246 of CAWIKB010000009.1, read as the reverse complement.
CAGGCGCGACGGCGAGCCCGCGGGACGAACGCCCGTCGCCTTCAAGAGGTCCGCCTGCGCCGCCGGCTCACGGGAGTCACCAGACTGCAAATGTACGCTAATTACGAACGCTTTGCAATAAGGAGGAGACTGCAATTGAGGTGCCCGGACCGGTTCGAGGAGCCGGTTCGAGGAGCCGGTTCGAGGAGCCCGGTTCAGGAGCCAGCGGGCGTAGAATGGGGTCGTGAGCAGACCCCAGAGTCCGGTAGCAGCCGGGGAGGGGGACGCCACCACCGTCGAGGGCGTGCTGGACATCGTGCGCCAACAAGGGGGCCGGGTGACGTCCTCACGGCGCCTGCTCCTACGGGCGCTCTTCGACACCTCCGGCCACCGGACCGCCGAAGACCTGGCGGCCGAAGTGCAGCTGCAGGCCCCGGACATCCATCTCTCCACCATCTACCGAAACCTCGAGGAGCTCGAGCGCCTCGGGGTGATCGTCCACGCCCACCTGGGCCACGGCCCTGCCACCTATCATCTGGCCGCTTCAGCGCACGGGCACTTCGTCTGCGAAGTCTGCGGCGCCATGATCGAGGCCCCCGATGCGCTCTTCGCGGGCCTGGCCAAGACGGCCAAGGCACAATTCGGCTTCTCCATCGACCCGCATCACTTCGCCATGCTGGGCCGTTGCGCCAACTGTCAGTGAGACGGCGCGCCCCTGTGAACGGGCCGCTGCGCCAACGTTGTCGCAACTTTGACGAGGACGGCGCCGCAAACTTTCACTGGAACGGCGCGACACCAGTCGTTCAGCACGCTGCACCAGATGTCGCGGAGCCGGCTCAGGTTTCATCTCCGGAAATGAGCGAGGCATCCAGAGCCAGGAGTTCCACCGTGGTCTGCCCCGACCTGAGCGCGGCGAAGAATCCCTGCTCCTTGGCTTCTCGTTCCTCCCCGGCGCGGATCACGGCGCTCACCGAGTCCGCCTTGACGATGGCGACACCGTCGACGTCACCTACGACCCAATCACCCCGGGCCACTTCGACGCCGCCTACCTTCACGGGGAGGCCCGCCGTCCCCCGTTTGTCCTTGGTGGCACCCGTGAGGGCGACAGTGGAAGAGAACACGGCGAACCCGTGGGCCTCGAGAGCCGCCACGTCGCGGACGCCGCCGTCGATGACCAGACCCACTAGTCCAGCGGCTTCGGCTGCGGTCGTCAGGACCTCGCCCCAGTAGCCCCGGTCCGGCACCCGGCCGACATCGACAACCAGGACGCTTCCTGCCGGGGCGCGGGTGACGGCAACGTGCACGGCGAGGTTGTCCCCGGGGGTGCAGCCGACCGGGTAGGCCGGGGCCGCCAGCGCAGCGCCCGACCAGGCCGGCTTGAGACGCCGGTCAGTGGCAATCCCCCCTGACTCGCCCAGGGTGGCCGACCCCAACCTCCCGAGGACGCCTGCGATCTCTTCCTGGTTCTCCGTTGGCATGCGGTGCCTTCCTCTGTCTGGAGACGTGTGTCTCCCGGTCCGGTGCGTCGGTCTCTATCCCCAACCGGGCCGGCGTCTCTCGGTGCGTCGGTCTTTCCGGTGGGTCAGTCTGTGCATTGGAGCATCTGCGACCACTTCCACACCAGCCGTACACTCCGGAGGTGCCGGCACAGATGTTGATCATGACCCAGGTCGCCCCCTACGCCGACGGCCCGGCCGGCGTCCACGGGGTCTTGGGACAAGCCACCGTGGGACTGCAGCAACTGGCCGAAGCAGCGGGACTCACCCCCTACGTCGTCGACGACATCCGGAACATCTCCCCTGAGCAGCTCGAGGCAGCGGCCGTGCTGGCTCTCTTCACCATCGGTGAGACACCCTTCAGTCCGCCCCAGCGCGACGTCCTGGTGGCCTCATGGCGGGCGGGACGCCTGGGTGTGCTCGGCGTGCACTCCGCCACCGACGCCTGCCACACCTGGCCTGCATACGGATCCGTGATCGGGGCGCGCTTCGACGGCCATCCATGGACCCAGGACTTCACCATCGACGTGGTCGACCACCAGCATCCAGCGACCTCGTTCCTTGACGTGACCTGGCCCTGGCACGACGAGATCTACTTGTTTCGGCAACTCCGTCCCGACGCCCGGGTTCTGCTCGCCCTGTCCGAGAACCAGGTCGACCTGTCGGTGCCCGGTGGCCGGGTCCCCGGCAGCGGCTTCCCGCTGGCCTGGTGCCACACCGAACAGGCTGGCCGCACCTTCTACACCGCATTGGGACACTTCCCGGGCGCCTGGGAGACGCCCACCTACCTGCGGCACCTGGCCGGAGGGCTCGCATGGTTGCAGGAGCGCGCCTAACCTGACGCGCGTGTCAGACAACTCTTCCTCGCCACCACTTCCCGAGGTGATGCCGGCTGCGGTGTACCAGTCACCCGGAGTGATCACCGTGGAGGACCGCCCCGTTCGCCAACCGGGACCGGGCCAGGTCCTGGTACGTGTCCACCATTGCGGCATCTGCGGCTCCGACATCCATCAGTTGCGCGACGGTTGGGGCTTCAAACCGGGCGTGGTGGCCGGCCACGAGTGGACCGGGTCCATTGCCGCGGTGGGCGCCGACGTCGACGACTGGTCGGTGGGCGAACGTGTCGTGGGAGGCTCATCGCCCAAGTGCGGGACGTGCCGGCGTTGCCTCGAAGGCAAGCCTTCGCAATGCGAGAACCGCAGCAGTCCCATCACCGACAACGGCGACGGCGCCTTCGCCGAATTCATCCTGGTGCGGGCGGCAGGAGTTCTGCGCCTACCCGAGGGCCTCTCGGCCCGGCACGCCGCACTGGCCGAGCCGCTGGCCGTGGCCATGCACGGCATCACCCGCTCGGGCATAGCCCCCGGGGACACGGCGATGGTGTTCGGAGCCGGCCCCATCGGTGCCCTCACCGTGGCCGCCCTGCGGGACATGGGCGTCGACCACATCACGGTCGTAGAGCCCAACGAGGGTCGCCAGGCCCTGGCCCGCAGCGTGGGAGCGACCGAGGTCATCGACCCGTCCGAGCTCGAGACCTTCCCGTCGTGGGAACCGGAGAAGCTGTCGTCCCGGGCGGTCCACGTCGTGCTCGAGTGCTCGGGCCACAAGGCGGCCATCGAGACCGGCTTCCACCAGCTGCTCCGGGGTGGGGTCCTGGTCATGGTCGGGGCGGGCATCGAGCACCCGACCTTCGATCCCAACCGCATGATCCTCAACGAGCTGCACGTCTGCGGCTCATTCGTGTACGACCTGGGCGGGTTCGAGCGGGCACTCGAGCTCTTGGACTCCGATGCGTTTCCCACCGATCTGTTGATCGATCCCGACGACGTGCCACTCAACGGCGTCGCCGATGCGCTCGAGGCCTTGGCCACCGGTCGCATCGCCGGCAAGGTGATGGTGGTACCCGAAGTGAGGACGTGAGAAATGAGGAACCCGTGACGCACCCCTACTACCCCACCGGCAACCCGCGCTTCAACCACGTGGCCATGTCGATGCCGGCCGACCTGCTGGGCGAGGAGAGCCGCAAGGACATCTGCCGCTTCTTCGACGAGGTGCTCGGCTTCGAGGAGATGGCGGTCATGACCGAGGATCGCCACCGCCTGATCCTCAGTTGCGTGCACTGGGACCAGTTCATCTTCCTGATTTCGGAGGACAACCCCATGCGGTGCCCCCGCATGGACCACTTCGGCCTGGCCGTGGGCTCGTTGGAGGAGCTCCAGGGCATTCAGGACCGGGCCGAGACCTTCCGAAAGTCGGACGACCGCCTCGACCTGATCGATCTGCACACCGATGACCAGAAGATGGTCAAGATCCATTCGCTCTACGTGAAGTACATCCTTCCCATGATGTGCGAGTTCCAGTACTGGGAGTTCCCGGCCTGAAGGCACGCCGGCGGCGCCCCTGAAGGAGGGCCCATGGCCGGACGACCACTACCCTTCGACCATGCCCACCCAGTCGGAATCGGCGTCCACCTTTCTCGGCCTGCACCAGGCCGGCCGACCGCTCTTGATGCCCAATGCCTGGGACATCGGCTCGGCCGTGCTGCTGGCCTCGCTCGGGTTCGAGGCCCTGGCCACCACCAGCGGTGGCTTTGCCGCCACCAAGGGTCGCCTGGACGGTGCCATGTCCCGCGACGAGGTGCTCGACCACGTGGCCGAACTGGTCGGGGCGACCGACCTGCCCGTCTCGGCCGACCTGGAGAACGGCTTCGCTGACGACCCCGACGGGGTGGCCGCCACGGTCGCCGCGGCCAAGGACGCCGGCGTGGCCGGATGCTCGGTGGAGGACTTCAGTGGCCGGCGCGACGAGCCCATGTACGAGCTGGCCCACGCCGCGGCCCGGGTGGCCGCCGCGGCCGAGGCGGCGCACTCCGGTTCGACGTCGGTGGTGCTGACGGCGCGGGCGGAGAACTACCTCCATGGCCGGAAAGATCTGGCCGATACCATCGCCCGTCTCCAAGCCTTTCAAGATGCCGGAGCCGACGTCCTCTTCGCCCCCCGGGTGGTGGACCCGGCCGACCTGCGCCAGGTGCTGGGCGCGGTGGACGTCCCCGTCAGCGTGCTGGCCCTCCCGGGCGCCCCTTCGGTGTCGCAACTGGCCGCACTGGGGGTGCGCCGGATATCGGTGGGCGGCGCCTTTGCCATGGCCGCCTACGGCGCCGTGGTCGACGCCGCGACCGAACTGCGCGAGCAGGGCACCTACCGCTATTGGGACCTGACCACCAAGGGCGGCCAGGCCGTACGGACCGCCTTCAGTCGCTGAGCGCGACGGTTACTTCGATCTCCACCGCGCCGTTGCGGGGCAGTGCGGCCACGCCGACGGCGGAGCGGGTGTGCCGGCCGGCCTCCCCGAACACATCGGCCAGTACCGCGCTGGCCCCGTCGATCACCGTCGGCTGCTCGTGGAAATCGGGCGCCGAGGACACGAAGCCGGTGACCGTCAGGACGCGCGAGATGCGATCGAGCGATCCCAGGGCCGCTTCGAGCACGGCCAGCGCATTGAGGGCGCACACGGCGGCCGCGGCGCGGCCCTGCTCGACCGTCACCCCGTCGCCGAGCCGGCCCAGACAGGTGAGCTGCCCGTCGATGCGCGGGAGCTGACCCGACGTGCGGGCGACGCCATGGTGCACGACGACCGCATCGAGCGGGTCGTGCGGCGGGTGCGGCCCGTGCAGGGTCAGCCCCAACTCGGCCAGGCGGGCCGTGATCTTTCCTTCGCTCATGTTGCCACTCCCCCTGACCGCTCACGTGCTCGAAGCGGCTCTCGTTAGCGCATGTAGGGGTACACACCGGCGAAACGCTGGTTGATCTTCTCGGGCAGTGGGTACACGGCGCCCAGTTGCTTGCCGCCCCAGATGATCTTGGCGCTGCGCTCGACCAGCGCGGTGTTGTGCATGGCCTTTTGCATGTCGGTGGCGACGGCCACCATGCCGTGGTTGGCGATCAGGGCGGCGCCCCGGTCTTCCAGCGCCTTGACCGCTTGCTCGGCCAGCTCCGGCGATCCGCTGGAGGCGTACTCGGTGCAACGGATGTCGCCGCCCAGGTAGACCGTGAACTCGTCAATACAGCTCGGGATGTCCTGGTGCGCCACCGCGAACATGGTGGCGTACACCGCGTGGGAGTGGATGACCACGGCGATGTCCTCGTAGGCGGCCAGGCAGGCCAGGTGGAGGTACTTCTCCGAGGTGGGGGCCCGCTCACCGGACACGGTCTCGCCTTCGGGGTTCACGATGACGATGTCGTCCAGCTGCATCTCCCGATAATCAAGCGAAGACGGGGTGCAGGCCACATTGCCGTCCTCCATGCGGGCCGAGATGTTGCCCGAGGTGCCCTCGACCAGACCCTTCTCCAAGAGCTCCTTGGCCGCAGCCAGAACCTGCTCGGCTGCGTTCTCTATGTATGTGGCCATGACCCGGGTGCTCCTCACCGCTCGTCGGGCGCATCTGTCGCCCTGTCGTCCGGCTGCATGGTACAGCGCGCGACCACATGCCTGACACGGCTGTCAGGGAACTGGGGCACCGGGCTATCCTCCCGCGATGGGAATTCTCGAGGACAGAGTGGCCGTGGTGACCGGAGCCGGGCGGGGGATCGGGCGTGACATCGCGCTCTGTCTGGCTTCTGAGGGAGCCAAGGTGGTGGTCAACGACGTCGGTGTCTCCCTCGGCGGCGAGGGCACCGAGGAGGACCCGGCGGCCCAGGTCTGCCAGGAGATCGAGGGCAAAGGGGGCGCAGCCGTCCCCAATCACGACTCGGTCAGCGACTTCGATGCGGCGGGCCGGATCATCGCCAGCGCGGTCGACTCGTTCGGCCGGATCGACATCGTGGTCAACAACGCCGGGATCGTGCGGGATCGGACCCTGGTCAAGATGGACGAGGCCGACTACGACGCCGTGATCGCCGTCCACCAGAAGGGGACCTTCAACACCGTGCGTCACGCCGCCCCGCTGATGAAGGAGGCCGGGTACGGGCGGATCGTGAACATCACCTCCTCCGCCGGGCTCCGGGGCAACTTCGGCCAGACGAACTACGGCGCCGCCAAGGCGGCCATCATGGGGATGACGTTCGTCTGGGCGCTCGAACTGGGGAAGTACGGGATCACGGCCAACGCGGTGGCGCCGGCCGGGTTCACCCGCATGACCGAGGGCCTCTACGCCGGCGCCGAGCCACCGGCCGACCAGGACCCGGCCCTCAACGCTCCCCTGGTCGCCTTCCTGGCCAGTGAGGGTGCGTCCTATGTCAACGGCCAGGTTCTGGGCCGGACCGGCTTCGCGTACACGCTGTTCCAGACCCCGCGGCAGATCGCCACCATGTTCAAGGACGGCGGTTGGACCCCCGCCGAAGTGGCCGAACACTTCCACGAGGTCCTGGGCCAGCACCTCCAGCCGGTGGGCATGGGCGAGCACCCGCTTCTGGGCAAGAAGGACTGACGAAGGGCTGACGAAGGACTGACGAAGGGCTGACGGGGCCGACTGGTTGGGCACGCCATTCTCCCCGCCCGATAGGGTCCCCTCTGTCAGCTGGCTACAGGGAGGCGTCATGGACGTTCGCGACAAGCTCTACATCGGGGGAAGCTGGGTCCCGTCGACCGGCTCGGGAACGCTCCCGGTCATCGACTCCACCACCGAGGAAGTGATGGCCACCATCCCCGAGGGGACGGCCGAGGACGTGGACGCAGCCGTCGAGGCCGCCTCCGCCGCCTTGCCGGCCTGGTCGGCCACCTCCCGGGAGGAGCGGGCCAAGGTCCTGGTCCGTATCGGCGAGGCGCTGGCCGCGCGCACCGATGAGATCGCCGCCATCATCTCGCACGAGGTGGGCATGCCGATGACCCTGTCGGGGATGATCCAGGTGGGGCTGCCCTCCGGGGCGTTCGCCGACGCGGCCAAGGCAGCCGAGACCTTCCCCTGGGAAGAGGAGATCGGGAACTCGCTGATCGTGCGCGAGCCGGTGGGCGTCGTCGGCGCCATCACACCCTGGAACTACCCGCTCTACCAGATCGTGCTCAAGGTGGCCCCGGCGCTGGCGGCCGGCTGCACCGTGGTACTCAAGCCCAGTGAGGTCGCACCCTTGAACGCCTTCGCTCTGGCTGAGGTCATTGACGAAGTTGGACTGCCCGCCGGCGTCTTCAACCTGGTGACCGGGGTCGGATCGGTCGTCGGCGAGGCCATTGCCTCCCACCCCAAGGTCGACATGGTCTCGTTCACCGGATCCACCCGCGCCGGCAAGCGCGTCATGGAACTGGCCGCGGCGGGCGTCAAGCGGGTATCGCTCGAGCTCGGCGGGAAGTCAGCCAACATTTTGCTCGACGACGCCGACTTCGAGAAAGCGGTGCCCGCCGGCGTGTTCGCCTGCTACATGAACTCGGGGCAGACCTGCTCGGCCCTGACCCGCATGCTGGTCCCCCGCGCCAAGCTGGCCGAGGTGGAGCAACTGGCGCTCACGGCCGCCGAAGGCTTTGCCCCCGGCGACCCCTTCGAGGAGGGGAAGTTGCTCGGACCTCTCGTCTCCTCCGTCCAACGAGACCGCGTCCGGGGCTACATCAACAAGGGCGTCGAGGAGGGGGCCAAGTTGGTCACCGGCGGCGCCGACGCGCCGGAAGGTCTCGAAAAGGGCTTCTTCGTCCAGCCGACCGTCTTCTCCGAGGTGACCCGGACCATGACCATCGCCCGGGAGGAGATCTTCGGTCCGGTGCTCTCGATCATTCCCTATGACACCGAGGAAGAGGCCATCGAGATCGCCAACGACACGCCCTACGGCCTGGCGGGCGGCGTGTCGAGTGCCGATCCGGCCCGGGCGGAGAACGTGGCCCGGCAGATGCGGACCGGTCAGGTCGACATCAACGGCGGGGCCTTCAACCCCAGCGCCCCGTTCGGGGGCTACAAGCAGTCGGGCATCGGGCGCGAGCGGGGCCGGTACGGTCTCGAGGAGTTCGTCGAGACCAAGGCGATGCAACGCTGAGAGGTTGCCCCGAAGGGTCGGGAAGGGCGCTTCGGGGCAGGCCGCTGCATCACTAACCCTGCGATAGCCGGACGTGGGAGCGGCACCCAAGGCTGAACCCAAGGCTGAACCCAACGCGCTGGACGCGGTCGGCGAGGCGAATGGCTCGCGGCAACGTCTGAGGTCTGGCGCCGGGGGATCGAGCAGGCACAATCTCACCTAACGCGTCGGGGGAGGTCCTACTGCCCGCCCGGCGGAGGTCGTTGGTTGCGCTGGCGGTTATGGAAGGCGCAGAGCAGCCGTCCGTTCTCCTGCGTCGTCGGGCCACCCTCGGCGAACTGCTCTATGTGGTCAGCCTGGCACCGCTCAGCCGGCTCGTGGCAGAACTCGTGCGTGCACTCCCGGTCCCGTATCTCGATGGCCCGACGGGTGGCCCCCGTGAAGAACCTCGAGGTGATCCCGACTTCGACGCGCCTGCCCGGTCCGAACACGGCTCGTTCCACATACGCCTGGTCCATCCACGGCAGTAGCGATCCCGGCGAGAGGACCATGCGACCGCCCTGGGCGAGCTCGCAGACGCGTCCATGCAGCGTCTCGTAGCCCACCAGAACGGTGAAGAGAGGCGCCGGCATGCGCCCGTCGGCCGGGGCGGCCTTGGATCGGGTTGCCATCTCGACGAGCGCGTCGGCCCGGCGCTGGTTGGCGGTACGACAGAGTTCGTCGACGCGAGGGTCCCGGCCCAGTTCCACTTTGGCCTGGGCCCAGTCGGCCTCGAAGAGCTCGCGTTCCAGGCGATCGAGCTCACCGGCGACGATGGCCCCGGAGATCGGGTCCAACGTCATTTTGCCCAGGTACATGCCGCCGATGCTCGGGGTCAGGTAGACGTCCCGGCGGGCCCGGCGCTCCATGTCGTCCTCCTCGACTCCATCGGGATCGGCGTGCTGCTCCCAGTAGCGGGCAATCCGGATGAAGTCATCGAATGAGTGGCGCTGGGCCTCGCCGACCAGCATGGCCTCGTCGCGCTCCAAGTAGGGCTCGGTCCGGCCGTTGCGCAACGAGGCCAGCACGTCGAAGTGGGCCGTGCTCACCGCGCCCTGCGACCAGGCCTCTCGAGAAGCCGGCAAGTGACCCAACATGCGCCCGCGCCGTACCTGGCGGCTGGCGTCAGCCTTGGGTATCTGGCATTGCTTGGCCAGCCATACCGCCGGCGTGCGGGCTCCACGCAACGCCCACTCGCCACCGAGGTCGAAATTCGACACCGCCTCCGTGGCGATGTACTCGACCTGGGAGCGAATGCGCTCGATACGTTCTATCGACTCGCCATCTCCGTACTGCGACAAGTCACTCCGGGAGAGATGATGCACCACAGCTTCAAGCGCGGCGAGAGAGTCGAGAGAGTCCGGGGCGTCGAGTTCACCGAGTCGGCCAAGTTGGTCCAGTCCGCCGCGTTGGTCATTTCCCGGACGTTCCACCCTGACATCACACCATGAGGATGTGACACATCAGCGGGCCGAAACAGCAGTTCAGAACATCAATTCTTCCAGGTCTGGTCCGGCCGTTCGACGACCAGAAGGATGTCCAGAATCCGTCTCCCGAAATGCCCGCGATGTGCACCATTTTTCTGCAATTTCTCTCGTGCAATTTCTCTGGCGAAATTTTGGCTCTCGGGCACTGTTGGGTTCCCGGCAGTGCTCCTCGAGCAGCGCGGAACAACCTACGAGGTCCGACGCGTCGCTCTCGGTCTCACTCGCTGGCGATCGCATCGAGCATGTTGACCCGGGCCGCCCGGCGGGCCGGGATGGTACCGGCGATCAACCCCGTGGCGGCACCGACCACCACGTAGACGAGCAGGCGCGGCCAGGGCACCACCAGCTCGGCAATGCCCTGGGTGCTGAGCGCACGTTGGAAGACCCAGCCGAGGAAGAGCCCGAGCACCACTCCGAGCAGTGCCCCGATCATGCCGATCAGCGCGGCCTCCAACCGCACCATGGAACGCATCTGGGCCCTCGACATGCCGACGGCCCGCAACAGCGCCAGCTCGCGCCCGCGCTCGACCACCGAGAGGGCCAACGTGTTGACGATGCCCAGGAGGGCCACCACGATGGCCAGCACCAGGAGCACCGAGATCAGGTTGAGCTGGCTGGCGATGCTCTGGTCCTGCGCCGCCGTCACCTGGGCCACATCCTGCACGCTGACATCGGAGAACCCCGCTGTGGCCCGCGTCACCGCCGCGTGGGCCTGGCGGTGTGACACTCCGGGCCGGGCCGCAACCAGCACGGCGCTCAGTTGCAGTGAGGGGTCGATCCGCGCCGCCGTCGACGTCGAGAAGAGGTAGCCGGCCTCGTTGTCACCCCGGGGGTAGATGGCCACCACGCGCATGGAGGTTGACGTTCTCGACGGCAGTTGATTGACCAAGGCGACATCGACCCTCTCCCCCACCTTGAGGTTCTGCACCGCCGCCTGCTGCGCCGAGGCGGCGATGCCGCCCCGGGCGAGAGCGGCGATGCTGCCCTGCACCGCCCCGAACGAGATCATGCGCGAGATGGTGTTGGTGTCGACCGCGGCCCCGTAGTTGCCCCGGCCCCTCAGCTCGAAGGTCACGAAGGAGTACGGCGAGACCGACAATTCGGGTTGGGCCCGGAGACGGGACAACACCGCCGGGCTGAGGGCCTGGGCCTTGGACGGCCCCGCATTCAGAGGGGCCGATCCGGCGGGCAGCACCTCGAAGTCCGCCGACAGGGAGTGGCTGATTTCGCTGTCGGTCGAGGCTCGGGCCGACGTCTCCACGATGGCCAGCACGCTGACCAGCGCCACCCCGATGATCAACGCGGCGGCGGTCGTCGCCGTGCGGCGGGCGTTGCGCTTCGTGTTCTGGCAACCCAGGTGGCCGGGCAGACCGGACAGGTGCTGCAAGGGCCAGCCCAAAACGGCGACGAGCGGCGGGACGATGACCGGGCTCAAGCGGCCCAGCCCGATGACGGCCAGCGCCATGCCGGCGCCCACCAACCAGAGCTCGATCCGGTTTCCCTGATTCACGAAGAGGCCCACCGCGACCAGGGCCAGCCCGGCGATCGATGTGACCAGGCCGGTCGTCCGCCACCGGGTGGAGGGGTCGGCGACCTCTCCCACCGCATCCTGGTGCAGCGCGCTGACCGGCGAGATCTTGCTGGCGGCCACCGCGGGGAGAAGCGAGGCCACACACGTCACGCCGGTGCCGACGACCAAGCTCACCACGACGGTGCGCATGCTCACCACCAACCCGGCGGCGGTCGTCTGGGCTCCGGGACTGGTGTTGAAGCCCCGCAACGCCGCCGCGGCACCCAGGCCGAGACAGAGCCCGATGGCCGAGGCCACAAAGCCCAGAGCGGCCGCCTCGCCCAGGACCGACCGGTAGACCTGGGCTCGCGACGCTCCCAGTGAGCGCAACAGGCCGAGCTCCCGGCGCCGTTGGGCCACCAGGATGCTGATGATGTTGAAGATCACCAGGGCGCCGACGAAGAGCGCCACTCCCAACACCACGTCGAGCACGGCTGTGAATTTCGGTGCTCCCACGCTGCTGATGGTGGCGATCTCCGCGGCGAAGGCCCCTCCGGTGACGGCCTCGTACCCCGGACCGATGGCCCTCGCCACGCGGGCCGCCGCCACGTGCTCCGACAAGCCCGGAGCCGAGGCCAGGATCACGCTGTAGGAGCCGGTGGCCCCGAGGAGATGTTGCGCCGTCGGCGTGGTGAAGCCGATCAGCGACGTCCCCAGGACATCGGACGATTGGCGCGACGTGACCGTCCCCACCACGGTGAACCGCTGCGTGGGCTGATCGGTGACCACCCGTACCTCTTGGCCCAGGTGCCATCCCTCCGAGGCAAAGGTCTGGGTGTCGACGACGATCTGGCGCGACGTGGTCGGCAGCCTTCCGGCGTGCAGGACGAAGGGACGGAGGCTCGCCACCGGTCCCACCGAAATCCCCAGAGCCGACGACGTGTCGCCCCCGATCAGCGCGCCACCGGGACCGACCAGCTGGGCGTACCCGTCGACTTCCCCCTGGGCTGTCACCACCCCCGGCACGCCGCGCACCGCGGCCACCAGGCTCTCGGGCACCTTGGTGAACCCGGCGAGGCCGGGCAGGTTGGACGAGGAGTGGTGCCCCTGCACGGCCACCGAGACGTTGGCGTACGCCTGCTCCGACGTGGCGGCAATGGACTGGTTGTCGGTGTCAGTGAGGATGAAGGTCCCGGCCAGGAACGCCACACCGACGGCGATGGCCACGCAGACCAGGACCAGCCGCAACAGATGGCGTTGATGGCTCCGGACCACGACCCGCCACACGGGTCACCCCTCCAGGACGGCCAGGTGATGCGCCACGGCTTCCGTGGTCGGCTCGCTGAGATCCTCGACCATGTGGCCGTCGAGGAGGAACACCACCCGGTGGCCGTGGCTGGCCGCGGCCGGGTCGTGGGTGACCATGATCACCGATTGCGCCTCGTCCACGACGATGCCGGCCAACAGCTCGAGCAGGGCCGCGCCGGATTTGGTGTCGAGATTCCCTGTGGGCTCGTCAGCGAAGACGATGGTGGGGCGGTTGACCAATGCCCGCGCCACGGCCACGCGCTGCTGCTGTCCCCCGGAGAGCTGGGCCGGCCGGTGCTTCAGCCGGTCGCCGATGCCGAGCAGCCCGGCCAGGTGTTCGACCCACGCCGGGTCCGCACGGCGTCCCGCCAGCCCGGCCGGGAGCTCGATGTTCTCCCGGGCCGACAGCGTGGGCAGCAGGTTGAAACCCTGGAAGACGAACCCGACCTGGGTGCGACGAAGTTCGGTCAGCTCTCGTTCGCTCAGCGTGGACAGCTCGGTCGGGCCGATGTGGGCCGTACCCGAGCTCAGCGTGTCGAGTCCGGACAGACAGTGCAACAGCGTCGACTTGCCCGACCCCGACGGCCCCATGATGGTGCTGAACCGCCCCGCTTCGAACGCCACCGTCACCGAGTCGAGCGCGGTCACCGTGGCCGCGCTGGTGCCGTAGTGCTTGCTGGCCCGGCAGACCCGGGCGGCCATGGGCCGACTGCGGTCGAGATCCGAGGTATCGAGTGCTCCCACCAACGGGGTGGCCTCTAGCCCGCGTCGTTGAGCGGGTTGCGCCAGCCCGGTGAGCCGGTGCGCCCACCGGCTGAGACCCTGAGCCCGATGAAGTTGCGCTGGGCCTCCACGGTCCCGGCGCCGAAGCACAGGCCGCGGATGTCCCGGTAGGCCCGCTCGAGGGGGTACTCGCGGCTGTAGCCGTAGCCGCCGTGGATCTGCATGGCCTCGTCGCACACGAATTTGGCGGCCAGGTTGGCTGCCGTCTTGGCCAGCGCCGTTTCGAGTGGCGGCGGGGTGCCACCGTCGCCGGCCAGGCGGACGGCCCGGGCCAGCAGCAACCGGGCGCCCTCGAGTTGGACCGTCATGTCGGCCAGTTTCCACTGCAGTCCCTGCAGGTCGGCCAGGGGCCGACCACCGATGACGCGCTCGGACATGTAGCGCACCGCATGCTCCAAGGCCCCCTGCGCCGCACCCACGCACATCGCCGCGTTGCCGCAGCGCTCATGATTGAGGTGCGACAGCAGCACCTTGAACGCCCCGGTGGAGGAGGGGTCGCCCGCCACCAGGATGTCGTCGGCGGTGATCTCCACCGCGTCGAAGGCCAACTCGGCTTCGGTGGCGGCGTGAATGCCCATCCCGGCATGGCGCCCGGTGACCGACACCCCCTCGCGGTCGGTCGGCACGATCACCGCCCCGATGCCCTTGGCACCCTCACCGCCGGGCCAGCGGCACCAGACCAGCACCCCCTGGGCCACGTGCCCGAGGGTCGAGTAATTCTTGTAGGCGTTGAGGCGCCAGCGTCCCGGCCCGTCCTCGCGCAGGGTGGCCCGCATGTTCTGCACGGCCGATCCGGCGTCGGGCTCGGTGATGCCGATGCTGATCAGCGCGTCGCCGTCGGCCGCCGCCGGCAACCACCGCTCCTTCATGGCGTCGGGCCCGAGGTGCTCGATGCCCCGTGGGGGGCCGTTGTAGGTCAGCTGGCAACAAATGGCCGAGGACACGTCGGCCCGGGCGATCTCCTCGAGCACGATGGCGGCCTCGACGTCGCCGTAGCCCATGCCGCCCCACGCCTCACCGACCGTGATGCGGAGGAGATCGGCGCCGGCCAACGCCTTGCGCACCTCGGCGGGCACTTCCCCGGTCTCGTCCCCCACCGAGGCCCGGGGAGCCACTTCGCGGGTGGCCACGTCCCGGGCCAACTGGCGCAGCGCGGCCTGATCCTCGTTCTCGGCCAGCAGGTCGGTCCCCGTCGCACCGGCCATCAGGCGGCCGGGGCGTCGCGCTCGGTGCCGACCACGCCCACGAAGCTGACGCCCTCACCGGGGGCGCCGCCCAAATTGTGGGTCAAGCCCATGGTCCGCCCCGGGCCGACGGTGGCGATCTGCCGGTCGGCCGGCGCGTCGCCCCGCAGCTGGAGCCAGCACTCGAAGAGCATGCGCAGCCCCGAGGCCCCGATGGGGTGTCCGAAGCTCTTGAGCCCGCCGTCGGGGTTGACCGGCAGCTCGCCGTCGCGGTCGAAGGTGCCGGCCAGCACTTCCTTCCAGGCCGTCCCGCGCTCGGCGAACCCGAGGTCCTCCATCAGCACCAGTTCGGTCGGGGTGAAGCAGTCGTGCACCTCGGCCATGGCCAGCTGGCGGCGCGGGTCGGTGATCCCGGCCTGGCGGTAGGCGTCCTCGGCCGAGCGGACCACCTCGACGAAGGTGGTGTAGTCGTAGTCGGGGTCGATGGGGCCGGCCGCCGGGCCGGCCACGAAGCTGAGGGCCTTGACGTAGAGCGGGTCGTCGCAGTAGCGGTGGGCGTCCTCGGCCCGGCAGATGACGGCGGCGGCGGAGCCGTCGCTCACCCCGCTGCAGTCGAAGACCCCGAGCTCGCCGGCCACCAGGGGAGCCTTGGCGATGGTCTCCATGGAGACTTCCTTTTGGAACTGGGCCCGGGGATTGCGGGCGCCGTTCTGGTGGTTCTTGAAGGCGATGCGGCTCATCACCTCCTTCATCTGGGCGGCGTCCACGCCGTACCTGTGCCCGTAGGAGGGGGCCAGGAAGGAGAAGGCGGCCGGGGACGAGAGGCCCGGGTCGGTGCCGTCCCCCACCGGGCGGATCCCGGTCAGCCCCGAGTAGCCGGTGTCCTTGAGCTTCTCCACCCCGATGGCCATGGCCGTGTCGTAGGCCCCCGAGGCCACGGCGTAGCAGGCGTTGCGGAAGGCCTCGCTGCCCGTGGCGCAGTAGTTCTCCACCCGGGTCACCGGCTTGTAGTCGATTTTCAGCGGACGGGACAGGGTGGTGCCGCACACCCCCGAGGTCATGGTGCCCAGCCAGAAGGCGTCGATCTCGTGGATGGGCAGGCCGGCCGACGTGGCAGCCTCGGTGGCGGCGTCGACCAGCAGGTCGTCGACCCCGGTGTCCCAGCGTTCGCCGAATTTGGTGCAGCCCATCCCGATGACGGCGATCTGGTCGCGGATCCCTCGACTGGCCATGGTGCTCTGCTCCTCTACTCGGCGGCCGCGGTGGCCGCAGCACGGGGCCCGCCCGGCAGCGGGCGGGCCTTCCAGAAGTAATTGTGCACGCCCTGGGCCGTGTAGACGCGGCGGAAGGTCATGGCCACCCGGTCGCCGATGGCCAGCTCGTCGGGAGGGCCGTCGGTCAACTCGCACCGGTAGCGGCCGCCGCCGTCGAAGTCGACGATGACGCCGACCACCGGCGGGGACAGGCTGTAGGCCAGGTGGTCGATGGTGAAGGTGGCGATGGTGCCCTCGGTGTCGGCCAGGCGCTCTCCCGCCATGCGGTCGATGGCCCGGCAGTGCAGGCAGACCCGGGTGGGCGGCAGATGGCGGAAGCCGCATTCGAGGCAGCGGCTGGCGGCGAAGGCGTACTTCCAGGACTCGGAACGGTGCACGATCGGCGCCCCGGGCCGTTCGGGATCGGGCCGGCGCGGCGGCTCGCGGTGCAGCTGCCCCCGCCAGGCCAGGAAGGAGGCGTAGGAGAGGTCGGCCCGCCCGCCGGCCACCTGCTGGGCCACCGTGGGGAGACCGGCCCCGGCAGCGGCGGCCTGCGCCGCCGGGAGGGCCTCGGTCGTGCGCAGCAGCAGGGCGTCGGCCCCATCGGCCAGGGAGAGGACGGCGATGACCTGTCCCGGCTCGGCCCGCTCGAGCACGTCGGCCAGCGCCAGGCCGGCGTGGGCCGCGCCCAGATTGCCCAGCGATCCGGTGAGGTCGGGCGCCAGCGCGCCGGTGGCCACCCCCAATCCGGCCCGGACGGCCTTGACGGCGCGCACGTGCAGGCCCGTGACCACGGCGTGATCGATGTCGCTCTCGGTGAGACCGGCGTCCTTCAATGCGTCGGCGAAGGCCTCGCGGGCCAGCGGCACGTAGAGCTCCTGGCCGAAGCGCTCCTCCCACACGTGGGAGTCCGTCTCCCCCGGCACGCGCCAGCGGTCCAGGAACTCGTCGCTCGATGCGCCCCGACCGATCAGCTCGGCCACCACGCCGCCGGCGCCGCAGACGAAGGCCGCGGCGCCATCGCCGGCGTCACGCTCCTCCGCCCCGCCGGCCAGTCCGGTGCGCAGGTCCGACACCACGACCACGGTGCGCCGCTCGGAGGCGCCCTGCAGGCCCAGGGCCAGGGCGCCCAGGGCCGAGCGGGACGAACCGCAGAAGTCATAGGCGGCGCAACTCCGGTCCAGCCCGAGGGCGGCGTGGACCGTGGTGGCGTTGGTCTTGTCCAGGTAGCCCGGGGCCGGGGTGGAGAAAAACAGATCCTGCGGGGCTACGGCCGCAGTGGCGGACACCGCCGTCGCCCCCGCCGCCCCGGCCAGGGCTCGCCGCCCGGCCTCGACGGCCAGAGTGGTGGTGTCCTCGTCGTAGGAGGCCACGGCCCGGGTCCCTTTGCCGGGTCCCGAGCCCAGTACCTGGGCTATGGCAGCCCGCTGCAGTCGCCAGTACGGCAGGTAGCTGCCCCAGGCCACGATGCCGGACGTCACGGGCGCACCAACTCGGTGGTGTCCTACGCGGCGCGGCCGGCGCGCATGTCCGCCCGACGCGTCTCGGTGGCGGCATCGTCGACGACCAGCGTCAGCTCTTCCAGCGATCCGGTGAGCACGACGCCGTAGTCGCGCTCGGCTCCCTCGACGCTGACGTACTCGTCCAGCACGTCATCGAGGACCGCACTGGCGGGCCGGTCCAGCGGGTCGCCCCAGCCTCCCCCGCCCCCGTAGTCGAAGCAGATGCGGGCACCGGCCTCCATGGGCACCCAGTCGGCCGTATGTTGCACCACCAATGCGTCGTCGGACCCGTAGCGCAGGGTCAGTTTGTTGGGAGCCCCCTTGGCACCCCCGGCGATACCGGGCATCGGGTACTTCATGCCGACCACGTAGGTGTAGACGTTCGAGGGCACGCGCACCTCTTTGACGTAGTGGCTGCCGCAGCCGCCCCGCCACTGTCCGGCGCCACCCGAGTCCGTGCGGTAGTCGCGACTCCACTGCAGGTGGGGATAGAGGCTCTCGTTGATCTCGGCCGTGGCCTTCCACAGGTTGCCGAAGCTGGCACTGACCGCACCCCACGCATCCATGCCCTTGGCCGCGTTGCACCATCCGGCATAGACCTCGGCCGATCCGTCCACGAACACCTGCCCGCTACGCGGATCCACGCCCTTGATGGTGGTGGGGATCCCGGTCTTGTAGGTCTGCGGCACGGCGCGCTCGGGGAGCACGCCGGAGAGGGCCACCGCGATGACTTCGCCGATGTCGGCGCCTGGGTGGTGGGTGCCCACGCTGACCGGACGGCCCGGATGGGGATTCAGGACGCACCCCTCGGGCACGATGAGCTCTATGGAGTTGAAGAAGCCCTCGTTCTTGGGGATCTCGGGGTCCATCATGGCGGCGACCTGGGCCACGGTGTAGCCCCGGGTGTTGCCGTAGGTCGACCACGCCGCCAATTCCTGACGCTCGTCACTCCCCGTGTAGTCGATGGTCAACTTGGAGCCGTCGACGGTGATGGCCACGTGGAGACGGATGTCCGGGTTGCCCAAGGGATCGTGGTCGACGTAGGCGTCGCCTTCGTAGGTGCCGTCGGGCCAGGCCGAAATCTCCTCGCCGAAGCGCTTGGCGGCGTAGTCGATCATGTGGTCGACGGCCGACTCGATCATGTCGACGCCGTAGCGGTCCACCAGGCCGACCAGCCCGTCCGCCGCCTGCTTGGCCGCGCCGATCTGGGCCCGCAGGTCGCCCAGGTACCCCTCGAGGCGGTTGTTGACCTGGAGGGCATAGAGCACGTCCCGACGCTCGACGCCACGGTCGAGCACCTTGACGACGGGCCAGCGCACGCCTTCCCCCCAGATGTCGGACGCGGTCACGTTGTACCCACCGGGTACGGCACCCCCGGTGTCGCCGTGGTGGCACTGGATGGAGGCGATCAGGACCAGGTGCCCGTCGACCACCACCGGGGAGAACACGTTGTAGTCGGGCAGGTGCCCTCCGCCGTGGTAGGGATCGTTGGCCACGAAGACGTCTCCCTGGTGGAATTCGTCCACCCCCAGGAAGTCGAGCGCGAAACGGACGGGCAGAGTGGAGGTGAGCATGAACTGCGGGATGCCCACGCTCAACGCGGCCAAGCGACCCTTCCCGTCGAGAATAGTGGCGTTGCGCTCGTTGGACTGATTCAGGATGGGCGTCGTGGCCGTCCGACTGACGTACATGGCCATCTCGAAGCAGACCGTTTCCATCGTTCCCCGGATGACCTCGGCCGTGACGGGGTCCACCGTTCCACCCGCCATCAAGCGGTCTCGAGGTCCTGCCAATGCCTTCAGATCGACGTTCATGGCCCCTCCCGGATCCGCCGGCGTGTGGGGCGCCCGGCGCAACGTTTGCTGACAACCGTGTCACTTTCACTGTACACCGGCGTCTCCTGACTCAGGCCAATGAACTGGGCCTATGCGGTGGCCTGCACCACCATGACCCAGCTGTCCAGCAGCAACGGACCGCCCCCGCCGGCACGGAACCGGACGTCCCTGAAGCCGGCCCCCTCCAGCCACTGCGTCCACTCGGGAGGCGTGGGCAGGCGCATGAAGTGCGTCGAGTGACGTGCCCTCCCGTCCCGGTGCACCGTGCGCTCCGTCTCGATCCGTCCGGTCAGGGGGGCGAAGCGGGAGACGTCGATCTGGGCATCGTCGCCCCGGGTGACCACGGTGGCATCGGGCGCGGCGGTGAAGTGCCGAACCACGCCGTCGTGGTGCATGGTCTCGATCAGCACCGTGCCGCCCGGTTGCAGCACCCGGTGGAACTCCTCGAGGACCTTGCGACAGTCCGCGTCACCGTAGTAGCCGAACGAGTTGAACCAGCAGACCACGGCGTCATAGGGCCCGGCGACGGGGAGCCGGCGCATGTCGCCCAGGTGGAAGGTGGCGGAGGCGCGGCGTTCGACCCGAACGGCGTGCGCCATGGCGATGAACTGCTCGGAGAGATCGACCCCGGTGACCTCCATGCCTGCCGCGGCCAGGCGGAAGGCGAGCCGGCCGTGCCCGCACGGGGCATCGAGGATGCGGGCGCCCGGCGCCACCTGGAGCAATCCGAGGATCTCCGCCACGTCGTCGTCCGAATGCCCGTCGTCGATGGACTCCTCGTAGAAGTAGAGGTAATCGTCACCGAACGTGTCTGCGACGTCGAAATCCATACGCCATCTTCGCGGGTGTCGTCGCTCCTGGCAGCGATCCGCGAGCGGCCGGGCGCGGGAAGGCCGCGAACACCGGCCCTCTGGTGTGGCCGCCCCGCTCAGAGCGACCACACCAGAGGGCCGTGTTCACGCTGCGGCGCATCTTGACGGAGCGAAGGTGCAGGGACGGGGCGGCTCCGTTGCAAAGAGGTTGCGTCTGAAAAACCCCCGGGAGACGGGCACCACGACCTCGGGAGGCCGGTCAGCACCCATGACGGTGCACCGGCGCTACCGTGCCTGGGCATGGCACTCAAGCTCGGCATCGTGACCCCGGTCCTGCACATGAACCCACGATTCGACCCGCCGGAGTGGGAGGTGACGGCCAGCGTCAGCGACGTGGTGGAGGTGGTGCAGCAGGCGGAATCGTTGGGCTACGACTGGGTCGCCTGCTCCGAGCACATCGCCATTCCCGCCGCCGCCTCCACCCAACGGGGTGGCCGCTACTGGGACCCGTTCTCGACCCTCGGCTTCTTCGCCGCCAAGACGTCGGGGATCGGGCTCCTGACCCACATGGTCGTCCTGCCGTACCACCACCCGCTCGAGTTGGTGAAGCGACTCGGTACCCTCGATCTCCTCAGCAACGGCCGGCTCATCGCCGGCGTGGGGGTCGGGTCCCTCGAGCCCGAATTCGACGTGTTGGGGCACGCCTTCGACGGCCGGGGCGATCGTGCCGACGACGCCATCCGGGCCATCCGGGCCTCCTGGGGCCACCGCCTGCCGGAGTACCACGGCCCGCACTACGACTTCGAAGATTTCATAGTGGAGCCATCGGGACTGGCGCGAGCGGTCCCGATCTGGGTCGGTGGGCGGACGCGGCGCTCGTTGCGGCGGGCGCTCACGTTGGGCGATGGCTGGATGCCCTTCGGGTTCAAGATCGAACAGCTCACCGAGATGTTGGCGGACCCGGAGATCACCAAGGCCCGGGAGCGCTACGCCGAAGAACACGGCGCCCCCCTCGACCTGATCCTCGCTCCCGAACCTCCGATCGACCCGTTGGGTGACTACGCCGGCACCCTCGACTTCTTGCGGTCCTACGTCGCCATCGGGGCCACGGGCTTCAGCCTGCGCTTCGACCACCGCTCCCGGGCCCACTACTGCGAGGAGATGGCTGCCATGGCGGAGATGGCGGTCGCGGTCGCGCCGGCGCCGTAGCGCTCAGACGGCGCGGCCCAGGCCCGGGTAACCGCCCCCGCCGAACCGGACGTCGAGGGCGTCGTAGTCGACGGCCCAACCGTGGCGCGGCAGCTGGTCGACGAATTCGACGGCAGACGGCTTCTTGTAGGAGGCGATGTGCGCGCGGCAGTGCTCGATCAGCATCTCAGAGGTGAGCGCGTCCCCCTCGGGTCCCTCGGCCCGCACCACCACGGCCACCACCCTTTGCGTCCACTTGGGGTCGGGGATCCCGATGATGGCCGCCTCCTTCACGCCCGGATGCCTGGTCAGGCACCCCTCCACCTCAGCCGGGTAGATGTTCTCCGCGGCCGACTTCACGATCCGGGTCAGGGGGGCCACGAAGGTGATGGAGCCGTCCGCTTCTCGCTTGCCCAGATCGCTGGTGTGCCACCAGCCGTCGCGGGTCCGCTCGGCGTTGAGCTGCTCCCGGCCGTGGTAGCCGTTGGTCAGCACCCGCCCGCGGGCCACGATCTCGCCGGTCTCGCCTTCGGGCACGTCGGACCCGTCCGGATCGACGATGCGCACCTGGACCCACGGGGAGGGGCGGCCGCTGCTCCCGCTGCTGCCGATGCCGAGGGCGTTGAAGGTGAGCATGCCGGTCGCCTCCGTCTGGCCGTAGCCCGCCGGATGGACGCCCCAGGGACTGTCGTCGACCTGGATCATCTCGTTCCAGGCCGGGCTGGCGCCGAAAGTGCGCAGCGACGACAGGTCGTAGCGCCCGTCCCGGTTCACCTCCATGATCTCTGACGCCGTCGGGCCCATGACGAAGCCGTAGTTGCAGCGCTCCGCCTCCACCAGCCGGCAGAGCTCCTCGGCCTCGACCCGGCGCGTCATGACGTTGTTGCCACCCAGATGGAAGGTGGCGAACGTGGTCATGAGCGTCGCCATGTGGAACATGGGCCCCGAGTTCAGGTACACCGTGTCCTCGGTGATGCGCTGGACCAGGGCCACCATCAACGCCTGCGAGAGGACGGCGTCGTGCGAGAGCTGGGCCCCGTTCGGCGTGCCGGCGAACGCCGCCGTGTAGAGCTGGATCACCGGGGCGGTCGGATCCACCGGCCGCGCCGCGTCCTCCGGTGAAGCGGTGGCAAGAAAGGCCTCGTAGCCGTCGTCCGCCGTGACGGCCCCGTCGTGCTGGACCCAGCGCGCCCGGCCGTCCCAGACGGCTCGGGCGGCCGAGGTGGCCGGGCCGATCTCCTCGTCCTGCCAGATCACCACCGTGGGCCGCACGTCCTCCAGCAGGGTCACCAGTTCGTCCGCCGTCTGGCGCCAGTTGGCCGGCACGAAGACGGCTCCGACCTTGGCGCAGCCGAGCAGGCACTCGATCACCCGATGACAGTTCTGCCCCAGCCACAGGACGTGGTCACCCGTCCCGACGCCGGCATCGACCAGGGCGTTGGCCAGCCGGCTCGTCCGCTGGTCCAGCTCGGGGTAGGTGGCACGGTGGTCGCCGCACACCACCGCCGTCTGGCGGGGCCGGCTCCGGCGGTGTTCGCGCAGCACGTCGCCGAGGGTGAGATCGTGCAATGGGTCCATCGGTGTCAGGACGGCCCGTCGGCCAGGCGGGCCCGCAGCTCGGGCTTGACCACCTTGCCCGTGGCGTTGCGCGGCAACTCGTCCACGAAGTGGTACCGACGGGGCACTTTGTAATCGGCCAACTGCTCCAACGCATAGAGCCGCAACGCGTCGCCGTCAGCCCCTTCGCCTTCGTGCAGGACGACGAACGCCACCACGTCCTCCCCCAACACGGGGTGCGGCGCTCCGACGACCGCGACCTCGGCCACCGCGGGGTGTTGCAGCAACACGTGCTCCACGTCGGTGGCGTGCACGTTGTTGCCGCCCCGGATGATGACGTCCTTGCTCCGGCCCACGATGTAGAGGTAGCCGTCGCCGTCCAACCGTCCCAGATCACCGGTGACCAGCCAACCGTCCTTCCAGGTCTCGGCCGTCGCCTCGGGATCGCCGAAGTACTCACGTTGATGGCCGGGCAGCTGCAGGCGGACCTCACCCACCTCGTCGGCCGGAACCGCCTGACCGTCCCCGTCGACGATGCGGACCAGGGCCGGCGGTGCGATCATCCCCACCGAGCCGGGGCGCTTGATGGCCTCGCCCTTCGGCATGATGCAGTAGGCCGAGCCAGCCTCGGTCATGCCGTAGTTGTTCGACACCATGGCGTCGGGCATTCGGTCCTGCAGCCGCTCGACCACGAAGGGGGCGAGGGGGGCGCTCCCCACCGAGCACATGGCGACCGAGGAGAGATCGACCGTGCTGAAGCCGGGATGATCGAGCAGGAGGTGCGCCATGGCCGGGACGAGGAAGATGGCGACCGGCTTCTCTTCCTCCACCACCTCGAGCCAGCGCCCGGCATCGAACCTCGGCATGTACAGGCCGCGCAGGCCGAGCTTCATGGGCGTGTACACCAGGGCGATGCCGGCGAAGGTGAACATGGGGCTGGCGTGCAACCAGCCGCCTCCGGTCCACGACGGCGCGACATTGCCGACCATGGAGGCATTGGAATGGCGCACCGCCACCCCTTTGGGTCGTCCGGTGGTGCCCGACGTGTACAAGATGTCGGCCAGATCGTCCTCCGACCGGTCGACCTGGACCGCGCTGCGGTCGCCCGCGGTCATCTCCGCCCAGCCGACCACACGCGGGCCCGAGACCGCCGGTCGGGCGCCCACGGCGTCCACCGCGTCCACGGCGCCCACCGCGCCCATGGCGCCCACGTCGATCACGAACGAGAGGTCGTCGTTGGCCGCCTGGACGTCCTGGGCGACCAGGTCGCCGTCGGCCACAACGGCGCTGGCACCGGAATGGGCCAGCATGTGGGCGACTTCGGCCGGGGCCAGGCGGGGGTTCATGGGGACGGCCACGCCGCCGGCCCGGTGCACCGCCGCGTACGAGACCAGCCAGCGCAGGGCACATTCGGGATGAAGATGAAGGCCCACCCGTCCATCGGGAGGAAGGCCGGCGTCGACCAGGCCACGGGCGAGGGCGTTCGCGTGGCCTTCCCATTCGGCAAAGGTCAGCTCCCCGACGTCGACCACGGTGAATGCCGTCTCACCGGGGAACTCCTCGGCCATCCGTCGTAGATGCTCGTCCATCAACACGTACCGGGGCCCCCAAGGTGCTCGTCGGCGCCCGAAAGTTGACGCCAGTGTCAGGTTCGTTGCAGCATGGCCGATGCCCGACCGGGGGTCAATCCCGGAGACGACGTCCATCACCTCCCCCAGCAGACCGATCTGATGGGGCACGACCAAGGGAACAGGCGCAAAATGAGCATGGTCCGCTTCGACCTACCGACACCCGAGGGCGACACCATCGAATTCTGGGAGGCGGCCAAGGAAGAGCGGCTGCTCATCAAGCATTGCACGGACTGCGATGCGTACTCCTACTACCCGAGGCCGTTCTGCCCCACCTGCTGGAGCGAGAACGTGGAGTGGTTCGAGGCCAGCGGCGATGCCACCCTCTACTCGTGGTCGGTGATCTACAGCAATGACATGCCGCCCTTCAAGGACCGCCTGCCCTATGTGGCGGCCCACGTCGACCTGGCCGAGGGCCCCCGCATGATGACCAATGTGGTCGACACGCCCTTCGACGAGCTCGAGGTCGGCATGGCCCTCAAGGTCACGTTCCAGCCCATCTCCGACGACTTCACCATCCCCGTCTTCGTCCGCCCCTGAGAGAGGTCCGCCATGCCTGAAGCTGTCATCGTTGCCGCCCTACGGACCCCCATCGGGCGCTCCGGGCGGGCCTTGGCTCCCCTGAGCCTCCAGGACATCGGGGCGCAGACCGTTTCGGCCGCCATCGAGGCCGCCGGCATCGACGTCGGTGACATCGACGACCTGCTGATCGGCGAAGTCCTCCAGGGTGGCGGTTGCACGGCCCGCTACATCGCCAACGTGCTGGGTCTTCCCCCCGACACACCGGGGGGGACGGTGCAGCGCCAATGCGCCACCGGCATGATGGCGGTCCAGGATGCCGCCGCCCAGATCCGATCGGGCATGGCCCGGGTCATCGTGGCCGGAGGCATCGAGTCGATGACCCGTTCTCCCCTGCAGTTCGCCAAGTCTCCATTCCCCTTCGGCGGGGTCCAGCAGTTCATCCCCCCGAGCCACCCCGACACGCCCGACGCCCCCAACATGAACATGCTGATCACCGTGGGTGAGAACACCGCCCGCGAGTGCGGCATCACCCGCGACGAGTCGGACCACTGGTCCTACCACTCGAACATCCGAGCCGTGGCGGCCACCGACGACGGGCGCTTCGCCGCCGAGATCGTGCCCGTCACCGTCCCGGTCGGTCGCGGCGAGACCGCGACGGTCAGTGTCGACGAGCATCCGCGTCGCGACACCACCTTGGAGAAGCTGGCCGCGCTCCCGTCGCTCACCGGTCCAGACGGGACGATCACGGCCGGAAATTCCTCCGGCATCGCCGACGGCGGCGCCGCCATGGTGGTGGTCGATCGGGACTATGCCGACACCCATGGCATGGAGGTCCTGGCCACGGTCCGATCCTGGAACTCATGCGGGATCGAGCCGGCCCGAACCGGACTGGCGCCGACGATCGCCGTGCCCAAGGCGCTGCAACTGGCCGGTCTCGACGTCGCCGACGTCGAGCTGGTCGAGATCAACGAGGCCTTCGCCTCCATGTCCGTCGCCTGTGCCCGCAAGCTCGGTTTCCCGCACGACATCGTCAACGTGAACGGGGGCGCGGTGGGGATCGGGCACCCGGTGGCGGCGTCGGGGACCCGCATCCTGGTCACCCTCGTGCACGAGCTGCGCCGTCGCGGCGGGGGCATCGGCGTGGGCACGCTCTGCGCCGGTGGCGGCATGGGCTCCGCGACCGTGCTGGAGGTCAGCGCCCCCTGAGCGAAGCCGGCCCGGCCGCGGAAGCCGGCCCGGGCCACTCCCTAGTCCTCGTCGGCTCCGTCGCTCATGCGCTCCTTGATGGCGTTGACGACGGTCGGATCGAGCAGGGTGGTCACGTCACCGAGGTCCCGGTGCTCGGCCACGTCACGCAGCAGCCGGCGCATGATCTTGCCGCTGCGGGTCTTGGGGAGCTCGGGGGTCAGCATGATCTGCCGCGGTTTGGCGATGGGCCCGATCTCGCGGGCGACGTGATCCCGCAATTCGGCCACGAACTTCTCGCCCTCGGCCGCGTTGTCGAAACCCGCCCCCTTCACCGTCACGAAAGCCACGATGCCCTGCCCGGTGGTGGGGTCGCTGGCCCCGACCACCGCCGCCTCGGCCACCGCCGGATCGCTGACCAGAGCGTGCTCCACCTCGGTCGTCGAGATCCGGTGGCCCGAGATGTTCATCACGTCGTCCACCCGGCCCAGGAGCCAGATGTCGCCGTCCTGGTCGCGTTTGGCGCCGTCGCCGGCGAAGTACCGGCCCGGGAACCGGGACCAGTAGGTCTCTCGGTAGCGCTCGTCGTCTCCGTAGATGCCACGCAGCATCCCCGGCCAGGGTTGGGTGATGACCAGGTAGCCCCCCTCGTCGTTGCCCACCGAGTTCCCGTCGTTGTCGATGATGTCGACGGCGATGCCCGGGAAGGGCGTCATGGCGGCGCCGGGCTTGGTGGCCGTGACGCCGGGCAGTGGGGTGATGAGGATGCCCCCCGTCTCGGTCTGCCACCACGTGTCGACAATGGGGCACCGGTCACCCCCGATATGGGTCCGGAACCACATCCAGGCCTCCGGATTGATCGGTTCGCCGACCGAGCCCAGCAGCCGCAGGCTCGAGAGATCGTGACCGGCCGGGAGGTCTTCGCCCCACTTCATGAAGGTGCGGATGGTGGTGGGCGCGGTGTAGAGGATGTTGACCTTGTACTTCTCGATGATCTCCCACCAGCGGTCCCGGGCCGGGGTGTCGGGCGTGCCCTCGTACATGACCGAGGTGGTGCCGTTGGCCAGCGGCCCGTAGACGATGTAGCTGTGCCCGGTGACCCACCCGATGTCGGCTGCGGTCCAGAAGACATCCTCGGCCGGTTTGATGTCGAAGATCAGCCGGTGGGTGGCCGCCACGTGGGTGAGGTATCCCGCCGAGGTGTGCAGGATGCCCTTCGGCTTCGCCGTGGTGCCGCTGGTGTACATGATATAGAGCGGGTGCTCGGCCTCGAAGGCCTCGGCCCGGTGCTTCTCGGGCTGGTGCTCGACCGCGTCGTGCCACCACACGTCGCGACCCTCGTTCCACGCCACCTCCTGGCCCGTGCGCCGGACCACGAGCACCTTCTCGACGTCGGGACAGTCGGCGACCGCCTCGTCGACCGCCGCCTTGAGGGGGCTGGCCGCGCCCCGGCGGTAGCCGCCGTCGGCCGTGACGACGAAATGGGCGTCACAGTCGAGGATCCGGCCCCGCAACGCGTCGGCGGAGAAGCCGCCGAAGACCACCGTGTGGGGCGCTCCCAGGCGGGCGCAGGCCAGCATGGCCACCACCGTCTCGGGGATCATCGGCATGTAGATGGCGACCTTGTCGCCCGTGCCCACCCCGAGCTCGGTCAGCCCGTTGGCGGCCTGGCACACCGACCGCAGGAGGTCGTCGTAGGTGATGGTCCGGGTGTCCCCGGGCTCGCCCTCCCAATGGAAGGCCACCCGGTCGCCCAAGCCCGCCTCGACGTGGCGGTCCACACAGTTGACGGCGACGTTCAGCTTGGCGCCGACGAACCACTTGGCGAAGGGTGGGTCCCACTCCAACGTGTGGGTCCACGGGGTCTCCCAGGTCAGACGCTCGGCCTGTGAGGCCCAGAAGGCGAGAGGGTCGGCGGAAGCCTCGTCGTAGATCCCCGGCCCGGCGTTCGCCCGCTTCACCAACGCGTCAGGGGGCGGAAACGTCCGCGTCTCGTGCAGGAGAGCGGAAAGGCCTTCTTCTCGGTCTTCGCTCACGTGGTCTCCTCCTCGGTGTGCCCCGTCGTTCGATGTCTCGCGTATCGCTCTTGAGCGTACGTTCTACCCCCTACCCGCCGTCACCACGAAGCTCGAAGCCTTCGAAGGTGAAGGCAGGGCACACGGTGCAGCCCATCAGGCTGTAGGCACCGAGTGGCCGGGCCGATTGCCACGTTCCGGGCGGCACGACGACTTGGGGCTCCTGTCCCCCGACGACGTCCGGGCCCATCACGTGCACGTCGACCTGACCTCCGGGCCGTTCGCAACGGAGCTCGAGTGGGTCTCCGGCATAGAAGTGCCACAGCTCTGTGGCGTCAATGCGATGCGGGGCCGAACTCTCGCTCTCCAAGAGCAGGTAGAAGATGGCGCTGCCGGCCGGTCGTTCATTGCCATCGGCCCCGGCCACCCACGTTGGTCGATACCACCCACCTTCGGGATGCGCCGCCAGCCCGAGGGTTGAGATCAGCAATTCTCCGGCGCGCATCGCTCCAGTCCTCCTCAGGGCCCGGTGGTCACTCCCAGACTGTCGGCGACCAGGAGCGACTGGATGCTCGCGCCGCCGAAGAGGGCGCCCGTCGTCTCCGCCCGTTTGATGAGGATGTGCCCGTCGTGCTCCCACGTGAAGCCGATGCCACCGAATGACTGGAACGAGTCCTGACAGACCAGCCGTTGGCAATCGTCGCTGGCACTCTTGGCCATGGCCACCGCGATCGCCCTGGAATCGGCGTCCTCCTCAATGGCAGCCACGGCGTAGTAGCACAGCGCACGCGCCCGCTCAATCGCCACGAACATATCGGCCATCTTGTGTTTGACCGCCTGGAACGAACCGATGGGCACCGAGAATTGCTGGCGATCCTTGACGTAGGCCAGCACCATTTGAAAGAGGGCTTCCGACGTCCCGATCGTCTCGAGCGCCAGGGCCAAGGTCGCTTCCTCAATGGCTCGCGTCAGGCCTGAGAACGTGGCCGCGCTCCCCGGCTCGCCCAGCACTCGTTCCGCCGGGACGGCCACCCCGTCGAATACTGCCGTGAAGAGGGGCCGCGACGCATCGAGTGAGTGCACCGGCGTCAGCCCGCTCTGGGCACCTGGCACAACAAATGCACCGATGCCCTCCCCCGCACGGGCCACGACCACGATCTCATCGGTACCAGGGTCGGCGAGCACTCCGACCTTGGTACCGGACACGCGCCACCCGCCCGCGGTCTTCTCCGCCCGTGAAGTGACATCGGTGAGACCCCAACGCCGCGGGTGGTCGGCCAACGCCAACGTCCCGGTGATGGCGCCGGTGGCGACCGCACCCAGAAATCGTTGTTGCTGATCAGCAGTTGCCAACTCTCGAACGACGGAGGCGAATTGCGTGGTTGTGGCGAGAAACGGACCCGGAGCGACGACCCGCCCCAACTCCTCGACCACCACCGCGATCTCCACGTAGGAAAGGCCCACGCCCCCACAGGCTTCGGGAATGGCCAGGCCCGGCCAATCGAGGCCGACCATGGAGGCCCAGAGTTTCTCGGGCGCCTCTCCGGTCTCGACCATCGCCCGGACCACGTCGAGAGGGCATTCCTTTTGGAGGAACGATCGAACCGATGCCCGCAGTTCCTCCTGATCGTCGGTGAACTCGAGGTCCACAGACCCTCCTTCCGAGATCTGGCCCCATGGTGAAGTTGAAGATGAGGTGGCCGGGAGTGTACCTGACGCTGGTGTCAGGCTCCGTGCTACCCTGCCTAGCGCACTCGGGAGGGTGCAGCCATTGGGGGGACCCCTCGGGGGGGTCGCCGGCCCGTGACATGAGTCCCGGGCCGGCGACATCGGGGGCCTTCCTTCCGCTCCCAGGTCTCCGCGGAAGCGCCACGGCGACCGCGACCGCGATCAGCTTTCGTGCTCGTGGCGCAGCGCCACGGTGAGGGCCGCCACGACCGCGTGCCAGTCACCCACGATTCCGACGTCGCAGTGGTGGAACACCGGAGCCTCGGGGTCGTCATTGATGGCCAGGATGGTGCCTGCCGCCCGCACCCCAACCATGTGGTTGAACTTTCCGCTCGAGCCCAGGGCAACGAAGAGACGCGGCGCGATGCTGCGGCCGGTGATGCCCACCTGACGCGAGCGCGGCGCCCACCCCTTGTCGGTCACCTTGCGGGTCGCCGCCAACTCGGCGCCGAGAAGCGCAGCCAGGGGCGAGAGTTGCTCGTACTCGTCGGGGAGCACGGCCGAACCCACGCCGATGACCACGTCCGCCCGGGCCAGGACCTCGACATCGTCGTCCCGCCTCTGCGACACCACACGAAGGCGTCCGCGCGGCACCAACGGCCAGTTCGAAAGGGGCGCCACGCGCCCTCGGTGAAGTGGGAGGGGGAGGACCCCCGGGCGCATCGACACCATCCGGACGTCGGAGGTACAGGTGATGTCCGCCACCATCGCACCCGAGAAGGCCGGCTTGGCGCTGACCAACTCGCCCTCGGAGATCTCCAGCCCGATGGCGTCGCCCACCAAGCCGGCGCCGAGGGCCGCAGCCAGGCGACCCAGAACTTCGCGCCCGAAGGCCGTGCTGGGGCCCAACACCGCCCAAAGTCGATGTGGGGCCGACCACTGCACGACGGCCGCAGCCACGTCCTCCGCGATGGCTGGCCCGACGAAATGGGTCACCTCGTCCGCCCCCAGGGACCCGAGGGCAGAGAGGTCGTCGCCATCGAAGGCCAGCGCGTGGACTCGAGCCCCAACGACAGCGGACAGGCGGGCGGCCTCTCCGAGTAGCTCGGCCCCCACCCGTGGGCGGCCCGTCTCGACGATGACCGCGATGACTGGATCGCTGCGTCGGTCGGCCTCGGTGCGAGCCTGACGATCTGCCACCACTCCGATCCTCGTGTCGCCGGCCTCCGACGACGGGCTCAGAACGCCCCGGGCGGCCAAGAGTGCAGCTGCCTCGGCCGCCTGGTCCGCCACATCACCGGTCAGGACTTTGCCCACCCGGTCTTGGTGAAGGGCTCGCGTGGTGCCGACCGTGGTGGGGCTGCCGGCCTGACCCCACGGTCCATCTCCGAGCTCGTCTGCCGTGACCCGGCAAATTCTGTCGCCC
The DNA here is from genome assembly GCA_963836605.1 of uncultured Acidimicrobiaceae bacterium. Lineage (GTDB taxonomy): Bacteria > Actinomycetota > Acidimicrobiia > Acidimicrobiales > RAAP-2 > Bog-473. The sequence goes on along the minus strand of CAWIKB010000009.1, from coordinate 293,937 downwards.
GACACCTCGGCCCGTCGTGCCGGGGCCACCTTGCAGGGCTCGCACAGGCGCTCGGCGACGGAGAGGAGCGCCGGCAACATCACCTCGACCGCCTCCCAGCCGTCATCGTGTTCCAGCGTGAGCGACAGGGTCTCCCCGGCCAGCTCCATGGCCCGAACGCCGCCGGCAAAAGGCAGCCCGGTCAGCTCGGCCATCTCGGGACCCACCTGGCCGGTATCGCCGTCGAGGGTGTTGCGGCCGACGAGGACCAGGTCGAACGCCCCGAATCGAGTGATCGCCGCTGAGAGCGCCCTAGCCGTGGCCAACGTGTCCGATCCGCTGAAGGCGGGATCGCACAGGTGCACCCCCATGTCCGCACCCCACGCCACGGCTTCGCGCAGCACGTCCTCGGCCGTTGGTGGGCCAAGCGTGAAGACGGTACAGATGCCGCCGCTGGCCCGGGCCCACTCCACGCCCTTCGAGACGGCGCGCCGACAGTAGGCGTTCATCTCGAGTTCAAGACCCTGGCGAACCAAACGCCGATTCGCACCCAGGATCATCGACTCCCCAACGGGAATCTGCTTGACCAGGGCAGCGACCCGCAATGGCCGATCGAAGCTGAGAGACGATGCCGCTTCGACGCCTCGCATCCGCTTGAGAATACTCGCGAGTCAATCCGGCGAATGGAACTCAACCCATCCGGAACTGTTCGCCTACACTCTGCGGTGCGCCTCTAGCTCAACGGCAGAGCAACGGACTCTTAATCCGCAGGTTTCGGGTTCGAATCCCGAGGGGCGCACTCGAGCGGGCGGAGCTTCCCTGTTCAGATGGTATTTCTGTCGTTTCGCGCCTCGCCGCAAAAGGGCGTCGTGCGCGCTGCGTGTGCGCAGGCCCGCTCCCTTCTCGGTCGTGGACGGCGGTCCATGGTGCCGGCGAAGTGATCGCCGAGATACCCACAGCGAAGAGAGGCCATCCGCCTCGGTCTCGGACGTCCACTCGGGGAGCGCTGGGATGAGGGTCCCAAAGGGGATCGTGCTCGCACGGAGGTCGAGTCAAACTGGCGACGTGGGAGAGGCGCCGAGGGCAGCCAGATTTGAGGGTACGACGCCGGGTCGCCGTGCTGCCATCGATGTTGCCAATCAGCTCGGTCTGCCGGTTGGCGAACCACTGCTGATTCAAGAAACGAACCACACTGTTGTCTGGCTCAGGCCCTCTCCGGTCATCGCCAAGGTCGGAACCCATGGAAACAGCGCCCAGGCCTTGATCCGCGAGCACGACGTTGCCTCGGCGCTCGCCGTAAGGGGAGCGCCGATTGCACCACCATTTCCCGGGATCGGACCTATGCGAGATAGAGAGACGCAACTGGTCGTCACTCTTTGGAGCCGCTTGGACCACGACCCACACGCCGAAGCAGACGGCCACATGGTCGCGCAGTCGCTACTCAGAATTCACGAGGCGCTGGAAGAGTGCGACGTGGCGCTCCCTGGTTTTCGACTCGGCTTGGAGCGCACCAGGATCGCACTTTTCGATGACCTCCGGATGGCAGCCTTGCTTCCAGTCGACAGGGCGTTCCTGCGTGCGGCCTTCACGGACCTGGTGAGCAGGCTCGGCAAGCGCACCTTTCGAGAGCGGCGGCTACACGGCGAACCACACCGGGGCAACTGCCTGCTTACGCCGACTGGGCTCCGTTGGATCGACTTCGAGGACGCCTGCCGTGGGCCCGTGGAATGGGATCTCGCTTTCCTTCCACCCGACGGCGTGGCAGCGTTCAGGGACGTTGATGTGGATATGGATCTCCTGGCGCTTCTCCAAACACTCAATAGTGCGCGGGTGGCTACTTGGTGTTGGGTGCAAGCTCGCTTTCCAGAAATGCGGAGGCACGGCGAGCTTCATCTCGCCCTCGTCCGCAAAGCGATGAGGAGGCTGTTGTGACCACCCCCACCTCGAACGACCCGCTCCCAATCCGGTATTGGGAGGCGACAGAGAACGATGCCGGCGCCATTGCGGACCTGCATGCTGACAGTTGGCGGCGCCACTACCGAGGTGCCTTCCTGGATGAATACCTCGACGGCGACATTGTCGCGGATCGGCTGGAAGTGTGGACGAGCAGGCTCGCTCCACCCCGGCTGAGTCAGTGCACCGTGTGCGCAGGTATTCACAGCAATGTCATTGCATTTGCCCATCTGGTGTTCGATGACGATCCCAAGTGGGGGGCGCTTCTCGACAATCTGCACGTCCGAAGCACCTTTAAGGGACACCGTATCGGCACGCGCTTGCTTTCAGAATCAGCGCAAGAACTCACCCGACACCGCCCGTCGGAGCCTCTCTACCTATGGGTGCTCGATCAGAACGTAGCGGCGCAGTCGTTCTATGAGGCTCGCGGAGGCACCAAAGTCGAGAGCACACTCCGCGGCCCGTTCCCTGGAGGAGGGAGGGCAGTAGGGCATCGGTACTTCTGGCCGGAGCCTTCTCGACTCATTGCGAAGGGGGTCTGATCCACTCGGACGATTCGTGCGCGGCGCCCTGATCGGAGGGCACCGTGAATGCAAGTGGCACGATAGGCACATGGCGCTCACTTGGCTCAGTGACGGAACGGTCGACTCCGTTCGGAACGCACTGACAGTCGTCGCTCCAGAGCTGTCGGATGGCGACATCAGGCTTCTGGCATGGATCGAGCAGAGCAATCCCCTCTGGCACGGGGGCACCGCCGTCCTCGACAAGAGGCTGGTGGCGAAGTTCGCTTGGGCCGAACCCGCGGCAGAGCGGGTATGGCACGAAGCTCGAGTCCTTCGAGCCCTGGGGTCATACCCCTCCCTCCGCACTCCCCGAGTCGTTGCCACATCATCTGACCCCGCTCTGCTGGTGACCGAATGGGTCGCCGGAAGTCCTCTGACCTATGAGCAGGTGGGGAGATCTGACCGCCGGTGGCTCGATCGCACGGCCAGTGAGCTCGCCCGCTTCCTCGCCGACCTCCACCAGCCTGATGTTCTGGCTGCAGTCCTTCGTGAGGTGGGTCCCCTGGCGACTCCGGAACCCCAGGCAAGCACAGACGCCATCCGACAGCGGCTGTCACCGTGGGTGCGATCCGACCAGACCGCCGCAGTGAGCGGTTGGTGTGACTGGGCAGACGGTGTCCTCGAGGCACCTCTGGCAAGTGTGCTTGTCCACGGCGATCTCCATGGCCACAACCAGGTGTGGGATGAACGGCAGGAACTGCGGGCGGTTGTCGACTTCGAGACGAGCGGACCGAACGAAGCGGCCTTCGACTTTCGCTACCTGCCGTCCCAGGGACCGACGGTCGACCTGTTCGTGGCCACATGCGCGAAGTACACCGAGTACACGGGCACTCACGTAGATGTCCCCCGCGTCATGGCCTGGAACATCCGAACCGTCCTCGGAGACGCCCTCTGGCGAAGTGAGGCCGGCGTTGCCTTGCCCGACGGCGGGAGACCGGCGGAATGGGTCGACGGACTCGGCGCCCGACTGGCCGGCCTGGGTCTGATCTCTTCGCCACAGTGACCCGCGGTTGCGCGGCGGCCACCACGGGTCTGCACTGGGTGCCTGAGTTACAGATTCCACGTCGACGTCATAGGCGTGGGCCTGTCCTATTGCCCGCGACAGCACTGGGTGCGTCCTAGCCGTATGTTGGGTGCTGCGGCCATCCAGATGGAGAATCCTCCCAGTCCTCTTGGCGCCCATAAGGGACGAGGTCGAGGATGTTGTTGACAAACAAGAGCCGATCTACTCCGCGAGCGGTCGTGGCGTAGGTGCGAAAGACATCCGTGCCGTTGTGGAGGAACACGCTGAGCATGAAGCCACCATCCGCCCCGCAATCGTCGGCAAAGGTCGTGCCGTGTGATGAAACGAAGGGCATGTTCCAGCCCATCCGCGCTTTGTACTTCTCAATCTGATCAAGGGGCATATTGGAGACTGTCGACCAACTTACGTCGTTGCCCGCAAGCTCAGGTAGGTCGGCGACATTGTTGGTGAAGTGGGTGCAACCTGGGCAGTACTCGTCTGGCCCGTTGTCCATGAACTGGTAGATGACGAGTTGCGGACGATCTTCAAACAGGTCGATCAGCGTTTTGGTCCCCTCAGGAGAGTCGAAACGATATCGAGCGTTGTCGAAGGCAACCATCGGCAAACGTCGACGGCGGGCGGCGAGGGTGTCAAGAAGACGAGTGGCGTCCTTTTCGGCAATGAGCAACTCATCGCGTTCCTCCTTCCACTTCTCAGCTGAGACGATCTTCGGCAGACTGGACATTTCCGACTCCTTTCAGACCTATGCGCTAATTCAGACGATTCACGGCCATAAAGATCATCGCTGCTGCCACGTTGCAGCCCCCGCGACCACGGATAAGCCAATCGGAGCCTCACCAATGGCCCTGGCGCGGCGAGGCCCGGTTGCTGCTCACGCCCGGCGTGCTTGGGCACCTCCGGAAGACGTCTCAGGTCATGCCAGAAGAGTCATGCCAAAAGAACGGACAACCAGGAAAAGAGCCATTGCCGCAATCGTCCTGCCGATGTAGCAGATCCGTCCAATACCGCCGTTCTACTTGCGACGTGAGGCCACGTTCAGGGCGACTGCTTCCTTGATGAGCGCCTTGAACGCCCTGTCATTGATCTTCTCGCCTTCATGAATGTCAATCGCCCGGCGAGTGTCACCTTCCAGGCTGGAGTTGAACAAGCTTGAGGGGTCCTTCAAGGAAGCGCCCCTGGCGAAGGTGACCTTGACGTGCGTCTTGTAGGTCTCCCCAGTGCAGATCATGCCGCCGTGCGACCATACCGGCACTCCTTCTGGGTTGGCCTTCTTTCTCCACTTGTGCTCCTCCACCATTTCAGGATCAGCCTGCTCGATCAATGCGCGAACGCGAGAAATCACTGTCTCCCGCCAATCGTCAAGTTCCCTTGGTGTTCCGCTGCTACCTGGCATGCTCAAAAGAGTACCGTCAAGGTGCCTCTTACCTTGCCTCGTCAAGCCCGCCGTCCTTCCGCCCAGCCTCACGTAATCGACCCTTTCGGTCATCACAACTGCGCCATCAGACAGCAGGTGGCGAATTTCGGCCTCTCCCTCGCCACCCAGGCTCATCATCCGGGCGAGGTCTGCCACTATGGCGTCTCGTCCATGGACCGGTGCAAGCGGGCCGTTGCAATATTCGGCATCCTCGCTGAAGAACCGGCTGAGCCTGGCGGCGTCACCCCTCGGCCATGCCGCCATGAACGCCGCCATGAAGTCACGCACGACTTCCTCGGCGCTCGGTGGTCCGCGCACGCCACTCATCGTTGCTCCGTAGTTTGTTGGCGTCGAATCGGCGAACCAGGCCGACCGTGCTGCCAGGACTGGGTCGCGCCACTGCCCACTCGGTGTCGTACTGGGTGAGGGAAGCCGTCTGTCGTATCGGAAGTCGGTTCTCAACTCCGATGCTGGTCAGACGTCGTCAGAAGGCTTATGGGCTTGGACCAAGAGGCGCTGAGCGTAAGAGACGAACAGGCCTTCCCTCTCGATACGGTCGTGAAGCCGCGCCAGCTGCTCACGGTAACCCTCGGTGGTGAAGCCCGGTACGGTCCATATGACCTTGCGCAAGAAGTAGACAACGGCACCGACGTCGCCGAAGGTGACGCGGAGCGCCTCATGGCGCAGGTCGTCGACGACGAGCCCGGCGGCTTCAGCTTCGCTGTTCGCTCGCTCTGGGCTGCGACTCTGATTGACGGGTTGAGGGCCCATCATGAAGTCGGTGAGTTCTCTATTACTTCCCGGCCCGATCTGTTGAGACACATATCTCCCCCCTGGTCGAAGAACTCGTGCGATCTCATTCCACAGAACCACGTTGGGATGTCGACTGACGACGAGGTCGAAGGAGCAATCGGCGAAGGGCAGGTCGGCATCGTCGGATACTTCGACGACCGACACGTTCAAGGAGCTCAGGCGGTTCCTGGCGATTGCGAGGTTGGGCTGCCACGATTCCGTCGCGGCCAAGGTGTCGGGCGGAAGGGCGAGGTCGGACAGGACTTCGGCGAGTACCTCGCCTCCGCCGGTTTGGATGTCGAGGGCGGCATGGGCACCGGTCAGCGCGGCGGCGAGCATCCCGGAGTAGCCCCAAGAGGGACGCTCCTCACTGGCCCGACCATTCAACCAAGAGAAATCCCAACCATCGATAGCCGCCAGGCCGCCATCCCTCACCAGCTCCTCGAACGTCGAAGACTGTTCCATGCGCATCAGTATTGACGACTGGGGCCTTGCTCGGCCTCGGATCCTCGGGGCCGACTGTGATCGTTTGGAGAGCCTGGTGATGCCTGGTCTGGCTGTTCCGTCCGGGAGGCCCACTGGCCGCAGGTAGCCACGCTTTGGCACACTGGTCCACGTGGCCAGGCCTGAAGTGAGCATCGACGAAGTGCGCGGAGACGAGCAATTGATGGAGTTCTGTCTCTTTGCCGATCAAGTGAACGCCCAACGACCCGCGTATTGGCCCGCCATTCCCGACATGCAGCTACCACTGCTCAAGGGTGAGGGGCCGGTTGCCGTGGGTCGCGTCGCTCTTCCCCTGGTCGCCCGCTCAGAAGGAAGGATCGTCGCTCGCGCCGCGGCGATCATCGACGAGCGCTACATCGACCACTGGGACGAGCCGCTCGGGCACATCGTGATGTTCGAAGCGCTCCCCGGCTCGACCGAGGCCGTCCGAGCAATGTTGAACGAAGCCTGTAGCTGGCTGAAGGGCCACGGCCTCGAGGCGGTCCGCACCGGCATGGGTCCGTCGCCTGACATGCCGTACCTGCTCGACTCCTACGACTTGCTGCCGCCGATCTCGACACGGCAGAACCCTCCCTACTACCACTCGTTGCTCAAGGAAGCTCGATTCGAGGCGGAGAAAGGATGGGTCGACTACAAGATCGAGGTCACGGCTGAGCGCATCCAACTTTGGGAGCACATGCTGCAGGCCGCCGAAACAGCCGGGTTCAGCGTGCGCACATTCTCAGAACTCGATGACAACAAGCGGATACCGCAGTTCGCCTCCGTCTGGGAGGAGGCTTTTGCCCGACACTGGGGCATCAGCCCTCAATCCGAGGAGGAATGGGAGGGCTTGTTCGGGTTCATCGGCCCGATGGGTGGTTACGACACGTCGGTCATCGCCTATAGAGGTGACGAGCCCGTGGGTGCTGTGCTCGGCATTCCGGACCTTTCAATGATGGCAACGCGAGCGAGCGGACGCGAGTTGCGTCCTGACGAGCACCTGAACATGCTCGGCATCGGGGTACGGGAGGTGGCGCGCGGGCGCGGGGTAAACCTCGCCATTGCCGCTCGGTCGTATCTGGAGCTGGTGAAACGGGGCAACACCCACGTCAGCTACACCATGGTGCTGGACGACAACTGGCCTTCCCGTCGGACCGCCGAGAAGCTGGGTGGCCGTGTCTGCGCGAACCACCTTGTCTATCGGAGGGTTCTCGCGGGACCGAAGCCCTGAGCACGATGGCGTGTCGACAGCACAGACTCGGGACAGTGCACACATCAGTCGTTTCGGGCGACTTCGGGTCCCGTCATCCGGTTGAGGAGTGGGAACGTCGAGGCGATGATCGCAAGCGAAGCCGCAAGCCCACCGATGACAGTTGCCCAGTACGCGATCCCCGGGATCCGGAACGCGATGCCGACCTGAGAGCTGAGGTAGAGCGCAGCCGACACAAGCCCTACGGTGATCGAGACTGCGGCGACCAGGAGGAGTGGCAGCGCACTCTCTAGTGCGACGACACGGTGCAAAAGGGCTGTGGAGACACCGGTGAGCCTGAGCAGGCTGAACGGGCGCCGGCGCTCGCCCAACCCGGCGACAATGTTCACGGCGAGACTGCAAGCGGCGATGATGAGGCTCGCCACGATGATCACGTCGGTCATGTCCTGGATCATCGTAAGAAGGCGCGCGTTCGAGGGATCGAGCGACTCGACTCCGAGCGGCTGTCCCTGGAAGGGAAACGCCCGTTCAAGCGTGGTCCGTGCTCGTTCGAGCGATCTCGAGGACCCGTCGGTGGCAACGACAACCGCGTCAATGGGAAGGCGCGCGGCCGCCGCCGCCGACAGGTGCGCGGAAGGCCAGGCCGTCGACGCCGCGTGAGAATTACTGCCCAAGGATGTTCGAAAGGAAGTAGCCGATACTCGCCACGGTCGCTCCTGCAGCGCACGTGCCGATCGCCGGCGTCTTCGCCAGCTGGGCGCATGCGACAACCCCCGCCGGGCCGCCCCAGTTCGTCTGCTGCCCAGGCGGGACTTGGTGGACCACCGCCACGCCACGCACGCCCGGCGTGGCGTGGAGCTCGGCCAGCACATCGCCTGGGATCGAACGTATTTGCGCGGAAGCGGGACAGTTCGACGTCGAGAAGCTGCAGAACGGCTCGGCGAGGGTGTCTTTCCCCGCGCTTCCCCCTCCAGAGCTGCTGACGAAGGCGATGGAGCTGAGCGCCCCGATCAGGGCGCTGGCAACGAAAAGGGCGATCACGAGCCCACTGATGAACCGGAAGGCCGCCTTGGGATTGTCGAGGAGCCGGCGACCGGCGAGGAGCGGGGCGGGGCGACTGGCCCGGTTCACCATCAGTCGTGAACCCGCGGTCGTGAGCCACGGTCCAGCGAGAACCAGCCCCACGACAAGGAGCACGAAGCCCACGAGCAGCTCGAGAAGCTGGCCACCATTGCTGCCCGGCTTGCCGTGCGCGTCGAAGTACGCGAGTACGGCGATACCGGCGAGGAGCGGGATGATCCGCACGATCCGCGGTGGGCGGGACGACCCGCGCCGGCTCACCCCGAGCGGTGATATCTGGACCCTGCGAAGCGCGAGGTGCGCGGACACGACCGCGGCAACCGGGATGCCGATCACGGCGAGCACGATGTCGATCCCGTGCAGCGAGAGGTCGCCCGCTGAGAAGGGCGCTCCCGTGAATGGCACGTGGTAGAGCAGCGGTCGGAAGACGAAGAAGAGTGCGAAGCCGACTGCAACGCCCGCGAGCGCCGCGACCACTGCCTCCACCGCGGCGACCACAGAAATCTGATGCGGTGTCGCGCCGACGAGCCGCATTGCGGCGAAGCGCTCCTCACGCCGCGCGGCCGAGAGCCGGCTCGCCGTCGCGATCAAGATGAGCACCGGCAGCAATAGGAAGACGGCTCCGCCGGCCAGGATCCACTGCAGAACAGGTCCGCTCCCGACGGGGTTCTGACAGTGGTAGCAGCTGGCCGGCGTGCGCTGTATGGCTCCCACCTCGACCGCACCAGGTGCCCGCGAGAGCTGGCGCGTGGTGTGGCCGATGACGATGATCAGCGAGTTCGGGGACGGAAGCGCCGCTGCGCCGATGGTCCCGATTTGGCGCCCCGGAAACCGGTCACGAAGCTCGTTCGTGGGCTGGGACGCGATGAGCGTCGTGAGGGCCGGCGAGGCGTAGTACTCACCTGGTCCCGGTAGGTGGGCAATCCCCGGCGGGACCGGAGCGCTCGGCCCGGCGGCGGCAACGTCGACCCGATCGATCGCCTGGCTGCCGAACTGATCGACGCTCGACAGCCACCACAGCCGGTCGGATGTCGGTGGGCCCGACGTCGACCGTGCAGCCTGCGCCGGGGTGTCGAGCCACGCACCACGGTCGGTCTGAGCGTTCAGACCGCTGCCACCGGCCAAGGCAGCCAGCAGCAGACCGACGCCGAGCGCGACGGCTGCCGCGGTGACAAGAACCCGGAACACTGCTTCGCGACCGCTGGCCAACGTCAAGCGAAGACCAAAGCGGATCATCGGGAGATCAGCTCCGGCGATGTCACGAGCCCGTCCCGCACGATGACCTCCCGGTCTGCATACGCGGCGACACGCGGTTCATGGGTCACGAGGATCACCGTCGATCCCTGCTCACGTGCGGCCCGGGTCAACAGGCCCATGACCAGCTCGCCGCTCAGCGAGTCGAGTGACCCGGTCGGTTCGTCGGCGAAGAGCACGTCGGGATGGGCGACGAGCCCGCACGCCAGCGCGACGCGCTGGGACTGGCCGCCGGACATCTCGCCGGTGCGGTGGTGCTCCATACCTTCGAGGTCGAGCCGTGCGAACCAGCTCCGTGCCTCACGAAGGGCCTCGTGACGGCGTGTGCCACCGAGCAACAGCGGCAGGGCGACGTTCTCCTCGGCGGTCAACTCGGGCACGAGCTGACCGAACTGGAAGACGAAGCCGAAGCGATCACGCCGCAGCTTGGAGCGCTCTGACTCCCGGATTGTGTCGAGGCGGCGGCCATCGAAGTAGACCCCGCCGCCGGAGTCCGGGACAAGAATGCCCGCCAGGCAGTGGAGCAGCGTGGACTTGCCCGAGCCGCTCGGACCCATCACGGCCACGATCTCGCCCGTTTTCACCGAGATGCTCGCCCCGCGAAGCGCCGGGGTCTCCCCGAAGGAGAGCACGAGGTCTCGCCCCTCGATGATCGCCCCTCCGACCGTGACCACCGAGGCACCGTTGGCGACCGTCATGACGTCACCTCCTCAGCGAGCGCCGAGAGGCGAGCCGCGGTGAGATCGATCCAGCGGAGGTCGGCCTCTAGGTGGAAGAGGCCGTGGTCGGCGAGGAGGGCATCCACAAGTTTGCCTTTCTGTTTCAGTTCGGTGAGCTCGCGCATCCGGCGGATGTGCGCAGCCCGCTGCGCGTCGAGGTACTCCTCCGCGCGGCGGCCGAGCATGAGCGAGAGCACGACCTTCACGAAGAGGTCGGTCTGGAGATAGGGCTCGGCCGGGATGGGCTCGGCGAGCCACGACTCGACCTCGCTCTTCCCGGTCTCGGTGATGGTGTACCGCTTGCGGTCCGGACCGGCCCCGGGCTCAGCCTCCCCGACAGCGGCCTTTCCATCTCTCGCCAGGCGGGCGAGCGTGGCGTACACCTGACCAAAGGGAAGCGGCCGACCCCGGCCGAAGTAGGTGTCGTAGTCGCGCTTCAGGTCGTAGCCGTGGCTTGGTTCGCGTTCGAGGAGCCCGAGGAGGGCCAGAGGTACACTCATACCTCCAGAGAATACTCTCAGAGTATACATGAGGTCAATAGACCTTTGCCGCGACGAGAACGCCGAAGTTGGGAAGGACTTCGAGCTTCGAATTCAGCCGGGAAACGAAGTGGTCACCTTCTGCCGTGGGGTCGCTGACGGAAACGGCTCCGCGACCAGCTGCACCACAGCCAGCTCAACCAATTGCCGGGAGGACCGTTTCCTCCGTCTCCCCGAGGTACCGGTCGACGACCTCCTGGCCGGCCTCGGACGCCGGGCCGGACCAGCCGACTCGCCCGCGGGTGAGGATGACGCAGGCGTCCGCCATGGCCAGTGCCCGGTGGACGAACTGCTCGCTCAGCACAATGGTGATCCCCGAACGCCGAGCCTCCTCGAGTCCTTCGAAGACCGACTCGGCGACCAGGGGGGCCAGACCGAGCGACATCTCGTCGGCGATCACCAGCTTGGGGGACACGGCGAGCGCCCGGGCCAGCGACAGCATCTGCTGCTCGCCGCCGGAGAGGCTGCCAGCACGCTGGGAACTCCGCTGGCCGAGCACGGGAAACCGCGCAATGGCGCGGTCGATGGCATCGGCTCGGTCCTGGCGTCGCTCCTGCGCGACCGCCATGCGCAGGTTGTCGACGACGGAGAGTCCGGGAAATATGCCGCGTCCCTCCGGGATGTACGTGAGGCCGAGTCGACGGATGCGGTGTGCGGAGAGACCGGTCACGTCCCGGCCTTCGAAGAGCACTCTGCCGCGGTTCGGTGCGACCAGTCCCGAGACGGCCCGGGCGAGTGTGCTCTTGCCGGCGCCGTTGGCGCCGAGCACGGCGACGACCGCGCCGGGCGGCACGGCAACCGAGACGCCGAAGAGCGCCTGCGATGCGCCGTAACGCACGTCGAGATCGCGGACCTCGAGTATGGGGTCGGTCACGAGGGCTCCGGCTCTTTCCTCGGCTCCGGTTCAATTGTCGGCCTCTCCGCGCCGGTCGTCGTGCGCCCTTGGGGTTCGCTGTCGCCCAGGTAGGCGTCCCGGACTGCAGGATCGTTGCGGATCTGCTCCGGTGTGCCGACCGCAATGCGCTCTCCGAAATCGAGCACGAATACCGAATGTGACAGCGCCAGGACAGCGGCAACGTCGTGCTCGACGATGATCAGCGACAGCGGTTTCTCCGCCTGTTCGACGATCTGGGCGAAGACCGCGAGGAGATTCTCCGAGGCCTTCATGTCGAGCCCGGACAGGGGCTCATCGAGCAAGAGCACCCGGGGATCGCTGGCCAGGGCCCGTCCGACCTCGACCAGGCGGACGACGCCGAGTGGCAGCGCCGCAACGGGGGCGCTGCCCACCCTTGTCAGCCGCAGCAACGCCAGGATCCCGTCGACCCGCTCGTTCTCGACCGAAGGCGGCGGCAACAAGGAGCGGGGATCGAACATGTCGCGCCACAGACGCACCCGCGCCACCCGGGCCCGGTAGGCGAGGACCAGATGTTCTCGAACCGTCAGACCCATGAAGAGCTCCGGCTGCTGGAAGGTCCGCGCCAGGCCCATGCGAGCCCGGGCGCGAGGCGACGCGCTCGTGACATCCTCCCCGTTCAGCTGGACCCGACCCGAATTCGGTCGCAGCAACCCGGACAGCACGCCCAGCAGCGTCGACTTCCCGGCGCCGTTCGGACCGACGAGGCCGGCGATCCGGCCTGGCTCGACCTCGATGGAAACGTCGGAGAGCGCCGTCAGCCCCCCGAAGCGGACGGTGACGCCGGCGGCCTCGAGCGCCATGGTCGTCGGACCGGAGGACTCCGCAGGCCTCCCGTTGGTGGCGGTGGGCACCGTCGTCACGAGACACCCTCGACCACTCTCGGCGCACCGTCCATCGTCCCCGTGCCGCCCGAGGCCAGGCTCATTTCGTCGGTGGACGCCTGATCGCCCGGGTTGGCGGGCTTGAGCCGCAGCACCAATCGACGGATTCGGCGGCTCTGCTCGGCCAGCACCCCGTCGGGATACCTCGCCGCCGAGATCGCCCCGAAGCCGAAGAGGACGGGCAGGACATTGGGCACCCAAGTCCACGAGGACAGGTAGTACTGCGCGAGGGCGGGCGGGAACACGAAGGCCAGGCCCGCGATCAAGGCCGCCGCATTCGAGCGGATGCCGATGGTCACCAGGACCGCGAGCCACACGACGCCGGCGAACGTGGTGAACTCGCTGGGCTGGAACGTCGACTGCGCCATGGCCAGCAACGCTCCCCCGATTCCGGCGATGAGCGCCGCCAGGGTCCCGGCGATCACCTTCATCTGCACCACGCTGATACCCGATGTCCTGGCCCCGGCATCGCTCCAACGCGCCGCGTTGAGCGCGAGACCCGTGGTCGAGCGTCGCAGGTTCACAATGAACAGAGCGATGATCACGAACACAACGAGACACAGGTAGGTATAGGAAAGATCCGAGCCGGCGAAGCCGGGCCGGTTGAGGGTCAACCCGATGCCCTGGTTCACGAAGCTGGGCAGGGTGAAGACCAGATTCTCCATGAGGAGGCCGAACGTCAGCGTCACCAGGGCCACATAAAGATCGCCGAGCCGGATGCTGAGAAAACCGACGAGCGCACCCATGGCGGCCGCGATGAGACCCCCGGCGAGGGCAGCGGCCAGCACGGGCCAGCCGTGGTTGTTGGCGAGCTCGGCCGTCGTCAATGCCCCGACACCGGCGAACGTGATCTGACAGAGCCAGAGCATGCCCCCCTCACCCGTGACGATTGTCCAGGAGAGGAAGATCACGGCGTAGGCAAACGCAGAGGCGAACAGGGCGACCCAGTAGCCACTCACGATGGCCGGCAACACCCCGACCGCGACGATCAGCAGAAGCGGACCTCCGTACTTGCCCAGGAACCCCAACGACGCAGTTTCGATCACGCTGCTCGTGGAGCCGGCCAGCCGGCTCTCACCCTGCGGCGTGATCGCACGGTCGAGCGCGCCGCCCCACCCCCCGGACTCCCCCACCCGGCCGCGGCGGACCAGGCTGTAGATGAGGAAGAGGGCGATGACGATGAACGGCACGGCGTCGATGATCTCCGCCGTCCACTGGCTGGCCGGAGGAAGGTAGCGCTGAATGAGGGAGGTCGCCACCCCCATCAGCAGCCCGACCACCACGGCCACCGGGAGGTTGCGCAGATTCGCCGCGATGACCGCCGCGAACGAGGCGGCGATCAGGATGGTGAACTGTACGGCGTCGAGTCCGATGATCGGGGCGGCGAGCACGCCGCACAACCCGGCGAAGAAGGTGCTGACCGCCCAGACCCCGACGGAGACGGCCGTCGGGCTGGTCCCGGAGAGGTCCGTCATCGCCGGCGAGTCGACCATGGCGCGCACCTTCAGACCTACCTCGGTGTAGCGGAGCACGACCGCGCCCACCACGACCGTCAGCACGACGCAGACGTAGACGATCACCTGGTCGAGCGTCACCGGCACACCGAGGAACTGGAACACGTGCACGGGTTGGGGCGCGAGTCCCGGCGCCTGTTGGATGGCCTGGTTGCCGAAGATCAACGTCGCCAGGGACGGGATGGCGACGAGCAGTCCGATGGTGGCGACGACCTTGATCAACGGCGACGAGAGCCGCAGATGGCGGAAGAGGACCGCGTAGAGGAAGATGCCGAGTGCGGGCGAGGCGATCAGGATGGAGACCACGGCAGCCAGGAGGATGGACCAGTTCTGCTGGGTGTGGAGGTAGTAGTAGAAGCGCGCGATGAAGAAGGCGATCGCACCGAAGGCGAAGTTCAAAATGCCCGACGACGTGTAGGTGATCACCAGACCGGCGGAGGCGATGGCGTAGATGCCCCCCAGCACCAACCCGGCAATCACGAATTGCAGCATCGAGCGGGACCCACCCCTTCTTGCCGTCCGTTCCGCCGGGTCGTTTCTGACATCGACGTCGATGCAGATACTAACGAGGGAGGCCAAACGATGCATGGTGGAGTATTCGCTCCCGGAACCGGGAATTGAAGGCACACCATTCGAGTCGAGCGATCGCTGGGCTCGCGCCTGCTCACCTTTCGTCATCACTCGGCCCGGTCGATCAGACGCCACGGGACGGAGGAGAAGGGCGGCCGATGCCGTGACGTCACTGATCCGCGCGCACCTTGTCCTTCAGCGCCGACATGATCGGCGGTGCGGTCTTCCATTTGGATTCTCCGAACCCGCACCGCGGGCGGCTCTCGAAGACCGTACCCCCGGGTTCGGGTTCACCCAGGAAGGTCCTGCCGCTTCGACATGGTGCCGGCGAGCGCCAGGTCGACGGGGCGAGAGGGCAGTGATCACTCCGGCGACCACACTCGCTCCGGCGTGCTCCTTCTGTAGCGAACTCACGCTGACCGTCTGCGGCCCTCGTTCCGTCGCCCAATCGAGCCGGACGACGACGCTACATTGATGCCGTTCCCCTCGAACCCTCACGAAAGGAGGCGGGCGTGTCGACGACACCATCCCTCGCTGGCGACAAGGCCAGCGGTCCCCGCTCCCGTAAGGGCATTGAGACCCGCGCCCGGCTCGTCGACGCGGCCAAGGAGGTCTTCGAGCACGACGGTTTCCTGGACGCCCGCATCTCCGACATCGCGGAGCAGGCCGGCCTCTCCCACGGTTCCTTCTACCACTACTTTGAATCAAAGGAAGAGGTGTTCCGGGAGGTGGCCGCAGAAGTGGAAGAGCGCCTCGAGCGCGCCGCTCTACAGCGTCGTCCTCGACTCCTCGTCGACGGCTCCCCCGTTCGAGCGGATTCACGAGGCCATTCGGCGCCACCTCGAGAGCTACCGGGAAGAGGCCCGCATCATGGGTGTGATCGAACAGGTAGCGCGCTTCGATGACGAGCTCCGTGAATTCCGTTTTCAGCGGCATCGCGCGGCATCGACACAGATCGCAGACTCCATCAGCCGGCTGCAGCGCCACGGCCTGGCGGACGAGCGGCTCGATCCGGTGGTCGCCGCCGCCGCACTGGGGGCCATGTCCTACCGCTTCCCCGAGATGTGGTTCGTGCAGAATTTGCTTGATTGTGACTTCGACGTAGGGGTCGAGCAGCTGACCCGTGTCTTCGTCAACGCGCTGGGTCTACCCGAGCCTGGCGCCACCGGGGCGGCGGGGTCGGCCGACTCGGTCGACCGCTCGCCACAGGCCTCGTAGTACCGGCGGGAGGTCACATTCGGTCGCGTCGTTGCGCAGGGCACGGACCGCGTCGGGCGGCACCTGCTCCCGCTCGGGAAGCGAGCGGTGGTGGCCCGGAGGAATTGCGCAGCCGGCAGAGCGGCCTGACGTCAGGCCACGCGCACGACGCCGATGCCGGCCGCCTCGTTGCGGGCCCGCCACTCGTCGCGTGACATGCGGGTCACGTCGACGTCGCGTGCGGTACCGCGCAGGGCGCCCACCGTGGCCTGCTCCTTCGTGGTGTGTGCGAACGGGTCCCAGCCGTAGAAGCGGCAGGCGTTCTCCCATGTGATCTTGTGGATCTCGTCCTCGCGACACCCAGCGTCCTGCAACTCCTTCCAGGTGAACTCGGGGGACTCGGGCCACGTGGTGTCGGTGTGCGGGTAGTCGCACTCCCAGGCGATGTTGTCGATGCCGATGCGGTCCCGCAACAGCAGCCCCGACGGATCGGTGATGTAGCAGGCCAGGATGTGCTGACGGAAGACCTCCGACGGCAGCTTCCCGCCGAAGTCGCTGTGCAGCCACTCCTGGTTCATGAAGTGGCGGTCGATGCGGTCGAAGTAGAAGGGAATCCAGCCGATACCCCCCTCGGACAGGGCTACCCTCAAATCGGGGAACCGCCGAAGGGTGGGGCCGAACAACAGGTCCTGCGCTGTGATGGCGCTGATCTGGCAGGCCAGCACCATGAGGTGGTCGACCGGCGCCTCCTCGGGGCGCTGAATCACGGCGAAGCCCGCTCCGATGTGGAGGGACAGCACCATGTTCTCCTCACTCAGCGCGGCAAGCATCGGGTCCCAGTAGCCCGAGAGGAAGCTCGGGAAACCCTGGACGTGCGGGGTCTCGAGGAAGCTGATGGATCGGCAGCCCTTCTTGGCGATGCGGCGGACCTCGGCGACGGCGGCATCGACGTCCCACATGGGCACGATGCCCAGTGGGATGAAGCGTCCCGGATATTCCCCGCACCACTCGTCGATGGCCCAGTCGTTGTAGGCCTGGAGCATGACGAGGGCGATCTCCTTGTCACGTGACTCGGCGAACGTCCGGGCGTTCCACCCGGCCATGGTCGGGAAGCACATGGAGCCCAGGACTCCGTTGGCATTCATGTCGCGCACGCGCTCGTGCACATCGAAACAGCCGGGCCGCAGTTCGGTGTAGGTGCCGGGGTTGAAGCCCCACTCCTCGGAGGGCCAGCCCACCGTCGCGGCCATTCCGAAGGACGTGCTGGTCCTCTCGCCCTGGAACACCCACTGGTCGATGCCGTCCTCGTGGACGACCTTCGGCGCGTCGCTGAGCCACTTCTTCGGGACGTGGTTCTCGAACATGTGCGGGGGCTCAATCATGTGGTCATCGATGCTGACCAAGATCATGTCGTCGAGGTTCACCTCGTGCTCCTCTCCCTGCTGCGTGTGCGCCCGAAGTGGTAGGGGTCGTCGTAGGCGTCGTCGTAGGCATCCCCGGTGCTCGTGACGGTCATGCTGGGCGCACTCGTGCTCAGGCGGCCGGCCAGGCCAGGGACTTGACCTCGAGATACTGCTCGAACCCCGCGATGCCGTTCTGCCGCCCGATGCCGCTGTGCTTGTAGCCGCCGAACGGGAGGTCCGGCCCGTAGGGGGCCCCGCCGTTGATGCTGAGGCCGCCGGTCCGGACCCGCCGGGCGACGGCGAGCGAGTGCTCGACCGATCCCGAGAAGACCCCGCCCGACAGCCCGTACTTGGAGTCGTTGGCGATGCGGACCGCGTCGTCCTCGTCCTCGAAGGGGATGACGACCAGTACCGGGCCGAAGATCTCCTGCTGGGCGATCGTCATGGCGTTGTCGACGTCGGTGAAGAGCGTCGGCTCGACCCACCAACCCTTGGCGAACTCGTCGCCCGAGGGACGGCCGCCGCCGACGGCCAGAGTGGCGCCCTCGGCCTTCCCCTTCTCGATCAGACCGAGCACGCGCTCACGCTGCGTGGCCGAGATGACCGGACCCATGATCACGTCGGGGCGCTGGGGATCGCCGAAGGGCACGGCGGCAAAGAGACCCTTGAGCATCTCCACCCCTTCCTCATAACGGGATCGGGGCAGCAGCATCCGGGTCTGGATGGCACAACCCTGCCCGGCGTGGAAGCAGGCGCCCATCCCCATGAGCGTGGCCAGGCCGAGATCGGCGTCTTCCAGGACGATCGTCGCCGACTTGCCGCCCAGCTCCAGAAAGCTGCGCTTCATGGTGGCGGCGCCCTTCTCCGTGATGCGCTGTCCCACGGCCGTCGAGCCGGTGAACGAGATCATGTCGACCTTGGGCGAGAGTGTGAGCTCCTCGCCGATCAGGTGGTCAGATGACGTCACGACGTTGACCACGCCCGCCGGGATGTCGGTCTTCTCGGCGATCAGTCGGCCCAGGAAGGTGGCATTCCACGGCGTGTCCGGCGCCGGCTTCAGGACGACCGTGTTGCCGGTAGCCAGCGCCTGCCCCAGCTTGTGCGAGGTCACTTCGAAGGGGAAGTTCCACGGCACGATGGCGCCCACCACGCCCACGGGCTCGCGCCAGATCCGCCGGGAGTCAACCGACCCCTGGATATTGGTGGCGTCGGGCAGCACGGTCTCCCAATCGAACTCCTCGATGAGCTTGGCCGGCCACGCCAGCGCCTCGGAGAGCGGGGCGTCGAGCTGCGGGCCGTTCGTGGTCATGCGGGGGCAGCCCACCTCGAGGATGAGCTGCTCGCGCAGGTCCTCCTGCTCGGCCTGCAAAGCCTCGTGCAGCTGCTCGAGGCATTTCTTGCGGAAGGCGTGGTTGGTGGACCAGTCGGTCCCGTCGAAGGCCCGGCGGGCGGCGTCGATCGCCTGGTGCATCTGGGCCGACGAGCCGTCCGCCACCTGGCCGAGGAGCTCCTCGGTAGCCGGGTTGACATTGTCGAAGGTCTTGCCTGAGTCGGCCTCGACCAGCTTGCCGTCGATCAGCATCCGCTGCTCGGGATGCACCTGCACTGCGTCGGCCACGGTATGGTCCTCCCCTTGCTCACTCGTTGCGAATTTGCTGGTCACCGGCCTGCTGCACCGGTCCGTGCCAAGGAATCACCTGCGGGCGCGCGTGCCTAGGAGGCCACTCGTCGGAGGGTATCTGACTTTGACGTCGTCGTCAAAAATCCCTGTATGATCCCCTCGTTTCGGGTCCTGCCGGTGCCGGCCAGCCTCGCGGGGCGCCGGGTCTCGGTCCCGAGGTTGGGCGATCACCGAAGGCCGCGACAAGATCCGGGAACCCGGGGTCACCGGCCCCCTGAGGAGAAGGAGGCCCGCCCGATGTTCACCATGGACGCGTTCCTCGGCGCACTGACGCTCGAGTCCGTGGGCGCCGACCAGTACCGCGCCACCAATCTCGAGTCCGAGCACGGCGTGGTCTTCGGCGGCCAGCTTCTCGCACAGTCGGTGATCGCCGCCTTGACGGGCCAGGAGGACAAGGCGGTGAAGACCATCCACACCGTCTTCGCCCGCGGTGCGTCGCCGGAGGCCGCCCTCGAGATCTCGGTGGACCGAATGCACAGTGGGCGCTCGGTGGCCAGCAGCACGGTGACGATCAGCCAGGCTGACCGGCTCTGCACCCGTTCGCTGATTCTCCTGAGCGCGTTCGAAGACGACCTCATCCGGCATGCCGACACGATGCGGCCGGACTCGACCCCCGACGACGTCGCCGGCACCGTGCGGGGCGAGGGGGTCTGGGAGATCGGTGTGGTCGGCAACGTCGACCTGAGCGACCCCGACGAAGTGGGCCCGCCCGATCTCGATGTGTGGATCCGCTTCGCCGGCGCTCCGGACGATCCGGCCATCGACCAGGCCCTCGTGGCCTACTCGACGGACGGCTTCCTCATCGGGACCGCCATGCGGCCCCATGCCGGCGTCGGCCAGGCTCAGGCACACCGGACCCTGTCGACCGGCGTGCTGAGCCATACGCTCACCTACCACGAGCCCTGCCCGGCGTCGGAGTGGCACCTGCTCCAGCAGCGGAGCTCGTACGCGGGACACGGTCGCAGCTACGGGAGGGGCGACATCTTCCGCGGCGACGGCCAACTGGCCGCGTCCTTCGTGCAGGACGCCATGATCCGCGCCCGCTCCGGCAACTCCGGGCGCCTCTGAGTTACGTCATGCCGGCCGTCCGCGTCAGCGGCCGGCCCAACGGCTCAGGACTTGTCCGGGTCCGGCTTGTCGGGGCGCCAGTACACACCGAGCAGCCCGGCCGCACCGAGGCCGCCGGCGCCGAGCGCAATGGCGAAGCCGGGCCAACCCCAGAGGTTCTGCAGTGCGCTCACGTGGCCGTCGATGCTCCATTGACCGGGCCCGATGGTCCCGATCACCACGCCCATGGCCGTGAGGACCATGACGTACTCCCAGCCCTCGCCGGGGCGGAATATGAAGAATCCGTTCTTCAGATGGTTGGTGATCCAGGCCACCAACATCACCCCCACCACGCCCGCGGCGGCGACGGGCGTCAGCAGGCCCAGCACGAGCAGGGCCCCGGCGCCAACCTCGACCAGGCTGGCCATCCAGGCGTGCAGGATCCCGGGGCGCATACCCAGCGACTCGAACCAGCGGCCCGTACCCTCTATTTTGCCGCCCCCGTAGATGTGATTGATGCCGTGGGCGAGAAACACAGCACCGACCACCACGCGGGCGATCAACAGAGCCAGGTTCTCGGAGGATGCGGAGAGGTCACCCAGGATCACGTGCGGCACGTTCACAACGTCCTTCTCGAATTAGGTAGCCGGTTCCGACTCGCTACTCGGTCCCGGCGCGGTCTCGCGACGGTCCGCCACCGTAGCAACTCGACCGCCCCACCATCGTGTTCGCCAGATTTTGACGTCGACATCGAAGGTAATACATTGCGCCCGGCCGGCCTGCACCGAGGTGGTCCGGGACGACTTGGAGGACAGATGGCGACTTCGGTCGACAGTGACACGGACGCCCGGGCGAGGAACCACGTGCTGCGGGACCTCGGGTGGCAGGTGCGGCGGGCCGGGGACCAGCTGATCGGGTCGGCGACCGTCGTCCCCGAGATGTGCGTGCCCGGGACCTCCCACTTGCGTGCCTCCATCCTGGCGATCTGGGCTGACACCCTGTGCGGCCTGCTCGCCATCGACACGATCGGCCCGAGGGTCCCGGTGACCCTGGACCTCGACGTGCACCTGTACGGGCCGCCACCGGTCTCGGGCACGGTGATCGGAACGGCGTCGAACCTCAAGGCCGGTCGTTCCGTCATCGTGGTGGGCGTAGACTTCACCGGTGGGGACGGCGAGCCGTTCGCCTTCGCGGCGGCGTCCTTCATGGCGGCCCCCGACCGGAACGTGACGATCACGACCCGGACCGGTGTGGACGTCCTCCTCCCGGAGGGCACCCGCCTGACCGTCCCCTTCGCCGAGCGGGCCGGCTGTGAGCGCCGCGAGCCCGGCGTTGCCCTTCTCCCCCACTCGGACGATGCCCTCAACGCGTCGAACACGATCAACGGCGGCCTCCTGGCGCTGACGGCGGAAGAAGCCGTGCTTTCGCTGGCGCCCGGTGCCACTCTCTCGTCGCTGGCCTTGCGCTACCTGCAGCCGGCGCGCAACGGGCCGGTGGTGGCGACGGCCCTCGAGCGCGACGGCCTGGGCCGCGTGGAGGTCCGCGACGCGGGGAACGACAACCGGCTGTGCGCGACGGCTACGACGCGCCTGTTCGTCCCCGTCGCCTGACCGGGCCGCTCCCGCTCAGGCGGCGAAGGGCACCTTCATGGCTTCGGCCAGGTTGCCACCCATCACCCGAGCCACCTCGTCGTGGGTCAGGCCCTCGAGCTCGTCGACGTAGGAGAGCGGCTCGGACATCCCTTCGATGTGCGGATAATCGGATCCGAAGACGACCCGGTCCACGCCCACCAGGTCGATGAGCCCGCGCGGGTCCTCCTCGTGGAAGGGGTGGATCCAGATGTTGCGCTTGAGCACCATGAGGGGGTCCTCGTCATAGAGTCCCGGCTCGTGCGCGTAGGAGTGGCCGATCGCCTCGATGAACGGCCGCACCCAGGCGGACCCGTTCTCCACGGGCAGGATGCGTAGGGTGGGGAACCGGGTCAGGAGACCGTGACCGATGAGGGACGCCACCGTGTCGAAGATCCCTCGGCCCTGCGTGTGCATGATGTCCATGAAGGCCGACTTGCCGGCAAAGGGGAGGTGCTCCCCTTCCGGCTTTCCCTCCCACTGGTTGTAGTAGCGCGTCAACCCGTCATCGGACGCGTGGAGGCCGACGGTGATGTCGAGCTCCGTGACCCGCTGCCAGAAGGGGTCGAATTCGGGGAGCGCCAAGGACCGGTTGCCCTGGTACCCCGGCACCGGCGCCGGACGGATGAGGATGATCCTCGCCCCGCGCTCGACGACCCACTCGAGTTCCTTGATCGCCTCGTTGACGATGGGCAGCGTGACGACCGGTGTGGGAAAGATGCGGTTCTCGTAGTTGAAGGTCCAGTGCTCGTGCATCCACTGGTTCAGCGCGTGCACGACGACATGCGTGGCCTTCGGGTCCGTGCTCAGCCGCTCCTCGAGCAAGCTGGCCAGCGTCGGCCACATGAGCGCACGGTCGATGCCGAGCTCGTCCATGAGCGCCAGGCGGGGCTCGGGTGAGAAGAAGGCCTCGGGCGAGCGGATCGGGTCGCCCATCAGCTCTCGGCGGGACTTCCCCTCGGGGTTGCCCTCCTTGAAGAACGCCTCCGACGCGCCCGGCCGGCCCACCACGTTGAACGTGGGGTTCGGAATGTACTCGGATATGACGTTGCGTACCGCGATCTTCGTGCGGCCGTTGACCTCCACATACTTGATCAGGCCGGCGTACTCGGGCGGCAGGAACTTCGTGAAGGCGTCCGTCTTCTCGTACATATGGTTGTCGGCGTCGAACACCGGAAAATCGACAATTCTCTTGGCCATGATTACCTCCGCATTCTCTTGGCCATGACTACCTCGGCATCTCGTCTGACCGGAAGCGTCCGCCCCCAGCGATGTCGGGCCGCCAGCGACGAGGACTGACACCTCTGGCAACGCTGTGAGCGTAGTGCGTTTGGACTGCGCGTCAATATCCGTGACCTTCGGTTCTACCCCTGTGTGGCTCCGCCCGTGGCCATGCTTCGAACTCCGCGACATCGATACGGGACGGACCTGATGATCACCGAGCCCGAACAGACGGCGGACGCGTTGGCCCAGGTAGCAGGGGCCTGACTGACATGGCCGGCGTCGGGCGTGTATGCCTATGGGGCGCTGACGGGGGTCATGCGCCTTGTGGGGGAGGGAAACAGCATCATGAGTGATACCTCGAACAAGCGACTGGTCAGGTCGGGGCTGGCGGCACTCGCGATCACGGCGGCGGCAGGCTTCACGAGTCTGGCCGCTGGCACCGCCGGCGCAGCCTCATCCAAGTCGCCCTTGACCATTGTCATGATCACCTCGCTGACCGGTGAAGGCTCGGCTGAGTTCAGCCAGGCTGCGGCGGGGTTCAACGCGCGCGTCGCCCTCCAGAACGCCCAAGGCGGGGTGAACGGTCATCAGATAAAGGGGGTCGTCCTCGACGACCAGACCAGTCCCACGGAGATCGCGACGGCGGTCCAGGACGCCCTCTCGCGGGGCGCCATCGGCATCGTGTCGGACAGCCCGCTCTTCTTCCTCGCCGACAAGACGCCGAACCAACAGGGCGTGCCGGTCACCGGCGGGTTCTTCGACGGCCCGGAGTGGGGCACGCCGCCCTTCACCAACATGTTCGCGTCCGACGTCGGGAGCGTGAACCCCAAGTATCCGGTCAACACGGCCATCGGGGCGTTCATGAAGGCCCACGGTGGAACCACCATCTGCTCGTACGGGTACTCGATCTCGCCTTCATCCTCCCGGTCCGCCATCGGCACGGTGGACTCCTTCACACATGCCGGGGGCAAGGAGGGGGTGCTGGACACATCCATCCCGTTCGGCTCCGTGGCCATGACGACACCGGCTCTGGTGGCCAAGCAGAAGGGCTGTAACGCCTACTACGCCGGCCTCGACGACAACTCGAACGACGCCCTGGCGACCGCGCTGCGCCAGGAGGGCGTCAAACCGAAGGTCATGGTCTTCCCGACCGGGTACGAGCCCGGCGTCATCGGAACCCCCGCCTGGAAATCCGTGCAGGGTGGCTACTTCGTGACTACGTTCCGCCCGTTCGCGTTGCCGAACGCCGGCACCAAGCAGATGCAGTCGGCCTTGGAGAAGTACGCGCACTTCACGAGCAGCGAGTTCCCGTCATTCAGCCAGTACGAATCGTGGCTCGGTGCCGATCTCATGATCAAGGGCCTGCAATTGGCCGGCCCCAATCCCACCCATGCCGGCGTGATCAAGGCCCTGCGCAACCTGAAGAGCTACAACGGCAACGGGCTCCTGCCCGAGACGATCAACTACTCGACCGCCTTCGGGCATGACCTGGCGAAGTCGTGCGGGTGGTACATGATCGCTCAGAAGAGCGGGTTCGTCGCCGCCTCGAGCCAGCCCTTCTGCGGAACGGACATCCCGGGCACGGCCACAGCCACAGCCACGGGCTGATGCGGACGTGAGCCGGGGGCCGTCCCGCTGGGCGGCCGGACGCCTCAATCGGTGACGCACCCGGCTACTACCTTGGCCTGATGGCAATCCCAGGGCCGCTCGAACTCGGTCGCGGGGTCGTCGTCCTGCCGGGGCAAGCACCTCTTGAGCCCTGGCAGGGATGCCCCAGGCTCCTGGTGGACGACGACGCCCTGGCCGATCCGGCCGACTCCGTGGCGGCGTTCCAGAGTGCCTGGTTCGATCGCCGGCCGGTGGTGGTCGAGTTGGCTGTTGACCCCGGGGACCTGCGCACAACCGAGGTGTGTCGTCGGCCGGTCCATGAGCTGAGCCCTGGTTTCGAGTTCTCCCGCGAACGCCTTCAGTTCTTGGTCTGGGCAAACAACTACGACGGCCGAAGTGGGGACCCGATCTGGTGGCACGGGCGCAAGGCCGCCCGACTTCTCGGCGCGGAGGGCGTGACCGAAGCGGGCCCGGCAGACGTCGTGCTCGGCGATGGCACGTCCCTGTACGTCGACGGAGGGCCCTTCGGCCCCCCACCTCTCAGCTGTGGCACCGGCGTGCTGCACCGCTGGAACACCGAGGCCAGATCCCTCACCCCAATCGGCTTCCGGCCGCCCGCGGCCGATCTTGCCCCGGACCAGATGGCAGCCGTCAGCCATGCCACGGGCGCAGCGAGGGTGATCGCTCCAGCGGGCTCGGGAAAGACCCGGGTCCTTACCGAGCGTCTTCGCCACTTGATCGACATTCGAGGTGTGCACCCGACGACCGTGACCGCCCTCGCGTTCAACACGAAGGCGGCTGATCAGATGCGGGAACGCTGTGGCCGGCTGGTGACGTCCAACGGACCACACATCCGGACGCTCAACAGCGTCGGTCTCTCCATCTGCAACGAGCACGCTGGCCGGGGTCGGCTGAAGGTCTACGCGGAGTCCGAGGTTCGGGATCTGGTCAAGGAGGTCTTCGAGGTCCCACGCCAGGCCAACACCGACAGCGTCCTCCCCTACATCGACGCGCTCTCCGCCCTTCGCCTCGGCCTCACCGCTCCGGCGGTGGTGGAGGAGCAGATTCCCGATGCACAGGGACTCGCTGCGGGGTTCGAGAGGTATCGAAGAGCGCTGGCCGAGGCCGGCGCCGTCGACTTCGACGAGCAGATCTATCGGGCGATCGAGATCCTGCTGTCTGACTCCGATGCCCGAGCCTCTGCACAGAGCCGGTGCCGGCATCTCCTGGTGGACGAGTTCCAAGACCTGAACGCGGCCCACCTGCTTCTCATCCGGCTCCTGTGTGCCCCGACGTACAATTGCTTCGGCGTCGGCGACGACGACCAGGTCATCTACGGCTACTCCGGGGCAACGCCCGAGTACCTGATCAATTACCCCGCGTACTTCCCCGGCGCGCGAGAGCATGCCCTCGAGGTCAACTACCGGTGTCCGCCCCAGGTCGTCGCCGCCGCGACCAATCTGCTGTCCTACAACCGGGAGCGCATAAAGAAGACGATCAAAACTCCTCCCGGGCGAAGCGACGACCTGCCCGAGTTCGACCCACCCCTCCGAGGTCGAGGCTCAGTTTCCATTGTCAGCGCGCCAACCGAACAACTTCCCGCACACGCGCTGGCCGCCGTTTCGGCGTGGAGGGCCGGTGGAGTCGATCTCCAGGACATCGCTCTTCTGGCCAGGGTCAATTCGACCCTGTTGCCGCTCCAGGTCGCCTTCACAGAGGCCGGCATTCCGTGCACCACCCCTCTCGGCCCTCAAGTGCTGCAGCGAACGGGCACCCGGACCGCCCTTGCCTACCTGCGGATGGGTCGCGCCCCACATGCGCTTTCCCGCGACGATGTCGTGCAGACGATCCGCCGACCGTCTCGAGGGATCGCCCCCAATGTCGTCGAGATGGCCACCGGAAGAAGCACGACCTCCCTTGCGGATCTGAGACGTCTCGCGAGTCGACTCTCGGGGCGAGACGTTGCCAAGCTGTCGGCCTACGCCGACGCCGTCGAATCTGTCGCGGCAGCGTGCCAAAATTCAGCGGCGACGGCATTGGGCACGATCCGAGTCGAGGTGGGTCTCGGTGACACCATGGACGTACTTGACTCCTCCCGGCGGGAAGCAGACAGGTCCACCCACGCGGACGACCTGCTGGCCCTCGAATCGGTAGCCTCCCTTCACCCCGACGTTGCCACCTTCGAACCGTGGCTCCGAGAGGTGCTCGGACGCCGACCGGGAGACGGACCCGCGGTGCTCCTGTCCACGATCCACAAGATCAAGGGTCGGGAGTGGGCGCACGTGATCGTCTACGGCGCCTCCCAGGGACTGCTCCCGCACCGACTGAGCGAGGACGAGGAAGGGGAACGACGGGTCTTCCATGTCGCGCTGACTCGTGCGAAACGCCAGGTGCTGATTCTGGGCGCTGCGGAGAGTCCCTCTCCTTTCCTGGCCGAGCTCGACGGAACAGGACCTCGCAACCCGAGAGCAGTCGTCAGCAGGCAGAACCGGCGCCCCGATCCCAAGGACCTGATTCGACCAACCACCCCCAAGAGGAATCACGGGGCTCCGTCCGGAACGCACGGACCCGGGAAACGGCGCGGTGCACGGGCCTCACGCCGAACCGGGCTCACGACCCCCGGTATGGCCGCCACGGTGGGCCTGGTGATCGAGTACGGCGGCCACACCGGGACAGTCGTCGAGCTCACCGACTCAGCGGCCGTGGTTCGAGTCAGCAGTGCCCGGCTTCGCGTGCCGTTCGGATCGGATGTCAAGGTGCAGGGGCGAACCATGACCCTTGACGCCCCGGGCGGGGGCGGGGGCGGGGGCGGGGGCGGAAGCTCCGATCCCTCCATGGACGCGACCGAAGGGGCACTTCGCGAGTGGCGGTCCGAGACGGCGAAGCACGCCAAGTTGCCGGCGTACGTCGTGCTCAACGACACCGAACTCGTCGGCATCGCCGCTCGCCGACCGACAACCCTCGCCGAACTGGCCCGGTGCAAGGGGATGGGGCCGATACGGCTGGAACGCTGGGGAGACGAGATCTTGGCGGTAGTCGACGGTGGCGGTAGGAAGACGCCCGCAGGTTGACATTCGACCACCTCTGTGCAGCCTCCATCCAATGATCAGAACGGTGGCGCCACTGGAGGGGCAAGCAGTCGAAGGAGCTCCACACAGGTTGGTACCCTCCCCGGCGTGAGCACCCGACCCGACTCCCCCGCCGTCCGACCTGCTACTTCCTCGGACGTCCCGGCCATCGTCGACATGTTGGTTCGAGCCTTCGACGACGATCCAGTGGCCAGCTTCATGTTCGCCGGTGCCCGACGCCGGCAGCTGGGATTGCATTCGTTCTTCACATCACAACTGCGTCGCCAGTACCTACCTCACGGACACGTGTACGTCACTGAAGATCTCAGTGGAGCCGCATTATGGGGTCCCCCGGGGCGAGATCGACATGCGGTGGTGGAACTACTCAAACTACTCCCGACGGCGCCGTTTCTCACGAGCCCACATACGATCGGCGCGCTCGGCCTCATGTTCAAGGTAGAGAACCTGCATCCCACCGATCGCCATTGGTATCTGTTCACGCTGGGAACCGCCCCCGAACGCCAGGGCAAAGGAGTTGGATCAGCGTTGTTGAGAGCGGCGCTCACCCACGTCGATGAAGAGGGAGATCCCGCTTACCTGGAGTCATCGAAGGAGCGCAACATCTCGCTCTACGCCCGCTTCGGCTTCGAGGTGATCGATAAAGTGCCATCGAAGCGGGGCAGTCCCCCGATCTGGCGGATGTGGCGGGAACCGAGAGTCCCCGAGATATAGGCGACGCATCGGATCCCTGAAACATTTGCATTCATTGTGGGCTGGCTACTGGCGCGCTCGAACTCATCGGTCGGCGTTGCCAGGTGTCGAGGCACCCAGGCGAACAGAAGAGGACCGGAGTGCCGTCGGCCGCCTGTGCCGCCTCTTCGGCCGTCGCCGTCGACAGTGGAAGGCCGCAGATGGGATCCCAGAAGCGACCGGCCCCGACCTCCGCCATGCCGATACTCGATGCGGGAACCGGCATCTCCACCCCCCGCAGGGCAATGTCCCTGCACGCGAGGACAACGCCCCAGCGGGGCAGCTCGCCTACCACGGAGGGGGCCACAAGCGCTTCGCCGGCCTCGGCAAGATCACACAGCCGAGCGGCGACATTGACACAATGTCCGATGTAGTCGTCACCCTCCATCAAGATGACATGACCCGAGGTGACGCCGGAACGGATCGAGACCGTCTGGGCCGGGCTCGAGACGACGCAGACAACGTGGTGCAACTCGAGGATGGTTGCGAGCAATGGTCGCGTCTCGACACCAACGAGCATGACGCCGTCACCAAGCCACTTGGCGATGCGCACGGCCCGCCGAGCGCAAATGTCGCGCAAGAGAGCCCGGAATGCGGTGAGAACATCGACGGCATGTTCGTCACCTTCGAGTTCGGTCAGGGCCGTGAATCCCGACACATCGACAAAGGCGAAACTGCGATGGACTCGCACGGACCGATGGTGGCACGCCGCCAGAGCCACCACCCAAATTGGGCGCGCTCACCGACCCGTTCTCATTTCGCCCTCGCATACCTCTTGGCTTCGGAGCCTGCGCCCAATTCGGCGACGACGAGCTTCCACTCGGCGCCGTGTCCCACTGCATCCCCGCAGATGAGGTGGGCATATTCGTGGAGCAGGAGGCGGCTGGGATTGCCCAGGCGGGTGAACGCTTCGGCCGGGTCAATGATGCAGATCCAGCCCCTCCATTGACAGCTGCGATTGGTGTGGGCATGACCGGCCAAATGGACCTGCTTGTGCACCTCGGCGGGACCCATCTCGACGCAGCCTCCGAGATGGACACCCCAGCAGATGGCCGGGTCGAACCCGAACCGTTCCGGCCGATAGGGCCCGGGACGGACCTTCACAAGTCCACCCAGGCCTCGTCGGGCGCGCTGAATTGTCCCAGGTGGGGATCGAGAAAGCGCTGTGGCTGGGAGGGCGCGATTGAGGCTGTCATCGTCACTCGGTCGTAGCGATGGTCGCTCTCAGAAGTTCCACATTGGAAGATTGACCGGACGACAATAGGCAGCGCAAGCTCAACGGCTGTCGAAGCGGAGCATGTAACACTCCCGAAACATCCACGGCCGGCGCGCTGGCTTTCGCGTGCCCCTGCGCCGGGTCGCGCCCGACAGGCCGGTGGGCGGCGAGGGCCCGCCACCCGAGTTGCCCATGCGCAGAATTTCCCGACCTTCAGCTTCGGACGGCGTTCACCGGCGCCCTATGGCTATGGGTCCGACTCGCGGGCATTGGCCCTCCGCGTGATGTAGGGCCGACTCCAATGGTCAGGTCGATGACGCTGCGGCCATCCGAGTATCTGCGCCAAACCGGATAGTGATGCCATCTCGGCGCATGGACCGGACGAACCACCAGATGGACAGCGCGATCGCCCCCGCGGTGAGCGACACAGAGATGCCGGTGCGCTCGATTGGGAAGGCGTTGGCGGGCGCGGTAAGCAGAAGCCACAGGACGACGGCCCCGTTGAGGAACATGGCAATCGCCCACAGGAATGAGACCCGAACGAAGAATCGGTGCACCGTGGACCGGGCGAGAAGTTCGGACCCCAGAGGACAAAAGTCGTGGGTGAACCGTTGGGTGAACGGCCGACCCAGCAGGGCTGAACAGACCAGAACCAGCGAGGCCAGGAACGTACTTGCGGTGGGCTGAATGAAGTAGAGGAACTCGCTGCCGGTGATGAACGAGATTGTCGTCCGGATCATCAGCAGTGCCGTGCCGACGAGGAGCAGGGTCGAAACCCGCTCATGGCGGACGAGACGGCGAATTACGACGGACAACGACCAGACCAACGCGCCCAGCAGCGCTCCACGAAAACCTGCCACCAGAAGCACCAGGTAGTAGGCGGCGACAGGGGCCACCACGCTCTCGAGCACGATGGGCATTGCATGACCCAAGACGAGGCGGGCCGAGGGCATGTGGAGAACGGAATCGCCGCGCCCATCCGGATGATCCGAGAAGCTCAGCGCCCGAAGTTCCCGTCGCCGAGTTCGAAGTGGACTGATAGCGCACCCTACTACCTGACCCAGCCCATCTTTGATCGGGCAGGTCACATGCATTGTCGCTGCCGCCCAGATCGATTCTCGTCTGGGGGAGGGAGGCCGAACGTGCCGAATATCGCCGTGTGGACGATGGCCATCTCGCCGGATCTACTTCCATCCCTCGGCAGCCGCACGACCTCAACGTGGAGTCGTAAATCCCGTTTCATAGGCGATGACCACCAACTGGGCCCGATCACGTGCATTCAGCTTCATGAGAACGCGGCTGACATGCGTCTTCGCGGTAGCCGCACTCATATGCAGCTCTTCGGCCAATTCCTGGTTTGACATGCCCTTGGCGACGCAGGCAAAGACTTCGCGTTCCCGAACGGTCAACGTATCGAGAACCTCGGTCGGTCGAGGGGGCCTGGCCTCCCGGCTGGAAAATTCCGCGATCAGCCGTCTGGTCACGCTCGGCGCCAAGAGCGCATCACCTCCGGCGATGACCCGGATCGCAGCCAACAGGTCGGCCGGCGGGGTGTCCTTCAACATGAATCCGCTCGCGCCGGCGCGTAGGGCCTCGTAGACATACTCGTCGAGGTCGAACGTGGTCAGGATCAACACGCGAGGCAGGCGTCCATGATGCGACCCGAGAATCCGGCGCGTCGCTTCGATCCCGTCCATTGCCGGCATCCGCACGTCCATCAGGACCACGTCGGGGTGGGTGGCGTCGACCAGATCCACCGCCTCCACCCCATTGGAAGCTTCGCCAAGGACGGCGAGATCGCTCGCGGAGTCCACCAGAACACGAAAGCCGCCTCGCACCAGGGCTTGGTCATCCACCACCACCACACCGATGGTCATTGTGGCGTCGGGTGGAGCGGTAGGCGGGCGCAAACCTCGAATCCACCCCCCTGTCGGGGGCCGGCATTGAGGGAACCCCCGAAGACCGAGACCCGCTCACGCATGCCGATGATGCCGTGATGCGCCCGGGCTTCTTCATCGTCCTCCGGCATCGAGAGGATCCCGTTGGGTCGGGGGGCACCGTCGTCGATGACGTCCACGACCACGGCCCCGTCCTCAAAGCGGAGGTCAACGTTCGCCCGAGCCCCCGCCGTGTGCTTCGTGACGTTGGTGAGCGCCTCCTGGACGATGCGATAGACCGAGAGGTCCATGCTTGGCGGAAGCTGTACCACTTCGCCGCGCTGGTCGAACTTGACCACGACCCCGGCCGCCCGGAATTGTTCAAGCAGCTGATCAAGGTCGCCGATACCCGGAGCCGGAGCGAGGCTGGGCTCGCCGAAGTCATCGCTTCGTAACACGCTGAGGACCCGACGGAGCTCTTCGAGGGCGGAACGGCTCGTCATCTCGACTGCGGCCAATGCATTACGGGCTTCCTCGGGTTGCATGTCAAGCACGTGACGGCCGACCCCCGACTGGATCGCGATGACGCTGAGGCTGTGTGCGACGATGTCATGGAGCTCACGTGCGATCTGGAGACGCTCCTCGGCAACAGACTGCTGGGCCAGTTCGATCTCTCTCTGTTGACGCTGTTCCGCTTGCAACGTGAGCCCCGAGATGTAGGTGCGTCGCGCACGAACGCTGTCGCCGACAAACCACGTCGCTCCGGCCAAGAACATGCTGAAGGTGACGTCCCCTCGCGTCGGCCGCAAGAGGGCCGCAATTCCGAGCGATGACAGGAGGGCCAGCTCGACCGCGCACAGGGCGAGGAAGGAGGTTCGCCGATTGTAATGCGTGGCAACGATGTAGAGCGGCAGGGCAACCACCGGCAGTCCGGCGAGACTCTGGCCGAGCATCGTGGCCATGGCCAGAGCGCCCGTGACCACGATGAGTACCGGAATTGGGTATCTCCGACGGACGGCGATGGGAAACGTGGCGAAACACAGCGCGAGAGCGAGGAGCTCGACGTGCTGTGGATGAGGGTTCCCGTGATCGTGCACCAAGAGACTGGCGAGGCCACCCAGGAAGAACAACACCGACAAGCCAAGATCGATCGCCAACCATTGACGCGGTGTGACCCGTTGCAGAAAGGGAGGGCGAGGGTCGGGGGCCCCGATAGGCAACGCCATGTCTTGACGCTACCCAGCTGCTCCCCCTCCCGCATCACCCCCTGGTCGTCGGCCGCGTACATCCTGCGATGTACGCGGCAACCGCCGAAAGGCCGGCAACTACACCTCAGGCGGGGACTCGAAGAGTCCTCATGGGCGACGACATGACCGGGAGGTGGCGTCACCATGGATGTAGAGGTGTGAGCGATTCTGCCCACACAAGTCAGGCACGAATCCACGCACTGAGGAGCGACAGATGATCGAAGTCACCGGCATCACCAAGCGCTATGGCGACACCCTGGCCGTCGATGATTTGTCATTTGAGGTCAAGCCTGGACAGATCACCGGCTTTCTGGGTCCGAACGGGTCCGGGAAGTCGACCACGATGCGGATGATCATGGGACTCGACAACCCGGATGCCGGACAGGCCAAGATCAACGGTCGGGCCTACGGCGACCTGGCCTGGCCCCTGCGCGAGGTCGGTGCACTCCTTGAGGCCAAGGCGATTCACCCAGGGCGGAGTGCGCTGCATCACTTGTGGTTTCTGGCCCAGACCAATGACATACCACGATCACGGGTCGACGAAGTGCTCGAGATCGTTGGTCTCTCGAGCGTGGCCCGTAAGCGGGTGGGCACCTTCTCACTCGGAATGGGCCAACGCCTCGGCATCGCGGCGGCGCTCCTGGGAGACCCCAGTGTGCTGTTGTTCGACGAACCCATCAATGGGCTCGATCCTGAAGGTATCCGTTGGGTTCGCAACCTGCTCAAGGGTCTGGGCAAAGAGGGCCGAACGGTCTTTGTATCCAGTCACCTCATGAGCGAGATGGCCCTGACCGCTGATCATCTCGTGGTCATCGGGCGTGGCCGTCTGATCGCCGAGATGCCGGTCGCCGAATTCATAGCCCAGAGCTCGCAGCAGTTCGTGCAAGTTCGCACGCCCCAGCCAGAGGACTTCCGTCAGGCGTTGCGTTCGGCTGGAGCGAGCGTCGTTGTCGAAGAGAGTGGATCTCTCTCCGTGTCGGGGCTCAGCGCGTCGGAGATCGGTGACATTGCCTTCGACCGTCGGTTGGCCCTTCACGAACTCTCACCCCAGTTGGCATCGCTTGAAGAGGCGTTCATGGAACTTACCCAAGACAGCATCGAGTACCGAGGTGAGGGTGGCTTCTCCGCCGACCTCGACCTCGTACATCCCGACGACCGGCTGGCGCCGGCAGGAAAGTGAGCAACCAATGACCCTCATAACCTCAACCATCCCGGCGCCGGCGGCGCCGCACTACCGCCCGAGTGGGGTGCTCCGATCTGAATGGACCAAGTTGCGGAGTGTCCGTTCAACCACCTGGACCCTTGTCGCCACCGTCGCCATCACCATAGGAATCGGCATCCTGGCCACAGCAACCGAAGCAAGCAGGTGGAGTCACGCCTCTCTGGTCGACCGTCTGACCTTCGACCCCACCAGTCTGAGCCTTACCGGCCTCTTGTTCGGGGAATTGGCGCTTGGGATCTTGGGCGTGTTGGTCATCAGCGCGGAGTACGGAACGGGCACCATCCGTGCGACCCTGGCGGCCGTCCCCAATAGGCCCTTCTTCCTGGCGGCCAAGACGGCCGTCTTTGCTGCGGTCGCATTGATCGTGGGCGAGGTGGTGTCCTTCGCGTCCTTCTTCATCGGGCAGATGCTGCTCAGCGGATCAGCGCCGCACGCAACGCTCGGTCAGCCCGGAGTGTTGTCCGCCGTGGTCGGTGGTGGTCTCTTCGTTGCGGTTTTGGGACTCTTCTCCCTGGGCCTGGCCGCCATCATCCGGCACACTGCCGGCGCCATCTCCGCCTTCGTGGGCGTCTTCCTCATCCTGCCCCTGATCACCCAGGCGCTTCCCTCATCAATCCGCGACGTGATCGGAAAATACGAGCCGGCGACGATCGGCAGCGCCATGACCACCGTCACGACGCACGTTCAGCAGGGGTTCATTCCCTCCTTCAGCCCCTGGGTCGGCCTCGCGGTCTTGTGCGGGTATGCGGCGGCGGCGCTCGGAATCGGCGGATGGCTGATGGTACGACGCGACGCCTAGCCCTGGGCGACACGGACCGCGTGCAGTTCGGGCCTCCAATCTGCTCAGACGGTGACGACCCAGGAACCCTGACCCTGATGGATCGGGACGTTTGGCCCTGCGCACGACGCTGCGGACGCCCCACAATGGGTCCATGACGAATTGCCCCCCGAAACCACTGGCAAGCGATCCTGCAGACCGAGAAACCGCCGGCCGCGACGAAGCCGCCAAAGACGGACGTGGAACCGGGCCGCTCCCCGGGGACCTCGCCCGCCGGGTCGCTCACCGTCGCAACCAGCTCGGAATGAGCGTGGAGGAGCTGGCCAGTCGCTCCGGGATCGATCCCGAGTACCTCCGCTACTTCGAACGGAGTTCGGACGCCACGTTGAGCGCTGGGGCCATGCTGCTCATGGCTCACGCCTTGGACACGTCGCCTCTTGTCCTCTTGGGCGGTGAGGTGGACCGACCGCCCGGCCGGGGCCGGGCAGGTCGTCACCCTGTGCTGGAAGAGTTGACCCAAGAGCAATGTGAAGTGCACCTGGCGAACGGGGGGGTCGGACGACTCCTTCTGGTCTCGGGCCGAGGGCCGATGGCGGTGCCTGTCAATTTCGAGTTCACCGATGGCGAAGTTGTCATCAGCACGGACGAATCAAAGGCGAAGCGAATCGACACGGAACATTTCGTTGGCTTCGAGACCGACCGCGTCGATGAGGCTCTGAGCGAGGGCTGGAGCGTGTTGGTGACCGGACGAGGACGTCGAATCACCGATCCCGAAGAGTATCAGCGCTTCGCGTCACTCGATCTCGAGACGTGGGCCGACGGCGATCGCCATACGCTGGTCGGAATCAAGGCGGACCGGGTCACCGGCCGCGTCATCGTCCACCATGCCGAGCCGGATCAGGATTGAGCGAGCACGGGATCCTGGGCTCAGCTGCCTTGCGGTGCAGTGGCATTTCACCATCCCGCGCCACACCGAGCGGTTGGGCGAAGATGACCTTGGGCCCTAGACCGCGGCTCCGTGAGCCCGCACAATGGCTGGAGAACCCCCTGGTGTCCACACATCGTGAACAAGGGTCAGATCAGGTGAGAAAGGAACGCCGGACATGCAGGTGAGGGAATGCCTACAAAAGGCTCCAGTCACGGTGCCTCCCGAATGCACCCTCGAGGAAGCAGCCGGTCTGATGGGCCGCCATGGAGTGGGTGCCCTACTCGTGGTGAGTGGCGACGAATTGCAGGGAATCGTCACCGATCGGGACATTGTGATTCGAGGAGTCGGGACCGGGCAACCCCTTCGCTCGAGTGTCAGGTCCGTTATGACGGAACAACCGACCAGCATCGAAGGATCGGCCGATATCTTGGAAGCGTTCAAGGTCCTGAGGGACATTGGCGTCCGTCGTCTTCCCGTCCTCGAGGAAGGCGAAATTGCAGGCGTGATCACGTTCGACGATCTGCTCGTCAGGTTGGTGCTGGAGCTCGGCGCACTGACCACTCCGGTGGCGAGTGAGATCGTCCGCACGAAGAGCACGGTGTGATGATTTCCCTTCTCCTCGGTGCACTCATCAATCTCAACGGGCCCGGACACTATGTGCACTGGGGTTTCATTCAGATCTCGGTGGCCAACCTCGTTGTGATCGCACTGATGATCTTGGTCTTTGCGGCAGCCATCTTGATTCCGTTCCACGGCAGGAAGAAGCGCAACCGATGAGCATCGACTCCGAAGTGCCCGGCACAACCCCAAGGACCCTGCCCACGTCGGATCAGTGGACGGCGAAAGTTCGGAACGCGGCCGTGGTGGCGTTCCCCCCAGAACGACTGCTCCCAGAC
The DNA here is from genome assembly GCA_963836605.1 of uncultured Acidimicrobiaceae bacterium. GTDB lineage: Bacteria > Actinomycetota > Acidimicrobiia > Acidimicrobiales > RAAP-2 > Bog-473. The sequence continues at coordinate 257,276 of CAWIKB010000009.1, read as the reverse complement.
AGCCAACCCGCATACATGGCCTCGTGGATCTACATCTTCGGAGTGCTCACACTGGTCAGTCTCGGCTGGGTCATCGTCACCGGATGTGTCCTGGCCGTCATGGGTCCCACCTGGTGGCACGTGTCGAACGTCGGGCTCTTCGTGAACTCGACCCACCTGTGGAGCGTTGAAGCCTTCTTCTTCTTCATGGTCGTGCATCTGTGGGGGAAGTTCTTCATGGCGGCGTGGCGCGGGAACAGGCGAATGACCTGGATAACCGGGGTCGTGACGTTTGTCATCTCCATTGGCGCCGCGTTCACCGGCTACCTGTCCCAGCAGAATTTCGACTCCCAATGGATCTCCACCCAGGCCAAGGACGGCATCAACGCAACCGGGGCCGGCGCCTTGTTCAACGTCCTCAACTTCGGGCAGATGCTCATGTGGCACATCGTGCTCCTCCCCCTAGCCGTCGTCGTCCTCACCGGCCTCCACGTGCTGCTGGTGCGCCGTCGGGGTATCGTGCCGCCCTTCGCCGCCAAGGGCGCGGCACCTGCTCTGGCCGACGCCGACGCCGACGACGCCGACGTCGCCACCCCCGCACCGACTGCCGGCGCAGCCCCGACCCAGGTCCAGGCCGCGGCACCTACGGAGTCAACGCCATGAGCGCGGCGACGAAAGACCCAAGGCGACGGCGATTCAGGCCCGACCGCGACGTCGAAGAGTGGCACGGACCCTACGTCCCTTACGATCTGGTGAAGGAGGTGCTCGTTGCACTGGTGGTCGTCGCCGTCCTGATCGTCGGCTTGACGATTGTGTTCTCATCTCCCGACGAAAACCCGGTCACGGTCAGGAGTTGGTCCCTCAATAACCCGGTGGACTTCGCGCAGACGGCAGCGACTGAGCTCGACGGCACGAGTGGTGTCGCCACGTACGGCCCGCCCTACAATTCGACTCCGGACAGCTCCCAGTCAATCGGACCCTTCTCGCCGCAGAAATGGTTGGGGGTGCACATACCGGTCGACACGGCCCAGGATTTCGTCCTCGGCCCCTTGGAGACGCTGCCCGACCGACCCGCGCTCAAGCTGGCGCTGGCCCGGTACACCTCAGCGCCCCCGTCACGACGGGCGACGTGGACCGCCGCCTATGAGAAGGCGGTGGCGAGTGCAAAATTCGAGGACGGGACGCTGAGAGTCCCCAGAGGGGTCTACGGGCCGGTCGCCCCCATGGTGAGCTCGCTCACGGCAATGGCACGGAGCGGTGCGCTCGACGGCGCGCTGCTCAGCTCGAGCCAATTCTACGACACCAACTACACCAAACCCCTGCTCTTCATCGCCGACGGGAGCTACCTGGACAGTCTGGCCGGGCAGCAGCACCTGCAAGGCGACCAGTGGGGAATGATGAACGAGACGGGGAACTACCCCGGGCAAGCTTGGCTCTGGCTCTACACCCTGTGGTATCAGGTGCCACCGATGAATACTTCATCAAACGCAGACCTACAGGTGTGGGTGATCATGATGTTCCTCACCCTCGTCCTTGTCTTCCTCCCGTTCATACCCGGACTTCGATCCATTCCCCGCTGGAGCCGCGTCTACCGGTTGATCTGGCGACAGCACTACCGGGAGCTGGAACACCCCACCTGAACTGGGCGGCCAGCCTGCCTCCCAACGTCGCTGCGCCTTCGTATCGCAGCATGCCCAGGCAGTCGGCGCGCCGGCCCGAGGGTGATGATGGCGGCGTAGGGATCGGCGTGCTCGATCAGGCACGTGGGTCCAACGCTCCAGGTGACCTTCGCCCCTAGTCCCCCGCTGCGCCGTAGTGCATCTTGAAGGTGAGCCTCCTTCCCTTCGAGCGTGACGAGGGCCGGAACGGATGAAAGTGGGATCATGAGCGTTCGCATAGGAATCAACGGATTCGGCCGCATGGGACGGGCACTCGTCCGCATCGCGGCAACCGAGGCGTCACCGCTCAAGGTGGTGGCCGTCAACGACCTGGCCGCCCCCGACCAATTGGCCAAGCTGCTCGCCCGGGACTCGGTGTACGGACGCTTCCCCGGCGAGGTGAGGGTCGACGGCTCCGACTTGATGGTCGGGGACGCTCGGATCCGTCTCCTGGCCGAGCCCGAAGTAAAGCTGCTCCCATGGAGCGACCTGGGCGTGGACGTAGTGGTGGAGGCCACTGGGCGTTTCACGGCCCGCGACCTGGCCGCGGGCCATCTCGACGCCGGTGCGCCCCGAGTGGTGGTGTCCGCCCCCTCCAAGGGCGCAGACGGGACCTTCGTGATGGGAGTCAATGACGACGACTTCGACCCGGCCCGCCATGTCGTCGTATCCAACGCCTCGTGCACCACCAACTGCCTGGCCGTGCTGGCCAAGGTCCTCGAGGACACCTTCGGGATCGAGGACGGTCTCATGACCACCGTCCACGCCTATACCGGCGATCAGCGCCTGGTGGACTCCCTGCACACGGACCCCCGCCGGGCACGAGGGGCCGCCATGAACATCATCCCGACCACGACCGGCGCGGCCCGCGCCACCGGTACGGTGCTGCCCTCACTCAACGGGCACCTCGATGGCCTGGCCCTGAGGGTGCCGGTGCCCGACGCTTCGGTGACCGACCTCGTCGCATTGGTCCGCGCCACCCCTTCGGTCGAAGAGATCCACGCCGCCTACCGCAGAGCAGCTTCGGAGGGGACGCTGGTCGGACGCCTCGAGTACTCCGAGGACGACCTCGTTTCGAGCGACGTCATCGGTTCCGCGGCCTCCTGTATCTACGACTCGGGATTCACCATGGTCCAGGGCCGACTGGTCAAGGTGCTCGGGTGGTACGACAACGAGTGGGGCTACGCCAACCGACTCGCCGACCTGACGGCCAAGGTCGGCGGCGCAACGAGGACATGATCGCCCAGTTCAGTAGACGCGCAATGCAGGTTGGCTGACATGGAAGGACCACCCTCGTCGACGGCCGTCCGGCCCACTACGGCGCGGCCGGTGCGGGGCCACTCTTCCTCCACGGCTGGGGACTGAATCACAAGGTCTACAAACCTGCCCTCTCGCGCCTGGTCACTGCCGGGCTCCATGTACTGACTCCGGCGCTGCCGGGATTTGGGGCACAGCCGCGTTGCCCCGCCCCGCCACCAGCCTGACCGGATACGGCGAGCCCAGCGGCCCCTCTGGGACTGGGGCATCCACTTCCCGGCCGATCTCCTCCCGGTGCGCCAAACGCGCCGGGTGCTGCCCTTGATCGTCGCGGAGGCGCTCCTCAGCCTAGTGCGCGATCCGGGAGCGTTCTGGAGGGCGGCCGGGTTGGTTCGCCGGGCCGACTTGACCGAAGAACTCGACCAACTCCGTCGGCGTGAACTCCCGGTCGCCGTCTTGTGGGCCACCGTGACCAGCTGATCACCCGGGACTCCTTCGAGGAAATGTGCAAGGCCCTGGGTGAACCCGAAGTGTTCACGGTGCCGGGTGCGCACTCATGGATGATTGCCGATCCGGATGCCTTCGGCGAGATCATGACCAACATGCTCGAAGTGGTGCGCGGATGGCGGGTGAGGATCCCGGGAACGCTCAAGCTGTCTGAACCCCGAGGAGGATTGCGGTAGGGGTCCCGATGCCCGAGATCGGCTCACCGGTTGTCCCTACCCTTCGGCGGTCCGACTCCGGTTCCAAGGGCACGATCTGGACTCACTTGCTGGACTGACTTGGGGACGTTCGGCTCTAGTGAACCCCGAGGTCGGCGAGCAGTCTTGGGGTCATGTTCGAGGTGCGTTTCCATGGGCGAGGTGGTCAGGGTGTCGTGACCGCGGCCGACCTCCTGGCCTTGGCGGCTTTCGAGGAAGACCGCTTTGCGCAATCGTTCCCCAGCTTCGGCTCCGAGCGCACGGGAGCCCCCGTCGTCGCCTACTGCCGCCTCGACGAACGCGAGATCCGTACCCGCGAGCCGGTGCTTGCGCCCGATTTCCTGATGATCATCGATCCCACCCTGGTACTTCAGGTCGACCTGTTTTCGGGCCTGTCGGCAGATGGGTTCATCCTCGTGAACAGCTCGCGAACCTTTGCCGAGCTCGGACTCGGTGGGTTGTGCCAGAAATTCCGGCGTGACCGCCTCCTGACCGCGCCCGCGACCGAGATCGCACGACGCCACACTGGGCGACCGTTGCCCAACGCCGCCCTTCTCGGTGGATTCGCGGCGATGACGGCCGAGGTCTCGATCGGTGCGATCGGGGCGGCCATCCGGGACCGCTTCAGTGACCAACCGTCGGTGGCGGAACGCAACGTGGCGGCAGCAGCCGAGGTGTACCGCTACGTCACCCAAATGGGCAGCGGCGGGACATTGGAGGTGTTCGGTGCTGCGGCAGATTGAGGGATCGCAGGCCGTGGCCCGGTCCGTGGCGCTGTGCCGCCCCGAGGTCGTGTGCGCCTATCCGATTTCCCCGCAGACGCACATCATCGAGGCGATCGGGGCCATGGTCAAAGCCCGGGAACTCTCGCCGTGCGAGTTCATCAACGTCGAGTCCGAATTTGCCGCCATGTCGGTGGCCATCGGAGCTTCCGCCGCTGGCGCCCGCGCCTACACGGCGACAGCCAGCCAGGGCCTCCTCTTCATGATGGAGGCGCTCTACAACGCGGGTGGCCTCGGACTCCCCATCGTCATGACGTTGGCCAACCGCGCCGTGGGCGCGCCGATCAACATCTGGAACGATCACAGTGATGCCATGGCGGCACGAGACGCCGGCTGGGTACAGCTGTTCGCCGAGACCAACCAAGAAGCGGCGGACCTGCACATCCAGGCCTTCCGCTTGGCCGAGGAGCTGTCATTGCCGGTCATGGTCTGCATGGACGGCTTCATTCTCACCCATGCCACCGAGCGAATCGACGTGCCGACCCAGAGCCAGGTCGACACCTACCTGCCGCCGTTCGAGCCGCGCCAGGTGCTGGACCCCGACGAGCCGGTCTCTATTGGAGCCATGGTGGGCCCCGAGGCGTTCGAGGAGGTGCGCTACCTGGCCCACACACGCCAATTGCAGGCACTGGGGCTGATTGATGAGCTGGCCGAGGAATTCGCCGAGGCCTTCGGGCGCGACTCGGGGGGACTGGTCCACCCCTACCGCAGCGCAGACGCCGACACCGTGGTGGTCGCCCTCGGATCGGTGTTGGGAACCGTCAAGGACGTCGTTGACTCGCTGCGCGACGAGGGCGTGCGCATCGGAGCACTTGGCGTCACGACGTTCCGACCGTTCCCGCGTGAGGCCATAAGTGCGGCGCTGGCCGCGGCCCATCGGGTGGTCGTGATCGAGAAGGCCTTCACCGTCGGCTTCGGTGGCGTGCTCTCGACGGACGTGGCGCTCTCGCTCACCGGGCTGGCCCTGCCCGTGGCGACCGTGGTCGCCGGCCTGGGCGGCCGACCGATCACCAAGTCCTCACTGCGGGTCGCCTTCGAAACCGCCGATCGGGGGGAGCTGGAGCGATTGACCTTCCTCGACCTCAATCGCCCCCTGGTCGAGCGCGAGCTGGAACGCATGACGAATCGCCGTCGATCCGGACCGAGCGCTGAGAACATGCTGCAGGATCTCGGTACCGTGGCGTCAGGAATCGGATGACCGGGCCCGTGCGTTTCTACCAAGTGGGCAGCTTCGCCGTCGGCAATCGACTCGTTGACCCAGGTGATCGAACCGTGCAGTCCGACCCGCTACGATCCAACTCCCTCACGTGCGGGCACCGGGCCTGCCAGGGTTGCGGCGAAGCGCTCGGCGCCCGCTACGCGCTCGATGCTGCTCTGCGCGCGACCAAGGGGCGCATGGTCGCGGTGAATGCCACCGGATGCCTCGAGGTGTTCTCGACCCCCTATCCCGAAACGTCGTGGCAGATCGCGTGGTTGCACTCGCTCTTCGGGAACGCCCCGTCGGTGGCGACCGGCGTGGCCGCGGCACTCCGGGTCAAGGGGCAGGACCACGTGAGGGTGGTCGGCCAGGCCGGCGACGGCGGCACGGTGGACATCGGGTTCGGCTGCCTGTCGGGGATGTTCGAGCGCAGCGACGACGTGCTCTTCATCTGCTACGACAACCAGGCCTACATGAACACCGGGGTCCAGCGCTCGGGCGCCACCCCGCCGGCGGCACGTACCGCCACCACCGAGACCGTCGGGCCCGAGCCCGGCAACTCGTTCGGCCAGGGCAAGAACATGCCTGCTCTGGCCATGGCCCACGAGATCCCCTATGTGGCCACCGCCACGGTGGCCGATCTCCACGACCTCGAAGCCAAGGTCATCCGCGCCATGACCTTTCACGGTGCCCGTTACCTCCATGTGCTCGTCCCGTGCCCCCTGGGGTGGGGCTCGGCTCCGTGCGACACCATCCGAGTCGCCCGGCTGGCCACTCAGACCGGCCTCTTCCCCGTGTTCGAGGCGGAAGGGGGCGAAGTGGTGAACGTGTCGAAGATCCGCCGGCGGGAACCGGTGACCGAGTACCTCCGCCTCCAGAGCCGCTTTGCCCACCTCTTCGACGCCGAGGGTGAGCCACAGCGTACCGACACCATCGCCGCCCTCCAGGCTCTGGCCGACCGGAACATCCGACGCTACGGGTTGGCGGACGACACCGAGGACGTGGCCTGATGGACAAGCCGTTCGCGATCACCCTCGACATCGGCTCGAGCCTGGCCAACAAGACGGGCTCCTGGAGGGTCGAGCGTCCGGTCTACGTGGACCGCCTGCCTCCGTGCAACAACGCCTGCCCCGCCGGAGAGAACATTCAGCGATGGCTGTACCTGGCCGAGGACGGCTCGTACGAAGCGGCTTGGCGCCAGATCATGGTCGACAACCCGCTGCCGGCCGTGATGGGGCGAGCGTGCTTCCACCCTTGCCAGACTGCATGCAATCGGGCCTCCGTGGACGAGACCGTCGGGATCAATGCGGTTGAGCGTTTCCTCGGGGACCGGGCGATCGACGAAGGTTGGCAACCCGACCCACCTGCGCCAGCCACGGGACGTCGGGCCTTGGTGGTCGGTTCGGGACCGGCCGGCCTCTCGGCCGCCTATCACCTCCGTCGCCTCGGCCACGCCGTCGTGGTCCGTGATGCGGCGACCCTCCCAGGCGGCATGATGCGCTACGGGATCCCCGCCTATCGATTGCCTCGCGACATCGTGCAGGCGGAAATCGACCGGATCTCAGGAATGGGTGTCGAGATCGAGTGCGGGCGGAACGTGGACGACTTGGGGGCGGCGATGGAGACGGGCGGGTTCGACGCCGCCTTCCTGGCCGTCGGTGCCCAGCGAGGGCGAAACGCGGACATCCCCGCCGGGGATTCGGCCCATGTCCTCGACGCCGTGTCCCTCCTCAAAGAGGCAGCTGGGCCGGGGGGGCCCGGGCTGGGTCGTCGCGTTGTCGTCTACGGGGGCGGCGACACCGCCATGGATGCCGCCCGGACGGCACGCCGCCTGGGGGCCGAGGACGCGGTGGTGGTGTACCGGCGCACAGCGAACCTGATGCAGGCCAACGTCGAGGAAGTCCAGGACGCCACCGAGGAAGGGGTGCGCATGCAGTGGCTGTCCACCATCACCGGCGTCTCTGGTGGAACGCTCACCATCGAGAAGATGGTCCTCGACGAGACCGGCTTCCCGCGCCCCACCGGTGAGTTCGAGGAACTCGAAGCCGACGCGCTGGTTCTCGCTCTGGGGCAAGAAGCGGACCTGTCCCTGCTTCGGACCGTGCCCGAAGTGGCAGTTCGAGACGGCAACGTCGAGGTGGATGCGGACATGATGACTGATCATCCGGGTGTATTCGCCGGCGGTGACATGGTGGCCGGGAGTCGCACCCTCACTGACGCCATCGGACACGGCAAGCGAGCGGCGCGCGCCATCGACGCCTGGCTGCGGGGCGTCGCCGTCGAACGACCACCTCTTCCTCCACTGGCTACCGCGGAGCGGCTCAATACCTGGTACTACGCCGAGGCACCGAAGTCCGTGCGCCCCCGTCTCGATGCGGCGCGTCGTACCTCGACCTTCGACGAGGTAGTCGGGGGTCTGGACGAGACCACAGCAGAGTTCGAAGCCAGACGTTGCCTGTCGTGCGGGAACTGCTTCCAGTGCGACAACTGTTTCGGCGTCTGTCCGGACAACGCGGTACAGAAGGTGGCGGATGGTCACGGCTACCGATTCGATTACGAGTACTGCAAGGGTTGTGGCCTTTGCGTGCAGGAATGCCCCTGCGGTGCCATCGACCTTGTGCCGGAGGAGAGCTGAGTGCGGATTCTCTCCTTCGACCAGCTCAAAGAGCGGCTCGCCGAACTCCCTGGTCGAGAACCACGCATCGTGGTGTCGGGCAATTTCGCCACACCCACCATCCTCCTCCGAGCACTCGGTGATGCCCTGGAGCGCTGCCGGGTCTTCGCACTCAACGCCCAGTGTGACTGGCCCCAGCACGCCGGCTTCATATGCGAAACCCCGTTCGTCGGACCGGGCATGCGACACGACCCGATGCTCGACTATCTCCCCATGCGCCTCTCGCTGGTCCCTCGCCTGTTCGACTCGGCTCGGCCAGTGGATGCCGTCCTCCTTCACACATCGATGCCGCGCCGTGGAAAGGTGTCACTCGGGATCGAGGTCAACGTCCTCCCGGCCGCCGTCGAGCACACCCTGGCCCGGGGGGGCCTGGTCGTGGCCCAGCTCAACCCGCACATGCCCTACACCTTCGGTCACGGCGAGCTTCCCACCGACTGGATCGACGCGGCGATCGAGGTGGACGAGCCCCTGGTCTCCCCTGCGGCCCAGGTGCCCGACGAAGCGGCGCTGCAGATCGGCGAGAGGGTGGCCCGCTTCGCGGGGGACGGAGCGACGTTACAGCTCGGCATCGGCCAGATCCCCACCGTGGCGGCCGGGACGATTGCCGCTCGTCGGCACCTCGGTGTCTGGTCCGAAATGGTGGGTGATGGGATACTCGCCCTCGAGCGCGCGGGTTCGCTCGATGCCGACCGCACCATCTGCGTCTCGTTCCTGATCGGTTCACCCGAGCTCTACGAGTGGGCCAACGGCAACCCCAGGCTGCAGATGCTCCGCACCGAGATCATCAATGACCCGTCCCGCATCGCGGCGAACCCGGCCATGCTCTCCCTCAACGCGGCCATGCAGATTGACCTGTTCGCCCAAGCCAATGCCAGCTTCATCGACGGAGGCGTCCATTCGGGCTTCGGCGGTCAGCCCGACTTCGTTACCGGTGCCCTCCATTCGCCCGGCGGCCACGCGGTCGTGGCCCTCCGCTCCTGGCACGACAGGAGCGACACCTCGACAGTGGTCCCGATCCTGGCGAACCCGGCCACCTCATTTCAGCATTCGGCGATCGTCAGCGAACAGGGTTGCGCTGAAATCTTCGGCCGTTCCCAACACGCTCAGGCTCGGCTCATCATCGATCAGGTCGCTGACCCACGGATCCGCTGCGAGCTCAGAGAGGCCGCGGGAAAGCTCGGTCTCCTGCGTACCCGCAGATCGACCCAATCGAGTTCGACGCTGGCACTCCAGGGTTGAATGCGTGGAGCGTCTGTCAGATCCATGGGCCTCAAAGCCCACTCGAAACACCCGTCGACACTTGGGGTTCCACGCCGGCGGGACCTTTGGGCCCTGGTAGAAATGGACAGATCGTTCAATGATCGTTGCAAAAGGGAGAGAACGAACTATGCCCACCGGTGGTGAACACAGAATGACGAAACCCGCTTCCGACCAAGCCATTGGCGAAGCCACGTTTGACAATGCGATCGAAGGGCTTCGCGCCACCGGTGCCAGCGTCGACACACGTGAACTCGTCGAATTGTTGTCGCACCACGGTTCCGAGGAAGGAGCCATTCTGGCCTCCTACGAGGAGCTCGCCAACGAGAGTGAGGACGAATCGATCCGGTATCTGGTCAAGTTGGTCCTCGATGACGAACGCCGGCACCATCGCCTTCTGGCCGAAATGGCGAACGCCATGGTATGGGGCACCGTGAAAGCAACCGCAGAGCCGGCAACGCCAGACTTGTCGCGACGGATGGATGCTGACCTGCTGGCTCAAACCAAGCAGCTTCGCCAGTTTGAAGAGAACGATGCGCGCCACCTGGAGCAGCTCCGCAAGCGCCTACGGCCATACGCGGACACGACACTGTGGGTGCTCCTCGTTGACCTCATGCTCCTCGACACGAAGAAGCACACGACCATCTTGAAATTCCTGGAGAAGCACAAGACCGCTCGCTGAACCTTCCGGGAACTCTGGTCGCTGCGTTTCGTCGCCCGAGGTTCTCCGGGGCATTCCCAAGGCCTCCTTCACCACGGCGGACGCTCTAGCCCTCCGTGAGCTCTCTGACCTCGCGCAAGCGCCGCTCCAGGCTGCGTATCTCATCGTCGCAGATAGCCAGCTGAAGGTGCTTGCCTCGTGGCGCCACCTTATGGGATGGGTGACGGACCCAGCTCCCAACGAAGACATGGGCCTGTTCACAGGCCTCGGCCATTGACGCACCGCCGACATAGCTGTTCAAAGCCACCGCCACGGCGCCTGCCGCGGCCCGCGGATCCTCGGGACAATGACGCCTGGTCCATTCCTGGACGGACCCGGCAAGTGCCATCTCCATGTTCACCTCACCCACCTCCTGGTACGACCGTACGGCGGCGGCGGGCCAGGGGGCAGGGCCAAAGGTCCCGATCCGGAGGTCCCCCTTGGAAAACCGCCCGGAATTCAGAACCAACGCCGGCACTTCTTCCGGTCCAGATCGCGAAAGACCGATCGCCACCGGCGCCGCAATCTCCGCTGCACGCGCGTCTGTTCGGCCGCAAGTCGCCCGGCAGAGTAGCTTGCCGCCGGCGTGCCCTCCATCGCCTGCCGGCGAAGCCAGGTCTCAGCAGTCACCGCGTCGTGGTGGTCCCCCAGCACATTTTGGACCTGCTCGGCCGCAACAGCTGTGCGCCGAGCTGGATTGCCGAAGACCGGCGCCGCCAACTCCGCCGCATACCGCAGTTCCTTGGCCCGGATACGCATCGCGTGCAGCTCAGGGTCAGTGGGGTGACGGCCGGCCTTCCGCACCTCTCGTCGTAGCGAACGCCAGCGGTGCCTCACCAGCGCGGGCAGAACGCTCGTCGCGGGGCGGCTGGCGAGCGATGGTGGCGCCCATGCGCCGTCGCCACGTGTGCTCTCCCCGAAGGGACGCCGCTGCGCGGCTGCCTCGAGCTGATCGAGCAGGGTCAGGTAGCGGTGGCCGGCGAGGACGCCGGCCAGCTCTGCACAGTCGGACCGTCGCTGTTCGGTGAGCCTTGCCCACAGCGCACGCCGGCCTTCGGCCTCGAACGGGGAGCTGTCGCCTTCGCCGCCGAGCATCATGGCGAGGACATCAGCGTCTCGCACGTTCCCGAGGATCTCTCCCAGCCGCTTGAGCTCGGTGCGAACGTGGGACACCCAATCGGGATCGAGCAGCGAGCGGAACAACTTCAAATCCGAACGGAGCCGACGCGTGGCGACGCGGGCCTGATGGACCCCCTCGATCGAAGGGTCCGAGGGATCGATCCGTAGGGCGTAGTCATGGTCGAGGAGCCGGTCCAAGGCCGCTGCGATGCTCGTCCGAACCAGGTCCCCCACTGAGGCTCCCATGTGGCCATGACCTGGAACTTCGGACTCCTGCGCCGGGAGATCCACAGCCTTGGCCAGCTTCTGTCCGCCGCCGGGACGGGCACCGGCGTGCGAGAGCCGCTTGCGAACAGGTCCGACCAAAGCGTCCCCCCCGGGCCCGAGCTCAAGCTCAATCTGGCGAAAGCGGACACCGTCACGAGCGCCGCCTCTGACGGTGACGGTGTCGTCGTCGAGTTCCGCGAGCGGCATCCCCGCCGAATCATGGAGAGAGAGCCTCCGCCTCCTCGTGACCAGCTCGACGATCTCGCGGAGCGGCGAGCTCCGGGTGATGCCCCGGAGCAGGCTGGTCACCTCCTCGGGCAATGACTCCCGCCGGTCCATCCAGGTCAGTTCGGTCCGATCGAGAGTGGGCCCGTCACCGTGGGCGGGAAGCTTCACCGTCCAGATCCCGGTTCCGGACTCTTCGCCCGTGCGATGACGGAGCGTGATGCCGCGACGCCACAACCGGAACCCTGCCGTGTCGAAATAGGCGGTGCATATATCCAGGTCACGTTCCCGTACGATCTGTCCGACCACCTCGCCCAAATCGGGGAGCACAAAGGCAAGATCCGCCTCGAACTTGACCTCACGCTCGAGGGATCCCCGGGCGGGTTCCACAGACGTCACTGATTCACCTCGCCCCACAGCCGTCTGCCTCTTTTTCCCGTCGGTGCAACTCACACCCTCCCATCACGTCCCAAGGGCGATGGTACGGCAATTGGATCGTGAACATCAGTGTCCCCCGCGGCACCGGATCCGTGCCCGTCGGCCCGACCACGGACGCTGGGGAGACGCCGCCGACCCATGATGAGCCGGTTCGCCGGCCGGGACCACCAGCCAAGTCAGGACCATCGGCCCTGTACGGTCATACCGGCTGACATGACAATCGATCCATGGGAATCACCATCCACCATCTAACCGCGCACCACGGCGAGCCCGCCGTCGACGAGGTTGACTCTCCAGTGGCCCCGGAGAAGAGGTCCGCCCCGCTCGCCCCAAGGGCGGCTGGAACTCAGCGGCCACCACGTGCGTCCTGCACCTGGGCCCGCGCCACGCCCGGTCTGGCCACGCTGCGTCACCGATGATCAACCGACGGACATGACGTCCGGAGATCAGCACGAGGGTCACGTGGCGACACCGAAGTTCACCCTCCCCACAGAGCGGCTCGACGCGGTCATCTTCGATATGGACGGCGTGGTCACCGACACCGCCACGGTCCACGATCGCTGCTGGAAACTGGTCTTTGACGATTTTCTTCGCGCCCGGGCGGGACACACCGGCGATGCCCTCGGGTTGTTCGATGAAGAGGATTATCTCCGCTATGTCGACGGCAAGCCCCGCTATGACGGTGTGGCGAGCTTCCTCTCCTCCCGCCGGATCGACCTGGACCGCGGCCTGCCCACGGACGCGCCGGGGTACGACACCATCTGCGCCATCGGGAACCTCAAGGACCAATTGTTCGAGGGAGTTGTGGCCAGGGAAGGGGTGACCGTCTTCGAGTCGACCGATTCGCTCATTCGTGCGTTGCGTTCGCAGGGGATCCGCACCGCCTTGATCTCGTCGAGCCGGCATGCCAAGGCGATACTGGCGGCGGCGGGAATCACGGATCTCTTCGACACCATTGTGGACGGCGTCGACGCCGAAGCCCTCGAGTTGCCAGGCAAGCCCGACCCCGCCATCTTTCTGGCCGCAGCGCGCAACCTCGAAGTCGCTCCGTCTCGTGCGGCGGTCGTGGAGGATGCGCTAGCCGGGGTCGAGGCGGGCCGCCGGGGCGGGTTCTGCTTCGTCGTCGGGGTTGATCGAATCTCGCACGCCGACGCCCTTCGCCAGAAGGGCGCTGACGTGGTGGTGAAGGATCTTTCCGACCTCTCGCTCAGCGCAGCGACAAAGCAAGTCCGGTGAGCAGCGGACCCGCCGGGACGATGAGCGGCGATGCGGTGGGACGAGATGAATGGACGCTGCGGTACGACGGGTTCGATCCGGCCCGGGAAGCGGTGCGCGAGAGCCTCTGCACGCTGGGGAATGGCTATTTCGCCACTCGTGGGGCGGCACCCGAGCGCGTAGCCGATGGTACCCATTATCCCGGGACCTACATCGCTGGCTTGTACAACCGGCGCGCCACGCGGCTAGCCGGGCGCACGGTCGAGAACGAGAGCATCGTCAACGCTCCCAATTGGCTCGCGCTCACCTTCCGCATCGATGGTGGGGCCTGGTTCGATCTCAATGACGGCGACATTCTCGACTATTCCCAGGAGCTCGACCTCCGCCGGGCGACGCTGCATCGAATGGTGCGGGTGCGAGATACCTGTGGGCGCGTGACGCGGGTCGATCAGCTTCGCTTCGTGAGCATGGCCGACCCGCATGCCGCCGGCCTCCAGACCAGGATCAAGGCCGAGAATTGGTCGGGACGGCTCACAGTCCGTTCGGCTCTCGACGGCCGGATCATCAACGCCGGTGTCGCCCGCTACAGCCATTTCGACGAGCACCATCTCGTTGACGTCAGCGTGGAGACCGTCAACCACCAGGCCATTGCCCTCTCGGCGCGGACCAGCCAGTCGGGCGTCGAGATTGCCGAAACCGCCAGAACACGAATGGCGCGCGCCGGTGTGCCCGTGGTCCCCGAACGCGAAGTGCGGGAAGAGCCCGGCTGCATCGCCGACGAGCTTTCCGTGGACATCGACTCCTCCGAGTCGATCGATATCGAGAAGGTCGTCACGCTGTTCACTTCGAAGGACAACTCGATCAGCGAGCCGCTGACTGAAGCCTGCGCATGGAGTGGACGCGTCGGCAGTTTCAACGAGCTCCTCCATGCCCACACGAACGAATGGGATGGCCTCTGGAAGCGATTCTCCCTCGAGATGGAGGCCGATGACGGCACCACGCAACTTGCCCTGCACCTCCACATCTTCCACCTGCTCCAGACGACCTCGCGCAACACCCTCGATCTCGACGTCGGCGTACCCGCCCGCGGCCTTCATGGCGAGGCCTACCGTGGTCACGTCTTCTGGGACGAGCTGTTCATCTTTCCGTACCTCAGCCGCCACCTGCCCGAGCTGGTGCGATCGCTGCTCCTGTATCGCAGCCGGCGGTTGCCCGAAGCCCGCTGGGCGGCCCGACAGGCCGGTCTACGCGGCGCGATGTTCCCGTGGCAGAGTGGCAGCAACGGACGGGAGGAGGCGCAGGTCCTCCACCTCAACCCGCTGTCGGGTCGATGGCTACCCGATGCGTCACACCTGCAGCGGCACATAAACGCGGCGATCGCCTACAACGTGTGGCAGTACTACCAGGCGACCGGGGACATCGACTTCATGGTCAACTACGGGGCAGAGATGATCTTCGAGATCGCTCGCTTCTGGGCCAGTATCGCCCGGTACAATCCGGAGCTGGATCGCTACGAGATCGACGGCGTGATGGGTCCCGATGAGTACCACGACGGCTACGTCGGAGCGCCCTCCCCCGGCCTCGACAACAACGCCTACACCAACCTCATGGCGGTCTGGGTGCTCTGTCGTGCGCTCGAGCTCGTGGAGGTCTTGCCGGAACCGCGCCCAGTGAACTACGCGAAGGACTGTCACTGGATGAGACCGAGCTCGCGCGTTGGGATGACGTCAGTCGAAAGATGCGTGTTGTGTTCCACGGTGACGGGGTGATCAGCCAGTTCGAGGGTTACGACGACCTCGCCGAGCTGGACTGGGACGCCTACCGGGAGCGCTACGGCGACATCTCACGTCTCGACCGCATCCTCGAGGGCGAGAACGACACCCCCAACGCCTACAAGGCATCGAAGCAGGCCGACGTTCTCATGCTCTTCTTCCTCCTCTCCTCCGACGAGCTCGGAGCGATCCTCGAACGGCTGGGCTACGGCTTCGACCCCGACTCCATCCCGCGGACCATCGACTACTACCTGCAACGGACGTCCCACGGATCGACCCTCAGCCGGGTGGTGCACAGCTGGGTGCTGGCCCGTTCCGATCGCGAGCGTTCGTGGGAGTTCTTCGAAGACGCGCTGCACAGCGACCTCGATGGCGGTCAGGGTGGCACCACCGCCGAAGGAATCCACCTCGGCGCCATGGCCGGCACGGTGGACCTTCTCCAGCGCTGCTACCTGGGCATCGAGACTCGCGACGATGCCATCTGGTTCAACCCGCTCCTACCCACGGAGGTTCGCAGCCTCACGTTGGACATTCGGTACCGCACGCGATGGTTGAACCTCACCGTGGTCGATGGTCAGTTCAGCGTGGAGGTCGAGAAATGGGGCGAGGGCGCCGTCAGGGTCGGACTGGCCGGTGAGGTGGTAGAGCTCCACCCTGGCCAACGCCGGCAATTGGAGCTCGGAGGCGGCCGAGGGTCTTGAAAGGTCGAGCGCCCAACCCAGCCCACCTGGGAATTCAGGTCCAAGGTCCCTAGGGCGCCCGGGCCAACTGGTGGACAATGGGAGGCGACGCCCTATGGAAAGGTCCCAAAATGAAGGCGACGGCACGCGACACGGATCGGAACGGTCTTCCCGCTGTCGCCACAGCTGCCTTCGTCCGAGATCCGGTCGCGCCGTCGTGAGAAGACGCGGGCCGACCGGGAACGACGGCGTGCAGGCGCATTCAGAAGCACTCTGATGACCTTCTTCGACCTCATTCTCCGCAATCTGTGGAAGAAGAAGGCTCGGTCCGTCGGCCTGGCCTTCGCCGTCGCCATTGCCGTCATGGCAGTTGTCGCCCTTGACGTGACGAGCAGTGGGCTCGAGCAGTCGGCCGCGGCGATCATCTCGGTCGGCAAGGCGGACTTCACCGTCGTCCAGAAAGGAGCCTCAGACACGTTGACGAGCACCATCGACCGTCAAGAGCTGACCCGTATCAGCCGCACACCCGGTGTGGCCAGTGTGGTCGGTGTGCTGGTCGAGACGGAGCACCTCAATGCCAACAACCCGGTGTTCATTGAGATCGGGATCAATCCCGGCCAACTTGCCGCCTTCGGCGTGAAGGTCGTGCGGGGACATCAGTACGCACCGGCGGCCTCCCACGAGGTGATGCTCGGATGGAGGGCGGCGTCCAATTTTGGACTGCACGACGGCGACCGATTCAAGGCGAATGGGACGTGGAACACTGTGGTGGGCATCTACTCGACCGGTAATTCTTTCGGGGATTCAGGCGCGATGTTCCCGCTTCCGGCCATCCAGGGCTACAACCGGGTTCCCGGGATCGTCACCCTGGCCTTCGTCAAGGTCACCCCCGGTGCCTCAGCGGCCAACGTGGCGGCAAGAGTCGATTACACACAACCGGAGCTGACGACGATCCGCACGGCGGACCAATTCGGGAGGGCTGATCGAAACTTGGTGTACCTCGAGGCGGCAGTCAACGGCAGCACCGTGCTGGCCATCCTCATCGGTGCCGTCATCGTGGGCAACACCATGCTCCTCTCTCTGTTCGAGCGAACTCGCGAATTCGGGCTGTTACGGGCGATCGGCTGGACCCGGCGGCGGACCGTCGGCCTCCTGCTCGGCGAAAGCCTGCTCCTCGCTGTCGTGGGTGCGGCCATTGGCGTCGGATTGTCCTTCGCCGTGGCGGCCGCCTTGTCCCAACTCCCGGCCCTCAAGGGCATTTTGCACCCCAACTTCACCGAGGGAGCATTCTGGAGGGCACTCTTCACCGCCCTCGTCATGACGTTCATCGGGGCCCTCTACCCCACCATCCGCGCCGCGCTCCTCTCTCCACTCAAGGCCCTCAGCTATGAATGACGCCGCCGCAGCTGTGAATGACCCCGCCGACAGTGAGCTCGCCGTGAATGTGAGAGGCGCAACCCGTGTCTACCCGGGGCAGGTCAACGCCCTCGCGGGCGTCGACCTGGCGGTGCGTTACGGGGAAACGGTGGCCATCACCGGCCCTTCGGGTTGCGGGAAGTCGACGCTCCTGCACCTTCTGGCGGCGATCGACACCCCAACCACGGGCTCGGTGACAGTCGCGGGACAGAACTTGGCCGAGATGCGAGATCTGAGCAGCTACCGCCGGTATCAAGTTGGGCTGGTCTTCCAGTTCCACAACCTCCTGCCGCAACTCTCGGCCCTGGCCAACGTGGAGCTCCCGATGTTCGGTGCGCACATGTCGGCGCGCCAACGGAAAGTGCGCGCACGTGAACTCATGGCCGAGGTCGACCTCAGCGGCTGCGAGCACCGCCTGCCGACGGAGCTCTCCGGGGGCGAGCGCCAGAGGGTGGCAATCGCGCGGGCGCTGGCGAACGAGCCCAAGATCCTGCTCGCCGACGAACCGACCGGGAGCCTCGATTCGACATCGACTGGTCGCTTCCTGGCCCTGCTCGATCGGCTCGGCGCCAAGGAGATGACCATCGTCATGGTGACCCATGCCTCTGACGTCGCAGCACATGCCCACCGCGTCATCGAGATGCGCGACGGCGCCATTGTTGGCCAAAGTGGTCGCGGGACCCCCAGCGCCGCCAGTCTGCTCGTCCCCGCCACCTCGTGACCCCGTAGGACCCCCTGTCGGGCCGGCCATGCCGCGGGGCGATCAACGTGCCGTCCAGCCTGCGGCGGCGACGAAGGCGCTCGAACAAGCCGGCTTCAAATTGGAGCCTCAAGCCTGCGCTCCTGCCTCGAAACCCCTATGAGGCTGCCACGGACGGCTGTCCCCTCGACGAGGTCCAGGATGTTCATGAATTTTGGCCTGATCGCACCGCCCACTCCCCTGGAGACGGCGACGAACGCTTCTTCGGTCGTTCGCTCCTGCCTTCATCCAGGCAGATACAGGGTGGCGGCATCAACCACGCTCAGGTCAGGGATTGACTTCTGGCCCTGTTGCCGGCCCGTATCCGGACGTAGCCTGCTCCTATGCGTGTCGGCGATGTCGTGACCATCTCCACCCAGGGCCTCGATGCGCTGCTCACGACACTCGCTGGGCTCGGGTACGAGACCAAGGGCCCCGTGGTCCGAGACGGAGCCATCATGCCGGGGCCGGTGCGAGGCGTGGCCGACCTTCCGACGGGGATCCACGACGTACAGGCTCCCGGCCACTACCGCCTGGAGCAGGGTGACGACGAGGCGGTTTTCGCCTGGGCCGTTGGCCCGGGATCGTGGAAGGCCGAATTCTTCCCCCCGACCCAGGAGGTGTGGCGGTCCAGAATCGACGACGACGGAGTCACCACGACCGAGCCCGAACAGGAGACGGCCCCCCTGGCGATCGTCGGTGCCCGGCCCTGCGAGCTGACCGCCCTGGCGGTGCTGGACCGGGTCCTGCTGGAGGGAACCTTCCCCGACCCGCGCTACGCGGCGCGGCGGGACGGCGCCTTCCTCGTGGTGGCCGAGTGCGGCTCGCCCGCGGCCACCTGCTTCTGCACGTCCATGGGTACGGGCCCGGGAGCCGAATCCGGCTTCGACCTGGCCCTGACCGAGCTCGAGGACGAGGGCGGCCACCGCTTCGTGGTCCGCGTCGGCTCCGAGCGCGGCGCCGACGTCCTCGCCCGTGTCCCCTTCGCCGACCCGACGGCCGGCGATCTCGAGGCCCGCGACCAGGTCGTCGCTGGGGCCGAGGAGGCCATCGAGCGACGTCTCGAGACCGAGGGGCTCCCCGAGCTGCTGGCCCGCAACCTCGAACACCCTCGCTGGGACGAGGTGGCCGAGCGCTGCCTGGCGTGCGGGAACTGCACCCTGGTCTGCCCGACCTGCTTCTGCAGCGACGTGACCGACACCACCGACCTGAGCGGCGAGGTTCAGCGACAGCGCACGTGGGCTTCGTGCTTCGACCTGGACCACTCCTACCTGCACGGCGGCCCGGTGCGGTCGTCCACCTCGTCGCGCTACCGGCAGTGGCTCACCCACAAGCTGTCGACGTGGTGGGACCAATTCGACAGCTCGGGATGCGTGGGGTGCGGTCGCTGCATCGCCTGGTGCCCGGTCGGCATCGACCTGACCGAAGAGGCCGCGGCCATCCGGAACAGTGACGGTGCGGTACGGTCAACATCCACGCCGGCGCCCCCGCCCTGATGACGACCGCGGTCGCCGAGCTGGTTGCCACCCACCCCCTCTTCGCCGGGCTCCCGAAGGACGACGTGGCGCTGGTCGCCGGGTGTGCACGGAACGTCGCCTTCGCTCCCGGTCAGCTCCTGCTGGCCGAGGGCGACCCGGCCGACACGCTCTTCCTCGTCCGGCGGGGGCGCGTCACGATCGAGATCCATGCGCCGGGCCGGGGGCCGATCGTCATCGAGACCGTGGGCCCGGGCGGAACCGTCGGTTGGAGCTGGCTCTTCCCGCCCTATCGTTGGCAGTTCGACGCCCGGGCCGTCGGGCCGGTGGGGGCCATCGCGGTCGATGCGACCTGCCTGCGGGCCAAAGCCGACACCGATCACTCCCTGGGGCACCAGCTGGTGGCCAGCGTGGCCGCGGTGCTCCTCGAGCGTCTCCAGGCGACGCGGATGCGGCTCCTCGACCTGTACGGGACCAACGGTGCCCACTGAAGTCGGCACGCCCCTGGCGGCCTCGACACGGGGCGTGCCAGCTCCGGGGCGGGCTCAGGTCCCTGGGGACATGGCGCCAGTCCCGCACCGGGTCGTGGATCGCCGGGCCGAGACCGACGATGTCACCACCCTTTCTCTCGCCCCAGTGCGAGGCGACGCCCCCTGCTTCCGGACCGGGCAGTTCAACATGCTCACCGCGTACGGAGTTGGCGAAGCGGCCATCTCGCTGAGCAGTTCCCCCCGGGAGACCGGCCCTCTCCAGCACACCGTGCGCGACGTCGGGCCGGTGACCCGAGCCCTGTGCGGGGCCGGCCTCGGCGACCTCATCGGCGTGCGCGGGCCGTTTGGCGTCCCCTGGGGCACCGGTGACGCCATGACCGCCACCGGTGACGTGGTGGTCGTGGCCGGAGGCATTGGGCTCGCACCCCTGCGGGGCGCCATCGACGAGCTTGTGCACCGACCCGATCCCGACGGTGGCCGCGTCTTCGTCATCGCCGGGGCCCGCCAGCCTGAGCAGATCATCTTCGCCCACGATCTCGAGGCGTGGGAACGGGACGGAGCGGTGGTCGCCGTCACCGTGGACGTGGCCTCTTCGGGTTGGCCCGGCCGCGTGGGCCTCGTCACCTCGTTGCTGGGCGAGGTCCCGTTCGAGCCGGGCGAGTCGAGTGCTCTCATCTGCGGACCGGAGATCATGATGCGCTTCACGGCCCGGGCCCTCGTCGGCCGCGGACTCGACCCCGAGCGGATCCGGGTGTCCTTGGAGCGGAACATGCAGTGCGGCATGGGTTGGTGCGGGCACTGCCAGCTCGGCCCGCTTCTGTTGTGTCGGGACGGGCCGGTCGTCCCCTACGCCGGCTTGGTGACGCACCTCCTGACCGAGCGCGAGCGATGAGCGGACCCGGACGTACCGGTCCGCGACCGTCGCTGGCGGTCTGGAAGTTCGCCTCGTGCGACGGGTGCCAGCTCAGCCTGCTCGACTGCGAGGACGAGCTCCTCGCCCTGGCCGAGGCCGTCCACATCGCCCACTTCACCGAGATGTCGCGGGCCAGCGTGGGCGGCCCTTACGACGTGTCGCTCGTCGAGGGCTCCATCACCACCCCGGTCGACGCCGAGCGGATACGGGAGGTTCGCGCCAACTCCCGGCGCCTCGTCACCATCGGCGCGTGTGCCACTGCGGGCGGGGTCCAGGGCCTGCGCAACTTCGCGGCCTCGAGCGACTACGCCAGAACGGTGTACGCCCATCCCGAGTACCTCGCCTCCCTCGAGACCTCGACTCCCATCTCGGCCCACGTCGAGGTCGACTACGAGCTCCACGGCTGCCCCATCGACCGCCATCAGCTCCTCGAAGTGATCACCGCCGCCCTGGCCGGGCGCACGCCGGTCGTCCCCGGGCACTCGGTGTGCCAGGAGTGCAAGGGAAGGGGCACCGTCTGCCTGGCGGTGGCGGGGGGGACACCGTGCCTGGGGCCGGTGACTAGATCGGGTTGCGGCGCCCTGTGCCCCAGCGTCGGTCGCGGCTGCTTCGGTTGCTTCGGCCCGGCCGGCACGGCCAATACGGCGTCGCTGGCCGCGCACCTGCGCCGCCAAGGCATGGCGCCCGTCGACGTGGCACGCCTCTTCGCGACGTTCAACGCTGGCGCCCCCGCCTTCCGGGACGAGGCCGCGGCCCAGGGCGGCCCGGTCCCCGTCACCCTCGGCCGCACCGTCCGGCGGAGTGGGCTGGAGGACGCGCCATGAGCCACGGCTCCGGATCACCCCGCACCATCGGTGTCGAGGGCCTGTCGAGGGTGGAGGGCGAGGGCTCGTTGCGGGTCGTCGTGCATGACGGCACGGTCACCGATGTCGCACTCGAGATCTTCGAGCCACCCCGCTACTTCGAGGCCTTGTTGGTCGGACGGCACTTCACCGAGGCCCCAGACATCACGGCCCGCATCTGCGGCATCTGCCCGGTGGCCTACCAGATGAGCGCGTGCGCGGCCATGGAGGACGCGTGCGGTGTCACTGTCGACGACCGGGTGACGTCCCTTCGGCGGCTCCTCTACTGCGGGGAATGGATCCAGAGCCACGCCCTGCACGTCTACCTCCTCCACGCGCCGGACTTCCTCGGTTGCGCCGATGCGGTCGAGCTGGCCGAGCGGGACCGGGCCGTGGTGCAGCGCGGTCTGAGCCTCAAGCGCACCGGGAACCTGGTCATGGAAACAGTCGGGGGCCGCGCCGTCCATCCGGTCAACGTCCGCGTCGGGGGCTTCTACCGTGCCCCGCACCCCGACGCGGTGGCCGCCCTGGCCGATCCGCTTCGCCGGGCCCGCGACGCCGCGCTGGCCACGGTCGACTGGGTTTCGCGATTCGACTTCCCCGACGTGCCGGGCGACTACCGCTTCGTGGCCCTGCGCGCGGACGGCCGGTACCCCATTGAGAGCGGCCGGCCCGCCTCGTCGGACGGGCTGGACACCAGCCCGGCCGAGTTCGGTGAGCTGGTGGTCGAGGAGCACGTGGCCCGCTCGACCGCCCTTCATGCCCGCTTGGCCGGGCGCGACCCGTACCTCACCGGTCCACTGGCACGCTACGCCCTCAACTCCGACACGCTCCCCCCACTGGCGGCCGAAGCGGCGGGCGCGGCCGGGCTGGGCCCGGTGTGCTCCAATCCGTTCCAGAGCATCGTGGTGCGTTCGGTGGAGCTGGTGCTCGCCTGTGACGAAGCGCTGGCGCTGGTGGAGGCGTACGCTCCTCCCGATCCCCCCGCCGACGATGTCCAGCCGCGCCCCGGCGTCAGTGCCAGTGTGGGCATGGGCGTGACCGAAGCACCCCGGGGGCTCCTTCTCCACCGCTATGAGATCGACGAGGAGGGCACCATCGTGCAGGCTCGCATCATGCCCCCCACCTCGCAGAACCAGCTCACCATCGAGGCCGACCTCAGGCGCGTCGTCCAGGGCGGGCTCGACCTGGCCGACGACGACCTCCAATGGCGCTGCGAGCAGACCGTACGAAACCATGACCCCTGCATCTCCTGTGCCGCCCATTTCCTCGACGTCTCGGTGGTGTCGGCATGACCGGGCGCACGCCCCGGGTGGTGGTCGCCGGCCTCGGCAGCGAGTACCGCCGCGACGATGGCGCCGGTCCTCTGGTGGCGGCTCGAGCCGTAGAGGAGGCCGGGGTTGGTCGCGATATCGGGCCGCTGACCGATCCGCTCGATCTCCTCGGGGCCTGGGACGGGGCCGATCTGGCCATCGTCGTCGACGCCGTGCGCTCGGGCTCTGCTCCGGGCACCCTGCGGGTGATGGATCTGGCGGGCGGCGTCGGGGCCGAGACGCCCGCAGACCGGTCCGCCGCGACCAGCACGCATGGGATCGGGTTGGCCGGCGCCTTCCGTCTGGCCCTCGCGATCGGCCACGCCCCGCGTCGTGTGGTCGTGGTCGGCATTGAGGGCGAGGACTTCGGCCGGGGCATGGGACTGAGCCCGACGATCGAGGCCGCCGTACCCGGCGCGGTCAACCGGGTCGTCGATCTGATCCACGAGGTCCGCGTATGTGCGTGAGCAGGCTGCACCGGGTCGTGACCGAGGGCGACCAAGCGGTCGACGTGGAGGATGTAGACGGCATCGTGCACAGCGTCAGTCTGCTGGCCCTCGACGGGCCACCGCCGGTGACCGGGGAGTGGCTGGTCGTCCACAGCGGCTACGCCATCGACCGGGTCGACGCCACCGAGGCCGAGGCCGTGGCGGCCGAATTGCGCCGGGCCGGATCGGTGGACTCGTGACCGCGGGCGGGGCGCCGACGCGGCCAACCGGGCCCGGTGCGATCGAGGGGGCTGGGCTCCCCGGTGTCCTCGTCGCCGGTATCACGGCCCTCATCAGCGGGCTGTCGGTCTTCGTCAACAGCTACGGTGTGCATGCCATCACCTCTCCTTCGGTGTACACGACGGCCAAGAACCTGGTGGCCACTGTGGTGCTGGCCGGGTGCGCCCTCGGTGCCTGGCGCGCCCGCCGCCGCTGGCCGGCGTCGGCCGCGGCCCGGTTCGTCACGGTCGAGCGCGGACCCGCTGAACCTGGCGCGGCGCGCCGCGGGCTCCCGGCGTGGGGAATGCTGCAGTGGCTCGGCCTGGCCTATGTCGGCCTCGTGGGCGGGGGCCTCGCCTTCGTGCTCTTCTTCGACGGGCTGGCCGACACCACCGCCACTCCGGCCGCCTTCTGGAAGGACACGCTGGTCATCTGGGTGGCTGTGCTGGCCGTGCCCTTCCTCCATGAGCGCGTGACCTGGTGGAACCTGGCCGCCATCGGCTTGCTCGTGGTGGGCGAGGTTGCAGTCACCGGCGGCATGGGTCACCTCGCGGCATCCCGGGGCGAGCTGCTCGTCCTGTCTGCCTCCATGTTGTGGGCGGTCGAGGTCGTCGTCGCCAAGGTCCTCCTACGCGACCTGGCCCCTGCGGCCCTGGCCCTGGTCCGCATGGGGATCGGCGCCGCAACGCTCGTGGTCTACCTGGCGGTGTCCGGCTCGCTGCACGCCCTCGTCTTCCTCGACGCCGCCCAGGTCGGCTGGGCGCTCCTCACCGGGCTCCTGCTCGCGGCTTACGTCGCCACCTGGATGACGGCGCTGGCCCGGGCCCGGGCCCTCGACGTGACCTCCATCCTGGTGGGCAGCGCACTGGTCACCGCCCTCTTGCAGGCCGGGGCCGGCACGGTGTCATTGGCGCCCGAAGCGCTGGGCCTGGCGCTCATCGCAGTCGGGGCCGGTGCCGTGGCCTTCATGGGCCTGCGCCATCCGGCACTCCACCGGGACGAGGCGGTCAGGGGATGACGCGCTCAGCCACCGCGAACGGAACCGTGACCGGACCGAGCGATGACGGTGAAACCCGGCGGCCGGAGGCCGTGCCGGGACCCGTCCTCTTTGCCCGCTATGCCTATCCGCCCAACTCGCTCGGCTACTGCGGGCCCGGGGATCCCTCCGCCCTGCTCGGTGCGGCCGCGGCAGGGACTGACGTGGCGGGCCTGGGACAGCTGGCGGCGCGCTTCGACGGGGCGTGGCCGTACCTGCAGCTGCTGGCGGCGTGCAGCGGCATTGGGGATCCACTCGACCGGCGCGTGGTCGAGGCCTACTGGGTGGGCAACGATCTGCTGGGCCGGGTGCCGCCGACGGCCCTGGCCCACTCTCTGGGTGACCGCTTCGAGCGTCGGGCGGGGCGGCGGTTCGAACCGTTGGTGTCGGCCGTCCCTGCCGGCGGCATCCCCCAGCACAGTTTCCATGTCTTCGCCGTCTACCCGTGGCTTGGACTCCTGCGAGCAGGGATGGAAGGCCCGCCGATGGAGGTCCTCGATCGGTGCCGGATCCGGTGGGGACGGATCGAGGTCGTAACCGGCGATCTCGTCGCCGTCACCAGCCGAGCCCTGACCTTCGACCATTCCCGTCTGGCCCTCGGACCCGTCCGGGTGGAGCAGGCTCGGCGAAGCCTCGACGGTGTGGGCTTCGCCGGCGACCTGCGCCCCGGCGACATGGTGTCCCTTCATTGGGACTGGGTGTGCGACCGGCTCTCCCCGACTGCACTCGGTTGGCTGCGCTACTGCACCAAGCGAAACCTTGATGCCGTCAACTCGCTGGCGACCCCGGGCCCGGCGGCGGTGTGCGACGCTTGAACCGTGACGCTCGGTCGGCTCGGTCGGCCCATTTGAGCTGATTTCAGTTCGTTTGAAGGTCGAGCTTTTGACGAATTCCACTGCCTACGTGACCGTCGGTTCTATGGCCACGACCCGGTCAGGTGCCATCGTCATGCCTATCCCGCTGGCAGGCTCTGACCGGTCGGCGAGCTCGTAGATGTCCGATCCATACACGGTCTCATTTGCCACAAGCAGATTCACCAGCTTGTCGAGCACGTCAAGATGGGCCTTGAGTAGTTCGACTGCTCGTCGCTCGGCTTCGTTCAGCAGCCGCGACACCTCGCCGTCGATTGCCGCTTGCGTTTGCTCGGCGAACGGGCGACTCGAGAGGGCACCACCACCGGCGTCGAGAAAGACCGAACCTCCCAGGGGATAGCCCACGGGTCCCACCGTCGAGGAGAGACCGAACTCCCGCACCATCTTGATCGCCAACTCCGTCGCCTTGGCCAGGTCGTTGGCCGCTCCGGTTGAACCCTGGCCCAGCAGGACAAGCTCACTGGCGCGACCGCCGAGGCATACCGCCAGCGTGTCGTAGAGATAGTCCTCGCCGAACAAGTGTCGTTCGACCAGTGGAAGCTGCTCGGTGACGCCGAGGGTCTGTCCAGCCGGCAGGATGGTTACCTTCGCAATGGGGTCCGCCTTTTCCGAATACACCGCGACAAGGGCATGGCCGGCCTCATGCACCGCCACGTCTGCTCACGCTCGTCGTTCGAGACGACCGCGCCGGTGCCGGCGCGACGCTGACCGATGGCGTCGATCTCATCGACGAAGATGATGGCCGGTGCGCGCTTACGCGCCTCATCGAAGAGATCCCTCACGCGAGCAGCCCCGACACCGACGAACATCTCGACGAAGCTCGAGCCAGTCACAGAGAAGAATGGGACCTCGGCCTCGCCCGCCACCGCCCGGGCGAGGAGCGTCTTACCGGTACCGGGCGGCCCGACCATCACGATGCCCCGGGGCGGCATGGCGCCGGCTCTGGCGTAGCGCTCGGAATGCTGGAGGAAATCGACAACCTCTCGGATCTCGAGCTTTGCGCCGTCGTAGCTCGCCACGTCGGCAAATGTCGTCTTCGGGCGTTCCTCGTCGAAGACCTTGGCCTTCGACCGACCGACCGAGCGCTCCCTGGAGGCGGCCCGATGCGCCCTTGGAGAGACGCCACCACAAGAAACCGAAAAGGACGATGGGAAGGATGAGGATCAACCAGGACAACACCTCCGTTCTGAACGCCTCCCCTATTCAGCTGGTCGAGGAATGCCTGCCCAGCCTGAGGAGGGATTGCCGTCGTGTAGTCACTGCCGCCAGACAGCGTGCCGGTCGCGCTCCCGCTCGTCTGAATGGTGACCGTCTTGACCCTGTGAGCGGTGACGTCACGCAGGAACTGCGAGTAGTTGAGCGTGACCTGCTTCGTGTTCTTGGCAATCGGAAGGAAGGCAAACAGCACGACGACGATCACGAGGGCCATGGGCCAAAGTGCATGACGCCATGCGGGCGGAGAAGGAGGTGCAACGGGCGCCCCCCTTTTCGCTCGTCTCTGGAGCTGTCGCCTTCTTGGTCATGCACCGTCACCAACGAGGCCGGCGAAGAGAGCCGACGAGCGGCGCAGACGTTCGGGCATCGGAGGTCTGCCCATGGGACTCACGAAGAGAAAGAGTACTTTCGGATGGTCGGGCGCTTGACGAGTGTCCGCCTCGACACATGTCACGTCGTCAGACCACCATCGCGTTCGGGCAAGACCGTCCAGCGTCCCTACGACGCCTTCAAGTCCGCGACCTTGGAGCAGATCGACCTGAGTCGCTCTCGGCGTGACTCCAGCAGAGCCCGGTACGTCGGATTGTCAGTACCGGCAATCTCGCTGCTCATATCGCCGATCACTTCTCCAAGGGTGTCACGGAGCTCCTCAGCCAGCTCCTCCGACAGATCCACAATCATCGTTGCACCTCCATGGGGGACAGACCGCCGTCTATACCATTTTCGTGGCAATCGCGTTGCGATGAAAGGGCCAAAGGTCCATTCCTTGCACCCCGCGTGCCCGCCAAGGTTGCAGACCAGGATGCCCCTGAGTGCCATGGCCACTGAGGATCTATCCGACCGCTCAGGCTCGCTCGCCGTGGACGGCCTACTCTCGGTCACATGTGGCGCTGTTGCCGCAGGACTTTGGACCCTACTGGGAGCGCGGCTCGTCCCGCATAGTGAACTTCGAGAACGCCGGGTTTCCTGAGAGATGGCCGCCGGTCTGAAAGGAACAGCCAATGACGCTCCTGAGCAGTCGACCCGAACCCAGGGACCCGTCGACTTCGAACGCGCAGACGGGCGGCACCGGCGAACCAGTGGACCTCCCCCCGGAAGATCCCGGAGCGGCGGTCCAGCTGTTCGTGTCGGCCTGACCCGGCCGCATCGAGACGCGAGGAGAGAGGTATCCATGACGAGTCCAACCCCAGCAGGAGGCCGGACGGCGCCGAAACACCGGGTGGTGGTTGGCGTCGACGGCTCGGAGGGAGGCCGCAAAGCACTCGAATGGGCGGCTGCCGAGGCCCACCGGATCGGTGCGATCCTCGAGGTCAACACGGCCTACGCTCCCGGCTATGAGTTCATCACCCCCGACGAGGTCCAGCAGACCATGCAAGAAATGATCGATGAAGCAATCGATCATGTCACGACGCTGGCACCGGGAGTGACCGTCAAAGGACTGACGCACGAGGGACCGCCGGCGAGGATGCTTATCGAAGCAAGCTGGGGAGCGGACCTCCTCGTATTGGGCTCCAGGGGACTCGGTGGTTTCGCGGGCCTGCTGCTCGGCTCGGTAAGTGAGCAATGCTCGCTGCACGCCCATTGCCCCATCCTGATCGTCCGCCCGACCGAAGAGAAGCCGACCGACGAGCAGTCATGAGCAGCCTTCGGGGCGAAGCACCCCACATGTGCTGGACGTTCACTCTTGCCGGAGCGTCAAACCTCTGAAGGGATGACTCGACAGCCTCAGCCGTCTTGCATCGATCCTCGATCCTCGATCGACCGTCACCCGATTCCACGGAATGATCCAGAGGCTCCACTGCGCCCGTCGCACGACCTCAAGGGCCGAGGAACGCCTGTGCTCGCTCCACCGCTTCCCCGGGGTTCGTCAGTGACGTGTCGATAGCGAAGGCCGACGGCCAGTGATCAATCGACCGTCCCATGGCCGCCCTCACCTCGGAGGTCGCTTCGGATGCATCCTCATG
The DNA here is from genome assembly GCA_963836605.1 of uncultured Acidimicrobiaceae bacterium. GTDB lineage: Bacteria > Actinomycetota > Acidimicrobiia > Acidimicrobiales > RAAP-2 > Bog-473. The sequence goes on along the minus strand of CAWIKB010000009.1, from coordinate 228,371 downwards.
AGCCGACAAGCGGAGTTCGATCCGTGCGTTCGCTACCTCGGTTGAGGCGTCACAGCGCAACTCGAGGAAGTCGCTCGACGTCCGGTCGGCAAGTCCCCCTTGCCTTGTCCCGCATGGCGGCGTCGATCCATGAGGCGTCGAGCACCACCGATTCACCCGAGGCGAGCAGCAGTTCGGCTCGTCGGAGGAGTTCCCCGTAAACGGCAGATGTTGCAGCCCTGCTGTATCGACCTTGACGAAAGCCCAGCGGCGGCGATCCGGAGCTTGCTCCTGGTTCCTGCCGGATCTCATCGGAACGCAGGACAACCCAGTTTCGTGCGGTGGACAGGCCCGCCGCGACGGTGGACTTTCCGGACCCGGGGAGCCCGCCGACGATCACCAGTCTCACGCGGGCCCTGCGGAGGTGGTCGAGCGCGAGGGACTGGAGCCGGCGCGCTGTCGGCGCGGCGTCGTCGGCACCCTTTGCCGCGCGCAGGCAGGCCACCTTCGCCCGAATGTAGGCTTGCGATGCGCAGTAGTGGTGGATGAGACCGTCAGGGAAATGGTCGCCCGCCATTTCTTGATAGTCCGCCAGGAACTGGACCGCCGCTTCCGGGCGCCCCAACCGCTCCAGGTCCATGGCCAGAAATGCCACGTCGGCACTCACATCGCAGTACCGCAAGCGGTCGGAGAACTCGATGCAGTCAAGAATCTGTACTCCGTCGTCGACGCAGAAGATGTCGTCCGCCTGCAGGTCCCCGTGCCCATCGCACACGCAGCCGGATGCGATGCGTCGGGCGAGCAGTGGCGCTCGGCCCGCCAGCCAGCCCAACACGAGTGACCGTATCTCAGTCTCGTCCGGCGCATCGAGAACCGAGCCCACGAAGGGGTCGGTCTCGGCGACATTCGCCTCCCAGGCACTCCGTAGCGCGGCGCCCGTCGCCGCGGCCGAGATTTCGGGTGAACGGCTGGCTGTGGCATGGAAGAGCACCAGAGCACGGGCCACTTGGCGAATGCACCCGCCGAGAACCTCGCCTCGAGCGGCCAACGCGGCCAGACGACGTTCCTCGGGCATCCGCCGCATGACGAACATGTGGTCGACGGGCTGTCCTTCGAGCTGGACGTCGGCGACCCCCAGGTACACGTCGGGCGCGAGCCGCCGGTTGAGCGCCACCTCCCGATGACAATCGGCTTCGCGAGTGGCCCGGTCCCGGAAGTCAAGGAAGCCGAACCGCACCGGCTTTCGGAGCTTGTAGACGCGATCGTCAAGGAAGAAGAGCACCGAGACATGGGTCTCGACGACACGGGCCGGTGCCATGGGTCCCCCACCCGACGAGTCGAGCACCACCTCGTGGTCAGGGTTCGCCACGTCAGAACCCGACGAGCTTGCCCCGCGCCGGACGCGTCGAGGTCGTGGTCGACCCCGTCCACGTGAGCCGACCACCGGACCGCCTCACCAACCGTGAGAGGTCCGTCAGCGCCCTGGCGCCGGATCTGTCTGATGCGTGCACCGCCGAGGTGTCCAGCTTGAAGTCGCGACAGCCGTCGTGTAGCAAGTCTTGCACCGCCGAGACAAGGCGACCGACCGTGGCCCGCTCGAGCGAGCCAGCAAGTCTGATACGGACGGGAGCGAACCTGGCGTCGATCCACATCTCGAGTGCCACGTCCCGCTTCCATGCGTCGTCGGCCTGGTCCGGCTGAGCACTGTCCCACCATGCGCTCGAACAGCCGGCTTCGTCGACCACCCCAACTCCTCTCGATCGCCCAAGTGCCCAAAGTCGGGACCCTCACTCCACGGTCCCACTTCCCGGGTCCGTCATGTAGAGCAGAAGGTCCCGACCTCATGCCCTACCGGAGCTAGCGCCTTGGAGAGCGTCAGGAGCGATGACGACCTCACGCGATCCTGTGCAAAGAGACTTTCGACCCTGGTCGGAGGCCACCTGATTGTAGATGGTTGGATCATGATGATCGGTGCGTTGGTCGATGAATCGGCCGAAGTCCTGAACCGCGCTGCCCGACCGGTGACCGGCACGGTCGAAAACTATGACTCGCTGCCAGAGCTCTCCGGCGACCGTCGCATTGTCGGTATCGGCGGAATGATCGACCGGCCCGAGACCGAAATTCAGAGTCACTATTTCGAGGCTCGGTTGGCCCAACAGTTCCATGCGGCGATCCATATCGACCACAGCGGAGCACTCGAGCCCCTCGAGCGCACCGAACTGTGGGATCGTGGGGAGCCGGCCGAGACCCGCCCCACGGGACCATGACCGACGTCGGCCAGACCAATCGGGGGATGGTATTCGTCGACCGCAAGGACGCCGGTCGTCAGCTGGCCACGCTGCTCGCACCTCTCCGAAACGAGCAGCCCGTCGTGTTGGCCGTCCCGCGAGGCGGAGTGCCGGTGGCCGCCCAGGTTGCCCGTGCGTTGGGAGCGCCGCTCGACGTCATCGTGGTGCGAAAGCTCGGCCTCCCCTTCCAGCACGAACTGGCCTTCGGAGCCATCGGCGAAGGTGACGTACATGTCCTCGACTCCGACGTGATCTGTCGAGTCGGGTTGACGGACCGGGACATCGTCCACGTGGAATCGGAGGAACGAAGGGAGTTGGTTCGCCGCGTCCGACGGTACCGAGGTGACCGGGATCCAATTGCGATCAAGGGGCGTACGGTGGTTATCGTCGACGACGGTCTGGCCACCGGGGCCACGGCGCGTCTGGCCGTGCGCATCGCCCGAGCCCGGGGAGCGCGTCGCATCGTCGTGGCCGTGCCGGTGGCACCGCCGGAGACGGTGAGGGAGCTGCAGGCCGAAGCAGACCAGGTGGTGAGCCTCGTCACTCCGCCTCGCTTCGTAGCCGTAGGGCTCTGGTATCAGGATTTCGACCAGACGTCGGATGACGAGGTGGCGGCACTGCTTGGCGAGGGCGACCCTGGAACGTTCGATTCGTGATGGGCAGGTGACAGCGTTGTTACGACCTCGAACCGGGTAGCCCTGACCACACGATCGCTCGCCTTGACCATTTGGGACCGGTCCGGGAATGCAGTGTAGAAAGACTGCTGTTGGCTGGTGGTGTCGAGAGGAGATGGTGCAATGACGGATGAATGGGGTCCACTTGGCGCGTTGGCGGGTGACTGGGAAGGCGAAGGTGGGCTCGATGCTGCGTTCTCGCACGCCAAAGGCAAGGTGCTCGACACCCCGTACCTGGAAAAGTGCTCAATGAAGCCATTCGGCCCGGTCGACAACGGGAGCCAGCATCTCTATGGCCTCGATTACCGGTCGGCCATGTGGCGGGGCAGCGAAGAGAACCCCTTCCACACCGAGGTGGGCTACTGGCTCTGGGACGCTTCCGGCGGCGAGGTTCTGCGGGGCTTTGTCGTGCCTCGCGGTATCACCGTGCTTGCTGGGGGGGATGCCGCAGCCAATGCCGCTGAATTCACGCTGAAGGCCGAGCACGGTGGCGCCCTGTACAACATCGGCGAGAACAGGTACCTGGCAAAGAATGCCAGCACACTCAGCTACCAGGTGACGATCACCACCGGCGACGACACCTGGTCCTATGACGAGATCACCATGCTCCAGATGAATGAGTTCGACCAACCATTCGCCCACACCGACCACAACACCCTCCACCGGGTGGCCTGAGCCCGAGGACCCTCCGCGACGGGCGGCCCGCGTACACTCGCGTGCTGCCTCTCTCCCAGCGTTGGATCGAAACGTCCAACCCGGCAAGGAAGACGACATGACAGCTTTGGACACGATGATCGGCGCTGCTCCGCTCGACAGTCCCCTTCGTGTCGCCCCTGCCGCGACACTCCGAGAAGTTGCGGCGAGGATGGAGGATTCGCGCACGTCCTGCGTCCTCGTCGGGACAAGTCCCCCCTGGTTGGTCACCGATCACGATCTGGCCGGGGCGCTGGCGGCGGGCCTCGATGCCGGATCACCCGTGGAGTAGGTCGTCACCAAGGCACCCGTGTGGGCCACCAACAGCACGACCGTGCTCGATGCAGTGAACATGATGCTCGACCACGGGATCCGCCACCTTCTCGTCCTGACCGCGACGGGCGAACCGCACGGCGTGCTCTCGCTGGCCACGGCGACCAGGATGCTTCTTGACCCTCCGGAAGCCGGGCGGGCCGCCTCCGGGGGGCAGCCATTGACGTGACCTTCGGCCCTGGTCATCCACCGGTACGCCGGACACGATGGGTCAGAGGAGGTCACACTCATGGACACACTGCCGATTCTTTGGCTTGAGGACCAGCGCACCGACGACGTGACGCTTGTCGGTGGAAAAGGCTCCAACCTGGGCGTCTTGACCCGGGCTGGACTGCCGGTTCCGCCCGGCTTCGTCATCACGGCGCAGGCCTATCTAGCGGCGATGGACGAGGGTGCTGTACGCGACCGTCTCCGGGACGTCTTCTTCGCCGCCGACGCATCCGACCCGGCTGGACTTGCGAGTGCGGCGGTCGAGCTGCAGGCTCTGGTGGAGAAGGCGGGCATCCCTTCGTCGCTCTCCACCGCTCTGCTCGACGCGTACCACACGTTGGGACGCGACACGTCGGTGGCGGTGCGGTCGTCAGCCACATCCGAGGACACGGCCGGAGCGTCGTTCGCCGGCATGCACGAGACCCTGACCAATGTGGTCGGTGACGAGGCCGTGCTCGCCGCGGTGCAGGAGTGCTGGAGATCGCTCTACACGGAGCGCGTCATCTCGTACCGGAGGGCCCAGGTTCTCGACGAGGAACCGGTGCTTGCGGTGGTCGTGCAACAGATGGTGCCCTCCGAGCGTTCCGGCGTGATGTTCACGGCCGACCCATCCACCGGGAACCCCGATCGGCTGGTCATTGAGGGTGCACTCGGCCTCGGAGAGGTTGTCGTGGGCGGGCAGGTGGAACCCGACACCTACGTGGTGGACAAGGAGCGGGTCCGGCTCCTCGAGGTTCGGGTTGGGCACCAGCACCACAAGGTGGTCAGCGGCGAGGATGGCGGAGACGTCATCATCGATCTCGACCAGGGAGCATCCGAAGGCCGTGTGCTGTCCGACGGCGAAATCCTCGATCTCGCGAACCTTGGCCTCTCGGTGGAGCGCCATTACGGCTGCCCGCAGGACGTGGAATGGGCGTCACCCGAGGGTGGCGGATTCCTCCTCGTCCAGTCCCGACCCATCACGACACTGGTTGGGACGCTCGCCCAGCCTGACCAAGCTGACCAGACAGAGGGGACGGTACTCGTTTCCGGCCTGGCGGCCTCACCCGGCGTCGTATCAGGATCGGTCCGGGTACTCACAACGCCGGCCGAAGGAAGGCATCTCGTCGACGGGGAGATACTCGTCGCGTCGATGACGAATCCCGACTGGGTCCCCACCATCCGCCGCGCTGCCGCGCTCGTCACCGATAGCGGGGGGATCACTTGCCACGCCTCGATCGTGGCCAGGGAACTGGGCGTACCGTGTGTCGTGGGGACCCGATCGGCCACATCGGTTCTCCGCACCGGAGAGACCGTGACCGTTGATGGTGGCCGGGGGCAGGTGCTCGAGGGATCAGTGCGGCCTCGTGGTCCGGTCGTCCCGACCCCGCCCTCACCAGAACCGACCGTCCAGACCAACGAGGCGCTGGCCACGAAGATCTATGTGAACCTCGCCATTGCCGAGCACGCGGAGGAAGCCGCTCTCCTCCCGGTCGACGGGGTCGGGCTGCTCCGGGCTGAGTTCATGTTGACCGAGGCACTCGGCGGTGATCATCCGCGCAAGCTCATGGCCGAAGGCAGGAGCGAAGAACTGGTGACCAAGATGAGTGATTCGCTGCTACAGATCACACGCGCCTTTTCACCTCGCCCGGTGGTGTACCGGACGATCGACTTCCGCACCAACGAGTTCCGAGGGCTCAGTGGCGGCGAGTCGTTCGAGCCCGTGGAGTCCAATCCGATGATCGGCTACAGAGGTTGCTACCGCTATGTTCGCGAGCCTGACCTCTTCGCTCTTGAGCTCCAAACGCTGGCGCGGGTACGCGAGGAAACTCCAAGTCTCATCGTCATGATCCCCTTCGTCCGCACCAAGTGGGAGCTCGAGGCCTGCCTCGAGACGATGGACGCGAGTCCACTGGGCAGACAGCGCGGACTGGTGCGCTGGATCATGGCGGAGGTACCTTCCGTCGTCTACCGCATCCCCGAGTACGCTCAAATGGGGATCGACGGTGTATCGATCGGCTCGAACGACCTGACACAGCTCATGCTGGGGGTGGACAGGGACTCCGAAGTATGCGCTGAGTTGTTCGACGAATCCGACGCCGCCGTGCTCGATGCGATCCGGCACATCGTCGCCTCCTGCCGCGCTGCCGGCATCACATCGTCGCTCTGTGGGCAGGCCCCCTCGAACCGCCCCGAGTTCGCTCAGCAGCTGGTCGACGCGGGCATCACCTCGATCTCGGTGAATCCTGACGCCGTAGTCGCGGCACGACGGGTGGTGGGCTCGGCCGAGCGCCGCCTACTGGTCGAAGCTGCGCGCGCCGCCGGACGTTGACGTGGCGGTGACCGCCCGTCTGCCCGTTCTCGAGGACCTCCCGAGCCCGGACGGAGCTCGGGTGCTCCTTCGTGCCGACCTGAACGTCCCCCTACGTGCCGGCCGGGACGGCATCATTGAGGTGGCGGACGACTTCCGCATACGCGCCATGATGCCAACCCTCTCATGGCTCGTCGAACGGGGTGCCACGGTTACGGTGTGCAGCCATCTTGGGCGACCAAGGGGAGAACCGGTCGCCGACCTGTCCATGGCACCCGTGCGCCGGTACCTCAACGCCGCGGTTCCCGGTGTGAGGGTTCTGGAGAACCTCCGGTTCGATAGCGGGGAGGAAGCCAACGACCCGGTGTTCGTGGACAGACTCGTGCGTGACCAGGACCTCTACGTCAACGATGCCTTTGGAGTGGCCCACCGAGCACATGCCTCCGTCGTCGGACCACCAGCGCGTCTACCAAGTGCGGCGGGCCGTCTGCTCTCGCGCGAAGTGGATGTCCTGACTCAGCTGATCGTCGCTCCCGCCCGGCCGTTCGTGGCCCTGGTGGGTGGAGCCAAGGTGGCGGACAAGCTCGGAGTGCTCACTGCACTCAGTGAGAAGGTTGACACCCTCTTGATCGGCGGAGCGATGTGCTTCACCTTCCTAGCCGCCCTGGGTCATGACGTCGGGGCATCGCTCGTGGATCTTGATCATCTCGCCGTGTGCCGTCAGTTGCTGCGCTCAGGGCATCGCATCATGCTTCCGAGCGACCTGCTGGCACTCGGCCCCGGTGGTTCGGCCGGTCGCGATGGAGCGCTGGCGGAGAACGTCCGCTGCTTTGACCGCGATCTTGCGGGCGGATGGACCGGTCTCGACATCGGCCCGACCACGGTGGCGGAATTCAAGGAGGTCCTCAGTCAGGCCGCCACCGTGTTGTGGAACGGTCCAATGGGGAAGTTCGAAGACAAGCGCTTCAGCGCCGGCACCCGAGGCATCGCCCACGCCATGGGAGACTGTGGGGGTTTCACGGTGGTCGGCGGCGGGGACACGATCACGGCCTTGCGCAGATACGGCCTCGAGCAAGCGATTGACCATGTCTCAACCGGGGGTGGCGCCACCCTCGAGCTGATAGAGAAGGGTGACCTGCCCGGCCTGGCCGCCCTTCGGGCGAATTACGAACGAATGTGCGCTGCCCAGCGGGTCACCACTTGAGCGGGTCCTGTCCTGGGGCCGATGATTCGGGACCAAGTCCCCTAGAAGATCCGTCCTAACGCTCGTATCGTCCATAGTGGGTGCGGACGCGATGCCCTTCGTGAGTTCGGACATTGCGCGTGCAGGGACAAGTGAGGAGCGAGCAATGACACCGGACAGCACGAACCAAACACTGGATCGCGACAATGGCGCGGTGACGAGCACTCCTCGTATCGTCGTTGGCATCGACGGGTCCGCCCCGTCGCTCAACGCGCTGCAATGGGCGGCCCGTCAGGCCGAGTTGACGAATGCGACCCTCGAGGTGATCATGACCTGGGATTGGCCGTTCGCCTACGGTAGGACGCCAATGCTCCATGAGTCGGATCCGGTCGGAGAGTCCCGTCGGACCTTCGAAGCGGCCATCAGCAAAATTCAGCATGAGCATCCGAGCCTGCAGGTCTCCCCGAAACTCGAGCACTGCCACCCAGCGAAAGCCCTCATCGACGCCTCCAAAGGAGCGGACGTGCTCGTCGTCGGCAGCCGTGGGCACGGCGAGTTCGCCGGCATGGTCCTCGGCTCAGTGAGCCAACACTGCGCGACGAAAGCGCAATGCCCCATACTCATCCATCGGGAGGCTCAATGACCCATTATCACTTTGTTCTACTCCGGACTGACCGCTGATCCACCTAGCCGCGCCCACCTGTCGGAGTCTCCGAAGGGGGTGCGCCTTCCCAACGCCAATGGGCGACCTCGGGGGGATCTTCGCCGTGCTGGCGTCCGTAACGACGGGCATCGAGCCTGGCGTCGACCATCTTCTGACGGAGTGCCGCTGTGCGCGGGCCCGGGGACATCTCCGCCTGGTGACGGCCCACATCGGGTCCGGGGCTTCACTGGCGGCCGTCGTCAACGGACGTTCAGTGGACACCACCATGGGATTCGCTCCCATGGAGGACCTCGTCATGGCGGCGCGCTCGGGCAGCATCGATCCGGGGCTGATCTTGTGGGTCCAGCGGCATGGTGGGCTCTCGCCCGACGAAATCGGGTCGATCCTCGAACACGATTCTGGACTTCGTGGTCTCACCGGCCGAGTGGGTGAGAACGCACCGCGGCTGCGCTCGGACGTCGGAAGGGGCCTTGGATTTCTCGGAGTGCGGATCCTGGAAGCTGCCAATGGCTCGGCCCAAGGAGACGCCGTGGCGTCGCTTCGAGGCGCTCCGTCCGCCGTGTTGGTCGTGGCCGCCCGTGAAGATCTCGAGATTGCACGTCATGTGCGGGACCTGCTGCAATGACCCCTGAGGTCGACCCCGGACAACCGTCGGCCGGAGGATATGCCGCGGCTGCCCGCAGCGGTCCGCTGAGGGCCGGTCAGCTCGGCACCGCCGACGTCACCGTTTCGACGGTGGCCAACATCGGGCCGGGGATCGACTTCTACTTCGCCTTCGGGGTGATCGCGGTGACAGCCGGCGTGGCCGCGCCCTTGACGATCCTGGCCGCTGGCGTGGCGGTGGTGCTGCTGGCCTGGACGGTGGCTGAGTTCACGAAGGTCGAACCATCCGCGGGAAGCTTCATCACCTACGTGGAGACGGGACTCGGATCGCGAGCCGGGGTGATGACGGCCCTCTTGGTGACCGTTGGCTACACGGTCGCCATGGCCGGCGTGTTCGCCATGGCTGGGGGCATGGTGACGATGACGCTGTCTCACTACACCCCTTTGGATCTTCCCTGGGGACCACTCACCGTGGTCCTCACGGTCTGCGCCACCTGGCTGACGGCAAGGGGCATCCGACTCTCCACGACGGCAGTCGGCGTGGCGGTGTTGATCCAGGTGGCAGTCATGTTGGCGGTGTGCGTCGTCGTCCTGTGGGAAGAGCGTGGCCACCTGTCGGCCGCCCCATTTTCCTGGTCCCATCTCTCCGGCGGGCTGACCGGCCTCTCCGCTGGGTTCCCGCTGGCCCTGTACATGTTCATCGGCTGGGAGAACGGCCCGGCGCTCGCCGAGGAATGTCGTACGCCCAGACGTACCGTGCCAAGGGCCCTGTACATTTCCGTCTCATTGGCCATCGTGCTCTTCGTCCTCTTCGCCTATGCGACGATCACCGGATTTCACTACGACGTCTCGTCCATTGGCCGTTCGTCGGTGCCGTTTCTCAGTGTGGCCGACAGCTACCTCGGCGGTGCGGCGGTTCTGGCCTGGATCGCGGGGATCGTCTCGGTCCTTGCTGCCTTGGTTGCCGGTACGAACTCCCAGGCGCGCATGCTCTTCGATGGGGGCCGATCCGGACTCCTACCCGCTTGGCTGGGGCGGCTCCGTCCTCGACTGGACACCCCGATGAACGCGCTCGTCGCCATGGCCGTGATCGGGCTCGGGATCATTGGGGTGTGGGCTCTCTTCCACGTCGTCGGTGTGGGCACCGGGTCGATGAATCCGGTCGGTCTGTACGCCGAATGCTCGACCATGGGCACCATCGTGATCCTGATCGTCTACCTCATGACCAGCCTCTCGCTCCCGATCTTCATGTGGCGCCGGCACCGCACGATGTTCTCTCCGTTTCGCCACGTGATCGTGCCCGCATTTGGCGCGGCTGTCCTGGTTGTTCCCTTCATTGAACTCTGCAAGCCAGGGCAACCCGCCCCCTATGACGTCTTCCCCTATGTCGCACTGGGGCTCGCGGCCCTGGCGGGGATCATTTCGGTCTGGGTCGTGCGGCGCTACCCCTCCACCGGTTCCGGGGAGGGAATTCCATTTTCGGGATCTCACGGAGAGGACTGACGGGCCCGCTCGACTCGGGGGGTCCCGCACCACCTCTCCCGGCCGTCAGTCCGTCGAACCGGCACTCTCGTCGTCTTCGCTCGCGAGAGGTGCATCGAGATCCCAACCGTCTTCCGACTCCCCTCTCGTGTCGCCCTGGGCCCTTGGTCCACCAAGCCCATCCGGATCGTCGATCCCACCGTCGAGCGTGACCAGAACCTCGGGGTCGTCGAGATTGGCCCCGATCTCCTCGAGCTCCCGATCGTCTACCAAGAGGGCTGGGTCGATAGAGGGGTCCTGCTCAAGTTCTTCGACGAAGTCTTTGTTCACACGGGCTTCCTCGTCCGTCGCCTCATCATCCTGCTCGAACGCTTCGGTACCCATCGGCTCCTCGAAGGATTGTTCATCTTGGGGACTCATGGATTTCCTTCCGTTGCTCGGTCGTCGGACGGTGTCGCCACATCAGCGACGTCCCACTCCATCGGCGACCTTACGTAGCTCGGGGCGAAACTCGGGGTGTGCGATCTCCACCAGGGCATGGGCGCGCTCGGTGACCGTCAGTCCCGCCACCTCTGCGGAACCGTATTCAGTAATGACGACTCCCGTGTGGTGCCGTGGAGTGGAGACGATGGATCCCTCAGGCAGTGTCCCCGCGATCCGGGAGATGGTCTTCCCTCCCGACGATGCGGTTGACCGCAGACAGATCAGCGAGTGGGCATCGAGGTGCATTTCCGCCCCTGCGACGAAATCCTCGTGTCCGCCGACTCCCGATATTTGCTTGCCGCGGATGTTGTCAGCCACGACCTGACCGTACAGGTCGATCGACAGGGCACCGTTGATCGACACCAGGTTGGTGTTGTGCGCGATGACAGTGGGGTCGTTGACCACGTCCACATCCATGAATGCCACGTGGTCGTTCCCGTCGAGCCATCGGTACAGCTCGGCCGAGCCAAACGCGAACGTGGTGACGGAAACGCCATCGTAAATGCCTTTGTGCGCATTCGACACCTTGCCGGCTTCGTGAAGGCGCATGAGGCCGTTGGTGAACATCTCCGAGTGAATGCCGAAGTCACCGAGCGGGCCCGACGCCAGCTCCGAGGCGACGATGTTCGGAATGGCACCGATGCCGGTCTGCAGAGTGGCGCCAGATGTGACGAAGCGAAGGGCATTGCGGGCAATGGCCAGATCCACATCGTCAGTCGGTGGCTCCTCCAGAGTGAAGGGCAATCCGTCATTCTCGACCAGGACATCGATCAGTTCGAGCGGAATGGTGTTGTCGAACTCCGGCGGGAGGCTCATGGTGCGAGGCAAGTTGGGGTTGACTTCGACGATCAGGAGCCGATCGGGGTCACGTCCGGCTCGAAGGAGCTCGGCTCGCGTGGCCCCGAGATGGAGGGAGAGATTCACGTTGCCATCGGCGTCGGGGGGCGCAGCCTGGGCCGCCATGATACGCGGTGCGAACCGGGCCAGTATCGGAGCGAATTGCCGGAAACCTCCCGGCACGAGATCGACCCGATGACCCTCGGCCAGGAGGAGCCTCTCGGCCGGTCCGAAGAACCCGCACCGATAGGAGACGCCACGCCTCGTGAACACCTCGTAGTAGTTGAGCAAGAGGGCCCCGCCCAGCACCAGGTCCACCCAATCGTCTCGGGAGCCCAGGGCGGTCAAGAAGGCGTCCGGATTGCCCGGACCGAGGCCCAATCCAATCTGATCTGTGGACCGCACCAGGGCGACCGCTTCTTCCGGAGAACACGTCCGCGGCATGGCTCGGTCAGCCGGCTTTCCGGATCGGCCCTTGCATTACCGCACAGTGTGGCATGCAGGTCCGGACACCGCTACGGGTTTGCATCGGAGCATCATGAATTTGGGATGAGCCGCGGTGTTGCAGAGGCCCGGCAGCGTCGCAGCCGTCGCGCGTTGACCTCAGCGGCCATCGGCATGCCGTTCGACGAGCGTCTCGAGCGTCGATTGCGCCCCTTGACAGAAGAGTTCGGTGTCCGGACAAATGGCGGGGTCGGAGAAGACGCCCAGGTTGAGATGACCTTCGTAGGAGAGTGCAGCGATACCGAGACCCTGATTCCCGACCAGCGGCACGATCGGAAAGACCTCGAGGACCTTTGCCCCAAGCGCGTAGAGAGGGACGGTGGGGCCAGGTACATTCGTCACAATGAGGTTGAAGAAAGGTTGGTGCTGCACCAATCCGGCCACTCTCGCGAGGAGGCTCTGCGGCAGGGGCTCAAGCAGTTGCAGGAAGATTCCCACCGCCAGCTCTTGATGGTGCTCCTTGTTCCGTTTCGTGCCCGACGAGACCGCCTTCAGCACGGCACCGGGATCAGCGAGGCCTACCGGAAGCCTGACCAAGAAGGCCGAGACTTTGTTTGCGAGTCCCCTCCCCTGGTGGCCCTCGAGCCCGACGGGAACCAACGCCTGCAACTCGCTGGTCGATGTCAGCTCGCCACTCCGCTCGAGTAGCTTACGCAAACCACCGGTCACAATCGTCAGGAGGCCGTCATTGATCGTGGCGTCCTCGAAATGGGCGACATCACGCACCTCGGCGAGGCTCAGGCGCACGAACTGAAATTGTCGCGCCGGTCCAATTTGTGCGTTGAGCGGCGAGCGAGGAGCTATCGTCCGTGGCCGGACCAATGTCCCCATGGCGTTGCTTGTCCGCACGAAACCCTTCGCACGGCGAAGCGGGTGCAGCAAGGTCCAGGCCCCCCAACCAGCAGCCTGGAGCGAGAGTTCACCCAAGTGGAGGAGGTCCCGGGCAGCCCCCAGAGCAACCGGGGGCGGGCCGGTGGGCAGCCAGTCACCGGGGTGGCCCACGGAGCCGGGATGCGGCGAGAGGTCCAAGAGGACGGTTGCCAGCTCAGCGGCGGCCAGGCCGTCGGCCATCGAATGATGCAGTTTCTCGATGAGGGCAACCCGATGGTCATCCAGCCCCTCTACGAAGATGAGTTCCCACAATGGATGCGCTCTGTCAAGCGGAGACGCCAAGATCTCGCCGCACAGACGCCTGAGCTCTTCCTCGGTCCCCGGTGCCGGTAGTTGGCGGCACCGGACGTGCTCGGAAATGTCGAACGTTGGGTCGTCCGACCAGATCGGTGGTGCTTCGTGCATGAGTCCAGGCCGCGCCCTCTGTCGCAGTTTGGGCACCAAGTCCATTCTGCTCGAGATCAACGCACGAAGATCGTCGATACGCAGCCTGCCGTTTTCGTCTTCGAGGGGTCCGGCCTCGAGAATGGCGACCGATGCCATGTGCATTGGCGTTCGATCGGATTCAATATGAAGAAAGATCGCATCGAGCGGGGAGAGTCCCGGGCCTTGGGTCATGTCGACCCATCGAGTTGGCTGGGCGTCGAAGCGATGCCGGTCCGGGCCTCCATTCGTCCCTGGACCTCTGTCGTCTTCCCCATGGCAACCTGAGTATGCGGGAGTCGAGCCCTGCCGAACAGGGTCGAAGGTCCGCAGTTCACTCTCCGATTGAGTGCCCATTCTCACACGTCCCGTCGAAAACTGAGTGGCGGGAGCTCGACCGTAGCGGCACGCATTCTGCGCGCGTCATTCGGGCGTCAGATCTCGATGCACAAAGGCGAGCGCACCCAACATCGCCAGCAGAACGCCGACGGCGATCATGACACCGCCACTGATCCAGTCCGGAGCCACAGCTGGGGAAGGCCTCAACTGGTTGAAGATCGAAGTATCGAGCAGCCAATGATTCGAGTTCACGACCCCGGCGAGGAGTTCGACCAGAAAGCTCCACGCGAGCACCGAATAGACGGCGACCGATGACAGCCGGGGTATGGCACCCCAGGCGAGGGCGCCGATACCGAGGAGGCACAGGGCCGGGGGCACCGTGTTCAGACCGGCACCGAGAAGGCTCGGAAAGCTGACGGTAACGCCCTGGCTGGTCACGCCCAGCCAGGCGAAGACACCGGAGAGCGAACCTCCGAGCGCGATGGCGAAGGCTGCAACGCCGAGCCGGACCGCCATCCACCTCGGTCGTGAGACGGGACGAACCAGGAGGTGTTCGATGAGCCCGCCGGATTCTTCTCGCCGCATGGCGGTGATCTGGCCTGCAGCGATGAGGACCACCAGCAAGGCAATGATCAAGAAGGACACTCCGAGGTAGGCCTTGATCTCTCCACCCCGCCCGCCCAGACGCGACAGGGCGGATTGGACGCTCGGAGACGCCTCGAGGGACTTCGCCGCCTGCTTCGCCACCGAGCCCAGGAGCAATCCAAACGCACAGATCCCCGCAAGCCAGCCGAGCACGGTCGGGCGGATGAGGCGCACCGTGAGCCCAACCGGACCGAAGAGAAGCACCATGTGTGGTTTGGAGCTTGCGTGGTCCGGGAGCGTGCTTGCGCCGAGGTCACGGGCGCCGGCGAAGTAGATCCCGAGTGATGCCAGGACTGCAGCCAGCCCAAAGATCAGGGCAAGGGCGACGGGTTGTGGGCTCGTGAAGGGCTGAAGTTGATCCACCCAGCCCAGAGCGCTGGACCAGCGCAACCAGCTGAGGGCGCTCGATGAGTCCGCTGCCATACGCAGGGCGAAGCAGACGCCAAGGGCTCCAGCGGCATACGCGGCAGCCTGACGGCGGCTCGCGGCCAGCTGGCTGGTCACCACACCGATGGCAAGGAACAGGGCCGGACCGGAGCAAACCGACAGCGCGAAGAAGGTTGCTGCCGAGGCGGTGTAGTGGACCCTCGGGGTGTGTCCGATGGCCACCGTTGCGACAGCGGTGATAGCAAACAGAGCCACCAGACCGACGGCGAGACCTGCGGTCGCCTGCGTAGCCGCCCGACGGCGGGTGGTATGACCAGCAAGAAGAAGTTCCCATCGACCGGCGTCTTCTTCTCCTCGCAAGAGCCTTGTCGCCAGAAGCAGAGCCCAGACGCTACCCAGGATGCTGAGGGAACCCAGAGACTTCCACGCTGTGTAGCCGGTGACTGTCTGGAGTTGGTGGGCCGGACCGACCAAGGCGTTGAGACCGCTGCTCGACGAAAAGGACCTCGCCAGCGCGTCGCGTGATGTCCTGTTCTTGTACGTGGACGCGTACGTGAGCGCTTGAGCACCGATATACGCGCCAAAGACGTAACCCCACAGAAGCCCAGATCGCAATGCCTGGCGCGAGGTCAGGCGGAACACTATTCGATCCGGGTGGCCACCAGCGGGGTCCGGACCATCGACGACCAGGTCGTGCCCACCGCTTGGCGGCTCAGCCAGCGGCGGTGGTCGAGTAGCGAGATCAGGTGACATGAGCCGTGGCAGGTTCGGTCTCGTGGCCGGCGCCGTAGTGGGCCAAGAAGAGCTCCTCGAGCGAGGGCTCACGGCTCAAGAGCTCGTGCACCCCCGCGGAGGCCAACACTTTGAGCAACGGTTCGACTGCGCCCTGGACCTGGCAGCGCACCACCCGCCCGTCGACCTGAACCGCGCTCACGCCAGGGACTCGGGCCAGGTCAGGCACTGAACCGTCGAACGTGGCCTCGACGGTGAGCGAGGAGAGGTGGCGCATGTCGGCCAGCGTGCCAATGTCGACCAGCTTGCCGGCGCGTAAGATCCCGACCCGATCACAGAGCGCCTCGACCTCCGAGAGGATATGCGAAGAGAGAAACACGCTCTGTCCCCGCTCTCTGGCTTCGTGCACACTCCTGCGGAAAGCTTGCTCCATGAGCGGGTCAAGCCCGCTCGTGGGCTCGTCGAGTATCAGTAGTTCGGCCCGGGTCATCAGGGCGGCGATCAAGATCAGCTTCTGGCGGTTGCCCTTCGAGTACGCGCGTACCTTCTTTGTCGGATCGAGGTCGAATCGCTCAATGAGCTGATCCCGGTAGACGGCATCTAGGCGGCCCTGAACTTGACCCAGGAGGTGGAGGGTCTCCGCGCCGGTCAGTGACGGCCACAAATTGGATTCTCCAGGCACATAGGCCAGGCGGCGGTGCGCCTCGGTCGCCTGGCCCTGGCTGTCGAAACCGAAGATCTCCGACCGCCCGGCGGATGGGCGGATCAGACCGAGCAACAGGCGGATGGTCGTGGTCTTGCCCGCTCCGTTGGGCCCGAGATAACCCAGGACTTCGCCGGCCGAGACATCGAGGCTCAGGTCGCTCAATACCTCGACGTTCCCGTAGCGCTTGGTCAGACCAACGGTATGGATTGCAGCTGATGTCATTGACGTGCCTCCAATACTCCACTCGCCTACCGACATCATGGTCCGGTCGCCACTCTCGTTGAGGATCACCCGAACGACGAAGCCAAGCCGCGCGCCGCCATGCAAAGTTCATTCTCCCAGGCACCCAGCCTGGGGACGTAGAGTCCAAAGTCACAGCTGTTGCGACCACCGAGAGTCGTCGATCGTCCGAAACGCCGGACATCGTGGGCGCCGTCAACCGGAGAGCGAAGTGGTTCCCGCACAGCTGGGAATTGGGACAAAATGCCCTAGCGAAACGGTGTGAATGTCCCAGGATGGGACCATGAACATGCGATCCACCGACAGCTTCAACACGACGCTCGGTGCCATACGTCTCAGCCCTCTTACCGCGGTCTCAGAGACAGACACGCTGCAGTTGGTGGCATCATCCTTTCTCCGTGATGCCGTTTCCTGTGCGGTGCTGGTTGAGCCGCCTCTTCGAGTGGTCACTGAACGCGATCTGTCGGGTGCCTGGGCGGAGGGTCACGACGCTGAAGATGTAGTCGCAGAGGTCGCCACGGCCCACCCTTACTGGTCCCCGGTGTCTGCGAGCGTTGCAGAGGCAGCCGGACTGATGGTCAGCCTCGGCATTCGACATCTCGTGGTCCTCGATCTATCCGGCAAACCCACCGGAATCGTTTCAATGAGCGAGCTCTTCTCCGTTCTGGTCCGAGCTCAAGAACCGATGTCCTTCTATGAAAGCTTTGCCGCCTTCGTGGTACGAAAGTGACACGGATCGGGACACACCATCGACGCGGTGAGGACGCCCATCACCGGGAGGACCTTTGGCCCTAGACCATTTGTGGAAGTTGATCCACCATGACAGGGCAGAGAAAGGAACCGAAATGCTCGCAAGCGTCGGAGATCGAATCATCATTCATGGCCATCACCCCGGAGAACCCACTCGCGATTGCGAGGTGCTCGAGGTGCATTCCAGTGACGGTGTCCCCCCCTTCCTCGTGCGGTGGGGCGATACCGGGCACGAAGCACTGTTCTATCCCGGTCCCGACGCGACGGTTGAGCACTTCGAGCATCCAATGAAGTAGTCACGGGGGCCCACCGGTCGGAGACTGATGACCCGGACGGGCCGGGGCTCGGGCCGCATGGATCGGGCGTTTGCTTCACATTCGAGAAGGGTCAGGCCCACCTCTTCGAGGAGATACGGGCTGAGCGACGGCTTTGGTGAACGACGCTCCGCGCTCTTCGCCTTCCCGGTGCCGGCGTGGTGCATGACTGACTCCCTTCGTTTCAACGGGGTGTTCCGTCCTCACCATTGGACCTGATCGTCCGGTGAGGTCATAGGGCCGAACGTCCCGGCCCGGCTGGACTACCTCCCCGCACGGTCTGGTGAGCGTTGCGAGATTTCGAGTGGCCACATGACTTTTGGCCCTGGTTGGGATCGTCTAGCCAGCTGACAATGACAACGTGCCGGGGCTCGCGGACGAACTCGAGGACGAGGGATCCGTCGACGTCACCGAGCCTCTGGCGCGTCTCCTTCGTGACCTGCGCACATCACAGCGGGGCCTGTCGGACCGAGAGGCGCAGCGACGCCTCATCGTCTACGGCCCGAATCAGCTGGAGCGGCGAGGGGGAAGCCAAAGGTGGGCTGAGCTTGGACGCCAATTCACCCATCCGCTCGCACTCCTGCTCTGGGCAGCGGCCCTGCTCGCATGGCTCGGTGGCATCGTGCAGGTGGCGATCGCCATCGTGATCGTCATCGTGCTCAATGCCACGTTCGCCTTCCTCCAAGAATCCCAGGCCGAGAAGGCTGTCGAAGCCCTGCAGCAGTACCTGCCGCCGCACGCCCTCACAATGCGTGACGGCGAAAACAAGGTGGTTCCGGCCGACGATCTTGTCCCGGGCGACGTGTTGATCATCGAGGAAGGCGCTCAGATCTCGGCCGACGCTCGCCTGATGTCAGGAACGGTCGAAATTGACAGCTCCACCCTCACAGGCGAGTCAGAGCCGGTCGCGCGCTCGGCCGCGTTCGCAGACACCAACGTGCCGCTGTTGGACGCGCGCGACCTGATCTTCAGTGGCACGACCTGCATGGCCGGCAACGCCACCGCGGTCGTAGTGGCCACAGGCATGCATACCGAGCTCGGGCGAATCGCGGCCCTTTCCCAGGGGGTCGACAAAGCCCCCAGCCCACTCGAACGCCAGGTTCGCCGCGTGGCGTGGCTAATCGCAGCGATCGCCGTCGCCATGGCCGTCGCGTTCATGCCGGTTGCAACCCTCGGTGGTGGCTTGTCCTTCAGCGCCGCCCTCGTGCTCTCCGTCGGCCTCATCGCTGGCAACGTTCCAGAAGGGCTTCTCCCCGTCATCACTCTGGCGCTGGCGATCGGTGTCCGCGACCTGGCGCGCCGAGGGGCAGTGGTCAAGCGGTTGAGCGCCGTTGAGACCCTCGGCTCCACTGACGTCATTTGTACGGACAAGACGGGCACGCTTACCGAGAACCACATGCGAGTGACCGATCTCTGGACCACGTCGGGCACCCGCAAGGTGGCAGCGGGGCATGACGAGGGGCATCCCGATGCGGCTGAATCAAGGGACGTCACCATTCCAGCGTTGGTCGCAGTCATGGCCCGGTGTAACGACGCCCGTCTTGCAAACAGCGAGGGCGAGGGCGCCGTCGGTGACTCGACAGAACTTGCCCTCCTTGAGGCGGCTGCACACTTCGACGCCGGCGTCGAACATTGTGATGAGAGCGCGCGCATCTCTCAACGCGAAGAGGTCTTCCCATTCGACCCTGAGCTGAAGCTCATGTCGACGATCGATGGGCGCGATACCCAACGACTGGTGGACACAAAAGGCGCCCCGGAGTCCGTCCTTCCGCGGTGCTCAACAATCCTTCTTCCTGATGGCTCGCTGACCCCCCTCGACCGGGAGCGCCGCGACGAAGCCTTGCGAAGAGTCGAGCGCTATGCATCTTCTGGCCTGCGAGTTCTCGCCTTCGCAATGAAGGAACTGCCGCCCACGGGCACCCGATTCACCAGGGAAGAATGTGAGCGAGAGATGTGCTTTGTCGGACTGGCGGGAATGATCGACCCACCTCGCCCAGAGGTGACAACCGCCGTTGCCAGTTGTCACCAGGCGGGGATTCGGATCGTCGTCATCACGGGAGATCACCCGCTCACCGCAAGTGCAGTCGCCAGGAGCGTCGGCATCGGGACCGACGTTCGGGTCGTCGTGACCGGAGACGAGCTCGACGCAATGAGCGAGGACCAACTGGACCGTGTGCTCCGGGGCGGAGCCGAGATCATCTTCGCCCGCACGTCTCCGGAAGCGAAGCTGCGGATAGCAGACGCTCTGCGATCAGAAGACCATATCGTGGCCATGACGGGCGACGGCGTGAACGACGCCCCTGCTCTGCGCCGCGCTGATATCGGCGTGGCCATGGGTGCTTCAGGGACCGACGTTGCCCGCGAGGCTTCCACCATTGTCCTTACCGATGACAACTTTGCCACCATTGTCGCTGCGATCGAGGCCGGACGGCGTGTCTTCGACAACATCCGCAAGTTCATCGTCTACATCTTCGCCCACGCCACACCGGAAATTGCGCCGTACCTGGTGTTCGGCTTGGCCCGCGGTCTCGTCCCCTTGCCGCTCAACGTTCTTCAGCTTCTCGCCTTCGACGTCGGAAGCGAGACCTTTCCCGCGCTGGCGCTCGGGCGAGAGCCGGCCGAGCCCGGATTGATGGATCGTCCGCCTCGGCCGCGGAGCGAAGGCGTGATACGAGGATCGATGCTCTTACGTTCTTGGCTCTTCCTCGGGCTCATCGTTGCCTCGTTACAGATGGGCGCCTACTTCTGGGTACTCCATCAAGGTGGATGGCACCCAGGAGCACCCGTCGGCGCCGGCGACCCGTTGCACCACGTCTACCTCCAGGCGACGACCATGACATACCTCGCCATGGTCATGGGCCAGATAGGCACGGCATTCGCGGCTCGAACCGAACACGCGTCGCTGCGCTCGATCGGAGTGTTCTCCAATCACCTCTTGCTGTGGGGCATTGCCTTCGAGCTCTCGCTCGCCGCCGCGCTGATCTACGTGCCGCCCCTCCAGCATGCGCTGGGGATGGCCGCATTGCCGCCCCGCCTCCTCCTTCTCACTCTGCCGTTCCCTTTCATCGTGTGGGGCGCCGACGAGCTGCGAAGGTACTTCATGCGCCGACGACACTCCGCTCAAAGGCGGCCGCCTCGCCCGAGCGTGCTGCTGACGGATCGCTGGGACTCCTCAATTGCTGGGTCGCCCGAAACCTCGAGTGCTCCGCCCTGCGTCGCTCCAGCCCGGAAAACGAAGCGATCGAATAGTGTCCAATCGATTAGTGTCCAATTGCCCTAGCCCCGTGGTCGTCGCTTCGCCAAAGTGGAGACACTATGTCGATGTACACCCAGCTCCTCGAAGCTGCACTCGAGGCCAGAGCGAGGTCCGGATCGAGGGATCCGGCGGCGTCTCCACTCACAGAAGTGCTCCGCTGCCGGTCGAAGCTGACCGCCACTGCACCCTCTGGCAGCGCTCTCCCGACGGCCACGACGGCATTGGCCGATCAGGTGGCCTATGACATGGCCCTTATCGAATTGAGCCGCTCAATCGGAATCCGATGCGAAGCGAGCGATTTCGATCAACCCGAGGAACGGCGACTCGATCTCGAGCGCGAGCTCGAATCTCGGGGCAACTGGATCCTCGAAGCCGACTCGCCAGCTCAGTGCCATCACTGACGTCAGCGTGATGCGGAAGGCTCACGTGCCTGTGGCGTCCTTCTGCGACGCTTGCTCCGCCCGCTCATCGAGGCGGGCCGCAAAGGTTGCCGCCTGGGTTCGACGCTCCATTCCGAGTTTGGCCAGAAGATTTGACACGTAATTCTTCACCGTTTTCTCGGCGAGATACATAGCGTCGGCTATCTGCCGATTCGTCTGACCGTCCGCGATGAGATCGAGAATGCGCCTCTCCTGTGGGGTCAACGAGGCCAGTCGCGGGTCCTCTCTCGGACCTTCGCGGAGACGCTCGAGGACGCGCTCGGTCAGCGCCGGATCGAGCAGCGATTGTCCCGCTCCGGCCCGTCGCACCGTGTCCACCAGGTCGACGCTTCCGACCTGTTTGAGCACATAGCCGGCAGCCCCGGCCATGATGGCGGCGAACAGCGCTTCGTCATCCGCATAGGACGTCAGCATCACACAGGCGATCTCAGGCGACCGGGAGCGGATCTCCCGGCACACTTCGACACCGCTGCCATCGGGCAATCGGACGTCGAGGATGGCCACGTTGGGCGCGGTGGGCGGAATTCGACCCAGCGCCTCGGCCACGGTCGCCGCCTCCCCCACGACCAGCAGGTCGTCACTGGACTCCAGCAGGGCCCGAAGGCCCGTTCGGACGACTTCATGGTCATCGAGCAGGAACACACGGATCGTCACCCCGTCATCCTCCCAATTCGACGCCAGATGGGCAACCCGCCTGGAACTGATCGATTTGGTTCACCGCGTGTGCATCCTCGGTTACGGGACCCGACTCGGCAGGCTACTCTGCGATTCTGTGCCCTTTCGGTCGATAAATGACCCGGTCAAACTTCGGCGGGTGCTCGAAGCGACGCTGCTCATCGAGGGCGATCTCGAACTGCCGGCCCTGCTGCGCCATGTTGTCGACGAGGCCCGGTCCATGACCGGAGCACGCTACGGCGCCCTCGGCGTGCTCGACGATGATCACACCGCGTTGGCTGAGTTCGTCACCGCCGGCCTCGAGGAGGAACAGGAGGATCTCATCGGAGCACGCCCAACGGGAAAAGGCATTCTGGGCATGCTCATTGCCGATCCTCGACCGTTGCGCTTCGGACATTTGAGCGAACAGCCCGAAAGTTACGGCTTTCCCCCCAATCACCCCCCCATGACCTCCTTTCTTGGTGTGCCGATCAAGATCAAAGACGAGGTCTACGGGAATCTCTATCTGACTGACAAAATCGGCTGGACCGAGTTCACCGACGACGATGTTTCCCTCGTGGAGGCACTTGCCTTGGCTGCGGGCGTTGCCATCGAGAACGCACGACTTCACCGACGTGTTCAGGTCGTGGCCGTCTACGAAGACCGAGATCGCCTTGCCCGTGATCTCCATGACACGGTGATTCAGAGGCTCTTCGGCGTGGGGCTGACCCTGCAGAGCATGGCCGCCCGGACTTCGGCCCCGCTGGCGCAGGGGCTCGGTGCCGCTGTCGCTGAGATCGATCAAGTAATCCACCAGGTCCGTTCCACCATTTACGAGCTCGGCATGGGTGGCGACAGTCGCGGGATCCGGGACGAGATCGTGGCCCTCATTCGAGAACTGGACCTCGTCGTTGGATTCGAGGTCCAGGTCTCGTTCGACGGCCCCGTCGACGCTGCTTTGTCGGACCAGGTGGCAGAGCACCTGCTGGCCACCGTCCGCGAATCGATCACCAACGTCGGGCGCCACGCCCACGCCACACGGGCCTCGGTCAGTGTCGAGGTAAGGAATGACCAGTGCCGACTGACCGTGGTGGACAATGGTGTCGGCGTCGATGCGTCAAGATCGAGTGTCGGCGGTGGGCTCGGACTGACCAATCTGCGACGGCGAGCCGAGAAACTCAACGGCACGTTCGCCATAGAGCAAACTGACGGTGGAGGGACATCGCTGATCTGGCAGGTACCTCTCAGATCGTAGGCCGGGACCGTTTGCCTCGATGACCGCGGCAGCCAACCGGTATGGCGCTCTCTGGGGCCGGGGCCGGGATTCGTCACCGCGGCCCCATCGCGCCAGGTCAAGCTCCCGTGGTCTCGGACACTGGGCGCCGCCCTGGAGGGACCAAAGGCCCTACTGACTCGAACCAACCTCTCGTACGGTGCAAGAGCAGAGTTCACGCAAGCGATGTCATCAGCGATGTAGTCAACGAAGTAATCAAAGGAGAGCCATCGTGGACACCGAGAAGATCGGAACACATGAAGAAGCCAACCCGGCACCGAGAATCGTCGTGGGGATCGACGGTTCCAACGCGTCGATTGACGCCATGTTCTGGGCCGCACGACAAGCAGTGCTGACACACGCGAGTCTGGACATTGTGATGGCCTGGGAATGGCCGACCAGCTACAGCTGGGCCATCCCGGTTCCCGATGCGCTCGATCCGGAGGAAGATGTGCGCCGAGCATTGGAGAGCAAGGTCGAGCTCCTTCGCCCGAAGCATCGAGACCTCCAGGTCCAGGCCCGGGTCCTGCACGGTCACCCCGCTCCGATTCTCGTTGCCGCCTCGAAGGGTGCCGATCTTCTCGTGGTCGGAAGTCGCGGACACGGTGAGTTTGTCGGAATGTTGATCGGGTCGGTCAGCGAATACTGTGCCACCAATGCCCATTGTCCCGTGCTGATACACCGGGCCACCTCCTGAGCACCCTCATTCGTCCGACGTTCCGAGGAGGTCGCACATGACGCGCACTGACAGTCCGGAGATCGAACCGACGCCCACCGATCGTCACATCGTGGTTGGGCTGGACGGTTCCGCGGAAAGCGAGCGAGCTTTGGACTGGGCGATTGTCGAGGCACGACAAAGGGATGCCGTCCTCGACATCGTGACCGCTTGGTTGTTTCCCATGGCCACGGGGTACGCCTTCACCACTACGGTCCATGCAGTGCGCCAATCGGCCCAAGATGTCGTAGACCGCGCCATCGCCTATGTGGCCGCAGTGGCACCCGACGTCGTCGTACGGGGTGCATCGATCGAGCAACCGCCGGCACCGGCGCTGGTCACGGCCAGCGGGGGCGCCGAATTGTTGGTGGTGGGTTCGAGGGGCCTCGGCGGCTTCAAAGGGCTGTTGCTTGGATCGGTGAGCCAGTACTGCGTCCGACACGCCAAGTGCTCGGTCACCGTAATCCGCTGAGACGAGGCTGGGCCAGCGGTTCAGCGACGGCACCCCCAACCGGCGTCCCGCCCGCTCACTGCTGTGGGATCGCAGATTCCCCGTCGTCGGGGTTCGGTATGATCGCCACCGGGACCTTCGAGTGTTCGACCAACTCGAGGCTCGTACTCCCCAGGAACGAATGGCTGTGCGCACCAGCCCCTCGTGTCCCCACGACGACAAGATACGCCGTGCTCGGTTCCGTCGAGGTGCGGATCAGGGCCGAGCAGGGATCACCGTCGACCAGGGCCCACTCGGTTGCCTTGGGGTCGGCACCGGCATCGAACGCAATCTCGAGGACCCGCTCTCGATGCGTCGCAACGCCTCCGGCCAGGCCGGCTCCCTCGAGGAGGCCGACCGCGTGCACGATCCTGAGCTGGGCCCCGAGGAGCGCAGCGAGGCCACTGGCCCAACGGAGCGCAACCTGGGAGCCCTTGGAACCGTCGTACCCGACCACAACGGACTTGATGGTCATTCTCCCGACCCAAATCCGCTGGCGGCCGCGTCGATTCCTCTGGCCCACCGCGTTCTCACTCTGGCGTAGCTCCATCATCCCGGGCCCTCCGTAGGTGGGTGCACCGTCGGGATCAGAGGGCAGACCCAACAGCGCGCCCAGGGTCGCAGTCACCGACGTCTGCAGCGCCATTTGGTTGTAGCCACCCTCGAGGAAAAGAGCGAGCCGACCGGGTCGCGGCGTGAACTCGTTCACGAGTCGGGCCAACTCGGCAAAGTCGCCGCTCGAGAGGGCGAGCTGGCCCAGCGGATCTGCCAGATCCGCGTCGAAACCACAGGACACCAGCACCCAATCCGGACGGAACTCCTCAATGGTCGGCCGAGCCACATTGTTGATCGCCGCCCGCACCACGTCCCCCGTCGCACCGGGAGGCAGTGGCACGTTCACAGTGAGCCCGATGGCCTTGGGACCACCGACCTCGGCCGCCTTTCCGGTGCCGGGGAAGAGCGGGGATTGATGTGTCGAGACGTAGAGCACATCGGGGTCATCCCAAAAGATCGACTGTGTTCCGTTGCCATGGTGGACGTCCCAATCAACGATGAGGACCCGCTGATCCTTGGCTCTCAGCGCAGCTGCAGCAATCGCGACATTGTTCAGGAGGCAAAAGCCCATCGCCCTGTCACGCTCGGCATGATGACCTGGGGGTCTGACCGGCACGAAGGCGACGCCATGGCCGTTCGCCTCCAGGGCCGATATGGCGGCCAAGCCTGCACCGGCGGCACGTCGGGCCGCGGTCCATGAATCTTCCCGGGCATAGGTGTCAGGATCTATGTCACCGCCTCCCCGATCACAGAACGCCTCGAGTTCGTCGAGATACGCCGGTGCATGGACCCGGGCCAGCTCCGGCATGGTGGCCTTCGGCGCAGGCGGATAGACGACCTCATCATCGAGGCCAAGGGCCCGCACACCGTGCATGACCGAAAAGATCCGAGCTGCCTGCTCTGGGTGGTACACGCCTCCGTCATGCTCCGTCGTGCCGGTCGGGCCGCCCACGACGAGCGTCATGTTCGGTGCGTTTCGCGTGCCAACATCGATGCCTCCGGTGGTGCCAGACGGGTTGCTTCGCGGATCGTCAGGGCTGTCATGTACTCCTTGGTGGGCGTAATCGGAAACCGGAAGGTTACCGTTCCCCATTCGATACTTGACGAGATCGCGAATCCAGCATGTCGAAAGACGTCGAGCATCGCGTGATTTTCGGCCAGAGTCTCAGCTCGAAATGTCTGCACCCCCCGGGCCCAGGCCGCTCGGACCAGTTCATCAAGGAGGAGCGATCCGACCCCGTGATGCTGGTACTCATCAGCCACCACGAATGCGACCTCCGCTTCGGTGTCGCCAGGCTCTCGGTCGAAGCGGCCAATGGCAATCAGAGCATCATCGACCTCGGCCACCAGGGCCAGCCGATTGACATAGTCCACGCAGGTGAAGCGCTGAACCTCAGAGGGTGACAGCGTGGGGTGATACGTGAAGAATCGCAAGTAGACAGAGCGTGGGGAGAGGTGATGATGGAACGCGACGAGCCGCGGCGCGTCGTCGGGCCGCACCGGCCGCACGTGATAGTGCATCCCATCGCCACTGACCGCATCGCGTTCGAGTCCGGTTGGGTAGCCGGGAGGGTGGGCGCCGGCCTCCCGGTGGACGTCCCCATCGTCGGGGTTCACGACCGGGGTGAGGTCATCGGAAGTCAACGACGAGGCGGGCATCGATCCCCCCTTTTCGACCGTGAGCGGCATGGAAATCGGTGTGACAAAGACCCGACGTCTCAACCTGCACGAATACATGTACGACGACCGCTCTCATGACGTATCTCCGATGCCTCCGATTCTCGACCTCTTCAGCGTCGCGCTTCGGCCGGCTCCTTCGTAGGGGCAAAGGTCCCCACCGCGGGTTTCGCGACTGAAAGGCGAGCTCACCGACCGAGCACCTGATCCAGCCTCTACGATGGGCCCACTCCTCGCTCTCAGGACCCAGAGATCACAATGGCGACAAGAATGATGCAGGCATGGGCTGTCGAGACTCCCGGGCCCGTGGAATCCCATCCGCTCACTCGCCTCAGCCGAGCTGTACCCGACCCTGGGCCGGGACAGATCCGCCTCCACGTCAGGGTCTGTGGCGTGTGCCGCACCGACCTGCACCTGGCGGAGGGTGATCTGTTACCCAAGCACGATCGGGTGATCCCGGGACATGAAGTCGTCGGTATCGTCGATGAACTCGGGCCGGATGCTCACCGGTTTCGCCAGGGGGAGCGGGTTGGCGTGCCCTGGCTGGCCCACACCTGTGGCACATGCCGGTTCTGCGCCGCCGGACGGGAGAATCTCTGCCTCACACCCCTCTTCACCGGCTGGGACGTCGACGGGGGCTACGCCGAGTACGTGCTCGTCAACGAGGACTATGCCTATCAGCCGCCGGAGGTATTCGGCGACGAAGAGGTGGCGCCGTTGCTCTGTGCCGGGATCATCGGTTACCGGGCGCTGCGCCGAGCCAATTTGCCACCGGGAGGTCGCCTCGGCATCTATGGATTCGGTGGCTCAGCTCATCTCACCGCCCAGATCGCCATGTCCCAAGGCGCGCGTGTTCACGTGCTGACCCGGTCAGCGGAAGCGCAGGCGCTCGCGCTGGCGCTCGGCGCGGCCAGCGCCGGCGAGGCCGACGCGCGGCCACCCGAGCCGCTCGACTCCGCCATCCTCTTTGCACCCGTCGGAAACCTGGTCCCGACCGCTCTGGCCGCTCTCGATCGAGGAGGCACTCTGGCCATCGCCGGCATACATCTCAGCGACATCCCGAAACTCAACTACCAAGGACATCTCTTCGAAGAGCGCACGCTGCGCAGCGTGACCGCGAACACCCGGGCCGACGGCGAGGAATTTCTCGGGCTGGCCGCTCAGATACCGATCCGGGTCTCGACCGTGGCCTATGGCCTGGACCAAGCTCATCAAGCCCTCGTCGACCTGGCTCACGATCGGGTCAACGGCGCCGCGGTGCTGCTCAATCCCCACCCCGACCGAACGTGATGGCGCGAACGCGCTGAGCGAACCGCTTCCAACGTTTCCGGGTACATTGCGTCAATGTCGGACACGCCAACGCTCTTCGAGTGGGCCGGTGGCCGCGAGGCATTCCACCGGATGATCAATGCCTTCTACGATCGGGTGGAGCGAGACGAGCTTCTCTCGCCTTTCTTTCCGGGTGGCGTCCATGCTGATCACCGCAACCATGTGGCCACCTGGTGGAGTGAGGTGTTCGGAGGACCGGCGGGCTATACCGAGGCGTTCGGGGGCTACGAGCGAATGCTGGCCAAGCATCGTGGTCTTGGTATCACCGACGAGCAACGCTTCCGGTTCGCATCGCTGATGAGCCTGGCCGCTGACGACGCCGGGATGCCGAAGGACCCCGAATTCCGCTCAGCTCTCATGGCCTACCTCGAGTGGGGAACGCGCCTCGCCGTCGAGAACTCGCAACCCGACGCGGCCGTCATAGAGCATGCACCGGTGCCGCGATGGGGATGGGGTGAAGCCCCGCCATATCTCCCATAGCTCCCATCGAGCGCACCAGGGATCGAAACAGGGGGAACTTCCGCCTGACTCAACCGTCCCGATCGATCAACCGGCAGCCCGATATTGGAGCCGGCGTTGGAGGTCGGCGGCGTCGAAGGTCGCCGGCTCGGTCGTGTCGAGAAAGTCGACCAGGACTTCGAGGAACCGGTCCGGAGCTTCAACGTGGGGAAAGTGCCCCGAACCCTCGATGATTTCGAGGCGGCTACCGGGAATCGCCTCGTGAGCAGCGTAGGCGTGGCTGACCGGAATGACGGTGTCGCGGTCCCCCCACACGATGAGTGTCGGGATCTCCTCTGCCAGGTAGAGGCGATCCATTGCGTTGACCGTCTGGCCTCCGGGGTCGATCACGGAGCGAATGGTGCGGATGAAGGACTGCCGATTGGCGGACTCGGTCAGCGAGGCGTAGGAGCGCCACATCTCGCCGAGGCGAGCCATTCGGATCCCATGACTATGGAGCATGCGGCTGAGCTCGTTACCGCGCTCGCGAACGACCGAAGGAAAGAGCACGGGCATCAGATACTCCGATCCGGGGAGCGTCATGAACCGCAGCAGCCAGCTCACCTCCCGACCGAGACCACCACTGTCGACCAGGACGAGCCGTTCGCCGCATTCGGGATGCTGGTAGGCCAGTTGCATGGCCACCCCCCCGCCAAAGGACTGACCGACGATGGTCGCACGCGACACCCCAAGGACGCGCAGCAGGTCCCTCATTCCGCTGGCGTACGCCCCCAGCGAGTAATCACCCACCGGCTTGGCTGACTCACCGTGCCCGATCAGGTCGGGGGCGATGACCGTGTAGTGCTCCGCCAGTGTCGGCATGACCTCGCGCCACGCTTGGGAGCTGCCCGCGATCCCGTGGATCAACAGGATGGCGGGCCCTTCGCCCTCCATGCGATACCCGACCTCGTGGCCATGGATCGTCACGTGCTTCAACTCGAACGCCTTGGGCGGGGCCATGCCTGCTTCAGTCCCCGGGCGCCGCGGTCCCGGCGTCAACCGCCTCGATCCCGTAACCGGCATTCTTCAACATCCGGCGCAAGTCCACCACCTGTTGCGCGTCAATATCCTTGTGCCGTGGTGGGTCGAACATTTCGGTCTCTGCACCGAGCGTGACGAGAAACTTGCCGTGATGGCTTTCTTCGACCCATGCCACCGCCTCGAGCAGCGAGAGGACGGCTCGCCACTCGATGTTATGCCCAGCCGGGTGCTGGAAGATCTGCCTCAGGGTGTCGCGGTGATGGTTGTTGAGATGAACGGGTGTCGATGGCATGGATGCTCCTCTTTGCCCCGAGGCTAACTTGCCTTGAGGGGATGCATTGTTCGGGGCTCACCGGAGTCATCATCGGCTGCGGGAGGGGTTGAGAGAGCCGGTGGCCCGGGGCCTCGGGCCCCATACGATGAAAGCCCCCAATGTCTTGAATCGGTCAATCGTGGAGCGCCTTCGCCGAGCGCCGGAGAACCTCGTCGACGACCTCCGATGTCGAAGCCTCCCCACCCAGGTCAAACGTCCGTATGCCGTCCGAGGCGACGCCCAAGGTGGTGTCTCGAATCACCCGAGCGGCACTCGCCATGCGGTGATCCCCTTCTGACGATCCGTGCTCGAGCACGGCGGCGCAGGCCAGGAGCATCGCCATCGGGTTGGCGACGTTCTTGCCCATCAGGGAGGGAGCCGTGCCGTGGGGTGCCTCTGCCATCGCCACCAGCGGACGGAGGTCGTCATCGAGGGCCAAGAGCACCGATTCGGCTCCCGCGATAGAGCCGAACAGGGCCAGTACGAGGTCCGACAAGCAGTCGCCGTCCCGGTTCAGTGCCGGTATCACGAGCGCGTGATTGGCCGACTCGGTCAGTAAACCGGCATACGCTGCGTCAATGAGGGTGGGTTGGTACGTGACGTCGCGATGGCGGGCCGCGGCGGCGTCCATCTCCTCTTTCAGCATCCCCTCATAGACGTTCGAGACGGTCCATTTTGGACCCCCGTAGACGCAGGCACCGCGGCCGGCCGCCGCTCGAAATGAGTATTCCGCCGCGTTTCGGCAGACCATGCGATCGATCCTCTCGGTCCTCCACGCCTGCTCGTCCCTCCCGCCCGGCGTCCCGCTTCGGCGCTCTTCCGCGCCATACGCGTCGCCCACGGCCATCCGTACCACCACGATCGGATGCACGACGGGGGCCAAGGGGGAGACGCCGGCAATGCGCCGGCCAGTCCGGACGATGACCGATCCGCCCACTCCCTCACGAAGGATGCGGTTCGGACTTCCGACGTCGCCGATCCCTTCGGGCGTGATGGTCGCCGCTTTCAACCCGAGGCCGACCGCACGCATGGCCTCTGCCGCGTCCCGTACGACTCCGTTCTCAGTCTTCCGCCGATTCTCCAACGAGAGGTCGAATCGCAGCAACTCGATCTCGATCCCGAGAACCTGGGCATCGAGCACGCGCAGCGCCTGCTCGAGGAGCTCCTGACCCGTTTCATCACCCTCACAGACCACGAGCTGCCGACGCCCTGTCACGGTACTCAGGGTCGCGCCGATCGCCGGGACTCGCCAATACGGGGCAGCCCGTCACCCCGCTCCAGTGCCCAGATGACGGGCGGCACGATCGGGTGCCCCATGGTGGTTTTATAACCATGACGTTAACGTTATACTTCTCCTATGTCCCTTCTCCCGGCGCCTCCGACGCTCCCCGCTCCACCGTGAGCCGCACCGCCACCGGCCCCACCAGCTCCACCAGCTCCACCAGCCTGAACGGGAGCACCCACTCCGACCAGCCCTCCTACAAGTGGATCGCGCTGTCCACCGTCACCCTGGGCACGCTGATGGTCTTCATCAACCAGTCCATCGTGCTGATCTCCCTGCCTGACATCTTCCGGGGGATCGGCCTCAATCCGCTCACCCCGGGCAACACCGGGTACCTGCTCTGGATGCTGCTGGGATTCATGGTGGTCCTCGCCGTGCTGCTGGTCACGCTGGGCCGGGTGGGTGACATGTTCGGACGGGTGCGCGTCTTCACCCTCGGGTTCGCCGTCTTCACAGTGTTCTCGATCCTGCTCTCGGTCACCTGGCTCACCGGTGCTTCCGGCGCATGGTGGCTCATCACCATGCGGGTCGGTCAAGGTGTCGGTGGCGCCATGCTGTTCGCCAACTCCTCGGCCATCATCACCGACGCGTTTCCAACGGATCAGCGCGGGCTCGGGCTCGGCATCAACAATGTTGCCGCCATTTCGGGTGGGTTCATCGGTCTCGTGCTGGGGGGGCTCCTGGCCCCGGTCCAATGGCACCTCGTGTTCTTGATCTCGGTACCGTTCGGGTTGTTCGGCACGGTCTGGGCCTACCTGAAGCTCGAGGACCGTGGCGTCCGCACGAAGTCAAGGATCGACTGGTGGGGCAACATCACGTTCGCGACCGGCCTCATCCTCATTCTGGTCGGTATCACCTACGGGCTGCTTCCTTACGGAGGCCACACCATGGGTTGGTCCAGCCCGGTCGTGCTGGCCGAGCTGATCGGTGGTGTCGCTGTTCTGCTCGTCTTCGGGGTCATCGAGACCAAGGTGGCCAACCCCATGTTCCATCTCAACCTGTTTCGCATCCGAGCATTTTCGGCGGGGAACATCGCCAGTTTCCTCGCTTCGCTGAGCCGCGGGGGCCTCATGTTCATGTTGATCATCTGGCTGCAGGGGATCTGGCTCCCCCTGCATGGCTACAGCTTCTCGCAAACACCCCTGTGGGCCGGCATCTACATGATCCCGCTGACCGTCGGATTCCTCCTGGCGGGCCCCGTGAGCGGGATCTTGGCTGATCGCTATGGCGCCAGACCGTTCGCTACGGGAGGTCTGCTGGTCGTCGCCTTGTCGTTCGTCCTCCTCTTGACGTTGCCGGTCGACTTCTCGTACTGGGGCTTTGCCGCGCTGATCTTTCTCAACTCGATCGGCATGGGCATGTTCATCGCGCCAAACCAAGCCGGCATCATGAACAGCCTGCCGGCCCGCCAACGCGGGGCGGGCGCCGGTATGGCCGGAACCTTCAATGCGTCGGCCCAGGTGCTGTCCATCGGTATCTTCTTCACCCTGATGATCCTGGGCCTGGCCGCCACGCTGCCCTCGGCCCTCTACCACGGCCTGATCGCCCAAGGTGTCGGTCCGGCCACGGCCCTACGGGTGTCCCACCTCCCGCCCGTCGGAAGTCTCTTTGCGTCCTTCCTTGGTTACAACCCGATACAAACCCTCCTCGGCCCGGCTGCCCTCTCCCATCTGCCCCCGGCCACGGCGCACTATCTGACCAGCCGGTCGTTCTTCCCGCACCTGATCTCGCCGCCGTTCGGCCATGGACTGACCGAGGCCTTTTCCTTTGCCGCCGGCGCGTGCGTGCTCGGCGCCCTGGCCTCCCTTCTCCGTGGCGGGAAGTACCATTACCAAGAGCCGGGGGCGGTCGCTGAGGGCATGAACGGGGCGGCGGTGGTGTCGGCCCAAGAGGCGGTCGCTGAAACCGAACCCCTTCTGGTGGATTGACATGGCGACCTTGACCCCGAACAGCAAGACCCGAGATCACTCCTCCGATCGTCCCGCATCCCAGGCGGAGCCCGAAGATGCGGGCACCTCTGCGTCGCAAACTGATCGCGGGATTCGCATTGGTGACGCCGCCGCCATGGCAGAGGTTTCCCCCCGCACGCTGCGCTACTACGAAGAGCTCGGCCTCCTCAGTCCTTCGCTGTACACACGCGGTGGTGAACGGCGCTACACGCAGGAAGACCTGACGCAACTCCAACGAATCTTGGAGCTCCGCGAGGTGCTCGGCATGAATCTCGACGAGATCAAGGAGTTCCTGTCCTTCGAGACCAGGCTCGACGAGCTGCGTGCTACCTACCGGGCCAGCAAGGGCTCGACGACGAAGCGAGCGCGAGCCGAGCAGAAGGCGACCCTGCGCGAAGTGCTCGAACTCAATGAGTCACTGGCTGAGCAATTGAACGCCAAGCTCGCTCGCATGGACAGCTTTCGAGCCAAACTCGCCGGCGACGCCCTGCGCTGTCGCGATCTGCTGGCCGAATTGGACTGAGCCAAACCCTGCCGAACGCTATCTACCGGTGCGCTCGCGGTGGGTGCACCCTGGCCAGCAGCAGGGCCGACGCTGGCCCTCCTCCAGCTCCTCCTGGGTCCGGCGAATGCGGCGCTCCCGGGTCATCTCCTGCTTCGCATCTTCGACCCAGCAGATGAACTCGTTGCGGGCCAGAGGCGTGATGTCCTTCCAGGCACCGAATGCCGTGGGATTGGCGATCAGCGCCTGGCGCAGGTCTCCTGGAAGTTTGTGCACCACCCCACCGGGCACTTGCGGGCCACTCACAGGGCCACGGTAGCGGAGATCACTTCGTTCCCGTGGGCGGTGCCCCCGTCAGTAAGGAGAATGCTCCGCTGTCAGACCCTACAGGTCGCCCCACGAATGCCCAAAGGACAGCGAGCGGGCGACGTCGCCGTGAGTGACGAGACCGATCAACCGGTCGTTGTCGGTAACCGGGAGCCGCCCTATCCGGTGCCGCGTCATGATCGCGGCGACCTCCTCGACTGAATCGTCGAGACCGACGGCGAGGGCATCGGTCGGCTCGGCCAGATCGGACAGGGAGCACCTCTGGGGATCCTTGCCGAGAGCGACCACCTTGACGACGATGTCACGATCCGTCACCACGCCGGCCAGGCTCCCGTCGGGTTGGCACAAGGGGATGGCGCCAACCTCATGGCAGGCCAGGAAGGAAGCGGCGTCGGCCGCCGTCTCGGAGGTTTCGAGGAACTCGACCTCTCGACTCATGACGTCTCTGACGGTTGTCATTGGCATGTGCTCCTTTCTCTCTCGCTTTTCCTCATGCCGCACTCTTGCTCCGGTCACGGAGCGCGGCGGCCGGATGGCACCGACCCAGCGGCCTTCGTCTGCACCGGTCGCCGGCGTCGCGATCCCGTTGCACCCGTTGCGTGCACAGTGGGCTTCGCATCGTCAACTGCCTCTCGATTCTCGGGCGTCCTCGAGCGCTCAGCCCGCGTCTCCCGCTGGGCCGCCCGGGTCAGATGGCCGAGCTCGTCGACCACTGAGCCAGCCAACGCGTCGAGGTCGGGCACGACACTCGGGCAGGCGTTCAAGCCAACGAACAGCGAATCGAGGTAGCTCTGCACGGTGATGTTGAGGGCCACGCCATCGATGACCGGACCGATCGGATAGAGCGCCTCCATGCGCATCCCGGCGAAGTAAAGCGGAACTCTCGATCCCGGGACGTTGGAGATCATGAGATTGGCCGGTCGCAGCCGACGGAGCGCGCCGACCCTCGCGCCGAGGTGCAGAGCGGGCCGGGCGAGAACCGGCGGCACGACGTCGGAAACCGAGGAAGCCAGGGCGCTGAAACCGACCGCATGCTCCTGAGCCTTGGCCGACGCGCTGGCATCGGCAACGGCGAGGAGTCGCTCCAAGGGTTCTTCCCGATCGCTGGCCAAGGGCACGAACATCGCCGAGAGCCGATTGCCCAGCGCATCGTGTTCAGATTGACGCCGGGCCGAGACCGGCACCACGGCAATCAATGAGTTCGCCGTCTCCTCATGGTGATCAGACAGATAGGACCGCAGTGCTCCCGAGCACATGGCGAGCACGACGTCATTGAGCGTCACCCCGAACCGGTCCTTCAACGCCACGATCTCGCTCAGGCTCACTCTGACGAAGGAGATGGTCCGAGTGGCCTTCATCTCAGTCGCGAATTGGTCAGGTGCTGCCAGCGGAATGGGGAGCGAGGTCGTGCCCACGTCGAAGACGTGACGAGCCAGGCGTAGCGACGTACGCCCGATTTCCCGGGCCGCGCGGAGCGCCCTGAGGGGACTGGTGAGCACGTTGGGCAGAGCTTGTGACACCAGCTGGATCGCCGACGGCAACGCGGGCGCCCGCCACGGAGAGCCGTCGCCCTCCGAAACGTGGGCGTCAGGTGTGACGTCGAGCAACTCGGCCAATAGCTCGGCCCCCGACACGCCATCGATGACCGCATGGTGGACCTTGGCGATCACCGCCACCTTTTCCCCGCAGAACCCTTCGATGACATGCATTTCCCAGGGTGACTGACTGAAGTCAAGCGGTCGACCGATGATTTCGGTGGCCAGCTCGCTCAATTCCGAGGGTCCGCACGGCGCCGGCAAGGCAACCCGGTGGAGATGGTCGTCCAGATCGAATTGGGGATCGTCCACCCAGCGCGGGTGATCGAGTCCCAGGGGCACTTCCATCAGCCGGCGGCGCAATGGATGCAACTTCGGCAACCGCTGGGAGAGGACGACTCTGAGCCGCTCGAACGAGTACCCTTCCGGAGCCGTCGACGGATCAAAGACGCAGGTGTACGCCACCTCCATCGGAGTCACTGGGGTTTCCGAGTAGAGGAACATCGGATCGATGCCGTTCAAACGCTGCATGGAACTGCCTCTTCTGGAATCGCCGAGTCCGCCGACTCGGTCCACCCTTCGATGCTATCGAAGTCGACCCACACGAAATCCACTCTGATGGTGATCGCGCACGATGACCTTCAGAGGGCGGACCGCAGGGCCGTCATACTCCTGGTGGCATGTTCCGGGTGGCCACGCGTGCTCTACGCGTTGCCGCTTCCAGTATTCATCGAAATGCGTCGACGTACTCCGTCGTCATCGATTCTTCATCGATTGTTCGCGCTCCATTCATCTGACGCGGCGATCCGTTCACCCATCGCAAACCTGCGGGCATTCTCGAGTCGCCACACCCGATCACCGTCAGGTGGGCGATGCCGGCGGCGATCCGACCCAGCAACGGCGGTGACAATCAGAGGTCGACGGCGGTGCAGCGACCCCCGTTCGGCACGTCCTTTCCGTGCGCCGGTTGCCGTACCCGGACTGACCCCTACGCCCACGACGTTCTCGTGAGGGGCATCCCGCTCTTCCCCTCCAAACTGGGAGCGACGCCAAGGACCTGGTGGATGGATATCCCCCCCTCGTCGAATGAGTTGGCTGACACCGCCATGTAGAGGTGCCAGACCCGCCGCGCCGCTCTCCGACTTCCGCCACGGCCAGTTCCCAGTTGTCCTCGAGGTTGCGGACCCAGGCGCGCAGGGTCCGGGCGTAGTGCTCCCGGAGCGATTCGAGGTCTCGAACCTCGAAGCCGGCACGTTCCATGGCCAGGACCACCGTCCCCACATCGATCAATTCCCCGTCGGGGAACACATAGCGACCGATGAACGAGTTGTGCCCGATCCGGGAACCGCCGACGCTCGAAATGGCGTGGTTCAGCAATCGACCCTCGGGGGCAAGCAGGCGTCGCATGGTCGCGAAGTACTCGCCCATATGCGACGACCCGACGTGCTCGAACATCCCGACAGACGAAATGGCGTCAAAAGGCTCGTCGCGGATGTCCCGGTAGTCCTGCATCCGGATCTCGATCTGCCCGTGGAGGCCCGCGTGGGCCACCCGCTCGCGGGCGAGCTCTGCCTGCTCCCGGCTCAACGTCACCCCGACGACACGCGCTCCGTAGTGACCTGCTGCGTGCAGCGCCATGGAGCCCCAGCCGCAGCCCACGTCGAGAACGCGCACGCCGGGCCGGGCCGGGAGTCCGAGCTTGCGGCACACCAGGTCGAGCTTGGACTCCTGCGCTTCCCCCAGGGTGCTGGCATCCGTCTCGAATTGCGCGCACGAGTACGTCATGGAGGGACCGAGCACCATGCGGTAGAAGGCGTTGCTGACGTCGTAGTGATGGCTGATCACCTCGGCATCCCGATGCTTGGAGTGTCGGCGACCGTGTGGTGACGCCTCTTCAGGGGGAGGCGGGAGTGGGGGCCCCAAGACACCGAGTCGACGCGCCGTGGTCAAGGCCAGGAAGGAGAGGCGGGCGATCGGGCCGGTGCGAATATCGGCGGGAGCCGCCCGGTGCATGAGCTCGAGAACCTCATGGATATCGCCCTCGAACTGAAGATCTCCCATGACGAAAGCCCGGGCGAGTCCCAACTCTCGGGGGGCCCACAGGATGCGGCGCATCGCGTTGGGAGAGCGGACCAGAACGGCTGCTCTTCGGTCGATGGGCCCCAATGCAGTCCCGTCCCAGAATTCGAACCGAACGGGTAGCTCCTTGTTGAACAGGTAAGCGAGCAGTGGAGCCACGGCGGCCGCGGCACCTCGTGGCGGCGGTGCGCTTGGCCGTTCGAGAGACATCCGTCGAGTGGATATCGACGGCCTCGAGCGGGACGGAGACGACTGCACGTCGGATCGCATAACTGCCTCCTCACACGTGGGTTTCCACATCAAGTGCTCAACTACCGAAGACTGCCGGCAATTGTAGGGGAAGGAGCCGATATTCTGCTCGGCTTCCGACCCGGCACCAGAAGAAGCCGCCGCTCGGCACGGGTACCGGTCCCGTCGGTTCCGCCAATCTCGTCATCTATTGACGGGCCGGAAGCCGAGAATCGGCGCCGTTGGGGTCGATCCGGGCGGAGAATGCCATGATCTCGCCATGCGACAGCTCGACGACAAGGTGGCGATAGTGACCGGGGGCGCCGGGGGAATCGGCGGTGCGACCGCCCGGACCTTGGCCCGGGAAGGCGCCTGCGTCGTCGTTGTCGACATCGACGATGAAGGTGCCGCTCGGGTGGCCGATGACATCGCGTCCACGGGTGGCCGAGCCATCTTCGTGCAGACCGACCTCTCCGTGGAATCCGAGGTCGTCTCCATGATCGCCTCGACGGTCGCCCAATTCGGGCGCCTCGATGTCCTCCATAACAACGCTGCGTTGACGGAGAGCGATTTCTTGTCGCGCGACACCGGGGTCACCGAGTTGTCCGTCGACGTATGGAACCGGGCCATCGCCGTCAACCTGACCAGCCAGATGCTCACCTGTAAGCACGCCATACCGGAGATGGTCAAGAGCGGCGGCGGGTCCATCGTCAACATGTCCTCTGGCGCTTCCCTCAGCGGTGACCGGACGCGCACGGCCTACGGCGTTTCCAAGGCGGGAGTCAACGCGCTGACGATGTACGTGGCGACCGGACACGGCAAGCAAGGCATCCGGGTCAACACGATCGTGCCCGGCCTCATCATCACCGACGCCGTGCGGGCGCATCTCAGCGAGAACGCTCTGGCCATGCTGGGCGGCGCCACCCTCACCCCCTACCTCGGGCAACCCGACGACATCGCCGACCTGGTGGTCTTCTTGGCCTCGGATGCCTCCCGCTACATCACAGGTCAGATGATCGCCATTGACGGTGGCATGTCCGTCCACGCGGGCCATGTCGGGCGGGATGACGGGGATTGAGTCCCGACCGGCGCAGCGAGACCCGCCCCGCCGCCGCCCGTCGGCTCAGGTCGGTCCCGGTCGACTCAGGTCGGTCCGAGCACGTAGGAACCCGATTCGGGGTGGTGGTACCAACCGCTCGAGGCCTGCGTCCCGCCGTCGACGTGAATGGTCTGTCCCGTGACGTACCTGGAGAGGTCGCCGGCCAAGAACACGGCGGCACCGGCCAGGTCGTCGACATGGCCCGGCCGTCCCATCGGCACCGTAAAGCCGAACTGCTTCTCGGCCCCTGGTGGAGCCACTGACGCCAGTCCTTCGGTGAGGGTGATGTCGGGGGCCAGGGCGTTGACACGGATCCCATGAGGGGCGAGCTCGAGCGCCGCCGTCTTGGTGAAATTGATCACACCGGCCTTGGCTGCGGCATAGGCGGCGTATCCCGGAGCGGCCCGCACGCCTTCGATCGAGGTCACGCTGATGACACTGCCGCCCGCACCGGCTTCGACCATGCCCCGCGCCACGCGCTGGGTGCACACCATGACATGCTTCAGGTTGGCTCGATACAGGGCGTCCCAGCCGTTCTCCGAAGTGTCGAGGATCGATGACCAGAACACAGCGCCGGCGTTGTTCACCAGGATGTCGACCGGGCCCAGCTCGGTGGTCGTTCGAGCCAGCGCCGCGTCGACTTGTGGCGACTCTCGCACATCCGTCACAATGCCCAGTCCATCGATCTCTTCGGCCGCGGCAGCGACCGATGCCTCGTCGCGTTCCCAGATGGCCACTGATGCACCGAAGGCAGCCAGACCGCGTGCGATACCTCGGCCGATACCGGCGCCACCACCGGTGACGACGGCCACCTTGCCGGTCAGGAGAATGGACTCGGGATTCATGGTCACGGCGCCGACAGTACAATAGGGCTGCGCCAGCAGACCGACGACGCTGGACGAAAAGGGGGCTTCGTGCCGAGGATTGAACCGATTCCGTTGGAAGAAATGGCGCCAGAAACACGGCGGATCATCGAAGAAGGTGTGGCCGATGGCACCTACGCCACGCCGGTCCCCCTCCAGATCTTTGCCTACAAGACGGCGCAGATCGTCATGACCAGCATGGCGCGCAGCGCCTTTGGGAAGAACACCCTGCTGGGCGCCCGCATCCACGAGCTCATCCGGATCCGCAGCGCCCAACTGGGGGAATGCCAACCGTGCATGCAGTCCCGCAAACACGACTCCATAACCGACGAGGACGTGGCGTGCCTGATCGCCCCGGGCCATGGGGACCTGACGGAGCAGGAGCGGCTGGCTGTCCAGTTCCTGGACCTGCTCTCGGCCGACCACCATGCCATCGACGACGAGGTCTACCGGGAGTTGAGCGACGTCTTCACCGCCGCCCAGATCATCGAGTTGGGCTTCACCTGCGCGAACACCATGGGCGTGCACCGTTTCATCCACACCCTCGATGTGTTCGGCAACAGCGAGCCGGTGATCCATTTCGACCCGGCCCAGGTTGACGCGGCGTTCGCGGACGCTCCCGAGCAAGCTTCAGCGTGAGCCAAACGGTTTTCGTCACGGGCGCCACGGGACTGGCGGGCGCCAATATCTGCAAGCTACTGATTGATCGGGGTGACCACGTCCAGGCCCTGGCCCGAGCCGAGGCGGACACCGAGCCGCTGACCTTCCTGGGTGTGGAAGTACGAGCCGGTGATGTCACCGAAGCCGACGACGTCCTCAGGGCAGCCTCGGGAAGTGACTCGGCCATCCACTGCGCCGCGCTGCTCGGCGGGGCCAGTCAGAACCTGGCCGATTTCGAGGCCGTCAATGTCAATGGCACCAAGCATGTCCTCGACGCGGCCGAGAAGCTCGGCCTGCGCCGAGTGGTGGCGGTGAGCACCGGTACGTTCTTCGACACCTCTGGTGGCCTCGAACGTGAGGACGCGCCCGTCTCCAAGGAGCCGAGCTCGGATCCCTACACCATCACCAAAATGGCCGCTTTCGAGGACGCCATGGCCCGCAGCGCGGCCGGGCAGGACGTCGTCAGCACCCATCCCGGCGCCATCTTCGGCCCCTCCCCGGTGGCCAG
Source organism: uncultured Acidimicrobiaceae bacterium (assembly GCA_963836605.1). GTDB lineage: Bacteria > Actinomycetota > Acidimicrobiia > Acidimicrobiales > RAAP-2 > Bog-473. The sequence continues at coordinate 187,508 of CAWIKB010000009.1, read as the reverse complement.
CAATGCGCTCGGGCGGACGAGTTTCAACCGGGTCCTGCTGTCAGCCCTCCGCCTTCGCATCGAGCGCTATCTGAAGTTCCCGGTCAGCTGGGTCTTTGCCGAAGATATCGCACGCGGGTGCATCCTCGCCCTCGACCGTGGCGTTTCCGGCGAGCGCTACATGCTCGACGGTCGGCCCGAGGACGTCGTGAGCATCGCCGAGGCCTGCAACCGGATCTGTGAGCTCGCCGGCCTCGATCACCGGGTGGTGGACGTGGAGCCGTCCGACGATCCCGAACTGGCGCGCGTGTTCGGCCCGACCCTGGTGGCGATCGCCGCCGGCGCGGCCAAAGCGGGAAAGTCCGGTCGCAGCCGGCCCCTGACCGAGACGAAGACCTACAAACGCCTCGGCTACGACCCGATCAGCCTCGACGACGGGCTCGGCCGTACCACCGCGTGGCTGCGGGAAATCGGCAAGGTCGGAGACCCCGCGCCCTAGCGCCTCGCGCCGTGCCGGATCGTTGCGCCTCTTCCCGTGGCCCCGTGACCAGCTGATCAATTCTCCGCAGGCGAAGTGACGCGCCGCCTCGGCCCGGGGTCGAGCGCGCTGCGATCAGGGCCTTTTGCTGTGAGCCCGGCTCAGTGAGCGGACAGGACGAGCTCGAGGACGGTGCCCACGCCCGCGACCAGCAGCGCCGCCGCCAGCACCACGGCGGTGAAGCCCATGAGCCGCGAGCGTCTGGGCCCCCATTCCTCGGCCACCTCGTCGAATTCCCACCACTCGGGCTCGACCGGTTCGCGGTCCTCGAGTGGTTGGGGCTCCGCGCGTGGCCATGTACCCGACGAGGGGGGCGATGCCGTCGGGCCAGTGGGGCTGCGGTGACGGAGGCACGTGTCCCAGCATGCGACACCCACGCTACCCCCGGGCTTGGGCGGAGGCGCAGCCCGCCACTGCCCTACCCTGTCGTCATGCCCTCACGCTGCGCGTCGATCACCCCATGAGCCCGGCCGACCCCCCTCAACACATCGGCTTCACACCGGCCGAGTCGACACCACGCTTCCCGGTCGACCCCAAACCGCCCGCCGGTGCACCCAACGTGGTGGCCATCGTGCTGGACGACACGGGGTTCGGTCACCTCGGGTGCTTCGGTTCGGACATCGCCACGCCCCATCTCGATGCACTGGCCCAGGGCGGCGCCTCCTACAACCGGTTCCACGTGACCTCGTTGTGCTCCCCCACCCGCGCCTCGTTCTTCACCGGCCGCAACCACCACGCCGTCGGGATGGGGTTCCTGGCCGACATCCCCCTGGCCTACCCGGGTTACACGGCCCGCCTGCCCGAGTCGGCGGCCGCGCTGCCGCGCCTGTTGCGCGATGCCGGCTATTCGACGCTGGCCGTCGGGAAATGGCATCTCACCCCCCGGTGGCAGCGCTCGGCCGCCGGGCCCTTCGACACCTGGCCGCTCGGTGTGGGTTTCGAGCGGTACTACGGCTTCCTGCAGGGCGACGCCAACCACTGGACCCCCAACCTCGTGTGCGACAACCACTACGTCGAGCCGCCGCGGCGCCCCGAGGATGGGTACCACCTCAGCGAGGACCTGGCCGACGAAGCCATCCGCATGGTGCAGGACCAACAGCAAGGGGCGCGGGGCAAGCCGTTCTTCCTGTACTTCGCCTCGGGGGCCATGCACGCACCCCACCATGTGGCCCCGGAGTGGGTTGCGCCCTACCGGGGTCGTTTCGACCAGGGCTGGGACACCTGGCGGCGCGAGGTCTTCTCGCGTCAGCAGGCCGAGGGCGTCGTGCCCCCGGGCACCGATCTGACGCCGCGTCCCACCTGGGTCCAGGGCTGGGACGACCTCGGTCCCGACGAGCGACGGATGCACGCTCGCCAACAAGAGGTCTTTGCCGGCTTCCTCACCCATACCGATGCCCAGATCGGCCGCGTCCTGGGGGCGCTGGAGGCGTCGGGCCTTCTGGAGAACACCCTGGTGATGGTGTTCTCCGACAACGGCGCCAGCGCCGAAGGGGGCAAGGAGGGCAGCGTCAACGAGCACCGCTTCACCGCGCACCAGCGCGAGTCCGTCGCGGACAACCTGGCCGCCTACGACGACTGGGGCGGCTTCAGCACGTACAACCACTACTCATGGGCCTGGGCCTGGGCCGGGAACACCCCGCACAAGCTGTGGAAGCGCTACACCTGGCTGGGGGGAACCCGGACGCCCCTCATCGTGCACTGGCCGGGCCGCATCGCCGAGCCCGGGACCGTACGCTCCCAGTTCGCTCACGTGGTCGATCTCATGCCGACCGTTCTGGCCGCCGTCGGCCTCGACGCCCCGGCGCGGGTGGACGGCGTGCCCCAGCAGGCGATCGACGGGACCAGCCTCCTCTCGAGCCTCGAGGATCCCGCCGCGGGAGAGGTCCACCGGACCCAGTACTTCGAGATGCTGGGCTCGCGGTCGATCTTCCATGACGGATGGAAGGCGACCACCAACCACATCAGCTCGGGTGTCCTCGACGAGGAGGAGCTGGCCACCGGCAGCCGCGACTTTGCCGAGGACCGATGGGAGCTCTTCGACCTGTCGGAGGACTTCTCCGAGGCGCATGACCGGGCGGCAGAGGAACCCGAGCGCCTCCGCCGCCTGACCGAGCTGTGGGCGGCCGAAGCCGAGCGCAACCAGGTGCTGCCGATTTCTGACGGGATGTTGGACCGCTTCTCGGGCTTCATCCCTTCGACCTGGCCCGCCGGCGCGTCGCAGACGTTTCGACCCGGGGGCGGGCCCGTGCACGACGAATCCATTCCGCTGTTGTGGGGCGGATTCCAGATTTCGGCCGACATCGACTCGACCGGGACCGGGACCGAGGGCGTCGTCTATGCCCTGGGTGACTGGTTCGGTGGCTACGCGCTCTACCTACACGAGGGGACCGTGCGCTTCACGTTCGCCCGGTCCGCCGACGCGCTCGAACTCAGTGGCCCGACGCCGGGAGAACCCGGCACACATCGCCTGGTCGTGGCCTACGCCCTCGGCGAGGCCGGAGGGCCGGGGCGGATGACGCTGCGCATCGACGGCACCGTGGCCGACGAGACGGCGGTCGAGGGCCTGTTGCCCATGGCGGTCCAGCACGGGGGCACCGGGCTGCGCCTCGCCCATGACGGCGGGTTCCCCGTCTCGGCCCGTTACGCCCCGCCGGCTCGCTTCAGCGGGGTGGTGCACCAGGTGACCATCGCCACACCCGCGGCCATCGCCGCCGATCCGGCCGAAGAGGTGCGGGCCGCTCTCCACACCGATTGAGCGGCGGTGGAAGGTGCGCTCACCCGGCGTCCGCGTCCGGCCTTCCGGCCAGCTCGCTCAACTGCTCCGGCGACCACGTCCCGGGCGCGCGCCCCTCGTGTGCGGCCTGCAGCGCCAGGCGCTGGAGCAACGCGTTCACGGGCGTGGCCACACCATGCAGGGCCCCCAGGAGGACGATCTCGCCATTGAGGAACTCAGCCTCGATGGAACCCGTCCCCCGGGCCAGGCTCTGCCAACTCGATCCGCCACTCCACTCGCCGGCCGCGGTGGCCCGCAGCTGCAGATGGTCGGCCCGCCGCGCCCGATCCTCCTCGGCGGTGGCCACCGCGATCCCGGCGGCCTCGAGGGCGGCGCTGCCCTCCGCCTGGGCGGCCTTGGTCAGAGGGGTGAAGCGCCCTTCGGGCCCGCACAGGGCCTCGGCCGCATTGGCCAGGTTCATGAGCAGCTTGCGGTACTTCCAGCGCATGATGTCGGGACGGGCCACCGACTGGAAGGTCGTGGCATCGATGGCCTCGGCGATCGACTGCGCCCGGTCATCGACCCCGGCGGGATAGCGGCCCAGATCGAGCAGACCGGTGACCGGCGCCGAGTGCGCCTGGACCACGCCCGGGCGGAGGTGGGAGGCCGGGCACATCACGCACATGGCATAGGCGTCAGGGAAGTGCCGGAGCACCCGTCGCTCGTTCTCGACCCCGTTCTGCATGCAGACCACGGGAGTCGTGGGCGGGGCGGCCGCCACCAGCTGGGCCAGTGCCGCGTCCGTGTGCTGGCCCTTGACCGCCAGCAACACCACCGAGTCCTCCTGCCAGATCACCTCCGCCGGATCGGTGACGGTCGGAATGGGCAGGGTGACGGCTTCGTCCGGCGCCTCGAGGACCAGGCCCGAACCCAGCGCCGCTGCGTGCTCACCTCGCGCCACCAGCGTGACCTCGAAGCCCTGCTGGAACAGGCGGGCCCCCACCACGCCCCCGATGGCACCGGCACCGAACACGACGAAGCGCATGCCTGCACTTTGCCACGCCGCCCGTGCCAAGCTCTGGCCATGGCGTTGCCCCCTCCGGTCCACCAGGCCACCGCGCTCGGCAGTGCCATGGCTGCGGCGCCCCTGCGACTGGTCGATGACCTCACCGCTCCGGCCCGGGCCACCCTCACCAAGGACCTCCGCGCGGCGATCGGCATCACGGCGGTGCCGGCACCACCGTCCATGGATCCCGACGAGGCCTTCCTCACTCCGGGCAGCGTGGCCCGTCTGGTGCATGCCGATCTCCCCACCATGCTCATCGGCGGGCTCAGCGCACTGTTGCTCCAGATGTTGCACCCGCTGGCCATGGCCGGAATAGCCGAGCACTCGAGCTATCAGACCGACCCGTTGGGGCGCTTGCGCCGGACGGCCGACTTCGTCGGCACCACCACGTTCGGCTCCGTGGCCGCGGCAGAGAAGGCCGTCGCGCAGGTCAGGCGGGTCCACCGGCGGGTGCAGGGGGTGGCGCCCGATGGGCGGGCGTACTCGGCCGACGACCCCGAGTTGGTGACGTTCATCCACGTGGCCGAGATGTCCAGCTTCTTGGAATCGGCCCGCCGCTTCGGGCCCCGCCCTCTCACCACCGCCCGTTGCGATCAGTACTACGCGGACGTGGCCCCGGTGGCCCTGGCCCTCGGGGCGGCGTGGGTGCCGCGGTCGATGGACGAGGTCGAGAGCTATTTCGGCCGGATCCGCCCCGAGCTCTACGCCGGCCCCCAGGCCCGCCAGGCCCGGGACTGGCTGCGGCGCGGTGTGGCCACGCGACCCGAGGAACGCGCCGTCTACACCGTCCTGTTGGCGGCGGCCATCGGTATCTTGCCCCGGTGGGCCCGACGCGAGCTGGGGCTGTCGGCCCCGGCCTCGCTCGATCTCCTGATCGACACGGTGACGGTGATCCCGGTGACCCGGGTCGTCTCGGCCGGGCTGCGCTGGGTGACGGGCAGTGGTCAGAGGGCGATCGACATGCCGCCGTCGACCCCGACGATCTGACCGGTCACATAGGACGAGCGGGCCAGCGCCAGGACCACCTCGGCCACGTCTTCGGGCTGGCCCACGCGCTTGAGGGGAGCCACCTGGGCCACCGCCTCGTGCAGGGCATCCCAGTCGGCCGTCCAGGGCGTGTCGATGAGGCCGGGCGCCACTGCGTTGACCCGTACCGCAGGGCCGACCACCTTGGCCAACAGGACGGTCATGTGGTTCAGCGCGGCCTTGCTGGCGGCGTAGGGAATGGAGGAGCCGGTGGGACGGACGCCGGCCAACGACGCCACGTTGACCACCGAGCCGGTGGCCTCGCGCAGCGCCGGCAGGGCCGCCAGCGTCATGGTCCAGGTGCCGAAGACATTGACCTCGAAGATGCGGCGCCACACGTCGACGGTGGCCGCCTCCAGGTCGTGGTGGGGAATCACGGCGGTGGTCCCCGCATTGTTGACGAGGGTGTCGAGACGGCCCCAGCGCTCCAGGGCGGCCGCGACCATGACCCGGGCGGCCTCGGGGTCGGTGATGTCGCCCTGGACGTAGCAGGCGTCGGGGAGGGCCGCGGCGACCGCCTCGCCCGCCGCGGCCGAGCGCGACGAATTGATGACCACGCCGGCACCCTGGTCGGCGAAGGCGCGGGCCACGGCGGCCCCGATCCCGCTCGAGGACCCGGTGACCAGCACGACATGCCCGTTCACCGCGGCACCAGGCCCCAGCTGGCCGACCATTCCTGCCCGGGCTCGAGCGCCAGCAGGTCCGCGCCCGTCCGGAAGGCGTTGGGCGGGCAGGTCATGGGCTCGACGGCGACGGCCCGGCGCCGGCGCGGGATCTCGCTCAGGGTGTCCCCGGTGTACACCATGAGATACCCGAACCCGGGGTCGCACCAGAGCGCGGCACCGCTGGCTGCTCCGGGCACGTCGAGGGTGACCCAGGCCCGCCCGTCGGCGCCGCGGTCCAGGTCGGTGAACGCCGTATCGAGAACGGTCGGGCCGATGTAGCGCGAGGTGGTGAAGTCCCGCTCGGTGCCGGCCACCGGCGACAGTGCCCCCGTGGGCAGCCCGCGCTCGTCCTGGTCGAGGGTCTGGTGGGCCGGCAGCTGGAGGATGGCGCCGTCGACGGTTTGGGGGCCGGCGGTCAGGTACGGGTGAAACCCGAGGCCGAACGGGACGGGGCTGTCCTGGAGACTCTGGGCGGAGGTGGTCACGACCAGGCCGTCGCGCCCGACGCGGTAGCTCAACTCGAGCAGGAGCGAGAACGGATAGCCCGGTGACGGGTGGAGCTGCAGGCGCAGCGACAGCTGGTTCTGGTGCCGGGACTGGAGTGTCCAGGGGAGCCAGCGGACCAGCCCGTGAATGGCGTTGTGACGTTCCGGCTCGTTCAGGGCAGCCTGGCCCTGGGTGCCGTTGAACGTGTAGCGGCCGTCGGCCAACCGGTTGGGCCAGGGAGCCAGTACCTGGCCGCGTCCGCTCTGCGACCACTCCGAGGACCCGAAGCCGTCGAGGACCGGGTTGGAGCCGACGCGGTAGGAGCGCAAGGTGGCCCCCACCTCGCAGATCACCGCGTCCTGGTCGCCGTGACCGATGCGCCACTGCTGCCCGGTCGGTGAGGCGACGGAGATCTGAGGCGAGGAGGGCATGGCGCAGTGAATTGAAGCAGACGCAGCGCTCGCGGTGGGGGTGGCTCCTGGGACGCTTGGGTGACGAGCCGGTAATCGGGCCCCCAACGGCGAGTGACGGAGGGCCGGGGTGGACCGCTGCGGGCCGGCGGGGACGGTAGGTTCAGGGCCTGTGAGGGTGCTGGTGACCAACGACGACGGGGTGGGCGCGCCCGGTCTCGCCGCCCTGACCAGGGCGCTGGTGGGCTGGGTCGACACCGTGGCCACCGGCGGCGGGGCCACCCACGAGATCGTCGTCGTCGCCCCCAGCTCCAACTACAGCGGAGCCGGCGCGGCGGTGGGATCGGTCGAAGACCGCACCGCCATCCCCTACGTGCGGGCGACGGTGGAGGGGGCCGAGGGGGTCGAGGCCTACGGGCTCGATGCCTCTCCCGCCCTCTCGGTCATCGCCGGTGCCCTGGGCGCCGTGGGCCCCAAGCCCGACCTGGTGCTCTCGGGCATCAACCACGGCGTCAATGTGGGGCGTTCGGTACTGCACTCCGGGACGGTGGGGGCGGCGCTGACGGCGTCGCAGTTGGGCATCGAGCGCGCTGGCCGTCTCGCTCGGCGCCGGGGTGACCCCCGATCACCCCTGGGAGTCGGCCGCCGACCTGGCGGTGTCCCTCATCCCCGTGCTGGCCGGGGCGCCGGCGCGGACCGTGCTCAACCTCAACGTCCCGGCCCTGCCCCTGCACGAGATCCGCGGCGTGCGTTGGGCCCGGGTCAGCGGCGCCGGCCTCATCAAGGCGGCCCGCGGCGCCGGCGAGTGGGACGCGCCCAACCGGACCGAGATGGAGGGACCGGCGGCCGCCGAAGGCGCCCAGGCCGTCATGGAGGGCGGGGCTGCCGAGCGCGGTGAGATCGTCCTCACGGTGGGATCCCCCTTCCCCGCGCGGGCGAAGTCGGCCTGGCCGAACCGAGCGAGGACGCGGCCCTGGTGGCAGAGGGCTATGCCGCCCTCACCGCCCTGCGGGGACCGGGGGCGGACGAAGACGCCGAACTGTTCGCGGTGCTCGACTCGGGGCTGGCCGCTGCCCTGGCCCCGCTCGGGCTGCCGGCCTGATCGGCGTTGTCCAGAAGAGCCGGCCCAGCCGGGCCGGGCCGCGCCGCGGAACATCAGCCGGCGGCGTGAGTTTGCATCGTGTCAGTCGTCGTGCTCGTCAGTCGTCGTGCTCGGTCGGGGCGCGGCGCCCTTTCTTGGTCTCGGACCGGCGCCGCTTGGCTTCGACGCGCCGGACCTGCGATCCCCTGGTGGGCCGGGTCGGACGCCGGGTGGGGTCCACCCGCAGGCCTTGGGCCAATTTCTCGCCCAGGCGGTCGAGCGCGACCTGGCGGTTGCGCGACTGCGAGCGCGACTCCGAGGCCGAGGCGCGCACCACGGGGCCGTAGCGGGTGAGCAGGCGGGCGCGCTGGCGGGGGCCCAATGACGGGGAGTGGGCCACCTCGAACTGCACCTCCACCCGGCTCAGCGTCCGGTTGGCGTGCTGCCCACCCGGGCCGCCCGAGGTGGTGGCGCGCCAGGAGATCTCGCTCATGGGGATGGAGAGCGAGGCGTGGACGCGCAGCGTCGCGCCCGGGCTCGGGGCCTGATCGCCATCAGGCGCGTCGGGGGGATCGGATTGGTCGGCCACCAAGGACCGAGCCTAAGACGACCGGGTAGGGTCCCCCGCATGGACTTTCGCCATCTCGGGAAATCAGGCATGCTCGTCTCGTCGTTGTCGTACGGCAACTGGATCACCCATGGCAGCCAGGTGGAAGAGGAAGCGGCCCTGGCCTGCGTGAAGGCCTCGCTCGACGCGGGCATCACCACCTTCGACACGGCCGACGTCTACGCCATGGGTCAGGCCGAGTCGGTACTCGGGCGGGCCCTCAAAGGCGTGCGCCGCGACTCCATCGAGATCTTCACCAAGGTCTACTGGCCCACCGGCGAGAACCCGAACAACCGGGGGTTGTCGCGCAAGCACATCGTCGAATCGCTGCACGGCTCGCTGGAGCGGCTCCAGACCGACCACGTCGATCTCCTCCAGGCCCATCGCTACGACTACGCCACCCCGCTGGAAGAGACCCTGCGGGCCTTCGACGACCTGGTGCGCCAGGGCAAGGTGCACTACATCGGGGTCTCGGAGTGGACGGCCGAGCAGATCGCCGACGCGCTGCACCTGGCCGACGAAATGGGCTTCGACCGCATCATCTCCAACCAGCCCCAGTACTCGTTGATCTGGCGGGTGATCGAGGCCGAGGTGGTGCCCCTCTCGGAGAAGGAGGGCGTGAGCCAGATCGTCTGGTCGCCGCTGGCCCAGGGCGTGCTGACCGGCAAGTACCGACCCGGGGAGGGCCCGCCCGACGGGACGCGTGCCACGGGCCCCGAGGGCGAGGAGATGAACTGGCTGCTGCGCGACGAGGTGCTCGAGCCGGTGCAGGACTACGCGGAGCTCTGCCGCCAGGCCGGCCACACCCCGGCCGCGGTGGCCCTGGCCTGGGTGCTGCGCAACGAGAACGTGAGCAGTGCCATCGTCGGGGCCAGCCGTCCCGAGCAGATCGCCGAGAACGTCAAGGCATTGGACATAGAGCTCGAGCCCGACTTCGTGGCCGCCATCGAGAAGGCGTTGGAACCCACCACGCTGCTCGACCCCGGCTTCACCTTCAGCCCGGCCGAGCGACCGTAGGCACCGCTCTCGTCCGAGCCAGCCGATCGGTCAGGCCCGGGGGGGAAGCGCGAGCTGAAGGAGTGCAGAGCCAGGGTGGAGTGTGTGCGGTGCTCCTCGAACACTCGCATGTACCCGGTGTGGGCGATGCGCCACCCCTCGTCCGTCCTGGCATAGCGGTCGGCGTAGAAGGCCGTGCCGCCGATCTCGATGTCGGCCGAGGGCACGATGACGCGATCTTGCAGGTACCAGGTCCCGGTGGCCGACACGTCCGAGGTGAAGTCGATCTCGGGGTGGTGCCCGTGGTGCTCGGTCACTATCCCGGGGCTGCCCAGGGCCTCCGACAGCCAGGACACGATGGCCGATCGCCCGTTGAGCGTCGTCCGGCCGTCCTCGTAGGCCGCGGTCGCGTCGACCGTCAGGAGCTCACCCAACTGGTCGAACTGCTTGAGGTCGAGCGTGCGGAAATAGGCATACTTCAGCCGACGAATGGCCTCCAGCTCGCGTGCGGTGTCCATGCCCCATCCCCTTTGTGCCCGCGGCCGCCTCCGGCCTGGCGTCAGGGTACCCGCCACCGGACCTTGCGGTTTGGGGTAGGTGACGCCAGCATGCAGGCATGGCAGAACGACAGCGGGTCGCCGCCTACGGCGTGTGCATCGACCGGGAGGGACGGCTCCTGTTGGCGCGGGCCGCACCTTCCTTGAGCCTGCGCGGCCGTTGGTTCCTGCCCGGGGGCGGCCTCTTGCACGGGGAGAGCCCGTCGGAGGCGCTGCACCGCGAGATCAAGGAGGAGACCGGGCTGACCGTCGAGTTGGGCCCCCTCCTCACCGTCCTGTCCGACGCCCGTGAGCTTCCCGACGGCACCAACCTGCACACCGTGCGGGTGATCTACCGGGTGGCCACATGGAGCGGGGTCCTGCGGGCCGAGCAGAACGGGACCACCGACGAGGCCGGGTGGTTCGCCAAGGAGGAGCTCGCCGCCCTCCCCTTGGCGCGCTACGTAGAAGAGGTCGTCGAGGAGTTCGTGTGATCGGCGGGCAGCCCGATCAGCGGCACCATGTGGTGATCATCGGGGCGGGTTTCGGCGGGCTCTTCGCGGCCAAGGCGCTACGGCGGGTCCCGGTGCGCGTCACCCTGATCGATCGCACCAACCACCACCTCTTCCAACCGCTCCTCTACCAGGTGGCCACCGGGATCCTCTCGGAGGGCCAGATCGCGCCGGCGATACGCGACGTGTTCCGCAACTACCACTCCATGCGGATCGTGCTGGGAGAGGTCGAAGCCTTCGATCCCGAGAACCGGCAGATCGACGTGACCGAGCTGGACCACCGGGTCACCATTGGCTACGACAGCCTGATTGTGGCCACGGGCGCCGTGACGTCGTATTTCGGTCATGACGAATTCCAGAGGGCGGCCTGTGGCATGAAGTCGCTCGACGACGCCATGTACCTGCGGGGGCAGATCTTCGGTGCCTTCGAGCGGGCCGAGGCCGCCGACGATGAGGCGGAGCGACTGGCCCTCATGACCTTTGTCGTGGTGGGAGGAGGTCCGACCGGGGTTGAGATGGCGGGTCAGCTCAAGGAGTTGGCCCGCCGCGCCCTGCGGCGCAACTACCGGCGCATCGACCCGGCCCGGACCAGGGTGGTGCTGGTCGAGGGAACCGACGCGCTGGTGGGTTCGATGGGTCGGCGCCTGTCCCAGCGCACTGCCCGGGACCTGACCCGCATGGGCATCGAGGTCCACCTCAACGCCATGGTCACCGGCATGGATGCGACCTGTGTCCTGATCACCCAGTCCGACGGATCGATCGAGAAGATCCCTGCCGTGACCAAGATCTGGGCTGCCGGCACCCGCGCCTCGCCCTTGGGGGCCCGACTGGCCGCGGTGACGCGCGCTCCGCTGGACCGCAGTGGGAAGGTGCAGGTCAGCCCCGACTGCTCCGTGCCCGGATATCCCGAGATCTTCGTGGTGGGCGACCTGATGGCATTGGACGACCTGCCCGGGGTGGCCGAGGTGGCCATGCAGTCCGGCACCCATGCCGCGCATACCATTGGCCGGCGACTCCGGGGGAACGACGTCATGCGCCCGTTTCACTACCGCGACCTGGGCACGCTGGCCGCCATCTCCCGCTTCCGAGCCGTGGCCAAGATCGGTCCACTCCGCATCGGCGGTTTCATCGGCTGGCTGCTCTGGCTGGTGGTCCACGTCACCTTCCTGACCGGCTTCAAGAACCGCTTCGGGGCGCTGGCCCGGTGGGTGGTGAGCTTCGTCGGGCGGGGGCGCTACGAGCGGGCGCTGACCGGGCGCTGGGACGCGGGTGGGGAGGAGTACGGAGTCGAGTCTGCGTAGGCTCTGCCTCACCCGAGGACCAAGACTGTCGAGGACCCTACGATGCCCATCACCGTCACGCCCACCGCCGGCCTGAGCGAACACATCAACGACATCCGGATGCGCACGGCCCGGATCGTCAACGAGAAGATCCTGCCCAATGAAGGGGTGCTGTGGCGGGGGCGCCGGGACAACGCCAGCGCAGAGGAGCGGGCCGAGTCCAAGGAGCTGCGGGACGAGGTGAAGGAGAAGGTCAAGGCCGAGGGACTCTGGGCCCCCCACCTGCCAGCCGAGTACGGCGGTATGGGCCTGGACTTCCTGGCCCATGCCTACATGAACGAGATCCTGGCCTACGCCGTCGGCGCCGCCTCCCTCTTCGGCGTGGTGGCGCCCAACTCGGGCAACCAGTCCATCCTGGTCAAGTACGGCACAGAGGAGCAGAAGCAGAAGTGGCTTCTGCCGATGGTCGAGGGAACCATGCAGTCGGGCTTCTCCATGACCGAGCCCGAGAACGCCGGCTCGGACCCACGCTCCATCCGGACCACCGCCGTGCGAGAGGGCGACGACTGGGTCATCAACGGGCACAAGTGGTTCACGTCCAACGGGTTGGAGGCCGACTTCTTCATCGTCATGTGCCGGGCCGGTGAGGTCGAGGATGAGCGCCCCGGCCGGATGATGCAGATCATCGTCCCCACGTCGACGCCCGGGGTCACCATCGAGCGCGGCATCGGGATCTGGGGCGCCAGCTCCTCGGATCACTGCGAGGTCCGCTACACCGACGTCCGGGTCCCCGCCGAGAACGTGCTGGGCCAGGTGGGCGACGGGCACCGCGCCGCCCAGGACCGCCTGGGGGCCGGACGCATCTTCCACTGCATGAATTCGGTGGGCCAGATGTGGCGGGCTTTCGACCTCATGGTCGAGCGCCTCCTGACGCGAGAGGTCCACGGGGGCCTCTTGAAGGACAAGCAATTCATGCAGGGATTCGTGGCTGACAGCTACACCGACATCCAGGCGGCCCGACTGCTCACCATCCATGCCGCCGAGAAGGTCGACCAGGGTGACCCACAGGCCCGGACGGAGATCTCCTCCATCAAGGTCTTCGTTCCCGCGGCCTACGCCCGGGTGGTCGATCGGGCCATTCAGGTCTGGGGCGCGGCCGGCGTCTCCGGGGACCTGCCGCTGGCCGCGATGTACCTGGGCGCCCGCACCCTGCGCATCGCCGACGGGCCCGACGAGGTGCACCGCATCCTCATCGCCAAGAACGTGCTCCGTCACTACGAGAAGGGCGGCAGTTGGGACTTCGCCGGCTGAGCCGGCTGTGACGGATGAGCCGACCGTGACGGACGTGGCCTGGGACCCGGGTCCCGGGGTCTCGGTCCTTGCCCCCGGGCTCTTCGCCGACCGGGTGGCCGTCATCACCGGGGGCGGGACCGGCCTCGGGCGGGAGACAGCATTGTCCTTCGCCGCTCTCGGCGCGCACGTGGTCGTGGCCGGACGGACGGCGGCCACCCTGGATCGGGTGGCGACGGCCGTCGCCGCCCGCGGTGGCAGCTGCCTGGCCGTGCCCACCAACATCAGGGAGACCGAGCAGGTCGAGGCCTTGCGCGACACCGTCTACGAGAGGTTCGGCCAGGTCGACTTCCTCATCAACAATGCGGGCGGGCAATTCCCCTCGCGGCCCAGCGACATCTCGGACAACGGCTGGCGGGCCGTGGTCGATCTCAACCTCAACGGCACCTGGAACATGACCAACCGCTTCATGCAGCCCATGGCGCGCTCCGGTTTCGGCGCCATCGTCAACGTGGTGCACACGTTCTCCTTCGAGCGGGGCGCGCCGATGTTCGCGCACTCCGGTGCGGCCCGGGCCGGCGTGGTCAATCTGGTCAAGACGCTGGCGCCCTACCTCATGCGGCACGGTGTGACCATCAATGCCTTCGCCCCGGGCGTCTTCACCACACCCGGCATGGTGGGCGCCGAGCTCGAGACGGTCGGTCGCACCGAAGCGAGCTTCACCGACGAGCTGGTCACCGAGGGGACCACCGTGCGCATGGGCACGGTCGACGAGATGGCCGCCATGATCCTCTTCCTGTGCTCCCCGGCAGCCCGCTACGTGAGCGGATCGACGATCATCGCGGATGGGGCCTCCCTGCAGAGCAATTGGGTCAGCTTCTTTCCCGACGGCGATCTCTAGGACGACGGCGACGCGGGTGCGGCGGCGCGGCGTCGGCCGAGCGCCACGCCGTCAGCTGCGCAGCATGGTCCCGGCGAGGTCGCCGGTGGGGCGCCCGTCCTCGAGCGAGACGCGTCCGTTGACGATGGTGGCCCGGTAGCCGGTGGAGCCCTGGACATAGCGGCCCGCACCACCGGGGAAGTCGTGCACGTACTCGGGCAGTTTCAGGGCCAGGGCGTCGAGATCGATGATGTTGACGTCGGCGAACGCCCCCGGGCGGAGCGCGCCGCGATCGGTCAGCCCGAACAGGTCGGCCGTGTCCGACGTCAATCGGCGCACGCCCTCCTCGACCGAGAACACGCCCTGGTCGCGCACCCAGTTCACCAGCAGGTACGTCGGCTGGCTGGCGTCCATGATCTGTCCGACGTGAGCTCCGGCGTCGGCCAGGCCCATGACCACATTGGGATCGGACAGCATTTCCTCGACGGCGTCGAGGCGCTGGTTCAAGAACGGGTAGTTGAGCAGCACCCGTCCATCCGTCTCGAGTGAAAGGTCGATGAAGGCCTCGACCGCGCTCACGCCGCGGCGGGCGGCCACCGCGGCGATCGAGTTCTCGGGATCGGGGATGTAGTCCAGCGAATCGTCACAGAGGACATAGGTGCCGCCGAGGAAGGCGTCGCCCTGGAGGCCGGCGCCCTCCTGAATCAGCTCGGCGCGCCCGTTCGGATCCCGCAGGACGGCGAGCCTCTCGTCCAGGGGCAGCGTCCCGAGCCGCCGCCAGGACGGCGCCCGGTCGAAAGGGGTCCGGTTGGACAGGCCGAACAGTATGCCGATCCCCCGGGCCGTGGTCTGGGGGCGCACCCGGGCGCCGCGGGCATTTCCCCGATCGACGTGGTCGAGCGCACGGCGGTAGAGATCGTCGAGCAGAAAGGTGTGGGCCAACCCGAACGTCAGCGGGCGTCCCGACGACAGGGAGATGTCCGTCATCATCTCGACTTCGGTGCGTATGGCCGCATAGGCATCGCTGGCCCCCTCGCCCAGGCGGGGGGCGGCCTCGAACACCCCGCGGCCGTGGCGTCCCATGACATCGGCGATGGCGGTCAACTCCTCGCTGGTGGCCCACGTGCCGGGCACGGGGCGGCCGTCGGGCACGCGGTGCAGGAGGGTACGTGAGGTCGAGAACCCGAGGGCGCCGGCGCCGATGGCCTCGTCGACCAGCGCACACATGGCCTCGATGTCGGACGCCGTGGCCGGCTCCTCGCTCAAGCTGCGTTCGCCCATGGCGTGCACCCGCACCGCGCAATGGCCCACCATGCCGCCCACGTTCACCCCTTTGGGCCAGCGGCCGACTGCCTCGAGGTACTCGCCGTAGGTGGACCAGTCCCACGAGAGGCCCGACATGATGCTGTCAGCGGGAATGTCTTCGACCGACTCCATCATGTTGGCCAGCTGCTCGCGGTCCGCCTCCTTGCAGGGGGCGAAGGTCACCCCGCAATTGCCGAGCACCACCGACGTCACGCCGTGCCAGCACGATGACGATCCGATCGGATCCCACGCCAGCTGCGCGTCCAGGTGGGTGTGGATGTCGACGAAGCCCGGCGTCACCACACAGCCCTCGGCATCGAGCTGGCGCCGGCCCTCGTCCTCGACCGTGCCGACCGCCGTGATCCGATCGCCGTCCACGGCCACGTCGCCGACCCGGCCGGGCGAGCCCGTCCCGTCAACGATGAGGCCGTTCCGGATCACCAGGTCATGTGCCATACGGGCAGTGTCCCACGTCTCGCGATCCGGCGCGCCTCATCGGGCATCCACGTCGCCGAGCACCAGCACACTCGGGCGGTGGCGGCTCGGCGGGGCGGCCCGTTCGATGCGCAGGCCCTCCGCCGTGGGCTCGGCCCTGAGCCGGCGTCCGTCGAGCGTGGACGCCGTCGAGGCGCCGCTGGCACGGACCTCCCGCAGCACGACACTGTTCGGAGCCCCGGCACCCGGTCCGTTCCCGGCCGGCGACGCAGGGGTCGGGAGGACGAACGCGAAGACGGCCCGGTCACGCGCCGTGTAGCGGATCTCGACGCCGGGGCCGCTCCCGGCGGGATGCACCCAGGGCCGGGTGGCCATGACGGCGTCGCTCACCTCGCTGGTGAAGGAGGCCAACCAGTCGAGGCGCCGCAGCTGGGCCTCGGGGATCTGGGCGTCGACACCCCGGGGACCCACGTTCAAGAGGAGGTTGCCCCCCTTCGCCGCGATGTCGACGAGAGACCAGAGGAGGTCGCGCTCGGTGACGAAGTGCTCCTCTCCGGAGGCCCGGTTGTAGCCGAAGCTGCGGTCCATGCCGCGCACGCACTCCCAGGGCGTGGGCTGGATCGAATCGAACACGGTGTACTCCGGCGTGCGGACGTCGAACAGCGGGGGTTTCGGGGGGATGATCCCCCGATCGGCCGCCGCCTGGCGGGCCGCGTAGCGGTCGAGCACGTGTCGCCCGGGCTTCGAAGCGGCCACCCGCCACAGGGGCGACCAGGGCATGAAGCGGTCGTTGACCACGCCCTCGGGCACCGCCGCGTAGTAGTCCGCCAGGAGGTCGGCCAACCGGGGCAGCGGCGCCGGCCACGAGATGTCGTTCCACAGGACGCTCGGGCGGTACCGCGTGATGAGCTCGCGGACCTGGGCCTCGGCGTAGGCCACGTACTCCCCGCGGGGCTGGGCCGCCAGGAGATCGCTGAACGAGCCGATCGGATGGTCGTTGAACGTCCAGTCCAGGCCGCCCGAGTAGTACACCCCGAAGCGCATGTGGTGCCGGCGGACGGCGTCGGCGAGCTCGCCGACCACGTCGCGGCTCGAGTGGAAACCCGGACGGTGCGGATTGACCACGTCGGTGGGCCACAGGCAGTAGCCGTCGTGATGTTTGGCGACCAACACGACGTAACGGGCTCCGGTGGCGGCGAACCGGGCGGCCCAGTCCTCGGGATCCCAGCGGGTCAGTCCGGCCTCGAACTCGGCGATGAAGGATCGGTACGACCGCTCCGGGTAGGTGGCGGCGTGGTATGCCGCCACCGGACTCCCGGGGAATCGCAGGGAGTTCTCGTACCACTCGACATAGGGGGACCATGACATGGCGCGCGGATCGCCACGGGCCAGGAGCTCGCCCAGATCAGCGTCGACCGGAGCGAAGGCCGGCACCGACGCCGGTGACCAATGCACGAAGATGCCCAACTTGGCGTCGCTCCACCAGGCCGGCACCCGGTGCCGGCGCACCGCCCTCGACCACGCGTGGGGCCCTGGCACCCTCGCCGATCCCGGGCTCAGCTCCCGGTCCCGGCGGGCGAGGGATAATTCGGCGTCTGCTCACTGGCCGGTGGCTTGTTGTAGAGCGCCACCGCCCCGGCCTTCACGAACGCCTTGGTCGTCTCCACCGGCCACTGGCCCGGCAGGTACCGCTTCCCGCCGTCGACGTACTCGTAGAGCCCCTTGCCCTGGCGCCCCAGCTCATCGGGCCCCGAGATCGACGGGTTCCACCAGACCTCGGTGGCGTCATCGACGCCCCCGTAGTCGGTCCCCGGCCAGATCCCCTTGTTTCCCCAGGACAGCGACGGCTGGGTGATGGCGTGCGGGGTTGGGGCGCCGGCGAACAGGGCGCGTTGGAAGCCCTGGGCCGTCACGTGGGGCCCGACGCCCTGCAGGACCGGGAAGAACAGCGCCGCGTCGACGACCGAGACCGCCGCCCCGGTCAGGTCGGGAGGCTTGTGACCGAAATACCACTGGTACAGGGAGAGCGCCCCGGTCACCCCGGTACGCGCCGCACCGAAGGACACACCGAAGGCATGGGCCCATTGCCGCTGGTCGTAGGTCCGGCCGAAGGCGGCGGTATCGGTCAGCGCCGAGCCGCTGATGATCCATTCGGGGAAGTAGTTCTGGGCGGTTGCGGCCCGGGTCAGCGTCTGGGGCGCGATGGGATCGCCCGAGAAGATCACCGAGGTCACCCCGGCCGCCTTGAGCTTGGCGATGAGCGCCGGGGCCTGGGTCTGCAGATCGGTCGGGGAGGCGTACGTCACGTACTGGGCCACGTTGACGCCGGCCGCTTTGAAGCTCTTCTGCCAGTCCTTGAGCAGCGCCGCCGAGTTGGCATCGCTGACCAGGTCGATCATGCCGAACTTGCGCGTCTTCCCCTTGAAGTCAGTCTCGCCGGCAAAGGACGCCTTCCTCCCGATGACCTGCTTCTTCAAGAACTCGGCCACATGGACGATCGACTGCTGGGGCAGGATGCCGAGCGACCAGACATAGGGGGCCCGTTGCTGGAAGTAGCTGTTGGTGTCGCCGGAGCCGCAATCGATGCACAGCACATGGCGCGCCGCCAGCTCATCGGCGAAGGCCGTCGTGAGAATGGGACCTCCCCAGACGGCGTACGGCTTGATGTTGGTGGCAATGGTCACCGCGTCGGCCCGCGCCGCGACCGGGTCGTCGGCGACACCGCTCGCGGTGTAGGGGACCAGCTGCACCTTGCGGCCGTAGGTCTCGTAGTAGTGGTTGTAGAAGGCGACCCAGTCCTGCATGGTCTGAATGTTCTGGGCGTTGGTCGCCGTGTCCTTGATCGCCGCTTCGATGTAATTGAGGATCGGGTCACTGGGCTCAGGGACGTAGTAGACCACTTTGATGGTCTTGGCCGTCACGCCCGTGGCGGTCGCACCACCGTTGTTCCCGTGGAAGGGCGCGTAGCACGCCCCGGCGAAGAAGCTCGGGTACTTCAGCTTGCCGGTGGTCACGTCACAGCGGCTTCCCCAATTGATGGAACCGACCTTGCCTTCCTTCTTGGCCTGCGCGAAAGACACCACGCCGGGGGGCGCCGCCGTCGCAGCCGGGGCGGTCGTCGTCGTGGCGGCCGCGGGCGCGGCCGGGCGGGTCAGGAGCAAGGCGCCGGCCACGATGACGACGACCAACATGACCAGCGAGACTGGCCGCCCCTGCGACCTCCCCTGAGGGCTCGCGGTGTTCGGGGACGGCGTGACCTGTGGCATCTGTGTCTTCTCCTCTTGACGTTGGGACTGTACGTACTGGACGCCGCTAGCGGGCGTCATCGGTTCCAGGGTGCTCACCGGCACCGCTGAGGGCCTCGGGGCCGGGCACCGCGACCGGGGCCGGGCCGGATCGGGCCCCGACCGATTCGGACCCGCCCAGGTACGAGGCGACGACGACCGGATCATGCAGGACGGCTTCCGGTGTCCCCTCCCCGACCACCTGGCCCTGGTCCAGCGCGATCATCCGACCGGCGATCCCCGCCAGGAGCGGCATGTCGTGCTCAATGACCACCAGGCTGGCGCCCAGGGTGTCCCGGATGCGGATCAGGAGCGGGCCGAGCGCCTCTGCTTCTCGCTGGGCGATCCCGCTCGAGGGTTCGTCGAGGAGCACGACCGAGGGTCGGTGGGCCACCACACAGGCCAGGTCGACGACGCGACGCGAGCCGGTCGAGAGCTCACGGAGGAACTTGGTCCGGTACGCCTCCAGGCTGAGCAGTTCGATGAGCTCGTCGACATCGAGGCCGACCCGGCGCTCGGAGGCGGCCCATCCCGGAAGGTGGAGCGCGGCGCTGAGCGGATTGGTCACCCCGACCGAGCGTTCGAGTGCCACCGCGATGGTCTCCTCGACGGTCATCGCCGGGAAGAGCCGAGCGTCCTGGAACGAGCGCCCCAGGCCCAGGCGGGCCCGCCGGGCCGGGCCGGCCCCGGTGAGGTCGAACCCGTCGAGGTACACCCGGCCGCTTCCGGGGCGGGTGTAGCCGGAGATCAGATCGAACAACGTCGTCTTCCCGGCACCGTTGGGACCGATGATCCCCACGATCTCGCCGGCGCCGACCGAGAGCGACACGCCGCCGACCGCCTGTATGCCACCGAAGCTGACCGAGAGGTCCACGGCCTCGAGCACCGGGTTCGCGCCGGCCTCCGGCGCCGGCGAGGCGGTGACCGCCGGTGTCGTCGGAACGGAGCCAGCCGGGTTCCCGGGCGCGACACCGGTGCGGGTGGCGGCACCCTCGAGGAAGACCGACCGCAGGATGTCGGGTCGTTCGAGCAGTTCGGAGGTCGGGCCGTGGAACCGTATCTCGCCCTTCTCCATGAAGTAGGCCGTCTGGGCCATCGACAGCGCCAGGTTCACCGACTGTTCGACCAGAATCACGGTGGTGCCCTGGGAACGGATGACCTCGACAATGGGAAGGAGCTGCTCGACGACCACGGGGGCCAGACCCAGGCTGAGCTCGTCGATGAGCAGAAGCCGGGGGCGGGCCAGGAAGGCCATGGACAACGCCAGCATCTGCTGCTGGCCCCCCGAGAGGTTGGCGGCGGGATCGTCGAGGCGAGTCGCCAGGGCCGGGAACATCGTGAGCACCTCGGTGACCCGCTGCGCGCTCTGCGTGCGATGGTGCCGGTCCAGCCAACCGGCCACGCGCAGGTTCTCCGCCACCGAGAGCCCGGGGAATACCCCCTGGCCGCCGGGGACCTGGGTGATCCCGAAACCCGCGATCTCGTTGGGGGGCGCGTGCGTGATGTCCCGACCGTCGAAGATCACCGCCCCCTTGTCCGCCTCGACCACGCCGCAGATCGACTTGAGGAGGGTGGACTTGCCGGCTCCGTTGGTGCCGAGCAGCGCGATGATCTCGCCCTCGTCCACCTCGAGATCGACGTCGAACAGGACCTGCACCTGGCCGTACGAGACATCGAGACCACGCACCAGCAGCAGCTTGACCTGGCCCTGGCGACGAGCGAACAGAACCTCGGAGCGGGCGGCGGCCAACGTCCGCACCTGGGTGATGTCCCGGTCGATCACCCGCCCGGCGGTGGAGAGCACCAGACCCCCGAAGAGGAACACCGGCACCAGGATCAGCATGCCGACCTTGATGCCGGCCGTGTCGGCGATGGCTCCCACAATGGGCAGGACGATCAACCCGGGAATGATCCAAATGGCCCCCATGGAGAACCCCAGCGACCTCGAACGGGCCGGGATGGCCAGCGAGAGTGACGCGTAGATGCCGGAGCCGATGGCCGCCAGCGAGGCGGAGACCGCCATATTGACACCGATGGTGACCCACAGGATCGGCACCAGGGCGAAGAGGACCAGGAGCCCGGCGGCGACCGCGGCGACGACAGCCAGGAACCGGATGATCAACCCGGGATCCTTCACGATCAACTTGCTGCCCACGTGGGCGCCGACGGCGAGACCGATGAGCTGCGCCGGCTCGGCTGCCGCCGCCACCCAGCCGCGTTGGACGACGTCGAGACCGAACTTCTGTTGGTAGAGCAGCGACGCCAGCGATGCGAACCCCACCAGCGAAGCTGCCAGGAAGGGCAGCGCGTAGAAGATCCTTCGAAGGCTCTCGATCTTCCACACCGTGCGCCAGCCCTCAGCGAACGAGGGCGGCGGTTCCTCGGTCAACAGGGCGTCGGTGACACCCATGGCCATCCGCTCCTGGATCCCGCGGCTGGGCTCCCGCAACCGCATCCCGAGGAGGACCAGAATGACCACCGGGACCGAAAGGACGAAGAAGGGTGCCCGCCATCCGAGCCAGGCAGCCAGAAGGCCGGCCAGGATGGGGCCGAGAAAGGCGCCCACAGCGTTGGAACTGAAATGGAAGCTGTAGACCCGGGACCGTGACGCGATCGGATACCAGTCGGCGATCAACGGGTTGTGGGTGGGGCCCACGGTCGCTTGTCCGACACCGGCCCCCGACTGCATGAGCACCAGCATCCAGGCCGAAATGGCCAGGCCGGTGCCGAACACGAAGCAAGCGAAGATGGCGGCCCCGAGCAGCATGAGCCGGACCCGGTTGTGGCGATCCGCGGCCTGGGCGATCGGCACCTGCAGGGCCAGGCCCACCAGTGCGGAGACCGCCACCACCGAGAGGATGCCTGCGTTCGACAAGTGGAAGGCATCACGGATGTTGGGCAGGAGGATCCCGAACCCGGTGGCATTCATCTGGGTCACCATGTTCAGCCCGAACAGGATCATCAACGCGTAGACCGGGCCGCCACCGGCGATATCGCTGACCCACCGCCCCGGATGCCGCAGCGCAGTGGTCACTCGCTGCCGGGTCGAGAGGGTGCCGGGGGGCCCGGCAGGGGGAGGCGTGGCGGCGGGAGGCGTGGCAGCGGGAGGAGAAATCACGCGGTCTCCTCGACGTGTTGTGCCGCTGCTTCAATCGGCTCCTCGTCCAGCGACTCCTCGTCGCCCGCATGCATGCTCACATGACCGTTGCCGGCGACGATGAGGTTGCGCTCGGCGGGGTCGATGCGGGCCGGGTCCGGCTCGTCGCGCTCCCCCACGGCACTGTCGGCCAGCAGGCTCGGGACGACGATGCCCCGGCGGTTCGCCAACCAACGGAGCCAGGAGTCGCGGAGCCGGTAGGCGACGTCGCTCAAGCCCCCGGGCACGATCATCAGCACCAGCAGCACCCCGACCGCCGAGGCGAGTGCCTGCCATTCCGCACCGGGGAGGAACCACTGGCCGCCCTCGAGGTAGATCGCCCCGAGTGCGGCACCGAGCAGGGATCCGACGCCGCCGACCACCGCCGTGGTGAAGACCAGGATGCTCTGATCCGGTCCGAAGACGCTGGGGGTGAACGCCTGCAGGAGGTGCACGTAGAGGCAGCCACCGATGCCGGCGACGGCCCCTGAGAGGGCGAAGGCGGTGAGCTTGGCCCGGGCGACGTTGATCCCGAAGGACTCCGCCGCCCGCTCGTTCTCCCGCAGCGCGAGGAGCACCCGTCCCGTGCGGGAGCGCCTGATGCCGCGCACGCCGAGCACCACCAGGACCAGGCAGGCGAGACAGAAGTAGTAGTAGCTCGGCTGGGAGTTCAGATTGATGGCCCCGAAGAGGTTCGGCCGAGCGACCCGGTTCACCGGCACCCACGAGAAGTACTGGGGGTTGAGGAGATAGGTCGTGGTGGCCGCGGCAAAGGCGAGGGTCGTCACCGCGGGGAAGAAGCCGCGCAGGCGCAGGGTGGGGATACTGACCACCATGGCCACCACCGCCCCGATCGCGCCGGCGATGACCAGCGCCACACTGAGATCGAGGTGCCAGGTCTGGGTGGCGTAGGCGCCGGCGGCGGCACCGAACGCCACAAAGGACATCTGACCGAGCGTGATCTGCCCAGCCCACCCCGTGAGGACCACCACCGAGATGGTGATGATCACGAAGATCACCACGGCCGAGGCCTTGAGCTGGTTCCCGGCGTTGCCCGCGAGCAACCACGGCAGTGCGAGCACCGCACCAGCCAGAAGCAGCGCGCCCAGACGGCGGACCACCCGGACCTCTCGCAGATGGCGGAGTTCTCGGGGAAGCGGCCGGACTTCCTCGGCCACGGCCCAGCTCGACACCGTCTCGGCTCGCGACGAGCTCACCCTGCGCGCGAGCAACGCCACCAGAATGACAGCGGCCAGCACCGGCTCGATCAAGTTGGGATCGGATTCGTGATTCCACAACACACCCTGTTGCAGCACGCCGAGCGCCACCGCGGCCAGGGCGATCGTGGGCAGCTCGACCAGGTTGCCCAGCACCAGCGCAGCCAGGGCGGCCAGCAGAGCCGTGTAGCTGAAGTCGAGCCCGACCGGCAGGCCCAGTATGCCCGCCTGCAGGAAGACCCCGACGAACGACAGCACGGCGGCGGTGACCCACACCACGGTCTGCAGCCGCTTGACGGGGATGCCGAGCAGGCTCGCCCGGTCCGCCCGTTCGGCGCTGGCCCGGATGGCGATGCCGATGCTGGTGAAGCGCAGCATCAGTGTGACGCAGAGCAGCGCGGCCGGGGCGATGATCAGCGCGGCCACGTGATCGGCGGTGAAGACGAGCGGGAAGATGGAGAAGGTCAGCGAAATCGGCACATGGATGACGCTGGCCGTCGGTTGCTGGCCCCAGATCGTGGGGATGAAGAGCGCACCGGCGGCCAGCAGTTGGGACAGGCCGATGGTGGCGACCGTGAGGATCAGCCGTGGTGAATTGAAGAACCGGCGGATGATGACCAGCTCGACGAGGCCGCCCAGAATGACCGAGGCCAGCAGCCCCACGGTGGCGGCGAGGAAGTAATTCACGCCGGCGTAGGTGATGAGCGAGACCGCCAGCACGGTGGGTGCGAGCCCCAACTGGACCTGGGCGAAGTTGAGTATCCGGTTCGCTCGGTACACCAGCGCGATCCCCACGGCCACCAGGGCGCCGAGCAGCCCGATGGTGACACCCTGCAGCGTCACCCCGAGGGGCAATGGGAAGAAGGCCATCTGGAAGGCAAGCACGGCCACAGCGGGCACCAGTGTCGCCACAAGGCGGCGCAGTCGTCCCGTGGTGTCCGTGGCTCCCACCCGGGCATCCCCCCTTACATCGATAGCCGCCCGGGACGCCCGTACCGTCGGTGCCCGCTTCGAGAGACGACCGCGAGAATCCGCGCGTCTCCTGGAGCAAGTCCGGCGGGGGTGCATACCGGCCGAATCCAGCAACGCGCCGATCAGGACGGTGGCGCGTTGTCCAGAAGCTAACGGGCGGGGTGAGGATTGTCCACGACCCGGGTCGGGGTGGTCAACCTGGTCGAGTCCCTGACTCCCTCTCTCGCGACAGTGGGCCGCTCCGAGGAAAGCCTCATCGATCAGCTGGTCACCGAGGCACGTCGGCGCACCTGGGCACGATCGCCGAGGTCGACGAGACGGACGCCAAGATCCTGTTCCTGTGCTCCCCCTGTGACGCAGGTTCAGGCGGACCGTGCCCGTGACGCTACCCGGGCCGTGCAGACCCATCCGAGGTCATACGTGCCGACCTTCACCGAGCCGAAGCCGGCTGCGGAGAGCCGGCCCTCCAGTTCGGCCGGGTCGATCGGGTTGTAGGTGTCACCCTCGTGGAAGCGCGCGCTGCCCTCGCTGTAGGTCCCGTCGGCGGCGACGAGGACGCCCCCGGGGGCGAGGACCCGAGCCAGCTCGGCGAAGACCCCATTTTGCGCCTGGGTGGGCGCAATGTGGTGGAGCATGTGAAAAGAGGCCGCACCGGTGAAGCGCCCCGACGCGAAGTCCAAGGCGGTTGCGTCGCCAGCCACAACCGTGACGTTGCTGCCGAGCAGTCGCTCTGCGAGCGCGGCGGCCAGCCCTTCGTCAACCTCCACCGCCGTGAGACGCGCGGTCATGGTGCGCAGGACGTCGGTAGTGAACCCGGGTCCCGGTCCGATCTCGATCGCGTCGTCGCCCAGCTCGACGCCGCGTAGAGCCACGGGCAGGACCGTCTCGTGCACGAGGTGGCGCCAGTCGTCGCTGGCGCAGTACTCCATGTGGCCGGAGTTCATCGCGCCACAATCAGCTGGGCGCGCGGACCTGGTACTCGTCCTTCCACCAGCGGGCGGCGGCCACCTCGGCCGGGTCGGTGCGCAACGACGTGTCCTGGCCCAGATCCTCGGGTGTGGGACCCACCCGTTCTGCGATGGGTCGGAGCGCGGCCAGATCGAACCCGTAACAACGAGCGGCCGTCTCGCCCAGGAGCTTCCTGGTGTCCTGCACCGGGATGCCCCCGAAGTCGCCCCGGAGGCGTTCCTGGGTGTGGGGCCAGGTGCCCTCGGGGTGCGGGTAGTCGGTTCCCCACATGACGACGTCGCACCCGAGCACGTGGCGCCGCCTGATCTCCTCCTTGGACATGGTCGAGGCGCCGATGTAGATGTTCTCACCGAAGTAGTCGGACGGCAGCTTGGAGATCTTCCCCTTCAGCATCGCCGCCATCTTCTTGGTGGTGTGGCCCCCACCCATGTACTGGTCCCACTTCCACATCATGTCGGCCGCCCAGTACGCCGCCGCCTCGGTCACCACGTACTTCAGGCCGGGAAAGCGCTCGAAGACGCCCGAGAAGAGCAGGTGCCACATGGGACGGGCGGCCCACCAGACCACCTCGGCCAGGTAGATGCCGATGTTGTCGTTGTACTCGTCCTGCGGGGCCTCCCCCGAATGGGTGTGCACGGGGAGAGCGGCGGCCTGGCAGGCCGCCCACACCGGGTCGTAGTCCGGGTGGTTGTAGGGCACCAGGTCGTGCCACATGGTCGGCACCATGATCCCCTTGATGCCCGGCTGGGCCGCCAGCCACTCGATCTCGGCCACCGAGCGCTCGACGCCGTGGGTGATCGGGACCAGCGCGATGCCGCCGTGGCGCTCGGGGCTCCTGCTGCACATCTCGGCCAGGAAGCGGTTGTGGGCCCGGGCGCCGGCGAAGGCCAGCTCGGGATCGGCGATGGCGCCGGCCGACAACCCGGCGCCGAAGGGGGGCGAGGCCATGCCGGTGATGGCATCGGCGTCGGCGAACATGACCTCGGCTGCGACCCCGTCGGCGTCGAGCTCCTTGTCTCGCTGCTCGATATCCCAGGCGCCGCGCAAGCCCTCGGCGTTCTCGGTCTCCCACCCCATGATGTAGTCGTAGTTCATCTGCAGCGCTTGCGAGCGGTTGGCTTCGCGTTCGGCCAGGTGGTCGTCGAACTGCGGCAGGTACCTGGGGTCGAGGTAGGGCCGGTACTCCTGGCACGGCAGGCCGGCGTGCGCATCGGCCGAGATGATGGTGTAGCGCTCGCTCATCGCTTGGCCCCCAACACCGAGAGGTCGTCGTAGCGCTGATGGAGGTACGGGGCCAGGTCCCGCTGCGGCACCGGTCCGATGATGCGGCCGACCTGGGTCGAGGCCCGCTCGGTCCAGTTGATGTCGACCACCCGACGGATGACGAGGTCGGCGATCGGGTCGAGCGGTGCTTCCTTGATGATGAGCTCGCCCTCGATCCCCTCGTGGAGGCGGGCCCGCTCGGTCTTCTCGCCGTAGACGAGGAGCGGGTCCTGGTCCAGCTGGCCGGGCGTCTCGGCCGACGGGGACAGCTTGAACCAGAAGTCCGTCTTCTCCAGCTCGTAGTTCTCCCTGGTCTCGGTCACGGTGCCGACGATCTCGCAGAGCACCGCGCCCATGCGGGCGATGCGGGCCTCGACGCGCTTCCCGGTGCGCGTCACGTCGACCTCGGCCAATTTCTTGGGCTCGCCGTACGTCTCGCGCCCACCGACGGTCGACTGCTCGGTGGTCATGGGCATCAAAATGGGGTACTCGCCCACCCGGTCACCGTGCCGGGCCTGGACGCCGATCCATCCGGCGCCGAAGGTGGGCAGCCCGGGCATCTCGACCTTGGTGATGGTGATCCGCACCCGCGGCTCGGGCCCCACCTCGAGCGGTGGGGGGAGCACGGCGGCAATGATGCCCGGGTCGGTCTCGTAGACGGCGGTGACCGCCTCGGACCAGATGTCCGCTTTCGCCTTGGCCGCGATCTCATGACTCACCTGATCGTGCCGGGCCCCGTACCTGATCGTGTCCATGTGCCCTCCCTTCTTGAACACTGTTCCACACGTGAGCCCGGGTGTCGAGGGAATGGCTACGCTCGCCCGGCGTGCCGTCCCCCAAGAGCTCTCCTTCCGCGGTCAGCGAGGAACCGACGGAGCAGCGCCTGGTGGCCTCCGCCCGTGCGCTGCTGCTCCGCGACGGGGTGGCCGGCGTCACCATGCGCAAGGTGGCCACCCGGGCCGGTGTCACCCCGACCTCGGTCTACTGGCACTTCGGGAGCCGGGAGGCGCTCTTGGGCCGGGTGCTCTCGGCCCTGGTGGAGGAGCTCCCCGAGCCCCGGGCCCGGGGGCGTACGCCGCGGCGGCGCATGATCGAATTGGCTGGAGGGCTGCGCCAGCAGGTGGCCGAGACCCAACCCGTCCAGGAGCTCGCCCTGGAACTGGGACGGGCGGCCGAGCTCTCCTTCCCCACCCAGGTGGCGCTGGCCCGCGAGGTGGCCGCGGCCGGTCTGCGGGGCGACGAGGCGGCCATGGTGGTCCGGGCCATCCTCTTCACCGTCGGGGGGTTCATCCTCCTCACCAACAATTTCGAACAGCGCGTGCCCGGGAGCGAGACCACCCAGGAGCTCTGGCACAGCCTCGGTGGCGGCGCCGTCGACGCCGGGTTGCGGCGGGCCATGGAGCAGGGCGTCGACACCGACGTGCTCTTCGCCTTCACCCTGGAGAAGCTGCTCGACGGCCTGCTGCCGTGAGCTACCAGGACCGCAGCATCGCCGTCTGATCGAAGGCGTTGCAGGTCGAGTCCCGCGGCCAGGCGTCCGGTGCCAACGGGGCTTCCACGTCACCCACCGTGGGGCCGATACGGTCACCCAGCGGGCGGAGGTGCCCGAGGTCGAAGCCGTAGAAGGCGGCGGCTGTCCCTTCGACCATGGAGCGCACGTCGGTGGCCGGGTAGTCGGCGAAGGCCACCCGGAGGGCCTCGGTGGTGTGGGGATAGCTACCCTCCGAATGGGGGTAGTCGGCTCCCCACATGATGCGGTCGACGCCGAGGTCGCGGCACAGGGGTGCCTCGCTCGGACGGAGGAAGCTGGCCCCCACCCAGAAATTGCGGGCGAAGTACTCCGATGGGGTCAGCGACATCTGCCCGGCGGCTGCACCGAAGAACCGGGCCTCGGCCGCCTCGGGAAGCGTCATGCGCCCGTAGAACCAGTCCAACGTCTGTAGCCCGCGGGGCAACCAGGCCACCCCCTGCTCGGTCACGGCGAAGCGCAGGCCCGGGTGCCGTTCCAGCACGCCGGAGAAGATGAGGTGCCAGACGGCGCGGTGGCTGAACCAGGGGATCTCGATCAGCATGATGGCGCGGGCCGCTTCGTGCTCGCCGTAGTCGGGCAATGCGCTCCCGCCGTGGATGTTGATCGGGACGTCGAGGTCGGCACAGACCTGCCACAGCGGCTCGTAGTGCGGTTCCCACAGCGGGGGCAGGTGCGAGTTCGGGGGGATCGACGGCAGGAGGATGCCGCCGAAGGGATGGAACTTCTCGGCCGCCCATCGCACCTCGGCCACCGCGTCCTCCATGCGGTTGGCGAACACCTGGATGATGCCGCCCCGGCGCCCTGGCGCCTGGGCGCAGAAGTCGGCCAGCCACCGGTTGTGGGCCTGCACCCCGGCCCAGCGGGCCTCGTAGTCCTCGGGGGTCGGGGGCAGCGCGACCAGGTTCCCCTCGGAGAAGAAGGGCGGGACGGTGTTGGGGAACAGCACCTCGGCGGTGATCCCGTCGGCCTCGGTCTCGGCCAGGCGGCGCTCGCTGTCCCAGCTGCGGTAGGCGGTCGGAGCCAGAAGGTCGGCAAAGGGGTTCACGTAGTCGGCCGCCCACGCGTCGAACGGCTCGTGCCAGCGACGGGCCAGATAGGGCCGGTAGTCCAAGATGTCGCCGCCGGCGTGGCCGTCGGCCGAGACGATGGTGTAGCGATCGGTCACTGCATTGCGCATGGTCACTCCGGCTCCCTCAACTCAGCGCGGCCGGCGGCAACCGGCCCTCGGCGATGGCGTCGGCCCGCGCGTGCAGCATGGCGGCCGCCTCGTCGAGCCCGTGGCTGATCACGAAGTCACCCGCCTTGACACCCCGGACGGCGAAGCGGCCCAACTCCTTGAGATCCATCACGTTGACAGGTCGACCGGCGGCCTCCATCTGCGTCTTGAATTCGGCGAAGGTGGTGCCGGGAGCGGGTGGCCGGGGACGCACCCGGGCCAGCTCGGGCGGCCGGTTGCGCTGCGCCGTCCACAGGCCTGTGTCGAGCAGACCGCCCGAGGGATAGAAGACAGCGGCCCGCAGCTCGGTGCCGGCCGCCGCCAGCTGGTGGGCCAGGGCCTCGGTCAGGCAGGAGACGGCGGCCTTGCTCGAGGCGTAGACCGAGGCGTAGGGAACCGGGGCGATGCCGCCGTCCGTGCTCGAGGTGTTGACGACGACTCCGGGCTGGCCCGACTCGATCATGCGCGGAACGAAGGAGAGCATGCCGTTGGCCACGCCGAAGACGTTCACGCTGAAGCACCAGGTCCAGTCGTTGGGCTCTTGCTCCCATGGTCGCCCGCCGCCGCCCGACGTCACGCCGGCGTTGTTGAAGAGGAGGTGGCAGGCGCCTTCATGGGAGAACACGTCCTCGGCCAGCGCCTCGACGGATGTGGACGACGACACGTCGGTGACGACCCCACGCACCTGACCCAGCGATTCCAGGTCCGCCACCGCGTCGGCAAGGACCGCGACTTCCACGTCGGCAACGACGACCCGGGCACCCTCCTCGAGCAGGGCTTCGGTGATGCCCCGCCCGATGCCGGCCGCGCCACCGGTGACCACGGCCACCTTGCCGGTCAGATCATCCACGTCTCTCACCCCCTGTCGCCGGCACCCGCCGGCCCGCGCCACCCTACCCTCGCGGCGGGACCCCTGTTACAGCGTTCCAGAGGGCACGGGCGGCCTGCTGACGTGACACCGAGCGGGCACAAGCCGGGCGGAACCCGGGCGCCACTCCGGCGCAACTCAGGTGGTCGTGGTGATCAACCCGGGGCACTGCTTGGCGGTGTAGGTGTCGAGCACCTTGACCGCCGCCGTGATCTTCGGGCTGTTCTCCGCCGAGGTGATCGACGACTGGAACTGCTTCATGCTGGTCGAATTCTGAATGATCCCCTTCAGCGTGCCGTCAAACTTGAGGAGCGTGCTCCCGGCGGATTTCACGTTGCTCGGGGCACCGCTCAGATACGCCACCATCTGCTTCACCAAACCACCTTGCGTGTTGAACGAGGACAGCAGGGCCTTCTGGATACGGGGCCATTTTCCTGACTCGACGGCCTTGGTAAAGGCCGGGCCTTGCGAGGCGGCCGCGGCTTTGTTGTCGGCCTTGTAGGCGTTGCAGAACGAGGAAAGCTGCAGCGGGCTCTCAGACCGCACGCCACCCACGGTGGCCGACGCGGTGAGCGCGGGCACCACGGCCACCGTGATCCCGAGCGCGGCAATCGCCAGCCCCATCTTCATCCGATGCAACATGATCACGTCCACCTTCCAAGCTCTCCGTCATCAAGGCACCCCGATGAAGTCGAATCAGCCTAGAGGCGCCCGGGCCCGCCCGGCACGCGCCCCGGAAGGTGCTCCCCGTCAGCCGCTCCGGCCCAGCTCCCCTGGCCGCCGCGATGCGGTGGAGGGGCGAAAACCCGCTGTCAGCTCACGTGGTCGGCGTGGTCGGCGTGGTGGTGGTCGGCACCAAGCCCGGGCACAGCTTTGAGAAGTACGTGTCAAGTGTCTTCAGTGCCGCCTCGATCTTCGGGCTCTGGGTCGCAGTGCCGGCCGACGTCGCGAACTGGGTCAGGCTGGTCGACCTCTGAATGATGCCCTTGAGCGTTCCTTCGAACTTGAAGACCACATTGGCCGCGGACTTCACGTTGCCCGGGGCGCTGCTCAAGAGGCCGACCACCTGCTTCTCGGCGTTGCCTTCGCTGTTGTAGATCGAGAGCAAAGCCTTCTGTGTGGCGGGCCAGCTGCCTGACGTCATTGCCTTCTCAAGTGCACCGCCGGACGCGTTCGCTTGTGCTTTCACCTCTGATTTGTAGGACCGGCACAACGAGCTGAGCTGCAGCGGACGAACCGTCTCGACGGCCCGGACCGTCCGGACGCTGGCCGAAGCAGAAACTGCGGGTACCAAGGCCGCCGTCATCCCGATCGCGGCAATCCCCAGCCCGATCTTCGCACGATGCAACATGATCACCCCCACTTTCCAAGCTGACCGACACCAGGTCTCCCGGTGAAGTCGAATCAGCTTAGAGGGGCCTGAGTTCGCCCGCCCGATCGGCCAGCGCTCTCCCGTCATCGGCCAGAGCTCTGCCGTCGCCTAGCGTCCCTCCGGCACCCATGGACGGGGTCAAGGGAACCGATAGATCGGGCGGACCGGCGCTCTCGAGTTTCCTTGGTCGGGCCGGCAGGAACGCGATGGCGATGAAAGCCCCGACGATGGCGACGCCGCCGGCCACCCGGCAGCCGCCCGCCAGGCTGTACAAGAACGCGCTGGTGGCGGAGTTGGCCAAGCCGTGCGCGGCGTGATCGAGACCGAGTCGCGAGAGCACGTGCGACGCGACGATGGCGCCACCGACCGAGCCCTTGGCTCCGGCGAACGCCCGCGGCGGAATCCCCGTCGGCAAGGTCGAGCCCAGCCGACGCACGTACAGGGACGTGGCGACGCTGCCGATGACGGCCACCCCGAGTGTCCCGCCGAAGAGGCGTGTGGCGTCATTGACGGCCGATCCCACTCCGGCTTTAGCCGTCGGTACGGCACCCATGATCGCTTCGGTGGCCGGAGCGCTGGTAAGGCCCATCCCTGCACCGAGGAACAGCATCTGGCCGACGATGACGAGATAGGAAGTCGATGCGGATGCGGTCGAAGTCCAGAGAAGTCCGGTCGCAAAGAGCAGGAGCCCGGTTCCGACCACGATCTTGTTGCCCACCCGAACGGCGAGTTTGGTCCCCACCACCGAGGTCACGGCCACCGATCCGGCCACCGGGAGCAAGCGGACCCCGGTGCCGAGGGGCAAGAAGTTCTTCACGAACTGGAAGTACTGGGTGATGAGGAAGATGAAGCCCGAGAGGGCGAAGAAGGAGATGGCCACCGACACGCTGGCGGCCGTGAACCGTGGATTGCGAAACAGCTCCACGTCGAGCATCGGGTGCTCGGTCCGTCGCTCCACCAGAACGAAGACGGCCAGGAGCGCGACGCCACCCACGATGCTCGCCAAGGCAGCCGTCGAGACCCACCCCCAGTCGGGAGCCTCGATGACGCCGAGCACGAGCACAGCCATCCCGGCCGTCGACAGCACCAGACCGCGCCAGTCGATGGGCGGCGTGCTCGGGTCGCGCGACGTCGGCACGGAAACGGCGACGAGGGCGGCGATGGCACCGGCGACGATGGCCATGAAAGCGAAGATGCTCCCCCACCAGAAGCGCTCCAGCAGCCACCCGCCCACGATCGGGCCCGTGGCGATACCGATCCCGGTCGTCGCGCCCCACAACCCGATGGCCTTGGCGCGCTCGCCGCGCTCGGTGAACACGTTGACGAGCAATGAAAGCGTCGAGGGGAACATGAGAGCCGCGCCGAGTCCCATGACGGCTCGGGAGGCGACCAGAGCGGCCGTCGATCCCGAGAAGGCCCCGGCCAGGCTGGCCGCCGCGAACACGGCGAGTCCGATGAGCAGCGTGCCCTTACGGCCCAGGCGGTCGCTCAGGCTTCCCGCCCCCAGCACCAGCGCGGCGAACACCAGGCTGTAGGCGTCGACGACCCACTGCAGTTGGGTGGCGGAGGCGCCGAGCCGCCGTACCAGCGTCGGCAAGGCCACGTTCACGATCGTGACGTCGACACTGATGACGAAGGCAGCCAGACAGAGGGACAGGAGGATCAACGGGCGTCGGTTCATGCTTTCTTTTTTAAACTACCGGCTGGTAGAAAGTCAAGTCAGATTCATACATTTTCTCAACATCAGTGTGTATGATGGGGGGATGCGTTCCTACGGTCAGTACTGCGCCCTCGCCAAGGCACTCGACATCGTCGGTGACCGCTGGACGCTGTTGATCGCCCGGGAGCTCCTCCTCCAGCCCTGCCGCTACAGCGATCTCCGAGACGGCCTGCCGGGGATCCCGACCAATCTCCTGGCCGCACGGTTACGCCTCCTCGAAGAGGAAGGAGTGGTGGAGCGGGACCACCGGGGCCACTACCTGCTGACGCCCTGGGGCCGGCATTTGGCCGCACCGATGCACGCGCTGGCCCGTTGGGGCGGGTCCCTCATGGGTGAGATGGACGACTCCGAGACCTTCCGAAGCGACTGGTTCGCCTTCCCGGTGGCATTCATATTCGGTGGGTTCGATCCCGACCTCCCACCATTCGTGGTGGAGATCAGGGCGGGCGACGCCCCAGTGACCATGGAGGCGGCCCGGGGCGAGGTCCAATTCCGTCCGGGCCCGGCGCCGGCGCCCGATCTGGTGCTGACCGGGCCCCCGCAGGCGATCATGGGCATCCTGGCTGGGATCCTCGACAAGCCGGGAGCCGAGGCGCTGGGCGCCAGCGTGCTGGGAGATCTCGGCGCCCTGTCACGCCTCCGGCGGCCCGATTGGCTGAGCGGACCGGAGGCGGGCCGAAAGATCAGCCCGTAACCGGCGACTGCGTCACCGACCGCTGTTTCTCACTACGAACACCCGCTGGTCGTCCCGCAGCTACCGCAGACGTAGCAGGAGCCGGCACGCTGCATGACGTTGCCGCAGCTGTAGCAGTAGGGAGCGTCGCGCTGCTCGGCCCGGGCCAGGGGTTGGACGCTACCGGTGCCGCCGTAGGTCGGAGCGGACGAGCCAGCGGTCGCAAACGTCTCTGGTCCCGACCGTGGCCCCGGAGTCCCGAGACCGTCCTCGATCATGCTGACCGAAGGCGTGGCCATCTCCTCGACGCCCGGCAGGGTGGGCTGGGTGCGCTCGACGGTGGAGAGGATGCCCAACTCGGCCCGCTCCTCGAAGGAAAGGTAGTCCAGGGCGATGCGGCGGAAGATGTAATCGACCAGGCTGGTGGCGATGCGCAACTCGGCGTCGTCGGTGATGCCGGCCGGCTCGAACTTCATGCTCGCGAACTTGCGCACGTAGGTGGCCAAGGGCACCTGGTGCTGCAGGCCGAGGCTGAGTGAGATGGAGAAGGCGTCCATGATCCCGGCCAGGGTCGAACCCTGCTTGGAGACCTTGATGAAGACCTCGCCGGGCCGGCCGTCCTCGTACTCGCCCACCGTGACGTAGCCCTCGCAGTCGGCCACCCGGAAGGCGAACGTCTTTGAGTTGCGCCGCCGAGGCAGTCGCTCGCGCACAGCACCGACGACCACCGACTCGGTCTTGCGCCGCTGCTCGTGCGCCAGTGCGGACTCAAGTTCGGCGATGCGCGCCGCCAGGGCCCGGTCCCGGGCCTCGGCGTCCGAGCCCGGAGGGGCGACGTCGCCGCCTTCGGGCGCGATCGCTCCTTCCTTCTTGGTCGTCGACAGCGGCTGGGCCACCTTGCAGTTGTCCCGGTAGATGGCCACCGCCTTGATCCCCAGCCGCCAGGCGTCGATGTGCAGCTGCTCGACGTCCTCGACCGTCACGTCCTCGGGCAGGTTGACGGTGTTGTGATTGACGATCCCGTTCCCGACGAACGCGTGGGTGGCGGGGACCGACAGGTCGTAAACCACACGGCGCCCGGCGTCGACCGACTCCACGACCGGGCTGAAGTGCAGCCCGTCGGCCAGGATGGACTTTGGCCACGAGGGCAGTTCGACGCCCTCCATCGCCGCCACCCGCTCCAGCGTGCGTCGGCTGACCTGCTGCGTGCGCTGATCGAGCAGGAAAGCGAACCGTCCTCGCCGCTCCCGGGGAATGAGCCGGTAGAGGTCCTGGCCGGAGAGGCCGGGCACCACATCGGCGGTGCTCTGGCCGAAGTCCCGGTTCAGCAGCCGCTCGGCGGACGCCGCCTTCTCCGGCTCGAGGAACGGCACCAGCCGGACCAGGGCCTGCGCCTGCGGACCGCAGGCGTAGACCTCGTCGTAGGACTTCCCGTTGACGTGGTTGTCCTTGATTATCCGCCCGTGCACGATGCCCAGGTTGGTCAGGACCGCCTGCAGGTCGTCCAGCAGGGCCGGCGCGTCGAGGCAGATGGCCCACTTCCCCATAGGCCGAGCCGTCGTGTAGGCATCGAGGGCCAATCCTTGGAGGAAGGCCACGACGTGAGCGCGCGGCGAGCGCAGGACGATGTCGGGAATCCGCTTCTCCGACGCCCTTCTCCCGCAGCCGAGCTGGCGGAACAACTCAACCACCGTCTTCGAGTTGATCTCGACGAAGGGGCAGCGCTCGGCCGGCCGGCGGACCCGCGCCGTGACACCGAACACCCGGATCGCCGCGGCGGCGACCCGGTCGAGCACCTCGTCGACTGAGTTGGTGATACGGATGGACCACACCGCGTCAGCCGTGTGACCCTCTGCCGCGTAGGCGCCGAGGAGGAAGGCGAGATCCTCGGTCATCTCGGTGGGGACCTGCACCCGTGCCTGCGAGCCATGAGGCGCGGTGGGCAGGAACGCGATGCGAGGCGGGACAAGGGCCCAGCGGTCGGCGCCGTACTCGGTGGCCACCTCATCACCGACCTCGATCTCGTCGAGCTGCTTCCACACCGGACCACCATCGTCCGCCACCAACAGCCGGTGGTTGGGCGTTCCCGTGATCCGATGCCCCGACCGGAGAGTGACACTCCGGACCGGACGCTCGCCGCCGTAGTAGAAGGCGTCGGTCTTCTGGTAGCCGTCCAACGATGCCACCAAGACGTTCTCCGGACGGAAGGTGTCAGGCTGCTCGCCTTCGTAGAAGGCACCGATGCGCACGAGGCCGTCCTCGGTGGGTACCAGCGTGTCGCCGGTGACGCACTTGCTGATGGCTCCGCTGATGAAGGGCTGCACCGCTCCCATCATGCGGATGTGACCGGAGTAGTGGATGGTGTTGTCGCCCATGGAACAGGCGAAGACGGCCAGGTGCTCCGGTGCGATGTAGGGCGCACCCAGGATCGACATGTGCTCGTTGATGTAGGCCACGATCTCTTCGGTCTGGTCGGGGCCGTACCCCAACTTGGCCAGGGCCCGCGGGATCGTCTGGTTGACGATCGACATGGTGCCACCGCCCACCAGCTTCTTGGTCTTGACCAGTCCGAGGTCGGGCTCGACACCGGTGGTGTCACAATCCATGAGCAAGCCGATGGTTCCAGTCGGCGCCAACACTGAAGACTGCGAGTTGCGCACCCCGAACTGCTCGGCCAACTCCACGGCATCGTCCCACGACTGCTGGGCCGCCGAGAGCAACTCGGGCGGTACGACGTCTTCGTCAATTCGTGCGGCCTCGCCCTGGTGCATGCGCAGCACGTTCAGCATGGCCTCCGCGTTCTCGTGGAACCCGGAGAACGGCCCCATCCGCGCCGCCGTCCGGGCCGACGTGGCGTAGGCGTGCCCGGTGAGAAGCGCCGTGATGGCGGCCGCCCAGGCCCGACCGGCGTCGGAGTCGTAGGGAAGCCCCTGAGCCATGAGCAACGCGCCCAGGTTGGCGTACCCGATACCCAGCTCGCGGAAGGCACGCGTCGTCTCGCCGATCTTCTCGGTCGGGTAGTCCGCGTTGCCGACCATGATCTCCTGGCCGGTGAACACGACCGACACGCCCGCCTTGAAGCCCTCGACGTCGAACTCATCATTCTGGTCGAGGAATGTCAGCAAATTCATGCTAGCCAGGTTGCAGGCTGAGTTGTCGAGATGAACATATTCTGAGCAATTGCGTACAATTACTCCATCTACCACGTACGAATGGTTGCGCGGCTCGGACAGGTTGTAAGTCAATTCGACGCCGTCGTTGGTGCGCTCCAGCAAGTGTGCCGTCGCTCTGGCCATGTATGGCTTTCGTGGCGCATCGACAACAATGCTTCGCAAGAGGGCGGCCTTGCGGGACAGTGAGAAGCCGATGTGCTCGGCGAAGCGAACTATCGATTCCGATGTGATGCGGAGGTCGTAGGCCGACGCGTGACCGTAGTTGGTTGTCTCGCCCGCCCTGTTTGTGTAGGAAAACGACCCCTCTCTCGATGCTTCTTTCGTCTTGTAGATGTGAGTCATGATGCCGAACGTGCTGAGCAGCCGTTGCACGCCGCGCAACAATTCCGGAGAGCTCGAACCGAGCCCGACATAACGACCTTGCGGTCTGGTCACGACGCACCCGTCGGCGTCGAAGAGGCCCCGCAGGAACGCCGCCACCATGTCGGCAGGCGCCTGCTCGATCGACCATGGGATGCTCTTCTCCGGCCCCTTCACCGACTTGACACCCAGCGCCTCAAGGAAGCCCTTGTAGGCGCGTCTCGCCAGCCGCAGCTGCACCGTGCCATTGGCCTGCTCGGAAAGCTTGATCGGACGTTCGCAGTTGACCCAGTCCAGCAATTCAGTGTGAGCGGGCAGGATTTCCCGGCGGTCCTCTTCGCTTCCGTAAATGGTGGCTACGGTGGTTCCGGAGGTGGAGCCGTCACCGATCACCCACCCCAGGTAGTGCGCAAACTCCTCAGACCACGCGTCGGGGAAGCGCAGGGGCAGGGCATGGTCCCCCTTGGTCCAGTAATCAGCCGGATCCGAGGAGACCGGCAGACCCGGGTCCGCGTTGAGCGCCGGCGCTTCGAGGTTGAGGAGCTTGACCTCATCGTCGAACCTAAGGTGCCGCGCCTCCACGTAGCCGCGAGTAGTGGTGAAGATCTTGTGCGATGGTGTGCAGCGGAGTTCGAGTCCATTGTCCAGCCGCAGGCGAACGATGTCATTGAAGCCCGTGATCATGAACGCCTCCGGGGAAGTGATCACCATCTCTTCGGTCGGTTGCTCGGGATTGGTGGCGTCGTGGGTGTAGATGCCGAACGTCTCACCGGCGTTCGCCCGCTCCAACAGCTCGGAGAAGGCGAACGAGTCCCTTGTCGGTGTGCACCTTGGCCGAGCCGGGGAAGCAAGGGTTCGAGCCGTTGATCCGACCGGTCTCCGGCGCGGTGTGCCAGCGGTTGATGGTCGTGTCGTACTGCAGTCCCGGATCGGCGCACTCCCAGGCCGAGTGGGCGATCTGGCGGAACAGGTCGCGGGCGGGCACCGAGCGCAGGGTGGACCCGTCGGTGCGGGCGATCAGGTCCCAGTCGCGATCGTCGATGACCGCTTCCATGAATTCGTCGGTGACCCGCACCGAGTTGTTGGCGTTCTGGTACTGGGTCGAGTGGCTGTCGGCGCCGTCGAGATCCATGTCGAATCCGGCGTCGCGCAGCACGCGCGCCTTACGCTCTTCGATGGCCTTGCACCAGATGAAGTCCTCCACGTCGGGGTGGTCGACATCGAGGATGACCATCTTGGCGGCGCGTCGCGTCTTGCCACCGGACTTGATGGTGCCCGCCGACGCGTCGGCGCCGCGCATGAAGCTCACCGGGCCCGAGGCCGTGCCGCCGCCCTTGAGCAGTTCGTGCGACGAGCCGGATGCGCGACAGGTTCACCCCGGCGCCGGAGCCGCCCTTGAAGATGACCCCTTCCTCGGTGTACCAGTTGAGGATCGAGTCCATCTGATCCTCGACCGAGAGGATAAAGCACGCTGAGGCCTGCTGAGGTACGCCCGGGACGCCGATGTTGAACCAGACGGGAGAGTTGAACGCGGCCTTCTGGTGGATGATGAGGTACTTCAACTCGTGGTTGAAGACCTCCGCTTCCCCCTCGTCGACGAAGTAGCCGTCCCGCAGGCCCCACGTCGTCAGGGTGTCGGCCACCCGGTCGGCCACCTGCTTGAGGGACGACTCGCGCTCGGCGGTGTTCAGGGTCCCCCGGAAGTACTTCTGCGCCAGGATGTTGGTGGCGTTCACGCTCCAGGACTCGGGTACCTCGACGCCGAGCTGTTCGAAGGCCACGGTGCCATCTCGATAATTGGTGATGCGGGCATCACGGCGCTCCCAGCGCACTTCGTCGTAGGGGTGGACGCCTTCGGTGGTGAAATGCCGCCGAATACCTATCTCGGATCGCTGGGGGGCGATGGCCATAGCGCTGAGGACCTCCTCGTCCATTCGGTTGACGCGTTCGGCGAGGCTGAAACCAGTTTAACCACAAGATGTTGTGGTGAACCCCTACCCCCGACGCGAGATGCTGTGTCATTACAGCACTGTAGTTACGCCCTTGTCAATGGTGGAGGCCCGCCATCCCCCCTGGTCAAAGGCCGCTCGCGATGGTTAGCGCGGGGGACCCTGCCCTCGGCCGCCGCGACTCCCGATTTCGCGGGTTGGTGGCGTCCGGATCGCGGGTTGGTGGCGTCCGGATCATGGGCGGGTGGCGTCCGGATCGCGGGTTGGTGGCGCCGGGATCGCGGGTTGGTGGCGTCCGCATCGTGGGCGGGTAGCGTCCGGATCGTGGGCAAATTAGTTGCCATCGACGCCGGCACGACCGGCGTGCGCGCCCTCGTGGTGGACGAGCGGGCCCGGGTGGTCGACGTCGCCTACCGGGAAATCACCCAGTATTTCCCCCAACCCGGCTGGGTCGAGCACGATCCGGTCGAGATCTGGGACGCCGTGGTCGCCACCCTGGCCCAGGTGGGTGCGCGCTTGGCCGAGGCCGGTGACACGGTGTCGGCCATCGGCATCACCAACCAGCGCGAGACCCTGGTGGCCTTCGACCGCCACCGGGGCCGGCCGCTGCACCGCGCCATCGTCTGGCAGGACCGTCGTACGGCCGCCCTCTGCGCCGAGCTCGAGCGGGCCGGACACCTTCCCCTGGTGCGGGAGCGGACCGGGCTCGTGTTGGACCCGTACTTCACCGCCACCAAGATCACCTACCTCCTCCGTCAGGGTGATGTGGAGCTGGACCGGACCTCACCGGCTCTCTCCTTCGGCACCGTGGACAGCTGGGTGTTGTGGAACCTCACCGGAGGGGTCGACGGTGGCGTCTTCGCCACCGATCCGTCCAACGCCAGCCGGACCATGCTGCTCGATTCCGCCACCCTGGCCTGGTCCGACGAGCTCTGCGAGCTCTTCGGGGTGCCGATGGCCACCCTGCCCGAGGTGCAGCCGTCGGCGGGTCGGTTCGGAAAGACCGTGCTGCCCGATCTGGGAGCGGCCAGCCGCGTCCTCGACGGCATCCCGGTCTCGGGAGTGTTGGGCGATCAACAAGCGGCCCTGTTCGGGCAGGCCTGTTTCGACCCGGGCATGGTCAAGGTCACCTACGGCACCGGCAGCTTCGTGCTGGCCCACGCCGGGGCCGACCGTCCGCCGGCGCCCGACGGGCTCACCGTCAGCGTGGCCTGGGATCTCGGCACCTCGGCCGACGGCGCGCCGGCCCGGGCCTATGCACTCGAGGGATCGACGTTCGTCTCCGGCGCCGCCATCCAGTGGCTGCGGGACGGCCTCGGGCTGATCGAAAAGTCGTCCGACATCGGGCCACTGGCCGAGTCGGTGAGCGACTCCGGCGGGGTCACCTTCGTCCCGGCGCTGACCGGCCTGGGGAGCCCGTGGTGGGACCCGGCGGCCCGGGGGACCATCACCGGCATCACCCGCGGGGCCGGTCGGGCCCAGATCGCCCGGGCCTGTGTCGAAGCCATGGCCTTCCAGGTCCGCGACATGACCGATGCCATGAATGCCGCTTCGGCCTACCCCCTGCTCACCTTGCGGGCCGACGGGGGTGCGGCCTCCATGGACCTGCTCCTGCAACTCCAGGCCGAGCAGAGCCGCATGCCGGTGGCCCGCCCCGCCTCGCTGGAGTCGACCGCACTGGGCGCGGCCACCGTGGCCGGATTGGCCGAGGGCATGTGGACGCTCGATGATCTGGCCGGCCGCTGGAGCGCGTCGGCAAGCTTCGAACCCGAGCTCCCGGCCGAACTGGCGGACGCGGTCTACGCCGTCTGGCAGCGGGCGGTCGAGCGGTCCCGCGGTTGGGCGGCCGAATGAGCCCCTCCCCCTGGCCCGAGATCAAACTGTCGGCGTGGGAGGACACCCGCGACACGCTCCATCTCTGGATGCAGGTGGTGGGGAAGGTCCGCCTCGACCGCGAGCCGATGCTCAACCACTGGTGGCAGGTGACCCTCTACGTCTCGGCCCGCGGTCTGACCACCTCGCTCATGCCGACCGGCGACGGGCGCGGCCTCGAGATCGAGTTCGATTTCATCCGCCACGTGTTGCGCCTGCAGACCACCGACGGCCGCGCCGAGGAGGTCCCACTGGTGCCGCAAACGGTGGCCGATTTCTTTGCCGCCACGATGGCGGCGCTCGCCGCGCTCGGGGTCACCGTCACCGTCTACCCCCGGCCGAACGAGGTCGCCGACGCCACGCCGTTCCCCGATGACGTGGCGCACCGCTCCTACGATCCCGACGCCGCGCAACGCTTTTGGCGCGCTCTGGTGCAAGCCGACCGCGTGATGCGCGCCTTCCGGGCCCGGTTCCTCGGCAAGGCCAGCCCGGTGCACTTCTTCTGGGGCGGCCCCGACCTGGCCGTGACCCGGTTCTCCGGGCGCCTGGCGCCCCGGCATCCCGGCGGGGTGCCCAACTGCCCCGATCGGGTGCAATACCTGGCCTACAGCCACGAGGTGCACAGCTGTGGCTTCTGGCCCGGTGGGAGCGGGGAGGGCTCGTTCTACGCCTATGCCTACCCGGAACCCGATGGCTTCGCCGAGTGGCCCATCGCACCCGACGCGGCGTACTACGACACGTCAGCCGGCGAGTTCCTCCTCCCCTACACCGCGGTGCGCACCGCCGAGGACCCCGACGCCCTGCTCCTCTCCTTCTTCCAGAGCTCCTATGAGGCGGCGGCGGACCTGGGCGCCTGGGACCGTGCCGCGCTCGAGGTCGATGGGGCCCTACGGCACGACGACGAGGACGAAAACGAGCCCGAAAGCGAGCACCGGCACGAACCCGAGAAATAAAACAAGGTTTTCCTTGTTATAGTCCGTGAAGGACGAAGCTTTCGTCTGAGAAGGGGTGGCCAGCCATGAGCGTGGCAATCGTGACCGGGGCTTCCCGGGGGCTCGGGGAGGCAGTCAGCACGGGATTGGCCCAGCAGGGATGGTCGCTGGTCATCGACGGCCGGGACGCCGGGGCTCTCGAGGATGCCGCTGGCCGGTTGGCTCCTCTCATGGGGCAGGGCGCCGCCCTGCGAGGCATCGCCGGCGACGTCACCGACCCGGACCACCGCCGGGCGCTGGTCGACGCCGCGGCTTCGCTCGGCGGGCTCGACCTGCTCGTCAATAACGCCGGCACCCTGGGGGCGTCGCCCCTGCCCCCGGTGGCCGACTACCCGCTGGCGGCACTACGGGCGGCTTTCGAGGTCAACGTCGTGGCCCAGGTGGGCCTCCTCCAGGTCGCCCTCCCCCTCCTCCTGGCCTCGCCCCGACCCCGGCTGATCAACGTCACGTCGGACGCGGCGGTCGAACCGTACGAGGGATGGGGTGGCTACGGCGCCGGCAAGGCAGCGCTCGAGCATCTCGGCGCCGTCCTGGCCGTCGAGCAGCCGAAACTCCGGGTGTGGTCGGTCGACCCCGGCGATCTCCGGACGGCCATGCACCAGGAGGCGTTCCCCGGCGAGGACATCTCGGACCGCCCCGAACCGGGCTCCGCCGTTCCGGCGTTCCTGGCCCTCGTCGGCAGTGACCGTCCGAGCGGCCGCTACCGGGCCGGCGATCTCCTCAGGACCGAGGTGGGGACATGAACGCCATCGTCGACGTCGCCCCGACACGCCCATTCCCCTCCCTCCGCCCGCTCTCGTTCACCCTGCCGGCGAACCTCGAGGCTCCCTCCCCGCCCGAGGCGCGGGGCCTGACCCGCGACGCCGTCCGCATGATGGTGGCAGGCAAAGCGGACCAGTCGCTGCAGCATTCCCACTTCTCCGAACTCCCCCGGTTCCTGGCCGAGGGCGACCTGGTCGTCCTCAACACGTCGGGCACCCTGGCGGCGGAGGTCGACGGGGCCGGGCCCGATGGCCGATCGCTGCAGATCCACCTCTCGACCCAGCTTCCCGCCGGCCTGTGGACGCTCGAGGTCCGCCACGAAGGGCACGCCCACCTCCATCTGGCGTCCGGTACCGAGCTCGCCCTGGCCGGCGGCGGGCGCGCCGCCCTGCTGACTC
Source organism: uncultured Acidimicrobiaceae bacterium (assembly GCA_963836605.1). Classification (GTDB taxonomy): domain Bacteria; phylum Actinomycetota; class Acidimicrobiia; order Acidimicrobiales; family RAAP-2; genus Bog-473. Next base: position 143,976 of record CAWIKB010000009.1, on the reverse strand, counting down.
CCTACTCCCCCGGTCCGGGTGGCGTCGGCGTCCGCCTCTGGGTGGCTCGGGTCGAGACGCCCGAGGCGCTGCCCACCTATCTGGCCCGCCACGGCCGGCCCATCCGCTACGGCTACGTGCGGGGGTCGTATCCGATCTCCGCCTACCAGAACGTGTATGCCACCGAGCCCGGATCGGCCGAGATGCCGAGCGCCGGCCGTCCCTTCACGCCCGAGGTCCTGACCCGGCTGGTGGCCAAGGGCGTGGGGGTGGCGCCCTTGCTCCTGCACACCGGGGTGGCGTCCCTCGAGGCCAACGAACCGCCCTATGCCGAGTACTTCAAGGTGTCCTCCTCCACCGCGCACCGGATCAACGACGCCCGTCGCACCGGCGGTCGCGTCATCGCCGTGGGCACCACCGTCGTGCGCGCCCTCGAGTCGGTGGTCGACGAGAGGGGACGGGTCCACCCCGGAGAGGGCTGGACCGAGACGGTGGTCTCGCCCGAGCACCCGGTCCGCTCCATCGACGGCTTCTTGACCGGTTGGCACGAGCCGGAGGCTTCCCACCTGGCCATGCTCGAAGCGATCGCCGGTCGTCCCCTGCTCGAGGTCTCCTACCAGGCCGCCCTGGCCGAGGGCTATCTGTGGCACGAATTCGGCGACGTCCACCTGATACTGCCGTGAGTGACGCCCCGCTGGCCACGCTGCCGACGACCCGCCGGGCCATCCTCAACCTGCTCAAGCGCCAAGGTCCTTTGACTGCGGGCGCTCTGGCCGCAGAGCTCGCCCTCACCCCGTCGGCCATCCGGCTCCAGTTGGCCCACCTCGAGGAGGACGGGCTGCTCGAGCGCGCCGAGAACGTCGAGACCGACGAGACGGCGGGCACGCCCGGGGCCGCCGAGCCCGCCGGCGACGGAGGGAGGCGGGGCCGGCCCGTCCACCACTACACGCTCTCGGCGGCGGCGGAAGCCCTCTACCCCAAGCGCTACGGGGACCTGACCACCGAGCTACTGGGCTACCTGGGCGGTCCCGACGGGAAGCAGGTCGACGCGCTCTTCGAGCAACGACGCCTGCGCCGGGTCGAGGGGGCGCGGCCCAGGATGGCCAACCTCTCCTTCACCGAGCAGGTGGCGGCGCTGACCGCCATCTTGGACGAGGACGGGTACCTGGCCGATGCCGAGGAGCAGCCCGACGGGAGCTGGCTGGTGACCGAGCACAACTGCGCCATCCTCACGGTGGCCCACGGGTTCTCCCAGGCCTGCTCGAGCGAGCTCTCGTTCATCCGGGACGCGCTGCCCGGGGCCACGGTCGAGCGCGTGGCGCACCTGATGGACGGCGCCCACGTCTGCGCCTATCGGATCACTCCGGCGCCACCGCCCTGACGTCGACCACTTCGACCCCGTCCACTTCGTGGATCTCGCTGCGGAGCAACTCGACCAGGTGCTCGCCCGCCAGCTCAATGACGAATTCGTCGACCGCGTTGCCGTCGACCCGCTCGAGGATGTGAATGGCCACGATGTCCCCGCTCACCGATCCGATCCGGCTGGCCACCAGGCCGAGCGCACCCGGTCGGTCGGGCAGGGTGATGCGAACGACGTAGCCGGCCATGGATGAGACGATAGGCGGTCTGTGTAAACAGCCTGTTTCGAGACCGTACCGTCAGGCCCGTCAGGCCGCTCAGGCCGCCGCGCTGGCCCGGGAGGGAACGTACTCGTCCACGTACGCCCGCTCGGACAGGCGGGCGATCTCGTGCATCAGGTCGTCGGTGAACGAACGGCACTTCGTGTGGTCATGGTCCTCCATCGGGTCGTCCGGGTTGACCGGCCCCTCCATCCGCATGGGCTTGCCGAAGCGGATGGTCACCGTCTTGAACGGGCGCAGCATGTTCGAATTCACCGGCTGGACTTCGACGGTGCCCACGACGCCGACCGGGATGATGGGTACGCCACACTCCCGGGAAAGCCGGGTCACCCCGGTGCGCCCCTTGTGGACGTAGCAGTCGACCGAGCGCGTGCCTTCCGGGTACAGGCCGAGCAGCCGACCGCCACCGAGCACCTCGGAGCGTGCCGTCTCGAGGGCGCGCTCGGATGCGCTGCCCCCGCCCCGCCGGATCGGGATCTGCCCGGCGGCGCGGAAGAACCACGCCGTCTTCTTCGACTCGAAGTACTCCGCTTTGGCCAGGAACGTCACCTTCCGGCCCACCACCAGGGGAATGAAGAAGGAGTCGCAGAAGGACTGGTGGTTGGCGGCCAGGACGGCCGGACCCTCCTTGGGAATGTTCTCGCGGCCCTCCACCTTGACCCGCCAGAGCACGAAGAAGATGGGGGTGAGGATGATCTTGAGCACCCAGTACGCCATGGTTCCAACGTAGCGCCGGCACTCGCCCGATGCGCCGGGGAGGAGGCGTGTGCTGAACTGCGGGGGCAGGGCCACCCGGCCCACGGGAGGTGCACCGTGTCCGAGCTGACGCTCACTGCTGAACCGTTTCTCTCAGGCCTCTACTTCGGAGAGTGCCCCCGCTGGCGCGACGGCCGTCTGTGGTACTCGGACTTCTTCGACCATTCCGTATTCTCGGTGTCACCGGGGGGCGAGCGGCGCACCGAGGTGGAGCTCGACGGCGAACCCGCCGGACTGGGCTGGCTTCCCGACGGGCGGCTCCTCATCAATTCCCGGCTGGACCGGGCCATCCTCCGGCGGGAGCCCGACGGCACGCTGGTGCGCCACGGCGACCTCACCCCGTGGGCGACCTGGCACGCCAACGACATGGTGGTGGCGGCCAACGGTCAGGCCTATGCCGGCAACTTCGGCTTCGATCTCGACGGCCTCTACGACGGCACGGTGAAGGCCAGTGAGATCCGCAGCACGTCCCTGGTGCGGGTCGACCCCGACGGGACCAGCGTCGAGGCCGCCGGCGACCTGGCCTTCCCCAACGGGACGGTCATCACCGACGACGGCGGCACCCTGATCATCGCCGAGAGCATGGGCGGACAGCTCTCGGCCTTCGACCGCCAGAGTGACGGCACCCTGACCGGGCGCCGCGTCTGGGCCGCTCCCGAAGGCGTGGCCCCTGACGGCATCTGCCTGTGCGCCGACGGGACGGTGTGGGTGGCCAATGCCACCGGGTCCGAATGCCTCCGGGTGGCCGAAGGGGGTGAGATCGTCGAGCGGGTCATCACCAGCCAGGGCTGCTTCGCCTGCATGCTCGGTGACGCGGATCGCAAGACGCTCTACCTGGTCACCGCGGCCTCCAGTGACGCCGCCAAGGCCCGGGCCGAGCGCAACGGCTCCCTCGAGCGGGTGCGCACGTCCGTCCCCGGGGCCGGGCTGCCGTAGAGCGGCGGCCGGCCTGCCGTAGGGTGTAGGTCAGCCCAGCTTGGTCAGGGCTCCCCGCAGGTTGCGGACCGCCTGCCCGATCCGCTGCTCGTTCTCGATGAGGGCGAAGCGGACATGGCCATCGCCACCGGGCCCGAACCCCACCCCCGGTGAGGTGGCGACGTCCGCCTCCTTGATCAGGTGCTTGGAGAATTCGAGCGAACCCATTTCCCGGTACGGCTCGGGGATGGGGGCCCACACGAACATGGTGCCCTTGGGCGGCACGAGGTCCCAGCCGATCCGGTTCAGCCCGTCGCACAGTGTGTCGCGGCGGGAGCGGTAGATCTGGTTGATCTCCTTGGGGTAGTCGGGCGCTTCGTTCATGGCCACGATGGCGGCGATCTGAATGGGTTGGAACGTCCCGTAGTCCAGGTAGGTCTTGAGCTTGGTCAGGGCCTGGACGATCTCTGCATTGCCGACCACGAAACCGACCCGCCACCCCGGCATGGAGAAGGACTTGGTCATGGTGTAGAGCTCGACCGCCACGTCGCTGGCCCCGGGCACCTGGAGGATCGATGGTGGCTGGTACCCGTCGAAGCCGATGTCGGCGTAGGCGAAGTCGTGGACCAGGACGGTGTCGTGCTCGCGCGCGAAAGCCACCAGCCGTTCCATGAACGAGAAGTCGACGCAGGCCGTGGTGGGGTTGTGGGGAAACGACAGCACGATGACCCGGGGCTTGGGCCAGGACTCCTCCCACGCGTGCATGAGCCCGTCGAAGAACGCGTCCCCGGGGTCGGGTGCGCCGATGCCGTCGACCTCGAGCGAAGGGCCGGACAAGGGGACCTGCCGCACGTCGGCACCGGCGAAGAGCGGTCCCCAGATGTGGATCGGGTACGAGGGGGAGGGCACCAGTGCGGTGTCGCCAGGGCCGACCAACACCCACATGAGGTGTGAGAACCCCTCCTTGGCCCCGATGGTGGTGACCACTTCGGTTTCGGGGTCGAGCGACACATCGAACTTGCGTTGATAGAGGTCGGCGATGGCGCTGCGCAGTTTCGGGATCCCCCGGGAGGCTGAATAGCGGTGGTTGCGCGGGTTGTTCGCGGCTTCGGCCAACTTCTCTACGGCCACGTCGGGCGAGGGGAGGTCCGGATTGCCGAAGCCGAGATCGATGACGTCGTTGCCGGCTCGCCGCGAGGCCGCCTTGAGGTCGTTGATGGTGGCGAAGACGTAGGGCGGCAGGCCGTTGATCCGGCGAAACTCCATCGGGTGAGTCTACGGCCCGCTCCCCGGGGCCCTTGACGATCCTCTGCTGCCTCAGTCGGGCTGCTGCCTCAGTCGGGGTGTGGCCTCAGGCCCGGGCCGCCCCGTCGGCGGCCCGGGCCGCCGACACCAGCGCATCGAGGTCGACGGGCCAGCCGAACACGGCCCAGGTGGCGCCGGCGCGCGCCACCGCCGACACGTTGTCGCGGAGTTGCTCATCTGACGCGGGGGGCGGCCCCGCCCAGGTCACCTCCAGAGCGTCGGGGCCGTGGGCCCGGCTGAGCACCAGCGCCGGGTCGACATCCCACAGGTTGAGTGCCGCGCCGGCCTCGGCCGCCTCGGTCACCCGGGCCGCCGGCCCGCCGGCCAGCCAGACGTGCAGGCCGAGGTCCCGCAGGACCCGGGCCAGGTCGACCATGTCCGCCCGGCGTTCGGCCGCCGAGGGGAAGGGAATGCCGTAAGCCCGGTTCTCCGCTTCGCTCAGGCGGTCGCCGGTCCCGAGGCCGGCGATGATGCGCCCGGGGGCCACGTTCGCCAGCGCGGTGAACTGGTCCACCAGGACCTCGTGGGGCACCAGCCCGACCCGGGCCACCAGCGTCCCGAAGAAGGGACCGCCACCGTCGGTGGCTGGGGCAGGGGTGGCGGCCAGCGCGCCCAAAATCGGGAAGGGCGCCAGGGCGGGACGCTCGGGTTGGCCCATGGGCCAGATGTGGTCGTAGCAGAACACCCCGTCGACGCCGGCGGCGAACGCCCGGGCCGCCGTCTCCAGCGCGTCGTCGGGTGTATCCCGGAACGTCGGGAGGACGACGCCGGTACGGATCACCACATCACCACATCACCACAGGCTTCCCTGGCGTGCCGCCAACGCGGCGCCCACCGCGCCGGCCCGCTCCCCCAGCACGGCAGGCACGATGGCCACCGCTTCGCGGGACCATCCGCCCTCGACCAATCCGTCAAAGGCCGACCGGGCGGCGTCCAGCCAGAGCTCCCCCGCGCCGATCAGACCACCGCCCAGCACGATGCACTCCGGATCCACCACACAGGCCAGATTGGCCAGACCGAAGCCGACCCACCACCCCACCTGCTCGACCACCTGCCGGGCATCGGGGTCACCGGCCAGGGCGGCTGCCGTCACGTCCTCGCCGCGGACCCGCTCGGGATCCCCGCCGATGCGCGCCACGACGTCGGGCAGCTTCCCTGCCATCGCCGCCTCCCGAGCCACCAGACCCAACCCGCCCCCCGAGGCGTAGCGCTCCCAACAGCCGCGCCGGCCACACGGGCAGGGGGGACCGGCCGGGTCGACCACCATGTGGCCGATCTCCCCGGCGTAGCCGTGCGCGCCCACCTGCAACCGGCCGTCGACGATCAGGGCGCCGCCGATGCCGGTGCCGAGCGTGACCACCAGCACGTGGTCGTAGCCCCGTGCCGCGCCCACGCGGTGCTCGGCCAGCGCGGCGCAGTTGGCGTCGTTCTCGATGATGACGCGCCGATCCGCCAAGGGCCCGGAGAGGAGTTGTCGCCAGTCCACCCCGTGCGCCTGGGGGAGATTTGGGGAGAAACGCAGCCTGCCCTTCCGATCCATCATCCCGGGCGCACCCACGCCGATGGCCGGGACCGGCCGCGGGCTCGACGGATCAGAGGCGAGCGATTCGAACGACGTGAGCGACGCCAGCGAGTCGTCGAGCTGGGCCACCACTTCGGCGATGGCGCGGGCGACCTCGCTCCCCACCGCTTCGCCATCGAGGTGGCCCGACGGCGTGGGGACACGGGCCTCGCTGATCACGCCATCGGTGGCGCCGAGGGCGACGCCGAGCACCTTGGTGCCGCCGATATCGATGCCGAAGGCGACGTCGGCCTCGGCCGACGTCGCGGCCTCAGCCGTCACGAGGAGGACTCGACCCGCGCCTTCAGCTCTCGCAAGGCCGTCGACATGATGCGGCTCTGGGCGCGCATCTTGATGAAGCCCGGGATCGGCACGCGCAATTCGACCTCGAGGTGGTACGTGACGTCGGTGCCCGACCCCGAGCCGGGATCGAAGACGTAACTCCCATCGAGCTTGGTGGTGATGTCACCCTTGGTCAGCTTCCACGAGAGGATGCGCGGCGCCTCGGAGTAGTCGTAGGCCAGGGTGTAGCTGGTGCTGCGCCCGAAAGCAGCCGCACGCCACGTCACGAGCAGCGGGCGGCCCTCGTCGTCGCGCTCGAGCACCACGATCTCCTTGATGTCGGCGGCCCATTCGGCGTAGCGCTCGATGTCAGCGACGACGGCATAGCATCGCTCGGGCGAGGCTGACACCGACATGTGTTCTGTGGCCTGATCCGCCACGGCTCTCCGCGTCCTTTCGTCTCGCCCGTCCGTCGGCACGGCCGGGGACAGTCAGCCTGCCACTTCCTCCAACGTGCCGGCCAGCCTAGAAGCGAGAGCGTCGTAGTCGAAGGATGCCAGCGCCCGAGCTCTCGCGGCCCTGCCCATCCGCCTGGCCCGCGTGGGATCGGCCAGGAGCTCTCGCAGGGCCAGAGCCACGCTGCCGGGGTCGTCGGGATGGGCGACGACCAGCCCGGTCTCTCCGTGGACCACGGCCTCGGCCGCTCCCCCGCTCTCGCCCGCCACCTGGGGGACGCCGGCGGCGGCGGCCTCGAGGAACACGATGCCGAACCCCTCTTGCTCCAATCCCAGCCACCGGGAACGGCAGGCCATGACGAAGACGTCGGCCGCGCCCAGGAGCGCGGCACGGTCCTCGTCACTCAGTCGACCGAGCAGGGTGACCGAGACCAGGCTGGCCGCGGCTCGGCCCTGCAACCGGGATAGCTGGCGGCCCGTCCCGCCGATGGCCACCCTCAGGTCCGGATACGAGGGAGCCAGGCGGTCCGCCGCCGCGATGAGGACGTCCATGCCCTTGCGGGGGACGAGCCGGCTCACGCTCACCACCAGTGGCCCCTTTCCCGGGAGGCCCAGATGGGCACGTGCGGCGCGACGGGCCGCCGCCGGCAGCGGCGAGATGGCGGCGGCATCGACGCCCGGTGGGATCTCGACCACCGGGACGGTCAGCCCGCCGGCGGCGCGTCGGGCCTCCGCCGCCGGGTAGCCCCCGGCCGAGATGACCACGGACGAGCCCCGCAGGACCCGGGCCAGGGCGGCCCGGGCCACGGGCACCCGGCCGGGCACGGTGACCTCGGCCCCGTGCAAAATGACCCCGTAGGGCACCCCGATGCGTGGCCCGAGCAGACCGAGCGGCAGGGCCGGATCGAGGAGCACCAGGTCGATGGCGTGCTCGTCCACACAACGACGGACGCGGGCCAAGGCCCGCGGCGTCGGGAAGAAGAGGATGGGCTCGTCCACGCGTTCGATGCGCACGCCGCGCTCGGCCTGCGCGGCATCGAAGGCAGGCGCGCCCGGATCCGACGACGCGGTCAGCACCACGAAGGACTCGGGATCGAGCCGCTGCCAGAGCTCCCAGAGATAGTTCTGAATCCCCCCCACCTTGGGCGGGAAGTCGTTGGTCACCAGCAGGTGGCGCTTCACGCCGGCCGGGGCCAGCGACCGCGGCCTGGGCCTGCGCCCGGACCGGAGCGCCGCCTACCCGGCGCGGGAGCTGAACCGCAAGGTCGGCACCAGGCCGGCCCGCTCGAGCATGCGCATCGCGCGCGCCTCGTCGGCGTCGATGACCACGGCGTCGTCGGGCTCCCGCTCCAGCAGGAAGCTGACCACGCAGTCGTCGCAACCGCTCGTCCCCTGCAGCTGGCAGCAGTCACAGTCGATGGTCAATGAGGCGGGTGATTCGGGCATGGTGACAACCCTCCGTGGTTGGGCATGGCTCTGGCCGTGGCTCTGTCTCTGGCTCTCTGTCTGTCCACAGCCTGCTCCGGGGGTGTGACACCTCGACGGCGGCGGCGGCACGCCTCTCGGCCCGGTCCCGCCGCCTCACGGTGCTTCGGGTGCCGCCAGGGAGCGTCGCACGAGCTCGGCCGTTTCACCCACGCCCCAGGCCACGCCCTCGGTGCGGACCTCCGAACCGACGGTCACCGCGAAGAACGGCGGTCCGCTCACGCCGTAGTCGAGATAGGCCCCCGGGCTCATCACCACCTCGACGCACGCGCTCCCCGCTACCTGTGCCCATGACGCCAGCTCGGCGACGGCGCCGGCATCCTCGGTCTCGGGGCCCCGGGTCACGATCACCAGCCGCACCCCCGGGACGTCGGCCCCGAGCTGTCCCGCGCCTTCCCAAAAATCGCGGCAGCCGAGGCAGGTCGAGGAAAGGAAGAGGAGGAGGACCGGCTCGTCCGAGCCGACGATCTCGATGCGGTGTCGCGCCCCCCAGGGGTCGACACCCTCGATGTCACGACCGACGGTGGCCGGGTGATCTCGATAGGTGGGGATGGGACGCAGCCGGCGCAGCAGCTCGGCCGGTGCGGGCACCCGTTCGGTCACCGCACTCGTGAGGGCGCGCCCGGCTCCTGGTGCTCCCGTGCGCCTTCACCGTCGACGGCCCTGTCCGCAGTGTCGTCGGCGGTGTCGCTCTCGCTCAATTCGACCACGCTGCGGCCGTGGCCGCACCAACGGCAGACCACCTCGTCGACGTGATGGGAGAGCACGGTCTCCTCCTCGATCTGCAGCTCGCCGCCGACCGTGTAGTGATGGAAGGCCCGGGTCCGACGGGAGGTGGTGACGTCGAAGCGGGTCAAGTTCCCGCAGCCGTCGCAGCGGTATCGAGGCGCATCCATGTCGTCCACGGTAGTCGCCGCCTGTGGACGACCCTGAAGCTCAGATGCGGTCGAGCAACTCTGCCTTCTTGGTGGCGAATTCCTGCTCGGAGAGGATGCCCCGCTGGCGCAGATCGTCGAGCTCGATCAGGCGGTCACGGATCTGCTCCTGGGTGGCGCCGCCCGGTGACCCCCGAGCATCGGAAGCGGCGGCCGACGGCCATACGGCTTCGGGGCCGGGCACAGAGCGCGGCGAGGACGTGATTCCCTGCGGTGGCGTGTCGTTGGCAGAGGGGTGGTCAGGACGGGCGACGCTCGGGCGTGGATCGTCCCACCGGGGGTCGCCGGCTTCGGTGCTCCCGGCGTGAAGGTCGGTGCGATGGCGATCGACCAGCGCGTCGATCTGCCCGTTCACCACCCGCTGGAAGACGAGCGGTTTGGTGACGTCTTCGATGACCAACGAATCGTCGTCTCCCTGGACGTCGAGGATCAGGCGGCCGGTTCCCAGCGCCCGTTCCCAGAGGGCTTGCGAGGTGTTGACCTCGGTCACCCTCTGCAGCCGAAGCTGCAGGGTGTGGCGGTCGAACACACCACGGCGCACGATGATCCGGGTCGTGGTGAGCGCGATGATGTAATTCCGCCAGCGCAGCAGCCGGGCCAGGAACCACACCACGGGGACTGCGGCCAGAGCCAGGAAGAAGTAGGTCACCCACGCATTGGCGTGCTTACCGAGGGCCACCAGGATCACGCTGACGACGGCCACCGCCACCGCCGAGATCAGGAGGGGCCCGACGAAGAAGACCCAGTGCGGGCGCATCTCGACCACGATCTCCTCGTCCTCACCGAGCAGCTTTCGGGGCAGGGGCACAGGGCAACAGTACTGGCGGCCTCTTGCCGACCCTCGGCATCGATCCGGAGGCCCTAGCCTGAGGTCCGTGTCCTACGCCGAGGTGGCACCCGACGAGATCCGCGCCCGACTCGCCCGCGGCGAGGACGTCTTCCTGCTCGATGTCCGGGAGCCCTCCGAAGTGGCCGAATGGGCCTACCCCATCGGGGTGAACATCCCGCTCGGCGAGTTGGGCGATCGCCTGGGCGAGCTCCCTCGAGACACCACCATCGTCGTGGCCTGTCACGTCGGGGGGCGGTCCGCCGTGGCCGCCGAAGCGCTGGGTTCGGCCGGATGGGATGCAGAGAACCTGACCGGTGGCGCCGTGGCCTGGGTGGCCTCCGGGCCTGAGGGTTGAGGTCGTACCGAGCCGGCTGCCTCAGGCCACGGGGGACATCGGGGAGTTGGCGGTCGCCTTGCCGGTTGTCTTGCCGGTCGTCTTGCCGGTTGACGTGTCGGCCTGTGTCCCTCTGACCTTGCGCCATACGAGAGGCCCCAGTCCGACGCCGAGCAGGACGAGGACCGACAGCGCCCACAGTTCGTCGTAGGAACCGAATCCGTTGTAGCGGAACACGATCGCGTGGGCCCCAGGACCGACGGGAACCCCCACCAGAGCCGGGGCGATCATTTGCGTGGCCACCGGTCGACCGTCGACCGTCGCCGACCACCCGGGGTCATATGACGCGCTCAACACGACGACACAGTTCCTCCGGGCGACGACGCTGGCTCGGACCTGGCCCTCGACCAGGGCGTCGTGCTCGGCGATCACCCGCCCCGCGGGGCCCGAACGCAACGACGGGTTGGGGGTGGTGACGCTGGCGGGCGGCTGGCCGTTGAACGCCACGGTCAGGTCCCGGCCTTCGGCGATGAGCGGAGAACGCAACAGGAGCACGCTCTTGCTCCCGAGGTCGCGCCGGGTTGCGTGCAGCACACCCGTCGTTTCAGTCACGTGGACGTAGCCGACACCGGGAACCGTCCACAGGCAGTACATGCCGCGGCACGACACCAGGTGTGCGGTCACGGCGGGACTCTGATGATACGGGAGCAGGAGGTACCGAATGCCGAAGACGACATAGTCGCCCCGGTTGGCTTCGTCGAAGGCGTTCTCGGGTTGGGTCATGAGCGAAGCCGTGCGGAGCGTGTAGCCGACTTCGTCGACATCTTGGCTTTCGATGTACTTGAAGACCGGAACCTGCCCGACCAGGAATTCGGTCCCCCAGTTGGTGGGGAGGCCGGCATAGACCCGCCCACCACCGTGGGCACGGACGTAGGAGAGCAGCGGATCGATCTGCGCTTCCTGGTGAACGTCCGCGGCTGCCTGGGCACTTGTCGCCTGGGCATTCTGCGCGTCGTAGTCCCCGAGCTCGATCAGCGCCGGCGACAGCACGACCAGCAGGAGGGCCACGCACCACAGGGCCAGGATGCCCCGTCCCACCCTGTCCTTCGAGAAAAACTCTCGGGCGGAGGGAGATTGGCGGTCTACAAAGCCTTTGGCCAGTCGCCCCAGACCAACGACGCCGATCCCGGCCAGAAGGAGGCCCGAGAGTTGGACCCCCATCTGGAATCGCCGAATGTAGATGTCACTGCTGCCGGGAAGGATCGCGTACAACGAGCCAAACGTGGTGCGGCCGAAGGACATCAACAACGTCACCGCCCAGACCACGACCAGGGCGCGGCCGGCGATACTCGTCCTCCACCTGGCCACACTGAAGCACAGGCCGGCGCCGAGCAGGATGGTGACGACAGGAAAGCGACCGGCGTCGTAGAGCTGCCCGGTGAAGAGCCAGTCGAGCATCTGGCGCGCCCCGTACCCGTTCACCAGCCCGGTGTGACTCAGGACCTGGTTGATGGAAGTCCAGCTCGATTGTGCGATGAGCGGCACGGTCACCCAGGCGGACACCAGCAGGGCAGCGGCGCCCACGATCACCGAGCGACCCAGCCGAGGCAGCAGACGCGACGGTTCGACGAATGGCCACACGACCAGCGGCACCACGGCGAGGTACCCGGTCTCGAAATGCAGCGCCATGGTGAGGGAGATGAAGACGACCGCAGGCAGGATGGCTCGTCGGTCCCGAAACGATCGGTAGGTGAATCCCCAGGCCAACGGCAGCGTCCACGATGCCCACAATTGGGTCCACACGCCGTAGCCGATCCACACGTAGGCCTTGGTCTCGTACCCGATGCCGGCGGCCGAGAGCAGGAACGGCGAGAGTGCGGCCGCACTGGCCGCCACCCAGCGGCTGAGACCGAAGAGCCGGGCGGACCAGTAGATGGTGAGAGGCCACAGCGCCAAGAGCAGGTACAGCGACCATCGGAACGCCGTGTCGGGACCGATGATGTTGCCCACCAGGCCCGTCAACGTGGCCGGCAGGCCCTGATAGTGAAGGAACTGGGGCGACCCCAGACCGAGATAGGGAAACCAACTGGTCTGGGGCAGATGCCCGGCGGCAATCCGGGCGGACGCAAAACGAACCATCTGCTCGTGAATGGAGCTGTCATCGAGGTATGGAACGGGGGTGAGCTCCGAGCGGAGGTTCCAACATCCCCAAGCCACGGCCAAGATCAGGAGCGACCACGGCCCCCAGCGGTCCGGCACGGCCAGGGGACGGCCGGCGGGCCGAGACGGATCGGGGGACGGCACGGGCGTCGCCTCGTCTGTAGCGGTCGCGGCCGCCCCGTACCCAGATTGATCCGGCATCGGCTGCAAGACTGTCAGAGCGCGGCCAGCTCCCTGCTGCAGGGAGCGAAGGGGGTGGTGCGACTGGAGGGGTGGGGCTGGCAGGGTGGGGCTGGCAGGGATCGAACCTGCGACCGAGGGATTATGAGTCCCCTGCTCTAACCACTGAGCTACAGCCCCGGATCGGAGCGCAATGCTACGGCATGCCCCATTTGGCGATCTCGCAACGGGCTCCGCTGGTTTGGCAGGCTGCAACCGTGGGTACGGTCGGACTGTGAACGAATTCCTGTCTGACGTATCCGACCTTCGGCGCAAAGCCCGCGAGCATATTGATCAGGGACCCGTGACCGATTCCTACGGTGCGGACCGCGAGCGGGTGATCACAGTGCTGAACGAAGCACTGGCCACTGAACTGATCTGCGTGCTGCGCTACAAGCGGCACTATTACATGGCCGAAGGGATCGACTCAGTGCCGGTGGCCCAGGAATTCCTCCAGCATGCGACCGAGGAGCAGGGGCATGCCGACCTCATCGCAGCCCGGATCGTCCAGCTGCAGGGCGAACCCGACTTCAACCCCGAGACCCTGGTGAAACGCAGTCACGCCGAGTACGTGCCCGGGAAGGACCTGCTCGACATGGTCAAGGAGGACCTGGTGGCCGAACGGGTCGCCATCTCCTCCTACGGGGAGATCGTGCGGTGGTTGGGGACCAACGATCCCACCACGCGCCGCATGCTCGAGGACATCCTCGCCGTCGAGGAGGAGCACGCCGAGGATCTTTCGAACTTCCTCAAGGTTCTCGATCCATCTGGGTGAGGTTGCACGCCACCAACCTTGAAACGGGGCCCGGAAGATAGGAAGCCCAGGCCAGCGGGCTTCGCCCGGCTCCGTCGGAGCCCAATGTCCGAGCATCAGAGCCACCCGCCAACTACTGTTTCCTTTGCTGTCTCCCACAAGGACGATGGAGGTAAACAGAATGGCTACTCTTACCTGCTCGAATTGTCAGACCGAGTCAGCCGAAGGCACGCAATTCTGCCCTGCTTGTGGGGCCGCTCTGTCTGCTCCGGTAACGGGCGCAGCTGTAGCCGCGGGTGCGACGCCTCCTCCCGCGGCCAGTCCGGCCGCTGCTCCTCCGGGCGCTACTCCTCCGTCTGCTGCTCCTCCGGCTGCCTCCGCCTCCCAGATCAAGTTCGATGCGGATCAGCTGGCCCGGACCGACCGGATCGTCGGCATTGCATCCTTCGTCCTCCTCATCTCACTTTTCCTACCCTGGTTCAGTGTCAGTCTCGGTGCTCTGGGGAGCGCGAGCGGCAGCGGATTGGACGCCCATGGCTACCTGTATGTCGTCTTGATCCTGACGATCCTGATCGTCGCGGCCTTCGTCTTCAAAGCCCTGGGACTGTTGAAGCTGCCGGGTTCCAGCCCGCTCTCGGTCGAACAATTCCTCCTGATTGCCTCCGCCATCAACGTCGTCCTGGTCATCCTGGCTTTCGTGTTCAAGCCTTCGGGATTCGGAGTTGTGAGCGTCGGGTGGGCATGGGGTTCGTTCGTGGGTCTGATCGCCGCGATCGTCGCTGTGGTCCCGGTGGCTGCGCCGGCCATTCGAGCTCGCAGGGCGAGGTAGTCAAAGGCTCAAAGTCGGGCGGTGGCGCCGCCCTACGCCTGACTTCCGCTACTGCTGATAGCCCTCGACGGTCCCGGCCGGTCGAGTCTGCGCCTCATCGGGGTCGCGCCCGGCGTCACGCTTGGCCCGCCGTTGGCGGAGCGTGTCCCAAAGCTGATCCAACGTCACCTCGAGGGTCGTAAGGCGCTGGCGCTCCTCGTCGGAGAGCCCCTCTCCGACGTGAGCCTCTTCGAGGCGTTGTTCCTCCGCGGCCAGCGCGCTGATTCTCGAGATGATCTCCTGGTCGTCCACTCGGATCTCCATTCACACGTGTGTTGCCGAAAGCGCATCCGCGTCCTGCGGCCGAAACGTTAGGCCACGCGGGACGTCAGGCGACGGCCGGGAGCTCCTGATCGCCTGCCGGGTGCTGCTCCCCCGACAGGGCGGGGGTCAGCACGTCGGCAATTGTTCCGGCCAGATGGAAGGTCATGACCTCGCGCACTTCCTGAGGGACATCCTCCAGATCCGGCCCGTTTCGCTCCGGGAGGACCACTTCGGTCAATCCGGCCCGATGGGCGGCGAGGACCTTCTGCTTGACCCCGCCGATGGGCAACACTCGGCCTTGGAGGGTGACCTCCCCCGTCATGCCGACGACGGACCGCACCGGGACACCGCGCAGCAGACTGACCAGCGCGGTCGTCATGGTGACACCCGCCGAAGGACCGTCCTTCGGCACGGCACCTGCCGGCACGTGCACGTGGAAACGCTTTCCAGCGAAGATCGCGGGGTCGATGCCCAACTCCTCCGCATGGGAGCGCACGTAGGACAGCGCGATCTCGGCTGACTCCTTCATGACATCACCCAATTGGCCGGTCAGGGTAAGCCCCTCGGGCCCGTCGGACACGCTGGCCTCGACGAACAGGACGTCGCCGCCCGCTCCGGTCACGGCCAGGCCGGTGACCACACCGGGGACACTGGTCCGATCCGCCGCTTCGAAGAAGAAGCGAGGCCGGCCCAACCAACCGCGCACGTCGGCCACATCGACCGAAACGGGCGCCTCCCGCTCACCGGCGGCGAGCTTGGTGGCCACCTTTCGCAGCAACCGGCCGAGCTCGCGCTCCAACGAACGGACGCCCGCTTCACGGGTGTAGTCGGCCACGATGCTCCGGAGAGCTTCGTCGCTGATCTCCACCTCGTCCTCGCGTAGCGCGGCTCTCGACAGTTGGCGACCCACCAGGTGATGCCGGGCGATCGACACCTTCTCTGATTCCGTGTAGCCGTCGAGACGGATGACTTCCATCCGGTCCAGCAGCGCCCCCGGAATGGTGTCGACCACATTGGCCGTCGCGATGAACATCACCCGCGACAGGTCGAGGTCAACCTCGAGATAGTGGTCACGGAACGTGTGGTTCTGAGCAGGGTCGAGGACCTCGAGCAGCGCCGACGACGGGTCGCCCCGAAAATCAGCCCCAAGCTTGTCCACCTCGTCCAGGACGATAACGGGATTCATCGTTCCGGCCTCACGCAATGCCCGCACCAAGCGGCCCGGCTGCGCGCCGACGTAGGTACGGCGGTGGCCTCGGATTTCCGCTTCGTCGCGCACACCGCCCAGGGAGACCCGAACGAACTTGCGACCGAGTGCCCCGGCCACCGATTCGCCCAAGGACGTCTTCCCGACTCCGGGCGGGCCCACGAGGGCCAGAATGGCACCCGAGCCGCGACCGTCCACCGGTGCGAGGCCCCGTTCGGCCTGGAGCTTGCGCACCGCGAGGTGCTCGAGGATGCGCTCCTTCACGTCCTCCAAGCCGTCGTGGTCGGCGTCCAGCATCCGTGCTGCTTCGGCGACCTCGAGCCGGTCCTCGGATTCGGTACCCCAGGGAAGCTCCAGGACGGTGTCCAACCAGGTCCGTATCCAGCCCGTCTCGGGGCTTTGGTCGCTGGTGCGCTCCAATTTGTCCACTTCGCGCAGCACGGCCGTCCGCACGTGCTCAGGCAGTTCGCGCGCCTCCACTTTGGCCCGGTAGTCATCGGGGTCGGCCTCATCGCCATCACCGAGTTGTCCGAGTTCCTTTCGGATCGACTCGAGTTGACGACGCAAGAGGAATTCGCGCTGGGTCTTCTCCATCCCCTCCTCGACGTCGGTCTTGATCCGCTCGCGCAACGTCAGATCCGCCAGCGTGTCGCGAGCCCATCCGAGGACCAAGCGCAACCGCGCTTCGACGTCGAGCGTCTCGAGGACCTCGACCTTCTGCGAGAGCGACAGGTCAGGTGAATACCCGGCGACATCGGCCAACTGGCTCGGCTCGGTGACGTCACGCAACTGCGCCGCAATCTGCCGGGCACCGCGGCTCAGCAGGATGTTCTCGAGCACGGCCCGGTATTCCCTGGCCAGCTCAGCCACCGCGGGCGACGGCTCGCCCTCGTCGAGGGGCTCGGCTTCGACCCACAGGGCGTCGCCCGTCCCCGGCACACCGGTGCCGATGGTGGCTCGTTGGTCACCTCGCACCGCAACGGCCTGCAGGCCTCCGGGCAGGGCTCCTTCTTCCATCACCTCGGCGATCACCCCCACACTGGCGTAGCGCCCTTCGATGTGGGGCACCAAGAGCAAGCGGCCGCCCGCCGACTGGGCTGCCTCCACCGCGGCGCGGGCCTCGTCGGACTCGAGTGCCATGGTGAAGACCATTCCGGGCAGCACGACCCCCGACTTGAGGGGGAGCAACGGCAGTGTCAGGTTTTCAGTGGCCATGATCTTCCCTTTTCGAGTGAAATCAATTCGTCTGACTGGTCAACAAACGGGCGGTCGGTCTCATTCCCTGGCCTGCGCGGGGGACAAATCCGCAGGCCGTGGTGCCGAAGCCGCCATCGGGGCATCTACTCTAAGGGTGTGGACAATGAATCGGACCGTCCGCCGGGTCCCGGGGCGAAGCTGCAGCCCGAGACCACGGGCGGGACTACCACCCTGGCCCCGGCTCGACCCGACCCCGAACTCGACGAGGGCGATCACGACCGCATGGCCCACATCGTGCTCGAGGGGTACACGCCCAAGAAGGGTCGAAAGAAGGGTGACTTCGTCTCGGCCGGGCCCAGCGTGGTCGAGGGGATCGTCAACGGCACCGCCGTGCGCGCCCTCTGCGGCAAGGAATGGGTGCCCGGTCGTGACCCGAAGCGCTACGGGCTCTGCCCCACTTGCAAGGAGATCGCCGAGTCAATGGGGTGGAAGCTGCCCGCGAACTGAACGGCCCGGCTACAACGTCTTGCGCTCATGGCTTCAGGCCATGACTGAGCGTCAGGAATAGACCGTGGGAACGTAGGTCTGCTCCTCTATCGGTGGGCGAACGTACCCCGTGCCGACGGGTCGGGGCTTCATGTCACCGGGTATCGGAGGCTCGTGGTCGGCGTAGGGGATGATGCTCAGGAGGTGATGCATGCAATTGAGTCGTGCGGCCTTCTTGTCATCGGACGGGACGACGAACCATGGTGACTGTTTGGTGTCGGTGTAGGTGAACATCTCATCCTTGGCCTGCGAATATTCGACCCAGCGCTGCCGGGCCTCGAGGTCCATCGGAGAGAGTTTCCAGCGTCTCGTGGCGTCGGCCAAGCGGGACTGCAGACGACGCTCCTGCTCTTCGTCACTTACTGAGAACCAGTACTTCACGAGCTGGATGCCCGACCGGATCAACATCCTCTCGAATTCTGGGCAGGTGCGCAGGAACTCCTGGAGCTCCTCCTCCGAGCAGAAGCCCATCACCCGCTCGACGCCGGCGCGGTTGTACCAGGAACGGTCGAACAGGACGATATGGCCGGCCGAGGGCAGATTGGCCACGTAGCGCTGGAAGTACCACTGGGTGCGTTCCTGTTCGTTCGGAGCAGCCAACGCCACGACCTTGCACACCCGTGGGTTCATGAGCTCGGTGATCCGCTTGATCGCCCCACCCTTCCCTGCCGCGTCGCGCCCCTCGAACAGCACGACGATCCGGGCACCCGTTGACTGGACCCAATGTTGGAGCTTCGCCAACTCGACGTGAAGGCGCTCCAGCTCAACTTGATATTCCTTGGAGTTCATGCTGGCTCAGCCTCCGCTCCCGATCAGGTGCATCCACGCCCGGGCGCCTCGTCGTGTCACTTGCGTCCCCCCTCGTCCCGGTGCACAGGGTGCCACATCCGGTCGACTTCGACTGCCGATGGCTATTCCTCGGAGGTCCGAACCTCCCCGAGAAGACGGAAGGTGTTGCAGTAGAAGAGTCGGCCGCCATGGGCCCGCCAATCAGCCCAGTCCGCGTAGGCCTCACTGTCGACCCCGCCGAGCCGGGGGGCGACGTGAGGCGTCATGGTCTTGAAGGTCCCCTCGGGGTCATCACTGGCGAACTCGTAGAAATGCATGTAGCGGGGGTCGACGTCGGCTGTGTTCTCGAAGACCGAGATCTGGGTGAAACCGGGGATTCCGGCGGCCGCGATGTGGCGAATGTGGACAAAGTCCCCCCAGTCGCGCAGCGGCCCCGCCAAGTCCGGCGACCGCGGGCTGATCCAGACGATCAACAGCCCGGTGGTCGGGCGGCCGTCGAGAATGCCTTGACTCGGACGGGAATGACGACTGAAGAGATGTGCGTTGGCATCGGGCGATGACTCAGGGGGGCGGAAGGTTGGTCCCACTTCCGCCACCGCAAGCATGGAGCCTTCCTCGATCCGCCTCGGGAGATCGGTGCGTCCGGGGTGACAATTTTCCCACCATGTCACGCGCTGGGCTCCGGTCCGTTTCGCCAGCGTGCCGGCACGCCCCTCGTAGTCAAGGGCCGTGCCGTTTCCCAGTTCGAGATACAGGGCTGAAGTACGGCGATCCTCCATGTCTGCTCGTCCTTCCCGATCGAGGGGTTGCGCGAGAACCCTAGCGAGGAAGGCTGGAATGAGTTCCTGACACCAGCTTTGCGGGGAGGATTGGGCTACCTTCTTGCCTGTCGCCACTCACCGGCACTGGGCTCGATCGGGGGACAGCCATGAGGATGCCGCCATTCGTCCGAGCGCCCGCCCTCGCCGGCGTCGCCTCAGCGCTGGCGGTGGCTCTGCTGGTGATCCCCACCACGGCTCAGGCCGACACGCTGCCGGGCACCGGTGGGTGTCAGGTGCTCCCGGCCGACAACGTCTGGCACGCCAATATCTCGAAACTACCCGTCGACCCCAACTCGGCCCGCTACATCACCAGCATCGGAGCTACGTCTCCACTTCACCCTGACTTTGGGGCGGGACTCTACGCCGGCGAGCCGATCGGGATCCCCTACAACGTGGTGCCGGCCGCGCAGCCCCCGGTACCCGTCCACTTCACCTACGTGGGCCAGTCGGACCCGGGGCCCTACCCGATTCCGCCCGGGGCACTCATTGAAGGTGGGGCGAGATCGACCGGCGATCGTCATGTGCTCACTGTCGACACCGGGAACTGCACTGACTATGAGATGTGGAACGCCTACCCGCAGAACGGTGGAGCATCATGGAAGGCCGGCTCGGGGGCGATCTTCCCCCTTTCTTCCGACGGTCTCCGACATGCCGGCTGGACGTCAGCCGATGCCGCGGGACTGGCGATCCTGCCCGGACTGGTGCGTCCCGACGAGGTGGCTGCCGGCGTCATCGACCATGCCATCCGGGTGACCGTGCCGGCCACCGACGACATCTATATATGGCCCGCCCGCCATGAAGCGGGCACGGCGAATGCGGCACTGCCTCCCATGGGATTGCGCCTCCGATTGAAAGCCAACGTCAACATCGCTTCGTTTCCGAAAATGGATCAAGTCATTCTCCAGGCGCTCAAGACCTACGGGATGATCGTCGCCGACAACGGTTCGCCGTGGTACATCAGCGGAGTGCCGAACGCGTACTGGAACAACAACGTCCTCCATGACCTCACCTCGATCACCGGTTCTGATTTTCAGGTCGTCAACGAGTCATGCCTGATGGTCTCTCCGAGTTCCGGGATGACAAATCCGGCCCACTGCTCCAGCACCTCGTAACGCTTCGATCGGAGTGCGCGAGCGGAGGCGAAGCCACTTGGGCTGAGCCGTCCGGACGAGGGCCCAGCCCCGGCCGGTTGCCAGCCTGGCCTCAGTATGCAAAACAGACATCGCCCTCATCGACGCGGCGGACTGACGGCGTCCCGCCCCGCTTCAGGCCCCGTTGAGAGTCGGCGATCGATCTCGGACCCCATGATCTCGCAATCCGTGGCCGGGTGGTCGTAGCGACAGAGCAGCGCACCGGAAAGGTACGCACGAGCCTCGAGCAACTTGGCGATTTGCTCATCGAGGCCCTCGAGTCGTCGTGTGGCAATTGCCTTCCATTCGCTGACGTCCGCGGCATCGAGGATTCCGGCGATGTCGACCAAGGCGAGCCCGGCGTCTTGGAGCATGCCGATGAACACGAGCCTTCGGAGGGTCGCGACCTGGTACCGGCGTTGCCCGGAGGTTCGGCCATCGGCGACGAGCAGGTTGATGCGTTCGTAGTAGCGGATCGTCGAGGTGGCCACGTGCGCTCGCTCCGCTACCTCGCCGATCGTGAGCAATGGTTCAGGCACGAGCCCCACTTGACTTGAAGTCAGGTTCAACTGTCAAGGTGAAGGGGTGCAAGAACCGCAGGCGCCGCCCAATCACCACGCCGACTACCCCGCCTTTGCCGGCGTGGCTGGGCTGGTCGCGGCGCTCAGCATGGCCTTCGGTCGCAAGAGCGACGCGCGACTTGCGGTGCGGCTGAGCGCACTCGAATCCGGCGACACGGTCGTGGACCTCGGGTGTGGTCCCGGCGTCGCCGTCCGCCACGCGGCCCGACGGGGTGCGATGGTCACCGGCGTTGATCCGGCGGCCGTCATGTTGCGGGTCGCCAGACTGCTTACCCGGAACTCGGCAAAGGTGCGATACGTCGAAGGTGCCGCTGAGGCGATCCCGCTACCTGAAGATTCCGCTGTCATCGTCTGGTCGATCGCCACCGTGCATCACTGGGCCGACATCGACAGCGGGCTCCGAGAAGCACGCCGACTGCTCCTCCCCGGTGGTCGTCTGGTCGCCATAGAGCGGCGGGCCCAAACAGGGGCCCACGGTCACGGGAGCCACGGCTGGACCGACGAACAAGCCACTGCCTTCGCGGATCAATGCCGCGCATGCGGCTTCGCGGATGTTCGTCTGGAACGTACCAAAATCGGGCGCCGATCGACGGTCAGCGTGGTGGCATGCACGCCCTGATGCGCACGGGCGTCCAAGGACTCGAATCGACGTCCGTGCAGGACGATCCCGTCTTGGTCGGCGCAGGCGACGTACCGCGTGCCCTCCGTCAATCACTCCTCGAAGGACGACAACCCGGTCCAAATGGGGACCACACACAAGGGAGAGAGCCGTCTCGCAGCGCCAAGAGAACCCGTCGCGGCGGAGGGACCCGAGGCGCTTGAGGAATGCCGGCGGGCGCCGCGGTCAGGCGCTGTCGGGGAAGCCGTAGGCGGCCAGCCCGTAGATGATCATGACGTCGATGGCGATGACGATGACCGACCACCAGGGGTCGACCCCAAGGTAGAGCAGCTGCCCTATGGCGCTCAGACCGGCCACGATGATGCCGACCACTGACCCCCACCCTCGCTGGGCGAAGATCGCCAGTGCCGCCAGGAACTGCACGGCACCGACAATGAGAATTGCCCAGCCCCACGACTTCAGTGAGCCGAACACCAAATGGTGGGAGTAACCGCTGGAGTACACCGTGAAGTAGTGCGGATTGGCGACGGTCACGATCCCGTCGATGACGTTGAAGATACCGACGAGCATGATCATTACGCCGGCGAATACCCGCCAACCCGACCCCCGTGCTGCAACCTGAGTCTGCATAACTCACCTCCGATGGAGTGACAAAAGCCTCAGATCGTCAACTGTAGCGACAAGGGCTGCGAGTTTGCGTGATGCGGTGATCGACTTCTGGAGACCAAGTCGAAATGCGTAGTGCCCTTGGGGTGTCTACCGATGGTAGGGCTGAGCTGCGGCGCGGCTCGAAGCCGCCCGCAGCCCGAACAGCTGGAGCGGTTAGTCCCCGTGGCCGAGGCCGGGCAGCACCTGCGTTCCTTCTCGCTGGACGGCCTGAAGCGAGCTCGGGGAGAGTCCCAGCAGCTTCAAGATCGTGGGAGCCACCTGGGTCGTCTCCACCGCGTTGCTTGACTGACCGGGCTGGACGGTGCCCGGGGCATAGACCACGAGCGGAACGTCCCGATCGCCCGGGTTGTCGCCGCCGTGTTCGGCGATCTTCGATCCGGTCGTATAGATCGTGCCCACCTGCGCGATCGCGAACACGTCTGGGTGGTGCGGGTCGGAGTTCGAGACGCCGAAGAATTGCGCCGACTTGTGGCCGGCGAAGATCTCCTGCAGACCGGAGTGCTGGACGGTGATCGTCTGACCGGCGTAGTTGACCGCCGGGGCGCTATGCGTCCACAGGTAGTCCTCGACGAAGTCAGCCGCCACCTGCGAGCGATCCGACAGCCACCACAGCAGTCCGTCGTCGTCAGCCTCCTGGACGACCAGCGTCTGGTTGCTCGGATGCTGAGCGGCCCAGGCGGCGTTGACGCCGGCAATGACCGGACCGTCGTCGATCCGCTGCAGTTGGTTGTTGTTCAGCGGCGACTGGCCGTGCTTGGCCGTCAGGATGATCGCCGTCGAGCTGGCCTCGCCGTCGGCCCGGATCGTGTCGGCCATCTGCTGCAGGGCGTTGTTGACGTAGTCGAGCGCGCTCTGGAGTAGCGGGCCCGGCACCTGTTGGCCGTCCACGGTCACGTAACCGCCGGGCAGCGACGGGCCGTCGGTGTAGTTGCCGTGCGCGTCAGGACCAATCAGCACCGCCGGGGAGCTCTTCAGCTTCTCGGCGGTCGAGACGGTTTGGAAGTTCATCCCGTAGATCGCCGGCGTGCCGACCTTCGGCCCGGTGCCGGAGTGGTCGTGGCCGTTGATCCAATTGATGACCGCCTGGACTTTGTAGGAGTCGTATTGCTTGGTCGCGGCGTTGTCGGCCGTCCACGCACCGTCGACCGGGTACGGCACACCGTTCGGCTCGACCGCCTGCGAGTCGATCTCCGGCCCGAAGAAGTCGTTAATGCTCGAGCCGTTCGAGCCCGGACCGTTGTACGACGTGTAGACCGCATGCTTGTCAGACCACGCCGTTCGCATGCCGGCATTGTGGATCACCTGGAAGATCGTGTTGACCCCCAAGAAGTCCCACGGCTGAATCGGCTGGCAGGTTTTCGGGTCGACCGGGTACGTCGCCGGGTTAAGCCCCGACTGCGGGTGCGGACTCAGGTTCATGATCACGCCCGGGTTGGTGTCAGCGCCGCCCGGGTAGAGAGAGCCGCCCTCATCGAACGACGGGAAGGTGTTGCCGCTCCCGTTATGCAGCAGGTCCGGCACGGCGGGAAGATTGTCGTCCGGCGAGTCGTAGATCACGTTGCCGCCCGGGACCGGCCCCGAACAGTTCGTTGTCCCCGGCGGGAAGACGCCGTGGCTGTACTCGTCGTCGTAGTAGATGCCGAGGGCCTTCGGGTCTGCGCCGGTCATCAGCCCCGTGCCGCCAGGATCGGAGTCCGACGGGTCGGGGGTCTGCGCTGCGGTGTATTGGGCGCCGCCGGTGGCCAGCCGCGCCAGCTCGGAGTTGGGATGGTTAGCGACATACCAGGCCAGATCGGATTGGTGCATGCCGTCGACCGAGATGAGAAGCACGTGCTCGATCTGATCGTGGCCGGCAGCGACGGCACTGGAGGACCAGGCCGCCAATGGCGTCGCGATGGAAAGCGCGCACGCAGCCACTCCCGCCGTCGCGAAATTCCTTGCCCATTTCATGTTTCCCTCACTTTGCTGAACTCGATCCCGCTCGATTCCCCGGAGGGTATCGACCGCATTCAAACAATCCGGAACCATTCGGTGACCGGCATCTGTCCAAAAGATGAACCTCAGCGGACGACGGGTCGTGTTGACAGTGCAATGGGCGTGAGCCACCCCAGTGAGTGCGTTCCAGCCGGCGGGGTGATAGCCAGACAGTCGTCGACCGGCGCGAGCACCCATGCAGATCGTGAGCCGCGGCGGGTGGAAGTCCGTCGCCGTGGTGGTGCGCTACGAACGCGCCGCCGCCACGTCGAGCAGCTGAGGGACCTCGACGGGCTCAATCCATGGCCTGGCGATCAAAGGAGATCCGGCCCCCCTTGGATCCCCTCGTTGCACAGACATGGAGACGCCCTATCCCAACTGCAAGATCTCGACGTTGTTGCCCCACGGGTCGAGAAGATCGATGGATTGCGCAGCTTGGCTCGCCGGGGAGCCCGCGAACTTCCCTTGCACTTTGGCGCCGTTAGCGACCGCAAGTGCACGCGTTGCGCTCAAGCTCGGAACTTGAATAATGAAGCCTCCCACCTTGTTCTTGTCGGCAGGACTCTTCTGGAGCAGGGCCAGGCCCGGCCCCTTGGGGAACGTCACGATCTCCGCGCCCTTGCCGATCTTCAAAGCCAGTTTCGCTCCAAAGAGCGCTCCGTAGAACTTCTCGGCGCGAGGAATGTTGCCCACGTAGAGCTTGATCATCAGTATGTCGCCCGTCGCCGTTGGCGAACTCGATGAGCCGGATGGAGTGCTCGACGGGACCGTGCTGATCGGGAGGGTTGTGGGAGCAGCAGAAGCCGCAACACTCCTCGTCCCAGACGACGAAGGTGCGGCGTTGACCTGTGCCGTGCTGGTCTCTGCGAAGAGACTCAGGATCACGAGCACGAGAGGCACAACGAACAGCAATGCAGTTTTACGCATGAGCATCACTTTCTTCTCGTTTGATGAGACGGCCCAAGGGCGAAGCTCGCACGAGACGTCGCGTACGAAAGTGTCGGCATCGGTGAGGCCTACGACGAAGCAGATGTAATCCCCGGAAGGGCATCCCTCGACCAACACTCGACAACCGAACACGCCTCGCTGTGGCTCTGATCACAGGAGGCCACGCTACCACATAGTTAGAACGATCGCTCTATTTTCTGAGTAAAACAATATTTGCTTCATACCTGCATTTTCTGTCGCTCAATCTGAGACAGTTGATCAATATCTGTCGGCATCGGCGGACCACTACTCCCAGCAGGAATCCCACGATGAGAGCGGTGCGTGCGCCCCTTCGCACGATTCACGTCCCTCTCGACGGGATTGAGACCGCCAGCAGCGTGGAATTGGACTCCGTCACAAGATGTGGCGCCTAGCGAACGCGATCGTGCCCGCTTGGTCGAGGTGACGAAGGGTCGCTCTGGAGGCAGGAGCGGAGAGGAATTCGGTAATACCGTCAAGTAATGCGTTCGCAAACAGCTCGAACGACACGGTCACCACCCCGGATTGAACAGCCCTTTCTCGATCCGCCCCGGCATGAAGACTGAGTAACTGCGCCTGGTCGATGCGGAAAATGCGAAGCGCATCTGGCAGGTCGGCCAGGATTGTATCGAGGTCGCGACGGAATTCCACGTTGGACGCTTGGCCTTCAAGCGGGAGTTCGCGCAGATCCTCGGGGAGACCCTGTCCACTTCGTTGGATCTGTTCGACGAAAGACACATAGTGGTTCTCGGGATCGTTCGACATCGAAAGGACAGGCAGGATCTGTGCTTCGAGCCTGGAGCGAAGATCAGCTGGATCGCAGCGTGCGATGAGCAGACGCCTTTGGCTCACGACCTCGGGAAGTCGGTGCTGAAAAATGGCTGAGACCAATCCACTCTTGGAGCCGAAGTGATACCGAACCGCGGAGTTATTGCCCGATCCCGCCTCCGTCGCGATTTGCCTGAGGGACACTCCATCGATCCCGCTGACAGCAAAGAGACGCTCGGCGACGAGCACGAGGCGCAGCGCACTGGCAGACGGGACGGAGGGCTCCGCGACGGTCATGGATCGACAGCTTGGCACGGGGCCCGATTGAACACGACGATTGGTTCAGTGGTCCGCCGGAGTGACATGCATGCGAACGAGCGCCTCGCGGGCGGCCTCAATGAACAGCGACTCCCTTGGACCGATGAAGTCAAGGAGGATTCCGAAGTCCTTGGCCAGGAGCGGGCCGGCCAGAGGAGCCAATGTCTCGAGGTCGTACCCGCTCCCCCCTATGACCTCAGCGGCATAGCTGCGTCCGCTCCCACGCGACAAGACCGTCGCCAGCGCTGCCTGGTCAAGGTCCCGATCTGCGGCCAAGGCGAACACCTCGCGGGCCAGTGCGAGCTGGGCGGCAAACACGGTGTTGTTGAGAATCTTCGCTTCCTGGCCCGAACCGAGCGGCCCGAGGTGGAGGACGGGATTGCCGAAGGTCTCGAAGATGGGTCGGCAGCGCTCGACGACATCAACCGAGCCGCCGACCATGACGAGCAGTTCGCGGGCGGTCGCCATGTACCCTCCCCCGCTGACCGGGGCGTCAACGACGTGCACGTTCGGATAATCGGCTTGGAGACGCAAGCACGTACCCGGATGGACCGTGCTGTGAATCACCACCACCGAATCATCTGCCAGCGCCGTGAGAGCACCGTCTGATCCTCGCAAGATCTCGTCAACTCCACCATCATCGACCACGCAGATGCAGAGCACGTCGGAGCGTTCAGCGAGTTCTGCCGGAGTGGCGACGATGACGGCGTCGGTTGCCTCAAATGGGACGAGGGCCTCGGCTCGACGAGCCCAGAGCGACGTCGCGTAACCGGCTTGGACGATCCGTTCCGCCATGGGTCCACCCTGACTGCCGAGCCCGATGAACCCGACACGCGTCTTGAACCCTTCCATCATGACGCCTCCTCCCCCAGCTCGCGCGCGACCTGGAGGAGGAGATCGTCGAGATGTGCGCCCAAAGGCCAGCCCAGATAGACGGCGTAGTGGACAACGAGCTCCTGCAGGTCCTCATATGTGAGCTCGTCCTGCCTCAGCGCCGCCCGCAGATGAGCGATCACCTCTTCGTCGACCCCGACCGACCCCGCGCAGCAGATGCTGACAATCCGCTTGTCACGGCGGGACAGGTGCATCTCGCGCTGCCACACTTCGCCGTAGAGGAAGTCAAGGTAGGACCGGCCGCGGAAGGCTGTCACCGCCGGCGGGGCACTCGCACCATGCACGTCCGAATAGGCTTCTTCGCCACGAGCGCGCCGAATATCGTCATCAGCGGGCTCCACCCAGCGTTCGAATTCGTGTTGCTCGAGAGGAATGTGGCGTTCTTCAGACATGCGGAACGCGGACATCATGCCCTGCGTGGTCATCGCTGACGCCTTGGGCCAGCCAAGTTGCGTTCCGAAGAACAACACGAACTCGTCGAACTCCGCGTAGGAGAGATCGCCGCTGTTCAGCGCCGCCCACACGTGCGTCTCGATAGGGATCGTCGCACCAGCCGCTCCGACGCATGAGAGTGTGATCAATCGCCGATCCCGAGGGGTGAGGACGCCACGCCGCCACATCTCGCCGAACACGAAGCCGATGACGCCCGTCTCGATATAGGCGCCGGTCGGATCGGGGCTCGGGGTCGTCATGATTTTCTCGTATTCAGCGCGGGCGTCAGCCCGGCGGTCGTCGCTGTTCGACCACTCAGTCACTCACTTGCTCCTTGATCATCCGCTGGATGTACGCCTCGGGATCCGCCGCTCGCTCGCGTAGTTCGTCGTAGATCTCGACTGCGGTCACGACGAGAAACGACCCGTTTGCGACGCCTTCGGCGATGAGCTCTCCGACCTCGGCGGCTTCCATCAGGGCATGTTGCGGGGCTCGTGGAGAAGTGGATTCGCCGTAGAACGTGATCTGCTCGAGGATGTTGGTGATCACGCCGGACGGGCACACGCACGTCACCCCCACACCTTTTGGTCCCAGGTAGAGCGCAAGCGCCTCGGATAGGCCGACGACGGCGTGCTTGGTCGACACGTACGGAAGGCGGTCGAAGCCGTACGCCAGGAGACCTGACGCTGATGCGGTGTTGATGACGTGACCGCTGCCTTGTGCGATCAGGTGGGGCAGAAAGACGAGATTGCTGCGCACGACACTCATGAGGTTCAGATCGATGACGCGCTCCCATGCCTCGTATGGCAAAGATTCAGGAGCACCCATGGCGATGACTCCGACGTTGTTCATGACAACATCGATCCGACCGAATCGCTCCAGGGATAGTTCGCGTAGTTCTTCGATATCCTCACGCCGAGAGACGTCGACGGCGAGCGCGATCGCCTCCCCACCCGATTCACCCACGAGCGAGGCTGTTTCCTCTGCTCGAGCACCGTCGAGATCGCTCACGGCCACCTTGGCGCCGCGCGCGGCAAACGACAGCGCAGTTGCACGTCCGATCCCACTTCCGGCGCCGGTCAGCACGACGACGGTACCTCTGAGCTCGAAGGGCAATGTCATGCGACGGCGACCGCCTTCGTCTGCAGAAACTCGAACAGCCCTTCCTCGCCACCTTCTCGGCCGTAGCCCGAGATGCCGACACCGCCAAAGGGGAGATCGCACCCAACGACCGGTGACGCGCCATTGACGTAGACGCCGCCAGCCTCGAGGCGCGACACCAATCGATGGATGCGCGCCGCGTCGTTGGTGAACAGGTAGGCCGCGAGGCCGTACTCCGTGGCGTTGGCGATATTTACTGCCTCTTCTTCGTCGTGGAACCGCATCAGCGAGAGCACCGGCCCGAACACCTCAACCTGCCCAAGTTGACTGGCCGGATCAACGTCTCCCAGAACCGTGGGCTCGACGAAGAACCCATCGCTGAGACCTTGCGGCACGTTCCCACCGGCGAGCAGCTTTGCGCCCTGTGCTTGCGCCTTTTCGATCATGTCCAGGATGCGCTTCTGCGCCCCCCTCGTCACGACGGGTCCCACCACGACTTCGGGGTCGAAGGGATCTCCACAGCGAAGAGTTCGGACGACAGCTTCGATCCGTTCGGCCACTTCGTCGTAGATGTCGTCATGCACGATCATCCGGGTGGCAATCGCGCACCCTTGGCCCGCAAGCGTCCCGAACACGGCGAACGCGTTGATCGCCAGGGCGAGGTCGAGGTCGGCATCCGGGAAGATCACGTTGGCCGACTTCCCGCCCAGCTCCAACACCGCTGGCTTCAATGATTCCGCGCACGCCGCAAGGATTCTGCGAGCCGTTGCTGGTCCACCCGTGAAGGTCACCTTCTTCACGAGTTCATGGCGCACGAGTGCGTCGCCGGCTTCGGGTCCGCCAAGCAACAGGTTGACGACTCCGGCCGGGATCCCCGCTTCACGGATCAAAGCCATCAAGTGTTCGGTCGCGTATGGGGTCAGCTCGGAAGGCTTCATGACCACCGTGTTGCCGGCGGCGAGCGCCGGGATGAGCTTCATTCCCACCGACACGAGCGGGCCATTCCAGGTGAGGATGATGCCAACGACACCGTAGGGCTCGGGCATCGTGTATCCCAGCTCCCGCTGCTGCGATGGAGACGAGGTCACGCGACCCTCGATCTTGTCGGCCCATCCCGCGTAGTAACTGGTCCAGGAGGTCATCAGGTCGACAAGTAACGGGCTCATCGTCGCCGTCATCCCGTTGTCGAGTACCGACAGCCGCGCCAGCTCGTCACGGTCCCGCTCCATCAGCTCCCCCAGGCGGTGCAAGACGCGGCCCCGGTCGGCCGGCCTCCACGTACCCCACACCTGGAGGGCGTCCTGGGCCGCTCTCACGGCCGAGTCGACGTCGACGGGCCCAGCCATGGGCACGAATCCCTGGACTTCGCCGGTCGCCGGGAAGACGTGCTCATGCCTTCCTGCGGACCCTTCGGCCCGGAGATCACCGCCAATATGCAGGTGTACCTCGGGCACCCTCCTGTCAGCCGTCATCTCATGTGCCTCCTGGTCTGGCTTCGCTGTCAACTCACTTGTCTTACTACTTAAGGCACTTGACTTCAACCCCTCCTTCCGTGTGGAATACCGAAATGGATCTGGAGAAGCTTTTTGACCTCAGCGACAAAGTGGCGATCGTGACGGGCGGGGCGGGCGACATCGGCAGCGTCTACGCCGAGGCTCTCTGCAGCACCGGGGCGTCCGTCGTCATTGCGGACCTGAATCTTGAGGCGAGCACGGAAGTCGCCAACACCTTGACCGCCCAGGGGTTTCGTGCAGCCGGACTGCACGTGGACGTGCGTTCGGATGCCTCAACGGCTGAAATGGCAGCCGGCACCATCGATCACTTCGGCGGCATCGACATCCTGATCAACAACGCGGCGATCATGACCGACCTGCCGCCCTTCGGACTGGCCAACATGCCCGTCGCCGAGTGGGATCGGGTGCTCAACGTCAATCTGCGGGGCCCGCTCCTGTGCACCCAGGCCGTCATCGAGTCCATGGAAGCTCGAGGCGGAGGCAGCGTCATCAACGGTCTCTCCGCCGGGGCATTCATGGCCGGCGGCATCTACGGCGTCAGCAAGTACGCTCTCCACGGGCTTACGGCCAACCTCGCCGCCGAACTGGGGCCTCGAGGCATCAACGTGAACGGGATAGCCCCCGGACTCGTTGCCAGCGAGAGCGGCTACGTCAGCCTTCCCGAGGATTCACCGTTTCGAGATGTGCTCGGACAGCAGATTCCGGGGAAGACGTCGGGGCCGCCAGCAGATCTCGTCGGCGCAATGTTGCTGCTGTGCTCACCCGCCGGCGACTGGATCAACGGGCAGACGATTTCCGTCGACGGCGGTTGGATCATGCGCCTCTAGGTCGCGCTGCAGCCCATCACGAGCGGGGCGGGAAGAGAGGCAAGTCGGCGGGTCACCCGACAGGTGTGCACGGACCTACGCAGGGTCGTAGCGGACAAGTGTTACCGAGGCGGCGATGCTGGCTCTCGCAGCATCGAGGGACGACGGCAACGCGCCAATGCTCTGGGCCTGGACGACGATGTTGCCGAAAGCCGTCGCCTCGGCCGGCCCGGCCAGGACCGGGACTCCAGCGGCGTCGGCGGTCAGTTGGCAGAGAAGGCCATTTTGAGAGCCTCCACCGACAATATGGACCACGTCGAGCTTTCTGTGGGCCAGCGCGCAGGCCTTGGCCAGGGTGCCTGCAAACGCTTCAGCCAGCGAATCAAGAATGCACCGGACTATCACGGGAGGTTCTATCCGACCGTCGGGACCCAACACGGCTTCGGAAATGCGAGTCGGCATGTCTCCTGGCGCAACAAATATGGGGTCATCAGGGTCGATGAGCGGACCACCCCGCCCCAGGCGAGCTGCCGCCTCGAGCAGCGCAGCCCGGTCATCCGTCCCCCATTGACGCAGGCATTCCTGCAGAAGCCACAGCCCTCCCACGTTGCGCAGGAATCTGATTCGACCGCCGACGCCGAGCTCGTTGGTGAAGTTTGCTCGTCGCGCGTCGTCGGTGAGAATCGGGGCTTCCAGTTCCAGACCGACCAAGGACCAGGTCCCGCAGGACACATAGGCAAAGCGTTCCGTCGTTGCGGGTACAGCCGCAATGGCCGACGCCGTGTCGTGCGAGCAGACATTGACGACCGGGAGCTGTCCTGGAGCGGTTCCACGGATGGAGCCAGGCCTTGCGATGGGCGGAAAGAGATCGGAGGGAATCCCCAGCCGATCGAGCAACTGTATCGACCATGATGATGAGGCAAGATCAAGGAGGGCCGTCGTAGAGGCATTCGTCAGCTCGCTGTGCAACTCGCCGGTGAGCCAGTAGGCGACGAGGTCCGGGATGAGCACTGCATGCGAGGCCCGGGACCACAAGGGGCCTTGCTGCTCGGCGACGATCTGGTAGATGGTGTTGAACGGAAGGTGCTGCGTGCCCGTGACGCGATACAGCTCCTCGGGTGGGACCAGCCCGTGCACGTGTTCGAGAACGGCTTCGGTCCGATCATCCCGGTACGCCACG
This sequence comes from uncultured Acidimicrobiaceae bacterium, assembly GCA_963836605.1. GTDB lineage: Bacteria > Actinomycetota > Acidimicrobiia > Acidimicrobiales > RAAP-2 > Bog-473. Next base: position 111,723 of record CAWIKB010000009.1, on the reverse strand, counting down.
GGGTCAGCAAGGAGACTTCCATCGTCATCCAACAACCCGTAGTCCACGCCCCAGCCGTCGATGGCGACGGACTCCGCCTCAGGGATCCGGCGCAGAGCGGACAGGACCATCTGGTAGAGCCGGTTGAGGTCCCAGCGCAGATGACCGTCTCTGGCGATCGGGCCGTTCGAGATCCGTTGGACCTCCTGCAACTCGATCCTGTCCGGCCTCACTGCGCCGGCTATGACTCGCGCACTCGAAGCGCCGAGGTCGACGGCCGCGAAGATCCGTGGCGGCACGGTCAGCGCAAGAACGCAGCGGCAACCCCTGCGTCGACGGGCACCAAGAGCCCGGTGGTGTGGCTGAACTCATCCGAGACCAGGGCTGCGACGGCAGAAGCAACGTGATGGGGCAACACCTCGCGCTTGAGCAGCGTGCGCTGTGCGTAGAAGGATCCCAACTCCCCTTCTGGTACCCCGTAGACGGCCGCACGCTGCGCACCCCAGCCGCCGGAGAAGATGCCGCTCCCCCGTACGACCGCGTCGGGATTCACGCCATTGACCCGGATGCCGTATTCCCCCAGTTCCGCCGCCAAGAGACGAACTTGGTGGGCCTGGTCGGCCTTGGCCGCACCGTAGGCAAGGTTGTTGGGACCGGCAAAGATCGCGTTCTTCGAGACGACGTACACAATGTCGCCTCCGAGACCCTGGTCGACCATTGCTCGTGCCGCCGCTTTGGCCACCAAGAAACTGCCTTTGGCCATGACCGCGTGCTGACGATCCCAATCAGCCTCAGACGTTTCGAGCAGTGGGGCGGAGATCGAGAGTCCGGCGTTGTTGACGACCAGGTCGAGCCCACCGAACGCCAAAATCGCGGCCGCGACGGCAGATCGCACCGAGTCGTCATCGCTCACGTCGAGCACGACCCCTACTGCGCGATCCGCCGAACCGATCTTGCCGGCAACCCCGACCGCTTTCGCCGCATCGAGATCGGCAATGACCACACAGGCGCCCTCCGCAGCGAGCTGTTCGGCGATGGATCGGCCGATCCCACTCGCTGCGCCCGTCACCAGGGCGATCCGCCCGGTGTGACGCGCCGGCTTCGGCAGCCTTTGCAGTTTGGCCTCCTCGAGAGACCAATACTCGATGCGAAACTTCTCGGACTCCGGAATCGGGGAGTACGTGGAGACGGCCTCGGCTCCGCGCATGACATTGATGGCGTTCACGTAGAACTCGCCGGCCACCCGAGCTGTCTGCTTGTCCCGGCCGTAAGAGAACATTCCCACACCCGGCACAAGCACGATGGACGGGTCAGCGCCGCGCATCGGGGGTGATTTGTCGTCGGCGTACCGTTCGTAATAGGCGGTGTAGTCCCGGCGGTACTGCTCGTGAAGCTCACCCAGACGAGCGAGACATTGGTCGATTGGAGCATCCGCAGGGAGATCCAAGACGAGGGGCTTGACTTTGGTGCGGAGGAAATGGTCGGGACACGAGGTCCCGAGCTCAGCCAGAGCGAACAACTTTGTGGCTGACAAGAATTCCAGCACTTCGTTGGTATCGGTGAATTGGCCTACCATGCGCTGGTCGTGCGAGGCGATGCGTCGCAGGACTGGGGCCAACTGTGCTGCCTTCTCTCGGCGCTCTGCTGGTGGGAGAGCGGCCCGTGCGGTGTCCGGTTCGCCAAAGGGCAAAGGTCCGCCATGCGCATCGAGGTAGGCACGTGCCGTTTCGATCATCCAGAGGCTGTTGGTTTCCGCTTCGTCGCTCGTGGCACCCCACGCCGTGATGCCGTGACCACCGAGTACCACCCCGATAGCGTCAGGATTGTCCTCATAGACCGCCGCGATGTCGAGGCCCAGCTGGAATCCGGGGCGGCGCCAGGGGACCCAGGCGACCCGGGTGCCAAAGACGCCTCGGGTCAGTCGTTCACCGTCTGCCGCTGCCGCGATGGCAATGACGCTGTCGGGATGCAGATGGTCGACATGAGGGGCTTGGATCAGGCCGTGCATCGCAGTGTCGATGGATGGTGTGGCCCCGGCCCGGCCGTGCAGGCAGAAGTCAAATGCGGGCACCATCTCGTCCTCCCGGGCCTCTCCGGGATAGACGGCGACCAACGCTCGCAGCCTGTCGAGTCGCAGGACGGCCAGCCCGGCTTCGGTCAGCGTGCCCAGATCGCCGCCGGAGCCCTTGACCCAGATGAGATCAACATCTTTGCCCGTGACGGGGTCGCGCTCACTTCCCTTCGCCGAGGTGTTGCCGCCAGCGAAATTTGTGTTCCGCCGGTCTGCCCCGAGGCGATGCGACCGCTCAAGCAGCTGTGCGGCGACGGGGTTCATGCGCCCCATCCCACCTGTTCTCCATCCACCCTGTCGGCGATGATCTGCTCGGCGTACCCACTTGCTCGATAGGCAGCCATCGGGTCCTCCGGCAAGCCGTTCTCGGTACGCCATTCGGCCAGGGCTGGCCGGACGTCGGTATAGAAGGCATCCATCAACGCGTCATTCGCTCCGATGACGTCGCCAGCTCGTTCCGCTCGGGCCAGGGCCTCCCGGTCGACCAGGAGAGCCCGAGCAGTCATCTCCTGGACGTTGAGCACGGACCGAATCTGCGCCGGAATCTTTGCTTCGATGTTGTGACACTGGTCGAGCATGAAGTGAACCCTTGCGCCAGCGTCGAATCCACCGCCCCTCACCACCTCGCACAGGATGCGAAACAGCTGAAATGGGTCGGCTGCACCGACCATCAGGTCGTCATCCGCGTAGAAGCGGGAATTGAAGTCGAACGCACCGAGCTTCCCGAGTCGGAGGAGCTGCATGACGATGAACTCGATGTTCGTTCCCGGAGCGTGGTGGCCCGTGTCGAGGCACACGACCGCGCGCTCCCCGAGTGCAAGGCACTGAACGTACGCCGTCCCCCAGTCCGGGACGTCTGTGGAATAGAACGCGGGTTCGAAGAACTTGTATTCGAGGACGAGACGCTGGTCCTCGCTGAGTCGGGCGTAGATCTGACCGAGCGAGTCGGCGAGCCGATCCTGTCGGTCCCGGAGATCTCCCTGTCCCGGGTAATTGAATCCGTCGGGCAGCCAGATCTTCAGATCGTTACTCCCGACGATGTTCATGATGTCGATGCACTCGAGGGCGTGACCCACGGCTTTGGTTCGAATCGCCTCGTCGACGTGACACAGACTGCCCAGCTTGTAGTCGTCGTCCTGAAAGGTGTTCGTGTTGATGGTGCCCAGCTGGATGCCGAGTTCTTCGGCGAAGCGAGCGAACTTGTCGAAATCGCCGACGCGATCCCACGGAATATGCAACGCGACCGTGGGCGCCAAACCGGTGAATCGGTGCACCTGCGCGGCGTCGGCCACCTTCTCGAATGGATCCCTGGGCACACCGGGCTGCGAGAAGACCTTGAACCTCGTCCCCGAATTCCCAAATGCCCAGGAAGGAACCTCGATCGCCTGACGGCTCAGCGTGGATTTGACCTCATTCGTCAGTGTCAGCACTCTCAGTCCTCACTTGCGTGTTGTCCAATTCGAACTTCAGGAAGCGCCAAAGTCCAGTGGCAGACGCACCACAGATCCGTTCAGGTCCACAACCGAACGGACGCCCAGAAGGCGCATCGTGCGGTCAATGTCCTCTCGGAGAAGCGCCAGGACACGATCCACGCCCGGTTGACCCGCTGCGCTGAGCCCGTAGGCCCACGCTCGCCCCACCATGGCCGCGCGTGCCCCCAACGCCACGGCCTTGACGACATCAGCGCCGCTTCGGATCCCACCGTCGACAAGGACGTCGACCTGGTCGCCCACCGCTGCGACGATCTCCGGCAATGCCCTCAGAGTGGCGGCAACGCCGTCCAGCTGGCGTCCCCCATGGTTCGACACGATGATTCCCGACGCACCCGCGTCCACCGCGCGCCTGGCATCGTCCGGGCACAGCACACCCTTGACCAGGACATCCCCGCCGAACACCTCGCGGACCCACGCCAGATCTGCCCACGTCGGGGGTTCGGCGATCCACTCGAGCAAACCCATTTCCACCGGGTTCGGCGCGTCGGGTGCGCCCACCCGCCGGGCATTGACGAGATCCAGCTTGAACCCCTCCCGCGCCTGGTCGACGAGCCACCTCGGCCGTGTGGCGACGAAGGGTGCCATTTTGGTGATGGTCCTGCGATCGAGCCGGAGCGGCGGGGAAAGGCCGTACCTGCTCTCCCGACGACGATCGCCGGGGATCTGGGTGTCCATGGTGACGACGATCGCGGTATACCCGAGTTGGCCGGCGTCGGTTGCCAGACGCCGTGCGCCCTCCCGACCACCCAGAAAGTAGAGCTGGAACCACAGCGGTCCGGGCGCCGCAGATCGCACATCCTCGAGGGCATGGCCTGACATCGAACTGACCGTGAAGATCGTCCCCGCCTTCGCTGCGGCCGAGGCGCCGGCCACATCGCCCGAGCAGTGCATCATGCGCGAGAACCCGATTGGACTGAGCAGTACGGGCATCGACACCTCGCTCCCCAGTACGGAGGTCTGAAGGTTCGGGGGGCCTTCGGTGACGCCAAGTCCGGCGGAGAATCCAACCGAACGGAACGCTTCTCGGTTCTCGCCCAGCGACACCTCCTCCCCTGCTCCTCCGTCCAGGTAGTTCTCCACCGGGCGGGGCACCCTCCGACGCGCAAGCTTCTGTGCGCGCTCCACCGAGGTGATCCGAGACGCGACGCGTCGGTCATGTGGCGTCGTGCGGTGCGTCACGACGGACTACTGGAAGCAGAGCCGCGGTGGGAGTCGGCAACCAGGTGATTCCGGTGTCCGTGGCGCCTCGGGACCTGGGAGACGATGACGGCGCCGGGCCCAAGGACTCCGCACCGGACGGATTCCGTGACTCGTGGCAGCATCTCAATGCAAACGTTAGCATTGGTCCGGCACAAGGGTCCTGGACCCGGAAGGGAGTGGCCGTGGCACGAACGGCGATCATCTCAGTGGACGGACACGTACGAGCATCGCGCGCCGGCTACCGGCCCTACATCGAGCAGGCCCACCTCGACGCGTATGACGCCTGGGTGCTGCAACAGGAATCGATCGGCGCCCCCGAGCACGGTGGCCTCAAACCAGGTTTCGACGCCACGGCGCAGTGGGATTCCGACCTCCGGCTGAAGGAACTGGAGAGCCAAGGTGTTGTGGCGGAGGTCCTCTTTCCAAATGGACTTCCGTTCGAGGTTCGACCGGACGAAGACGGAGCTTTTGCGAGCCCGGAGCTCACCCGCCAGGCGCGTCTGGCTTACAACCGGTGGCTCGTCGACTTCTGCGACTGCGCTCCAGGACGGCGGGCAGGACAGGCGGTGATCTCCTTCGACGACATCGACCAGGCCGTCGCTGATATCCGCTGGGCCAAGGAACATGGGCTCCAAGGCGTCATGATGCCGTCGCTCCTGCCCGGAGGCACCTTCTTCTTCGACCCGGTCCTCGACCCGGTCTGGGCGGTGTGCGTCGAACTGGATCTGCCGATCAGCCAGCACGGTGGCTCGGGTGCTCCCACGTACGACCCCCCGGGATTTGCCGCCATCATGACGCTGGCGATGGAACATTCGTTCTTCTCCGGCCGATCCCTCTGGCAGCTCATCCTTGGTGGCGTCTTCGATCGATTCCCCGACCTCCGGGTGGCCTTCGTGGAGACCGAGGGAGACTGGATCGGACCGGCCATTCGGCGACTCGACAAGCGCCTGGAGCTCGGAGACGACTGGACGGGCTGGGCGAAGGTACTTGAACGTTCCCGTCTGTTCGCTCGCCGCGCTCGCGATTACTGGGCCGATAACTGTTACTCGGGCATCTCGCCCTGCACTCCTGAGCAGGTGTCTCTTGACGAGCTGGCACGGCCGAGCGGCGACTACGAGGAATTCGCCATCGGCTGCGACAACGCCATGATCGGTGTGGACTTCCCTCATTTCGAGTCAATGTTCGCCGACACCGAGGCGGAGGTGTCTGCGCTGATGTCACACCCTGACATGTCGACCGAAACCACACGCAAGATCCTCTGCGACACGGCCGCCAAGGTGTATAACTTCGACCTCTCGGCCCTCAGCGAGGACGTCGAGCGGGTCGGATTCGATCTCGATCAGTACTAATCGAGAGAATTTCGCGCCGCTACCTCGCCGAGCCATCGGGCTGACGGCTTCACATTTCGAGCGAAGGTCCCGAGGTCAACGGCGATCAATCCGAACGTCTTGGCAAACCCGGCTGTCCACTCGAAATTGTCGAGAAGGGTCCAGTGCAGATAGCCACGCACGTCGATGCCGTCGGCCAAGCACTCAGCAAGCCCCTCCAGGGCCCCCCTCGTGTAGGCGATCCGGGCATCGTCGTCATCAGTGGCCATACCGTTTTCTGTCACCAACACGGGCACGTTGGCGTACTCCGCCGCGAGCCGCACGGTGTGTCCAAGCGCCTCTGGATAGACCTCCCATCCCGTCTGGGTGATTGCCGCCCCCTCGGGAGGTGGCACTTTGCCTCGGGGACCGATGAGATTGCGCGAATAGGTCTGCACACCGACGAAGTCATCCTGTGTCGACACGGACAGCCAGTCCGTCTGTCCAACTCTGCGCGCCCGCTTGCACCCTTCTTCTCCGCCTTCGACGGGTTGCAGGTCGACGAGGGCCAGCGTCCACCCGATCTTCACGTGACCGGCTTCGGCCCGCAATGCTTGTCCCCCCAGCCTGTGGGCTTTGGACATCGTTTCGAGATCACCGGTGATCAAGCCCATCTGGTAGTGCGAGGCATCGAATCCGCCAATGCCCTGACCCCCATGCTCTTGCCCCTGATCGAGGCCCATCTGGGGCCCCGGTGTCGCCGCTGCCATCGCCTGACCGGCCGGGGTCTCGTCATTGGCGCCCATGGCCAACACGCCTGTCGCCCCCAACATGGTCATGAGGTTGGGCTCGTTGAGGGTGCACACCCAAGAGAGCAGATCGCCGAAATGCCGTGCGACATGTACCGAGAAGTCAGCAAAACGGTCCGGAGTCTCCGGCGAAGACCAGCCGCCTCGCCCGGCAACCCATCGTGGCAACGTGAAGTGATTCATCGTCACGACCGGGGTCAGTCCGGCGGTCAAGCATGCCTCGGTCATCCGCGCGTAGTGATCGAGTGCGGCACGCGACACGTACCCGGGCTCTGGCTCGATGCGGCTCCATTCCAGAGAGAACCGGTAGGCGTTGCAACCCAACTCGGCGAGCAGCGCCAAATCCTCCGGATAGCGGTGATAGTGATCACACGCATCACCCGAGGGCTCCTTGAAAACCGAGTTCTCGGCCCACTCCAGAGGCCAGAGGTCGGCGCTGACGTTGCCCCCCTCGACCTGATGGCCGGCCGTCGACGCGCCCCACAAGAATCCATTCGGAAATCTGCCCCGCGTCATGCGAATCAACCAACCCTTCTCGTCTTCCGTCTGCCGCAAGTGCCCCCTTCAGTGTGGCAGATCTCCCGGGTTTATGCAAAGCTTTGCACTGCCGTGGACCAGGACAAATCCGATTCTTCGCCGACCCGGGTGGGCCCTCGCTCAGCGGGGTCGTTACGAGCGGAAATGGACCCGCCGATCGTGCGTTCACACGGCCGCCGCGACCTTCGAAAGATGGCAACCACACGACGATCTGGACAGTTCGTCATGAAAGCGAGGACCAATGCTTCGTCCGCAAGATAACGCTCGCCGCGAGGCCAAACGGCTGGACGGACTCTGGGAGTTTCGAGTTGACACCGATGGCGTAGGGCGTTCGGAGGAGTGGTGGCGATCTGCACTCCGAGAGAGCCTTCCGATGCCCGTTCCCTGCAGCTTCAACGACGTTCTCTCGGACAAGGCTCTGCACGACCATGTGGGGGACGTGTGGTACCAGCGGGTCGTCCAGGTGCCACGAGGGTGGGAGCGCGACCGAGTCGTTCTCCGTTTCGACGCAGCAACGCACCGCGCCACCGTGTGGGTCGACGAGACGCAGGTGGTCGAACATGAAGGGGGCTACACCCCATTCGAAGTGGACATCTCTGACCTGGTCCGCGAAGAACAGGAGATGAGAGTCACTGTGGCCGTCAACAACGAGCTGACCTGGCACAAGTCTGCCGCCAGGAATTGTGGAGGTCATGCCGGACGGCGAGCGCCGGCAGCGCCAGTACCACGACTTTTTCAACTACGCAGGGTTGCACCGAAGCGTCTGGCTCTATTCAACCCCGACCACCTACATCGCCGACCTGACCGTCGTGACCGAGCTCGACTCGCACACGGGTCTCGTGCGAAGCGAGGTGTCCGTGGACGGTCACGAAGAGCTGGCTGTGCGGATGGAGCTGCGCGATGCAGACGATTTGCTCGTCGCCGAAATCGAAGAGCGGGACGCCGTGCTGACGGTTCCGAACGCACAGCTCTGGGAGCCCGGACGTGGCTACCTCTACCGGCTCCAAGTGGACCTGGTCGGGAATCGACTCTGTTCTCGTCGATCGCTACTCGATCCCTGTCGGGATCCGCACGGTGGATGTCGACGGCACCAATTTCTTGATTAACGGCCAGCCCTTTCACTTCAAGGGCTTCGGGAAGCATGAAGATCTCAACGTCAATGGACGGGGACACAACGATGCAGCCATGGTCAATGACTTCGCCCTGCTGAGGTGGATCGGCGCCAATTCCTTTCGCACATCCCACTATCCATACGCCGAAGAGGTGCTGGATCTCGCCGATCGGCTTGGCATTGTGGTGATCGACGAGACGGCCGCCGTTGGGCTCAATCTCGGCGTCGGTGGCGGCTTCTTCCTGGGTGGACCGCGGGAAACCTTCTCAGAGGAGACCATCGGGAGCACGACCCAAGCGGTGCACAAGCGGGCCATTGAGGAACTGATCGCACGGGACAAGAACCACCCTTCAGTGGTGCTATGGAGTCTGGCCAACGAGCCGGAGTCGCATACCGAGCAAGCCCGCGCCTACTTCACCCCGCTCTTCACGGCCGCGAGAGAGGCCGACCCAACGCGCCCGGTGGGATTTGTCAACATGATGTTCGCCCAGCCCAATGACTGCACCGTTACCGAGCTGGCTGATGTGATCATGATCAATCGCTACTACGGCTGGTACATGGAACCCGGCGACCTCGCGGCAGCGGAGCGTGGCTGGGAACATGAACTGCGGGGTTGGGCCGAACTGGGCAAGCCAATCCTCGTGACCGAGTACGGAGCGGATGCCATGCCAGGGCTCCACTCCCTCGATGACGCGGTGTGGAGCGAGGAGTATCAGGTGGCGATGCTCGACGTTGCCCACCGTGTGTTCGACCGCATTGACGCCGTCGTCGGGGAGCACGTGTGGAACTTCGCGGACTTCGCGACCGGACCATCCTTCATGCGGGTCGATGGCAACAAGAAAGGGGTGTTTACGCGAGACCGGCGACCGAAGGCAGCGGCGCGCTACCTGCGTCAGCGCTGGCTCAACGTCCCCTGACCGTAGCAGTCGACGAGCGGAGGACCAGCTTGCCCGTGAGCTCCACCGACGGCGCTCCTTCGTCCTGCAGGAGTCCGACTGCAACCGATCCCGCCTCCTCGGTCGGTAGCCCGATGGTCGTCAGTGGCGGAGCGACCATGGCCGCCATGGGAACGTCATCGAACCCGATGACGCTGACGTCCTCGGGCACTCCGACCCCACGACGGGCCAACCCGGCCATGACGCCGAGCGCCATCTGATCGTTGAAGGCGATCACTGCCGTCACCTCGAGCGCCAGAATCTTCCCGACGGCTTCCGCTGCAGCCTCGAAGGTCGGCGCCGCGGCATTGACCACCGCCACATCCAACCCCATGCTGAGACTGGCCTTCTGGACCGCTGCCCGACGTTCAGTGGCCGCCCATGACCCAGTCGGACCTCCGAGGAAGGAAAGGCGGCGATGCCCATCGGCAGCCAGATGGGTGAGTGCCTCGTACACCGCTGAGGCGCTCCGGAGGAGCACAGAGGGATGCCCTCGCACTGGCCGCTGCACGAAGACGGTGGGCATCGAACCCAGGGCCTCGAGCTCCCGATGCAGCCGCCTTGGAGAGAGGACGACAAATCCATCGACGTCGTGTGCGAGCATCTTCGCTGCCCGCACCTCCTCCTTCGGGAGTTCCCCGGTGTCGGCCAAGAGCACCTGCAGGTCGACATCCCGAGCCGTCCTCTCGAGAGAGCGGACCATGGACGCAAAATACGGATTGGTAATGTCCGGCACGATGACGGCGATGACGCCGGTCTGGCCCGTCTTCATCTTTCGAGCGGCCCGATTCGGGACGAATCCAAGTCGCGTGACAGCCGCTTCGACGCGGCGTCTGGTTTCGGGTGCCACCTTCTCCGGTCGACTCAGCGTGCGCGACACCGTTGCCGGATGCACGCCAGCTTTGGCCGCCACGTCGAGAATGGTGACGCGTCGGGGTTGTCGCACGGGCCGTCACGTTACTCGCCGGCCGTTGCGCGACTCCATGATTCACCCTGCCCCGCTGCAGGGCAGGCGCGGCGTCAGCGAGTACTCGGGGCCGCTCCTAGTGGATGGGGATGCTGTAGACCTGGATCCCGGGGCCTTGGTGACTCGATTCGGTCTCGCCGGGAAGCGTCACTTCGGCAGCCGTTCCCGATGGAACAGAGACCGTGAGATCAAAGCGATCGTCTCGAATCCGCCACGACGATTCGATCCTTCCATAGGGCGAATCGTGCGCCGCCTCAGCCCACGTCAACCCACCACCGGGTTGCGGAGCAACTCGGAATCGTCGGTACGCAGGCTCGTCGTCCACGAGCTGGATTCCCGACACATACCGGTACAGGAATGAGATCACCGCGCCCTTGCTGTAGTGATTGAGCGACATGTGCGCCTGTCCCGCGTCGTCCACGCCCTCCCAAAGCTCCCAGACCGTGGTTGCACCTCGGTCGACCATCGCCAGCCACGAAGGTGGCGACCGTCGCTGCAGCAGCTCATAGGCAAGGTCTACCTGTCCGGCGTCGGCCAGCACGGGCAGCAAGAGCGGCGTCGCCAGGAATCCGGTCCCCAGATGCGTGTCAGCCTCTCGTACCAGCTGCACGAGTCGCTCAGCCGTCCGATGGCGATGCTCCGCCGGCACGAGGTCGAACGCGAGCGCTCGGACATGGTTCGCCTGCGTGTCGGGAAGGACGCCCTCCCTCTCCCGTGACGTACTCCAGCCGCCACGCCCGCAGGCAATTCCTGGCGAGTGAGTCCATCCGCTCCGCCTCCTCCGAATGCCCCAACATCCTGCCGATGCGCGCCGCCAGTGCGGCGGAGCGGCACAAGTACGCGGTGGCGACCGATCCCTGCTCACGGCTGAGCGACTCGACGATGTCGGCTCCCGGCTCCAGCCATTCACCCCAATGGAAGCCGCCATCCCAGAGGAATGCCTCGTGCTCGGCGGCATCCGGCCTGTCCGCTTCCCGACTGGGATGCCGGCGAGTCCGCGCCATTTCCGCTGCGTAGTCGATCCACTTCACCATGGCCGGCCAGAGCTCGGACAGAACCTGGGTGTCCCCATAGGCCCGCCAGAGCTCCCAGGGGACCATGACGACGGCGTCGCCCCAGCCCGACGACCCCTGCAGGGACCTCCAGAAATCGTCGAGGGGCTGCTTGAGACTCATCGGATCGGGGACGACGTTGGTCACACAGCCGTCCGAGAGCTGCTCCGCGGCAAGGTCGCGTAGCCATTTGAGTGAGAACCCCATCACGTCGTAGAGCAGCGCGGCGGTGGGAGTGAACAGCTGCCAGTCCCCCGTCCATCCCTGCCGCTCGCGCTGGGGGCAATCCGTGGGGATGTCGCAGGCGTTGCCTCGGAAGCTCCAGTCAGCGATTTGATGCAGGCGATTGAGGCTGTCGTCGCTGCAACGGAACCAACCCGTCCGACGGAGATCCGTGTGCACGACGACCCCACTCAGATCGTCGGGGGTCAATCGTCGAGGATGGTCCTCGAGACGGACGTACCGGAACCCATGGGTCGTGTGACGGGGCTCGAATACCTCCTCCACGCCCCCCGCAGACGTGACCTCGTCGACCTGGAACGGGCCACTGGCCGAGTCGTCCCCCTCGTCGATGAGATTTGCCTGTGTGACATCCCCAGAGCGGTCAAGGCTCTCTCCGTGGACCAAGGTGATATGGCTGCCTGCGGGTCCCACTTCGGTCAGGCGAACCCAACCGTTGATGTTCTGGCCGAGGTCGGCCACCTGCCGACCGGGAGCGATCCTCGTGACCGAGACGGGACGGACGTGCTCGATCCGGCGGACGGGTGGCGAGGGAGACCAGTGAAGGGGCCCGACGCCTCCGGCTCTCACCGCGACCGGCTGCCACTCCTTCGAGGCTCGGACGTGGTCTTCGATCTGTCCCGCCATCGGGTCGGCCGCCACGAGCCTCCCCACACCTGCTGTCCACGCCGAGTCGGTCGACACGGTCAACCCGTCGGATTCGAGCTGTCCGAGAAATGCCAGCGTGTCTCCGTACCCGTCCGTTCGACGACGCATACCGAGTTGGCCCCGGTACCAGCCATCGGACACCACGACCTCCCATCGGTTCGACCCCTGGACCAGGAGCGCCGTCACGTCGTAGGCCTGGACCAGCTGCTGGGTCGGATAGCTGGTGAACCCCGGGGTCAGCTCCAGATCGCCCACGCGCTGACCGTTGAGGAAGCACTCGTAGATGCCATGAGCCGTCGCGTAGAGGCGCGCGCGGGCGGGTGCTCCTTCCAAGGAACACTCTTTTTGCAGCACCAGAGGTTGGCGGTCATCGCCGGGGGATTCGATCCAGTGGGCGCTCCAATCACTCTCCTCCAGGAGGCCCGCTTCGAACCACCCGGCAGGAGACCAGGGGCTCTCGCCCTGCTCGGTCCACACCCGCACACGCCACAACACGTTCTGACGGGATGCAACCGGTTGGCCGGGCCACGGGACGAGCACACAGGCATCACTGACGACGCGTGGACTCGGTTTCCCATTGATCTCGATCTGGTAGGCCTCTTGCCGGGTGACTCGATCCGGGAGCCTCCACGACAGACGAGGCGCCCTGACCCCGAGGCCGAGCATTCCGCTCCCCAGGTGTTCGACGCGCAGCTCGGACGGCGCAATGTCCAGTGGCACGGGCCTCACCGCCACAGGTCGCTCGCGCCGGGAAAGATCGAGCCGCCAGGCAGCTCCACTTCGGCGATGGCCCCTCTGTCACCATTCCACCTGCAGGCCGCGCTCATGTCAGAAGCGGCTTGGGATTCGAGACGGGAAGCGAGGATACACCTTGGTCAGCGGAGGATGCGCTGCCGCTTCGGATGATGGCGCGCTCGTCCGTGCCGAGGTAACTGGCGATGACTTTGGGGTCGTTGCGAACTTCCCCGGGATGCCCTTGGGCGATCACATGCCCAGCTTCGAGGCAATAGACCCGATCGGAAATGCCCATGATCAGGTTCATGTCGTGTTCGATGAGCAACACCGAGGCTGAGAGCTCGCTCTTGATGGAGGTAATGAGCGGTCCGAATGCTTCTGTTTCACGTTGCGCCAGTCCGCCCGTCGGCTCATCGAGGCAGAGCACCGGCGCGTTCAGGGCCAAGAGCCCGGCGAGCTCGACCACTCGGCGCGTACCGGTCGAGAGGTCCGACACGTAGTGGTCGGCATAACGACCGAGTCCGAGGAAATCCATCAGCTCCTGCGCTTCGGCGAGCGCCGCCCTCGTCCGACGCCTCGCCCGCGGAAGCGACAACGCAGTCGACAGCATGCCGACGCCGGCCTTTCCTTCGATGGCAATGAGCAATGTCTCATTGACCGTGAGCTCAGGAAAGAGCAGGGCATTCTGGAAGGTCCTCCCCAATCCGAGGGAGGCACGGTGATAGGAAGAACTGCCGACCAGCTCCTGCCCGAACAGAGCCACGGAACCCGTAGCCTCGACGAATCCGCCCACGGCATTCATCAAGGTCGATTTCCCTGCGCCATTCGCTCCGATGAGACCCACCAGTTCACCTCGGCCGACATCGACATTGGCCCCATCGACGGCGACGAGGCCATCGAACGCCACGCTGAGATCCGAAATCGCCAGCGCGGGGTCTCCTCCTCCCATAACCTCGTGTGGCCGGCGGGTCCTGGCCGGCAGCGCCGGGCGAGGCTCCTCGACGCGTTCCCCCAACCTCGAATCAGCCCAGGCCAGAAGGCCGTCCCGTGCCGAATACGCGATCTGATTCAATCCTCTTGGGAAGTACAGGAGAATGATGAGAAGCCCGAGGCTCGAACTCAGGAGACCAAGGGCCGCGTTGTTCGGATCGATTGCAGGTATCCCGATCACGACGATGGCCCCGAGTACTGCGCCGCTGATCGAACCCATGCCACCGATCACCACCATCGCGACGAGGTTCAAAGAATCGCTGGTCTGGTAGAAGCTCTGTGCGAACGGGATGTTCGCATAGGCGCCGCTCAACAATGCCCCGCCGAGTCCGGCCAGAGCGCCCGCGAGCGTGAACACCTTGAGCTTCACCCAGACCGGGCGGATGGCATAGGCAGCTGCGACGTTCTCGTTATCGCGCACGGCCTTGATCATCCGTCCCACACCGCTGGATTGGAATCGGCTGAGCAACCAGAGGACCGCGCCCAGCACCACCAGCACGAGGTAGTAGTAGGTCCGCTGTCCGGAAAACGAAAGAAACCAGAGACGACCGGGGACAAAGGGAACGTTCGCACCGTCGGGAGACTTACCGGAAAAGAAAGGCAGATAATAGAAGTACTGCTCCGCAGTAAAGGCGAAGACAAACGTCACGACAGCCAAGTACAGGCCTCGAACACGCAGCGACCCGATGCCCATTCCCAGGGCGAGGAGTCCGGACGCCAGAGTGGTCACGGCAATAGCCACCCAGAAGGGGACACCCTCGCTTACCAGTCGAGCGGCAAAGAGGGCGGCCAGTCCCGCAAATGCCATCTGCCCCAACGACAGCTGCCCCAACCAACCGGTGAGTACCGTCAAGGAGGAGGCACAGATCGCCCAGGCAAGAACCGCTGTGAAGAGCTGCTGTCGAGACGGTTGGGTCACGATGAGCGGGAGCAACACCGCAAGGAGGCCCAGCCCGAGCAGCCCCGCTTTGTTCAGGTTCCGTGCCCACCAGAAACTCCGCAGTCGCTGCGGGATGGGTCGCACCCGAGGGCTGAACGCAAAGACCTGCGAGCTCTCGGCATCCTCTCGCTTCGCAAAGATCACTGCGACAAACACGACGATCAAGAGCACGACGTTCGTGACGCCGGGTACCGTGATGTAGTTGAACGTCAGGACGCTCTGCATTACCCCAATCGCGACCGCGGCAAGAACCGCAATGCGGATCGACCGAAAGCTCGCGATCACCGCGGCTGCCAACGCCTCGGAGAGCGTTTGAGGCCCGAGGTTCCCCAGGGCTGCGGCAGTCGAGGTCGCGCCGCCGATGAGCACGAGGGAGAGGGTGGCAAGCCCTCCGGCGAGCGTCCATACGAGGGTCGATACAAATTTCGGGGAGACGGCGGAGAGACGAGCAAGCCAGGGATTGGTGGCGCACGCAGCCACGGTCTTCCCGAGTGTCGTGCGGTCGAGGAACCAGGACAGGGCGAGAATGGCGAGGGGGGCCAGAATCAAGATGGAGAGATCGGAGCCGTGGATCGTCACACTGCCCACGTTCCACGTGCCGCCGAACGCGCTCGGATAGTGCGCACTGGTATCAGTCGGAGCTGGTATCTCAACCGCAATCGTCTGCGCCAGTCCGGCGATTCCGATCGTCGACACCAATACCACCACCCGTGGGGCGGTACGCAGGCGCCGAACGACCGCGATCTCCATAACCGCGCCGAACACGAGTCCGATGACCAGAGCGAGCACGAACGCCGCCCAGAACGGCACGTGGTACTGGATCGTCAGCAAGGACAAGGTGACTGCGCCCACGAGCCCCATCGCACCGACTGCGAAGTTGATGATCCGCGTGGCGCGGTAGATCAGCACGATCCCCGCGGCAATGATGGCAACGGCCAGGCCCTGAACCAGACCGTCGAACACGATCTGGCCGTTGACCCACCCCACGGCAAGCACTAGCTCGAGATCTCCCCGCCCAAGAAGACCGCCCTGGCCAGGTCGTCGCGCTCGATCAGATCGGCGATGGCCCCCTCGAACCGCACTTGTCCCTTCTCGAGGAAGACGGCACGGTCAGCGATCGCCGCGGCCACATTCAGCGACTGCTCGACGATGATCATGGTGACGCCGTCCGCCTTGAGCCGCTCAACTACCGCGATCAGCTCTTGGACGACGATTGGGGCCAGACCCAATGACAGCTCATCGATGATGAGAACCTCCGGGTCATGCAGCAAGGCAATGGCGAGTGCAAGCATCTGCTGCTCTCCGCCCGAGAGTGACCCGGCTCGACGGGAGAGCAGCCGACCCAATGTGGGAAAGAGGCGGAGCACACGGTCCTTACGCCGCCGGAGGTCCTCTTTGTCGGATCGATAGCTGAAACCACCGATCGTGAGATTGTCGGCAACCGTCATCTCCCCGAAGACGCCGCGTCCCCCCGGGAGCAGATGGAGGCCCAGACGCGATCGCTGTTCGGCTGTGGTGTAGGTGATGTCACGTCCGTTGAGGCGCACTACTCCTCGATCTGGGGTCAGTCCGGCCGCCACTCGGAGTGCGGTCGATTTTCCGGAGCCGTTTGTCCCGAGCAGCGCCAGGACTTCGCCGCGTTGCACCTCGAATCCGACATCGAAGAGGACTTGCACGTTCCCATAGCTGAAATCGATGTGATTGAGCTGCAGCACGGGTATCGATTCGGGGTCTGTCGCCTGGCGGCGGATCTCCTCGCGCTCCTCCTGGAGCTCGAGGACGATAAGCGACAGATCGTTCCGGATGAAATGGCTGCTCCGGATGATCATGGTCGCGCCTACGACGGTTGCCGGAATCGTGATGATCAAAACAGCTGCTCGTGGCCCGAACGCACTGTCGAGGGCGGCCGACAGTATGGCTCCTCCCATCGCTCCGACAAAGAAGAGGTAGAGCCCGCTTACCGCGCCTGTCATGCCGCGGAGGCGATACGGAGCCACCGAGGAGATGACGGGACCGATCATCGTGAACGCACACATGTGCAGAATCGACACGATGATGCTGAAGGCTGCCCAGAGCACCGCGTTCGGCATGAAATACTGCAGCGGCACCAGTACGGCGACTGGTAGCAGTGCTTTACCGATCAGCGACAGCGCTTTCGCAGGGTCTTCGTGGTACCGACGGTCGAAATATCGGCCGGCAAAGGGCAGCACCGCAATGAGGCCGATGCCCGCCGCGGTGCCGACGAGTCCACGCTTAAACACATCCAGGTGATAGTGCTGCTGGAGAAAGAGATTGCCGAGCACTGGTGCAGTGAAGAGGCTGAAGCCCAGAGCCGAAAAGGCCACGAGACAGGTCTTCATCGTGCGGATCCTCCAAATGCGCACGAAGGTCGCCTCGAGTGAGGGCGGCACCGGGTTGGTGTCCACGACCTCGCCCAGCACGTCGAGTTTTTCGTACTGGCCCCTGGGCGGCTCTGGAACGAAAAAGGCAAACAGCGCCACGAGGACGATCGGGAGCGACAGCAAGAAGAAGGCCCAGCGCCATCCATTGACCCCGAAGGCCGACGCGATTGCGCCGACCAGAAGCGGGCTGAGAGCCCCAGCGAGGCCAGTTGCCATCCCCATCGCCGAGAAGATCCGTCCCCGAAGGCTGATCGGGTAGGCGTCCGCCAGAAGAGACGTGTGGACGGACGACGTCGACGCCTGGGACACACCTGCACCGAATCGGGCTAGGAAGAACGTGAAGATGTTGCTGGCCAATCCTGTGAAGAACACCATCACGCCGAACACTGCGGTGGCGATACCGATGATCGGTGGTCGCCGAAAGTGGTCTGCCATCCACCCGAGCGGCACGATCCCTAGCACCAGGAAACCGCTCGAGACACCTGCCACGAACACGATCGTGCCGGAGCTCACATGAAGCGAGGACTGGATGTTCGGCGCCAGCGTGGAGAGGCCGGAACCCTGCAGATTGTCGAGAAAGACGATGGTCGCCAGAATGATGAAACTTCGCGAGCCGGCACGCTTTAAGCCGGTGCGGAACGCAGTGCGGTCCTCGCGGGTGCCGGGAAGCGCATCCTCGGGGAGCACCGTCTCCCCGCCATCCCGGTCCGCATGCAGGCGTTCCTCTGATTGATCGACAACCATCTGGGCCAGAACCGTCGGGTTGGCATCCCCGCCGAGCCGCTCCAGATCATTGGGTTGCTCAATCACCCTTACCCTCCGACCATCATTGGCTGGATCTGGGCGTGCCTCATGGCTCCGGCGCCTTGGATGTCTTCGGCATCATTAGTCGGTGTAGATCGACGAGATCATGCCGTCCGCCACTCTCGCTAGGAGGTTGCTGACTTGGTCGAGATCTCGATCTGTTTCGTGGCGCTGTTGTATTTCCCCACGTAGACGGGCCCGATCGCATAGGACTGTCCGGGCCCAAACGACACGGGGCCGCCCGACCCTGGAAATGTGACGTTGCGAAGCCCGTACCCAGCCTTCGTGAAAGACGCCACCGTGAGCGTCTTCCCGGCCGCGCCAGCGATCTTGGTGAACATCGCCAGGTTCTGACAGGCGGACTCGGGAGCCACGTAGCTGTGGTCCGTCGCACTGCCGGGCGCAGAGATGGTGGTGGAAGGATACGCCTTCTTGATGATCTTGACGCACTGCTGAATGAGTGGATCCGTCCAGGCCTGAACGGAGGTGGGCGTTGCGGTTGAAGTGATCATGCCCTTCAAGTACTGCGGAGCCACGCTGTTGAGGGTGCCGGAGATTGTCACCTCCGAGGTCGCAATCCACGGAGGCTTGTACGAGCTCTGGGTATTCGTCAGGGCGACGGGCCATGTGCCCGAGGAGGAGCCAACCGCAATCACCTCGTTCACGCCAGCTGATTGGAACTTCTGGATGAAGGCCGTCACCTGCTGGTCCAAGGCGGCCTGATCAGAGGGCTGGGCCGTCGTGATACCGACTTGGGCAACCTTGACGTGGAGCTTCTTCAGCGTCGATTGCACGACACCGACCTCTTGGACATCGTTCTGCTTCGCACCGATGATGCCCACCGTCTTTCCCTTCAAGAGGCCCATCTTTGCGAAGACGGAAAGCTGCAACGGGTCGTAGGCGGTGGGAGGAGGCGTCAAGGTGAAATTCTGGGCGGCAGACTTCGGCACTGCGCTCGGGAGCGTCGCATTGATCGTCGGAGTTTCGTGGTCGACCAAGTAGCAGTTCGGCATGTACGGCGACATGGCCAGAAAGACGGGCGTGTCCTCCGTAAGCTTCGTGCAGACAGCCAGCGATGAAGTGGTGTTCGTCGGATTCACGCTGCCGTAGACCACGCTGAGCTTACGCCCGCTAATGCCGCCGTGCGCATTGATATTGGCAACGAGCGCGTTGTACGCATCGGGATAGCTGCCCTGGTTCAACTTGACGCCCACCGAACCAAGTGCGGACAAGTCGATGTAGGGGAGCCCGATTTGAATCGTCTTCGATGTAACTGCCGAGTTGGGCGCGGCGGTGGCCGGCGACGCCAATCCGACCACAGTGGCCACCATCAAAGCCGACAAGCCGACGGCAACGCCCCTCGAACGCAGCGCTTTCACACTCATGGTCTCCTCCCCCGGCGATTGCTCGCCCTTCACCGCACGATCTCGACTGCACCGAACCGAGCCCTGCCGGACCGCGAGTCTGGCACGGAACACTCTGCTGGTGCAATCCTTTGCACGGGCTTAAACACTGCCTTTGGTCCGCGTGGACGCACCTCATAGTTGCGACCAGACGGTCTTGTTCTTCAGATAGCCCTCGAGGCCGTCCTGGCCGTTCTCGTAGCCCCAGCCTGACTGCTTGAAGCCTCCGAACGGCATGGCCGGATCCCACATCATTTGACAGTTGAGCGAGACGGTTCCCGCGTCGAGGCGCTTTGCCAATCGGTGAGCGTGGGAGACATCCCTCGTCCACGCCGAAGCAGCCAAGCCGTAGGTGGAGTCGTTCGCCATGGCGACGACGTCGTCGTCATCGTCGAACGGTGTGACGGCAACGACTGGGCCGAAGATCTCCTCTTGGAGCAGTCGCATGTCCTGGCTGACCCCCGCAAGCACCGTGGGATGCACGAAGTAGCCGGTGCGCTCGAGCCGATAGCCCCCCGTCACGACCTCGACGCCGTCGCTCTTGCCTTCGTCGATGTACCCCATGACCCGGTTCAGCTGGCGTTCGCTGATGATCGGCCCACTGTGGACCTTGCCGTCGTTCGGACCCCCGAGACGGATCTTGCGTGCGAGTGTCGCTATACCCTCGATCACCTGGTCATAGACGCCCCGTTGCACGAACACGCGGGAGCCTGCGACGCACGCCTGTCCCGAGTGAATGAAGATTCCCATCGCTGCGGCGGGAATCGCCTTGTCAAGCTCGGCGTCGTCGTAAATGAGTACGGGGGATTTGCCACCCAACTCGAGCATGACCCGCTTCAGGTTCCCGGCTGCCGACTGCACGATGAGCTTGCCGACTTCTGTCGAACCCGTGAAGGCGATCTTGTCGACGTCGGGGTGATTGACGAGAGCCTGTCCGGTGGTGTGTCCGTAGCCGTTCACAAGGTTCACGACGCCATCAGGCACGCCGGCCTCAGCGAGGACCTGCTCGAAGATCAGCGCCGACAACGGCGTCTCCTCGGCCGGCTTAAGCACGCAGCTACAGCCAGCGGCGAGGGCGGGCGCAAGCTTGGCTGCAGCGTTGAACGCCGGGCCGTTCCACGGGACGATGAGCCCGACCACACCCACGGGCTCTTTGATCGTGTACGCGTGCACCGACGCATCGAGGCCCGAAAGTCCGCCCGTCATCCGGACGTCATGTGAGATTCCATTGATCTTCGTGCACCAGCCAGAGAAGTAGCGAAAGAACTCGATGGCGGCGGCAATGTTCCGCCGGGCCTGAGGCAATGGCATCCCTGTGTTCAACGAGTCGAGCTGGGCGATCTCGTCTGCTCGAACCTCGAGCAGCTCTGCCACGCGCCACATCACCTGTGCCTGCTCGGTCTGCGGCTTCTGGTGCCACACACCCGAATCGAACGACTCACGGGCCCGAGCAACCGCACTCTCAACGGCGGTCACGCCGCCGTCAACAAATGTCGCGATCGGCTGCTCCGTCACCGGGTCGATGACTGGGATGGTCTCGCCTTCGCCGGGACGAGCACCGAGCTCTTCGATTGTTGCCTGTACCGTCATAGTGCCTTCCTTGAGCGTTATCGCCGATTGATGTTGCCCGCGTCGACCGGAATCACCGATCCCGTCACATAGCGCGCCTCGTCCGACACCAGCCACGCAATCGCATTTGAGACATCGATCGGATCAACCGCCTCGACCGGAATCGCATTCAGCAGCGATCCGGCGAGCTGCGGGACGTTTTCGATGATCTCAGCGACGTTGCCACCACCCGCCATCGGCGTGCGAACGGTGGTGGGGGCAACGCTGTTGACCCGGATGAAGTGCGGCGCCAGCGAGTTGGCCCAAGACCGAGTCAAACCAATAACACCGTGTTTCGCCGCCGTGTAGGCCATCATCCCAGCGGCGTCGATAGGCGCCCCTGTGAGCCCACCGGTCGAGCTCGTCAAGACGATGGCGCCCCCGTTCTCTGCCTTGATCATTTGGGGGATCGCTGCTCGGCCGGTATTCCACACACCTGTCAGGTTCACACCGATGACCTCGGCCCACTGTTGCTCATTTGAGGCCATCCCACCTGGCCCGATGCCGGCGTTCGCAAGCACGATCTCAACCGGCCCGAGCTCGTCGATTCCTTCTTTGAGCGCAGCCTTGAGGGCGGGGTAGTCGCGGACATCGGCCTGTGTGGCGACGATCCGTCGACCGAGCGCTTCGACCTCTTTGACCGTTTGCTCGAGATCGGTGGGTGTCGACATCTCGTAGCCGACGGATTGCAACTGCCCGCAGATGTCAACTGCGATGATGTCGGCGCCCTCCTCGGCGAGTCGTATGGCATGGCTCCGCCCCTGCCCGCGGGCAGCGCCGGTGATAAACGCCACCTTGCCATCGAGTTTTCCCATTGTTCTCCCTTTCGACTCGGTTCGCACCGTTCGGCGATTGCTATACAGATCTCGGTCCCATCGCGATGCTGAGCCGCGCTCCTGCATCGAGGCGTATGACCTCTGCGTTCATGTAGGGATTCCGGACGATCGCCTCGACGAGGCTGGCGTACTCATCCGGATTACCCAACCGCCTCGGAAACAAGACGTCCTCGAGGAGCAGATTCTGAACGAAGCGTGACGACGTCAACGGCGTGAGAAACGAGCCCGGGGCGATCCCACACACCCGTACTCCTATCGGAGCCAGGTCCCGGGCCATCGGGAGCGTCATGGATTCGATGGCTCCCTTGGCCGCGGCGTAGGGCACCATGGTCTCTTGACCGTCAAAAGCGCTGATTGAGACGGTCTGGACGATGAGGCCACGCTGCCCATCTTCGTCGGGCACGTTCGAGGCGAAGGCGGCGGCCGCGAGTCGGGCCAGGTTGAACGGTCCCACAACATGGACATCGAGATTTGCCTCCAGGATGTCCTTCGAGATCGGGGTTCCCTCGTCGTCGACCAGGCGAGGGCTTCTGATCAGGACACCGGTAGCACTGACCGCAATCGAAAATATCCCGAGCGACTGTGCGACTGTGATGGCCTCCGATACAACCTGGTCATCCTCGGCGGTACCGAGGATCGTCCTGACCGAGTCGCCGAGGTCTGACCGAAGCTCTTCAGACCGCTCCGCGTCGGGATCGATGACGACAACTCCGATGCCGACTCCCGCGAGACGGCGAACGGTCGCACTGCCCAAGCCGCCGGCGCCGCCGGCCACGATGGCCGATCGGCCCTTGGGATTCATGCTTGTCCTGCGCATCCGAGGAATCGCACGATTCAGCTCCAGCTCCCGGCGCCGACACGGAAGGCCGTGACGCTCGCCCCTTCGGGCACCCGTTCGATCGGTGTCGTCAGCTCTTCAATGCTCGGTGCTGCGATCTGGGATGCGATACGCGAGAGGGCGACAGGGTCGAGGTTGTAGAGGCCGATCGCGTTCTCCCCCACCATGCGGCGAATATCTGCAGCGGGACTGTCGCTGAAGGTGTGACGGAGCGCAAGACGGGTCACGGGCGCGACCTCCCGGTCCTCGTCGTAGACGAACGTGCCCTCCAGGTGCGGATAGTCCGACCCCCAGAGCACCTGCGTGGCGAGGCCGTGCTCCGTCGCCTGTTGCACCTCGTAGGGAGAGGCGAAGCTGGCACCCAAGAACACGTTGCGGGCCATGTACTCACTCGGGCGAAGCCGCACCTGTTGCAAGAGCGCATTGTTCAGGGGCTCGTCCCGCTTGAACTCATAGAACGCCCGAATGGCGTCGAGCTCGGCCGCCATTGTTGGAACCCAGTTGCCGGGTGTCTCGGTGATGACGAGCTTGAGCCCGGGATGGCGTTCGAAGACGCCGCCAAAGATCATCCAGGGCACCGCCCGTTGCGACAGCGTGGCTGATTCCAGCTGGATGAGGGCGATGGACTCGAGGCCCGAGTAGCGTGCGCTCGTCCTTCCGCCGACATGGGTCACCAGCGGCATCTCGAGCTCTTCGCACGCTGTCCACAACGGTTCCCACTGACGAAGGTTGTATTCGGGCAACTCGCCATCTCGCATGGCAGGAAAGTTGACCCCCTTCAATCCGTGATCGTGCGCCCAGTGCACCTCGTCGAGGGCCCGCTCGAGATCGAAGAGGGGGAGATAGGCCAGCCCGATGTGGCGGTGCGGTGCCTGCGCCACGAAGTCGACCAGCCAGCGGTTGTAGATCGACTGCCCCACTGCCGCCATGTCTGGGTCGGGCTTGGGGACGGTCTCGCCGAACGACTGCGGCACGAAGGGGATCGGCTCCATGTTCGTGCTGCCGTGGAAGATCACCCCCGCTGCCACACCGTCGTAGTCGTAGTCAGCCAGACGAGCCGCAGATTCGTAGTGACCACGAGTCCGAAAGTTCGGGTGGTCGAGATACCCACTGCCCTCGAGCATCGTGGTGAAGGTCGCCCGTTCCGACGCCATGCTCTCCGCGAAGCGATCGAATTCCTCGAGGTGCTTCGAGGGGCAATAGGGACGGAGATCCTCGACCAGGCGCGGGCCGATGTGCGTGTCGTTCGAGACGATGATGAGCGGACCCGGCGCAGTCATCGGACGACGATGGGCATCTTTTCCCATCCACGAACGGTGGATGTCGAGGCTAACTTGATCCCGCTGTAGTCGACATCCCACTCGGGCCACCGGTTCAGGAGCTCGTCGAGCGCCACGCGCCCTTCGAGCCGGGCCAGGTGCGCTCCCAGGCAGAAGTGCAGGCCGTAGCCGAAGGTCATGTGCTGGCCGTCTGTGCGCCTGACGTCGTAAGAGGTGGGGTCCTTGAAGCGCCGGGGGTCTCGATTGGCCGAAGCCATCATGAGGAGAACTGCGCTCCCCGCAGGCAACGTCGTGCCGTAGTACTCGACGTCTTCGGTGACGTAGCGGGCCGACGCGTGACCCGTGGGCTCGAAGCGCAGCGTTTCCTCGATCGCGCTCGGAATGAGAGAACGGTCGGCGGAGATCAGCGCACGCTGGTCGGGGTGATCCGCCAAGACCTTGGCGAGCCACCCAATCAGCCGCCCGGTGGTTTCGTTGCCGGCGCCGGCCAAGACGGACGTGTAGGTCAGGACCTCCTGGCGACTCAAGGTCCTCGTCACACCCGATTCGTCCTCGAACTCGGCGTTCAGCAGTATCGTCATGAGGTCGTCGGAGGGGTGATGCGAGCGCCACTCGACGTAGTCTGCGAACATCTCCCCCGTGACCACTTCGGACTGCTCGATGCGCATCGGCTGACCTGGCCGGGTGCGCAGATCGCGATCGGTCTTGTTGCGCACGGCGATCTGGTCTTCTTCCGGGATACCGAGGAGCATTCCGATCACGCGCATGGGCAACATCGACGCCAGTTCGGTGATGACGTCGAAGCCGTCGCAACCGACCAAGAGGGTCGAGGCAGCGAACGCAATAGGAGCGCACCTGCTCCTCGAGGACCGCCATTCGCTTGGGCGTGAAGACGCGCGAGAGGAGCCCGCGATGGGTGGTGTGGACCGGCGGGTCTTCCCACATCACCACGCCGGTAGGCACCTCGATGCCCGCCCGCAGGACGTCCAACAGATCCCCTCGGCTGCTGGAAAACACCTCCCAGTTGACCAGCGCTTTTTGAACGTCCTCGTGCCGAGCCAGCGCCCAGAAGTCGTACCGCTCGTTGTGGTAGATCGGCGCCTCTTCGCGGAGGCGCTCGTAGGTCGGATAGGGGTCGGCGTTGATATCGACGTCGTATGGGTCGAAGTAGACGTGGGTATCACTGACAACCATCGGCCGCCCTCTCTGAAGTTAGAGCACTCGTTCTAACTTAGAGGTGGAGCCGTGTCAAGCCACCCAGCCCAGGGCCGGGATGGGCTCTCCACTGACCATCGTTACGGGAGTGGTCATAGCGGACCATATGCTCTAGCTCAATGGTTGCACGCTCGGTTTCCACGTCGCAGGCTCAAGCCGGGTCGACCAGACGCCTCAGGGCGGCCACGCCCGAAAAAAGGCGAAAGCTCCTCGATGGGGCCGAACAGATCATGCTGCGTGATGGGTACGCCGCCGTGACTTCGAGGCGACTGGAGACCGAAACGGGCCTCAAGGTGCACTACCACTTTGGCAGCATCGATGACCTGTTCATCGCAGCTGTCCGTCGGAGAGGTGAGGTCAACCTGGCATTGATGGCCGAGGCCCTGTCGTCAGCCGAACCGCTTCGGGCGTGGTGGCGTCTGGCATCCGATCGTCGAGGAAGCAGACTGCTGGTTGAGATCACCGCCGCGGCGAACCACCGCCCCGCCCTTCAGGTCGAGGTGGCCGCCTTTGCCCGAGAGACCCGGCGCTTGCAAATCGAAGCGCTCGATCATCTGCTGGACGAATACGGCATCGATCGTGACGCCTATCCCCCATCGCTGGTAGCACCAACGATTCAGGGTCTCGCCTTCGCCATGGCGTACGACCAGGCCGCTGGCTTTGACACCGCTCAGGACGAAGCGTCACTCGCCATGGACCAGCTCTTGGATCGTCTCGAGCGCCAGCGGGCTGCGAACGAGGCCTGAAAGCGGTCGGCGGGACGAGCGGGCCTCCGCACAGACTGGCGACTGATCAAATACCCTGTACACGCGTGCGATCACTGGGCTTTGAGCCGAGTAGTACTGAGCCCGCGACGCAACAGGACCAGCTTTGAGCATCCTCGCCCTCGGCGTACGAGGGCGAGGGCGAGGGGAGAGCGAGGAAGGTTGTCTTCAACTTCGACGTCAGTGGTACTCCACGTCCGAACCAGAGCGAAAAGCTCCTGGAGAGGACCGGTTTTTCGGTGGGCCGGCTGACGAACCTGGCAGCAGGGGGATTTCCATGCAAAGCTTTGCATGGTGCTGCACGAGGATCGTCTGCTTCCCGCCGACCCGGGTGTGCGCCGTCTCGCCCGTGCGCTGTACGAGGGAACGAAGTCGCTTCCCATCGTGAGCCCCCATGGGCACTGCGACCCGGTGGCGCTCGCCGAGGACCGGCCGTTCGACAGCCCGGCGACCGAGCTCGTGACGAAGGATCATTACATCCTCCGCATGCTCTACAGCCAGCGTGTGCCGCTCGAGTCCCTCGGCGTGGTGCCACGCGACGGCGGACCGGTCGTCACCGACGGGAGGCAGATCTGGCGGGAGTTGGCGACGCGCGTTGCGCTCTTCCGAGGCACGCCGTCCAAGCTCTGGCTGGACCACACGCTCCAAGAGGTCTTTGGCGTGACGGAGCCGCTAGGCCACGAGAACGCCGACGCCGTTTACGACGACATCGCCGCGCAGTTGGCGCAGCCCGAGTTCCGGCCGCGCGCCCTCTTCGAACGTTTCGGCATCGTGTTCCTCGCTACGACCGATGGCGCCCTCGACCCCCTGGAGGCGCACGCGTGGATCCACCGATCGGGTTGGACGGGTCGAGTGGTGCCCACGTTCCGCCCGGACGATGTCGTCGACCCGCAGCGGCCCGGCTTCCACGCCAACGTGGCGACGCTTGGCGATCTCACTGGTCACGACACCTGCAGTTGGTCCGGGTATCTGGACGCGTTGCGCCAGCGCCGCGCCGTGTTCGTGGCGGCCGGGGCCACTGCGTCCGACCATGGACATCCCTCACCCGCCACAGTGGACCTCTCGCCCCGTGAGGCGGAGGCGCTCTTCGGGCGCATCGTCGCCCGGACGGAGCACCCGGGTGAGGCCGAGGTCTTCCGGGGCCAGATGCTCGTCGAAATGGCCGCCATGAGCCTCGACGACGGCCTCACCCTCCAAATCCACGCCGGCTCGTGGCGAGACCACAATCCGACCGTCGCCGCCCGCTTTGGTCCCGACCAGGGGGCGGACATCCCCCGTGCGGCGGACTACGTGCGCGACCTCAAGCCCCTCCTCGACCGGTTCGGCAACGAGCCCCGCCTGACGGTGATTGCGTACACCCTCGACGAGACGACCTATAGCCGGGAACTGGCCCCCCTGGCCGGGCACTACCCCGCATTGCGGCTTGGTCCGCCGTGGTGGTTCTTCGACAGTCCCGAGGGCATGCGGCGCTTCTACCGGTCGGTGATCGAGACGGCCGGCTTCGCCAACACCGTCGGCTTCAACGACGATGCGCGGTCCCTCTTGAGCATCCCCGCCCGCCACGACGTCGCCCGGCGGCTGAACGCCGGCTACCTGGCCGGCCTCGTCGCCGAACACCGTCTGCATGAGGACGAGGCCGCCCAGACGGCGGCGGACCTGGCGCTGCACCTCGCCTGTCAGGCCTTCGGGATCGAGCCATGAGGCAGCTCGTGCTGGTGGGCCTCATGGGGTCGGGCAAGTCGACGGTCGGCGCGTTGGTGGCGAACCGGACCGGCCGTCGACTTGTCGACGTCGACGTCGACATCGCCGAGGAGACGGGCAAGACGGTGCGGGAGCTCTGGGAGGAGGGGGGCGAGGACGCCTACCGGGGCCTGGAGTCCGGGGCCGTGTTGCGCATGCTGGCCGACGACACGCCGTCCGTCCTGGCCGCCCCCGGCGGGGTTGTGCTCGACCCGGCCGTCCGCGCCGCCCTCGCCGGCCACATCGTCGTATGGCTCCGGACCAGTCCCGCGGCGCTGGCGAGCCGCGTGCACGCCGGCGACCATCGTCCGCTGCTGGGCGACCAGCCGGCCAAGACCTTTGCGGCCATGGCGGACCAGCGGTCCGACCTCTACCGCCAGGTGGCAACCGCGATCATCGACACGGACGGTCGCTCGCCCGACGGCGTAGCCGACAGCGTCGTAGAGCCGCTGGCAGACACCTGACCGGACGGAACGGAGACACGATGCTTCGACCACAGGACAGCACGACACGCGAGACCAAGCGGCTCGACGGCAACGGGCTGCGACATCGAGGATCGTCGCCCGCCGCTCGCCGCTCGCGCCGCACCACGTTCGACCCTACATGGGGTCTCGCGCGATCCGAAGGGACGGATGAGGGACGGATGAGGGACGGATGACGGGCAGCGTGGCACAGAGGCTGGACGGGCGCACGGTGCTGCACGCGCAGGCCGACCTTCTCCCGGACTACGACCGGAGCGCTGCGCCGGTGATCACCCACATCGGGCTCGGCGCGTTCGCCCGGGCCCACGTCGCCGTGTACGCGGACGCACTGCTCCGCATGGGCCATCCGGCGTTGATCCGGGGGGTCACGCTCCGGAGCCGCCTGGCGCAACAGCAGCTCGAGCCCCAGGACGGGCTCTTCACGGTGGCTGTGCGGGAACCGGGCGAGGACATGGAGCTCCAGGTGGTCGCGGCGGTTGCGTCCGTGACGACGGGCCCGGCAGCCGCGCTCGAGGCGATCACGGCGCCGACCACGTCGTTGGTCACCTTGACCATCACCGAGAAGGGCTACGAGAGCGCCCGCGAGGAGGACGCCTCGGCGCCGCCTACCGCGCCGGCATTGATCGCCTCGGCGTTGGCCCGACGCCGGCAGGCCGGCCTGGCGCCGCCGGTCCTCGCCTCACTCGACAATCTCCTCGACAACGGCGGCGTCCTGCGTACCCGGGTCCTCGAGGCCGCGGAGGAGATCGACCCGAGGCTGGCGGCGTTCATCGCCGAGGAGGTGCGCTTCCCCTCTTCGGTGGTCGACCGCATGGTCCCGGCCCCGACCGACGACGACCGGCAGGCCATCGCCAACGCCCTCGGGTTGCGGGACGAGGCGGCCGTCGCCACCGAGCGCCACCGCTCATGGGTCATGCAGTCGGTCGAGGGGCTCGATCAACTGGGCGAGGTGGGCGTTCAGCTGGTCGCGGACGTCGCCGACTTCGAACGCCGCAAGCTCTGGCTGCTCAACGGACCGCACTCCGCCGCGGCCTACGGGGGACTCCTGGCCGGGCATTCCACCATCGCAGCCGCCGTGGCGGACCCGCTCGTCGCCCGCTTCGTCCGGGATCTCGTCGATCAGACGCTCGAGGTGGCCGCCTTCCCCGCCTCCCTGGCGCCGGCCGCGTTCGCCGACGATGCGCTTCGCCGCTTCGCCAATCCTGCGCTGAGACACACGTGCGCCCAGGTCGGCGCCGACGGGTCGAGCAAGCTGCCACAGCGCCTCCTCCCCGTCGTGGTGGCCCGCCGCTCCCGGGGTCTCCAGATGACGACGTTCGCCCTCGTGGCTGCGATCTGGGTCGCGGCCGTGGCGGGCGTCCCCGCGCCGGGCGTGGCGCTCCCTCGCCTGCAGGATCCGCTCGCCGAGGACTTCCGCTCCCTGTTGGATCGCCCAAACCCCCTCTCGCTGCTCAGCCACCGGGCCTTCGGCGACATCCCCTTCGCGACGGAAGTAGCTGCCATGCTGGGTCGATTGACCGCGAAGGGGGCAGCGGTGCTGGAGACGGGACGGTGACGGCCATGCTCGGCGGCCCCGGGCAGCTGCTCTCACCCGAGGAGGTGGTCTCGTTCGTGCGCAGCCAGGTGGCGGCGCTGGACCTCACCGGACGCTCGCTGTGCGTGGTCGTTCCCGACGGGACCAGGAACTGCCCACTGCCACTCCTCCTACGGGCCGTCGAGGACGGTGTCGGCGGACGCGCCGGCGACGTCACTGCGGTGATCGCCCTCGGCACCCATGCGCCCATGTCCGATGAAGCCATCGCGGCGCTGGTCGGGCCGGTCTCCTTTCCCGTCCGCAACCACGCGTGGTGGGATGACGAGACCTTCGCACCGGTCGGAGTCCTGCCGGCACGCCTCGTCACCGAGCTCTCGGAAGGCCGGCTCCATGACCCGATCGACGTACGGGTGAACCGGCTCGCTGTCCAGAGCGACATGACGCTGCTCGTGGGCCCCGTGCTGCCGCACGAGGTGATCGGGTTCTCGGGAGGGAACAAGTATCTCTTCCCCGGTCTGTCCGGTCAGGAGATGATCGACGTCACGCACTGGCTCGGCGCGTTGATCACGAGCAGCGCCATCATCGGCCGGCGCGGCGTCACACCGGTGCGCGCGCTCGTCGACGCGGCCGCGGATCTCGTCCCGGGTGAGCGCCACGCGCTCTGCGTCGTGGTGGACCACGCAAGCGGGGGGCTGGAGTCGCTGTCGTTCGGGGACCCCCGCGGCGCCTGGGCGGCCGCGGCGGACGTGGCGGCCGAGACGCACGTCCGCTACCTCGACCACCCGGTGCAGCGGGTGCTCTCGGTCGTCCCCGATCGCTATCCCGACCTCTGGACGGGGGCCAAGGGCTTCTACAAGGTGGAGCCGGTCGTCGCCGACGGTGGTGAGGTCGTGCTGTACGCGCCCCACATCACCGCTATCGCGGCCATGCACCCGCGCCTCATGGAGATCGGGTACCACTGCCGCGACTTCTTCCTGGCGCAGTGGGACCGCTACCGAGACGAACCGTGGGGCGAGCTGGCGCACGCCACCCACTTGTACGGAGCGGGGACCTTCGACGGCGTCACCGAGCGCCAGCGCGTCAGGGTCACGCTCGCGACCGGGATTTCCGAAGCCGGCGTGCGGCAGGCGAACCTGGGCTTCCTCGCTCCCGGCGAAGTCGACGTCGCCGGGTGGGCGGCCGACCCCGACACCCTGGTCGTGCCCGACGCGGGCGAGGTGCTCTACCGGCTGCGCTGAGGGATCGGCCCGGCCTCCTCGCCGGGGTACACCACGCCGAGTTGGGCCCGGATGGCGTCGAGCGTCGTGGCCAGCGCGATCGACTCGTCCAGGGAGACCACCGTGCTCTCGGTGCGCCCCGCTTCGAGGCAGCGATGCACCTCGTCGATCTCGAACCGGAGGCCGTTCCCCTCGTACGACGCATCGATGGGCTCCACGCCGGAAGGGCTCGACACGGTCAGGGAGTCGGGACAGTGCATCATGGCGGGGAGATCGATCACGCCGTCGGTTCCCGAGATGCGTGCCGTGCACGTCATGTTCACGCGGATGGCGGCCTTGACCACGCCCAACCGGCCCGCCGGATGGTGCGTAAGGGCGGTGACGACCTCGTCGACGCCGGTCTCCCCGACGACCCCGTCCGCCACGACGCGCTCGACCGGCCCGAGCACGAGCGTGCACAGCTGCAGGGGATATATGCCGAGGTCGAGGAGCGCGCCGCCACCGAGCTCGGCCGCGAAGTGCCGGTGCGTGGGATCCACCGGGCGGCGGAACCCGAAGTCCCCCTCCACCAGCAGTGGCTCGCCGATGCGGCCCGCGCCTATGACGTCCACGAGGGCGCGGTACGCGGGGAGGAAGCGGCTCCAGATGGCCTCCATCAAGAACAGTCCCCTGCTCCGCGCCTCGGCCGCCATGCGTGCCGCCTGCTCCGCGTTGAGGGCGAACGGCTTCTCGCACAGGACGTGCTTGCCCGCCTGCAGCAGGGCAACGGTGTCAACCTCGTGGCGCGAATGCGGGGTGGCCACGTACGCCGCGTCGACGTCGGGGTCGGCCGCCAACGCCTCGTAGTCGCCGTGACGGGTCGGGATGTCGAACCGGTCCGCGAAGGCCTCAGCTCGCTTCGCTGACCGCGAGGCCACCGCGGTGATGGATCCTCCATCGACCCACTTCATCGCCTCGGCGAATCCCGTGGCGATGATGCCAGGCCCGACGACGCCCCAGCGGATCACTGTGGGACCGCCGCGCCGGCGTCGTCCTTCCACCCCCGGCGATTGGCAATTTTCATCCCGCCAATATCCCGCGGCCGCCGACATTCAGGCCAATCCGCCTCCGTTCACGCACTGCTTGACCTGCCAGAACAGTTCACGAGGGTTCGGGCTCGTCCGGCTTTTTCACCCTTCCAAGCTGATGAGATGCCCGTTGCGCTCCGTGAAACCGTCGTCGCCGACTTCGTCCCGCATTGATTCGAACTCTGCGACTCTCCCCCCGCTGAACTCCGCGTTCAAAAGCAGGTTCGACGAGGACCTCAAGGGAGTCCAGTTCAGTGGCAAGAACGGTGACCCCCGCAAGGTCTACGTGCCGAGCTCGGTCATGCCGGCCCTCGAGGACCACCTGCGCCGCTTCGTCGGCCCCGAGCGTGACGCTCCCCTCTTCCTGGGCGCAACGGGGCTGCGCCTGCGTCCCAGCAACTCCGCGACGAGCACGCTCCGAGGAGCGCGATGCGCAGCTCGCACAGGCCCTCAGCGCCTTCACGAGGGGCGACAACGTCATGCCAATCACGCACGAACTCTCGGGAGATCGCGCGCGTGGCGCGCGCGACAAGGCCGAGGTGAAAGGTGAGGTGCTGGAGCTACCCCCGCTGACCAGCGAAAACGAAGAGAAATGCTCCGGGGGTGAGACTCGAACTCACAACCTAGCGGTTAACAGCCGCTTGCTCTGCCATTGAGCTACCCCGGAAGGAATTCGGTACGGCCCTGGAACGATATCAGCGGAGTGGGCCGGGGCGGTTCGGGGTCTTCGCGTCGCCCACAGTGGTCGCGGCGGTTCGTTGCGTTACGACTCTTCTAGATAGTCCCTGAGGAGGTGGGCGGCGTCGGGACGGCGCAATTTGGCGAGGGTCTTGGACTCAATCTGACGCACCCTCTCCCGGGTGACGCCGAACTCCCGGCCCACCTCTTCGAGCGTGCGGATCTTCCCGTCGTCGAGTCCGAAGCGGAGTCGGACGACGTCCTGCTCACGTTCGGAGAGGTGGCCCAGTGCCTCGCGGACTGCTTCGTCGAGGAGGGCCCGGGTGGCCGCGTCGTCGGGGACGACGGCGCCGCGGTCCTCGATCAGGTCGGAGAGGCTGAAATCGTCCTCATCCCCCACCGGTTGCTCGAGCGAGACGGTGTCCTGGTTGATCCGCTGGATCTCCCTGATGCGGTCGATGGGGAATTCGACCCGTTGCGAGACCTCTTCGACCGTCGGTTCCCGCCCGAGTTCCTGGAGGAGCTGACGCTGCGCCCACACGACCTTGTTGATGGTCTCGACCATGTGGACCGGGATGCGAATGGTGCGGGCCTGGTCGGCGATGGCCCGCGTGATCGCTTGCCGGATCCACCAGGTGGCGTAGGTCGAGAACTTGAATCCCTTGGTGTGGTCGAACTTGTCCACCGCGCGCATGAGGCCGAGGTTGCCCTCCTGGATCAGGTCGAGGAAGGCCAGACCACGATTGCGGTAGCGCTTGGCGATGGACACCACCAGGCGGAGGTTGGCCTCGATCAGCTCGTCCTTGGCCTGCTGGCCCTTGCGCACCAGCCTCCGGTTGCGCGACTGCTCGGCGGCTGTAAGGACGTCGGGCGCGGGACCATCTCCGGTTTCGGCCAGCTCGTGGGCGATCAACCGGGCGGCCGCCTCGTTGCCGACCTCGATGGCCTGCGCGATCTCCACCTCGAGCTCGGCATTGAGGAGAGGGACGCGACCGATCTCCTTGAGGTAGGTGTGCACCGGATCCTCGGCACTCCCAGAGGACTCCGACGCGGCGCCGGTTGTCCGCTTGCCGTTCGTCTCGCGGCGGGTGGCCTCACGCGTCGGCACGGCCGTTCGGCTCGGGCGGGCCGAAGGCTGCCGCGCCACCGGGAGGTCGTCATCCTCCTCGAGCAACGCCACCCCCTCTGCGTTGATCCGGGCCAGCAACGCGGCCAGCACCTCGGGCGTCAGCTCGACCGCGTGCAGGGCGTCAATGAGCTCGTCCTGTGTCAGATGGCCCTTCTGGCGTCCTACCGCCAACGCGGCATCGAAGTCGACTTGCGAGACTCCGGCCGGAAGCGCGTCATCGGCAAGGGCCACGATGGCCGCGGGGTGCGCCGGCGCGGGGTCGGATTGCTCCTCAATCACGCTCGCTGCGTTCTCGCCTATGTGCGCCATGCCAGCCTGATCACTCTTCTCGTTTCTCCCGCTTTGCAAGCCACGCTACCAATCGCTCGGCGGCGATGCGCGCGGCGGCCGGATCGTCCAGTTCGGCCAGCCAGAGCCGCACCTCCGCCGTTTCGGCCGCGCCGTCCTGCCACGAGGCATCGAGACCTCGGGCCTCTTTTTCGACATCCGCCAGGGCCCGCCGTGCCGCTTCGCGCAGCAGGACCATGACGACGGAATCCACCGGATCCCCGAGCTCAGGGTCACCGGCCAGCGGTTCGTCCACGGTGACGCGGCGCAAAAGAAGGGCCACGTCCGGTGGCGACGTCGCAATGGCGTCTTGGAGATCATCGTGCTCGAGGAGGGCCGTGAACGCGTGACGTTGCAGAGTGTCCACGAAGAGCACCGGTTGCAATCGATCCGCCACGTCCTCGGGACGGTGCACCGCCAGCTTCAGTGCTTCGAGCCCCGGCCCGGACCGCGGTACCGGTGCCGCGACCGCGTGTCCGTCGTCCCACTCGGTCCCCCCGTCGGCCTCCCGGCGATCGCCGGGGTCAACCGACGTGTCGCGGCTCGGGCGTCCACCCCTGGTGCCGGCCTCGTTCTCGGCGGGAGGATGGGCCCGGAGATGCTCGAGCCGCTCGCGCAGGCGCGGGGCGTCGAGGCGGCAGCGGTCGGCCAGTTGCATGATGTACTGGTCCCGGACCAGGACGTCGGGGTGTTCGGCCACGGCGATCAGTGCCGTCTCCGCGGCGCGAGCCCGTCCTTCGGCCGTGCGCAAATCGCCCGTCCCCAGCGTGCGGTCGACCCGGAATTGGAGGAAGGGACGGGCCTCGGCCACGGCGCGGGCCAGGGCCTCGGGATCGGTGCGGGCCAGGTCGCCCGGATCGCTGCCTCCGGGAAAGTCGGCCACCACCACGTCGACCTCGTGTTTGCGCTCCCATTCGTAGACCCGGGAGGTCGCCTTTTGCCCCGCGCTGTCGGCGTCGTAGGCCAGGACGATGCGGCGCCCGAAGTTGCGCAGCAGGGTGAAGTGCTCCTCGGCCAGGGCCGTGCCGCAGGTGGCGACGGCGCGCGGCACTCCGGCCTGGAAGAACCCGATGACGTCGGTGTAGCCCTCGCACACCACGACCTCGCCTTTGGCGATGACATCCTGCTTGGCCCAATTGAGCGCGTAGAGCGTGCGCCGCTTCGAGTAGATGGCCGTCTCCTGTGAGTTCTTGTACTTGGGCTCGATCCGCTCGGGGATGGGCCGGCCTTCTCCGGGGGGCAGAACCCGACCACCGAGGGCGACGGGCCGTCCCGAGGGATCGCAGATGGGGAACAGGACCCGGGCCCGAAAGGAGTCCTGCGCGCGACCCCGGCGGTTGATGAATCCCAAGCCCGATTCCTCCAGGATCCGTGCGGACAGCCGAAGCTCCCGGCTGAGCGCATCCCACTCGTCGGGGGCCCAGCCCAGCCGGAACCGGCGGACCACGTCCCCGTCGTACCCACGCGAACGGAGGTAGTCGCGGGCCGGGCCGGCGTCGGGCGAGCGGAGGAGCCGCTCGTGGTACCAGGCCACGGCGCGTTCCATGGCGT
The DNA here is from genome assembly GCA_963836605.1 of uncultured Acidimicrobiaceae bacterium. GTDB lineage: Bacteria > Actinomycetota > Acidimicrobiia > Acidimicrobiales > RAAP-2 > Bog-473. Next base: position 75,834 of record CAWIKB010000009.1, on the reverse strand, counting down.
CGAGGAGGCCGGTCCGGTGCTTGCGGTCCTTGCCGACCTCCGCGTCCTCGTGCAGGACCACGCCGGCGCGGTCGGCCAGCAACCGCACCGCGTCGACGAAATCGAGACGGTCCATTTCCCGCACGAAGGTGATGGCGTCCCCCGAGGCCTGGCATCCGAAGCAGTAGTAGACGCCCTCCTCGGCGTTGACGCTGAAGGACGGGCTCTTCTCGGTGTGGAACGGGCACAACCCGGTCCAGCGCCGGCCGGACCGCTTGAGCGGGGCATGCTCGCCGATCAGGGCAACGATGTCGGTGGCCGCCCGGACCTGGGCCACGTCCTCGTCGGGTATGCCCATACCTTGACGGTACCGCGGGGCTGCGCCCGCCGAGGCCGGGCGAGGCGGCGGCCGAGGCGGGGCCGGGACGGAGCCTGACCCGGCCGGCGGCCGGCGGGGTCAGCGGCCCTTGGCCGCCTTGCCTGATTTCTTTCCCTTGGCCACGGGCGGCGCCGCCGCCAGCACGGCCTGGGCCGCGGCCAAGCGGGCGACCGGCACCCGGAAGGGCGAGCAGCTCACGTAGTCGAGGCCGACGTCGTAGAACAGGGCGATCGATTCGGGCTCGCCCCCGTGCTCACCACAGACCCCCACCTTGAGCGAGGGTCGGGTGGCCCGGCCCCGCTCGGTGCCCAGGCGGACCAGCTCGCCGACACCGTCGGCGTCGACCACGTCGAAAGGATTGCGGGGCAGCAGGCCCTGCTCCAAGTACGCGCTCATCATCCGCCCCTCGACGTCGTCCCGACTGAACCCGAAGGTCATCTGGGTCAGGTCGTTGGTGCCGAAGGAGAAGAAGTCGGCCACCTCGGCGATCTCGCCCGCGCGCAGGGCGGCCCGGGGCGTCTCGATCATGGTCCCGATGGTCACCTCGAGCTTGCCCGCCTTGCCCGGACCCTTGGTCGCGCCCTTGCTCGGCCGCGGGGCCCGCTCGGCCGTCACCGCCGCCACGGCTTCTTCGACCCAGCCCCGGGCCAGGGCGAGCTCCTCCCGGCTGACCGTGAGGGGGATCATGATCTCGACGATCGGGTGTCCGCCGTCGACCACCCGTTGCCGGGCCGCTTCCATCAGCGCGCGCACCTGCATGGCGTAGAGCCCGGGCTTGACCACGCCGAGCCGCACCCCACGGGTCCCCAGCATGGGGTTGGCCTCCTTCCACGAGAGCGCGGCGTCGTAGAGCCGGCGCTCGTCGGGCGTGAGGCCGACCGTGGCCTCCTTGATCGCCATCTCCTCGGTGCTGGGCAGGAACTCGTGCAGCGGCGGGTCGAGCAGCCGCACCGTCACCGGCAGGCCGTCCATGGCGGCGAGAATGGCGATGAAGTCCTCCCGCTGGACGCTTCGCAACTGTTCGAGGGCGGAGATCTCCTCGGCCGGCGTGTCGGCCAGGATCATCCAGCGCACCACCGGGAGACGGTCTTCGCCCAGGAACATGTGCTCGGTGCGGCAGAGCCCGATGCCCTCGGCTCCCAGCGCTCGCGCGTTGGCCGCGTCCTCGCCCGTGTCGGCGTTGGCCCGCACGGCCAGATGCCCGGCTCTGATGTCGTCGGCCCACGACAGCACGGTGGCGAAGGCCGGAGGGGGTGAGGCCGCGGTCAGCGGCACCTGGCCGGCCACTACGATCCCGGCCCCGCCGTCGAGCGAGACCCAGTCGCCCTCGTGCAGGGTGGATTCCCCGACCGTCACGGCACGGTCGGACAACCGGAGCACCTCGGCGCCCACGACCGCCGGCTTGCCCCAGCCCCTTGCCACCACGGCGGCATGACTGACCAGGCCGCCCCGGGCGGTCAGGATCCCCTCGGCGGCCAGCATGCCGTGCACGTCCTCGGGCGACGTCTCGTTGCGCACCAGGATCACCTGCTCGCCCCGGCCCGCTGCGGCCGCCGCATCGTCGGCGGTGAAGTAGAGGCGGCCCACGGCGGCGCCCGGACTGGCGCCGAGACCCTTGGCCCACACGGTGTAGCCCGAGCCCGAGAACTGGGGGTGCAGCACCGAGTCGAGGTGGTCCTCGGTGATGCGAGACACGGCCTCGGCCCTGGAGATGCCCAGGTCGTTCGGCCGCACCATGTCCACCGCCATCTTCAGCGCGGCCGCGCCGGTGCGCTTGCCGACCCGGGTCTGCAGCATCCAGAGCTTCCCCTGGTCGATGGTGAACTCGGTGTCACACATGTCGAGGTAGTGCGCTTCGAGACGCCCGAAGATGTCGAGCAACGCGGTGTGCACCTTGGGGAACCGCTTTTTCAGCGCCGAGATCGGTTGGGTGTTGCGGATCCCGGCCACGACGTCCTCGCCCTGGGCGTTGACCAGGAAGTCCCCGTACGCCCCCTTGGCCCCGGTGGCCGGGTCGCGGGTGAATCCCACCCCGGTGCCCGAGTTGTCGTCGCGGTTGCCGAACACCATGGCCTGCACGTTGACGGCGGTGCCCAGTTCGTGTGCGATGTGCTCACGCTCGCGGTAGGCGATGGCCCGCGGGCCGTCCCAGCTCCTGAACACCGCCTCGATGGCCCCCCGCAGCTGTGCCGCCGGGTCCTGTGGGAACGGGCGGCCGGTGTGGCGCTCGACGATCTGCTGGTAGGAGTCGACCAGGTAGCGCAGCAATTCGGTGGGGACCTTGTGGTCCGACGTGGTGCCGGCCAGCTCCTTGGCGGCGTCGAAGAGCGCATCGAACTCATCGCCCGGCAGCTCGAGCACGATCCGCCCGTACATGGCGATGAAGCGGCGGTACGAGTCCAGCGCGAACCGCTCGTCTCCCGTCTGCTTGGCCAGGCCTTCCACGGAGTGGTCGTTCAGGCCCAGGTTCAAGACGGTGTCCATCATCCCGGGCATGGAGAACTTGGCGCCCGAGCGCACGGAGACCAGGAGGGGGTCCTCGGCGTCGCCGACCACCTTGCCCATGGCCGCCTCCAGGCGCCCGCGGGCCCTCGAGATCTCGGCGTCGAGGCTCTTGGGCCACCCCCCGTGCATGAAGTCCCGGCAGGCGTCGGTCGAGATGGTGAACCCCGGCGGCACGGGCAGGGCGAGGACCGACGTCATCTCGGCCAGGTTGGCGCCCTTGCCCCCGAGCAGGTCCTTCAGCTCCATCGGGGGACGTGGGTGAGCGTGGTCGAAATCGAAGACGTACTGCATCGGGACTCCTTGCCCTGGCCTGGTGAACCGCCCGCGGGCGGCCTCGTTCAGTGGTTGAAGCTCCGGCCCAGCGACAGGACGGAACGCGACATCCTACCGGCACGCCGGCACCCCGATCAGCCCGTGCGGCCACCCCTCTTGCCCTTGGCCGCGCCCGAGATCTGCCGCTCGAACACCTCCTTGGTCTCGCGCATGAAGTCCCGCACGATGGCCAGCTCGTCGGCCTTGAACCGCTGCGCCACCGCCCGCATCTCCTCGACGATCGGCTGTTGTGCCCGCACCATGCGTTGGTGAGCCGAGGGGACCAGCTCCACCCACACCCGGCGGCGATCATCGGTGTCCCGGCGGCGCCGCACCATGCCGGCCTCTTCGAGCCGGTCCAGCAGGAACGTGACGGCCCCGGTACTCAGGCCGCTCTCGTCGGCCAACTGCCCCGCCGTCATGGGACCCGAGTGGCCCAACATGTCGAGACAGCGCATGTCGGTCCGGCTGAGCTTGAATTTCTCGGCCACCCGCTCGTCGAAGGCGCTGGCCGCCCCGAAATAGCCCACGATCTCCGATCGGAGCTGTTGCAGCAGGTCGGAGCGCGAGCATTGTCTTGACACGCAAATAACTCTATCACTAAGTTTCTTTGCCAATGAGTGATAATTCCGGCCTGGCCGTTGAGGCACATGATCTGGTGAAGGTCTTCCCCCGCGGCAACGTGCGCGCCCTCGACGGCGTCTCCCTCCAGGTCGAGTCCGGGACCGTCCTGGGACTGCTCGGGCCCAACGGGGCGGGCAAGACCACCGCCGTCCGCATCCTGGCCACCATCCTCAGCCCGGACGCGGGACAGGCCGCCATCTTCGGCCACGACGTGGTCAAGGAATCCGACATCGTGCGCCGCATCATCGGGCTGGCCGGACAGAACGCCGCCGTCGACGAGAACCTGACCGGCCGCGAGAACATCCGCATGGTCGGTCGGCTCAGCCACATGGGCTGGAAGGACGTCCGCCGGCGGTCCGACGAGCTCCTCGAGGGCTTCGGCCTGACCGAGGCCGGCGACCGTGTGCTCAAGACCTACTCGGGCGGCATGCGACGCCGGCTGGACCTGGCGGCTGCCCTGGTGGCCCAACCACCCGTCCTCTTCCTCGACGAGCCCACCACCGGCCTCGACCCCCAGAGCCGTCAGGACCTCTGGGGTGTCATCGAGGACCTGGTCAGCGGGGGCACGACCGTTCTCCTGACCACGCAATACCTCGAGGAGGCCGATCGACTCTGCCGCGACATCGTGGTGGTCGACCACGGCAAGGTCATCGCCGAGGGCACGCCATCGGAGTTGAAGGCGACGCTGGGCACCTCGGTGGTCTCCGTCACCGTGAGCGACGCGGCCGTGGCCAGGAAGGCGGCCTCGCTCATCGCCTCCCTGTCGGAGCACACACCGAACATCGACGGCAGCACGGTCGAGCTCACGGTGGACAGCGGGCCGGCGGTGGCGGTGGACGTCCTGCGCACCCTCGATGCCGCCCACGTCCCCCTGGCCGGGTTGGCGCTGCGCGAGCCGAGCCTGGACGACGTCTTCTTGAGCCTCACCGGGCACAAGGCAGAACAAGAGGTCCCCGAGGAGGAAGGCACCCCCGGCGGTCGGGGCCGGAGCGGGCGACGTGACCGGAGCGAGACCGTAGGCGATGGGCAGGACGCGGCATGACGACCGTGACGAGCGTGACGTCCGTCACGGTCCCGACCGTGACCGCTCCGGCGCCGACGGGCCACCGTCTGCGCTGGATGTTCACCGACATGATCACCGTCAGCGTGCGCAACCTGATCGCGTACACCCGGATCCCCGAGGCGCTCTTCTTCTCCACCCTGCAGCCCGTCATGTTCGTTCTGCTGTTCCGCTACGTCTTCGGCGGCGCCATCCCGATTCCCGGCGGCGTCCCCTACGTGGACTACATGATGCCGGGCATCTTCGTGCAAGCCGTCATGTTCGGCGCGGTGAGCACCGCCGTCGGTCTGTCCGAGGACCTCCAGAAGGGCCTGATCGAGCGCTTCCGGGCGCTCCCCATGGCCCGTTCGGCGGTGCTGGCCGGGCGGACCACCGCCGACGGGGTGCGCAACGTCGTGGTGATAATGATCATGACCGTGGTCGCCTTCGCGGTCGGCTTCCGCCTCGGGCCGGGCGTCCTGGACTACATCTTCGGCGCGTTGATCCTGCTGGCGTTCGCGTACTCAATGAGCTGGGGTTTCGCCGCCATCGGGCTGGCGGCGCCCAACAGCGAGACCGCCCAGGTCATGGCCTTCCCCATTTTGATCCCGCTCACCTTTGCCTCCACCGCCTTCGTGCCGATCCAGACGATGCCGGGGTGGCTCCAGGCCTTCGCCAAACACCAGCCGGTCTCCATCGTCGTCGACGCCGCCCGCTCCCTCATGGTCGGTGGCTACTACCACTCGACCAGCTCGGTCTGGTACGCCTTGGCCTGGATCGTCGGGCTCCTCGTCGTCCTCGTGCCGCTCAGCGTGTGGAAGTACCGCCGGTCGAGCTGAGGGCGCCGATGCGCTTCAACGGCCGGAGTTCACCCTGCGCTCACACCTGGCCACGACGATGGCCGCGACAACCGGCCTCCGCCGCCCGACGTCATTGGGCGCGACGCTGCAGTTCGGCCACCAGATCGGCAATGGGCACCCGCACCTGCTCGGTGCTGTCCCGGTCGCGCACGGTCACCGCGTCGTCCTCCAGCGAATCGAAGTCGACGGTGACGCACCACGGCGTGCCCACTTCGTCCTGGCGCCGGTACCGCTTGCCGATGCCCTGGGTGGTGTCGTAGTCGCACATGAAATGCGGTTGGAGGCGGGCCAACACCTGGCGGGCGAAGGGCTCGAGCGGGTCCTTCTTCGAGAGCGGCAGCACCGCGACCTGGTAGGGCGCCAGCCGCCAGTGCAGGCGCAGCACGGTGCGGGTCTCGCCCCCCACCTCGTCCTCGTCGTACGCGGCGAGCAGGAAGGCCATCATGGTCCGCGTCGCCCCCGCCGCCGGCTCGATCACGTGGGGGACGTAGCGCTCGTTGGTGACCGGGTCGAAATAGTCCAGCCGCTCACCCGAGGCCTTGGTGTGGGCCAGGAGGTCGAAGTCGCCCCGGTTGGCGATGCCCTCGAGCTCGTCCCAGCCCCAGGGGAAGTGGAACTCCACGTCGGCCGTGCCCAGCGCGTAGTGGGACAGCTCGTCCTGTGCGTGCGTGCGCAGCCGGAGCCGGTCGGAGGGAATGCCCAGCTCGATGTACCAGGCCAGGCGTTCGGCCTTCCAGTACTCGTGCCACTGCGGGCTCTCCGCCGGCGGCACGAAGAACTCCATCTCCATCTGCTCGAACTCGCGGGTGCGGAACACGAAGTTCTGGGGCGTGATCTCGTTGCGGAAGGACTTGCCCACCTGGGCGATGCCGAACGGCGGCTTCTTGCGGGTCGTATTGAGCACGTTGGCAAAGTTGGTGAACATGCCCTGGGCCGTCTCGGGACGGAGATAGGCCACGTGGCCCTCGTCCTCCACCGGGCCGGCATGGGTCTTGAACATCAGATTGAAGGCGCGGGCCTCGGTCAGGTCGTGCGAGCCGCAGTTGGGGCAGGTCCCGTCGATCTTGTCGGCGCGCCAGCGCTCGTGGCAGTTCCGGCAGTCGACCAGGGGATCGGTGAAGGTGGCCAGGTGACCCGAGGCCTCCCACACCGCCGGCGGCGACAGGATGGCCGCGTCAAGGCCGACCACGTCGTCGCGCAGCTGCACCATGGACCGCCACCACGAGTTCTTGACGTTCCGCAGCATGTTGACCCCGAGCGGCCCGTAGTCGTAGGTGGAGCGAAAGCCCCCGTAGATGTCGGCGGAAGGGAAGATGAAGCCGCGGTGCCGGCAGAGTCGGATCACCTTCTCCATCAGGTCATCGGCACCGGCCTGGGGGTCTTCGGGCATCGGGGCAGACTACCGGGTCGCTTTCAGGGCACCGTCACGCCGGCGACCTCCCGCAGCCTGGCGGTGACCTCGTTGGCCAGGAGGCGCCCGCGCACGGTGAGGACGGCTCTTCCCTCCCGGTGGTCGATCAGCGGGGCCAGCTCGGCGTCGTGGGCCAGGGCCTCCCACGGCACGCCGCGTGGTGTCCGCAGGGCGAGCGCCAGTGCTTCGAAGTCGCGCTGAGCCGGGGTGAGGACCTCCCTGCCGGCCACCGGGGTCCGACCCTGGTCCACCGCGTTGATGTAGCGCTCCGGCGTGCGGACGTTCCACCAGCGCACGCCGTCCCGGTGGCTGTGGGCGGCCGACCCCACACCCTGGTAGTCCCCCTGGTCCCAGTAGAGGTGGTTGTGCCGGCAGTCGTGCCCCGGGAGGGCCCAGTTGGAAATCTCCTCCCACCGGTAGCCCGCTCCGGTGAGCACCCGGTCGGTCTCGTGGTAGCGGCGGGCCAGCATGTCCTCGTCCGGATGGCGGCGCCGGTCCCGCGCCAGAGGCGTCCCGGATTCGACCGTCAGCGCGTAGGCACTCAGGTGCGGGGGCGGCGCCGACAGGGCGAGCACGTCGTCGAGCGTGCTGCGCCAGTCCCGGTCGCTCTCACCGGCACCGCCGAAGATCAGATCGAGGTTCCAGGTGGCGAAGCCGGCCTGACCGACGGCATCGGCAATGCGTCGGGCCGCATCGGGCACGTGGCGACGTCCCAGGCCGGCCAGCGTGCGTGCCTTGGTGGACTGCAGCCCGAAGGAGACCCGGGTCACGCCGGCGTGGCGGTAGGCCCCCAGGTGCACCTGGTCCGCGTCTTCGGGGTTGCACTCGACCGTGACCTCGGCGCCGGCACGGCGGGGAATGGCGTCCAGGATGGCGCCCAGGAGCTCGGGATGCAGCCGCGAGGGTGTGCCACCGCCGAAGAACACGCTGGTGGCCGGCGGCGTCGCCCCGGCATCGGCCAGGCGCGTCAGCTCGGTCCCGCACGCGGCCCGCGTAGCGCTCCATGAGGTGGTCACGGTCGGTGTAGGTGGCGAAGGCGCAATAGTCGCACCGCTCCCGGCAGAACGGCACGTGCACGTACACGCCGAAAGGAGGCGGCGTCATGGCCGGGTGACGGCTCAGCTCAGAGCCCGGCCGCAGAGCGCACCGAGCGGATCCGGCGATCGAGGTGCACCTCCATGGCCTCGGTCGCCAACTCGGCCACCTCGTCGGCCCCGACGGACGGGGGCCCGGCCAGCACGGAAGCCAGGTCGCCGCCGAGGATGCGGCGGAGCAGGGCCAGGGCGGCCGCACTCATCGGCCGTCCCCGACGACACCGTCGACACAGCGTCCCGCCCTCGCTCAGGTCGAAGGCGACCAGTTCGACGGAGCCGTCGGGCTCCCCGCAGGAGGCACAGGCATCGAGCACGGGGGCGGCACCCTCGAGTACGAGGGCCTTGAGGAAGAACGCCGGCGCCAGCAGGGTGGGGTCGGTCCCGGTATCCGACAGTGCCCGGAGGGCGCCCACCAGCATGGCGTAGAGCCGCGGGTCGGGGTGGCGTTCCTGGGCCATCTGGTCGGTCACCTCGAGCAGCGCCATCCCCTTGGGCACGCGGGAGAGATCCTCCCGCACGTGGCGAAAGGTGTCGATGACCTCGACCTGGTTGACGATGTCGAGATCGCTGCGCCCCTGCCACAGGAGGAGGTCCACGTGGGTCAACGGCTCGAGACGGGCCCCGAACTTGCTCTGCGTCCGCCGCACCCCCTTGGCCACGGCCCGCACCTTGCCGTGGCGCTCGGTCAGGAACACGATGATGCGATCGGCCTCGCCGAGACGGTACGTGCGCAGCACCACCCCGGTGTCCCGGAAGAGGCTCACCCCTCGTACCCCTCGGTCCCCTGGTCGAGGGCCCGGTTCTGCACCTCGTCGACGGCTCGGCGCTGCTCCTCGTCGGCGGCCCGGCGCCGCGCCTCGTCGATGGCCCGATTCTGCGCCTCCTGGGCCGGACGGGTGCGGGCCTGGGCCATGGCCCCGTGCGAGTTCTTGCCGTAGAGGAGATTGCCCCCGCCGATGAGGATGACCAGGGCGGCGATGGTGAGCAGAGGGGTCAGGGCGTCGTGGAAGCCGATGGCGACCAGCACGATGAGCCCGGCCACGACCAGGGCCCCGCCGGCCAGCGCAACCCGGCTCATCCTCATCTCCCCAGTGTCACGATCTACTCACTTTCACGATCTACTCATTTTCACGATCTACCTCATTGTCACGGGTTCACGGCACCGAAGCGGCGCACCCGCCGCTGGTACTCGATGACCGCCTCGTACAGGTGTCCCCGTCGCATGTCGGGCCAGAGCACATCGGGGAAGATCAATTCGCTGTACGCGATCTCCCAGAGCAAGAAGTTCGAGATCCGCGTCTCGCCCGACGTGCGGACGACCAGGTCCGGGTCGGGCATGTCGGGGAAGTAGAGATGGCGCCGGATGGCCTTCTCGCTCACCTTGTCCGGGGCGACCCCCTCGGCCACCAGTGCCTTCACGGCATCGACGATCTCGGCCCGGCCGCCATAGTTGAACGCCATGGTCATGGTCATCCGGCGGTTGTGCTCGGTCAGCTCGATCGACTCGTCCATACGCCGCAGGACCCGGCGCGGCACCCGCCAGTCCCGCCGCCCGGCGAAACGGATGCGCACGCCCTTCTCGTTCAGCTCGTCGCGGCGGCGCATGAGCAGCGACTCGTTGAAGCCCATGAGGTAGCGCACCTCGTCCGCCGGCCGCCGCCAGTTCTCGGTCGAGAAGGCGTAGAGCGTAAGCCAGCGCACTCCGATCTCGAGGGCCCCGTTGACCACATCGAGCAGGGCCTCCTCACCGGCGGCGTGACCCTCGGTCCGGGGCAGGCCACGGGCGCTGGCCCAGCGACCGTTCCCGTCCATGACGCAGGCCACGTGCACCGGGACCCGCGTGCGGTCGAGGTCGTCGGGAACCGGATCGACGCCCAGGTCGGGGACGGGTGTGGCCACGTGCTGAACCTACCGCGCCGGCCTCGTCAGCCCGTGCGGGCATGATCAGGGCGTGGATCAGGAATGGGATGGCGAGCGAGACGCCTCCACCGGAGTCGATGGCGAGGCCGAGAGCGGGTTCGATACCGAGGTGGAGGCCGAAGTCGAGAGCGGAGTCGAGGCAGAGGCGGTCGAGGCCGGCCGGGCCGCCGTCGAGGCCCTGGCCACGGTCACCGCGCAACTGGTCGGTGGCGAGGAGCGGCCCCAGCAACAGGAGATGGCCCGGGCCGTCGGCGCATCCCTGGTGACCGGGGAGCATCTGGTGATACAGGCGGGGACCGGAACGGGGAAGTCGCTGGCCTATCTCGTCCCCGCCGTGCTCAGTGGCAAGAAGGTGGTGGTGGCCACGGCCACCAAGGCTCTCCAGGACCAGCTGGCGGACAAGGACCTGCCCCTGGTGGCCGCCGGGCTCGGTGCGCCGATCTCCTTTGCCGTGCTCAAGGGCCGCAGCAATTACATCTGCCGACAGCGGGTGGCCGAGGTGGGGCAGGGCGGGATCCAGCCGGACCTGGGCGAGAGTGAGAGCTCCGGGAGCGATATGGCGGCCGAGGGTGGGGGTGAGCGATTGGCCGGGAGCCAGGCGGGGGGTCAGACAGGGGGGCGGGCGGGGAGCCAGGCGGGGGGTCCTGGGACCACCGACCGCGCCCCCGAGGGCCTGGTCGACGAGGTGCGCACGTTGCTGGCCTGGTCGGAGAGGACGTCCAGCGGCGACCGGGCCGACTTGCGCTTTGAACCCAGCTCCCGGGCCTGGGGCATGGTGAGCGTCGGGCCCCGGGAGTGCCCGGGGGCCTTCAATTGCCCTTCGGGCAACCGGTGCTTTGCCGAGGCGGCGCGTGACCAGGCCGCGGCCGCCGACGTCGTGGTGGTCAACACCCACCTGTACGGGGCCCATCTGGCCAGCGGCAGTTCGGTGCTGCCCGATCACGACGTGGTCGTCTTCGACGAGACCCACGAGCTCGAAGAGGTGATGACCTCGGCCCTGGGGGCCGAGGTCACCCCGGGCCGATTCCGGGCCCTCGCCGCGGCAGCCCGCCCGCTGGTGCGCGAGGGCGACACCGATCGGCTGACCTCGTTGGCCAGTGCCGGCGACGAGCTGGGGCAGCTCCTGGCGGACCGGGTGGGGACCCGGGTCCTCCATGAGGACGCGGATCCCCCGGTCGACGATCGCCCGTTGGCCGATCTGCTGGCCCGCTGCGGTGATCTGGCCCGGCGGGTGGTCGACGCGCTGCGGCGCCGTGATCCCGATCCGACGCTCCTCGGCGGGGAAGGCGGGTCCCCGGAGCGGGCCAGCCGCAAGACCAGGGCCGTCGGGTCCGCCGCCAACCTGGCCGACGACCTGCACCGGCTGCTGGGCCGCAACGAGGGCGAGGTGGCGTGGGTCGACGGGTCCCGTCGCAACCCCCGGCTCCGCCTCTCGCCCATCGACGTGGGGCCTCCCCTGGCCGCGGCTCTGTGGGGCGAGGTCACGGCCGTCCTCACCAGCGCCACCGTGCCGCCCCGCCTGATCGAGCGGGTGGGCCTGGACCGGTTCGCCACCGCGCAGCAGGACGTGGGCAGCCCCTTCGACTATCGCGCCCACGCGCTGCTCTTTGTGGCCCGCCACCTTCCCGACCGCCGGGCCCCTGAGGCCGAGTCCGCCCTTCACGAGGAGCTGGCCCTTCTGATCGCCGCCGCCGGTGGTCGCACGCTGGCCCTGTTCACCAGTCGCCGGGCCACGGAGGCGGCGGCCGCCGCGCTGGCCCCCGACCTGCCCTACGCCCTCCTGCTCCAGGGCGATCTGCCCAAGGGGCGTCTCCTGGCCGAGTTCGCCGAGGACGAGACCTCGTGCCTCTTCGCCACCCTGGGCTTCTGGCAGGGGGTCGACATCCCCGGTCGCGCCCTGTCCCTGGTCACCCTGGACCGCCTGCCCTTTCCACGCCCCGACGACCCGCTCCTGCAGGCCCGGCGGGCTCGGGCGGGTGGCCGTGCCTTCTCCCTGGTCGACCTCCCCCGTGCGGCCACCCTGCTGGCCCAGGGGTCGGGGCGGCTCATCCGCACCGCCGAGGACCGGGGCGTGGTCGCCGTCCTCGATCCGCGCCTGGCCACCGCCAGCTACCGCGACGTCCTCCTGGCGGCGCTCCCACCGATGCGGCGCACCGTCGAGCGCGGACAGGTGGCCGAGTTCCTGCGCCGGGCGCTGGCCCAGAAAGGGCCGGAGCCAGCCGCCGGGCCGGTCAGTAGCCCAGGCGGTTGAGCATCTCGTCGCGGTCCTGCCAGTGCTTCTCGACCTTGACGTGGAGCTCCAGGTAGGCGCCATCGGCCAGCGTCTCGCGCACGGCGATGCCCACCGCTTTGAGGACCTCGCCCCCCTTGCCGATGACGATGCCCTTCTGGGAGTCCCGCTCCACAATGATGTCGCAGCGGATATGGGGCCACTCCCACTCGGTGACCCGGCAGGAGATCGAGTGGGGTAGCTCGTCACGGGTCCGGGACAGCAGCTGCTCGCGCACCAGCTCGGCCACCCAGAGCGCCTCGGGGGTGTCGGTCACCACGTCGTCGGGGAAGAAGGGTGGTCCCTCGGCCAGGGAGTCCACGATGTGCGTCGTCAGTTCGTCGACCCCGCGCCCGCTGCGGGCGGAGACCGGGAAGTACTCCACCGAGTCCAGCGGGACGATGGCTTCGACGGCCGCCTTCACCGAGACCAGTCGCTCTATGACCTGGTCCCCCTTGGCTTTATCCACTTTGTTCACCACCACCGTCAGGGCCGGCGCCTCGTCGTCGTCGCCGCGCCGCACCTCGCGCAGGGCACGTTCGAGCACGGTGCGGTCACCCGGGCCCACCGGGGCCGTGGCGTCCACCAGGACCAGGATCATGTCGACGTCGCTGAGCGCGCTGGTGGCCGTCTCGTTCAGCCGGGCCCCGAGGGTGCTGCGGGGACGATGGAGCCCGGGCGTGTCGACGAAGACGACCTGGGCGCCGGGTCGGTGCAGCACGCCCAGGATGCGGTGGCGGGTGGTGTTGGGACGCGAGGACGTGATCGACACCTTGGTCCCCACCATGACGTTGACCAGCGTCGACTTGCCGACGTTGGGGCGCCCGACCACGGCCACGAACCCCGAGCGCATCAGCCCTCCCCGTCGGAGCCGGAGGAGGGCGCCGTCGCCTCGATCCGCACCCGGCCGATCCGCCGCCCCCGCACGTCCAGGGCGGTGAGGCGGAACCCGTCGACCTCGACCGAGTCGCCCGCGTCGGGCACCCGGCCGGCCCGGTCGAGCATGAGGCCGCCCACCGTGTCCCACGGGCCGTGGGGCAGTTCGGCGCCCAGCAGGTCGTCGGCGTCGTCGACCGCGTAGCGGGCGCTGACCACCACCGATCCGTCGGCCTGGCGCTCCACGCTCGGCTCCTCCACGTCGAACTCGTCGACGATCTCGCCCACCAGCTCCTCGAGGAGGTCCTCGAGGGTGACCAGCCCGGCCGTCCCGCCGTACTCGTCGACCACGATGGCCATGTGGAATTTCTCCTCCTGCATCTGGCGCAGGAGCTCTGACACCTCCTTGGACTCGGGGATGAACACCGCGGGCCGGGCGCTGCCCCGCACCGGCATCTCGCCCCGGCCCACCCGTTCCGCCCGGACGAGGTCCTTGGTGTAGGTGATGCCGACGACGTCGTCGATCTGGTTCTCGTACACCGGCATGCGGCTGTAGCCGGCCGCCAGGGCGGCCTCCAGCGCACCGGTCACGGTGGTCTCGGCACTGACGGTCACCATGTCGGGCCGCGGGACCATGACCTCGCGGGCCACCGTGTCGCCGAAGTCGATGATCGAATGGATGAACGTCCGCTCCTCGTGCTCGATCACGTTCTCCTCGTGGGCCACGTCGGCCATGGCCTTGAGCTCGGACTCGGTGATGTACGAGGGCCGGATCCCCCCGTCGCTCTCATCGGAGCTCCCGATGATCAGGTTGGCCAGCCCGATGAGGAGGGAGGACACGAAGCGGATGGGGGGAACCGCACCACGGCGGCCACCAGGGGGGCGCTCAGCAGGGCGGCCCGGTCGGGATTGTGCACGGCCCAGTTCTTGGGCACGGCCTCGAAGAAGACGAAGATCACCACCACTTCGAAGACGGCGCCCACCAGGACCCCGATGCCGCCGAGGAGGTGCTCGGCCACCACACCGACCAGGGTGGCCGACACCAATTGGCAGATAAGGACCAGCAGCAGGATCGGGTTGAGGAACTGGGCCGGGTGCTCGATGAGTCGGGCCAGCTGGCGGGCGCCGCGCCGTTTGTCGTCCACCAGGGTCTTGGCCTTGATCCGGTTCATGCGCACCAGGCTGGTCTCGGCCATGGCCAGAACGCCCGACGCCACCAGGAGGACGGCGATGACGACCAGGTACACCAGGTCAACCGAGTGGAACCCGGTGGTGGCGGTCAAGGTTCGGGGACCTGGGCCCGGTAGTAGCGGGCGAGCAGTACCTGTTCGAGCGCTTCCATGCGTTCGGCCTCGGCGTCGTCCTCGTGGTCGAGGCCCAGGAGGTGGAGGAGGCCGTGGACGACCAGCAACGCCACCTCGTCGTCGAGGGACACCTCGTGCTCGGCCGCGTTGCGGGCGGCCACCGCCGGGCAGATCACCACGTCGCCGAGCAGGGTCAATGTCCCCTCCTCGGGCGAGCCGCCCGGTCCGCTCCCCCCGAGGTCAGGCGAACGACCGGTCGGCCCGGGCTCGTCCTCGATGGGGAACGACAGCACGTCGGTCGGCCCGCTCTGGCCCAGGAACTGCTGATTGAGGGCGGCCATCGCCTCCTCGTCGACGAAGAGCAGCGAGACCTCGGTCTCCCCCTTGACTCCCCGGGCGGCCAGGACCCGCCGGGCCAATCTGCTCCACTGGCCCACGGCCATCGGGTGGTCCTCTTGCTCATCGGCGGCGAAGACGTCGATGGTCACGAGGTGGGTCCTGCCCGCCCTTCCGCGATCTCGTAGGCGTCGACGATGTCAGCCACGATCTTGTGCCGGACGACGTCACGCCGGGTCAGGTGCACAAAGGCGATGTCCTCGACCGCGGCGAGCACGGGCTCCAGCCCGAGCAGGCCCGAGCGCCCCCCCGGCACGTCCACCTGCGTCACGTCGCCCGTCACCACGCAGCGCGACCCGAAGCCGATGCGGGTCAGGAACATCTTCATCTGCTCAGGCGTCGTGTTCTGCGCCTCGTCGAGGATGATGAAGGAGTTGTTGAGCGTGCGGCCGCGCATGAAGGCCAGTGGGGCCACCTCGATCGTGCCCCGGTCCAGCAGCCGTTGGGCCCCCTCGGGTTCGAGCAGGTCGTAGAGGGCGTCGTAGAGCGGGCGCAGGTAAGGGTCGACCTTGGCCATGAGGTCGCCGGGAAGGAATCCCAGCCGCTCCCCCGCCTCCACGGCCGGCCTGGTCAAAATGATGCGCGCCACCTGACGGGACTGCAGCGCGTGGACGGCCTGGGCCACGGCGAGATACGACTTCCCCGTCCCCGCCGGGCCGATCCCGAACGTGATGATGTTCTGCGCGATGGCGTCGGTGTAGCGCTTCTGCCCGGCCGTGTTGGGACGCACCGTCTTGCCGCCGGCGCCGCGCACCACCTCGGATCGCAGGACCTCGCTCGGTCGGATGTCGTCGCGCACCATGTCGATGGTCCGGGCCAGAATGGAGCCATCGAGGCTCTGCCCGGCCTGCAGCAGCAGGATGAGCTCGTCGAAGAGTCGCACCACCTGGTCCGCCCCGGGCCCCTCGACCGAGATCCGGTTTCCCTGCACGGCGATCCTCTCGTCGGGGAAGGCCTGCTCCACCTGGCGCAGGAGCTCGTCGCGCGTCCCCAGCAGTCCCGCCATGAGGTGGTTGCCCGGGACGAGGCACTCGGCGTGGGTGGCGGTGGTCACGCGAAGGCCAGGTGTCCGTGCAGGGGCTCGCCCCCGAGCACGTGGAGATGCAGGTGCGGCACGGAGTTCATGGCGTCGGGCCCGACGTTGAACACGAGCCGGTAGCCCCGGTCCGGCCCGGCCACGCCCGCCTCGTGGGCCACCGCTCGAGCCGCCATCATCATCTCGGCCAGCACCTCTCCGTCCGCAGGCCCGACCACCGAGGCGTCGGCGATGTGGCGGCGCGGCACCACGAGCACGTGCAACGGCGCCACCGGCGCGATGTCCTTGAAGGCCACGGTGTTCTCTGTGCTGTGCACGATCTCTGCGGGCACCTCGCCCGCCACGATGCCGCAGAAGAGGCAGTCACTCACACGTCCGTCCACTCCACCGGCCGCCACGTCGGCCACGACGTCCCCGCTCATACGTCAGCCCTCATGCGTCGAGCCCTCATAGGTCAGCCCTCATGCGTCGGCACTCATGCGTCGGCGTCGCCGCCCTTCAGTGGTGGGTAGAGGTGCTCCAGTTGGCCCGGCTCGATCCGGCACGATTCAATGTAGCGAGTGACGTCTTCGTCCTTGAGCCGGATCACCCGTCCGAACTTATAGGCCGCCAGGTCACCCTCGTCAATGAACCGGTACAGGCTGCGCAGGGTGATACCCAGACGGGCGGCGGCCTCCTTGGAGCTGAGCCAGGTTGGGCCGTCTGCCATCAGGATACGTCTCCCACCGGCGCCACCGTACCGGTCCGTAACGACACCATCAGCGCTCCGGCCATGACGGCGGCCGTCTCGGCCCGCAGCACGCTCAGGCCGAAGCCCACCGTGGGCAGACCGGCCCCCAGCTCCGGCGCGCTCCACCCGCCTTCGGGCCCCACCGCCACCACCACCTGGTCATCGCGGGGCCGGTCGCCGGACAGCTGGGCCAGCACCACGGTCCCCGGCGCCCCGAGGGTGGCCAGGTCACCGAAGCGCGCCACGTCGGTGACCTCGGGCAGCCGGACCCGGCGGCATTGGGCCGCCGCCTCCCGAGCCACCCGGCGCAGGCGCGCCAGCGTGGCCGCGTTGCGGTCGGAGTCCCAGCGCACCACGCTCCGCTCACTCTGGAGGGGCACGATCCGGTCCAGTCCGAGCTCGGTCAGTTTCTGCACCACCCATTCGGGGCGCTCACCCTTGGTGGGCGCGAACGCAACCGTCAGGGCCGGGAGCGACGCTTCCTCGAACTGCACGGCGCCATCCCCCCCGGGGCCCGGGGCACCGTCGAGTGCGTCGAGGCCGGGGGTCTCCCCACCCCGCCAGCGCGTGCGGGCCCAGCGACCCGCCCCGTCGCTGACGATGACCTCCTCGCCCGCCCGGAGCCGCAGGACGCGCGACAGGTGGTGGGCATCCTCGGTGCTGAGTGCGGGCCGCGACGGGTCGTCCACGAACACCTGGGCCGCCGCGGCGGCGCGCACGCCGATCGCCGCGTGGTCGCCTCCGCCCCGCCGCGCCCTAGCCAAAGGCGGATCGGAGGCGGGAGAACACCCCTTCGCCGCCGCCGCCCGGCGGGGACACCTGCTCGCCCCGGGCCGCCGCGAATTGCCGCAGGAGCTCGTCCTGGACGTCGCTCAGGCCGCCCGGCGTCTCGATCACGACGTGGACGTAGAGGTCACCCCGGCCCCGCCCGCGTAGGTGGGGCACGCCCTCGCCCTTGATCTTGTGCACGTGGCCGTACTGGGTGCCGGCGCCCACGGTCACCACGTGGGTCCCCTCCAGGGTCTCCACCTCGCACTCGGTACCCAGGGCGGCCTGGGCCAGCCCGATGGTCACGGTGGCGTGCAGGTCGTCGCCGCTACGCTCGAAGCGCGGGTCGGGGGCGATGGCCAGGTGCACGAAGAGCGACCCGTTGGGCGCGCCGCGCTGGCCGGCCGCGCCCCGGTCGGCCAACCGGAGGGTCGATCCGGCCTCCACCCCGGCCGGCACCTCGACGGTGAAGGTCCGCTCCTCGGTCCGGCGACCGTCCCCCCGGCAGTCCGCGCAGGGGTCGGGGATGACCTGCCCCGTGCCGCCGCAGCGGGAACAGGCGACGCTGGTGACCACCTGGCCCAGCAACGACTGGCGCACCCGGCGCAGCTCGCCCGCACCGGCGCACTCGACGCAGGTGATGGGATCGGTGCCCGGCGCGGTGCCGCGGCCCGAGCAGGTGCCACACGTCGTGGGGAGGCGGACGGTGATCTCCTTGCGGGCGCCGAAGGCCGCTTCGGCGAACGCGAGGTCCAGGCGCACTTCGGCATCGGCCCCGGGCGCCGGTCCGCGCCGCCCACCGGTCCCGCCCATCTGCCCGAAGAACGCCTCGAAGATGTCGCCGATGCCGCCCTCGAAACCGAACCCGCCCGGGCCCGCGGCAGCGCCGAACACGCCTTCGGGACCGAAGCGGTCGTAGCGGGCCCGCTGCTCGGGATCGCGCAGCACCTCGTAGGCCACCGACACCTCTTTGAACTTGGCTTCGGCGGCGGCGTCCCCCGGGTTGGTGTCGGGATGCAGCTCTCGGGCCCGCGCCCGGTACGCCCGCTTGATCTCGTCGTCGGACGCGTCCCGGCTCACGCCGAGGAGCGCGTAGAGATCGCCCAGCCCGTCAACTCCGGCCATCGTGTCCTCCCGATCCGTCCGGCGCGGCGCGGCCGGTCTCGCCGAGGCGTTCCCCCAGGCGTTCGCCCACCACGTGCGCCGCCGCCAGCGCGCGCGGGTAGTCCATCCGGGTCGGGCCGAGCAGGCCGACGGCGCCCAGCTCCCGCCCCTCCGCCGAGACCGGGGCCACCACGACGGCACACGAGGCCAGCGGCTCGTAGCCGTGCTCGGCGCCGATGGCCACCGACAGGCCGCGGCTCAAGACGTCGCGCAGCAGCGTCACCACCACCAGCTGTTGCTCCAGGATCCCCAGCACCGAGCGCACGGTCTCGACGGCGTCGAAGGACTCGGCCAGACGGGCCGGACCGCCCACGAAAACCTGATCGGATTCGATGGCGCCACCCATGAGCCCGAAGGCCGTGGCAGCCGCGTTCACCACCCGGTCGACGTCGGCGCTCCCGCTGCTCGGCACCAGCCAGCCGGCCACCGAGGTGCGCCCGACCAGGTGCTGGGCGAGCAGGGCCCCGCTCTGGGCCAGCACGTCGTCGGTGACTTCCTGGTCGAGCTCGATCGTCCGCTTCTCCACCGCGCCGTCGGAGAGGACGACGACCAGGAGCGCGAGCCGCGGCCCCAGGCCGACCACCTGTACCGAGCGGATGGTGGCCGTGTCGTGCGACGGGCCGACCACCACGGCGGCATAGGAGGTGAGCTCGGACAGCAGCCCCGTGGCCCGCTCGAGCATCTCCTCCATTTCCCCGTGCACCTGGTCGAAGAAATTGATGACCTGGAGGTGCTGGGTCGGGCCGAGCACGCCCGGCTCGGTCAGATGGTCCACGAAGAAGCGGTACCCCTTGTCGGTCGGGATGCGGCCGGCGCTCGTGTGGGGCTGCTCCAGGTACCCGTCCCGCTCGAGCGCCACCATCTCGGAGCGCACGGTGGCCGACGACACCTGCACCCCCGGCGCACTGGCCACATGGGAGGACCCGACGGGTTCGGCCGTGCCGATGTACTCGGTGACCACCGCTTCGAGGATGGCGGCCCGCCGATCGGCCAGGACGTGTCCGGGCTCGGCGTTCGCCGCGTCTGGAGCAACCTGGTGGTGGTCAGTGGTCATGGTTCGGGTCCGGCAATCCTTGTGTCACGGTGGCCGTCGGGGCCGCCGCCTGGCACTCAAGTCTACCGAGTGCCAGCCCGACTCTTCCGACCACCCCGGGGACGACCCGCACCCGGACCCCGGTGGCGCCCCCGGACCGGACCCGGTGGCGCCCCGGGCCCGAACTCGACCGGGCCATTGAGGCCTGGGGCCGGCCCATGCAATCCGGGAGCTGGCGCGTCAGTCGGAGAGCTTGAGCGCCGAGATGAAGGCCTCCTGGGGCACCTCGACCCGCCCGATGTTCTTCATGCGCTTCTTGCCCTCCTTCTGCTTCTCGAGGAGCTTGCGCTTGCGGGTGATGTCACCGCCGTAGCACTTGGCCAGCACGTCCTTGCGCTTGGCCTTGACCGTCTCGCGGGCCACGATGCGCCCCCCGATGGCGGCTTGGATGGGCACGTCGAAGAGCTGGCGCGGGATGAGCTCGCGCAGCTTCTCGGCCATGCGCCGGCCGTACCCGTCGGCGGAGGACCGGTGCACGATGGTCGAGAAGGCGTCGCAGTTGGCGTGGTTGATGAGGATGTCGACCCGGACCAGGTTGGCCGTGGCATAGGTGTCCGGCTCGTAGTCCAGGCTGGCGTAGCCCTTGGTCCGGCTCTTCAGCTGATCGAAGAAGTCCAGCACGACCTCGGCCAAGGGGATGGTGTACACCAGCTCGATCCGCTCGGGTGAGAGGTACTCCATGCGGGTCATCTCGGCCCGCTTGCCCTGGCAGAGCTCCATCACGGTCCCGGTGTACTCCGAGGGGGTCAGGATGGTGGCGGTGAGCATCGGCTCGTCGATATGGTCGATGCGGCTGGCATCGGGCAGCTCGGTCGGGTTGTCCACGTCGATCTCCGACCCGTCGGTCAGGAAGGCCCGGTAGGCCACGCTCGGCGCGGTGGCGATGAGGGAGAGGTCGAACTCGCGCTCGAGCCGCTCGCGCACGATCTCCATGTGGAGCAGGCCGAGGAAGCCGCAGCGGAAGCCGATGCCCAGGGCATGGGAGGACTCGGGCTCGAAGGTGAAGCTGGCGTCGTTGAGCTTCAGCTTGTCGAGGGCGTCGCGCAGGTCGGGCAGCTCGTCCCCGTCGACCGGGTAGAGGCCGCAGAAGACCATCGGCTTGGGATCCTTGTAGCCGGCCAGGGCCTCGCTCGCCCCGCGGCTGGCCGTGGTCACCGTCTCCCCCGAGCGCGCCTCGCCGACATCCTTGATCCCGGCGATGAGATAGCCCACCTCGCCTGGGCCGAGTCGTTCCACCGGGACGCCCACCGGCGTGCGCACGCCCACCTCCTCCATGTCGTGGACGGCATTGGCCTGGATGAACCGGAGCCGGGCTCCCGCCTCGAGCGTGCCCTCGACGATGCGGATGGAGCTGACCACGCCCCGGTACTGGTCATAGGAGGAGTCGAAGATGAGTGCCCGCAGCGGGGACCCGGCGTCGCCCTGGGGCGGCGGCACCCGGTCGATGATGGCCCGGAGGAGGGTGTCGACCCCCTCGCCCGTCTTGGCGGAGATCCGCAACACCTCGTCGGCCGGGAGGCCCAGCACGTGCTCGATCTCGAGGGCGCAACGCTCGGGGTCGGCCGCCGGCAGGTCGATCTTGTTGAGCACGGCCACGATCTCGAGGTCGTTCTCGAGGGCCAGGTAGCAGTTGGCCAGGGTCTGGGCCTGGATCCCCTGGGAGGCGTCGACCAGCAGCACCGCCCCTTCGCAGGCGGCGAGGGAGCGACTGACCTCGTAGCCGAAGTCGACATGGCCCGGAGTGTCGATCAGGTGCAGGACATGGTGGTCGAAGAGCACGCGGACGTTCTGGGCCTTGATGGTGATGCCCCGCTCGCGCTCGATGTCCATGGAGTCGAGGTACTGCTCGCGCATCAGGCGGGGGTCGACGGCCCCGGTCATCTCCAGAATGCGGTCCGACAGGGTCGACTTGCCATGGTCGACGTGACTGATGATGGAGAAGTTCCTTATCCGCTCAATGGCTGCAGGTCCACTGGCGGTTGCGGGGAGCGGCACGGTCCGTCGATCGTACCGGGCAACGGCGCCCTCTCCGGCCACCTCGTCTCGGCGGCGCCGCGGCCCGCGGCGCCCGGTCCGGGGTCGAATTGGGGTCCCGACCTGCTACAGTTTTCCTCCGCACCAATGGGCCCCGGCCCACGACGCGGCATTTGCCCGCCGCCCTCCCTCTACGGGGCGGCCCGTTCGAATCTACCGAGGACATCTTCATGGCCAACATCCAGAGCCAGATCAAGCGGAACCGCCAGAACGAGAAGCGCCGGCTGCGCAACAAGTCGGTGCGGGCCGAGCTGCGGACCCGGACCAAGAACGCCGTCACCGCGGCCGAGACGGGGTCCGAGGACAGCGCGGAGGAATTGCGCCTGGCCGTGAAGCGGATCGACAAGGCCGCTGCCCGCGGCGTCATCCACAAGAACACCGCGGCCAACCACAAGTCCCGGCTGGTCCGCCGGATCGCCGCCCTGGAGGCCGCCTCGGCCGAGTAGGACTCGTCCTCTTCGGAGGAGGTCTCGTCGAGCGGGTCGCCGCAGCGCGGCACCGATGTTGGGGACCCCGGACCACGCTGGTCTCCGCACGGCGGGTCCGGCCAGCCCGCCGGGCGTCCTAGTTGAAAGCCTTGGCGTCCGCTTCCCTGAGCCTGGTCGCCATGACGGCCAGCAACCTGCTCCCCAGGGTGGGGATGGTGTCGAGCATCTTGTGGAACTCGCGCTGACTCAGGATGAGGAGCTCCATCTCGGTCTCGGCGGTCACGGTGGCCGAGCGGGGACCGCGGTCCAGCAGGGCCAGCTCGCCGAAGTACTGGGCGGGTCCGAGCACCGCCGTCCGGCGATTGTTGCGCTTCACCGACGCCTCCCCGGCGACGATGAAGTAGAACTCGTTGCCGGGATCTCCCTGTGTGCACAGCACTTTGCCCGGTGACACGATCTCAGCCTCGAGGGCCTTGCGGATCGTGTTGAGCTCCTTCGCCGAGCAGCTCGAGAACAGCCAGATCTTGGAGAGGTCGATCTGGTAGGCCATGTCCCAGACAGTACAGCCGCGGCACCATCTCTGCCGATTGACTGCGACCGCGCCGGCCCGGTCACGGCAACTCAGGTCACGGCAACCCCGGTCACGGCAACTCAGGTCACGGCAACTCAGGTCACGGCAACTCAGGTCACGGCAACTCAGGTCACGGCAACTCAGTCAACTCGAAGGTGAACATCTTGTCGGGCACGATGCGGGCCCCCAGAGCGTCCGCGCTGTCGAGCCATGTCTCGAACTCGGGCCCCTGGCGGGGCAGGTAGTAGTCGAGCATGGCCTTGCGCAGCACGGCGTGGGCGGGGTCGTCTATCTCGAAGAGCTCGGCCCGGCCGTGCACCGTCACCGCGAAGTCCTCGGCGGGGAGATGGGTGGCACTGACTCCCGGACGGGCGGCCAGGTGGCGCATGCGCACAGAATCCCGGCCCGAGCTGAAGTAGAAGGAACCGCCCAGAAGGTAGCCATCGACCGGCCCCGCCAGCGGCCGGCCGTCAGCGGTCACCGTAGCGACCACCAGGAGGCACATGCCCTGGAGCTTCGCGCAGAGCCCGGCCGCATCGACCCGCCGCTCCTCCGTGATGATGCTACGCAGGTGCGGGCCGGCCTGCGCCGCGCTGACATCGAGGAGGTGCTGGAGTCGGCGCACGTCATCGGGCGTCTCGAACACGGCGTGCGGCCTACCGCGGCGCGCCGCTCGAGGCCCGCGGCCGGGTCTGCCGCGTCTGCCGGCTCAGCCGGGCCACCGCGATCTCGAGCACCAATTCGGGCGCCAACCCGGTGCCTCCCTTGACGTCGAGGTCGGCCTCGGCCAGCAACACGATGGCCTGCGCGATGCGCGCGCTTCCCAGCCGACGTGATTGCTCCAGTGCCTTCTTGGCCACGAACGGAGCCGAGCCGAGCAACGCCGCGGCCTCGCGCTCTCCCGACACCGCGGCTCCATCGAGGGTCAGCAGTTGGGCGTAGGTGCGGTTCAAGGTGGCCAGGACCTCGACGGCGCTCAGGCCTCCGGCCTCGAACATGCGGTGCAGGACGCCGAGGGCGGCGGCGGGCTCGCCGCGGCTGATGGCGTCGGTCAGCTCGTAACGCGGGACGTTCCCGGCCTCGCCGAGGTACGGCTCGAGATCCTCGACGCTGATGCGGGCACCCTGCCCGTACGCGGCCGAGAGCGCCCCGAGCAGGCCCTCCACCCGCGACAGGTCCTCCCCCACGTGCTGCCCCAATCGTTGGGCCGCCTTCGGCTCGAGATTCACCGGTCCGTGGCGCAGATGCTCGCCCAACCAGGCCTTGCGGTCGCCGGCCCGGCTGACGGTGGCATCGATGACCTGGCCCGACGCGGTGATGGCCTTGACCAGCGCGGCGGGGACCGTCCCGCCGCCACCGACCAGGATGAGCACGGTCGAGGGCAACGGGTCGTTCACGACATCGACCAGCCGCGGCGCGTCGGACGCGGGGATCCGCCCGGCGTCGCGCACCACCACGACGCGCCGGTCGACGAGGAACGGCGGCGTCATGCAGGCGTCCACCACCGAGCCGGCATCGAAGTCGTCGCCCGGACCGCCCCCGAGCTCCTCGACCACCAGCGAATGGTCCCGGTCCCCCACCACCTCGGCCAAGAGCGTCCGCACCGCCTGGGCCACCAGTGAGGCGTCCTCGCCCTTGACCAGGTACGCCCCCGATTGCGGTCCCTTGCTCATTGCGGTTCCCTCATCGGCCCGTGCTCGTTGCCCCGGGCAACCGCGTCGTGCTCATTCCGCCTCGCTCACGGCGGCGAGCGCGTCCCGGACACGGCACGTTCCCCTCACGTCGTGGACGCGCAGAATGCGGCAGCCCCAGGAGAGGCCGAGTGCCGCCGCGGCGAGGGAAGCGTCGCGACGCTCGGTGATATCCAGACCCAGCGTGACGCCGAGGAACGTCTTGTTCGACGCGGAGAGCAGGAGGGGATAGCCGAGCCCGGCCAGGGTCGACGACGCCCGCAGGAGGGTGAGGGACTGGGCCGCCGTCTTGCCGAGATCGAGCCCGGCGTCGATCACGATGCGCTGGGGCGGTATGCCGGCCCTCCGCGCCCGCTCGGCCCGGCGGACCAGGAAGTCGCCCACCTCGACCACCACGTCGTCGTAGCGCGGATCGGGATCGGCCACGCGCGGGGCGAGGCGAATGTGGGTCGCCACCACGGCGGCCCCGTATTCGGCCGCGGCGGCCAGGTAGTCGGGATCGGCGAACCCGCTGATGTCGTTGCCCATCAGCGCACCCTCGGCGTACGAGGCTCGGGCCACCGAGGCCCGCCAGGTGTCGACCGAGACCGGGACATCGAACCGATCGACCAGCCCCGTCACCACCGGCACCACCCGCTCCATCTCCTCGCTCTCGGACACGTCGGGTCCGGGTCCGGCCTTGACGCCGCCGATATCGAGGATGTCGACGCCCTCGACCACCAATTGTTCCGCCCGTGCATAAAGGGCGTCGAGCTCGTAGGTGGCTCCCTTGTCGTAGAAGGAGTCGGGCGTCCGGTTCAGGATGCCCATGATCAGAGCCCGGTGCGTCAGATCGTGTTGGCGGCCACCGAGGCCGAGCACGTGACCCGGCGCCTGACCCGGCGCCTGACCCGGCGGCTGACCCGGCGGCTGACCCGGCGCCTGGGTGGCCACCGCGCCGGGGGCGGCGAGTGTGCGCAGTGGATCGGCGCCTGGTGCGGGCGACATCGCGGGTACGCCGCGCGCCGCGGCGGGCGGCCCGCTCATCAAAACAGGCGGGTGGCCAGGGCGCGGCGGTACGTGGTGGTGCGCGGGTCGTCGGGACCCAACGTCTCGAGCAGGTCGACGAATTCCTGGCGGGCCGCGTCGTCGTCCCGCACCGAGTCGAGCAGCGCGTCGAGTCGGGCCTCGACCTCGCCGCCTTCGACCTCTGCCACTGAGACCCCGCTCTCCAAGAGACGGGCCTCGGCCGCCAGCGCCCGAATGGCGGGTGTCTCGGGCACGCGCGCCAATGCCGCCAGGGCCTCGGTGGCCTCGCCCCGGTCGATCAAGATCCGAGCCAGCGCTTCGGTGGCCGCGACGTGCCCGGGCTCGAGCTCGAGCGCCCGCCGGAGCGAAACCTCGTCGCCCGCGACCGCCAACTGATCGGCTTCGCTGGCTTCGGGCGCCAGCTTCTGCACGAACGCAGTGACCTGCTCTTCGGGCAGGGCGCCGATGAACTGGTCGACCACCTGGCCCCCGGAGATGGCGAAGACGGCCGGGATGGACTTGACCCCGAAGGTCTGGGAGATGCGCGGATTCTCGTCGACGTTGACTTTGGCCAGTTCAACGGCTCCATCGGTTGCGGCCACCGCTCGTTCCAGCATGGGTCCGAGAGTGGTGCAGGGGCCACACCAGGGGGCCCAGAGGTCGACGACGACCGGAACTTCGGCGCTCCGGGCCACCACGGCGGTTTGAAAGCTGGCATCAGTCACGTCCATTGCGTACTGAGGCTAGTCAGCGCCTGGCCCGGGAGCGCCCCCCGCTCGTACCACCCTCTTCGGGCTCGATTAGCGTCGGTAGCCGTGTCAATGTCGCCCGAGGGTATCCATGTCGCCAACGTGACCGATTGGTTCGTTGCCCACGTTCCTGGCGTCGTCGCCCCCCTCGAGTTCACCCTGATCGCCGGCGGTCGCTCCAATCTGACCTTCCGGGTGGAGGACGCCACCGGACGAGCCTGGGCGCTGCGCCGGCCGCCCGTGCACCATGTGCTCCCCACCGCCCATGACATGGTGCGCGAGCACCGCCTCATGCACTCGCTGGGCCCGGCCGGGATCCCCGTGCCCAAGACCATCGGCCTGTGCACCGACGAGCAGGTCAACGAGCGCCCCTTCTTCGTGATGGAATTCGTCGAGGGCCACATACTGCGCAACGCCACCGAAGCCGAGCAGGCCTTCGACGAGGTGACGCGCCGATCGGTGGGCGACCACATGGCCGACACACTGGCCGCACTCCATGCCGTCGAGCCCGATGCGGTCGGGCTGGGCGACCTCGGCCGTCACCAGGGGTATATCGAGCGCCAACTCAAGCGCTGGAGCACCCAGTACGCCCAGATGCAGGTGGACGGCGTCGACCACGGCGGCCTGGTGGAGAAGGTCAGCGAAGAGCTGGCCCGCCGGGTCCCCAAACAACAGCGCACCTCGGTCGTGCACGGGGACTACCGCATGGACAACGTGGTGCTCGACGACCACGGGGCCGTGCGGGCCATCCTCGACTGGGAGATCTGCACGCTGGGCGATCCTCTGGCCGATGTGGGACTGCTGATGGTCTACTGGGCCGACCGCACCGACTCCATGGCGGTGCTGGGCCTGTCGCCCACCACCGCTCCGGGGTTCTCCACCCGGGCCGAGGTCATGCAGCGCTACGCGGACTCCTCGGACCTCGACCTCTCGGGCATCGGCTACTTCGTGGCGTTCGGGTACTGGAAATTGGCCTGCATCCTCCAGGGCGTCTATGCCCGCTACGTGGCGGGCGCCGGCGCCGGCGACCAGGGCAGCGTCGATGCCTTCCCCGTGCAGGTGACCCGCCTCGCCGAGGCGGCCGCCGAGGCGCTGGAGACGACGCCATGAGCCCCGACGGCCTGACCGAGATCTTCGAGGTCCACGGCGAGCCGGACTTCGACCGGCCGGTCCTGGTCGTCGCCCTCGAAGGGTGGGTGGACGCCGGCTTGGGGGCCACCACCGCCATCGCCGCCCTGCTGGCCCAGGAGCCGAGCGAGCCGCTGGTCACCTTCAACGGCGAGCACTTCTTGGACCAACGGGCCCGCCGACCGGTGGCCCGCATCGTCAACGGAGTCACGACCGAGTTGACGTGGCCCCGCACGATGGTGCGCCAGGGGCACGATGGCGCCGGCGCCGATGTCCTCTATCTGGTCGGCCCCGAGCCCGATTTCAACTGGCGCTCCTTCACCGACGCCGTGGTCGGACTGGCCAAGTCGTGGCGGGTCCGCATGGTGGTCGGTCTCGGCGCCTTTCCGGCGCCGGCCCCCCATACCCGTCCGGTACGGCTTGCGGCCACGGCTCCCCCCGAATCGGCCGACTTGATTGAGCAAGTGGGGATCGTCCAGGGTGAGCTCGAGGTCCCGGCGGGCGTGCAGTCCGCCCTGGAGCTGGCCTTCGGTGCCGCCGCCATCCCCACTGTCAGTCTGTGGGCCCGGGTGCCCCACTACGTGTCCGGCATGCCGTTCCCCGAGGCCAGCGCCGCCCTGATCGAGGGGCTGTCCGCGCTCGCCGGCCTGTCGATCGACACCGGCTCGCTGCGCAACGCGGCCGACAGCTCGCGTCGGCAGGTGGACAACCTCATCGCCGACAACAGCGAGCACCAGGACATGGTGCGCAAGCTCGAGGAGAACATCGACGCCTCCGAGGGCAACGCCATGGGCGTCGAGGAGGTTCCCTCGGGTGAAGAGATCGCGGCCGAGCTCGAGAAGTACCTCCGCGGCGAGGACCAGTAGGACCGACCGGGAACGGTGGAGGCCGAGTACGGATGGCCGAGTACGGATGAAGGCAGGGATGAAGAGCCGGCGCAGGGATGGGGCAGGGGCCGATGAAGGCACAGATGAAGGGCCGATGAAGGGATGAAGCACCGATGAAGATTGACGGCGGCATCGGATTCGATCCGGGCGGCATCGCCGAGGCGGCGAAGCGGGCGGAGGCCACCGGCTACGACGGGGTGTGGTCGGCCGAGACCGCGCACGACCCCTTCCTGCCCATCGCCATCGGCGCCGCCGCGACCGAGACGCTGGAATTCGGGACCGGCATCGCCGTTGCCTTCGCCCGTAACCCCATGAACCTGGCTGTCCTGGCCAACGACCTGCAGCAGCTCTCAGCGGGCCGGTTCATGTTGGGCCTCGGGAGCCAGATCAAACCGCACATCACCAAGCGGTTCTCCATGCCCTGGTCGCACCCGGCCCCACGCATGCGCGAGCTCATTCTGGCCATGCGGGCGATCTGGTCCTGCTGGGATAGCGGCGAGGCCTTGCAATTCCGGGGCGAGTTCTACACCCACACGCTCATGACCCCGTTCTTCAACCCGGGGAAGAACCCCTACGGCAACCCCAAGATCCTGCTGGCCGCGGTCGGATCCCTGATGACCGAGGTCGCCGGGGAAGCCGGTGACGGCCTCCTGGTGCACGGCTTCACCACCGAGCGCTATCTGCGCGAGGTGAGCCTGCCGGCGCTCGAACGGGGGGCGGCCAAGGCAGGCAAGACCCGGGCCGATCTCACCGTGTCGTACCCGGGCTTCGTGGTGACCGGGGCCAACGACCGCGACCTGGCCGCGGCGGATACCGCCGTGCGCCAGCAGATCGCCTTCTACGGTTCGACGCCGGCCTACCGCCCGGTGCTCGAGCTCCACGGGTGGGGCGATCTGCAGCCCGACCTCAATACCCTCTCCAAACGAGGAGACTGGGTGAAGATGGGTCAGCTCATTGACGACGAGGTGCTCAACGCCTTCGCAGTGGTGTGCCCGATCGACCAGGTGGCGTCCCGGGTCACCTCCCGCTTCGGCGACGCCGTCGACCGGTTCAGCTTCTATGCCCCGTACAAGATGGAACCCCAAGAGTGGCGCAACGTGCTGGAGGGCTTCCACTCGGCGTGAGGGCGGTGCGCGGTAAGCGGTGACGGAGGGGCGGCGAGAGGTGAGCGGTCACGAGGGCGGGTGAACGACGACAGGTGAGCAGTGTCGAGGGCGAATCAGCGGCAAGAGGTTGCTGTTCCGGCTACTGGAGTGCTCACACAACGAAGTTGACCAGGCGGGGCGCGCGAACGACCACCCGCTGCGGGACCTGACCATCGAGTTGCTCAGCCACCTTGGGTGAGGCCAGCGCGGCCGCCCGGGCATCGTCCTCGCTGATATCGGGGTCAACCTCAATTCGGTCACGAAGCTTGCCGTTCACCTGCACCACCATGGTCACCGTCTCGGCCCGGATCAGCTCGGGATCGAAGGTCGGCCACGCCTGCAGGTGGACGGATGGTTCGCCGGGATGGCGCAACTCCCAGATCTCCGCGGTGACGTGCGGGGTCAGCGGGGCGAGAAGGGCAAGGAGGGCGTCGGCGGCCTCCCCCCATACCTGTTGGTGGGGGCCATCGTCAGCCCGGGCGTAGCGCTGGAGACCGTTGAGGTGCTCCATGCAGTGGGCCACCGCCGTGTTGTACGACATCCGCTCCAGGTCACGGGTCACCGAGGCGATCGTGCGGTGGGTGGCCTGGCGTAACGCGCGATCCGAGTCGGACTCCGGTCCCGAGCGCAGCGCGGCCGGTCCTTCCGGTGAAAGGGTGCGCCAGAGCCGGTCGAGAAAGCGACCACAGCCCTCGATGAGCTGATCGGTCTGCTCCGACCAGTCCATGTCGTCAAAGGGTGGGCCGACGAAGAGATGGAACAGCCGGAGCCCGTCGGCCCCAACGGTCCGGTAGTAGTGCTCCGGTGCGATGAGGTTGCCTTTGGACTTGGACATCTTCGTGCCGTCCATGCGGATCATGCCCTGGGCGAAATAGTGGCTGAACGGTTCCTTCCCCAGCCCTGGAGCGAGGCCGACGTCAATGAGGGCGCGGGTGAAGAAGCGTGCGTAGAGGAGGTGCAAGATGGCATGCTCGATCCCCCCGATGTAGAGATCAACCGGCATGAAGTGACGGGTGGCCTGGGGGTCGAAGGGTCTTTCCGTGTTCCACGGATCGCAGAAGCGAAGGAAGTACCACGAGGAGTCCACGAACGTGTCCATGGTGTCGGTCTCGCGCCGGGCCGGTCCGCCGCAGATCGGGCAGGTCGTGTGCAGGAAGCCCTCATGGAGGGCAAGCGGCGACTGGCCGGTGGGAAGGAACTCCACATCGTCGGGCGCCACGATGGGGAGTTGGTCCTCGGGCACGGGGACGACGCGGTGGTCCGCGCAGTACACCGCCGGGATGGGGCAGCCCCAGAAGCGCTGGCGTGACACCAGCCAGTCGCGCAAGCGAAAATTCACCTTGCGCTCGCCGATGCCCTGCTCCTCCAACCAAACGATGGCTCGCACTATCGCCGTCTCGATGTCGAGCCCATTCATGAACCCGCTGTTGATCTTCTCGCCGGGTCCGGTGTACGCCCCACCGCCGTTGGCCTCCCAGTCGGCCGGCGGTTGCACCGTTCGCACGATGGGCAGATCGTGCAAGGTGGCGAAGGCCCAGTCGCGCTCGTCCTCAGCCGGCACGGCCATGATGGCGCCGGTGCCGTAGCCCATGAGCACGTAGTCGGCCACGTAGACCGGAACCGTTGCCCCGCTGAACGGGTTCCGCACGTAGGACCCTGTGAAGGCACCGCGCTTGTCGAGGGAACCCGGCTCCCCCGCCGACGTCCGCTCGATCTCGCTCGTGTCGGCGGCGCGGGCCCGGAGCCGATCGACCTCGACGCGCTGTCCGTCGGTGGTCAGCGCGTCGAGCATCGGGTGCTCGGGCGCCACTACGGCGTAGGTCATACCGAAACTGGTGTCGGGCCGGGTCGTGAAGACGCGGAGGGCCAGGTGCTCATCTCCCTCCACAGGGAGGTCGAACTCCGCTCCCTCGGAACGCCCGATCCAATTGCGCTGCATGGTCTTGACGCGTTCGGGCCAGTCGAGCTGGTCCAGTTCGCCCAACAAGTCCTCGGCGTAGTCGGTGATGCGGAAGAACCACTGCTCGAGATCACGCTGGTACACCAGATCGCCGGAACGCTCGCAGGTGCCATCGGGCAGTACCTGTTCGTTGGCCAACACCGTCTGGCACCCGGGGCACCAGTTCACCGGCGCGGTGGCCCGGTAGGCCAGGCCGGCTTCCCAGAGCCTCAGGAAGATCAACTGGGTCCACTTCATGTAGGACGGATCGTGGCTCCGCACTTCGCGGCGCCAGTCGTACACCGCCCCCAGGCGGGTCAGCGAGGACTTGAGCTCGAGTATTCGGGCGTCCGTGAACACCCGGGGATGGGTCCCGGTCTTGATCGCCGCATTCTCGGCCGGCAGCCCGAACGAGTCGAAGCCAAAGGGAGTGAGCACGGCCTTGCCGAGCATGGTCTGGTAACGAACGACCAGGTCACCGAAGGTGTAGTTCCGGACGTGTCCCTGATGGGCGGGCCCCGAGGGATAGGGATACATGGACAGTGCGTAGAACTTCTCCCGCGGGTCGTCGTTGTCGATCTGGTAGGTCCCCTCCTCCGCCCAGACGCGCTGCCACTTCTGTTCCACTGCTTCGACGTCGTACGCCCGGGCCATCGCCCCAGGGTAGGCGAGCATTCGGGTGGTCATGATCGACACCGGTCCGGTCGGAGCTTGATCATGGAGTCGCCGGGGCCCGCTGGGAGCACAGGGTCGTCGGGGTCGAGGTCTTTGGGTTCTGTGGGTTCGGGCGCCAGCGGTGGCCGTCGGTCGTTGGGTCGTCGGCGGCAGTCATGGGTGGTCGCCCGGTCTGCCGGAGGTCAGCCTGGTGACTGCTAGCGTTGCTCTTCGCCACTGGGGGCGTAGCTCAGCTGGTAGAGCGCCTGACTGGCAGTCAGGAGGTTCGTGGGTTCGAGTCCCATCGCCTCCACTCAACTCACTCGAAAATGCAGGTCAGAACCACATCATTTCGGCGGGCCAATGCGCCTTGGCCCGCTTGTCACGCTGGTGTCACGGTTGGCCGTTTGATGACAAGAAATCGGCCGAACCGACAGAAAGTGATAGGTCGAAGGTCCGGAACCGCAAAGGGCTCGTCTTGACGCTCGAATACATCGCATCCCGCGTCTAAGAGGGCAGCGGCCTGACGCTGACTAAGAACGGCACGGATGCAGTCTCAGTGTCGACCGTCGCGAACAAACATGTGCGTTCCCGCCTGCCTGGCCTCAAACGGCACCTTGACCACTAGGGGAAACGTTGACTCCCAGCCGGCCGGGGCCTTCGACGAAGGCGCCGTATGAAAGCCGTATTCGGTTAGCGGCTCCACATCGTCAAGATCCGGGCCGGCTACCCGGACCGCCAGCCGATGTGCATTGGAGTCGGACAACCCACGCAAGACAACGACTGCCATGAGCGGGACCGGGCCGGGAAGCTCTCGGCTCGACCAGTGATCCGAGTTGGCTCCAAATATGTCAACGGTGCCACCGATTACACGCGCGTCCCGACATAGCGTTAGCCAGTCAATTCTCGTTCGCGGTCACGCGTGGAGGAAGGTGGGGCTGCTCATCTTCATCCAATGGTGACCACATTCGAATCGGCTCTGACGGGCCGGTGACGATCCGGTTGATGTAGTCGAAAGTAATGACGTTGGGTTCGTCCATAGCGCAAGACTAGGCACTTGTGGTGCCTCTGTCGTTGAGGATGCGCCCAAAAGACGACACAATCGGCTCACCGTCGGTTCAACCCAGCACGAGAGCGCTCAGCCTCTCCCCGGCCTCCTCCGCCATGCCGGGAAGTACGTGAGCATAAACCTCAAGGGTGCCCTTCGGGGAGCTATGTCCCAGCATTTTTGCTACCACCTTGACCGGAGTCCCTGACGCAAGCATGAGTGATGCAGCTGTGTGCCGGGTGTCATGGAGGCGTATACGGGGCAGGTCGAGATTCCGGGCCTGTCGGTCGAACTGCTCGGAAATCGTGTCGGGGTAGTACGGCATACCAAGAGCGTCGGCCAGTACGAATCCCTCGTCGTGGTACGCCGGGCCGGCGGCGAGCTTCTCCTGACCTTGCCGTACCCGATGGGCCTTGAGCAGCGCCACGAGAGTCGCGTCCAGGGGAATGGACCGAATGCCAGCCTTGGTCTTGGGTACCGAATCGACAGGAATGCCGTCCACAACGACGCGCGTGGCGATGATCCGGAGGCTGCCAGCCTCTAGGTCGATTGCCGACCAGCGAAGGCCACACAACTCGCCACGACGGAGGCCCCTTGTGAGCAAGAGAGCCCAGGCAACATTGAATCGGTCCTTGCTTGTCTCGGACAGAAACGATCGCGCTTCGTCGGCCGTCCAAGCCCGCATTGCAGGAGAGGTGGCCCGGGGCCTGCGATAGCCCACCAGCGGATCGCGAGAAATCAGTCCCGTCACCGTGGCCCATCGGGTCGCGGATTTGAGAACCTGCGCACACAGTTGCACCGAGCGGGTCGAGAGAGCGCGGCGTTGCGTCTTGCCTTTCGCTGGCTTCCTTCCCTCACTCCGGAGTGCCTGCGCCATGCTCTGTGCGACAGCGGGAGTCAGGCGTCGGACCTCCACCCCTCCGATATGGGGAACAATCCACCAATCGACAATGTCGCGGTACTGCACAAGAGTCGATTCCCGAAGGCCCTCGGACCTTCGGGCCGGCAGCCAATCTCCTCCCACAGTTCCTTCACCGATAGCTTTCTGTCCGGTGCCCATTCGCCCGCGTGCACCTTCGCAATCGTCGCTGTGAGGTGATCTCGAGCCGCTGTCTTGTTCTCGAATCCACCCTTGCTGTGCTGCCTCGACTCGCCGGACGCGGGGTCGGTGAGCCACCAGTAGGCAGTCCAAGTCCTCCCACGTTGTCGCACCATCCCTCTCATGGCTCGTCTCCAGTCTGGGCGCTGACGGCCCGATCGGCTGCTTCCTCGATTTCCTCACAAAGCTCGCCATACAGCTTTCGCATGACCTGGCCACGGAGAGCACTCAGTGTTTTGGATGAATCTGAATGCGCTCTGCCGTCATATTGCAGTCTTCGGTCACGTTCCTCTGGGAGTCTCCGACCCCAGCGTCGATCAGCCGCGAGGAGGATTTCCTCCGGCAGGACACGCAGCCGACAATGAGCTGCGACTCGATCGGCAGCGTTGACTTCTGCTGGCCCTACCCGCTCACGAGCGACCCGGATCTGAGCATCGCGGTCCGGGCCGAGCCCTCACAGATGGCGTAGGTGGTCAGGGTCGAGGATAGCCCCGGGCGCTTTCGGGGCGGCGGGTGCGCTGGTCTTAGAGACTGGTCTTGCTGCCCACCTGCGGCTGCACTAACTCATCGCGAGATCGGGTTAGACCAACTCCAACTTCAGGTCGACGCCGTCGTGCCCGATGACTACAAAACCCATTCGCTGGTAAAGGCGGCGAGCCGGATTGGTGGGGTCGACGTGGCATCGAATCGGCAGGCCAAGGCCGCGGGCTTCTGCGGCCACTCGGTGTAGTGCCCAGGTGCCAAGCCCGCGACCGCGCCGGGAGGGGTGCACCAAGATATCGACGAGAAGCAGCTCATCGTGGTGTCGCTCAATGATGAGGCGTCCAGCTGGTGTCGTCGCTGCGAGCAGCACCAGGTATTCGGCATCAGGATAGTGGAGGGCATAGTGCCGACGTTGAGCTTCGAACTGGATGTCCAGGATGGAACTGAGCGCTTCGGAGGTGAGCGTGGCCGCTTCGAACTGCTCCGATCGGCTGGCGGCGAATATCGCTCGGAGTTCGACCTCGTCGGCCGGTTCGACACGGCGGAGGCTTAGCTCTGCGGGCATTTTCCTGATGCTAGAGGCCACTTTGAGCCGGACTCAGCCGATTCGATGACGCGCGCGTGCTTCCTGCGGGACTAGGCCCTTGTCGGCCGGACGGTTCGAAGCTAGGTTCAACCCCAGTGGACACACGGGTTAGCCGGAGGTCCCTGTTGCAAGGGGCAATGACGGGAGCGGTCCTCGCCGCCGTCCCTCTGTCGGCGGCGGCCGGGGCCGAAATGAGGACTTCGCCTCTGACCCGATCCTCCTTTGTGCCCTATCTGAACTCCACCTTTCGCCTAGCTGATGGCTGGCAGGGCCTCGATGTCGTTCTCACCAGGATTGACGACCTTGCCTCGACCACACCCACAACCCACGAAGATCGGTTTTCGTTGATCTTCGACTCCCGCGAGAGCCGTGTGTTCCCGCAAGAGACCCGACGGCTCAGCCACCCACACCGTCAGGCCGCGAAGCTGTTCGTGGTCCCAGTGGGACTTCCAGGACCCGTCCAGACCTACCAGGCCCTCGTCCACCGGGCCTAAAGGGCCACTCAATCAGCAGAGGAGCAGCAGATGAGCGAACAGTTCATAGGGGAGATCCGACAGTTCGGGTTCAACTTCGCCCCGAATGGCTGGGCCATGTGCAACGGCCAGCTCCTTCCCATCAGCCAGAACACCGCACTCTTCACACTGCTCGGAACGACGTACGGGGGCGACGGCATTAGCAACTTCGCCCTGCCGAACTTGCAGGGACGCGTCGCCATACACCAGGGGGACGGATCTGGTCTCTCCCCCTATGTCATCGGGCAATCGGGAGGGACGGAAAACAACACGCTCAACGAGAACCAGATGCCTGCTCATGGTCACGAGGTTCTGGGGCACGCGGCGGCGGCAACTTCGCCCAAACCAGCCGGGCATGTACCGGCGACCACCACTACTGATAGCTATGCGACCGTACCCACCACCGCCATGAACGCGGGAATGATCGGGGCAACGGGTGGCGGCCAGCCCTTTTCGATCACCCAGCCCTATCTCACCCTCAACTTCTGCATCGCTCTAGTGGGCATCTTTCCCAGCCGAAGCTGATGCTTGTCACGGTGCTTGTCACGGCAGACGCCACGTCACGACCAATCTGGACCCGCCAAACCCATCGAAGAAGTCGCAACTACTTCAGACGACCTGGGTAGATACAAGGCGACCCACCTCGACCTCGCGGACGTAAACCGCCTGGCAGTCAGGAGGTTCGTGGGTTCGAGTCCCATCGCCTCCACTCACCAAACCAACCAAGGGGTGTTCATGAAAAGGCGACCGCCGTGTTCATGAAACTCAACGGATGGGCGGGTGACAGCGTGATTCGCTCGTCGTCGACCCGCTGAAATGCGAAACGCCGGCCCGAAGGCCGACGATCGTGGCCCCGGCTGCGAGGAGGGGCACCTTGCACACCGGGGTCGTCGTGGTCAGCCCTGAGCAGTAAATCCCCTTGTGGTGGACGAAAGTGACCGTGGGAGCACCGCTGGATGTCGCTGGCTGTGATGTCCACAGTTGTGGCCACCGAGCTGGACGTGCCGGTGTCGGTGGCCGAGACGATGGACGAATACGCCTTGGTGGGAACCAGGGTGGTGGGCAGCGCGGTGGCCGACACGGAGACGGGACCGTGGACGACCGCACCGGAGGCCGCTCCAGCGGCGCCGAGGGCCGCAACAACCAGGCAAGCACTGAATCCAGCGATTGAGACCAGGTGCCAATGGCGCCGCCGGCGAACGGCAGACCGGGTCATCGGCTGGGGCAGATCGCCGCGATCTTGGCGGCAGCACCATTGGTTGACACCGGCTGCACCACGAACTGAGTAGTTGCATTCACTGAGCCAAACATTCGTTGTGACACGTTGTAACTCGTCCGGAAGGCGGGCCCGAGGAAATCCAAACAGGTTCCAGCGTTGCTATAGACGTTCCAATAGGCGATCGGGGGGTTCGAAGGCTGGGTCCACGAGATTGATGCACCCTTCGAGGTGATCTCGATTGGCGAAGGCTGCGTGTCAGTGGACCCATCGTAGAGTCGCAACTCACCCAGCACCGTGTTGACCGATCCGCTGCCAAATCCCACCGAGACTCGCACGATGGTCTTGCCTTGGGCTCCTTTTACGGAGCCGACCGTCTGATTCCAACCAGGACCTGTCGCTGTGCTCTGGACCGTCGCCATGGTGCCATCGCTGAAGTAGAGCTTGACGTAAGCAGAGGGTCCGGAGTTCGTTTTGGTCTCGAACGCCACGGTGAGTCCGGCGGGAACCGGAATCTGTGTTTGGTAAAGCGCCACCTCTCCGGCGCCCTGTCCAGTGAAAGCAAGCGCCGACCCTCCATTGAAGGCTTCGCCGCTACTTTCGTTCCCGTAGACCGGCGCAGCATTGAGGTCACCGCTGATCGAACAGAACCAGGTGGGCAAGACGTCTTGTGCGGAGAGGTCGTTCCATGGCACCTTCGCAACGAGCTTGCCGTCCACAGCGTAGACATCACCTTCGCCCTCGTTGAAATTCGTCACAAAAGGAAGCGATCCCACGACGGAGCGAGGGGCGATCAGCGACGACACTGCGTTGGAAGTGCCCGTTCGGTTGCAGCTCTGTCCCGAGTACTTGACGTTGACGCCAACCCAGAGGGCGTCGTCGGCAGCATGCACGAGCACCCGGCTTTTGGGCCCGCCGGGGGGACCCCCACCCGCGGACTTGTCAGGCAGGTTGCCGAAAAACGTCCACTCGGGAGCGTAGAGGCCGTCCGAGATGTAGTACTGGGGCCCGCCGGGCGGCCCGAGGATGGTCCGTTGGTTGTCAAACAGGGCCGCTGTGTTCAGGCACTCACCCCCGTTCCCGTTCCAGATCTGGGACGCGGTCGTCGCTGCGCAGGTCTTGAACGGAGCAATCCGGTAGACGTCGGTAGACCAAAAGGCGCGCAAGCGCTGTGCGGCGAGACCTGCTTTCGCCAAGTCTTGATAGGTCTGGGCTGGGAAGCCGGTGTCCTTGGTGTAGTCCGCCTGCCAGGCCGCCCCCGCTTGAAAGTATGGCAGCAGGTCATGGCAAAAAAACGCCGGCGCCGTACACCCGAGGTTGTAGTTGTGGGCCTCGTAAACGGCCACCCGGAGGGGCTGGCCGTCGGGAAGCTTCATCGCTGCCAGATCCTTCACGGCTTGGAGCACATCGGAGCTCGGATCGAAGTTGTTTTCAAAGTCGATGACCCAGCCGTCGAACCCATAGGCGACGGCATAGGCGTACAGTTGCTGTACTGCTTGCCGGTAGTTCTTCGCGTCAAAGAGTGACTGCGCCTGCTCGCCGCAACCAGGCTCACAGTCGCCGGTCACCGCGCCGAGAACGGGGACACCGTTGCGGTGCCCGGCGTTGATCCATTGGGTCGGTGGTACGGAAAACACGTTGTGGGCGTAGTAGTAGAGCTCGTCAACGTAGGCCCAGTGATCGAAGTTCAGTACGTTGCCTGTGGAGACCGTCCCGACCGATCCGCTCACTCCCTGGGCGACCCCGTCCGAGACCGACCAGTAAGCACGCGGTCCGTTGTCGATACCAATCAGCATTTCCGGAGTCCCAGGAGCGGGACCGATGACCCTCTTGGCCAAGGGCACGGTGGCGACCTGAGCCGGCGTTGGCTGCGGTACGGAGCCGAGAACTCCAGCCGCCGTGTTGAAGCACTGATATGCGCCACAACTTGCGGGTGGCGGCTGCGGCGCCTGCTCAGCCGCCGAGGAGGTGGCAGGGGTCACCGCTAGGAAGGCAGCGGCGAGACCAAAAGAAACGACGCTGGCGGTTGCGATCGAACGGCGCAGGGAACACAGCCGACCTCGGCCGGAACCCACCATGTCCAAGGGACGCAACGCCGCACTCCTTCTCCAGAGAGTTACCGCAGCAGCCTAAGTTATCGACCGGGCTGCCCATATGGTGGCCTTTCGCCCTGCTATCTGTTGACGTGACGAGGGGACCTGTCCTCAATGACTCTGGCTGACGGGACTGGCCACTTTTGACCGTAGTCCAATCTTGATATATTCCGATATATCGTTACTTCGCTCTGGGCTGCAAGGTGGCTATTTCGCGAATCGAACTCAAGACAGGTGGATGACCAGGTCATTGTGGAGACTCCTCTCCTTAACCTGTGGAGACTCGACTCCCCCGCTCGAGTCGATCCTGGTCAGGGGCGTGACCCCGCCAGAATCCGATGAGCCTGAAAAGGCTGCCGCCATGTTCATGAAACCCTGCTGAAGTGCGGTTGATGAGTGTTTCGCCGCGTCATCAACCCGCAGAAATGCGAAAGGCCGGCCCGAAAGCCGGCGTTGATGGTTGCGTCATGTCGGTAGTTGCTGTGCCGTGGCGCGCCAGAGCGAGTGGTGCCACTCTCCCCTGAGAATGAGTCAGCCGGGTGGGGCCTTCGACCTCTTCCCTACTAGTTGGGCCCACGTTCCGTTGCGACGCCCGGCTCGTTGTACGGGCCGAGGCGGGGTGACGGCAGACGAACCATCGATCTCCAGGTCGTGCTTGGCGCGGAAAGCGCGCACACGATCGAGGTTGTAGGCGGCAACCGTGAACCCGAGCAGCACTGTCATCTTGACTCGCCCGAAGACCCGGAAGAAACCGCGCGCCAAGTCGACGAAGGCTCCCTTGAGAGCCGCGTTGACCGACTCGACCACTTGCCGGCGTCCCATGGAGACCCTCCAGGCCGTGGTCCCAAAGGGGATGGGCTGGTGCAGGCCAAGTTCGGACGGTCCGACTGTAAGGATTCCCGAACAGCACTGGGTGACACCTTCGCCAACCTCGACCAGCGGTACCTGTCGTGATCGGCGCATGGTCTTGGGGAAGGCCCTGCTGCGCAGGAGCCCGGCGCAGAAGGGACAGCGCCAGCGGGTGAATCCGTCAGCGTCGGGTCCGGCGTGGCGGACCAGGCGCCAACGGGCCCGCTGATTGAACTTGGCTTCGTAAGCGAGCTTCTCCTCTTCGAGCGCGCCCCGGGGAGGCACGGGAAGGTCTCTGAGGGCCTCGGGAAGGTGGGGTGAATAGAGCTGTCCGTCGATGAGGAGGGCATCCCCGGAGAAAGGCCGACTCCCCCGCTGATGGGTGACGACTTGAAAGGTCTGACCGATGCCGGCCTGGACCAGAGGAAACGCCGTGGATTCGGCCTTGCAGAGCGAATATCCGGGGTCCCACACCACGTCGTCGAACTCGTGGCCGGCGTCTTTGGCGGCAATCAGTTCGTCAACGACGGCCCGGCCCCGGTGTGTGCCGGCCGGCACCAAGCTGACGGTAGTCACAACTCCGGGGACCTCGGATTCAAGGGTGGTGTTGACGGCAGTGAACGTCTGGGCGTTGCATCAGGTCGTGTAGAGGCCCTCGATGCTGGCCTCACCGAGGATCGCCCGCACACGCCGCATGCCGTTTCGTATGCGACTCTTCTCGATTCCTTCGGGTTGGTCGAGAATATGTGCCACTTCGACGTACTCACCAACCTCGTTACCAGGGACAACGACGTGCGGTAGTGGCACTGTGCTGTTACACCGTAGCTACACCGTATAAGTCGCTCAGAATGAGCCGGCAATGACTGACGAGATCAGCTCTCATCGGGAAAGGTGACGCGCCACCGACTTGATCGAGGCGGCGACCGTCAGGCCAATAGCGCACTATGGCGCATCCTCATCACCCGCATCGCCAACGATCCAGAGACTAAGGCCTACTTGGAGCGTCGCGTGAAGGAGGGGCGCACCAAGGCCGAGGTCATCCGTGTCTTGAAGCGCTACGTCGCCCGCGAGGTCTACCACCACCTACCTCGCGGCTGAAACCACGGCCGTGGGTTTGGCTCACAGTTCAACTGTCGCCCTCGGGTTGACTTTTTCGCGACTTGCCGACCCACGGACCGTGACCCTCATTTCCTTAAACGCGTGGCCTGATAGGAGCTTGCCCCTCAACGTCGAGTGGCTCATGATTGTTCTGCCCGCTGTTTTCACACCCGAACACCCAGAAGGGGCTTGACAACCAATAGGAGCGTCGCGTAGAGCCGAATTTGGTCATCTCGGGATGCTTCCACCCCGGAGTGAAATGCCATGAGATACCAAATGGATCACATGTGTATTAAGCGTTCGGGGACACCAGGAGGCTCCGAAACCCCCTGATCGTTCTTCTCGCCTTGTTGGACTTTGCGATCGCCGTCAACCCTTAGAAGTCGAGAGAGGTATGCGTCCATACCACACCTGAACGGGTCCATTTCTGGAGTCACCCCATCCAACGTGCGCGTAGTGCGCATCGGTGATGATCCAGGAGAAGTCGTCTCCAGCGGCGTAGCCCGACGGATATGGCGCAGCGACACTGCTGACGCGGATGGGTGAGCCGAAGATTGCGTTGCCATTGCTTGCAGCTTGACCGAGAGCCGCCCAGACGTCATACGCGCCGTTGGCGTACTGCGTCCTCCAGACGAGTGCGAGGTTGCCCGACGTGCCAAATGTGATCCAGGGCTTGAAGCGAGGGTTCGGGGGACTCTCTCCGACGAGCGTTGGTCCCTGCCACGTGGCACCCGAGTTATCTGTCACATAGACCTGATTCTCCGTGCCGGTCGAGTCGAGGATGGTCAACGCGAAGCGTCCGTTCACTTTCGGGTCCGCCGCCAGAAAAGGCTCAGGAGAGCTTGAGCCGTTGACCGTCGACACGATGTGGCGTGTGAATGTCGCTCCGTGGTCTGTGCTCGTCTCGAATATGAGACACGGGCAGGTCTGGTCGGGCGCTTGCGAGGATTCATAGGCCTCCGACAGAACTCCATGAGCAGCGACGATGTTCGAGCTGCTGAACCCCACGCTCGGAGAGGTTGGCGAGTCGATTGGATAGATCGGACCGAACGATCGCGCTTTGTTTGTTGACGCGGTGACGTATGCCTGGTGGTCGGCGAGGTTGTGACCAGCAGCGTACACGGTGCCCGTCGACTGATCGACGGCGAGCCAGGGTCGGTCGAAGGTGTCGACGGGATGACCTGTTACGAAGCGTTGGCCGTCTGAGCCCATGGTCTCGACGGGCCGACTCCACGTGCGACCCCAGTTCGATGAGCTGGTGACGTAGTCCTGGCCGTGGATCGTCAGACCAAAGGGACCAGAACCCCCTGTGGCCGTAAACGTAGGTTCTATGCCTCCCGCGTACAAGGTGCCGTCCGGGCCTGCGACCGCGACCGCATCTCCGCACCCCTTTGTATTGGGGACATGATTCGTGGGCACCTGAACAATGTGCCAACTCTTTCCACTATTGAGTGAGACCAACCCTCCGCACGGCCGCTTGATGTTGGCTCCCGCACCGCTGATTGTGAGTGGGTGCGGGAAGGTCGTCCAGTAGACGAAGAGTTCGTTGGAGCTCTGCGGATTGACCGCTATCTCAGGTTCCCCCATCGTTGTCGAGGAGCCATTTCGAGTCAGATTCAATTGCAACTGGCCGCCGACAGTCGCCGCGCCTTGGGCCGAGGTGCTCGTAGCGACAACACAGAGCATCGACACAACCACCGCGACGAACACGGCGGGCTGCAGGATCCACTGATGAACTCGTGAGCGCCTCACCCGACTCGGTCTCCGCTCGATCCCGGTCCGATCCGCAAGATGCGAGTGATGGCGTGTTGCTTGCTGTTCACTGTCGACCCCCCGGCCTCTGTATGGAGCTTGCGCCGAGCGAGTTTGCCAACCATCACAGGGACCGTCAATCACGA
This sequence comes from uncultured Acidimicrobiaceae bacterium, assembly GCA_963836605.1. GTDB lineage: Bacteria > Actinomycetota > Acidimicrobiia > Acidimicrobiales > RAAP-2 > Bog-473. The sequence goes on along the minus strand of CAWIKB010000009.1, from coordinate 32,959 downwards.
CTGCGTGCCTGCCACCAATGGCGACCAGTACCCCATGGCTGCCTCGCTCCCGGCGTTCGGAGGCAGGGTGGGAGCGCCAACTACTAAATCTCTTCCCGTGTCACATCGAGGTTGCGAAAGGTTGGAGGACCGTCGCAAATCTCCGCAAGCTGTGCCGCGAAGTCCGCGGTCTCAGGACGATTCGAGTTCTCCATGGCAGCCTCGTAAGACGGAAACTCCACAATGGAGAAGTATGTGCGACCGTTGTCTCGATCGCGGCATTGCATCGCCCTGCTCGACGTTCGAGCACCCTCCGTTTTGGCAAGCCATTCATCGAGGGTGCGGTCGAATGCGTCAATATCGCCAGTCTTGAACTCAATGAGCTGTACGAACTTCATGCCTATACCTCCAAGATGCGATTTGCCCTTATAGCCGGAGCATAACGAGCGCAGCCTGGTGGTGCTTGATGCAGTTCAGTGGTCCCGCTGAGGGCCGCCAGATCTCCTCACACGGGCGCCAGGGTGGCGTAACGAGCTGTTCGGTCTGGTGCCGTACCGTCCGACCTACCCGATAGGGGACACCTCCGACATGGCAGAGCACGCCGTGGTCTCCCAGGCCATGATGGAACCATGACCGAGGTGGAAATCCCGGCCGTTCGCGCGCTTTCCGGCCTATGTGGCCGTGCCGACCGGCGAGGGAACCTGGCCCGGGGTCGTCGTCATTCACGATGCGTTCGGGATGAGCACCGACCTGCGAAGGCAGGCGGACTGGCTGGCGAGTGAGGGATACCTGGCGGCGGCCCCTGACCTCTACCACGGGGGCAACAAGCTCCTATGCATTCGAACTGTGATGAAAGAGGCTTTTGCCCGCCAGCACCGCCAGCTTCGATGAGGTTCTTCGCACTGAGGGCAACCGGACCATCCGCACTCCGATCCGGGCACCTCGTGCAAACGCCTTCGCTGAGCGCTTCGTCGGCACCATCCGTCGCGAATGTTTGGATCGGATGCTTGTCTTCGGTCGTCGACATCTCGCAGCCGTAGTCCGGGAGTACGTCGAGCACTACAACAGCCACAGACCTCACCGATCACTCGGCCAAATGCCGCCCGAATCGGCGACCACCGCGCTCACGACCAAGGGCAGTACTGGAATCTCGCAGCTCCATCGGACTGATCGGCTTGGCGGACTCATCCATGAATATCACCTGGTTGCGTGACGTGAATGAGGTTCTTGGCACCAAGACGAACAGATCAAGAACAACCACGTTCAGTTCCCAGCACTTCATTAATGAGCTGACGAACCGGGATCAGCCTAAGACCTCCAGAGCCGCAGTGGCACGTCGCTCCACCCCCCCGTAACCATTGACCGCCGCCGCGGTGCGCGCTTTGGAGATGAGGGCCCGAGCCTTCTCGACATCGCTCAGAGCACTGCGTTCGGCAAGCATCCTTCCCCAGGAAAGGTCAGTCCGGGCGGCGAAGAACCTCGCACCCGCCCGGTGGTTAACCGCGGCGGCTTGGGAGAAGTATGCGTCCGCTTCTTTGAAGCGGCCCAGAACGCTGGCAAGACCACCGAGATAGTGGCTAATCGGTCCTTCAGCTATGAGTGCGCCCGCAGAAGACTGACTCGCCCATGGTTCGAGCCTCTCGAACTGTCGTTGCGCACTCCTCGCGTCTCGACACTCGATGGCAACCTCGGCAAACACGGTCATCGCCGTCAGCCATGTACCGCTAGACGGAGTATCTAGCTCCAAAGCGTCGGCCTTCTTCAAGAGTTGGCACGCATCCTGAAAGTTCCCCGCTTCCATGTGGGCTAAAGCAAGTGCGGCGACGAACGCGATCACCCCCGGATTCTCGCCGACCGATTGCTCGATGATCGCGACGGCGTCTGCCAGCGTTCCCTTTTGCCACAGCACCCCAAAATATTGAACACTGAAAGTGAGAGCGGCGTCGGGCTGACCACTTTCGGTGCCTATCTGAAACGCTTCATTGGCCAGCTGCTCGGCTCTAGAGGTGTCACCAGAGATCAGGGATCTGGTGGCAAGTTCGATGTTGTGCGCCCAGTTGAGTGTTGGCTGGCCAAGTTGACTCGCCAATGACCCGGCAATCTCGATGCATCGATCGACTTCGTCGAGGTCTCCGGCCTGGACGGCAATGACATTGCGGGCGGCCGCCGCCTCGAACAAGAGCACCGGATCGCCAATCCGCTCGGCCCGGGTGAGGGCATCGGCCGATCTCGTGAGGGACTGATTGAGGAGTTGCGGCAGCCGGAGAGGCAGAGCAACTTGATTCAGGACTCGCACGATCACCACTTCATCTCCAGAGGATTCGGCGATTGCCAAAGCTTCATCGCTCACAGCCATTCGGCGCGGCAAGGGGAGCTCCTTGCAAAGGTTGGCCAGGAGTAATGCCCGGTCCCGGTGGTCACTGGGAAGGCGCGGAAGTGCCGTCTCCAGGACCTCGGTTCTGTCCCGGTCGACCGACCCAAAAGCACCGAACCCGCGATCGTTGGCTAACGCAGCGGCCACCAGTCGTCTTGTATCTCCGAGTCCGGCCGCCGTGCGCGCCGCTTCGAGAAGTGTGTCGCGGAAGCCGGGGTTCCCGACTTGGCGCTGGGCAATGCCCAGGCCGATCGTCAGATCAAGGTTCTGTGTAGCGGTGGTATCTGGGATGAGCGTAGCGATGCTAAGAGCCTGGGTGTAGTTGCGCAGGGCCTCCTCAGGAGCCAAGGAGGCAAGGGCAGCATCAGCTGCTCGCCGGGAGTAGTCGAGAGCCTTTGCCAGATCCTGGCCCTGGGCGGCCTTGAACCAGTGTCGCGCCAGATCACCGAGACGTGCCCCGATCCGATCGCGGTAAAGATCCTCCATGGCTTCGGCCACCCGTCGATGAGCGTGGGCACGACGGGTGCGACCAAGATCCTCGTAGATAGTGCGTTGGATGAGAGCATGAGCGAAGGTGTAGTGCCCCGGAGCGTCGTCCAACTCCCGGACTAGGGTCACTGCCACCGAGTCGTCGAGGATGTCAAGCACCTGATCCTCGGTGGACCGCATCGCTGCTACCAGGAGGTCGAGGTCGAAGTCTCGACCGATGACCGCAGCCAAAGAGAGGACAGCTTCGGCGGTCCTCCCGAGTCGCACGACGCGGGCCGCGATAACTTCACGCACCCCAATCGGCAGGGACGTATCGATCAGGCTGTCGACAGTTGTCCAGCGTCCCGTCTCGTCTCGGTAAATATCTCCGGTCTCAGCAAGATGGCGCAGTACCTCGCCCACGAAGAAGGGGTTGCCGTCTGTCTCTTGGTAGATAGCCCGGGCCAGGTCGACCCCCGCATCGGTTAGGGACTGACCGGAGGCGGCCTCCATGAATGAAATCACCCCGGCGTTGTCCAGACCGCCAAGTTCGACGCGAGAGACACGGCCATAGCGGCGAAGGTCCCCGAGGGCTTCCACAAGGTTCTTGGCGCGGGAGAGCTCACTGTCCCGATAGGTTCCGAAGACCAGTACCCGCATGGGGAGCTCGGAGGCCACCAGATGGCGGAGAAGTTGGAGGCTGCCCTTGTCGGCCCATTGGAGGTCGTCGAGGACGAGCACGATCGGCCTGTGCTCACTGACAGTCGCCAGCAGGCCGACGACGGCGGCGAACAGAAGGAACCGCTCGGTGTCGGCATCGGTGGCCTTGGTCGGAGCCAGGTCAGGAATGCGGCTGACGAGCGCCGGTACGAGTCGGGACAGTTCGGATCCATGAGCAGCCACGTGGACGAGGAGCTCTTCCTCGGAGGCGTGGGTGACAAACTGCCCAAGCGCCTCGGCGAAGAGCTGGTAGGGAGTGGCCAGTTCCTCCTCGCAGTGGCCAAAGAGGATGACCGCCCCAGCCTCGTAGGCGACCCGAGATGCCTCAGCCACGAGGGTGGTCTTGCCGAGTCCGGCCTCACCGGAGACGAGCATCACTTCGCGTCCTCCGCCGCTCGCCACCCGCTTGTAGGCGTCAGCCATCGACTCGGCTTCAGCGACACGACCGACCACACCCACATCCGGGCCAACGGCCAAACGCCCAGGCAGAGGGGTCCTAGCGGGGTCGATGGAACCTTCCAAGGCCTCCCACTGGACCTCGACCGTCTCTACCGGGTCGGGTAGTCCCTTCAGCTCGAGTTGGCCGACAAACCGGCACTGGGTGCGGCTGCGCCGACCGGCGAGCGCCCGCAGCACGCCTGTGGCCAAGACCTGGCCGCTCTCACAGAGGGCGCAGAGGCGGGCTGCCTCGACAGCTGGGTCACCGAAGTAGTCGCCGCCCTCGCTGATGACCTCACCCATGCTGAGCCCAATTCGGAGGCCGACCGTGTGTTCACTCACTCGATTGTGCTGCTCTACGCCTTGCTGCATCGCGACGGCACACCCCAAAGCCGCCGAGGCCGAACCGAAGACGACCATGAGTCCGTCGCCCGTGGTCTTCACCTCGGTGCCACTCGCTTCGCTCAGAGCCCGGCGCAGAATCGAGAAATGTCCTCGGCGCACCTCGTCTGCCGCCTCCGGCGACATGCGCTGGGACATTTGTGTCGATCCCACGATATCCGTGAACAGGATGGCGACGTTCTTGGTGCTCACCGCAATGCCCGGCCCTCCTGCATGGGAACACCGTACGCGAACGGGGGTTTGACTGCAGCGGGCTGATCATTCGGAGAAGGTGAGGGCAGAACGGCCGCCCCGAAAACCACGTCTTCAACCGATCCCACCCCTCTACTGGGCGCCGGGACAGGTGGGACACTCCGGGGCAGGCGAGAAGGTCCAGACGGGCTTGCGAATCGCACCCAGATACCGTTCACGAACAGGAGTCGCGGTCCCGATTCGTGCTGCTCGAAGTAGAGCTTGGTTCCCGGGACGCCCACAGATGGCATGACACATTGTGGCGCGCCGTCGCTTCCCTCATAGAAATGTGATGAGACTGCCTCGAGCGCCGGGTACTGACCAGAACGTCAACCTAGGGTGTGGCGCCGTCGTCGGTCACCTACCGGAGGATGCCTCGGAAGTGTCCGTCCTCGAGTCGTTGCGGCTCAGCGGCACCGACCCCGACGGGCGAGATCGACCGGTCCGGGACTCAGATCGCCCGCGGCGATCCCATGAACCATTCGATATCGGCCACCGTTCGGGACAGGTCTGACGCCAACGGTCCGCCCATCCGCCGGCGAAATACGTCGGCCAGCGACCGGTAGTACCAAATCTGGTCAGCCGCCGGGGCGCTGAACCGGTTCCACAGGTCCTCGCCGAATATGGCGTAGTCACGAAGGATCGAGCGGGCGTTGTGCAGCTTGTCCGCCGCGGAGATCCGAAGGACGGCTGGCGGTGCGTCTTCGAGATGCCGCAGGTACGCCTCCTTGCGAGCGCGCCAGGGCGGTTTGGGGGTCTCGTCAGTGTCGCTGAGCGCGCTCACCATTTCAGCTACGGCATCGCCGAATTCCCGGCGGATCAGTTCGAGGGTGGCCGGGCCACCTTGGTCTTCAACGGCGTCGTGAAGCAACGCGGCGATGGCCTCGTCCTCTGTTCCGCCGTTCTCTAAAACCAGGCCCGACACCGCCATCAGATGGGAGAGGTAGGGGATCTGCGTGCTCTTGCGAGTCTGGGTCCGATGAAGACCCGAGGCCAGCATGAAGGCAGCATCGAATCGCTGTGACAGCTTCACGTCAACTCTCCTCTACGACCGGTAGTCTCTAGCGACTGCAGTTGGGCGAGCAACGGTTACGGCGGATTCCGGCCCCGAAGATGCCGGCCCATTGGTTTGGGGGCCGCCTTCATCAGGATCGTTTCCAACCCGTTTCACTCTGGTGCTAAGACTCACCCTAGCTGTGTGATCGAGTTTGTAGGCTTTGGCTGTGAGTTGGCCCACCGATGAAGTCGACATAGATGAAGGGCTCGTGCGCTCGCTGCTCATCGGTCAACATCCCGATCTGGCAGAGATGCCCCTCGCGAAGTCCCTGGCCGGATGGGATAACACGTTGTGGCGCTTAGGCGATGACCTTCTCGTACGACTGCCTCGACGGGCGGAAGCCGCGCCGTTAGCGGTCAACGAGCAGCGTTGGCTGCCGACACTTGCACCGCGGCTTCCTTTACCCATTCCGGTTCCCCTTCGAGTCGGTCGGCCAACCAGGGACTTTCCCTGGACGTGGTCGATCGTTCCCTGGCTCGATGGTCGGCCCGGTGACGTCACCGAGATAACCCGACCTGATGATTCGGCTGAGACGCTCGGTCGATTTCTTCGGGCGCTTCATGAACCCGCTCCAATCGATGCGCCGCTCAACGCCTACCGCGGAGTGGCACTCACCGAGCGGACGGGCAGCTTTGAGGAACGGATCACTGCACTCGAAGGCGAGGTCGATGTCGACGAAATTCGGCAAGTCTGGGACGGCGCCCGTGCCGCACGCCCTTGGCAAGGGCCTCCCATGTGGCTTCATGGTGACCTTCATCCCGCCAACATTCTCGTGGCTGACGGAATGGTCTCGGCCGTAATTGATTTCGGCGACGTGTGTGCAGGAGACCCAGCGGCTGACCTGGGCGCTGCTTGGATGCTGCTCCCAAGATCGGTGATGCCACGGTTTGTTGCGGCGTATGGTGGTCTCGACCCGGACCTCGAACAGCGGGCGCTCGGTTGGGCCGTCCTGTTCGCCCTTATGCTCCTCGAGATCGGTCTTGGCGGACGCCCCAGCTATGAGGCCGTCGGTCGATGGACTCTCGCGCGGTCAGTCGAGAATTGTGATCGTCCGTCTTGATCGTGGACCTTGGCTGGACACGGCAGGTTGTTTGTGCCCGACTTGTCGGTTTCTGGTACATCGCCCCTGATCGGTTCGCCGGATGAGGTTTTCGGCACCCGCAGGGTCCAATTACTCGATGCACCCATTGACCTGCGCCTTCTACGGAAGAATGCGGCGTGGTGGTGCCAGAGGGAGTCCACTCGACCAGACCCCGAACCTCCCGTCTCACCGACGGTCGTGCCCTGCGCTCTAGCACCCCGTGAACCCCCAGGCCAGGGCACTGGATGAATAGATGGACCTTACAGGGCCGAGGGAGGACGGGCTGGCGGACGAAGCCCCATTCGCGGAGAACGGGGCTTCGTCCGGCTGGTGCGGCTCCTACATCGCTGTGATTGGCCTCCTTAGCAACTCTGCCAAGGCCACACCCAATACTGACTATTGCTATACCAGGTATAGCCATTGGCTCTTGTATTGATGTTGACGTTTGCACACATGGCGGTGATGGTCCCGCTAAGTCCAATCCGCTGGTGCAGCCAGTCTGTGTTTGCACCGATGGCACTATTCCAATAGTGCCCGTGTGGGTATCCCTGACAGCTCCAGCCAGCAAACCAGAGGGCCATGGCGGAGCACGACGTCGAGTTCCAGTTGGTCGAGACTTGACTACCGTTGTACCAGTCGTTGGCAGTGATACAGGCCTGCCATTCCGGCTGACCACCGTAGAAAATGTGCCAACTAGTGCAGTCGGTGACGGTTCGTGCGACAGGGGTACTGGCACCTGCTGAAGTGACGCCGGGGACGACTGATAGGCCGACAACGGCAGCTAGGGCCAACAGCATGACTGCGCACCGCTGTGGAATATGCATATTGGTTGTTGACTTCATGATTCCTCCTTGGTCGATTCCTAAATGGGAGTCTGGGCCGCCGGTCGACATCGCACATCCGCGTAACTACGTAAATGACGGTTCGGCCGTCGCAGGGATCGTCGCCAGTACGTAGTTATGTAGATGCGGAGCGCAAGCAACAACATGACTCCGAATACATACCGACGGTCACCGTTCTCGGCCAGCGCCCTTCGTCTTTACGCATTTACGCGGATGCGTTGGACTGCATCTCTAATCATCATGGAAGGAGCATGCGGAATCGCCGGGGTATGGGAGGAAAGCAATGAAAAGCTGGGCAACAAGATCACTATTCGCGGTGGCCGGGTTTATAGCCGCTTCCATTCCTATCGGTTTGGGTGCGACCCCCCCGGCCGGAGCGGCATCTTATGTTCCCGGTTTGGGCACCACTCCGGGCTACTGTGCGTCGGCTGACCCCAATGGAGGCAAGCCGTTGGGTCCGAACTTGAACAATGTCTACGCCTGCGGTCCTGTTCCCATTAACTCGGTTCCATATGATTCGGGTCCCTACATCCCGACGTTCTGGCCGCTCAGTGGCTCGTCCGGGGGCTTTCAATGCACAGAGTTAGCCCAGCGGTATCTCTACGTTGTCACCCAGGGTGATCTCGCCAAATTCACTGGAGAGAACGGCAACCCATGGGGCGGCCTGTCGGGCGAAGGGTTCGCCGCCGCTGTCTCCCAGAAGTATGGGCTTCCCCTTATGAATTCGACTTCAGGAGCTATCCCTCACGTTGGCGACATCATCAGCGAGGCGTATAGCCAGTCCAACAGATACCGCAATGTAGGAGACGTGGGCGTCGTCACCGGCGTCACGAGTACCACGATTTCAATCATGGCCGAAAACAACAACGCGCAAGGCACGAACACGATCTACATGAACAGCCCGACAAATTGGGTCATAAATCCGCGCTCGAACTATCAGTACTCCTATTTTGAATGGGTGACCCCGCCGGGAGCCGGCAATTCCATTCCTGCCAATCCTTCGGTAGGGGTGTGGCCTAACGGCTTGCCAGGACATGGGCCGGGTCAACAGGACGTGTTCTGGAAGGGCGCCGATGCCAATCTATGGGAAGCGGTGTGGAACAACGGCTGGCATGGACCGTCGCGCATCGGGATGGGCCCGCTCGGTTCAGCCCCGTCCGTTGTCACCAACCCAGCCCGCAACGAGGACGACGTGTTTTGGAAGGGTACCGATAACAATTTGTGGGAAGCGTATTGGTCCTATGGATCGGGATGGCATGGCCCGAATGACCTTGGGATGGGTCCGCTCGGTTCGGCCCCGTCGGTGACGGTCTGGCCGAATGGTCAACAGGACGTGTTCTGGAAGGGGGCCGATAACAGCTTATGGGAAGCGGTGTGGAACAACGGTTGGCATGGGCCCTATCGAATCGGCATGGGTCCGCTCGGGTCACTGCCGACGGTCGTGGCTAACCCCGCCCGGAGCGAAGAGGACGTGTACTGGAAGGGAGCCGACGGCAATCTCTGGAGTGCGGTGTGGTCGTACAGCTCAAGCTGGCCTGGCTGGCACGGCCCCTTCTTCGATGGGATGGGTCCACTCGGTTCGGCCCCGTCGGTGACGGTCTGGCCGAATGGTCAACAGGACGTGTTCTGGAAGGGCGCCGACAGCAACCTATGGGAAGCAGTGTGGAACAACGGTTGGCATGGACCCTATGGAATCGGCATGGGTCCGCTCGGGTCACAGCCGACGGTCGTGGCTAACCCCACTCGGAGCGAAGAGGACGCGTATTGGAAGGGAGCCGACGGCAACCTCTGGAGTGCGGTGTGGTCCTACAGCTCAAGCTGGCCCGGCTGGCATGGACCCTTCTTCGACGGGATGGGTCCGCTCGGCTGAGCTGAGTTGTTCCATGTTTGAAGTCCATTTTTCAGCAACGGTGCGGGTCGGCCATTCGGTCGACCCGCACCCTTCACATCCTCGATTCGGATGGCCATCTACTGTCATGTCGGGCGTCAGAAAAAGAACCCGAGCTGCGCCAAATGTGAATTGCACCTGCCCGAATAAAGCCACCAGCTGCCGGGATCCGCCGCCATGTGATCGAGACTGAGAGCCCCGGGAGGGTTCATCGATTACGGTTTTGGCGTGGAGGGGCAGACCGAGCTTGACCAGCTCGACGGCGACATCGAAAAGGTTGAACGCGGACTCGTTCTGACCCTCCTCGCGGTCAGGGGGGTGCATGTCTCGCAGGGCATTATCTGCGTCGTCAACGGCTGGTCTTCGTATCGGCGGCCCAAAATGGCCGCTTTGGCTCTGGCCATGTGCTGCGCAGAGTCAGCCTGGCTGGTGCGTCGCTGCTGGCGGGCGGGCACCATCGAACCGACGGTGGCCCGGATGGAGGTGGCCACGGGGATTACCGGATTGCTGGTGATGGCCGGCGCTACCAACCCGGCCGATCGCACCACGTCGATGAATTGGATGCTGCCCTATACGGTCGGTTCAACGGTCGGTTTCTCCCTGTCGTCGGCCCATGTCGAGCGACTCGGCGCCGTTGGCGCCCTCTCAGGCACCTATCTCGCTACCGCTACCACCGGCAGCGACCGCTCGGCGCAGACCACGGCCATCGCCAATGCGGCCAGCTACCCGGGCTTCTTCTTGGTGGCCGAGAGCATCGTGCGCATGATGCGGCGGACCTTCCGTGCGCTGGCGCGAGCGCGGCGTGAGGCCGCAGAACGAGGCCAGCAACTGAGCGTCGTTCGCCAGGAAGCGGCGGTTGAGCAAGAACGAGCCCGTCAGTTCCGCTTGATCCACGATTCAGCTCTGCAGACGCTCGAGGTAGTGGCTGCCGATCTACATGACGACCCGGACCGAGTAAGGGCCCAGGCCCAGGTCGAATCGGCGCGTCTTCGTCGGGCCCTATCCGGAACCGATGGCCGTGACGAGGGCGATCTGGCGCAGGGTTTGGCCGGCCTGGCCGAGGATGCCGAGGGCCTGGGGCTCACCTGTTCGTGGTCCTCTTCGGCCACGGTCGCACCGGGTGCGGCGACCCAAGAGGCGTTGTTGCACGCCGCCCGGGAGGCCCTGCGCAACGCCCTCAAGCATTCCGGGACCAAGACGGTGGTCATCCGCTGCATCGACGAGGCCGGCGGTGTACAGCTCACCGTGCGTGACCAAGGTGTCGGATTCGATCCCGACCAGGTCACCGGCGGGTTCGGTCTGCGCCAATCGGTCGACGCTCGCATCGCCGAAGTCGGCGGGACGGTGACTATCTGGTCGCGTCCAGGCCGGGGCGCCCGGGTCACGCTGTGGGTGCCGGCATGATCACCGTGGCGGTGATCGACGATCACCCCATTTACCGGGAGGGCCTGGCCCGTGCCGTCGCCACGTCGGACCGCTGGACCGTCATTGGCACCTACGAGTCGGTGGACGAATACCTGGCCGCCGCGCCCGGCGCCACCGTTGTGCTGCTCGACTACCAACTCCCCGGGCTCTCGGGCCCTGCTGCGGTACGGGCCCTTGGCGAAAGTGGAGCCACCGTACTCATGGTGTCGGCCGACATCGGGCGCGAGGCCGTGCTCGAGACACTCGGAGCGGGAGCTCGGGGCTACGTGGCCAAGCACGCCGAGCCGCCCGAGATCCTCGAAGCAATCGGGATCGTGTCCGATGCCGAGCATCCGGGCACCTACGTGTCACCGGTGCTCGCTTCGTTCCTCTTGGACGCGTCGAAGGGTTCAGGGCCTGACATGCTGGACCTGAGCGAGCGAGAGCAGGAGGTTCTCGGGTTGGTTGCCGCCGGTGAACGCGACCCGCGATATCGCCGAAGCCCTGTTCATCAGTGTTGGCACCGTCCGCTCCCATCTCGATCACATCCGGGCCAAGACGGGCCGCCGGCGCCGGGCCGAGCTCACTCGCGTCGCCTTAGATCTCGGCGTGGCCCCGCCTGGCGACGCCAAAGGCTGACCACTGCGGCAGCCCTAAGAGGGCACGTCAGACGCTCAGGCGATCGAGAACGAAACGGGACGCCTGATCGAGCACGTGGTCTCGATTGCGCCCGTAGGCGGTGTGGGTGCCGCTGAAGATCACACCGATCAGACCCAGACGGTTGGCAGCCACTCTGTCTCCATCGAGAGACCACGCCCAGGTTCGGGCTGCCACCTCAGGGAGCAGCGGCAGCCCTCGATGAGCGAGTACACCTGGATAAGGATCGCGAGTTCCATGTTGAAAGGACTCGCTCGGACGGCGCGTCGGGTCACCGAGGAGCACGACCGCCGCCATCTGCCCGAGGGCCTTCTTCGCTTTTGCCTCTTGGGCGAACGTCTGGCGCACCACGTGGGCGCCCTGGCTCAGGCCGATGACCACGATCCTCGTGCTTGGTGAACGCTCCGCCTCAACCGTGAGCGCCCGCCCGAGGGCCGCCGCCCCCGCCTCGAGGCTGCTCTGATAGCGCCAGGGGTTGGCTGGATATCGCACCCCGCGACGAGTCACCGAGACCGCTGGTTCATTGAGCGCGAGCCCCGCCACGATCCGATCGGTGACCGCAGACACCGTTGGCCCCATTCCCGCCTCGGCGGCCACGAAGCGCTCGAGGCTGCCGCGTAGACCCAGCACCAATACCGGCCCACCCGGGGATACTCGGCCTTCGCGATCGTGCGGGTCCTGTGTCCAGCTCGTCGATGCCACCCGATCGACCGTACCGTGCCGATGGGCGAAACAGCTGGCAGGGACCACAAATACGCATTTATGCGTATAGGACGTCTGCCCCTCACCGCCCGGGTGCGCCAATTCCGGGTACGCCTGATCCACTCGTGAACTTTCGAAGATTACGCAATTCCGCGGATGTCAACTGCTACCCCGAGGCGCACACTGACCGAGGTCGGATGACTCTCCGGCGCGCCGGGACATGAAGGAGTAGCGGACATGGAAATCTCAAGGTTTTTCACGAGCGTGTTCACAGCGGGGGGCTGGGGTCGAAGAGTTCGAGCGTTGGTGGCTTGTGCCGTTTGTGCCGTCTGTGCCGTCTGTGCCGGCGCGATTGGAATGGTATCCCCATCTGGAGCAGCGGCTTCCAGTTATGGACCGTATTTGACTTTGGCCTCCCCGTCTCTCAACGAACGGTCTGCCCCATCTACCTCCGCGAGTATCACAGGATCGCTTCCTTATCACAGCCAGATCTATGTCCAGTGCCAGACCACGGGAACCAGTGTGGATGGTTCGGACATTTGGGATCTCTTGACCACTGGTTCCTACGTGTCCGACTACTGGATCAATACTCCTAATGTAGGCAAATTCAGTCCACCGATTCCTCAGTGTGGTGTAGCGCAGCCGGTCACGATCACCACGCCCAGCAACGTCTCGTCCCCACCCAACACCACGGTGGGAACGCCCTACTCCTTCACCTTCTCCGCCAGCGGCGGAAACGGTTCGTACTCGTGGTCGGTCGTCTCGGGAGCCAGCAACATCCCGCCCGGCCTCTCATTGGCCTCTAACGGGGTCATCTCCGGAACACCGACTCAAGTCGCCAAGGGTGGTTCGTTCGCCGTTCAGGTCAGTTCGGGTGGCCAGACGGCCGAGAAAGCGTTCACGATCTGGGCTCTGCCGGGGTCCTCGGCGGTCACGATCACCACGCCCAGCAACGTCTCGTCCCCACCCAATGCCACGGTAGGAGCGCCGTATTCCTTCACTTTCTCGGCCGGTGGAGGGAACGGATCGTACTCGTGGTCGGTCGTCTCGGGAGCCAGCAACATCCCGCCCGGCCTCTCATTGGCCTCTAACGGGGTTATCTCCGGAACGCCGACTCAAGTCGCCAAGGGTGGCTCGTTCACCGTTCAGGTCAGTTCGGCCGGACAGTCAGCGCAGCGAGCATTCACCATCTGGGCTCTCGGGGGATCGGTGACCCCAGTTCCGGTGATCGGCTTCGGTGATTCGATCGCTGCGGGATACGGCAATGACAGCGCGTCCCAATATGGACCCGGCGCCGTCAACAGCCGTTTTGCACATGGACCTGGGTGTTCGAACACCCCGGACGCCTATCCATGCCAACTGGCACAGAGCCTCACCGGGAGTTCCTCAACGAGCGACAACTTCGCAGTCCAAGGAGCGACTAGCGGACAAGTTCTCAGCATCGAGCTTCCCCTCGCGCTCAACACAATCAATTCGGCGCAACAACGCGCGACGGTAAAGACAGTGACTCTCACCGTCGGCGCAGACGACATCGGCTTCAGTGGATGCCTCACTCAGGAGTTTCAACCGACGTATCCCGTGACCGATGCATGCATCGGGGGAACCCTGGCCAATCTCCAATTGAGTTCGTCCGCCCAGTCGGAGGTGTCCGCTCTCACGAGCAACGTCGCTCAGTTCCTACGGCTCATCCACGCGGATTTCCCGAATGCGAAGATCGCCGTCACGGGGTACTACAACCCACTGCCTGGCCCCGTCGCATCGGGGGGGACGGCATGTGCCCTCTTTGCTCTCCCCACCGCCTACTACGCGTACAGCTTGGCGCAAACGAGTCTCGAGGCGGCCGTTGTCGAATTGGCAAACTTCAACTACTACCAGGGGCAATTCCAGAATCGCTTCTATCAGGTGGCCAACTTCCTCGAGGGTCAACTCAACTCGGCGATCTCGAGTGCGGTCTCGCAGGCGAGTCTGGGATCGATCGCCGGCCAGGTAGGCCTTGACTCGTTCAACTCGAACGGTGTCTGCTCCTCGAACCCTTGGGTGTTTTCTCCGGTCGTGTCGGCGACGGTGAACGGTCACCAGGTGATCAACACCAACCCGGTGCGCTGTCCGTTCCCGGGTTCTGGTGAGGTCAACCAGTCCAAGGCAATATCGATCGTCTCAGTGAGTTTCTCGAGTAATTGCATCCCTCACCCGACGCAGTATGGGCAAAGTCGGATCGCCGCATCCATTGCAGCCAGCCCTTGGTGACGAACGTGAATAGACGTTGGCGCAACAAGCGGCGGAAGCCAAGTGCTGAGCCATTCGCTGCCATCCGGTTGGTGCAAAGAACCTCAGCCCCGTCACGCAACCAGGTGATATTCATGGACGAGTCCCCCAAGCCGATCAGTCCGATGGAGCTGCGAGACTCAGTATCGCCCTTTGTTGTGAGCACAGGGTTCGCGGGGCCATAAGCGATTATCGGCGGATACTGTCCACCACTATCTAACTACTTCCCCATTAAGTTTAGATTTCCAGATGAGTTCCGCCGATAAGGCCCCTTACGTCAACAGCGCCGCTATATGGGTGACTCGATACGGCTGTGATTCCTCGTTAGAACTACGTCCCGCACTGCCCGTGGCCAACAGGGGACTTAGTTTCCGAGAATACCGAGCCCCTGCTCTCTGACGCCCTGGGCACGGGCGTTGGCGAAATTCTCGAGCCATTCGCGCATCTCCTCGCTCCCCGTCTCGTCCGCCCAGCGGCGCGGCATAGCGGGAAAGGAGTAGTCAGAGGGAAGCTTCGGCGGTTTGGGTTCGTCGGCTAGACGCTCCATGGCGGCATCAATCGCTGGGGCAACTCGGGCTGCCTTCGCCTTGACCTGCGCCTCATCTCGCTCCCTGAATGCTGGCAGCACCTCTCGCCCGAAGAGTTCGAGCGATTCGCAGATGTCCTCGTGACGGTTCCGCCCCGCCTGAAGAACGAAGATGATTTGGTCCACGCCGGCCTGTTCGAACCGTTCGAGGTAGTGGCGGATCTGCTCGGGCGTCCCGGTCGCACCCCTCAGGCCGGTTCGGTCGCCCGCGGCCAGCTTGGCTCCCAGCCGCTCCTGGCGCAGGGCGATCTCAACTTCGGGCGAGTAGCCCTGGTCGCCTCGGCGATCAAGGTATTCGGCCCACACGTCGGTGGATCCCGGACGGTGCTCACCAAAGACGTAGTAGTGCCCGAGCGAGTACCCGAAGAAATTGCCGCCCTCAAGACCCCGGTCGAGCGCTACTTTCTCATCGGGATGGCACATCATCTGTGTCACACAAGCAATGTTGGAGTTCACGCTAGATCCGACAGGAATACAACGCTCAGCCAGTGTGTACTCGTAATCGGCGACCCACTTGGTCGCCTCCTCGGGGTCGATGAATGCGAAGGTGAGTGCTCCGATGCCCTTCTCGGCTGCCAGCAAAATGGTGTCACGCCGCGAGCAGGCCACCCAGAGCGGCGGATGTGGCTTTTGCATCGGTTTGGGAACGACGTTGCGCGGTGGCATCTGGACAAAACGGCCATCGACCCCTGTGAACGGTGTTTCGGTCATGCAGCGGAGCACGACTTCGAGACCTTCGAGCCACGCTTCGCGCTTGGTAGCGGGATCAACCAGGAAACCGCCCAGTTCTGCCTCCGATCCTGACTCTCCGGAGCCGAACTCGACTCGCCCGCCCGAGATCAGATCGAGGGTGGCGACGCGCTCGGCGGTCCGGGCCGGATGGTTGTAACCCGGGGCAGTTTGAATGATCCCGTGGCCCAGCCTGATGTCCTTAGTGCGCTGACTGCAGGCGCCGAGAAAGACTTCAGGTGCCGAGGAGTGGCTGTATTCCTCCAGAAAGTGGTGCTCCACTTCCCACACGACGTCGAAACCGAGTCGGTCGGCCAACTCAACCTGCTCAAGCGCTTCTTGCAGGAGGCGGTACTCGCTGATCTCCTCCCACGGGCGGGGCAATTGGTGTTCGTAGAAGATGCCGAGCTTCATGCGTCACCAAGCGAGTGGAACTCCGCCAAGATGTCCGACCCATTGCGTTGCTTGCCACACCAATATTCGACCTCGCCTAGTGCGGCTCGACGACCTTCATTGCGACCTGGGCCGAGGCTCTGCGCCAGCAGTGGCTCCCAAATCCGACCGATCATGTCGGTGCCGGAGTAGTGCCTTCCGCTGTCTCCCACCCAGGTACGGTCCCGCATTTCGGACAGTGCAGTACGGAGGTAGTCCACATGGGGTGTCTCGTCGGCCCGGATGTAGGAGACGAGACGGGCCGCCTCGCCCTCATCACCAATGAGATCGGTGTCGGACATCCACTCCTCAGCCCAGGCGAAGGTATGAAAAGCCGAGATCTCAATAAAGAGAACACGCACCATGAGTCTCACCATCATTTCGAGTTCTGCTGAAACGTCGCTGGGCAGCAGCCGGTCAGCTTGGCCGCCGGATCCGGACTGGCCGAAGCCCATGCGGGCCAACATGGCCTGAATGTCCAGTTCCTGAGCGGGCATCTCGAAGGCTGTGTCGCGTGCGGCAAACCACATGTCCCGGTGACCAGCTTCCACGTCCCAACCTGCCTCGTCTCGGCCGTGCGCCTCGAAGAGTCCACCACCCAGATGGTCAATGGCCGTGCCGACGATGTCCTCGACGAAATGCCATTGCAGGTTCTTTGGTTTGAGGAGGCGAATGTTGGCGCCGTAACCCTCTACCGTACCGATGCGCGTCAGCGTTGCTATCAGCGGCTCGGGCACCCCGATTCGAATGAGGAAGCGGGCTTGCTCCGCATTGGGAAACGATCGCTCCCAGCGCTCGAGAGGCGCGTCGATCAATTGGGTCGCGAAGCGTTCACAGTTCTGCTCACCCCACGCCGCAATCGCCGGTACTCGGTACTTGGTGCGAGGCGAGACATACCTGCCGTCTTGACTGAAACCGCCGTGGCAGCGGACGCCACCCGCAACCAGGGGTTCGCTGACCGGTACATCTGCGAGCAACTCGGCTTCGGTGAACCCGACTTGTAACGTGCCCATGAAAGCACCTCCTCACGACCATCCTCGGTGTATACCTAAAAGTGTATACTTTCAGGTATACAAGTCCAGAGCAAACTCCTCCCCCGCGTCGAACGACGGGCCTCCATTCTGCGGGGTGCGTCTCGTGCCTTTGCTTCGACGGGCTTCACCAACACATCGATGGAGGACGTGGCAGCCGCGTGCGGCGTCACGAAACTCATCATCTACCGGCACTTTGGTTCAAAAGAGGAGCTCTACCGCGAGATTCTTCAGGAAGTGTTCGAGGAGCTTGGCCAGGAGCTCCGCAGCGAACTGGCCGAACCGAGTCGGAGCGGGCTGGGGCCGCGCACCCTCTTGACCGTGGCCCGGCAGGATCCTGAGGGCTTCACGCTCCTGTGGCGCCATGCTGCGCGTGAGCCGCGGTTTGCTGACTACGCGGCCCAGCTTCGATCTGTCGCCGCGGCCGTGGTGCGCCGGCTGACCGCGCTCGACTCAGGTGACCAACTCTTTGACGTGTGGCGCTCGGAAGTCCTATTTGGTTGGCTCATCGAGGCCACACTGACATGGCTCGATCAGGGCATTCCGGACCGTGACGAGGACTTCGTTCGTGCCACATCCATGGGATTGCGTGCCCTCCGCTCCACCTTCGGCCAGGACCACGACTAGGACGACTGAAATGGACTAGGACGACTGAAATGGCTGGTTTGCTCAGCTACTACCGCCGAGCGAGGTCGGAGTCCCGCTAGGTCGACCTTATGGGACGGCTTTCAACCCCCCCTCCGAGACGCTCGAATCTGAGTCTGACCAGAGAGGACGTGGTACTCCCCACTCATACGAACGACCACGAAGGCCGCGAAGTGCTCCTCCAATCCGCCCGAAGCGGGCGATCTGGAAGAAAAGGGACAGCTTTCAACCCTGTGCAGGGGCGGCTGTCTCCGAGTGTCATCGATGAACTTACGCACCTCTACGAGGCGGGGGCGTCGGTCGATGCTCTGGGGTGTCAATTCCGGGTCAACCGCACAACCGTGATCCACCACCTCGACCAGCAGGGCGTTCCCCGGGCGCCGCATCGTCCGCAAGATGACCGATTCCCTGGTCGCCAAAGCATCGAAGCGCTATGCGGAGGGGTTGTCGCTCGTCACTGTCGCTGTGAAGTTCGGGGTCCATGAACGGACGCTCGGCCGGGAGTTTCGGCGGGCCGGGACGCCCATCCGAATGCATCACGGATGGATTCGGTGATCCCGAGTGATTGCAGGCCCTATGGACCGTCATCCGATCACCCACTGATCCAGCCGCCTCGGTTGCCTATCGCGACACGATCGCACTTTGGTCGGCGTGCGCGCGAAGAATGAGGTGGAACCTCTCCATTGCTTCTTCGACTCGGACTCGGTCCCCTGTCGTCAACAGGTCAAGCACTAGGCCAGTGACGGTGGCGATTGCGAGTGTGGCTGAGACGTCGTCTATGGCGGCCAGGGGCTCATCGAGCCAGTCATGGATCGCATGGTCGATGAAACCCGGGTATCGGTCCGGGTGGCGAAGCGCGAGCCCGTACGCCTCGAAGGAGAGCCGCATCAGCGGTCCTTGGTCGGGGTGAGACACCCACGTCCACACCGCTCCGAGCCCCGAGCGGGGATTCTGCGCCTCGGCGGTCCGCCCAAGGGATCGCAATCGATCGCGCACGGAGCCAAGGATCTCCACGACAAGGTGCTCCTTCGTCCCGAAATGATGGAGCAGGACCGGGGCCTGCGTACCGAGCGCCGCGGCCAAGGGCCGCAGCGACAGGTCGGAGAGGCCGTTGGCCACGACGTAGTCAACCGAGCGATCAAGAAGTTCCTGTCGGCGCTTCGGGTCGGGAGGGCGAGCCATCACCGACCAAGGTCCTGGCAGGGCAATCGCGTCGGCTTCGCTTGACGACAGGGCACGTCCTTTACTATAACACTCGTAATATTAATGAGGACCCTTCGAGGGGGCAGCCCTGACGTGACACTCGATTATGTCTCCATCATTGCGGACGAATCTTCCCGCATCGTCAGCGCGTACGAACTCGAGCGACGGGCAACGGTTCCGTGGTCCGACCGCTGGACGGTCGCCACGGTGGCCCGACACGTGGCAGGGACGCATCATGTGGTGGCAGAGATTATTAGCGAACGGCCCGACGCCGACTTTGGTCTGTTCGCTGACCTTCAAACGCCTCCGAAGGACTCTCCCGAGTTTGTCGATTGGTGGCGCTCGGGCACTGCTTCACTACTCGAGCAACTGTCAAGCGTCCCCGCCGACGACGAATGTTGGTCGTGGTTCGAGCCTGGGCGCCGTGTTGGCTGGTGGGCCCGTCGCATGGCACTCGAAGCCGTCGTCCACCGTTGGGATACCGATGCGGCGACCGGCAAGGAACCCTCGATCGCATCCGACGTCGCCGCGGACGGGATTGACGAATACCTCGACGTCTTCGTTGCCGCGTCACGGGCTGGGCGAGATGTCCCGGCCGGGCCGACGATGAGCTTCGAATGCAGGGATCGAAGTGATCGGTGGTGGCTTGACCTCTCAAGGCCGGGAGAAAGAAGTGTGAGCTGTGAGCCACGCGACGCATCGGTACGGATCTGTGGAACTGCCGAACAACTGCTTCTCATTGTCTGGGGGCGGATTTCCGCATCTGATGCTGCCGGTGTGGAGGTGTCCGGCGAAGTTGGGGGAATGGATCGGTGATCGGAGCTCGTTCCGCCCATGTGAGGTCAGACGTCCCGGTGGCCGGTCAAGGAGCGACTGTTAGGGCGCTGGTTGACCGTGGGCGCCTGTGAGGGTCGCCCTATAACGCTGACCGCTTTGCCGTCGGGTCGTCAGCCGGCGGCGGGCGGCGGGCGGCGGGCGGCGGGCGGCGATCCCACTGAACTGGCAACCAAAGTCGTCGATGTGAGGACTCCGCTCCCCCGTTGGGCACGCGGTTCCTACCGGTATCATTCCCTCGTTCCGTGAGGAGGTCCTGTGCAACGACTCATGCTTGAGGGTACGGCACGGGTGTTCTGGGAGGAGGTGGAAGACCTGGCATCGCCGCCACCTGGCGCGGCGTTGGTCCGACCCGTCGCCGTGGCGACCTGCGATCTCGACGTCGGGGTGCTCAGAGGAAGATTCCCCCTCCCCGGGCCCTATCCGTTTGGGCACGAAGGAGTGGTCGAGGTCGTCGAAATCGGCGAGGAGGTGACATCGGTCACGCCCGGTGACCGGGCCGTGGTGCCGTTCCAGATTTCGTGTGGCGCCTGTGGGCCTTGCCGACGAGGACGCACTGGCAACTGCTCATCGCACCCTCGGCTCTCGACCTACGGTCTCGGCGGCATGGGAGGGCTCGAATGGGGAGGATTCCTCGCCGACGTCATCGCTGTCCCCCACGCTGACGCCATGCTTGTCAGGGTCCCACTTGGCATCGACCCATTGGCCATTGCCAGCGCCAGCGACAACATTCCCGACGGCTGGCGCACCGTCGGCCCGCAACTGGCGGCCGACCCCGGCGCTGAAGTATTGGTGGTTGGCGGCGACGCCGGGCCCAACTCGATCGGTCTCTACGCCACGGGGCTCGCCGTGTTCCTGGGATCGGCGCGCGTTACCTATCTCGACCACGATTCCGACCGCCTCGCCATCGCAACGGCGCTCGGTGCTGAGGTAATCGAAGGCGCGCCACCTCAAAAGGCCGGTGCCTTCCCGATCACGGTCGATGCCAGCGGTACGCCGGAGGGCTTGCGATGCGCACTCAACAGCACCGCGTTCGACGGTACCTGCACCAGCCCGTCGGTGTACTTCGAAGATCCACCCGTACCGATGTTCTCCATGTACTCGCGGTGCTGCACGTTGCACACCGGCCGGGCCCATGTGCGGCCAGCGATCCCGGTGATCCTCGATTTGGTCTCTGACGGCTTCGATCCATCGTTCGTCACCTCAGCGGTTATTCCACGCAGCGACGCTCTCGTCGTCCTCGCTGAACCGCCGATGAAGCTCATCATTGACTGCACAACGTGAATCTCCTCGGGAGCTGGCACCGTGGGTTTAGAAGGTCGGCGGGTTGGGCTGCGGCACCGGTGCCGGAGTGTGCCCCACCGATTCGGCGCTCTGGAGTCACGTCATGGATCCCGGCAACCGGCGTCCAGTCGATCACCTGTGGGTGCCCGAAACTCATCTGAGCGGGTCATGCGGCTATCCGGTACTCATGAATCAGGCCGCCCAGACGATCTGCTCGTCGCAGATGGGCCAGCTGTGGATCGAAGACCTGTGCCGGATCTGAGTCCCAGGAACGTGGAGAACGTTGGGTGAGCGAGCGGTGCGGGCGATGTTTGTTGTAGTGGTCGATGAACTCGACGAGCACTGACTCCAGGTGACGCCGTCCAAGGATGAGGATTCGATCGAGGCATTCCCGTCGAAGGGTGCCGATGACCCTCTCGCAGAGCGCGTTCGCCCGAGGTACTCGAACCGGGGTCTTGACGATCCGGATGCCTTCAGATCGGAACACCTCGTCAAAAGACGACGTGAACTTGCAGTCCCGATCGCGAATCAAGAACTTGATCGCAGGGCTTCGGTCGGTCCATCCAAAGACGAGGTTGCGGGCCTGCTGGGTGACCCAGTCGGCAACGGGATTGCTCGTGATGCCCGCCAGATGGACGACCCGGGAGTGCAGATCGATGAAGACCAGCACGTAGAAGCGGCGAAACAGCACGGTATCGACGTGGAAGAAGTCACAGGCCACCATGGTGGAGGCCTGGGCCTTCAAGAACTCCTGCCAGGTAGGCCCGGTTCGCCTGGGGGCGGGATCGATGCCGTGACGCTCGAGGATCGACCAGACGGTCGAAGCCCCGAGGGTGATGCCCATCGTGGCGAGCTCGCCGTGGACTCGTCGATACCCCCAGGTCGGGTTGTCGGTCGCCAACCGGCAGATGAGGGCCACCGTGCCCGCCGGCAGTGATGGCCGACCCGGCTCCTTCTGGTACGTCCAGCGCCGCTGCACCAGATCCCGGTGCCAGCGCAGCAGCGTCTCAGGTTGAACGAGAATCCCGTGGCGACGCGCTCTCGAGACGAGCCGGGCCAGACTCGAGAGGATGGCCCGATCCGCAGGCTGGAGGGAGGGTCGAGAGATCTGGCGACGCAGGACCGTCACCTCGTGACGCAACACGACGACTTCGACAGCCAGCTGCGTGCGATCCCTGCCGAGCCGGCGAAGGATCTGAAGGACGCCACAGAACGCTCGGTAGAGAAAGGTAAGGGCCATGGGCGGGGCATCTTGGTGCTTCCGCCAGCGAGTGCGAAAGTCCTGGTCCTCCGCTCGGATGAGTTTCTGGCACCGACAGGCATGGTCGCAGAGGGAGACCACTCCTACTTGTCCTTCAGCACCAAGATCGCGCCCGGCAAGTACAACCAGGTCGGTCTGGCCATGTACGAGCTTCCCAACATGATCTTTGCCTGGATCCTGTTTCTGCTTCGCCCTCGATCAAAGAGGTTGCCCACGTAGAGGCTGAGTGACCTAGCCCGAAAGTGCGATCGTTCGGGGCGCATGCAACTCTCGCTAGCACTCACCATGTCGAGCGTTGCAACGTTGGCGAAATCCGGTAGCCCGACGGAGCACAGCGGCCTCGGCCAATCAGAGGAACTGGTCTCGTCCAGACGCTCTTCCGGCAGGGGTTCGAACATAGTCCCATCACTTCCGGAGCAGACCTTGAGGAGAGAGCTTGGTAGTCGAAATTGGCCTCAGCTCACGTTTTCGTGCTGCAGAGCCCCAGGTCAACGGGCCAAGAGGGGTTCGAACATAGTCCCATAACCTCCACCAACCCGGAAATGAATCGGCGTGCCCCTGGTGCTTAGAGCACTCTCATCGGCACCCGTTTACTGGCTCTGGGACACATAGCGGTCGAGATACGAACTCAGCTCGCCGATCAGCTCTTCGGCATCGAGGCGCGCTCCGTCCATGAAGCTCGACTTGCGCCGCCGGAGGAAGGGGCTGCCGATCAGGTACATACCCGGAGACTCGACGACGCCTCCATCGTGCCGGATCATGCCCTTGTCGTCGACCACTGGGACGTCGAGCCATGAGTATTCAGGCCGAAAACCAGTTGCCCAGACGATGGTTTCGATTTCACCGCCCTTCAGGTCGAGTCCAAGACGCGGCGAGGAATCCACGACTGTCGGCTCGAACCTGTAGGGGGGCGGAACCGAGTCGTCCATGCGATTGGCCGTGGCCCACTCGTCGATGGTGTCGAGGAGGCGTCCGAGCTTGAGGTCGGCCAACTCGCATTTATTTCGTAAGGAACCGGAAAACTGCGCCTGACCGTCGTTAACGCCGGCAAGTCGACCAACCAGCCTTATGCCGTTGCTCGCGAGTGCATTGAGGTCGAATGCGGCCCGTTCATCCGAGCCGGCAAGCTGCATGGATGGGACGCGCCGTGCTCTGACGATGTCGTCTACTTCGTCGTAACGCTCATCGAGCACGCCCGCCGCTTCCATCCACCAATGGATGTCTCTGTCCCGGTACACACGCGGGCCACGTACGTGCTCGCCCACAGCAAGGATGACGTCGCGCCCTGAGCGCCGAATCTCCGCGGCGATCTGCACTCCGGTCGCAGAGGCCCCGACGACCATCACGGCGCCAGCGGCGAGTTGACTAGGGTTGCGATACTGCATCGGCGTCAACATCGTGATTTCCGGTGGCACGGCTGCTGCGAACGCCGGCACGCGGGGCACGTTGAACGCCCCTGATGCCAGGACGACCGTAGCGCAGCTCCACTCGCCCTGGTCGGTCGACACCGCGAAGCCGTCGCCGGTACGGCGCACCGATGTCACAGTCACGCCGCCCATTACCGGCGCCGCGATCAACTTAGCGTACTCGGTGATGAACTCGACGACTCCCAACGCGCTCATGTAGCCGTCTGGATCATCCCCCTGGTACGCGTGGCCCGGAAGTCGACATTGCCAATTGGGGGTAAGCAACCGCAGTGAATCCCACCGCTCATGCCGCCACGCGTGGGCGACCTCGTTCCGCTCTAGGACGATGTGGTCGATCGACCGCTCGGAGAGGCAGCGGCTCATCGCGAGTCCGCCGTGGCCGGCGCCAATTACGACTGTGGTGGTGCGCACCTAATCTCCGTTGCTAACTCGGTGGCACCCAAGGTCTCAGCTGACCTCGACGCTGACGTTCGTTGGGTTGGTGATGATGTCATAGACGGCCGAACGCTTCTGCGATTGCGCGATCAGTGCCTTGATGTCATCGGGTGATGCGTCGGCGTCAATCTTGTAGGTCACCTTGATGTCGCTGAAGCCGTTGCGGACGTCGCTGTCCGCGCCGAGGATGCCACGCACGTCCATCCCGCCCTCGATCGTCGCTGCAACACTGCGGAGCTGGATTTCGCGGTTTTGTGCGACGGCGGCGACGCCGGCCGTCAGGCAGCTGGCGAGGGCAACGAGCACGTATTCGACCGGCGTGGCGCCGTTGTCCTCGGAGGCAAAGATCTCAGGGTGGTCAGCATCGAATGAATAGCTGGTGCGGTGGTTCTGCTCTTCACCAAGTCCAAAGAAACTCTCCACCGTGGACCGACTGTGCGTCCCGTTCTGCCACTCACACGTCGCCCGCCATTGGAACTTTGCAGCCTCTGGCGCCTCGGTCAAAGCCGTCCGCGCGCCGAGTAGGGCCTCGACGTTCACGCCGTTGTTTACTGGGGTATCCGTCACTGTCATCTGATCAGCTCCTTGCTCAATTTGTCCGTTGGGTACACGAAATGCATGAGGCCGCTCCCAGAACCCGCTGCGCCGGGATCCGAGGTGGACGCTACTCCTCGGACCACACGTTGGAAAGGCGAAATTGGCTTCCGCCCACAACACGCTCGCACCGTCGACTACCGCTCCTCCTGGTTGGTGTCTGGGAGACGGCCGAACGCGACGGCCGAGCGAACCGGCTCGGGGACAGCGTCACTCAGCTCACGATCAGGAACCGCCCCTAACGCGTCATTGACTGTTGAGAAAGCCATCCGGAGCGCGACGAACGCCGTAATGGCGAAGACCTGGCCGTCATGGAAGCCAACTCGCCTGAGCACCTGGACGTCGTTGTCCGTTATTGCGTTGGGGTCTCTCACGACCAGTCGAGCCCACTGGGCCAAGGCCTTGTCCTCGTCATCGAGACCCTGTGCGCCGCCTTCGATGACGGCGGCAGCGACCGCAGGACCCGCCGCCTCGGCAAGCTTCTTGCCCCACGCCATCGAGCAGTAGGCATCACCCAGGGCTGCCGCAGCAGCCGTCACGAGCACGGCCCGATGACGAAACGTAAGAGAAGCAGCGCTGGTCGTCTCTGCCATCAGATCGGACAGACTGTGCAGCGCAGGTGGAAGGTTGGCCCATAGGCGTGAGACGTTCGTCACGTACCCCACGCCTCCGAGGTCGTCATCGAAGAGTCGTTGTGTCTCCGGCGTATGCGGCGGCGCGGCGAGAAAACCCGAAGTGGACGGCCCGGCTGCGTGATTCGAACGGTGCGTCTCTCGAAGACCATCTTCAGCAGGCTTTACGGCGAGATAGCCGACGAGCGCAATAGGCGCGCGTGGGGCAACCCCTCCCGCGTCTGCTGCCGCGCCGTCTGGACGGCCGACTCCAGAAATGACTGTTCTCCCACTGCCTGGATGGCTTCGAAGGCCGGGCCGGTCGAGGCAAGTGCGCGGGCGTAGGCGGCTGGATCAGAGAACTCAAACACGAACGGAACTTCGATCCGCTCGACTCCCACAAAGCCGATTTCCGAGAGCAGGGCTTCTCCGGCACCCGGGCGGCCCAGCGCAACCATGGCCGCTTGGTTCTGCACTTTGGGCTCGGGCGCCAGCGCGAACGGCGCGAAAGCCCAGGCGCCGGGGGACACCTTGATATGGCCCCAGACCGTGAGCCCCAATCGCCCACCCGGGACGAGAACTCGATAGACCTCCGCCACGGCGCTCGGAGTTGTGCCCCAGATCCCGCGAAAACTCGTGACGACATCGAAGGATCCATCGTCCCAGGGCAGCGCGTTCATGTCCCCGACCCGCAAGTCGGCGTCGGGATTCCGGTCCCGGGCAATGGCGAGAAGGCGTGGCGACGCATCGATGCCGGCGCCGCGTGCGCCCCTCAGCGTTGCCAGTTCCACGGCGAGCCCTGCTCCACAGGCGATGTCGAGCAGTCGGTCGCCCGCCTCGACGCCCAGGCGGTGATGCATCGTGACGTATTCTCGGCAATTGCTCGGTTCGCTCAGGGTGGCGAACTCGACGGCTTTTCGGCCCCAGCCCTCGTCGACGACTTGCCATTGCTCCTTGTCCGGGCTGGCCATCGTCGGATCGGTCACGGCCGCCCGTCAGCCTCTGCCGGCCCGCTGGGGTCAACCCTCGGAAGCGCCGGACCGGGAATGACCGGCAGACAGGAGAGCCCTCGCAGCACCAGACCGTCACCGTGATCCCAGTGCAGGTCCTCTGAACGAGTGGCCAGGGTGAGCTGAGGGAAACGTCGAAGCAAGGAACCTAGAGCGAGATGGCCCTCCATCCGAGCCAGAGGTGCGCCGAGACAATGATGTACGCCGTGCCCGAAGGCCAGGTGGCGGGTGGCGCCACGATCGACGTCCAGCGCTTCGGGGCTCGCGTATCTGTCACGGTCGCGGTTCGCCGCCGCCATACAGATGATGACCTGTGCGCCTGCCGGAATCTCCTGGCCGTCCATGGTCACTGGCTCGGCTGCATAGCGAAAGGTCGAGTGGGGCACCGGTGCATCGAAACGAAGGAACTCTTCAAGC
Organism: uncultured Acidimicrobiaceae bacterium; assembly: GCA_963836605.1. Lineage (GTDB taxonomy): Bacteria > Actinomycetota > Acidimicrobiia > Acidimicrobiales > RAAP-2 > Bog-473. Next base: position 5,952 of record CAWIKB010000009.1, on the reverse strand, counting down.
GCAGCGGGGATCTTGCCTGGGTCCTTTTGGAGTTTGGAGAGTTGCTCCGGGTTGCGGCAGAGCGCGACCACGCTGTTCTCGATCAGGCTGGCCGTGGTGTCGTGACCCGCCACCATGAGCTGGAAGATCGTCGACAGCAGTTCCCGGCTGTCGAGCCGTTCGTCTCCATCTCGGGCACCGATCAGCGCGCTGACGAGATCATCACCCGGCGTCGCCTCCTTGGCGGCGACGAGATCTCGCAGCATGGCCACGACTTGGTCCGAAGCCTTCTTGGCCTCGGCGTACTCGGCCTCGTTCGTTGTGGGTACCAGGAGCCTGATGAACTCCTGGCCGAGGCGCCCCTGTCCGCCTCCGGCACGCCAAGGAGCTCACAGATGACTGTGAAGGGCAGCGGGAAGGCGAACGATGAGACCAGATCGACATGGTTGTCAGAGCCCATGCCTGCTATGTCGTCGAGCAGGTCATCGGTTATGGTTTGGACGCGTGGGCGTAGGGCCTCGACGCGCCTGGGAGAAAAGGCGGCAGAGACGAGCCTGCGAAGCCGAGTGTGGTCGGGCGGGTCGACGGTGAGCATGTGCCTCGCGAACTCCGGACCCGGCAGTCCCTCGGCAACGACCTCCGAATCACTCGCCAAAGCGGCGTGCATGTCCTTCGAGAGGCGTGCGTCGTTGAGTGCAGCCATGGCCTCATCGAAATGAACGACCAGCCAAGCGTCGTGCCCATCGGCCAACGTCACCCGATGCACTGCGCCCAAATCGCGCACCTGTGCGAAGAGCGGGAAGGGATCGTCGATGTCGAAAGAACCCCACGACTCAAATGCCTTGTCGATCGTCACGATTCACCTCTCGCCGGGCAGTCTAGCGACGGTCCAGTTGAGATTCTCTGGCTCGGTACCCCGGCGCAACCGTAGCGACGATTCCGGAAGGGCCATGAGTTTTAACGCTGAAGGTTGCCGAGTCCCTGAAGCGGGTAACGAACGGGGCCTAGGTGAGAACGTTACCGGATTTCGATCTTTCTAAGGGCGACAAGCCGGGCCTGTACCGGGCCATTGCCGGGCAGTCGCAGCTCTGTGGGGTACGTCGGTCGGACGCAATCGTGGAGTTCGGGCACCCCTTGCGTGCCGGACCGTCCCGACGGCCCGGCGACCCCTGAAGAGCCGCTGCCATTCGGTATCCGTCGCCTTGCGAACGATCGAGTCACCCTTCGACGCGAAACAGTCGCCAGCTTCCAGGGACGCCCTTCAGCTCGCGTTTCGCCGCGATCCTCAAACTCGAAGCCCGATCCCGCGACCAACGGTGGCACGGCACCGGAAACGAGAAGCTCACCGGATCCGGCGAGAGCCGACACCCGGGCACCTATGTGGACCGCCATCCCGGCGATGTCGTCGCCTCGGACCTCGATCTCGCCAGTGTGAAACCCGGCCCGTACGTCGAGGTCGAGCACCCTAAGACCTTGTTCGGATAATTAATGCACTTCATCGGTTGAATAACCACTGCATGGGGTCGGTCATCGCGTAGCGTTGATCCATGGAGTCCGACTCGGCTGCGGTGGCACAGACCTGGCGAACGAGCCACGGTGACATGACCGACGAGGAGTGGGAGCTCATCGCCGATCTCGTCGCTCCGTATTGGAGGCCGGGGTCGATGGGCCGCCCCGTCAAGGTCGACCGCCGTCGGGTGCTCGACGCCATCTTCTACGTGACAGCAACGGGCTGTCAGTGGCGCGCCCTTCCTGAGTGCTATCCGAACTGGAACACGGTGCACCGCTACCACCTCGAGTGGTCCAGAGACGGCACCTGGGAGCGGATTGCCGAGCGCCTCGCCGCGGCAGTGCGCCAAAAAGAGGGGCGCGAGGGCACACCCTCGGCCGGGATCGTCGACGCCCGCTCGGTGCGCGCCACGGCCACCGTGAGCAAGAAAACCAAGGGATATGACGCCGGAAAGAAGATCAACGGCCGCAAGACCTTCGGCATCGTCGACACCCTCGGGCTGCTCATGGCGGTGGTCGTCGTCGCGGCGAGCATGTCGGACAACGTGGGCGGCATCACCGTGACCGACCGTGCACGCGACCGCTCCGCTCGCTTCGCCAAGCTGTGGTGCGACTCTGGGTTCAAGCGCGCCTTCATCGAGCACTGCCGGAACCATCACGTCGGCGTCGAAGTGGTGCACCGCATCCACCCCGGCCAGTTCAAAGCCCTCCCCAAGCGCTGGATCGTCGAACGCACCTGGTCGTGGCTCATGAACAGCCGACGCCTCCAGGTCGACTATGAGCGCGATCCGATCGTGACAGAAGGCTTCATCTGGGCTGCCCACAGCCGCTATCTCCTGCGCCGGCTCACCCAGCCGCCGATCGCGTGATCGCGCTGGGGAAATAATGCGACAGTCACTTAGACCCGAGGTTGTTGCGGTATCGCCTCATGTAGGCCCTGACCTCTTCACTTTGACCAGCAAGGTCCTGGTTCCTGTTCTCAAGCGCCAGGCAGCTCATGAGGTCCGTGGCGTCGAGGTTCGCCCACATGGCCTCCTTGGTCATCCGGAGGCCGACAGAGGTGTAGCTAGCTATCAGGTTGGCCGTTTCCAAGGTTTGCTCCTCCAGCTGCTCATCGTCGAAGACTCTGGACAAGATTCCCAGTGCATGCGCTTCAGCGGCTTCCACAGCTCGTCCAGTGACGATCATGTCGAAAGCCCGCGATGCCCCGACCAGGCGTGGAAGGAAGTAGCTGACACCCATATCGGTGCCAGTCAGCCCAGTGCGAATGAAGGCCGAACAATAGGAGGACGAACACGATCCGAATCGGAGATCGCAAGCCAAGCTCAAGGCGAGGCCGCCTCCGTAGGCGATCCCATTGACCGAAGCGATGACGATCTGCGGCGTCGCCTTCAAATGCGCCATGAGAGACGACATGAACGACTGACCTGTGGAGCCTGCAACGCGATGAGGATGTTCGCCGATGGCGGGGAGCGGGCCCCAGTCCTTGAGGTCCAGTCCGCTGCAGAAGGCGCGACCTTTTCCAGTCAGAATCACGACCTTGCAGGCGTCATCAAGGGCGGCTTCGTCAAGTGCTGTGTGAAGGTCGCCCACCAGTTCGAAATTGATGGCGTTGAGCCGCTTGGGCCGGGACAGGACGATCCGGGTAACGGCTTCCGCCGGATGCTCAACCTCGATAGTGGCCACGGCACTCCCGATCGCCAGATCATTAACTCAGTTATGTAACTTAGTTAAGTTTATCCGTTAAGATCGAGACATGCCACTGCAGACCCGCGCTAAGCAGTCACCTCGCCGTCAGGCGGTGGTCGCTTCTGGCACGCCCCGCCGGGAAGACCTCAGAAGGATCGAGCAAGCCATCACAAGGATCGGCCAGATCGGGGGTGGAAAAGACGCTGCCAAGGTTCGAGAAAAGCGATCCGGGATCACCGTCTCGAGACCCGGCATTGCAATCATGGCGGCGCTGGCCCGGAACGGCGACCTCCGCGTTGGGGAAATCGCCCGCTATTCCCATCTTGACGCTCCGCTGGTGAGTCGAGAACTCAATCGGTTGGTCGCCGACGGCTATGCGACACGTCAACCGGACGCGGACGATGGAAGAGTTGCACGAGTAAGCCTTTCGGAGCAGGGACTCGCCGCCTACCAGAGATACCGCGGCGCAACTGATGACATCATTGCCGAAACATTCTCTGCGTGGCAGAGCGATGAGTTGCGAGATCTCGCCGGAACGCTCGAGCGGGTGTTGAGGGACTTTGCCCGCCCGCGGCTAAGCGGCGACGAACCCGGAGAGTATGGCTGATGGATTTCGACGACACACCCGAAGAGGAGGCGTTCCTGCGCCGAGGCGCGTGCATGGCTCGGCGCACACCCGACGCCTCGATCGACTGACTCGCGTGCGGTTCGAAGTAGATGGAGAGACCCGTCTCCGGAGGCGCAGGAGGAGCAAGTTGCCGCTTGCCGACAGTGGCAAGCGGTGCTTGCTGATGGCGGCTGGGCGGGCATCACCACGCCCGCCGAATACGGCGGGCGTGGTGGAACATCCATGCACCAGGTGATCTTCAATCAGGAACAGTCGAAATTCGAAGTGTCCACCGGGCGTTGACCGTTGGGTTGGCAATGGTCGGGCCAACCCTCATGACATGGGGAGACGAAGACCAGAAGTCACGTCACCTCGGCGCGATGCTGCGAGGCGACGAGCTCTGGTGTCAGCTCTTCAGCGAGCCCGGCGCCGGTTCGGACTTGGCTGGCTTGACCTGCAGAGCTATATGGGATGGCGACGACTGGGTCGTCAACGGCCAAAGGTATGGACATCTCTCGCTCAGCTCAGCCAGTGGGCAGTCGTGCTGGCGCGCACCAATCCGGCAGTTCCAAAACACCGAAGCATCACCTACGCCGCCTGCGTCGAGAGGACTGGTGACGTGCTTCTCATCGGTTACCCCAGGTTCCGATTGTGGATTCTAGAATGACGTTGTTATAGTCTGTCTAGCAAGATCCTGCTGGAATACAGGTCTTGGCACGTCGGGTCCATTTCCCTCCACCCCCCGAGCGAGTCCCCGGTGGATACGTGCCAACCTGAACGGACAGGCAGACCCATGAGCCGAGGGATGGTGCGATGAATCCAGGGGATCAACTGTTCGACCTGAGTAGCCGTGTCGCGATCGTGACGGGGTCCACCAAGGGAATCGGAAGGGCAATGGCCGAGGGGCTCGCGGCATCGGGCGCCAGCGTCGTCATAAGCAGTCGGAAACAGGATGCCTGCGAGACGGTTGCAGCGGAAATCCAGGAGGCCACCGGCTCACGGGCGATCGGCATCGCCTGCCATGTCGGAGACTGGGACGCTGTCGGCGAACTCATTGCGGGGGTAAGCGATCAGCTAGGGCGCATCGACGTCTTGGTGAACAATGCGGGCATCAATCCGACTCGCATCGGACCCGCGGACATGACTCTCGACTACTGGCGAAAGGTCTTCGCGGTCAACGTTGAGGGACCTCTGCGTACCAGTCAGCTCGCTGCCCCGATCATGCGAGATCAAGGTGGAGGAAGCATCGTCAACATCGCCTCAATGGGCGGATACTCGGGCGGTGCGTCCATCTGTGCGTACGCAGCCTCCAAGGCGGCGCTCATCAATCTGACGAAGAGCATGGCTCAGGATTGGGCTTCGTGGAAGGTGCGGGTGAACGCGCTCTCCCCCGGTCCCTTTCTCAGCGAGATGATGGAAGGTGGGGAGCGGACAGCTCCCGGATTCAAGGACATGGTCGCCGCGGGAACGCTCATGCGGCGCATTGCCGATCCGAGCGAGATCGTGGGCCCCGTGCTCTATTTGGCCAGCGACGCCTCCTCATATGTGACCGGGGACGACATCTCCGTCAGCGGGGGCATGCAGAAGTAATCCACAGGTCGCCTGATCGCTACGGCGGGTGCTTTCGCTGCATACGATGGGCGGGAAATGACCAAGAGGACCGGCGCTCCCAAAGAGGCGGCAACTGACGACATTCGCTCACGTCTGCTGGATCTCGCAGCCGATCAGTTCGCTTCCGAAGGCTACGCACCGGTGTCGGTGCGTGACCTCGCCAGCACCCTTGGACTCACGACCGGCGCCATCTACTCAAACTTCCGGAGCAAAGGCGACCTTCTGGCGGAGGCGCTCGAACGACGTGTTCGAGGGGATATGGAGCGGTCCCGCACCGAAATGCCGCTCCCACAATTGTCCATCAAAGCTTTCTTCGACTGTCAGAGCGCGCCACAATGCGGGCGCTGCTCGTTGAAGCTGCAGCGACAGCGCGGACGGACGCTAATTTACGAGATCATTTGAATCCGGTGCTCGGCGATCTCCTCAAAGGGTGGATTGATGACTACCGGGACTGGCAAAAAGTAAGACACGTGGATCGCCGCATCGACATGGATGCATTGGTCCGCTCCCTGTGGTCCATTGAGCTCGGGCTCGGCGTACTAGACGCATTGGGCGCG
>CAWIKB010000008.1:0-449123 GCA_963836605.1 uncultured Acidimicrobiaceae bacterium | reverse complement strand
GACGACATTCGCTCACGTCTGCTGGATCTCGCAGCCGATCAGTTCGCTTCCGAAGGCTACGCACCGGTGTCGGTGCGTGACCTCGCCAGCACCCTTGGACTCACGACCGGCGCCATCTACTCAAACTTCCGGAGCAAAGGCGACCTTCTGGCGGAGGTGCTCGAACGACGTGTTCGAGGGGATATGGAGCGGTCCCGCACCGAAATGCCGCTTCCGCAATTCCTCCATCAAAGCTTTCTTCGACTGTCAGAGCGCGCCACAATGCGGGCGCTGCTCGTTGAAGCTGCAGCGACAGCGCGACAGACACTGATCCTCCAAATCATTTGAATCCGGTGCTCGGCGATCTCCTCAAAGGGTGGATTGATGACTACCGGGACTGGCAAAAAGTAACACCGTGGATCGCCGCATCGACATGGATGCATTGGTCCGCTCCCTGTGGTCCATTGAGCTCGGGCTCGGCGTACTAGACGCATTGGGCGCGACCCGCATTAAGTCGAGCCAGCTGGCAACATTTGTCAGCACTTACCTGAGCGCACTCGAAACAACTGATGGTCCCAGCAAGTCCGTGTCGGCCACGCCCACAAAGGGGAAACGCACGGTCCGCAAGTTCGGCCAAGTCAGTTCAAGGCTCTGTCACTCCACTTGGGTGCCCTCCGGGATTCGCCTAAGGCGGTAGCGACTCAGTCCCGACTGATTGACGCTGCCATCGAGCTCTTTGCGTCACGTGGATACCGAGCGGTCACGGTCCGCGACCTGGCCGCGCCACGTCAGTGACGACCGGTTCCATCTATGGCAATTTCGCCAATAAAGCGGTTCTCCTCGTTGAAGTGATTGAGGCCCGTATCGACCAAGATCTCGAGCAGTTACCCACCGACCTCGTCGAATCTGGGTCACCGGCCGATCTGGTCGAGTACAACCTCTTGGCTTTCGCTGGCCGCGCCAAGCTCCGTGCCCTGATTCTCGAAGGAGCGGCCGCAGCGCGCTCGGATGCTGAGGTACGCCAGAGGCTCCAGAGACTTCTTGATCGCCACCTTTCAGCTTGGGCGGGCGGTCTCGAGGATCGGTTGGCCCACAATGGCAATCCCAGCATAGACATGAGAACAGCGGTGACGGCTTTGTGGTCAGCGGAACTCGGCCTCGGCCTCATGGAGGCACTCGGTCTGCCTGTTCCATCGCCCAAAGCGCTCGCGCAGACATTCAAGTCAATGTTCACCGACGCTGGCCTCAGTACAAGCGCAGGTGTTTCATCTCGACATCCGCAGAAGCGCGTCGCCCGCTAGCAGCTTCAACCCGCCAGCGGCGTCCCGTCGAGGCGGCGGACCGGAAGTGCAAGCTCTGCCAGCAGATCGAGGCTCACATGAGTCAGACCGGTCCGCTCGGGCGGGCAATCGCAGAGCGCGACGATTGCCTCGACCATCTCCTCCATCGACTCCACTTGGTCCTGGCTCAGTGGGCCGCCAATGAGAACCTCCGCACCTTCGCTCATTACGGCGGACCGGGGCTCGACGGTGTTCACCCGAATCTTGGATGATTCAACTTCAACGGCCAAGGCGTTTGTCAGCCGGTTGAGAGCAGCCTTCGATGCGCCGTAAATCCCAGTCGCTGAGCCCAGACGACCGACCTGGAAAGGTGGCTCCGAGAGATGAGCCGTTGCACTCGAGACATTTACGATCCAGCCTTCGCCTCGCTCCATCATCTCAGGGAGGACAGCCTGGGCCAGATCCATTGGAGCGTGGACATTCACCTCGAAGATCAACCTTCTGCGCTTCAAAGGAAAGTCGATGAGTGGCTGGTAGATGGCCGCAGCAGCGTTGTTGATCAAGATGTCGATCGGGCCACCAAGACCTTCCACTGCCCGAGGGACGATCGTCGAGCGCTCTTCGGGATCGGTCAGATCCGCCAGAACCGCGACGGCCTTCCCTCCGAATCCGCTCAACCTGTCCGTCGTCTCACGTAGGGAGCCCGAAAGGGTGGTGTGACTGTCTGCAGTCCTGGCCGTCACGGCCACATCGGCTCCTTCGGCCGCCAGGCGCTGCGCTGTAGCCGCTCCGATACCACGGCTCGCTCCCGTCACGAGCGCTCGTCGGCCTGCCAATCGCTTGGGTCCAGCTCCAGACGGGGACCTCGTCATGCCCGCGTGAAGGCGGGAGAGCGGTTGCCCTCAGGGATGCCCACAAAGGGCTCGGAAAGCTCTTCGAAAGTCGGTCCGACCCTTTGCGCAAGCGGGCTAAGCCGAGCTATGTCGAAGTCGTAGACCTTTGCTGCATTGCCCCCAAGGATCTGTTGGAGCTCGTCCTTGGGCGTGCCGGCAAAGGCGCGGCGCAGCCCTTCGCGGGTGTGCGGATAGGTGGATTCGTCGTGTGGGTAGTCGCTCCCCCACATGAACCGATCCACGCCGATGTCTTCCCGCGACGCAGCCTCAACCGGTGAAGGGAAGCTCACTCCAACCCAGCAGTTCCGCTTGAAGTATTCGCTTGGCTTGAGAGGCAGCACCCTGTCGGAGTCGTACTTGAGCTCGCCGATACGTCCGACCGATTTCATTTGGCCGTGATAGGAATCGAGTTGAGCCAGCAGGGGCGCGATCCATGATGCTCCTTGCTCGGTGAGCACGAAGCGGAGCGCCGGGAATCGTTCGAACACGCCGCCGACGAGCATCTGAGTCAGCGGTCGCCGAGAGAAGAAGGTCGTCTCAGCGATCCAGAGGATCCCGGCTGCTTCGTAGGGTCCATAGGCGGGCATCCCTGCGCCACCGGAATGAGTGTTGACCACCACACCTAGTTCCTCACAGACGGCCCAGAGTGGATCATGGTCAGGCGCATAGAGCGGCTTTATGTGCTTCATGTCGTCAGGCACCGGTTGCACGAGCACACCACCTCGCAGGCCGTGCTCATGACACCATCTGACGTCTGCAATGGCGTCATCCAGGTTGTTCAGGAAGATCTGCCCAATGCCAGCTCGCCTGTCAGCCTGCCCGGCGCACCAATCCGCTAACCAGCGGTTGTGAGCCCGGACTCCTGCCAGCCGAAGCTCGTAGTCTTCAGGTCCCGGCGGTCGCGCAACAACGGCACCCGTCGGAAGGAAGGGGGGAATGGTATTGGGAAAGAGAACTTCGGCCACGACCCCATCGGCTTCGAGCTCTGCCAACCTGCGTTCGTCGTCCCAGTTCCTGTTTCGAGTGCCGCCGGTCAGGTCCTTGAATGGATTGCTGTAGCGACTCCGCCACGCATCGAACTCGTCGAGATACCTCGACTCGAGATATGAGCGGTACTGCTCATGGTTACCGCCGGCGTGGCCGTCGGCGGAGATCAAGACCAGGCGGTCCGCATCGTGCTTCTCGTTCATGAGAGGAACTCCTCGGCCATGCACCAGATGTAGTCGATGTCCTCGTCGCCCAACGCGTGGTTGGATGGCAGGACAAGACCCTGTTCCATTACTCGATCTGCATTCGGAAGCCCGCCCAATGGGACTCTGTGCGGGACCTTGTTGAAAGCCGGCTGCCTCGTCGCATTCCCCGTCCACACCATCCGGGTGTCAATACCGTTGGATTCCATATGGCGCTGGAACTCTGAGCGACGGATACCGGATTCTGGGCGTATCAACACGGGAAACATGTGCCAGGCCGTGTCCAGCTCGGGCGTGGTTCGAGGCAGCGTGAACACATCGGTCCTTCGGCCGAAGTACTCACTCAAGCGAGCGAAGTTGCGCTTACGAGCCTCAAGGTTGCCTCCAAGTTTCTCCAGCTGTACCAGCCCAAATGCAGCTGACAGCTCCGATGGCTCGAAGTTCCATCCGACCTCGTCGAAGATAAACAGATTGTCGTACTCGAGACCATCATCGAGCGACGAGAAGAAGCGATCCGCGCTTCCCTTCTTCGTTCCGAAGAGTTGCACTTCCGACCGGCGACCCCATCGGCGCAGCAAGAGGCAGCGATCGGCCAGTTCTTCGTCGTCTACGCACACCATTCCACCCGTCCCCGCTGCTGTGATGATGTGACTCAGAGCAAAGGAGGTGACCGAGATGTCGGACCGGGCGCCGGTGGGCGCTCCACGCAGAGTCGACCCGAGCGCATCGCAGGAGTCCTCCACCACCGCCAGGGCGTGCTTATCAGCTATGGCGCGGATGTCGTCCCAGTCCGGTGCGTTGCCGATGAGGTTGGGGATCAGCACTGCCTTGGTCTTTGGCCCAATCATCTCCGCGATACCGGCGACATCGACGTTAAATGTGTCCGGCTCGACGTCGACAAATGCCGGCACCACCCCTGCTTTCACCAGGGGTGCGATGTCCGTGGAGAAGGTCACCGCTGAGGTGATGACCTCGTCACCCGGTGCGAGATTCAGCAGTTCGATCGCCAGATACAGGGCTGAAGACCCCGAATTGCACATGACACCACGGCGTTTTCCAAACAACGCCGCGATTTCGGACTCGAATTCACGCACGTTCTTGCCAATACGAAGCGCTTGGGGACCCGCCCCAAGTACCGCAACGATCGCATTCACCTCCCGTTCGTCGTGCACACTTCCGGCATACGGAATCCGACGCCCAATGGTCACGACAGTTCTCCCAGCTTGAACACCCGCATCGCGTTGTCACGCAAGAACGGAGGCCATACGTGGTCCCGGAACGGAACGTTCGGCATCTCACTGAAAATCCGGTCGAGGCTGAGACCCATCGGGTAGTACCCCACGTACATGACCTTCTCGGCACCCCTGCTGTTGGCGTAGTCGACAATGGCCTTGGGGTAGTACTTGGGCGCGAAGGCAGACGTCATGTAGAAGAGGCCGGGCCACTTCAGCATGAGTTTGACCGCCCAATCCTCCCAGGGCTCGGCTCCGTGGCGCATCACGACGCGAAGATCTGGGTAGTCGTAACAGACCTGGTCGAAATGCATCACGTCCTGACACGCCGAGGGAACCCTGGGTCCGGCAATACCGGCGTTGACGATGATCGGAATGTCGAGATCCACACAGGCCTGATAGATCGCGTAATAGCGACAATCGCTGACCGGCACCTGGGGATTACATCCGGCCGGAAATGTGGTGACCGCGACGATGCTGTGCTCGGCGTGTGCCCGCCGAATTCGCCGGACGGCTCCGCCGATGTCATTGGGGTCGACCTCTAGGCTCGCTACAAAGCGCTCGGGGTGCCGCTGGAGAGCTCCAGCCGTGGCTGCATTGCCGAGACCAACCAGGCCGATGTCAACTCCATTCTTGTCCATGGCGGCCAATGTCACCTCGAGAGGATCTTCCTCACCTTCAAGGTGATTGGGCACATCCTTGAACATGTATTCAGCGGGAAATTCCATCCGCTGGCTTTCCTCGTCCTTCGCCAACGCGCGCAAAGACTCGTAGTTCGCACGCGCATCAGCCTTCGGAAACCCGATCATCAAATCGATGATCCCGATCTCTGTGGGCATCATGCGGACCGCACCCACCCCGATGCGTCGCCCTCGGAGGGTTCACTCCTGTAGGCGACTTGACGCAGTCCGTCAACGAGACGTGGAAGCAGAACAGCCAGACGCTTCAGATCAGTGTCCGACCAATCCGATAAGACGTCCGACATGTGGCGTTCGGCGACCAAACTCAGTCTGCGTCTTACCTCAGCCCCAGCCGGTGTGACTCGGACCACCACGGCCCGGCCGTCGTCCGAGTCCTTATTCCGGGTAACCAAGCCGTCGGCTTCGAGCTGGCCGATCTGCCTGCCCGTTGCCGCCGGATCCATTTCGGTTAGACGCGCCAGCTCGCCGATCTGAATCCCGTCCTCTTCCTGGATCCGTCGCAGCAACTGAAAGCCAGGCTGGGAGATCACGACCCCTGCCGCAGCAGCGCGGCGTTGGTGCACCTTCCTGCTGGCATTGAGACGAAACAGCTGCTCAAGGGAGCGTTCGATGGTCCCGAGGCCGGCCTCATCACGGTCGTGGGATGTCGACACCTTCATGACGCCACCTTAGAGATACTTGTATGAGTCTGTCAATTATCTCTACCCTCGACCGAGGAAGACCGAGTGAGGCTGCAATCAGTCGAAAACGAAATGGGTCGCCGAACTGAAGACGAGTGAGTCGGTGAAATCGAGCATGAGCCTCAGGTCGGACAGCCGCCAGCGATTTTCCTCGTGTCGTACTGATCCAAGACAGATTCCACTGGCGAGAGGCGCGACGCCACCACTGACGATCTGTGTCACAAAAATGTAGGAGCGAAATCTCGAATCGTCTTCTTCGGCACCGATCACATGAACGTTGGTGCCGTTGTGCCGTAACGGGTAAGGGCTCTGCTCCCGGTGCTCGACATTCCATGCCACCACGGCGTCACGCCCGCTGACGTCGGCGGTCACGAACTCCTCAAATGCAGTCGCTTCGGAATCGCTCCGACACGAGAAGTGGGCATCGTGCGTGAAATAGTCGGGCCACGAATCAAAGGTGCCCTGGTCATAGTCAAACCACCAACCCGCGAGCAGGCTTTGCACGTCGCCCAGAGACGCCCCCATTCAGCTACTCCTCCATATTCATCGTGCGCTGATGGGATCGCCCATGCGCTGGAAACACTCAACGAGGTTTCCGCCTAGGAAAGATGCCTTGGCTTCCTGGGGCAGGGAAGCAAGCTCCTTGTCGTAGTGGCCCATTGGATCCCCACTGCCCTCGAAGTGCGGGTAGTCGGATGAGAACACGGGAACATCCGGAAGGAAGTCCAAGGTCGGATTGGGCAGTTCGTGAGCAACGGGAAGTGGTGTCACGCGGATGTTCCGTCGCACGTACTCAGCCGGTGTAAGCGGCCACTTGTACTCGCCGATGAGGAGAGGGCTCAGGCCAGGCTGGGCTAGCGCGTCCATTCGGAAGGTCGCCGGCGTAATCCAATCGATCCCATGTTCGGCAAACAGGACCGTGAGTTTTGGGTGTCGCTCAAACACACCACCGAGAACCATCGCGTTGAGGAACACCAGAGCCTGCTGATACGGCTGCAATACCGAGATCACCCGGATGATGGCCGGGTCGTCGATGTTGGCCCAAGTTGGATGGTAGAGCGCAGGGCTGAGCCCGACGTGGACGATCGGCATCATGCCCAAGTCAGTCACGGCCGACCAGAGGCGGTCGTATTCGGGGTGGTTCGGCGGTATCTCGCCCGTCGGTTCGGAAGGCAGCAGAAAGGTCCGGCTGCCTCGCTCGCGCATCCTGGTCAGCTCCCGGATGGTCCAGTCCAAGTCTTCGAAGCGAACAGTGGTTGCCAACATGAGCCGATCGGGCGTATCTGACAGGCGGTCCGACATCCACGTATTAACCGCTTCGAGCGCGTCCATGCCAAGCCCGGCGTCGGTGATCGCTCGTGCAAGCGTGTACGCAGTACCGCTGATCACGTTCTGGATGTCGATGCCCTGCTCGTTCATCCATGTGACGCGGCCAGCGGTGTCCTGGAGCTCTAGGTGTTGGTTTGATCCTGGGTATCCGACTTCGGGTCCCCGATGCGGATCGTAGAGCATCCGCATACCGTCTGTGACCAGGCGTTCCATCGACATTCGCTTCTCGCGAGGCACGCCCCGCAGAAGGTCGTCTGAGACGAACCAGGCAAACATCTCGGGCGTCGCCATGACGAAGCGCGGGTCATCAGTGGGATAGAGCTCAGGGAGCCTGTCTCGGAGCTTCGGGAATTCGTCGAGCCAGTCGTGCGCAGGCTCAAAGTGGGAGTCGATGTCGATGACGGGAATCGTGGGCCACCTTTCCTCACGGCGATCATACCCAACCAGATAACGTTGTTACAACCTGGTTTTCTGGCTGGCTCATCCGATACGGAGAAGGGGAGGAATATTTGGATGATCACGGCATGAACTCGTGGTGAAGGACACCAAAATGTCGATCGCCTAGCGCGGTCCCCGGCAAGCAACCTGATTCAGTGTTTCACCGTCGTATTGGAGGCCGACATAGGGTTCGGCGCGTATTGCCTGAGGGAGCGATTCTTCACCGGAGCCTGAACGTTGAAGCGACACCTCGCAGTGGCTGCGACGATCGATCTATCAACCCTATGCCGCCAGTAATGTCGGATCTCTCTTCCCCGAAGCGGCTTGGCTACGCGGCCACCGCGTAGTACTCGTGAATGAGTCCGCCCAACACGTCGTGACGACTGACGTGTTGGGATGCCGGGGAAGCGGAGGCGGCCCCCCGGGCGGGCACGTCGAGCTCGATTCCTCGATGAGGCCGCTGTTGGTTGTAGTGGATGACATACTCACGAAGGGCTCGTTCGAGGTGACCCACGCTCAGAATGAGCAACCAGTCGAGGCACTCTGTTCGGACGGTCCTCACCCAACGCTCTGCGTAGGCATTTGCCCGAGGCGAGCGAACTGGCGTCTTGATCACCCGGGTGCCTTCTGAGCGGAAGACCTCATCGAAACTGGCGGTGAACTTGGTGTCGCGATCCCGGATCAGGAACTTGATGGAACGACCTCGGCCCGAGAGATCACCGACCAGGTTGCGGGCGACCTGGGTGACGAATGCGCCGGTCGGATGGCCCGTGACACCGAGGATGTGTACTTCTCGAGTCGAAAGTTCAATGACGAAGAGCACGTAGAGCTGTTTGAGCGCCACGGTGTCCACGGTGAAGAAGTCCGTGGCCAGGACGCTGTGGGCCTGGGAACGCAAGAACTCCGACCAAGTGGGCCCGCTGCGCGGCACCGGTCCGAGGCCATGTTGGCGCAGAACCCGTCGGATCGAACTGGCCGAGACTCGGATACCAAGCTTTCGCAGCTCACCCTGGATACGCACACATCCCCAGCGCCGGTTCTCTCGGCCGAGACGAACGATGAGCCCGACCAGTTCGTCGCTCATCCGCGGCCGGCCGGGGCCTCGTTGCTTGCGCCATCGCCGCCATTTGCGCTTGGCCGCTTCCCGGTGCCATCGCAGCAGCGTGTCGAGGGTGACCAGAAAGGACCGCCACCGGGCTCGAGGCAGCAACCGGCTGAGCGAGGCCAGGATCGCCCGATCTCCAGGGCGATACCGCACCCGCGCGTGCAGCTGACGTTCGAGAATCCGGACCTGGTGTCGCAGCACCACGATCTCGATGTCTCTGTCCGACTCGGTTCGTCGGAACGACGCAATGAGGCCGAGGATGCGACACAAGCCGACGTAGAGGAGCGAGAAAGCCACGGTGGATGATGGTCGAACGCTGGTG
Source organism: uncultured Acidimicrobiaceae bacterium (assembly GCA_963836605.1). Taxonomy (GTDB): domain Bacteria; phylum Actinomycetota; class Acidimicrobiia; order Acidimicrobiales; family RAAP-2; genus Bog-473. The sequence continues at coordinate 439,974 of CAWIKB010000008.1, read as the reverse complement.
CCAAGTGCCAGTTCAGGGCCCTGATCGGGTTTTTGGTGCCCTACAGGTGCCGTCCTTGTCCGGCCGCAGCCACGGCGCTGGCTCTGAGCCGATGAGATCGGCCTGGGACTGTCCAGCGTCGGGCATCACTGAGGTCACGTACAGCAGTTGGGTGACGCGGTCGTCAGCACCCGCCTCGGTGATAATCATCCCGCCGTAGGAGTGGCCACAGAGGACGACGGGGCCGCCAACCTCAGCGATCACCTTGCGACACGCCTGGACGTCGTCGTAGAGGTCCCTGAGAGTATCGCCGGTCTCGCCGCAGCTCGGGAGCGCCACCGCGCGACGGTTGGGACGTCGCGTTTGGCGAGCGGCTGCGTCATCCGGCTCCACCACCAATCCGCATCGCGGACGCATGCGCCATGAACGAACACCAAAGTTGTCATCGTCGTCTGAAGTTACTCGGGATCGGTAGTCTCTCATCCACGGCTCCGGGGTGTCTTCTGTGTAGCTTTCTCACAAATTCCAGGCCGCCTGCACTGCTACGGCCTCGCCCGCCGCCTGCCGCTTGCCTATCTCGAAAGCCTGGATGGTGAGGTTCGGGTCCATCATGTTCGCCGGAGTCTCGATGTCGCTGAAATCGGGCTCGACCGCTACCAGCCGTTTGGTTTGGCGCAATGGTGCCAACTCAGCGTCCGGTGTGACGGAAGCGGCAAGTGAGCCACCCCCTCCGGCGCCCTCGGACCCGAGGGGGTGGCAGGAGAGCACCACCAGGACGTCGGTCGGCGGCGCCGCCCTGGCGTTCAAATGACTGAGGAGACCGCCGTCCATATAGCGGCGGCCTTCGATGGTGATGGTGGGGAACAACATCGGGATGGCACAACTGGAGGCGACAGCGTGTGGCAGCGGCACGCCGGATCCTTCGTCCCACACGACCAGGTCGCCGGTGTCGGCGTCGATCGCTGGGCATCGAAAGGCCGCAGGCCAGGTGATGCCATCGAGTACGGCGAACAGGCCGAGGTAGACGCCTTCGGCGGGCGTGCTCGCCTCCTTCGCTGCGCGACCGATCGCTTGTAGCGCTTGTCGCGGGTCGGTCTCGAGCCTGGCCTGGCGCATTGCGCTTAGAAAGGCTTCATCCCCGGCCGCCAGGTCGTCGGGGTCGATGCTCTGCCCGAGTTCTGCCAGGCTGGTGAGCGCATCGGTGACTTCACGCCCGCCGGCCAGCAGCGCGCCGACGAGAGCACCCGCGGACGTTCCCACGATTGCCTCGGCTCCCGCCATGTCGACGCTGGCCTCGTGCAGCCCCATAAGCAGACCGGTCTGCCAACCGACACCGACGGCCCCGCCGCCTCCGAGGACGAGTGCGCATGTTGGTGAGCTAGTTCGCGGAGAAGTCATTGCAGTTTCCTTCCGATGGGGTCGATCGTCTTGTTGAGTGTCTTTGTCGTCTGGGCTCGGGGTTCTCACCAAGCGACGGTGTTGCCCTGGTAGTCGAGATACTGGAGACCGGGGTGGCCGCGTTGGGCGTCGACGGTCCTCACCAGCTTGGGGATGCTCTCCTCGATGTTGAGACGAGCGTTGGGTCCGCCGAGGTCGGTCTTGACCCAGCCCGGAGCCATGAGCAGCAGCGTCCGCGGGTCGTCGCGGTGGCGGTTCGCGTAGCTCCGCATCAGTTGATTGAGAGCCGATTTGCTGGCCCGGTAGATCTCGAAGCCGCCGTGGTCGTTGTTGGCGACGCTGCCCTGACCGGAGGACATGTTGGCGATCGTGCCGTCGGCGGAGACGACGCCGCCGAGTGTTTCGGTGACCCGCATCGGGCTCAGCGCGTTGGTGACCATGATGCGGACGAAATCGTCAGTGGCGACGTCTGCGACCGTCTCCGCTACGCCGACTCCGGCGTTCACGAAGAGCAGGTCGAAGGTGCGCGACCCGAGCCGCTGTCTCAATGCCTGGACCTGCTGCGGGACGGTGATGTCCACGTGCTCGATCTCCAGTAGTCCACCAACATTGTCTTGGAGGTCGTGCAGCGCCGAGCGGCTCAGGGCCCCGCACCGTTCCCACGACCCGGGCTCCACGGTTGACGTACTCCCGGGCGATCGCGAGACCAAGACCGCGGGATGCGCCGATCAACAGCACGCTTGCGTTCTTCGATGCCGATGTCACGCCGCGCCCGCCGAAGTGTGCCGTAGCCGCCTTCGGCCCGTCATGGGGTGGGTGGCCATTTGGGGATACGAGCATCGCGGTCCTTGCCTGTGTCGAGTTGACTCAACGGGTGTTGAGTCAACTATACCGCCAGGGGAACGGTTCGCTCAACACACATAGAGTGAAGCCATGGACGAAGGCACGGCGGTCTCCCAGCCGACGACGACCCGGGCGGCCCGACGGGCGGCATCACAGGCACGGATCCTCGACGCAGCCCGACAGGAGTTCGGCGGCCGAGGGTTCGAGGCGACAACGGTGCGAGACATCGCCCACCGGGCGGGGGTTGATCCATCCCTGGTCATGCAGCACTACGGATCCAAGTCGGCGCTGTTCACCGCTGCCATCCAACTCCCGGCCGGCGAGCCCGAAGAAGCTGCAGACCACCTGGCCGAAGTCCTCAAGGTGCGCGCCGCCGCGTTACCCCCCGAGATGCGGGCGCTGGTCCGGTCCATGCTGACCGTGCCGGAGGCTTGCGAAACCGTCCGGCACCATCTCGACGAGCGGATCGGCAATCTGGCCGCCGGCATCGGCGGTCCGGACGCCGAGTTGCGAGCCGCTATCGCCGTCAGCAGTATCCTGGGCCTCACCGTGGCCCGCCACTTCCTCGGGCTGCGCTCCGTGTCGAGTACCTCCGACGACGACCTCGTCCGGGTGGCCAGCCAAGCCCTCACCGCAGCCCTGCAACCGCAGCGTTCCGACTAGCACGCCCCTCAGCACCGACGCCGTCCTACCCTCGCCCCGGCCAGACGCAGGCCCGAGGTGTCGAACGGTCCAAAACGCTTCACATCGCGCTCACGACTGCCGCCCTCCGGACCCGCTCGGATGCGCCATTCTCGGCGCTCTGCGCACGTCACTCGTCGACAGGAGGCTGGCCAAAAGGGGGGCAACCGTTGCCGGTCGAGGCACTAACTTAACTAAGTCGAGAAGGCGAGCTTGTCATTTGAGGTAGGGCAACTGCATAGGGCATGCCCTGAGCAGACGTGAAGACATCAAGTGACCAATTCCTCTTGGATTGATCGCTGGCTCAGTCACCCCGGGGCGTCCGATATCGCATCCGGTGCACCTTTGGCGAGGTCGTCAAGAACTGCGGGAAGGCCAGCGCTGAGCATCTTCCTCCGAACCGCGCCTAGGAGCTTGGCCATGAAGAAGCCCCCGACACCAGTAAATCCAGTGTGCTCGAACGTGAACCGAGTGCCGTCAGCTCGCGGCTCGATCCAGTAGGTGACGGTGGTGGGCTTGGCGCTTTCTTCGCCTCGCCACGAGTACCGCAGAAGTCGGGGCTCGTCGACTTCGAGGACCTCGCAGTACACAGTCCCTCGCCAGCCGGGGACGGGCTTCGCGACGAGTTGGAACTTGGTCCCGACGATGGGCGTGAAGCCGACGGGTCGGCCTCCTTGTCCGGTGACCGTCCAGCGGGCCACGAGCTTCGGGTCGGTGACAGCGCGCCAGACCATGGAAGGCGGATGTGGGTAGTCCTGAACGATTCGGATCTGGGCCATGAGAATCTCCGTAGTTATAATCTTATAGTAACACAAATATTCAAGTTACTCTATACTTAGCCACGATGTCCCAAGGATCCGCCGACCAAGACCTCGCAAACCAGGCCGACAGGCCATCTGGTGGCTTACGGGAGCGCAAAAAGCGACTCATGCGCCAGCAGCTGTCGGATAGGGCGACTCGTCTCTTCATGCAGCACGGCTTCGATGCGGTCCGAGTGGCAGACGTCGCAGCGGAGTGCGGGGTCTCGGAGGCAACGGTCTTCAATTACTTCCAGACGAAAGAAGCACTCGTCCTCGACCGACTCGATACGACCATGGCATCGCTACCGGCCAACCTTGCCTCACCCGGCCTCACCCCCATAGAAGCGGCACTTGAGATGTTGGCGCAGGAACTGGTGCACATGACGGACCTGGTCGCGTCGCAAGACGACCCGCGCAGCGCCGCCAAAGAAGTGCTTCGCTTTGGAGACTTGATCCGGGCCACGCCGTCGTTGAGGGCCTATCAGAGCGACATGATGGACCAGTTTGTTTCTGTCGCCGCAGGCATCATCGCCGACAGAGTAGGGCTGAATACCGACGATCCCGAACCTCAAATCGCCGCCCGAGCACTCCTAGGTCTCTGGCACGTCCAAGCCCAGAGCTTGCGCAAGCATCTTGCCACCACTGCCTTGGACCGGATTCACCAGGAGGTGACCGCCGACGTCCGTCGCGCCGCCAACCTCATTGGCATCGGACTGGATTCCCTCGGCACCTGATGTGAATGTCCACGACCGTGGTTGAACCGGGCGCGCGACCCATCCACGCGGCCGTAAGGGTACGGCCCAAACTCGGACCTTTCCGTCAGCGCACGGTTTGGGACCGCGTGCGCGGCACCCGCATGCATAGGGCAGCCTATGCAACGGGTGAGTAGGTCCCGAGAAAAAGCCCCGATAAACGCGATCTTCGGCATCTCGGCACAACGCGAAACCGCCGGTCAGGCGCCCGTGCCCTGTGCACGAGAGGCGCCGACCAGCGTTTCAATGGTGGCGGGGGTGGACTTTGAACGACCGACCACGCAGTTTTGAGTCAATCGATGCGGCGCCGCCCGGATGTCCAGAACGCTTGTCGCCACGCCAAACGACGCCCCCGGCCGGTCCAGCGCTTGTGAGCTGGGCGAGAGCGAAGCAGGCGAATCGCCTGAACTACCTCTACGCAGAGCCACGTAGCGCTCCACCGACGATTAGTGAACCTGTGGGGATCAGACTTTGGGCCTGTGAACTGGACTTTTAACCGAGTGGAGGTGAAGGGTTTCGAACCCTCGCCCTCTGCGTTGCGAATGTCTGGTTATCGGCGTTTTGACCAGGGCCTTTCCGAGGACCTTCCTGGTAGCGGCGTTTCGATCCCCTCAGGTTCCCTCCACGATCCCTCCGCTTCCCTCTCGATAAAGACACGTAAAGACACGCTCGGACGGAGTCGGAGGGTGGTCACGGCAAGGCTCTCGTCATGAGCAGAGAATGGCGCTCGTTCCCGCTTCGCGAGGATCACGTTCCTCGGCGAACGACAGGTCACCTTCGGCCCTCCCGCGGTAGGTGCCTCCCGTCGGGCGTCAACCTTGCAACTGTTGTCCGTCCTGGAACGGCCCGATTGGCTCACTGCGGTGCCCGCGCGACCGCTGCCCACGTACGGCAATGGGTCGACCTCTGGAGCCGCTGGCGTCGAATCTTTGGGGCACGCGCTGAGCCCGAGCGACGGCCCGAAAGCCTCAGTCGAGCTGTTGGCGCGCTGCGCCTTGGCATTTCGGTTTTGTGGTCTGGTTGGCGATCCAGACGTTCAAGTGGCGTCAGCACTGCTGAAGAAGTCGAGGAGGGCGCGTGCCACCTTGTCGGGTGCCTCTAGAGCCGCGTAGTGGCCGACGCCTTCGAGAGTCACTGACCGGACTGGATCGGAGCTGACCTGGCTCAACGTTGCGAATGTGAACTCGCCGCCTCCAGCTCCGATCGCCAGCACCGGGATGTTCAGCTTGTGGCCGGCGACAAGGGTTGCGATCTCGTCGCCTTCTTGGAGCATGGACTGGTAGAGGCCGATCGCTCCGCGCCAGCCGTCGGGACGCGAGTAGGTACGGACGAATTCGTCGATGTCGGTGTCGGTGATCGCTCCGGGCGTGGCGCTCATGGCCGGAAAGGCGAACTGTCCGAGGAACTCGCGCTCGCGACCGGCGAGGAGCATCTCGGGGATCCCGGGGGCGGCAAGAACGCCGATGTGCCAGGTACCTCCGTGGGTGACGTCGGCCAGCCTCTCAAGGCCGAACCCGGGTACGCCCATCTCGATGGCGGTGAAACTGACCACATCTTCAGGGTGCGTGGTCGCGAGACGGAACACTGTCGCCCCGCTGATGTCTTGGCCGGTGAGGTGCACTGGGCCAACCTTCAACTGCTCGATGAGAAGATGCAGGTCCTCGGCCGAGGTCTTGCTGTCGTAGGCGCCTGGTCCGTTGTCAGAGTCACCGAACCCGCGCAGATCCACTGCATAAACACGGTGGTTGGCGGCGAGCAGCGGGAAGAGCTTGCGAAAGGTCCACCACGTCTCGGGGAACCCATGGACCAGCAGAACTGGAGTTCCTTCATTGCCCGCCGCCACGAAGTGCAGTTCGGTCCCGTTGACCTCGGCGTAATGGTGTGTCACCCCGGCCAGTGAGGCCCGCTCGGTAGTTGCGTTCATGTCAATCTCCCTCATATCGTCAACCTGGTTGTCCAGATTAGACAACCGGGTTGACCTTGTCAAGACGTCTGCCTTACCATCAGCTCCATGTCACGCTCGGGCGCCGACCTCGCACTGCTCCTCCTCGGAGGATTTCGAGTCCTCGTAGACGATGCAGTCCTGGAGCTCGCCGAGCGCGGATACGAAGATGTGCGCCCCGTACATGACTTCGCGATGCGAGCAATCGCTGCGGGCGGCGACAGTGCTTCGGAACTGGGTCGCCGTCTGTCGGTCTCCAAGCAAGCGGCAGCCAAGACTGTGGCGGTGCTCGAGGAGCGCGGCTACGTGGCACGCGGTGCCGACCCGCTTGACGCCCGCCGCAAACGCCTTCAGGTCACCGCGCTCGGCTTCGAAGTCATGCGAGAAGGCGAAGCCGTCTTCGACGAATTACGCGACGAGTGGAAGCGCAAGATCGGTGCCAAACAACTCGAGCGCCTTGAGTCTGACCTGGTAACCCTGGTCGGGGCATCGCCGGTGCGTGTCGACACTCCCGGCTGGATGGCCCGCAGCCTCGACGAGACGACCTGAAGGTCGACAATTCAATGAACTGGCAGGACGTCGTCAGGGACGAGGTGTCCGACAGCCCGATCGACGTCCTCTTCCACCAGATCGGCGTTGATGGCGATCGCCGCTGCGGACCCGGCGCCGGCCGAAGTGATCACCTGGGCACGAGGGTCGGCCACGTTGCCGGCCGCCCAGACGCCGGGCACGCTGGTCAGCCCGGTGCCATCCACGAGAGGGAAGCCGGCCTTCAGCTCGCAGCCCAGACCGGCCAGGAGGCCATCGTCGTGGGGACGGTTGCCGGGCCGGACGAACACTGCGGTCCGTGCGACCACGCGACCACCGGTCAGCTCGACTCCGGTCAGGGTGTCGTCCTTGACTACCAACCGTGCGACCTCACCGAATATGACCGGAATCCCCCGGGCCTCCAGCTGCCGCTGTTCGCCTGAGGTCAGATCATGGGTGTGGACGAAGAAGACGACGTCGTCGGACCACTGCCGCAGAAGGAGGGCGTGCTGCACCGAACCGGGGAGAGCGCCCAACACCCCGAAGGGTTGGTCGCGCACTTCCCACCCGTGGCAGTAGGGGCAGTGCAGAAGATCCCGGCCCCAGCGCTGGGGGACCCCGGGAATGTCGGGCACGTCGTCGCCGACTCCGGTCGCCATCAGGATCCGCCGAGCCGTCACGGTTCGTCCGCCGGCCAGTCGCACCACGAAACCGGGCTCGACGCCCAGCACCTGGTCGTTGACCAGCTCCACGCCGTAGCCGGTGACCTCTTTGCGACCCACGGCCAGGAAATCGGCTGGCGGCATGCCGTCTCGGGACAGAAAATCCCTGCATGTGAGTGGCGGGCGCGTTGCGGGGGGCACCAGCGTCGATCACCGCCACCCGACGGCGGGCCCGGCCGACAGCACTCGCCCGCGTCGGTCGCTGGATTGGCCGACGTTCAAGAGCAGCTGGATGAGGCCGTCGCAGCTGGACTGATGAGCGAACATCGGTTCGCGTCGGAACTGACCTTCACCCATCCGTTGTACGAGCAGCGCGACGAGGCACTGCGACGGGCGCCGGCGTTGCCGCGTTCCAACTGGGGAAGAGATCCATGAGTACCGGGAGTCCAAGGCTGGACCAATGAAGTGCTTCAGTGCGCCCCAGTCCACTCCGAGAACAGCCCCCTTGCTAGTCGTCCGAGGATTCAGCACTCAGTCATCTCCTGCTGTGGCGACGTTGGCGACCATCGACAGCATCGTGTATTGCCCGACCACGTAGATGGCCTCGACGAGTTCCGCGCTCGTGAAGTACTCGGACAGCTCCATCCATGTTGCGTAGCTGATCGTCGTGCCGGCGTGCAGCTCGTCTGCGGCCACAAGCAGCAATTGCTCCCGGCGATGCCATCCCTCGTGAGCGCCGGCCGCGACACCGGCTATTTCGTCCTCGGAGAGCCCGGCCTCGCGGGCAAAACGAGAGTGTTCTGCCCACTCGAACGCAGACCGGCAATTGTGGGCTGTCCGAAGGGCGAGCAATTCGTGATGACGTTTGTCCAGTACTCCCTTGAGCGCCAATGCGGCTGCCCATCCAAGGAAGGGACCCAGAAGGTGTTGGGAGTGGGCGAGTACCTCAATGGTGACGGGAGCTGAACCCCCGCGAGGGACTGCTATCGCCACAAGCTCGGGCAACGGATCGGGCGGGTCGATGCGCGCCACTACGTTGCTGCCTTCACTTCGGGGGAGCGCTCGAACGCGTTCGGTCCACCTCGTCCCTGAGCGAGTCACATTCGGTCTGCAGCCCTCCGAGCAGCTGCGGCGCCATTGCCCGTCGAATGACACCGGCGAGCGGGCCGTGCATCGTCTCCACCTCGCGGAACACTGTGGTGCCGTCGGGCTGGACATCGAGGTGCCGACATCTCACGCCGTAGACGAGGAATCGGTACCAGCTCAGTGACCGCCAACAGAGCCGCTCGTTGATCACCAGTTCGGTCACTCGATTGTTGACCGGGCCTCGTTTCCCGCCTTGGCGCGGCACGTTGATCTCGACTTCGCCGCCTTCCCGAAGCTTGCCAGTGGCCGTGATGGCGTACCGATTCCACTGAGGGTACCGATCGAGATCGGCAAGAACCCTCCATACTTCGGAGGGCGTAGCGGCGATGGCGACTTCTGCCTCATGACTCCACACGTCGGTACCTCGTTCCCATGTCGCGAGCTTCAGACCATCCACTGGTGCAATTGTCGGATCCGAGCCGGACCGAGGTCTTCACACGCTCAAGACCACGGTCCATGCGCCGCCGGCAGCAGCCGACGCCCGAACGGCGTCGACCACCGCGATGTCGGCCACACCGTCGGCGAAAGTGCCCGGTGCAGGACCCGGCGGGTCAGGCTTGCCGTCAATACGACAACCGAAGAACTCGGCCAGCCGGGTGAAGGAACCGAAGTCCATACCGTGAGAGATCATCTGCTCGTAGCGAGTACGAACCAGACCCTCTGGGAGCGGCGGCCCGGTCGCAGTAGGGAGGTCGTCTCCCACCGGGATCGTCCGGGTCCCGTTGCGGTCGGCCACCTTGACCACAGAGCCGACGCCCTCGATCCAGGCGGTGCCTGACGAGCCGACCACCCGGGTCACGACGATGGGCGGACCCCAGTCGCCGGAGGTCGACTGGAGGGTCCCGACCGCCCCTGACTGCATCCGGAAGTGGACCACGAAGCCGTCCTCTGCCGACATCCTCCTGTCGGACACATGAGGCAACGAGGCGCTCACCCCCTCGAACTCGCCCAGGGTGGCGCGAACCTGGTCGATGACCTGGGAGCCGTGGGCTCCGAACCAACCACCGCCCTGGTCTCGATCAGCCCACCACTCGGGTACCTCGGCGCCGGCGTCGGCCAGCACGGGCACATGCATCTGCACCGTCGCCATCCGCGGCTCCCCCACCTCACCGGCGGCCACCACACGGGCCAGCGTGGCCTGGCCGGCATCCCACCGGAACTCGCACCCCAGCAGATGGACGATCCCGGCCACCTCGGCGGCGGCCAGCATGGTCCGACCCTCGGCGGCGTCGCGCGCGAATGGCTTTTCGCACAGCACGTGCTTGCCAGCGGCGATGGCGGCCAAAGTGATCGCCGCGTGGGTGTGCGGTGGGGTGGCGACGGTCACCGCGGCCACATCGTCGAGGGCCAGCGCCTCGTCCACCGAGGTCAGGGCCACCGGAATTTCGAAAAGGGCGGCACGCTCAGTTGTCTTGGCCGGATCCCGGCCGACCAATGCGGCCACTTCGAATCCAGCGGCCCGCAGTGCCCGGACGTGGGTCACACATCCAAAGCCGGTGCCGACCACAACCACCCGGTTCATAGTGCCGATCCGAGGACGGCCCGAGTGGAATCGGCGGCCCGGGCAGCCGCCTCGTCCACCGGTCGGGCATGGAGGGCATCGGAGAAAACCTCCACCCCGCACGGTGCTGTCGTTCCGGTCGCCCGCAGCGCGTCGATGATGCCCGGCAGGTCGAACTCGCCCTCCCCAGGGAGTGCACGGTCGTGGAGTGTGGCCTCGATCAGGTTGTCCTCCGCGGCGAGCGGCCCGTCGTCGAGCTGCACTGCGAGGATGCGCCGACCCGGCACCGCCGCCAGGTCCGCGAGGTCCACTCCGGCCCGCACCAGGTGCCACGCGTCAACGTTGATGCCCCCGTTGGGAGCGTCGGCTAGCTCCACGATCCGGAGGGAGGTGGCCAGGTCCGGGATCCTCGACCACGGCAGCCACTCCACGTGCACAAGCAGGTCGTGCTCGGCGGCCCGAGCGCACAATCCGGCGAAGGCCTCGGCGGCGGCGTCGAGGTCCCAGTCGCCCCCGAAGACGTCGACCGCGTTCATCGACCGCGCACCGACGACGTCCGCCACCGCGAACAGCTCGGCTTCCCCGAACCGGAAGACCTCCTCGGTGTCGAGTTCAGACGGGACATGAACATCGGCTGCACCCGGCAGCCACCACCAGGCCGGGTCGAGTTCGGCCACCGTCAACCCGTGGTCATTGAGCATGGACCGGAGGTCGCCGACGCTGCGACCCTCAGCCCGAGCGGCGGCGTAGTCGCGCCCCCAGAGGGAGACCGAAGCGAAGCCGGCGCCCGAGGCAGCGGCCAACCGCTGAGCGAAACCGGTGCCCCGGGGCAGCGTGCCCGAGCACAGGACCAGATCGTCCGGGCCCATCAATAGCCCTGTTCTCGATCGACGGCCCCGACCAGGGGATCGCCGGCCCGGTACCGCGAGACGTTCTCCGCGAAGAGCGCGATGGTGCGGCGCACGCTGCGCGGAGCCGACCACGAGATGTGGGGGGTGAGCCGCACGCGCGGGTGGGTGTAGAGCGGGTGGCCGGACGGGAGCGGCTCCGGGTCGACCACGTCCAGGCTGGCTCGGGCAACGCGCCCATCGTCGAGTGCCCGGACTAGAGCGTCCTGGTCGACGAGCGCGCCGCGGGCCACGTTGACCAGGTGGGCCCCCGGCTTGATGCCGGCCAGAGCGTTGTCGTCGATGAGGCGGGCGGTGGCGGTGGTGGCGGGTGCGGCTATCACCACGTGGTCGGCTTCGGCCAAGAGCGCGGCCAGATCGGGAACGAGCACCACCCCGTTCACCGACGAGGGCCGGTCGACCCGGCGGAGTCCGACGACGTTCATGTCGAAAGCAAGCGCGCGCGAGGCCACCGCCGATCCGATAGCGCCGAGCCCAACCACCCCCAGGCAGCCGCCCTCCAGTCCCCCCAGATCGGCGATGTTCCACCGCTCGGGTGGGGCAGTGAGCCACATCTCAGGGAGGTGCTTCTCGAACGCCAGCATCGACGCCAGGACGAACTCTGCGATGGCCGGGGCCGAGGCCCCACGAGAGCAGGTCACCAACCGCTCCCCCGCCACCTCCAGCGGGAAGCTGTCAATGCCGGCTCCCAACACGTGCACCCACCGGACATCGTCAGTGAGCATCGGTGCGAGCGTGGCGGCATCGTCGGCCAGCGTGGCCAACACGTCGGCCTCGGTCGCCTCCGGAGTGCCGGCAAGCGCCACCTGCTCGCCGGGGACCAATGCGGCAATGCCGGTAACCATGGCCGGACCGAAGTCACCGCCGTGGACCGCAATCCCTCCGCCTCTCACGTACCCAGGACGTCCTTGAGCACGCCCGGCTCGTGGACGGCGGCCAAGCTTCCTTCCAGGTAGCCGGGGGCCTCCTCAGTCTCGATAAACCAGCCGGTCGGGCACATGGTCAAGATCTCCACAAAGGAGAAGCCCGCACCCGCGACCTGGGTGGCCAGGGCACGGGCCAGGAGCTTCTTGGTCCAGGCCACGTTGCCCGCTGAATGCACCGTCCCTCGGGCCACGAAGGCGGCCCCCTCGAGCTGGGCGAGCAGGGAGCTGACCAGGATGGGCCGGCCGTGCAGTGCGGGATTCCGCCCGTCCAGGCTGGTCTTCGTCCTCTGGCCGAGCACGGTGGTGGCAGTCATGTGTCCGCCCGTCTCGCCGAAGACCCCGTTGTTCAACATGATGCAGGTGATGTTCTCGCCTCGGGCCGCGCTGTGAAGTGCCTCCTGGAGCCCCTCGTTGACCAGATCACCGTCACCTTGGACCGTGACCACCACCGTGTCGGGCCGGGCCCGTTTGACCCCCGTCGCCACAGAGGGTGCTCGGCCATGGAGGGCTTGTAGGACCTCGATGTCGAGGTTGTTGGAGAAGGCGGTGTAGCAGCCGATGCCGAAGACGGCCACGGTGCGCCGTGTGAGGTCGGCCTCCGCGATCGCCTCCAAGGCGCTGCGCATGGCGATGGGCTCACCGCACCCTGGGCAGAGGTGGTGGGCGCCCACGTCGATCAGCGCGGGGGTGAAATCATCGACCACTCGTGCGGGCTCGGCCGGCGGGCCATCGGTGGCTACGTACTCGCTCAACGTGCCGCCACTTCCCGGATTCGCTGGACGAGGACGGCCACGTCGAGGTCGGGGGCGATGCCGAACCCGGAACTGTCCAGGCTGAGGCCGCCGATGAAGTGGACCGGGGCCTCCCCCAGCACGGCCAGGCGAACGTCGTCGACCATCTGGCCTTGATTGTTCTCGTAGACAGCGACGGCCCGGGCACCGCGGGCGGCCAAGGCCACAGCTGCGCTCGGGAAGGGGAAAAGTGTCACCGGCCGCACGAAGCCGACCGCCATCCCCTCGGCGCGCAGCAGGCGGACGGCGGCCCGCACGTACTTGGCCGGGGTGCCGAAGGCCACCAGCACCAACTCGGCATCGTCCACCGACTCCATTTCGGCCAACGGCTCCACCGAGGCGGACATGGCCGCAGTGGCCTCAGCACACGCGGCGTAGTGCACGGCTAGGTCGTAGCCGACGTCATCCCGCTGCTTGGCGGTGCCCAAGAAGGAAATCAGCTTGGCGTGGCCCGAACCGCCGGACGAACCGTCGAGGGCCCACTCGGGGACTTTCCGGGTTCGGGCCAGCGGCAACAGCACCGATTGGGCGGTGTGGGCCAAGTAGTAGTCGCCCATCACCATTACGGGGTTGCGCCACCGCTCGGCCAGGTCGAAGGCGAGAGGGACGAGGGTCACCGCCTCGGAGGCGTCGGCGGGGGCCAGCACGATGTGGCGATAATCACCGTGGCCCCCGCCCCGGGTGGCCTGGAAGTAGTCACCTTGGGCCCGGGCCATGTCGAGGACCACCAGGGGGAGTCGGGCCAGGGTGATCTCGGCGAGTGATTCCTGCATGAGGGAGAGGCCCTGTCCAGTGGAGCCCGTGGCGGCCGGGGTGCCGGTGGCGGCCGCCCCCCAGGCCATGCCCACCGCCTCCAGCTCGCTCTCCGCGTTCATGCACACGCCGCCGACGGCCGGCAGCTTCCTGCCCATCTGCTCGAGCACCTCGGTGAAGGGGGTCATCGGGTAGCCGGCAAAAAACCGACAGCCTGCACGGATCATCGCCTCGGCGATGGCCTCGCTGCCCTGCAGCAGCTGGCGCTCTGGCATTCGGGTGGCCACCGGCGCGCTCATGGGTCGGACAGCACTGGCGTGTCGTACTTCCAGACCTGGAAGACGAAGTCAGGGCAGATCTGCGAGCATGCCCGACAGCCGGTGCACCCGGGCTGGAGCCGCGGGTACCGGTAACCGCGGGCGTTTACCTCGTGGACGGTCATTTCCAAGACGCGCGGTGGACAGGCATCGATGCACAGGTTGCAACCCTTGCAGGCATCCACGTCAATGACCACGGTCCCCCGGGAGGTAATGGGAGCCTCCCCTGTCATCTGGTCGCCCCCGAGGCCACCGGCCACGCCGGAGCCGACCCAGGGGTCACCGTTGACCAGCCCAGCCGGAGGGCCTGCTCGTTGAGCGCTGCATGTTGGGTCCGATAGGCAGGCAGTGAGGAGGTCGAGGCGGCTACCAACGATTCCAACCCGACCAGTTCGGTCACGGCGGCGTAGGCCCCGGTCATCACCATGGAGGCAGCCATGATGTTGCCGACCTCTACGGCCAGATCGGAGGCCGGCACTTCCACCACCTGCCATGCTTCGTCAAGATCGAGACCGCGGACCACGGTCGAATTGACCAACACGACGCTGCCGGGCCGGAGCCGCGCCAGAGTGGGAGCGGCGAAATCGTGGTGCATGAGAACCGCCGACCAGGTGGCACTCACCGTCGGGGGCGCCTCCACCGGACCGTTCGATACCACGATGGTCGCCTCGGTGGCACCGCCGCGCATCATTCCGCCATAGCTGCCAAACACCTGGACTTCGCGGCCCTCAGCGACCGCGGCGCGGGCCACCGTCGCCGACGCCAGCTGGATGCCCTGGCCACCGATCCCGGTGAGGATGAGCTCACGTTCCATGGAGCAGTGATCTTAATCAATCAGAACGATGTTCTGCACCCCGACGCACTGGTCAGCTGCTCGACCAGCAGCTTGCGCTGGACTTGGCCCGTGGAGGCTGTCCTGGGGAGTACATCCACCACGTGGAAGGCCCGGGGATGCTTGAAGCCGGCCAGCCGTCCGTCGCACCGCTTCCGCAGCTCGTCCAGGGTTGGTGCCGAGCCGCTGCTTGTCGGGACCACTACCGCGCAGACCACCTCGCCCCAAATGGGGTCGGGCAGCCCGACCACCACCAACTCCGCCACTCCTGGGTGCCCGGCCAACACCTCCTCGACGTCGCCGGGCACCACCGCCTCCCCGCCGGTGCGGATGAGGTCGCTGGTGCGGCCCACAACCATGAGGTAGCCGTCGTCCTCGTCGACCAGGTCGCCGGTGCGGTACCAACCTTCGACCAGAGATGCCTCCGTGGCTGCAGGGTTGTCGAGGTAGCCGTCGAAGAGCATCGGGCTCGTAACCCATAGTTCCCCGTCATCATCCCGGCGGACCCAGACGCCCGGCCCAGGCCGACCGCAGCTCCCCGGGTGGTCGGCGAAGTCAGCCTGCTCGAGGCACGAGACACTGCCCGCTTCGGTCGAGCCGTAGAAGACGCGCTGATGGGCTGCGGGAACGACGGCGCCGATGGCCTTCAGCAACTCAGGACGGGTCGCGGATGTCCCGGTGTCGGCGAACCGGAGGGTGGCAAGCGGGTTTGCAGGCGCGTCGGCCACATGGTTGAGGATTCGGCCCCACACCGCCGGGACACAGTTCAGACGGGTTGCCCGGTGGCGTTCGACCAGCCCGCAGATCTCCTCCGCCTCGCTCCCTTCGGTGAAGACAACCGCGTCCCGCCCCTGCCACTGCTGGAGCGCGATGGTCCAGGCACCCATGTGGAAGAGGGGGAATGGGCACACCATCGCCCCTCGGGGTTCGGGCAGAGGACCGGCTTCGGAACGGAGCCGGTTGGCCCGGTGAGAGAGGACCGCCCCTTTGGGTCGGCCGGTGCTCCCGCTGGTAAAGAAGGCGACGTGGGGTTCCAGCTCGGTGAGGCCTGAGACCTCCACCGGGGTGTTGTCGCCCTCCGACGCGCTCTGCAGCAATTCACCGAGAACGGCGAGCCTCGGTGCGCCCGAGGGCGGCTGGCGCGGGCGGTCCGACACCAGGAGGTCGGGAAGGGCAGTGGCCAGGATGCCATCGGCCTCGTCGGGACCGAGAAGCCCGCTCACTGGGATGAACAGGGCACCGAGCTTGGCCAGTGCGGCGAAGAGTGGGACGGCATCGAGGTCGGTGCCACACCACAAAGCAACGCGTGTACCTCTGCGCACGCCCTCGTTGGCCAGGTGCCGGGCGATCCGGTTGGCTGCCGACTCAAGAGCAGCGAACGTGAGTGAGCGCTCGCCTACAACCGCGGCAATCCGGTCGGGCACCGCCACTGCGGCGTTGCTGAAGATGTCTCCAATGAGAAGCTCCCGCCCCTTCGTCACTGCCCCTTCGTCACTTCATCACCTCACTGCTGTTGCTCACGCAGAACGGTGATCTTAGAGTGGGTGGGGACGCTGGTGACGGACAAACCAAATGGGGACGAGGCATTCATGCCGAGCATGACCGAGACGCTGGCCCGCAGGGCGGTGGAAAAGACGTCTGCCGATCGACAGGCCCACTACGCCCAGGAAATGGCCCGCATCGTCGAGGCCACATATGACTACGTCGAGCGGACAGGCAACCTGGAGCCGTCGCTGCGGGAGATCCTTGCCCATTGTGGTCTCTCCACTCAGGGCTTCTACCGGTACTTCCAATCCAAGGACGAGCTCATGATGGTGCTGCTCGACGATGGCCGGCGGAAGCTGGTCGACTACCTCGTCCATCAGATGGAGGCCGAGTCGACCCCTGAGGGTCGGATCCGGGCCTGGATCAGCGGGATGCTGACCCAGGCGTCCAACCCACGCGCTGCGGCGCGGACACGGCCGTTCGTCGCCAACGAGGATCGGATCTCCCAGCTCTTCCCCGAAGAACAGCGAGCATCCGTCGACCAGCTGATCGACCTGCTGGTGGAGCCCATCAACGGGCTCGCCGTCCGACGCGGCCGCGATCGGGAGGTCCGACTCGACGCCGAGGCCGTCTACCAGCTTGTCTTCGGCGCCCTCCGTGCCCACCTGGTGCGCAGGACCCGGCCGTGGACTGTCGAGACCGACCATCTAGTCCGGTTCTGCCTTGGCGGGATCGGCCATGCCGGGGTGGACGGGTGACTGGAGGTCCGGCGACGGGCGACGTGGGGACGAAGCTCCTGTTCGAGGACGACCGGTGTCGGGTCTGGGAAGTTCGGCTCGGACCGGGCGAGGAGGGTGATATCCACAGGCACGAACTCGATCACCTGTTGATCCAGGTGGCAGGAGACCGCATCGCAGTCGTGCCCGAGGCGCACAGCGAAGGCCCTTTCCGGACCTACTTCGCCGCTGACGTCGTACCGGGTGCCGTGGTGCCGGTCCTTCGGGGTGGGGTCGAGCGCGCCCGCAACGTCGGGGAGCTGGACTACCTCGAGATCGTCGTCGAATTCAAGGAATAAGCGCGGCGATGGCGCTCCCACGCTCAACGCCTCTCGACCTCCCGCGAGCAACGTCAGAACGGTTGTCTCAGTCCCTTCCGAATGCCTCCCGCAACGTCGCGATAAGTTGAGCGGTCGCTGCCTCGGCTGCCCTCGTTTCGCGGAGTACGTTCAGGACCTGTGGGTGCCAAAAACTTTTCCAATCGGATTACTGACCAGGATTTTCTAGGTGTGCACCCGTATGGCTTCTCACCGCAGGTGCTACTGAATCACGAGACATGGTTCGCTCGGTAAGTACCGGCGTTCTTTCGGTTACATCGTCCCTGGTCGGCTCGCCGGATGAGGTTTTCGGCACCCACAGGCTTCTGACCACGTGTTATGTGGCGTGAAGTCAGAACTGGGGCGGAATTCGGGGTCTGCGAGGAACGCCAGAAGGTCGCCAAGCGAAGTGACGGGACTATGTTCGAACCCTTCAAAGTGACAAGAACGACGCCGACGGTCACGCTTACAAACCAACCGGTCTGCCGCCCCTTGCTCGGTGATCCGACACCTTTGGGGAAGAGCCAAATATATGGCGATCCGCAGCTCAATGACTCGGATGAGTTTCTTGGCACCGTTCGCCCTTCGCAGCCGTTGCTGGACGATTGCCTCCGCCCAGTGGGAATGGCAAGGGGCATTGTCGATCTGGCGCACCTCTCGATGCCCAAAGAACCACCTGAATGCGAGAGCTCAAGGGTGATCGTTCAGCGCATCGTCCGATAGCAGGCACGAACCTCGTCGACGAATAGGCTCGGATGCTCGAATGCTGCAAAGTGACCTCCGTGATCGAGTTCGTTGAAATACCGGAGGTCGGCGAATTGCATTTCGGCCCAACGGCGCGATGTTCGGATCAGTTCTTTTGGAAAGATCGAGCAACCTACCGGCACCGATACGGGTGATGTTGGTGCCGGCTCCATCCGGGCACGGGCATCTTCCCAGTAAAGCCGGGCCGATGATGCTCCAGTGGCGGACAGCCAGTAGAGCATGACGTTGTCGAGAATCTGGTCGTAGGAGAAACACTCGGTGATGTCGCCAGCGTGATCGGACCAGCTCCACAGCTTTTCGAGGATCCATGATGCAAGTGCGACTGGTGAGTCAACGAGGCCGTAGCCGAGCGACTGCGGACGGGTCGACTGCAACTGCTGGTACGCCGAACCGTCACTCATGAACCGCTGAAAGTCCTCGGTGATCTTCCTCTCAGTTTCGTCGATCGACTGGCCGTCGCCAAATGCCAAAGGCATGTTCAGGTGGATTCCAACCAGGTGGTCGGGATCGAGGTCCGCGAGGGCCGTAGTGACAATGGCTCCCCAGTCGCCGCCCTGGGCACCGTAATTCGTGTAACCAAGGCGCTCCATGAGAACGGCCCACACGGTGGCGATCTTCACCGAATCCCACCCCGGCTCGGTCGGCGCATCGCTCCATCCGTACCCGGGGAGGGACGGGCAGATGACATGAAATGCGTCCTCAGCCGATCCTCCATGGCCAATCGGATCGGTGAACGGCCCGATCACCTCTTGAAACTCCACAATGGAGCCAGGCCAGCCGTGGGTGAGGAGAAGGGGCAGAGCCTCGGGCTCAGCCGAGCGGACGTGGATGAAGTGGATTCCCACACCGTCGATCGTGGTTCGAAACTGTGGGTAGCGATCGAGCAGCGAGGCTCGGGCCTGCCAGTCATAGGAGTGGCCCCAGTAGTAGCAAAGCTGTTGGGCCTCGTGGAGAGGGGTCCCCTGGGACCAATCGCGGACCGTAGTGGCGGCCGGCCATCGGGTGGCCTCCAGTCTGCGATGGAGGTCCTCGAGGACGTCGGTCTCGACCGGGGTCGCAAATGGCTCGATCATTGGTTCGCGTTCACGATCGGTCGAATAGGCATAACTCGGTGGGCGTCACGAGGCGTCGCCTCGCGGGTAGTCCTCGATCACTCGCTCGTAATTGCGAGGTGGAGAAACCGATGCCGGGTCGTAGTCCGGATCAAACACCCACTGGAACTCGGTCGCCGACAGTTCGGCGACAGCCATCGCCGCGTCCAGTGCCCGAGCATTGGATTGTTCTACCTCGCGGGAAGTCATGCGGGCCTGGTCGATCTCGGTGATATACACCGCCGCGGCCAGTGCATGCTCGGCGTTGTGTTGCCGGTTGATCGCGGCCCCTTGCTTGCGAAGCTCGAATGCTTTCTCCGTCCCGTAGATTCGGTGAAGAACATCGTGGACGACAGAGCGGTGCTCGAACTCCTCAGCCATATGCCACATCCAGAGCTGCATCGGAATTGATCCATGGTCGCCACAGATCTCCCTAATTCCTCCATCGATCCAGGCCTCAGCGAGTGCGCATCCCGTCGACTCGAAGCCCTCACAATAAGCGAGATTCCAGGCCAGCGACTTTGTGACAAGGAACTCTTTGAGGTCGTTGTCGAATGCCGCCTCAAACTCACGCAGACGTGGGTAAGCCTTGGCCGTGAGCATGGCCATGAGGTCGTTGTGCAGCTTGTGGTGCTGGCCCTCCTGCTTATTGAACAGGTCGATGGTCTCGATGAGTTTGGCGTCGATGACGGGGTCAAGTTGCTGCTTGGCCATCCGCATCACTCGGATCAGGTATCGCTCGATCGGCGTCGGAATGATGGCGCCGGAGTTGAAAATTGTCACTGCCTCAACGTTGTCGCCCCAATGGGGAACGCTGTCGGTAAAGTCAAATCTCGGTTTGCGAACGGTGAGCACGGGATCCCCCTATTGGTTTTGAGATTGATGTCAGGGCAGCGAGGTTCCGCGGGACGAGCCTTCGCTCAGCGCGCGCCACGGACGAGCCGGCCGGGCAGATCATCGGTACGCTCGTCATGGTCGATTGCTTGCGTTCCCCCCACGAAGGTGGCTACGTAGCCTTCGCCGCGTTGAACGAGCCGCCCGGCACCTCCGGGGAGATCGTGGAGTTGCTCGGGACGCACGAGGCTCAAGCGTTCCAGGTCGATCACATTGCAATCGGCCTTCATCCCCGGCGCCAGTACGCCTCGATCACCGAGTCCGTAGAGTCGTGACGGATCCTCCGTCAGCCGACGGACAGCGTGTTCGAGTTTCATCCGCCTTCCTCGGCTTCGACTGCGCACCCAGTGCGAGAGCATGTACGTGTTCATGCTGGCGTCACAGATCAGCCCAACGTGGGCGCCGCTGTCGCCCAAGCCCTGCACCGAGATGGGGTCCTCCATCATTTCGAGCAGCCCGTCATAGCAGTCGTTTCCGTAATTGAGCAGCGGCCAGAGCAAGAACTCCTGGCCGTCGGCGTCGAGCATTGCGTCGTAGGCGACTTCCCACGGATCCATTCCTAGGTTCTTTGCTATCGAGCGGACGCTGGTACTTGGGTGGGGTTCGTACTCGAGGGTGTCACCAAGAACATAGATATGGTCGAGGGTTCGACGACCGATCTGATCCATGAGGAAAGGACCGCTGAAGTCGGGCTCTTCGGTGAGAATGCGGGTACGCACTTCAGGGTCACGCATCCGACGCACCCGCTCGGGCAGCGGGAGCGCTGCGAGCTCGTCGCGGTACGTGGGTCGGTATTGAAAAGGATTGAGTTTGGACTGGTGACCCAAGAGTACGCCGAAGCATCGGTTGCCGACTTGTGGCCGAAGGTTTGCGCCTCGCGTGTTGGCATGGCGGGCTGCGTCGAACCACGGGCGCCAGCCCCCGACCTCGGGGCGCTCCATGGCCAGGAAGGTAATCGGACGATTGCTTGTCTCGCCCAGACGCACCAACCAATCGAGCTCTGTCTCCATTGCTCCCTCGACGTCACCGGTGATTTCACCACCGACGCCCGCCGGGACGACCTCAAAGACACCGGTACCGACGCCATCCATGGTGGCAAGGATTGCTGCCAGCTCGTCCTCAGGAGCGAACGTCCCTGGCACCGCGTTGCCCCGCACATCCCGGTGGCCAATAGTCCGGCCGGTCGAAAATCCGAGCGCACCCGCCTCGAGTCCGCTGCGGACGATGTCGCATATCTGCGCGAGATCGTCCCCAGTAGCCAAGTCGAGGGCTCGCTCGCGCATCACGTAGGCACGGACGGCAGCGTGCGGGACGTGTGTCCCCACGTCCATGGCGAGTCTTCGAGTGGCGAGGGTGTCGAGGTACTCGGGGAAGGTCTCCCACTCCCAGTTGATGCCTTCGGAGAGCGCGCTCCCGGGGATGTCTTCGACGCCCTCCATGATTTCGATCAACTCGGTCTGGCCGTCCGGTCGAACCGGCGCGAAGCCAACCCCGCAATTGCCGAGGATGGCGGTGGTTACTCCGTGCCAGCACGACGGTGTCAGATCGTCGTCCCAGGTGACCTGACCGTCGAAATGGGTGTGGATGTCGATGAACCCAGGTGTCACGACTAGCCCATCCGCGTCGATCACCCGACGAGCAGGACCATCGACTCGACCGACGTGGGTAATCACTCCCTCGGAGACGGCTACGTCGGCAGTACGGGGCGCACTGCCGGTGCCGTCCACGACGTTGCCGCCGCGGATCACGAGGTCATGCATGTCACACCTCCGAACATGAAGTCGTCTTGGTCAATCTGCCGCGTAGCGTCCCGGTACCAGCCGGAGGTATGCGGCAGCTGGGTGACGATGTCACCGGTGACGCCGTGGAAATAGCTACGGCAACCCTCGGCCCAGACCGTCCCACGCAGGTCGCATTCGAGCTGGCGCTCGTAGCGGTCCATCGCTTCGATGCTGACCTCGATCGACGAAGAGTTCATCCTCTGCATGGCTTCGAGTGCAGTGGCCACGAACTGGGCTTGAGCTTCAAGGACCAACAGGATCGAGTTCCCGCCCTGGTTGGTGTTGGGCCCGTACATCATGAAGAAGTTGGGAAAGCCAGGGACGGCCATGCCATGGTATGCCCGCGGCAAACCGGCCCATCTGTCGTGGATGCTCGTGCCATTCCGCCCGGTGACTTGTATTCCGGTCAAGTACTCGGATGCCCGGAATCCGGTGCAAAACACGATTGTGTCGGCTTGTCGCTCGGTGCCGTCAAGCGTGCGGATACCCGTCGGTGTAATTCGCTCGATCCCTTCTGTCACCAGATCAACGTGGTCGCGCTGGATGGCGGGGTAGTAGCCGCTGGATACGAGGGTCCGGGTGCAACCGAAGGGGTGATCGGGTGTGAGCTTGGCCCGTAGGGCGGGATCGGAGACTTTGCGCTCGAGGTAGTCCCGTGAGATTGCGGCGATGGACTCCGCGCCTTTGTCTCCGGTGAGGAAGGCGGTTGTCTGCTCGAACATGTCGTGGAGACCCTGACGGTGCTGCGCCGCCTCCTCGGGATGTGCATCGAACGCCTGTTGCTGCTCGAATGTATAGGGCGAGTCGTGGCGAGGGAGGACCCACGGCGCCGTTCGCTGGTACAGATCGAGGTGGGCCACGCGATCGATGATCGCCGGAACGATTTGGATGGCACTGGCTCCGGTTCCCACGATTGCGACCCGGGCCCCATTGATGTCGTGGTCGTGGTTCCAGCGAGCCGAATGGAATCGTGTCCCTGCAAAGTCGTCGAGGCCGAGTATGGCTGGAACGGACGGGCTGTGGAACATGCCGGTCGCCGTCACCACGACGGACGCATCGATTCGACCGCCACGGCGGTCGTACAGTTGCCAAATGGCGCAAGTCTCGGACCACGTGGCCGCCACGATGTCGGTGCCAACGCGAACCTTTCGCCGAACGTCCAAACGGTCGTAGCAGTGCTCGATGTAGCGGAGAATCTCGGGTTGGGTGGCGTATGCCCGCGACCACCTGGGATTTGGAACGGCGGACAGGCTGTAGAGGTGGGACGGGACGTCGCACGCAGCACCCGGGTAGCTGTTGGCACGCCAGGTGCCGCCGACGCCGTCATCGCGTTCGAACAGCGCGACATTGTCGATGCCATCCTCGGCCAGCCGATGGGCCAGTGTCAGTCCACCGAACCCGGCGCCCACGATCGCAACGTCGAGCCGGTCGGTCACGCCTCAGCCCTTCCGGATGACAGTCGCTCGAGATTGGGCGCTGCGGCAGTATCGATCAGTTCGACGAGGACACCGTCGGGATCCGTGACAACGGCCATGGCCACCCCGCTCACTTCGACTTGGCGGGGTGTACCCCCCAGTCCCAACTCCCGAAGCCTTGCCAGGGCGGACTGCACCTCCGTCATCACTGAGAGCAAGAGGAAACCGGACGAGGCGGGCGCATCGGCCTGTCCTCCACCATCAGGAACGGGACCAAGGTCGACGAGCTCGACGATTCCGGAGCCTGGCTCACCCGGGTCGCCGAGGAACACAGACCGTAGGGAGGTTGATGGCGCCCGGAGCAGGGTGGGCCAGTCGCCGTCGAAGCGCCCGTCGAGGAGTACCGCGAAGCCCAACCCGTCGCGCCAGAATCCGAGGCTCTTGTCGATGGTCCGAGTGCAGACCGCAGAGTGATGAATGATCGCCATTTGGATGATGAGTCTATACTCTGAGTTCAAAGGTGTCACCCCCCATCTGACCGCGTTAAGGAGGACCTGAATGCGAGAACTTCCGTCTGGCATGCGCGTGAAGGTGCTGGCCGCCGCTGGGCTCTTCGCCGAGTACGGCCTGGACGCCACCAAAATGGAGGACATTGCCGCGGCGACCGGAGTGCCCAAGGCGACCCTCTATTACTACTTCACCGGAAAAGAGGACATCCTTACGTTCCTCTTCAGCGAGATACTCGACGAGGTGGCCAGGGTTACAGAGGAGGCTCTGAGGGCGCAGGGCACAGGCGCCGACCGACTGCGGGCAGCAGTGGTTGCCCATCTACGGATCTTCGAGGAGTATCCGGCGGCGAGCCAAACTCTGCAATTCGACCTCGGCCGGGCTGCTCGCATTCCCCTTATCAACGAACGAATCGAAGCCGCCTACCGTCGTCCGATCCGCAATCTTCTCGAACAGGGTGCCGCAGATGGCAGCTTTCGTCCGACCAAACACCCGGGCCTGATCGCAGTGGCCATCCTCGGAGCAGTGACAACGGTTGGAATCAACGCCATCTCCCTCGGCCACAAACGGTCGCTCGAGGAGATCGCCGACGACCTGATTGGCTTCGTGCTCCAGGGTGTATCGAAGTGACCACGGCGGCGGTGGTCGTTGGAGGAGGGTCGGGGATCGGCGCTGCAGTCGTTGACCGGCAACGCCTCGAGGGAGTCGAGGTCCTGGTGTGGGACCTCGGCGACGAGGCCGAAATTCGATGCGACATCACCGATTCTGAGCAGGTCGACGCGGCCACAGTGGAGACGATCGAACGAATCGGAGTTCCGTCATTGGTCACCGTAACGGCGGGGATCGGGCATTCCGCCTTGCTCCTCGATGCTCTCGCCGATGATTGGGAACGGGTCGTGGGTACCAATGCCAAGGGGGTGTGGCTGGCCATGCGGTCCCTGGCGCGGCCCATGCTTGACGGCGGTGGCGGATCGATCGTGGTCACCAGCAGTGTGAGCGCGCACCTAGCCGACAAATTGATGGGCCTCTATTGCGTGTCAAAGGCCGCCCTCGACATGGTGATCAAGGTAGCCGCATTGGAATGGGCACCGGCGGTCCGGGTAAACGGAGTGGCACCGGGCGTCACTGACACGGCCATGCTCGGGCCAGTACCCCGTGATCGAGGGTGGTTGCTCGGGGTGGCGGACCGCTCAGCCCTCGGCCGGCTCGGTACCCCGGACGACATCGCCCAAGCGATCCTGGCCATACACGGAACTGGCTGGGTCACCGGTCAGGTACTTACCTGTGATGGCGGACTTTCGCTCCACAGCCCAATCGATCCACTAGGGCGACTTGCTCTTTGATCGTACGATCAGACCAGGAAAGTGGAGTTGACCCGTTCTCATGCGCAGGGGTTCGAACATCGCCGTTTGCCTCGGTTGGACGGTTGGGCCCAAACATGCCCTTTGAAAAGGGAAACGTTGAAATTCTCACAATCCGGTGGAGGTAATGGGACTATGTTCGAACCCCTCTTGGCTCGCTGAACTGGGGGTAATACGGCACGGATCCGGTGAGATGCAGCCGAAATCGGGTGCCGGCGGCCTCTCGGAGGTCGTCAAAGGAAGTGACGGGACTACGTTCGAACCCCCCTCCGCTCGACGACCCGGATGCATCCCGAGTGCTACCCCGGTCCGGGAGCGACCCGAGCCAGATTCGATCTCCCGTGAGTACCGCTCTAAGCGGCTTCGAGATTCCCCAACACACGACTACATGATCTCCGGGTCCCGTGAGCACACACTCAACGCTTCTTCACGTCATCACCTCGGGCTAGGAGTACGGAGACCATCGAGGAGTATGGCGAAGGCGTCGGCGGTATCTGAGCGCGCTCGGGCGGTGTCCTCGGAGGTGGCGACGAGAAGCGCCGCATCGGTCATCAGCCCGAGCAGCAACGCGGCCAGCGGCTGGACGAGGTGCGCAGCGATCTGGTCGGTGTGGACGGCCGCTTCGAGCAGGTTCTCGATGGCGGCGAGACCGCGTTGGGACTCGAGCGCCCGCCACCGGCGCCAGCCGAACACCGCCGGCCCATCGATCAGCAATGCCTGGGCGTCGGGTCGTTCGGCGACGAGATCGAGGAATACGAGCAACACGTTTCGGACCCGAGTGATCGGGTCGACAGCGTCGATCTTCGTCGGGGTCAGCGACGTCGTGAGTTCCTCCTGGACGGCGTCGAATACGGCCAGGAATAGCTCCTCTCGATCGGCGAAGTGGTGGTAGAGCGCGCCCCTGGTTCCGGCCCCCGCGGCCTCGACGATCTCTGTCATTGAGGTGGCGAAGAACCCCTTGTCTGCCCAGAGTCGCCGCGCCGCGTCGATGAGCGCCTCCCTGGTGGCAGTGGCCTGCTCGGCCCTAGTCGCCACCCCTTCTGCTCGACGTCTCGGCATCCCTGGACTACGGTACATCGACATGCGCGCTGCATGTGAATGTACCGGAGAGCCGTGACGACGCTCGACGCTCACGACGGGGGTGCCGACGCCGCCGCCGTATTCGAGGAGTTCAACCAGTCGGTCGGGACGGGCCGGTACACGCCATACCCGATGTTCGCCGAATTGCGCGCCGCCGGGGCGGTGCATCCCGGCATCCCCGATCTCGGTATCACGGAGCAGGCCGAGGGCACGGCGCCGACCTTCAGCGTCTACAGCTACGACGCCGTCAGCGAGGTGCTGAGCGACCCCGCCACCTTCAGCTCGATCGCCTACGCCGACGTGATCGGCCAGGTGATGGGGCGGTCGCTGATCGAGATGGATCCGCCCGAACACCGCGGCTATCGGCTCATCCTTCAGCACGCGTTCTCCCGCAGCGCCATGAAGGGATGGAAGACGCAGCTCGTCGACCCCCTCCTTGACGAGATGGTGGCCGAGCTCGCCAACGAAGGCCGCGCCGAACTGGTCTCCCGGATCCTTTTCACGTTCCCCGTTCGGACGATTGCTGGACTCATCGGGCTACCGGCGGAGATGTTTCCGTTATTTCATCGACTGGCGATCGAGTTGATCGCCTTGAGCGTCGATTGGGATAGAGCCGAAAGAGCGGCCGCGACCCTGGCTGATGTGTTCGCCGAAGTGCTCGCCGAGCGTCGGCGCGTCCCGACCGACGACATGATGTCGATCCTGGCCTTCGCTCAGCACGACGGCGAGCGCCTTACCGACGATGAGATCTTCTCGTTCTTGCGGCTGTTGCTCCCCGCCGGCGCGGAGACCACCTACCGCTCGTCATCGTCATTGCTCTTGGCGTTGCTCTCGCAGCGAGATCAGCTCGACCTGCTCGTGGCCGACCCGAGTCTGTTCAGTGCCGCGGTCGACGAAGGCATCCGGTGGGAAACGCCACTTCTGATCGCGCCTCGCTCCACGACCCGCGATGTCCTGCTCGCCGGCACCGAGCTACCCGAGGGATCGAGCCTATTGCTGAGCCTCGGATCCGCCAACCACGACGAGTCTCGATGGACCGATCCCGAGGTGTTCGACCTCACCCGGCACCGCCAGACCAATGTCGGCTTCGGCCTCAAGGCCCACAACTGCTTGGGTCAGCACCTAGCCAAGATGGAGACTGAGGCCCTCGTCCGGACCCTCCTCCGCGAGCTGCCCGGACTGCGCCTCGACCCCGGCGCCGACGAGTCCTACATTGCCGGCACGCTCCTACGCTCTCCGCCTCGCTTGGACGTGGTCTGGGACACGTGAATCAGCCACAACCCACGCCCGAAGAAATCCTATGACAGCGGCCCAGATCCGAGTCGTGCAGTGGACGACCGGCATCGTGGGCCGCTCCGCTTTGCGAGCGATCCTCGATGACCCCCGCCTCGAGCTGGTCGGCGTCTTCGCCCACAGCGCCGACAAGATCGGACAAGACGCCGGGGTCATAGCTGGTCGCGGCCCTGTCGGTGTCACAATCACCCAGGACATCGACGCGCTTCTCGCCCTTGGTGCCGACTGCGTCGTCTACATGCCCCATTGGCCGGACATTGCCCAGCTCGAGCGCATCCTCGCTGCTGGCACCAACGTTGTCACCACCGCCCGTCTTGTCAACGGCGAGCACTACCCCGGCGACGCCGGCGAACGCCTCCGCTCCGCCGCCATTGCCGGTGGCGCGACTCTTGTAGGCACCGGGATGAACCCGATGTTCGTACCCACGCTCGCCCTCGCCGCCACAGCGATGTGCCGCAACGTCCGGCGCATCTCGATCCTCGAATCCCTTGACTGCGCCATGTACGGATCGGCGGGGACGTGGGAGGCCTACGGGTTCGGCGGCCCGCCCGATCCCGCCGCTGTGAAAGGCGCTCTCCTGCGCAGCGAGCCCGATTACCCAGAAACCCTCGACTCGATAGCTCGAGGCATCGGCCTCGACCTCGACGCCATCGACCTCGACGTGGCCCTCGCCGTGGCTGTCGGCGACCGCGACCTGGGGTTCATAGCCATCGCCGACGGCACCGTCGCCGCCCTCGACGCCACGTGGCATGGCCTAGTCGATGGCCACTCCGTGGTCGAGCTCCGCATGGTGTGGAGGCTTGGCAGCATCTTCGGGCACGTGGACGAACCAACGTGGCCGATCCTGCACGCTTACCGCCTGCGGATCCACGGCGACCCCAACGTCAATCTCAAGCTGTCCTTCGCCCCCGACGACTTCGAGACGTTCGACATCGGCACCACGACGGCCATGCCGGCCGTCAACGCCATCCCAGCCATCGTTGCTGCTGACCCGGGCGTACTCGGCACAGCAGATCTCCCCATCGTCACCGCACGTCACGTCGACACTCAACGCTTGGCGGCGAAGCGCGAAGGTTTAGGCCAATGACGACGGATGACTCTGCAGCCGACACCCAAGGGTTCGAACATTGGCGTTTTCCTCGGTTGGAAATGCCAATGAGATACACCCTCTGAACAGGGAGAACGTTGTCATTCCGACAACACCGTGGAGGTAATGGGACTATGTTCGAACCCCTCTTGGCCCGCTGACCTGGGGCTCTGCAACACGAAAACGTGAGCTGAGGCCAATTTCGACTACCAAGCTCTCTCCTCAAGGTCTGCTCCGGAAGTCATGGGACTATGTTCGAACCCCTGCCGGACGAGCGTCTGGACCAGACCAGTTCCCCTGATTGGCCGAGGCCGCTGTGCTCCGTCGGGCTACCGGATTTCGCCAACGTTGCAACGCTCGACATGGTGAGTGCTAGCGAGAGTTGCATGCGCCCCGAACGATCGCACTTTCGGGCTAGGTCACTCAGCCTCTACGTGGGCAACCTCTTTGATCGAGGGCGAAGCAGAAACAGGATCCAGGCAAAGATCATGTTGGGAAGCTCGTACATCGCCAGACCGACCTGGTTGTACTTGCCGGGGGCGATCTTGGTGCTGAAGGACAAGTAGGAATCGTCTCCCTCTGCGACCATTCCACCGAGTCGACAGAGGGAAAGGCCGCTCAGCGCGAGGACGAAGAAGCCGAGGGCCGAGTCGCGGTGCTTCTTTTGCGTGGCGCCCACGAGAGCGGCCGTCCCGATCGCCATCTGGAGGCCGCCGTACATGGCTCGGACCTCGGTGCGGGCGACGGGGCTCGACAGGTCGTACACGTCCATTCCGGGGATGACCTCACCGGACCACGACTGGGGTCTGATGAGGTTGAGCAGCCCCCAGGGGAGCCAGAACAGGGAGTTCGCGACCAGGAATGTCTGGGTCAGCCTGCCGTGCCGTGTCGCGTTCATCGGACCTTCTTTCGGGAGATCGGCCGCGCCGGCTGGTGCCGGCGACGGGGAGGACTCGTGTGGGTGGACTTCAGGCCGGCACCGTGCCGCAGCTCGGCGTAGAAAAGTTCAGGGTCGTCGTTGGGGATGAGCGCGTGACTGAGCGCAATCCGGGTCACGACCGAGGCCACGACACGACCGTCGGGGCCGGGGAAGTGCACGAGGAGTCGGTCACGCATGATCGGCATGACCCGGGTCATCTGATGGACGACATGCTCGGGCTCGACATCGACGATGCGCCGAAGAGAGTAGGTGTGCTGGAATTCGACGATGAAGCGCAGCACCGCCTCGAGCCGAGCGTCTCCTTCGAGCCCGGCGACGGCCTGGGCGATCCCGGCGTCGTAGCGCTGCTGCTCGTAGCGGCTGAAGGCCTCGAGAAGGTCTTCTTTGGATGGGAACCAGCGGTAGAGGGTGGGTCGGGAGACCCCGGCCGTGGCCGCCACGTCCGAGAGGGACAGCCGGCGCGCCCCGGATCGGGCCAGCTCCTCGAGGGTGGCGTCGAGGATGCGCTCGCTCGTGGTGGCGGGATCGGGCTGGTCCATCGCCTTTACATTCTGGCACAATATTGTAAAGCTGGACCGAATGACAGAGCTGAAGGTCCGGAACATCCGCTTCCCGATCGACGACACCGTGGCCTTCCAGTGGCAGCCGGCCAACCCGAGCTTCGGCCTCTTCGGCAACACGTTCACCTTCCTCGCCATCGCTTTCGAGCGCTACATCGTCTCGGCCACCCGCGAGGCACTGCCGCGCTTCACCGACGCCGACATGGCCGAGGAGGCCGACCTGTTCGTGCGCCAAGAGGCCCAGCACGCCCGGGCGCATCGCAGCCACGCCAAGGCGATGATCGAACGCTACCCGGGACTCCAGGAGACCTATGCGGCAACCAATGCGACCTATGACGAGCTGTTAGAGCACGAGAGCACGGAGTTTCACCTGGCCTACATCGCCAACCTCGAGGCCACCTTCACGCCCTTATTCAAGATGGTCTTCGACAACCGTCACGAACTCTTCGAGGGCAGTGACGAACGTGTCGGCCGCATGCTGCTCTGGCACTTCGTCGAAGAGATCGAG
Organism: uncultured Acidimicrobiaceae bacterium; assembly: GCA_963836605.1. Classification (GTDB taxonomy): domain Bacteria; phylum Actinomycetota; class Acidimicrobiia; order Acidimicrobiales; family RAAP-2; genus Bog-473. Next base: position 409,355 of record CAWIKB010000008.1, on the reverse strand, counting down.
CATCGCAGTTCGGCCTTACACATCCACCACCATGTGACGCCCGACCCTTGGTACCGCATCCGCAAGGCCCCCAAGGTCTTCGATCACGTGGCCGGCATCTACAAGCTCGTACTCGCCGGATTCGAAGAGCATGTGCCACTTGAGGACCGGCACATCTCGACCAAGGTCGTCGGTCCGGGCGGCCTGTACCTCTCCGAGATGCGCGATCGCTTCGCCTTTCGACGGCCTCTGATCCATCGATCCATGTTGAGCCACGTGCCGGGTAAGGACCTGCGAACGATGCTCTGGCACGAGACCAAAGCCCAGACGCCCCGACATGACCCAGCTCAAGAACCTTTGCCGGTGTGGGCAGATGTCTGGCACACGGCGTACGACTCCGGCGCTGACGTCACGACCTACGAGGGTGTCCGACTGTAGCCCAACGATGGTAAGGGAGAGTCAACGGTCGACTCCCCATGGGTGCCCCCTATCGATCCTCGCTGCCGGGTAGGTGAGACAGTTCCGACGAACCGGAGAGAATCGCAGAGTGAAGACTCTGTCGGCAAGCGGACCGCGTGGCCTCGAGTACGGCCCGGTCTCGCCCTGACTACAAAGGTGGAACTCTTCGCTCCATACCGAGGTACGGTTGACGCGTCCTGAGACGTGCGGCTGGCTACGGGATATTGGGGGGTATTGGATGACGCACTCTTTATGCGGGGTATGCCGAGCCGCCCTAACTGCGTTGGCTATGACACTTGGAGTAACGGGTGCGGGATTGGCCGGTCAGGTTTCGATCGTGTCGGCGCCAGCCTCTGCGGACACTTCGACCCAAGGCGACGCACCCAATGGCGGACAACCAGCTCAGCTCAGCGGCCCCATCGAGCCCGCTGACGCCGCGTATCTAATCGCCGGAGCCTGGGGATCCTCCCTCAAGGCCGCCGGTTATGAGCAGCGCGAGTATTTCGCGTCGGGGACGGCCTACTCCTATCAGGCGACCGGACCCGAGAACAACGCGGGAACGTGGAAGGTCACTCCCACTACCAGCGCGCATTATCGCACTCGGATCGTGGTGCACATGCCGACAGATCCGTCGCGGTTCAACGGGACAGTTATCGTGGAGTGGCTAAACGTCAGTGGAGGCGGGGACGGCGCTGTCGACTCGGTGTACTTGTCACCAGAGTTGGAACGAGCGGGGTTTGCCTGGGTGGGCATCTCAGCGCAGCAGGTGGGAATCGACAACCTGCGGCAAAAGGATCCGGCGCGCTATGGCTCACTGATGGATCCGGGAGACCAGTACTCCTACGACATCTATACCCAGGCCGCCCGCGCCCTGCTCGCCGGCGGCCACGCGGACCCCCTGGCCCCACTGCACCCCAAGCGGCTGTTGGCAGTGGGTGAGTCCCAGTCGGCGCTCTACCTGACCACCTACATCGACGCCATTCAGCCCCTCTACCATGTGTTCGACGGCTTCTTGGTGCACAGCAGGGCCGGGGGCGCAGTGGGGATCCCCGGTGCATCACCGAGCGGCAGCTTCGGTGGCGACGTGCACATCCGCACCGACATCGGCGTCCCGGTGCTCATGATGATCACCCAAACAGATGAGACTTTCGGTGGGTACTACCAGGCCCGTCAGCCCGACACGCGCTTCATCAGGCTCTGGGACGTTGCGGGCGCCTCTCACGCAGACTCCTACATCGTCACGCCTCAGGAGCTCAAATCTCTTGGCTGCACCTCGGTCGACAAGGCTCCAAGTCATTTCATCTTTGAAGCCGCCCTCTCTGCCATCAATACCTGGATGGTTACCGGTTCGCCACCGCCGCCGGCGCCTCGTATGGAGGTCCAGGTCGTTGACGGCATGCCTACGGTGCAGACCACCACCAGCGGAACGGCGATTGGTGGCATCCAGGGTCCGTGGGAACGGGTGCCGATTGCCGCCTATTCGAACACCACACCTCCCGGATCGGCCGGGTTCTGCTCGCTGTTCGGGTCGACTCGTCCCTTCAGCACAGCGCAACTCAAATCCCTATATGGGACCAAGGCGTCTTACCTGAAGGCATACACGACGGCGACGGACGAGGACATCAAGGCGGGATACATCCTTCCGGCCGACAAGGCAGAAGTGCTCGCCTTCGCCAAACAGGTCCAGTTCTAACGGCTGGGCGTTGGCTGATAGCCAGGCAACAACGGGGTAGCCCTAGGCTTTCCGTACGCTGCTGACACTGCCCCAGAACGCCGGTTCGGAGGGGCACTTTCTGGCGACAAGGCCTACGTCTGCTTGCTGGCGCAAACGGCGTGAGTTTCCGAGTGCCGGCCGGCGCGCAGGGGTTCGAACATCAGCGTTTTCCTCCGTTGGGAAAAGCCAATGAAATACGCCCTGTGAACTGGGAACACGTTGTCATTCCGACAACACCGTGGAGGTGAAAGGACTCGATCCCTCGGCTTCCCCACGATAAGGACACGTAAAGACACGCCCGAACGCCACTCGTTCCACCTGCACAACGATCACGCCCCTTGGCGCGCACCCGGCAAAGATGGACACACTGAATAGGGAGGAGCCATCATGGCACTCATGACGGTGGACAAGGAGAGCAACGGACGGAAGCGCCGATGCCGGAGTACCTCTGGGCGGTAGAACCCGCAATCGATCTGACGCCCCCCGAGACTTGCCCGAATGAATTTGTCTACTATCGCTGTGTCGGGCATCGCCACCAGCGGCACCAACGCACGATCTGGGGCCGCTGACGGTCGGCACGAGCACTGAAACACGAGCACTGAAACACGAGCACTGAAAAGAGGGCGTAGCGGCGTTGTGATCCTCAGGCTCCCTTACGATCCCTCCCCTTCCCTCTCAATAAGGTCACGTGAAGTCACGCCCAGACAGTGGGTCGCGGGCGTGTCCGCTGCAGGCCTCGAGTGGCTCCAGGCGTCGGCTTGCGCTGGAGAACAGCCCGTCACACGTCGTCCGGGTGACGTTCGGAGAGTACGTCGGCCCAATGGCCACGACCGGTCGCCCGGAGGCGGCCGAGGTAGGCAGGCAGGTGCCGCCGAACGTGGCAGGGGCCACCCTCTCTCCGCACGATGTCCAACGGGTCCTCGGGCACAACACTGCGCTCCAGTTGCATCGTGGTCCACTGGCCGAGCCTGAACGCCGCGTCTTTGACGAGCCCTGGCTGCGAGGGGGCCAGATCCGCAGTCTCGTGCGGGTCGCGGCGGATATCAAAGAGCATCTCATCCTGCCAATGTCCGTGATACCCGTCGTGCCAGGTGCGCAAGTAAAGGTGATCTCCCCATCGGACCGCGCGTTGGCAAGCCCATGCCCCCTGGGTGAGAAACAGGGCGTCTCGGCCCACGGAGCCGACTTGAATTGGTGCGCCGTCCCAACTGTTCGGAACAGTTAGGTCGGCCAGTTGTAGGGTCGTCGCCGCAACGTCGAGGTGGTACTGCAACCCGGCGTGGACCTGAGCCGCCGTGCCGGGCCAGCGCAGCACGGCGGGGATATGGCAGGTCGCCTCGTCGGCCGCCTGGTGGTCGGCGTAGACGCCGAGCTCCCCGAAGGCTTCCCCGTGGTCGCTGCTGACCAGAATGGCGGTTTCATCCAACACCCCGAGATCATCGAGTTTGTTGAGCAGCGAGCCCAAAGCATCGTCCGCGTAGCGCACACCAACGTCGTAAGCGTCGAAAATCCCTTTGACCGCCTCGGGCGAGCTCGCATCCCATGGTTGACGTGGAGGGGGATCGCCCCACTCGTCGGGCCGGAAACCCCACGGCTCCTGCGCTGAATGCGGGCCCGAAAACCCCCAGTTGTACGCCCGTATCTCCTCGCTATGCCAGTCCGGTACGGGGTCCGACGCAAACGGGTTCCCGTACTCTTCCGGAGTGTTGTACGGAGTATGGGGATCCCACAGGTGCACGTGGAGGAACCACTGGTCGGCGCGACCACGGCGATCGAGCCAGTCGAGGGCACCGGGAAGCACCTCGTCGGCCCGCTCCCCACCGAGGCCGCGCATGAGGTTCATGGCTTCCATAAACCCGCTGTTCCACCACGTAGCGGAGTGGCGGAACGGGAAGCTCGACAGCGATGCCGTGTGCCAGCCGTTGAAATAGAAGACGGAGGCCCACGAGTTCAAGAACCACTGACTGATGAAGAAGCGTTTCGCCCCCATGGAGCGCAGGTCAGCCGCAGTACCGTCGTGGTTCACCACCCCGTTTCGGATGCCGAAGGCACCAGTGATGAGAGCCGTCCGGCTCGGCAGGCACGGGACATCGGAGGCATAGACATTCTCGAAGCGGATGCCGTCGGCCGCCAGGGCGTCGATGTTGGGGGTCGTGTTGCGGTGGTAGCCGTAGCAGCCGAGGTGGTCGGAACGAAGGGTGTCGATGTCCAGATAAAGAAACCTCATGGTCCCATATTCCTACAAACGAGGCGTTGAACTGGGGAGCTTTCTCCTGTGCCTGCGATAGTTGATCGCTCAGAACGACACACGCCTGGGGCTGGGCATTCATGAGGGTTCTGACGCCCCCGACCGACGACGGGTTTACTGCGGACCGCTATTCCTGACGCCTATCGTGAGGGAATGCTGGCCATCGAATCCGGCAACCTTGCCGAATGGGTTGGGGCGATCGGCACACTGCACGCGTTCATGGCCGCTGCTATTGCCTTCGCATACAACTTGTTCGCCACAAGACGCGACGCTTGAAAAGCGCAAGCTGCTCAGTTTGACGCGTGGGTGAAATGTGCGGAGTTTGCCAGTGTTCAAATGGAGAACGACTCCTAATCCGAGTCACGACTGAGTTTTCTAACGGAAGTCATCAGGCAATCAGGCCAAACTTTCTAAAATTCTACTTCATGACGGAACCGATGGGCGACATAGTCTTTACTCCGCTCGTTCCACCAACAGAGGCCGAGCACCACGCCGCTGACCTATTGCTCATCGTTTCGGCTTAACAAGGCCGCCCCCTATAGCCAGGCGGGGGATAAGCAGGTCGCGGCAAGGGACACCTATGCTGCGGCGTCTATGCGAGTCGTGGTCACCGGGACGAGCGGACTGATCGGCCAAATCCTCTGTTCCCAACTCGCCGGGTCCGGCCACCAGGTTGTCAGGGTCGTGCGCCGCCCGGTTCGACGTGGTGAGTTCGCCCTTGGCTGGGATCTCGAGGCCGGCACGATCGATGCCGCTGGCCTCGAAGGTGTTGACGCGGTGGTCCATCTAACCGGTGCAGGTATCGGCGATAGCCGCTGGAGCGAGGCCCGCAAGCGGGTTCTCGTCGAGAGCCGTACCCGCTCCACTGCGCTGCTCGCGGGTGCGCTGGCTGGTCTGGAGCGCCGGCCTCGGGTGCTCGTGAGCGCATCGGCCATCGGGTTTTACGGTGATCGTGGCGAGGAGATCCTCACGGAGCAGAGTTCACCAGGCGACGACTTCCTCGCGTCGCTTTGCCTGCGCTGGGAGGCCGAAACTGCCCTCGCCGCTGAGGCCGGCATCAGGGTGGTCTGTGCTCGTAGCGGCCTTGTCCTGAGTAGGGAGGGCGGTGCGCTCGCCAAGCTGCTGCCGCTGTTCAAGCTCGGCCTGGGCGGGAGGTTCGGGTCCGGAGACCAGTGGTGGAGTTGGATCACCCTCGACGACGAGATCCGGGCGATTGAGTGGCTGCTGGAGAGCGATGTGCGCGGGCCCGTGAATTTGACTGCGCCGAACCCTGTTACCAACCGCGAGTTCACCCGGGTCCTCAGCGCAGTGCTCTCCCGACCGGCCCGGTTACCTGTACCCAGGTTCGCCCCGAGGCTGCTGATGGGGTCCGAGCTCGCCGACGCCCTGCTCTATTCCAGCGCCCGGGTGCGGCCCGCAGTCCTCGAATCGAGCGGGTTCGCCTTCTCCCAGCCCGACTTGGAGGCAGGTCTACGAAGTGTGCTGAAATCCGCCTGAGTCGTGAGGCAGGCCTCACAGCATTAGTTGGGATCACGCCGAGCGGTTCAGGGGGAGCTTAGATGCGAAATCCGTCACAAGTTCGCCGGGGCGAGCTGTGGGTGCTGACCGCGCTGTATGTATAGGCGTTAGATCAGGTCGTGTAGTCGCCCTCGATACCAGCCTCCCCGAGGATTGCCCGCATACGCCGCATGCCGTTTCGTATGCGACTCTTCACGGTCCCTTCGGGTTGGTCGAGAATGTGTGCCACTTCGACGTAGGTGTGCTCCTCAAAGAAGGCCAGCTCAATGGGGCGCCGCTCCTCGTCGGGAAGCTCGCCGAGCGCCTGGGCAAGGACCTTCGAGACGTGCAGATTCCACAAATCGAGATCTATGTCGCACTCGGAAGGCGCACCTTGAGCATTTCTCATCTCACGAAGCCGCCTCGCCGTGAGCGACTTGATCGCCTCGACAGCGCGGCCGTGCGATTGGGCGAGAAGGAAGGACCGCAGTGAACCTCTGGTGGGATCGAATCGGCCTTGATGAATCCAGAGGCGCAAGAAGACCTCCTGGGTGACATCTTCGGCCTCAGTCGCGTTGTTGATGACTCGACGAGCAAGGGCATAGACGACTCGTTCGTATCGCCGGTACATTTCGGCCAGCACATCTTCGCTGGATCGGTCGATTGAGGTGACGAGCTCAGCGTCATTCACTTCGCATAGCGGTTGCACGCAACCTCTATTCGGAGTCGGCTCAGGGTTGGATGTCCCAGGGCTGACTGAAGTTGGGGGAATAATGGCGAGAATTGATCTTGGTCTCCATCTGACGTGGACCCAACCCCGTCTTACGTAACGCCCTCCACCCGCATCGGGGCGGAGGGAACGACAGCACCACCCGCGGGTTCAACGTTGATGCCCAGCTCTGAGGGTCCGGGCGCTCCGGCCAGCGTGAATGTGACCTGATGTGGGGACTGCCCCAACAGGCCGAGCGAGATTGGTTGTCCGTCAACCACTCCCCAGAGCTGATAGGTCATATTTGCGGACAGAGACGGCAGAGTGGACTTGACGAGGTACCCTCGTCCGTCGGGTAGCAGTACGAATTGGGCGGATCCTTCACTACTTTTGCTTGTCAAGTTGACCAGCTTGTGACCCGGTGTTTCGAGGGCGGTGACCACGTCGGTGTGAGCGGATTCTCCAGCGGCCCCACGAAGTTGTGCATTCTGTGTATTCGCATTCGACAGGCTCAACCCCAACACCGCAATGATGGAGGCCGCGGCAATGGCGAGAGCGCTGTAGGCGGACTTGCGCCAGCGCGACGATGGCACTCGAGTAGGTGCAAGGGCGGCTCCGCTGGTTTGTCCGTGCTCGAATCCTTGACGCAAGAGCGTCGGCGTCGGGGGGATAGCACCACCCCGGCGGTCTTGCAGTTGGGACGAGATGGCGTTCCAGAGGTCGGTGGGTACTTGCGCAACTGAGTTGCCGATGGACGCGGCAACTTCACGGTAGGCATCGAGCTCGGACTGACAGCGAGGACACTCGACGACGTGCCGCTCAATGCGTTCTTGGTCTTCTCGGTCCACGGCGTCCAGCGCATAGGTGGCCAGGAGGTCATTCGTGTCGTGGGCCACTATGCGTCGACTCCTCGAATGCCCGCGTCAGCCAGACTCGACCGCATACGTCGCATCCCGTTGCGTATCCGGCTCTTCACCGTGCCTTCTGGCTGATCCAATAGTTGGGCCACCTCGACGTAGGTGTGTCCCTCAAAATACGCCAGCTCGATGACACGGCGTTCCTCATCTGGAAGATCGCCGAGCGCATGCGCCACATGATCTGACAGCGCCAGGTCCCACGCCTCGCGATGAATGTCGTAGGTGAGGGACGCCGTGCGTTGCGCGTCGCTTGTCTCACGAAGTCGACGCGCATTGAGCGATCGGACCGTGTCGACGGCCTTGCCGTGAGATTGGGTCAAGAGAAACGAGCGCAGGGATCCCCGGGTCGCGTCAAAACGATCGGGTTGATTCCAGAGGTGCAAGAACACATCTTGGGTGACATCTTGCGCTTCGGCCTCGTTCCTGAGCACCCGTCGCGCCAGCCCGTAGACCGCACCACCGTGTCTCCGATAGACCTCGGCCAGGGCTACTTCGCTGTAACGGGCAATGGAGGTAACAAGCTGGGCGTCGCTGACATCGCAGATATCTTGCATGTACGTCTACTTCGGAACGGCAGCGGACTTTGGATGTTCCGTTGCAGCACGTCCGGGGCGAGAGCGCGTCAACAACGGCTGCTGCGAACTCAACCGCCTGCAAGAAACACCGAACGCTCGGAGGGCATGAGAACGTCCGGCCGCTTCTCGAGCTGTGCAGATGCCGGGTCGCTGAGCTCTTGGGGCCAAAGATCCACGGTGAACCCGTAACCTCAAGGTGGGCCTAATCAGCTCGTAGACTGTCCGGAGGAGTCCGGCGTTGCGTTGGCCACCGCGACCGGGGCGGGAGCCGATGCCTTCTTGCCTGCATCGAGACCCTTTTCGAATTCGTTTTTAGCAGACCCCAGGTTCCGGGCCAACTTTGGAATAGCCGCTCCCCCGAAAAGGACAGCCGCGAGAACGATCACCACGATGATCGCATCAACACCAAAAATCTCACCAACCATGCGGATCTCCTTCAGTTTGGTTCATGTGGCGTCGTGAACGGCGCAAATCCCACTCGAACACAAAGGCATCTGACGCCACTCGCTCTCATGGGTACGTCGACTATTCGAAGTTAGCGGTACGCCCGGATGTCCAAAAGGGATGGCACGTCATCCGGATCCGGGTTCAGATCGAATAGACCGGTGCTACCTCTCGCGAACCTCCGCTACCCAACCGTCCAATGAAGCAGCCCGAACCAAGGTCCACTTGGATGTCCATCTGTCTGTCGGACTGCCGAAATCCTTCGAAAGGTGATTGAGACGGGTGTTTAATCTCGATCCGGGGAAACTGCTGATCATTGGCGTCGTAGCCATCATGGTGCTCGGTCCCGACAAGCTGCCCAGGGTGGCACGTCAAGTCGGTGGTACCTGGCGTTCGTTCAACGACTTCCGTGGTCGAATGGAAACAGAGATCCGAAGCAATATTCCTGATTTCCCCTCCGTCAGCGACATCGCCCAGGTGGCCAAATCTCCCACCGCCCTCTTGAACCACCTTTCGAATTTGTCGCCGGGTGATACTAGCGACGAGCCCTCCGAACTGGCACATGTCTGGGATGCCGTCGGTCAGCGCGTCGAAGCCGATTCCGGCTCCTCACCACAGCGATCCCCCGCGGACGCATCCGCGCTCGCATCTGATCCTTCGACGGTGCTCCCAGATCCTGAGGTCCCCTTGGGCGACGCCAGCCTCAACTGATCAGACACGGAATCAATGACCACGCTCCTACAGCTCAGCCACAGGGAAAAGCCGTCGGCTGACTCTATGAGCTTGCATCAGCACCTGGGTGAGATCAGACGTCGCATAGTGATCTGTGTCATCGCTTTGACCCTTACGACGTTGGTGGCCGTGATCGCCTACGAGCCGATTCTCCACTTTCTCATCCGGCCTCTATGTAACGTTGACGCCGTCGCCGCGCGCCGGCATGCTGGCTCGGGCGGGTCGCTCATCACCAAGTCGGGCTCGACCTGCGATCTCTTTGTTACCTCGCCCCTCGATGGTTTGGCGCTGCGCGTCAAGATCGCCCTGTTCGGTGGATTGGTGATGGCATCTCCAGTAATTCTCTTTCAGCTGTGGCGCTTCATCACCCCTGGGCTCGAGTCAAAGGAGCGTAAGTATGCCCTCCCCTTCGTCGGGACTTCGATCGTGCTTTTCTTGGCTGGCGCAGCGACCGCCTATATAACCCTGCCCCACGCTCTGGGATTCCTGAAGTCGGTCGGCGGTCCCAACCTTCAGGCTATCTACGATCCCATTCCCTACCTGGGCTTGATTCTTTTGATGATGACCCTCTTCGGTCTGACCTTTCAGTTTCCCGTGCTGCTCGTCTCGTTGGAACTGGCCCGAGTGGTCACGCCAGCCGGTCTCCTGCGTTCGTGGCGATGGGCCATCATCATCATCACCGTGGTAGCGGCAGTGGCGACGCCCAGTTCGGATCCGTTCTCAATGCTCGCGTTGGCCCTGCCGCTTGTGCTCTTCTACTTCATCTCCATTGGCATTGGGAAGGTGCTCGGTCGTTGATTCGGTGCTCTCGGTCTATGCCTACCAATAACCATCTCGGCCCCTTCAGCTACTCGCGAGCTCCCGCGAATGCTCCTTGGCTCGGACTCGATCGTCTACAAGCCAAGAAATGCATCCAGCGAGCATTTGGCAACGAACAGGTGACATGAAGTTGGATCAGCTGGGATATGGACCAGAGGGGCTACCCAAGCCGACAGGGCTGACCGCGACCTTGGCGTTCATGGCTGGAGGACTCCTCGTCGTGTGGTCAACCTACATCCACTTTCACCTCTGGCAGAGTTTGGGCTACCGCCACATTTCAGTCATCGGACCCCTTTTCCTGCTTCAGTCCATTGCCGGACTTTTAGTCGGACTGCTCATCATCATTGTCTGCCGGGTCTGGGTTGCCCTCATGGGCATCGGCTTCGCGATCTCGACCATGATCGGCTTTTTCGCTTCCATTCAATTCGGGCTCTTCGGATTCAAGGACTCGTGGGCTGCCCCTTTCGCCCATCAGGCCTTCGCCATCGAGCTCGCCACCGTCCTTGTCTTGACCATCGCCGGGGCGTTATGCCTCACCCGGTCAACCAACGCGACGAGAACCGGTGCTACCCCCACCCGAGTTCCGTCGTCGGGCGTCTAGCGAGCTGGGCCTGCGTTGTCTCCTTCCATTGGGGGCGCAGTCCCAGCTCCGGTCGCCTGACTCTTGTACCTGCGGACTGCAGGCGAGCACATCAGCGCCTCATCGTGAACACGATCATCGGACGAACCCGATTTCGGAGAGTCAGGTCGCCCCCCAAACGGAACCTACTTCCCTCGGTGAATCTCACCGTTCAGCATCTCAATAGGGCTATTGGACTATCCCTGCTGGGTCTTCGAAGGGATAGGTGGTACAGCCGGTTGGGGCCGATGCGTGTGGACACTCCACTCTCAGGAGCTTTTGAAGCGAAGCGTGACGCAAAAAGGGTGCCCTATTGACTTCATTTCCTCCGAGGCGCGTCCTCGCCTGGAAGGAGAATGTGAGAAGGCACAAGGGCTCACACACTTCGCCCCGAAGCCCTTTTGGCGCCCGGCCGGTGCCGGCGTCATGCCAAGGATGAAGTGCGATTCCTGGTGCGCTATCTATTTCAGGGAGCCAAGGGCCACGCGATGGCAGAGCGCATCGACCGCCGGGCGGACCGACTCCCCGGGCAAGGCGGATTGCATCTACTCGATGGTGCCGTCTCGAGGCTCTCGCGCCGAGCGGTGGTCGCCGAGATGTCATATCGCTGACATCCGAACGTCGGATGTCTCCGAACGGTTGATGCAGTTACCAAATCAGGAGGTACGCAATGCCGTCAGATCCGAGAGCACTCAACGAGTTGCTCGAAGAATCCCAAGACCTGCAGGCCGATGCCCTGCGGCCGACCCATGAAGCACTCGACGAGTTAGTCGAGGTGAGTCATTCATCTGATCACGACGACGTGATCTCGAACCAGGCGTTCCACGTCGAGCACCAGGACCGGCTGCGCGCCAGCCTTGGCGCGACCACGCTGTTGGGCGCGGCCGGCGGTGCGGCTCTGGTCGGTCTGCTCGCCTCGCCGGCCTTCGCCTCGAGCTCGAGCGACGTGCAGATCCTCCAGACCGCCAACTCAATTGAAAATCTGGCCATTTCCACCTACAAGACGGCCCTCACGCTGCCCTACATCGGAGGATCTTCGGCCAACCCGGTGGTGACGAAGTTCTGCCAGGTCACTATGGGCCAACACGTGCAGCATGATGACGCCTTTTCGGCCGCGGTCAAGCAGTTGGGCGGGAAGGCCCAGAACGGGTCCGATCCCGCCTTTGTCCCTGTGGTCAACAAGGCGGTCAAGTCCATCACGGCCGCTACCCCCTCGGCCGGAGCGCTGCAAGTAGTGGCGCTGGCGCTCGAGCTCGAGAACATCGCGGCCGAGACGTACGTCAAAGACACCGTGCTGGCCAAGTCAAACAAGAACAAGGCTCTGTTCGCCTCCATCATGGGGATTGAGGCCCAGCACGCCAGCGTGCTGCTGGCGGTCCAGGCTCTCTTGGAGGCTGGGGCGCCGCAGCTCATCTCCCTCGCCCCCGGAACCGCCGCCATGCTGCCCGCCGCGGCCGGCAGTGTCGGCTTCCCCAATGCCTTTTACAAGACCAACCAGGCCGCCCCGGCCAACCAAGGAGCCGTTAAGTGAGTAAGAAATCCAAGTCCACAAAGAGCTTTGCCGGCACCGAGTCTGAGCTGGTTGCGATGACCAGTGACCTCGACCAACTTCACCACGATGTTGGCATGTCGGCCATGGAGGCCGGAGTGTCCGAAATGATCGAGCGCATGGGTGAGGCCCCCTTGCCCACGACGAACAGTCGTCGGAGGTTTCTGATTGGCACCGGCGCAGCCTTCGCTGGGGGTGCTGCGCTCCTTGCCGTTGGCGCCACCCCAACACTGGCCGCGGCGGCCACCAGGGCTACAAGGTCGGAGAACACGGAGTCCCCTTTCTCTGCGGCTGCCTTCCCACCGGCGAACCTCAAAGGTGATCTGGCCGTGGCCGCGGTTGCGGCCAGTCTCGAGAACTTGGCCGTGTTTGCCTACACGGCCGGCCTCACGGCAGCGACAGCTGGAAAGTTGGGCCCGGTGCCTCCCGCGGTGGCTCAGTTCGCCACCACCGTCAAGGGTCAACATACCCAGCACGCGGCGGCCTGGAACGGCGTGTTGGCCGGTGCGGGCAAGAAGAAGGTGACGGTGACATATCCGCCACTGACGCCGACGATTCAGGCGGACTTCGCCAAGGTCACCAACATCACCGGGCTGGCCCAGTTGGCCCTCACCTTGGAAACCGTCGCCGCCCAGACCTACCAGGCCGAGACGTCCATGTTGAAGAGTTCGGCTGCGATCGGGCTCTCGTCATCCATTCAGCCGGTGGAGATGCAGCACATTGCCATCCTCTACTACGTGCTCGGTGAGTACCCCGGAGCCCAAACGTCGTCGGGTACCCCCCTGGCCTTCAACCCGACCAGCCAAGCGTTGTAAACAGCATGCTGCGACGAGTAAGAGTCGGGTTGGGCGTCCTGGTGTTGGCTGGCGCCGTGCTGGTCGTCGCTTTTGGGGGCGGTGGAGGGTCCGCCGCACCGGGTTCGTCGGTCTCATCGGGCTCCTCGTCGGCGACGTCCATCACCATCTCGAACTTCATGTTCAGTCCAATGAATCTGACGGTCAAGCCCGGAGCCACCATCAGCGTCACCAATAGGGATACGGCAACCCACACGTTGACGGCATCGGGCCCGGGCGGGTTCAACACGGGCGACATCTCCCACATGCAGACCAAGACTTTTAGGGCACCCACGAAAGCTGGTACCTACCAGTACATCTGCAATATCCACCAGTACATGATGGGGACGATCAAAGTCTCTTGAGCCGTTCGTGATGAGAGGCCGGACACTGCAGGGAGCCAGTGACCTGGCCAGGCCGGTGGAAGTACCGAACTGGGTGGGAGCCTGAGTGTTCGTGTAAGCCCCAGGCTGAAGCCTGCGCCTGCACTGTCTCAGCGAGGTCCAATACCTGGGGACAAGTTCCCAAGTGCCGGAGCCTGGGATTTCACCGCTGGGTGTTCAGGATTCATATGAGCTGGGCGATGATGGTGCTGATCTGTTGCGTGACGGCGCCAAAGGTAATCCGCCGGGTCCAGCGGCTCCGAACCCCATGAGGCACGGCCAGGGTCGACTTCTCGGAGCGCCGCATGAAGGAAAATGGACGATGTGGAGGGCATAAGCAGGTGGGAGACCTGACCCTGGCCGAAGTTGAGGCGCTCGACGACGGGAACCCCTGGGCCCTTAGTGACGATCTTGGCCTCCAGTTCCAGAGCCTCAGTCCGAGGGACCAGGCGGCCGAGTTGCACCGCCACATCGCAACTGAAGGGTCACGGCTCGCGAGAATTGAGGCTGACCTACTCATCACGGACCTGAGTCCGGAAGGCCGCTGCGGGCTCGAGATGATCAAGGCGGCACTGGAGGGCCACCTGGCCAAGGCGAGAGAGTGGCTGCGGGGTCGGGAGGTTTGGCCCGACCCGTAGCTGGACCTACCTGCCGACCTGTAGGACTCCGCTGTGGAAGCTTGGGCGCCGCCCAGAAGTTGACCAACGACCGAACCCGGTTGATCTTCGAGCGCGGGGTCAGCGATTGATTACAGCCCGAAACCGCCGGTCGGCCGCTTCGCTTTGGCGTAGACCCTTGGCCCGCTGGAAGCCGGTCCCGACTCCCCCGCGTAGGCTCGCCCACTGAGGACGCAGTGGAATCCTCGACCGGCTTGAAACTCATCCCGAAGGCGGTCTGAAAGATCTGGCTGATCGTCTTGACGCACTGGAGGCCAACATCAAAGGCGAGTGAACTCTCTCATATTCTCAGAGCCGACGGGGTCGCCGATAAGGCCTCTACGGGGTATCCACTTGACCGGACCTGCAAAGGTCAGGCTGCTCGCCACGGGCGGTTGGCCGGCGAGCGCTCGAGGGTGCGCGGGTGACCCCAGCCGGCTCGCCCAGCGGGAGGGTGCTCCTTGGACTGTGGGTTGACGATGAGGTCGTGGTAGCGGACGGGTTCGTGGCCAACGGCGAGTTCGAGAACGCGGTGGAAGACGAGGCCCCGGCTGCGCGAGGTCCGCCGGTTGAAACGGAACACGAACTCGTCGAGGTAGCTCTGTAGGTGGGCGCTGTCGACCGAGCCCTGGTGGGTGCCCAGCAGCCACCGTTTGGCCAAAGACGCAACCCGATGCACGCCGGGCAGCAGTCCGCTCGGATCTTCGCCGCGGAGCCGCGCCGCACGCTGGCTGCGTCGGTCACGGACGTAGCCGAGCTCGTCGAGGCCGCTGTAGCCCTGCCAGGCGTCGGTGATGACGGTGGCCCCCGGCTCGACATGAGCGGCGACGAAGGGGTGCAGCGAGTCGGCGGATGCGTCTTCGAGGATGGCCATCCTGCACCTGCCGATGCCCTTGGGCTCGTGGACCTCTACGGCCACATCAACCAGGGACTTCTTGCCTCTGGCTCGCCCACCCCTCAACCCCCGCTCCTCGCCGCCGATGAACGTCTCGTCGACCTCGACCGTGCCGCTGAGCCGCTCTCGCCCCGGTCGCACCAGCACTGATCGCAGACGGTGCAGCATCGCCCAAGCCGTCTGGTACGAGCTGATCTCGAGTACCCGCTGCAGGCTCTGCGCCGAGAGGCCGTCCTTTTGGGTGGAGAACAGCCAGCAGGCGGTGAACCACACCGTCAGCGGTGTGCGGGTCCGGTCGAAGATGGTGCCCGCCGTGACCGAGGTAGCCGAGCGGCAGAGCGCGCATCGGATCCGTCCGTCGCCCAGTCGCCAACCACCGGGGTATCCGCAGTCCGGGCACACGAACCCGGCCGGCCAACGCAGCCACTCCAGGTAGTCCAAGCAGTCGGCATTGAACCGCCCTGGGTTTCGTGGAGGCTCTCAACCTTGGGAAAGTGGGAGCCATGGAATCCAAGAAGCACCCGTCCTCGAGGCGGTACCCGCCTGAGATGAAGGAGCGGGCCGTCCGTATGGTCGAACAGACCATGGCCGAGTCGGGCGAGCGCTGGGGGGTGATCTCACGAGTGGCTCGCCAGCTGGGCATCGGTGAGCAGACGCTGCGTAACTGGGTGGAGCGGGCCGAGATCGACACCGGGCGCCGGCCCGGGACCACGACAGAGGACAAGGCCAGGATCGCCGAGCTGGAAAAGGAGGTCCGAGAGTTGCGGCGGGCCAATGCGATCCTCAAATCGGCGTCTGCTTTTTTCGCGGCGGAGCTCGACCGCCCCAAGCCGTAGTGGCTTACATCGACGGCCACAAGGAGGAGTTCGGGGTCGAGCCGATCTGCCAGGTCCTGCAGTTCGCCCCTTCCACCTATTACGCCGCAGAATCCCGGACCCCGAGTCCACGCGCCGTCTCCGACGGCCTCCTGGGCGAACACTTCAAGAGGGTGCACGAGGACGATTACGCCGTCTATGGGGTGCGCCAGGTCTGGCGCCAGCTGCGGCGCGAAGGAGAGACGGCGGGCCGGGATCAGGTGGGCCGGGTCATGCACGATCTCGGACTGCAGGGCGTTCGGCGGGGCAAGGCCAAGCGCACCACGGTCTCGGGCGACGTCGCTTCTCGGCCCGGTGACCTGGTCGACCGCCACTTCTTCGCCGCGGCCCCCAATCGCCTGTGGCTCGCCGACATCACCTACGTTTGGACGTGGTCAGGCTTTTGCTACACCAGCTTCATCACCGACGCCTTCGCCCGGCGCATCGTCGGCTGGAGGGTCTCGAGGTCGCTGCGCACCGACCTGGCCCTCGACGCGCTCGAGATGGCCATCTTCTCCCGGCGCGACGACGACCTGTCCCACCTCGTGCACCATTCCGACCGCGGGGGGTCAATATTTGGCCATCCGCTACACCGAGCGGCTGGCCGAAGAACAGGCGGTCGCCTCGGTTGGCTCCAAGGGCGACAGCTTCGACAATGCCCTCGCCGAGACGGTCAACGGGCTCTACAAGACCGAACTGATCCATCGCCGAGGACCGTGGAAGACGATGGAGCAACTCGAGCTGGCCACAGCGGCCTGGGTCCAATGGTGGAACGAGCGTCGACTGCACGAGGCCTGTGGCTACGTCCCGCCGGCAGAGCACGAGGAGAACTACTACCGTCGCTTGGGTGAGGCCAACTCGGCTGCGTAAAACCTAACCACCGAGCCTCCATCAGACCCAGGGCGGTTCACTCTGTTAGGCCAGCACGTCCACCAGCTTGGAGGCCGCCATGCTAATTCCTACGCCCGTGAGGCCACGGCCAAGTCAGTGCATCAGGCCAGGATAAACGTCGGTCGGCCGGCATTCGTGGTCGTGAGGCGTGCCCAGTTGTTTCCACGCTT
The DNA here is from genome assembly GCA_963836605.1 of uncultured Acidimicrobiaceae bacterium. Lineage (GTDB taxonomy): Bacteria > Actinomycetota > Acidimicrobiia > Acidimicrobiales > RAAP-2 > Bog-473. The sequence goes on along the minus strand of CAWIKB010000008.1, from coordinate 392,412 downwards.
TATCAGGCAGTCACTGGGTCGAGCCGGAGCTTCGGGTGTGGCGTAGTCTCGCTCGATGGCAGATATTGCAAATGAGGGAATGACGCGCGAGGAGCTGACGCTTTCACTGGGCGAGGGAATCAGTGCCCACGCCCTGGTCAAAGCGCTTGTGTCCAACCTCAAGGACAAGGGCATCCTGACCGACGCCGACATCGAGCAGATCGAATCAATGGCCACGGAGCAATTTGCAGCGGACGTGCAGATCATCAGCGAAGAGGGTGTCGGTTCATAGGTACTGCATGGTTTGGCCAAACCGGAGCGGCCAACTCGGGCCGCCATGGACCTGCACTCTCTCGTTCAGCGTCCAGAACGGCCAGGGCCGACGGTCACGCACCTATTGACCAAGGGCAGTGCGGAGATCCTGCACGTGCTCCTGAGTCTGCTCCAACAGAGGTCGGAGGGCCTCGGCCACGTCGGCCAATCCCAAATCATTGGCCTGGGCAAAACGCTGTCGATAGCGCTGCAACTGATCGGTTTCCAGCGCCAGGTCCTCCTTGAGGGCCACCCGACTGTCGCTGGCCCGCTCAATTTCGGGTACGACCGTGGTGGGTTCGCCACCCAAAAATGAGATCTGTGTGGCCAGGATTTGGGCGTGGGTCAATTCTTGACCCAAGTGAACTTTTAGCTCGTCGATGATGCTCAAGAATTCCGCCCCGGTGATGGTGGCAATGTGGTTGGTGTACTGGACAATCGACTGATACTCGGAACCCAGATCCTTGTTGAGAAGTTGCAGGAACTGATCCCGGTCGATTCCGCCGCGATCCTCATGGCTGGCATTTGCCGAAGGTGTCATTTCACCCTCTTACCCGTAACCGCCGGTGCCCACACCCACGCTCGTGGGGCAAACTACGACCGGCCGTACGCTGAGACGTTTTCGCCAACGATCCGACGGCTGGACGCCCAGGCCCGGGCCGCGCAGCAAATTCACGACAACGGGTAAGAACCGCTTAGCAGCATGGAGTCGACTGACAAGAAGGGACAATAGGCTGACAATCCCTGGCCCAACCGCTGGGAGTTGACTTCGCAGCAAGTGCTTCGGCGCGTCACCTTGGATTCGACCTCGACCGGACTGCCGCACGGGCTCGCCTAGAGATCTAGCCACGAACTCAAAGGCTTTCCAAATCCCAATTGATTCTCGATTTGTTGATTACATCTTCAGTGATTGGGGTAGAGCCACCGTTGAAACGCATACTCAGGCGGCACTATACGTGGAGCAATCTCACCCATTTCAGAACCGGGCATGTCAGAAGTTCGAACCGCTTCTGACTGAAGTACGTCGGGCCCGCCTCTATGCAGCTGATGGTGTTGCGAACTGGGGTGTGGATCCGACGCTCATAGCGGTCGTGGTGAGCGAACTAGCCCTGAACGCAGTTGTACACGGACGGAGCCAATTTACGGTGGAGCTTTTGGAGAGAGCCGATTCCGTTCGAATCGGGGTACGAGATGGGAACCCACGATTGCCGAGCAAGGCCGCACTGAATCCGGCAGCATGGAGTGGCCGTGGCCTGAACATTGTCGAAGGGCTCGCCCGGTCGTGGGGCGTCGAATCAATCGATGGCAATGGCAAAGAGGTGTGGGCGGACGTCTGGGCCGAACGCATTTTCTGAAACGTGCCAGACCGCCTATACGGGCGTTCGGAGAGCCATACCACCCGAACCTCCCTGAATGGGCCCAGGCGGACCACCATTTGCTCCACGACACTTGCCCTGTCGTCCATATCTGCTGCACTTGTCAGTTCTTCGAGATCGATCCAACAGCCTGACAGATCTCGGCCCTCTCGATTCTCTCCGTTACCCGGGGCGGCCGCCCCCAGGACCGACCAGGCGTAGGGCGAATGCCCCATTGAGTCGAGCAAGGAAAGTAGTGATCGGAGATCACCGCAAAATCGAAGCCGACCGACTCAGCGGCTCGCACATCAGTCACCAGCTCCTTCGGCCCGCTCTGTTCGCACGTCATCGTGTAGCCGAACTTCGTTACCACTCTTCTCCACTCAATTGTGCCGTACGGAAAAACAGTATGCAGGACTACCAGGGTGAAAACCAACGGGCAGGCACGAGGAAGATGGCATCGTAGGTACTCGCTCAGTGCAGCAGAACAGCGAGAGGGCTCGTGTGAAACTGATTCAGAATCTCCTGTACGTCTCGGTATACGTGAAGAGCGCCCGCTTCGGCCAGTTCATGTTGGCTATAGCCGCCGGACTCGACCGCGATGCAAGCCAGTCCAGCTGCCCGCGCACCTTGGACATCCCACACGCTGTCCCCGATGGCCAAGGCTCGTTTCGGATCGATTGAGCCTGACCTCATGGCCTTCTCAAACACCTCAGGTGCCGGTTTGGGTTCGGCGATGTCATCCTCGCTCGTCGTTGCGTCAATGACCTCGTCGGCACCGAGCTTGTCGAGCAGCGTTTCTAGCTCGCTAGAAGCAGCCGAAGTGGCTATGACGATGGCGAGACCCTTCTCGTGGGCGTGCCGCAAGAGCCCGGCTGCCCCGGGAAACGGCCGGGCTTCGTCGATGAGTTCTTCGTAACGGCGGGGTCGTGCAGCCGCGGCGCCAGGGCTCTCGCGGCCCAAGAGCTCAACCACGAGTTGATCGCTTCCCATGCCAACGAGCCGATGAATGGCATTCATCGGAACCCATTCACCGGCATCGGTAAATGCACGTGACCAGGCCAAGGTGTGCAAATAGTTGGTGTCGAAGAGCGTTCCGTCGACATCAAACAGCAGTCCCGGTCGCCTGCGTGACGAACCCGGCGAGACACCGCTCACCTCGTCATCCACGCCGGCCGTAAGACGTAGAGCGGGTAGTCACTGGCCACGGTCAGCGCTCCGACGGGTCCGCCAGGGGCCAGACAAGTCGGACCGGCCGCTCCCCACGGGGTGCTACGCCCTCGATTTGACCGCGGTGCGGGCCCGGTCCACCACCCCGGCGACAGTCCCGGCGATGAGGTTGCCCGGCGGCTCGTCGGGCGAGCGCGGATGGGGCGCGTCGGCGCCAGGAGCTTCGCCTCCCGCAACTTGTTACCGAGTTCCATCAGTTCCTTGCGCTCCATCGCTCTCCGCACCTCGGGAAAGAGCTCGCGCTCCTCCTCACGAACGTGGTGCCGCACGCTCTCGGTGAGAACCGCCACCTTGGCGTCGAAGCGCTCGTCCGCCGCGTCCATGCCGTCGAGCTCGGAGAGCAGCCATTTGGCTACGTGGTGCTCCTCGAGTGCCTCGAGGACGTCGCGATGCAGTGCCGGCACGGCCCGGCGCACGGCAGGATAGAAAAACTGCTCCTCGACCGCCGCGTGCAGCGAGAGCTCCCGCACCATCTCGTCCACCAGCTTCCGCTTGGTGCGAAACGCCCTCTCTCCTGAGTTCTCGAAAGCACGGAACGCCTTCTCGACTGCTCGGTGGTCCGCCTTGAGGTAGGCGATGGCGTCGATCGGGCGCGGCCCACTGCGACGGCCGCCCGCACTCACCCGTCGCGAGGACCGCGCTGGCTCCTTCTGCGCGGCACGGGTCACCACGGTTCTCCCTCGCTTCCATCTGACACTTCACCGGTCGGCAGAGCCGGTACCTGCTCCAGCAATGTCATGCTCACGGTTCTTCCTTTCGTCATGCCTTCGCACCGTGACTGTTCTACCCGGTCGGCTACATTCAAAACCCATGTTGACTGGACCACTCCCGCCTCGGAGCTGCTCTCAACCCTCGGTGCAATGACACGTCCATAGGCTGCGGGCTCGGTTGGGTGATCTCCCTCTCCGCCATTCGCCTCGATATCAAAGAGGGTTGACCAATCACTTGACGCAGCCGAGCGGAGGAGCGGCCGGCGTGTCGAATGTTCGTCCAAATAAAGATATCGTGCGTCAGAATAGGTGCACCACGACGTCCACTTTGGACCCATGAACCGATCAGCTTGGCTGCGTCACCGGAGCCAGGAGGTGTTTCTCTTAATCCGCAGTTCGCGCCACACGGACCTCCACTGACTTGCGTATTCCCTCTGCTTTCGCTCCTCCTCAGCAACAAGGCGGCCAGCGACGAAGCTGGCCGGTGGTGTGCTGAGGAGCGCAATCTGTCGGAGCCAGGCTTCAGCCGCGACGGCGTCGTGGTGTTTCCCCAGAATGGTCTGCAATTCTTCGGCTCGATGTGCGGTCCGACGGGCCGGCTTCCCGGCGACAAGGGTTGCCCTTTCAGCTGCATAGCGCAATCGCTTGGACCGAAATCGGATCTGGTGCAGGTCCTCGTCGTTCGGGTGGTGTCCGACCTTGCGTACTTTGCGCCGGAGTGCTTTCCAGTGCCTGCGCACCAGCAAGGCTGCTGTGTCACTGGCCAGACTGACGTCCTGGGATCCCCGCTCCGATTCTGGAGAAGCGGGCTGGTTTGGGTAAAACGGCGGAGCGCAAGCGGCGGCGTGAAGCCTCTCAAGCAATTGCAGATAGCGCTCGCCATTAAGGACGTCGTCGAGTTCGGCACTGTGGGCCCGACGCTGAGCGGCCAGCCGTGAGTGAAGCTCGTCGGCCCCTTGGGCCTCGACCGGGACAGTCATGGCGGCAGCAAGGCGGTCGGCCAGGACATCAGCATCTCGGATCCGGCCCAGTACCTGACCCAGCCACTTCAGTTCGGTAATGGTGTGGCGTTGCCATACCGGGTCGAGCAATGGGGCGAAGGTCTTCAGATCGGCGCGCAATCGCCTGGCGGCAACCCGGGCCTGATGTACTGCCCGCACAGGTGGGTTCGACGGATCGATTCTCAAGCGAAAGTCGTAGTCGAGCAGACGGTCCAGTCCATCGACCATGCTGAGCCGGACCAAGTCGGCGACAGACACCGGCGAACTCGCCTCCTGGGCTTTTGACCTGCTTGCCTCGCCCCCGCCGAGCCCGAGGGACTTGGTGAACTTCTGTTCGCCATCGGTGTGAGCTCCAGCTCGGCAAATCTCGTGCAGCACAGCATCCACCATGTCGGGATCCGCGTCCGGCGCTGAAGCGTCGAGACCGATCTCGAACTCGATCTGCCGGAAGGTCAAGCCCTGGCGCGCACCGCTCTTCACCGTCACGATGTCGTCATCTATCTCCCCCAGCGATCTCCCGCCTGAAGCGTGGAGGACCAGGCGCTGCCTGGTGGACTCCAGCGCAACTACCTCCTTGAGACCAGCCCGGCGGATGACCCCCCGAAGCACCCCGGTGGCGGCCTCAGGGATTCGCTCCCGGCCTCCGGCCCAAGACAGCTCGGTCCGATCGATCGTTCGCCCGTCTCCCTCCTCCGGCAGCTTCAGGGTCCACAATCCGGACTCCCCGTCTTCGGCGCTGCGGTGCCGCAACGTGAGGCCGCGGTCCCAGAGACGGAAGTCCGCCGTGTCGAAGTAGGAAGTGTGCAAGGCTTGCTCGGGTAGTCGAATTATTGTTCCCCCGCCGACGACCTTGCGCAGGTCAGGCAATTTGAAGTCCACTCCGGCCGTCAGCTTTACTTCGCGCTCGAGGTGCTCCGTCTTGGGTGCCATGTGCCTTCGATACCCATTTCCGCCGAGGGCAACCACCCGGCGCGCTGCATGGGCGTGCCAGCGTCGCCCTACGTCAGCACATTCTCGGTCGCGCCGCTAAGGGTACGAATGACCCTCATCTATGAGCACTGCAGTCCGATCGTCGAAGGCGTGCCACAGGAGGAGCTATTCCCCGATCGCCCAACTTCATTCTGCAGGCAATCGCGCCAGTGTCGTCAAATGGCGTTTCACTCCACGTTCGTGCTCACGAGATCATCTCGCTCGTCGGGACACCCGGGACGCCGGCTGGTTGAGCCAACGAGAAGCGCACCCTTGTGGATCGCAGAGGGCCTCTCGGGTGCCCTATGGAAAGGGCGAGCAGCCGCACACTGACGAACTGCGCCGTGGGCCGGGACTCCGGTCGGTGTGGATTGACTGGACGGAATCATGCCGTTGGACAACCTGCCTGTCGTCAGAGCCTTCGCAAGCGGGCATCGAAGAAGGAATAGAAGGCAAAGCACAAGAGTCCAAGCGCTACCAGACCGATGGCGATTGCCCCGAAAGGGTGGTGAACTAAGGCTTTCAGCGACTCGTCCACGCTCTTGGCTTGAGTTGGACTTGAAGCGGCACCCGCCTTGATAACGTAAATCCCGACGAGGATCACCAGAAATCCTCTCGCGGCGTCACCCACGCCTCCGAGCACCTTGACGAGTTGGTCTGTCCTTCGATCGATCCGATCGAGAGCAAGTTCCTTCTCAAGACGATGAACGATTCCCCAGATCGCCAAGACGGCTCCCGCGCCAACGAGCACTACTCCCGCTACCTCGACGATCGCCGGACCACCGGACCAGCGCAGCACCCTGGCTACCAACGGCACCGGATTGCTCGAAGCGCCATTGTTCGACACTTGGCCGGATATCAACCTCGCTGCCTGGGCACACAGCCCAAAATAGAGCACCGCAATGACAAATGACGAAACACGGGTCGCCGCACCCCGCCTTTGTGTCAATGCATCAAGCATCCGCCACAATCCATAGCAAGCCAACCCGATTGCCAGCACGATCATCAGCGCTGATCCGCCGGGGCGCCCTCTAGCCTCCTGCAGTGCGCCCGTACTGCTGGTCTCAGTCGGTGCACTTCCGTGTCGGGCGATGTCGAACGCCAGATATGCCAACAACAGATAGATAATTCCCCTCGACGCTATGCCCACTCGAGCAATGGCAAGAACCCATGTCCGATCATCGACATCGACACCGGGGCCAATCCGATACTCACCCCTTTGAACGGTCGTCATTGTTAGGAGCGGGGCCTTTGCTGCCCGGCGCCCACAATTCAGTCTTGGCGACTGCGCTGCTCTGCTTCGTGGGCGCTTGCCTCCGCCCGAGCCTTTTCAGCTTCGGCCTCCTTGGCAGCTACCTCTCGCTGTGAATCTGCCTTTTCTTGTTGTGCTCTACCCTCGCGACGCAGATCATCCTTGCCCGTGGCAGCACCAGCCGCCTCTTTGACTTTGCCCTTGACTCCCTCGACCACACCCTTCGCGCCTGCTTCGGGGCCCGTATCCTTTGAGTTGTAGTTGTCAGCCATCAGGAGTCCTTTCATAGTTGCGTAAGTCATCCTTACCCGTCTCGGGTGCGGTAAAAACGTGACCACTCGGCACCTCGGCGGTGGGATTAACCCATCACGCAATTTCAGTTCCATGGACCCCCGCAGGCTTGGAGGGGTCCGATCAGGAGGTTCAGGGAACGGACCTGTTGTCTCGAGCCACTGCAAACTGTCCGGTTTTGGCGCGCTCACACACTCACCTTGCACGAACGCCGATTCGACCTCCACCGGGGTTGGTGATTCCGGTGTACTCGGCGAGGCGGCAACTAGTGGATTCGCCCCGTGACGTCTCCGACGATCAGCAGGGTGTGCGCACGTATGGGGGAACCTTGAACCTGACCCCGAAGTCGGCGTTGGGACGCGGAACTTTTCGGGGATTGTCAAAGGCGTATGTTCATCCGACGACCGGACCTTCTAGGGCGACTACCGTCTGTTGGCCGCCCGGCACCTACCCAGCCTGTTCGCGAGTTCCTCAATCGGATGCGCACCGGGCATGCCCCTACGGGTCGGCCTGCACTTGATCAGGCTCGTACGTTGAGGCGAAGAGGTTGAGACCGAGCGCATCGGAGAGATAGGACGTGGCGAGCTTCCCCCGCACAGAATTACCGGCCGGATCGAGGGGTGGGGAGAACACGGCGAGGCCGCCCTTTCCCGGCGAAATTGTGACCATGCCACCGCTGACGCCGCTCTTGCCCGGCAGGCCGATGTCATAGAGCCAGTCGCCAGAGCGTTCGTACAGACCCGCGGTGGCAAGTACGGCGAGCACGGCTTTGCAGTGGGGCGGGTCGATGACGGTTTCCCCGGTGAGCGGGTTCACACCGCCGTCTGCCAGGGTTGCTCCCATCACGGCGAGATCCCGCGCGCTGACGAGGAGCGAGCACTGCCGTGTATAGAGGTCCGTGGCTTCATCTGGATCGCAATAGATCCGGTCGTAGCCTGCGAGCAGGTGAGCAATGCCGCGGTTGCGCTGATTGGTCCCCTGCTCAGATTCGAAGACCTCTTCGTCAACCGCGAGCTCGCGGCCAGCGAACCGCGAGAGCCCGGTTCGGATGAACTCCCAACGCTCGGCCGAACTCCGTCCCGGGACGAGGCTGGTGGTGGCAATCGCGCCGGCGTTCACCATTGGATTGGTCATGCGATCCGCGCCGATCTCGATGGCAAGCACCGAGTCGAAGGGCAATCCGGTGCCGTTCACACCGAGCTTCCGTCGTGCCGCCGTGGAGCCGATCTCCTGGCAAACGAGGGCGAAGGCGAATGGCTTAGAGACACTCTGGATCGAGAACTCGAGGTCCGCGTCGCCAACCGCCGCGACTGCCCCGCGCACGCCGGCGACGGCGAGACCGAACCAGTCAGGCGACGCGGCAGCAAGCGCGGGAATATAGGACGCGACGCTCCCGGTTTCGACCTCTCGGTAACGCTCGTACGCTTCGGTCATCCGCTGAAGCACCAACTCGCGGGACGGAAGGGTACCCGTCGAAACTAAGGACGGGACATCGCTTCGGATGGTTGCGCGGGAGGGGTCTGTCATCGCTGGTTCTGCTGCGGGTGTCATCATGGCTATTGCCGCTCATATTCCTACAAACGAACGCCGTCCACCAACATCGGCCTGGACGAGAGGAGCCCATGACCTACTGCCTGGCGATGCGCTTGACCGATGGCCTGATTTTTCTTTCCGACACCCGGACGAACGCCGGGGTCGACAATGTCAGCACTTACAAGAAGCTCTTCGTCTTCCACCCGGCGGCTGATCGGACCGTCGTCATACAATCAGCCGGCAACCTGGCTACGACACAGGAGGTGATGGATCGCCTCGACCGCGACCTGGCGAACCCCGGCTCCCCCGACTCCCTCGCCACCGGTGAGCACCTCTTTGACCTCGCACTGTACCTGGGCAGGGTAAGCGTGGAGGTCGCCGAATCCCACCGAGCGGCGCTGTCGGCCTCGGGTGCTGACGGCACCTCGACCTTCCTGATCGGCGGACAGATCGCCGACCAGGCACCCGACATCCTGCTCGTCTACCCCGAAGGCAATTACATCCGAGCTTCTGATGAGCGGCCGTTCCTTCAGATCGGCGAGACGAAGTACGGCAAGTTCCTGCTTGAGCTGGCCACCCACTCGGATCTCCCGATCACCGCGGCAGCGAAGGTCGCGCTGAGCTCGATGGTCAGCACCGCAAGCGCCAACCTTTCAGTCGGCCCTCCCTATGACCTCGGCCTGTACCGTCCTTCTTCTCACCAGATCGAACACGCCCGGATCGCAGAGGACTCGCCCTTCTTAACCCGACTGGGCGAGGTGTGGGCTCGGCACCTCAACGCGGCCCTGAGTGAGCTTCCCATGGTCGAACCCGGGGACATCCAACTCCTTTAACCCACGATCGGGGTCCATAACACGAGGTCAACCATGAGTACTTCATGGGTGTTTCACAAAGTACTCAGTGGCGTTTCCAGAGCAAGGCCCAGCTCGGCCGCTACAGGTCCCACTCGCTCCACGCCGAACGTTATCGTTCAACGGAGAGCTGCGTGACGAGCACCGTGCACCATGCGTGGATTTCTCCCCGATGAGAGGAAGGGTGGCACCAAGCTCGCCGGGAAGTGAACGGGGGCTCTGGCGGCGCTCCGCCCGGCTCGAGCTGTGAACACAGGCGCTCGCTGGCCGAGGCGCCGAGCTTCTCTTCGCCAAGGACGTCTCCTCGTTATGTGGTGATTGAGCCTCCATTGATTTCGATTGTCTGAGCGGTGACCCAGGAAGCCTCATCGGAGGCCAACCAGACGCAGGCAGCTCCAATATCCTCCGGAGTGCCAGTACGTCCGACCGGGATCGATTTGGCTAGGTATTCAGTGACGTTCTGATCCTCCATCGACATCAGGCCGATGGCAAGCGTGTTGGCCGTAACCCCGGATCGAGCCACCTCCAGGGCCAACGATCGAGTGAATGAAAGTCCTCCTCCCTTACCGGCGCTGTAAGCCGTCACTCCCAAGGCCACTCCGCCGGTGCCCGCTCCCGAAGAAATCGTGACTATTCGGCCCCAATTGCGGTCACACATTGCATCGATAACGGCCTTGCAACAATTCATGACCCCATAGAGGTTCACTTCGACTGGCCCGACCCATTCAGTGGGTTCAACCTCCCGGAACTTCGCCGCCCGCATCCCTCCTACTCCGCCGTTCCCAGCATTGTTGACGAGAATCTCGACCGGGCCGATACGTTTCACAACATCGGCAATCCCTGCTTCGACCGACTTGAGATTGGTGACGTCGAAGGGTGCGGCGATTGCCGGAGCGCCCAAGGCATTCGCCGCTTGCTCGGCTCGATCTGCGACAAAGTCATTCACTGCAACGACCGCGCCTTGAGCGGCGAGCATCCGGGCGATGCCGGCCCCAACGTTTTGGCCAGCACCGGTGACGAGTGCCACTCGCCCACTCAAATCAAACATGATCGAACCACCTCATTCAAAGGGATGCTCCAGATTGGTAACCGCTAGGAAGGCAGTCCTTTGCCTATCTTCATGTTTCATGCAGCTGTCAAGGATGCAGCGCATTCCCCAATCATTGGTCGTGTGAAATCTGCATCCTTTGCCGCGTCATATAATATATAACTCGTCACTGACCAACGATCGTCCGGATTGGATCTCCATGCGCTTTACGAAAGAAGCAGTGCAGGGCGTGGACTTGACGTCTGGCGTTGTTCGTGAGATCTCCGGTGAGGTGGTTGCCGTCCGCCCAGAGTTCGGATCGGAACTCTCATGAGCTCCCTAACGCCCAAGGAGACTCCGATCGACTCGGCTGGTCGTACGGAAGCTGGCGGGCTCGAGAGCGCTGGCAATGCGATCGACGTGGGTCAGCTCTTCCGACTTGATGGGCGGGTGGCGCTGATCACTGGAGGAACTCGCGGCATCGGCCGCGCGATCGCCGAAGGATTCGGGCAGGCCGGGGCTCGCGTCGTTGTCGCAAGTCGAAAGCCTGACGCGTGTGCGGAAACCGTGGAGGCATTGCGTGCAGTGGGCATCGACGCCACGGGCATCGCCTGCCACATGGGCTCCTTGGAAGATGTGCACGCCCTCGCCACCGCCACGGTGGAACGCTTCGGTGGCATCGATGTCCTGGTCAACAACGCGGCGAATGCGCTCACGGAGCCCATCGGGAGCTTTACGGAGGCGGGGGTCACCAAATCGCTCGACGTCAATGTAAAAGGCCCGCTCTTTCTTATCGAAGAGTCCCTTCCCTACTTGCGGGTCTCGGATCATGCGTCTGTCATCAACCTGGTTTCGGCAGGAGCCTGGCTTTTCTCCTCCACGGTCGCCCACTACGCAGCCGCCAAGGCCGCCATGGTCTCGTACACCAAAGCGCTGGCCGCCGGCCTGGCGTCGGAAGGCATTCGGGTCAACGCTCTCGCCCCAGGGTCCGTCGACACCGACATGACACGTGCCACCGGTTCAGCAGCTACCGCCGGGATGGCCCATGCCTGCCTGCTGCGACGGGTGGCGGACGCCTCCGAGATGGTGGGTCCTGCCCTCTTTCTCGCGTCTGATGCGTCGAGCTATGTGACGGGTACCGTGGTCCACGCCGATGGTGGTCTCGTCACGCGCTAGGTCCGCCCTAGGTCCGGCCCTGGTCCGCCACAGCCCTCGCCGTGGTGTCAGAATCGTGGGGCCGAACCGAACTCGAATGCCAGGGTCGATGACTACAGTGAGGAGATTGCACTTACATGCCCGGTGTGTACGTCGTGACCGACAGCTCGTGTGATCTGACCGAAGATCAGATTGATGGCCTCAACATAGATATTGTGCCTCTCAGCATCCGATTTGGGAGCGACGAGTTCACCGACCGTCAGGACCTGAGCGTCGAAGACTTCTACGACAAAATGGCGGAATCAGACGCCCTCCCCCAAACGGCCTGCCCGTCGCCCGGCGCCTTTGAACAAGCATTCCGAAATGCCGGCACTGCGGGTGCTGATGCTGTGGTCTGTCTCACCATTTCGGGCGCCCTATCTACCACGTTGCAGTCAGCTCACACGGCGTCCGTGGCGTGCCAAGAGCAGCTCCTTGTCCAAGTGATCGACTCCAAGACGGTGTCAAGTGGTCTCGGCACCCTCGTGCTCGACGCCGCCCAGGCGGCTGGTGATGGGGCTGACCTCCACGCCGTGCTGCGCCGAGTGGGCACGTTGATCGCTCGCACGCACGTCTTCGCCGCGCTGAACACTCTGGAGAATCTGAAGAAGGGAGGGCGCATTGGGGGGGCCAAGGCCATGATGGGGTCGTTGCTGTCGATCAAACCACTGATCGACATCAGCGGTGGTGTTGTCCAAGAGGCCGGAAAGCCTCGTACCCGCCGGAGGGCCCTGCAAATGCTCTACGAACAGATGATGGCCGCCGGGAAGATCGAACACATAGCAGTAATGCACGGCATGGCACCCGACATTGACGACTTCCTTGATCTGATCGCTCCAAGCTTTCCTCGGACGGCGCTCCGGATCGGAGAATTGGGTGCCGTAATGGGTGTTCACGGCGGCGCTGAGATCATCGGCGCAAGCTGGATCGACGCTGGTCCATGATGGCTCATCTGCACCGATCCGATGGACGTTGCATCGGCCGCACCGGGGGTTTGAAGGCTTCAAGCGGCTGAGCGGATGGCACTGGGTAGCTTGTGCCTCCCCACACGCGGCCACTCGGCGAGTACTCCCATCGCAGTTCGGCGGCATCATCGACCACGGTCTCTAACCCGCTAACTCGCTGCCTCCGTGTCGACAATGAGGACAGAGCAGTGGGCGCGGTGGGCAACAGTGTTCGGCACACTACCCAGGACCCGCCGAACACCTTTCATGCCCCGATTGCCCACCACGAGTAGGTCAGCACCGACCTCTTCGGCTACCGCCACGATGGCCTCGGCAGGTTCACCGGCCGAGGCATGGACGACCGTTTCGAGCCCATACCCTGCGACAAGGTGCTCGAGGTCGTGGAGCAGGGCATCGGCGGGGTTCGTCGTCGTTGTGTAGCGAAACTCGAGTGGAAGATGCTCGATCTGCACCGACTTCGGGTCATAGGCGGTGACGATGTGAAGGGTGCCGGCCGCAAGCCGAGCTATCTCGGCAGCCACCAAGACCGCCTGACGGGCCGTAGCCGAGTCGTCGGCTCCTACAACAACCAAATTGAACATTGTTCCTCTCAATGACTATGCCCAGCAGCTCAGTCAACAGTAGATGCATGACTGCCTCCACTCGGACCGAAGCGTCTGGCCACGGAACCGTGATGTCGTACTCGCCGCGTACCTTGACGTTTGGGCCTGAAGCCGTTTCGACGCAGACTAACTCCCGATTCTCCACCTCGACCGCCCAACTGAGTCTCTACGGGCTTCATTGTGGCTCCGCATGCACGGAATAGCATTCTGGTGTGCGACCATTGGGCAGCGGGATTTGCGCCTCGCCGCTCGGATGAACAGGAATCGGGGGCTCATCTGGGAGCCGGATCCCCCCTTCACCAATGACCGAAGGGGGAGAGGATTGGCCAGCGACGCCCGACCGATGCTGGCGATCTTCCGTTTTGACTTCTCGCAAAGCTCACCGCTTGTCGGACTCCAGTGCGCCCTGTCCATCGGTCTGCCGCTCTTGGTGGGGATTACCTCCGGGCACGCCCGTGCCGGTGGGTGGGGCGCAGTGGGCGCGTTCCTCACAGACATGGCGATTCTCCAACCGGGCCACCGCTTCCGGGCTCGAATCGTCGCCGGGACGGCGGTCCTCGTAGCCCTGGGGAGCTTCTTGGGTGCCCTCATCGGTATTCGTGGCATCGGGATCTATCCACTCGTCGGGATCTGGACGTTCTCCGCTGGGTTGTGCGTTGCGATCAGCCCGACTGCTGCGTTAATCGGTGTGTCTTCTGCGACGGCCATCGTGTACGCCGCATCGTTGGATGTCTCCGCTGGACTGGCGGTGCAAGTCGGCGTCGTCATCGTCATGAGTGGTCTGGCGGCGACGGCCATCGCCTACGGCGTTGGCCTGTTAGTCGACCACCACACCAAGGAACACGCGTCTGGACCACCCCCGGCGTCCATGCGGCGCTGGACCCGCGATGCGGTCCGATCCGTCCAGCGGAGCCTCACTCCAAGCTCGCCCGCACTCCACCATGCCCTGCGCCTCACGGTGGGCGCGCTGGTGGGAACGCTGCTCTTTCGCGTGATCGACCCCATTGATGGCTTCTGGATCCCAGAGGCTGTCCTGTTCATCATGCGACCCGACCCAGAACTCACGAAGCAGAGAAGTGCACTCCGTGTTCTGGGGTCGATCGCCGGGGTCACCCTCACCACCCTCCTCCTCACGACGCTGCGACCCTCGCTCGACCTGATGGCCGTCATCGCCGTGGGGGCGAGTGCAATTGCCTTTTCGGTACAGCGCGTGAACTTCGGGCTCTACATCACCTTCGTCACCTGCATCTTCGTATTCCTCACGGCATTCGGCGGATTGCCGCCTCAATCAGCTGTCGTAGGTCGCCTGGTCGACAATCTGATCGGATCTGGCATCGCGGTAGCTGCTCTCTGGATATGGCCTGTCCATCCGACAACATCCTCGGCCGGAGTCACCGTCACACCGGCTGGGTAAGGGTAGGCAGGGCCGAAACCAACCGGTGGGGCCGAGCTTCCGAGAAGGTGACGACAACATGAACTGGTCCGGGGTTGGTCTGTCGATTGCATATGGTGGATCGCCAAGCGAAAGGCGAGGGAACGATGGAGGGAGGAATGAGATATCTCGTAGCCCTCGTGTGTCTTTTGCTCCTTAGCCCATTCGTATTGGCGAATCTTTCCGCATCGCCCGTCCCGGCGATGAGAGGCAGGGTCGGACATGGCCTCGTGGAGGCGACGCAGTCCATTGCCCCCGTGACGGCGCCGGCCACCACAATCTCTGCGACGGCGCCGACAACCACAACCACCGCGACGGTCGGTACCGAGGCTCCGGCACCACCAAGTACGACCACCACGACCGATGTGGAAGTTCAATCCCAAGGCAATCTCGGGACACACACCGCCGCTGGGCAGGCCACAGTCCAACCGACTTCCTCACCCGCTGCCGCCGTCGAGCCGGTGATCGAGGTGCCCACGTCGACCCTGGTCGCGAACATGAAGGGCGCTGCGCCCGGCTCGCCGGCTCCCGGAGCTCCCTCCACCGAGACCGTGCCCGGCACTTGGTATGGCTATCCGAGCGAGCTCCCGGTCATCGCAACCCAACCCCAATGGCTCGAAGTGCGCTTGGCGCAGCGACCCAACGAGTCGACGGCCTGGATTCCCCAATCCGATGCCACCCTTTCCACCATCCCCTACGCCGTGGTGGTGAACCTCGGCAGCCGACATCTGACCGTGTACCAGAGCGGCCAACCCATCTTGAGCTTCCCGGCCGGTATCGGCACGCCGACCAGCCCGACCACCACCGGCAGCTTCTTCATTGCCATGGTGACACCGGCTCCCGACCCCGGCTTTGGCCCTTTCGTGCTGGTCACTTCGGCGCACTCTGACTCCATCACCGACTGGGAGAATTCGGGTGATGCCATCATTGCCATACACGGACCGATCGATGCACGCGACGACTCGCTCATCGGCACCACGGGAGCCGCGGTGTCCAATGGCTGCGTCCGGTTGCATGACAGCGATCTGGCCCACCTGGCGAACCTTCCTCCTGGCACACCGGTCATCATCGTCCCCGGGTGAGCTGTGAGACCGGCCCTCGGACACCGCTGGCACGTGCCACCGGGTTGCTGGAATCTGGCTAACTCACCTCAGGCCACCGAGCGTCGGTCACCAGGGCGCCTGCAACATTGAGCGAGAGCGCTGGGTCCTCGTGCTCATTGCCGCGCAATCGGAGGTCGTAGCAACCTTCGGACAAGGACCCGAACACGGCGGCGAACTGGGTGTCCGAGGGGATGAGGCGCGGGCGAACCGCAGTGTGGACACCTCGCCACTCGGTGCCTTCGGGCCGGAGTTCGATCTCGCACCCGTCGAGTGACGGCGGTGTGTGAATGACCAGGGCCCCGACTCCCGCGCCAATGTCGAGCACCACGGCTGCCACCGGGCTGGGGTCGGGCAGCGCCTCGGCACTGTCCCCCGGATGAGGGTGATCGTGGCGATGTGATTGAGAGGGAGCGGACATCGTGTCAGGCCGCGGCATAACCCTGGTTGGGGACCCCGAGGTAGGGGAACGCACCCAGGTAGGTTTCCGTGCCCTTGGCCGTGGTGTCGGTGGCCGAGCTGGTGAGGCCTTGGGTGATGTCATTCACAGCGGTGTCGGGGGCGAACTTGGGGTCTACCAGTCCCAAGAGGGCCCCGGCCAGTGCCTGTACCTCGATATTGACTACGTCGTCGAAGACCCTCCGGCCGTTGGGGAACCCGGCGAGGTCGCCCCCGAGCGCTCCAAGGTTGTTCCCGACGAGTTGTCCACCCGAGTTGGCGACGGGAGGAATGGCCAGGTTGAGCCTGAGCAGGTCCGCCTGGGTCGCACCGGTGAACGTCGAGTAGTTCGGCGACACCACACCAGCCGGGATACCTGTCAGCAAGATCGCCGCGAGGTCGGTCCGATGCGGCGATTTGGCGTTGTACGCGGCCAGATTGGGAAAGACCGTGGTACCCCCGTTGGGCGTGTACAACGCCGGAAGCAACTGAGCCAATTCAGGATTGAAGTAGTCCCCCCTGAATTGCGAATCTCCCGCCGGCGGTTGGGAGTTCCAATAGTCCTTTCTGGCCATTGGGATGAGCACCTCATTGACCAGGGGATTGCCCAGGCGGGAAATCTGGACGAAGGGGCCCGAGGTGAGATCCCTGCCCGGCGTCTCTTCATAGATCCGTATCTTGCGCCGGCTAGCCGTAGTCCATACGCCGATGCAGGACGAGGGAAGGGCCGGATTCGACGGCGTCGAGTGATTGGCCGTCAGCTGTGTGATGGGGATCTGGAGGGCGAGAGAATGTACGTTGAGCCCGGCGGTCGCGTTGATACCGGCCATAGCCGTGAGGGGCGCGCCAACCCCGAACGTGTTGTGCAGATTGGCCAGGGGTCGAAGTATCCCCAGGTCGAAGATCGAACCGAGATCGACGTAGAAGCCTTCGGCCCTTTGTCCGGCGAAGACCTTGACGCCGGTTCCTACGGTCTGGATGGCGGGGGCAGCCAGCGTGGCACCGTAGTTCGGGGTGGAGAGTGGTCCGATGTTGCATGGTGGGCAAGGCAGATTGGTGCCCAAGACGGTCACGGTACCGCTCGGGTAGTCGACACGCTGCACCGAATACGTCTGCACCCGGTTCCACGATGACGAGGCCAGCGAAAGGATCGGGCCGGTGTTGTACAGGAACGTCCTCGGGTTCTTGACGACGGTCGAGAATCGGAATTGGTACGCGATGTCGGGCTGTGCGTCACCGTTGTTATCGATGAGGATCTCGTACAGCACGTCATCACCGAACTCGAAGAAGTTGGGACCGCCATCAGACGGCTGCAATGGGACGTAATTGGCGATGAGGGTAACCGTCGACGGAGCGTCGGGACTGACGAAGGCGTAGAGATCAGTGCTGTCGGCTACGGGATCCTTGGATATCTCGGGTGCTTCACGATGGGAGGACACGGCTCACCTCATTGGCTCGGTGGAATGGGACGGAATGGCCCACAGACCTCTGGCGTGGACCGGACCTGGACGGATGAAACGACGGACAAACGATGCAACAACCTGGTGTTACTTGGCGGCCCGATGGAGTTGGGCCGCGAGATTGCGGTCTTGGTACGTGATCTCACGATCACCGTAGAAAAGGCCGATCTCGCCGGTGTCGAGACTTCGCACATGGGCGACGAGCGGTTGGTCGAGTTGACCCCCAGTCTCCTCCCTGCCAACGCCCGATTCGCTCGTGTCAGGGGCCTTGGGTGCTGACGCGCCGGCCAGCGTTGGCACGGCTATCGGTATCGCACTGGCCACGCCGGCGGCGGCCACAGCAATCGACCCACTCTTGAGAAAATCCCGGCGGTTCAACGGTGACATGCGCGCTCTCCTTGGTTGGGGTGTTCGCCCTTTGATCTTGCGACGCTCGTGGCTGGACTCTGTCAACTGCTGTTGCCTCGATTATTCGGCGTCGTGAGCAGTGTGGATGCCAGAATCAGAAATTCTTTTCGGTGGACCGAGAAATCCGGTCGCGTCGGGTCTCCAGCAACCAGCAGCACTCCCGAGCGAGCTTCCAGGGTCCCGGTGTCGCACATTGGAGCCGGAGACGAACTTGTTGCGGCCTGGGTGTCGCGACCGCCGGGGGGCCATCGAGAAGCGTGGGGAGCCCCCCGGGAGGCGCACGCCCCGCAAGGCGGGCGAGATCGGTACGACGATCAGGGGGTCGAGAATGTCGAACGAAGTCAGACGATGACCACTCCAACGACGACGAAGAATTCAAAATCCGCGTCTCCGCGGTCACCCAGCGAACGGTCCGACCTCGGCCGGGAGGCCCGGGTGCGGGTGCGCCGCTCGGATCAGTCCGTCTTCGAGCCGGCGACGTCCCGGCCCGACCCGGTCGATCTCTTGATTCAGCAAGGCGAGACCCGGGTGCCCGAGTTGGTCCCGATCCGTTACGGCCGCATGCTCGTTTCCCCGTTTTCCTTTTTCCGCGGAGCGGCGTTGATCATGGCTTCAGACTTGGCGACAACGCCGCGCTCTGGACTGACCGCGCAGATCTGCGGTGATGCCCACATGAGCAATTTCGGCGTGTTCGCGTCGCCCGAACGAGCACTCGTATTCGATGTCAACGATTTTGACGAGACGCTGCCTGGTCCCTGGGAATGGGACGTGAAGCGACTGGCGGCAAGCGTGGTCATCGCCGGGAGGGACAGGGGCTTCACCAAGGCAGAGGGGGCCACCGCGGCGATCGAGGTGGGTGGCTCCTACCGCCGGGAGATGAACCGGCTGGCCGGGCTCGGAAATCTGGAGGTCTGGTATTCGCGCGTCGACGTCGACAAGGTGCTGGCCGGCCTGGAGGCGCAGGCCAGGATGACCCGGACGAAGAGCACCAAGACCATGGCCGCTCAAAGTGTCAAGGCTCTCGCCAAGGCGCGCACTCGCGACAGTCTGCAAGCCCAAGACAAGCTCACCGAGATGGTCGATGGGCGGCGTCGCATCATTAGTGACCCCCCGCTCATCGTGCCGATCGAGGATCTCCTGGCCGACCAAGAGAGCGACGCGATGCTCGAATCACTCCGTAAGTTGATCTCGAAGTACCGCCGAACGCTCCAGAGTGACCGGCGTCAGCTGCTCGACGAATTCGAATTGGTCCAGATGGCCCGCAAGGTCGTGGGTGTGGGAAGTGTCGGTACCCGAGCGTGGATCGTGCTCCTCGTTGGCCGTGACGGCAATGATCCGCTGTTCTTGCAGGCGAAGGAAGCCGAAGCCTCGGTCCTCGAGCGATTCGCCGGAAAGAGCAGCTACACGAACCACGGTCAGAGGGTGGTCGCCGGCCAGCACATGATGCAGGCAGCGAGCGACATCTTCCTGGGCTGGGAGCGGGCCGAGGGCATCGACGGCGTCGCCCGCGACTTCTATCTCCGCCAACTGCGCGATTGGAAGGGTTCGATCGACATCGAGAAGATGATCCCGACCGGACTTGTCGCCTACGGAGGCATTCGTGCCGAGGCGCTCGCCCGGGCCCATGCCCGATCGGGGGATCGCATTGCGATCTCCTCGTACCTGGGCACGAAAACGACGTTCGACAACGCGATCGGCGATTTCGCCGAGACTTACGCCGACCAGAACCAACGTGACTACGAGGCGTTCCAACTCGCGATCACGAACGGCCGGATCAGTGCCGAGACCGGCCTGTAGCGCCGCCCAGGCTTGACGCCCTCTCGCATCGACTGCGGGAACCGACCGACGTGTGCCAGGCCGCGCCGGTTCGCCAGGCCGCCGGTGCAGGCGTCTCAGCTGGCATCAGGGGCCCGGTGCGACCACGTCGAAAGGGGGCCGTCGCTGGCCGAGGGCTCGTCCGATCCGAGCGCCCGCTGGCGTCGCCAGGTACGCAACGAGATAGCAGCCCGTCGCCGTGGCCAGTATCCCGAAGCTCGGGGGTATCGACGGCGCGGCGTAGGCAATCGTGAGACCCGCCCAGACGGAGAGGGTCGCAACCCCGGCTGACAACCAAAGAGCCCGAAACGGCCGCGCGGTGAGGCGCTGCGCCGTACCCGCCGGAGCGGCCAGAAGCCCGAGCAGCAGGAGTGCCCCAACGGCTTGGGTGGCCGCCGCTGCCGTGATGCCCACCAAACCCAGGAACACAAAGCCCAGGGCGCCCACCGGGACTCCTCGGGCACCGGCCACCGCATCGTCGATGCTGGCAAAGAGAAGGGGCCGGGCGATCGTGACCAGAGCAACGGCTACACCGAGCGCAATGAGGGCGTCGGTAGCGGCCTGGGCACTCGTGAGCCCGAAGATGGAGCCGAACAGCACGTTGACCCCCGCGGTGGCATCAGTGCCGGTCGAAGAGGTGGTGTAGATGGTGAGAAAGAGCGCCCCGAGTCCGAGGACCCAGGCGAAGACGCTGCCGACCACCGTGTCATCGGCCCGGCCCCTCGAGCCGAGCGCGGCCATGGCCAAGGCAACAACGACACACGCCACGTAGAGGCCAAGCAAGAGTCCAATACCAGCGGCCAACGCAGCCAGCGCTCCGGTGAAGGCCACATGGCTCAGCGCGTCACCCGTGAAGACCTGGCCCCGCAACACGACGAAGTAGCCGACCAGTCCCGAAGCAAGAGCAATCGCAGTGCCAGCGATGAAGGCGTAACGCAGGAATGGATGTTCGAACATGTGTGCAATCCCGATGAAGGGATTCGCTGCCATCAGCATCACGCGGCCACCATCCGGCGGCTACGGGATTCGATGGCGTGTCGGGAGGCGATCGACCGATAGGCCCCTGCGATGACGTAGAGGAGGAAGCCGATAGAGGTCACGAAGAAGCCGACGGGGTAGATCGAAAAATAGGCGACGCCGAGTCCGACCCAGACAGTCACCAGAGCCAGGAAGATGGTCAATCCGAAGCTGAGCGCCGGGCGCGGGGTCAACTGCTGAGCGGTCGCGGCGGGCATGACGAGGAGGGCGAACACCAAGAGCGCCCCGGTGATCTGACTCACCTCGGCGGCGGCACAACCGAGGAGCACCAGGAAGACGATCGATACCGCCTGGGTTGGGACTCCCCGAGCTCGGGCCACATCAGGGTCAACCGTGGCGAAGAAGAGTGGACGGGCGACGCAGGTCAGGACGATGAGTGCCCCCAGAGCTACCAACATGAGGGTCAGAACCTGCCCGTCGGAGATGCCGAGAAACGTGCCGAACAGCAGCCCGGTAAGGCTGTTGAGAAAGCCACCGTAGAGGCTCACGAACAGCGCACCACAAGCCAGCGCGAAGGCTTGCACCGTACCGATGACCGCCGATTCGGAGCTGTGGGCCGGACCACTGGTGGATCGGGGGACGATGGCGATCACCAGCGCGGCCAGTACCGCGGCACCGAAGTACCCGACGCTGGCACTGACGCCGATCAGAATGGCTCCGGCGGCGCCGGGGAACGAGACGACCGCCAGGGTGTGACCCGCGAAGCTCTGTCGCCGGAGCACCATGAACCACCCGAGGGCACCGGCCAGGACCGCGACGATGGTCCCGGCCCGAAACGCGTTGACCATGAAGTGAAAGAAAAAGAGCTGACTGAGGTCGCGGCCCAGATTCCAGCTCAACCCGGTCGCCATCACCTTGACTGCACCCCACCGCTCCCCACGATCAGTGCGCGTGCCGGTCGCTGTGGTGGGCTGGGGCCTCGGGCTGGCCCACGACGACCAAGCGCCCATCCGAAGTCTTGAGCACTTCAATGGGCGTGCGGTAGAGGGCGGTGAGGGTGGACGAGGTGATCACCTCGTCTGGTGTTCCCGAAACTGCGCCACCTTGGGCCAGATAGACCACCCGATCGAGGTAGGGCAGGATGGGGTTCACGTCGTGGGCCACCAGGAGCACGGTGACGCCCTGCCCCCGGCAGACGTCCGACACGAGGGCAGCCACGCTGGCCTGGTTCTGCAGGTCAAGACTGTCGAGCGGTTCGTCGAGCACAAGCAGTTGCGGCCGGCGCACGAGAGCCTGGGCAATGAGCAGCCGTTGCTGCTCCCCTCCTGAGACCTGGCCGATGGGGCGCTTGGCGTAGGAGGTGGCACCGACCAAATCGATCACCTCGTCGACACGCGCTTTGGCCCGACGTCGTGAACCCGAGAAGCGGCCGAGACCGGGAACAGGAACTCCCCAGCGCTCGCCGTCGCTGCCGAGCCTGACGACGTCGATGCCACGAACCCGCAGGCTGGCATCGAAGCTGCGACGTTGCGGTAGGTAGCCGATGTTCGACCCGGACTGACCCGGGGAACGTCCGAGGATGGTGGCCGATCCGCTGGAGAGAGGGAGGAGGCCGAGGGCAGCCTTGATCAGGGTTGATTTCCCGACGCCATTTGGTCCGAGGATGGCCACGAACTCCCCCGGGGCTGCGCTCAGGGACACCTCTGCCCAGATGACATGCCCTCCGAGGCGCACCGTTGCGTTCTCGAAGTGCACTGACATCGGTTCGCTCACCTGTCGTCGGCCTGCTTGCTCTCGAAGGCTGGACATCGGGGGTGACACCGGCTCGTCACCGGACCCGGTGTGTGCGACCGTGCGCCAGGTGCGTGGCGTCACCGGCTCGACCGGGCGGCCTTGGCCAGCGCCGCCTCGATCCCTAAAAGTTGCCGGGTCTGCCAAGCCTGGTAGCTCGCGCTGGCTGGCGCGAGAGTCTCGGTGATCGTCGCGTAAGGAATGTGTTCGGCCTTCACCTGTCGTAGCTGGGCCTGGACGTCGGGAGTCACGTTCTGACTGTTGTAGACGTAGATCTTGATCGCGTGGTCCTTGATTTGGTTGTCGATGGTCTCCACGTCGGCTGCCGAGACATCTGTCCCTTCACTGATGGCTTTGAGGAACGATGGGGGCGTGATCAGCGTGAGGCCGAGAGAGGGAGCCAGCATGGCGAAGATGGACTCCGACGCGCCGACGCTGGTTCCCGAGTACTTGGACTTGATGGCCGAGACGGCGGCCTGGTACGGCTCGAGAGCGACCGAGTCGAAGTGCGTGCGCTGCTGGGAAAAGTACGCCTTGTCGGCAGGATCGAGCTTCTGAAAATCAACCACCACCTGATTGATGACCCGTTGGACGTCCGAGGGGTTGTACCAGCGGTGGGGATTTCCGCCAACCGCCACACCGATCAGATCGCCGACGTTGAGCACCGTCGGGCTTCCCTGATCGGCCGCCAACAGTTTCGGCACCCAAGGGTCATAGCCGATCCCATTCTCAATGACCAATCGTGCGGCGGCGAGAGTGACTGCGTCGGAGGGAGTGGGCTCGTAGCTGTGGGGGTCGGTATTGGGATTGGTGATGATGCTGGTCACACTGGCGTGCTTGCCGCCGATCTGGCTTGCGATGCTGCCCCAGAAGTTCTCCGCCGCGACCACGTGGATGACCGTCCCCGATGATGTCGCAGCCGAGGCGGACCCAGGCGGTGCAACCAACAAGGCGGCCGCCAAGAAGGACCCCAGGGACATGAGCCCAGCGACCAGCCGATGGGCGCAGCGGCGTCTGGCAGCGTTGGGGGCGCTTGCCCGGTCGAGAGTGCGTGAACTGCTGAGGGTGCGGGTCACCACATCCACACTATAACGAGAATGATTCTCATTGCAAGACCAGAGGAGCGGGCTTGTATGCTGGTCGTATGGCCGAGGATCTTCACGCCGTGGTGGCAACGAGGCTCCGGCGAGTGGGCCAGCGCTATACGTCCGGGCGCCGGATCCTGGTCGAGGCTCTCACCCGGTCACCTCGACCGATGACCACCGCAGAGGTGGTGGCGGCCGATCCTCAGCTGCTACAGAGCACGACATACAAGAACCTCGCCCTTCTCGAGCAAGTGGGCATCGTGCACCGGGTGATGGGGAGCGACGAGTACGCCCGGTTCGAGCTCGCCGAGGAGCTCACCGGCCATCACCACCATCATCTGGTCTGCGTGAGCTGTGGTTCCGTAGAGGACTTCGAGGTTCCCCAGCGCGTCGAGAAGGGACTCGCCGATGCCATGGGAGATCTCACCACCGGTACCGGCTTTCGGGCCCAGTCGCACCGCCTCGATCTCCTCGGCACGTGCGGAAGATGCTCCGACTGATCCTGAGCACCTCGGACCTGCTGACCTAGCCTGTGATGATGCCTGGCCTGCTCGAGGATCTCCGCGTCCTTGACCTGGCCGATGAACGGTCCCGCTTGGCCGGGCGTGCTTTCGCCGACCTTGGGGCAGAGGTCGTCGCCGTCGAACCCGGGAGCCGGACTCGGGATATCCGGTGGCGCGTTGAGCGAGCCGGCGTCAGGGTCGTCGATACCCTCGACGACGCGCTGCTCACGGGTGCAGACGTGGTCCTCTCCAACGAATATCGCCGCGGCCGGGCCGCACAGGCCATCTGGGTGAGCGTCACGCCCTTTGGCCTGACCGGACCTCGGGCGCACTGGCGAAGCAGCGACCTCACGTGCATGGCGGCAGGAACGGGAATGAACGTCACCGGTGATCCCGACCGGGCACCGCTCCGGGCCTCGGAGCCGGCCACCCACGCACACGCGAGTGGCGAGGTCGTGGTCGCGGCACTCACCGCATTGGCCAGCGGCGTGCCTCAGGATGTCGACCTGAGCCTGCAGGAACTGATGCTTGTCACGCAGATGACCGCCCCCGCTCGCTGGCCTACGGAGAACCTCCGGGGGAGCCGGCGAGGGGCCAAGACCGGCCGGACGACGGAGACGTGGCGATGTGCCGACGGCTACGTCTCATTCGGGCTTCGCGGGGGCAAGGCGCGCGTGAAGAACCTGCAGATCTTTACCGAGCTGGCCCTGGCCGACGGCGTGGCGACGGCTGCGGTGAGTGAGCGCGACTGGACTCTGTACGACCCAGCGGACCTCCCTCCCGGAGAGCTGCGCGAGATCGAGAGCGTGGTGGCGGCGTGCTTTGCGAAGCACACGATGGCCGAGCTCTACGATCATGCGGTCACTACCGGACTCATGCTCGCGCCGATCAGCAATGCGGCGGACATCATCTCCTCCAAGCAGCTCGCTGCCCGCAATACCCTCGTTGGCCTTGGTGACATCTCCAGCGTCCCTCGCGCGTTCGCGCGCACCGACCCCGACCGCATCGGCCTACGCGGCGAAGCGCTCATCGGCGAAGCGCCGCGATGGAAGGCTCGGCGGTGGCCGTTACGGTACGCGCGCCGGAGCGGACGCGCCTGGGAGGGCCTCAAGATCCTGGAGATGGGCAGCGGGGCGGCCGGACCGATCGCGACGCGCTACTTCGCCGACCACGGCGCCACCGTCGTGCGCATCGAGTCGCATGCCAGGCCTGACTTCCTCCGGTCCTACAGTTCGGCGCAATTCAAGCACCATGGCCTCGAGGGGAGCGAATTCTTCAGCGGCCTCAACGGCGGAAAGCTCGACATCTCGCTCAACCTGCGGGACCCTCAGGCGGTAGAAATCGCGCGCCGGCTGTGCACGGAGTGGGCTGAGGCAGTCGTCGAGAACTTCGCCCCGGGTGCGATGGCCAAGTGGGGCCTTGACTTTGGCTCCCTCGCGGCGACCAAGCCGGACCTGGTCATGGCCTCGGGGTGCCTCTGGGGAAACACCGGACCGGAGCGAAAATACCCGGGGTTCGGCGGTCAGGGAGCGGCGCTTTCGGGCTACACGTATCTCACGGGATGGCCTGACCGCACACCGGTCGGTCTCTCTGGCACCATCACCGACTCTGTGGCCCCGAGATTCGTGGCGGCCGCCTTGGCCTCTGCGATCCTGCACAAGGAACGTACGGGTGAGGGAACGTGGATAGATCTCTCGCAAGTCGAATCGGCCATCTGGACCCTCGGTGGGTGGGTCGCCGAGGAGTCTGTGGGCATCACGAGAGGACGCGACGGCAATCGCCACCCACAGGCGGCCCCTCACGGTGTCTTCGCCAGCGCCGACTCGGGCGACGTCACCGACCGCTGGGTCGCGCTGGCCGTTCACTCTGACGAGGAGTGGGACATGCTGGCCGGCCTCATTGGCGCGCCGCCCGGCCTCACCGCGGAGCAGCGCCTGGCCGACCAGGACCGGATCGAGCAGCAGGTCACCACCTGGACATCCAAACTGACCAACGCAGAGGCCGCGCAAACGCTCCAGGCTGCCGGGCTCGACGCCCATGAGGTGTCAGATTTCGCCGACGCCCACCGTCATCCCCAGCTCGTGGCGCGCCACCACTTCGTGCCGATCGAGCATCCCCTCATGGGCGTCACCACCTACGAGGAGAACGGCTTCCGGCTCTCGAAGAGCGGCGGCGGGATCAGTCAGCCCGGGCCCATGATCGGGCAACACACCGAGCACGTCTTGATCGATTTCCTGGGACTCAATCCTGACGAGGTCACCCGGCTTCTCGAGGCCGGAGCACTTGATTGACACTGCCCGTCGCTCCCGATGGCAGCCCCTGAGGCAGGGACGGAATTGCTCCCCCGACGCAGGAGCAGCCCTCTCGCCCGGATCAACTGATCGCCCACACGCACTCACCCTGGCCGCCAGGCCAGGGTGAGTGCGTGGTGCGTTCAACCAGAAGGGTGACCTAGCAGGTGAACGAGCCCTTGATCGTCTTGTTCGACACGACGTCGGTGCCCTTGAAGGTCCCACCGCTGCTGGTGGCCTTGCCCGAGCCCCCGGTGATGGCGATCGGCTGCTTGTTGATCACCATACCGATCTGTGCGCCGGATAGCTTGCCGTTCTTGATGTTGCCGTGAATGGCCAGCGAATTGCCGTGTTCTCCGATGCCGACGTTCACGGTGCCGGCCTGCACGATGCACGCACCGCCGCTCAACTTGTACGTCTTCGAGCCCACGGTCACCTTTGCACTGGAGTTACCCACCGAGGCGCCCGCTCCGGCCCCCGCGACGACCAGTCCGCCGGCCGAGAGGCCAATGACAGCCATCGAAGCAATGATCTTCTTGTTGAAGCGCCGCATTCCGATCGCCCCCATGGTGTTCTCCTTCATACTGTTGCGTAGTCCCATGACGAATCCCTTTCCGCCAGAACCAATGGTTTGGCCGGGCATCCTCTACTCTCTGCGAACCGGCTGGGATCCGCCTGAGTAGGCATTACTCATTTGGATTCCACCTGATCCGGCGATCTACCTAGGCGGCTTCGTTGCACCGCGACAGGCTCAGATCGTGTCTATTCGAGAAAATTCCAAGCAATGTCGAAGACCGACGAATCCGAACGGCTCCATTCCACGGGGATCTCTATCCCAGCGATGAATCGGTCCGCTGCGCCGACGGGAACACGCAATGAGGTCGCCACGGGTTCCGGCGTCATTCCCGGTCGAGAAACGAGCAGGTCAACCTCGAAGACGGGATCGAGGCCGATCGTGCCTTGGCGCCTACCCACTGACATGACCGTCATGGTGCCTTTGACAGAGTTGCCTCCGCTCATCGTGTGGCTCGTTTCTGCACGTCATGGCACATGTCCTGGCCGACCCTTCCGCTTCCCGCCTGTCGGGATTCCAGTATCCGGCACGGGCATCGCCAAGTGATGAGTAACCCCTACTCATTCCGGACGACGGATGGGCATAGGGTCGCTTCGTCAGTCAATATGGAGGGGTGGCGATCGATACCAGATTCGGGTCCGTCTGGCCCATTGTGGGACGCGATGCCGAAATTCGCGCGCGCTCACCGAGGCGATTGACGATCCGAGGTGGGGGGGCGTCGCCCTGGTCGGAGCAGCCGGGTTCGGGAAGACCAGGTTGGCCGCCCAGGCCCTCACGGTTGCTGGTGATCGGGGCATGTCGGCTGCCTCGATCAGGGCAACGAGGAGTGCGACCGACGTCCCCTTTGCTGCCCTGGGTGCCTTTCTCAGCGACCTCGACCTTCCCGCCGATCTTGATGCCGAGCTCCTCGCGGCCGCCACCAAGGCCATCGACGCCCGGCGTGGCCACAAACGAATGGTGCTCGTCATCGATGACGCGCACGAGTTGGACGATTCGTCCGCACTCCTCCTCGATCGAGTCGTCGATCACGGGGGGGCCTTCATCGTCCTCACCGCAAGAGTCGGGGAAGGTGACCCCACCGCCGTCGTCCGGAAGTGGAGAGATCAGCAATTCCTGAGGATCGAGGTCGGCCCTTTGCCAGACCGCGACTTGCGCACGCTTGCTGAAATCGCGGTCGGAGGACCCATCGAAGGGTCCTCACTCCAAGCCATCGTGGAGTCGAGTCGGGGCAACGTCCTCTTCCTGCGCGAGCTGATCTTCGGCGCCTTGGAATCCGGTGTGCTCACCTCCGAGCTCGGTCTCTGGCACCTCAAGGGCTCCCTGTCCCACTCCCCCCGTCTTCGGGATCTCATCGAAGAACGCCTGACGGGTCTGAGTGCCCAAGAGCGTGAAGCATTGGAGCTGGTCGCGCTGGGAGATCCGGTCCAACTGAGATTGTTGGAACGCCTGGTCCCCCTCGAGGCATTCGAGACGCTGGAAGGGCGGGGCCTGCTCGATGTTCTCGAGGGCGATGCCGGGCCGGAGTTGCGCCTCAATCACCCTTTCTACGGCGACGTGGTTCGGGCGCAGCTTCCCTCCCTACGACGGATGCTGCTCTCCCGCTCTCTCGCTGACGCCGCCGACAATGTCGGTGCCGCAGGAGGTCGCGACGCGATGCGGGTCGCTGTCTGGCGGCTCGAAGGCGGTGGGGACGGGCAGATCGAGATCACCCAGGCCGCAGCCCGGACTGCCCTACGCATGGAGGACTACGCCCTCGCCGTTCGCTTGAGTCGGTCCGTATGGGACAAAGCGCCGTCCGTCGATACAGCCATCGTCCTCGGTGAAGCGCTCGATTTTCTTGGCCAATGCCGTGATGCAGACGAAGTGTTGGCCGCGGCCACGCCCATGGCGACCAACGATTGGGAACTGACGAAGTTGAGTGTCCGGCGAGCCGCCGCGCTCTTTCGGTCTCTGGGTGAAGCCGAGCGGGCCGATGACGTGATTGACGAAGCGATGGCATCGGTTACCGAAGTCTCGTGCCGCCGGGAGCTCCAGGCGCTGCGCGGCAATCACCTCTTGATGGCCGGCCAGGTGACCAAAGCCATCGCCCTGGGCGAATCCATTCTCCTCGTCCCCGGGGACGCGGCATTTGCCCAGGCCTCACTCGATGTCGGAGTGGCGCTGGCACTCGCCGGCCGGACCCGAGAAGCCATTGACCACGTGTCCGCGGCCCTCTCGGCACGGATGGACCTGGACGAGGAGGACCAGCTCTCAGCAGTCGGTGTCTACCTGGTGGCCCAGTCGCTCGCCCACATGCACGCAGGGAATCTGGCGGAAGCGGCCGGCATCGCTGAGGCGGGGTACCAGGTGTCAGTCGAGAAGAACAATGCGGATGGTCAAGCGTGGTTCGCCGCCATCCTGGGTCCGGTCTACCTGAGCCAGGGGCGCCCCGCCTCGGCCACCCACATGTTCCGTGAGGCGGCCACCGTCTTCGGCACGCTCAATCATCCGGGCCGGCGGTGGGGACTTGGCGGCATGGCGTTGGCCGGAGCCGTCCTGGGCGACGGCGACGCGGCGGCGGCCGCCCTCACCGAGCTCGACGAGAAGGAAGCAAAGACCGCCGTCCACCTTCAAGAAGTCAACATCATTCGAGGCCGGGCCTGGGCGACGATGGCGCGGGGTGAACTGACCGCCGCCCGCGATCTGCTGTGGCAGGCCGTCGAGCTGGGCAAGAGCTGGGGACAGTACGCCGCGGCAGCCGAGGGCCTCCATGATCTGGTGCGAATGGGGGAGGTCGACCCCGCCGCCGAGCAACTGGACCAAATGGGCGAACTGGTGGATGGGGACTTCATGGAGGCCCGGATCGTCTTCGCTCGGGCGGCGCACCTCCGCGACCTGAAGTTGGCCAGATCGGCAGCCGACCAGTTCGAAGCGATCGGAGCCAATCTCTTCGCCGCCGAAGCGGCCACACTCGAGGCTGAATTGGCCACCGAAGGCGGGCTTCGGCGCGCCGCCACCGATGCGGAGGCCAGGGCGACGCAGTTGCTCCAGTTGTGTGAGGGAGCCCACACACCCAGCGTCAGATTGCAACGCGAGTCGGCGCAACTGACCAATCGGGAACGCGAGGTGGCGACGCTCGCCGCCCAGGGGATGACCAGCAAAGAGATCGCGGCGAGCCTCTTTGTCTCAGTCCGCACGGTCGACAACCATCTCCAACAGGTGTACGTGAAGCTGGGCATCAAACGACGGAGCGAACTGGCAGGACGCTTGTCGAGCGTCAGGGGCGTCCCAGAGACTTCATGACTCCCACCACCGTGGCGGCCCAATCGGGTACCCGCAGCGTTGGCCGGATCAAGTCTTGCTGTCCGCCAAGCCTTGCTGTCCGCCGCACCTCGTCTTCCGTCAAGCCTTGCTGTCCGCCGCCGCCTTGTCCCAATCGATGACGACAGCGTTGGGAATGCTCCCGATCATGACCGGCACATGGGAACCCGCGTACAGGAATGGAAGCGCGGACGGGGGCGTGGGGTTGCCGACCTGAATCTGGTAGGGATCCCCTTCCGTGGGCATCACGGTGAGGGTGTAGGCATAGATCTCCACCCCGGCCGGGTTCTTCTTGTTCAACGCCATCGATTCGACGATGACCGCCTTTCCCGGCGTGCCGTTGGCCAGGATCTCGGCCGCTGAGTGATCGCCGGCTCCAGCGGGCGTGGTGACCTCAGGCGGCGCCGTCTTCAGATCGAGCGCGATATCGGACGGATCCTCGGGGTTTACCCGGACAGCCACGACGGCCGAACCCCCTTGGAGCTGGGGTATCTGTATCTCGACGATCCGCTGCTTGCAAGTGGCCATGTACGGCTCCCTGCCGTCGAGGCTCACCTGGACGGTGAAGATGCACGCGCGTTGGACCAGTCCGTTGCCTGTTTGCAGGGTGGTGCCGGTCAACTTGATATCGGTGATGATGCCCTGACCCAGGAGCCCTGTCTCCAGGAGCTTCTTGTCCGTGCCACCAGTGAGTTTTCTAAGTAGTCCCATGTGAGCACTTTGCGGCATGCCGAGAGGGAAGGGATGAGTAGTCGTTACTCATTTGACCGATGGCAACCGTGATCGGGATCGACCGCTCCCTCCATCGACAAATCCGGTCCCTTCTGATCGGGCAATCCGGTCCCTTATCCGGTCCCTTGTCCAGACGTCGTGGTGGACGCGTTTAGACGTGGCCGACGATGACAACCCGCTTTCCCGCGCTCAATTGCTCGTTTTGGTCAGGCGGAGGTGCAAGGATCTGCGTTGCCGAGAAACCAACCGCCCGCATGAGGAATTCGAGACCCTCGAGGCTGGGAAAGAGCGAGACGGTGACGCTGTTAGCTTCCCGATTGTCCCCCGCCACCTCTGAAGCTTCATCAACGATCGCAAACGACCCGACAATGGGTTTGATGAACCGATAGGAGCCCCAGTCCGTAACTCCCGAGAGGTTGGGTGCGACCTGCGTTTCAATGATGCAGACATCACTGGTGTGGGCGCGGGCAATCCGCAGCAAGCCGACAGGATTCTCGACGTGGTAGAGCAGCCCGAGCATGAGGACGACGTCAAACGTGGCGTACCGAGCGACTTCCGGGCCGAACACATCCTGCTCGGCGAACTCAAGATTGGTGAGTCCGTACGCCTCTCTGATCATGCGCGCTCGTTCGATGTTCTCGTTGCGCACGTCGATCCCCAAGACTGATCCGAAGCCCTTCCGGGCCAAGTGAGAGGCGAAATAGCCTTCGTGGCACGCGAGGTCCAGACACGTGCGCCCACGCCAGGAATCGGCATACCGGTTCGTCAAGTACCCATCGATCATTTCTCGGCGGGCCTCGTGGAGCGTGTGGACGTCTTCGGGAATGTAAGTCTCGGTGATCCGGCCATCCGGCAATTCGAAGTGGTAGAACCACTTCTTGGAGAGAATCCTCTCGCTGACCTCGCTCATTCGCCTTCTTTCCCGTCGCCCATTAGTCGCCCATTACGTCGCCGTCCCAACGGCCTGCCGTGAGGATGCGCCGGATTCAGGTCGGCGCGCTTCACAAAGCCAGGCGTCGCCTCACAAAGCTAGAAGATTCGGCACCATCTCCGATCCCATCTCTGCATCCCGCACCACCGTGCGGGGCTCCGGCGCCGATTTGATGCACCGCATCCGGGCCCCGGCGCCGATTTCATGGCGTCAGGTCACGATCAGGTAGATGCTCTTGCCGACCAACCAGAAACCGAGCACCAGGGACACGACGATGATCACCTGGTCGCGGTGGGTGTCAATCCAGGTCCGCACGCCCTGGAGGAGCTCCTGAGCCCTTTCAGGACGAAATCCGGCATAGATCTCCAAGAGCAGATAGGTAGCCGTGGCGACGAAACAGAAGAGGAACAGCGCGATGTAGCTCTCCCACGACGTGAGCTTGGCTCCGACGATGGTGGCAACACCGGCCGCGACCAGACCCCATGGCTGCGTGAGAGGTGCCAGGCCAAGAGCGAACAGAGGCGACATATTGTCGATGCCTGTCTGCCACTTCGGCGTCTTCTTCGGCTTCTTGGGTTTCCCCATATTTCGTTGATGACGCACGGCGACGAAGAGCAGCCCCACGCCGATCGCAATCTTCACCGCGAGGACCCCGAGCGAAGGGGCCGTGCTCGGAGCCGGTGGCTTGTTGCCCGTGACGAGAACGGTGAGGGCAACCACAATCGCCAGGGACGCGAGCCAACCGAAAATAAAAGCGGCGCCCTTTCGGACGCCCCCCTTTGACATGAGAATCAAGATGAAGGCGGTAAGGGGGATCGGCTCGAGCGTGATGACCACGGCGATGAGAAGAAGGTCGAAGATCACCGCGACACCGTCCAAGACCCGGACCCGGACCCGGAACCGGACCCGGGTCCCGATCCGGGCCGGGGTCCGAGTGGGCGGAAACTCTCAGCCATTGCGCTGGTGCCGCATCTTCAGGAACGCCACCACCAGCAACATGGCCACGAAAATGAGCACGATCGAGCCTACGTAGTACATGGGTTCCCCTCTTCTACGTTCGTCATCGTGACGGCGGGCTGTCGTCTCGCCTCGTCAGCCGTAAACATCCTGGGTCCGAGAAGGCTCCCCGAGAGTCGAAGCTCCCTCTGGAATCTGCAACCCCGATTGGCACCCAGTAATACTGGCATGACGGCAATGACATTCCAATCACCCGTCATGGTTCGGACCATCGACGCGCCATGGGAATCGCGAGAGTCCGGTGCCCGGACTGATACCTGAGGGCCGTGCAAACCCACCTTCGCGTCTCGGCGCGACAGTCGCTCGCCTGCACTACCTTCCCTCCAGGGGGTAGGCCGATGCAGCGAAGATTCCTCGGACGAGGACTGGCGTCGGGCCTGGCCACTTTGACGCTGATCGCAGGTGTGGTCGGGGTGGGCTCGTTCAACCCGTTGGGAACGGCCACCGCCGCGGCTGTGCGCCCCTCGTCGTTGGTCAGCGATCCCAGCAGCCTGGTCAATCCCATCGCCGGAACCGGCGCCGGGACCGCCAACCCCGGCGCCATCGGGGAATTCCCCGGCGCCGACCTCCCCTTCGGAATGCTGCAATGGAGCCCCGACACCACGCCCAACCTGGCGATGGCCGGTGGCGGCTACTCGTACGCGGACTCTGCCATATCCGGATTCAGCCTCACCCATCTGAGTGGGACCGGCTGCGCGGTCTACGGGGACGTGCCGATCCTTCCCACGGTCGGTCCGATCGGGAATAGCCCCGCGACCACGACGACGTCGTTTTCGCACAGCAACGAACACGCCGAGCCCGGGCAGTACCGGGTCACACTTGATCCGTCGAATATCACGGCGGAATTGGCGGTCACGACCCGGACCGGGCTGTCTCGGATCACGTTCCCGTCCACCGAGGCGGCGAACCTGTTGTTCAAGGTGGCGGGAAGCGCCAATCCCGTCAGCGCCTCGAAGTATCAGCTGGTCGGCCACCAGGAGATCACCGGCCAGGTAACAAGTGGCCAGTTCTGTGGAACCGGGACCACCTACACGCTCTATTTCGTCGCGCAGTTCAGCCGGCCATTCGCCTCTGCGGGAGGTTGGAACGGTTCTGTCGTCACGCCCGGCGCCACTTCGTGCCAGGGTGCCGCCTGCGGCGCGTTCGTGACCTTCGACGCGGCCAAGAACCGTGACCTGCTCATGAAGGTGGGCATCTCGTTTGTCAGCGTGCACAACGCGGCCGAGAACATCCGTGACGAGGACCCCGGATGGTCCGTCGACCACGTCGAAGCACAGGCCACACGCCAATGGAACAGCCTCCTCGGCCGGATCGGAGTGGGCGGCGGCCCTCGGAGCGAGGAAGAGACGTTCTATACCGCGCTCTACCACTCGCTGCTCTCCCCCAGCGTGGTCAGCGATGACAACGGCCAGTACACAGGCGCCGATGGGCGGGTCCATGCATCGACCCGCCGATCCCAGTACGCCAACTTCTCTGAATGGGACATCTACCGCTCACAGATCGAGCTGGTGTCGCTGTTGGCCCGTCATCAGGCCGGCGACATGATCCAATCCCTGGTCAACGATGCCGAACAGGGTGGATGGCTTCCCAAATGGGCCATCGCGGACGGCGATGCCATACAGATGAACGGCGACTCGGCTGATCCCATCATCGCGGCGGCCTACGCCTTCGGGGTTCGCGGCTTCGATGTAGAGGGTGCGCTCAGGGCGATGGTCCGGGGTGCCACCAGGAACGAGACAGGGCACGGGCTCCAGATCGAACGGCAGTACCTGAGCCAATACATCGCGCAGCATTTTGTCCAGGCCGGATCCCTCGATCTCTCGTCCATCGACTATTCCATCGGAGGTTCGGTCACGCTCGAATATGCCATCGACGACTTCTCGATCGCCCAGCTGGCCGCCGCCCAGGGGAAGCATGGGCTCTACCTCAGCATGATGCAGCGGGCACACAACTGGCAGTACCTGTTCAATCCGGCCACCGGCTACATCCAGGCCCGCAACGCAAACGGGAGCTTTCCGCCCGGACCCGCGTTTCAGACCTCGTTGCTCGAGCCCGGCGGTGAACTCGGGTTCGAAGAGGGCAATGCCGTGCAGTACACCTGGTCCGTTCCTCAGGATCTCCGGGGCCTCTCCAATCTCATGGGTGGAGACTCCCAGGCCGTCCAGAAACTCAACACGTTCTTTGCGTCACTCAATGCCACCCGCAACGCTCCCAATGACTGGGCCGGGAATGAGCCGAGCCTGTGGACTCCTTGGGAGTACGACTACTTCGGTGCCCCCGCACAGACCCAAGGGGTGGTCCGCAAGATCATGAACACGCTCTATTCGAATGCTCCGGTCAACGAGCCGGGCAACGACGACCTGGGGGCAATCTCGTCCTGGTACGTCTGGGCTGCCATCGGGTTGTACCCGGTCACACCCGGGACGGCGAACCTCGCGTTGGCCAGTCCTCTCTTCCCCCATGTCGTGCTCACCTTGGCCGATGGTCGCCGGATCGTCATGGACGCACCAGCGGCTTCGGCGTCCACTCCCTACGTCCACTCGTTACGGGTCGACGGGATCGCCCCGTCCAGGACCACCGCGTCGTGCGGCGCCTCTTCAAAAGCGGACTCGAAGAGCTGGAGTCAACCGTGGCTCCCGTCCTCTGCCCTCACCACCGGTGCGACACTCACCTTCGGTTTGTCCGCAGTTCCCGACAAGGCCTGGGGCACCGGGGCGGCTGAAAGTCCGCCCTCGTTCGGGTCCGGCCGGCTGCCGGCGGTGGGGTACTCGAATCCAAGCGGCGCGGTGACGGCAACAGCTGGTCACCCGGCGACGGTGCAGCTCGGCCTCCAGCCAGCGGAGACCGGAAGTGCCAGAGTCCTGTGGAGCGCGAGCGGCAGCGGTCTCAGCGCTTCACCGAACGGAGGGGTCTTCGCGGTCACCAATGGCGCCCGCCCAGCCGCCGGGCGTGACAGCTCCCCGAGCTGCACGCTCTCCCCGCCGCCGCCGCAAACCTTGACCATCGCTGCGGCGACCCCCGGTTCCTTTGTGTTGGAAATTCACCTACGGACCACGCACGGCACCGCCTTACCCCCCGTGGTGATCGACGTCGACGTCACCAGCTAGATCCACGCCTCACTCAGCCGCCGGCCCCTCGAAAACTCACGTGAGCGATTGACGCAGAGCCGCGTTGGCGAAGCGACGGGCCGTCATTCCGGGCAAGAAATTGGGGCCCGGATACGCACCCCACCCCCATCAATGTGCACGAGGACGCTTCGTTCGGCCACAATGTCCACTATGAATAAGAGAGAACTGGCAAAGGCAGTGGCAGTGCAGGCGGACGTGGAGCTGAAGACGGTGGTCGCCGTCCTCGATGGTTTCACCGATGTGGTGACGGCGGTGGTGTCCAAGGGAGAACCGATTTCGATCCCCGGATTCGCCAAATTCGTCAAGGTCAACCGCGCCGCCCGCATGGGGCGCAATCCCGCTACGGGAGAGGCCATCCGCATCAAGGCGTCCAAGAAGGCACGGATCACTCCGGTGAAGGCGTTCAAGGATGCGGTGCTGGCCCCGGCTACGGCTCCGAAGCTCAACAAGGGTGTGTTCCCCACTTCCGACGACGCCGTCAAGGCCGCCGGCAAGTCGACCGCACCTGCGGCGGCCAAGGCCCCGGCCAAGAAGGCCTCGACGGCCAAGAAGTCCGTGCGCCGCGCACCGGCCAAGAAAACTGCCGCGGCCAAGAAGGCCCCAGCTGGAAAGAAGGCCACCACGACCAAGAAGGCCGTGCGCCGTACACCCGCCAAGAAGGCTGCCCCGCGGTCCCGCTAGTCAGGTGAGCCCGCGCACGGGCCCACCAATCCGGTTCAGGACCCATGGGTGAGCCGATCGCCGATCGACCCCTCACGGAACCACATCCCGATCGACTTTCGGCGTCTGACCCGGACTTTCGCAATATTGTCGCGGCGCACGCACTGGCGATGAGCCGGGGAGACATCGGCTACGCCGATCCCCGCTCGGGCCTGTTCGTGCTGACTGCGGCGTATCTCGAGGCTCGGGGAAATTGCTGTGACTCGGGCTGTCGACACTGCCCCTACGTGACGTGATGTGAGGTGACGTGACCTCACCTCACAGCTCGGTCCCGCCGCCGGGCCGGCCGGCATGCCTAGAGTGTGCGCCTTACGCGCTCCGAAACTGGGAGCAGGCGAAGAGGGAGCGATGCGGCATGAGCGACACCTCGAAGGGACCAGGGTGGTGGGTGGCCTCTGACGGCAAGTGGTATCCACCCGAGACGTGGACCGGCCCGCCTCTGTCAACGGGACAGGCGGTGCCGGGTGGCCCGCCCTTGGCATTCGACCCGTCCCATGCCCCCGGTCCGATGCCCGGGTACCCTTCGCCCCAGGCACCCTTGGCGGCCTCGACGCCGACCAACGGCATGGCGGTGGCGTCACTGGTGTGCGCCTGCGCCGGGATCATCCCCTTCCTCTTTGGAATCCCGTGCATCCTGGGCGTCGTCTTCGGCTTCGTGGCGCGCAATCAGATCAAGAAGTCCAATGGGACGCAGGGAGGGAGTGGGCTTGCTCTGGCCGGCATCATCGTGGGCTTCGCCCTCATCGCCATCTTCATCCTGGTGGTGAGTCTGATCGCGGCATTCGGTCATGCCACCACGTGCACCGACTTCAACAACAACACCAACTGCACGGTCAACTGACACCAGGCTGACGGCCCCATCTGCACCATCGGGCGTTGGGGGCCCAGCGTTGTAGCGTGACGATGTCGTCAAGTCACCAGGGGGGGTTGCACATGCAGGGACTGCTGTACGGAGTCAAGCCCGAACGCTGGACGCCACCCGACCCGCAGAATCATCTCCTGGTTGGCCTGTCGAAGGTGCCCATGCGCATGGAGGAGCTGACTCAACCGGTGCCCGAACGCGAGGGCTGGGTGACGGCCAAGACCCGGCTTACGGGAATCTGTGGATCCGACGCCAAGCAGGTCTTCATGGACTTCGGCGACGCGTACACCGACAGCGCCCTCAACGGCCTCTTCACCTTTCCCACCGTGCTGGGACACGAGGTGGTCGCCGAAGTGGCCGAGGTAGGTCCAGGCGTCTCACGCCTCGAAAGAGGCCAACGCGTCGTCCTCAACCCGTGGCTCTCGTGTGGGCCCCGCGGCATCGACCCACCGTGCGGGTCCTGCCTAGCGGGCGATTACAGCCTGTGCTGGCATTTCACCGAGGGCCCGCTGGCCGCCGGCATCCACACCGGTACGTCCAAGGATGCACCCGGAGGCTTCGCCGAATACCTTCCGGCCCACGAGTCGATGTTTTTCCCCGTTCCTGACTCCATCCCCGACGAGGTGGCCGTGCTGGCCGATCCGTTCGCCGTCTCGCTGCATTCGGTGACCCGGCATCCCCCACCCCCCGGGGGCAAGGTCCTGGTCTACGGCGGCGGCGCTCTGGGTTCGACGGCAACGGCAATCTTGCGAGCGCTCCATCCCGACGTCGACGTCATGGTCGTGGCCCGGTTCCCGGCCCAGGCCGCCCTGGCACGCCGTCTCGGGGCCAGCGTCGTTGACCCGTTCCCGGTCGAGCAATTGTTGGAAGCGGCCGCGACTTGGTCCGGGGGTGTGCTGCAGCGGGTGGAGGGAGTCGCTCTCCCCATGGCTCACCCCGGCGGCATCGACGTCGTCTACGACACCGTCGGCACGGGGCAGACGGCCGAGATCGGGGTCCGGCTCCTCAAAGCCCGCGGCACCATGGTCAAGAGCGGTGTGCACGCGCCGGAGCGCTGGGAATGGTCGCCGCTGTATTTCAAGGAGATCTCCTGGGTGGGCTCCAACGCCTTCGGTGTCGAAGAGGTGGACGGCGTCCGTCGCCACGGCATCGAGCACTACCTGGGCTTGGTGCAGGACGGCCGCATCGACATGAAGGGCATGTTGACGCACACCTTCCCCTTGGACCAGTGGCGGGAGGCCTTCACCGCTCTGGCCACCCAGGAAGAGAGCGGCGCCCTCAAGGTCGCCTTCGACTTTCGCTGATCCCGGCCTCGGGCGGCGCGGCCCGGTGCGGCCCGGTGCGGCCCGGTGCGGTGCGGTGCGGTGCGGTGCGGCCCGGCGCGGCCCGGTGCGGCCCGGTGCGGTGCGGCCCGGTGCGGTGCGGTGCGGTGCGGCCCGGCCCGGTGCGGCCCGGTGCGGTGCGGTGCGGTGCGGCCCGGTATGGGCAGGTCCCGCGTCACTTGACATTGCCCCGGGACGGCGTAGCGTCACGTGCGTCGTCCGGGGGATCACACGGCGGCCTGACGGACAAGGGGGTCCCAATGTCCAGTTCCACCCTTCATGAGGCGAGCGACGCGGCCTCGACCTGGGGCATTCCGTCCCCTGCAACCACCATGTTCGATTTCGACTACACCGGTGGGAGGGATCAGCTCTTGCGCCTGTACGACAAGGGAACGCGCCGCCAGTGGATCGGCAGTGACCGCTTGGACTGGTCCCTCGAAGTCGACCTCGACAATCCGGTCGGCATGCCCGACGACCTCAACCCCCTCTTCGGCACTCAGTGGTGGGACAACATGGATGACCGCCGTCGCGGTGAGCTCCGCCGGCACATGGAGTCATGGCGCTTCAGTCAGTTCATGCATGGCGAGCAGGGAGCGCTGATCTGTACAGCCAAGATCGTCCAGACCGTCCCCAACGTCGATTCCAAGTTCTACGCCGCCACCCAGGTCATTGACGAAGCGCGGCACGTCGAGGTCTACAGCCGCTACCTGCACGAGAAGGTGCAGCTGGTCTACCCCCTCAACCCCCATCTCAAGAGCCTGCTCGATGACGTCATCTCCGACAGCCGGTGGGACATGACGTATCTCGGCATGCAGGTCCTGATCGAGGGCCTCGCCCTGGCCGCCTTCGGCGTGATCCGCAACATGGCGCAGGAGCCCTTGGCCAAGGCGCTCAACGCGTACGTCATGCAAGACGAGGCCCGGCACGTCATGTTCGGTCGACTCGCCCTGCGCGATTACTACCCCCAACTCAGCCAGGCCGAGCGGGACGAGCGGGAGGAATTCTGCGTTGAGGCCTGCTACCACATGCGCGATCGTTTCTTGGGCGAGGAAGTGTGGGAGCGCCTCGAACTCCCCAAAGAAGTGAACACCTATGTCGAGAACAGCGAGTCCCTCCGCGTCTTCCGCAGCTACCTGTTCATGCGCATCGTGCCGATTCTCAAGGACATCGGGCTCTGGGGCCCCCGTGTCCGCAAGGCCTTTGAGGAGATGGGGGTCATCGCCTTTGCCGAGACCAACATCGATGCCGAGATGGCAGACGATGAAGCAGCGGCCGACGAGTACGACCGCACCCGCATGGCACACGTCCAGGCGGTGGCCGACCAGGCCTGAGCTTCAGCCGGCGAGGCCCGCCTGTATCTGCTGCAGCGGCTGGTTGGTGTCCAGATAGTCGCGCCAGGAGGTCACCTTGCCGTCCGCGTCGACCACGATGACCGTGGCGCCCTCCATGACTATGGCGATCCCGGGACCATCCTCGGCGGGGAACGTCCCGGTTCCGGTCCATTCGAAGACGGCCCAGTCCTCACCACCGCGGATCTCATCGATCCGCTGTTTCCAGTCGGGAAATATCTTGTCGGTGTCCGTGGCGACCTTGCGCACGTCGGTCGTCCAGGGGGTCACGGGATCGCAGAAGCGACCGCCCGGCGCAAACAGCCCTGCGAACGCATCAGCGCCTTCGATTGCTTCATAGGCCCGGGCCCAGGCTTGCCAGTCCACGAACTGCCTCACTTTCCCCGAAGGTTCTCGGCGGCAAATGTAACGACCGCGTCGTCGAGCGGGAGGATCACGTCGGGCGCGATGTTCTGGTGCTTCTCGGCCACCAGGCGCACCGTGGTGCCCCACGCCGTGAAACCGACGGCGTGCCGGGCGAAGCTCATGGGACCTTCAGTCACCTTGACCTGGACCACGCCATGGCCGCCCAGGTCAAGCGCCGAACGCTGCATCCGCTCCATGGCGGACTCCCGGGCGGCGTACATGGCCTGGGTGAAGTTGGTCAACTCAATGTTCTGTCGCTTCTGCTGCACGGCCGCTCCGGCCGATCGCCGGGGTGCATAGACAAAGCTGGCACCAAACGCCAGACCGACCGGCATCCACCCGGCCCCCTTGAGCAAGGTGAAGTCACGGGCCGAGAGATCCGACACGAACGGATCCCCCGGGGCTGACGCGCCATCGACGGGGCGGACTGCCGTGCCGACCAGTTCGACGTCGATGTGGTGGGACTGCACCACGACTTCGACCCGGACCCCGACCACACCGCGCCCGTGCACCTTTGCGCACTCATCCTTCATACGGGCCGCCGCACTCTGCACCGCGGCGTTGTGCGCCACCGAAGCGACCGAGATCTCGCCCTGCCCCCAGGTCCATACGCCGTAGGGCACGGAGGCCACCGACACCCCGCAGACGAGATCGACCGGCTCCCAGCCGGCGGCGTGCAGGAGCAGGGCCTCGTCAATGGAGAGATCCGAGGTGATCCCGCGCTTCGTGCTGGGCGGCGCCGCGGTGGCCAGGGACTGGGCCCCCCGCAGCATC
This sequence comes from uncultured Acidimicrobiaceae bacterium, assembly GCA_963836605.1. GTDB lineage: Bacteria > Actinomycetota > Acidimicrobiia > Acidimicrobiales > RAAP-2 > Bog-473. Next base: position 350,726 of record CAWIKB010000008.1, on the reverse strand, counting down.
TCGGCCTTCACGTCGGCTATCTGGATCTCGCTCATGCGAGGCGGACCGTGGGCCGGGGGGTGGGCACGTCATCGAAGTCCTTGAAGCGGCGGACCCTGTTCCCCCGGATGGTGCAATCGATGACCTCGTCCCCCTCGGAGAACTCTCGCTTCACCACGTCGATCGCAACTCCGTGCAGGGCGTCACCGGCAAGCTTGGCCCGGACATGCTTGCGGGCCAGCTGGCGGACGGCCATGTGCGCCTTGGTCACCTGGGCCACTTCGCTCGCTTGGCTGGAACTGCCCCAACCCCGGCCCCCCTCCATTTGGTACCCGGTGATGCACGAAGCCCACACCCGCACCGAGGCCATGGAAGCCACGACGGCCACTGGCATGTAGCCGGCCTCGATGGACTTGGTCAGCCGTTGCCCGGCCAGATAGGTCGTCCAGGGCACGCCCTGCGCCGGTGATGGACCGTCTTCGACCGTGACGGCCGTGCCCAGCAGATGGAACTCGGTGGTCTGGCTATCGGTCAGGTGGGTCGCCCGGTCCACCACCGCGATGACGCCGTGGGCACCGAGCGCGGTGGCTTCGTCGAGCATCCGGTCGTACGCGGCATCGAAGCCCATGGACCAGGCCTCCTGCACCCAAGTCTGCTCGATGTTCTGTCCCCAGCTCCGGTGCTCGGCCGACACATAGCCGTGCGGGCAACGGTAGGACTCCGCATACGCCCCCTGGTTCTGCGCCCCTGCACCGTAGGGATTGAGGCCGCGCCCGTAACCCGACCCCGCCCCGTACCAGCCCCACCGCATGACGCAGAAGCCCTGCACCAGACCAGCCGGCTGGAGGCCGAGCTGCAGGCAGGCCGCGAAGTCGGGCACGGTGAGCCCCGAGGAGAAGGCACCCGAGCTGAAGCGGCGTACGGCGGCTTCGGGGAGCTCACTGGCGCTGGCACTGGCGCTGGCGCTCTCGCTCTCGCTCATCACTCGCCGGCAGTCTCGCTCATCAGTTGTCGAGCGAGATGATGGTGAGGGGCTTGGGCAAGGTGACCTCCCCGGTGGTCTTGGTCACCGCGGTGCCGAGTGAGAGGAACTCAATGGTGTGGGAGCCCCACTGATGTGACTTCTCTTCGAGGCGTACGCCGACGATCCCGCTGGCGTTGAGCTGCCCGGCCTCGTCCTGCATTCGGGTCATAGCCAGTTCGCGTGCTTCGTAGAGTGCCTGGGTGAAGTTGGGCAATTCCACGTTCTGCCCGACCGAACCCAAGGCCTGGGTGAGCTTGCGGTGCGCGATGTGGTACACGCACGTCCCCATCACCAGTCCCTGCGGTACGTGACCGGTCTGCATCAGGGTCCAGAAGTCTTGCCCGGAGAGGTCGGACGTGAAGGGCTTACCCAGGGCGTTGGTGTACGAGGTCCCGTCCTCGGCCTTGATCGCCGTGCCGAACGCGATGAACTCGGCCGAGTCGCTCCCCCACTCGTAGTAGTTGACGTCGAGGCGGACCCCGACGACGCCATCGGCCCCGAGCTCCTGCGCCTCCTCCTCCATTCGGTTCATCGCCAGTTCCCGGGCCGTGTACATGGCCTCGGTCAACTTGGTCAGTTCCTGACTCTCTCCCCACTTCCGGGTCTGCAGGCCGATGTGGTAGATCGACGAGCCCATGACGAAGCCGAGCGGGTGGAACCCTGCTTCTTTGACCAGGAGGAACTCGTTGACCGAGAGGTCGGACGTGAAGAGGCCGTGCTCCAGTTCCTCCAGGCGGTGCGTGGCATCCTTGGGCAGATCCTTGGGCAGATCCTTGGGTACATCCTGGGGTTGGGTCACGATGACTCTCCGATCACAATGTGCTCCAGCGCCAGACGGGTCTGCTCGCTGTGGGACGCTTCGTCGTGCAGCGTGGTGAGCAGGCGGGCCAGCCATGCGTCCATGCCGACCTGCTCGCTCCGGATCCGGATACCACCCGACGCGTGGCCGATGCTGCAACGGACGCTGGCTCCCTCCACCTCTGCCCGCAAGGTGTCGTCACCCAGGGTGATCTGCACGGATTTGATCTCCTCGGACTTGCGGAAGCGCCCACCCGCTCGTTCGATCTGAATCCGGTCACCGAGCACGTCGGAAAGTTGTCGCACCAGCAGCTTGAGCATGATCCGCAGGTCCGAGCTGTTGGACTGCAGGGTGGAGACGGCCATCTCGAGGTCGAACGCGTCGCCTGCCGCCGCGCTTCCCTCTCCGTTGGCGGGCTCCAGGCTCATGGGCCGATCGTACCGCTCAGGCTGGCCGTGAATCCGGCGGGGCCACCAGCAGGGCCGTTGGAGGGCAGCTCAGTTGGGTCGTGCCTCACAGATCACGACGGGAATCGTGCGCTCGGTCTTCTCTTGATAACCGCCATAGCCCTTATAGGCCTGAACGATCTGGGGCCAAAGGGTCGCTCTCTCCTCGGGTGACGCGGTGCGGGCCCGCATCGCTCGCGTGACCCCGGCCATGGTGATCTCCACGTCGGGATTCGCTTTGAGGTTGCCGTACCACTGGGGATCCCGATCGTCCCCGCCCTTCGACGCCACCAGCACCACACGGTCCTGGTCGTGCACCGGCGAGGTCAGCATGGTCGAGCGACGCTTGCCCGACGTGCGCCCGATGGTCTGCAATTCGACCGCAGGCATCCCGAAGGCGGAGTGCAGGACCCGGCCCCCGCTGAGCTTGAGGATGACCCGGTGGCTGCGACTCATGACCTTGCCCCCGACGTCAGTGATCGCCTGCTGCACGTTCATTTGGATTCCTTCCCGCCCATTTGATTCCCTTCCGCCCGCCGGTTCACTCGTGGCGCGCGCTCACCTCGACCGGAGCGAACTCTCGACCGGAGCGAACTCTAGGGGCCATTCCCAAGCGTGCCCAACGCCCACGTCGTATCCTGTCAGGGCGCGCCCCCTCGAGGGTCGAGCGCGGGGAGGACGTCGTCATGGCAACCAGCGGATTCGAACTGAGGGGTGTCAACCACCTGGCCCTGGTGTGCCGCGACATGGCCCGCACGGTGGATTTCTACTCCAACGTCCTGGGCCTGCCGCTGGTCAAGACGATCGAGCTCCCCGCCGGCATGGGGCAGCACTTCTTCTTCGACTGCGGTGGGGGCGACTGCCTGGCCTTCTTCTGGTTTCCCGAGGCACCCGACGGTGTGCCGGGCGTCTCGGCACCGGCGGCCCGACCCGATACGGGCGACCTGACCAGCGCCGTTGGTTCCATGAACCACGTGGCGTTCGACGTGGCGCCGGACAAGATCGAGGAGTATCGAGAGCGGTTGGCCGCCGCCGGGGTGGAATGCAGCGACGTGGTCAACCACGACGACAGCGAGTGGGGCGTCAGCGACGAGATACAGCCGGGCGTCTACGTCCGCAGCATCTACTTCCAGGACCCCGACGGGATCCTGCTCGAGTTCGCCTGCTGGCTCCGCCGGCCCGCCGGCACGCCAACCGACGTCAGCCACGCCCCGGCCCGGGCCATCGGCACGGTCCCCGCCTGAATGCCACGGCTCCGCCAGGTTCCCAAGAGCGAGGCCACCGCGCCCATCGTCACCTCCATGTACGACTGGCTCTTCGAGGGCCGTGACCCGGTGGCCGAGCCCGGAAGGTGGGACGGCACGCCGGGCGACTGGTGGACCGTCTTCGCGCTCGTCCCCGACGTGCTGGACCATGCCGTCAAGGGCTTCGGCCTCTACCAGAGTCCCGCCCGCGTGCTCGATCCGGAGTTGCGCGAACTCGGCCAGATCCGGGTCGGCTGGGCCGCCTCCAGTCAGTTCGTCTTCTCCCAACACGCCAAGTCGATGCGTGGATTGGGCATGCCCGAAGAGAAGATCACCTCCATACCGGCGTGGACGGTGGCCACCTGTTACAGCGAGGTCGAGCGCGCCGTGCTGGCCTATGCCGACTGCCTCGTCTATGACCACGGTCGGGTCCCCGACAGCCTCTTCGCCGAGCTCCGGCGCCACCTCTCGGACGAAGCGATTCTGGAACTGACCTACATCACGACGCTCTACCTGCAACACGCGATCATGTCGCGGGCCCTGCGCACGGAGTTCGACAACCGCGATGATCCCGTCGTCGAGGTGCCGGGACCTCCGGGAGCCACCGCCATGCACCCGGGACCGGGCCGGTGACGGCGGCCCACGTCGTCTCCCCCGACGACGAAAACCGCCACCCACCCGACGCCGAAGACCTGTGGAACGAGTCGTACTACGCCGACTTCGTCCACGAGGACGGGACGTGGGGCGGGTGGCTCCGGTTGGGCCTCTACCCCAACAGGGACGTGGCCTGGTGGACGACCTGGATCGTCGGCATCGACCGGCCGGGAGTCTGCTCGGTGCGTTACGACGCGCCGGTGCCCGCCGGTACGGGGTTGGTCTCGGAGGACGCGGCCATCCGCATCGGCCTCGAGATCCTGGAGCCGCTGGAGCGGTTTCGCATCACCGCCTCGGCTCCCGCTGAGGTCTTCGAGCATCCCGAGGCGGTCTATACCGGCGAGTCGGGGACACCGGCCCAGTTGGACCTCGATCTGACCTGGACTACGGATGGCACGCCCTACCACTACGACGTGACCACCCGCTACGAGATCCCCTGCACCGTCGCCGGCACGGTCCGCATCGACGGGACCGACCTGACCATTCGGGGACAGGGTCAGCGCGATCATTCGTGGGGCGTGCGTGACTGGTGGGCCGTCGGATGGTGCTGGTCGTCGGCTCGGCTGGACGATGGGACGAGAGTGCATCTCGCCGACATCCGTTTCCCCGGTTTCCCCGTCGCCCTCGGGTACGTGCAAACCCCTATAAGTCACGGGCAGGTGCAAACGTCCACGAGCCACGGGGATGTGCAAACACCCATGAGCGAGGTGCACCCGATCTCGACGCTCGCCGTGAGTGAAGAGCTGGGGTTGCACGGTCTGCCCACGTCGGCCCGGATCGAGATCACGTATGGGGCGATGGACAGTGCAACTGTCGTGCCCGTCGTGTCTGACCTGCCCGTCGTGCCCGTCGTTCCCGTCGTGCCTGACCTGCCCGTCGTGCCCGTCGTTCCTGAGGTGCCTGTCGTGGCGATGGACCAGATGTCCAGCGGAGCCCGCCGTGACGAAAGCCATGGCGTGAGCGGTGGTGACAGCGCCCCTCTGGTCATTGACGTCACGCCATTAGCGTTCGGTCCTGTGCTCCTGCGCAACGACGACGGGCGAACCAGCCGCTTCCCTCGGGCGATGGTGAGCTACAACAGTGGCGATGGTCGACGGGGACTGGGTTGGATCGAGTGGAACCAGCCCGACGGGGCGCCGCCCCACCGCCCGTAGCCCACGCATCGGGGCCACTACCCTTCTTGGGGTGCGACAGTTGCTTCGACAGGCCCTTCGACACCCGCTCCGACCCGCCCCCCGACAGGCCCTCGGTCTTCGACAGCTTTCAGTTGCTCGTGCCTTGGCTCGCGGCCGCCAGAGTCCCGGAGGAACAGCTCTCGTCGGGGCATTCCTCGTGCTCCTTGGCGTCTCAACGAGCGCATTGATCGCGCTCAACGCCCATGTCAGCGGGGCCGCCGAAGCGACCACGACAACCACCACGACAACCACTACAACCACTACGACCACCACCACACCCAGCGCGGCCACGCCTGCACCGGCCGCGAACACCCCCACCGATTCCTGGCTGAAGCGGGCCACCGCGGCTGAATCCGCGTTGGGTAGCGTCCACATCAGTGGACTTATCCAAAAGGGAAAATCGACCATCGCATTGGCGCTCGTCGTCAATGGAGATGGCGAGGGTGGAGGTACTTTCACCCAAGAGGGCAGTCGGATCCAGATCAAGCGGGTCGGACCGCTGCTCTACTTCAACGCTCCCAAGAAATACTGGTCAGCGCACGCGACCGCAGCAGACACGAAGAAGTACGGCGGCAAGTGGATCGAAGTCTCCGCGCTTGATTCCCGGTGGCAATCCTTCGACCAGTTCCTGAATGCTGGTGATCTGACCGCCGCCATCTTCCAGGGCTACCAGCGGCCGCTCCTCGTCAGCAAGCCAACGACATTGCATGGGCACAAGGTGGTGATCCTCAGCGACTCGGCTACAGCCAAGGGCAAGAACAGCACGGCGACGATGTACATCGCGGCAACCGGGAAGCCCTATGTCCTCAAGATCGTCGACCAGGGAACCGCCCAATCGACCACACTGAACTTCAATTCTTACGGGAGGCCGGTCTCCATCACCACGCCGCCTGAACCGATCAACCTCTCATAGTGCGACGATTTGAGGCGCTCATAGAGCGAGCCACTACTTGAGGATGCTGCCCAGCAAGCCGGCCGCAGCCCCGCCGGCCGCACCGGCCTCGACTGGGTGGTCATCGCCCAGGTACGGCCTGACGGCCCCGGCCAATATCGCGACGGGCATCGACTGCAGCCAGATCCGACCCGGACCTGTCATCACCGCGAAGTGGTGGCCGTCGTCTCCCATGTAGCGATTCATCAGGCCGGGCACGCGGACGACCTGGAACGACACCGAGGCCTGGAAGAGCCCGACGTGACCCGGGTGCACCCGCATCGTCTGACCCGGTTGGAGATCGAAGGCCAACACCTCGCCCGAGAGATCGATGAAGGCTCGACCGGTCCCGGTGATCTTCTGCAGTACGAATCCCATGCCACCGAATATCCCGCCCCGGAAGGATTGCTGAAACCCGAGTCCCAGTTGCACCCCGGGAACGGCGGCCATGAAGCCGTGGCGATGGACCAGGAACTCTGACTCGGGTGACACATCGATGGGCACGATGTGGCCCGGGACCTTCGAAGCGAACGAGATGGCGCCCACTCCGCCCTCCGCCGTATACGTGCTGAGCATTATGGAGCTCCCGGCGACCGCCCGCTTCACGATCCCTTTGAGGCCCGCTCCGGCCATGCCACCGCCGGTGCCGGTTGAGATCTGGATGGCATCGGTCATCCAGCTGAACTCACCGACCTCGGAAACGACCGACTCACCCGGCTGCAGGGAGAGCTCCAGCACCGGCATGACCGTCCCGTGAATCGTCTCCTCCATGGTGACCTCCTTGGTCTCCCCGTTCTCCTGCTCCTGGTCCAGCTTTTGGTTCTGGTCCTGCTTCTACTCCTGGTCGAGAATTTGGTCCTGCTCCTGCTCCTGCTCCTGGTCCAGCTTCTTGTCTGGCTTCTTGTCCTGCTTCTGCGCCTGCCTTTGGTCCTGCTTCTGGTCCTGCTCCAACTCCTATTTCTGTTTCGGCTTCTGGTCCGCCCGATGGTACTGGGGACTCGACCGGATTTCCCGGTCCTCGCGCGTTGTGCACCAACCGTTCGGCCAGCGACACCTCAATCAGGCCCAGCGACACACCGAAGGCCATCCCCATGACGAGGTTGGTCAGGTAGACCAGCCAGATGTGCTCATGGGGCTCCAACAGCGCGATGGCGTTCACCAGCTCATGCTCCAGAGCCAAAGGTGCGGTGATCATGCACAGGACGAGCAGGAAATGGGGCCCCACCAATTGGGCCGAGCGGCGGAAGGCGGCCCGCACCGAGTGGTCCTCCATATTGATAAGTGGACCGATCAGGGAGAACAGGGTGCTGACGATGAGGCCGGGGATGACGAAGGCCAATGAGGCCACCGAGCTCAGCGCCCACAGAATGGCGTCGGCCAACAACAGGCGCCCATAGGGCAGCGTGCGCAACACCCTGAACACCGGCGGGGCTTCGTCGCCACGCTCCACCGCTCCCACCAGGCGCTCCATGAGCCCGCTGTAGAACGTCAGGCCCAGCGTCGAGACCGTCAGAACGACGACGGCGGCGACCGACTCGATTCCGAGATGGTCCACCGAGACCTCGGTGAAGAACGTGGTGCTGACCGCATCGAGCCCGAAAATGAAGAGAGCCGGGAAGAGCACCCGACCCGGTTCGGCCCCGGCGGTGCGATACGCCATGCGGAACACCACCAGCGGAGATATCTTCACGCCGGGTGACCGCCATCCCCGACGAAGGTGAAGAGCCGGAGCCCGGGATCGAAGGCGGAGGGCGGGCGCTCCAACCGGTGCCGCCCGACAGCCAGCACCAACCCCTCCGGCGCGTCGAAGGCCTCCTCCACGAAGCCGGCCCCGGTGAACAGAGCGCGGATGGCCGGCGTCTTATCAGGCGGGCGACGGTGCCTCGTCCAGACCACCGAGGCCCCGGGTGAACAGAATGACGGCAGCGCGGCGACGGTGGTGGCGATGTCGTCGTCGCTGATGTTGCCGAAGACTCCGCAGACCAGGACCAGGTCGGCCGGGACGGCATCCGCAAAGTGGCGGGCCACCGACGCGTCGGCCTCGAGTACCCGGATACGACCGCCCTCAGACGCGCCCGCGGCGGTGGTGCTGGCGGTAGCGGCGGCGGGGCCGGTGGTGGTGGTGGTGGGGCCGGCGGTGGTGGTGCCCGCGTCGGCGTTAGCAGCGGCGGGGCCGGCGGCCCGGGTCCGGGCGAACGCGGCCAGGGCCGGGTCCAACTCCACCAGCAGCGCGTCTACATCGGCGCGCCGTGGATGGGCGGCGACGACATCGATCACGTCGCGACCCTGACCGGCGCAAAGGCTGACAATCTTTATGGGTCCGGGCGGACTGCCGTCGAGCACCGCCCGCACGCCAGCCTGGACGAGACGCAGCCGCACGGACAGCGCCGAGCCGGGATCCTCGTAGGCCTCGTGCCAGCGAACCCAGTGCGAGGGCGCGGCCGGCCCGATCGCAGGGGAGATCCCGACGGCATCCATGGGGCCATCGTAGGGTGGGCCGGTGATCAAGTACCTCGGCAGCAAGCGCCGGCTTGTCCCCGTGCTCTCGGATATCTGCGCCGCCTCAGGAGCACGCACTGCGGTCGATCTGTTCACGGGCACGACCAGGGTGGCCCAGGCCTTCAAGTCCCAGGGGCTCGCCGTCACCGCCATCGACTCCGCTCGATACGCCCACGTCTTCGCCCAGTGCTACATCGCGACTGATGCTGCCACCACCGACGTGGGGGCGCTGACCGCAGCCATCAGGCATCTCAACGGCCTGCCCGGCAAGGCGGGCTACGTCCACGACACCTTCAGTCAGCGGGCCCGGTTCTTCCAACCGTCCAACGGTGCCCGGATCGATGCCGTGCGCGACGCCATTGCATCCGAGTATGCGGCGTCACCCCTCTACCCCCTACTCCTGACCAGCCTCATCGAGGCGGCGGACCGGGTCGACTCGACCACCGGTGTGCAGATGGCCTATGTGAAGCAATGGGCCCCCCGCTCGGCCCGGCCGCTCACTCTTCGGATCCCCGAACTACTGCCCGGCGGCGGGCACGCGCTCTATGGCGACGCGCTCGACTTGGCGCCGACCCTCGGTCCGTTCGATTTGGCGTATCTCGACCCGCCGTACAACCAGCACCGGTATTTCACCAACTATCACGTCTGGGAAACGCTGGTGGCCTGGGATGCGCCCGAGGCCTACGGCGTGGCCTGCAAGCGTATCGACGCTCGCGACCCGTCGACCCGCAGCGCCTTCAATTCCAAACGGACCATGCCCGATGCGTTGCGCGACGTCGTGCGCAGCCTGGACTGCGAGCTGCTGGTGCTCTCGTACAACGACGAGTCCTGGCTGAGCGTCGACGAGCTGGAGACGTTGTGCGGCGAGGGGCGCGGTGAGCGCCGGGAGGTGGCCACGTTGAGCTTCGACTCGGCCCGGTACGTGGGCGCCCAAATCGGTATCCACGACCCCGCTGGGCGCAAGGTCGGCACAGTGTCACATTTGTCGAATCATGAGCTGGTCGTCCTCGCGGGCGAGGCTGCCCTGGTGCGCCACGTCATGGACTCGGTACGAGAACGCAGCACGGGTTCCGAAAGGGGCACTGGTCCCGCCAACGGGACCGTCAACGGGACCGTCGAGGGTTCCGCCAACGGGTCCGCCCCCCGATCCGATAAGAGGTCGGCCAAGGGGTCCGCCCCCCGATCCGATAAGAGGTCGTTTGGCAAGTCGGCCAGCGGGTCGGAAAGCAAGTCGGCCAGCGGGTCGTCTATCGGGTCGTCCAGCAGGCTCACGGTTGATCGGCTTCAATAGGCGCCGTGACCAAGCACGTGACCAGATTGGAGGACGTCGACCTCACGGGTCGGCTCTCGAAAGACGAAGAGGAGAAGCGCCTCCACGCCGCCCAAATCCGGCTGCTGCATCTGCGCCTCATCAATGGTGGCCAGCTGGCCGGGGGGAAACTGGGGCCGCCGGTCTGTGTCGTTTTCGAAGGGTGGGACGCCGCCGGGAAGGGCGGCGCCATTCGCCGGCTGTGCGATCCGCTCGATCCGCGACACGTCCACATCGCCCCGTTCTCTGCCCCCACCCACGATGAGCTGCGCCACCACTTCCTCTGGCGCTTCTGGCCCCCCCTGCCCGGCTGGGGTGGCATGACGATCTTCGACCGCAGTTGGTACGGCCGGGTACTGGTCGAGCGGGTGGAGAACCTCTGCACCGAGGAACAATGGCGCCGGGCCTACGACGAGATCAATGACTTCGAGCACACGCTGGCCGAAGAGGGCATGATCGTGATCAAACTCTGGATGCATCTTTCCCACGGCGAGCAACTGCGCCGGTTCGAGCGCCGGCGCGACGATCCACTCAAGTCCTGGAAGTTGACCTCCGAGGACTGGCGCAACCGCGACAAGCGTCCGCAGTACACCGAGGCGGTGAACGACATGCTGCGCCGGACCAACGGACCGCTGGCGCCCTGGGACGTCATCTCGTCGGAGCACAAGCGTTTCGGGCGGGTGCAGGTCATCGAGACGGTGATCCGCCGCATGGAAGCCGGCATGGCCCGGCAGGGGATCGTCGTCCCCTCGTCCGACGACGAAATGGAGCACCAGACGGAGCTGGCCCTGGCCGCCGATGACGCCGACTCTCCTACCGAGAGCACCACGCCCGAAGATGCTGATGTCACAGACGGCCCGACAGCGAGGATCGACGCATGACCACCGTACTCCACTACCGCTCCACCGACTCCACCTCCACCATCCACCGACTCCACCGACTCCACCGACTCCACCGACTCCACCTACTCCACCCTCTCCCCGTCCGGCCCTGCTCGATACGGCATCACCATCCCCTTCGATGGCATTCCCCTGCACGCACACCGGGAACAGTTCGCCACGTTGCGCCGGCTCGGCTACACCGACGTCTGGTCGGCCGAGGTCGACGGGTCTGACGGCTTGACCCCCTTGGCGCTCGCCGCGGCCTGGGAGCCCGAGCTGAAGCTCGGCGTGGCCATCACCCCGGCCTATACCCGGGGGCCCGCGCTCATGGCCCAAAGCGTCGCCTCCATGGCCGACGCCGCACCGGGACAGTTCGCCTTCGGGCTCGGAGCCTCGTCCGAGATCATCGTGGCCGGCTGGAACGGGTTGGACTTCACGAACCAGTACCGCCGGGTCCGTGACACCCTGCGGTTCCTCCGGCTGGCCCTCACCGGCGAGAAGATCACCGAGAACTACGAGACCTTCCACGTGACGGGATTCCGCCTGGCCCGTGTCCCCGAGGAGCTGCCCCCCCTCTACCTGGCCGCCTTGCGCCCGGGCATGCTCCACCTGGCCGGCAAAGAGGGCGACGGCGCCATCCTCAACTGGCTCAGCGCCGAAGATGTCGCCAAGGCGGTGGCCGAAGTCGAGAAGGGTGGTGGATCGGGCAAGGAGATCGTGGCCCGCATCTTCGTCATCCCTCACGAAGACCCCGACGTGGCCCGGGCCATCGGCCGCCGCATGATCACCGCGTACCTCAACGTCGAGGCCTACGCCGAGTTCCACCGCTGGCTGGGCCGCGGGCCCGCCCTCCAAGGCATGTGGGACGCTTGGGCCGCCGGCGACCGCAAGGGCGCATTGGCCGCCATCCCCGACGAGGTGGTCGACGCCCTTATCGTGCATGGGCCCGTCGATGCCTGCCGGGCTCATATCCAGCGCTACGTCGACAACGGTGTCACCGTTCCCGCCCTGGCCGTTATCCCGTTCGGCGTCGATCTGGACGACGTGGTGGCCGGCCTCTCCCCCAGCGCGGCCGCTGCCCGCTGATGGATTTCCGCTGATGGTCCTCCGCTGATGGATTTCGCCTGATGGATTTTCGAGCCACTTCTGTGGCCGACCTGGCCCGCCAGGTCCGCAGCCGTGCCGTCAGCGCCCGTGAGCTCACCCAGGCCGCCCTCGAAAGGATCGAGGCGCTCGATCCGACCTACCACGCCTTTGTGGCCATCGACGGGGAACGGGCACTGGCGGAGGCCGCCGGGATCGACGAGGTGATCGCGTCGGGCGGTGATCCCGGACCCCTGGCGGGCATCCCGCTGGCCGTCAAGGACAACCAGGACGCCATCGGGTACGCCACGACGTTCGGCTCACCCCTTCTGGCCGATGCCCCGCCCGCGACCTCCGATATCCCCTTCGTGGCCCGTCTGCGGGCCGCCGGGTGCGTGATCGTCGGCAAGACCAACACGCCGGAGTTCGCCTGGTCTGCCAATACGACCAACGCCCTCTTCGGCCCCACCGCCAACCCCTTCGACCCCGCTTATGGGCCGGGGGGATCCTCGGGCGGCGCCGCGGCCGCCCTGGCCGCCGGCATGGTGCCCCTGGCCACCGGATCCGACGGCGGCGGGTCCATCCGCATTCCGTCAGCCTGCTGCGGCCTTTCGGGCATGAAGTCCTCGCTCGGGCGGGTCCCCGGTGGCGGTACGGCGCCGCCGGGGTGGTTGGACCTCTCTACGAGCGGTCCCATGGCCCGTCGCATCTCCGACGTCGTGACGGCGCTCGATGTGGCCGTCGGCCCCGAGCCGACCGACCTGCGCGCCCTGCCGCGCCCCGAAGCATCGTGGTTGGCCGCGCTGGAGGACCCCCACGTGCCGGTGCGGGTGGCCTGGGCCCCCACCCTCGGGTACGCCGAGGTCGACCGTGAGGTGCTGGCCTCGTGCGAGCGCGCCGTTGCCGTGCTCGAGTCGCTGGGAGCCGACGTCACGACCATCGAGACCGTCTTCGATCACGACCCGGTCGGCGACTGGCTCACCCTGATGGGAGTCTGCCAGCTCCGCACGATGCGCCCCTTCTTCGGCTCGCCGAGGTGGGACGAAGTCGACCCGGTGCTGCGGGCCATCGTCGACGCTTCGAAGGCCACCACCGGCGAACAGGTGGTACAGGCCATCGATAAGTGCCACGAGATGAACCTGGCCCTGGTCGAACTGTTCCATGAGGTGCGGATCCTCATCACGCCCACCTGCTCGGGAACGGCGCCTCTGGTCGGGCCGAGCGGCGCCAGTGTCGTCAATGGAACGTCGACGCCGAACTGGGTCCAGTTCACCTACCCCTTCAACATGACCCGCTCGCCGGCCGCCACCGTATGCGCGGGGCTGACGGAGGCCGGATTGCCCATAGGGCTGCAGTTGATCGGGCCGCAGCACGGCGACCTGGTGGTCTTGCGGACGGCTGCGGCGCTCGAAGCGGCGCTCGACCTCGACGTGCGAGCCCCCGTCGCGCCATGACCCAATCGCGGCATGATTGGATAAGTGGAAAGGCCGGGTCGAGGTTGGGCCGGGTCGAGGTTGGGCCGGGTCGAGGTTGGGCCGGGTCGAGGTTGGGCCGGGTCGAGGTTGGGCCGGGTCGAGGTTGGGCCGGATAAAGAAATGAGGGGAGTCACCCATGTCCATAGCCAGTGAAGAAGATGTGGTGCGTCTCGTCGGCCCCGGCGACGCTCCCTGGGCCGACACCGGTACCGGTGTGCTGCTCAAGGTGCTGCGCTTCGACACGCTCCACGGCACCTGGGTCATACTCAACCGTTTCCGCCCCGGCGTCTTGCTCCAGACTCATCGCCACACCGGATCGGTTGACGCGTATACCTCGGCCGGCCGATGGCACTATCTCGAATACGACTTCTACGTAACCGCCGGGTCGTATCTGTTCGAGCCGGCCAACTCGATCCATACGTTGCACGTGCCCGACGACAACGGAGAGGACACGGACGTGTGCTTCATTATCGAGGGAGCCCTGTTGAACCTGGCGGCCGACGGGTCGGTGGAGTCGGTGAGCGATGGGCCTGGGACCCTGGGGGCCTACTACGCCCTGCTCGAGGCCCAGGGTGATCCTCGGCCCAACGGCCTGATTGTCTAGGTCTTCGTGATCTCCGCGGCCGACTCCAGCCGGCTGGTAGCCCGCCTCACCGACCCGCAGCTGTACCAGGGCGGCGATCCCTTCGCTCTCTACGCCGAGCTACGACGTACTGCGCCGGTGGCCTGGCACGAACCCGACGAATGGGCGGGCGGCTTCTGGACCGTGACCACCCATCCCGAGGTGGCGGCCATAGGCACCGACCCCGAGACCTTCTGTTCCTCGCGGGGAATCCTGGTCGACGAGATCGGCACGACCTACGACTCGCCGCCCACCATGATGCACACCGACCCTCCGCAACACACCCGCTACCGACGCCTCGTCCAGCCCGGGTTCAAACCATCGATCGTCCGCCTTATGGAGGCGGGTGTCACCGCCAAGGCCCAGGCCCTGATCGGGCAGCTCCCGGTTGGTGCCCCCGTCGATATCGTGAGCGCGCTATCCGTGCCGTACCCCCTGCAGGTCATCTGCGAGCTCCTTGGTGTCGACGGCGAACAATGGCCCCGATTCTACGAATGGTCCGAGGCGGTGATCCCGGGTGAGAGCGACCGGTCGTCCGAGGAGCGGGAGCGGCTGCAGATCGAAATGTGGACATACCTGATCGACGTCGCCGAGCAGCGCCGGGCCGAGCCGACGGACGACTTGGTCTCTGTGTTGGCTACGGCTGAATCGGATGGCGGTAACGCGGCGGGTGGGAGCTCCGCCCGTGGGAGCTCGGCGGGTGGGAGCTCCGCCCGTGGGAGCTCCGCGGGTGGGGCGTCTGTGGGTGGGACTGCCGCGGGTGGGGCGGAGGGCGAGCAACTCAGTGAAGCCGAGTTGGCCATGTTCTTGATTCAACTGTTGGTGGCCGGCAACGAGACGACACGAAATTTGCTCTCGGGCGGTCTCGTTGCCCTTGCGGAACGACCTGAGCAGTGGTCGGCGATGCGGGCTGACCGGTCCCTCCTCCCGAGTGCGGTCGAGGAGCTCTTGCGCTGGACCACGCCGGTCATTTCGTTCATGCGCACGGCCGCTCACCCGACGACTATTCGCGCCCAGCCCATAGCCGAGGGCGATCCGGTATTGCTGATCTATGCCTCAGCCAACCGCGACGAATCGGTGTTCGGGGCCGACGCCGATCAGCTACGAATCGACCGTCAACCGAATCCGCACCTGAGCTTCGGGTTCGGGCCCCACTTCTGCCTCGGTGCCGCTCTGGCCCGCCTCGAGGCTCGGGTCGTCCTCGACGAGCTGCTCAACCGCTTCGCCACCGTCGAGTTAGCCGGGAACGTTTCCCGCACTGCCAGCCCGGTCATCGCGGGCATCCGCCGTGCCCCACTGGTCTTCCACTAGTCCAGTCGGCCTGGGCGTCGGAGTTCAGGCGTCAGCCTTGGAGTTCATGGGCCTGGGTCCCAGTCGGTGTCGAGTTCATGCGTCAGCCGTAAGCATTTCGAGTAGGTCTGCGAACCTGCGTTGCGCCTCGAGCCGCCGGGTGGGGATGTGCTCGGTGGGCACCTCGGTCGCCGTGTAGCCCTTCAGAATCCGCCGAGCCACGGTCTGACGATGCACCTCATCGGGGCCGTCGTAGAGCCGGGCCGCGCGGGCGGCCCGGTACATCGACTCCAGCGGCAGGTCACAGGAGTAGCCCAGGGATCCGTGCACCTGTAGGGCTCGATCGATGACGTTGTAGAGGACCGTGGCGCCGAAGTACTTGATCATCGCGATCTCGACCCGCGCCGCGGCCTGGCCCTCCTGATCCATCTTCCACGCCGCGTGCAAAGTCATGAGTCGGGCCGCCTGCATCTCGGCCAGCGAGTCAGCCACCCAAATTCTGGATCGTCTGTTTCTCCGCCAACACCGAGCCATGTGCGTAGCGCGACACGGCGCGCTCGCACAGCATGTCAAAGGCGCGGCGCGACTGGCCCAGCCAGCGCATGCAGTGGTGGATGCGGCCCGGCCCGAGTCGCTGCTGGGCCAGCTGGAAGCCGTCGCCCTCTCGGCCGATCAAGTTCCCGACGGGAACCCGCACGTCCTGGTACACGATCTCGGCGTGATTCCCAAACCGGCCATAGGGGGTGTGGGGGTCTTCCATGGTGGAGACATCGCGCACAATGTCGACTCCGGGTGTATCGACGGGCACGATGAGCATGGATGACCCCTGATACGGATGGATATCCGGATTGGTCACCGCCATCACAATGAGAAAGTCAGCCACCGACCCGTTGCTGGTGAACCACTTGTGCCCGTTGAGCACGTACTCATCGCCGTCGCGAATCGCCGAAGTGGTCAGCAGCGTGGGGTCCGAGCCGGCGGTGTTGGGTTCGGTCATGGAGAAGGCGCTCCGAAGGTCGCCGTCAAGGAGGGGCTGCAACCACTTTCGTCGCTGCTCCTCGTTGCCCGAAGTCTCGATTCCCACCGCCAGGAGCTCGGCATTGCCCGAATCGGGCGCATTGTTGCCAAAGACGACCGGGGCTAACGGCGATTGGCCCAGAATCTCGTGCATGAGGCCGAGCCGTACCTGACCGAAGCCCATGCCCCCCAACTCGGGTGGCAGGTGAGCCGCCCACAGCCCATGGGACTTGACCTGCTCCTGCAGCGGGCGCACCGCCACCCTGACCTGGTCATAGGTGAGCTCGAGCGTCTCGAGAGGGAAGACCTCCTCCCTCACGAAGCCACGCATCCATGCCAATTGCTCTTCGAACTCGGGTTCGGTCGAGAAATCCCAAGCCATCGTTGCCTCCATCGTGCGCTCTGGTCTTCGGGCCAAGTACCGAAGGGTCCCACCCTGCCACTACCGTGTGCGCGGTGCCCACCGGAAGCCCAGTCTCGTTCCGAACCAGCGAAACCCCGCCACCCCCTTCGGAGGCACTTATCCCTTCGCCGACACGGCCCTCTTCGACGCCACTGCCCTCTTCGGCGCCGCCGGCCCCCCAGGTGGCCCTGACCGCCGCTGAACGCTCGGTCATCGTCGGCGCTGAGCACGCCCTGCTCGATGAGCGCCGCCTTCTCAACGAGCCCGAACTGACTGCACTGAGCCAGCTCCCCGACGGTGCCGTCATGGCCCTGGCCTCGCTGGCTCACCAGGTCCGCCTGGCTTGGTGCGGGCCGCAGGTGGAGATCGAAGGGATCCTCTCGGCGAAGACTGGCGGGTGCCCGGAGGACTGCCATTTCTGCTCCCAGTCCTCTCGCTTCGACACTCCGGTCAAGGGCACTCCCTTCCTCGACCCCGCGGAGGTCCTGGCCGCGGCCCGCGAGACCGCAGCGCTCGGCGCATCGGAGTTCTGCATCGTGTTGGCTGTCCGCGGCCCGGACGAGCGCACGCTGCAACGCATCCTCGAACTGGTCCCCCTCATTCACACCGAGACGGGGCTCAACGTCGCAGTCAGCGCCGGCATCCTCACCGAGGATCAAGCCAGACGACTCTCGGACGGCGGGGTGCACCGGTACAACCACAACGTCGAGACGGCTCGGTCCTTCTTCCCATCGATCGTCACCACCCACACCTGGGACGAGCGGGCCGAGACCTGTCGTCTCGTCAGGGAACTCGGCATGGAGCTCTGCTGCGGCGCCCTCATCGGCATGGGCGAGTCGGATGCCCAGCGGGTCGAACTACTCCTGCAGCTCCAGGAGCTCGAGCCGACCGAAGTCCCCGTCAACTTCCTCAACCCGCGGCCCGGCACACCCCTCGGCGAGCGGCCCGTCGTGGGCGCCTGGGAAGCCATCCGCTGGATCGCACTTTTCCGCCTTGCCCTACCCTCGGTCATCCTCCGCTATGCCGGCGGGCGGGAAGTCACCCTCCGAGACCTCCAGGCCATCGGGATGACGGCCGGCATCAACGCCCTCATTGTGGGCAATTACCTGACCACACTGGGCCGCTCCTCCGAGGAGGATCTCCAGATGCTCGAGGACCTGCGCATGCCTATCGGAGCCCTCACCGCGGCCATTTAGGGGGCCGCTCTCGAGGTGCCATCGAGGTGAACGCACCCGCCCGCCCCTCGGCTTCCACTCCCACCCCCTCCTTTTGCTCCAGTTGCGGCCAGCCACGTACGGAGTGCTCCGGATGCGGCAGCGCACTTGACCCACCGAGGTTCTGTCCTCGATGTGGGCGCCGGATGTCAGTGACGGTGAGGCCGACAGGCTGGGTGGCTCGGTGTCGGGACCACCCCGAACTGCACTCCGACTAGACCTGCAACGCCGACCTGCAACGCCGACCTGCAACGCCGACCTGCAACGCCGACCTGCAACGCCGACCTTCAACACCGACCCTTCAACACCGACCTGCAACGTCAACGACCTGCAGCGTCAACGACCTGCAACGTCAACGACCTTTACCACAGACCTTCAACATCAACGACCTGCAACGTCAACGACCTTCAACACAGACCTTCAACGTCGCATTGGATGCGCCCGCCATGTTGGTGATGGCATCGAGGTCATGGCGCGGCCATGGGGTCCCGTGAAGGTCATCAGGCCCTCGGCGTCCCCTTCAACTGACCAACCCAATTCGTGGACGGCTCGATGATGGCGATCGCACAGCGTGAGCAGATTCGACTGATTCGTTTCCCCGCCCTTTTCCCACGGACGGATGTGGTGGACCTCGGTGAAGTCGACGAACGAGCAACTCGGAAAGCGGCATCCCCCGTCTCGGCGGGCGATCTCCATCCGCTGCGCCCTCGTGGGACTTCGACGGAGTCGCTTCTGATCGAGAATGGAACCATCGTGTCCGTCAAGGGAGAAAACGATATTGGCATCACACGCCAGTCGTCGCGCCACCTGGCGTGAGACAGAGCCTGTGCCCGGTATCTGGCCGATACCCTTCTCACTCGACCCGCTGAGCCATCCAAAATCAACGTGCACCACCATGGTCGGACGAAGTCCGACGCGGCGGTCTGCATCCCGGCCGGGCTGGGGGTGCGAAGTGGCGTTTCCGGTGCGGAACAGATCAACGAAGACATCGCAGAGGCGTTGATCGAACGGCACGTAGCCCAGGGGATCGCTCCTCGCTCCCGACTGGGCAGCATCGCGGGGATCGCCACTCGGGCCGGCCACGTTGGACCCGCCGGAATCCCAGTCGTCACGACCGCGCACCTCAGCAATCAAGCTGGCCTTGACCCACGCATAGTCGTCCTTGGGCAGAGAGATCCAGATCGCACCCTTGGCATCATTCAGCCGCAACGTGCGATGTGCAAAATCACGGGCGGCTGCCGCGTCCGTGGTGTCCTTGTGCGACGCAACGAGTTCTCGTATTTGCTTGACGCTCCAGTGCACGGCCTTCGCGGCGAGTTGCGCGTCGGTAGCGGCGGTGGCCACCTCGGCCAGAGGGGCCAGAGCATCGAAGGAGAGAGAGCCCTCCGCCAGTGCGTCGGTCAGGTGTGGGAGCGATTCGAGCCGGGCGGCCGTCTGCGTCCATGCCCCGGCTGTTCCGCTGCTGACACCGCAGCGCTCCGTCAGCCACGCCCGCATCGATATCGCCCCATCGCCCCGCCACGCCTCCGCCCGATCGAACTCCGCCACGTCCGCCAAAAGTTCTCGCTGAAGTGACGAGATCGAGCGAACGAGTTCACGCATTCGGTCCGCCAGCTCCAGGGACCGCTCGTCCCCTCCGAACGAACGGGATGGTGGCCTGCGCCGCATTCTTCGCTCCGTTTGCCCGGGAAGCCCCATTGGCTCCGTTCGCTCCGTTGGCCCCTTCGGATCATTCGGATCAGTTGGTTCGGTAGCCGCCCTCTGCGCCTCTCTCGCCTTCATCGTAGATAAATGGTCTCAGGCGAGCGACACATTCCTCACGACACTGGCCAGGAGCAATGCGTCTTCAGGGAGCGTCAACACGGCAACTCCGTCTCGCTCCATCAGCCAGGCTCGATTGCGCCGATGCAGCTCATTCCCGACTTCGAATCGATTCAGGACCACCGTGACCGGGATGTCAGGCGGCAGGGCATCGAGTGACAGGCGCACGTTGTTGATCGAGCCCAGTCCGGCTTCGGCCACCAGCACGACCACATCAGGTGAGAGTTCACGCACCAGCGCCACGGCGTCGCCGTCATCCGCCTGGGGTGAGCGCACTCCCCCTGCGCTCTCGACGAGGCCCACCTCAACTCGAGGTGAGGGCCATACCAATTCGCCCACGAGGTCGGTCACGATAAATCGCGGGCGCCCGAGCGCGTCCGCCGCCATCGGTGGCGCCATGGCCAGCGCGTACCAGCGATGCGGCAGGCACACCACCTCAGAAGCCTCCCCGGTTGCTGCACCCAAAATCGCTGAGTCGAAACCGATGGGATCGTCGTCGGGGTCGAACGACTGGGCTGGCTTGCGGGCAGACACGGTCAACCCCGCCTCGCGAAGCGTGGTCAGGAGCAGGGCGGACACCCAGGTCTTCCCTACCTCAGTCCCGGTCCCAACGACGACCACCAGGTGCTCAGGTCCGAGGGGGCGCTGGGGGCGCGGGGGGCGCTCAGGGCGCGGGGGGCGCTCAGGGCGCGGGGGTCGTATAGGACGCTCGGGACGCGTGGGGCCCTTGGGACGCTGGGACACGCTCGTCAGCGAGATTCGGCCAAGGCAGCCGCCCGAAGGGGGCTCAGGGCGCCGACGAGCTGGGCCACCTGGACCTCGGTGTGTGCGGCCGAGAGCGTGACCCGCAGGCGACTGGTCCCCACCGGGACCGTCGGTGGTCTGATGGCGGGCACCCAGAGGCCGTCGTCGAGCAGCATCGCTGATGCCTCGAGCGCCCGCTCCTCGCTGCCGAGGACCACCGGGACGATGGGGCTGGGGTGGTGGGGGCCGGCCACCGCATCGACCCAGGTCCGCAGGCGTGTGACCAGGGCATCGCCTTCGGGCGAGCGCAGGACGCCCAGGGCCGCCAATGCTGCGGCAGCGTCGGCCGGCGAGAGGGCGGTGGTGAAGATGTAAGGGCGG
Source organism: uncultured Acidimicrobiaceae bacterium (assembly GCA_963836605.1). Classification (GTDB taxonomy): domain Bacteria; phylum Actinomycetota; class Acidimicrobiia; order Acidimicrobiales; family RAAP-2; genus Bog-473. The sequence goes on along the minus strand of CAWIKB010000008.1, from coordinate 329,735 downwards.
GCGAGGTTGATGAGCAGGTCGATCACGGTGCGAGGGCCGGCGACGAAACCGCCAAGCGAACCGAGCGTCTTGGACAGCGTCCCCACCCGGACGAGCATGAGATCGTTGCCGCTGCCGTGGCCGCTGCCGTGGCCGCTGCCGTGCCGGCGCTGTTGCCGACGCCGTCGCCGTCGCCCTCGCTGTTTCGTTCGCCGCTGCCGCCAACGTCGGGAGCCGGGAGATCGGGGCCGAGTACGGCGTGGGCCTCATCGAGGAGGAGGAGGGCGCGGTGGCGGCGGCACAGCGCGGCGATCTCCTCTATTGGGACCGCATCCCCATCCATGGAGAAGACCGAGTCGGTGACCACCAACGTCAGCGTGGCGGTGTGACCGTCGTTGCCACCACCACTCGGGCCACCATGGCCCAAACCTCCACCGCCCTGAGTGCCGCTGTCCGAAATGGCGCGGTCCGAAGCGCCATCCCCCGCCAACAGCTCCTCCAAGTGGGCCATGTCAGCGTGACGGTAGATCGAGACTTTCGACCGGGAAAGCCGGCACCCATCGATGATGCTGGCGTGATTCAGCTCGTCCGACAACACCCGCACATCGGGCCCACCAAGGACGCTGAGCACGCCCAAGTTGGCCGCGAACCCCGTCGGGAAGCAGACAGCGGCCTCGGTGCCCTTCCATTCGGCCAGGGCTTGCTCCAACGCTGCGTGCACCGGGCGGGATCCGGTCACCAACCGCGATGCCCCCGCCCCGGTACCCCAGCGCTGCCAGCGCCCGGCCGGCCGCCTCCACCACGGCCGGATGCACGCTCAAGCCCAGGTAGTCATTGGAGGCGAAGGAGACCACCGGCTGGCGGGACGGCACCCCTTCGAGCGCACCAACCGGCCCACGGGCGTCGAACTCCCGGGGCGAACGCCAACGGCCGCTGTCGACAACCTCATCGAGCTGGGCTTGCACCCGGTTGGCCCACACCTGCGGCAATGCCTGGCGGCTCGTCAACGGCTCGGTCCTGTTCGCGTGAGCCGGTCCTTATCGAGCCGGTCCTTATCGAGCCGGTCCCTATCGGGCCGGTCCTTATCGGGCCGGTCCTTATCGGTCACGGTCTGCTCGCGCCTGGTCTTATCGGGCCTGTTCACGTCAGGCCCGGCCACGTCACGTCAGGCCTGGTCACGACCTCGTTACAGCCCATTCAGAGCCCAACGACTTCCTCGAGGGACGCCTCCAGCGCGTCCACGATCCGGACGATCTCCTCCGCAGTGATCGTGAGCGGCGGCATGATCACCACGACGTCTCCCAGCGGCCGCAGCAGCACGCCACGCTCCACCGCTCCGGCGCAGACCCGGCGGCCCCAGCGCAGCCCGGGCCTCGGCGGCGCCAGCTCGATCCCCACCATGAGGCCTCGTTGCCGCACCGCGGCCACGCCGGCACGGCCGTCGATGCGCGAAGCGAGCAGTCGGCGCAGCTGTTCGGCCCGCTCGCGCACTGCCGCCAGCACGCCCCACGCCTCGATAAGCCGCAGGTGCTCCAACGCCACCGCGGCCGCCAGTGCGTTGCCGCCGTAGGAATGGCCGTGGAAGAAGGTCTGGGGCCCGAGGTCGGGGCCCAGGAAGGCCTCGAACACTTCACCCGAGGCCACCGTGGCCGACATGGCGAGATACCCGCCGGTGATCCCCTTGCCGACACACATCAGATCGGGTCGCACGCCGCACTGCTCGGAGGCGAACAACGTGCCGGTGCGCCCAAAACCGGTAGCCACCTCATCGCAAATCAGCAGGACGCCGGCCGACCGGCACGCTTCGCCCAGGGCGCGCACGTCGTCCGGGGACGCACACAACATGCCCGCCGCCCCCTGCACCATTGGCTCTATGACGACGGCCGCCAATTCCCCAGCCTGGGCCTGCACGGCGGCACACGCCTTGGCTGCCCAACCGGGGTCGCCGTAGCCGGGGGTCCGCACCACCGGGAAACACAGGGGCTCGAACACCGCGCTGAACACGCCACCATCCCCGAGCGACAGGGAGCCAATGGTGTCGCCGTGGTAGGCGTCGCCCAGGGCCAAGAACCGCGTGCGGCCGGCCACACCCCGGTTCACCCAGTACTGGTAGGCGATCTTCAGGGCCTGCTCGACCGCCACCGCGCCATCGGCCGCGAAAAGGAAGTGGGGGTCGTCCACCGGCACCACGGGGGCCAGCGCCTCGGCCAGCTCCACCACCACGGTGTTCCCGTTGCCCAGCATGGTGGAGTGGGCCACCTTGCCGGCTTGGGCCATCAGCGCAGCATTCAGCTCGGGTACCCCGTGGCCAAGGGTGTTGACCCAGAGCGAGGAGATGGCATCGAGGTACCGGCGCCCCTCGGCGTCGATCAGCTCACGGCCTTCGGCGCGATCGATGACCAGGGGGGCATTCTCCGCATACGCCGCCATCTGCGTGAAGCCATGCCAGACGACGGCGGCGTCCCTCTCGACCCAATCCCCCTCGACCGATTCTCTCCCGACCCAATGCCCGTCGACCGATTCTCTGCTCACAGCCACTGATTCTCGACCAACCTGAGCCGGCGGTCCATTGCGCGAGAATGGTGCATGGACCGAATCGGCGTGGTCGACACCATGTTCGCCCGCTACGACATGGGCGGCGAGGCGCTGGCCGCGCTGGCCGAATGCCCTGGATACGGCTCCCGTTTCACCACCATCCGGCGTACCGTGCCGGGCTTCAAGGACCTGGCCGTGGCGGCCAAGAAGCTGATCGAGGAGGACGGGTGCCGGATCGTGGTGGCCCTCGGTATGCCCGGGAAGGAGCAGGTCGACAAGGTATGCGCGCACGAGGCTTCGACGGGGATCATGACGGCCCAGCTCATGACCAACACGCCCATCCTCGAGGTCTTCGTCCACGAGGACGAGTCCGACGACCCGGCGATCCTGGCCGAGGTCTTCAAGAACCGCTCACGGGACCACGCCGTCAACGCCTACCTCATGCTCTATGAGCCCGAGCAGCTGACGGCTCGAGCCGGCCAGGGCGTGCGCCAGGGCTTCGCCAACGCCGGACCGCTCGGGACCTAGCCCAACCGAGCCGAACCAGCGGACCCGTACCAAGGAGCAGAACCAATCGAGTCCGCTCCTGCAGGCCGAGCGGGCAGGCCGAACCAATGGGCGAACCAGCGGGCCGGACCAACAGGCCGGACCGCTCACTCGACCTGGCTCCGGCCCCGGGGCCCCGGTTCAGTCATCGACGACCGCTCCCCCGGCCCCCGATTCAGCAACCCACGTCGCCGTCGATCAGCTCGCGGATCAGGTCGGCGTGCCCGTTGTGGCGGGCGTACTCCTCGATCATGTGGGTGTAGATCCATCGCAGCGAGCACGGAATTCCGTGCCGCAGGCCGGTGTCCTCGAGCTCGTGCGCCGAGGCCGCCCGACGGCTGGCATCGCACTCGGCCTGCCACGCCGCAAGATCCGCGTCCCAGTCGGCATCACCGAGCGGGAACATCTCACTGTCCTCGAGCTCGGGGTCCTCCCAGATCGACGGCGTCTCGGGACGGCGCAGCAACACGCTGCCGAACCAGCCCCGCTCGACCTCGGCCATGTGGCGAACCAATCCGTGGAGCGAAAGGAGCGAGGAGGGTACCGGTCGGCGCTTGCGGCCCTCGTCGCTCAGGCCCTCGCACTTGAGGAGCAGGGTGAGGCGGTGGAACTCCAGCCATCCCTCGAGCATCTCGCGCTCGCCGAGGACGAAGGCCGGCTCGTGGCGCCGCGGGTCGACCAGGTCACCGACCATGCCGTGATGCTACGCGTCCCGCGGCAGGCCCAGCACCTTCTCCGCCACGATGTTGCGCTGGACCTCCGCGGTGCCGCCCCCGACGGTCAACGCCGGCGAGTACAGGAACCCCCGGGACCAGGTGGCGTCGCCCCACCCATCGCCCTCCGCCGCACTCCCCATCGCGTCGCCCGACCCAGCCTCCCCAGCCTGCGACCCATCCCGCGCCCCATCCGCCGGGCCCGCCCGCTTGGGTCCCCAGCCACCGACGGGGTCCGTCCCCGTGACCATGCCAAAGGGCCCGGCCAGGTCGCGAGCCACGTTCATCACGTGCTGACCGTGTGCGTCGGCGATGGCCTTGCGCACCGAGGCCTCGGCCCCGGGGGCCCGGCCCGCCAGGACCGCAGAGACCATCCGCAGCCGCAGCACCCGCAAGATCTGGCTCTCCATCCACACCGACACCAGGCGGTCCCGCAACACCGGATCGGGAGCGCCCCCGGCGTCCCGGATCAGGTCGACCAGGTCGTCGGCTGTCGGCCCCATGCCCCAGAGGGCGCCCTCCCCCGACAAGGACACCCGCTCGTTGCCCAGGGTGACTTTGGCCAATTCCCAGCCACCGTGCTCCGCCCCGATGAGGTGGTCCGCCGGGATGCGGACGTCATCGAAGAACACCTCGTTGAAGGCGTGCTCCCCCGTCATGTCGACCAGCGGCCGGACCTCAATTCCTGGAGCATCCATGGGGCAGACGAAGTACGAGATACCCGCATGCTTGGCCGCCGACGGGTCGGTCCGGGCCAGCAGGATCCCCCATTTGGCGATGTGGGCGTAGCTCGTCCACACCTTCTGGCCGTTGACCACCCAGTCTGCGTCGGGGCGGTCGCCGTCGCGCTCGGCCCGGGTCGTCAGCGCGGCAAGGTCGGACCCGGCCCCCGGCTCACTGAAGAGCTGGCACCAGAACTCCTCGCCCGAGAGCAGGGGCCACAACCATCGTTGCTTCTGCTCCTCGGTGCCGGCGTACATCAGCGTCGGCCCGGCCCAGCCGATGCCGATCGGGTTGAGGGGGCGGCGGATGCCGGCGGCGCGGAGCTCCTCATCAATGAGCAGCTGGGTGATGGGATCGGCGTCACGCCCGAACGGCGGGGCCCAGTGGGGCACCACGTAACCGGCCTCGGCCAGCTGTCGCCCGCTTGGATGCCGGTTGGCCGCCAACCACGCCCTCACCTCGGTGCGGCGGCCATCGTCGTCACCCGGAAGGCCAAGATCCACGCCAGGAGCGTAGGCTGACCGCCGCATCGCACGCGCCGGCACCAGCAGGCAGCAGGCGGCACGGCGGCGGCAGGCAGCAGGCGGCACGGAGTTCGCAACACGCAGCAGGCAGCACGCAGCAGGCAGCACGCAGCACGCAGCAGGCAGCAGGCAAGCAGGCAGCAGGCAGCAGGCAGCACGACCAGCACCAGATACACCAATAGGCGATAAGAGGAGCGGTCCATGACCAACTGGAACTACGGGGATGTGTGGGAGACCGTGGCGGACATCCAGCCCGACGCCATTGCCATCACCCAGGGCGGCCAACGCATGAGCTGGGGCGAATTCGACCGAGGGGCCGATGGCATCGCCCAGTTCCTGCTCGATCTGGGTGTCGTGCAACAGGACAAGGTCGCCGTCTACATGTACAACGGCCCCGAGTACCTCCAGACGCTCTTCGCCGCCGTCAAGATCGGCCTGGTCCCGGTCAACACCAACTACCGCTACGGCGACGACGAGCTGAGCTACCTGTGGGAGAACGCCGACGCGGTGGCCGTGGTCTTCCACGGCTCCTTCGTCGAGCGCATCGAGGGCATCATGGACCGGGTCCCCGCCGTCAAGGGTTGGGTCTGGGTCGATGACGGCTCGGGGCCCTGCCCGGACTGGGCCACCCCCTACGAGGAGGCGGCCAAGTCGGCCATCGCACGCACCACAGCGCCGTGGGGCCGTAGCGGCGACGACCTCTTCATGCTCTACACCGGCGGCACCACCGGCATGCCCAAGGGGGTCATGTGGCGCCAGGACGACCTCTTCGCCCGCCTGATCACCGGGGGCGTGCGCAACTATCCGGTCGACGGCGGGCTCGACGCGGTCCGGGAGGCGGTCTCGACCACTCCTATAGAGCTCACCCTGATGCCGGCCTGCCCGCTCATGCACGGCACGGGCGGGTTCACCGCCAACACCGTCCTGGCCGAGGGCGGGCGGATCGCCCTGCTCGAGCACCGCAAGTACGACCCGATCGAGCTGCTCGATACGGTCGAGCGCGAGAAGGTGAGCGGCCTGGTCATCGTCGGAGATCCCTTCTCCCGGCCCTTGATCAGCGCCCTCGACGCCCAGCCCGGGCACTGGGACCTGAGCTCCCTGGCCATGGTGATCTCGTCGGGGGCCATGTGGAGCGAGGACATCAAGCAGCAACTGCTGGCCCACCACCCCGACATGCTGCTGGTGGATGCCTTCAGCTCGTCGGAAGCCCTCGGGATGGGCATGTCGATCTCCGGCGGGGCCAACGCGGCGGCCACCGCCACCTTCACCCTCGGTCCCGACGTCAAGGTCCTCACCGAGGAGGGCGCCGAGGTGGCGCCCGGCTCCGAGGAGATCGGGATCCTGGCTCTCGGGGGCCGCAATCCCCTCGGCTATTACAAAGATCCGGATAAGTCCGACCGCACCTTTCGGACCATCGACGGCGTGCGCTACTCCATCCCCGGCGACTTCGCCCAGGTCCGGGCCGACGGTTCCATCCACCTGCTCGGCCGCGGCTCGGTCTCCATCAACTCGGGGGGCGAGAAGATCTTCCCCGAAGAGGTCGAAGAGGCGCTCAAGACCCACGACGCCGTGCGCGACGCCGTGGTGGTGGGGATCCCGCACCCGACCTACGGCGAACAGGTGGTGGCGGCGGTCGAGCTCGACCCCGCGATACGTGCGCCGTCGGAGACCGAGCTCATCGAGCACGTCAAAAAGCGCCTGGCCCACTACAAGGCGCCCCGCCGGGTGCGGGTGGTCGAGACCATCGGACGAGCCCCCAACGGCAAGGTCGACTACGCCCGGCACCGCGCCGAATCGATGGACGAGCTCGAGACGCGCGCCTGAATCGCCCGGCCGTGTACACCGCCCCGGTCGACGCCACCCTCGGTGAGGCGGAGTGGCGTCCCTTCGTCGAGGCCAACCCCTTCGGCCACCTGATCGCTCCCGGTCGGGACCGCGACCTCCCGGTGGTCGTGCCCACCCAGTTCGTGCTCGATGGCGACACGGTGTGGCTCCACCTGGTGCGGGCCAACCCGATCTTCGCCGCCCTGGCCGAGAACCCCCGGGTCGTCCTGAGCGTGGCTGCCGACTGGGCCTTCATCCCGTCATCGTGGAAGGCCATTCTGGGCGAGGACCCCGGCCTAGGCATCCCGACCACCTACTACGGCGCCGTGCAAATGGTCGGCGCCGCGAGCGTGTGGCGCGAGCGCGAGCACCCCGGCAGCGTGGCCAGGGTGCTGCGGCGGCAACTCAACGCCTTCCAGCCCGAGGAGGCGGCGGCCGACCCGGCGGAGGCTCACGCGCCGAAGTTGGCGGCCATCGTGGGCATCAGCATCGCCGTCGACTCGGTGTCGGCCAAGTTCAAGTACGGGGGCAACGTCGATGCGGCCCACCGTCTGGCCGTGGTCGATCGCCTGCAGGCACGCGGTGCGCCAGGCGACGCCGCCGCGGCGGGCCATGTGCTGCGTCGCCTGGCCGCAGAGAGCGGCGACTGAACGGCCGAACGGGAGCGGGTAGCACGGCCCACTACGCCCATGGGCCTCTACTCCTCGACCGCCTTGGCCAGGTTGGCCAGCGTGGCCGCCATCTCGCCCTTGGCATGCGCGGCATCATGAACGCCCGCGGGTCGGCCGGCCAGCCGTACCCACCCTGAGCGCTTGTCGAGCCACGACTCGGTGACCCGGCAGCCGCCCCCGGCGCCCTCGAACTCGTAGCGCCAGTTGGCGATGGCCATCGGTCCCAACGTGATGGCGATCTCGAAGACCTTCCCGGGCTCGCACGCGACCACGGTGGCCGTGGTCTTCCACCTTCGGAAGCCGTTCCGGTTCGTGCCCGAGAAGATGGCCCCCTCGGCCGGTCCGGTAGCGCCCTTGACCCACTTGCCGCCGGCGTTCTCCGGTGAGAGCTCGCCCATGCGGGGCAGGTCGGAAACCACTCCCCAGACCGCTTCGGCGGGAGCGGCGATCTCGAGCGTCTCGGCGGTGGGGTAGGTCATGAGGGAACGCTAGTGGGTGGCCGTCGCCCGTTCACCCTTGACGCAGCCCTCGGTCGGTGCCAAGTTCATGTGAGTCCGCAGCCACGTTCGGCTGCCAGACGATCGGGGTCACCATGTCCGTCGCACGAACGCTCCCTCACCATGACCAAGAGCTGATCTCGCTGAGCCCGCCCGTCTTCGACACGATCGATGAGGAACGGCGGCACCGGAAGGAGCGGTTGGCTGGCGCCCTGCGCCTCTTCGGCCGCTTCGGCTTCTCCGAGGGTGTGGCCGGGCACATCACCGCCCGCGACCCCGGCCGGCTCGACCATTTCTGGGTCAACCCGTTCGGCATGAGCTTCCGCCACGTCAGGGTGTCCGACCTGATCCTCGTCAACTACAACGGGGAGGTGGTCGAGGGCGACGGCCTGCTGAATCCGGCTGCCTTCGCCATTCACTCGGCCGTCCATGACGCCCGACCCGACGTGGTGGCGGCGGCGCATGCCCACTCCATTTACGGCAAGTCCTGGTCCGCCCTCGGACGGGAGCTCAGCCCGATCACCCAGGACGCCTGTGTCTTCTTCGAGGACCACACGGTGTGCAGTGAGGGTGGAGGTGCGATCGTCCTCGAAGAGGCAGCGGCCAAGGCACTCGCCGCCAGTCTCGGACCGCACAAGGCCACCATCCACCGGAATCACGGTCTCTTCACCGTGGGACAGACCGTCGATGAGGCCGCCTGGTGGTTCATCACCATGGAGCGCTCGTGCCAAGCGCAGCTGCTGGCCGAAGCGGCCGGCACGCCGCTCCTCATCGACGACGAAGGAGCGCGCTACACCCGGGATCGGAACGCCTCCCCGATGTTCGGATGGTTCTCCTTTCAGCCCCTGTGGGACGAGATCGTGCGCAGCGATCCCGACCTCTTTGACTAACTCCCTCTAGGGGATCGCTTGGCAAGCAGGCTGTTTGACGAGGGGCCCTTTTGGAGCTCGAGTTCGAGCACGCCGACGGTTCGCGTGCCAACCTGAGGTATGGACCTGGCGGACCTCCTCGACCTGCCCGGAGTCGAAGAGGAGTGCGTCACTCGCTCCGCGGTGGGATTCATGGCGCTGCACGGAGGTTCCCAGGATCGGGGCACCGACCTGATCGCACGTCGAGCCGCCGAGCAGTCGGCGTCGTCGTTCTACGCCATCGTGCAGCCGTCCGGGCTCCGGGTCCACCTCACGTCACGGCTCCACAGTCCCGACCACTCAGCCACATTGCGTGGATTCCTGCGGCACGTCCGGGTGGCGATCTCCGTGCACGGTTTCGGCCGGGATTCCTTCGCACTCTGGGTCGACCCCACGGCCGGTCTCATGATCGATCCCTACGGTCCCGCGGTGCGGGACGGGCAGAAGGCCCCGCTCACAGGGATCATCGTGGGTGGCCGGAACGAGGCGCTATTGGGTTGCGCCCGGGAGCTTCTCCGCGACCGGTTCACGGGCTACCACGTGGCCGATGAACGCGTGCGGCTCGGCTTCCATCCCAAGAATCCGGTCAACCTGCCGGCGGCCGGGGGCGTCCAGATCGAGCTGCCCCCGGGCTTGCGGGGAATCGGGCCCTACGGCGAACGATTCGTCCCACGACCCGATAAGTCGGTCACCGACGTGATCGCCGCGCTCGTCGAGCTGGCCGATCGCGCCGCAGAGATCGTGGGCCAACCCGTCTCGCCACCGTGACGACCGTCGAGGGGTAACTGTCGAATCGGGTCGTGGGGTCATCGGCTGATTGGGTCACCGGTTCATCGGCCCATCGGGCCCATCGGGCCCATCGGCCCATCGGCCATCGGCCCATCGGCCAATCGGCTGATCGGCTCATCGATCGGCTGATCGATCGGCTGATCGATCGGCTGATCGGGCGCAAGAATCGTCGGCTCCGGCCTGGTTGCGACGGTAACGAGAACCTGTTCTAATCTTCGCCCGATGGAGTGCAACCTCGCCGATCTCTTCGAGGCGGCCGTCGACGCCTACCCCGAGCGCGAGTACCTGGTCGCGAACGGGGCCCGCCGCACCTACGCCGAGATGGAGGCCCGGGCCAACCGTCTAGCCCATCATCTCGCCTCTGAGGGCATCGGCCCGGGGGACCACGTCGGGATCTACGCCTACAACAGCGTCGAGTGGGTGGAGACCGCCTGGGCCGTCTTCAAGCTGCGGGCGGTATGGATCAACATCAACTACCGCTACGTCAAGGAGGAGCTGCGCTACCTCCTGACCAACGCCGACCTCAAGGCGATCGTCCATCAGCGAGAGTTCTCGCCGCTGGTGGCCACCCTGCTGCCCGATCTGCCCGAGCTTCGCCACGTCATCGTGATCGATGACGAGAGCGACGCCCCGGACCCATCACCCGATACGGTCCGCTACGAAGACGCGCTGGCCGGCGGTTCCCCCGAGCGCGACTTCGGCCCCCGCTCGGGCGACGACATCTACATCCTCTACACCGGCGGCACCACAGGCATGCCCAAGGGCGTGGTCTGGCGCCATGAGGATGTGTTCTACGCCCTGGGCGGCGGCACCGATCCGGTAACCAATACTCGCGTAGCGGATCCGGCCCTGATGGCGCCTATGGGCGCGGCCGGCTCGGGGGTGCACCTGCCCATCGCGCCGCTGATGCACGGTGCAACCCAGTGGGCTGTGATGGGACGCAGCTTCGTCGGCTCCAAGGTCGTGATCATGGCCAAGTTCGACCCCCACGAGGTGTGGGACCTGGTGGAGAAGGAAGGCGTCAACTCGGTCATGATCACCGGGGACGCCATGGGCAAACCGCTGATCGAATCGCTCGATGACGTCGGCACCACCCACGACCTCTCCTCCCTGGTCGCCGTGGTGTCGTCTGCCGCCCTCTTCAGCGCCCCGGTCAAGGACCAGTTCTTCGAGCGCCTGCCCAACATCATGATCACCGACGCCATCGGCTCGTCCGAGGGCGGCAACAACGGCATGACGGTCATCACCCCGGGGAACACCGCCATGAAGAGCGGCCCGACCGTGCACCTGCTGGGCCAGACCGTGGTCTTCGACGAGGACCTCAATCCGGTCGAGCCCGGCTCGGGGGTCATCGGCAAAATCGCCCGCTCGGGCGATATCCCCCAGGGCTACTACAACGACCCCAAAAAGACGGCCGAGGTCTTCATCCAGGTCCGGGGCACTCGCTACGTCATGCCGGGCGACTTCGCCACCGTCGAGGCCGACGGCTCCATCACCCTCCTCGGCCGCGGTTCCATCGTCATCAACTCGGGCGGCGAGAAGATCTTCCCCGAGGAGGTCGAGTCGGCCGTGCGCTCGCACCCCGACGTGATGGATGCCATCGTCTGCGGGGCACCCGACGAACGCTGGGGCCAGACGGTGGCCGCCATCATCCAGCCCCGGGTGGGCCACGAGGCCCCGTCGCTCGAGAGCATCCAGGAGCACTGCCGCACGACCATCGCCGGGTACAAGCTGCCCCGGCGCCTCCATGTCGTCAACGCCGTGGAGCGCTCACCGAGTGGGAAGCCCGACTACACCTGGGCCACGAACATTGTGACCGCGGGCGAGACGCCGGCCGTCGGTGCCCCTTGAACTGACCGACCTCCTGGCCGGACGGGCCCTGGGTGGGGTGCACTCCACCCTCCCGGCCGCCGTCCTCACCATGGAGCTCCAGCGCGGCGTCATGGGTGACCTGGCTACCTTCCCCGACCTGGCCGCGGCCGCCCGGGAACGCGGCATCGTCGCCAATGCGGCCAGACTGCTGGCTCGATTCCGCCAGTCCAACCTCCCCGTGGTGCACTGCACGGCCGAATTCCGGGCCGATCGGGCCGGTACCGTGGTCAACACTCCGCTCCATTCGGTGGTGCTCCGGCGGCCCGAGCACATGCTCGAAGGAACGGCGGTGGTCGACCTGGTGCCCGGGCTCGGGGCCCAGGTGACCGACCACGTCTCCGCCCGACGCCACGGCGTGTCACCCTTCACCGGAACCCCGCTCCACACCACGCTCCAGGGCCTCGGGGTCCGGGTCCTGGTGGTGACGGGCGTCTCGGTCAATGTGGCCGTGTTCGGGTTGTGTGTCGAGGCGGTGAACCTCGGCTACCAGGTCGTGGTGGCCTCCGATGCCGTGGCCGGGGTGCCCCTCGACTATGCCGACACGGTCATGGCGAATTCGGTCTCGCTGGTGGCCGCGGTCTACACCGTCGACGAGATTGTCGAGGCCCTCGACCTCCTCACGCGATGATGCAGGTATGCCATCGGGTCGACTGCTCCTCCTGACCGGATCGCCGGGCTGCGGCAAGACGACGATCGCCCCCCTGGTGGCGGATCATGCGCCGCTCTCGGCCTGTCTGGACCTGGACTGGTTCTTCGCCAAACTTCGGCAGGGCTTCGTCGAGCCGTGGCGTGAGGAAGCCCACCAGCAGAATCGAGTGGTCCTGTCGGCCGCCGCCTCGGCCGTAGCCACCTTCTCCGCGGGCGGCTATTTCACCGTCGCCGAGGGCATCCTCTTCCCCTTCATGCTCGACCTTTTCGTCGCGGCCTGCGAGCCGCTCGGCATCGACCTCCACTACGCCGTCCTGCGGGCCCCGCTCCCCGTGGTCCTCTCGCGGGTCCAGACCCGCACCACCGAGCCCGCCCACGCCGGAGCGTTGGCCGATGAGACCGTGGTCGACGACCTGTGGACGCAGTTCGAGCGACACGGCGTGGCCGAGCGCCACTGCGTGGACGTCGGTGACCGGCCGCCCGGGGTCATCGCCGACGAGATCTATCGACGCTGGCAAGACGGCGAGTACAGGCTCGCTGCGGGCTGACCCGCACCCAGTCGACTTGCACCGGTCCTCCACGCCGGCCCGGTCGCCCTGAACGCCGGTCGCCCAGTACCTCCGTCCGGCCTGGTCTACGCCGATGCCGTGGCGGCCAGACGGGCCGCCTGGATGGTGAGGTACTGCTGCTCTCGGAGATTCGTGGTGAGGCGTGCCGCGGTGCGGAACTCATCTATCGCGGCCTCGGTCTCGCCGGCCCGCTCCAGGAGGTGAGCCCGCACCGCGTGGAGTCGGTGATGGTCACCCAGCTGAGCCTCGAGACCGTCGAGCACCTCGAGACCGGCCCGTGGTCCCTCGGCCATGGCCAGGGCGACCGCTCGATTGAGGGTCACCATCGGGTTGGGGGTCATCTGCTGGAGAAGGCCGTAGAGCGACACGATCTCATTCCACTCGGTGTCGACGTATCGGGGCGCCTGGTCGTGGAGGGCGGCGACGGCCGCCTGGATCTGGTACTCCCCCATGCGGCCCTGGGTGAGGGCGGCGGTGATGAGGGCCACCCCCTCGGCGACGAGACCTCGATCCCACAGACCACGGTCTTGCTCGGCCAGGGGAACCAGCTCGCCGCCCGGTCCCGTGCGCGCCGTGCGCCGGGCGTCGGTGAGCAGCATCAGGGCGAGGAGTCCCGTCACCTCGGGTTCCTCGGGTAGGGCGGCCAGCATGCCGCGGGTCAAGCGGATCGCCTCGCCCGAGAGGTCGGTCCGGGTCAGGTCGGGGCCGCCGCTACTGGCGTAGCCCTCGCTGAAGATGAGGTAGAGGACGTGGAGGACCGTTCGGAGGCGTTCGGTCAGGGAGTCGGGCGAGGGAAGCGCAAAGGGCTGGTCGGACGCTTTCAAGGTGGCCTTGGCCCGGCTGATCCTCCGGGTCATCGTCGCCTCGGGCACGAGGAACGAGCGGGCGATCTCACGGGTGGTGAGGCCACCCACCGCTCGCAGTGTCAGGGGGATGGCTGAGGCCGGCGTGAGGCAGGGATGACAGCACATGAACAGGATGATCAATGAATCGTCCTGCCCAGGAGCGGGGTCAGGGGGCGTCGACGACCACGCCGCCGCCAGGTCCTCCCGGCGGCGGCGTGCTTCGTCCCGGCGATACTCGTCGGCCATGCGCCGGGAGGCCACCCGGATGAGCCAGGCCAGCGGGTTGTCCGGTTCTCCTTCAGCAGGCCATGTGCGTGCGGCGGTGAGGAGGGCTTCCTGCACCGCATCCTCGGCGTCGGGGAAATGGCCGTAGCGACGGATGACCGCACCGAGGACCCGCGGCGCCAGCTCGCGCAGCCGGACCTCGGTGCTGGTTCCCGCTCTCACATCTCAGGGTCGGGGGCGGCCATCACCTGGCGCACCTCGATGCGCTGGCGGATCGGCTGGCCCTTCTCCCCAGGCGCGGCCGAGGTCAGGGCCGCGATCTCCAGTGCCCGCTCGGCCGTGTCGACGTCCACCACCCGATAGCCCGCGAGGAGCTCCTTGGACTCGGGGTACGGGCCATCGGTGATCACCAGGGCACCGGCGCCGTCCGACACGACGAACTTGGCCTGTTCGGGCCCGGCCAGCCCTTCGGCGCTGACGAGTTCGCCCCGCTCGGCCAGCTCCTGGTTGAGGACCTGTTGGAACTTGATGTGGGCCGCGATGTCCTCGGGTGCCCACTCGTTCATGGGGGCGCAGTCCGCCTCGACCCCTCCGTAGTTCTGCAGCAGCATGAATCGCATCGTTCCATCCTCTCTGATCCGACGGCACCCCGGCGGCGCCGCTCACGGTGGTGTCGAAGCCGCGGCCTCATTTCGGACATTGGCGCGGCGCCAATGGTCGGGCGACATCCGATCGACCAAGGGCCCACCCTGTCCCGATCCCGGGGGTCACGAGCAACCGAAAGGCAACGCGAACGGACTCCCACGGACGGGCTCGACAAACGAGCAAGCGAGCTGGACGAACAGGCTCGACGAACGGGCGCTGGCCAACGGATTACTCCCGGGGCTCCAGTGAGACCACCTTCAATTGTCGTTGGGTCAGGCCCTGGTAGTAGCTCCAACCCTTGTAGTGATCGACGAGACGGGGCCACATCGCCGTCATCTCCCCATCGGTGAGGATGCGGGCGTCGGCTTTGTACCTTCGCCGTCCGACCTGCACCTCGACCTGGGGCGTCGCCGACAGGTTCAGGATCCAACCGGGTGGCTGGGCTCGTCCCCCGTTGGAGCCGACCACGACAAAATTCGCGCCATCGGGCATGTACAACAGAGGATTCGTTCGACGCTGACCCGTCTTGCGGCCTACCGTGGACACCAGCAGCATCGGCCCCGCCGGTGTGCGATGGCCGACCCGCCCGCCCGTCCGTTGATAGGCGAAGCGATGCAGCCGGTAGAAGGGTCGCCCGGCCACCCGGTCGAACCAGACGGTGATCTTGGCCCACACCGGGGCCATCGTAAGGGACCAGGTGTCGCCCGGGGGTGGGCGACGCGAGCGCCGTTAGGAACCGCCCTGGGCCAGCCGCTGCTTGGTCGTGGTGTGGATGGGGTCCTTGTCGAAGTTCTTGAGCACGTGCTTGCCGAAGGTTTCGACCGCCTCTTCACAGGTCTCCCGCGAGATGGAAGTGGAGAGCATCCCGAACGACAGCTGGTCGGCGCCCGTCCGGCCGTAGTTCTCGATCGCCTTGGTGACCTCGTCCGGACTGCCCACGGCGATGTCGCCCGAGGCGATCACCGCATCGAGCGACTGGGCGTCCATGGCGGGCACGAGCTCGGGCCACACGGGGAGACCCTTGGGCTTGGGGAAGGTGTCGAGGTAGCGGAAAACCAGGCTCAGGTGATAGTTCGACTCGGACTCCAGGAAGGCCTGGCGGGCCTTGGCCCCGTCCTCCATGCAGATCATCTGGGTGGTGATCATCACGTTGTTGTTCACGAAGCCGCCCACCGGCTCCTTACACTCCTGGACCCGCTCCTTGTAGCGAGCCACCAGGGGGGTCAACTGATCCGGGGTGGAGAAGCCGAAGCAGAGCACACCCACACCGAGCTGGGCCGCCAGATCGAAGGTGGAGGGACTCCCCGGCGGCCATCCAGATGGCCGGGTGAGGAGATGAATAGGGCTTGGGGAGCACATTGCGCTTGGGCATCGAGAAGAACTGGCCGTCGAAGCTGTAGTTCTCGTCCTTCCACATGCGGACGATC
Source organism: uncultured Acidimicrobiaceae bacterium (assembly GCA_963836605.1). Lineage (GTDB taxonomy): Bacteria > Actinomycetota > Acidimicrobiia > Acidimicrobiales > RAAP-2 > Bog-473. The sequence goes on along the minus strand of CAWIKB010000008.1, from coordinate 313,795 downwards.
TGGGGCAGCACTTCGGCCACCATCTCCTTGGTGATGTCGGGGTCATTGATGCCGAAACCCTTCTGCTCGGTGGTCGACGAGCCGCGGCCGACGCCGAATTCGAATCGACCTTCCGAGAGGTGGTCCAGCATGGCCACCCGTTCTGCGATGCGCGCCGGATGGTTGACCGGGGGCGTGATGTTGAAGATGCCCGATCCGATGTGGATGTTGGAGGTCTTCGCGGCCACGAAGGCCAGGAAGGACTCAGAGGCCGAGAGGTGCGAGTAGTCGGTCAGGAAGTGATGCTCGGAGGCCCACGTGTACTTGAAGCCGGCCTTGTCGGCCGCCACGATGAAGGCCACCTCGTCCATGATGCGGTCGTGCTCAGCCGCGTCACCGTGGAGGGCGCGGTATTTGGGCAACAGGCAGGCGGCGTTGAAAATTCCGAATTCCATGGAGTGGACGTCCTCCGCTCTGGTGCCGCGGACCAGTCCCGGGCACGATCAAGCGAAGGTAACACGGCATGCTCTAAAATGCAACGTGTTCCAATAATGAAGCTTCCCTCCCAGGTCACGGCCATTCGGAGTTGTAATGGATCATGCTGATGCGAGTGCCCACGCAGGAGGGAACCGGGCTGAGGATGGCTCTGCCTCGGCCGCGCCCAGCGCCGGTGCGATCCCGCGCTACGACACCATCGGCCGTGGCTACGCCGCCTTGCGCCAGCCCGATCCCCGTATCGCGGCCCAGATCTGGGCCGCCATCGGCGACGCACCGCGAATCGTGAACGTCGGCGCCGGAGCGGGTTCCTACGAGGACGCCGCTCGGACCATGGTTGCCGTCGAACCTTCGGGGGTCATGGTCAGCCAGCGCCCGCCGGCCGGCCCGCCCGTGGTTCGCTCTGCCGCCGAGGAGCTCCCGTTTCGGGACCAGTCGTTCGATCTGGCCATGGCGATGATGACGGTGCATCACTGGGCGGACCTGCGCGGCGGTCTGGCCGAGCTCCGCCGGGTCGCCGCTCGTCAAGTTGTCTTCACATTCGACCCGGCCGCGCACGACGAGTCGTGGGTTTTCCAGGAGTACGTCCCCGCTGCCCTCGGATTGGCCGACGCTGCGCCGCTCGACGTCGTCGTGGACGCGCTGGGAGGGGCCCGGGTCGAGGTGGTCCCGGTGCCGGCGGACTGCACCGACGGATTCGCCACGGCGTACTGGCGCCGCCCGGAGCGGTACCTCTCGCCGTCGGTCCGCGCCAGCATCTCGGCCTTCGCACGACTCGACCCGAGGCAGGTCGACCCCGGCGTGGCGCGGCTGGCCCGGGACCTGGCCAGCGGAGCCTGGCACGAGCGTCACGCCGACCTGCTCGAGCTGGAGTCGATCGATGCCGGACTGCGGCTCGTCATCTCCGAGGAGGACACCTGAAATCCACTTTGGTCCACCCGGAACCGTCGACACCGCGACATGATGCATGGGCGGACCTACGCTGACCTTCTCCGACCGAGGTGCCGAGGTCCCCGCCGGTAGTGTTGGCCGCTGGCCGGCAGGGTACGGATCAGCCAATCTCAGGAGGCGATGTGGTCATTGTCGGAGGAACATTCGAGGTCGAGCCCCACCAACGGGAGGCGTTCCTGGCCGGACGCCATGCCTCGATGCGCGCCTCGAGGGCGGAGGCCGGGTGTCTCGAATACGTCATGAGCGCAGATCCGATCGATCCGCGCCGAGTGGTGCTCTTCGAGCGCTGGGAGAGCCAGGATGCCCTGGACGCGCATCTCGCCGGGGCGAGTAGGGCTCAGCCGTCGTCAGGGGCCGACGTGGCTCCCACATCGGCATCCATCATGGTGTACGACATCGCCGGAGAGCGACGGCTGGGCGGTTGATGTGGGCAACGGTGGCGCACTCGCCAGGCCACATCGGAGGACGAAGGGACAGATGATGCCGAAGACGCTCTCCTCCCTACTCCTCCTCGCCACGGGATCTCTGATCCTGGCGTCCTGCTCCTCCAGCCCGGCCAAGTCGGGTGCAGGATCGACGACCACGTCGACCCGTGCCGGGTCATCGACCTCGACGACCGCGCGGTCGGCGTCCACCTCGACGACCTCGACGAGCTCGACCTCTTCGTCGAGCGTCACGACGACGACATCGAGTTCGACGACGAGTACCGGCCCCACGACCACGGCTCCGGCCTCGCTACGAGCCATACTCCCGCCGGCCACGACGGCACCCGTGGTGGACGAATGCTCGCAGACCTTGACCTTCAGCAACGATGGGAACTTCTCACCGCTGGTGTGCAACAGCGGACAGAGTCTCAATGCACTGGCGTGGAAGGCGGCGGCGCCGGACTCACCCCAGGTCATGGGCCTGGGACCCAGCGCGACGGCGCCGCAGGTGAGCTCGGCCCTGTGCGCCGACCTGGCCCGGTCCACCATTCCCATTGAGCAGTCCGCCTATGCACTCGCGGCCATGTACTACGGATGGAACCTAGGATTCACGTCGCATTCGATCTTCACCACTCTCACGAGCTGCTGACCTCGCGAGCTGCCGATTCGCGAGCCGCTGACCTGGCGAGCTGCTGACCTCGCGAGCTGCCGATTCGCGAGCCGCTGATTGCCGCGACAGACCGCCGGGTCCAAGCGACTCGGCCCCTGCGGCTGCCAACTCGGCCGTCGCCGCAGCCCCTTTGCTTCTCAGCGATCGACGCCCAGCACCAGTCCGCTGGTGGGGACGCCGGTGCCGGCCGTGACCACCACGTGTTCGACATCGGGCACCTGGTTGACCGAAGTGCCGCGGACCAGGCGGACTCCTTCGGCGATGCCGTTCATGCCGTGCAGGTAGGCCTCACCGAGTTGACCGCCGTGGGTGTTGATCGGGAGCGCACCCCCGAGCTCGATGCGGCCGTCCCTGATGAAGTCCTTGGCCTCGCCCTGGGCGCAGAAGCCGAGCTCTTCGAGTTGGTAGAGGACGTAGGGGGTGAAGTGGTCGTAGAGAATGGCGGCTTGCATGTCGTCCGGCCCCAGGCCCGAGGTCTCCCACAGCTGGCGGGCCACCACCGCCATTTCGGGCAGCCCGAGCAGGTCGTCGCGGTAGTAGCTGGTCATCATGTCCTGGCCGGCCCCCGAGCCCTGTACGGCGGCCCGGATGACGGCCGGCGGGCGGGGGAGGTCCCGGGCGCGCTCGAGTGAGGTGACGACGAGCGCCTGTCCCCCGTCGGTCTCCTGGCAGCAATCGAGCAGGTGCAACGGTTCGACGATGAAACGGCTCTCCTGGTGCTGGGCCAACGTGATGGGTTGCTCGTAGAACCACGCCTTGGGATTCTTCGCGGCGTGTCGGCGGTCGGCCACGGCGACCCGGCCCAGGTCCTCGCTGGTGGCGCCGTTGACGTGCAGGTAGCGCTGGGCCGCCATGGCCACCCACGAGGCCGGTGTGAGCAGTCCCACCGGGAGGTAGGAGGCCAGATGGGCGCTCTCGGCGTTGGCCATGGGTGGACGGCCCTGGACGCCGGTGCCGAAGCGCGACCCGGACCGCTCGTTGAAGGCGCGGTAGCAGACGACGACGTCGGCCACCCCGGCGTGCACGGCCAGCGCGGCCTGTTGGACGGTGCCGCAGGCGGCGCCCCCGCCGTAGTGGATCCGGCTGAAGAAGGTGAGGTCACCCAGGCCCAGACTGCGGGCGATATCGATGTCGGGATTGGTGTCGGCGCTGAAGGAGACCATGCCCCCGACCTCGGCGGGCGAGATACCGGCGTCGCGCAGGGCCAGATCGACGGCCTCGGCGGCCAGGCGCAACTCGGAGCGCCCGGAGTCCTTGGAGAACTCGGTGGCGCCGATCCCGGCGATGGCCACCTGGCCGGCGAAACGGTGGTGCGGGCTCACGAGCCCGCCGTCTCGAGGGGGAGCGACACGATCACGGTGCCGGTGACGTGGTCACCGAGGTGGTTGGCACCGCGGACGGCGACGGTGACCACGCCGCGCTCCTTGTCCTCGGCCGAAGGGCCCTTCGCGGCGACCGAGCCGGTGAACGTCATGGTGTCGTCGGGATAGTTGGGGGCACCGAGCCGGATGTTCACCTCGGTGATCAGGCTCGAGGGTCCCGACCAGTCGGTGACGTAGCGACCGACCAGCCCGTTGGTGGTCAAGATGTTCATGAAGATGTCCTTCGAGCCGCGCGAGGTGGCCAGTTCGGCGTCGTGGTGCACGTCCTGGTAGTCCCGGCTGGCCAGGGCACCGGACACGATCAGGGTCCGGCTGATCGGCAGGACGAGCGGCGGGAGCTCGTCACCCACGTTGATGCCCGAGAAGGTGGGATGCCCGGGCGCCGTCATGGGGTGGTCTCGGCCAGGGCGCGGGCGGCGATGCCGGCGCCGATGCGGGACAGTTGCAGACTGGGACCGCCCAGCTGGAGCTCGAGCTGCTTGCCCCAGAGGAAGTAGCGGTGAATGGGGTACCTGATGTCGGCCCCCATGCCCCCGTGCAGGTGCTGGGTGGCGTGCACCGTGCGCTGGCCGCGTTCGGAGGCCTGCCACTTGGCCACCCCCACGGCGTCGGCGGCGTCGCGATCCGAGTCAAAGGTCCAGGTGGCGTTCCAGAGGGTGACCCGCATGGCCTCGATGTCGATGGCGGCGTCGGCCGCCCGCAGCATGGTGGCCTGGAAACTGCTCAAGGGCCGACCGAACTGATGGCGCTGGTTGAGGTAGGCGGCGGTCTGGCGCAGGGCAGACTCGCAGACGCCGAGCTGGAGTGCGCACAGGCCCGCCGTGGCGGCCTGGAGCGCGAACTCGAGCGCGGCGGGCCCGGTGTCGGGGTCGGCCAGGACCTCGTCGGGCGGGACGGCCACATCGCGCAGGTGGAGGTGTGGGTGCACCTCCCGGTTGGTCGTCACCGTGCGTTCGAGCGAGACGCCCGGGGCGTGCGGATCGACCAGCACCACCACGGTGCCACCGTCGACCGTGTGCGCCGGCACGACGACGCGCTGGGCCAGGTGCGCCTGGGGCACGGCCAGCTCGGTGCCGTTGAGCACCCATCCGTCCGCGGCGCCATCGACCGCGGTGGCCGTGACCGGGGGCACGCGGTGGACGCCCAGCGCCGCGCCGGTGAGGGCTGCGGTGAGCATGACGTCGCCCGACGCCACCCCGGGCATCCAGCGCTCTTGCTGGGCCGCTGACCCGAACTGGGCCAAGGGCAGGGCGCCGAGCACCAGGGTGGCCCACAGCGGGACGGGCGCCACCACGTTGCCCTGGGCCTCGAGCAGCAGGCACAGTTCCGTCAAGCCGTGTCCCGAACCCCCGTGCGCCTCGAGCACGGCCAGGCCCAGCAGGTGGGCGTCGGCCAGCGATGCCCACAGGTCACGGTCCACCACGTCGTCGGTGCGTTCGACCGCCCCCACCCGTTCGGGATCGACCAGGCCCGAGAACAATCCGTGCGCCACTTCGGACACGGCCAGCTGTTCCTCGGTGAAGGAGAAGTCCATCAGGCCGCCCCCTCGCTCCGTGCCCGGCCTGCCACCGGCCCGAACACCGGTAGCGACAGGTCGTCGTCGAAGTCGACGAACCGAGCCTGCAGGGCCAGGCCGATCTTCAACTCGTCGTGGGCCACTCCGTCGACGTTGGCCACCACGCGGGTCCCTTCCTCCAACTCGATCAGGCCGATGGCCAGCGGGTAGTCGAACGAGGGCACCTGTGGGTAGTGCACCACCACGAACGAATAGAGCGTGCCCAGGCCGCTGGCCGTGACGGTGTCCCAGTCGAAGGACCGGCAGGTCCCACAGGCCGGCAGGGGCGGATGGCGCAGCGTGCCACACGACGTGCAGTGCTGGATGAGGAGCTGGTGCGCCCGGGCACCGGCGAACCAGAAGGCGTTGTCCTGGGTCAGGGCCGGCCGCGGCCGGAGAGGCCGTGTCCCCACCGCACCCGTCGGACTGGCCGCCCCGGTCGGACTGGCCGCCCCGGTCGGACTGGCGGCCCCGGTCGGACTGGCCGCCCCGGTCGGACTGGCAGCCCTCGCCGCACTGGCGGCCCCCGTCGGACTGGCAGTCCTCGCCGCACTGGCGGCCCCCGGAGCCCGGTCCGGGGGCAGGTACTTGAGAATCCGGAAGCGCATGACGGCCACCTGCTCGCCGCGCTCGGCCAGGGCCACCACTTCATCGGGTCCGGGGTGCTCGGGGACCTCGGCATCGGGGACGGCGGTGAAGTCGAGGCGGGTGGTGATGAACCGACCAGTGCCCAACCCGGTGCGCTTGGGCTCCGAGATGCTCTCGATCACCGATCGCACGAGCAACCGGTCGCCGATGACGAGCGGTCGGCCGTAGCGCTGCTCGCAGTTGGTGGCCACCACCGAGGTCAGGCCCTCCGCGTCCAAGAGGTGCATCATGGAATCGTTGGCGTCGCTCCCCGGGTCCCGGCCCGCGGCGCGCGCCTCGTCGACCAGCTGGCTGGCGCGCAGGCCTCGCATGATCCAGGCCTGGAGCATGGTGGGCGGGGCGATGATCCCGTCGTAGCCCTCGGCCCGCGCCACCGAGTCCGAGACATAGAGCGGGTTGGTGTCCCCCATCGCTTCGACCCAGTGCCGGATCATGGGTGCATTGACGGCGTGCGGGGAGAGGTCGGGTTCCCCCGAGGACCGGCCGACCAGCCCGGCCAACTCCGTGCTGTGGTCCGGGTACGCCGCCAGCTCATCGAGGCGTTCGCTCACCGGGCGCCCCTCGTCATGCCCAGGCCGGCCGTGGCCACGATCTCGCGCTGGACTTCGTTGACGCCGCCGCCGAAGGTGTTGATCTGGGCCTGGCGGCCCGAAGACTCCAGGCGGCCCCGCAACACGGCGCCGGGTGAGCCGGGGGTGATGTAGCCCGCCGCGCCGATGATGCCGGCGAGGATGCGGAAGACCTCGACGGTCCGCTCCGTGCCGAACACCTTGATGGACGACGACTCCGCTGCGGTGAGCTCGCCGTTCGCCACGTGCACGGCCATGCGCCAGTTCAACAGCCACATCGCTTCGAGCTCGGCGTGGCATCGGGCCAGGTCCATCTGCACCCAGCCCTGCTCGATCAGGGTGCGCCCGTCGTCGGTCGGCTGTGCGGCGGCCCACGTCACGATGTCTTCGAACATGGAGATCGACAGGCCGCTCCAGGCGGCCAGCCCGACCCGCTCATGGTTGAGCTGGGTGGTGATCATGCGCCACCCTTCGTTCTCGTCGCCGACCCGGTTGGCCACCGGGACCCGGACGTCCTCGTAGAACGTGGAGGTGGTGCTCAGACCGCCCACCGTGTTGATGATCGACCAGGCGAACCCGGGTGCGGTGGTGGGAACGCAGAGAATGGAGATGCCCTTGTGCTTGGGCACGTCGGGATCGGTGCGCACGGCCAGCCAGATGTAGTCGGCCTGGTCGGCTCCGCTGGTGAAGATCTTGGCCCCGTTGACCACGTACTCCTCGCCGTCCCGGACCGCACGGGTCCGCAGGGAGGCCAGGTCGGTGCCGGCTTCGGGCTCGGTGTAGCCGATGGCGAAATTGAGGTCGCCGGCCAGGATCCGGGGCAGGAAGAAGGACTTCTGCTCTGCGGTGCCGTAGCGCATGATGGTCGGTCCCACCGTGTTGATGGTGACGAAGGGGAACGGGGCCCCCGCCCGACGCGTCTCGTCGAAGAAGATGAACTGGTCGGTGGCCGGCCTTCCCTGGCCGCCGAACTCGGTCGGCCACCCGATGCCGAGCCAGCCGTCCCGGCCCACCCGCCGCACCACGTTGCTCCAGGCCTCGCCACCTTCTCCCCCGTCGACCAGGCCGGCCCGGACCTCGTCGGTCAAGAGGTCGGCGTAGTACCGGCGCAGTTCAGCGCGCAGCTGCTGCTGTTCTGGGCTTTCTTCGAGGAACATGTGGCACCCTCGGCGGTGTCTGGCGGCGGTCCCTGCAGGTCAAGGCCGCTCCGGCGCGAAACTGTAACAGGTTCTCATTCGGGAGGGCCGGGTCGGCGTGGGGGGAAACGGGCTCGCCCGGCGCTTCGGCCGAGGGCAGGCGAGACGCTGTGCCTATGATCATGATCACTGACACACGTTCTAGAAATTGCCCACCCGAGCGGGTAGGCGCCGGCCCCCGCCACCGGGAGCAGGACGAAAGGGGGACCATGGGTCTCGAGCAGATCGACCTCATCGACGGGCGCAACTTCGTCGCCGGCGTCCCCTACGACTGGTTCCGCCAGCTCCGGGCCGAGGCGCCCGTCTACTGGCACCCCGAGGCGACGTCCCCCCGGGGTGGCTTCTGGGCCGTCACCGACTACGACGACTGCGTCACCGTGAACCGGGACTGGGAGCGCTTCTCCTCGGCCAAGCACTCGGCGCTCTTCGCCGACATGGACGACGAGCAGCTGGCCCAGCAGCAACTGATGATGCTCAACATGGACCCGACCATGCACACCCGGTACCGCCGGCTGGTCAACAAGGGCTTCACCCCCAAGCTGGTGCGCGACCTGGAGCAGCAGATCATCGGGTACGCCGACGGCATCATCAATACCGTGTGCGAGCGGGGCACGGCCGACTTCGTCGAGGAGATCTCGGCCGAGCTCCCCCTCCTGGTCATCGCCGAGCTGCTCGGGGTGCCCCAGGAGGACCGGCGCAAGGTGTTCGACTGGTCCAACCGGATGATCGGCTCGGACGACCCTGAGTACCAGGTCGAGGGAGCCGACTCCGGCGAGGCTGCCATGCAGGTCTTCAGCTACGCCGAGGAGCTGGCGGCCAACCGGCGCCTCGAGCCCCGTCAGGACCTCGTCTCGGTGCTGATCGATGCCGAGGTGGAGGGCGAGAAGCTCGACCAGCTCGAGCTCGACCTCTTCTTCATGCTCCTCATCGTGGCCGGCAACGAGACCACGAGGAACCTGATGTCGGGCGCCATGGCCGCGTTCTTCGACCATCCCGACCAGTGGGAGAAGCTGCGTCAGGACCGCAGCCTGCTGCCCGGTGCGGTGGAGGAGATGTTGCGCTTCGTCACGCCGGTCATGCACTTCCGCCGCACCGTGGTGGCCGACACCGAGCTGGGTGGCCAGGCCCTCCAGGAGGGCGACAAGATCGTGTTCTGGCACATCTCGGCCAACCGGGACGAGAAGGTGTTCACCGACCCCGACCTCTTCGACATCGCCCGGGCGCCCAACAATCACATCGCCTTCGGCGGCGGCGGCCCCCACTTCTGCCTGGGAGCCAATCTGGCCCGGATGGAGATCATGGTCATGTTCGACCGCCTGCTCGATCGCATCCCCGACATCCGCCTCGACGGCGAGGTGCAGCGCCTCCAGTCCAACTTCATCAACGGGACGAAGCACATCCCCGTGGCGTTCGAGCCGTCGAAGCCGATCGGCGGCGCGGCGCTGCCGGCCCGGGCCGGCTGATCGGCGTGACCGACCTCGCGCCACCCGAAGGGTCGGCCCGCTTCCACCAGTCGATCACCTTCCTCCCCACCCGCCAGGCCGTTCCCCTGACCCGGGCCAGCGAAGAGCTCGGCTACGGGGGCATCTACATCTCGGACCACCTCTTCAACCCGCGGTCCCTCGAGTCCCGCTACACCTACTCGGTGCGCGAGGACGGCGCGCCCGGCTGGGAGGCCGAGACCCCGTGGCCCGACCCCATGTGCGTGATCTCGGGGCTGGCCACGGTCACCGAGAACCTCACCTTCACCACCGGCGTCTACATCGCCCCGGCCCGGGACCTGATCACCGTGGCCAAGTCGGTCGGCACGGCTGCCGTCCTCTCGGACAACCGGGTACGGCTCGGGGTCGGTGTGGGCTGGTGCAAGGAGGAATTCGACCAGACCGGCCAGGACTTCACCAACCGGGGCAAGCGGCTCGACGAGATGATCGTCGCCCTCCGCGCGCTGTGGCAGGGAGGCTGGGTCGAGCACCACGGCACCTACTACGACGTGCCCGAGTGCCAGATCGAGCCGTCCCCCACCGCACCAGTCCCCTTCATCGGAGGTGGGCACTCACCGGTGGCCCTGCGACGGACGGCCGCGCTGTGCGACGGCTGGATCGCCGCCGGGGCCTACACCGAGAACGAGGCGTGGACCCACCTGGCTTCCCTCCGCCGGGCTCTCGAGGCCGCCGGCCGGAGCGAAGAGCCCTTTTCCATCTACCTCTCCCTCAACGAGCGTCCAGACCTGGACATGTTCCGGCGCTTCATGGATGCCGGCGTGACCGATTTCGTCTGCGCCCCGTGGATGTTCGTCACGGTCGACCCCGGTACGCCCGACGACAAGGCTCTCGCCGCACGGCTCGGGGCGGTCGGGTGGTTCGCCGAGGAGATACTGGAGAAGCTGTAGTCCAGAAGCTGTAGTCCGAGGCGTCGGGGAAGCAGTCGGCGTGTCGCGAAGGGAGCCCGAGGTGTGGCGGAAGGAGATGGTGGCGTGAAGGACATGAAGATCGGCTTGCAGCTGGGCTATTGGGGGGCGGGTCCCCCGCCCAACGCGGTGGCATTGGTGGAGGAGGCTGACCGCCTCGGCTATGACTCCGTCTGGACGGCGGAGTCCTACGGCTCCGACGCCCTGACCCCCCTGGCCTGGTGGGGCTCGCGGACCGAGCGGGTGCGCCTGGGCACGTCGCTCTGCCAGCTCTCCGCCCGCACGCCGACCGCCATGGCCATGGCGGCGCTCACCATGGACCATCTCTCTGCCGGCCGCTTCGTCCTGGGCCTGGGCGTCTCGGGTCCCCAGGTGGTCGAAGGCTGGTACGGCCAGTCGTTCTCCGCACCGCTGGCCCGCACCCGCGAGTACGTCGACATCGTGCGCCAGGTGCTGGCCCGGGAGGGACCGGTGATCAACGACGGGCCGCACTACCCCCTGCCCTACCCCGGCGGCACCGGCCTGGGCAAGGCCCTCAAGCCGATCACCCACCCACTACGGGCCGACATCCCCATCATTTTGGGAGCCGAAGGCCCGAAGAACGTAGCCCTGGCCGCCGAGATCGCCGACGGCTGGTTCCCCCTCTTCTTCTCGCCCAGGGCCATGTCGTCCTTCGACGCCTCGCTCGACGAGGGCTTCGCCCGACCGGGGGCGCGACGTTCGACGAAGGACTTCGAGGTCCTGGCCTTCGCCCCGACGGTCATCGCGGAGGACACCGAGGCCGCCGCGGACGGCTTCCGACCCTCGCTCGCCCTCTACATCGGCGGCATGGGCGCCAAGAGCATGAATTTCCACTTCGACGTCTTCGCCCGCATGGGCTACGAGGAGGCGGCCACCAAGATCCAGGACGCCTACCTCGACGGCCGCAAGGACGATGCCGCCGCCGCGGTGCCGACCGCCCTGGTGGAGGACATCGCACTGATCGGGCCGGTCGCCAAGATCCGCGACGACCTGGAAGCCTGGCGGGAGTCGCGCGCCACCACCATGCTGATCAACGGCGATGCGGGCACGCTGCGCACCATGGCGGAGTTGGTGCTCGGCTGATTCGCTGGTCCGCCTCCGCCCGGCGAGGTGCCGGCGCCGTGGGCCCTTGGATTCCTACTCGAGGGTGAAGGGCGGGTACTGATCCGTCAAGAGGTAGACGTACGCATTGACCCGCATGGACCAGCGCATGACACCGATGACGTAGTTGCGCATCCCCTCCGGCCACGCGCCCGTGAAGATCACGACGAAGAAGGCGATGAAGATGACGACGGCGGCACCGATGCCGAGGAAGAGCAGGATGAAGTAGTGGGGGATGGCCAGCAGCCACTTGATGAAGATCATGCCGCGGCTCAGGTTCTGGGGCGGCTGGATCGAAAGGCGGGCCGGCTCGGTGCCCGGATCGGTGCCTTCCATCGGGAAGACGAACTCGGGGTACGACTCACGCAAGAAGTACACGTACGACGCCACCCGCCACTGGTAGCGCATGGTCATGACGTGAAATCCGAACAAGCCTTCGGGCAACTCTCCGGTGAAGAGGATGGCGAAGAACGAAATGAGCCACACCACGCCCTGCACCGCGCTCAGCACGTAGAGCACAAAGAGTTGGGGGATGGCGAGAAACCACTGGACCAGGGGTCGCCAGCGGGCGATCGTGTCCGGGCCCTCCAGATCGAGCTGGAGGGGGAAGGCCGGTATGTCCATGGCAGGCGAGGTCATGGCAGCAGGGTAGCCCGTCGGCGCGCCAAAAGCGCGGAATCTCGCCTGGACGGCACGGTGGTTGCCCCAATGGGGGTGACAGGGGGCCCCACCTGGACGCTTTCCGGTCCGCGGCCCGGCCGTTGGAATGGGGTGTGTCCTTGTGTCACGGCTCTGCGCCACAATGCCTCAGTGACCCTTTTCGACCCCGCCTCCTTTGGCGACACCGGGGACTCCTTTGGCCCCACCGAGGCCGACGACATGGACATCGAGCGCGGCGGGCCTCACGGAGCCGATACGGCAGCTGATCCCAACGACTCTGGCGACCCGAGACCCTCGGCTCCCTCGGCTCCCCCGAATTGGCCCCAGGTGGTGATCCGCACCAGCGCCCGTCGGCGCAAGACCTCCGAGGCCAGGTGGGTGGGAGATCGGATCGTGGTGACGCTGCCGGCCCACCTCACCGGCGAGGCGAGAGAGACGACGATCGCCTGGTTGGTCGATCGCCTGGTGGCCAAGCATCCTTTGCGGACTGTCGTGGGCGACGACGAGCTCATGGCCCGCGCGCTCGCGCTGTGCGACCGCTACCGGATGGAAACCCGCCCCTCCTCGGTACGTTGGGTCACCAACCAGTCGGCCCGCTGGGGTTCCTGCTCGTTTCATTCGGGCGAGATCCGACTTTCGCACCGCTTGCGGGCGGTACCCGAGTGGGTCCTCGACGCCGTGCTGGTCCATGAGTTGGCGCATCTGGTGCACCCCGATCACTCTCCGGCCTTCCATCAGCTGGCCGACCACTTCCCCCGCCACAAGGAAGCCGGGATCTTCCTGGCCGGCTACGGACTGGGACTGGCCGGGCCCGACTCCTGATCGGTACTGGGGGTTCGCCTCCTCGCCGCGACCAGCGAGTACCGTATTTTGTGGTCTCCACTGCCCAATGGCGCCGAGCGGCACCGTCTTCACCATCTGCATCCTCGGAGAGTGCCGGAACGACGTGGACGCCATTGAGGAGCCTGCGTCACGCCGGCAGAACCATGGTGGTGCCACTCGTTCTCGTCGCCCTGAGCGGTGGCACCCTCCTGACCCTGGGCGAACAAGTCACCCATGCCACTCCCGCCGGAGCCGCCGTCATCGGCAACGACTACCCGAGCAATCTGAGAGACGCTCCCAAGGACTCTCTCATCGACCCGTGGCGATTCTTCAACAGAGAGTGCACGTCGTTCGTTGCCTGGCGACTGAGTAGCGCCAACGGCGATTCCTCCTTTGGCAATTTCATGAAGGGACCCAATGGCACGAGTGGCCAGTTCGGAAACGCCAACACCTGGGGAACGAATGCTCAGAGCATCGGGTTCACGGTCAACGACACGCCAGCGGTTGGGTCGGTCGCATGGTCGACCGCAGGGGACTTGGGACATGTGGCATGGGTCGCAAACGTCGAGCCGAACGGCACCATTGACATAGAGGAGTACAACGATCTGGTCCTGGGGGGTATGACGTGCAATACGGAGTCGCACCGTCTACGTTCACCGGCTTCATCCACATTGCGGACATCAACTCGCCGCAGGTACCGACAACCCGCATCGCCGGCACCGATGCCATCGGCACCTCGATCGCGGCCTCCCAGGCCGAGTTCCCCTCGACCGGTTCGGCCAAGGCGGTCGTTCTGGCGCGCTCGGACTACTTCTCCGACGCCCTGGCCGGTGGTCCGCTGGCGGCACAGGCGGGTGGTCCCCTTCTCATCACGCCGGGCGCGTCGCAGAGCTCGAGTCTCGACCCGCGGGTGCTCGCCGAGATCCAACGGGTGCTGCCGGCCGGAGGTTCGGTCGACCTCTTGGGTGGCGCCCTCGCGCTCAGCCCGAACATCGACGCCGCGCTCGAGGCGCTGGGATATACCACCCAGCGGATCGCCGGGGCCGACGAATACGCGACGGCCCTCGACATCGCCGGGACGCTCGGGAACCCCGCCACCATCTTCGAGGCCACCGGCCTCGGCTTCCAAGACGCCCTGTCCGCGGTCCCCGCCGCCATCGAACGCCACGGGGCCATTGTGCTCACCAACGGGGCCGCCCAGGCCCCCGAGACCGCCACCTACCTGGCCGCGCACCCAGGCGACACCCGCTACGCCATCGGGGGACCCCTCGCCGCCTCGGGCGCTGACCCGAGCGCCACCGCCGTCTTTGGCCAGGACCAGTACGACACCTCGGCCGCCGTGGCCAGCACCTTCTTTCCCAGCGCCACCGCGTTCGGGGCGGCCACCGGCACCGAGTTCCCCGACGCCCTCTCGGGCGGGGTCTTCATGGGTGCGCCCGGGACCCTCGGCCCCATGCTGCTGGTGGAGCCCTCCGGGCCGCTTCCCCCCGCCATCGCCTCGTACCTCGTGAGCACCGCACCGGCCTTGCACCAGGGCACCCTCTTCGGTGGGCCCCTCGCGGTCGGCAACGACGTGCTCTCCGAGCTCGAACAGACCGGCTGATGTCACTGCTCGGATCGAGGCTTCGATGCAGTGGACCGGGAATCCGTCAAGCCCACTGATGCTCCGCTGCGTGATCGTCCCCCTGTCGCGTGGACAAAGGTCACATCGCCGGGAGTTGTTGTTGGCGATCAACTTCCGGTTGCGGCATGCACCAGATCTCAGCTCTTCCGGCAGTCATCCGCGCTCCATGACGTCGCCACAATGCCCTACCCAACTCGAAGGAAGGTCCACCACGCGCCAGCTCTGACCCGGATCACATCCATGGGTATAGTTCTGCGAAGTGGCGGTGGGTCAGACAGAGACATCCATCGGCCGGCCCGAAGCACCTGACGATCGACAACGCCCCGAAGTGTCGGCGAGACGTTCTACCCTGCTGGCAACGATCAGCTACGCCGCCTTGGCCATGGTGGCCTACCTGCCTTCCTGGCCGTTGAGTGAGACTCGACTTCCCGTGTGCGTGTGCGGTGATCCGGCGCAGACGGCGTGGATGTTGCGTTGGACACCCTTCGCGGTCGCGCATAGTCACAATCTCTTCACCACGAATTGGATTGACTACCCACTCGGAGTCAACCTGGCTCGGAACACGTTGATGCCTCTCCTCGGCCTCCTTGCCACCCCGATCACGCTGACGCGGGGACCCGTGGCGTCCTACAACTTCCTTCTTTGGCTCGGGCTCACCGCATCGGCAACGGCGTGCTTCCTCGTTCTGCGTCGGTGGGTCCAATGGCGACCCGCAGCGTATATCGGTGGCCTCCTGTACGCGTTCTCTGCCTACATGACAGGGCAGGCGGCCATTCACCTGAATCTGATTTTTCTTCCAATTCCGCCCATCATGCTGTTCGTCCTCGGCGAGATACTCGTCGATCAACGCAAGGACGCCCGCCGCTGGGGAATCGGACTCGGGTTGTTGGCGGCGGGACAATTTCTCATTTCTCCTGAGGTTCTAATCGACTGCGTCATCGTGGCGTTGCTTGGCGTAGTGCTGCTCGCGGTGACGAACCGGCGTGCAGTGGCGCAGCGACTGCGCCATGCCGCCCGCGGGTTGAGCTGGGCAGTGTTGGCCATGTTGCCTTTCCTCTTGTTTCCTCTTTGGGTCTTCTTCGCCGGACCGCAGCGGTACGCTGGTACGCCGCAACTCGGAAAGACCTATCCGGAAGACTTACTCAGCACAATCTTCCCAACCTTCAATCAGTGGATATCGCCGAGCGGTGTGGCCAGCTTTGGCACCAGGCTCAACGTCTCGCGGTACGAGAACGGGGCGTACCTGGGCCTACTTCTCCTGGGCGTTCTGACCTTTCTCGTTGTGCGCTACCGACGCGTCGGCGTCATTCGATTCTTCGCCGCAATGGCCGCGGTCGTATGGATACTCTCGCTCGGCCCACGCCTGATCGTCGACAATCACGCGACCATCATCCGTCTGCCATTCGCCGTGATCCTCCACCTTCCTGTCGTGGACGGCATCCTCGCCGGCCGTTTCGCGTTCTTTCTGGACCTCTTCTGCGGGTTCATCGTTGCCATTGGCATGGACCGACTGCGTCGTGACCTCATGCGGAGAGACCACCGTTCGTCCAACACGACCATCGGTGCATCGGTGCTCTTGCTCTCCGCGGTGGCGATCGTCCTCATTATTCCGGCCTGGCCCTATGCCACGTCTGATGTGCGGTCCACAACCCCTGGGTTCTTCAGGTCCGGTGACGTCATGCACATACCCCCGGAAAGCGTGGCACTCACGTATCCCTACCCCAACTACCCGGAGAACCAGGCGATGTTGTGGCAGGCGGAGTCGTCCATGCAGTTCCGTATCGTGGGCGGGTACGCGCTCATACCCGGTGACCACGGGCAAGCCGACTACGGTCCCGCCCAAGTGCGGCCGGCTTCCGTCCCGAGAACCCTCATCAATTTCTACCAGGGGGGCTCCTCGGCCACCCCGCCGGCCACCGCAACGGACATTCGCGCGTTCATCCACCGCTACGGCATCGAGAGCGTGATGGTTGACCCCTCGGTCGGGGCACATCCGGGCGCAGCGGCGGCACTCTTCACCACGGCCTTGGGTCCGCCAACGTTCGATGGCGGCATCCTGTTGTGGTCTGACCTGCGCTGCCCCAGTCCCCCGACCACCTGTACTCGGTAGCAGCCATCGGTGCCACAGGCGTCATACCCCGCCTGCTGCCCGCAGAGCGCTCGATCGTCCGCGGGTACAATCAGCGGCTAACTAACTGCGCAATCATGAAAGGGAAGTTTGCGTGAGCGTGAAAAGCAACACAAAGCGACTCGCCCGGCCGATTACGACGCGCCTCCTCGCGCGCGTCGACATACGGATCGCCCAAGCGCTCAGCCCACTGGTCAGGGAATTGGAGGGAATGGAAGCCCGGATGACTATGTTGGAGGCCTCTTTGGCTACCGACATCGAAGCCCTGAGCCGGCAGGTGCCGACGATCGTCAACCAAATATTCGAAGCCCGGATGACTTCCTTGGAGACCGACATCGAGGGTCTGGAGACCGGCGTCGAGGCGCTCAACCGGTATACACCGGCCGTGGTGAACACGATCGCGTCACAGAGTGCGTCGAGCCGCGAGAACCGGCGCCTCTTGAAGGAAATTCAAGCTGGCCTCGAGAACCACGAACAGGGGTTCAGATACATTCAGCAACGAATCGAGTTCATCCGGAAGGAACTCCTCTTGGAGCTGCGCTACAACGACCGGGACAGCCGCCAGCAGTTCGACGCCGTGGAGCCGCAGATCGTCAACCAGGAGAAGCTCGAACAGATGCGCGGACACATACGCGTCAACATCGGAGCGGGGCACATTCCGCTGCCGGAATATCTCAACGTGGATGCCCGGGCTCTCCCCGGGATCGACGTGACGTCCGATGTACGGAAGCTACCCTTTTCACCGGGAGAGGTGAGCGAGATCTACTCCGCTCACCTGTTGGAGCACTTTCCAGCTGAAGAGTTGCGGCGCTCGATCTTGCCGCACTGGGTGTCACTCTTGGAACCGGGGGGCACATTTGTCGCCGTCGTTCCCGATACCGAGACGATGGTGACGGAGCGAGCCGCAGGTCGGATGCCTTTCGGAGATTTCATTGAGGTGATGTATGGCGGTCAGGACTACGATGGCGATTTTCATTTCAGCGGTTTCTCCCCCGAGTCACTGACAGCGCTGCTGGTGGAGGCTGGACTCGAGGACGTGAAAGTACGCGAAAATGCTCGACGAAACGGAGCGTGTTACGAGATGGAAATCGAAGCCACTCGCCGCACTTCGTGACCTTCGTGAATGTGGCGGGGAGTTGTTGACGATCACCATCGACCCAGGCGTTGGTTTCGAGCGAGGCGCGGCATGAGTCCAAGAGCCGTCTCCATCATCATCAACACCTACAACCGCCGCGAGAGTCTGGCCCTCGTGCTGAGGGCTCTGGCATGGCTCGACTATCCGCTCTTCGAAGTCATCGTGATCAACGGACCGTCCACCGACGACACTGCGGACTTTCTCGAGGGCTTTTCGGGCAAGATAAAGATCGGCCGGTGCGATCACCGCAACCTGTCGGAATCCCGCAACATCGGCGTCAAAATGGCAAACGGAGAGATCGTCGCGTTCATTGACGACGACGCGTACCCGGACCCAGGTTGGCTCACTGGACTGGTCGAAGCTTACGAATCGTCGGAGACTGTTGCTGCGGGGGGTCCAGTCTTTGGACACACGGGATATGAACTCCAAACCTGGTACTCCATCGCTGATCGCTTTGGCGACGCGTGGATGGACTTTCCACCTGCCCCCAATCCAACACCCTTCCTCTCAGCGCCGGGATCCCGCAACTTCATCTACTCCATAGGCACGAACAGTTCCTTTCGCCGAGATCGCCTCGTTTCGCTCGGCGGATTTGACGAGGAGTTCGAGTACTACCTGGAAGAGGCCGACGTCTGCTGCCGCATGCTCGACGCCGGCTTCGTGGTGTGTGCGCTCGACGCGGGATTTGTCTACCACAAGTTTCTCCCGAGCGAGATTCGAGAAGGCAATAGAGTGGTCAAGGACTGGTACCAGATCCTGAAGAGCAAGTTCTACTTCAGCATGAAACATGGGCTGCCGTTCAGCTCCTTCGCTGAAGTGTGTGCTGAACAGAGCAAGTTCATTGAGAAGGTTCGCGCCGATGTCAATCATCACTTCGGGACCGGAACGCATGATGTGGCAACGCGTGACAAGTTCGAGCAGGATGTGGTTGACGCTTCAAATCAAGCGCTGCGGTTGTACGTAGAGGGGAGCACCAGGGAGCACTCCCCCGAGTGGTTCGACAACAGCGCGTGGGAGTTTCTGCCGTTCGAGACACAACACACAAGTGCAGAGAGACTCCATGTGTGCTTCCTCACTCAGGAGTATCCGCCGGCACCGGTCAACGGGATCGGGCGGGTGATCCATTCACTGGCGGGTGGGCTGGCGGCTCTGGGCCACGTCGTACGCGTCCTGACGCGAGGGGAAGGTCACAATCAAGTCGATTTTGAAGATGGCGTATGGGTCCACCGGATTGTCCCCGTTGAGCAACCCCTTCCCTCCGAACTGGATGTTCCGGCTCAGATCTGGAACTACTCGGCAACGCTCCTGCAGGAATTACGGCGAATCGAAGGGGTGCGACCAGTCGACATCGTCCAATCCCCAATTGGGATTCCGAGGGCATTGCCACGATCCTTGACGGTCGATTCCCGATGATCGTGGGTCTCTATACCCCGCTCCGGACCGTCCTGCGAGTGGACACCGAAATGCGTGAGGGCGTTGAGCGGGGGGAGAACACCCTCGTGCCCAGGCTGATCAACGTGGAGGGGTACACCTACCGGCATGCCGCTGCCTACTTGGCCTGCGGACCGGCCATCGTCGCAGAAATCGAGGCGGAGTACGACCTCACGCTTCCACCCGGCCGAGTCGGACTGGTCCCCCACGGCCTTCCGGATATATCGACCGGAGTCACCGGGCGCACGCCGGGAAACGGCGTGCGGGTGCTTTTCGTGGGGCGCCTGGAGTCCCGCAAGGGGATCGACCTGCTCCTCGAATCCATCGCTGGGCTCGCGTCAATGGATACACGCTTCCATCTGGCCATCGTCGGAGACGACACGCTGTTGGGACCAGGTGGGCTGACCTTCCGTCAAGCATTCGAGAGAACGAGACCCGATCTACTTCAGCACGTGACGTTCCGGGGTCGCGTCGACGAGGGCACGCTTCGTCAAGAGTATGCAGACTGCGATATCTTCGTTGCGCCATCCCGATTCGAATCCTTCGGACTTACATTGATCGAAGCAATGATCTTTGGAAAGCCAGTGGTGTCGGCCGACATCGGCGGAATGAACGAAATCGTGGAACAGGGGAAGACGGGGTTGCGCGTGCCGCCTGGTGACATCGCCGCATTGACTGCGGCGCTCTCGCGTCTGATTGAGTCACCGGAATTGCGAACGGAAATGGGTCGGCGCGGACGCCGGGCCTACGACGAACATTTCACCGTGCGGGCGATGGCCATTGGGGCAGAAACGTTCTACCGCCACTTGGCGCGGCAGTCCGGATCACTGCGCCGCGAGGCCCCCGTGAAATCGGGTGAGGGCACCGAGATTCATGAGGTTGCGTGACGTTTTCGATGAGAAAGACCCCCTCCGCCGGTCGGTCAAGGCCGCTCGCTATCATTGGCTGGTGAAGTCGACCAGGCGCGGCACTTCGCCTCCACCGTCCCCTTTCACGAGTGGTGTGGCCGGCCCAGACCAAACGGATCTCGACGTGAGCCTGGTGATTCCATTCTTCAACCCTGGGATCGTGGTTCGCGATACTGTGATCAGGTCGGCTCGCGTGTTGACGTCGCAGGGCGTCTCCTTTGAAATCATCGCCATATCCGATGGGTCCACTGACGGGAGTGAGACCGCACTTGAGGATCTCCTGCCTGGGACGCTCCACACCGTTGTCCTGCCGCAGAATCGGGGAAAGGGCGCTGCACTCCGGGTTGGCTTTGCCATGGCACAAGGCCGACGCGTCGGCTTCATCGACGCCGACGGCGACATTCCACCCGAAATCCTGCCCGCGTTCGTCGACGCCATGGCTGGCGGGCGGGTCGACATCTCCCTGGGAAGCAAGCGCCACCGCGAATCCGACGTCGATTCTCCCCTCCTCCGGAAGGCCTACTCGTGGGGGTATCAACTCCTGGCCCAGGTCCTGTTCGGCCTTCATGTCCGCGACTCGCAAACCGGGATCGAATTCCTTCGGCGGGACGTCTTGGACGCCGTCCTCCCCCGCACGACCGAACAGCGGTTCGCCTTGGATATCGAAATGCTCGTGGTCGCCCGTCAGCTGGGATTCGACACCTTCCTGGAGCTCCCGGTACGCATCCACACGCGCTCGGCCAGCACGGTGTCGTTGACGACGGTGTCGCATATTCTCCGTGACACGATGTCCATCTTCTGGCGGCTCAGGGTCCGGCACTTCTACGGGAGGCGCTCCCGCGGAACTCCCGGTCGCCGGACGAAATGGCGCCCCGCGCCCGACGGCCAATATGCCGCATCGCCGGAGCCGATCCTCCAGGATCGGCCTACCCAGGGCACGGCCGCTTCAGCCGACGGTGGGCAGTGTAATTGAGCGCACACCCCTTGGTGGGTGCCAGACGAAGGCGTAGATCCCCTCAGAGCTCGCAATCGGCCGGGCCCGCAATTGGAATTTGACATAGTGAATTGACGCCACGGTCTTTACGGGAGGGGCCGTTTCGATCCCCTGATTGGGGGCCAAGACGAAGACGACGGTCTTGGCCCGGATCGGGACCGTCTTGCCCCCGGCCTCGGTGCCCAGATACGAATAGATCCATGCTCGCTCCGCGAATCGACCCACCACTCCGTTCGACGCGACTACTTCATCGTCACTGGATGTGGCCTTCAGAACCTCATTGAGCACCTGCGCACTGCTCGGGGCAACTCGGGCGAACTCGGCGTTCGCCCTCGGTGTCCACACGACCGACAGTGCGAGCACCTGACCGAGGGCCGCCAATCCGAGCACGGCCCCCGTGACTCTCACCCACCGCCGAGATTGGACCAGGAGCCACGTCACCGCAACGAACGAGCCGACAGGAACGAAGATGAAGATCGGAAGCTCTTGGTAAGAAGCGATAGGCGAGATCACCGTCGGGCTGAAATTGAGCACGCTCGGAGCCAGGATGAGGACCGACATTGGCATTCCGATGAAGGTGAACACGCCGAGCGTTCCCGAACCCGTGATGATGTGCCAGAGGTCATCCCACCGGCGTCCCGCGACCCTGACCGCCGTAGATCCGTGTTCGATCAGCGCCAAAATCAGGCGGAACACCGATACAGTAGTGCCCGGCTTGGCACGTACGAGATAGCCGTACTGGGACGTGAGTTGACTCCCCTCGTCAAATCCGAGGGTGCTCAGAATGACGACCCATGCGGTTCCGGCGGCCATCAGACCGATCCCCTGGGGCCAGAGGTTCCTGCGAGCCAAAAGGAGGGTTATCCCGAGCCCCACCAGGACTATTGACTCGACTGTGCCGCAGCAAAGCGTGAGGACGACCCATACCCAGGGCCGCCCGCGGCCGGACCAGAATCCACGTGCCGCCAGCACGCCAAAGAGGGTTGCGAACGCCTGAAGGTGAAAATCGAACGCATTGGCCCACCAGATCCACGGGTTCAGCACAATGGTGATGAGAATGACCACGGCCAAGAGCTCGCCGCCCCTCCGGACTCGGGTCCGCCGCTCCTCGAGCAGGTCGAGAATCCACAGGAACGCCACCGCTTCGCTCAGCACGGTGGCAACGTTCTGAGCCACCAGGAGTGTGATGCCGTGGGGGTAGACGAACCAGAGCAACGCGAGCGGATAGAGGATCAGCTCAAAATGATTAGTGAGAAACGGCGCCGAGCGGTAGATGGTGCTCGCCGGATCGAGGTGACCGTGGGCGATCAGGGTCCAGGCTTGAACGAAGAGGGCATAATCAGAAGTGAGGTCGAAGTGACTGTAGAGATGATCGCTTTCAGCGATGAGACCCACCAACTGGAGGAGCAGGATGAGGCCAGCGCCTTGAACCAGGCGGCGGTCGACGCCAAAGAGTCGTGAATCAGCGTCACCCCGAGTTCGAGGGCCCGTGACGAGGCTCACCCGAATGTCACATGAGTATCGAACGCCCGGGGCTGGGGAATGGCTATGATTTTGGCCAATTGGAGCATCAGTGACCGCTGGACAGCCAAGGGCATCTGGACCAGGATATCGTCGATGTAGGCTTCGACTCGGTCGAAGAGCGTGGAGGGGAAGGAACCGAAGTGGCGATAGCACCGAGCAGGTACGATCAGCCACGGCCCGGTAGCGATCGAGCACTCGTCGAGAACCACTGCAGCGGCGACCCCGATGCGTTCGATGCCATCGTCCGAACTCACTACCCGATGCTGCTGGCCCAGGCGGAACGACGGCTCGGCAACCGGACTGAGGCCGAGGACGCGGTTCAAGAAGTTTTCGAGCGAGCGCTGCGCGCGATCGGACGCTTCGGGGGGGAGTACCGCCTCGCGGCGTGGCTCAGTCTGATCACTTCGAATGTCTGCGCGGACCATGGGGCTCGCCGCATCGCCGAGCGGCGACAAGCGGACAGGCTAAGAGCGCTGCCTCCTGTCCTTGATTCCACTGAGTCCGTGTCCGATCCCGCCGTGTCGGCCGTGGTCCGCGCTGCATTGGACGCTTTGCCCAGCTCCCAAAGCAGCACCTTCGTACTCCACGAAGTGCATGGGCTGTCCTACCCGCAGATTGCCCGCCGGCTCGGGATCTCCGAGGAGAACGCTCGAGCTCGGGTACACCGCGCCAAGGCTGCTCTCCGACGAAATCTCAGCGCCATCCGGGATACGTTGGGCGTTTCGATAGCGGTTCCAATCACGCTCCGACGGCTGGGTCGGCATCTGTCGGCCCCGCTGCACCGATTGGGGCATCGCGGCGTACACACGAGCGCTCACGGGTCGCGGCGGGGAGGCGACCGACTTCTTACCTATTCCTCTTCCCAACCTGCGCAGGCTGGAGATCGATCGCTGCTCGAGCTACCTCAAACGGCCAACCAAGTGGCCTCACGTCTCGTGTCCAGCCCCCTGGGCCAGGCCGTAATAGCGGCGTCGCCGTCCGCTCCCCGGGGTACATTGCTGGTGAGCATTGCGGCAGGTATCGCCTCGATTACGGCGATGACGATTGCAGCGCCGAGCGCGGTACCGTCGGTGGCCGCAGCGGTCAAAGCCCAGTTGGCAGCCGCAACGGGGCCATTGGACAACTCGATGGCCCCGTCCACCGCTCCCTCTGCCTCACCCGCGGCCGTGGATCCTCCTCCGACCACCACCAGCACAACTCAACCGACCACCACCAGCACTACGCAACCGACCATCAATGCTCCCCAACCGGCATCGAACTCTGTCGCTACTCCCGCGGGTTCCACCGCCAATTTTCCAAACTGGATCGCTGCAGCCAGCGGCGCTGAAGGCGCTCTGGCCGCATCGACTGCCCCCAGCGCTCCAACTGCGGGAGGTGGAAACACTTTTCAAGCAACCCCTGCAGGGACAACCTGCCCGTGGCTGTCGAGCTTCTCCGGTGCGGCGCCCGGCGCGGTGTCAGATACGGGTCCCATCAGCGGTTCACCGACCGCCCTGGGCGAGACCTCCGAAGCGAACCTCACGTCGAACCCGCAGACTCCGACGCTGACCTCGACGGCTTCCCTGGAGGCAATGGACTCGGGCGAAAGCACGCAGGTCGACGTCGTTGCCGGCGCCTGCTTGCCACCCCAACAAGGAGCGCTCATCGTTGACGTCACCGGACCCGACGGCGTCGAAGTGCAACTTCGGGGAGTGATGGTGGCGACCACCGGTACGGCTCTTGACGTCGGCTACCTCTTCCGGGGCACTGTCGTTCCACTGACGAGCTCATCCTCGTCGTCCGGCATGCCCTGGGAACAAGCCAGCCAGTTCGTGGCCCAACTTCTCGATTACGGTCCGGCCGGTACCGGGCAGCTTTCCTTTGCCTTCTTCGGCAACGCTTCGGGCACCACCACGACGGGTACGGGGACCGATTCGACGGGCAGCGGTACCACGTCGACAACCACAACCACAGATTCGAGTGGCACGACTTCGACGGGCAGCGGTGCGACGACGACAACCACAACGACTGATTCGGCAGGCGCCAGCACTGATTCTACCGACGCGGGCTCCACCACGATGGGTACGGGGACCGATTCGACTGGCACGACTTCGACTGGCACGACTTCGACTGGCAGCGATACGACGGGCAGCGATACGACGGGCACTGATTCGCCTAGCACGGGCACAACATCCGCAGGCACTACGTCGACGGGCTGAAGCCGCTTCCGCAGTCCTCCGGACCCCAAGCGCCTCGATGCACCGTTGCTCGTCAAGGAGCCGAGAGGCGCTGGACGCGGGCCTGTCCTCGTGGCGGGGATCCGAAGCAATGAATCACCCCGTCAGCCCTAGTTCCGCCGCCACATCGTCCCCGACCGCCAGCGGGCCACCGAAGAGGGTGCCGTTGGTCAGGGTGGGCGCGGTAGCCGAGAGGTAGCTGGCGATCGAGTCCGGGAGGGCTCCCGAAGGCTCGACGAGGAGCATGGGGCCGATGCTGGTCTGCTCGCCCAAGAAGACCCCGCCCGAGAGGGCGTCGGGGAAGGCGGTCCCCGTGGCGGATCCAAAGACACTGGCCCTGGGGAAGAACGTTGTGGCCACCGCGGCCGAGGTGCCGTACTGGTCCTGGCCGAAGACCGCGGTGGCTGAGGGGTCGGCACCGGCCGCGGCCAGGGGGCCCCCGATGGCATAGCGGGTATCGCCCGGGTGGGCGGCCAGGTAGGTGGCGGTCTCGGGGGCCTGAGTGGTTCCGTTGGTGAGCACAATGGCCCCGTGGTGTTCGATGACGGCGGGGACCGCGGACAGGGCGTCGGCGAAGTTGAGCCCGGTGGCCTCAAAGACCGTCGAGGGATCGCCCAGATGGTGGGCGATGGCCACCGCCGTGGCGTATTCGTTGGCTCCGGCGATCCGCTGGGTCTTATAGCCAAGCCCCCCCAGGGTGCCATCGATGGAGGGATCGAGGGCCAGGTCGCCCCCCAAGAGGTAGACGGTGCCCCCCGTAGGGAGTACACGTTGGATCTCAGCCTCGACCCGCGGGTCGAGGCTGGTGCTGACCGAGGGGCCCGGGGTGATGAGGAGCGGCCCGCCTGCCGACGCGGCCAGGGGTCCACCGGCCAGGGCGTCGGAGAAGAAGTCCGAACGGGCCAGGACCACCGCCTTGGCCGAACCAGCTGAAGGGAATCCCGCGTGGGACACGGCGATCGAGGTGTCGATGGGGTCGTGGCCGAAGATGCGGGTGACCGGTACGCGTCTGATGGGGAAGAATTCGCCAGCCAGGGCGGGCACGGCTCCGTAGGTTGCGATCAGGTTGGGTCCGGAGACACCCGGGAAGTCGAACGCCCCGGCTCCGGACGTTCCGACTGGGATCTGGAACGAAAGCAAGTCGTTGACGCTGCTGCTGCTCGGCGTCTTACCGAGTGCCAAAAGGGCCTGGATCACCAGTGCGGTCGAATTGGGGGTCACTCGGATTGGTCGACTGATAGCCCCAACCCCCGTCTGGGTTCTGGGCTCCGAGGAGGAAGCTCTGGGCTTTCACAGACACGGACGAAGTCATGGCACCTTGGGCCATCAGGCCCTGGACAGCGAGGGCGGTCGTGTTGCTGTCGGGACCGGCGAAATTGGCGGGGTCCTCGGTGCACGAGCCATTGGCCACATCGGGATTCACCCACCCACCGTCACCGCACTGCTGATTGATGAGCCAGGACTTGGCCGCAGAGCTCGCCGTGACGCCAGCTGACTTCAATGCGGCCAGGGCCAGGGCCTGATCGTAGGTGCCGGCGTCGAAAGTGGCGACCTGGGCCTCGGTACCAAACAGTCCGGTGTCGGGACCTGATGGCTGTTCGGTTGCCTTGAGGTCAGCCACGAGGTTGACTCCTCCGAAGGTGGTCGGGTCCTGTCCGAGGGCCTCAGTGTCGAGGATGAGGAGTGAGAGTGGCCCGGGGCCATTTGCGCCATCGACTGTGATGTACGAGGTCAGATTCGTAGCCAGATATGCCAGCGCATCAAGCGCTTGGGCCAGGTCGACACGAGCAGCAGCCAGAGCGAGGATGGCATTGGCCGTGGCCGAGAGGTTGGCCACTCCGGGCGTGGAGGGAATGAAAGGACCGGTGAACTGCCCATCGAGCCAGGTGGCGCCAGCGACAGCGGCCGCCGGCTGGGGAAGGGATCCCGAAGGGGTGGCCTCCGCCGAGCCACCCAGCGCCGTGGCGCATCCGAAAGCCAAGAGGCCGAGCACGGAAACACTCAAGAAAGTACGGCGGACAATGGACATAATGCTCGCTTTCCCGGACCTTGGCCCGGGAGACACCGCCTCGATGCGGTGTAGCACCGAGCCCCTGTCCTTGTGTCTCGACAATGGGGACCCTGCTGCCCTTGAGGTATCCCGACTTGAGGTCGCCATGGTGGCGGGCTCTCTCACGGTTGCGGACCAGCGCCGGACTTTCACCGGCTTCCCCTCAAAGGAAGTAATGCTCATGTAGCAAAGCGCACGGTAGCACAAGGCTAAAAATCGATCGGATTGGCCGAGATGGGTGCGACCCTGATGGGGTGTGGGCCCGCCACCTTGGCCATGCCGGGTCCGTGGCCGGTCGGCGAGGGTGGCCAGCCCTCTCTCGCCCTTCCTGCTCTTCTCTTTGCTCTTCTCTGCCCGCCCCGCGGGCCCCGAGACGCGCCAGAGGGGCCCCGAAGGGCCCCTCTGGGTCGCTCTTAGCTACTCCCCGTCGCTACCCGGCGCTGATGGCCTGCTGGGCGCTCGCGATGGTCGAGGGGTTCAGCGCTATCGGACCACCCACCGGCTGGAGGGTGAACACGCTGCTGCTGATCTCGTTGTTGTTGTAGCCGATCGGATGGCTTGCACCATTGGCTGGCGACGCACCCTGGAGGCCCGAGACGGCCAGGCCGGCGTTGTTCAAGAAGCTGGTCACGAAGGTCCCAACCGTGGTGGGGTCCTCGGTGAGCAGGATCGGCTTGAGCGCCTGGTTGTGCCGGTAGAGCCCGTTGTGGACGGTGAGCTCACCAGAGACCAGGGCGTCGGCGTAGAAGTCACCGCGCACGAGCAGGGCCACATGACCGTCGACCTGGTTGTTGTTGTCGTTCCCGGTGGCGCCACTCGTGCGAGCGACGAAGTTGTCCCACTCATGGTCCGAGTTGTTCCAACCGAGGCCGAACTTCAGCGACAGCTCGAAGCTGGCCAGCTGCGCCGAGGTGTCAGTGGCGTCGGTGCCGGCGACACGCAGCACCCTGATCCCGTTGGCCTCGAGCTGGCCCACCACGCCGTCAGAGACCGCCAAGGGCCCACCCACCAGGATGACCTGGCCGATGTGGTCGTTGAACATGCCGTTGAGGGCCTGGGGCGACAAGCTGGTCCCGTCGGTCAAGAAGATCGGGAACTGGTCGGCATAGGCGGGCGCCGAAGCGGCCACGGCGTCATCGAAGTTGGTGCCCGTGGCCAAGATGGCGGTGTTGACCGGTCCGGCCGGCCCAGTGGGCGACGAGGTGCCACTGGTCGTGTTGAAGAAGCCGGTGCCCCAGGTGTTGAGGGACATCTGGCCCAGGGGCTCGGCACCGATGAACTCACCGAGCTGCTGCGCCGTGTCGTACTGGGTCTGGCCGAAGATCCGGATGACGTTGAGGTTCTCGGGCTTGCCCGTCCCGAGGTCAACCCGGGGCTGGACGCCGCCACAGAGGTAGGACGGGGTGGACTCGAGCTGGCTGACCACCGCGTCGCTGATGGCCAAGGGGCCTCCGGCGACATAGACGGTCTGGGCCCCCTGGAGGCGGATGGCGTCGAGCGTCTGGGGGTCCAGGCTGTTGGTCGGCGTGAGGAGAACACCCGAGTCGACGGTGCCGGCGGCGTAGCTCGCCGCCAGGGCGTCGGGGTAGTTCTGGTCAGTGGCCAAGAACAGTGAGGGCCCGTTGATGAAGCTCGGGTAGATGCTGCCGATGCACTCGCCCTTGGCGTAGTCGAACTGGTGGTTGAGCGCAGCCGTCGCCGTGGCGTCGGTGGTCGCCCCGAAGATGGAGGGGGCGGCCTGGGTCACCGTCGTCAGCTGGACGTAGCCCAGTTCGTAGGCGGAGGCGTTCTCGTTGACGTCCGCACAAGAGGCCTTGGGTCCCTGGGCCCAAAGCGCGGTGGCCCAGATCGGGCCGTCGACCGGTGAGTACCCGGCGATTTGGAGGCCCGTGGTGCCCCACACCGTGCCCGAGGGGATGTTCGAGGCGGCGGTCACGGGCAGTTGGAGGGTGTCGTTCGTGATGCCACTAGTTGAGTGGGTCACCGACGCTGCCCCGGCGGCCGCCGAGAGCCCGGCGGTGCCGGCGTTGGGATTGACGCTCCAGACCGGCGTGGACGGGAAGAAGTTCTGGTTGCCGTCACGGTTGTCGATGACCAGGCACACTGCGCCAGGAGCATTCGAGGGGAACTGGGTGTAGATCCCGCTGCTGTCCCCAAAGGGCGGCAGGGCGGCCTTGGCGTTCTCAGAGATGGTGAACTCCGAGATGGGCGTGGGCGGCACGGTGAAGTCGTTGGGGACGTTGTTCGAGTTGCCCCGGCTCACGCCCGACGGCGGCACGTTGGCGCTAGGCGTCTCGCCGGTGATGGTGGCGTCACTGGCGATGCCCACACCAGCGGTGTTGTAGGACGCCGAGGCGATGGTGGCGCCAGTGGCCGCGCCATAGCCGGTGTTGAGGGTGACCGGAGCGGCCAGGTCGGCGCCGAAGGAGGTGCCGCCGATGTTGATCGAAGCCCCCAGGCTGGTGCCGATGCCCACCGTGAGCACCGAGCCGTTGCCCTGGCCGCTGTTGAGCAAGGTCAATTGCATGGTCTCGAAGGTCTTCTCAGCCGTGCTGCCCGCAGGCAGCCCCGCGCCGTAGGTGCAGGGGATCGCGTTGGTCTCTTGGACGTTGAACAGCGGCGGGGTCTCGCCGCTCGATTGGCTATAGACGATCGGTGAGATGGTCTTGCCCGAGGTCCAGTCCGGGAACCCGACGTAGTTGGTGGGGTCGCTTATGGCCTGGTTGACGCCGTGGGGGGTCTTGGTCTCGCAGTTGGCGCCGCTCGAGGGCTTCACGCTGATGTCGAGCTTGTCGCCCGCGTGCCAAGTGTCAGCGATCTGGAAGGTCCATCCAGAGGCCTGGCCGGTCTCGGCGGTGGCGATGTTGATGTTGTTGGAGCCACCGTTGACGGTGATGGTCTCGGTCGCCGCGGTGTTCTGCTGGATGAAGGTCGGGTTGATGCCCGTCGGGAGGGAGATCGTCGAGACGATCGGTGTCGACGCGGACGCCGCGCCCTGGCCGATGCCCGCGAGCGCACCGGTCACCGTCAGGAGCGTCGCTGCGCTGACTCCTATCCACGTGGCCAGGCGTCGCCTGAGGCTGCTACTCGTCATTGCGTCTCCCTTGTTGGTGCCATCAGTGCCGTCAGTGCGGACCCGGCACGAGCCGGTCCCCCACACCTATATCAACGGTTCCTGACACGGCCGTGTGACACCAAAAGCCACAAAGGTTGCATAACCCCTGTTGAGGTGCGGTTATGGGGGTTCTCTGGTTCATCGGTGGGACTCCGCTCGAGAAATTGACACCGGGGTAGATCTAGCTGGACGGAGCGCCCTAAAGCGCCGCTAGCAGAGGGAGGAGAAGTCCGGGGTCCCCCAGAGGCTGTTTCCCACGGCAACGGCCACTCGGTCGCATTGAGTCTGGTCGTCTGCTGCTGGCTGCTGGAGGGCGGAGATGATCGGGCCGTAACCTCCGAACGGTCCGGTTATCGTTTCGGCCGTGGCCTGAACGCCCCAATACCAGCAGGTATGGCCATTCGCGTCGCCGAATATCTGGACGCCGACGCTGTTCCATTGGCCCACGCTGCCGCCGTTGGGCTGCGTCGTATTGAGAGGGTTTCCCGCCGGACCGCCTGAATTCGCCCAGGGCGCCTGGTGGGCAGCCTGGCCCGGACAGCCCGCCCCACCGCCCTCAGCCAAGGCCCATTTCTCAATGGCGTATTCATTGGCGGCCGTCACTGGAGCATTGACGCCAGGCTGAGAGAGCAGCGCGTCAGCGAATGTCTGAGGGGTACACGAGTTGTCAGACGTGCAGTCCGCGGCAGGTAGTACCTGCGGGTCCTCGAGCTCGGAGAGCACGTCGTTGCCGACCGCGAGGGGCCCACCGAAGAGGGTGCCCTGGTGCAAGGCCGGTGCGGTGCTCACGAGGTACGAGGCGATGGCGGGGGGAAGCGGCCCGGAGGGCTCCACCAGCAGCATGGGGCCGAGGGTCCCGGGCGCACCCATGAAGACCCCGCCCGAGAGGGCGTCGGGGAACTCGGTGCCGGTGGCCGCCCCGAACGCGGTGGCGCTGGGAAAGAAGGTGCTGGCCACGGCGGCCGAGGTGTCGTACTGGTCCTGGCCAAAGACGGCGGTGGCGCTCGGGTCAGCGCCCGAGGCGGCGAGGGGTCCCCCGATGGCGTAGCGGGTGTCGCCTGGGTGCGCGGCCAGGTAGGTGGCGGTCTCGGGGGCCTGGGCGGCCCCGTTGGTGAGCACAATGGCCCCGTGGCGTTCGATGGCGGCGGGGACCGCGGACAGGGCGTCTTGGAAGCCGAGGCCGGTGGCCTCGAAGATGGTGGCGGGGTTCCCGAGCGTCCCGGCGATGTCGAGGGCCGTCGCGTATTCGTCGGCCCCGGCGATCCGCTGGGTGGTATATCCCAGCGCCTCGAGCGCGGCGTCGATGTTCGGGCTGAGCGCGAGGGCGCCACCCAAGAGGTCGACCGAACCTCCGGCCGGCAGCACCCGTTGGATCTCGGCGAGCACCCGCGGGTCGAGACTCGAGCTCTGCGACGCGCCCGGCGTGATGAGAAGGGGACCACCCGCCTGTGCCGCCAGCGGACCACCGGCCAGGGCGTCGGAGAAGTAGTCCGAGCGCGCCAGAACGACCGCCTTGGCCGAACCGGTCGAGGGGAACTCGGCCTGGGAGGCCGCGATCGAGGTGCCGATGGCATCGGTGCCGGCGATGCGGGTCACTTGCAACGTGACCGTCGAGGCAGCGTTCGAGGGGTCGCCGACCACGGTCTGGAACGTGCCGAGGAGGGCGACGACGAGCGAACCCGCCAGAATCCTCGTTCGCCGCCCATGAGCGGTGTGGTTCATGAGCCGGCGGAACTCACCGGCACAGGCACGGTGACGGTCCCCTCAGCTCCGTTGCATCCGACGCCATGTTCCTCGCTTGGCATTGGGCAACCGGCGTGGCGGGATTCATCGACGTCTTTCTACACCAGGCCATCGAACCGAAATCGGCGCACAGCGCACGACGTAACAATGTCCGAGGTCGTCGGTGCAAGGGACGAGTGGTGCTCGACGCGTGGCTTACGAAGGGGTTCGGCTCTACACGGGCTCCTCGGCCAGGATGCGCCCGAGGCGCCGCAGGCTCTCGTTGGCCCCCCCGAGCGTGAACTCGATCTGCTCGGTCAGTAGGAAGAAACGGTGCAGCGGGTAGTCGCGGTCGACGCCGACGCCGCCGTGCAGGTGGGCCGCGGCGTGGACCACCCGCTGGCCGCCCTCCGCGGCCCAGAACTTGGCCACGGCCACTTCGGCCGACGCCGGCATTCCGGCGGAGAGTCGGGACGCCGCCTGCAACGCCGTGAGGCGGACAGCCTCGGTGTCGACATAGGCGTCGGCGGCCCGCTGCCCCACCGCCTGGAAGGTGGCGATGGGCTTCTCGAACTGCACCCGCGTCTTGGTGTACTCGGCCGTGAGCTCGAGCGCGGCGGCACAGACCCCCGCCTCGAGAACGCACAGGGCGGTCGTACCGAGTTCGGCGATGTAGGTGACGATGGCCGCCCCATCGGCGTCGGCCCCGCCGATCAGGCGGTCGGCCGCCACGGTGACCCCGCGCAGCTCGATGATCGCCTCGGGTCGGCCCGTGGTGGTGGTCTGGCGGGTGAGGGTCAAACCGGGCGCGTCGGCATCGACGATGAAGACACCGCAGCCGAGGGCCGATCCGTCGTCCGCGGTGATGCTGGCCGGGATGAGCACGGCCGCGGCCACGTACGCCGCCGGGACGCAGGCCTTGAGGCCGTCGAGGACGAAGGAGCCGTCGGGCTGCGGGGTGGCGCTGGTGGCCGGCGCGACGCCTCCGGGGAGGATGACCTCGCCGGAGAGTTCGGCCAAGGCGGCGGTCAGGATCGTCTCCCCGCCGCTCACCCCGGGCAACCAGGTGGCCTTTTGCTCGGCGGTGCCGAACTGCGAGATCGGCGCGGCGCCGTAGACCATGGTCTCGACGACCGGCGCGTAGGCGGCGGTGCGGCCGGCGGCTTCGATGACCAGACAGGCCGCCACGAAATCGAGCCCCGCGCCTCCCACGTCCTCGCCCAGGGCGATGCCGAGCAAGCCGGCCTGGGCCAACTCACCCCAGAGCTCGCGATCGATCGGGCCCTCGTCCGCTGCCGCCGCCTCGATGGCCTTGAGGCGCTCGTGGGTGACCCGCTCGCCGAATATCCGACCGGCCAACTCGCGGACCGCTTCCTGCTCTTCGCTGTAGGTGAAATCCATGTCGTTCTCTCTGCCTCTGTGGTTGGGTGGCCTCTGGTTGGGTGGCCTCTGGGTTGGGTGGCCTCTGTGGTTGGGTGGCCTTGTGGTTGGCGGGACTAGCGCAAGGACCGCGGCATGCCGAGGCCGAAGATGGCGATGAGGTCGCGCTGGATCTCGTTGGTGCCTCCGCCGAAGGTCAGGATGATCATGGAGCGGGCGTACATCTCGAGGCGGCCGGCGATGACCGCGGCGGGTGAGCCCTTGGTGAGGTAGCCGGCTTGTCCGACGATCTCCATCAGCGATCGGAAGGCCCGGAGGTAGAACTCGGTGCCGAAGACCTTGATCGACGAGGCGTCGGCCACATCGAGGTGGCCCTGCGTGCCCTGCCAGGCCACCTTCCAGTTGATGAGGCGCAGGAATTCGAGCTCGGCGTGGATCCGGGCCAGGTGCTCCTGCACCCACTCCTGATCGACGACGCGCCGCCCGTCGGGAAGCTTGGTGGCCTGGGCCCAGGCCCGCACGTCGGTCAGGACCCGCTCGATGATCCCCGGTGAGCACAACGTGACCCGCTCGTGGTTGAGCTGGTTGGTGATCAGCGTCCAGCCCTGGTTCTCGCCGCCGACCAGGCTGGTGGCGGGGACGCGGACGTCCTCGTAGAACGTGTAGTTGATGTCATGGTCACCCAGGAGCTTCATGGGGACGACGCGGATGCCGGGAGTGTCCATGGGGATGATGAACATGGAGATGCCCTTGTGCTTGGACGCGTTCGGGTCGGTGCGGGTGGCCAGCCAGATGTAGTCGGCATCGCTGGCCAGGCTGGTGAAGATCTTGGCGCCGTTGATGATGTACTCGTCACCGTCGCGTACGGCCCTCGTGGTCAGTGAGGCCAGGTCGGTACCCGAGTTCGGCTCGGTGTAGCCGATGCAGAAGTGGATCTCCCCGGCCAGGATCTTGGGGAGGAAGAACTCCTTCTGCGCATCGGTGCCGAAGTTCATGATGGTCGGGCCGACCGTGTTGATGGTCAACATGGGCACCGGGGCGCCGCTGCGCATGGACTCGTCGAAGAAGATGAACTGCTCAATGGCCGATCGGCCCTGTCCACCCCACTCCTTGGGCCAGCCGATGCCCAGCCAGCCGTCGGACGCCATCTGCTTGACCACCTTGCGCACGACGGGCCCGACCCCGCGCGCCTGGCCCAATTCCGCCTCGAGCTCGGGGGTGAGCAGGTTGTCGTAGTAGGCGCGCAACTCCTGCTTGAGGGTCAGCTGCTCCTCGGTGTACGAGATCTCCATGATGTCCCTCCCGGGCCGCGCCGCAGTGGCGAGCCCTGCAATCTTGGCGCAACGAGGTCGACGGAGGCCGACCCACGGTGCGTAGAACACGTTACAGTCCGCTTTCGCCGGGGAGCCAATGGCGCCCGCCGGGGCCCGTCATGGGCCCCCGCCGAGCACTGTCTTACCAACCGGTAACGTGGCGTCCGCCCCGGGACGCGACCCGTGGCCGCGGATCGAACCGAGGAGCCAGTCTCATGCCCGAAGCAGTCATCGTCGCCACCGGTCGCACCCCCATCGGCCGGGCCAACAAGGGTTCGCTGGTCGAGTGCCGCCCGGACGACCTCAGCGCCCTGGTACTCGACAAGGTCCTCGAGAAGGTGCCCCAGCTCGACCGGTCCCTGGTCGAGGACGTCCTGCTCGGCTGCGGGCAGCCGGCGGGCGAAGCGGGCTACAACGTGGCCCGGGTCGCCGCCATCCTGGCCGGGATGGACAACGTGCCGGGCGTCACCGTGAACCGCTACTGCTCGAGCTCGCTGCAGACGATTCGCATGGCGGCCCATGCCATCCGGGCCGGGGAGGGCGACGTCTTCATCGCAGCCGGGGTGGAGACGGTCAGCCGCTACAGCCACGGCGCCTCCGACACCGGCCCGCACAACGCCGAGTTCGCCGCCGCCGAGGAACGCACGAAAGTCCGCACGCCCGAGGTGACCGAGCCCTGGACCCCACCCTCGGGCCTGCCCGACGTCTACATCGCCATGGGGCAGACGGCGGAGAACGTGGCCGAGTACGAAGAGGTCACCCGCGCCGAGATGGACGAGTTCGCCGTGCTGTCGCAGACCCGCGCCGTGGCCTCCCAGGAGAACGGGTTCTTCGAGCGCGAGATCATCCCGGTCACGCTGGCCGACGGCACCGTGATCAGCAAGGACGACGGCCCCCGCGCCGGCACGACCCTCGAAGGGCTGGCCAACCTGAAGCCGGTCTTCCGCCAGGGCGGCACCGTCACGGCCGGCAACGCCTGCCCGCTCAACGACGGCGCGGCCGCCGTGATCGTCATGAGCGACACCAAGGCCAGGGAACTGGGCATCACCCCTCTGGCCCGCATCGTGGCCAGCGCCGTCACCGGGCTGAACCCCGAGATCATGGGCCTGGGCCCGGTGGACGCCTGCCGACAGGTGCTGGCCCGGGCCGACATGTCGATCGACGACATCGACCTGGTCGAGATCAACGAGGCCTTCGCGGCCCAGGTCATCCCCTCGGCCAAGCATCTGGGCATCAGCTGGGACAAGCTCAACGTCAAGGGCGGGGCCATCGCGCTCGGTCACCCCTTCGGTCAAACCGGGGCCCGCATCATGACCACGCTCCTCAATGCGCTCGAGGACACCGGCCAGACCATCGGTCTCGAATCGATGTGCGTGGGCGGTGGCCAGGGCATGGCCATGATCGTGGAGCGCCTCAGCTAGTCGCCGACGGCGCGCCAGACTTCAATGCGGCCGGATCCCAACCCGGTCGGTCTCAACCCGGTCGGCTTCAACGCGGCCGGCTTCAACGCGGCCGGCGACCCCACACCTGGTGGATCCGGGCCTGGTAGAAGACCGAACCTTCGTCCCGGGCCGCGCGCTCCACGCCGGCTCTGATCTCATCGAGCTGGCGGGAGTTCGCCGCATCGGCCCCCAGGATCGCCGGGCGCATGTTGTCCAGGAGCTCGACCAGGAAGAGCTTGCTCTCGACTGTCGTCATCGGGTTGCTGACGGTGTGCTCACGAACGTCCTCAAAGCCGGAGGCGGTCAACATGGCGGCCAGCCGCGGACCGATGGTGGGGTCGCCGCCGTGGCGGCGCACCGTGGCGGCGTAGACCTCCTGGAGCCGGTCGAGGGCCGCTTCGGGAGGCTCGGAATGGAGCGTCCCGGTGAACAGGTCTTCGACCGCGGCGACACCGCCCGGGCGCAGGGCCGAGCGCATGGCTCGCAAGGCGGTGGCGGGGTCGGTCAGATGGCTCAGGACGAGGCGGGCGTAGGCCAGGTCGAAGCGCTCGCGATCCTCCCGTTCCCGCATGTCCCGTTCCCGGCCCCATTCCCGGTCCCATTCCCGGATGTCCCGGCACACGAAGTCCACCGTCGCGCCGCCTCCCTCCTCGGTGGCCGAGCGGGCGAG
The DNA here is from genome assembly GCA_963836605.1 of uncultured Acidimicrobiaceae bacterium. Taxonomy (GTDB): domain Bacteria; phylum Actinomycetota; class Acidimicrobiia; order Acidimicrobiales; family RAAP-2; genus Bog-473. The sequence goes on along the minus strand of CAWIKB010000008.1, from coordinate 277,262 downwards.
CTCGAGGGCCTGTTCGTCGGTGTCCACCCCCACCACCCGACCGGAGGGTCCGACCCGCCGGGCCAGCTCCGCCGTGACCTGGCCCTCGCCGCATCCCACATCCAGGCAGGCCCATCCGGCCTGCACGCCGATCTCGCTGAGCAGGGCGCCCGTCGCTCCGGCCATCACGCCGGCCTGGCGCGCCAGCCGGTCGGCGTCGGCGCGCCCACCCCGGATGGTGTACTCGGATGCGCCCTCGGCCGGCTCCGGCCTCAGCTCCGATCCGCTCTCGCCCATGGTGTCCCCCTTTCGCTCACCGATCTCCAACCGACCGCCTCGCCGGGCCGTCCATCTCAGCTCTCAGCTGAACGCGGCCTCGAGGTGGTCCACGGCCGGGACCGGGCCGGGATCGGTGCCTTCCCGTCCGGCCAGGTGCAGGGAGACGAAGTCGCCGAACAGGGCCAGGTCGAACATGCGACCGAGATCGTCGCTGCCTTCGGCCCACACCTCGATCACGTCAGACATCACCTCGTCGACGGCGTCGTTGACCAAGGCCACCCGACGGGCCACCCCGGGGTCCTCGCCGCCATGGCGCAAGGTGATCAAGGAGAGCACCTGCCGGGTCACGTCCCCGTGCTGCCCCCAGCCGGCGACCTCGTTGTGAGAGAGCTCGGGCTGGATGGCGACGAACGCCGGGGTCTTGGCGTTCTCGTTGATCTGTGTCTTCCAACGCCGGGCCGCGACCGCGTTCAACCCGTTGGTGCCGTACACGAGTGGAATAGTCCGCCCGATGCGTCGAGCCACCTCCTCGGCGGGGCTGCGGGGAGCCACCAACGAGTCGCGGCGGCGGCCCAGTGCGGCGATGGCGGCCGAAAGCGACGGCGCCCGGTCCGGCAACACCCCGACGTGGGAGAGGGTCAACAGCAGCGCCACCACCCCGGCGCCCCACGCGCTGCGGGCCGCGGGCATCGCCGGCGGGAGAGAGAAGAGCGGGAGATTCGATCCGAGCGCCCGTCGGGCCAGCGCGCCCCCGCCGGAGACGACCACGACGGGCGCCCCCTTCTGCAGCGCGCCGTCGGTGGCCCGGCAGGTCTCCTCGGTGTCGCCCGACCACGACACGGCGACGACCAGGGTGTCGGGTCCCACGAAGGCGGGGACGTCATGGCCCCTCACCACCCGGATCGGGATGGTGGCCCCACCGTCGGCGGCAGCCACGTCCCCGGTCAGCCCGCCGGTGCCCATCCCACAGACCACGACCGCTCGGAGGCTTCCCGGCACGGGGAACGCGCCGCGCCCGAGCACGGCGGCCGCGTCGGCCATGGCCTGGCCGAGTTGCTCGGGCAGGCCGGCCGTGGCATCCCAGATGCCCAGCGTGTCCAGCCCGTAGGGGTTGGTCACCCCGGGGCAGGCCCGGTGGCCCGTACCCCGTCCTTCTCCGCTTTGGCCGTCAGGCGTTCGTGCTCGGCGTCGCTGACGTCGGTCCCTTCCTCCACCAGCAGAATGGGCACGCCGTCATCCACCCGGTAGCTCTTGTGCAGCCGCGGGTTGTAGAGGATCTCCTCGTCGGGGAACCACAGGAGCGGGCTCTTGTCGACCGGGCAGGCCAGCACGTCCAATAGCAAGGGGTCAAGGGTCATTGGGGTTCCTCTCGGTGCTCACGATGTTCACGGGGTCGCGAAATTCACGGGGTGGCGATGGTCAGGGGGTCACTGCTGCGAATCTGCTGATGAGGGCCTGCACTTCGGACACATGGTCCGCGCACTCCGCCGGCGTCCTGGCTTCCACGTTGAGCCGCAGCAACGGTTCGGTGTTGGAGGGACGGACGTTGTACCACCAGTCGGTGTGTTCGACCGTGAGGCCGTCGAGCAGATCGATCGACGCGCCCGCCCTCCGCTCGTGGGCCGCGACGGCCTCGACCGTAGCCGCCGGGTCCGAGACCTCCGAATTGATCTCCCCCGAATCGCTGTAGCGCTGGTACGGCGCCAGCAGTTCCGAGAGCGATTGGTCGCTCTGGCTCAGGAGCTCCAGGACGAGGAGCGCGGTGATGATCCCCGAGTCGGCGCGGAAATTGTCGCGGAAGTAGTAGTGGCCCGAGTGCTCGCCCCCGAATATGGCGCCGGTCTCGGCCATGACCTTCTTTATGTTGGAGTGTCCCACCCTGGTCCGGAAGGCCTTGCCGCCCAGAGCCTCCACCGTCTCGGGCACGATGTGCGAGCAGATCAGGTTGTAGAGCACGATCTCTCCGGGGTGCTTGCGCAACATGGATGCGGCCACCAGCGCGGTGGTCAGGGAGCCCGACACCGGCTGCGCCTTTTCGTCCACCAGGAAGACACGATCGGCATCGCCGTCGAACGCCAGACCGATGTCGGCCCGGTGCGTCAGGACGGCCGCCTGGAGGTCGACCAAATTCTCAGGCTGGATCGGGTCCGCCGGGTGATTGGGGAACGATCCGTCCAGCTCGGGATAGAGGATCTCCACCGAAAAGGGCAGGCCGGCGAACACGGTCGGCACGACCAGTCCGCCCATCCCGTTGGCGGTGTCGGCCACGACCTTGAGCGGGCGCAGGGAATCACGATCGACGAAGGACACGACGTGCGCGGCCCATTCGGGCAGCAGTGTCACTTCGCTCTTCGGCGCGGCGGGCGGCGCGGCCGGCTCCTCGAGGAGCTCTTCGGCCATGGCCTGGACTTCGCTCAGGCCGGTGTCGATGCCGATCGGCCGGGCACCAGAGAGGCACAGCTTGATCCCGTTGTAGCGCGCCGGGTTGTGCGACGCGGTGAACATGGCCCCGGGCGCATCGAGGTGGCCCGAGGCGAAATAGAGGAAGTCGGTCGATCCCAGGCCCAGGTCCGTGACGGCGACGCCCTCGGACCGGGCTCCATCCGAGAAGGCCTCCGAGAGCTCCACCCCCGAAGCACGCATGTCGCGGGCAATGAGGATCTCGGGTGCTCCGGCAAAACGGGCCACGGCCCGCCCGATGGCCCGGCACATGGCGGCATCGAGCTGCTCGGGCACGGTGCCCCGTATGTCGTAGGCCTTGAAGACCTGGTCCATTCGGCTCATGACCTCACAACCATAGGGGGCGGGCGAATGGTCGATCGATCGAGACCGCGCTGCTCCTGTCTCGTTCCGGAAACTTCCGCGCCGGCGCTGAGACCGCGCCGCCGCTTTCTAATGGATCAAGGCCTGATGATTGAGAATGGCCAGGACGGCCACCAGGTTGAACGAGGCATGCGACACCATGTTCATGCCCAGTCGACCGGTGCGGTAGGAGATGGCGGCCAGCACCACCCCGAACAGGCCCAGCCCGGCCAGCTGCACCCATTCGCCGTGCGCCAGGCCGAAGAGAAGCCCGTCGAGGACGATGGCCAGGACCACGCCGGCCCCCCGGGCCCGCGTCTCGGTGAGCACCGGCGTGAAGAGCCGGACCAACGCCTTGAGGAGCAGCCCCCGGAAGAACAGCTCTTCGGCGAAGGGAGCGATGATGACCGTGGCCAGGGCGATGACCAGGAATCCTCCACCGTGCGACGCGCCGGTCAGTTTCTGCGACGGTGCATTGAAGTTGTGGATGTCGTGCTGAAATGGCGCATACAAAAGGCCGATGACGATCTGCCCACCCAGGCCGATGGCGATCCCCACCAGGTCGATCAAGCGGAAACGCAGTCCCAGGTCGGCCACGAAACGCCGGGTGCCCTGTGTGCGGCTGGCCAGCCAGGGAGCGCCGAAGAACCCGATCCACAGGCCGGCGAGAGTGGAGACGACGTACCACTCCGGCGGCACGTCGGCCGTGGCGATCTGCTGCATCTGCACGCTGGTCTTCCCGGCGATGGCGCCGGCCACCAGCCCGAAGACCAGCGCACCCAGCTGCCCCACGATGAACCCTCCCACGGCGAAGAGGAGCCACCTCCAGGCCTGGCTCTTGTTGACCGGTGGTACGCCGGGTCGGTCGAGAAAGGGCCCATCTGCCGCCGCTGCCGCGGGCCCGGGCCCGGTCCCGGGCCCGGCCGCCGGGTCAGGACCACGGTGAGGCGAGCCCGCCGGTGCGGCGATCGCCTGGGTGCTGACCCACTCGAGCGGCAGGTAGCCCTCGGGAACCCGCCCCGGGGGTTGCGCCGGTGCCCTCCGGGCGCCCGAGTCCGCTGCGCCGGGCTCGATATCGGTCATCGGCACGACGATACTGGCACCTCCGGTCCTGAAATCGGCTCCCCCGGGGTGGTTACCGCTTCGTGAAATGGACGCATAGCATGGTCGGGTGACTCCACAGCGCCAAGATGGCCCCTCCCCGGGCAAACCCACCCAACAGACGGGTGAAGGGAGCACGCCGTCCGGAGGCGCTTCCGAGGGTCAGAACTGGCGTTGGCTGTGGGGCGTGGCCGCCATCGGCATCGTGGCCATCCTCCTTGCGGTCACCGCGGTCAAGACATCGAACGCCAAGGACATCAGCTACTCGAAATACATGCAGGAGGTGACGTCCAGGCAGGTGAACACCGCCCAGATCAGCAACGGGACCGGCGAGATCACCGGGAAGCTCAAGGACGGAACCTCCTACCAGGTGAAGGGACCCAGCCCCTCCCTCCCCAACGACGTCACCACCATGAGGAACGACGGCGTGGCCGTGAGTTTCCCCACACCGTCGTCCAACCTCCTCACCGACCTGCTCCCCTACCTCTTCATCATCGGTATCGGCGCCGCGTTCATCTACTTCATCGGTCGTCAGACCAAGGGCCAGATGTCGGGCATCATGTCCATCGGGCGTTCCAAGGCCAAGACGTTCAGCAGCGATCGGCCGTCGACGACGTTCGACGACGTGGCCGGCTATGCCGGCGTGAAACAGGAGATCAGTGAGGTCGTCGACTTCCTGAAGACGCCGGCGCGCTTCAAGGAGATCGGGGCAAAGATCCCCAAGGGCGTGCTCCTGGTCGGCCCGCCCGGAACGGGCAAGACCCTTCTGGCGAGGGCCGTGGCCGGGGAGGCCGGCGTGCCGTTCATGTCCGTCAGCGGATCGGACTTCATGGAGATGTTCGTCGGCGTCGGGGCCAGCCGGGTCCGTGACCTCTTCCAGACGGCCCGCAAGCAGGCGCCGGCCATCGTGTTCGTCGACGAGATCGACTCCATCGGCCGCAAGCGCGGCGCCGGGCTCGGGGGCGGGCACGATGAGCGCGAGCAGACGCTGAACCAGATGCTCTCGGAGATGGACGGCTTCGACACCTCGGAAGGGGTCGTGATGATCGCGGCCACCAACCGTCCCGACATTCTCGACCCGGCCCTGCTGCGGCCGGGTCGTTTCGATCGCCAGATCGTCGTGCCCCTGCCCGACCTCGAAGAGCGGCTGCCGATTCTGCAGGTCCACTGCAAGGGCAAGCGGATGGACGATGACGTGGATCTGAATGTCGTCGCCCGGGGCACCCCCGGCATGAGCGGTGCCGACCTGGCCAACCTGGTCAACGAGGCGGCCCTGCACGCGGTGAGGAGGGGCAGCCTCGACATCGCCATGCAGGACTTCGAGTCCGCCCGCGACCGGGTGCTGCTCGGGCAGCGGCGGGAGAGCATGGTGCTCTCCGACACCGAGAAGGAGCGGATCGCCTATCACGAGGGTGGGCACGCCGTCCTGGCCTATGTGCTCGAGAACGCCGACCCGGTCCACAAGGTGACCATCCTGCCCACCGGGATGGCGCTGGGGGTGACGCACCAACTCCCCATGGAGGAGCGCCACATTCACCCCCGTCAGTACATCGAGGACGCGTTGTGCGTGCGCATGGGTGGCCGGGTGGCCGAGCTCCTCGTCTACGGCGACCTGTCGACGGGAGCGGCCAACGACCTGGTCGGCAACACCGAGCTGGCCCGCAAGATGGTGCGCGAATGGGGCATGAGCGAGGCCATCGGCCCCATGGCCTGGGGATCGCAGGGACAGGTGTTCCTCGGCGAGGACCTGATGCACACGCGCGACTACTCCGAGGACACCTCCAAGATCATCGACGACGAAGTGGAGCGGATCCTGCGGGCCGAAGAGGACCGGGCCATGCAGGTCCTGAGCCGGCACCGCAGCGGCCTCAACGCCATTGCCCGGGCCCTGCTGGACAACGAGATCATCGACGGCCGCGAGGTCGGGCGCCTGGTGGACGAAGCCCACGGCGAGCCGGTCCACACCGAGGGAGCCAAGGCGGTGCCCCAGTTCAACGGCGTGCCGACCAACGGCACCAACGGCCACCCGGGGAACGCGGAACCAGCCGGCGTCCCGGCCGCGGCCCCGGCCCTCAAGGAGGGGGCGGAAGGGACCTGGGCGCCGCCGCAGTGGCCGCCCCCCGACCCGGCGTCGGTCGCCCTCCCCCCTGACGGTCCGAATTCTCCGTCGTCGTAAGCGGGGTCAGACGCCGGCGTTGGTCGCCACGGGAATGCCGGGCATGGTCACGGCGCCGTAGGCGCCGGTCGGACCCACGTTCTCGCTGATCGCCACCGGTCCGCTGGCGCTGACCAGCAGGGGACTGAGTCCCGCCGCCGTCAGGATCGAACCGCTCAGGGAGATGAACGTCGACGGCGGCAATCTTCCCCGGGTCATGACACGCAGACCGGATGACGACATGACGTAGACGACATAGGTCGCCGTGGTGCCGTTTGGATTGGCCAGAGCGAGAGTGTCGGGCGCCGCGCCGGCGACGGCGGGAGACGCCGCCGTACCCGGTGGGGGCACCACCCAGGTGCGGGAGGGCGAAGCTGCGCTCAGGGCGTCCACGGCATTGGAGAGTCCGGCCTGCGGGGCGGGTGCCGTGCTCGGTGCCGCCACGGCGCGTCCGACGACCACCCCGGACCCCCCGGTGGCCTCGACGACGGTGGTGTAGCTGCCGCCGGCTCCGGTGACCTTGGGGATGCGGGTCTGTGTGCTCGTCGCCAGCGTCCAGGTGGTGTCGGGGAGCACCTGGGCGCGAAACGGTGGCAAGGGGCCCGAGGCGAGCCAGCACCGCACCGTGACGTCCTCGGTGGTCGAACCCGGATTGAAGATGCTGATGGCGGAGGACCCCGTGGCCGTCTCCTCACTCTGTGGGATGGACCACCGAGACTCGGGAAGGGGCGAGCCCGGGACGATGGCCAGGCCGGAGCTGCTTCCCGAGAGGACCTGGGTCTCGCCCGCCACCACTCGCCCGGTCCGCGTCGTCACCGTGGTCGACACGTCGGGGTCGTTCTGGACATAGGTGCCGATGTTCTCCACCTTGGTCTGGTGCGGTTCGAGCACGATTCCCTGGAAGCTGATGGGTTGCGTCACGCCGGCCGGGACCACGAAGGACAGGTCGACCACGTCGGGGGTCGAGGTCGGATTGAACAGGGCGATGTAGAAGTCGTTCGAGCCGACCGTTGCCCCGAACGGGAAGAACCACTGCCGCGAGGTGCCGCTCACGCAGGGCGCTTCGGCCCACCCCGAGGGCCCGTGGACCGACTGGGTCACCGCCACCTGCCCGCCGGAGAGGACAACCGACTGCGAGACCCACGATCCCGTCGTGGTGGGGGCACCGGCCACGATCTGGCTCCGCGCCGGCACCGAGACCGGGGTGGCCACGGTGTCCCCGGTGTCCGACAGGGAGGTGATCGTCCCGGTCACGGCCTGGGAGCCGGTGTTGGTGAGGGCCACGGAACCGACCGCGATCTGACCCGACACCGTCGACTGTCCGGTGCAGTACCAGGCCGAGGACTCGGCGCCCCCCGAACTGACCAATGCCCCGGGGGCCAGCGGCGGCCCACTCGGGGGCGACGAGACGGCCGCATGGGCGAGGACCGCCACGCCACCGAGGACCACGATGACCAACACCAGGGCCAACCACCGGCGGGGCTCACCGTGACGGGTCGGGCTCATGCTTCCTCACGGGCTCGCCGGAAGTCCCGGGGCCACCGCCGCCATCCGAGAAGGGCGAGCGCCAGCACCAGCCACCCCACGATCTCGAGCACCACGATCAGGGGTACGAAGGGAAAGCCTCCGAACGCGAGGGTGGCCGGGCCCGCCACTGCCCCCGGGTACTGACCGGCCCAGCCGAACGCCGGCAGGCGGGGAACGGACCGGCCTCCCGCAACCAGGGTGAAATTCCCCGCCGGGGCGTAGCCGGCGTAGACCGTGCCCGATGAGATGGTCCCGGTCGCGCCGTGGCGGTACGCCAAGGGCGTCAGCACCGGGTGCCACCCCTGCACATCCGCCGCCGTCGGGAAGGACCAGAGCGCGGACGAGGCCAGAGCGGGATGCGCCCGCTGCGCGGTGACCGGGATGCCTTCGTCGTTCTGGTAGACCTGCACGCCGAACTGGCCGGGCACCACCGCCAGATCGTCCTGGTTGAGCAATGCCCGCTGCGTCCCGGCTGGCGGCGGCGCCGCAACCGACGCGGGCTGTGAGGTGTCCGACGGATTGACCCCGTCGACGACCACGACGTAGCGCACGCCGAGGGGCGCCAGGAGGCGACCGAGATGCACCGTGTTTCCCGACACCGCCAAGCGCACCGCCTCCGCCGCGGTATCCGCCGGTCCCGGCCCTGACGGCGTCCACACCGCGGTGGTGTCCGGCAGGCTCTCGTCGGTGAGCGAATACGCCAGGCCGGCTTCCACCGACCAGCCGCCGAGGGGCAGGGATCGAGGATCGCCGAGCCAGAGCACGCGAAAGGCCGCGGGATTCGGGCGATTCAAGAAGGCCAGCGGTTGCTCGACGCCGGTGGTCGGCAGCTCCCACCGTCCGTTGAAGGCCCCCGCGACGACGGGGAGGACTCCGAGGATCACGGCGATCAGGGCGACCCCGCTGATGACCTGGCGCCAGCTGAAGACATCCCCGGCGATATCGATCTCAAACGACGAGATGCCGAGCCCGACGCCCACGGCCACGGCGATGGCCGCCGGAACCAGGACAACCGACTCCGACGGAGCGAAGCTGCCCGTCCAACCGTGCGTGGAGGCGAAAGCCATGACCCACGACAGGCAGGCCAACGCCCAGAAGCGGGCGGCCCAGACCAGGCGCTGGCCCCGCCCGATGAGCAAGGGCAGGGCCGAGGCGGCGACCAGCAGCCAGACGACCGGCGATCGGGCCGTCGGACCGATGGCGAAGCGGACCACATCACCCCAATTCGGCGCGCCCGAGGCCGAGAGGGGGAGCCCGAAGAGGGCGACGGCATGCGAGCCCGAGGCCAAGGTGCCGATGACCCACGGCAGGGACAGCACCGCCGCCGCCACGATCGCCTCGACCGCCACCACCAGGACGCGACCGGAGAGCTCCCGCGACCCCGTCACGCCCGTGCCCACGTAGAAGGCCACCGCGCAGACCAGCGTCATGGGAACGACCGCCGGCGCAAACGACGCCGCCACCGCGATGAGGGCGCCCAAGAAGGCCATCTGTCCCAACCGGGTGGCCCGCCACCCCTTTCCGGCGATGGCGCCATAAGGGGTGAGGTGCGCCGCTCGGGCCAGCCGGGCCACGATGAACGGGAAGGCCGCGTAGGCCACCAGGCCATCCCAGCGGCCGGTGCCCAGCGCCCCGTAGGGAAGCGGCAGCCCGAGGTAACAGATGACAGCCACGACCCGGGCGCGGGGGGACACGAGGGGACGCATCAGTCTCGAGATGCCCACGGCCCCGACCGGGATGCAGCCGAGCAGGAGGATCTTCTGGGTCAACCCCATGGCCCCGAACAGGACGGTTCCGACCATGCCCACCAGGCCAAAGGCCGGCGTGGCCGGAGCGGTCGTCCCCACCCCGGCCGGCTGCCAACCCGAGAAGAAGTGGTGCCAACTCGCGGCCCAGCCGGGAAGCGGCGCCAGCTGACCGACCAGGGGAAGCGATCCGAAGAAGAGCTCGCGCGTGCCCAGCAGAATGACCAGTGCAGCCACCAGCACGGCGATGGTCCGGGCTCGTCCGGACGTCAACGGAGACCGTCGGACCTTCTGCCCGAAGCGATCGCGCCCCGAGCGCCGGCCCAGGTCGTCGAGGTCGTCGAAATCGGCGTCCTCGCTGAACGCAAGGCCCACGCTCCCGGTGAGGACGGCCACCTCGCCGTCCTGGTCAGGGGCTCCGGATCCTCCCCGCGAGGACACCACGGCATTGGCGGCTTCGAGACCCTGGTGAGAGAGGCGCAGGAAGTAGCGGTTCAATCGGGCACTGCCGTGCAGCTGCAAACGCCGTACTTCGGAATCGGGGAACAATCGATGGGCCTTGAGGTCCTGGCGCAAGGCACGAAGCTCACCGAGCCGATGGGCGTTCCAGGTCCAGGCGCCGACCACGGCCCGAGCCCGGAGTCGATCACGGGCCAACAGCGCCACCACGACTTCGCAGACGGCCAGCACGGCCGCCTGGGGCAGCACGCGGACCAAATGAAACCAGCCGTAACACTTGAGCACAGTGCGCAGCTCATGTCGTCGCTGCAACGCCTGCAGCGTCACCGGATGCTTCGCTTCCCCCTCGATGGCGGCCGCCGGCGGCTCCGAGCCCCCGGCCAGGATCTCACGGTGCCGCACCCGGGCCTCAGGGGCCACGACGACGCGCGAGCCGGCGACCTGACACCTCCACGAGAGGTCGAGGTCCTCCCCCATGGCCACGATGCCGGCATCGAATCCCCCGAGCTCCCGCCAGAGGTCGGCGCGTATGAGGATGCAGCCGCCCGGCGCCACGAAGACGTCGCGCACCGCGTCGTGTTGCCCGTGGTCGACCTCGCCGTCCTGGATCCGGTCGACCACCGCCCCCGTCTTGTCAGCATGCATGCCGACGTGGAGCAGGATCGACGGGTCGTCCCAGTGGACGAACTTCGGCGACACCACGCCCGCATTGGAACGGAAGGACTCCTCGGCCATCTTGTGCACCACATCGGGGTCGAGGACGCAGTCGTCGTGGCACAGGAGAAAGAAGGCGGCGCCCTCGACCATGCCCAGGGCCGCATTCGAGGCAGCGGCGTACCCGAGGGCCTCGGGGAGCCGGCTGACGAACGCGTTGGGCAGGATCCGGCCCACCCGACCGCTCAGATCCGGTCCGCTCCCGTTGTCCAGGACGAGAACCGAGAGCTCGGTGTAGTCCTGCCTGGCCAGGGAGTTCAGCGTCTCGTCCAGCCAGGGCCCAGGATCGGCGGTGACCACGACGGCGACCACTGCCGGTACTTGGGCGTCCATCAGGTGCAAGAGGCTATACCGAACCCCATATGCCCCTGAGGACGGGACTCCAGGCAGGAAAGTGCTTGCAACTGTTTAACAATTGCGATACTCTTGTAGGCGAACGCACCGGACCCCGAGGGCCGCAGAGCGGTACCGAAGGGCCACCCGGACAGCGTGGCCAATGTCATGAGCAAGCGAGAAAACAGGAGGCACACATGCCTGAACTGACCAACATCAACGACCTCTCCAAGGGCGTGGGCAATCTGGCCCGCGATGCGGCCTACGTGGCCGTCGGACTCGGCGTGCTGGGGTACCAGCGAGCCCAGGTCCAGCGGATCGAGCTGAAGAACAAGCTGGCCAAGGACTTCTCCCTGGACGAGCACCTGAGCGGCGTCCGCGACGAGGTGACCAAGGGTGTCAAGCAGCTGGACGAACTGGTCGAGACCGCGGTGCGGTTCCTCGAGACCAGCATGCAGCCGCTCGAGGAGCAGCTCCCCCCCACCATCACCGAGGTGACCAGCAAGGCGTTCGGCCAAGCCCGCGAGGTTCGGAGCCAGATCCGTCAGCGGGTCGTCCCCGCCTGACGCCGTCGTTCACGCACCGACGACGCTCGCCGCTAGTTGGCCTCCCAGGAGGTCAGCACATCGGCGAGCGTCGTCGCGAGCGGGATGGAGGGTTTCCATCCCGTCGCCGCATGCAAGCGGCCGGCGTCCCCCCGCAGGACCGGCACGTCGACCGGCCGCACCAGTGCAGGGTCGGTCACCAGCTCGAACTCAGCGTGCGCCAGGGTCAGGAGACATTCCGCCACCTCGGAGATCGCCACATCCTGACCGGAGCAGACGTTGTAGACGGTGCCCGGTACGCCTTCCAGAATGAGGCGTCGGTAGGCCACGACGACATCGCGCACGTCGGTGAAATCCCGCCGCGTCGTCAGTGTTCCCACCCGCAGCGACGCAGCCCCCGACTTCCGTGCCTCGACGATACGCTTGGCCAGAGCCGGGACCGCGAAGTTCGGCGATTGCCCGGGCCCGATGTGGTTGAACGGGCGCACCACGATCACCGGTTGCCGATAGCCACGCCAGGCCTGGAGGGCCACCGCTTCCGCCGCCAGCTTGCTGGCGGCATACGGCGTCGCCGGCGCGGTCGGTGTCGCCTCGACCAGGGGAAGCTGCTCGGGCGTCACCACGCCGTACACCTCGGCCGAGCTGACCACCAGAACGGTGGCCGGCGTGGTCAGGCTGCGGGCGGCGGCGAGCAACTCCGCGGTGCCGAGCACGTTGACCCTGAGCACCTGGCTCGGATTCTCCCAGCTCTCGCCCACGTGCGTCAGCGCGGCCAAGTGGTAGATCGCCTCCGGCTCGGCTTCGGCCACCACCCGACCGAGCGCAACGCTGTCGGCCACGTCGGTCTCGACGTCAATGACGACGACCTCGTCGCCCGAGTCCTTGAGATGCGCGGCCAGCCACTGCCCGACGAATCCCTTGCCCCCCGTGATCAGCGCACGCATGGTCGAACCCTACTGCGCCCTTCGGGCGATCTCATATGCCTCGAGGTGGCGCGAGACGCTGGCCTCCCAGGTGTGCGTGGCGGCCAGCAGCAGACCGCGGGCCCGCCTCTCGGCTACATCGGAAGCACCCTTCCCGGCGCCGAGCACCGCCACGAGCGCGTCAGCCAGCGTGGCGGGGTCTCCCGGACGCACCAGCAGGGCCGCGTCCTGGGCCACCTCGGCCATTGCCGTTCCCTCGGTGGTGATCAGCGGCGCACCGCAGGCCATGGCCTCGAGTGCGGGCAGGCCGAAGCCCTCCGCCAGGGCCGGGCAGGCCACCACGGCGGCCTGGCGCAGGAGTGCCGGTACCGCCGGATCGGGCAGGTACCCGACACGGATGATTCGATCGGCGTGGCGCGCCGAGGCGAGGGCCCGCTCGATCTCCGCCAGGCCCCAACCGACCTGACCGCCCAGGACCAACACGGCGTCGCGGTCCGACTCGGCCACCCGATCGAAGGCCGCCACCAGTGGGGCCACTCCCTTGCGGGGCTCCAACGTCCCCACGAAGGCGATGAGGGGTCGGTCGGGTGGTACCCCGATCTCCTCCAGGGCCGCCCGGTCTGCACCGGGGAGGGGCTCGACCGCCGCGAACCGGAGATGATCGACACCGTGGGGAGCCACGACGACCGGCGCTCGCACCTCACACGACGCGTGGAGCGCGGCCGCGGTGACCTCGCTCACGCAGACCAGAGCGGCGGCCTGCAGGGCGGCACGCTCGATGGCCCGTCGGAAGAACGCCGCCTTCGATCTCTGGTGCCACTCGGGATGGTCGAAGAACGTGCAGTCATGGATGGTGACGACGCAGGGGACCTTGGACCGTTCGGGCATGGTGTAGTGCGGCGCGTGGTGCACGTCGACCCCGAGGGATCCGAGGAGACGGGGGAACCGGATCTGCTCAAAGGCCAGTCGGCCCGGGCGGGCGTTGGGGACCGCGGCGACGATCGTCGCCCTCCCCTGCGCCAGGGTCCGCCAGCGCTGGTCGTCGCTCCGGCGGGACACCATGGTCAGCGAGACCTCGGGCCGGGCACAGAGAGTGCGCGCCAGCTCGATGGTGTAGTAGCCCACGCCTCCGGGTCGCGCCGGCACGGCCGAGACATCAAGGGAGAGCGCGATGTCCGGGCCGGTCATGTCATTGATCCCCACAGGGCGATGTGGTCCCGGGCGGCGGCTCGCCAGGTCCGGGTCTCCGTGTAGATCTGCCCACGCCTCCGCAGCTCGGCTCGCAGCGACTCATCGGTCAGGACGCGCGCCAGGCCCGCGGCGATGTGGTCGATCTCCTGGGGGTCCACCAGGTGAGCCGGCGGCTCCCCTGTCTGCCCGAGGTCACGCACGCTCGGCACTTCCCAACCGACCACCGCGGGGGTCCCGTGGCGCATCGCCTCGAGAGGTGGCAGCCCGTAACCCTCGGTCAGCGGCACGTAGGCGAAGGCTCGGGCCCGTTGGTAGAGCCCGGCCAGGACCCCATCCGGGACCGCCCCGGTGAACATGACGCCCTCGGGGTCGGCCGAGCGCGCCCGTGTCGGACCCCACCCCTCCGGGCCCACCACCAGGAGGGGCCACGGTTCCGGAAGCGTCCGGCGTGCCTGCTGGTACGCCTCGACCAGGCGCACCAGGTTCTTGCGGGGTTCCTGCGTTCCCACGGTGAGGACGAACTCCCCTTGCACACCCAGGCGACGGAGCGCGGCGTCGGTCCCCTCGGCGTCGGGGGGCGCCAGATGATCGCTGCCGCCGTGGACGACGGTAATGCGATCCTCGTCGACGCCGTCGCTGATCAGGTCCGCCGCCACGAACCCTGACGCCACCACCAGCCTGGCGTCGGAGTCCCGCGCCCGGCGCAGGGCGCGTTCGTGCCACGTGCGGCCCCGCGGGGTGGTCGCCTCGGGATAGCGACGCCAGGCGAGATCGTGCACGGTGATGACGCTGGCCGGCCCGTGGTGGCGCCGTTGGGGCGGTGCGGCCAATGACACCGAATGGACGATGTCGAATCCTCCCGGCACACGCCCGAAGCCGTGGTCCCACGACCGGGTCATGATCCGTCCGGGCAGGCGGGAGAGCACGACCGGGCGGCCGAAGGAACGCAACGGGTCCGGGTCCGTCCCCTCCGGCGCGGCGCGGCGCCGAGGGGCTCGACTGGCGAACAGGGTGACGTCGACGTCCTCCCCGTCGCGCCCGCTGGCCGTCAATCCCGACAGGAGCCCCCGGGCGTAGACACCGATGCCGCCCGGCACGGGGCGTCGAAGTTGCTCCACCGCCATGAGCACTCTTGGGACACCGCCGTCAGCCACTCCGCTCGACCGCCACCTTGCGGTACATCTGGGCCAGTCCCTCGCCGCAGGCACCCCAGGTGTAGTGCGCCGCCCGGCTCCGTCCCGCCGCAACCAGCCGAGCCCGCAGGGCGGGGTCCACCAGAACCTGGTGCAGGGCCTCACCGAGCTCGTCGGTCCCGCCCGGGTCGACCAGAGACGCGGCATCGCCCAACACTTCGGGGAGCGATCCCACCCGCGTGGCCACGACCGGTACGCCGGCCGCCATGGCTTCGAGCGGGGGGAAGCCGAAACCCTCGTACACCGAGGGGTAGGCCAATACGGCGGCCTGGCCGAGCAGGGCCGACAAGACGGGAGCGTCGACCCATCCGGTCCGCACCACGCGCGACCCGAACCTCGCCTCGTTGACGGCCGACGTCAGTGCATCCTCACCCCAACCGGGGGGACCCGCCAGGACGAGGACCAGATCACGGTGCCGGTCCGCCATACGGTCGAAGGCGCGTACGAGGCCCGGAAGGTCCTTGCGTGGCTCCGCGGTGCCGATGGCCAGGATGTAGCGCGTCGGGCCCGGCGGGAGCAGCCGCTGCACCATCTGTCGGGCCACTTCGGGTGGCACGTCCGGCAGTTCGGGGACGCCGGGTGCCACGACCACGACCCGGGCTGGATCGGCGTCAAAGGCGTCGACGATCTCGGTGGCGACGAACGCCGAGTCGGCATGGACCCAGGCACCGCGCCCCACCGCCCTTTTGATCAGGCCCGGGTAGGCCAGGGTGGCCGGGTTGCAGAGCTCAGGATGGTGCAGTGGCGTCAGGTCGTGCACCGAGACCACGGCTCCGGCCCGCTTCGTCGGGGGAACGACGAAGTTGGTGCCGTGGACCACGTCGACGTTCCCGATGAACCACTCAATCGGTGGTGTCGTGCTCCGCCTCCACGCGGCGTGGAGGGGGCGGGCGGGCATCGGACGCTGTGTTCCGCTGACCCCCGGGGGCAGATGGGAAAGGATGCCGCCTCGGCGGCGCCAGCTCACCGCGTACGCCTGCACGGCCAGATCTGCCCGCAGGCTGAGCGCTCCGAGGGCGCCGGAGCAGAAGGTGGCGACACCGGTCGGATGGCCGAGGAGCGGTGTCGCGTCGAGCGCCACCGTGAGTGTCCTCGCTTTCAGAAATGCGGCGCTCGGCACTCACGGAGCCTTGCACACGGCTCAGGTGGTGATGGCTCCGTCTATGGAGAGGATCGCACCGGTCACATAGGCCGCCTCCTTCGATCCCAGGTAGGCGAAGGCCCCGGCAATCTCGTGAGGAAAGGCAAAGCCGATGGGTGTCATGAGGCGCTCGATGAGCTTGAAATCAGCGTCATCCGGCGGCCCGAAATTGTGGATGATGGGCGTGTCCACCCCTCCGGGCGCCACTCCGTTGACGCGGACGCCGCGGGCCATGTACTCAACCGCCAGCGCCTTGGTCAGCATCTTGACGCCCCCCTTGGAAGCGCAGTAGGCCGCCGAATACGGCTGCCCGACGATGCCGGCCGTCGACACGGTGTTGACGATGGCCCCGCCACGTTCCAGCATCCCGGGCAGCACGGCTCGGCACATCAGAAAGGTGCCGTCGAGGTTGACCGCCAGGATCTTCTTCCATCCGGCGTAGGACTGCTCGGTGGTGTGGGAAAAACCGCCGATCCCCGCGATGTTGCAGAGGACCGTGACGTCTCCCAATTCCTCGCCCGCCCGGGCCACCACCGAAGCGACCATCTCCTCGTCGGTGACATCACACCGCAGTGCGATGGCCCGACCGCCCGCGCCGGCCGCATCGGCATTGATCTCGCCGGCCACGACGGAGACGGCGTCCTCGGCCACATCGAGACACGCCACGGCGGCACCTTCGGCCGCCATTCGACGGGCCGTGGCCCGACCGATGCCCGATCCGGCGCCGGTGACCAGCACAACCTGGCCCTGGTAGCGACCGGGCGTGCAGGTCTCCACCGCCGTGCCCCGATCGGGATCGGCCTGTCCAACTCTGGTCGTGGGGCTCATCCACCATCCTCCTTCGTGTCGAATGCGGACTCTGCCTATCACTCCGTGCGGCCCGGGTGGGGCGACGCCCGATCGGCCCGGCGTCTGTCGCCTTCTATGCTCGCACCGTGCTGGTCACCCTCTGCGGCGGTGTCGGGGCTGCCCGGATGCTGTCCGGTTTGATCGGCGTGGTCCCCGCCGCTTCGGTGACCGCCGTCGTCAACACCGGTGATGACACCGTCCTTCACGGCCTGCACATCAGCCCGGACCTCGACACCATCACCTACACGCTGGCCGGTATGGACAATCGCGAGACCGGGTGGGGTATCGCCGGGGAGAGCTGGACGGTGATGGACGAACTGGCGAGGCTCGGTGGGGAGAGTTGGTTCAGGCTCGGTGACCGCGACCTGGCCACGCACCTCTACCGGACCGAACGGCTGCGATCCGGTGCCACCCTGAGCGAGGTCACCACGGCCCTGGCCCTTCGACGTCAGATCGGGGTGCATCTGCTCCCGGTCACCGACGATCCGGTACGCACGATGCTGACGCTGGCCGAGGACACCGAGCTCGGGCCCGCGGGGACCGAAGTCGGATTTCAGGACTACTTCGTTGGGCTCCACCACGGCGTCGCCGTGCAGTCGGTCCGGTTCGCCGGCGCCGACGTGGCTCACCCGGCTCCGGGGGTGCTCGATGCCCTGGGGCGGGCGCAGCGCCTCGTGGTCTGCCCCTCGAACCCGATCGTCTCGATCGGCCCCCTGCTCGCCGTACCCGGGATCCTGGCCGCGCTCCGCGATCGGCGAGACGACGTCATTGCGGTATCGCCCATCATCGCCGGCGCGGCCCTGAAGGGGCCGGCCGATCGGCTCCTGGCCGAACTCGGCTCCGAGTCCTCGGTGACCGGGGTGGCCCGTCTGTACGCGCCGTGGGTGGGCACGCTGGTCGTGGACGAGGCCGATCGGGTGCACGCTCGCGCCATCGAGGCCGAGGGCGTCCGCTGCGTGGTGGCTCCGACCATCATGGACTCGCCCGAGCGAGCGGCGGCCTTGGCCCGGTTGGTGATCGATCCCCGTGCCTGAGGCGATCTCCCTCATCCCGCTGACCGGCATCGGTGAGATCGAACCGGGCGCCGATCTGTCGCACGTCGTGGCGGCACGACTGGCGCCCCGGCACGCCCGCGGGCCCACGCTGTGCCAAGGCGATGTGATCGTCGTCACCCAGAAGATCGTCTCGAAAGCCGAGGGCCGGCTGGTGCCGGTGGATGTCGATGATCCCGCGGCGCGGCGGGCCCTGGTGGAACAGGAGTCCGTCCGAGTGCTCCGCCGCCGGGGCGACCTGATCATCAGCGAGACCAGTCACGGCTTCATCTGCGCCAATGCGGGCATCGATCTTTCCAATGTGGCCGAAGGGACGGCGGCACTCCTCCCCGAGGATTCGGACCGGTCGGCTCGTCGCATCCGGGCGGGGCTGCGGCATCTCTGCGGGGTGGAGGTCGGTGTCGTCATCTCCGACACCTTCGGGCGTCCATGGCGGCAGGGGGTCACCGATGTGGCCATCGGATGTGCCGGTGTGGCTGCGGTGATCGACCTACGGGGCACGCTGGACGCCTACGGGCGTGAATTGATGGTCACCGAAGTGTGCGTCGGGGATGAGCTGGCGGCGGCGGCCGAGCTCGTCATGGGCAAGGACCGTGGCATTCCCGCCGCCATCGTGCGCGGCGTGCCCGCTGAATGGCTACGGCCGGCATCGGTGCGCCAGGAGATCATCCGGCCTGCCGATCAGGACCTCTTCCGCTGATCGGGCCGCTTGCCTCAATCGGGGCGACCGGCCCCAGTCGGGGCGCCCGGCCTCAGCCGGGGTGCCGGCGCACGAACTCGAGGACGGCCCACGTGCCGTCAGCCAACGACGTCCAGGGGCGCCACCCCAGCTGAATGGCGGCGCGCTCGTTGTCCAGGCTCGAACGAAGCAGTTCGCCCGGCCGGGGAGGAGCCAGCACCGCCGAAGAGTCCACCCCCGCCTGCTCGGCCATGGTGCGGTAGAGGTCATTCACCGAGGTCTCGTTGCCGGTTCCCACGTTGCAGATCAATCCACCGCCGCGGGTGGCGGCGCGCACGAAGGCGTCGACGACGTCGTCGACGTACACGAAGTCCCGGGTCTGCGTCCCGTCGCCGAATATGGTCACCGGCTCACCCTCGAGCAGGCGCTGGGCGAAAATCGACACCACACCGGCCTCGCCGTGGGGATCCTGTCGGGGCCCGTACACATTGGCCAGGGCCAGGGCAGAGAATTCCAGGGCATGTAGCGCCCGATAGGCCACGAGATAATCCAGGACCGCCTTCTTGGCCACCCCGTAGGGCGACAGCGGCTGGTGGGGGTGGGCCTCGCGGACAGGGAGGTCCTCGGGTGCCGGTTCGCCGTACAGGGTCCCCCCACTGGCGGCGAAGACCACCCGTTCGGAGCCCGCTTGCCGGGCCCCTTCGAGGACGTTGAGTGAACCGACGATGTTCACTTCGGCGTCGAAGGCAGGGCGGGCGACGGAGACCCGTACGTCCGCCTGGGCGGCGAGATGGAAGACCATCTCGGGCCGACGCCGGACCATGAGGTCGATGACGGCGGGAGCGGTGATGTCGAGATGGTGAATCGTCAGAGCACGGCCGGCGTTCCCCCGGGCGTCCGCCAGATTGGAAAGCGATCCCGTGGACAGGTCGTCGATCACATCGACCTCGTGGCCCTCGACCAGGAGTCGGTCCACCAAGGTGGATCCGATGAAGCCAGCTCCGCCGGTGACCACGGTGCGCATCAGCGGGGCGCCTTAGCCCGAGACCCGTTCGCCATCGACCACGGTCCCCGAGGCGACCACGGCGCGCGCACCCAGCACCGATATGGGCCGGACGTCTCCCCGTTGGCCCACCGTGGCGTGTGGCCCTACCACCGAGCCATCCACCCTGGCGTCCGAAGCGACATGCGCACCCTCCATGAGGACGGAACCAACGACCACCGCGCCCAGTCCGATGACTGACCCGGCCCCGACCACGCTACGTTCCACTCGGGCGCCGGACGCAATCTCGCAGTCCCCAAAGACGACGGAGGGACCGATGACGTCGCCCTCAATAGCGCTCTTGCCTCCGAGGTACACGCCATCGCCTCGATCACGCACTCCCGGTGCCGGGATCCCCGCACGCCGCCCCGACACCAGGTCATCGTGGGCTTGGAGGTAGGTCGCCGGAGTTCCGGTGTCGATCCAGTAGCTGTCATCGGACCGGGCGAAGAGGGTTCCCGCGCGCACCATGGCCGGAAACGTCTCGCGCTCGATCGAGATGCGACCATTCGGTGGGATCCGATCGAGCACGGATGCCTCGAGAATGTAGGTGCCCGCATTGATCTCGTTCGTGGGCGCCTCATCGCGGGCAGGTTTCTCCACAAATGCTTCGACGCGGCCGCTCGAGTCGGTCGGCACCACGCCAAAGGCCGAGGGATCGGCCACGGGATGCAGGTGGATGGTGCCCTCAGCCCCATGGTCGCGATGGAACGCCAGGAGCGCAGTCAGATCAAGGTCGGTCAGGACATCGCCGTTCACCACCACGAACGTGCTGTCGATGGCGCCGAAGTCGGCCGCAAACCTGACCGCACCCGCCGTATCACGTGGATCCGGTTCGACCGCGTAGATCAGCTTGATCCCGGCGGCTACGCCATCTGGGTAGGCCTCGAGGAACGCGTGCGGCAGATAGCCGAGGGACAGGATGGCTTCGTCGATTCCATGGGATGCCAGATGGGCCAGGACACGCTCGATCATCGGCACCCCGACGATGGGAAGCATCTGCTTCGGTGTTGAGAGCGTGAGCGGACGAAGCCTGGTTCCTTCGCCCCCGACCAGGACGACCGCCTTCATTACTTCGACGACTTGGTGGTGGTTGTGGTTCGTCGTGGCTGCCGCCGTGGTCGTGGTCACCGGCACCGTGGTGGCGGTGGTGGTGGAGGTCACCGCACTGGACGGCGTGGAGGTGGCTGCGGTGGAGGGTGTCGTCGTTGGAACCCCGGTGGTCGTCGTCACCGGCGCCGTGGATCCTTCCAGCGCCTGCTCAAGGGCCGTAATGGTCGAAGCGCTTGGTTTGGGCAGCGCCATGTTCGACGGCCCGAAGCCGATGGTGATGAGTTGGCGGTCGAGCAACTTCAACCCGGTCGGACTGGGCGCGTACTGCCCGCCGACGGCACTGAAGGACCCGTTCTTGCTCGCGGTCGTGGCCAGGACCCAGGTGCGTACCCGGACGACGCCCTTCTTCCCGGCATCAGGAGTCTTCGCAGCACATTTCTGGCCGTTGGTGTAGGAGGGAACAGAGGTGCTCGGGTACTTCACCGAGCTGTCCGTCAAGGTCAAGCCCTTGTACCCGGACGCAAAGGTGCCAAGCGTCGCGTTGTTCCCACTTTGGCTGCTCGATGCGGGATGAATGACCATCACGCCGCCGGATCCGGCGGTGAAGCCATTGCTCGAGGTCGGTGTGGTGGTCGCCAGGGCTGGCTGCATCACCCCGCAGATGTCGAACGCCAGTCCGGCGTGCCAGGTCTGACTCGTCGTCGGTGGCGGCCCACCCTTGGCATAGTTGTACCGGGCGAACGCCACCGAGGCGACGCCGAGGATGACGATGACAACCAGAGCGGCATACCAGTTGACGGGCATCTGACCTCGATACGTCGTCCCCCCTCCTGTGGCGGCGGCACGGGCGACCGACTTTCCGGTTGAGCTTCTGGCCATGGCGGGTGGCAACCCTACAGCCTGGCGAGGTCCCCTCCGCCTTCGGGGAGCGGCCTCAGGGCCAATTCTCGGTAAAGGGCCAGCGTCTCAGGATGGATGGTGGCGTCATCTCCATCGGAAGCCAGCTGGAGCAACTCGGCCATGACCGACCGCAGTCCCAGCCGATTTCCCTTTGCCTCGATGGCCCGTAACAGGCCGCGGTAGAGCCTCTCGTCAAAAGGGCTGACCCGCAGGCCGCGCCGGATCATCCATTCGGCCTGATCACCCAACCCGAGTCTGAGCGCTTCGTCGGAGGCCTTCAAGGAGAGCTCGACCACCATTGACTCCAATTCGGCCTGGATGCCCTCGAGCACCGCCCAGTCGGAGAGATACAGGCCGTCGAAGAGCCGGCCCCGCACCAGCGCCAGTGCGTCCCGCCAGCAGCCCAGGTCCGAGGTGGAGGCAGCGCGGACGAACGGGTCGATGTCGGTTCCGACCGAATCGCCCAGGCACAAGCGACCACGGCACCGGGTCAGGTGATCCGACCCTCGCGCTGACCGCCCCAGTGCCCTCCGAGCCACCGACGCGGTCGAGTGGAGGGTGGATGGCGCCACGCAACGGTCGGGCCACAGCGCGGCACCCCACACGTCGTTGCTCGCCCCACGTGGATGGAGGGCGAGGTAGACAACCAGCTCCCGGGCGGCTCGGCGGCTGAACGGATGGGCCACGCCGCCGATTTCGACCGGGCCGAGCACCCGCACCTCGATCTCGGGGCCCTCGTCGATCGACCGGCCCCGGGCCTGCTCCACGATGTCCGGGTGGGCCATGCCAGGGAACGGTCTGAGAATTCGGTCAGAGTGCTCCTCAGCCCGAGATTGCCCCGTCCCGTACTCCCGGCGGATCCGGAGAGTCGATGGGATCGACCGGTGGGGGCGGCGGATGGGCCAGCAACACGGCCCCACACACGACGGCGACGAAACTCAGCACACGGGCGATGCCGGCCAGACCGGACGGCAGTGCCTCATGGAAGACGGCGAGCCCGCCCGCGATCGGTATGAGGTTGTTCACGAGCGTGGACAACCCCGCCGTCTCGAGCACCCGACCCCGTTGGAACGCCAGCTGGAGGGCGACAAAGCCCAGCGCGGTGCACACCGCCAAGATCGGCACGAAGAGCAAGCCATTTCCATCGACTGCACCCTTGGTGGCCATGTCGCCCACGCCGAAGAGCAATCCGGCTGCAGCTCCGAGCGAGGCGGCCGGTCGAATCGCGGCCGCCGCCAGGCCGGCCAGGATGCCGGCCACCACGCAGCCGATGGCGATCACGACGAGCAGTGTGGCGGTGTGCGCCGGCGCCGCCGGCGCGACGTGGGCCGTCAGAGAGAGCCCGAGGAGGACGAGCCCCGCGACGGCGATCGCCGCCCCGCGACGCTCTCGCACCAGCAACGGCGTGCCAAATCGGTGGACCACGACTGCCAGGACACCCACGCCACCGGCCGAGACGGCCTGGACGAGCGAGAGCGGAGCAAGGCTGAGGGCGGCGATGTAGAGGCCCCAGCCGATCCATCCCGCTGCGTAACCGATCATCCACTGCCGGTTGGTGACGAGGAGCCGAACTGACTGCAGCGGCCGTCGGAGCGACAAGGTGCGCAACGTGTTGGCCGCGCCGTGCTGCACGAAGAAGCCGATGTTCAGAGCTCCCGCGGCCACCAGGGCGAGGAACAGCCCCGCGGCGAGACTCATGGAGTCCGCCCTCGGATATTCGTCATGGGTTCACCGATCCGGCCCGCCCCTCGAAGTCGAGATGCCGTTGATCCGGCATTGGCGGGCCAAGACCCACCACGATATTCGATCTCGAGGCGGACGGCTTCCGGGCCCGACCGGCGGATCGGGCCATGTCAACCTGCACCTTGGGTTCCTCAGGCCCGGCCGGCTGGGCGACGAGCTGACCTGCGGCCATGTGAGCGGCCCTACCGGCAGACATTGAGGATTCGTGTTCGAATTGACCTGTGCCCGGTGTGTCGAGAAGTGATCTGTCGGCGGCGACGCGGCGCCTCAGCGTCGCCGGCTGCGTGGCCGCCAATGAGGAGGCCGAGGAGTTGGCGGCGGCCGCGCTCGGACAGGGAGAGGAACTGGCGTCGCTGGTCGACCGACGAACCACCGGCGAGCCGCTGGCCTGGATCACGGGGACGACAGTGTTCTGCGGTTACTCGGTTGCCGTCCACCCGGGCGTGTACGTCCCACGGTGGCAAAGCGAACGGCTGGCGGAACGGGCGGCCCAGTTGCTCCCGCCCCGCGGCCGGGCCATCGACCTCGGCACCGGATGCGGGGCGATCGCGTGCCTGCTGATGGTCCGTCGACCGGAGGCCTCGGTCCTGGGTACCGAGTGCAATCCCGTCGCGGCGGAGTGCGCGCGGCGCAATGGAGTCACCGTCGCCGACGGGGACCTCTTCGAGGGAGTGCCGGCCTCGTGGCGGGGGACGGTCGACCTTGTCGTGGCCGTGCTCCCGTATGTGCCCACCGATGAGATCGCGTACCTCCCCCGCGACGTCCTGGCCTTCGAGCCGATCAGTGCCCTCGACGGTGGCGCCGACGGTCTCGACGTCGTTCGCCGGGCGGTGAGCGAGGTCCGCCGGTGGCTCCGTATCGGTGGCCATGTGGTCCTCGAGATCGGAGGAGAGCAGCCCGACGCGCTCTCACCGATTCTCGCAGAAGCACGATTCGGCAACATCGGGATCATCTCCGACGCGGACGGCGACCCGAGAGGCATGGAGGGTGTCGCACTCCCCCCACACGTTCGCGGCGAGGCTCACGACGTACCGCCACATTCCTGAGAGGGCGTGGGAGGTAGAAGGACCGCGGTCCACCCGATGGGGTCAACCGCAAGCCCACAGGGTGGGGACGGAGGGATTCGAACCCTCACTGGAGACGGTTTAAGCGCCCTGCCTCTGCCAATTGGGCTACGCCCCCGGGGAACTGCGTACCTGGGCCCATTCTGCGCCAGATGAGGACCCGCTGATCGCTGCCCATCCCGCGTCGACTCAGGTGACCACCCCCAGATGGAGCGGCCGATGCTCCTCCCACACCGACAGCTCGGCATTTCGGGGCGCATCCTCCGCTCGGGAACGGCGACCGAAGACCATGGTCGAACGTCGCGCTGGATCCCAGGGCGGCCAAATTCCCGAGCTGCCGAGTGATGGATCGCTCGAGCGCGCGAAGGCCAACCAGGAGCTCTGCATCAGGGACGAGAGCATTTCCGCTTCGGGTCCGGCTCCAGTGAAAAGCTGCACGGCCGGCACGTGCACCACCCCGAACACAAAGGGGAGTTCAAGGGCATGACACGAGCCGAGGATCCCTCCAAAGGCTGGCGATTCCCATTCGAAGAGGTACATGAAGGTCTGGGCGCCCTGGGCTCCCTGAGCCGCGGCCAACTGGAAGCTGGGCCACCGGAAGACACCGTCGGTCCCCATCGACACCCACATGTCGCGGGGGTCGACTCCTTCGGAACGGGCCAGGCGTGCGGCGCGATACGACGCAATCAGGGCCTCACTCGGCACGTCGGGAGCGGCATTTCGCACCCATCGGGTCACGCCTTCGGCATCGAGGCCCAGCAGGGCTGGATTGTTCAGCCCAAAGAGGGTGAGCTCGTCTCGATTCGTGCCGATGAGGAGATCGACTCCCGAGGCCGCGCCGGCCTCGATCGCGACAAGCGGATGCTCGGGCAGAAATGACCCATCCAGCACCGGAAGGAACGGCAGTGGAATCAATCCGGGATCAGGTCGATGTTTGGAGACTTCCTCGGTTGCTGCCACCAGATCGACCGCCGGGACCGACTCCAACCGGTCGCGATCACACGTGCTCACTCCCAATGCGGAGGCCAAGCGTCCCGCGGCGCGCTCGGCGTCCTCGACACTGTGCACGTGCACGCCCCCGCTCTGCACGATGGCCCGACGAAACAAACCGGCGGCTCCGGGGGTACCCATCAGAGTGGACACACTGAAGCCGCCGGCCGACTCGCCAAAAAGGGTGACGTTGCCGGGATCTCCCCCGAACTCACCGATGTTGTCGCGGACCCATCGCAATGCCGCGAGCTGATCATGCAGGCCCCAGTTGCCGATGAACCCGTCGGGATCTCGGAGCGCGCGGTGACCCAGGAATCCAAGTGCGCCAAGGCGGTAGTTGATCGTGACGACCACGACGTCTCCATTGCGGACCAACTCACCACCGCGATAGAGGAAGACCGAGCCACTCCCATTGGTGAATCCGCCTCCGTGAATCCACACCATGACCGGACGCCCTGATTCGGGCGTCGACCTGGGACCCACTTCCGGCGTCCAGATGTTGAGGCTCAGGCAGTCCTCACTCTGAGGGTCGGCCATGCCGGGATCCGCCGGGCTGGTCACGCCGGGCACCGCCGCGGCCTGGGGGGCGATCGGGCCGAAGGACGATGCGTCTCGCACGCCCTCCCATGGAGCCGGCGGTTGTGGTGGACGCCAGCGGAGACTTCCCACCGGAGCCCGCGCATAGGGAATTCCGGAGAACGACCACACCTCGCCCCGCTTGTACCCACGCACCCGCCCCCCAGCGACCGTCACGATCTTGTCCATGAGGGCACCATATGAAGGGATCCGCGTCAGGGTCAACCACTACAGGATGTAGCACCCTCATCTTTCTCGGCCCGTTTGTCCTGCAGACCCAGCTCAGGGGGTGAAATTGCCCATTGGCAGGTGGGGATCAAGGGGCTACTGTTGCGTGAGTGGCTGCAGTGAAGTGTCGGAACACTGGTTGCCGACGCCCCTACGCCGGTCTGGCTCGGGGTGCCGTCGTCGCCACGATGGTCGGGCTTTTGGGTGCAGGGGCGTCCGGGCTCGGCGGATTTTCCGCGCCCGGAGCCGGTGCTGCACCCACCCCTACGACAACACCTGGTCCGACACCCAATCAGTCGCAGATCGACGCCACCCAGGCGCAGGTGAGCTCGGTCGAGAGCACTCTGGCCCAGGAAGCCCAGCAGTCTGCGATCCTCGATGACCGGTACGACACCGCCATCGAGAATCAACAGAATGCCGAGAATGCACTGGCTGTGATTGGCACGAGACTGGTTCGGACCAGGGCCGCCGTGGCGGTCGACAAGCGTCAGCTGACCGAAGATGCGGTCAAGGCCTACATCTACGGCACCCCGCAAACGAAATTCGCGTCGCTCTTTACCTCGTCGGCCGATCTCGGCGGAGCGCGCGACCAGTACACCCGACAGGTCGTTGGCGACCTCGACCAGGCCAGGGACGCGCTGCAGTCCTCAGAGACGGAGCTCGTCAGCCAGGAGTCACGGCAGCAGAGTCTCGCCGCGCAAGCACAGTCGCAGGCGGACCAGGCCAAGGCCCTGGCCCAGGCCAACCAGCAGGAAGCCGCGGCCACGCAGGCCACCTTGAGCACGGTGCAGGGACAGTTGGCCCAAGAAGTGACCCAGGCCGCGGTGGCGGAAGCGCAACAAGAGGCCGCAGCCGCGGCACGAGCCTCGACGGCCGCCCAAGCCCAGAAAGCGACGGCAGCCTCCCAGGCCGCGGCCGCGGTAGCCGGAGTGGTGGGTGGAACTTCCGGGAGTGCCGCGGCCACCACAGCGGCGAACCAGGGGGCAAGCTCGGGCGGCACGCCTCCGGCGGCCATCGGTGGCGCGGGTTCGGGTGCGGGTGCGGGATCAGGTGGCAGCGGGGGCGCGGGTTCGGGCGGCGGTGCGGGATCTGGCTCGACTCCGACTCCGGCTCCGACTCCGACTCCGGTTGCGGGATCTGGTTCGGGCTCAGGCTCGGGACAGACTGCGGTCAACGAAGCCGAATCCCAGCTCGGCGTCCCCTATGTGTTCGGGGGCAATAGTCCGTCCACCGGCTTTGACTGTTCCGGTTTGGTCCAGTGGGCGTGGGCTCAGGCGGGTGTCTCGATTCCCCGCACCACCGAGTCCCAGTGGGCTTCGCTCCCTCACGTCTCCACCAGCGCCTTGGAGCCGGGTGACCTGCTCTATTACTACAACCTCGACGGCGATAATCAGGTCGACCATGTCGTGATGTACGTCGGCTCGAACACTGTCGTACAAGCGCCTTTCACGGGATCCGAGGTGTCCTACTCCCCCATCTGGACCACGGGTCTCATCGGGGCGGCTCGGCCCTGACCAGCCGGCCCGCCGACGGTGACCCGATGCGGGAAGCTGTCCCAGCCGGTGGAGAATAGGCAGATGTCGACCGGTCAGGAGAAGCCCCACGCTGGGGAGCCGCGCCCGTCGCCCTTGAAGTTGTCCATGGTTGTGCCGGCGTTCAACGAGAGCCTGCGCCTCGAAGCCGCCATATCCCGCCTTCGAGATGCGGTGGCGGCCGACCGTATCGATCCCTCCACCACGGAATTCGTGGTGGTTGACGACGGCAGCACCGATGCCACGTTGCTTCGTGCCGAAGCACTCTTCGGTCCCTTTCCCCATCGCCAATTCCTTCGACTGTCCCAGAATCGAGGCAAAGGCGCCGCCGTGCGCGCCGGAGTCACCGCCGCATCTGCTCCGATCATCGCCTTTGCCGACGCCGACATGTCGATTGATCCCGCACAGACTCCTGACTTCGTGGATGCCCTGGCCGAAACCGATGTGGCTATCGGCTCACGTTCGGCCACGGGGGCCTCGGTGGACCGCCGCAGTATCCACCGTTCCGCCATGAATCGCACCTTCAATGGCGTCGTGAACATGCTCACCCGGGTCTCACTCGATGACACCCAGTGCGGGTTCAAGGCCTTTCGCGCTCCGGCAGCCAAACTCCTGTTCCACTGCTCGATCACCGAGCGTTTTGCCTTTGATGTGGAGATCCTCTCGCTGGCCCGACGTTTCGGCCTGACGATTGCCCAGGTCCCCGTGCACTGGTCCCGCGTGGAGGGAAGCCGCACTCGACCTTGGCTCGATCCCGGCTCCATGACAAGGGATGTGATCCGGGCCGGCCGACGGGCGTCGTCCGCTCCCCCGGTTCCGGCCCTGGTCATCCATCCGGACGCACGGCAGTCGCTCAGGTCGGACCCATCCGTGGCCTTCAAGGCAATGACGGAGGAGCTCTCTCCTCTCCTGCCGGTCATGCGCCAGCCGGACGGGCTCATGTCGGTCTTGTGTCCCCTGATGACGGAGGCCCAGATGGCCAGGGTGGCTGAGCGGATGGTCACGCACTTTGGCGAGGCCACGCTGGAACGACGGGTCCTGACCGCGAAACAGCTCGGCCTTATGGCGCCTTTGGCGCTGTACTGGGATGTCTGAGGCCCGGGATGTCTGAGGCCCGCCGATCGCCTTGAGAAGGGCCGACCGCAGGGTCGATACCATGGCCCGTGTGACCAACGGGCGAGGTGTCACCGCAGACAAGCGGATTTCGACCGCCGTCGTGCCGATTCGAATCCCGCCCGAGACTCCCGAGCCCATGGAGGACCCTCGGCGGTCAGATGTCGACGAGTGGGGCCGTTCCGAGAGGACGCGGACTCTGGCGCGGGCCATGTACGAACCCATCTACTCCAAATGGTTCAGGGCGGAATGGGAGGGCCTCGAGAAGATCCCGTCCGAGGGCGGCGCCCTCCTCGTGGCCAACCACGCCGGCGCCATACCTTCGGATGCCCCGGTCATCATGCACGGTATCGAGAAGGAGTTGGAACGTCCCGTCTATGGCCTGGCCGACTACTTCTTTCGCACCGTTCCGGTCGTCGGGACCCTGTGGGCCCGGTCGGGCGGCGTGTCGGCGCGCCCCGCCAACGCGTACCGGCTCCTCAAGGAGCAGCACCAGTTGGCCCTCGTCTTCCCTGAAGGCACCAAGGGACCGTCCAAGTCGTTCACCGATCGGTATCAACTTCGCCGATTTGGCCGAGGGGGCTTCGTGGAGATCGCCATGCGAGCCGGTGTCCCGGTGATCCCGATCGCCGTGATTGGGTCGGAAGAGGCCATGCCCGTCCTCTTCCGGTTGCCGACCCTGGCCAAGGCACTGGGTCTCCCCTACTTTCCCGTCACCGCCAACTTGCTCGCGATGGGCCCGCTCGGCGTGGTCATGCCATTCCCCGCCAAGATGAAACTGCGGGTGCTCGATCCAATCACCTTCGATGTCCCCGCCGACCAGGAGCGCTACTCCAAGAGTCGCGTGATGGAGGAGGCAGAGGGCATACGCGTCACGCTCCAGGAGGCGGTGTTCGACATGTTGCGGGATCGTCGCAGCGTCTGGTTCGGCTGAGGTTTCGGGGTCCCGTGGGCCATCGAATCCTTGTGACGGGGGCCGATACCTTCTGGGGCGGTCGAATGGTCCAGGCCCTGGAGGCGGACGCCAGCATGGAGGTCATACTCGGGATGGGCGCCCGGGAGCCGTCGGTCCCATTTGAACGGGCGGAGTTCGTGCGGGCCGACCAGGCGTACTCCATCCTCAATCGCATCGTGAAGGCCACGCAGGTCGACACGATTCTGCACACCTTCATGGTCACCAATTCGGCCACGGTACCCAGTCGCGCCCTGCACGAGATCAACGTGATCGGCACCATGAACCTTTTGGCGGCCGCCGGCGCCGCCGGTTCGTCCGTTCGCCATATCGTCGTCAAATCCTCGACCCTGGTCTACGGCTCCTCGGCCCGGGACCCGAGTACGTTCCGCGAGGACACGCCTCGAGCCGGACCGGCCAAGAACAGCGTCGAGCGTGCCTTGATCGAAGCCGAGGGCCTCCTGCGTGACTTCTCCGAGGACAACCCCGCCACCCTGGTCACCGTCCTCCGGTTCGCCAACGTGCTGGGGCCGCACCTGAGCACCCCGATCAGCCGAAATCTTTCCCGACCGGTGTGCCCGGCAATATTCGGATTCGATCCACTCCTTCAATTCGTCGAGGAGGACGATGTGGTCAGGGCGCTCGTGCACGTGACGCGGGGCGGCATTGCCGGCCTCTACAACGTGGCCGGGGACGGCCGCCTCCCGTGGAGTGAAGTCGCGAGCATCTGCGGGACCCACCTCGTTCCACTTTCGCCCTACAGTCCCTTGAAGATCCGGCCGCTCTCGCGCCTGTTCGATCTCCCCGCTGAGCTGGAAGATCTGTTGCGGTACGGGCGCGGCGTCGACACCCGCCGATTTGGCGCGACCGGCTTCGACTATCAGGCCACCAGCGCCGGCGCGGTGCAGAGTTTCATTCGAGCCCTCCGGCTACGCCGGGGAGCCGGCAAGATTCCCTCGTCCTACACCTACGAGCACGACGTCGAACAGTTCTTCCGGCACTCCCCGTCGGTGAAGGGTTCCCCGGATCTCTGACCGCTCAACCGCCCAGCCATTCTCCGACCAGCTCCGCCTCGCGCAGGCTCCACTCCTCAGAGGTGATGGCGTAGCGCATGTGGTCTTCCCACACTCCGTCGATCTCCAGGAATCTCTTGGCGATCCCCTCCTCACGAATGCCGAGTTTTTCGACCACTCGGCGACTGGCCGAGTTTCTGGGGATGATGGAGATCTCCACCCGGTGGAGTGAGATGGCCTCGAAGGCGAACCGCAGCGTGACCACCACGGCCTCGGGGACGAACCCCCTCCCGGCCAGCGACTCGTCGATCCAGTAGCCGATGAATGCGCTCTGGAACGGACCCCGCTGGATGGAGGAGAGCGTCACCTCGCCGGCAAATCGTTCCCCGACGAAGATCCCGAAGCCGTAGCCGCTGCCAAGGTGACGCTCCCGCTCTCGGATGCCACACCGGGCCGCGAAGCTCGGCCTGTCCTCAGAGGGGGCGGGAGCGCCCTTCGGGCGGGGTTCCCAACGCAAGAGCCACTCGGCACAGCGCGTGCGCACTTCGTGCCATTCGTCGAAGTCATGCTCGGTCAAGGGTCGCAGGACGACTCGTTGGCCGCGCAGCTCAAGGGGCGGATGCCGCAGTGCCCGCGCCGCCGTCATCGCCCCAGCACTTCCTTGAGCGCAGCGAGAAGCGTGACCACGTTGCGCAGTCGAGCCGTGTGGCCCATGCAGCCGATGCGCCAGACGCGTCCCGACAGCTGGCCGGCTCCCGCTCCGATCTCAATGCCGTAGCGATCGAGGAGCTGACGGCGGCAGTCTGCTTCGCGCATCCCTGACGGCAGGTCGTCGGGTACGACGACCGTCGTCAGCTGTGGCAGGCGATGGTCCGCCTCGGCAAACAGCTCGAGCCCCATCTCCTCCAGGCCGGCTTGCAGACGCTCTCCACACTCGGCGTGGCGGACGCTCGCCGCCTCGATCCCTTCGTCCAAGATGACGCCCAGGCCGGCGTTGAGGGCGGCGATCATGGTGACCGGCGCGGTGTGGTGGTACACCCGGCCGCCTTGCGTCCCACCTTCGACGTACCGGGACAGGAGGTTGAGATCGAGATACCAGCTCGACGGCCTCTCCACCAGGCGCTCCCGGGCTACATCGGACACCGTCAACGGAGAAAGCCCCGGGGGCACCCCCAGGCACTTCTGGGTGCCGCTGTAGGCCACGTCCACTCCCCACTCGTCGACCTCGACCTCGATGCCACCGAGCGACGTCACCATGTCGACGAGGAGCAAGGCGTCACCCTTCCGCGGACCGAGCGCCGCGATGTCGTTGCGGATTCCCGTCGACGTCTCGGCGTGCACCACGGCGACAATGGACGGCGCAGGGTGGGCGTCGAGCAGGGCCGCCGGGTCTATGGGCTGGCCCCATGGCGCATCGACCCGGATCACGTCGGCGCCCGACCGGGCAGCCACCTCGCACATGCGCTCCCCGAACAGGCCGTTGACCCCGACCACGACCGGATCGCCGGGTCGGACGAAGTTGACGAAGGAAGCCTCCATCCCGGCCGAACCGGTCCCGCTGATGGGAAGGGTCAGCGCGTTCGTGGTGCCGAAGCAGAGGCGAAGTCGATCGGTCGTCTCGTCGAGGAGTTCGAGGAATTCCGGGTCGAGGTGCCCCAACACCGGACTGGCCAGGGCGAGCGTCACTTCCGGGTACGGATTGGACGGTCCGGGTCCCATGAGGAGCCGGTCGGAAATAGGCACCCGCGCATCGTGGCAGGTCCGCACTCTCCGGCGCCAACGCAGCCCGAGGGCATAGGCGGATCCACTAGATTGCCAGCGTGAAACGGGTGCCGCGGCCACCGGTGGGCCCTCGTGCGCCGGGTCGATCCGCATGAAGGAACCATCACGCGGACCTGTGGCCGCGTTGGATTGTGGCACCAACTCCACCCGGCTCCTGGTGGCTCTCCCCGACGGGACCACGCACGTGCGCCTGATGCGGATAACCCGTCTCGGGGAAGGCGTCGACGCCACCGGCCGCCTCAGGCCTGAGGCCATCGACCGGACGGTTCGGGTGCTGCGAGAGTATCGCCGAGTCATGGATGAGGCGGGCGTCACCGCCGCCCGCATGGTCACCACGTCGGCCGCCCGGGACGCTCGCAACGGGACCGCATTCTTGGATGCCGCCGCGCTGGCGGTTAGGTTCCCGGCCGAGCTCCTCTCGGGAGAGGAAGAGGGGCGACTGGCCTACGCGGGAGCAACGGTGGGCCTCCCACCGACCGTTGATGACGACATGGTCGTCGATATTGGAGGAGGTTCGACCGAACTGGTGGTCCGTCACGGCAGGGTGATCACCGCGCACTCCATGGACATCGGCTGTGTCCGGCTCACCGAGCGGTTCCTGCACCATGATCCGCCCGCTGCTGACGAGCTCGAGGCCATGGTCGCCTGCATCGACGAAGAGCTCGAGATCGCGACCATGCGATGCCGGCCCTGTCCACCGTCGGTGACGGGTGCCGACTCTTGGGCCTCGCGGGGAGCGTCACCACCCTGGCCTCGCTGGAACTCGGTCTCCCGCGCCTACGACAGCGACAAGATCCATCATTCGGTGTTGTGTCGACGGGCCGTGGATCGCTGGTGTGCCACCCTCGCCGCCCAGACCTCCGCTGACCGGGCCGCGCGTCCGGGCATGGTGCCCGGACGCGCCGACGTCATCGTCGGCGGCGCCTACGTGCTCAAGCGGGTCATGGAGCACTTCGGAATCGAAGAGTGCATCGCATCGGAGACAGACATCCTCGACGGGATCGCCCTGAGCCTTTTGGCGTGACTACGGGATCGCCGGGCGGGTCACCACCCCATGCCGGCTTTCGTCGATGAGGAGTCCGCGATTCAGAGCGTGAAACCCTTAATTGTCGGGGTCGCTGTCGTCGGCCGTTCGCGGGCCCTGGGGCACCGACGTGCGTGCCGCGCCCGATGCTCAACGGTCACTGCGTTATGCTCTCGGCGGGAGGCGTGGTTTGGGTGCGTTGAGAACCAGTGGATGTATGAGGCGGGGCGTGTCGACGCGTGGCGCCGCAGCAGTCCTGGTTCTGGTGGCGACGCTCGGGGTGGCAGTTGCGCAGCTGTCCGCGTCTCGGCATGCGGGGGCGGCGGTCGCAGCCGCGCAGGTCACCACGGGGGGATTGTCCCAGAACGGCGGCTTCGAGTCGGGATACTCACCTTGGCAGGCCATGCCGGGAACGAACGTCGCCGTATATGCAAACGGCCAGCTGTCCCCGGGCGATACAGCCTTCTCGGGCACGCGCTACGGCGCAACGAACACGTCGACCGCCGGTGGTGGAATCTACGAGGACATCTCGACTGCGTCAATGCCGGGGACACAATCTGTGGGAACGCCGAGGTTCGTGACCAGTTGAACGAAACGGGGGCGAGTGGCGTATTTGTGATTTGGCTACTGGGTGGGAGCAGAAGCGAAAACAGCGTCGCCCAGTATTCGGGGCTCGGGGACGGGTCGAACTGGAAGCAGGTCGCGACGTGCGCCACCGCCACGACTCCCCACTCCGATGTGCGCATGCAGTTCTATCCCACTCTGGGTGCGCCCACCGTGGACATCGATGCAGTGGATGTGCACCAGGCGTTGAATGTCCAACAGCCGGTATCGCAGAACGGAGGCTTCGAATCGGGATTTTCGCCATGGCAATCAATGCCGAGCACGAACGTCGCCCTGTACGCAAACGGACAGCTTACGCCGGGTGATACAGCGTTCGCAGGTACGCACTACGCGGCAACGAACACGACAGCGGCGGGAGGCGGGATCTACCAGGATGCAGCCGGCCTCACCATCAATCCCGGCGACACGTTCTGCGGATCCGCCGAGGTTCGCAGCCAGGTGAACTCCTCGGGCGCAACTGGTTCGTTCGTCATCTGGCTACTGGGTGGGAGCCGAAATGAGGAGGGCGTGGCCTCGTACTCGCACCTCGGGAATGGCTCAAACTGGACGCAGGTATCCGTTTGTGTCGCCGCCACGGTCGCCCACTCCGAAGTGCGCATGCAGTTCTATGCCACGCCGAACACCCCCACCCTGAATGTCGATGCCGTGAACGTCCAATCCAATCTGGATTTCCAGGAGTCTCTGTCACAAAATGGGAGCTTCGAGTCAGGATTCCCGCCCTGGCAGGCGACGCCGGAAACGAACGTCGCCGTGTACGCAAATGGCCAGCTTGCACCGAATGACTCGGCTTACTCCGGCTTTCATTACGGCGCCACGAACACGTCGGCGGCGGGAGGTGGGATCTATCAAGACGTCTCAGGCCTGAGCATCAACGCCGGTGACACGATTTGCGGATCCGCGGAAGTTCGCGATCAGCTGAACGAAACGGGTGCGAGTGGTTCGTTCGTAATCTGGCTCTTGGGTGGGAACCAAAGCCAGAACGGTGTGGCTTCGTTCTCCAACCCCGGAAACGGACCGAACTGGAGACAAGTGACGACCTGCGTCACGGCGACGACCGCCCACTCCGATGTGCGGATTCAAGTCTACCCGGCTGTGGGGGGACCCACGGTGGATGTCGATGCCGTGGAGGCGGTCGATGTATCGAGTTCGACTCCCAATACTGATTGCACGCCCAACAACTCCTGCACCCCCCAGACCTTCGCCGACACCCTCTTGTCGCAACCCGGCGTCAACGCTCCGATAACAGCCTCCAACGAGTACGCCCTCGAGACATGGGAGCTCGCTGAAGGTGGCGGCGCGGGATGTCCCGGCCAGCCTCCCCGTGAATCTCCGTGGAAGAACTCTTCCGGCCCGGCGGGGAACCCACTCAACACGACGCAACCCGAACCGGGAAGCACCAACTGGAACGGCGTCGGAGTCAAGATCTACAGCGATGGCGACGGACAGACCTGTTGGTACTGGGGCGTCCTCGCCACGACGCAAACGATCACCGGTTCGATCGGCAACTACGGACCGATCCTCTCGGCCATGCGGAACCCCGTCCTCGACAGCAGAAGCCAGTGCGATCGGGTGGCCACCGCCGTCGGGAACAGTGCCTGGGGCACCGGCAACTTCTCGGCGGATTGCTAGGTCATCGCCACTCTGTCCAGCCCAAGCTGATCCGCCGCCCACGCTCCCACCGGATCGTCCCCACCCACCAACCACCAGGCCACGTGAGCGTGAATGCACTTGACACCTTGACGGGTTCCCCCGACGCCCCCACTCGGCCGAGGGCCCGACCAGTCGATCGGCAGAAAGGCGTCTCGCTCCTTGGCGTACCGATCATGTGCCGCCGCGAGCTCGTGGGGATCGACGGCCTCCGCCGCGGCCCGGACACCGCCTTGGGCCTCGAGGCGGCCGATCCGAGTACGCAGTTCGGGGTCAACCAACCAGTAGCGGGTCGGCATCGGAGTCCCATCGCGGAACAGCGGGTCGTTGGCGATCACCATGGGGGACCCGTCGCCCCGACGGAGCACGACCCGGAAGTCGCCGCCCGGGGTTCGACCCAAGAACAAGGCCACCGCTTCTCGATCGGACGGGCCCCGTGCCGACCCCTCGGGACCTTGATCTCCGGATTCGGAAGTCAACGCCAGAATTCAAGCGCATGGACCATGCGGCCGAAGACAGTTGGTGCCGGTGAGCGCCCCTGGTTGCCTGCGTCGCTCTTCGACCCAGTGGTGCGCGCCCCGGTAGATGATGCTTGCGTCGTCGTGGTCACCGCGCCCGATGGGAGGTCAGAACTGGCCGAGGGCGTGACCGGGGCACGAGTTCCAGGATCACCGGCGTAAGGCGCGTTGGCTCGGGCGGTTCCCACGGGCGGCAATACCTCGAAGGCCTGCTGGCCCGGGCTCACCAACTGGTACTGCTGACGCGCGATCCGACCAATTGCGGCGGTATCACTGAGGTTCTTGCGCTCCTGGCTCAGGGCGGCATCTTGCTGGTGCAGCTGGATGAGTTGGCTGTTCGCTTCGGCCAGGCTCGCCCGCTGGCGGTAGAGGGCGCTGGCGGGAAACCAGGCCGTGAGGATGACCGCCGACAGGACGGTGGCGCCGATCAGGAGCACCTTGGACCGCCGGCTGTCGCGTGAGCGGCGGCGTTCCCGTCGTGTCACCTGCTTCGGACCCGGTCGACGAGCCTTAGACATCGGATCTGCCGCCCAGACCAGCCAGTGAGGCCCCCGCCGGGAACCTAGCCGACTGGCCGAGGTCCTCTTCAATTCTCAGGAGTTGGTTGTACTTCGCCACCCGATCCGAACGCGCCGGAGCGCCCGCCTTTATCTGTCCGGCGTTGACGGCCACGGCAAGATCGGCAATCGTCGTGTCCTCGGTCTCGCCCGATCGATGGGAGATCACGGACCGGTAACCCGATCGATTCGCCAGTGCAATCGTGTCGAGCGTCTCGGTCAACGTGCCGATTTGATTGAGCTTGATCAAAATGGCATTGGCCACTCCCTCCCGTACACCTCGTTCGAGCAAGGTCACGTTGGTGACGAAAATGTCATCGCCAACGAGTTGGACCCTGTGCCCCAGCGCCTCGGTGAGCCTGGCCCATCCGTCCCAGTCCTCCTCGGCCATGCCGTCCTCGAGCGACACGAGGGGAAACCGGTCGGCCAGATCCACCCAGTAGTCGACCATCTCCGCCGAACTCATCTTTCGTCCTTCGCCCGTCAGGACGTACGACCCGTCGTCCCAGAGCTCGGTGCTCGCCGGATCCATGGCCAGCGCGATCTCCTCACCCGGCACCCGACCGGCGAGCTCTATGGCCTCCACCAACAGCTTGACGGCATCCTCATTGGTCGGGAGGTCGGGCGCGAACCCCCCTTCATCGCCGACGGCGGTGGCCAAGTCTCGTTCGGACAAGACAGTGCGCAAGGCGTGGTAGGTCTCGGCGCCCCATCGGAGCGCTTCGCCGTAGGAGGCCGCCCCGATCGGCATCAGCATGAACTCTTGAAAGTCGACCGAGTTGCGGGCGTGCACACCACCGTTGAGCACGTTGAACATCGGAACGGGCAACGCGTGGGCATTGCTCCCTCCGATGGATCGAAACAGCGGAAGCTCGAGATCGTCCGCCACCGCTTTGGCGTTGGCCAAGGACACCGCCAATATGGCGTTTGCGCCCAGCTTTCCCTTGTCGGCTGTTCCGTCCAAATCGATCATAGTGAAATCGATCCCCCGCTGATCGACCGCGTCCAACCCGGCCAGTGCGTCGGCTATCGACCGGTTGACGTGCGACACAGCACTGAGCACTCCCTTCCCGCGAAATCGGTGCCCACCATCACGGAGCTCGATCGCTTCGTGTGTCCCGGTCGAAGCGCCCGAGGGGGCAATGGCTCGTCCGCGGGCACCCGAATCGAGGACGACCTCGGCTTCAACCGTCGGGTTGCCGCGGGAATCGAGAACCTCTCGCCCGATCACGTGCTCAATGGCGCTCACAACGTCACTTTCTCGGTATCCGCCCTGGTGGGACACCGGGTCACAAGACTAGTGGGTGTGCACAAGCAGCTTGTGGACACCGGTCGATCGCATCAGTGCGGGCAATAGCGATGCTCTGCTCAGTCGCTGCCGACCACCCCTTCGTTCGAGAGCGTTGACGGATTGCTGCCTCGGCAACACCAGCACGGCGGACGGGAGCCGAGCAACAGCTTTAGTCCTCTTCGGTCGCGGACCCACCCTCGAGCGCCACAATGCTCTTGCGGAACGCCCGCGTGCGTGCCCGCAATGCTTGTTCCGGATCAATCCCCATACGCCGGGAAAGGTCGGCCAGGCCGAAGAGGAGATCGCCAACGAGTCGCTCGACGAGAGCGGCGTCGGAGGCCGGTGGCGCATCGACCTGGGTGGTCTCGGTCGGAACCACAGAGCGCCAGCGCGCTACCACTTCTGCCACCATTCCTTGCACATCGCTGACCGCGAGGGCGTGCGAGTCGACCGAGAGCGCCTTTCGTTGCAGCTTGGTGGTGAGCAGCAAGGCCGGGAGGCTGTTGGGTATGCCATCGGTCACACTCGGGCGACCCTTCTCCTGCTTCTTTATTTCTTCCCAGTTGGTCGCCACCTGCGCGGCCGTATCCGCGTCCACGGCGCCGAACACATGGGGATGGCGGTGGACCAGCTTGGCATGCACGCCTCGGGCCACATCGGCCAACGTGAATCGACCTTGTTCCTCGGCCAGGCGGGCATGGAACACGATCTGGAAGAGGAGGTCTCCCAGCTCCTCCTGCAGGTGTTCGAAGGCTCCGTCGCCCGCTGGGCGCGACCGGGCAAGCTCCCCCTGCTCCCCCTGCTCACCCGGCGCTTCCAGTTCGCCCACTTCCTCCAGGGCGTCGAGGACCTCGTAGGCCTCCTCGACGAGATGGGGCATGAGCGTGGCGTGGGTCTGCTCCCTGTCCCACGGACATTGCTCGCGCAGAGTACGGACGAGCTCCTCGAGTCGAGCCATGTCCCCCTCGATCACCGGCGTGCCCGACCGGGGGATGAACAGCGAGGTGAGATGGTCCGGCGTGATCGCGCGGTCCATGTCCCACCAGCTGACGGCAACCACCTGCTCGTCGTCCAGACCCAGGTGGTGAAGGAGGACGACCTCTGGCAGGTCGGCCTGTTCGTCCACATTCGCCGACAGCTTGATCTCGGAGAGCAGCGACTGCGACCAGCACTGCGCGAGCAGGAACGGACCGGCCTCTCCGTTCGCCTGCCCGGCGAATTGATCAGCGTCCATCAGACGGACGCCCTCGCTGAGCGGGTCGATGCCGAGGCGCTCCCAGGCCAGGTCGAGAAACGAAAGGGCGGGAACGACGGTGACGTCGACTCTGGCGTCGGCGCGCAGCAGCTCGACCGTTCGCTCGGCCACCAGAGGCGAGCCCGGGACGGCGTAGACGATCTCCTCGGGTGCGTGCCGCCGGGCCACCAAGACCAGCTCTTCGACGATGGCGGCGTAGACCTCCTCGAACGTGTCGGCCGCTTCGTAGTGGTGGTCGAGCGAGGCTGCGCCCACCATGTCCTCGGCGGCCGGGTGACGGCGCGTGCGCACGAGTGTGCGCCGGGCGGAGATGCGCTCGGCCACCTCACGGCTCAGGTACGACGCGCCCGCCGGCCCGAGTCCAACCACGGTGATACGGGGGCGGCTCAATTCCGAGCCCGAACCGGGCCCCGACATGAACTACCCGGACTTTCCGCTTGTCGGTACCGCCGGTGTCGGCGTGTTGGCCGAGGCGTTCAGTGTGTCAGCGACCGGCGGGGGGCTCGGGATGACCACCCGGGCATTGGCGGGTTCCCAGCTTCCGTACTTGGGATTGACCGAGATGGCAGCATGGAGCTCCGTGGCATCGAGCAGGGCCCTCGTCTCATTCGCCGCCGACTGCGCCGCCGCCGCCTCTACCTCGGGCTTCGCCTTGGCAAACGATGTCGGCGTGCGCGAGGTGATCTGCACGAGGAGATAGTTCCCGCTTCCCAAAGGAATCGGCGCGGAGACGGCGCCGGTCTTTTGCGACGGCAGGTTGGTGCCGGACGGAAACTGAACAGCCAGTCCGTACAGGACGCCACACCCTTGCGGGCCGCCCCCGGACTGGGCTGCGGCCACTTGGGCGAAGGGTGTGCCTGCCGCCACCTTGGCCGCGGCCGCGGCCGCATCGCTCTGGCTGGAGTACTGGGCCAACGTGACACACGCCGTGTCGAAGACCGAACGATTGGCCTTGTAGTAGCGCGTCAACCCCGCGGTGGTGTTGTCCTTGGAGAGCGACCCTTCGAGTGCACCGACGGTGGCGTCGTACGTCGCCAATGCGTTCACGAACGATGGCGGCAGTGTCGCCAGCACCTCCTTCCCCGTCAGCGTCGGCCCGGGCCCACACGTGATGGCGTTGTCCTGCACCTGTGCCTGCGCGACCTGCGCCATGGTCTGGGATATTTGCGCGCTCAACTGCGCCGTGGCACTCGAGATCTCGCTCTGCGTGACGTGGAGGTGCCTCTTCGCCGCCTGGTTGAAGATGATCTGGTGGCCGATCTCGGTGCCGAGGTACTCGGACGTGAAGGCCGAGGTTGCCGTGGGGTGCGCAGCATTCGAGAGACTCTGGCCCGCGCCGTCCAGCTGCGGCAGTGTCCCCGTTCCGCCGGACCCCACATAGGCCTGGGCGTTCAAGAAGCACTGGTACTCGCGGCTGTGAGCGATGGCCGAGAGGTCCGAGCTGAGTTGGCTCTGGCTGATGGTCGCTCCGTTGACCGTGGCCGCGTTGTTGGGAATGGCGAAGGCGGCCCAGGCCAGGCCGCCGGCCAGGACAACCAGGAGGAGAATGAATCGCTTCACGAGCCGCGCATGCTACAAGGTGTCCTCGCCCGAATCGGAATCGCCTGGCGGGATGAGGTCCTCGAGCAGCTGGCGAACGGTGGCCGCGGCCACCTCCCCCGAGTCGATCGGCACGAGGAGCTGGGCCAGATCCTCCTTGTAGCTGGCGCCGGGCACGAGGCGGCGAAGGCGAACCTGCGCGCTGGCGGCCAACCGCACGGGCGTGATCCGGACGACCGGTCGACGTGAGCCGCCCGGTCGCACCGGGCTCCCGACGATCTCCCGGATGCCCCGGACCATGGCGGCGTGGCGGAGCCGGGCCAGCGCCAGCAGTCCCCGCGCCGCGTCCGGCAGGGGTCCGTAGCGATCGACCCATTCCGCCCCGATGTCCTCCACGTCGGCGTCCGAGCCCGCCGAGGCCAGTCGCCGGTAGGCCTCGAGGCGCGCGTCTTCCGCGGCGACGTAGTCCTTGGGAAGGTGGGCATCTC
Source organism: uncultured Acidimicrobiaceae bacterium (assembly GCA_963836605.1). Taxonomy (GTDB): domain Bacteria; phylum Actinomycetota; class Acidimicrobiia; order Acidimicrobiales; family RAAP-2; genus Bog-473. The sequence continues at coordinate 235,664 of CAWIKB010000008.1, read as the reverse complement.
CAGGAACATCGAGTGCCACGGTGGGCGGGGCGGGGCGCGCCTCCCCTCGGGCCTCGGCCACTGCTTCGGCCACCAGTTGCACGTACAGGTCGTACCCGACGGCCGCGATATGCCCCGACTGATCGGCTCCCAGCAGGTTCCCGGCGCCGCGGATCTCCAGGTCGCGCATGGCGATCTTGAATCCCGACCCGAGCTCGGTGTGCTCGCCGATGGTCCGGAGGCGCTCGTAGGCCTGTTCGGACAGCACGCGGTCGACCGGATGGAAGAGGTAGGCGTATGCGCGCTGGCCGCCCCGACCGACCCGACCCCGGATCTGGTGCAACTGCCCCAGGCCCAGCAGATCGGCCCGGTCGACCACCAACGTGTTCACCGATGGCATGTCGATGCCCGACTCGATGATGGTGGTGCAGACCAGCACGTCGTAGCGGCGTCCCCAGAAATCGAGTACCACCTGCTCCAGGCTGCCTTCGTCCATCTGACCGTGCGCAATGGCCACCCGGGCCTCCGGGACCAGATCGCGCACCTGACGGGCCACGGACTCGATGTCGGCCACCCGATTGTGGACATAGAACGCCTGTCCCTCGCGCAGGAGCTCACGTCGGAGTGCCTCACTCACCGCGGCGGGGTCGTGCTCGCCCACGTAGGTGAGGATGGGACGTCGGTCGGCCGGTGGCGTGTTGACCATGGACAGATCCCTGATCCCGGTCAACGCCATCTCGAGTGTGCGCGGGATCGGGCTGGCCGTCAACGTCAGCACGTCGATCCCGACGGAGAGAGCCTTGACCGCTTCCTTGTGGGTCACCCCGAAACGCTGCTCCTCGTCCACCACGAGGACCCCGAGCTGCTTGAACACGACGTCCGGCCCGAGGAGCCGGTGCGTCCCGATCACCACGTCGACACTGCCGTCCGCCAGGCCAGCAATGACCTTTCGCTGCTGGGCCGGCGACAGGAAACGACTGAGGAGCTCCACCCGTACGGGATAGGGCGCATAGCGATCGGCGAAGGTCTGTGCGTGCTGGCTGGCCAACAAGGTGGTCGGGGCCAGAACGGCAGCCTGCCTCCCATCCTGGACGGCCTTGAACACGGCGCGCACCGAGACCTCGGTCTTGCCGAAGCCCACGTCGCCACAGATCAGGCGATCCATCGGCCGAGGCTGCTCCATGTCCGCCTTGACATCCGCGATGGCCTTGAGCTGGTCGTCGGTCTCCACGAACTCGAACGAAGACTCCATCTCGGTCTGCCAGGGGGTGTCCGGACCGAATGCGTGTCCCTCCACCTCCAGCCGGCGGCGATAGAGCTTCACCAGTTCCTCGGCCACCTCGCCCGCGGCCGCACGCGCCCTGGCTCTCGTTCGTTGCCAGTCGGCCCCGCCCATCTTCGAAAGGGTGGGGGTCTCGCCGCCGCTGTACGCCGTGATGGCCTCTATCTGGTCCACCGGCAGGTACAGCCGGTCACTCCCCCGGTACTGCAGGATCAGGTAGTCGCGGGTGGCGCCCGCCATCGTTCGCGACGTCACGCCTTCGAACCGGGCCACGCCGTGCTGGCGGTGCACGACGAAACTGCCGATGGCCAGATCATCGAAGAAACCGTCGGTGGCCCGTGCCCGGGGGCGGGCCCGCCGGTGCGGCATGCGCCGGCCGGTGATGTCGGACTCGGCGAGCACCGCCACTTTGCAGTCGGGCAGGATGAACCCGGCTGACAGGGCGACCGACACCACCACGGCACCCGGGGCGCCGGTGGCCGCAGCCAGGGCGGGCGCGTGCGTCCCACCCTCGGCCAGAACGGTGGAGAGTCGCTCCGCGCCGGCGGTGGTGGCCGCGCACAGCGTGAGGGAGTAGGCGCCGCCTACCAACTCGCTCACCTGCGCCGCCAATCGCTCCGGATCACCGGCCACCGGGTTGAAACTCCGGACCGTCATGGCCGCGGTGGCGGGGCCCTCCGGCGTCGACGGCATGGAGAGCACACCCGAGTCGCACTTCTGCAGCAGGCGCTCGAAGGGGAGGTGGAGGCGGGGGAAACCCTCACCGGCGCTTTCCTCGGCTCCCCAGGTCCTCGCCAGCGTCTCGGCCAGGGCCGCCTCTTCGTCGAGCAGCTGGACGGCCCGGTCCCGGATCCGCCGTGGCTCGACCAGGACCACCTGAGAGCCCGGCGGCAGCAGGTCGGGCAGCAGTTCCTCGTCAGGGTGGACGTAGGGCAGCCACGATTCCATCCCGTCGAAGGTCGCTCCCTCGGCCAGCCGTTCCCACTGCGCGACGCCCCACGGTTGGCTTCGGACCAGTGCGGCCGCGGCCGCCCGAACCCCAGCGGTGGGTAGCAGCTCCCGGCATCCGAACAGGACGGCGGCGTCCAGATCGAACGACGATCGTTGATCGTGCACGGCGAATGCGGTCAACCGGTCGACCTCGTCGCCCCAGAGGTCGATGCGCACAGGCACGTCGCCGGTCGAGGGGAACACGTCGATGATGCCGCCCCGCACCGCGATCTCACCTCGATGTTCGACTTGGTGCTCGCGGCGGTAGCCCGCCTCGACCAGCTGGGTGAGCAACGGGTCGAGGGCGAGTTCCTGGCCCGGGCGAACGACCACCGGCGCTGCACCCTGGCGGTAGGGGCCCAGGCGCTGCAGGAGGGCCCGAATCGGCGCCACGATGATCCGCGGCGCCGGCGGCAGGTCGCTGTCGCCCCCGTGCGTCAGTCCCCACAGGAGGGCCAGACGCCGGCCCATCGTCTCCACCTCGGGGCTGACCCGTTCGAACGGCAACGTCTCCCACGCCGGCAGGACGGCGACCGGCCCGCCGATCGTGCCCATCACCGCACCGTCCTGATCCTCGGGCAGGAAGCACGCCAGGTCATCGGCCATCCGGACGGCATCGACCTCGCTCGGGGTCACCACCACGAGCGGCGACCGCTCGGTGAAGGTGGCCAGCGCAGCCAGCAGCACCGGCTGGGCCGGGCCGGACACGGCCAGGGTGGCATCGGCCGAACCCAGCACCAGGGGCAACGTGGGATCGGTCCGGAGGAGCGGCGGCACGGCGCTCAGCGCGCCGCCGGGCGGGGCGGTCAAGGGTGGGTGGGCTCGCGGCTACGACAGCAGAGGGAGCTGGTCACCCGCCCCACGCTACCAATGATGCCGTTTTCACCATCCGGGCCCTTCAGGGCTGTGAGTTGCACGTTTGCATCGCCGCGTCGACCCCGGCCCGGGCGATGTTCTCCACCGCGTCCGCCGCGACCTCGATCGCGCCCTCGAGCAGGGCCCGTACCGCTTTGGGCGGGCGCTTGAGCACATGGTTCGCCCCCTGCTGCGCACTCGGTGGCTTTCCGATGCCGATCCGCACCCGGACGAAATCGACCGTGTGGAGGTGGGACTGCAGCGACCGCAACCCGTTGTGACCGGCCAACCCGCCCCCCACCTTGACCCGCACCGTGCCCGGAGAGAGATCGAGCTCGTCGTGCACGATGACCAGGGAGGTCGGATCGGCCATCCCGAAGCGCGTGGTCAGGCCCCGCACGGCTGCGCCGGAATCGTTCATGTAGGTCGTCGGGACGGCAAGCGTGACGCGCTGATCCCCCAGCACGATGGTGGCGGTGCGCGCCCGCAGCCCCTTCTCGGCCCGGAGGGTCGCGCCGGCCCGGCTGGCCACCAGCTCGACCGCCTCGGCACCCACGTTGTGCAGCGTCCCGGAGAATTCCGATCCGGGATTGCCGAGTCCGACCACCAGCAGATCACTCGGTGTGCCCCGGCGCTCGGACCGGGGGAAGAGACGGCGCAGGGCCTAGCCCTCTTCGCTGGGCGCTTCGTCGGCGACCGCGTCACCTTCTGCCGTGATCTCGCCCTCTTCGCCCTCTTCGCCCTCTTCTTCGAGCGTGACGACACGGGGCGGCTGGCCGATGGCGATGGCGGTCTCCGGATCGACCTCCGTGGTCACTCCGGTGGGCAGCGTCAGGTCGGACACCCGGAGCTGCGCGCCGATGGTCAGGCTGCTGATGTCGATCTCGAGCGACGTGGGAATGTCTGCCGGACGTGCCCTGACCGCAAGGGTGAACATCTGCTGGTCGACCAATCCGTCGCCGTGGTGCACTTCGAGGGCCTCGCCGATGAGGGTGACCGGCACGTCTGCCGCGATGACCTCGTCGCGACGGACGATCTGGAAATCGACGTGGGTGACCGTTTGCGCGATCGGGTGACGCTGCATTTCACGGGCCAGCGCCAGGTAGGTGCCCGCCTCGGTCCGCAGCGAAAGGAGCTGGTTGGCGCCGGCCTCTCCGTTGAGGGCGACCCGGAGTTCGCGGGCCACCACGGCGATGGAGACCGGGTCGGTGCCGTGGCCGTAGATGACGCCGGGGATCTTGCCCTCACGCCGCAAGCGGCGGGTGGCGCGCGAGCCCTGGGGGCGTCCTACCTCGGCGGCAAGGGTGACATCGGCCATAACGGATCTCCTCAGAATGGGTCGAAGCGGTACGTCAACCGGGGGGCGGCCTCCGGCGAGCGGCATATCAGCGTAGCCGCCAGGAAAAGGCCGACCAACTCGGGCCCGTGGCGGTGGCCGGCACCCGGGGACGCGCCCTCCGGCGTCGGCGTGAACCCGGCTCGGGTTCAGCCAAAGCGGCTGGTCATGTCCCTTCAGACCAGGTTGTCCCCACCGAAGAGCTCAGAGACCGAGGCGTCCTCGAAGACGGCGTCAATGGCGTCGGCGATGATCTTGGCCACCGACAGCACTTCCAGCTTGTCGAAGTACCGGTCCTCGCCCAGGGGCAGGGTGTCGGTGACCACGACCCGGGAGATGGGGGCCGCCTTGAGCCGGTCCACCGCAGGGTCGGAGAGGACGGCATGCGTCGCCATGACCGAGATCTCGGATGCACCGGCGTCGGCCAGGAGCTCTGCGGCCGCGCAAATGGTGCCGGCGGTGTCGATCATGTCGTCGATCAGCACACAGTGACGACCCTCGACGTCACCGACCACGTGCCGGGCCTTGACCTCGTTGTGCGTGCCCCGAGGCCGCGTCTTGTGGACCAGGGCCAGATCGAAGCCGAGATGCTGGCTGTAGCGCTCGGCTACCTTCACCCGGCCTGCGTCGGGCGCGACCACCACCACGTCCCCACTGAACTTCTCCCGCATGTAGGCCTCGAGCACGGGTGCGGCCACCAGATGGTCGAAGGGCGTGTTGAAGAACCCCTGGATCTGCCCCGAATGCAGGTCGACGCTGATGACCCGGTCGGCCCCCGCAGCCGAGAACATGTCGGCCACCAATTTGGCGGTGATGGGCTCGCGTCCCGTCGACTTCCGGTCCTGCCGGGAGTAGCCGTAATAGGGGCAGACGGCGGTGATGCGCTTGGCCGATGCCCTCTTGGCGGCATCGATCATGATGAGGTGCTCCATCAGCGAGTCATTCACCGGGCCGCCGTGGGTCTGGATGATGAACACATCGCAGCCACGAATGGAACTGTCGTACTTGCAGTAGATCTCGCCGTTGGCGAATTCGCGCAGGTTGGCCTGACCCAGCTCGACTCCCAGATGACGGGCGATATCCTGCGCCAATTTCGGGTGGGCCCGGCCCGAGATCAGTTCCAGGCGACGTCGCGGGATGAGCTCCACGGCTCCAACGCTACAGGCCCACGGCCGGCGGCGTCGGTGGCCTCCATTTATTCGAGGGCGACGACGCGGTGGGGCGGGACCACGGCGTTGGGAAGCACCTCGGCCCCGGGCTGCACCACACAGAAAGGACCGATCCTGGCTCCGTCCCCGACGATGCCCCGGTCGCAGACCGTCTCCGAGACCACGGCCCGACGGCCCACCAGCGTGTCCGTCAGGACGCAGTTCGGTCCGATCTCGCTTCCTTCACCGATGACACAGCGACCCCGCAAGATCACTCCCGGCAGGAGGGACACATCGGCCGTGAGCTCCACCTGGGCGTCGACATAGGTCCGCTCGGGGTCCCACATGGTCACGCCGCGACGCATCCAGCGCTCGTTGATCCGGTCCCTCAGCTCGGCCTCGGCCACGGCCAATTGCGCCCGGTCGTTCACGCCGGCAGCTTCAATGGAATCAGGCAGGACGAGGGACTGCACCCGGTACCCGGCGCTGAAGAGGACGCTGACGGCGTCGGTCAGGTAGTACTCACCCTGCGCGTTGGCCGGTGTGATCCGGCGCAGCGCGGGTGCCAGCACGCTGCGTCGGAAGCAGTAGATGGACGTGTTGACCTCGGTGACGGCACGCTCCTCTTCGTCGGCGTCGACTTCCTCGACCACCCGGCACACCACGTCGTCCTTGCCGTGGATCACCCTTCCATAACCGGTCGGATCCTCCACCTCGGCCGCCAGCAGCGTGGCGCCGGCGTCCTCGGCCCGGTGATAGCGCACGAGGGCGGCCAACGTCTGCGGGCGGAGAAGCGGCGTGTCCCCCGGGAGTACCACGACGTCCTCCTCCTCGTCGTCATCGTCGGGAAGCCCGGTGAGCCCGACCGCCAGCGCGTCGCCCGTGCCCGATTGTGACTCCTGCTCGACGAACCCGATCTCCATGGAGGGCGGCGCATGCTGGATCAAGGTCTTGGTGACCCAATCGGCCCGGTGACCCACCACCACGACCACCCGGGTGACGTCGATCTCCGCCATCGCGTCGAGGACGTGCAGGATCATGGGGCGGCCGCACAGCCGGTGGAGCGGTTTGGGCCGCTCGGAGCGCATACGGGTTCCCTCGCCCGCGGCCAGGACCACTGCAGACAGTCGGCGTTCGTGCATCGGGCCATTCTTCCCTCCCGGGGCGGGCCGTGTGGGCTCACCCGGACCGATACTGTTCCGGGGCGTGATGCCGTACGACGAGTTCGGGCTGTTTTCCGAGAATGCGGCCGAGTACGGCCTCCCCTACCCGGGGCCGCCGGCGGTGCGGCGGGTCGAGGTCGAGGTCTCACCCGGGCGCAGAGTGAGCAGCCTGGTCTGGGGCACCACGGCTCCCGAACTGGTCCTGGTGCACGGCGGGGCGCAAAACGCCCACACCTGGGACACGGTGGCCCTGGCCCTCGACCGTCCGCTGCTGGCCATCGATCTTCCGGGCCACGGCCACTCCGACGGCGGACCCGAGGGATCATTGTCCGTCGCTTCCAACGGTGCCGACCTGGCCCGGACGATCGCCGAGCTGGCTCCCGACGCGGCCGGCGTGGTCGGCATGTCGCTGGGCGGGCTGTCGTCCATCGCGTTGGCGGCCCACGCGCCAGACCTGGTTCGCTCCCTCGTCCTGATCGACGTCACCCCCGGGGTCGACCACGCGAAGGCATCACCCATCACGGCCTTCATCGACGGCCCGGCCAGCTTCGCCAGTTTCGACGAGCTGCTGGCCCGGACCATGGAGCACAACCCGACCCGCAGCGAGGCTTCGCTGCGCCGCGGCATTCTCCACAACGCGGTACAACGCGAGGACGGCAGCTGGGTGTGGCGCTATGCGCGCTTCCGGGACACCGAGACCCGCCGCTTCGATTTCGCTGAGCTCTGGGACGCGGTCTCCGGCGTGCGCGTGCCGCTGATGCTCGTGCGCGGCCTGGCCTGGTCGGTGGTTTCCGATGAGGACGTGCGGGAGCTCCTCCGACGCCAGCCGACCTGCACCGTGGTGGGGGTGGAGGGAGCCGGCCACAGCATTCAGGGCGACCGACCGGTGGAGCTGGCCGCCATCCTCTCCGGCTTCATCCCCGACCTGGCGAGGTAGCGGGTCGTGGAGCGGCGGCTCTGGTTCTCGCGCCGGGCCATCGGCCTCCACGTGCTCATCATCATCGTCGTCCCGGCCTTCGTCGCGCTCTGCGTCTGGCAGGTCCGCCGCGCGCTCGGGGGCAACGACCTGAGCTGGGCCTACGTCTTTGAATGGCCTTTCTTCGCCGGCTACGCCCTCTACATGTGGTGGCGCTTCCTGCACGAGGATCCTCCGGCGGGCGCACCGCCCTCCCCCACGGCACAGCTTGGAGAGCCCGCCGATGACGACGAGGCCGAGCGCACCGCGTACAACAACTACCTGGCCGAGTTGGCGACCCGGGACAAGCGCAAGCAGTGGCGCTGAGACACGCCGGCTCCAGCCGGGCAAGCTGGACGCGCCGATCTCGAAGCACACTGCGGTACCCATCTCATGGCACGCTGCGGTGCCGTGGCTCCGGGGGGAGGGCTCGAACCTCCAACATCCGGCTCCAAAGGCCGACGTTCTGCCAGTTGAACTACCCCGGAATGCCGTCCCGTCCTTTCGGGACGACCACATGCGAGGGAGAGGTTAGAGGCCCCGGACCCGACTGTTTTGCGGCAACGGCGAAGTAGGCTCCCTTTCTCGTGCGCATTCTGGTGGTGGACGATGATCACGCAGTCCGTCGTTCCATCGACCGCGCGTTGCGGCTCGAGGGGTACGACGTGGTCACGGTGCCCTCGGGAGGAGAAGCGCTCGAGGCCTTGGCCTTGACCCCCCCTGACGCGCTCATTCTGGACCTGCAGCTGCCCGACCTCGACGGCTTACAGGTCTGTCGCCGCATGCGGGCATCGGGCGACGACACCCCTGTCCTCATGTTGACGGCGCGGGACGCCGTTGATGACCGGGTGCAGGGACTCGACGCCGGCGCCGATGACTACCTGGTCAAGCCGTTCGCCCTGGCCGAGTTGCTGGCCCGCCTGCGCGCCTTGTTGCGTCGTCGGTTCGAGGGCGAGGGCGGGCTGCTGCGGGTGGGAGAGCTCACGTTGGACCTCTCCACACGCGAAGCCCATCGGGGCGACCGCTCCTTTTCCCTGACCCGGATCGAATTCGATCTCCTCGAGCTCTTTCTCCGGCACCCACGGCAGGTTCTCACCCGCGAGGTGCTCCTCCATCGCGTCTGGGGCTTCGACTTCGACTCTGGGACCAATTCGTTGGCCGTCTACGTGGGGTACCTCCGCCGCAAGACCGAATTGGACGACGAACCACGCTGCATCCACACCGTCCGAGGGGTGGGGTACATCTTGCGGGACGCGTGACCTTTCGCGCCCGGTTGGTGTTGGCGTCCACCACCGCAGTAGTGGTCGCCGTGCTGGGGGCATCGACGGCTTCCTATCTGGCCGCCCGCAACACGCTGCTCAATGCGGCCGACAGCTCACTCACAGCGGCAGCGGCCAAGATCACTCAGGGCGCCAACATCACGACGACCAACGCCACTGAAGAGCAGATCGTCGACGCCTCCGGTGCCGTGCTGGTCGGGGGGGCGTTGCCCGTGACCGACCAGGTGCGCCAGGTGGCGGCGGGAGAAGCCCCCGCTTTCTTCACCACCGTCAACGTCAACGGGAACCAGCTTCGGGTACTGACCGAGAACCTCCCGCCGAATACCACCATCGACGGCCAGCCCCTCGTCGACGGTGGCGGGATCCAGATCGCCACCCTGTTCAACGGCAGCCAGGAGCTGGCTCGCCTCGGTCTCGTCCTGGGCGCGGTGGCCTTCGGCGGGGTCCTGCTGGCCGTGCTGCTGGGCTGGCTGGTGGCCCGCACCGCCCTGGTGCCCCTGGACGCCCTCACCGATACCGTGGAGGATCTGGCCGAGACGACCGACGTGACACGACGGCTCTCTCCGGGAGGGCCCGACGAGCTGGGTCGTCTCCGTCGGACCTTCAACCGGCTGCTCGAAGCTCTCGAATCCTCCCGCCGGGCCCAGAATCAACTCGTGCTCGACGCCTCCCACGAGCTCCGCACCCCTCTGACCAGCCTGCGTACCAACCTCGAGGTCATCCGCCGGGTCGACGAGCTGTCGCTGGAGGACCGGTCCGTGCTGGTCGACGACGTGCTGATCCAGCTCCAGGAACTGACCGACACGGTGGGCGACCTGGCCGAACTGGCCCGTGGTGACCAGGTCCCGGCTTCGCCGGAACTGCTTCGGCTCGACCTCCTTGTGCGCGATGCCGTGTCGGTGGCCACGACCCACGGCCGGACCCGGCATGTGGCGTTCGACCTCGATGCCGAAGCCTGCTGGGTGTCGGCGCATCCCGACCAGCTCTCCCGGGCCATCGGCAATCTCCTCGACAACGCGCGCAAATGGAGCCCGCCCGGACAAACGGTCTCGGTGACGTGCCGGGCCGGCGATGTCGTGGTGCGCGATCGGGGTCCTGGCATCGCGCCGGCGGATCTGCCGCATGTCTTCGATCGCTTCTATCGAGCCCCGGCCGCTCGGGGCCTCCCCGGCTCAGGTCTCGGACTGGCCATCGTGGCCCAGGTGGTCGAGCTGGAGGGTGGCACCGTCCGCGCCGAAATCGCCGACGGGGGAGGCACCCGCATGACGGTACACTTCCCCACCGCGCCGCCGCCGGCCGATGCCGAGGGCGACGGCTACTTCAGGTCTCCGTAGCCACCCGTTCTGTCGGCCCCCGCGGGTGGGCCCGTTCAGGGCCGGCCCAGTCATGGTGGGCCCGTTCAGGGCGGGGCCGCTCGGCCGGCCGGTTCAGGTGGCGTCGATCAACTCGATCCGGTTCCCGAACGGGTCATCGACGTAGTAGCCGGCGCCCTCGGGTTGATCCTGGTTGGGACGCACCTCGAGTCCCGCCGCGACCAGGGTGGCCACCATCGCGCCCAGGTGGCGCACGCGCAGGGCGGGGTGGGCCTTGCGGGCCGGGCGAAATTCGGGCTCGACTCCGAGGTGCAGCGACGCCGTCCCCCCGGAGAACCAACAGCCGCCCCGTCGCGCCATCGGTTGGGGCTTGGGGAGCCGGACGAATCCCAGGAGGCCGCCGTAGAAGGCCTCGGCCTCGGCCTCTCGACCCGGCGGCATGGCCAGCTGGACGTGATCGAGTGCAACGACCTCGAATTTCACCCTGCCTCGCTCCCCGGCCGGCCAAGGTGACCTGGCAGTCGGCTCATTGGACCGCTAGCCTGCCGCACCACATGGGATCACTGATCAAGAAGCGCCGCAAGCGCATGCGCAAGAAGAAGCACAAGAAGATGTTGAAGGCGACCCGGTGGCAACGTCGGGCCGGTAAGTAGCCGGTAGATACCCGTACGTAGCCGGTACACAGCGGCCCGGGCTGCGCTTCACCGGCCGTTCCACCCCGCGGGGACGGTGTGCACCCGCACCAACCGGGCCCATGCTGTCCCCAACTGCAGCCCAGGAAGGTCCCGGCCGGCGCCTTCGGACTCTCCGTCCTCGACGAACCAAGTCGACCCACTTCCCGCCAACACCGGTGCCGAGCCGGTGAGGTCGCCCAGCGCATCTCTCCATGGGGCGAGCCTCGGTTCGACGGCCAGGGCGGCGTCGGTCAGCACGTTCGTACCCGCGGGGCGAGACCCCTCGCGGTGCTGCTCGTCCCACGCCGCGTAGACCCGACGGGTGTCGACCCCGAACGGCGGGATGAGGAGCACGAAACGCCGCGGGACGAAAGCCTGGGCCGTCACCCTCTCCCCGATGCCCTCGACCACGGCCCGGCCGCCCGTCAGGCTGAACGGGACATCGGACCCCAGGGCCAGGGCGGTGTGGGCGTCGGTGCACCCGGCCCATCGCAGCACGGCCGCGGCATCGCTCGATCCCCCTCCCAGTCCACCTCCGAGCGGTACGCGCTTCACCACGTGCACCGCGGCCGTACGACCAACCGCCGCCAGGGCGCGGCAAATGAGATTGTCGCCTCCGGTGGCCAGTGACCCGGCGCGGGCCCCCGGCTCGGCCGTCACCGTCAGCCCGGTGCTCCCCTCGGTGATGGTGAGCTCGTCGGCCAGGCTCAGGGAAACCATCTCGGCCCGCAGCTCGTGGTACCCGTCGGCCCGGACCCCGGTCACCGCCAGGGACAGCGTGAGCTTGGCCGGAGCGATGACCCGGGTCACCGGGCCAGTCTGCCCCATTGCTCCACCGTGAGCTCCTCGGCCCGGGCGTCGGGACGGACGCCGGCCCTGGTGAACGCCTCGGGCTCGACCACTCCGGCCAGCGAGCGACGCAGCATCTTGCGGCGTTGACCGAAGCCTGCTTTGACCACGGCCGCCAGGCGTCGATAGGACACTTCGGCCGGGTCCACCGCCACCTCGGGCCGTCGCTCCAGCCGCACCAGCACCGACTCCACCCGGGGGCGCGGGATGAACACCGACGCGGGCACCTTGCCGGCCAGGCTCGACCGCGCGAAATAGGCCACCCGCACCGAGACCGATCCGTAGGCGGGGTCACCCACCGTCGCCGCCATGCGCTCCCCCACCTCGCGCTGCACCATGACCAGCAGGCGTTCCACCGCGGGCACCTCGACCAAGGTCCGCAGGACCAGCGGGGTGGCCACGTTGTAGGGGAGGTTGGCCACCAGGGACCAGGACCCGCCCCCTCGCTCGGCCAAGAGCCCGGCGATGTCCAGTGTCATGGCATCACCCGCGACCACCTCGACGCCCACCGGTTCGACCACTGACCGCAGGATGGGGAGGAGGTACCGGTCGAGCTCGACCGCGACCACCCGGGCCCCGGTCTCCGCCAGGGCCAGCGTGAGTGATCCCAGCCCGGCGCCGATCTCCAGGACCGGCGCCGAGGGCCCAAGATCGGCCAGGCGGGCAATACGACGGACCGTGTTGGGGTCGGCCACGAAATTCTGGCCCAACGCCCGACTCGGGCGGAGCCCGTGTGTTGCCAAGAGCGTCGAGATATCGGCGCCCGAATGCGTCACCAGCTAACGGTAACCTCAATCACGCCTTGGCTTATGGGTGCCAGCTGTTCGAACTGCGCGGGTGAAAGGTCGACCACCCGCCCGGGATTGTCGCCCTCCTGATCGTCGACGGTGCAGACGACGGTGCCGGTCGCCGCCGTCACCGTGAGCACCGTTCCCTTGGGAAGCCACGGGCTGGCACAACCGCTGTCCGGGAAGTACGACGCGTAGTAAGTGGCCTCGCCTGAGGCGGAGTTCCCACCGCCCGTGGGCTCGGGCGCCGGGGCCGGTGCAGCCGTAGTGGTCGTCACCGGTGCAGCCGTGGTGGTCGTCACCGGTGCGGCCGTGGTCGTCGTCGCCGGTGCCGTCGACGTGGTGGTGGACGGTGCCGTCGATGTCGTGGTGGGCGGTGCCGCCGACGTGGTCGTGGTGCCGGTGGGAGCGCGGTAGCGCACCAACTTGGCGTGCGAGAGCGCGTCGTTGAAACGCGTCGCGTTCGACCCGGCCGCCGCGGTACCGACATGCTCCGCCAGCGCGGCCGACGCACTCTGTGCGTGTACCGGTCCGTTCTGTAGCAAAAGGAGAGGGACGCCGAGCAGGGCACCACACAGCAGTGCGGCAACGCCGACGCGCCTCCCCGAAGTGCTCTGTTTCCGCAGGGCTCCACCCTTCTCCGGGGACAGTGCACCCGCGCCAGCTCACGGCCGGCGAGGGGGTTTCGGACAACATAGAGACTCCTTGGCGTGTCATGCAAATGCAATATGGACGTCATTGAATTTCGGCTTTATTTCCCCAGGTCAGAGGACAACACCGGGGTGACATTTACATGAACTCGCAGGTCACCCCCACTATTTGCCCGCTTTCACAGGTGTATTCCCAGGTCAGCAGGTTCTCGTATTCTGCACAAACACACGTACATTACGAGAACACAGAAAATGCCATAGCGGCTGCAGCGGCAGACGACTCGGCCACCAACTCGACGGCGCAGCCCTTCACCTCGGCAACGGCCGCGCCGACCAGCGGGACGTACCCGAGCTCGTTCGTCCGGCCGCGGTGCGGGACCGGCGCCAGGAAGGGACTGTCGGTCTCGACCAGCAGGCGATCGAGTGGACAACGCGCCGCGGCGGCGCGGACGTCGCCGGCGTTCTTGAAGGTGATGATGCCGCTGAACGAGACGAACATGCCGGCTCGCAGACACCGGTCCACCTCGTCTGGTCCGCCGGTGAAACAGTGCAACACGGTCCGCTCGGGAACGCCTTCGGCCGCCAGTACATCGAAGAGGTCGGCCCATGCGTCGCGCGCGTGAATCACGAGGGCCAGTCCATGGGCATGAGCCAACCCGATCTGTGCGGCGAAGGCGGCCCGCTGCGCGTCGCGCGGGGAGTGCTCGTAGTAGTAGTCGAGTCCGCATTCTCCGACCGCCACCACGGTGCCGTCGCCGACCGCCAGTTCCTCGGCCAACCGTCCGGCCACATCCGTCACGCCGTCGACCGCGGCATGGGGATGGAGCCCGACGGAGGCCCACGCCGTGAGCGCCGCGGGACCGCGTTGGACGTCTCGCGCCAGGGCCGCCGCTTGCGTGGAAGTGGCCGCGTCGGTCCCGATGCAGACGAAGCGATCGACGCCGGCGGCGGCGGCGCGGCCGAGCACGGCGGAGAGGTCGGTCTCGCTTTCCCCGCCCCGGCCTCCACCGAGATACTCCTCCTGCACGTGGCAGTGGGAATCGAACCAGCCGCTCACTTCTTCCGGCGGGGAAAGAGTGGGTCTCCCTTCACCACCCTGTTCCCACCGCCATAGCCACCCCAGGTGGCGGCGGCCGGGAGCCGGGCCTCGGTCAGATCGTCCGTCACGCCGATCCGCCGCCAGACTTCGGCCGCGGTGGCGGGCATGGCTGGCGAGATCAGGACCGCCACGATGCGCAGCACTTCGAGCGCGTTGCCCAGAATGGCCTCGACGTCGGGCCCGGGATCCATCTTCCAGGGTTCGGTGGTCTCCAATTCGGCGTTGGCGGCGCCGATGAGACGCCACGTCGATTCGAGTGCCTCCTGGGGCGCCCATCGAGCCCAGGATCGGCTGGCGTCCGCCAGGACGTCGGCCACCGGGACCGACAGTGCGCTGTCCGGATCGCAGGCCGGGCCGGTGCCCGCGCACTTCGAGTGCACCACGGTGGTCACCCGCGAGAGCAGATTGCCCAGGTTGTTCGCCAGATCGGCGTTGTAGCGGGCCACGATCCCCTCGTAGGAGAAGTCACCGTCGCTGCCCAGTGAGATGTCGCGCAGGAGGTGGTACCGCAGGGGGTCGACCCCGAAGTCGTCGGCCAGGGCCAGCGGCGAAACCTCGGTGACCTCGAGCGCCCGCGTGTCGTCGCCTTCTCCCACCACCCCCGACTGGATCAGGGTCTTCCCCAGCTTCTGGCCTCCCATGAGCAGGAAGCCGTGCACGAAGATCTCCGCCGGGGGCGAGATGCCCGCCGCCATGCACATGGCCGGCCACCACACACAGTGGAACTTCAAGATGTCCTTGCCGATCAGATGGTGTGCCGCTCCCCACAGCGACTCGAACCGATCCGGGTCACTGCCGTAGGAGGCGGCCGTGAGGTAGTTGATCAGCGCGTCGTACCAGACGTAGAACACGTGACCGTCGTCCCAGGGCACCGGCACGCCCCACCGCATGGAGGTCCGGGTGATCGAGACGTCCTTCAGCCCGCCCCTGATGAAGCCGAGGGCCTCGTTGCGCTTGGAGGTCGGACGGACGAAGTCGGGGTGGGCCTCGTAGTAGTCGAGGAGCGGTTGCGCGAAGGCGCTCAGCTTGAAGAAGTAGTTGTCCTCCTTCATCTCGACCACCGCCCGGCCGTGGATCGGGCAGAGACCGTCCACCAGCTGATCCTCGGTGTAGTAGTCCTCGCAGGAGACGCAGTACAGGCCGGTGTACTGCCCCAGCTCGATGAAGCCGTTGTCGTAGATCCGCTGCAGGAACCCCTGCACCACCGCGTGGTGCCGGGGCTCGGTGGTGCGGATGAAGTCGTCGTTGCTGATGTCGAGCCGCGCCCAGGCCTCGACGAAGCGGGCGGACGTACGGTCGGTCCACTCCTGCGGGGACATTCCGTGCGCCTCGGCCGCCTCGACGATCTTGGCCCCGTGCTCGTCCGTCCCAGTCAGGAAGGTCACGTCGTCGCCGATCAGGCGGTGCCAGCGGGCCAGGGCGTCCGCGTTCACCGTGTCGTAGGCCGTGCCGATGTGCGGCGCGTCGTTCACGTAGTAGATCGGCGTGGTCAGGTAGTAGGGCGGCACCGCCGGTAGCGTACCGGCGGTGCCGGGACGGTCAGGCCCGATTCAGTCGCGCCCGTCCTCGTTCCGGAGCCGCAGGGCGGTCTCGTAGATCCGGCGTCGGGTGACCCCCAGGGGACCCGCCAGTGCCGCCGCCGCCTGCCGGGGCCCCTCGCCCCGGGCGAGGCACTGCCGCACCGCCTCTTCGAGGTCGCGCTCGGTGGCGGGTTCGGGGGGAGCGGCACCCCCGATCACCAGCACCACCTCTCCCCGCGGTGGCCGCTCGCCGAAGGCGGCCACGGCCTCGGCCATCGTGCCCCGCCAGACCTCCTCGTGGAGCTTGGTGAGTTCACGCGCCACGGCGACGGGCCGATCCGGCTCGGACGCGGCCAGCTCGGTCAGCGTCGCCACCGTCCGGCCGGGCGCTTCAAGGACCACCGTGGTCCGTTCGTCGGACAACAGCGCGGCAATGCGTTCCCGGCGCTGGGCCCCCTTCCGGGGGAGAAATCCCTCCACGCAGAAGCGGTCCGTCGGCAGGGCACTGACGACCAATGCCGCGACCACCGATGACGGCCCGGGCACAGTGGTGACCGTCTCGCCCGCCGCCGCGAGTTCGGAAACCAGCACCGAGCCGGGGTCCGAGATCCCAGGAGTCCCGGCGTCGCTGACCACGGCGACGGTGCCGCCCCCGGCCACGCAGGACGCCACCCGCTCCAGGCGATCGCGCTCGTTGTGCGCGTGCAGCGAAAGGAGCCGGTCCCCGCCTGGCCCCCCGGCCGGGATCCCCAGGGCGGACAGGAGCGCCCTGGTCCGTCGCGTGTCCTCGCAACAGATCAGATCGGCCTCGGTCAGGACCTCCCGGGCCCGGGGCGGCAGATCACCCAGATTCCCGATCGGCGTGGCCACCAGAACCAGCTGGCCCCGCCCGCGCCCCGTCACTCGACCTCACGGATCAACAGCTGATCGCCCACCCGGATCCCCCATCGCTCCCACGACCCTGCCTCCGCCTCGACCACACTGCGCACGCCGCGGCGCGGGAGGATCACCCGCCACGGCGCGACGCGCCGCAGGGCGAGAACCCTCAGATCCTCGGAGAGCAAGGCCACGTCGAGGGGGAACCGCATGCCTGCCGTGTGCACCGAACGCGTGCGGTCCAGGTGCAGGGCACCCTCACAGCCGTCCCGCCCGAGGAGACCCTTGGCCCGCTCTCCCATAGATTCGGTCATCTCGAGCGCGCACACCACGTCACCGTCGCGCAGCAGCCATCCGGACCGCATAGGCGGTCGAGGCTACGGGAGCCCGGGGGTCCGCTCAAACCGCATCGCCACGCATCGCCACACATCGCCACACATCGCCACGCATCGCGGGGCAGTCGCTGCCACCGCCACCCAATCGGTCCCTACCGCTGCTGCGCCACCACGCACCGCTGCGGTACTGTCCCGGCTCAATTCGAACTAGGCTTTCTCTCTTATGTCGAAGCGGACGGTGAAGCGCAAGCTCAGGGCCAAGAAGAAGGCCAACCATGGCAAGAAGCCGAACTGCGGGCGGGGTTAGACCTCCCGACGCTCACAACTCTGGCGTTTGACCGAGCGCTGACCGAGCGCTCACCGTGCCGTGCTGCCGTCCCAAGCGACGCCCGCACCGACCAGCAGGCCCGAGAGGGTTGACGGCACGTCGGAGATGATCCCGTCGACCCCGAGGCCCACCAGGCGGCCCATCGACGCACTGTCGTTCACCGTCCACACGTGGACCGCTCTCCCACAGCCGTGCGCCGCCGCCACGAAGGCCTCGTCCACCACGACCAGATCACCCTGGCGCTCGGGTACCTGGTAGGCCACCGTCGGCGTGCCGGGGAGGTCCCCGCCACCGTGGACGGCCTGCCAAAACTCGGCGGTGGCCAGGGTGCCGGCCGAGGTGGGGACGTCGGGCGCCAGGGCCCGGAAGGCGTCGGTGGCCGGGTCGAGGAACGAAGCCACGATCACGTCGTCGGTGCGCCCGTACTCAGCCAGCAGGCGGGCCAGTGTCCTCTCGTAGGGCGCCACCACGGGGGCCGTCTGCTTGATGTCGAGGTTCAGCACCACGCCGGGGAATCGCTCGAGGACCTCGCGCAGGGTGGCGATGCCGAACGCCGGGTTGTCGGGTGCCCGCCCCCGGTAGGGGTAGTCGTCGGCGGGACGTCCGGGCGTGACGTCGGCGCCGGGGATGAACCAGTAGGAGAAATCGAGCTGGCGCAGCTCCTCCAGGGTGAAGCTGACGATGGTCCCTGTGGCCGGGGTGGTGCGGTCCACCGTGGCGTCGTGGCACACCACCAGCTCGCCGTCGGCGGTGGCGTGCACGTCGAGCTCGATCCCGGTCGCGCCGGCCGCCACGGCCCGGGAAATAGCGAACAACGTCGACGACGGCGATTCCCACGCTCCCCCCTGGTGGGCGTAGGCGATCACCCGCCGGTCCAGCCACACCGATCGGTCGCTCACACCCAACGATCGTAACGGCCGCCCCGTCTATCCTCTGCCTGCCGTGCTCGATCACCTCCTCGTCGATGTCATCAGCTCCATGCGCCACTCCTTCGAGCAGGCCCTGCTCCAGCGCCAGGCCGTCGAGGAGCGCTTCCAGGTGGACGTCTTCCTCGGTGATGTCTCCTGGGAAACCTCCTACAGCCTTCCGGGAGAGCAGCAGCCGCCTCGGGTCCGGGCCGATGTGTCGGTGGACTGGCCCACCTGGAGCCAGACGTCCTACCGCAGCTGGTCCATCGGCGAGCCGCCGGACGAGCTACCCGAAGTGGTCATCGAAGTGGCCTTGCGGGTGCAGCGTCTCGCCGAAGCCCCCGACACCGACACCGTGCTCCGCTCCCTCCCCGAGGAGAACCAACTGTTGGGCGTCGACCCGCTCGCCCGCACGGCCACGACCATCGAGGAGGTCCACGACGGTGGGACCGTGCGCTGGGCGGTCGAAGCCACCTACGAGGGCTCGGTCCGCTTCAGCGAGGCCCAGCTCGAGGACCCCGGCGAGATCGCCCCGGTCATGAACGGTCTGACCCGGTGGATCGCGTCGACCCTCATCCACCTGGCCGACCTGCCCTTCTCCTTTCTCCCGCCGGACCCCGATCTCCCGCCGGACCCCGACGCCGACCCGGCGTGACGCCGCCCGGCTCGTCGCCGGCCCTGACGGGAAGGGCCCTGACTGGAATTGGCCCGACCGGGCCAACTAGGGATAGTCCCCAACGTGCCCGTTCCGTGCTCCCACGCCCCCCGGGCGCATCGATCCGCCGTCGGGGTCCTCGGTGTCGCCCTCTCTCTCTCCCTGGGCATCGTGCTGGCGTCGTGTGGCAGCTCGGCCCCGCCCCCACCTCCGGCCAGCCAGGGCGTCGTCCTCGATCGGCCCACTCCCGACCACGTCCCGCTGGTCAATCAACGCGGCCGGACCGTGTCCCTGGCCGGCCTCAGGGGCAAGGTGGTGGTCCTGGCCCCGTTCCTCTCCCTCTGCCAGGACGAGTGCCCGTTGATCACCGCCGCCTTCATCGGCCTCCAGCGTGATCTGCGCGCCGCCGGCCTCGGGCGCAAAGTGGTCTTCGTCGAAGCCACGGTCGATCCGGGACGGGACACCGTCGCCCGGCTGGCCGCGTACCAGAAGGAGTTCGGGGCGAACTGGGAACTGTGGACCGGTACCCCATCCGACCTGGCCACCTTCTGGAAGGCTTTCGGGGTCAGCTACCAGATCGTCCCCGAAGCCCAGCCCCCCCACCTCGATTGGTACACAGGGAGGCCGTTGACCTACGACGTGGTGCATACCGACGGCTACACCCTCATCGGCACCGACAACCGCGAACGCTTCATCGACGCCAACGCGCCCGACCTGAAGGGCAAGCTCAACCGGAAACTGACGGCCCTGCTCAACGCGGGCGGCGTCCAGGGGCTCCGGCACCCCCAGGCCCCCGACTGGACGGTCAACGACGCCCTGGCCTCCATCAGCTGGCTCCTCGGCACCGACGTCCCCCCGGCGGGCACCCCGTGACCGGGCACCTGCGCCGGTCCCCCCTCGTCCTCGCGGCAGCCCTCACCATCCTCGCCCTGACCCTCGCCGCCTGCGGCGGCGGTTCCGTCACGCTGTCGTCGCCCCCCACCACCGATCCCGGCGTGACCCTGGGCCTCATCCACTCTCCGCAGGGTCCGGTACTGGCCACCGGGACGGGCGATGCCCTCTATGACTTCCTTCCCGATACCCCGACGCAGAGTGCCTGCACCAACGATGGCTGCGTGCTCCAGTGGCCCCCTCTCCTCGAGTCGGGCCCGATCCGCGTCGGTCCGGGGGTCAAGCGCTCCCTGGTGGGCACCCTGCGTCGCCCCGACGGCTCGACCCAGCTCTCCTACGGGGGCCATCCGCTCTACACCTACAACCTCGACGTGAAACCCGGTCTGATCACCGGTCAGGCCATCGATCAGAACGGAGGTCCGTGGTACGTGCTCGATCCCGCCGGCCACGAGATCCGCACCGCCTTCAGCGTCACCGACTGAACGCGTTCAGGGCCACCGACTGCACCGCGATGGCGGGTGCGGCGATCCGAACCGCCGGGATGAACTCACCCTGCCGAGCGTCGGGTTGGCTCGAACCATTCGGGCTTGGCCGCAGGCTGTTGATCGGCCACAGGGATCACGCGCCATTCCGAACCGCAATGGTCGCAGCGCAAGAGCTCGGGTTCTCCGCGAAACAAGCCGCTGGACACACGAATCCCGTAGCTGTGACCGTGCTGCTCACACTCCCATTTCCGCACCCGCGCCCCGTCCCACTCCGACGGCGTGGCCGTTTGCGCGGTCATGCTCCCTCGGTTCCGGTCACGGCCCAAATCCTCTCACAGCAGCACCGATCGCATCCTCGCGCCTCATTCCGATGGATCCTCCAGAACTTCCCGCGGCGACGCGAGCCCGCCCGAGAGACGTCGTCGCACCTTCGTGCTCTCCCCGCGACCCCACTTGCCTTAATCGCACAAAGCCGATAAGCTTAGTGGCGTAAAGGACCACCGCCTGCTGGAGGGATCTCGCATGCTCCGACCATTACGTCTCGTCGTCGCCGCAGAGTTGATCGCGTTGTCGATCTTCGAGGAAGTGATCACGCTGGGAGTGGCAGCCACCACTTCCCGAGGGCGCGCTGACATCGCGACGTCCTTCGTCTTCTGATACCCGTCTTCGGGCTTTTCACACGCGTCTTCGACTTCCCGCAGCCGTCTTCTCATTCGAAGCCGCCACGCGTCGACGAGCTTCAGGGTCCACCGCGTCTACGAGCTGAAGCGGAACTCCACCACGTCACCGTCGCGCATGACATAGTCCTTGCCCTCCATGCGCGCCTTGCCGGCCGCCCGGGCAGCCACCACCGAGGACGTCTCGACCAGATCGGCGAAACTCACCACCTCGGCCTTGATGAACCCCTTCTCGAAATCCGTGTGGATGACGCCGGCCGCCCTGGGAGCGGTGTCGCCGATATGGATCGTCCACGCCCGCGCTTCCTTGGGGCCCGCCGTGAGAAAGGTCTGCAAACCAAGCGTGGCGAATCCCACGTGCACCAACTGCTCGAGACCAGATTGGTGTTGGCCGTAACTCTCCAGGAGTTCCTTGGCATCTTCGGCCGGCAGGCTGGCCACTTCTGCCTCGATCTGGGCACAGAGAACGATGGAGCCGGCCGGCGCCACGCTCGTCGCCAGCCGCTCGGCCAGGTCGGCATCTCCCAGCGCGGCCTCGTCGATGTTGAAGACGTAAATGAACGGCTTGGCCGTCAGCAGGTGCAGGTCGTCGAGGAGCCCCGGGTCGATCTCTCCCGTGGCCGCGGCGCTCGAGACGGTACGACCGTCGTTGAGGACTCGCTCGGCACTCGCCACCGCGTCGGCCGTGGCTTTGAGCTCAGGGTGCGCCCTGGCCTCCTTGGCCAACTTGGGCAAGCGGTTCTCCACCGTCTGCAGGTCGGCCAGGATCAACTCGGTGTTGACCGTCCCGATATCGCCCTTGGGATCGACGCGGCCGTCGACATGCATGACGTCGTCGTCGTGGAAGACCCGCACCACTTGACAGATGGCGTCGCTCTCGCGGATGGCGGCCAGGAACTGATTCCCCAGGCCCTCGCCTTGGGATGCGCCGCGCACGATGCCCGCGATGTCGACAAAGGTGACCGAGGCGGGCACTATGGGGGCATTGTCGTACAGGGCGGCCAGCTGCCCCAACCGGTCATCGGGCACGGCGACCACCCCGACATTGGGATCGATGGTGGCGAAGGGATAATTCGCGGCCAACACGTCATTGTTGGTCAGCGCGTTGAAGAGAGTGGACTTGCCCACGTTGGGCAAGCCGACGATGCCGATGGAGAGGGACAAGGGACGAGGTCCTACGGGACCAGCAGGCCGGCGTCAGTGGCCAGGGCCCGCAGATCCGCTTCGGGGCGCGCGCCAGTGTGGGAGATGATCTCGCCCGCGCACACACCCCCCAGACGCGTGCTGTCGACCGGTCCCATGCCGTGGGTCAGGCCGTAGAGAAAACCCGAGGCGAAGAGGTCTCCCGCCCCCGTGGTATCGACCACCTTCTCAACGGCCGCCGCCGCCACCCTCTGGGGTCCCTGCGCCGTGAGCACGACCGAGCCCTGCGCCCCGCGGGTCATGACCACCAGGAGCCCGGTCTCCTCCGCTGCGGCCAGGGCGCCGTCGGTCGAGCTGGCGCCGAAAAGCATGGTGAGCTCCTCTTCGTTGCCCAGCAGAATGTCCACGTCGTCGAGGAGCAGATCCAGGAACTCCCGTTGATGTCGGTCGACACAAAAGGAATCGGAGAGCGACAGGGCCACCGACCCGTTCGCGCCGTGCGCCGTTGCCGCGGCGTGACGCATGGCCTCTTTGGCCGCTGGCACGTCCCAGAGGTAACCCTCGAGCAGCACGATCGATGCTCGTTCGACCAGCGAAGTGGGCACCCCGGACGGCGTGAGGGCTGAGGCCGCGCCGAGGTAGGTGCCCATGGTCCGATCGGCGTCGGCGGTGATGAGGACGATGCAGCGACCGGTACCGAGCGTGTCGCCCTCGACTGACTCGCTGTAGGTCGGCTCGTACTCCACTCCGGCCGCCCGCAGGTCTTCGACGTAGGCCTGCCCCACCTCATCGTCGGCCACCGAGCCGATGTAGCCGGCTCGGCCACCGAGCTCGGCCAGGCCGGCCGCCGTATTGGCCACCGAGCCGCCCGAGACCCGGCGTGGATTACGCAGGACGTCCTGCACGGCCGTCGCCATTTCCAGGTCGATCAGGGTCATCGACCCCTTCACCAGCCCGACCCGCTCGACCACCTCCTCGGTGGTCGTCTCGAGGACATCGAGCAGAGGCGATCCGATGGCCACCAGATCCAGGTCGCCGTCGTTTTCGCCCTCGTCCACCCCGGATTGCACTGGCTCGTTCGCATGCACGCTGCGAAAACCTACTCGGAGCCAGCCGGGTAGCCTTCCGGCGATGGCACCTTCACCTGCTCCGACTTCGACCGCGGGAGAGTCGTTCCGGTTGCCCAGGACGGTCGAGCCCCTCGTGTACCGCATCGAGATCGAGCCCGATGTCGGCTCCGCCTCCTTTTCGGGAACCGTCGACATCGACGTGGTGATCCACCATGCCGTGGACGAGATCGTGCTCAATGCGGCGTCCCTGGCCATCAGCGACGTCGAGGTCCGCACCGACTCCGGTGAGACCATCGGCTGCGCCGTCACCTTCAACGACGAATTGGAGCAGGTGCTGTTCCGTCCGTCCTCCGAGTTGGCCCCCGGACCGTGCGTGCTCTCGTGCCGCTTCACCGGCACGTTGAACGACCAGCTGCGCGGCTTCTACCGATCCACCTACATCGATGGTGACGGGGAGACCCACACCATTGCCACCACCCAATTCGAATCCGTCGACGCGCGGCGGGCGTTTCCCTGCTGGGACGAGCCGGATCGCAAGGCGGTGTTCGACATCACCCTGATCGTCGAGCGTGACGTCGACGCCTTCTCCAACTCCCCCGTTGCCGATGTGCAACGGGCCGGGGACAAGAACCGGGTCCACTTCTCACCGACCATGAAGATGTCGACCTATCTGGTCGCCTTCATCGTCGGGCGCCTCGAAACGACCAAGACGGTTGACGTGGACGGAGTGCCGCTGCAGGTGGTCTTCACTCCCGGCAAACGAGGGCTGGCCGATTTCGCCCTGGACGTCGGCGCCTTCTCCCTCCGCTTCTTCACCGACTACTTCGGCATTCCCTATGCCGGCGAGAAGGTCGATCTGGTCGCCATTCCCGACTTCGCCGCCGGGGCCATGGAGAATCTCGGCTGCATCACCTTCCGGGACACCGCCCTCCTCATCGACCCGACGACCGCGGCCAGGGCCGAGCTCGAGCGGGTGGCCGACGTCATCGCCCATGAGCTGGCCCATATGTGGTTCGGGGACCTGGTCACCATGGGCTGGTGGGAGGGAATCTGGCTCAACGAGGCGTTCGCCACCTTCATGGCGGCGCTCTGCGTCGATGCGTTCCGGCCTTCCTGGGATCGCTGGGTCGGCTTCGCGCCCTCACGCGAAGCGGCCCTCGCCATCGACGGTGTGCACGCCACCCGTCCCATCGAATACCCGGTGGGAACGCCTCGAGAAGCCGAAGGGATGTTCGATCTCCTCACCTATGAGAAGGGCTGCGCCGTCCTCCGCATGTTGGAGCAGTACATCGGGCCCGACGTATTCCGTGACGGTGTCCGCATCTATCTGCAGCGACACGCCTACGGCAATACCGTGACCAGCGATCTCTGGGACGCGCTGGAGGAGGCCAGCGGCGCGCCGGTACGCGAGGTCATGGACACGTTCATCCTCCAAGGGGGGCATCCCCTGGTCACGCTGAGCGGCGATGTCGTCAGCCAACGACCCTTCTCCTTCGGACCCGCACCCGAGGGAACCACGTCGTCCATCGGCACTTCATGGAACGTTCCGCTCGCCGTTCGTGCCCTCGCCGTCGACGGAAAGCCCGGGGCGACCACCCACAAGCTCGTCTTGGGCCCCAGCCCGACCAAGCTCGCCGAGGCCGACACCGGTTTGGCCGTGATAAATGCCGGGGGTTGGGGCGTCTTCCGGACCGCGTACGACCCCGCGCACCGGTTGGCCCTGGCAGACCAGCTGGGAGAACTGACCCCGCTGGAGCGGGCAAACCTCCTGGCCGACACCTGGGCCACCACGCTGGCAGGGCACTCGACGCTCGCAGAGTTCCTCGCCCTGGCCGCTCGGCTCGGGCTCGAAGACGACCCGGCCCCCTGGTTCCCCGTCGGCCAGGCCCTGACGGTCAGCCGCCGCATCGCCTCCGAAATCGACCTCGACGCCCTGCAGGAGACGATCGCCGCGCTGTTCGGTCCGCAGTTCGACGCCCTCGGCTTCGAAGCGAAGGCCGGTGAGGGCGACCGCACCCCCACGCTGCGGGCGTTGGCCATCAACACCCTGGGCACGATCGGGGCGGATGCCACCGTCAGGGCCCAGGCGGCCGCACGATTCGATGCGTCGGCCCTCGGGGGAGGGACCGGCGACCCGATCCCGGCCGATGTCGAGTCGGCCACCCTGCACGTGGTGGCCCAGCTCGTCCGACCGGGGGACTACGACAAGGTCCTGGCGCGCTACCGCACGGCCGCCACCCCCCAGGAAGAGGTCCGGTCCCTCCAGGCACTGGCCGCATTCCCTGACGTGGGCTTGGCCGAGCGGTCGTTCGACCTGGCCATGACCGAGGTGAGGAGCCAGAACGGGTACTTCGTGATCGCCGGCCTGCTGGCGAACCCGGTGGCCGGACAGGTGATCTGGCGGCGCATGACCGAGTCGTGGGACGACATGCTCAAGCGGTTCCCCAAGAACGTGCACTCCCGCCTGGTCGAGCCCATTCCCGCCTTCTGTGGCGACGCGGCGTTCGCCCACGACGTGGTGCAGTTCCTCGTCGATCATCCCCTGGCCTCTGGACCCCGGCGGGTGTCGCAGTCGATAGAACGCCTCTGGGTGCAGGTGGCCTTCGCGGCTCGTGAGCGCGATCGGCTCGGCGAGACCTGCCGTGCGGTGCTGGCCGATGCCGCCGCCGCGCGCCCCTCCTGACAGACCGTGCGGCGGCTGCGTCCGCCCATCACTCGATGCCCTCCGCCATGACGCTCTCGATGAGCATCAGCTAACGAAGGACCCCGAATGGATCTGACGGTGATGGCGACCGTCTTCATCGTGATCCTGGTCAGCGAGCTGCCCGACAAGTCGATGATCGCCACCCTGGTGATGGGGAGCCGTTCGAATCCGTTCTTCGTGTGGATCGGCGCCTCGGCCGCCTTCCTGGTGCACGTGGTCCTCGCTGTGGTGGCGGGAAAACTGTTGCTGCTGTTGCCCCACGCCGCTCTCGAGATCATCGTGACGGCGCTCTTCGTCGGTGGCGCCCTCTACCTCCTCTTGGTGCCCGAGAAGGAAGAGGTGGACCAGGGCGAGGCCGAGGCCGCGGCCGGGCCGCACCGAGGACGGCGCCAGGCCCGGGCTCAAGGTGGCGGCGACCGCGTTCGGGGTCATTCTGGTCGGCGAGCTCGGCGACATCACCCAATTGCTGACGATCAACCTCGTGGCCAAGTACCACGCCCCCCTGGAGGTGGGCCTCGGGGCGGCCCTGGCCTTCATTACGGACGCCGCCCTGGGCGCGTTCGCCGGGCGGGCCCTCCTGCGCGTCCTGCCCATCGCCAAGATCCGGATGGCCGGCGGCGTCATCTTCTTGGGTTTCGCCGCCGTCACCCTCTACAATCTCGTGGCCCGATGACTGACACCCTGCCCTCTGACGTGGCCATGGGCACCGAACGCCTGCGCGCCGTGGTCGGCGCAGCGCGGCGGACCCGAGGCTTCATGCCCGATGACGAAGGCGAAGCACTGATGCTGGCCGCCCTGCGGGCCGGTCGGGCCCAGTTGGCCGGCGCCGCGCCTCCAACCTTTGTCGAGATCGGCGCGTGGTGCGGGAAGTCGACCTTGTACCTCGCCGGTGCGGCCGAGGCCACCGGAGCCGTGCTGTTCTCCATCGACCACCATCGCGGGTCCGAAGAGAACCAGGCCGGTTGGGAGCACCACGAAGCCGATCTGGTGGACCCCGGGACGGGTCACATCGACACCCTGCTGCACTGGCGGCGCGCCGTCAGCCAGGCCGGCCTGGAGTCCACGGTGGTGGGGGTGGTGGGGGATTCGCCCACGGCGGCGGCCCGGTGGCGGCAACCGCTGCACTTCTGTTTCATCGACGGTGGTCACGGCTCCGAACCCGCGTGGGCCGATTATCGAGGGTGGTCCCCGCAGGTGGCCCCCGGAGGCTGGCTGGCCATTCACGACGTCTTCCCCGACCCCGCCGACGGCGGACGACCGCCCTACGAGCTCTTTTGCGCCGCACTCGACTCAGGCGAATTCGTCGAGGACGGCCACTGCGGCAGCCTTCGGATCCTGCGTCGCATCGCTCCGGCGTCCCCGTGACTGCCGGGGCCACGGTCAGGCGGCGGTGCAGCCCCTCGCCGCCTCGCCCCTGCAGTGCGGTTCGGCCAGATCGAGCGCCGCGGGCAGGCACTCGCCGCGGAAGAGCCCGGCGGCGGGCGTCGCACTGGAGAGCGCGTCGGCAGCCAGGACCATGGCGGCAAACGTGTACGTCGTGCGCTCCGCCTCGGGGAACGTGACGTTGTCGGGATAGACCATGCCCGTCCAGTAGGAACCGTCGGGAAGGCGCAGGTTCTGGCCGGCCACGAAGAGGTCCCGGGCGTGGCGATCCATGCCCAGCGCATCGAGGGCCAGCACGCATTCCGCCGTCTCCGCCGCCGTGACCCAATCTCCCGTCGAGACGCAGCGCACCCCCAGCCCCTCCATCACGAAGGCCGACCATCCCTCGGCCAGCCGCTGTCGGCCGGCCTCGCCTTCGAGGGCTCCCGAGAGCATGGGGTAGTACCAGTCCATGGCGAACTCCACCTTGGGGGCGAACGCTGCGGGGTGGTGGGCCACCGCGTGACCCAGGCGGCCGGCCGCCAACTCCCAGTCCGGGCGGTCCCGGGCCAGGCACTCCGCAACGGCCACGGCGCAGCGGAGCGAGTGGTAGATCGACGACGAGCCGGTCAGCAGCGCGTACCGTTCGGGGCGTCCGGCGGAATCGAGCGACCAGCGCACCGACCCGTCCGGCTGTTGCCACCGCAGGATGAAGTCGATGCCTCGCTCAATGGTGGGCCACAGCTCACCGAGGAACTCGACGTCACCGGTGATCAGGTGGTGATGCCAGGCGCCGGCGGCCAGATAGGCGCAGACGTTGGTATCGAGCCGCTGATCCTTGACCCCCGTCCCCTGGTAGTAGTTGAACCAGCTGCCGTCGGGGAGTTGCCGATCGACCAACCAGCGGTAGGCGCGCACGGCTTCGTCGACCAGGCCGCACACTGAGAGGGCCATCGCCCCCTCCACGTGGTTCCACGGGTCGCAGTGCCCACCGCGGAACCACGGGATCATGCCATCGGGTTGCTGGAGGTCGGCGATGGCACTGGCCGTGGCCAACACGTCCGACGCGGAGAGTACGCCCGGCACCTCGGGCACGGTGATCTCGTGAGAGCGGACATCTTCGGTCGTCATGCTGCTGCTCCTTGCTTCGGAGTCGTCGGGCCACGTCGTCCCGGCACGCCGCGGGGCGCCGTGGGCTTGGCGTCGGGGAACCCGGCCACTCTGTGTGGGGGCTTGCTGAGATAGAGCACGAGGCTCTTGCCGATCAGCGGACTCAGGACGCGATCGGCCGTACGGGTCACGAAGGGACCCTTGACGATGTCCCACACCAGGATCCTGTGGTACGCCGCCACCGCCGGATTGGCGTCATTGCTGGGGCCGACCAGGCACCGCAACCACCAGTAGGGCGAATGGAGGCCGTGCGCGTGATGGAAGCCGACGGGCTCGAGACCGGTCGAGGCCAGTCGCCTTTCGAGGGTCGAGCGTCGATAGATGCGCACGTGTCCACCCGGTGTGTCGTGGTACTCGTCGGACAATGCCCAATTGACGGCCTCGGGCCCACAACGCGGCACGGTCACCGCCATGGTGCCCCCGGGGCGCAGGACGCGGGTCAGTTCCCGCATGGCCGCCACATCGTCGGGAATGTGTTCGAGAACCTCCGAAGCGATCACCCGATCGAAGGTGCCGTCGGGGAAGGGAAGGGACAGGGCGTCGCCCTGGACCGCCGTGGCCGGATGATCGGGCGCCAGCTCCCCCGCTTCGATCATGGCGGCGAACGTGCCCCGCACCTGGGCCACTTCTTCCGGACCGGCGTCGAGAGCGACCACCGAGGCCCCCCGCCGAGCCGCTTCGAAGGCGTGGCGCCCGAATCCGCACCCGAGATCGAGCACGTGGTCGCCCGCGAGGACGCCGAGCTTGTCGTAGTCAACCGTCAACATGTCGCTTCCTTCACTGATTCGTCCCCTCCGTCGCCCGCCCCTGAAACCAACGGCGCACCCGGAAGCGGCTTTCCTTCCAGCAGGGCCCGGTAGCACGCCGCCGTGCCCGCCGCCGTCACGCCCCACGTGAACCGGCTGATGACCCGCTCGCGACCGGCGGCACCCAGGGTGGCCCTGAGTTGGGGATCGTCGAGCAGGCGGGCAATGCCTGCAGCCAGCGCGCTCGGATCGTCGGGGGTGACCAGCAAACCCGTCTCACCGTGCGTACCGACGACTTCAGGCAGCGCGCCCCCGGTGGTGGCGACCACGGCCACCCCACAGGACATGGCCTCGATGGCGGGCAGGGAGAACCCCTCGTAGAGGGACGGCACCACCGCCACTTCGGCTTCGCCGTAGAGCCGCGCCAACGCGTCGTCGCTGATCCCGCTCACGCACTGCACGATGTCGGCCAGACCGAGTCGGTTGATCGCCTTGTCGACGCGCCCGCCTTCTCGGGGACGACCTATGACCGTCAGCTCCACCTCGCGCTCGGTACGCAGCTTGGCCACGGCCTCGAGCAGGGGCACCAACCCCTTCATCGGGACATCGCTCGACGAGGTGACCATGATCCGACCGGCTTTGGGTGTGACGCCCTCGTGCGGCCGGAAGACGGTGTGATCGACCCCCACGGGGACCACCGTCATCCGTTCGGGGCGCACCTGCATCTGGGAGATGATGTCCCGGCGCGAGGACTGCGACACCGTGACGACGGCGGGAAGGGCGCGGGCCACCCGGACCTGCATGCCGAGGAATCCGAACCAGCGTTGGGTCGTGAAGCGCTGCCACGGGTTCGTCGTGTGCGAGAGGGCAAGCTGGCGGTCCACTGTGATCGGATGGTGCAGGGTCGTGAGCAGCGGCCAACCATCCTCGACCATGCCCAGCATGCCGGTGCCGAGACACTGGTTGTCGTGCACCACGTCAAAGTCGCCGCGCCGCTCGGCCAAGAGGATCCGGGCCCGCTCGGCATAGGCCAGGGGCTCGCCGAAGCCGGCGGTACACATGATGCCGAACTCCATCCAGTCCTGGCGGCTGGTGAACTCCCGCGGATGCGGTATGCGGAACGGATCGGGGTCGCGGTAGAGGTCCAGACCCGGAACGGGGGTGAAGCCGATGCCGGGGTCGAGCTCGGGCCAGGGCGGCCCGGCGAAGACCTCGACCGAGTGACCCAGGGCGACCAGCTCGCGGGTGAGGTGCCGGGTGTAGACACCCTGCCCACCACAACGTGGGTTGCCCCGGTAAACGAGGAATGCGACCCGCAAACCACCTGGTTGAGGGGGTGCAGCGGGGATGGTCGGTGGCAGCACGACGTGAGCCGAGCGCTCCCACGATGCCTTGGTCTCGATCCACTTCTGGCGGGGCGTTTTAGGCACAAGGTGTTCCGAAGCGTCCTGCCATGGCCCCACAGCCTCCCCGAACCCCCTGGTTCGGCGCAAACGGTGGCCTTCTTCGTGCCCCAGGAAACGGCGTCGGCACGTCCCCGGAACGGTCTCGGAACGGTCTCGGAACGGCCCCACGCCAGGCCACAGCGGATCGAGAACCGGAAGCTGTCCCGGCCTCGAAGAGTTCGCGCCGCCGTCACCATCCTCACCGTCGCCATCAGCTCGAACTCCTACACTGCGGAGGTGCATCTGTCCAGGCTGCTGGGTCGTCAACTGCTCTCCCCGACCGGTGAGGGTGTCGGAAAGGTGGACGACGTCATCGTTCGCCTCCGCGGGGATGACTATCCGGTGGTGATCGGCGTGGTGGCCAAAGTCGGCGGGCGCCGGCTGTTCGTCGCGGTGAACCGGATCTCCGAGATGAGCGAGGAGCGCGTCTCCCTGGCCAAGCCCAAGGTGGACGTCCGGGCCTTCGAGCGCCGCGAGGGTGAGGTCCTGCTGCGGGAGGACATCCTGGGGCACCGCCTGATCGACGTGGCCGAAGCGGAATTGGTGCGGGCCTGGGACGTCGAGCTGAAAGCGACGGCCGAAGGTTGGACCTTGTCGTGCCTCGACACGCGTCGTCCGGCTCGGCTGTTCGGCCTGATCAAGTCCACCGCCGGGCAACCCTGTCAGGACTGGAAGGCCTTCGAGCCCCTCATCGGCCACACCCCGAGCGTTCGGGCGCGCGCCGGGTTTGGCCGAGTGGTGCGACTGAAACCGGCTCAGATCGCCGATCTCATCGAGGACGCGTCCCGCACCGAAGGTGAGGAGATCCTCGAGGTGGTCCACGGCGACCCCGAGCTGGAGGCTGACGTGTTCGAGGAGCTCGACCCTGACCTCGCCACCCGGCTCTTCGAGGACAAGACCGACGCCGAGGTGGCAGACGTCATCACGCACATGCGGGCCGACGACGCCGCGGACGCGGTCGCCGAATTGCCCCAGGCCCGTCGACAGAAGATCCTCGACCTCCTGCCGGCCGGCATCCGCACCAAGGTGTTGACCCTGCTCGGGTTCAACGCCTCCAGCGCCGGGGGCATCATGGGCGTCGACTTTCTCACCGCTCCCGCCGATGCCAGCGTCGAAGAAGCGTTGCGCCGGGTGCGACTCGCCGAGAACATCCAGGAGGAAGCGCTCGTCACCGTCCATGTCGTTGACCAGGAGAACCGACTGGCCGGAACGGTCAGCGTAATCGGGCTGCTCCATGCCGACCCCGGCGCGCGCCTCGCCGAGGTCGACGACGCCGATCCCGTACGGGTCACCGCAGATGCCGACGTCGTCGACGTGACCCTGCTCATGGCCGACTACAACCTGATGACCGTTCCAGTGGTCGACACCGACGACCGGCTTCTGGGAGTGATCACGGTTGACGACGTGCTCGAAGCGACCATCCCCGAAGACTGGCGGCGGCGAGAACCTCCCGCCCATCCCGAAGTGGCCCATGCCGACTCGGGATCGAACACCGACAGTAGATACCCGGAGCACCAGGGGTAACCATGACGGAACGTCCAACCGCCACGGGTTCCCCCGGGGCGGACGACTCGTCACGCCCCGACGACACGCCGGGCAACCAACTCCAGGCACCCGCCACCGCCGTGCTCGACGAGGCCCACCTGGGCGACATCGAAGGCGCCTTCGGCCGGGTCAGCGTCGGCGACATCGGCGAGCGTCACAGCTGGAGGCAGCGGCTGCTCACGTTCGCCGCCATCGTCGGACCGGGCATCATCGTCATGGTCGGCGACAACGACGCCGGCGGGGTGTCCACCTACGCCCAGGCGGGGCAGAACTACCACACCAGCCTGCTGTGGACCCTCCTGCTGCTCATCCCCGTCCTGATCGTCAATCAGGAGATGGTGGTGCGTCTCGGCGCGGTCACCGGCGTCGGCCACGCCCGGCTGATCAACGAGCGGTTCGGGAGGGGGTGGGGCTGGTTCAGCGTCGGCGACCTCTTCGTCCTCAACTTCCTGACCATCGTCACCGAGTTCATCGGGATGTCGCTCGCCGCCTCCTACGCGGGGGTCTCGGAGTACATCGCCGTCCCCACCGCGGCGGTGGCCCTGGTGGCCATCATGGCCTCGGGGAGCTTCCAGCACTGGGAGCGGGCCATGTTCGTCTTCATCGCCATCAGCCTGGTCCAGATCCCGATGTTCTTCCTGTCCGATCCCCATTGGGGCACCATCGCCAACAACTTCGTGGTGCCCGGCATCTAGCGGGGGCGCCTCCTCGGCGGCGGTGCTGCTCATCATCGCCATCGTCGGCACCACCGTCGCCCCGTGGCAGCTGTTCTTCCAGCAGTCCAACATCGTCGACAAACGGATCACTCCCCGGTTCATCAGCTACGAGCGGGCCGACACCGTCATCGGATCGCTCGTGGTGGTCATCGGGGCCGCCTGCATCATGGTGACCGGCAACTACGCCGCCCAGGGCACCGACCAGGTCGGCAAGTTCACCAACGCCGCCGGCGTGGCCCACCTGCTGGCCCACCACAGCCAGGTGCTGGGCGACCTGTTCGCCATCCTCCTCTTCGATGCCAGCATCCTCGGGGCGGCCGCGGTGACCCTGTCCACCAGCTACGCCTTCGGCGACGTCTTCGGGATCCGCCATTCCCTGCACCGCGGCTTCAAGGACGCCAAGCAGTTCTACCTGAGCTACACGGCCATGGTGGTGGTGGCCGCTTCCATCGTGCTCATCCCCAAGGCACCCCTGGGCCTGATCACCACGGCGGTGCAGGCCCTGGCCGGTCTCCTGCTCCCCTCCGCCGCCGTGTTCCTCCTGCTGTTATGCAACGACCGCGAAGTCCTCGGTCCTTGGGTCAACCCGAAGTGGCTGAACGCGCGTCTCGGCCCTCATCATCGGGATCCTGCTCATCCTCTCCGGCACCCTGATGGCCACCACGCTGTTCCCCCACATCGACGTGGTGAGCGTCTTCATCTACCTGGCCATCGCCCTGGCCGCCGGCGGCCTCGTCGTCGTGCTCGTCCTGCAGGTCCTCCGCCGCCGCGGCCGGAGGGCCCCCACCGCGCCGGCCCCGACGATGAGCCAGGTGGAGAAGCTCTCCTGGCGGATGCCGCCGCTGGCCCTCCTCAAACCGGTCAAGTGGTCCCCCGGGCTGCGGGTGGGGATCCTGGCCCTGCGCGCCTACCTGGTCGTCAGCGCGGTGCTGCTGATCGTCAAGGCCGTCCAGCTCGGCGGCGGCTGACGGACCGGGGTTCCCGGTAGGGCCGGGCGGGACTACCTTGCTGGCATGGACCTGAGCTATCCCCCCGAGGCCGAGTCGTTCCGGGGCGTCATTCGCGACTGGCTCGAGGAGAACCTGCCCGACGGCTGGGGAGAGCCGGGCTTCTCCATGTCGCCGGGGGAACGCGCGGCGTTCCACCAGCAATGGACCGCCAAACTGTTCGACGGGGGGTGGATCTGCGCCAGCTGGCCCACCGAGTACGGCGGCAAGGGCCTCACGCTCCTTCAACAGGTGGTGCTCACCGAGGAGTTCGCCCGGGCCGGCGCACCGCTGCGGGCCGACTTCTTCGGTGACACCCTGGTCGGACCCACCATTCTGCAGTGGGGCACCGAGGAGCAGAAGCAACAATTCATCCCGGGCATCCTCAAGGGCCAGATCGCCTGGTGCCAGGGGTTCAGCGAGCCCGACGCCGGGTCGGACCTGGCCGCGCTGCAGACCCGGGCCGAGCGGGACGGCGACGAGTGGGTCATCAACGGCCAGAAGGTGTGGACGACCCAGGCGCACGACGCCGACTACATCTTCCTGCTGGCCCGCACCGATCCGGACGTGCCCAAGCACGCCGGGATCTCCTACCTGTTGGTCCCCATGCGCCAGCCCGGGGTCGAGGTCAGGCCCATTGAGCAGGTGGACGGCTCGGCCGAGTTCAACGAGGTCTTCTTCACCGACGTCCGCTGCCCCGTCGACAACGTCATCGGGGGCGTCAACAACGGGTGGAAGGTGGCCATGACCACCCTGGGGTTCGAGCGGGGAACCTCGTCGACCACCGGCCACCGCCGCTTCCTCAAGGAGTTCGACGAGATCCTCGGCCTGGCCCGCGGCCGCGGGTCGAGCCGGGACCCGATCATCCGGCAACGATTGGCCCGGTCCTGGTCGAAGATCAAGATCATGCAGATCAACGGGTACCGGACCCTCACCGACGCCCTGGCGGGGACCCACACCACCGCGGCGTTGAGCGCCTGCAACAAGATGTTCTGGTCCGAAGCGCACCAGGAGACGATGGATCTGGCCATGGACATCATGGGCCCGGCCGCGCAGATCCTCCAGGGCGACGACGGTGGGGACAGGGTGCTGCCGGGGGCGCGGCGGGCCCGGGCCGGCTACCCGGTCAACAACCTGCAGTCACTGTTCTTCTTCTCGCGCTCGGAGACGATCTGGGGCGGGTCAGCGGAGATTCAGCGCAACATCGTCGGGGAGCGGGTGCTCGGCCTGCCCAAGGAGCCCAAGCCGGAGAGGGCCTCGGACCCGAAGGTCTAGATGGACCCCTCGTCCAGCGTTCGGCCGGTCACCAGACTCGATTCGTAGCGCACCGGTACCCGGCCGCCGTTGCGGTCGATCTCCCCCCGCAGGGCGGTCACCAACTTCGCCAGTTGGCTGGGCGGCAACGTGCGGTGGTCGCTGTGGGTGACAGTTAATTCCAGCCAGGCCTCCGTCGGGTACACCACGTCATGGTCAAAGTCGAGGATCGAGACCCGGCCGAAACGACGGGTGGCTCGCAGGGCCTCGGCGATCGCCTGGTACAGCGACTGGCCCCGTTGACCCAGGAGGACCGAATTCCCTCCCCAGGTCGGGGGCATGCGTGGCGTAGACGCGCCGCAACGCGTCGCTGATCGGGGGGATGGGGTTCGCCTGGTTCCAGAACAGGCCGATCCGCCCACCGGGATGCAGCACGCCGGCTGCCTTGATCGCGCCCACGTGGGGGTCGACCCAGTGCCACGCCTGGGCGGCGATGACCAGATCGAAGCGACGCGAGCCGGCGTCCCACCCCTCGAACGTCCCGTCCTCGACGGTCAGGCCGTGCCGGCGGGCGACGGCGGCCATGCGGGCGTCGGGCTCCACTCCGCGGACGTCACAGCCCCGGGCGCTGAACAGGCGCGAGGCGATGCCCGTACCGCAGCCGACGTCGAGCACCGTCGTGGGCCGCTCCGCCATGAGCGCATCGACCAGTGCCGGTGGATAGGGAGGGCGGACCCGGTCGTACAGCTCGGCGTCGTCCCCGAACGAACCCGCCCGACGACGGTCGCCGAAGAGAAACGGGCCTCCACTCACGGCAGCCCGGTCAACCGACGCCGTGGTGCCTCGGGAGGCTGCGCACTCCCGGGAGAAGATCGGGTTCGGGAACCGGCAGGGTCATCACTTCGGCTTCCCGTTCGGCCGCGATGGCCTCATCGGCGCTCTCGACCGCAGAGCGGGACCGGTCGGTCCTGGTGGCGTACAGCACCAGGGGCACGCTGGCCCCGAGCGTCGCCACGGCTCCCACCAGGAGCGCCATGCGGGGGTTGGAAGCATCGCTGATCCACCCCAGCAACGGGGCGCCGATCGGGGTGGTGCCCAGAAAAGCCAAGGCGTTGAGGGACATGACCCGACCCCGCATCGACGGCTCGGACCGCAGTTGCAATATGGAGTTGTTGGTGGCGATGAAGGAGATGCTGGCGGCGCCCATCGGGACCAGCAGGACGATGGCCACGGTCTTCGTCGGCGCCAGTGCGACGGCCAGGATCAGCACGCCGAACACGGCCCCGATGAGCGCGAGGAGTTTCTGCGTCGGCCGGCTCCGGTGGGCCATGAAGAGGCCACCGGCCACGGCTCCCGCCCCCATGGCGGCCAGGAAGAAGCTGTAGAGCCCTGCTCCTCCGTTGAAGGTGAACTTGGCCAGGAGGGGAAGCGTGACGGTGAAGTTGAAGGCGAAAATGCCCACCACGACCATGGAGAGCAGGGGGTTCCTCAGGTCGGGCGTCGACCACACGTAGCGCAGGCCCTCGCGTACCTGGCCCCCGGCTCTGGCCACGGCGTGCGTCGGGTGCAATTCGTCCTTGCGCATCAGGGACAGGGCCACCAGCACGGCGACATAGGACCCCGCGTTGACCATG
Source organism: uncultured Acidimicrobiaceae bacterium (assembly GCA_963836605.1). GTDB lineage: Bacteria > Actinomycetota > Acidimicrobiia > Acidimicrobiales > RAAP-2 > Bog-473. The sequence goes on along the minus strand of CAWIKB010000008.1, from coordinate 198,853 downwards.
AAGCAGGTCGACACACCGAGCGTCAGGATCAGGACTCCACCGATCCCCGGTCCGATCACCCTGGCCCCGTTCATCACCACGCTGTTGAGGCTGACCGCATTGGGCAGGAGGTCGCGGCCGACCATCTCGGGGACGAACGTCTGACGGGCCGGGTTGTCGAAGAGGTTCACCACGCCGAGCAGCCCGGCCAGCACGTACACGTCGGTGATCTGAATCGAATGGGTCAGGACCAGGAGGCCGAACACCAGCGCCAGCAGCCCAGCCGACACCTGCGTGGCGAAGAGCAGCTTGCGCTTGTCGAGGCGGTCGGCGATCAGGCCGCCGAAGGGGCCGAAGAACAGCATGGGAAGAAACTGCAGTCCGGTGGCGATGGCCACATCGACGCCGGTACCGTGCAGGACGAAGAGGATGAGGTAGGCCTGCGCCACCATCTGCATCCAGGTGCCCGAGACGGAGACGACCTGGCCGGTGAAGTAGAGTCGGTAGTTGCGCACCGAGAGGGCGGCAAAGGTCTTACGGGTGGCTCCCCGGAGGCGGGTCACGGCTCCCCCAGGAGGTGCTCGAGCAGCGCGACCAGGTCGACCGCCCTCCCCTGCTCGTCGGGGCTCAGGTCGGCCAGGCGCCTGGTCAAGAAGGCGTTCTTCAGCGTGCGAATGCGCTCCAGGTTGCGCTTGCCGGCCGGGGTGATGCGCACCCGGGCACTGCGCCGGTCGGTGACATCGGTGACCCGGGTCACCATGCCCGCATCGGCCAGGGAGGCCACGATCCGCGTCATGGTCGGGGGCTGGACCTGCTCGATGGAGGCCAGCTCCCCGAGCGTGGGACTGCCGAGCCGCTTGACGGCGCCCAGTGCGGAGGCCTGCGCCGGCGAGAGCCCGGCCAGCGACTCTTGGCGCAGGCGCCGGTGCAGCCGGTTGATGGAGAGCCGGAGCCGGCTGGCCAGCTCCTCGGTGACCAGGGTGGCGGTGGGTGAGGTCGAGGTGGGGGCCGCGGGCATGCCCCCAGTATAGTTAGTTGTGCTAACTAATGAGCGGGGCGGTCCCGGGGCCTAGAGACCGGGGCTCAGAGATGGGGCTCAGAGACTGGGGACGTAGCCGCCGCTGCCCAGGGCGAAGCTCTCGTCATCACTGAGTGAATCGTCCAGGCCACCGATCACCTCGGTCACCCAGGGCAGGCGATCCCGCAGTATGCGCTCAACCCCGCCCGAGAGGGTGGCCGAGCTCACAGCGCACGAGCTGCAGGCACCTTGGAGCTGTACCTCGACCACACCGCTTTCGACGTCGGCCCTGATCAGGACCAGGTCTCCCCCGTCTGACTGGACGGCGGGCCGCATGAGATCGATGATCCCGTGCAGCTTGGTCAGGCGTTCGGCCCGCTCGGCGTCGTTCAGATCGATCTGGGTCTCACTCACCCCACCATTGTGCCGCGTCCAGCGGCGTTCGTGACCCGAAGCGGTTCAATCCAGGCCCACGGGAACGGGGTCCGGGCCCTGTAGCACCGGATTGGACAACTCACCGACCCCCTCGATGGCGATGCGGACGATGTCCCCGTCAGCCAGGAAGCGCGGCGGATCGTGGCCCGCTCCCACGCCGGCCGGTGTCCCCGTGGCGATGACGGTGCCCACCTCGAGCGGGAAGGCGGTGGTGAGGTACTCGATCATGCTGGCGCAGTCGAAAATCAGGTCCCCCGTGGTCGAGTCCTGCCGCAATTCGTCGTTGACCCAGGTCCGCAGGGCGAGATCTCCGGGGTCACCCAACTGGTCCGGGGTGACCATCCACGGACCGCAGGGGGCGTGGGAGTCGAAAGACTTGCCCATGGTGAAGGTCGGGGTACGCCATTGCCAGTCCCGCGCGCTGACGTCGTTGATGATCGTGAATCCAGCCACCACCTCCATCGCCCTCGCCGCCGGAACGTGGTGGCACCGGCGACCGATCACCATGGCCAGCTCGCCCTCGTAGTCGACCATGGTTGACACGGTCGGCAACACGATCGGATCGTCGGGGCCGGCGATGGCCGTCCGCTGCTTGTTGAACCAGTACTGGAACCGGGGAGGCTCACTCCCCATTTCGGCCACATGGGCCCGATAGTTCATCCCGATGGCCAGAATCGTCGGCGGGGCGGTCACCGGCGCGCGCAGGCGCACCGAACCCAGGGCGTGGCGGACGGCCCGTGCCGCGGGGGCCTGACGGGCACGGGCCAGGCCCTCAGGGCCGAGCCCCAACAACTCCGACATGGAAGCGGGCAGGCCGACCGCCGGATCACTCAGGTCGACGATCTCGTCGCCGACGATGAGACCCGGCCGGGAATGGCCCGGTGCCCCGCCCTCGGCCGAAGTGAAACTGGCCAACCGCACGGTGACGTCTCCGCTCCTAGCCCTGTTGGGCCTTGAGGGCTTGCCAGTCGCGGACGGCGTGACGGGCCGAGAAGGCGCCGATGATCTCGATGAGGCCGAAGAGCATGGCCCAGGCACCGACCAAGATGACCAGGGCGGTGATGGCGCCACCGGGGTGACGCAGAACCAGGAAGGCAATGACGATCGATGCGATGCCCCGGATCAGGTTGATCCACCAGTACGGCATCTGGCGGCGCTGCAACGAGTGCACGAGGTCGACCACCCCGAACACCAGGAACGACCATCCGATGAGGATGGCGAGGATGTAGATGGTGATGTGCGGCCATACGAAGCCGATCACCCCTGCCGCGATCCACAACACGCCGAGCACCGCGTACAGCCATCGGTGCTTGATGAGCCGGAAGGAGACGACGAGCTGGAACACCCCGATGGCAATGAAGTAGGCGCTGGCGAAGTAGACCAGCGCGTACACGCTCACCTGGTGGTAGCTGATCACGAAGAACCCGAAGATCACCGAGAGGATCCCTCCGGTGAGGTACCAACCCCAGAGCTTCTCCGTGGTGGCGCTGATGGCGTCGCCCGCGACGATCTCGTCCGCGGTCAGGGCATATGGCATCGGTCTCTCCTTGGCGAGGTGTTCGGAGCATCCCCCACGGGGAGTGTACTGCCGGGTCCTACCAGCTCAGCGGATGTATGTCAGGCGCGACAGGCTGACATGGCGCGCAGGGCGCGCGCTCCCCACGACCGGCCGACCTCCGCCCAGCGATCGGGTCGTTCCCTCACGCCGTCGGCCTCGTCCCACAATTCGTCCTCGACTGGTTGGAGTACGTGGCGGATGGCGGTGATGGCCTCCGGGGCGGACTCGGCCCGTAGCCGGAGCGCGTGCGCGGCTCGCCACAACTCCTCGCTCGAGAGTTCGGGAGGGACAAACGCGACAGGACCGGCGGCCGTGCGTGGGAAGGCAGGAACGAAGATGCTGACGCAGGGGCTGCCCAGGGCCACGAAGGCCTGCACCGGAGCCCCCTGGTCGAGGTCGGTGGGGAGCACCGCGATGAGGGACGCCGCCGTCACGGTGAGATCCCGCACGTGCATGCAGACACTCGCTCCGGAGAAGTCCGACCCCAGTTCGGTGGGCGGCGGCGTGGGGGGACCGGGGATGCCGGGTCCCCACGGTCCCCGTCCGTGGTCGCGCAGATGCGCCGCCATGGCTGCCGGCGTCAGGCCGGCCCGAGGTTGGCCGGCCAGGAAGGCGCGGCTGGCGGTCAACCGAATGTCGGCGAAGCTGGTGGGCACGGAGGGATCCCGGTACCGGTCGAAGTCATCTCCGGGTTCCAAGGCGGACGAACCTCGGGTCCAATTCGAGCGGAGCGTGATCCGGTTGCTGATCGCTGCGCCCGCAGGGTAGGGAGCGGCCGCAAAGTCGGTCCCGGAGGTTTCGAGCACGAATGACTGCTCGGGATCGGCGATGAGAAACGAGGAGTCGTAGGCCTCCTGGCGGGCCGCATCGGCAATCCCGCCCTGGCCGTGGACGGTGAGGAGGTCTGTCATCACGCACACGGCCTCCTCCGCGCTGGTGGAGCGTTCGAGGCCGAGGCGAACCAAATCCATGCCGATCAAGGCGGGACGGGCCTCGGCGGCCCGGTGCACCGTGTGCACCTTCTCGTTGCCGATGGCCACGCCGAACTCGTTGACACCGTGCTCGGCACCCCAGAGCCACGTGGGGCACGAGAGGAAGGCCGCGTGCGCTCCGGTGTCGCCGACGGAGAGGTACTGGGTCCGCAGCGTGCCGCCCGCCGTGTCACGGCGACCAAAGGGCACGGCCACCTGTACTTCACCGATCGGACGGTCGGAGTTCTTGGCGAAGACCATCCCGTCGCACCCTCGGCCGCAGAGGGTGTCGCACATGAACTGAGTGTAGAGAGCTTGGGTAGGGTGGGACCCGTGCGGCCACGAGAAGTGCTCACTCTCGATCAGATCGACCTCTCGGACATCGAATTCTGGGCCCGGCCCTGGGATGAGCGCGAGGGTGCCTTCGAGCTCTTGCGCCGGGAGCGCCCGATGCCCTTCTTCGAGGAGCCCGAGATCCCCGAAGCCCTGAGCATGGTCATGCCAAAGGGCCCGGGCTATCGGGCCGTGACCCGCTACGCCGACATCGCCACGGCCAGCCGGCATCCGGAGATCTTCCAATCGGGCCAGGGCGCGACCAGCATTCCCGACATGCCCGAAGAGATGCTGGAGTTCTTCGGATCGATGATCAACACGGACAACCCGCGTCACGCCCGGCTTCGCCGCATCGTCTCGGCCGCGTTCAACCCCCGCATGATCAAGAGCATCGAGGACCGCATCGAGTACGTGGCCAACGACGTCATCGACCGGGTGGCGGAATCCGGGGGATGTGACTTCGTGCTCGACGTGGCGTCCCGGCTCCCGCTCGAGATCATCTGCGACATGATGGGGATCGGAGCGGCCCACTACGACACCGTGTTCCACGCCTCGAACGTCATCCTCAGTTCGGGCGACCCTGAGTACGTCCCCGAGGGCGGCGATCCACTCCTGGCCTTCATGACGGCGGCGCAGGAATTGAACATGCTCATGACCGAACTGGCCGGCTTCCGCAGGGACAGCCCGACCGAGGACGTCACCTCGGCGCTGATCAATACCAATATCGACGGCGAGTCGCTCACGCCTTCGGAAGTGGCATCGTTCTTCATCCTCCTCGTGGTGGCCGGGAACGAAACGACCCGCAACGCCATCAGCCACGGGCTGCTGGCGTTGACCGAGCATCCCGATCAACGGGCCCTCTGGCAGGAGGATCCGCCCGGAATCGCCCCCACGGGCGTCGACGAGATCGTGCGGTGGGGCACGCCGGTCATCTGGATGCGCCGCACCGTGGGCCAGGACACGGTGCTCGGTGAGCAGAAGCTCCACCTGGGCGACAAAGTCATCCTGTTCTACAACTCGGCCAATCGGGACGAGGAGGTCTTCGAAGATCCCTATACGTTCGATGTCCGTCGCAACCCGAACCCCCACATTGGCTTCGGCGCGGCGGGCCCGCACTTCTGCCTGGGAGCCCACTTGGCCCGCCAGGAGATCGACGTGATGTTCCGCCAGCTCTTCGAGCGACTCCCCGACATCGTCAGCTGCGGCCAGCCCGATCGATTGCGCTCCCCCTTCATCAACGGGATCAAGCACCTCGACTGCCAGTTCACTCCGGTGGCCGTCACACGCTGAACCCCCGGGGGCGTTTCATAGAACGCCTCGACCGCCTCCAGCGCGCCTGGACGCCTTCAGCGGTCGCGGTGGGAGTGCTCAAGAAGCACGGCGACGACAGAGGCGGGTCGCTCTCCGCCCTCATCACGTTCTACGGCTTCCTGGCCGTCTTCCCCCTGCTGATCCTCTTCGTCACCATCGTCGGATTGGTGGTGGGCCCCAAGAGCCATGCCGAGCGCGAGATCATCAACTCCGCCCTTTCGCAGTTCCCGGTGGTCGGCAGGGAGCTCGGTTCGAGCATCAAGGCTCTGCACAAGCCCAGTCCACTTGCCTTCATCCTCAGCGCCGCGATCCTGCTCTGGGGCTCACTGGGTGTCGCCCTCACGATGCAGCGCGCCAACGAGGCCATCTGGGGCGTGGCGCGCCGCCTGGAGGCAGATCTCCCCCGGCGAGTCGGACGGGGCCTCCTCCTGCTGGGCACCATTGCCGTTGCCGTCGTGGGCAGCTCCGTCCTGGCCGGCATCTCGACGATCGGAGGTGGGAGGCTCAGCGCGTACCCCGCCGCCTACTGGGCCTACACGCTGGTAGGGGCCGGGGTGGTCAACCTGGGGGCCTACCTCCTGGCCTTTCGCATTTTGGCTCCAGCCGGCACCGGGCTCCGAGCCCTCCTCCCGGGCACCTTCATCGGCGGTCTCGGATGGACGGCCCTCCAGGCGGTGGGGGGACTGTTGATCAGCCATATCCTGCGGCACACATCCCAGCTCTACGGCTTCTTTGCCATTGTGCTGGGGTTGATCTTGTGGCTGTCCCTCGGGTCGCAGCTCTTCGTCTACGCCAGTGAGACCAACGTCGTGCTGGCTCGGCGCCTCTGGCCCCGGCACCTCGTCGACCCGCCGCCCGACGCCGAGACGACGGCCGCTCAGGCCTCGTTGGGGTCGGCGAATTCGTGAAAGGCAGCGAGCGCCCGTGGCCCCCACACGGTGCCGGGCCCACCGTTCATGGAGATGGCAACGCCGATCATCTCGGTGACCTCGCTCACCGTCGCCCCGTGCCGCGCGGCACCACGAGCGTGGGCCGCGATACAGCCATCACATTCCCGGGTGATGGAGATAGCCAGGGCGATGAGCTCCTTCATACGGGTAGGTAGGGCACCGTCGGACATGGCCGCCATCTGGAGGGCGCGGTAGCCAGACATGACATCGGGGATGGCCTCGGTGAGCTCACGGTACGGTGCCCGCAGGTCGCTGGTTACCTGGTGAAAATGGTCCATGCTCCCATGGTAGGTGGTCACCCCCTGGCCCTGGCCCTGGCGACGGCGACGGCGACGGCGCCGCCCACGCGGCCGTTCAGTCCGAGGCGGTTCCTCGAGGCCCGCGGGACCGAACCTCCTCGACCGAGGTCATGGCCTCGCGCAACTCTTGGATCCAGTCGGCTTCGTGCTGCGCAACGAGGCGGACACACCAGGCCAACGCCTCGCTCCGGCTGCGCGCCACTCCAGCGTCGATCAAGGTGTCGAGCACACGTCGATCAGCCAGACGAAGGCGGGTCATGACGGGGACGCCGGCCGTGGTGAACAGGACGCGGGAGCCCCCACACGTTGCCCCCCACGAGACGGTGCGTTGGAAGGACGGCTGCGCCTCGTCGGCTATCCGCATGCGCGCCTCGCGTGTGTCCTCGCGGTGACCGGTGATACGAGCCAGCTCGGCCACCCGAACCTCCTCCTCGCCGGACCCCTCGGCGAGCTCCGGTGCGGACAACGTGCCCACGACCTGGATCTCGTCGGGGTCGATGTCGACCGCAACCGGCCCCTCGAACCACCCTTCGGGGATGCGGCCGGCGAACCAGGCCGCAATCAGGCGTTCCTGCTCAGGACCAGACGGCGGGGGCCCTCCGGCCCGGCGACCGCCCCTTCTTCCGCCCCTGTGTGTTCCGGTTGAACCTGTAGATCCTGTAGTCATATTACTAGATTACATGATTACACACGAATGTCCACCCCGTTCCACCTGGTTTCTTTCTTCTTACACATGGTGACCCAACGGTTCAGCGGTGCTTCGACTCCCGCAGTGAGATGGCGCGGCGCGGGCAGTCGCGAGCCGCCCGCCTGGCCGCCGCCACCAGGTCGGGTGCGAGGCTCCGCCCGTCGACTATCGGGTAGCCCCACTCGTCCAGAGTTATGGCCTCGGGCAGGAGCTCCGCGCAGAAGCCGTAGGCATCGCACGCCACGGGATCTATGGAGACCCGGACGGCGCTCACCGGGGGCCCATCAGGTCGGGGAACCGGAGCTGGGTTGGCCGGGTCACATGGGCGCAGGGCTCCCCGCGCCCGTGGGCGGCCACATCGGCGGCAAAGACGTCGAGCGCGCTGCGGATCATTCCGACGGCGCCGTCGGGATGGCGACACCCTCCCCGGCCGTCGATTTCACCGAGTCGCCGCACCAGACGGGCCATCAGCGTCGGGTCCGTTCGCCCTTGCGAGAGACGGGAGAGATCATCAGCCAGGGCCGGCAGGCCGAACACGCAAGGTCCACATTGGCCGGAGCTCTGCCAGGCCGCATAGTGCGCCAGGCGCGCCGTCTCGGCAACGCCGCAAGCGGGCGAACCCAGGACGGCGATGATGCCCACGCCCGCTGACGCCCCGATGGTACGAAGGGGCATGGAGGCATACGGAGTCTCGAAATGTTGGGGACCCACCCATGCGCCGCCATAGCCACCGACCAGCATGGCCGCGATGTCGTCGGTTGGCGTGGCCCGGGCGACGATGTCCCGCAACGGGGTGCCGCGATCGATCTCGACCACGCCGGCGCAGGCCACCGCGCCGGAAATGGTCACCAATGAGGTGCCCGGTTCTTCGGGCATGCCGCGGGCACGAAACACCTGGGGTCCGTGTCGTGCGATCACGGCCACGTGGGCCAGGGTCTCGGCGTTGTGCACCAGGGCCGAGCGTGTGCCGATTCGAAGCCGCACGCCCTTGTCGGGCCGGAACGAAGGGAGTGCACGCCCCTCGTCGATCCAGCGCACCAGGGCCGACTCCTCGCCGGCAACGAATCGATCCGGGGGTCGGACGAGCTCCTCGGAGAGGGGGGCATACCCCAGGGCGGCGCGCTCGGCCATGGCGTGGACCACGGCGGCCGCGACCTGGTCGTGACCGGCCGGGACGCACACCACGATGCGGCTGGCGCCACCGGCCGCGGCGAGCACCTGGGCGCCGTCGAGGACCAGATGCGGCGTCCTGGTGAGCAGGACCTTGTCCTTGTCACTCGCGGGTTCACCCTCCATGCCGTTGACGACGATGACGCCGTCTCGGCGGTCGGCGTGGGCCGCAGCCAGCTTGCGCGACGAGGGGAAGGCGGCCCCGCCCCGCCCGGTCAGGCCGGAGGTCTCGAGGGCGGTCACCAGAGCAACGGACCAGGACGGGTCGAAAACCGCGGGGATGGGCAGGGGACCGAGGGTGCGCCGGTGGCCGGCCAGATCGGATGGGTGACCGAGCAGGCTGTAGCGATCGGTCTCGCGTCGCATCTCTCCCACGTCAGGTGTCACGAGGGATTCCTTCGACCGGTCCGCGGCGGGCGAGGTGCGTCTGCGGGAGGACCGCGACGACGGCTGCGGCGGCGCTCCGCTTCTGGTGCGCCCCCACCCGGAAACGCCAGAGGAGCGCTCCGCCGACGGAGATGACACACACGGCACAGAGGACGACGAGCCAGGGTTCCCCCGAGTCCGACCCGGTCCCGAAGGTGTGGGCCAGTGCGATCGGCCAGGAGAGGTAGGCGACCCAGTGCACGCCGCGCCAGATCCCCGGCCTCATGCGGGCCCGGAGCAGACTCGAGACCAGCACGGCCAGCATGAGATCGAGGCTGACCGTCCCCATGGCGACCCAGAAGCGGTTGTAGGAAGAGGTGAAGGGCACCAGCACGGAAGCCCAACCGATGGACACGTAGGTATCGAGCACGCTCGTCAGGACGTGGATCCCGAGGAACACCACCGCCATCAAGGAGATGCGGCGGTGCATTTCCTGCTGGGCGAAGCCGGGCCACCAGCGAGCTTTGACGCGATTCGTCGTGGCGATACCCATCACCATGGTCGCCGTGAAGAGCACCAAGGCCACGATGCCGGTAGCCCGGGTCGTATACCAAAGGGTGGTCGAACTCATGCCGCTTTTTCCTCCGGCCACCCGTTGAGCGAGAAGACCCGGCCGTCGTGACGGACCAGGCGGACGGCCTGATCGAAGGACCGCAGGTGCCGCAACGCGTGGTCTCCCCAGACCAACGCGGCCGTGGAGATGGCATTGGCTTCGACGCAGTCGGCTCCGGTGGCCGAGACGAGGGTCCAGTGCGGTGGGACGCAGTCCCCGGTCCTCGGGTCGACAATGTGGTGGACTTGCCGATTCCCCGCCGTCCAGGTCCGCACGGACGTGCTGGAACTGGCCAGGCCGCCGTGGCGAATGGCCACCACCTGGTCCACCCGTTCGGCCGGCGTGGCCGAGGACGTGGCGATACCAACGGCCCAGCCTTCGTCGGGCGGTGCGCCCGCAACCGCGACGTCGCCGCCGATGCTGACGAGCACACCGGCGCCGACCGCATCGGCAATCCGCGCCGCGGCGTGATCCGCGATCAGCGCCTTGGCCGAGGACCCGAGATCGAGCTTGACGCCACGTGGAATACGGACGGTGCGCCCGGGGCGGTTGAGGTGGACGTGGGTGAAACCGACCACCGGTTCCTGTTCGAGCAGGGCAGACCGAGGCCGGCGCACGACCTCACGCAGATCCCGGTCGTAGCCCAGGGCCTCGATGGCGTTGCCGACGGTCGGATCAACCGCGCCGTCCGTCCGCCGTGCCACCGCGCAGGCCACCTCGAGCGCCTCGAACAGTAGTGCGCTGACGTGCACGGACTGGCCGGCATGGGCGTGCACCATCTCCAACTCCGAGTCCCTCCGGAAGCGGCTGCAGGCGCGGTCGAATGCGCCGATCTCGCCCCGCAGGAGCCGCTCGGCCGCATCGCCGTGGTCCGGGTGCTGCACCACCACGGTGGCCTGGGTGCCGATGGCCGGCCACGTGCGGACGACGAGAGGCTCGGTACCGGGAAGTTCCGTCGTGCGGGTCATGACGATGTGCCCCCCGAGGTGACGGTTGGAGCCGTCGTCGTGGTGGTCGGTGCGGAGGCCCCCGTCGACGAGCTCGACGACCCCGTGCTCGACGACGACCCCGTGCTCGGAGAGGACGCAGGCGGCGTCGTCGTTGTGGTGGCCGGCGTGGAAGCCGACGCACTGGGCTTGCTCCGAGTGGACGTGCTGCCGGCGCCCGGGTGTTCTTTCGCCACGACGACGCCGATGAGCGCCGTGGCCCCCGTGGCGAGGATCGCCACGGAGCGGGTCACGCGCCGCAGGCGCACAGTGGCGCGGGATCGAGCCTCCGGAGAGGGCTGCTCACGGGGACGCTGCATGATCGTTGGCCTTTGCTCTCGGGAACGCCGCCATCCCAACATCTCCGCTTCGGCCCACGCGCACAATCCGCTGTGACCCTGCTGAGACCTTGCACCAGGAGCGTTCTCAGCATGACCACCGGTCCCCCGCTACGCTCGCCCGCGCTGCCGAGGGATTTGCATTGGACAGTCGAGAGGAGTGCGATGTCCCAGGTCAACACCGTGCAAGGCCCGATCGAGGGGTCTTCTCTCGGATCCACGCTCATGCACGAGCACATCTTCGTGTTGAGTCCCGACATCGAGAAGACGACAGAAGAGTGGGATGAGGCGGCAGAACAGGCTCGCGCCGTACACAAACTGCGCGAGCTCAAGCAACAGGGGATCGACACCCTCGTCGACCTGACGGTGATCGGATTGGGGCGCTACGTACCTCGCGTGAAGGCGATAGCCGAGCTGGTACCCGAGATCAACATCGTGATTGCCGCGGGGGTGTACACGTACAACGACGTCCCGATGTACTTCCACTTTCGGGGGCCGGGAACGGTCATGGGCGGGCCCGAGCCGATGGTGGAGGTGTTCATCCGCGAGATCCGTGAGGGCGTGGCCGAAACCGGCGTGAAGGCGGGCATCCTCAAGTGCGCATCAGATCGCCCGGGCATCACCCCCGGCGTCGAACGCGTGCTCCGGGCCGTCGCCCGGGCCCACCGGGCCACCGGTGTGCCCATCACCACCCATACGCCCACGCCCCCTGAACCCTGGGGACTGCACCAACAGCGGATCTTCAAGGAGGAAGGAGTGGACCTGACACGGGTGGTGATCGGGCACTGTGGTGGAACCCTCAACACCGACTACCACCTCGAGCTCATCGAGAACGGATCCTTCCTGGGCTTCGATCATTTCGGATTGATGGGGTTCACGCTTGACGAGCGTGTCGACGCGGTGGCGCGGCTGTGCGAGAGGGGCTACGCCCAGCGCATCGTCCTGTCGCACGATGCCATGTGCTTCGTCGACTGGTTCCCCCGCTCACTGGCGGCGGCCGCCCCGGACTGGCGGTGGACCCACATCCCCAATGATGTCCTTCCGGTCATGCGGACCCGGGGTATCAGCGACGCGGACGTTCGCACCATGATGGTCGACAATCCGCGGACCATCCTCGAAGGCGGCGCTCCGTACTAGTCGGAGCGCACGTACCCAACCGACGAGCCGTGCTCCAACCGGATCTGCTGTCCCATCTGGCGGGAAGGTTCCCGGACGCCGTGGCCTGGAAGAACCTGGACGACGGCGGTGAGCTCAGCCTGGGACGGTGGCACTCCGCATCGAACCGGCTGGCCCGGGGCTTGCGTCTTCGGGGTCTGTCCCCGGGGGAACGGGTGGCCCTGGCCATCACCGAAGAGCGGCCCTTCGAATGGCTCATCTCGTACATGGCGGTCCACAAGTCGGGAGCCGTGGCCGTGCCCCTCAACACCCGCCTCAGCGGAGCCGAGATCGTGGGCATCCTCCGCCACGCTCTCGTCAAGGGGCTCCTCGCCAGCAGCTCTGTGCTGGATTCCCTTCCGGCCGTGGGCCCGGGCATCGACATCACCGCCGTCGTGGGGGCGCCGGGACATGCCGCGCCGCCCTGGTCCGACCTCCTCGACGCCGATGGGTCCGACGTCGGCCACCGGCTGAGCGAAGACGACGAAGCCGACATCATGTACACCTCGGGCACGACGGGTGCCCCCAAGGGGGTCGTGGTGCGCCACAGCGGACTTTCCTCGACGGACCGGGTCCCGACGGCGTGGCACGGTCTCGGCTTCATCACGTCCTCACCCTTCACCACCACGAGCGGCTCGCTCTTGATCTGCGGGCCGATGCGCGGCGGATTGAGCGGGTGGTTCCTCCCGCGCTTCGACGCGGCGCGCTGGATAGAGGTCGTGGCGACGTCGAGACCGGTCGCCGGCTTCCTGGTCCCTGCGATGGTGCAGTTGCTCGTGGCCCAGCCTCACTTCGACGCAGCGGATCTCTCGAGCCTGGCCGTCCTCAACATTGGGAGCGCGCCCATCGCCGCGGAGACCCTGCGTCGATTCGGGCACGCGCTCCCCGGCGCCGAAGTCATGTGTGGCTACGGTATGACCGAATTCGGTGCGGTGACCGCCACGCTCCCCGGCGATGGGGGGCGGCACAGCGGATCGGTCGGCAGACCCCTGCCCGGAGTGGTCGTACGGATCATCGACGCCGACGGGGGGGAGGTGCCGGTCGGCCACGTGGGGCAGATCACCGTCAGGGGTGCGGGGCATCAACGGTCCTACTTCCATGACCCGGACGCCACCGCGCGGACGTGGCGCATGGGCTGGTTGCACAGCGGCGATCTCGGCTACGTCGATCGCGACGGCTTCCTCTGGATCGTCGGACGGCAGAAGGAGATCATCATTCGGGGTGGGCACAACATCGTTCCCGGCGAGGTGGAGAATGTCCTCTTCGAACATCCAGATGTGCTCGACGCCGCCGTGGCCGGCGTCCCCCACCCCGTACTCGGGGAGGATGTGGCCGCGTGGCTGGTCATCGGCCCCGGTCGGGTGCCGTCGGTTGACGAGATCCGGGCCTTCCTGCTCGATCGATTGGCGGCCTACAAAGTGCCGCGCCGCATTACCTTTGTCGACGCCCTGCCGCGCAACCAGGCCGGCAAGGTGCTGAAGGCCCCATTGGTGTCCGATGAGGCAGCGAGGAGTGTGTGATGACGCCGGATTTCGCCACCGTCACCGTGGAGCAGATTGGCTACGTCCGCCGTCTGACCCTCAATCGTCCGGACCAGCACAATCCCCTGACGCCGCGCTGCGTCCGCGAGATACTGCAGGCCGTTGCCGCGGCCGAAATCGACCAGGCGGTCCGCGTCGTGATCATCCGCAGCACCGGTCGCTCGTTCTCCTCCGGGTACGGCTATATCGCTGACGACGTTGAACCGGGCGACTTCGCGCCGCACGGCGCCATCGAAGATGACGTGACCGCCATGCTCGAGCTGGCATCGGGTTGGACCAGAGTGTGGGATTGCGCCCTTCCGGTGATCGCCCAGGTGCAGGGGAACTGCCTGGCCGGAGGAACCGATCTGGCGCTGCAGTGTGATCTGGTCGTGGCCGCCGAGGACGCGCGCATCGGCTTTCCGCCGGTGCGCTCCATGGGCGTCCCGCCCACCAACATGTGGCTCTACCACCTGGGTCCGCAGTGGACGAAGCGACTCCTGCTCACGGGCGACACCCTGACCGGACGTCAGGCCGAAGCGATCGGCCTGGTCGTCGCCACCGCCCCGCCGGACTCTCTCGATGACGTCGTTCTCGAGATGGCCTCCCGCATGGCGCTCATCGGACGCGACCTTCTCGTCGCGAACAAGCGGGTCGTCAACATGGGCGTCGAGCTCATGGGCCGATCGCAGCTCCAGAAATTTGCCGCCCTCAACGACGCCATCGGGCATCGGGCACCAGAGGCGCTTGCCTTCTCGGACCGGATCGGCGAGATCGGACTCCGCGACGCCGTTCGCGAACGCGACGCCGCCTTCGAAACCCCGGAGCGACCGACTCCCTGACGCGTCCTACACGTCGGTGAGCGAGGTCTCGGTGATGCCGAGAACGCGCAACGTCCGGCCCAAACCGAGAAAGGCCGACAGGCAAATGGTGAGATCGAGGATTTCCGGATCGGTGAAGCACGACCTCATCCGGTCAATGAAGGCATCGTCGATGCCGATGTGATCGAGCGCGAACCGCTCGGCATACTCGATGGCAAGCCGCTCCTGCTCGCTGAAGCCGGCACCACCGCCAGGGGCGCCGACGTGCCCGTAGAAGTCCTCGGTCAACCCCTGTGCCCTGACCGTGTCGGCTCGGAAGGCCAGACAGACCGTGCACTCGTTGAGCTGGGCGATCCGCAGACGCGCCGCCTCGCGCACCCGCACCGGAAGGATGCTCTTGTTGTAGGCGGCGTCCACCAAACGGTTGACCGCCACTCCCATCTCGGGCCGGAGCGACCACAGCTGTACCGCGTCGCCGCCCTCGCCTTGGGGAATGTCGAGTCGTGACATCCCATGACCTTATGCCCCGGACATGCCCGGCGCTTATGGTGTGGGCACGCAGTCGCCCGACCCGCCAGGGAGAAGGACCGCAATGCCACCGCTTCGATTCAGCCTCGATGCAACCCGATCGTGTGTCTGGGTGGACGCGCGCTCCAACTTGCACCCGATCCGTACCGAGACGCGGGGCCTCGAAGGTTGGGTGGAAGTCACGTTGCGGGCCGATGGGAGCGTCGATCTCTCGTTCCCCGTCTTCGGGGAGCTTGCGTTGTCGGTGGATCGCCTCACGTCGGGGAACGCGCTCTATGACCGGGAGCTGAAACGACGAATCGACGCGCGACGGTTTCCGACCATCACCGGGCGGATCACCAGCTTCGGCGCGACCGAGTCGAGCGGCCGCTTCATGGTGGGGGGAGACCTCTCCTTCCACGGCCACACCCGGAATTTCGAGCACGACATGGCGATCGAGGTCCACGACCTGTCCACCATCGAGTTGCGGGGCGACTACGTCTTCGACATCCGGGAATTCGACATGAAGCCACCGAGCATGCTCATGCTGAAGGTGTACCCCGAAGTAGCCGTGCGGGTTGAATTGCACGGTGATGTCGTTCCGTGAATGATCGGGTGGAGCTGGAGCGCTCGCTCCTCGAGAGTCCGGACACCGTCACCCAATTCATAGAGAAGCTCACCGGTGAACCACTTGTCGCTGACGTGCTCGGCCGGTACCCGGTACCCGCGAATGGGGAGGACGGCCTCGCGATACCGGCCGGTCAGCCCCTGACCCAGCGTGTGGCGGTGCTGAAGGGGCACACCACCGGCCGAGCCTATGTCTACGCAGAGTCCACGTTCGTCGCGGAACGGCTGCCGCAGCAGACACGGGCGCGACTGGAAGAGACCAGCGATCCGATCGGCCGCGTCCTGGTGGCCCATGGGTTGAAGTTGGGCAGAGAATCGCTCCCCCCACCCCACCCGGTCGGGGGAGAAGCCCGCACCACCTTTTCTGCGTTCGCCTCCCAGATCGTCTGGTCCCGCGCCTACCGGCTGTTGGTTGACGATCGACCGCTCTTCGCCATCCGGGAATGGTTTCTCCGTTCGGTGCTCGATGCGCTCGCCCGGCAGGACGGTTAGCCAAGGGTGGCGTCGAACCACTGAGCCGTCGCCGTGCGGGCGGTCAACGAGCCACCGGCCCTGGTGACGGCAGATGCAATCGTTCGGTGGCGGCCGGGTGGCGCGCCATCGAGCAGTTCGTTCCAGAAGACGGCCCAACCACCAGCCAGCGCATTTCCTCGGCCGGCTACGGTGAGCAGGCGGGCTGTCGCCGAGGTGGCCCTGGGTCGACCGACGAGCGCAGCCTGCACGGTTGCGGTGATCCGATGATACGGGAGGTGGGCGGCCGCGAGGGTGGCGCGATAGTGCGCGGCCACCTGGCCCGGTCCGTTGAGGACGGCTTCGGCGGCGGCCCGACCGCTGCTCATGGCCTGGGAGATCCCCTCCCCTTGCAGCGGGTTGACCAGCCCGGCGGCGTCGCCGACGAGCAGCACCCGGCCGGCCGCCGGGATCGTCCCGACCATGCCCATTTTGAGCCAGCCGCCGAGGCGACGCGACGGTGTCGAGGGCGAGTCGAGAAGTCGCAGGGCGCGCAGGTGGGCGAGGAATTCCGGCAGCGCCCGGAGGGCATGTGCGCCCGCCCTGCGGTCCGACAGTGTCCCGACGCCGAGGCCGACATTGGCACCACCTTCCATTCCCGGGAACACCCAGCCGTATCCGGGAAAGGCGCGCCGTGGCGTCGGCTCCCACAAGACGATGGCGGGGAGCTCGACTGTCTGGGGCAGGTACGTGCGTACGGCGAATCCCCAGAGGACCCTGCTCTCCTCGACCAGGCCGGCCGCCGCCGCGACGCGGCTGGTCGCGCCGTCTGCACCAATCACGAAATCGGCCCGCAATTCTTGTCCGGTGCTCAATCGGTAGCCGTCAGTGCGTCCGCCCGCCTCCAGTGGTTCGTCTGCCCGCGCCACGACAGCCGTTGCTCCAGCGTCGATCGCGGCGTTGCGGAGCAACGCGTCGAACACCTGGCGCGTCACCGCCGTCCCATGCCCGGGGTAGGTGAGGCCTTCGGCGGAGGGGAGGCGAACCCGGCGGCCGGTCGGTCCGACGACCAGCATGTCGCCGACCTCGCGGCCGGGGGGCATCGCCAGACCGAGGTCGGCCAGCAGTTGGAGTCCCCGAGGCCCGACCAGATCGCCACACGCCTTGTCGCGCGGGAAGGTGGCTTTGTCGACCAACGCCACCCGCGCCCCGCCTTTCGCCAGTACAAGGGCGGCGACGCTGCCGGCCGGGCCGCTGCCGGCAACGAGGACGTCAAAGCGACAGGCTCCCACTTTCCTCCTTTCTCGCGCTTTCTCGCGGCACCGATCTAGTGTGAGATCTTCTCACCCAGGGAGGTAGCATGGTGCGGTTCATTGCCGGCGATCGGAACCGATTCGCGCAGCAATTGTTCACATCGTTGCCGCAGCGCTACGACCGATTGGCCGAGGTTCTCTCCATGGGACAGAACCGCCGCTGGCGACGGGCCATGATCGACCGGATCGTGCCCGAGTCACCGGGGCGGGTACTCGATGTCGCCTCCGGAACGGCCGGTGTCGCGTTGCAGTTGGCGACGCGCGCGTCGTCCACTGTCGTCGGCGTGGATCTGACTCAGGGCATGCTGGCCCGCGGTCGCGAGAACATCGCCACGGCCGGATTGGCCGGGCGGATCGAACTCGTGGCCGGGCGAGCCGAGCAATTGCCGTTCCCTGACGACACGTTCGACGCGCTGACCTTCACCTACCTGCTTCGCTACGTGGATGATCCCCAGGCCACGCTGGTCGAGCTGGCCCGGGTCGTGAAGCCCGGTGGCGCCGTCGCCAGCCTTGAATTCTTCGTTCCCCCGAGCGGATTCTGGCGATTCTGGTGGTGGCTCTACACCCGGTTGCTCCTCCCGCTCGGTGGCTGGGTGACCGGAGGGAGCGAATGGTTCAGGGTGGGACGGTTTCTCGGCCCCAACATCTCGGCCCACTACCGGAGCTACCCGTTGTCGTGGACAGAGGACGCCTGGCGCAAGGCCGGTTTCGAGCACGTCGGTACGCGCGTCATGAGTCTCGGTGGTGGTCTGGTGATGTGGGGATATCGCCGCGATGAGTGACGGGCCGGACCCCGACGTCACCAGCGCGGAGATCGGGGTTCCGCCTCCGCCGGCCCTGCCGGCCCCGCACTCCGAAACGAGGGCGCCCGGGCGCCCGGCGTTCTACGCCGCCCGCCCTGGCGGCTGGAGGGATTGGTGGACCCTGCTGCACCCTCCCTATACCGCGTGGCACCTGGCCTATGTGGTGATCGGCGCGTGCCTGGCGCCCCACGTCAATCTGACCCGTCTCATCGGCACGTTGCTGGCGTTCTTCTTTGCCGTCGGGATCGCCGCCCATGCCCTCGACGAGCTCCATGGGCGTCCTCTGGGCACACGGATACCAACCTCGGCTCTCGTCGCACTGACCACTGTGGGTCTGGCCGGTGCGGTTGCCCTCGGTGTGGCCGGTGTGATCCAGGTCGGATGGGCGCTGATCCCGTTCATGGTGCTGGGCCCGTTCCTCGTCGTCGCCTACAACTTGGAGTTGTTCGGAGGGGTGATCCACACCGATGTCGGGTTCGCGCTGGCCTGGGGCTCCTTCCCGGTACTTGTGGCCTACGTGGCCCAGACGGGGCGTCTGGCCCTGAGCCCGGTACTCGCCGCGGCCGCAGCCTTTGCGTTGTCAGCCGCGCAACGTCGATTGAGCACCCCGGCCCGGATCATCCGTCGCCGAGCCACCGAGGTGGAGGGCCACGTCACCCTGGAGGACGGTCGGGCCATTCCCCTCGGCGACCGAACTCTCCTGGCTCCCCTCGAACAGGCGCTGCGGGCCATGTCGTGGGGCCTCGTGCTCCTGGCGGCATCGATAGCCGTCGAGCGCCTGGGCTAGGCCGACTCGACCCGTCGGCGAAAGCCCGCGACCGTGGCCTCTACGACGCGGTCGTGGCCCCATTGCAGGAGGGGATGACCCAGGCGACTGGCCAGCCGCATGGGGCGCTGCATCATCTCAACCGTCCAGGCCACCCCGACTCGTGTGCCGCCGTCGAGGGGGCCCATCTCAAGACTCGCCCGGCCCTCGAGATCGCCGTGCACATCGGCGTCAATGGCGACGGGCCGCTCACACCGGGTCAACTCGACCCGGACGCGCATCCGATAGGGCAGTGGAGGGGCGATCACTCCGTGCAGCACAGACCCCTCCGCCAGGGTGTCTCCCTCGAGGCGGAATTCTTCGAGCCACGGCCACCACGATTCGAACTCGTCGACGTGCGCAATGGCATCCCACAGCTCGTCGGGAGTCAGGGCGAATGCGTACTCGCGCCGGTAGGCGATGACGGGCCGACGTGGCATTGGGGCACACGATAGGAGGGAACCTCCTCACCCCGACGACGGTCCGGGACCTGACGATGCGGGGTGCCTGCGATATTCAGCCCGGCTGGGCGGATCGCACTTCTGCCCGAGGGTTCAGCCGCCCGGCGGCAGGTTGAGGGAGGCGATATTTGCCGCCTCCACGTCGAAGATCCGCGACGCCTCTGAGTCCCGATCGCCCTTCCAGTCATCGGCCCGGCGCATCTCCACGTCTGCCGACACGTCGGTACCCACCTCTATGGGTTGAGGCTCGAATCGCGGCGGCTCGTCGGGCGGTGGGTCGTGGCCCTCGACCCCGGCGTCGCGCACCAGGGCCGTGGCCGTTCCCTCGGACAGCCACCGTGCGTCGTGGCTCCCATAGGGATCCGTGAACCACCCCTCCTCGAACTTCGGGTCCATGCCCCACCTCCTCTCCTCGTCGCCAAGCCTAGGCCGCCTGAGACCGCAATCGCTGGTGGACTTCGGCGTTGGCCAGTGGCCGCCGATGGGCGACGACCTCGCCGCATATCCGCAGGCTCGGTTAGCGACGGGTGAAGGTCAGGTGGGTGACGCCGCTGGGTGACGAGACCGCCTCGACGTCGTCGCGCTCCTCGATACCTTCGATGCCGTCCCACAGGCGAACGCCGCGGCCGAGCAGGATCGGTACCTGCACGACGTGCAGCACGTCGATGAGGTCGGCGGCGAGGAATTCGCGGACGACGGTTGGGCCACCGCCGATGCGCACGTCGAGGTCACCGGCCGCTTCCCGGGCGAGATCGAGCGCCTCCTGGGGGCTGGCGTCGACGAAGTGGAACGTGGTGCCCCCTTCCATCTCGATCGGCGGGCGCGCGTGGTGCGTCAGCACGAACACCGGCGTGTGGAACGGCGGGTTCGGCCCCCACCAGCCCCGCCACTCGTCGTCGGTGCCAACATCGGTCCACGGGCCGGTCTGCGGCCCGAACTTGCCCCGGCCCATGATCTCCGCGCCGAACCCGAGTTCAATCCGTTCGGCGAACGAATGGTCGACACCGACGGTGCCACCGGCATCGCCGACCATCGTGTGCCAGAAGTGGGTGGCGAAATACCACTCGTGCAGGCGATGGCCGGCGTGCCCGAACGGGGCGTCGAACGTGATGCCATCGCCGGTCCCGAACCCGTCCAGGGAGATCGAGAAGTTGTGGACACGGACCTGGGACATGGCTGCCTCCACGGTGGCCAACCCCTGAAGCTTCGCGCACCGGGTGGCTTGGCGTCCCCGGAAGGCGCCCCCGGAAGAAGGCGCCCCCGGAAGTGGCGCCCCCGGAAGGATTCGAACCTTCGCACATGGTTTAGGAAACCAATGCTCTATCCCCTGAGCTACGGGGGCGGTGGATAGAAAAGAGCCCGGAGATCCTCGCTCCGCGGCTGCCTGCGGCCAAAGCGTACAGCGGAAACGCACATCAGGCTCGCGCTCATCCGCCGACCAAGACCGGCAATCGGGTCAGCTCTCGGTGGCGTGGGCGCGGCGTCGGCGGATGAGCAGGAGGCCGAACCCTGCGATCACGGCCACGAGCACCACCAGTCCAACGATCACGAGTGCGGACGAAGTCGAGGAGGAGTCGTGGGACGCCGTTGCGCTCGCCACCCTGTGCGAAGTGGGTGGCACAGTGGGGACAGGCACGGGTGTCAAACGGCCTTCGAACCCGGCCACTGTCCGGCCGGGGGCACTGATCCACCGCTCCTGGGTGACGACCACCCAGGGCCAAAGGCTCTGGGGCGGCATCGACACCCACGCGGAGGTACCCTCCGACGCGTAGTTGACGGTCATCGAGCCGGGGGTGCCCAGGTAGTCGTAGTCCACCACGACCTGGTACACCGGCAACGTTGGTGGAGGATCGCGGGACACGAGCCCGCTCCTTCCGCGTTCTCAACCGAAACGCAGGATAGGACAGGCCATGCCACCTGACCACGCCGAACGGCCGTGGGCTATTCGCTCTGTGCCCGAAGCGGTGCTGATCAGATGGCTATCCCTTGCCGCCGACCTTGCCCAGGAAGGGTACGAGTCGCTGGAAGAACGCGTTGTCGGGATACGCGCCAGCCGGGTCATTGTGAGAGTAGGTGCTCTGGTAGTTCGCCAGGGTGAGGTTGCTCTTGGGTATGCCCGACTGTTGGGCCAAAGTCTGCGCGTCCTCGGGCACGCCTGCACCGCCGAGTCGTGCCCCAAACGCGTAGATCAGTAGGTTCTTCGGGAGGCTGTGACCCATGGTGGCATCGACGTCGAGCACGCTCTGGGCCGGATTGGCGTTCCCGTTGTCAACGGCGCCGGTGTCGTCCGTCAAACGTTGGGGGAAGTACCACTCGGTGCCGTTGCTGTTGTGAATCCCCGCACCCGAGAACATGGTCGCGAAGCGGTTGATCGGCGTGAGAGCCCCAGACCCGTTCCAGCCGTGGACCGGGCCCTTTGCGGCCACGCCCCGACCGAGGTGCGCCTGGGCCGCCAGCAGGTTCGAGGGTGAAGTCGACGCGTTCGAGCGCGTAGCCGTACTGGCCCACGTTGGTCACCCGTACCGAAGGAACGATGTCTGAGGGCAGGAGTCCCGAGGTCTGACCCAGCGAAGTCCCATTCGGGTCCAACAGTGCAGATGCAGCTCCCGACGCCTCGAACAATCCGGCGTACGGTGCCGCAATACCGCCGAATTCCAGCCAGGGGCTCGCGCTGGGTGCTTCGAGTGCCGTCAGTGTCTGCGTCGCCGCCTGGGCGCTCACCGGGGGGGTGCTCCCTCCGTCGATGTAGACCAAGCCCGCCAGTTGGTCGGCTCCGGCATGGCCGCCGAAGTCCCAGGTGGCGTAGGCCGTGACCACCGACCCGCCGAGCGAGTGGCCACCGAGCACCACCTTTCCGCCCAGCTTCTTGGCGGCACTGATCACGATGTGGAGGTCCTGGACGGCGACGTTCAATCCCCACTGCTTGGCGAATCCGACGCTCGTGTTCGCGACGGGATGATAGTGATGGGTGATGCTCGGATCCTTGAGGTAGCCGAGGTAGTAGTCGAAGAGCTGCGTCGTCGTAGCCTTGTGCTCCTTGTACAGATTCAGCTCCGACTGGTCCTCGAGCAGGTTCTCCCGTCGCTCGACCGACCAGACCTGCCAGTTACCGGCCTTCGAGACGATCCACTGGGCCAGAGGAACGAAGTAGGCGGCGGCGGCCGAGGTACCAGGCTCGAGGACGAGCACGTTCTTCGCACCGCTCGGCCCGACCTTTATGATCCCCACCTTGTCGTACCTGGCTGGAGTGCCCGGTGCGGCGTAACCCCGCATCCATGTGACGCGCCGCGCCGCCGCGGATGTGCTCCTCGACGAGCTCGCCGAGGAAGTGGATCCGTAGCCCAAGAGCACTATGGCCACGCAGCCCAAGATGGTTGCCCTCAGCAGAATTCGTTTCGACGCGATGGGACGCCCCTTGGCCGACATGGTTCGCAAGACTAGGACCAGTCCTTCGCCGTCGTCGCCTGGCCAAGAAGGTATCCGTCGTGGCCCGTCGGCGCCGGTCGGTGTTGACTCGAGCACCTTCCCAGCTGAGCGGATCACGCCCGGTTTCACCCCGACCGCCCCGAGGGCGTATCCTGGTCGTGGGTAGACGGCCTCCGACAGAGGTCGGAGCACGTGCGCTGCGCTTCCGCCGTATGGCCCCGCAAAGGGTCCGCGCCCGCGCACCAGACATCCAATCGAAAAAGGAGTTGCCATGCCCATTGACCAGACCGCGCTGCCATTCAAGGTGGCCGACCTGTCGCTGGCCGAATTCGGCCGCAAGGAGATCGTCCTGGCCGAACACGAGATGCCGGGCCTGATGGCCATGCGCGCCGAGTACGCGGCCAGCCAGCCGCTGGCCGGAGCGCGCATCACCGGATCTCTGCACATGACGGTTCAGACCGCGGTGCTCATCGAGACGCTGACCGCGCTGGGGGCGCGGGTGCGCTGGGCCAGCTGCAACATCTTCTCGACCCAGGACCACGCCGCGGCCGCGGTCGCGGTGGGGCCCGGCGGCACGGCCGAACATCCCCAGGGGGTACCTGTGTACGCCTGGAAGGGCGAGTCGCTCGAGGAATACTGGTGGTGCACCGAGCAGGCGCTGCTCTGGCCAGGCGAGGGTGGCCCGAACATGATCCTCGATGACGGGGGCGATGCCACGCTCCTCGTCCACAAGGGCGTCGAGTTCGAGAAGGCGGGGCTGGTGCCCGATCCCTCGACGGCGGAGTCCGAGGAGTTCCAGTTCGTGCTCGCCCTCCTGGGGCGCAGCCTGGCCGAGGACTCGCAACGCTGGACATCCATCGCCAATGCGATCAAGGGCGTGACTGAGGAGACCACCACCGGTGTCCACCGTCTCGTCGAAATGGCGAGCAAGGGCGAACTGCTCTTCCCGGCCATCAACGTGAACGACTCGGTGACCAAGTCCAAATTCGACAACAAGTACGGCTGTCGTCACTCGCTGGTCGACGGCATCAACCGGGCCACCGACGTGCTCATCGGTGGCAAGGTGGCCGTCGTCTGCGGCTACGGCGACGTCGGCAAGGGCTGCGCCCAGTCGCTGAGCGGGCAGGGCGCCCGTGTGGTGGTGACCGAGGTCGATCCCATCTGCGCGCTGCAGGCCGCCATGGAGGGCTACCAGGTGACCACGCTCGAGGACATCTTGCCGGTGGCCGACATCATCATCACCACGACCGGGAACAAGGACATCATCACGGCGCAGCACATGGCCGGCATGAAGCACCAGGCCATCGTCGGCAATATCGGGCACTTCGACAACGAGATCGACATGGCCGGAGTGGCCAGGATCCCCGGGATCGAGCGGGTCAACATCAAGCCCCAGGTGGACAAGTGGATCTTCCCTGACGGTCACGCGGTGATCGTGCTCTCAGAGGGCCGGCTGCTGAACCTGGGCAACGCCACCGGGCACCCCAGCTTCGTGATGTCGAACTCGTTCACCAACCAGACCATGGCGCAACTCGAGCTGTTCACCCAGACCGGCCAATACCTGAACCAGGTCTACGTCCTGCCCAAGCACCTCGATGAGAAGGTGGCCCGCCTGCACCTGGGCGCGCTGGGCGTGAAGCTCACCGAGCTCAGCCCCGAGCAGGCCGACTACATCGGCGTGCCGGTCGACGGCCCCTACAAGCCCGACACCTACCGCTACTAAGCGGAAGCGGTGTCAGCCCAGGGCGGCGGTGGCGATCACCGTCCCCCTGGCTGACACCACCAGGGCCCGGCGGACGTCCCGGGACGACACGGGAAGCGGTGCGCCCCAGGCGCCGTAACCCTGCTTGACGGTGAACGTGCCCACCACGTGCGTCACTCCATCGCCGGTCACCACTCGGCAGGTCACCGCGCCCTCGACCGAGGCGTCGTCCAGGGTCATGTTCATCCATGGGCTCGAGCCACCCGAGATGGAGACGCGCCCCACCGGTCGCCCGCCTTCCCTCAGGGCGGCCGATACCGTCGCGTTGGCCGCGTGCTGGCCCGTCGCCTGGGTCCGGTTGGTCGACGGGGTCGATGCGGACCAGCCGAGGCCGAGGCCGACGATCAGCGCCACCACCGCGGCGGCACTCGCCAGGATCCACGTGCGGGGTCGGGTCCGGAAGCGCCTGTTCGGGGACGGGACCGGCGTCGGGGCTAGGGCCGGGGCCGCGTCTCCGGTGACCCCCATGCGGCTGAACAGGCGCCCCTCGAACCCCACCGGAGGTTCGAGCTCGGGAGCCACCCGCACGACGGCGTCGGCGGCCCGGGCCAGCTGCTCCAGCTCGTCGGCACAGCGCGAGCACGATTCGATGTGGGCCAGGGCGGCGGCCCGGTCGCGTCCGGTCAGGACGCCCAGGGCCAACTCGGGGAGGACGGCCGAGATCTCTGCGCACGAGTCGGTTCGGTCGATGCTCATCGCTCCTCCTCCGACCCACGGGCGTGTTCCACCGTGGCGCGCAGCCGGAGCAGGCCGGTCCGGATACGGGTCTTGGCCGTCCCGAGCGGGATGCCCTCTTCCTGGCTGATCTCGAGAGCCGTCCGACCGTAGACCGAGGCCAGGACGACGGCCCTCCGTTGTTCGGGGGGCAGTTCGGAGAGGGCGTGGCGCACCAGATGACGCACGTCACCCCGGAGCACGGCATCTTCTGGGTTGTGTTCCAGGCTCACCATCGCCGTGGCGGCGAAGTCATCCGGGTCGGTGGGCACGGCCCGGCGCAGACGCAAGGCGTCAATGGTCAGGTTCCGGGTGATGGTCAGCACCCACGAGGTGACCGAGCCCCGGCGCGGATCGAACACCGGCGCGTGGCGCCACACCCGGATCAGGGCTTCCTGGGCCACCTCCTCGGCCACGCTGCTGTCCCCGGTCATGGCGTGGGCCAGCCCGAACACCCGACGCTGGTAGCGCCGCACGAAGGTGACGGTGGCACTCTGGTCCCCCACCGCCATGCCGGCCAGCAGTGCTTCGTCGGACACCCCGCTCTCGGTCACGGTCAATTCTGCCATCCGAGGTACTACGGGCGGCGTGGCCCGAGGGATTCCACGGGGACTGCGGCCAATCCCTCCGGCCCCGAACTCCGTACACAATGACGAGCCGGGTCTGCGTCTTCTTCTCCCAGCAGAGGCGCCGGCCCGGCTCAGTTCGCCCGGCGGAGGCCGGCGAAGAGGTCGTCCTCGGGCGTGGGGGAGCCCGTGGTGTCGAGGACCCGGACGAACCGCTCCTGACCCATCACGGTGCCGAAGAGCTCCTCCCCCATCTCCAGGAAGAAGATGTTGTCGCTCTGGCTGGCGTGCGCCGCCAGCGAGGCGTACTTGCGCCGGACCACCGCCGAGCAGTCGATGCCGGTCGTGATGAGCTCGTCGGGCGTGCCGAACTCGGGGTTCTCCTCCACCGAGATCGGGCTGTCGATCCCGGCGGCGGCCAGCGTCTCGGCGAAACTGCGGAGCATCGAACGGGGGATGGCGGTGTAGTACAGCTTGTCGGGGATCCCACACTCCGCGATTGCCGCGTGCGTGATGCGATTGGCCTGGATGTGATCAGGGTGGCCGTAGAAGCCGTTCTCGTCATAGGTGACCACCACCTGGGGCTGGTAGTGACGCATGAGGTCGGCCAGGCGGTGGCCGGCCTCGGGCACCGGTGTCTGCCAGAACGATCCGGGCGCCTCATTCTGGGGCCACCCCTCCATGCCCGAGTCGTGGTAGCCCAGGAGTTCGAGATCCGAGACGCCGAGGATCCGGCAACTGTCCTCAAGCTCCGCACGACGAAGCGGCACCAGCGCCGCCTCGTCGTGGGCCGGGTCCTCCGGCGTGACCCCGCCCGGCCCGTCCCCCAGTTCGCCGTTGGTGCAGGTGACCAGCACGGTCCGCACTCCTTCGTCGGAATAGCGAGCCAGGATCCCTCCGGTGCCGGTGGCCTCGTCGTCCGGATGGGCGTGGACTGCCATGATCGTCAGGGGTCGATCCGTCATTCGAGCAAGCGTAAGGGAGAAGCCGTCTCGTCCGATCAGGGCCCCGTCAGGGCCCCGTCAGGACCCGTAAGGGCCCCGTCAGGACCCGGTCACGGCCCGATGCCCAAGAGCTCGGCGGCTCCCGTGAAGAACCGCGGGCTGGCCCACCGCCGGGTTCGGACGCAGAAGTCGGCCAACCAGGTCCACTCGGCCGCTCCACCCGGAGAAGCCGCGGCCAACTCCGCTTCGTTGGCGTAGGTCAGGTCGAGAAAGGACCGCACCTGGTCGGTGCTCGGCGCGAACACGGCGCCGCTGAAGCGATCACGGAACCGCAGATCGGCCGGCGTGGTCTGGGGTGACTCGATCTGGGGGTAGAAGTCATGGCGGTCACAGGAGGCATAGAAATAGACCAGCGCCTCGGCATCGGCCCCAACGGCGGCGGCGAGCACCGGTCGATCCGGCAGCTCGAGGAGGTTGGGCTCGAAGCCGTCGGTGCCGTAGGTGGCGTGGCCCAGGGCGGCCAGGGCCAGGAGGTCGCCGCCGCCCCAGGTGCGCACGAGGTCCTCCACCCCGCACAGGTGCGTGAGCAGATCACCGAAGAGGTGGGGCGTCGTGTCCGCGCGCTGACGCCGCAGGAAGGCCAGCACCACGGCACGCCGGTCCGTACTCAAGGACGTCATGTCTGGAGTCCGCCCACCGCGGCAGCCAACGGCTCGAGTTCAGCTCGCCACTCCGATGGCGGCGAGAGCGGCCGGACGATGAACTTGGAGAACCCGGCCGCCAGGAACGACTCGATGAGGGACCGCAGCCCGTCGAGCCCCACCGGGATGATCTCGTCCAGGGGCCGGCCCCGGGCTCGGCGGGCCAGGGCGCTGATCGGTTCGGCGCCCAGATCAGTTCCGGGCGGGGCGTAGGCGATGCTGACGCCGAAGTGCTCGGGGCTGATGGTCCGCCCGTGCTCCGCCGCCACCTGGTCGATGACGTTCTTGCCGGACGCCGCATCCTCCACGGTGCACAGGGCGGGGATCCAGCCGTCACCAAGGCGGCCGCACCGCTCCAGCGCCGGCGGAGCGTTCCCTCCCAGCCACACGTCGAAGGGGTCCTGCGCGGGACGGGGTGAGACGGTCACGTCGCGCAACGTTGCCGACGGGCCGACGTGGGTGACCGGTTCACCGGCCCACAGCCGGCGGAGCACCGGAAGCGCGTCGTCCATCAGGGTGCCCCGCTCGGCCGTGGGGATCCCGATGGCGCTTCGTTCACCACCGATGGACAGCCCGGGCACGAAGGTGAGCAGGAAACGGCCACCCGAGAGGACGTCGAGCGTGGCCACCGCCTTGGCCAACCACACCAGGTTGCGACCCGGCAGCAGCATGGTGGTGCCGATCTTCAGAGCGGGGCAGGCACCGGACGTCCAGGCCAGTCCGACCAAGGGGTCCGGACCCGGGCGGGACAGCACCTCGGGCAACCAGAGCGAGTCGAACCCGCAATCGGCGACGGCCCGACCGAGCCCCGCCATCTGGTCGGGGCCAAGATCAGCGCCGCCGGCGCTGATACCGATTCGGATCTTCATGGTCTCCTCTCGACTGCGCGCGTCAACTCGGCGCACTGGTCAGCGCGCCGATGGCCCGCTCCAGGCCGGCATCGTCGACATCGTGGTGGGTGACCAGGCGCACCGTCTGCGGAGCGATGGTGCCGGCCAGCACGCCGCGGGCACCCAGGTGCGCCAGCAACTCCTCCGGCTCGTGGTGCGCGAAGGTCACGATGTTGGTTTTCACCGACGCGGGATCGAGACCGCAGGTCGGCCAGCGCCCGGCCACGGCGTCGGCCAGCCGGGCCGCCCGGACATGGTCCTCGGCCAGCCGCTCGACCATGTCGCACAGGGCCACCAGGCCCGGTGCGGCCAGCACTCCGGCCTGGCGCATGCCGCCACCCAGGCGTTTGCGCTCCAGACGACCCTGCTCTATCACCCCGGCCGAACCGGCCAGCAGCGAACCCACGGGCGCACACAATCCCTTGGAGAGGCAGCACATGACCGTGGTGACCGCCGCCGCCCATCGCCTCGCCGGGATACCGGTGGCGACCTCGGCGTTGAACAGCCTGGCGCCGTCGAGGTGGATGGGCAGGTCCCCGGCCGCATCCTTCACGGCCCGGAGCCCCTCCATGGTCCAGGGCGCACCGGACGCCGCCATGTGCGTGTTCTCCAGGCTGATGAGGGAGAGGGCGGGGTGGTGGTGCGAGGCCGCCGAGCGCGCCCAGACCACGTCCGCCGGAGCGAGCATGCCGTCTCCGTCGTCGACGCAGTGGAACTGCACCCCCGCATTGCGGGCCGCCGCCCCGTACTCGTAGGCCACCACGTGGTGGCGCGCCCCGGCCACCACGGCGGTGCCGGCCGTGGTCAGGACCCGTACGGCAATTTGGTTGGCCATGGTCCCCGAGGGCACGAAGAGGGCGGCGGGCTTGCCCAGCCGTTGCGCGAACGCCTCCTCGAGGGCACGGACCGTGGGATCCTCCCCGTAGTCGTCGTCCCCGACCTCCGCCTCGGCCATGGCCCGGCGCATCGCCGGGGTGGGCTGGGTGACGGTGTCGCTGCGCAGATCGACCACGTCGGCCACGCGACGAGCCTAACGGAGCACCGGTAACATCCCGCCGTGTCCGCTCCCCCTCCGACCGAGCCCGATGAGCGCCAGCCCTTTCCCAGCGGGCGGCACGACATCCACGAACTGCTCGACGTCGAGGTGCTCGAGGCGGGACCTGAATGCGTCGTGCTCCGCCTCCCGGTGACCTGGAAGGTCCATCAGCCCTACGGCATCCTCCACGGCGGGGTGTCCGCGCTCCTGGCCGAGTCGGCCGCCAGCTTCGGCGCGTCGTTGGCCGCCGGACCCGACCGCCAGGTGGTCGGGATCGAGCTCAACGCCAGCCACCTTCGTTCGGTGCGCGACGGGCATCTCACCGCCACGGCGACCCCGCTGCGCGCCGGTCGAACCGTCCAGGTCTGGGCCATCACCCTCACCGATGACGAAGGTCGGACCATCTGCGCCGCCCGCTGCAGCTTGGCCGTTCTGGGAGCCCCCGGGGGCGCGACGGGCGCGGTGGCCGGACCATGATGCCCGGAATGGGCAGCGCAGGCGCTGGCGCGTAACATGATGGTGTGACGCCGGTAGGAAACGGAGTGCGTCGTCCGGCTCTCGGATTGATCCTCCCCGCCACCTTGCAGGGAGAATTGCCCCTCGAAAGTGGTACTACCCACAGTATTACCTCTGGGACCGCCGGTGATCTCACCGAGCTGTGCCGCCGGGCCGAGGTGTCCGGAGCCGACTCGTTGTGGGCGGTCGACCATCTCTTCTGGCCGCATCCCATCAACGAGTGCCTGACCACGCTGGCTGTGGCGGCCACCGCCACCGAGCACCTCACCCTGGGGAGCTGCGTCCTCCAACTCCCCCTTCGCCAGCCGGCGGTGGTGGCCAAGGAGGTCACCGCGTTGCAGCACCTGTCCGACGGCCGCTTCGTGCTGGGCGTGGGCGTGGGCATCCATGCCGGCGAGTACGCCCGGGCCGGGGTCGACTTCCACCGGCGCGGCCGCCTGATGGACGCCGGCCTCGCCGCGGTGCGGCAGGCCTGGGCCAGCGCGGGCGATCCGGCGCCGCAGTACCGTCAACTTCCGCCTTCCCCTCCCGTGCCGCTGTGGATCGGCGGGTCCAGCGCGGCCGCCCGCCGCCGGGCGGCCGCTGTCGGCGACGGCTGGGTTCCCCTGTTCCTGGATCCCGACGAATACGGAACCGCCCTCACGGCCTTGCGGGAGGAGACCGAAGCGGCCGGTCGGACCCCCGACGCCGTGCTGCCGGCCGTGGTGGCCTTCGTCCACGTCGGACCGGACGGTGACGTCGCGCGCGTGCAGGGGTCGGCGTGGCTCTCCGAGCTCTACGGGCTTCCCCCCAAGGCCTTTCATCGCCATCTGGTGGCCGGACCGCCCGATACCTGTGCCGCCGAGCTGACCCGCTTCGCCGAGGCCGGGGCCCGCCACATCGTGGTGATGGTGGCCGGGACCGGGGCCTTGGCCCATTTCCGCTCCCTGCGAGCCGCCTTCGTCGGATCCGCCGCGGTCCCGGTCGGCGTAGCCTGATGGGGCCCCCATGAACAACTTCCGCCTCCCAATGAACAACTTCTCCGCCCCAATGAACAACATCTCCGCCCCATGAACAACTTCCCCGCCATTTTGGGCACCGGCATGACCGACATGAGCCGGCGTGACCTCTCGCCCGAGACCATGGCCTACCAGGCCGTCCACGAGGCCCTGGCCGACGCCGGCGTCGGCCCGGCCGAACTCGGCCTGGTCGTCTTCGGCAACGCCACGGCGGGGCGACTGAACAACCAGGCCTGTGTCCGCGGTCAGTCCTGGCTGCGCAAGGCCGGCCTCAATGACGTGGCCATCGTCAACGTGGACAACTCGTGCGCCGGGGGCAGTTCCGCTCTGCACCTGGCCACCCTGGTGGCGGCGGCCGAGGACCGGCCGGTGCTGGCGGTCGGAGTGGAGAAGATGTGGACGGGCGACCGGGCCCAGACCATGGCCGGGATCGAGGACGGGTTGCCGGCCGACTACCGGCTCGACCTGCACCACCGGCTCCTCGACGTCGAGGACAACCCGGCCGGCAGCATCCTCATGGGCCTCAACGATGCCTGGGGCCGGCGGATGATGGCCGAGCGGGGGGTGAACCTGCGCCAGATCGCCGCCGCCGCGGTCAAGGCATTCGACCACGCAGCGCGCAATCCGCTGGCCCAGTGCCAGCGCACGACCAGCATCGAGGAGGTGCTGGCCGCGCCTCAGGTGGCCGGCATCTTGACCCGGCTCATGTGCAGTTCCTTCACCGACGGTGCGGCCGCCGTGGTGGTGGCCGGGCCCTCGGTTCCGGCGCCCGGACCCGCCCCCCGTATCATCGCGTCGGTGGCCCGTTCCGGCAACGGCTTGCTCGACTATCACGACCGCATGACCCAGACCGCGGACGCGGCGTGGGAGGCCGCGGGAATGGGTCCCGCCGACTTCGACCTGGTCGAGTTGCACGACGCCACCGCGGCCGAGGAGCTCTACGCCCTCGAGTCCCTCGGCCTCTTCAAGGAGGGACAGGCGGGTCCGGCCACCGAAGCGGGCCATACCGGCGTCGACACGCCCGGTCTGGTGGTCAACTCGTCCGGAGGCCTGGTCGGCCGCGGGCACCCCCTCGGGGCCACCGGACTGGCCCAGGTGGTCGAATTGGCCAACCAGCTGCGCGGCCGCGCCACGGGGCGCCAGCTCGAGGGCGTCCGTCTCGGCCTGGCCGTCAATTCGGGCGGCATCATCGAGGGGGATGCCGGCTTCATCGCCATCCACGCCCTCGCCGCGGGACCCGGATCGTGAGGGGCATCCGCATCACCGGCTGCGGCATCGCCGTGCCGGACAAGATCGTGACCAACGACGACCTGGCCGCCAGCCTCGATACCAGTGACAGCTGGATCGTCGAACGCACCGGCATCCGCCAGCGCCACATCGGGGGCACCACCTCGGGCCTGGCCATTGAGGCCGGGGCGGCCGCGCTGAAGGACGCTGGTCGCACCGCGGCCGACATCGACCATCTGATCCTGGCGACGACCACCCCCGACAGCGTCGTCCCGGGTACCGCCCCCACCGTCCAGGACGGCCTGGGGATCACCGGCGGCGCCTTCGACATCAATGCGGCCTGCTCGGGGTTCGTCTACGGCATCGTCACCGTGGCCGGGCTCATCGCCAGCGGGTCCGGTCCCATTCTCCTCATCGGCTCGGAGACACTGTCGAAGATCACCGACTGGGACGACCGGTCCCTGGCCGTCATCGTGGGCGACGGCGCCGGCGCCGTGGTGATCGAGCCGGTCGACGGACCCGGTCAGCTGCTGAGCTGGAACCTCAACTCCGACGGCTCCCTGCGGCATCTGCTCAAGGCCGAGCACGGGGGCTTCCTCACCATGGACGGCAAGGAGGTCTTCCGCAAGGCCGTCCGCGCCGTGGTCGAGTCGACCGAGCAGGCCATGGCCGACGCCGGCCTCGGCCCCGACGACATCGCGCTGCTCGTGCCCCACCAGGCCAACCTGCGCATCATCCAGGCGGTGTGCCAGCGGCTGGGCATCCCCGAGGAGCGGTCCGTCTCGGTCATCGACCGCTACGGCAACACCTCGTCGGCCTCCATCCCCCTGGCCCTGCAGGACGCCCTCGACACCGGCCGTATCCACCCCGGCGACCATCTCCTGCTGGCCGGCTTCGGCGGGGGCATGACCTGGGCCAGCGCCGTCCTCCGCTGGGGCGTGTGACCGGTCCTCGAGCCGCACCACCCTTCGTCATCCTGGCGGCCGGCCGGGCCCGTCGCTACGGCGGCTGCAAACCCCTGGCCCCGGTGGGCCCCGGGGGCGAAGCGGTGCTCGATCTGGTCGCCAGTGACGCCCGGCGGGCCGGCTTCGGGACGATTGTGCTGGTGCTCGGACCGGACACGGGACCGGCCATCCGCTATCACGTCGACCACGTCTGGCCCAAGAGCGTCGATGTGGCCTTCGCCCTGCAGAAGGCCCCACTGGGCACCGTCGACGCAGTGCTGGCCGCCTCCCCCCACGTGGGCGACACGCCCTACGGCGTGGGCAACGCCGACGACGTCTACGGGCCGGCCGCCACCGGGCTGCTGGCGGGGCACCTGGGCGGTCGCCGGCCCACCGACGCCCTGGTCGGCTTTCGCCTGGCCGACGCCGTGATCGGGCGGTCGCCGGTCACCCGGGGTATCTGCCGGGTATCGACGGACGGTCAGCTCCTGGGCGTGGACGAGCGGCGGCTGGTCACCGCCACCGGGGACGGGGGCTTCCGATCCGCCGACGGACGTCAGCCCGAGGCGCTCTCGCCGGACGCCCGGGTGTCGATGAACCTGTGGGGCTTCACGCCCTCCTTCCACCAGAGGTTGCGCACCGCCATGGATGCAGCCACGGGAGCTTCCGTCGAAGCCGAGGTCCTGCTGCCCGAAGTGGTGGCCCAGTCCCTGGGCACGACCACCTTCGCGGTCCTCCCGGCCTCGGGTCGCTGCATCGGGGTGACCCACCCCGACGACCTGGGCCTGGTCCAGGCGGAGCTGAGCCGCCAGATCGGCCGCGGTGAGCGCCCGGCCACCCTGTGGAGCCCACCGGATTGAACCGGCCGACTGAACCGGCCGACTCAACCGGACCGCGCTCCCGGGTGCGCCCGCGTGAATTATCGTCCCGGGTATGACCCCGGGCGCGACGCAACCCCGAGTAACCGTTCGGCCGAAGCCTCCCGTGCTCCTCGGGGCCACGTCTGCGACGTCCCGCTGGCATCGTGCCGGGATCGTGTCGGACAATCCCGACCCGGGCCTGGCCCGGCGACTCCAGGGAAGTCACCGTTCCGTTGCACGGACCGTCATCATTCGGTTCCTTCCCCCCGCTCCGACCGCGAGCCCCTTGCGGGACTCAAAGCCGACCCTCGGTCCAGCCTTGCGGCTTTCTCTCGGCCACCTTCGGTGCTGCCTTGCGGCGTTCCTTCCGGCTTCCCTTCCTCCCACCTTGCGGTGCTCGGTTGGGGTTCGGCGGGCTTCTGTCTCCGAACTGGTGACAGGTTGCGCTACTCGTCACACCAGGTCAATGGGAATTCGCGAAATCCCGACCTTCTCCCCACCTTTTGCCCCGTCGTCCCCAGGGCAACTGTCGTGTTTCCCCAACTCTTCCCCATGCTGAAACGCCTCCGACCGCGGCGCGGCAGCCTGGCCTCCTACGTCGTCACCGTGGTCGTCGTCGCACTCGCGACGACCGGCGTCTTGCTGCTCGTCGGCCCCGGGTCCACCACGCCACCGAGGGCCACGGCGACCGTGGCGCACCCGCCGGTCACCGCCCAGAGCACCACGACCACGACGACCAAGGCGCCGGACCCCCCGGCACTGGACTACAACCCACCACCCGCTGCCGACCCGACTCGGCCCGCCCTCACGATCAGCAACGGGCAGGACATGTCCGACCCGTTGTTGATCTTCCAGAACGGCACCTACTACCTCCTCGGGTCGCAGGGCCAGAACCTGGCCAACATCCCCGAGGTCTATGGAACCACCATCAACACGTGGAGCTCGGTCGTCGACGCCCTTCCGTACCTGCCCCCCTGGGCGCTGGGTGGTGGCACCTCGGCCCCCGAGATCCACCAGTTCGGCGACCACTACGTGCTCTACTTCAGCTCCTGGCTGCAGAATGTCTACCCTCGCATCGAATGCATCGGCGACGCCACCGCCACCAGCATCGGGGGACCCTACGACGCCGCCCCCACCCCGTTCATCTGCCAGAGGGCCGACGGGGGCTCCATCGATCCGCGGACCTTCGTCGACAGCAACGGCACGCCCTACATGACCTGGAAATCAGACGAGAACTCAGATGTCAACGGCACCTCGCACACCCACATCTACAGTCAACCGCTGAGTGCCGACGGCGAGCATCTGCTCGGCCAGCCCACCCAGATCTTCAGCCCGGATGAGACCTGGCAGGGCCGCATCGTCGAGGCGCCGGACCTCTTCGAAGTGCACGGGAAGTACTACCTGTTCTATTCGGGCAACTGGTTCAACCAGGACGACTACGCCATCGGCGTGGCCCGGTGTAACGGGCCACTCGGCCCCTGCGCCGACACTTCGACCACCCCCTTCTTGGCCAGCAACGCCCAGGGTGCCGGTCCGGGCGAACCGTCCCTCTTCACCGGCCCCAACGGCGGTATCTGGCTCGTCTACACCCCATTCCACTCCAACATCCCCTACAACGGAACCCCTCGTCCGGCGGTGATGGCGCGCCTCGGCTTCAATGCCCAAGGTCCGTACCTGGGCTCCAACCTGGCCGGCGGATAGCTGTCAGAGCGGCGTGACGTAGGCCGCGGAGATCCCGCCGTCGACCAGAAAGGTGGCGGCGGTGATGAACGATGCGTCATCCGAGGCCAGGAACGCCGCCGCCGCGGCGATCTCTGTGGCCTCGCCGAAGCGCCCCATGGGGATATGCACCAGGCGGCGGGCCGCCCGTTCGGGATCCTTGGCGAAGAGCTCCTGGAGGAGCGGGGTGTTGACCGGGCCCGGGCACAAGGCGTTGACCCGGATGCCCTGGCGGGCGAACTGCACCCCGAGCTCGCGCGACATGGCCAGGACGCCGCCCTTGCTGGCGGTGTAGCTGATCTGGCTGGTCGCCGCGCCCATGGTGGCCACGAACGAGGCCGTGTTGATGACCGATCCGCCCCCCCGGGCCTGCAGGTGGGGGATGCCCCATTTGCAGCACAGGAAGACCGAGGTCAGGTTGACCTCCTGCACCCGCTCCCAGGCGTCGAGGCCCGTGTCGAGGATCGAGTCGTCGTCGGGCGGGCTGATCCCGGCGTTGTTGCAGCAGATGTCGATGCCGCCGAAGCGGCCGGCCACCGCCTCGTACAGGGCCTCGACGGCGGGGGCGGACGTCACGTCGGCTCCGATGAACATGCCGCCGATCCCCTGGGCCAGCTCGCTCCCTTTGGCTTCGTCGACGTCGACCACCGCCACCCGGGCGCCTTCGGCGGCGAACCGTTCGCACATGGCCCGGCCGAGGCCACTGGCCCCACCGGTGACCACCGCCACCTTGTCGACGAGACGGCGGGCGTAGGGCGGGCTGTCGCTCATGGCTCTCCTGTTCTTCTGTTCTTCTGTTCTTCCGACCTATTGCGAACTGATCAAGACGTTCTGCGCTATTCCGAGCTGATGAAGACGTTCTTCACGTCGCTGAAGGAGTCCAGGGCGTCGGGGCCGAGCTCGCGGCCGAGGCCGGACTGCTTGGCCCCGCCGAACGGGGTCCAGTAGCGCACCGAGGAGTGGGAGTTCACCGACAGCGTCCCCGTCTCCACCGCCCGGGCCACCCGGAGGGCCCGGCCGACGTCACGGGTCCACAACGACCCCGACAGGCCGTAGGGCGTGTCGTTGGCCAACCGGACGGCGTCGGCCTCGTCTTCGAAGGGGATGACGACCACGACCGGTCCGAAGATCTCCTCGGTGGCCGCCCGGTCCCCCGGGTCGACCGGCGCCAGCACGGTGGGGGCGAACCAGTGGCCCGGGCCCTCGGGACAGGTCCCCCGGAACGCCACCGGCGCTCCCTCGGGCACGAACGAAGCCACGCTCTGCAGCTGGGCGGCCGAGATCAGGGGCCCCATCTCGGTCGCCTCATTCGTGGGGTCACCGACCACCACCCCGGCCACGGCGGGCTCGAGCCGCGCCATGAACTCGTCGTAGACCGAGCGTTGCACCAAGATGCGCGAACGGGCACAGCAGTCCTGCCCGGCATTGTCGAAGACGCCGTAGGGGGCGCGGGCGGCGGCCAACGCGACGTCGGCATCGGCAAAGACGATGTTGGCGCTCTTGCCTCCCAGCTCGAGGGTGATCCGCTTCACCTGGTCGGCGCAACCGGCCATGATGGTCCGCCCCACCTCGGTCGAGCCGGTGAAGCAGATCTTGCGGACGTCGGGGTGGGTGACGAAGCGTTGCCCGACCACGCTGCCCTTCCCGGGCAGGATCTGCAGCACCCCTTCGGGGAGCCCGGCCTCGAGCGCCAATTCCCCTATGCGCAACGCGCTGAGCGGGGTCAGCTCCGCCGGCTTGAGCACCACGGTGTTCCCGGCCGCAAGGGCCGGTGCGAACCCCCAGCCGGCGATGGCCATCGGGAAGTTCCAGGGCACGATGATCCCCACCACGCCCACAGGCTCGTAGAAGGTGAGGTTGACGCCTCCGGGCACCGGGATCTGCCGTCCGCTGTGGCGTTCGGGCGCGGCGGCGTAGTACTCCACCACGTCGCGCACGTTGCCCGCCTCCCAGCGGGCGTTGTCGATCACGTGCCCGGCATTGGCCACCTCGAGGGCGGCCAGCTCCTCGCGGCGGGCGTCGATCTCGGCCGCGAAACGGCGCAGGAGCCGGGCACGATCGCCCGGCGCCATGGCCCGCCAAGGCGCCGAGGCCGCGGTGGCCCGCCCGATGGCCGCGTCGACCTGGGGTTCGGCGAGAGGCGGGAGCTCGGTGATGACGTCTCCGGTGGCCGGATTGCGTACGACGGTGGTGCCTGGTTCGCCCTTCTCCACGGCTGCATCTTTGCCGATGATCCGACGACCCCGGGAACCGTCCCCGATCTCGGCCGGGTCGCCGGCGCCGAGGCGGGCACTGACGCCGAGCCCGGCTCGCGACCCGCCCTGGCTTGTACTGTTCCCGCCGTGCCCTCAACCGATACCCCCACCCCCGAGACCACGGTCCAGTTCAACCTCACCCGGGCCTTCGACACCTTGGTCGAGACCCTGGCCGGCCGGGAGTGCATCGTGTGGAAGGACCGGCGCCTCACCTATGGCGATCTGGCCGACCGGTCGCGGCGGCTGGCCTCGTACCTGCACGTCCAGGGTCTCGGCGTGCGCACCGAGCGGGCGCACCTGGCCGGTCACGAGTCCGGGCAGGATCACCTCGCCCTGGCGCTCTACAACGGGAACGAGTACCTCGAGGGCATGCTGGGCTCCTACCGCGCCCGGGTCGCCCCTTTCAACGTCAACTACCGCTACGTCGGCGAGGAGCTGCGGTACCTGCTCAACGACGCCCGGCCCCGGGCCCTCGTCCTCCACGCCTCGCTGGCCCCGGTGTTGGCCGAGGTGCTGCCCACCCTCGATGCCCCGCCCGACGTCCTCCTGCAGGTGGCCGACGATTCGGGCCACGACCTCGTTCCGGGCGCCGTCGACTACGAGACGGCGCTGGCCGCCTCGTCACCCGAGGACGTGCCGGTCGAGCCCTCGGCCGACGACCTCTACATCCTCTACACGGGTGGGACGACCGGCATGCCCAAAGGCGTGCTGTGGCGCCAGCACGACATCTTCATGGCCGCCATGGGAGGGCGGAAGGTCGGCACCTGGGAGATCGTGACCAGCTACGAGGGCATCACCGAGCGCCTCACCGACGGCGTTCCGATCAAGCTCATGCTGCTCCCCCCGCTCATGCACGGCGCGGCGCAATGGGCCGCCTTCATGCTCATGGCCCAGGGCGCGACCCTGGTCTTCCCCGACGACCCACGCCGGGTCGACCCCGACGATGTGTGGCGCACCGTCGAACGCGAGAAGGTCAACTCCATGACCATCGTGGGCGATGCCGTGCTCCGGCCCCTGGTCATGCAGCTCGACAAGGCTGACTACGACCTCTCCTCGTTCTATGCCGTGGGCAACGGCGGGGCGCCGCTGACGCCCGCCGTGCGCGAGTTGGCCCTGGCCCGGCTGCCCAAACTGCTCATCTCGGACTCGGGCGGCTCCTCGGAGACCGGCGCCCAGATGTTCGTGGTCACGAGCAAGGACGGCGCGGCGGGCAACTTCCTGCCCGGTCCGGGCACGGTGGTGGTGGACGAAGCCTTGACCACGGTGCTCGAACCAGGGCACGGGGGCAACGGGTGGCTGGCCCAGACCGGGAACATTCCCTTGGGCTATCTGGGCGACGCCGACAAGACGGCCCGCACCTTCCCGGTGATCGACGGCGTGCGCTACTCCATTCCCGGCGACCGGGCCCGCCACCTGGCCGACGGCCAGATCCAGCTCCTGGGTCGGGACTCGGTCACCATCAACTCCGGCGGCGAGAAGATCTTCGCCGAAGAGGTCGAGCGGGCCATCGCCGGCCACCCGGCCGTGGCGGACGTCGTCGTCGCCGGTCGTCCCAGCGAGCGCTGGGGGAAGGAAGTGGTGGCGGTGGTCCAGCTGGCCGAGGGTGCCGATGCCGACGGTGACTCCATCGTGGACCATGCATCGGGCTTCATCGCCCGCTACAAGCTGCCCAAGGAAGTGATCTTCGTGGCGCAGATCCAGCGCTCGCCGTCGGGCAAGGCCGACTACCGGTGGGCGGCCGAGCAGGCCCAGAAGGGCTGAGCCCCACGGCCACCGTCGCCACCGTCGCCACCGACCGGCTGCTCCTTCGACCCTGGCAGCCGGGAGATCTGGCCCCCTTCGCCGCCCTCAACACCCACCCGTCGGTGGTCGAGTCGCTCGGGTCCTCGCCCACACGGGCCGAGAGCGAGGCCATGGTCGAGCGCTACTCGAGCGAGCTCGAGCGCGAGGGCTGGGGCTTCTGGGCCGTCGAAGTGACCGGCGGCCCGACGTTCATCGGACTGGTCGGCCTGCACCGGGTCGCCGCCGCCCTCCCCTGCGCCCCGGCAGTCGAGATCGGCTGGCGGTTGGCTCCCGAGCAGTGGGGCCTCGGCTACGCCACCGAGGCGGCCTCGGCCGCCCTGCGCTACGGCTTCGGCCCCGGGTCTCTCACCGAGATCGTGGCCTTCACCACCACCCTCAACCGGCGCTCGCAGGCCGTCATGACCCGGATCGGCATGGCGCGCGACCTCCGAGGGGACTTCGACCACCCCGGGCTGCCGGCGGTCAGCCCGCTCCGCCCGCACGTCCTGTTCCGGGTCAGGCCCGAACACCTCTCCCCTATTCTGCACGGGTGACCCCGTCCCCCGCCGTCTCCCCGGACGAGTTCGTGCCCGACGGGCGCACCCGATGCGGGTGGGCCACGGGCCCCTGGCACATCCCCTATCACGACACCGAGTGGGGCGTTCCGGTGCACGACGACCGCACCCACTTCGAGTTCCTCGTGCTCGAGGGGGCGCAGGCCGGGTTGAGCTGGCTCACCGTGCTCAAGAAGCGCGACGCCTATCGGCGGGCCTTTGCCGAGTTCGACCCCGAGAAGGTGGCCCGCTTCACGCCCAGGCGGGTCCAGAAGCTCCTGTTGGACCCCGGCATCATCCGCAACCGGGCCAAGGTGGAGAGCGCGGTGCGCAACGCCAGAGCCTTCCTGGCCGTGCAGGACGAATTCGGATCGTACGACGACTACTTGTGGCGCTTCGTGGGCGGGCGTCCCAAAGTGAACAAATGGCGCCGCACCGAACAGATCCCGGCCACCACGCCCATCTCCGAAGCCGTGAGTGCCGACCTGCGCCAACGGGACTTTCGGTTCGTCGGACCGACTGTCTGTTACGCCCATCTCCAAGCGACCGGGCTGGTCAACGACCACCTGGTCAGCTGCTTCCGCTATCCCGAGCTCACAGGGGACGACGCATGACGACCCGGGTCCCGAAGCGGGACATGACCGGGGCCTCCCGGGACGCGCCGCGCGCGACGAACCACTCGTCGGCCGGGCCGACCTCGACGAACCCCTCCGACGCGTAGAACGGACCGTTCCAGGGCACGTCGCGGTAGGTCGCCAACGTGATCTCGGCATGCCCCGCCTTCTCGGCCCAGCCACACGCCGATCGCACCAGGGCCCGACCGATGCCCTGTCGCCCGTGGTCGGGGTGCACGGCGAGTTGTTCCAGATGAGCGCCTCCGCCGAGACGGTCGATCCGGGCGAAGCCAACCGGTGGCTCGCCGGCGACCAGGACCACCAGCGCGCCCCGCAACTCGTCGACCGTGCCGGGAGGGGGCAAGGGGCCGATGTCGAGGGACAGGAAGAGGGTGTCGGACGCCGCCTCGAGGTCCGGCAGGAACGCCAGCTCTTCGGGTCGCGCCGGCCGGACGTCACGCACCGATCGACGGTACCGCACCGCTCTCGACCCGTTCTGCTCGCCGTTCCGTTGCGCGAACTACTCGCCGTTCTGTCCGCTGACCGGCGCGCCGTTCTGTTCGCTGAGCGGCGCGCTCGGGCCGCTATCGTGACCGCCCATGCGCGCCGTCATCTGCTCAGAACTGGGACCCCCTTCGTTGTTGCGGGTCGAAGCGCGGCCCGACCCCGAGCCCGCGGCATCGCAGGTCGTCATCGCAGTCGAAGCAGCGGGCGTCAACTTCGTCGACGGCCTGTTCATCGCCGGTCACTACCAGATCAAACCTCCGCTGCCCTTTACCCCGGGGAGCGAGATCGCCGGGCGTGTGGTGGCCGTGGGCGAGGGCGTCGAAGGGATCACGGTCGGGCAACGCGTGATGGCCTCTACCGGGCTGGGCGGGTTCGCCAGCCACGTGGTCGTCCCCGCCGGCTCGATCACGACCATCCCCGGCCGACTCGACGCGCCGCGAGCGGCCACGTTCACCCAGAGTTTCTGCACGTGCCTCTTCGCGTTGCGCGACCGGGCCCGGGTGCAACCGGGCGAATCCGTGCTCGTGCTCGGCGCCGGCGGCGGCATCGGCCTGGCCGCCATCGCCGTGGCGCGCGCGCTCGGGTGCCGGGTCATCGGCGCGGCATCGAGCGCCGACAAGAGAGCAGCGGCGCTGCGTGCCGGAGCCGAAGCGGTCATCGATACCACGACGGCATCGATCAAGGACGAGGTGCGGGCCTGGGCCGGCGGGACCGGGGTCGACGTCACCATCGATCCCGTCGGAGGTCCGGCCGCCGAGCCGTCGTTGCGAGCCCTCGGCGACGGTGGGCGCTACCTGGTGATCGGCTTCGCGTCGGGCGACATACCCCGTATCCCCCTCAACCAGGTCCTGCTGCGCAACCGGGCGGTGCTGGGTATCGATTGGGGGATCTGGGCCATGCAGCACCACCGCGACCAACAGGCCCTGCTGGGTGATCTGCTGGACATGGTGGCGGACGATCGCATCAGCCCGGTCGAGCCGACCACCTATGCCCTCGAGGCGGTGCGAACCGCGCTCGACGACCTGTTGGCGCGGCGAGCGGTGGGCAAGGTCGCCCTGATCCCCTGACGCGGGTTCACACCGGCTCTTGGCCTCATCTCGCGCGCGCCGAGTCGCGCTCAGTTCGCTTGCGCGTTCTCCCAGGGTGTGGGCAAGTCGACGCCGGGGCCAACAACTGCGAAAGCTTGACCCGCCAGCCCAGTTCTCCCTATAGGAGGTCGGGAAGCACGACGAGCAGTCGCGACGAGCGGTCGCGACATTGCCGCGGCGCCTGACGACGAGCATGAACCAGTCAGTAAGGACCAGGCCAACGAGTCGCGAGCGGCGATCGACAACAAACGATATGACCAACACGAGAACGGCCGCCATCGAATATCGCCTGGTGGCCGCCCGCGCGAAAGCTCGGAAGGCGGCTCGCCCGTCAAGGCACCCGATCGTCCGGGCGGCATCGTGAGCCATGGTGACGAAGTCGACGAAGTCACCAAGACGGCCGATCAGGGGGACACCGGGGCCATGGTGAAACTCGGCCTCATGTTGGCCGAGCGGGGCGATCTCGAGGCGGCCGAGGCGTGGTACCTGCGGGCGGCACGCCAGGGCGATGCCGATGCCATGCACCGCCTCGGTCTCGTGCTCAGCGGCAAGGGCGATCTCAAAGGGGCGACGACTTGGTTTCGACGAGCCGCCGAGAATGGCCAGGCCAGTTCCATGTCCAACCTCGGCCTCATCCTCAAGGCGCAAGGCGATCTCCGCGGCGCCGAGATGTGGTACCGGTGGGCGGCCCGGGCCGGGAACGCGTCCGCCATGTCCAATCTCGGCATGTTGCTCAGCGAGAAGGGCGATGTCGGCGGCGCCGAGATGTGGTATGTGCGCGCCGCCGGCATGGGGAACACCGTGGCCATGCACAACCTCGGCCACCTGCTCAAGGGCAACGACGACTTCGACGGCGCCGAAGCCTGGTTCCGGCGAGCCGTCGAGGGGGGGAGCACCGCCACGATGATCGACCTGGGCCTGCTGCGTCAGGACATCGGCGACCTCCGGGGAGCCGAGGCCTGGTTCGGGCGAGCCGCGGAAGCGGGGGTGCCCCAGGGCGACGCGAATCTGGAGTCGTTGCGCACCAAGATCTCCTCTGATCGCGATCTGGAGTCGATCACCTTTGACGTCTTCGGATGGCGGCAGACGCGCGAATCGCGACAAGTTCCGCCAATGGCGGTCCGACGACGGCTCCCTCGCGGTGCGCTTCGTGGCCGGCCCTTCGGACTTCCGGTCCTGGAACGTGGAGGAGATTCGACGGGACTTCCTGGAGCGGTTGGAGTACTTACAGACACCGAACGTGCGCATCGAAGATCTGGACCTACCCGAGTGGTACGGGAACCACCGGCCTACCGAGTTTCCCGAACAGATCACCCTCTTGGAAGTCGAATGCTTTGCGATTGATCCGGCCAAATGCGTCCAGGCCATGTATCGGCACAGGATGCGCGGC
The DNA here is from genome assembly GCA_963836605.1 of uncultured Acidimicrobiaceae bacterium. Lineage (GTDB taxonomy): Bacteria > Actinomycetota > Acidimicrobiia > Acidimicrobiales > RAAP-2 > Bog-473. The sequence continues at coordinate 154,883 of CAWIKB010000008.1, read as the reverse complement.
GGTGTTCACTACTCGGCCGGGATCTTCGTCCTGTTCGCCGCCTGCTTCTGGCTCCTCCGGCTCGAAGTCGAGGAAGGTCAGGTCGTCGGGGAGCGCGAGGGGGCAGTGGCGCGGCGGGCCCTGGACGCTGACGCCCCGGGCGACTCCCTCCTGACCGGTTTCGACCCGTACGACCGTCGCTGGGATGGCATCGTTCCCCTCGAAGACGATCCCCTGACCCGAATGCGGCTGCTGGCCGCTCGACTGCGCAGTTCCATAGAACTCGGTCAGAACCTCTTCGAGCTCGAACCGTTCACCCCCGCGCGCTACTGACCACCCCCGATCAGGCCGGGACCGTGCCGCCCGTCACTCGGCCAGGGGCTGAACCCCGGATCCCGGATCCCCGGATCCCGGATTCCGGATTCCGGATTCCGACGACCTAACGCCGGAACTTAGGGATCACCTCGGTGCCCATGAGCTCTATGGTCTGCATGACGGCTTCGTGCGAGATCTTGAACGGGTTGACCAGACACAGCAGGAGATCGACACCGGCTTCTTCGTAGGCCTGGCAGGCCGCCAGACACTCGTCGGGTGTGCCCAAGACGCAGGCGTTGGAGTCCGTGAGGTATTCAAGGGAGATGAGGTCCAGCATCCCTTGGTCGTCGTGGCTCTTCATGTCGGCGGCATAGGCGTAGGTGCCAAGCTCCTGATGCCGCTCGGCCATCATCTCGGTCAGGGTGGCGATCTGGCGGGCCCCCGTCTTCGGGTACCACTCGAAGGACTCCCGGGCGTTCGCCATGGCCTCGTCCCGGTCGGGCGCGCAGATGGCCATGGTGAAGGTGGCGGCCTGGTTGTTGACGAACGCGCCGATCGGTGCCGTGCACGTGGCCACGGCGGCCCGGTAGATGTCGATCTTCCGCTTCACTTCTGAGGGAGGGAGGCCGACGGCGAACGAGCACAAGCCAAGCCCGAGATCCCCCATCTGGGCGTGGCCTTCGTCGCTGGTGGTGGCACCCCACAGAGGTGGATGGGGCTGCTGGAGCGGCTTGGGTTGCACCCGGCGACGCGGCATCTGCCAATGGGTCCCGGAGAACTCGTACTGGTCGTGGGTCCAGCACCCGACCACGTGCCCAATGGCCTCCTGCCACATCTGGCGGCTCTCGGACGGATCGATACCGAAACCCTCGAGTTCGGCCCGGGTGGCCGATCGCCCCGTGCCCAGGTCCACCCGGCCCCCCGATATCAGGTCGAGCACGGCCACCGACTCGGCCGTGCGCACCGGATGGTTGTAGGGCTTGGGCATGAGTCGTACGCCGTAGCCCAACCGAATGCGCTCGGTCCGCGCCGCGATGGCACCGTAGAGCACCTCGGGGTTGGAGCAGTGGGAGTACTCCTCCAAGAAGTGGTGCTCCACCGTCCAGAACGCATCCCAGCCGAAGCGGTCACCGGCCACGGCCTGTTCGAGGGTGTTGCGGTACGCCGTCAATTCACTCTCGGGCGTCCACGGCCGAGGGACGGGGATCTCGTAGAACAAGGCGAACTTCATGGGTCAATCCTTTCTTTCCGGGCGGGGCCCGAGGCCATCGATGACAAACGTGCGCACAAAGCTCCGAATGTCCTCCGGTCGGTCGGCATCGAAGGAGACGGCGGGCATGATGGCGAACGACAGCATCATGCGGACGATCCACTCGGCGGCCTGCCGATGCTCGATACCGTCACGGATCTCCCCCCGGCGGCGGGCATCGGCCAGGTAGGGCATCCAGAAGTCGACCCACTGCTCCACCAGGCTTTCCCGCCGGCTGGTGAGCAGGGTGGCGAAGAGCGACTCCTCGTCGGCCGGCAGGCGCAGGGTCACCACATTGTCACCCTGGTGGGTCCGGATGAAGACGGCGGCCTCAGCCACCTGGCCGGCCAGCGTGCGGCGACGCCGCACCGACTCCTCGCTCGAGGCCACGAATCGTGCGGCGGCGCGGGCCAGCACGGCCTCGATCAGCGTGCCCCGGTCGGCGAAATGCAGGTACACCGCGCCCCGCGAGACACCAGCCTGAGCCGCCACATCGGTCATGGACAGCCGCGACAGGCCGAGTCGGGCCAGGCACAACTCGGCCGCCCCCAGAATGCGTTCCTCGATGCCTTCGTTGACCGGGACGGGCGGCGCCGGCCGGAGCGGGCGGGTAGTCACTCGACTGGACATATGAACATCTTCTATCATTCTGTACACCACGACGCAACGACGGGGAGAGGCACCATGCGAGGACTGCAGGGACGCACCTACATCGTGACCGGCGCCGCCTCGGGCATCGGTCGGGCGACGGCGGCCCGCCTGTTGGATGAAGGAGCCCGCGTCATGGGGGCGGACATCGTCGATGCCCCGCCGCTCCCGCCGGAGGGCCGCCAGGGCGCATGGGCCTTCGCCCACGTCGATGTGGCCGACGAAGCATCGGTCGAACGCCTGGTTCGTGCCGCGGTGGAGTTCGGCGGGAGCCTGTCGGGCCTGGTCAATGCCGCCGGGGTGGCCAGCGGTGGCCCGGTCCACATGCTGCCGACGAAGGAGTGGCAACGCGTTCTCGACGTCAACCTGACCGGCACCTACCTCACGGCCAAGCACGTGGTGACCCAACTTCTGGCGCAACCCGCGGTCGACGGGAATCGCGGCTCGATCGTGACCCTGGCCAGCATCGAGGGACTCGAGGGCACCGCCGGCGGGAGTGCCTACGAGCGCGTCGAAGGGTGGCGTCGTCCTCCTGACCAAGAACATGGCCATCGACTACGGCGGCCGCGGCATCCGGGTCAACGCCATCTGCCCCGGGTTCATCGAGACCCCGATGACCGACGGCATCTTCAAGGCGGCCGGCATGGAGTCACCTCTGGAGGAGATCGTGAACGAACACAAGCTGCGCCGCCTGGGCCAGCCCGAGGAAATCGCCGCCGTCGCCGCCTTCCTGCTCTCCGATGACGCCTCTTTCATCACCGGGCACGCCATGCCCGTCGACGGTGGCTACACCGCCGGACGGGACCACGGCGTCACCGCGATGTTGGGGCTCTCGGGACCCGAATGAGATCTGGGCCCATTGGCCGGGGGCTATTGCCCGGGTACGGACGACCCGGCCGATCCCGACGGCGATCCGGTGCTGCCCGGTGTGGCGCCCTCGAGCACCGTCACATCGGAGATCTTCCAGGTCGATTGGACCTTTTGCAAGCTCACGAGGACACGAAGGACGTCTGATTGGGGGGTCGTGATCTTGTTGTTGGCAAAGACCTGGTCCACCACGGCGTAGACGGAACCGGTCGAGCCATTGTCGCTCTGCACCTCGAGATCGCGTATCTGCCACCGCGATTCGGCCAGCGCAGTCTCCAGCTCGTGACGGATGGACGAGTTGAAGAACCTCGTCGCCTGGCTGGCGAAGGGCCCGGTCGCCATGGCGGTGATCGACCCGAAGTTGGTGTCGACGCTCTTCGCATTGAAGTTCGTGAGGTCCAGTAAGAACGTCTGGGCTGCGCTCTTCAGGGCCGGGTCCGTCTGGCCGGATCCCGAAGATCCGGCCCACAGGACGCCGAAGACCAGCGTGCCCGCCAGGCCGACGACGGCGAGGACGCCGGTGACGCTGAGGCGCCGTCGCCGCGGCAGTTCCGGCGTGCGGTTCCTGCGGTGGGCTCCCGACCCGCCCGCCCGGCTGGGATCGTCAGGGCCCACCGCGTCGCGCGGGGCCTCCTCGAGAGTTGCCGTGTCGTCGATGCCACCCGGCGCGCCGACCACCTTGATTCCGGTATTCATTGTTCCATCCTCCTTTTTTTGATCACGTGTCTCGCCTACGAACGATCGTCATGGGACCGGGCGTCCCGACCGGCGTCGAGCCCGCACGCGCGACGGCCGAACGCCCCAGGCCAGCACCAGGGCCGGCACCACGACGCCGCCGGCCGCCATCAGGACCCACTGGTTCGAGGCCGGGGAGACGTAGGCGGCCGTGCTCGACGGGGGCGTGGCACCGTTCATCTCGACATCGGCTTCCTGGGCCGTCGGCGCCACCACATGGCCCCCGCCTGCGGGTACAAAGCCGGGTTGCGTTGCCGGACCCACTCCCTTGCCGAAGGCGGTGACGCATCCCGCTCCCGGCAGGATGTCGGGAGTCTGCTGGGGCGGCGAGTAGGACGACGCGGCCGGCGAAAGGATCGGCGGGACTTCCAGACGGGTCCGTAGGAAGAGTTGATTCGGAACATTGGCCGCGCCAGTGGTCGTCGCCTTGGCCAGGCCCGGCACGGCGACGTGGTTGATCGCCCCGAAGAAGGACTGATTGATCGCCAGGCCCTGGGACAAGTTGGAGAGATTCGACGGCTCGGCGATGTTCGACAACACCTGCGCGCTGTCGTGCAGGAAGCAACCCAGATTGGCTGCTTGGGAGGTGACCAGCTGGTCAACTTGGGTCACCGCCGCCGATCCCTGTTGGAAGAGGGTATCGAGTCCCGTCTTCTGCTGCGCCAGCACCTGGAGAAGGGCAGCCGTGTTCACCAGGTCTTGTTGCAGTTGCGGTGCCACCGCCGTCACCGTGTCGAGGGCGGTGGGTGCATTGGCCAAGAGCGCGGCAAACTGCTTCTCGTAGGCGACGAACTTCTCGGAGAAGGTGGTGCCGGCCGAAACGATGGTGCGGAGGTCGACCGCGCGCCCCGCAACGAGGACGCCAGGTCACTGAGCAACAGGTTCAAGTTCCCCGACGGGATGGCCTGGAGGAGCCGGGTGGCCGCGTCGACGACCTGACCGACGTTGGCGGGTATCTGGTTGGGTGCGGCCGGGACATTGGCCCCTGACTGCAGTGCCGGCGCCGTACCGCCATGTGCGGGCACCAGGTCGACGACCTGTTCGCCCAGGTCATTGGCAATCTGAACCGATGAGCGGACGTCCCCGGGGACTTTCGTGCCCGGATGGATGTCCATGGTGACCTTGGTGCTGTGCCGGGTCAGCTGAATCGCGCTCACCGTTCCCACCGGTACCCCGTTCAGCTCCACCGTGAAGTTCTGGAACAGTCCGGAGGCATCGGGGAACTCGGTGGTCAGCATGGTGGGGCTACGCAGGGGATTCCCGAGCAGCGTGACCACCCCGTAGCCGACCAGGAACGCGCTGACCAAGAAGAAGGCGATGAGGTTGGCGACGAGACGCTTGCTGATCACGATCCGGCTCCCCCCGACTTGGGAGCACAGGAGAAGGCCGGCGAACTATTTTCGCCGCCGCCCGGCAGGCCGCACACGATGATGTTCTCGTAGACCTGGAGGAAGTCGCCGCGCACGGACGACTGCAGCGCATTGTTGTTCGCCGGCAGTTCATCGAGGATGCCCGCCAGGTCGCCTTGGTTCTGGCTGAGCTGGGAGCTCACCGCGAGCAAGGTCTGCAGTTGGGACGCGATCTGGGGGTAGTACGTCTCGAGGATGCCCCGACCCTGGGCGGAGAGATCGTTGACCGATTGCAGCAAGGTTTCGAACTGCGACGACTGCTGCGCCAGTATGGCCACGGTGTGCGACAGGGTGGTCAGGGCGTCCGCATTGGCACCGCTCGTCGGTGCCAAGGTGGAGGTCAGTTGGTTCAACCCGTTGACCGCGCTGGTGATCTGGCTGGTGTGCTGGGCGTACCCCGAGGCCACGGTCGAGAAGTCGTTCAGCAGCGACTTGAGCGAGGCCTCCTGGCCGGCGAATCCCTCACCACCGGCCGCAATGATCTGTTCCAGCTGCGTGGTGGACACTGCGCCGAAGACCTGGGTTCCGGCTGCCACCAGCTGCTCGACATCGGGGACGATGGCGGTGTGGCCAATGACGGCGCCATTGGCCAGCTGTGGCACGTTGGACCCCGCCGCCCCGATCTCGTTCTTTGGCACCTCGATGTTGATGAATTGGTCACCCAGGATGGTCGTGCGATCAAGCGCGGCGGTGACGTTCGCCGGAATGCGGGCGGCGTCGGAGAGGCTCATGGTGACCTTGGCCCGGTCACCATCGAGCGAGATGGACGTGACGCTGCCGATCGGGACGTCCGCCAACTGCACCTGGGCTCCGCTGGCCAGGTCTCCCACGTCACTGAAGATCGCGGTGACGCTGCGCTGGGACGGGGACCCGGGCCCGCCGCAACCGGCGAGGGACAGCGCTGCGAGCAGGGCGCCGGGGATCAACCACCACGACCGGCGGCCGGTCACAGCCAACCCCCGATGTCGTGCACCCATTGAGAGAGCAACCCGCGCCCGGCCCGGTGGGAGCCATGGTTCGAGGGGAGGGGCGGGAGGAGTCGAGACGACGGTGCGCTGAGTGATGGGCCGCTGGGCGAGCTCGAGGCCAGGTTCACCGTGGCCTGCTGCTTCTTGGTGGGCGCCACCCGTTGCGAGAGCAGGCCCCCGAGACTGCCGGACGAGGATGAGGAGGAGGAGGAGGAGCCGCTGTTGGGGGTGCCGGTCCCACTGGGGCATCCGAGGATCTGATTGAGCAATCCACATTGCGTCGTGGTGGTCGGCGTCGTCGTCGTGGTCGTGGTGGGGGCAGTCGTCGACGGCGCGGGGGCAACCGGAGTGGCCCCACTGGCCGTTCCGGCCGGCGCGGGCGCCGGCGAATTCGTGGAGCCGCCGAGGCTGCCGATCTGATCGAGACCCTGCTGCAGGAGAGCCGCCGCTGAGTTGGAGCCGGAGCCACCGGACAAGGAATTGAGGATGGTCGGTATCTCGCTGACGAGCGGATCGAAGAAGGCTGAATTCGGATCGCCACACGAGCTCAGGCTGGCTATCGTCGCCGGGGACAGGCCGGAGGAATGGTTGGCCGCAATGCGCCGACAGACCCCGGCCAGACGATCGCGAATGAGCCCGGCCATGTACGCCCCGGTGACGCCGACGGGCAGCGCAACGTTGAGGTTGAGCCAATTGTAGGTGGGGTCATAGACGCGCTGTGCGCCCTGGAAGAGGTTGTTGCCCTGCTGGAGGATCACATCGACATTGCCGATATTGCGATCGAGGGTCCGGGTGGCGGTGGTCACCGTTCCGACATCTGCCTCGAGAGGCTGCAGGTTCGGGGTCAGCAGCGTGACAAGCGAGGTGGTGGCGCCGGTGAGCTGCGTGATGGCGTCGTTCAGCTGGCTCGAATGCTGGGCGATGACCGTTGAGACGGTGTCGTACTCATTCACCAGTTGGACGATCTGCGCGGTGTCCGAATCGAGGGTTCCGGTCAGTTGGGCCAGAGTGCCGTTCAGCTTCCCGAGATCGTCCCCCTTGTTGGCCAGGAGTTGAATCGTTCCCGCTGCCGAGGAGATCAAATGGTTGAGCCCGGCTCCCTGGCCGTCGAGGTCTTGGGCCAAATTGGTGATGAGGTTGCCCACGGCTTGGGGATTGAGCGCGTTGAGGGTGCGCTGCAGCTGCTTGAGCAATTGGTCGGTCGAAACCGGAACAGAGGTGCGAGATTCGGGGATGGTGTCCCCAGCTTCGAGTTTGGGCCCGTTGGTGTAGCCCGGGTTGAGGTCGACGTCGGGCTGCCCGAGCACCTCGGGCGCCACCAGGGAGGCCACGGCGCGTGAGGGGATTTTGATGCCGGCCTCCACCTGCATACCGACGTCGACTCGGTTGTCCACGTTCTCCACCGAGGTGACCGTGCCGACCGGAACACCCAGGACGTCCACGGCGGCGCCCGGGAAGAGACCCGGCGCGCTCGCATAGACGGCGTTGAGAGGATACGTCGCGGTAGGGCGTGTGACGTCGAGGGCCACCACGGCGCCGGCCGTCACCAGCACAGCCGCGATCACAAGGCGCGGAACCTTGGCGTAGGCGATGTCACGCAGACGCACGGTCACGACTTCCCCCCCAGCAATGGGCTCAGCAGTTGGGAGAGGCCACCCAGCCCCGAGTTCGGACCGACCGGGAGGGTGCTGCTCGGGGTCGAACCGCGCGTCGGACCGGTCGTCGACGAGGACGAGCCGACGCTGCCGCCGGTTCCCTCCGGCGAGTTCGTGGTCGAACTGGGCGTTCCCTCACCCGGCGGGGTCCCGGTCTGTTGGCCGCAGGCAAGAGGATCGGGGCCCAAAGCCGCGGTCAGCGCCTGGTCCAATGCGCCGCACGGTCCGATCGTGCCGTAGGTGCCGGTCAGCCCGGCCGGGTTGACGAACACATTCCCCCAGTTCACGCCCTGGTCCCCGGCGTAGGCGATGGAGGAGAACCCCGTCAGGGCGCCCCCCAGGTAGCTCACGCCCTGCGCCAGGTCGAGCTGATGTTGCCCCACCACGCTGAGATCCGAGTGCAGTCGGGCCAGCAAAGCGTTGAGTTGGGGCGAGTCGCCGCCGACCAGCGAGTTGGTCTGGGAGGCCATCTGGTCCACGTTGGTGATCAGGTTCGAGAGATCGGTGCTGTGGTTGGCCAGACCGGTGGCGACCGCGTCGAGATTGTTGACGATGGAGACCAGCTCCTGGTCCTTGCCCGCCAACGTCGACGACAAGGTGTTGGCCGAATCGATCAACTGGGACACCTGACCGCTGCGCTGATCGACCGTCGTCGTCAGCGCACCCAGACCCTTGATGATCTGCGCCACCTGCGTTTGCTTGCCCTTGGTGATGGTGGCCAACGACTCCACCAGAGAATTCAGCGCCGTGGCGTTGCTCTTCGAGAGCAGGTTCTGCCCGGTCTTCTGGAGCTGGTACAGCTCGACCGGCACGGACGTGTTGGTGATCAACGCTCCGTTCTGAAGGGGCCGTTGCCACCCGCTCACGGGCTTCAGGGTCACGTCGACCACCCCGAGTAACGTCTCGACCTCGATGGCGGCGGACGTGTCATGTGGGAGCGGCACCGAGTGGTTCACCGAAAGAACGGCGTCGACCGAGTTCCCCGACACGTCGACATGGGTGACGGACCCCACCTTGACGCCGGCCACCATGACGTCGGTGCCTTTCGTGACGCCTGCCGCGTTGGAGAAGCGCGCGGTCACCGTGTAGCCCGACGCAAAGATGCTGCGATTGAGGAGGAGAATGGCGAGAACGGCCACGAGAATCGCCGCCACCGCCATGACCCCGATGACCTTGGGACGCCGCTCGGTGAATGCCTTCATGATCCGCTCTTCGACGAGGTCGCGGAGTTGGGCTGCCCGGCCACCGCTCCCAGCACGCCGGCGATGCTGGAGGCGGCCACGGGCGCCGAGCCCTCGGTGTTCGCGGCCGGGTTCGGCGACGACGCGGGACCCGTGCTGGGGCTGGCGGGACCCGTGCTCGGACTGGTGGGCAAGGCGAGGGGCGGCCCTCCGCCCGGTCCCGAGCCGGCTGGAGCATTGGCCGGCTGGTAGTACGTGCAAGCCGTCTGGTTGGCCAGGCAGGTGTAGATCGTCTGGACGGCGAACCACTGGCCCCATTGGGATATTTGAATATAGGGAACCAACCCCGCGCCCAGCCCGGAGAGACTGGCGGCCAGCTGCTTCTGGTTGTTCTGCACGTCGCCGGCCACGGTCTGGAGGTTGTCGATGGTGCTGGTGATCACCGAGTGATTGGTACCGATCAGACCCGCCAAGTCGGTCGCCACCTGCGAGAGATTTCCGACCACACTGTCAAGGAGGGTGTTCTTCGAGGCCAGGGAGGACGCCACGGTTTGGAGGTTGTCCACCAATGAGCCGAGGTCCCCGCTCCGCGAAGCCACGGCGGTGAGGACCTGATCCAGGTTGCCGATCACCTGCCCGACCTGCGCGTCCAAGGACCCCACCGTGTTGGAAACGGTGGCGCCGTTGTTGATCAGCTGATCGATCTCCGACGTGTCACCCTCGAGCGCGCCCGAGACGTTCTCGACGAACTGATTGGCTTCATGGGGATTGATGGATGACAACAGGGGACCCAGGGTGTTCAAGAACGCGTTGACACTGGAGTCCGAGACGTCGTGGCCGAGCGGGATGGTGGACCCCGCGGGAAGGATCGGCCCGGCCCCCGAGGGGAAGATCTCAATCTCCTTCTGACCAATGACGTTCCGCCACCGCACGCCGATATCGGTCGCGCCGTGCAGCGTCACCGTGTTGTTGATGTTCATCCCGATGAGGGCATGACCGTGCTGGACGTTGATGCTCGAGACTTGGCCAACAGGGACACCGGCGATGTTGACCTGATCCCCCGAGGCGAGGCCGGTGACGTCGGCCAGTTGGGCATTGAGCGGGTGCCGGTCACTGAAGAGTGACAGATTGCCGATCTTGGCGGCCAGGCCGACGAGAAGGACGACACAGACCAGCGCGAACACCGCGAACTTGAACGCCGATGAGGGCAGACGATGGAGGAAGTTCACAAGCTCCCTCCCAACAGCCCGCTGATATAGCCACCGAGACCGGAGGCCTTGGAGGCGTCGGGTGTACCGAGGATCCCGTACGCCTGGTTGGCGGTGGACTGGGCCGCACCGGTGGACGGTGCCAACGGGGTGGCCGTCGTCGGTGTGGCCGCGGGGACTGCGGCGACCGGCGCCGTGGTGCCTTGTGCCGCGTTGAAGGCCGCCAACTGGCTCGAGCAGTCGAAGGCCGAACCGGAGCCGGCCAGGGCCTGCTGAATGGGCTGGAGGAACGACAGGCCCGGCGTGGCGGGCGCCAGCAGGTTGCAGACGAGCGAGTTCACGTCGCTGAAGAGAATGAACGTATTGAAGTAGGCGTACGTGCTGCCGTCGGGAAGCTTCTGTTGGCTGGCCCCCCCGGTGGCGATGGTGTTGAAGTAGGTGTATGCCCCCTGGATCACCTGGCCGATGTTCCCCTGCTGGGCCAGCAGCACCCGCGACACATTGTCGCCCGCGGTCAGGATGGTGTCGATGTCGGGCCGATAGCTGGACAACAGCGAGGCCAGGTCATTGGCGAAGGGAATTACCGAATTGAGAAACTTCTGATAGTCCCCCACTTCACCGTTGAAGCTGGGCAGCGCGGCATTTACCTGCCCCGAGACGCTGTTCAGCCCATTGGCGTCGGGAGCAGCCGCTTGCACGAACTGGGCGAAGGAATCGAGCGCGACCTCCTGAGCGCCCAGGGTGGAATTGAGGAGACTCGCCAGCTCCGACCCGGCGCCGATTGACTTGGCGATTTGGGGTCCTTCACCCTGGCTCGCCTGCGAGAGCTCGCCGAGCACCGTCGAGAGATCATCGGTGTTGACCTTCTGGAGGAGCGGCGCGGCTGCCGCGAAGAGGTCGCCCAGGCTGTCGGAGTTGTTGGCGTGGGCGAACTGCCCATCGCGAACGAGGTAGGGCGCGGCATCGGCGTTGTGGTTCGGGGAGGTCAGCGAGACCTCTTCGGCACCGAAGAGGTTGATCGGCTCGATGGTGGCGGTGGCATCAGCCGGAACATTGAACGTCGGATCGACCAGCATCGTGACCCGGGCCTTGTCGTTCTGGAGCGTGATGGTCGAGACTCGCCCGATCTGGACGCCGCGGAAGACCACCTCTGAGCCGGGCTCGAGGCCTTCACCCGCCTTGGGAAAGACAGCACTGAGCGGGTAGTCACCCGAGAAGTCGCCGTTCGAGTTGCGGATCAGGGTCACCGTGGCCGCGGTCACGACGGCGATGACCAGCAGACCCGTGAGCAACCGACCGATTCGCTTCATCCGACCAACCGGGCCGTGACGTTGACGCCGCCGAAGAGCACGAGCGACAGGATCAGATTCACGACGACGATCAAGATGATGGAGAGCCGAATGGCCCGTCCCGCCGCCACACCGACCCCCGCCGGCCCACCGCCGGCCGTGTAGCCGTAGTAGCAGTGCACGAAGGTGACCAGCACCGCAAAGATCATCGCCTTCATGAATGAATAGAAGATGTCGAGCGGCGGCAGGTAGAGCTGGAAGTAGTGCTGATAGGTGCCCGACGACAGCCCGAAGAACTTGGTCACGACCAGCTCCGACGCCAGATAGCTGGCAAAGAGGGCCGCCAGGTAGAGAGGGACCATGGTGATCAGCGCCGCCCAGACCCGGGTGGCCACCAGGTACACGACGCTGTTGACGCCCATGACCTCCAGCGCGTCGATCTCATCGGATATCCGCATGGCGCCGAGTTGGGCGGTGAAGCCTGCCCCAACCTGTGCGGCCAGAGCGACCCCGGCCACCAGCGGTGTGATCTCTCTGGTATTGGCCAGGGACGTGATGACCCCCGTGAAGGCTTCGGCCCCGATCTGCTGGAGACCGTTGAAGCCCTCGAGCCCAACTTCGGTCCCGGTGAAGAATGAGATGGAGACCACGACGAAGAACATGCCGCCGCCGACGATCAGCGCTCCCGAGCCGAGCGTGATGTCGGACATGAGGACCAGGATCTCCCGGGGATAGCGCAGAGCGCGGGGCATGGCCCGGATGATCCGCGTGAAGAACCGGAGCTGGGCGTAGAAGTCATCGGACACGGCAAAGGCCGAGTCGCCGGCACGGCGCGCCCGCCTCCCGATCTCGCTCGTCCGTTGGTGGCGCGCCGGCGCGTCGACAGCCACCTCAGATTCCCTTCTGTGGAATGAAGTTGAAGTAGAAGACCGTCAGGATGAAATTCACGAAGAAGGACAAAATGAACGTCACGACGACGGCCTGGTTCACGGCGTCGCCCACACCCTTGGGGCCGCTCTTGCAGTACAGCCCCTTGTAACACGCCACCATGGCTGCGATGAACCCGAAGATGCCGGCCTTGAGGAGCGCGATGGCCAGGTCGGCCAGTTGGCTCAACTCGCCGAAGGTGGCGAAGAAGCTGCTGGCCGTGATGTGGATGGCATGGGTGCCGAACCACAGACCGCCGGCAATCCCGGCCACGCTCACCACCGCATCGAGCAGGATGGCCACCAGCGTGGCGGCCAGAAGCCTCGGGAGCACCAGACGGTGGAGGGGGTTCACCCCCATGACCTCCATCGCCGAGATCTCGTCACGTATACGGCGCGAGCCCAGATCGGCGCACATGGCCGACCCCCCAGCGCCGGCGATCAGCAGGGCGGTGGCGACGGGCGCCTGTTCGCGCACGACGGCGAGCACCATGGCCGCGCCGAGCTGGGACTGGGCCCCGATCTGCTGGAGCAGGGAGCCCACCTCGAGGGCGATGACCATGCCGAAGGGAATCGAGAGAAGGATCAGCGGAAGGGTGGTGACCCGGGCCAGAAACCAGCACTGGTCGAAGAATTCGGTGATCGGGAAGGCCTTGAGGGTCCCCTGACGGAGAGCTTCCAGGGCGAGGGCGAACATGTTGCCCGTCTCGCGCACCGCGGTGGCAATCTTCCCGTCGTCACGCCGGCTTCCCACCGGCCTGCTCGGGCGTCCCACGGTGCCCGCCGTGGCCGTTCTGCCGCTGGGCGTGCCGAGCCGACGAGCGATTTCAGCGCGACTGACAGGCTCGGTCTGCGTGGCTAGGGCCGGTGTCGATTCAGTGATGTCTCCACGATCTGTCAACCGATCTCCCCCCTTCCCGAGGCCCCCTCTTCGCTCTCCGGGGAAAGATTCGCTCCCAACCTCCTCCGGTACCGGAAGAACGGAGCGATTGGAGCAACCTTGCGGTGACGGCTCACTGTCGGGCCCGGGCAACGTGCCCAGGAATAGGGATTTCGGAGCATGCGGAGGTTGTGGGAATCCTGTGGATTTCAACCTCGGGAGGCGCCTGGCCCGTGCCCTGCCTGTCCGATTCTGCGATGGGAGGTACTGACCCCGGAGCGATTGGTCACCGAGAATTCTCAAGATTTTCGTGAGGTGGGGTCCCGACCGGCGTTCTCAGGGCGGAGGAAAACATCGGATTCTCGTTTCGGTTGCGGCTGAAGAGGGCATATCCTGTTTCGATGCCGTGGGCGAGAGTCGGTTAACGGGAGGGAGAGAACGTGGCTCTGCGCCAAGAGGAGTTCACCGGTCTTTGCGACGACGTGGATCTCGATCGGGATCGGGCGCTGGTCGAACGTTGTCAAGCGGGGGATGCAGGGGCTTTTGGAAACCTCTATGCCCGCTACTACGAGCGGTTGCTGCGATTCTGCCTGAGGCGGCTGAACGATCGCCACGAGGCCGAGGATGCCGCACAAGAGGCATTTGCCCGGGCCTGGAAGGCCCTGCCCCAGTTCGCCGGCGAGCGCCGCTTCTACCCATGGCTGACCGTCATCGCCGGGAACATCTGCACCGACATGCTGCGCCGCCGCTCTCGCAGCACCCCCACGGACGACCTGGAGCTCGGGGCCCATCAGCCGGTGGGAGGGGGTGCGAACGAGACGTCGGAGGAGCTCATTTTGGCCGCCGTCGACGGCGAGCTGGTCACCAAGGCCCTGGACCGCCTGTCCGACCGGCACCGCCAGGTGCTGGCGATGCGGGAAGGCTCCGGATGGACCTACCAACAGATCGCCGATCACGAAGGTGTCGAGATCGGGACCATTGAGACATTGCTCTGGCGGGCCCGACAGGCTCTCAAGCGCGAGTTCACCGTTCTCTCCGAGTCAAAGGGCATGCTCGGAGGCTTTCTGGCCGGAGCCGCTGCGTTGTTGCGGCGGAGCTATCTACGAGCGGCCGCTCGCAGCGCCAGCCTCCATCAGAATGCTGGAACCGGGACGTTCCGCAACGCGGTGGCCGGCGTGGCGTTCACCTCGGCCGCCGTGGCCGCGGCGCTCATCACGCCCCACGCGCTGTCGACGTCGGGCGCCGCGACGCCGGGTCCCGCCCAAGCCTCAGGCATTGCCAACCCTGCCTTCGCGACGACCGCTTCGGACCACTCGCCGTGGTCCCTGACTCTTCCTTCGTCCTCGGCCTCGTCGGCCTCGGCTTCCACGCCGGGATCGCTTTTGTCGGCCGCCACCGCTTCGCCGGGGGCGGGCGGCCCGCCCACGACTGTCCCGCATGCGGGAGGTTCGAGCTCCTCCACCGGTGGCGGTTCATCCGGGCCGCTGGCGGGCACACAGAACCGCGCGGGCACGCCAGGGTTGAACCAAGTGGCCGGCGGAGTCACGTCAACCGTCGGTGGCGTGCAGTCGACCGTCGGTGGCGTGCAGTCGACGGTGGGCGGTGTGCAGTCCGCCGCTCAATCGACGGTCAGCACTATCACGACGGGGGTGACGACCACCATCGGGAGTGTCCTGCCTCCCGCGCTCGGCGCGATAGTCCCAACTCCGCCTCCGATCCCCACACCACCGCCCATCACTGTGCCACCCGTCACTGTGCCGCCCGTCACTGTGCCGCCCGTGACGGTGCCGCCCGTGGTCAGCGGCCTGACCAATGGGCTCGGAGGGGCGTTGAGCTCCGTTCCCGGGCTCTGATCCAAAGGGAACCGCCGACGAGTGACCGTCGCGTGACGCAAGTATCCCGGTGAGCCCAGGTTCCTCTCTCATGGAGCACGATCCCCAGACCCCCCAGCCGTGGATCGCTCCCGGGGAGCCGATCATCTCTCTGCAGGGCGTGACCAAGTCCTTCGGCTCGCACACCGTGCTCGAGGACATCACCTTCGACGTGCCCAAGGGCCGGATCACCTCCATCCTGGGTCCGTCGGGAACCGGGAAGTCCGTCCTGCTCAAGAACATCCTGGGACTCCTCGTTCCCGAGCGGGGCCAGATCTACGTTGACGGCGACCCGATCGTCGGCCTGCGTGAGAGGCGGCTCTATGAGGTCAGGAGGAAATTCGGCGTCCTCTTTCAGGATGGCGCCCTCTTCGGTTCCATGAACCTCTACGACAACATTGCCTTTCCGCTACGGGAGCACACGCACAAGAACGAGGCGCAAATCCGCGAGCTGGTCCATCGCAACGCCGAGTTGGTCGGCCTCATGGACCATCTCAAGAAGTTGCCCGGGGAGGTCTCGGGCGGGATGAAGAAGCGAGCCGGGCTGGCCCGGGCCATGGTCACCGAGCCCGAGATCGTGCTGTTCGACGAGCCCGACTCGGGACTCGATCCCGTGCGCGTGGCCTACCTGGACGAGTTGGTGGTCACCGCGCAGAAGGAAACCGGGGCCACGTTCTTCATCATCACACACAACATTCAGTCGGTGATGCGCACCGCGGACTACATGGGCGTGTTGTTCCGGTCGAACCTGGTGAAATTCGCGAGCAAGCCGGACATGCTGGCGTCGGACAATCCCATTATCCAGCAGTTCCTGGCTGGACGGCCGGACGGCCCCATCGGCATGGACGAGATGGCGGACAGCGACGGGCGAAGCTTCATCGAGGGCGACATGGCCGCGCTAGCCCAAGGGCCGATTGCCCGACCCGGGGAGCCGGCGATGGCGGCTCGGGCGCCGTCCGAGCAGCCGGTCCCTCCCGAGGCGCCCTAGCAGGACACTCTCACCTTCGGCGCCGGGCTGACGCTTTCGACGCCGGGCTGACACCGGCGGCGGTGTCACCTCGCGTCAGCCGCCAGCGGCGTCACTGCACACGGTCTCGACCAGGAGGCCCGAAACCACGTACGGGTCCATGTTGGCGTTGGGTCGACGGTCTTCCAACCAGCCTTTCTTGGCCTTGGCGGTGCCCCAGGGAATCCGGATGGACGCGCCACGATCCGATACGCCGTAGCTGAACTTCGAATAGTGCTCGGTCTCATGCGCACCCGTGAGTCGATGCTCGATACCAATCCCGTAGTTCGAGACGTGCTCATCGACGCGTTTCCCGATGGCCTCACACGCGGCGATGATGGCGTCCCACCCGCCGTCCTGGCGCATGGCCTTGGTCGAGAAATTGGTGTGTGCGCCGGCCCCGTTCCAGTCACCCAGGACGGGCTTGGGCTCCAACGTCGCGAACACGCCGAAATCCTCGGCAATGCGAAACAGCAGCCAACGAGCCACCCAGAGATGGTCGCCGATGAGCGGCGGGGGGAGGACGCCGATCTGGAACTCCCACTGTCCCATCATGACTTCGGCGTTCGTGCCCTCGATGCCCAGGCCAGCCTTGATGCAGGCAGCCGTGTGCCGCTCGACGATCTCCCGCCCGGGCATTTTGTCGCCCCCGACGCCGCAGTAGTAGGGGCCCTGCGGAGCGGGGAACCCGCTCTCGGGCCACCCCATGGGCCGGCCGTACTGGAAGAAGGTGTACTCCTGCTCGATGCCGAACACCGGCTCCTGGTCTGCATACTTCTCCGCCAGGTCGGCGCACCGGCGCCGGGTGTTGGTCGGATGGGGAGACATGTCGGTGAGCAGGACCTCGCACATGACCAGCTTGTCGCCGACGGACCGGAGCGGGTCGGGGCACACGAAGACCGGTTGGAGCACGCAGTCGGAATCGTGGCCCAGGGCCTGATTGGTGCTCGAACCGTCAAAACCCCAGATGCCGGGCTCATGGCCGTCTTCAACGATCCTGGTCTTGCTCCGCAAGAGAGCGGACGGCTCCGTTCCGTCGATCCAGATGTACTCAGCCTGGTAACTCATGAAATCTCCTGTGCTCCCCTTGGTTGGATGGCGTGTCCTCGATTGTGGCGCGGGAAAACGGCCCGGCACCCCACGGCACGGCCTCACGCCGCGCCGTGGCAGTCTGCACCGGTCCTGTTTCGCTGCCGTATCCGAATTGTGAACCAACGATGAATTCTGTTCGCTCCCGGTGAACTGCTGAGCGTACATACCCTGAGCATGTGGGATTTCCTGGCCGCACCCGGTGTGTCAGGCGGCGACGACCCTGACGTTGCGGGCTTCCTCACCCTTGCGACCGGGAGCGATCGTGAATTCGACCGTCGAGCCTTCGGACAAGCCACGCCGCTCGTCGCCCTCGATCTGGGAATGGTGCACGAACAGGTCCTCGCCACCGTCGCGGGCCAAGAAACCGTAGCCTCGGGCGCCGTTGAAGAACTTCACCGTGCCGGTCAAGGTGGCGGAGCGCGCCGTCCCCTTCTTCGGGGCGGGCCGCGGCGGCGCGGGCGAGGCGAAGGGAGTGCTCAATCCCTGTTCCAACCCGAGGGCGCGTTGGACGCTCTGGGTGTCCTTGCGCTGCTCGTCGGTCACGAGCGACACCACCGTGCCCGTGTTGCCGGCGCGCCCGGTGCGCCCGGATCGATGGACATAGTCGGTGTGATCGGCCGGCGGGTCAAAGTGCACCACGCACGGCAGGTCGTCGACGTGGATGCCCCGGGCCACCACGTCGGTGGCCACCAACGCGTCGGTGCGGCCCTTGGCAAACGAGTCGAGCGCGCGCTCTCGCTGCCCTTGCGTGCGATCACCGTGCATCGGGACGGCGCGCACACCTTGTGCCTGGAGCTGACGAACCACCCGGTCCGCACCTCTCTTCGTCCGGCAGAACACAAACGCCTGGCCGTGCTCCGACACGATCTTCGCGGTGATCGCCACTCGCTCGGCTCGGTCGACCCTCCAGAAATGGTGGATGACATCAGCCTTCTCGTCCTCATCAGCTTCGATGTTCACCCGCACCGGATCGTGGAGGTAACTGCGAATGATCGACTCGACCTCCCGACCGATCGTGGCGGAGAACAGCATGACCTGGCGATTGGGGGAGGTCTGGTCCATCAGCCGGCGGACGACCGGCAGGAAGCCCATATCGGACATACGGTCGGCCTCGTCGAGGACAACCGTCGTCACGTCGTCCAGCAGGACGTCGCCGCGCTCAATGAGGTCTTCCAGTCGCCCCGGACACGCCACCACGACGTTGACACCCTTGTGCAGGGCGCGACACTGGTCCCGGTAACCGGTTCCACCGAAAATGGACACGATCCTCCGACTCTCGTGCCCGAGGAGCGAGCCGAGTACGGCGTGGACCTGCGAGGCCAGTTCACGAGTCGGTACCAGGATGAGGGCGCGGGGCCGACGTGGTCGGGCCTGGGTCATCGCGGCCACGATCGGCATGCCAAAGGCGAGGGTCTTCCCCGATCCCGTCGGGGCTTTGCCACAGATGTCCCGGCCAGCCAGCGCGGCGGGAATGGTGGCGGCCTGAATCGGCAGTGGGCTCGTGATGCTCAGTTTCGCGAGTCGCGCGTTGATGTCCGCGGACACGCCAAGGTCAGTGAAGGAAGAAATGTCGAAACTCCAGTCGAGTATTTCGCGGCCTACTCGAACTCGTTTCGAACGGGCCCTGCTGAACGATCGTCCAGCGGCGGACATCATGTTAGCAGGACCGCGGGTCACTCGGGCCCCGCCCACGTCCAGCACCATCCTGACCCGATGCCGGTGGCTTCCTGACACCTCTCTGAAGCGGCGTTGATGCCGGGCTCGACGTGTGGCCCGGGGCGTTCTGCGGCTGAAGACTACTGCTGCCGGTGGGGAGACCCGGGAGCCACTTTGGGCCAGGGCAGTTCGCGCTCGGCGACCAGGGCCAGATCCAACAGGAGCTGTTCTCGGTGATGGCCGGCCAGAACCTGCAGTCCGACGGGGAGACCATCGATCAGACCGGCCGGGATGCTGATGGCGGGACTCCCGTTGAGGTTGGACGGCGCGGTGAGGGCCGCATTGTTCATGATGGCCCGGGAGAACCCGATCTCGTGCATCAGATCGGCCCCGGGAATGGTCGAGGGTGGCGGACCCTCTGCCGCAAAGGCCACGTCGGGATTGGACGAGCACAGGACGAAGTCGGCCTCGGCGAAGAGGTCGGCCATCGCCTCGTTGAGCTGGCGCCGGTACGACTCGATCGAGGCGGCCTTCTCCAGGTTGTAGCGGGTCATGGCCCCTTCGAGTCCCAGGCGCATCTCGTCGGAGAGCTCTCCGGCCCGGTCGGGATAGGCACTGCCCAATTCGACGACGAACCCGGCCTGGCCCGCCATGGCCCACTCACCGCGCAGTGGCGGCAGGTTCGCAACCGCGTGCACGACCCGCAATCCGGCCACCCGGGCCAGACGCGCCGAGGCGCCGGCAACCAGATCAGCCACCTCGCCCCGCACCCGGGCCGTGCCCAGGTCGGGCAGGACGACCGCGGTCATGCCGGCCAGGTCATGGGTACCCAGCGCGGCTTCCCATCCACCCACCCGGGCCAGGCTCAGCGGATCACGCTGATCGAACCCGTTGCAGGCGTCGAAGTACCGGGCCGTGTCCCGGACCGATCTGGTGAGGCACCCGAGGACCGTGGTCAACGGACTCATGCTGGCCCGCGGGCCCCGGGGCACCCGACCGTACGTGGCCTTGAGCCCAAGCAGACCTGTGAACCCGGCCGGGATGCGGATCGACCCTCCCCCGTCACTCCCCGTGGCGATCGGGAGGAGGCCGCCCGACACCGCCGCAGCGGTCCCGCCCGACGAGCCCCCGGGGGTCCGGCTCAGGTGCCACGGATTTCGCGTCGTGCCGTGGAGTGCGGTCGAGGTGCAGTTGATGCCGCCGAACTCGCTGGCCGTGGTCTGCGCCGCCAGCACCGCGCCGGTGGCTCGGAGTCGGGAAGCTGAGGTGTGGTCGTGATCGGAGATGCGATCCTGGAAGATCATGGAGGCGTCGGTGTAGGGCCAGTCCCTGACCCGCTCCAATTCCTTGACACCGAACGGAACGCCACCGAAGGGCAGGGAGACGTCGGCCGACGCCGCGGCTGCACGGGCCTGCTCGAAGTCCAGGTGACTGAAGGCATTGAGCGGCGACGCGCCGATGGCCTCGATGCACGCGTCGAGCGCCTCGAGCGGAGAGATTTCATGGGCCCGGAAGGCATCCACCAGGCTGCAGGCATCATCGAGCCAAGGAGTGCTCATGGTCGCCGACGGTAGTCCGCCCACCCAATGACCGCCCGGGCTCCGGGCCCCACCATGGGTACGCTGCCGAGGGTGAAGACAGCAGATCTCACCACCCCTGCCCTCGTTGTCGAAAGTGACCTGCTCAGCCGCAATCTGAACGCCATGGCGAGTGCCCTCCCCGGCCGCCGCCTCCGCCCTCATGTCAAGGCCCACAAGTGCACGGCATTGGCGGCCCGCCAGTCGCAACTGGGTCATTCCGCCTTCACGTGCGCCACCATCGCCGAGATGGAGGGAATGGCGCGGGCTGGTCTGGGCGACGACCTGCTCCTGGCCAATGAAGTGGCCGACGCCACCCGGCTCGGGACACTGGCCCGGACCGGGACGCGGGTGACATTGGCGGTGGACTCGGAGGCAACGATCGCGGCCGCTCAGGCGGCTGGCCTTCTCGAAGTGCTCATCGACGTCAACGTCGGGCTCCCGCGATGCGGGTGTCCCCCCGAGGATGCCGGAGCGCTGGCCGATGCGGCCCGTCGCAAGGGGCTCTCGGTGCGGGGGGTGATGGGGTACGAGGGGCACATCGTGGGCCTGGCGGATCGGGCGAGGAGAACGGAGATGCTGGCACCCGCCATGGAGTTGTTGCACCAGGCCCATCTGCAGGTGGGCGGCGAGATCGTCTCGGCCGGGGGGACCGGAACCTACGACATCAACCGCTGGGCGACGGAGATACAGGCGGGCTCCTATGCCCTGATGGACACGGCCTACGGCAAACTCGACCTGCCGTTTGTCCAGGCCCTCTCGGTCCTGGCCACCGTGATCTCGGTCTCGGCCTCCTGGGCCGTGGCCGACTGCGGGCTCAAAGCGCTCGGCATGGACCATGGCAACCCCTCGGTTGAGAACGGCGAGGTCTGGTTCTGTTCGGATGAGCACCTGACCTTCGCGCCGGAGCACCCCGTCAAGGTGGGTGACCGCGTCCACGTCATCCCTGCCCACGTCGATCCCACCGTGGCCTACCACCGGCATCTCCACCTGGTCGATGACGACGAGGTGGTGGAGAGTTGGCCGGTCGACCTGCGCGGTTGGTGACTCGAGAGGGACCGGGTAGTCCGCCCACCGTTCCGCGTCAGATATCGAGCGTGAGGCTGATGGGGCAGTGGTCGCTCCCCATGATGTCGGCGTGGATGTCCGCCGCGACGACCTTGTCCTTCAAGCCCTCCGATACCAAGAAGTAGTCGATGCGCCACCCCATGTTGCGTTCCCGGGCCTTGGCAAAGTTCGACCACCACGAATAGTGGCCATTCCCCTGGTTGAACATGCGGAAGGTGTCGACGAACCCCGCGTCGACGAAATTCTGAAAGCCTTCGCGCTCCTCGACCGTGAACCCCTTCCTGCCCTCGTTGGACTTGGGATTGGCCAGGTCATCCGGAGTGTGGGCCACGTTGAGATCGCCGCAAAAGGCAACCGGCTTCTTCTTCTCCAGTGCCTTCACGTAGGCCAAGAACGCCGGGTCCCATTGCGTGTGGCGTAGCGCCAGTCTTCCCAAATCATCTTTGGTGTTCGGGGTGTAGACCGTCACCAGGAAGAACCGTTCGTACTCAGCCGTGAGCACCCGGCCCTCGACGTTCGGATCACCGAAGGCGTCGCCGATCACCCTGTGCTTGGTGATGAGATTCTTGGGCAGCCCGTAGGTCACCTTGATCGGAGTCGGTTTGCTGAAGATCGCCGTACCCGCATAGCCCTTCTTCTCGGCCGAATTCCAGAACTCGGTGTACTGCGGCAGGTCGTGCACCGACTGGCCCTGTTGGGCCTTCGTCTCCTGCAGGCAGATCACGTCCGGGTCCAGGGCCCGCACGAAAGGATCGACAATTCCTTCCGGACAACGGCACGAATACCGTTCACGTTCCATGAGGCCAATCGCATCGGTGCCAATGTAACGGGGTCCCCGGACCGATCAGTTGGTCGCGATCGCCGTGAGCACGTCCAGCTTGGCGGCCCGGCGGGCGGGCCAGCTGGCCGCGCCGAGGCCCAGGAGAGCGGAGAGGACCAGGAAGACCAGGAGGCTGGCCACCGGTATGACGATGTCGGTGATGCCCTGCTGCTTCAACGAAGCGGCGAACGCGGTGCCGAGCGCGGTGCCGACGACGATGCCGATGATGGCGCCGAAGACGGAGAGAATCACCGATTCGGACCGAATCATCGCCCGCACCTGTCGACGCTTCATCCCTACCGCTCTGAGGAGCCCGATCTCGTGCGTCCGCTCGAACACCGAGAGCATCAACGTGTTGACAATTCCGATGAGGGCGATGACCACCGCCAGCGCCAAGAGGGCGTAGACCAGGCCGAGAAGCTGGTTGACCTGCGCCTGCTGCGACTTCTCAAAGGCGGCTCGGGTCTGGATCTTGAGGTTCGGATAGGACCTGAGCCCCCCCTTGACCGCCTTCGTGGTCGCCGCGCTCCCACTCTCCGTCCGCAAGAGCACCGCCTCGGGCAAGGGGTTGTCGAAGTGGGCGAGGAAGTAACGGTCCCCCACCACGTAACTCCCCAGGAGCGCGTTGGGCTTGAAGATCCCTCCGATGCGGATCACGGAAGATCCGGTTCGGGCGAATTTCACCGGCACCACCGAGCCCACCCTCAGGTGCTTGGTGTTCGCCGTCGTGGAGTCGACGAGCAACCGGCCGGCCGAGAGGGAGGGGGCGCCCGGGCCATTCTCCATGCGGAGGATGACGGTACTCGGGAGATGATCGACGGAGACCGCGGTAACGGTGGAGAGGGAGTGCCGGAGCTCGAACTCGCCCGTGTACACGGTCGATACGGCGGTGACGCCCGGGACCTTGGCCGCGACCGTCGAGACCGAATTGCTGAACCCGCCTGCACCCCCCTGCGCCGCGCTGGTGATGATGTAGTTGGCACTGATCGCGTCATTGACGCTGCTGGTGGCGGACTTGGACAGCGACGCGCCGAACACGGCGATGGTGGACACCAGCGCCAGTCCCACCATCAGGGCCGACGCCGTCTGCGCGGTACGCCGAGGGCTCCGCATGGAGTTTTCTCGGCCGAGCTTCCCCGAGATCCCGAGCAGGCGGGCGAGAGGGCGACCGATCACGCTCGACATGGGCCGGGCCACCACAGGTGCGAGCATCCCGATCCCGATGAACATGCCAACCGCTCCGAGGCCGACCAACTGGATCGCCGGTATGGACAGCCCGGAGATGAGCAACACGATGCCAGCGACAGCGAAGACCGAGCCGAGGATGATCCTCCGCCGAGACGACTCCAGCTGATCGGCGCGGTAGTCGGCCAGCGCGGCCACCGGCGGGATGCGCACAGCGCGCCGCGCCGGGCTGACGGCCGAGACCACCGTGACACCAATCCCCACCAGCAGGGCGACGACGACCGTCCGCCCCTCGAAGACCAACGAACCCGAGGGCAACGTGATCCCGAATCCCTTGAGGAGGGCCTCGAGACCCAACGCGGCCAATACCCCCAGGCCCAGCCCTATGACGGACGCCACCGTCCCGACGATGACCGCCTCTGCCAACACGGATCGGAATACCTGGCGGCGACTGGCACCGACGATTCGTAACAGGGCGAGCTCGCGCGTGCGTTGCCCTACGGTGATCGAAAACGTGTTGAAGATGGTGAAGCCGCCGACGAACAGTGAGATGAAGGCAAAGACCAAAAGCGCGGTGGAGAAGAAGGACAGTGATTGGTTGATGTCATTGGCTTGCTCGTTCGCCACCGTCTGGCCGGTCACCACCTCCACTCCCCGGGGGAGGGTGGCGGCGATGGCGTGTTGGACCGTGGTCTTGTCCGCGCCCGGCGCGACCAAGATATCGATGGCGTTGTAGCGGCCCACCTCCCCGAAGAGGGCCTGGGCCGTGGGCAGATCGAACGCGGCGATGGTCGCCCCGGCCAGGTTGTTGGCCGTGCCGAACCTGACGATACCGCTGATCGTGAAGGTTTGCGGTGGTCCGGCCAGCAGCACCCGGACGCGATCGCCAACGGCGAAGTGGTTCTGCTGTGCCGTGCCGGCGTCGATCACCACATCATGCGGCGAGGTGGGGGCGGCCCCCTGGGACAGATGGAGGGGCGAGAGCTGTGGATTGGGTTCGTACGACAGGCCGAGCGTTGGCGCACCCCCGTTGCTGATCGCCTTCCCGTCCGGTGCGACGACCTGTGCATAGCCGGCGACGGTCCCCTGGGCGTAGGCCACGCCGGGAACGTGGCGCACCGTCCTCGCGAGTGATTGGGGGACCGGCTTGCGGATCGCCCCAGTGCCTCCGTTCGTGCTGCTCGAGAAGGCCGCTGTCCCGCGGACCTCGAAGTCGACGTTCTGGTAGATGCGGCCGAACAGGGTGGTGAAGGTGTGGTGGAGGGTGTCGGTGAGAACGAACGTGCCCGAAATGAAGGTCACTCCGAGCACGATGGCCAGGGCGGTCAGGGCCAGGCGCAGCTTGTGGGCGAGCAGGCCTTGGAGAACGATCCTCCGCATCAGCTGCCCAGCTGTTTCATCCGTTCGAGAACGGAGTCGGCGGTGGGCGAGAGGAGCTCATCGACCACCCTGCCGTCGGCCAGGAAGACAACCCGATCGGCGTACGCCGCTCCCCGGGCATCGTGCGTGACCATGACGATCGACTGCTGCAAGTCGCTCACCGAGCGGCGGAGGAAGGCCAACATCTCTGCGGACGCATTCGAGTCGAGATTGCCCGTCGGCTCATCGGCGAAGATCAGCTCGGGCCGCTCGATGAGCGCCCTGGCACACGCCACGCGTTGCTGTTGGCCACCGGACATCTCGTGAGGGCGATGGGAGAGTCGATCGGCGATCCCCAGCTGCTCGACCAGGGAATTGAACCAATCCTGATCCACTTTGACCCGGGCGAGATCGGCGGGAAGCGTGATGTTGTCCCGGGCCGTCAACGTTGGCACCAGGTTGAACGACTGGAAGACGAAGCCCACCTGCTCCCGCCGCATCTGCGTGAGCCCCGCATCGTCGAGCTTTCCGATCTCCCGATCGCCCACGAACGTCCGGCCCGAGGTCGGGGTGTCCAGTCCCGCCATGCAGTGCATGAGCGTGGACTTACCTGATCCCGAGGGGCCCATGACGGCCGTGAACCGCCCGCGCTCGAACTCGACATTGATCCCGTTGAGAGCGTGCACCACCGCATCACCCTTGCCGTACGTCTTGACCAGGTCGATGGCGCGAGCCGCCGGGACCGCCGAGGGTGTCGCCGCCGCACTCGGCCCTACTTCGGCGGTCGTCATCAATGTCCCCCTGGCGTCACCGGCTCGTAAACGAAGCAGGCTAACAATGATGACGGGTAGCTCTCGGGGGGGTTCCACCCCGTGCAAGACCGGTCTCCACTCGTTTCGGCGCACACTGAAGACCCGATCCGAGGCGGCCCGGCCGGAACTGGATGGGACGGTCAAGGGCCACATGGCGCAACGGTCTCGCTTTTGCCAGGGCAACACGAAGGCTCGCCTTCCCTGACGTGGGAACGCGGGCGCGTCGGCCGCGCGAACTTCAGGCCGTGCGGGCCGTGCGAATGGTCAGGCGGCCGTGCGCATTGTCGGGCCGTGCGGACTGTCAGGCCGGGTCGGGCCCGTCCTGGTCGAGATCGCGCTCGTCAGGCCGCGAGGTCCAGGCTCGCGGCCCGCACCATGGAAGTCTCGACGACCTTGTCCGCCACCGAGGGGGCAATCCGCAAAATCGATCGGAATTCGCTCACCGAGCTCACAAAGATTTCGAGATCCGTCGTCGCCGTCGCCGTGGCCGAACGGCGGGTCCCGGTCAAGAGCGCCATTTCTCCCAAGAATTCCCCGCTTCCGACCTCCGCCACCTTGGCAACGCCCTTGCCGGTCTCCCGCGAAACGCACGCGGTGCCTCTCCCGATGACCACGAATTCGTCCGCCGTGCCGCCCTCCCGCATCAGTACCCGATTCCTCGGCACGTGCAGGTAGGTCGTCAGAGAGGCAATCTGCCGCAGCTGCGCCTTGGTACAACCAGCGAACAGATCGAGATCAGCCATGCGAACAGCGGGTCGCGTGTCCATGTGAGAACTCCTTCAGGTTTCAGCCCGTGACAAGGCTGCCCCACCAGGATAGCAGCATCCATCTGTAAAAGACATCGTACAGACACTCTTGATCTGTGTTACAGATGCACCCCGATCACAATGCCTGAAGGCCGGCGGTCGGCGTGCAGGCGCAGCCAGTTGACCTCGAAGGGATTGCGGAGCACTGACTCACGATGGATGGGAAGGTTGGCTGAACACGCCACCGACGTCCATCCCATCCCAGAGCAGCCCGGCAGTGTCGTGGAAGATCCGAACCTGCTGTCGTGTACCTAGGTGCGAGCGCCAGGACCCTGCACGGCCAGGAGCCATGAATCAAGCCCCACCGAGCACTTGGGGCACCGGTCCTGCCCCCTGCTGTCCTTGGTCCAGCCCTCATTGATGAGGAGGTCTCGGGCTCGCTCACCGAACGACTGGCTGGGTTCGGCGTCGGTCTTCGGAACTTGGACTATCGACAAACAGTCGGGGGAGTCGCACAGCACGGCGGCGAATGTTCCTCCGATCGTCATTGCCACTTTGCACCCCTTTCCCGGAAAGGCAGCGTCCCATCTGTCGATTGCTCCACCCTAGGTACTGCAGGGAGCCCGGCCAATGGAATTTTCATGCGTTAACCCGCTCTTCATATGGCCGAGGACCGGGACAGAAACTGCGGCAAGGGGCAACGACTCCGGCTCAAGGTCATAGCTAATCTATATAGACATTTCTATATAGATGGCCCTATACTTGGGGGATGGGCTCGGACCTGCAAGCTCCCCGACCGGCTCAGAGCCAGAGCCGGCAGTGGACGATCAGCCGGGCCCTCTACGGCCTCATGGTCGGGGCGGTGAGAAGCCAACCCCGCGACATGAGCCTGACGTCGTTGTCGACGCTCTCGACCCTTGAGCACACCGGGCCGCGCCGGATCACTGACCTGGCCGTACGCGAGGGCGTCACCCAGCCGTCCATGACCGCGTTGGTGACCGGACTGGCACGATCCGACCTCGTGGAGCGTCGCACCGACCCGAGAGATGGCCGAGTCGCCCTGGTCGCGCTCACTCCCAAGGGCACGAGCTTCATCCAGGCCAGGCGACAAGCCGGGATCGCGTCATTTGTGCAACTCATCGACGAACTGCCGACGGACGAGGCCGATGCCCTTGCCTTGGCCACCAGGGCGCTCCAGCACATCCAAGAACTCGACGAAGACCGCGGTGGCCGATCGCATTTGTCGACTCCATCCCGCGCCGTCCAACCCACCACCTGACCGTGGGGCACTCGAACGGCATGGACGCTCACGCGCAGCGCCGGAACGGGGAGAGTGGGACCCTTGGCAACCACGTTGCCTCGGTCGTCGTCGGGCTCGACGGAACGGAGACCTCTTGGGATGCCTTCTGGTGGGCCTGTGGGGAGGCGAGACGACTCTCCGGCCGTACCGTCGCGGCATATGTCGGCTCGACCTCGGCTGCCGCGTCCGCCGCCTGTCTCGGGGGTGCAATGCTCTACGGTGCGGTCCAACAGGTCGTAACCGACCAGGCCGATCACCTTGGCGACCAGGTGCGCGAGTACGCAGGTGACCACGGCATCGACGTCACATTCGTCCACACTCATGGCGACATCGCCGAAGAGCTCCTGCGAATCGCCGAGGTTGAACACGCCGATCTGATCGTCGTCGGGAGATCCACGAAGGCCCGCCACCACCTCGCCGGCTCACTGGGTCGGCGCCTGGTCGGGAAGCGCAATTCACCGATCATCGTTGTCGTACCCTGACGTGGGGCGCACCGAGTCAGCCGGATCGAGGGCTGACAAGACCCAAACGCGGCGTGCGCTGCCTTCACGCCGTCGGCTCGGCTGTGGTGAAGTCGAGCTCCCCGCGCCCGTGCTCAGCACCTTCAGCGGGTCAGTCGGAAGCGAGCAGCTCGATCGGAGTGGCAATGACGTCAACGAGCGCTCCGGCGCGTAAGACGGTCAGGGCCAGGGGCCGGCCGATGGCGTCGCCGAGCATCAGTCTCTGCAACGTCTGGGCGCCGACGACGGGCTCCTTGTCGGCACTGAGCAGCAGATCGCCCTCGTGCAATCCGGACTGTGCGGCTGGTCCACCGGGCACGATCTGTGCAATGCGTAGCCCCGTCTTCTGGCCGCGTTGGGAGGCCAGCGCCGGGGGGAGAGGAGCGGGCGACCCGCCCAGGCCCAGATAGGCCCGGCGTACGCGTCCCTCGCCCATCAACGCAGCCACGATCTGGCGTGTCGTGGCGTTGATGGGGATGGCCAGGCCGACCCCCACGCCAGCGACTGCCGTGTTGATGCCCACGACCTCCCCCGACGCCACCACCAGGGCCCCACCGGAGTTCCCCGGATTGAGGGCTGCATCGGTCTGGATCACATCATCGATTATCCGCATATTGCTGCCGGCTCTCGTTGGCAGTGACCGGCCCAGGGCGCTCACGACGCCTGCCGTGATGCTGCCCGCCAAACCGAGCGGGTTCCCCACCGCCACTACCAATTGCCCCACTCTGAGTTGCGCGGCCTCACCGAGCCTCGCCGGCGCCGGGGTCGCGCCATCGGCGCGGACCACGGCCAGATCAGAGAGTGGGTCGGCGCCCACGACGTGAAACGGGACCACGGTACCGTCGGCGAAGGCAACCCGTCCGGCTTCGGCAGCACCGACGACATGGGCGTTGGTCAGCAGGAAGCCGTCGTTGGTGAAAACCACTGCGGACCCCGCCCCGCCGGCATAACTCCCATCACGTTGCCGGCGAGATACCTCCAACGCCGCGACCCTGGGGGTGAGCTGCTCAGCCACCGAGACTACGACCTGGGAATACGCGTCCAACTCGACGACGTCTGGCCCGATTACCTCTGAAATGGTGTCACTCATCATACGACTCCGGTTGTTGCACTTTTTTCACTGGACCGGCTTCAACACCGACAACCGGCGACTTGTTCCCTTTGCAACTAGAGCCGCTGGGTGGAGTCATGGCCGCCGCGTCGGCCACCTTCGGAGTCACCGACGAGGCCGGCGGCTTCACTCGCTCAGGCGACCACCCCTTCAACTTTGAGCTCCATCATGGCGTCGGTGTCGACACCGATACTGCCCAATATCTCCTCGCAGTGCTCGTTGAACTCTGGCGCCCGCTTGGGCGGTGCAGGCGTCCCGTCGAACTGCACAGGCGTGGTGACCAGCTGAAATGTGACGTCGTCCCTCGTCCGGGTCTCCCCCACGTACCCATTGGCCTCCACCTGGGGGTCGGTCACCGCCTCCAGGGCGTCCTGAGCAAACGACCACTGCCCCGCGAATTCAGCCAGGCGTTCCCGCCACTCCTCCAGTGACGCGGAAGCGAAGACCTCAGTCAGGATCTCCCGGGCCGTACCGGCATTGGCCGACAGCAGTTCATGTGAAGTGAATCGCTCGTCGGTGATGAGATCTTCTCGACCAATAGCGTGGCAGGCTCCCGGCCAATAGTGGAATCCCTGGAGGCAGGAGAAGGCGAGGAACCGTCCATCTTGCGACCTGTAGGTCCCCACGAGCGGATTGGCCGGCCCCCCGCCAGCCGAGCTGGCCGGCGCACGCCAGCCACGCCCGGTTTGCAGTGACAGAGCCACGGCTGGGCTCATGGCCCAGAGGCCGACGCCGAGCAGCGACACATCGACCGAAACTGCCTCCCCGGTTCGTTCCCGGTGATACAGCGCGCCCATGATCCCTCCGGCAATCGTCATGCCCCCGATCGAGTCGCCATACCCAGGGGCGGGCTGGACCACCAGGGTCTCGGAATCGGAAGGCGTGGATCCCATGGCACTGCCCCCGCGGCACCAGTAGCTCAGAAAGTCATAGCCACCCTTGTCGGCATCCGGTCCACGCTCCCCGCCGCCCGTGCCGGCCACGTAGATGATGTTGGGATTGTGGGCCCGGATATCGTCAACCTCGACACGCAGCTTGCGTCGTACGGCGGGCAATTTGTTGGTGAGAAAGACGTCGCAACTGGCTGCGAGTTGATACACCAGTGCAACTCCCTTCTCTGTCGTGAGATCAACCCCAATGCTCTTCTTTCCTCGATTGGAGTGCTCCATAAGGACATGCACCGCTCCGGCCATCGACATGACGCCACTCGAGGCGAGACCCCGCATGGCGTCACCGCGTTCGACGTGTTCGATCTTTATGACTTCGGCGCCCCAGTCAGCGAGGATGGCCGATGCGGCCGGGACAAAGGTGTGTTCGGCAACCTCAAGGACGCGGACGCCCTTCATAATGTCGGTCATATCATTTTCTCCATTCGATGCATGCTATTGATCCGACGGCGCCATAGGCGTCGCAGGTGGCACGACGGGAGGGCACGCGCACCGCATTGGGACGTTTGGCCGCCCTGACGATAGGGCGAAGCAGTACTGGCCCCTCAGGGCATGTCCCAGGAACGTGGCAGTCTCTGGACAGTCGCCCTTCCTCGAACACCTGAACCTGAAAGGCCATCATCCGCGACAGTTCGTCGTCCGCCTCACCCTCGCCCCGACCACCCAGATTCTGGCGGCCCGCAATCCTCGCCGTCGCTCTGCTCGGGATGTCGCTGGTGGCGGTGTCCTGCAGCACGGCAACAACCAGCCCCGACGCCACGGGTTCAACCAAGCACGCACAGCAGACGACCGGGACGTCGACGGCTGCCGCACCAGTAGCGGGAGCCGGGAGCGTCACCGCGCTCTGCGCCGAGGTCTACTCCACCCAGGCCACGCTGGAACGCACGAAGGTCGTCCCGGCGGATGAGGTCCAAAAGATCCTGGCTGACTCACAGAGCTCGGGGAACCACACGCTCGCATCCGAGGCATCCACGCTGGCCAGCGCGTCTCACGTCGTGGACCAGGCCGGCACGGCAGCGGCGCTGGCCGCAATGGTCGCCACCTGCCACGAGGTGACCGCCGGGTCGTAGCGGTCGGGTGCCCGTCCAGTCACGGCCTCTGTACGGTTGGACGCCCTTCTCCCCGAGCACGACGACCACGTGCGACCCGTCCGCTGCGGCGGAGTCCGCTCACGCGTCGATCCGGTAGTGGAGGAGAACGACCCCGCCGCCGAACCGGCGCTCGTTGAGCAGTGTGAGGTTGAGGCGGATGCCGCTGGGGAGGGCGGGCTTGCCGCCTCCCACCACAACGGGGTTGACGAACAGGTACACCTCGTCCGCCACGCCCGCCTTGATCGCCTGAGCGGCGAGAACCGACCCGCCCACGCTGATGTCATGGCCCAGGGTCCGTTTCATTTCCCCCACCACGGCGGGATCGAAGTGCCGCTCGATCCGTGTCCGGGCACTGGACACCGATTCGAGGGTCGTGGAGTACACGATCTTGTCGGCTTCCTGCCATATCCTGGCGAATTCTCGACCGACTGCCGGCTGGTCTGGGATCGCATGTGCCGTCTCCCAGAAGAGCATCGTCTCGTACATGCGACGCCCGTAGAGGTAGGTGCCGATCGGTCGTTCGACTTCGTTGACGAAGCTGTGCACCTCTTCGTCCGGTGCGGCCCAGTCGAAGTTTCCATCCTCGTCGGCCACGTAGCCGTCAAGCGAGGTGATGGCCGAATAGATCAGCTTCGTCATGGGATCTCCCTGCAACTCCGCGAAGTCGGCACGTGGCGGTCCTCCAACCGAGGGACCGTACCGAAGCGGGCGTTCATTTCCCGATCCGGTAGTCGATAAAGGTAGCGAACGGCGACTGGCGAACGCCGAGGTGCTCCAGGTCGAGAGACTCGGTGAACCCCTCGAACAGAGGTTTTCCGCCCCCGAGGATCACGGGTGCGACGATGACCGTGAGCTCGTCGAGGCTATCGGCTGCGAGGGCTTGGCGAATGATGTCGGCTCCGCCCATCACGTGCACGTCGTTGCCGCCTGCTGCGTCTTGGGCACGAGCGATCGCCTCGGCGACGCCCCTCACGAAAATGAAGTCATCGCCCGGCGGCTGCTCCTCGGGACGGTGAGTGACGATGAAGAACGGCAGGCCCCATGGGTTGGCGTCACCCCAGTGACCGGCCGCCTCGTAGGTTCCCCGCCCTCCGACCACCGCGCCCGTCCCGGCCATTGCTTCTTCGAGCCAGACCTTGTCCTCGCCGATCGGCTCGCCTCGCTCGACCGAATCGTAACGCCATGCACCGCCGAACACCCAATAGTGCAACCGCTCTCCCCCGACGCCGAGACCGCAGCCCGGACCGTCATCCGGTCCGGTGATGTAGCCGTCGACGGACGACGTAATCCCCGCGATCACCTTGCTCATCGCTTCCTCCTTGCCCACTTCGCGTGGTTCAACGGTGATACTGACGGTCGTTCCCGGCCAAACTCATCGCACGATCGGCGCGAACCGACCGTAGCTCCACGGTCAAGGCCGACGTTCGAGACTCGAGCGATGACCGTCGGCTGCCGGGGGCGGATAACAGCCCAGGCGATGGACCTCGTCCGGGCCCTCGGCGCCGATCACATCGTCGACTACACCCACGAGGACTTCGCCGATAGCGAGCAGCGCTACGACGCCATCCTCGACATCGGCGGCAACAGCCGTTTGTCTCACCTCCGGCGGACGCTCACCCGTGGTGGAGGTCTCGTCCTCGTCGGTGGCGAGACCGATGGGCGCTAGCTGGGAGGCCTCGACCACCAGCTCCGGGCGGCAATGCTCTCCCCGCTGGTAAGACAGAAGCTGGGCATCCTCGGCGCCAGGGAGAACGCCGCAGACCTATCGCTTCGTCGGGGGCTTCTCGAGGCCGATACGGTCACACCGGTCGTTGACCGGACCTACCCGCTGAGCGACGTCGCCGACGCCATCCAGTACCTCCAGGAGGGCAAGGCCCGAGCGTGTGAGGCCAAGCCTGGTGGTGGGTTTCCCAATCTTCGGGGCAAGTTTCCAGTGGTCTGACCGATGAGTACCGCCACCGTCTATCGTCGCTATGACATGGCCTCTGCTCCTGAACCCCGTGCGAAGAACCTTGCCGACCTCTACGACCTCGCCCCACTCGCCTGGGCGGATGTGCGCCAGGCGCTCGAGACCAACCTGACGCAGGAGCCGGGCACCGGTGGGCCCGGACACCACACCTTCTGGTTGTCGACGATCAACCCCGACGGCCGACCTCACCTGACCGCCGTCGGCGCCTTCTGGGCTGACGGCCGCTACTACTTCTGCGGCGGTCCCCGGTCGCGCAAGATCCGGAACGTCGAGCGCGACCCTCGCTGCGCCTTCGGAGTCGCCATCCACGGTTACGACGTGGCGCTCGAGGGGCAAGCCGCCCGCGTCACTGACGATGCGCTGCTGCAACGGCTCGCCGAGGTGTTCGCCGAGGGCGGCTGGGCACCGACGGTGGCCGACGGCGGCTTCACCCACGAGTACAGCGCGCCGAGCGCCGGTCCTCCGCCGTGGTACGTCTACGAGTTCAGGCCCGAGGACGCGTTCGCGGTTGCCACTGAGGAACCCGGCGGCGCGACCAGATGGACCTTCTGAGTGCTCTGACGGGGGATCCCCACTGGGACCGTCACGCCACCACCCGGCCGATGGAGGACCAATGACCGAACCATTGTAGTTACTATACTGGCACGCGGAGGAATGAAGCGGCAGTGGGAATGGTCGAACCATGCGGTCCGATGGAGGAGGTGGCATGAACATCATTGGATTCAACCGTGTCGAACTCATGATGGCGCCTGAAGACATTCACAAAGCAGTCGAGCAGTTCAATGATCTGCTCGGTACGTCCTTCCAGTCGCCGGAACTCGTCCACGACGGAAACATTCTCACCACCACCGACTGGGAGAACCATATTGAGCTCTACGTCCCGGCTCACGCCGACAGTCCGCAATCGGCAAGTCTGGCGCAGAAAGGGAAGGGTGGCATCGGGCCCTTGGTCTGGGAAGTCGACGACATCAACGCGGCGCGGGACCATGTTCTCGGCAAGGGTTACCGGATCAAGTTTGAGTACCAGGGGAAAGGGGTGCGCCAGATCATTCTGGACCCCGATCAGTGCTTCGGCTACTTGATCACGTTCATGCAGCGCGATCACCGGTCCAGGGTCATTCGCTGAAGCGTAAGGTCTCGCCAACGCAGCTCCCAGTCAACGATCTCGCCACAGAACGCTGAGTGGAGGCACCTACCCATTGACGAACTCGATCATCTGGACCGATTCACCTTCGCCAAACACCTGCGCCCAACCGCCCCGCGTGTCCATGTACTCGTGGATCCGCCATACCTTGCCATCGCGCACTTCGTAGACGAAGCAGTAGTCGTTCACGTAAGACCGGCCATTTGGAAGGGTGGCCGAAAGTCGGTGTTCGACTACCACGACACTGCCTTCGCCCACCATCGTCCGAAACTCGTTGTCGGCGTCTCCGAAGAACCGGGCGAAGTTGTACGCCATGAACGCCACGATGGCATCACGATCGAGGTCGTTCGCGCCACGTGGCGGGCCGGTATCCTCAGGCCGACCGAGACCCAGTGCGACCTGCGTCGCATTGCCCGCCGGTGCGGTCCACACGACCTCGTCGTGCAACAAGCCGGCGATCTGATCCGCATCTCCGCTGCCGTACGCGCCATAGAGCGCCATAACCGTCTGCTTGGAATCCATGCCCATTGGGGTCTCCTCGTTCGTCTCGCCGATCATATGGAGGCCGCAATGTTCGCACTGGCGGAATCCGGACATCGTTGTTTCTGGTCACTGCTCGAGGCCACGCCGTCGGCGACGCCCTACCGGAGTGCTTCTTCGCTTCACCGAGAGCGACGAGTGCCGCCTTGGTGGCGACGTGAGAATCGAGCGATGGTGGACATCCCCGCTTGATCGGACGCCGACAGGCTCGGTGGGCGTACGCTCGTTCCCATGGCGAACTGGACCCAGCCTCCGACCGGATTCCATTCGGTGACCCCACGCGTGGTCGTCGATGA
Organism: uncultured Acidimicrobiaceae bacterium; assembly: GCA_963836605.1. Lineage (GTDB taxonomy): Bacteria > Actinomycetota > Acidimicrobiia > Acidimicrobiales > RAAP-2 > Bog-473. The sequence goes on along the minus strand of CAWIKB010000008.1, from coordinate 119,484 downwards.
CGTGGTGGCCATCGTTGAGTTCCTGCGGTCGGTCTTCGACGGGGTTGGTGAGGTCGATCCCGGGCGGCCAGCCGAGATCCGCATCGGGGATTCCCTCGTCATGGTCTCGCCCAGCGGCGAGCGTGAGCCGTTCCCCGCTTTCCTCTACGTCTACGTCGATGATGCTGACCGCGTCTACGACCGCGCGCTCGTGGCCGGGGCGGTGAGCCTGGAGGCGCCGACGGACACGCCGTACGGGGACAGACGAGCGATGGTGCGTGATTCCTTTGGCAACGTGTTCCAGATAGCCCATCGTCAGCTGCTGACGCACCCATGAGGAGGTCAAGTGGGAATCCCCGCAAGCGCGATGACGACGCCGACCAGCCCGGCCATCAGCAGCGAACTCACGACGCCACGCCGGAGTACGAAGAGCCAGAGCAGCGCCCCGGCCAGCACGGGAATCTGCCAGAGATGGCCGAAGGAGCGGCCGAGCGGGATCGCCGACCCGGCGATGGCGCCGATGACCGCCGGTCCGGCCCCGGTTAGGAACGACTCGACGGTGCGATTGGCTCGGATCTGGTCGAAGCGCCGGCCACCGACCAGCACGAAGGCGAACGAGGGGGCAAAGGCGATCAGTGCCGCCAGCAGCCCACCACCCACTCCACCGGCCGCATAGCCCACCACGGCCACCGTCTGGACCACCGGCCCGGGCGTGACCTGACCCAGGGCGACGGCGTTCAGGAACTGGGCGCCGGTCATCCAGTGATACGTGATGACGGCGTCGTGTTGCATGAGAGGAATGATGACGAAGCCACCGCCGTAGGAGAGGGCGCCGACCTTGAAGGCCACCCAGGCCAACGCCCCAAGTCCGCCGACCGCAGTCCCGTGGGCGACGACGGCCGGGAAGAAGGCGCGAAACGAACCCAGTGCCATCGGTCGGTTGCCTCGGCGAACCATGATCTCGGTCACGCCGCAAGCCAACAGTACGAGTACCAGGTAGGGGCCCACGGTGGCGGCGGCCGCACCGCCCAGCAGCCCGTACACGATCCAGCGAGTTCTCTGAGCCCGGCCCGGACCGATGCGTTTCCAGCTGGCTGGGACGAGGCCCCAGGCCGCGTTCAGCGCCACCGCAGGCACGGCAGCACCGGCGCCAGCCGCCGCACCCAGGATCCAATCGGGCGGGTGGGTGGCGAGGAATACGGCCGAGAGGGCCAAAATCAGTAGGAGCCCGGGGACGATGAAACACACCCCCCCGAGGAGGGCGCCGGCCCGGCCGCGGAGCCGCCAGGCGCAGTAGATGGCCAGCTGCGTCGACGCCGGGCCGGGCAGCAGGTTCGTCGTGGCGATGGCGTCCTCGAATTCCTTCGCCTCGATCCACTGCCGCTCCTCGACGCACAGGCGGCGGAGCAACGCGATGTGGGTCGGCGGCCCGCCAAACCCGATGCAACCGAGACGCAGCCACTCCTTGCCGATCGTGGCGAGCCCAACACGCTCCGGGCGGCCGTGCTCGACCTCCTCGCCGCTCATCGAGTCTCGTCGCCGAGCACCTCACGGGCCAACTCCCTCAGCTGGCGCTTGGTCGACTCCAGGACCCGGCGTCCCTTGGCCGTCGCCACATAGGAACGGCGAACCCGGCCGTCGACCACCTGCTGGCTCGAGCGGAGGAGGCCTTCGGCCTCCATCTTGTGGAGCGTGGGGTAGAGGGAACCCGGACTGATCCGGTAGCCATGCCGGGCCAGCTCGCTTGCCATCCACGCTCCATGCACGTCGCCACTCGCGGCGTGGTGAAGGATGTGCAGCCGCACGGCTCCCCGGAGAAATTCCCGCATGGGCCCGACCGTAGCGAATATCGGATATCGATATCGATATCGATATCCGATTCTTCCTTCGCCCCATGGTGACTCCGCTCTCCCGCCCTCGCTACGTCCCAGCCTCAAACCGGCGATCGGGCCGGCCGAGGTTGTGGCCGCGGCGGCGGAACGCTCAGTGGATCCCCGTCAACAAAAGCGCTCCGAGAGCGGCAGTCATTGAAAGTGGTACGGCAACCACACCCAACCGGCTCGCCTTGGCGATCGACGGTCGGCTGCCGGCAGTTCGTGCCGCCCGCAACCAAAGGAACCAAGCCAGCGACCCCGTGACGAACAGGTTCGGCCCCAGGTTGAGTCCGACCAGCATCGCGAACGGGTGGGCAGGGACGCGGGCCGCAAAGAGCGATGCGGCGGGGAGGTTGTTGAACAGCACTGACGAGGCCGCGGCAACGGCGGCGGTACCCCAGAGGTCGAGATGCGACATCAAGGTTGCCGGGCCCGACCACACTCGGCCCAAGGTCCCAAGGGCCACCGCCACGCCGAAGAGCCCGACGAGCACCGGGAGACCCAAGGCGTCCAGCACGCGCCTCGGCCGGTCCGCTCCGGCGGCGAGGCGGATCCCCACGACGGCGACACCAACCGCGGCAACCGGGATGGCGGGGTTGTGCAGGACGATGACGAGCACGGCTGCCACGGCTACGGCAACGAGACCGAGTCCGAGGACCGGTCGACCTGCCGGAGTTGGATCCTCCACGCGAGTCCGTAGAACTCGGTGCTCGGCCACGGCCACCACCGCAGCGGTCACGATCAAGGCGGCGACCGCCGCGACCCAGGTGTGGGCGAGAAATTGGCTACCGGTGAGATGGAGGTGGCCGACAACGATCAGGTTGGTCAGGTTGGAGCCGGGCAGGAACAGCGAGCCGGCATTGGAGAGGAGGAGACATCCGTAGAGCAGAGGCGCCTCACCCTCTCCCCGGCTCCGGGCGGTGTAGATGAGAACGGGTGTCAGGAACGCCACCGAAGTGTCGAGGTTCAACACAGCCGTCACCGCGCCTACGACAGTGGCGGCCCCGACAAAGAGAAGGACGCCGTTCGGTGCCGTGCGGGCCAGACGGTGGCCCGCGGCCGCGAACAGGCCGTCTTTGTCGGCAACAAGACCGATGAGCAGCAGCCCGGCAACAAGCACGAACGGTGTCCAGTCCTGGGACGCCGCCGACCGGGCGGCCGACGGGTGGAGGGCAGTCGCGACCAGCAGCCCGCCTATGCCAGCACCGGCGAGGACCCATCCAAGCAGGCGCTGAAAGTCGCGGCGAGCTTCCAAGGGCACAGTGTTGTCATCCACGGGCTGAGGATTGGCCACTCCCCCAAGTTTGGCCGCTCAGGGAAGCGCGGGCGCCGCGACGGTCGCGACGGTCGCGACGGTCGCGACGGTCGCGACGGTCGCGACGGTCCGAGCAACCGTCGAGGACAGCGACACGGGGCCTGATCTCGGTGTGACGAGTGCGGAGCCGATCGTCCGGGCCGACGGTGGCTGCAGCGCCGCCGGGGTTGGAGACACCGCCTTCGCCGGATCCGGCGTTGCGCGGGGGGTCGCGCCGCGGCAGCCTGCGTCACGACCGTCGTGTTCTTCCTCGTCGTGGCCCTGCCGGTAGCCGCGAAGACGACGAGGGCACCGGCGGTGAGCACGGTCAACCCGGCCAAGGCCATGCGAATGGCCTTCGTCCCGCGGGGAACGTTGGGGGTGTCCATCACGCTGCCTCGGGCCGCATGGCCCCGATGCCGTTGCCGCGCGTGCACACTTCCCCCGGGACGACACTCAATTTCATGAGGACGGCGAAGTCCCTGCAACCGCGGCACAGCCGAAGGTCGATTCCAGGACCGCCGCCCCCAGGGGACCGCACCCTCGCCGCCTTCGTGAACATCCCGAAGGCCAGGGACGACGATCAGAGCCCAGCAATGCGCCGGCCCGGTTTCGACTGACTTCGCCTCGGTATCCGCCGTGCTTATGACTCCCTGCCTGCCCATGCGTCGAACCCGGGCCGCCGCCGGCTAAACCTGACTATTCCAATGGAATTAATAGGCTATAGGGTCAGGGCGGGCCTCGCAACCGAAGACGCGGTCGCGGGGTCTCTGCCCGGTACAGGGCACGCCGCAGCGCGGCGATCTTCCTGGCCGCGCCTAACCACAGGTCGGCGCGTCCCCTCAGTTACGAATCGGCAGACGCGTCCTCGCTCGGCCAATGGACGGCCAGGACCGCCAGGTCGTCGTCTCCGGGCCGGGACGGGCCCAGGACGCGGACGATGGAGTCGGCGAGGGCCTCGGTGTCCCGGGTCTGGTCCTCTTTCAGCAACGAAGCGAGCGTGCTGATCCGCTCTGGCGCGTCGTCCCGCCCGTCGTCGATGAGGCCGTCGGTGAAGAGCACCAGCGTCCCGCTGTCGGGGAGGACGAAGCGGGCCGTGGCGTAGGCGCCCTCCCCAATACCGACCGGCGGGCCCGGGTCGGCCCGGAGCAGCGCGGCCGGGTCCCGGCCGGGCGCCAGCAACGGCATGGGGTGGCCTGCCGACGCCAGCTCCAGGGTCCGGGTCGAGGTGTCCAGCACCGCGAGGCAGGTCGTCGCCAGTCGCTGATCTGCACGAAGAAAGGCGTAATGGTCGAGCAGACCCAACACGGCCCCGGGGTCCTGCTCGATCAGCAGGTAGGCGCGCAGGGCGCTGCGCAGCTCGCCCATCACGGTCGCCGCGGTCATGTCGTGTCCCTCGACGTCGCCGATGACGAGCGCGAGGCGGCCGCCCGTAAGCTCGACGACGTCGTAGAAATCGCCCCCGACTTCGGCCACCTGACTCCCGGCGACGTAGCGGGCGGCAACCGCCACGCCGGGGTGCCGACCGAGATGGTCAGGCAGGAGACTTGTCTGCAACAGATGGGAGATGGTGGACTGCTCGTCGAATTGCCGTGCTCGATGGATCACCGACGCCACCTGCGAAGCCAGCGTCTCGGCCAGGACGAGCTCCTCCGTGCCGAATTTGCGGCCCATGCCCGTCGTGACGACGGTGAGGGCTCCCAGCGCCTCGCCCCCAACAACCAGAGGCACCGACACGTAGGACTCGAAGTGCAGGGTCTGGATCAGGTCGAAATGGTGCCGGTTGTTGGTGGTGTTCCGCATGAACTCGTCGTCCATCAGCGAGGACCACTGTGACTCGCCCGTCTGCAAGGCGCGCGCAGCCGGGTGGGATCCTTCGATGTCGGGGCTCATCTTCCGGAGCTCGTCCGTCAGCTCTTGAAGCCGCCGGTCGGCGTGCTTGGCCGCGAGACGCTGCAGCTTCCCGCCCGGAGTCACGACGTCGATGAGACAGACGTCGCCGAGGGTGGGCAGTGCCACCGACGCGAGACGCTCGACGCAGTCGCGGAAGTCGCGCGCCCCGGAGAGTGCGCGAGCCGCCTGGAGAAGGAACTGCTGGTGGCGCTGGGAGCGCTCGAGTTGCTCGATCAGCCCGGTCCGCTGCGCCTCGAGCTCCATGCGTTCGATGAACTCCCCCAACTTGGCACAGATGTCCCCCACCGCCCCCACCAGGGGGGCATCCGGCTGCCGCGGCGTCCGGGTGAAGAGCTCGATGACCCCGACGAGGTGGTCCCGGGTCCGGATTGGCAGGGCGAACGCCGTCTGAAGCCCGTCGACCGCGATGGCGGCGTGCCGCTTGAGCTCGACCGCGTGCGGCAGGTCGGACTGCCAGATGAGCTCGTCGGAGTTGACCACCAATCCGGCCAGCCCCTCCCCCGAAGCCACGGTCATGCCGTTCGAGGCAGCGGCCATAGTCTCGAAATCGGTCTCGTCCCTGCGCCACACGTGTTCGCACTGCAGCTCTTCGAGCTCAGGATCCCACCGCCACGCCGTGGCCAGCTCGAAGTCCATGCTGCTGGCCACCACCTCGAGGAGTCGGGGGATGATCACTTCCAGGCTCCCCGACGCACCGGCCAGGAAGGCGAGCAGATCGTCGGACACCCGCTGGTAGCGGTCGATGTCGATCCGGCCCCGCACGTCCCACACCACAGCGACGACCAGGCGGGGCCCCACGTCCGGCGCCACCAGGAACGTCGCCACATCGACCGGCAGCTCGGAACCGTCGGCCCGTAACACCACTATCGGGCGTGGTGCCTGGCTCGACCGTGGCGGGTCCGCCGCCATGATCTCGTTGAAATCCTCCCAGAAGGCGGCGCGCCGTGGCTCGGGAACGAGGTGGGCGAAGGGCAACCCGAAGAGGTCCTCGACCCCCCGACCGAGCAGCCGCCCGAAGGCCGGGTTGGCGTAGAGCACGCGGCCCTCGCTCTCGAGAATGACGACGGCGTCGACCAGCGAATCCACTATGCGAGGGGAGAAGGACCCGGGGGTCTCACTCATGCGCCGCACTTCCTCACCCCGGGGTCGGGCGCCAACGGGGCGCGGCGCGCCAGATCTCCCATGTCGCCGCCCCCCGACGACCCTCAGCGGGGCCGGATCGTGAACAGGGGCAGGACACCGGTGACCTCGAAGACCTTGTACACCCTCCCTGCCGTGCCGGCGAGAACCAACTCCCTGCCGGTCTCCCTCAGCCTCTGCCGGGCCGATATCAGCACGGAGATGCCGGTCGAATCTATGTAGGTCAGACGGGTGAGGTCGCACACGACCTCCGAGGCCCCGGACTGGGTCGCAGCCAGCAGGTGCTCCCGCAACAGGGGTGCGCCTGAGACGTCAACCTCTCCCGAGAGGGAGATCACGTACACGCCATCCTCGTCCGTGGCGGAGATCTCAAGAAGCTCAGATCCGGATTCCGTTTCCAGTGTCATTGCCGTACTCCCTTCGCTACGTGGTCCAGCAGGGGCAAAAGCTCTGAATCTGAATAGCCGTTCCGCGCTCCTTTCCATCGATGGCGGCTGAAATTTACACATCTGACCCGAATTGGATCAAGGAGCACCTGCTGTCAAAGCGGACCACCTCTGGAGGTGGCGCCAACGGACCCCAATAGCCGTCCCAATAGCCGTTGGGAGAGGAGCCGCCCGACGATGGCCTCGAGGATGTGCGCTGGGCCGAACCGCCCGCTGACCCCTTTCTTCCGCTCGGCGGCGCACGGTTCTTTTGTCCCCCGACGAGATCGCGGTGCCGTTGGCATTCCACGGCGCGCCGCGCCGACCCCTCGCGAGGAACTCCAGAGGAGCCATCAGAGCCGGTAGGCAACATCGATCGAAGTTTTCCACTACACACAGCCCGGGACCACTGCCTCCGTAATCCCGGGTCGTTGCGGCGTAACCGCCGCCCGAAGGCCGAGGACGTAGCTGCGCTGCTTGCCGCCGGATTCATCTGCGTGGAGGGCGTTGGCCTGACGCAACCGGGCCGAGAGCCCTCTCGCCATGGTCTTAGCGGCTCACCGCCCGTTCCAGCTGCGCCTTGGTCATTTTGGATCGGCCCTCGATCCCGCGGCGGCGGGCTTCTTCGTAGAGCTGATCGCGCGTGCGACCGCCTGCACCGCGGTGAGAGCGCAACCCGCCACGACGGGACGACGAGAGGTCATCGGTCGAGATTCGGCTCGCATGTTTCGATTCTCCCGAACGCGCCCTCTCCTTGTTGACGGTGCGGGCGGCGATCTCCTCTGCCGTTCGTTCGGCCTCCCCGCGCTTCTTTAGACCTTCCTTGATATGGTCGTACTGGCGCTCGTGCTTGGCACTCCAGGCTTGCTGTGGCATCACTCACCTCCAGGTCGTTCCCGCTCACACGTGTTGATACAGCACGGATACCCTTTTCTGGCGCCTTTGAAAACTGGCGGGATGCTCCGCTCCTCTGTGCGCCTTCGCTGCCCGTCTCGTTGCCCGAATGGCCCCGCTGACCAACAAAACGAGACCGTTCAGGCCGAGTTACCGATGTCGGGAGGGTTCCGCCGCGCGAGCAGTGGCAGCGCGAGCCAGAGGAATGCGAATGCCGTCACGACCACGACCACCAGGACCGTGACGGGCCAGGCGCTTCCCACGAAGCTCATGACCAGCAGAACAGACGAGGACACAGCGAGGGCGACGGTCGCAAGGCCGGCCAGCGCCAGCACATTCGCCGTCCTGAGCAACCTGCCCTTCTCGTGCATCCGGAAGACCCAGCGGTGGTACGCCACGGGAGCGACCAGGATGGCGATTGACAGGGCGGCCAACATCAGGCTCGCCTCATACAAGGCGCGCTGCGCACCGTCGAGCTTCACGAAGCGGACGGTGAACGGCAGCGCCAGGAGGAAGCCAAACAGGACCTGCACCCCGAGGCCGGCGACGCGCAACTCCTGGAGGAGATCGGCCAGGTTCCGGTTGTCCCGTTCAGTCGTCGTCTCTCCGGGCGGCGGCGCCGATTCCTTCCGGGACTCCCCGGGAAAGGAGGCAGAGACGCCCGGCCTTTGGATGTCAGTCACCGCGACATCCCAAGCCGGCCGAGCCGAGGTGCGACCCCGCCGGTGTGACCGTCTCGGTCTTCGGTGAGCCCGCTATCCACTTCGCACCGCCTCTCGCACTCTGCGATCTCGCTCAATACGGCATTCCCGCGTTCCCGCTTCGGCAAACACCTGATGCAGGCCTCCGCCCCATTCAGACCTCTCGTCGTCGAGACGCCCTGGGCATCAGCTACCGGAACTTCAATGGTCAAAAGTTCAGGAAGGAATCGCAACTCCTTGCCGGCGAGGCCTACCCTCACCAGGTGTCGATGTACGAACGCCTCTTGCCTCGACCCGATGGCACCGGCGGGACACAACGGATCCCGTTACTGATGAGCCCACGTGTTTCGGCCGGATCGATCACGTCGTCGATCTCAAAGTAGGTGGCGACGTTGAGCGCCTTGCCGTGTTCGTAGGCTTTGGCCACCATTTCCGAGAAGGCCAGCTCTCGCTCCGTGGGATCGGCAATGGCGTCGAGTTCTCTTCGATAGCCCAACTGCACCGCCCCCTCGAGCCCCATACCACCAAGTTCGCCGGTGGGCCACGCCACGGTAAGGACGGGGGATCGGAAACTTCCCCCAGCCATGCTCTGGGCGCCCAGTCCATATCCCTTTCGCAGAATCACGGTGAAGTAGGGCGTGGTGAGGCTGGCGCCGGTGACGAACATGCGGCTCACGTGGCGGACGAGGGCCGTCCTCTCGGCTTCGGGTCCCACCATGAACCCGGGGGTATCGCACAGGAATACAATGGGCAGATCGTACGCGTCGCAAAGCTGCATGAACCGGGCCGCTTTGTCCGCCCCGTTGGCATCGATCGCGCCGGCTTGGTGCATCGGGTTGTTGGCGATCACACCGAGTGGGCGGCCCTCGAGGCGCACCAGGCTCGTCACCATGCCGGGGGCGAATTCAGGACGCAGCTCTTGCACCGAACCGACGTCTGATATCAGGTCGATGACCGAATGCACGTCGTAGACGCGCCGTCGATCCTCGGGCACGCAGTCGCGGAGCAACGTCTGGTCTGCGCATTCATACGGGTCGAGCGATCCCTGGAAATACGAGAGAAACCGCTTGGCCTCTGCCACGGCCGTGGCCTCATCGTCGACCAGAATGTCGACAACTCCGTTGGGAACCTGCATGGACATGGGGCCGACTTCTTCCGGGAGGTACGTCCCGAGCCCCCCACCCTCGATCATGGCCGGGCCACCCATGCCAACAGTGGCGTCCTTCGTGGCAATAATGACGTTGCAGCAACCGAGCAATGCGGCGTTTCCGGCAAAGCATCGACCCGACACAATGCCGACCGAGGGGGCCACTCCGCTCAGTGATCCGAAGAGGGCGAAGGCAGTCGTGTCGAGCCCGGTGACCGTGGCCGTGTCGGTATCGCCCGGCCGACCTCCCCCGCCTTCAGCGAAGAGCACCACCGGTAGTTGAAGCCGTTCGACCAACTCGAAGAGCCGGTCCTTCTTGCGGTGATTCATCTGGCCCTGCGTGCCGGCCAGAACCATGTAGTCGTACGAGAGCACGGCGCAGCGGGAATATTGGTCGCCAAATAACTCACCATTGACGCGGCCGATACCGGCGATCAAACCATCCGCGGGCGTTCGCTCAATGAGGTCCTGCGTGTCCCGTCGTCTCCGCTGGGCGGCGATGACCAAAGGGCCGTACTCAATGAAGCTCTCGGGATCGCAGAGGTCGTTGACATTCTCGCGGGCTGTCCGGTGACCAGTGGCGTGGCGCCGAGCAACCGCGTCGGGACGGCCATCGTCGGTGACAAACTCCCGACGCGCCAACAGTTCACGCAACTCGGGGCGGGTCTGAGTGTCACCGCGTTGCGGCACATCGTCGGTCTTCGGCGTCGGGGGAAGGGCCACCTCGTCCACCTGCACCAAGCCGTCGCCGCGACCGACGGTGTCTCCGGCGCTGACCGACACCGCCGCAATGATCCCGCTCGCGTCGGCCACCACCACATGCTCCATCTTCATCGACTCCAGAATGACGATCGGGTCGCCCATCCGCACCGCCGAACCGAAGGGAGTCACTACCTTGACGACTGTGCCCGCCAGCGGGGAAACGTGTTCGATAAGGGCCATGGGGGCCACGGTAGTAGTAACGAGGACCCATCCCATGCACGTAACTCGCCAGTCAGCGTCCCTCGTCCTCTCCACTCTCAAGGGATAACTTTCGGCTGAACACCGCCGGGTCTACTGCACGCGACCGCCGTCCCAGCCGATACCTTGCGGTGATGACCGGGGACAGCCGCCCTGTCGGCGCAACAGACGTGAAGGAGCATTGATGGTCACTGACGAACAGGCCGCGCTTCGCCGACTCCTGGACAAGGACAGCATTGTCGACCTCGTCCATCGGTACTCGTACTGCGTCGATCATCGACTCTACGACGAGGTTGTCAACTTGTTCACCGAAGACTGCATCGTGGATTACGGCCCGGGCTGGCCGCCAGTTCGCACCCGAGCCGCTCTCCGAGAGATGTTCGGCCATCCTGTCGGCGGGTTCAAGGCCACCAGCCATCACAACGCCAACGTCCTGGTCACATTTGAAAGCGACGACAAAGCGACGGTGCGCGCGTCGGTGTATGCGTGGCACAGGCAGGCTGATGGAGTCACGCCGAGATTGTGGGGCTACTACCACGACTCGGTCGTCCGCGATCCCGATGGTTGGCGCATCGCGACACGACAGCTCCGGGTCCTCGGGGTCGAGCATTGGCACGCAGACGCAGATTGGCATCCGGCACTCGAGGCAGACGCCGATAAGGTCCTCGGCATCTGAGCTATCGCTCAGTGGCGGACGAGGACGAGCCCTCGGTCGTTGCCGGACGAAGTGATCGAAAACCCTGTGGCCCATACCGAGCCTGACGAGTCCACGGTCACCGCGGAGAGTCGCCCGAACGGCGGGGGTGTCGCCAGCGCATGCCAGGAGCCTGCGAACAGATACATGCTGAAGGGGCCGGACAACGGGGGCTGTGGGCTCTTGGCAGAACCGACCGACCACCCGCCGTCGCCGGCAAGGGTGGCGACCGAGGACAGAGCCGGCATCTGTTGCGGTGGAACCGCCACGGTCTGCCAGGAGCCCCCAACCAGGTGAAGGCTGCGCGCGGTCTCCGTTGAACTGCCCGGTGCCTGTGAGAATCCGACAGTCCAGACGTTTGCACCCGTGGCGCTGATCCCGTACACCTCAGAGCCGATAGGCGAGGTGCCCATCCCCGCAGAGACGCTCCACGCTGCACCATCCCAATGTTCGACGTAGGCGAAGGTCGGCCCGCTGCCGCCCGATCCGCACCAGCCGGCCGCCCATACATTGGCCGCCGATGCGGCTGGGACGGATGTCAGATATGAATGGCCTGTGCAGCCCGGCGCATCGGGCACCGCCACCGTGGACCACGTTTTCCCGTTCCAATGGAGCGCGAGCGGACGCTGGAAGAACGTCGAAGCATTTTGCCGCGCGCCGACGGCCCAAGCATCGTCGGAGGTGAGCGCAGCCGCCCCTTCGAGTACGTCCCCCGACGATCCGGGGTTTGGGCTCGGCATGATGGACCATGCCGTGCCGTTCCAGTGCTCAATGAGAGTCTGGGAGATGGTGCCGGCGGAAGAGGACGATCCCACCGCCCACACATCCGCCGCCGAGGTCCCGACGCTCCCATGAGCATGTCCACGGCGGGACCCGTCTGTCTGTCCGGAGTTGGGACGACGGTGAAGCGAGTGCCGTCGTAGTGCTCGGCCAGGGTCAGGTATTCAGTCGCACCACCCACGATCTCCCAGTGGTAGCCGATCGCCCAGACGTCGCCAGCTCGATCACGCACATCGGAGGCATCGGCCCATGGGCGACGAGCCCGGCCGCTCTCCCTGAATACCCTCGGTGTCGAGCTCAGCCCTTCGGCGTGCTGTAGTCCTCAAACCCACGGCGCCCTACTCGCTGGCTCGGCAGAATCACTCGCGCGAAACGGTACGCGACTACGCACTTCCGAGGTCGCTTCAGGTTCAGCGACGCACCACTCGGCTAACCGACCGACTTGGGGCCGTCCACGCTCACTAAGTAAGCAGGGGCGGCGTAAGTGTCGTCGGCGGCGAGGTTGCTTATCGTCCTGCCCGCGTGGTCGGCGGTGAGTGCCCCGCCGAAACGCTCGAGGAACTTCTCCTCGCTCAGACCGGCTTGGCAGGCATAGGAATCCGTGTAAAGACGTCCCAGGTCGGTTGCGGGGGTGAGAAGAGGCATGACGGCCACGAAGCGGATGTTCAAGGCTCTTTGCTGTGCCTCCATTCCGGCATAGGCGCTGATGAACCGGATGGTCGCTTTGGCGCCGGCATAGCCACCGCTAAGAGGTGATCCGTTCAGGGCGGCACCGCTGGAAAGGCTGATGACTACCGAGCCGGGATCGAGCGGAGCGGTCAGCGCAGAGCGGGTGAAGTTGAACACGTGCTGGACGTCGGTGTTCCAGTTGGTGCTGAACGTCTCCCAGGTTTGCTCGGACACCGACGCCGGGATTGGCGTGGCTCCGGCGTTGAGCACGAGGGTGCTCGGCCGGTAGAGGGGGATGAGCCGCGCTGGGACCGAGGAGTCGGCGGCGTCGGCCACCTCATGGGTGAATCGGTCACCGAGTTGCGCGGCCAACTCTTCGAGCTGTTCCTCGTTCCGGGCCACGCCGACGACGTGGGCGCCGAGTTCGGCGAGCGCAATGGCGGTGGCGCGGCCGAAGCCTCGGCTTGCGCCGGTGACGATGGCGGTCGTTCCTGCGAGTTGGCGAATGGACATGATCCCTACCTCTCTTTATTGATTTTTCTTGGATGAAATGACTGATTTCTGGGCCCACCCTGCGGGCTTTGGGACTGGCGTTTCTGGCGCTGGCCGGGGTTCTGCTGCGCCTTGGTCAGTCGGCGCCGGCATGCACGAGGTCCGGCGAACCGACGACTTCTCGTTCCTGTGTGCCGGCCGCCACCGCGCCGGTCGTCTTGGCGCGCCGCATGAGCACCAGCGCCACCGGGATGGCGACCAAACCGGTGAGGCCGCAGACCCACAGGGCCAAGGTGAAGCCGCCCGTGAGGGCAGCCTGGGATCCGTAGCCGTGGTGCACCAGCGTGTGGAAGCGAGAGGCGGCGACAGAGGAGGCGACCGCCACTCCGATCGCGCCCCCGAGTTGCTGCGACGTGCTGACGAGCCCCGAGGCGACTCCGGCGTCGCGCTCGGTGACGCCGGTGAGGGCGCCAATCGAGACGGGGATGAAGGCAAATGCGACGCCGATCCCCGCCACGAAAAACGGTCCGGCCAGATCGTGCCAGAGGTTGCCGTGCGGGGGGATCCGGGTGGTCCACAGGATGCCCGCTCCGATGAGAGCCATCCCGAATACCATGACCCGCTTGGGCGAGGTCTTCGTGACCAGTTTCTGCGACGGGCCTGCGAAGGCCAATGCGGTCACCGATGTGATCAGCCAGGCCAGACCGGTCCTGAGGGCTGAGAACCCAAGCACCTGCTGCATGTACAGGGTGCCGATAAAGATGAAGGTGTAGAAGCTCCCGGTGAGCAACAAGCCAACTGCGTTGGAGCCGGCAACGGTGCTCAAGCGGAACAGGCGCAGCGGCAGCAGTGGTGCTTCGACCCGGGTCTCGATGACCAAGAACGTCGCGAGCAGAGCGGCCGCCAGCGTGAGCATGGCCACGGTCTGCGTAGCGGCCCAACCGACCTGCGGCGCCTCCGAGATCGCGTAGACCAGCACCACCAGCGCCGAGGTGATGGAAGCCGCGCCGATCGGGTCGAAACGACGCCGTTCGGCGCTCAGCCTGCTCTCCGGCACGACCCTTTTCGCCAAGGCCAGGGCGGCCGCCCCGATGGGCACGTTGAGGAAGAAAATGTACTGCCACCCGACGTAGCGGGTAAGCAGGCCGCCGGCGAGCAACCCGACCGTGGCCCCCGTGGCACCCACGGCCCCCCAGATGCCAAGAGCCTTATTGCGCTCGGCGCCCTCGGAGAACATGTTCATCACGACGGAGAGTGCTGCCGGCAGGACGATGGCTGCCCCCAAGCCCTGGATCCCACGCATGATGATCAGGAAGGTGTCCGAGGTGGCCAACCCACAGGCAAGGGACGCAGCGGAGAAGACGGACAGGCCCACCATGAGTAGGCGTCGACGCCCGAGCAGGTCGGCAGCCCGCCCGCCCAGGAGCAAGAAGCCGCCGAAGGTCAAGCCGTAGGCGGTGACCACCCACTGCAGGTCGGACTCGGGGAAGTGCAGCTTCGTGCCGATGGTGGGCAGGGCCACGTTGACGATCGTGAGGTCCACGATGGTCATGAAGTACGCCACGACCAGCAAGGCAAAGGCCCGCCACCGCCGCACGGTCGGCTCGGAGACGATGTCGCGCGCTGTCTGGGTTCGAAGGGACGCTTCCAGGTCAGGGGGAGACGGAATCCGCCGTCGATCCTCGGCGTGGTGTGAAGGGGTGCTGGCCGGGGTCATGGTGAGTCTCCTGTCTCGTTGGAAGTACGAGAGTTGAAACACCGAGCCGCAGCCGGATTGAGCGATGAATCTGCGGCACGTTTGGTGTTACAACCTCCAGGAGGTCCCACATGGAACAGCCGGATTGAGCGATGAATCTTGGTGTTACAACCTCCAGGAGGTCCCACATGGAAAGGAGACGGAATTGATGACCGATTCGGTGCTGGCACTGGCCCAGGCCGGCAATAGCGACGCCTTCGCCGAGCTCACCAACCCCTACCGCCGGGAGCTCCATATGCACTGTTACCGGATCCTCGGATCGTTCCAAGACGCCGAGGACTTACTCCAGGAGACTCTGTTGTCAGCATGGCAAGCATTGGATCGCTTCGACGGGCGTTCGCTCCGGGCCTGGCTGTACCGCATCGCCACCAACCGGTGCCTGAACTATCTCCGCGACTCCTCGCGCCGCCCGAAGGTCACCATGGCGGTTGACTCGGGGTCACCTTTCGCCGGCGCGGCGCAATCGGATGAGCCGTGGTGGATCGAGCCCTATCCGGACGCCTTGATCGATGTCATCGAGCCCGGTCCAGAGGCTCGCTACGACGCGCGGGAGTCCATCGCGCTCTCGTTCGTGGCCGGCCTCCAACATCTGCCGACTCAGCAGCGGGCAGCGCTGGTCCTGCGCGATGTCCTTGGCTTCTCGGCGGCCGAGGTCGCGGAGATGCTCGAGTCGACGCCGGCGTCGGTCAACAGCGCGCTCCAGCGGGCCCGCGCTGGTTTGCAACACTCAAGCGGTTCCGATCGCGTGACACTTCCCCGATCCTCCCACGAAGGAGAGGTTGTCGATCGATTCATCGACGCCCTCCAGCAGGGCGATCTCGATCGCGTCGTCGCACTGCTCACCGATGATGCCAGGCTGAAGATGCCGCCCGAGCCCTTCGAGTTCCACGGTCCGCGCCCCATCGCCCAATTCCTCCAGCAGGTTGCGTTCTGGCGCGAGGACCTCAAGATGGTCCCGACGAGGGCCAACAACGACCCCGCCTTCGGCTACTACCGCAGGGACCCCAACACCGATCTCTATCGCGCGAGCGGGTTTATCGTGTTGACAATCTCAGCCGACCAGGTCGCCTCGATGACGCGGTTCGGCGACAAGAGCCTCTTCGCCTGCTTCGGCCTGCCCCGCACGATCCTGCAACCCCGAACGCATTGATGACAGTTCCGCGAACGCGGGTTGACAACGAAGCGACTTGCGAGGCGTTCGCCGGTTGCTGCTTCGCGTCCAGACGGTCAACTGAATGTTATGGGTCTTCGCCGGAGAGCTATCGGCGGGTGAACGTGATGTGTATGACACCGCTCGGGGTGCTGACGGCCTCCACATCAAATCGTTGTTCCAGTCCTTCGAGCCCGTCCCAGAGTCGTTCGCCGCGCCCCAGGACTATGGGGGCGATCACTATGTGCATGTGATCGATCAGATCTGCCGCGAGAAATTGACGGACGGTCGAAGGTCCTCCGCCGATGCGCACGTCGAGCTCACCGGCAGCTTCCTGGGCGATCCTCAGCGCTTCGGCGGGCGTGGCCTCGATGAAATGGAAGATCGTACCGCCCTTCATTTGGATGGTCGGCCTCGGATGGTGTGTCAGCACGAATACCGGCGTGTGAAAGACGGGATCGTCACCCCACCAGCCTTTCCATTCCTCGTCGGCCCACGGGCCGCGCTGAGGTCCAAATTTGTTGCGGCCCATGATCTCGGCACCGATGCCAGTTCCCCAGTTGCTGGCGAAGGCTTCGTCGGCGCCGGTGCTTCCGCCCATCTCGCCATGCATCTTCCGGAATGTGCGAGTGCCCAAGAACTGCTCGAGGAGCCTGCTTCCAGCGTGCCCGAACGGCTGTTCGAGGGACTGTCCCTCACCCGTGCTGAAGCCGTCGAGCGAAACTGCAAAGTTGTGAACACGAACGAGTGACATTCAAGAACTCCTAGGAGCGAGGTACGGCACTTGGTGTTTGGGCAACGGCTGAAGGCGACCGCGGATGAGGGATGGGCGGCTGTCCCCACATCCGTCCACCGCCAGGAGAAGCGTAAAAGGTTGTAAAGGCTTCCTCACGATCCGACACTGTGCAAGCTGGCTGCGAGCGAGTCCAGGAGGGAACGGGTTCCCTCCTCCCGCTGAGCCACCGTGTCGTAGCCATCGAGGAACACTCCCTGTTCGGTCAGGACCAGCTGTGACGTCGTATCGTGGCCGGTGAACAGCACAGTGGCGACGGACACCGAGATGCGGGCCTCGTCGGCAAACATTTCGTACGTGTAGACGATCCGCCGATCGAGGATGATGTCTCGGAACTCCGACTCGTAGGTGTAGACGGGCCCACCCGGGGGTCCTCCGCGATTGGTCTCACGTCCCCCGACCCGGAAGTCGAGTTCGTAACCTGCTCCCAGGGCCTCAGCAGAGCCGGCAAACCAGCGGGCCTTCAACAGGGGATCCGCCCATGCCCGGAAGGTCTGCTCAACGGGAACGTCGTAGGTCCGCTCAATGACGAACGTCTCATGGGCAACGGTGGACAGACTCACGGTTCCTCCTCGGCCATGGCTACGTCATGCAAGAGGTCGCCCAATCGGTCCAGGCGGGCTTCCCAACCCCGGCGCCGATCGGTGATCCACTGCTCGGCGGCGGTCATCGCCGCGGGTTCGATCCGACACATGCGTGTTCTTCCGACCTTCTCGCTCTTCACGACTCCGCAGGCTTCGAGGACCTGCACGTGTTGGACAACCGCCGCAAGGGACATCGACAGGGGTTCTGCCAGTTGGCTGACAGAGGCAGGTCCCGACGTGAGTCGTTCCACCATGCTGCGCCTGCTCTTGTCGGCCAGTGCCTGGAAGGTCCGATCCAGGCCGATCGTTTGGTCAAGCATATGCTTGAGTATACGAACCTGGGCGCGTTAGTCAAGTGCATACTTGACTCTTGGCAGCTCCCTGGTAGCGGCCTTCGATCCCATGAGGCTCCCTCACGTTCCCTCTCCCTCCTGCTCGATAAAGGTCACCCAAGGTCACGTTTTTTGTACTCCGAGGTCCACATCCGTTGCCGGCCGGCCGGCAACGCACGAGGGTGGCCCCCATCTCGACTCCGTTTCTCAACGGTTTCCCTCCACAGGACCGAGTGGAGGAGCAAAGTGGGCAAGAGCGGAAGTGAAGCGAGCTTCGACCGCCGAACGCTCTCCCGGGTGGGTGATGATCCAGAAATCGCCGGCACGGATTGCCTCGAGGGTGCGTTCCGCCACCTGCCCTGGGGCCAACCCCGTGGGGCCGGTGAAGGAATCGCGGATCGCCAGCCGCACCGCCTCGGCAGACTCCTTTCGCTCTTCAATCCCTCGCGCCGCGGGACGCGAGCGCTCCGACTCCATGACCCGGGTATCGACAGAGCTCGGACACAGCACGCTGACGCCGATGGGCAACCCGGCGATGGCACACTCCTGGTTGAGCGTCTCGGAGATGGAGACCACGGCGGCCTTGGTGGCGGCATAGGGGCCGATGAAGGCCACTCCACTCAGCAGACCGGCGATGGAAGCCGTGTTGACGATGTGCGCCGGGGTGCCTTGTTGGCGAAAGACGGGCAGGAAGCTCTGCAGGCCGTGCACCACCCCCCAGAGGTTGACATCGAACACCCAGCGCCAATCGTCGAGCGTCTGGTCCTCTATCAGATTGAAGGTTGACACCCCGGCGTTGTTGCAGAGCACGTCCACGCGCCCGAACCGGGCCAGCGTGTGCGCGGCCAGGTTCTCGACCGACGCGGCATCGGCGACATTGACGGTCAAGGCTTCGGCCTGACCCCCGCCGTCCCGGATGCCGACGGCGACGCCCTCAGCCTCTTGTCCGTCGATATCTCCGACCATGACAGTGGACCCTGCGTCGGCGAAGGCCATGGCCAGGGCACGCCCGATCCCGCTGGCCGCGCCGGTCACCACCGCCACCCGTCCCGGGCCGACCAGGTCGTTCGGTGCATCGGTCATCTGTCGCTCCTTCGCAATGGTTCGTCATCTTCTGGGACGCGTTCGTCCCGTGTTTCCACCAGTCGGTGGTCAGCCGCCGTCCAGCACGACCAGGGCCCCGGTCAGGTAGGACGACGCATCACTGGCCAGATAGAGCGCCGATCCCACGATCTCATCGGCCGAGGCGATCCGGCCCAGGCTGACGCGTGTTGCCATCTCGGCTTGCGCCTCCTCCGACGGCATCGAGCTGCGGAGACTGTCGGTTTGGAACGTGCCGCACACGATGGCATTCACACGGACACCCCTCGGACCGAACTCGTGGGCCGCCGCCTTGGTGAGTGCATTCAGCCCGGCCTTGGCCGCGGCGTAGACGACGGTGAACGAGGTGGGATGCAATGCCGCCTTGGAGCTGATGTTGATCACCGATCCACCCGAAGGCATATGTTCGACGGCCAGCGCGGTGAGCCGCAAGGGGCCACGAAGGTTGACCGCCACCGTCTTGTCGAACAGCTCGGCCGTCACACCCAGCAGTGAGGGCGGGACAGGCGCGATGCCGGCATTGTTGACCAGGACATTGATCCGACCGAACCGGGCGACAGCCGTGTCCACGAGTTCTTCGCATTGGTTCCAGTCGCCGACATGGCACCGAACGGCCAAGGCCTGGCGTCCCAGTGTGGTGACTTCGTCTGCCACATGCTGGCACTGCTCGAGCTTCCGGCTGGCGACAACTACGTCTGCCCCGGCTTCGGCAAACCCCAATGCCATGGCCCGGCCTAGGCCCTTACTGGCGCCGGTGACGACAACGACCTTCCCGGCCGCGCTCAGGCTGGGGATGGTCACCGACCTGCGCCGCCCGGCTTGGTCCCCCCCGAGACGGCAGCCCACTCTGCCGCGGCATCGCCCGCGATGCCCTCGATCACGTACCGCACGTGGAGGTCGAACAGGATGTCGATCTCCGCCTTGGTGACACCGCTCGGATCACCGCCCGGCCGACCCCGGCGCCGGAGGCGCCCTGGCTTGGCGCCTGTCTCGACCGCCCCGAAGCCGACGATGGCCCACATGAGAACGCGGCAGGCCTGCATCGCCGCGTCGGGGGCAAATCCTGAACGTTGCATCACCGCCACCAGAGGAAGAGACGCCTCCACATAGGCATTGCGGCCCAGCGAGAGGATGAGCCGGCTGTCGCGGGCTTGGCGCAGCCGGCCCCGGAGCTCCCGCGCCCAGCGGACCGCATACTCCTCCCAAGTTTCGTGATCGGCGCCGGGTGGCGCCAGGTCGGCCAGCAAGCGGTCGGCGATGGCATCGACCAGCGCATCCTTGTTGCCCACCCTGCTGTAGAGAGGGACAGGGGACACCCCGAGTCGAGTGGAGACACTCCGCATGCTGACCGCGTCAAGCCCTGACTCCTCGAAGATGTCAACGGCCGCCGAGACGATCTCATGAGCGTCCAGCTCGAGATCGGAGTGCCTCGCCACTCTTCGGGTCCGCTGCGCGTCGGTCATGGCACCATGACCATCTTGCCAATGACTCGCCGATCGGCCATGCGCTGGAGCGCACGAGGAAGATCGTCGAAGGGGATCCGCTCGGTCACCGCGTTGCGCAACCCACCGTCGGCGACAAGGGCCGCCAGGCTGGCGTGGATGTTGTCCAACTCGGCTTGGCTGTTTCCCGCCGCCAATACTCCCATCAGCGTGGCATTGGCCCATACCAACTGCTGCGTTTCCGCTTTCGGCCACGTTCCGCTAGCGAATCCCACGGCCAACCATCGGCCGTACCGGGCGAGCGCACCGGCGGCGTCCTCGGCCAAGGGACCGCCGACCGGGTCGAAGATCACGTCGGCGCCATGGCCGTCGGTCAACTCGCGCAGCGCGGGCGCCAGTGCACCATCGCGGTGATTGAGCGTCGCCTCGGCGCCAAGTGACCGGCAGAACGCCGCCCGGTCCTCGTCGCCGACCACGGCGATGACGCGCGCGCCGAGCAAGCGCCCGAGCTGAACCGCGGCGATCCCACTCCCCCCGCCCGCGCCGAGTACGGCGAGCCACTCACCACGGGCAAGGCGTCCACGGTCAACCAGCCCGATCCACCCGGTCAGGTGCGGAATCCAGAACCCGGCCGCCTCCACATCGGCCAGCCCGTCAGGTACCGAGAAGACGGAGGAGGCTGGAGCCAGGCATTCCTCGGCAAAAGAGCCGAACCCGTCCAAGAAGGCGGTCACGGCCATGACCCGATCACCGACCAGTGATTCCACGCCTTCGCCGATCGCCGTGACCACGCCCGACACCTCTTGTCCGGGGATGAACGGAAGCGGTGGTGTGAGCGGGTAGGTGTGGCGACACATGAGCACGTCCGGAAGCCCGATGCCCGCCGCGGTCACGTGGATGCGGATCTGGCCGGGGGCGGGCTGCGGCGGGTCCAGGGTGACGGCGTGCAGAACTTCGATGGGCTCGCCCTCGGCCTGCACCTGCCAGGCACGCATCAGTGCACCCTCGAACCGGCCGGGGAAGCCGGATCGGCCCTCCGATGACGACATGGTTCGGAACAGATCACCGCGCTCCTTGGCGTTCGAAGATCCTCGTCGCGCTATCGAGGAGCAGGTCGACCTGGTGCCCGAAGACCTCGTGCAACGGATTGTCGGAGAGGCCGCGCCGATACTTGTCGTAGCTGCCCTCGAGGACGACGGCCAGCTTCCATCGGGCGAACACGTCATACCAACCGATGGCCGAAACGTCACGGTCCGATCTCGAGGCGTATCGCTCAACCAGGGCCTGGCGGTCGGAGAGGTGATCAACGGCAAACTTCGGATCTTTCGCCCTCCCGAGCGGCATGGTTCCTTCCGGGCCCGGGTGGAAGATGAGGGCCCAGGCAAGATCGACGAGGGGGTCGCCAATCGCCGCCATCTCCCAATCGACCACGGCGAGGAGCTGGGGCGGTGGATTCGCTGAGAACAAGACGTTGTCGAGCTTGTAGTCACCGTGGCACAGGGCGCGCGCCTGGGCAATGGGAAGATGCTCCCCGAGCCAGGTGGCGATTCGACGGACACCGGGCAGGTCGCGGCCGCCGTAGCCATCGAGGTGGGTGAGCCAGCGGGTCAGTTGTTGGGGTAGGTAGTCACCGGTGCGGGCCAGATCGCCCAGCCCACACGCCTCCCAGTCCACGGCATGGATGGCCGCCAGGGCATCGATGAGCTCCTCGAGCGCCGCCCCGTGCGTCTCCGGTGCAGCGGCCCAGCCGGCAGGCACGGAGGAACGGACGGGCGATCCGAGAATGCGCTCCATGACGTAGAAGGGTGTCTCGAAGACGTCGATGTCGCTGCAGGACAGAACGGGTCGGGCGATGCGGACGGCCTCGTCTTTGATGGCATTGAGGATACGGAACTCACGGAGCACATCGTGGGCGCTGGCCGAGCTGGCATGGCGGGGGGCTCTTCGCAGCACCCAACGGCACGGCCCGCGATCGAGGGCGAACACCTCGCACGAGCCACCACCCTTGATCCGATCCACGGTGATCGGGACATGTCCACCCAGCCGTGCATCGAGGTAGCGCTCGAGCGCATCAGTGCTCACCGGCCGACTTCGCCGCCAACCAGGTGCGCGGCCGCCGTCCTGGGCGCTCGTTGACGACCGCCTCCCCTCATCCCAGCCCCGCCCCGAGGCGGAGTTCGGCCCATCGTTCCTTCGCCGCCGTTCGGCGGCTGGGGATGTGTTCGGTCGGCCAACCCTCGACCGGCCGATACTCCTTCAACAGCGTGCGGGCGAGCACTGACTTGTGCAGCTCGTCGGGGCCGTCACCGATAGGGCCGAAGCGGGTTGAGCGGTACCACGCCTCCACCGGCAGGTCACTCGAATAGCCGAGGGCACCGCACACTTGGATCGTCCGGTCGAGGACCGCCAGTACGACCTTCGACACATGGGCCTTGACCATCCCGAGGTCGGCGCGAACCGTAGCGGCGCCGTACTTGTCGACCTTCCATGCCGTCTGGAAGGTCAGGAGGCGAGCGGCCTGGATCTCTGTGTGGGAGAGCGCGACGTAATCCTGCATCATCTGGTGCTGGGCCAGGAGTTTGCCGTGCGACGTTCGAGACACGGCCCGCTCGCCCATGATGTCGAGGGATCGCTGCGCCATCCCCAGCCAACGCATGGCGTGATGGATCCGGCCACCCCCCAGGCGTTGCTGGGCCAGCACGAAGCCGTCTCCGGGCTGGCCGATCATGTGATCGGCCGGAACACGGCAGTCATGGAAGACGATCTCGGCATGATTCCCGGGGCGACCGTACGCAACGTCGGGATGCGCCATGGTCCCGATGTCGCGGACGATCTCCATACCTGGCGTTCCCGCAGGCACGATGAAGATCGAGGCATGGTGGTGCGGACGGCCATCCGGGCTGGTTTCGGCGAACACCAGAACAATGTCGGCCACCGAGGCGTTGGTGATGAACCACTTGTGCCCATTGATCACCCATTCGTCACCGTCGGAGATTGCCGTCGTGCCGATGACGGTGGGATCCGAACCGGCGAAGAAGGGCTCAGTGAGCGCGAAGGCACTGGAGATCTCGCCGCGTAGGTTGGGCCAGAGCCAGCGTTCCTTCTGGCCATCGGTAGCACCGTGGGCCAGGAGCTCCATGTTCCCGCTGTCCGGAGCCTGGACCCCGAAGATGGTCATCGACATCATGCAGCGGCCGATGATCTCCGACATCAGTGCCAAATTCAGTTGCCCGAATCCCCTCCCTCCGAGTTCTGGGTCGAGGAAGGCACCCCACAGACCTTGTGCTTTCACCTGGTCTTGTAGGTACCCCTTGGCCACCTGCCATTCATCCTGCGGCAATTCGTCGAAGATCGGCTCGAGCGGAATCAGCTCACGGTCGATGAACGCGCGCATCCAGGCCAACTGTCCGGCGAACTCGGCATCGGTCTCGAAATCCCAACCCATGTACGTTCTCAGCCACTTTCCTGGTTGAGATTACACTGTAATCCCACTGTCATGCTGGTGCAAAGGGTGGCTCTTGCGTGATGGCTTTCGAGTCGGGGCCAGTCGGCGTCAGGACACTCCGGCCGAGCGTGCTTCGAAGGCCAGACTGAGCGTCTCGGGGACAACGTCGATCCCCGCTGCGACTTGTGCACACTCGGGACCGATCTCGGCCGCTAACGGCGCCAGCTGCTCGAGGTCGAATCCATACACACCTGCGGCGTTGGTACCCACCATCTTGGCGACCTCTTCCGGTTCCATACCGGCATAGGTGTGCGCCAGCGCCTCACGCGTGAACGGAAACGTGCCCTCTTCGTGCGGGAAATCGCTTCCCCACATGATGCGATCCACCCCGATACGAGCACGGTCTGCGGCGTCCTCGCGGCTCATAAAACTCGCACCGACCCAACAATTCGTCGCCCAATACTCGCTCGGCTTTCGGCCGAGGCGGAACGGTTCGAGAAACTTCAAGGCGCCAATGCGCCCTTCATCCTGCTTGGCCTGGATATCGTCCATCGCCTGGAGTGTGGAGTGAATCCACTTTGACCCGGCTTCGGCCACCACAAATCTGAGATTTGGGAAGCGGTCGAACACGCCGGACATGATGAGTGACCACAGGGGTCGATGCGAGTAGAAGCTCGCTTCCAGCACGAACAGGGCCAGTGTCGCAGGGAAGTAGCCGTCATTGGGCGAGGCTCCGCCGCCATGGACATTGACCACGAGGCCCCGCTCTTCGCAGGCTCGCCACACTGGATCGTACCTGGGCGAATGCAGCGGATCGATCCCGCTACCTGGAGGCACGCCAGGAAGCAGGACACCGCCCATAAGACCATGGTCCGCTATCCAGTGGATGTCATGCAACGCATCGTCGATGTCGTTCAGGAGAATCTGTCCGATGCCAGCCCGGCGGCCTCGAAGGGTCATGCACCACTCGGCCAGCCACCGGTTGTGAGCACGCAGGCCGGCCAGACGCAGCGGGTAGTCGGCTGCAGCTGGTGTGGGTGTCACCAGGCCACTCGTTGGGAAGAACGGTGGAACAGTATTCGGGAAGACGACCTCACCTACGATCCCATCGGCTTCGAGCGCCGACTGACGTACGTCAGAGTCCCAATTCCGATCGGCGTCGGGGGCTGTCAAATCGCGGAATGGGTTCTCGTAATCGACAAGCCAGCGATCGAACTCATCACGGTAGCGATCCTCGAGGTACGGCCGATAGTCGGCCAGGTCCGCTCCCGCATGACAGTCGGCAGAGATAACGACGTAACGCTCCATGACCTGCTCCTTACTCCACTTGCAGGCTACGACCTTCTGCGGTTGCAACCCACTCCTTTTGACCTGGGCCTGTGGTCGGGAGTGACCGCTTCGTCGCAACGACCTCGACGAAAAGCTACGGAGCGGCTCGGTGGTGCTGCGGGGCTCCCGCTTCAGTCCGACCCTCCACCTTCGGGTTGCCCGAATGTGCGTCACGGTGAGCAAGGGCACGGTCTCGAGGAGATGAGCACCAACCCCCGTTGGCAGATGAGGCTTGCAGCACCAACGCAGTCGGAGCAAACTGCGGAGGGAGGGGCCGACTCCGGCGGGGGCTCAAGGGCGCGCTTTGGCGCGACCGGTCAGGGGTCGACATGCCGCCATCCGAAGCGCAGGGCCACAGCCGACGGGAGTTCTTGCTCCGCGCCGGCTTGATCGGCGCCGCGATGGTGTTCGTCGACATCGGCGAACTCGAGTTGGCGTCGTCACCCGCGGAGGACGCGGCGTTGTCCCCCGCCGGGCTGGCCCCGTTGTTCGAAGCCCTCTCCGCTGACACCATCAGCGGGCTGGTGGCGTTCGTCGTCCCCGGAACGGATGCCTACTCGGTGGCCCAGGGCGTGTCCGATACGGCACCCGGTGGCCTGGCGGCCGACGGCGTGGCCTTCATGCTCAACGCGCTCGACCACTTTTACCCTGTGCCGCAAGAGCCACTCCGCCTGCTGGCGCAGTCGCTGGTCACGGGCATCAACACTCACCTGCCTCCCAGCATCCTTCTGGTGCCCGAGGATGAGACCAATGACGGGTGGTGCACAACACGAGCGTCTTGAAGGGTGAGATCCCTGGCGCGTCGTCGAGCACCGTTGCGGCCGCAGAAGCAGGCATTTGCGACGGTCTATGGAACCCGGATCTTCCCAAGGAGCGTGCAGTCTGAGTCCTGGCAATAAACGCCATCACCTCGATGTGTGCGCCCATTGCGTGGCCTGTTCCCTCGGCGTCGCAAGCCACGACCGCCATGACCTTGCCGATCAGAGGCCTGCGGATCACGAAAGATCTCGATGGTCATCGGTGAGTACGTCCTGGAGCGCGTTCACGTAGGCGGCCCGAATGGCCGGTCCGTCGACCTTGGGATCGGGATCGACGATGATGGCGTGCTCCGAGCCCCACACGCTGGCGAGGTCATCCAATGAGCATGCAAGGAGGACAGCAGCTGCCTGCAGGGCGGCTCCTCGGGCCACGGACTCGCCGACATCGGAAACAACCACAGGTCGGCCGCTCAGGTCGGCCACGATTTGCTGATAGGCGCGGCTTCGAGCGCCACCACCAATGAGCATCACGTTGCCTTCAGTCGCTGCCGGTACGCTCCGAACAAGTTCATCGATACCTGCAAGGAGGTTGCAGACGACACCCTCGAAAGCAGCACGAGCCAGCTGTCCACGGCTCACGTCTGAGCGGATGCCTGCGAGCAGTCCAGAAGCACCTGGTCGATTCGGCGTCCGTTCGCCATCGAAGTAGGGAACCAGCACCAGACCACCGGCGCCTCCGGCCGTCGAGAGCGCGAGGTCGTCAAGTTCACCAGTCCCGACGCCGAGCAGGCGGGCGACGGCGTGCGTCACCTTCGTTGCATTGAGCGTGCAGACCAAGGGCAGGAAGCGTCCGGTGGCATCGGCAAAACCGGCGACCGCACCGGTCTCGTCACCAGTGGGGTGATCGCTCACACAACACGAGGTGCCACTCGTGCCAATGCTGAGAACAATGTCGCCCTTCCCAGGGCCAAGCCCGAGGGCGGCGGCCATGTTGTCCCCCGTGCCCGGACCGACGACCATTCCCTCCCATTCGCCTGCCGGCTCGACAGGTGCCAGAACCTCTGGGAGCACGGTTTCCCACGACGTCGTGTCATCGACCAACTCGAGTAGGTCGTACCGGTAGCGCCCCTCACCAGGCGACCACCAGCCGGTCCCAGATGCCTCGCCCCGGTCGGTCGTGGCGGCGCCCGTGAGCTGCCCGGTCAGCCAATCATGCGGCAGTAGGACTTGGGCCACCCGGCGAAACACTTCGGGTTCACATCGCCGAAGCCAGCGCAATTTGGTAATGGTGAAGCTGGCGAGTGGGACACTCCCGCAGGCGGCCGCCCACTCGCGGGGGCTGAGCATGGCGATGAGCGCCTCTGCGTCGGGTGCCGATTCGGTGTCGTTCCACAGCTTTGCCGGGCGTAATACGTCGCCGCGTGCGTCGAGCACGACAAGGCCGTGCTGCTGTCCAGCTATCGCTATCGCCGACGGACGATTCTCGTCGAGCACGCCCGCCTCGGCGCAAGCATTCTCAAAGGCGACCCACCAATCGTGTGGGTTCTGCTCGCTCCGTGGTGGCGTCGTCACCGGGTGCGAGGAGCGTCCGGTGGCCACGAGTTCACCGGACTCAGCGTCACGGACCTCGACCTTGCACGCTGAGGTCGATGAGTCGATCCCGACGACGAGCGGCATCAGCGAACGCCCAGGAGCAGCTCCGTGACGAGCTGGTCGAGCCGCTCGTGGCCATACCCCTGGGCGGCAACCGCGTCCTCGTCCAACGATGCTGACCGGACCGTCGAGAGCGGCCCGGTCGGCACCGCCAGCTGCTCGCTCTTGGCCGCCCGCAGGGCGTCCTGGATCTCGGGGTCTTCGCGCATCCTCTCCGTCTTCTCCTTGAGGATCAGGTATGTGCGCATGCAACCGCGCGCGAACTCCCATACGCCATCCACGTCTTCAGTTCGGTACGCGTGGGCATCGAAATGCCGCGTGCCGTCCCAACCGGAGTCCTCGAGTAGGCGCACCAGGTAGAACGCGTCGCGGATACCTTCGGAGCCAAAGCGGAAGTCCTGGTCGAACCTGCCGATCCTCTGCGCATTGAGATCGATGTGAAACAGCTTTCCGTGCCACATTGCTTGGGCCACACCCTGGGTAAAGTTCAGGCCGGACATGGTCTCGTGCGCGAACTCGGGATTGAGGCCGACCATGTCAGGGGACTCGAGGGCGCCGATGAAGGCCAGCGTGTGGCCGACGGTCGGAAGGAATATGTCACCGCGCGGTTCGTTCGGCTTGGGCTCCAGCGCAATCCGCGTCTCATAGCCCCGTGCTCGGATGTGCTCGCAACACAGGTCGATTGCCTCCTTGTAGCGGTCGAGTGCCGTGCGCGGATCTTTGGCGGCCTCCGCCTCTATGCCCTCGCGGCCACCCCAGAGCACGAACACCTCGGCGCCGAACTCGGCGCCGAGGTCAATGGCGTCGAGAGTCTTTCGCACCGCGAAGCGGCGTATGTCGGGGTCATTTGCAGTGAATGCTCCCTCTTTGAAGGTTGGTCGAAAAAACAGGTTGGTCGTTGTCATCGGTACCTTCATGCCGGTGTCGTCAAGTGCCTTGCGGAATCGCTTTACGATCCCTTCACGCTCTGCCGGCGAAGACCCGTAGGGCACTAGGTCGTCGTCGTGAAAGGTCACGCCGTATGCGCCCAACGCAGCGAGACGGCGAACCGTTTCGATGGGGTCCAACGGAGGGCGTACCTCTTGGCCGAACGGATCGCGGCCGCGGTTGCCTACGGTCCACAGGCCAAATGTGAACTTGTGCGCAGGTCGGGGAATGAAGCGACTCGACATCTAGCCTCCAGGTTTAGGCGGATCGGACAGACGATCAACGCGCGACAACTGGGGGTCGGCGAGGGTGGCGCCGGGCGCCAGCCTGGCGGCGCCGACAAGCGCGGCGGAGGGCTGAGTGGGTCCCGCCGGCGGATCGGCCACGACTGCGCTGGGAAGGGCCATTTGGACATTTATAGTCACGCAGCCCATTTCTGGCATCTCGTGTGTCCTCGGAGCTCCGCCTTCAGCCGGTTGAACTGGACTTCTTCTGCAGTGGAGATGAAGGGACTCGAACCAGCGGCCTCTACATACTCAGTTGGGGCGTGTCCACAAATCGGGGCCCTCGCAATGCGCAGCGATTGGCGCTCGTTCCCTCTTGGTGACGATCACATTCCCTCGGCGGGCGACTGGGCATCACCGACCCTGAAGCGGCAGTGCCCGTTACCGGGCAGATGGAATGTCCGCCAGCAGCCGGTCGAGCCATCTGGCACGCCTAGCAGGCCGTCTCGTCTCCCAACCTCCAGACCAACTACGACATCACCGGCCCGGCTGAGCGCGTGGCCTCGACCCCGTGGCCGGCCTCCATACCTTGCCCGTGGTTCTGGCGCCCTGAGCCACGAGCCGTAGTTCGTCGACCAACGCAGCGACAGCGTCAGGCTCAGCGTTAAGTTGCATGCGACCAGCGTGGCGCTCGGTTCGCACCAGTCCGGCCTCGCGGAGCGACTTCACATGCATGCTCACGGTGGGCTGGGCCAGCCCAAAGGACGTGGCCAGCTGACCAACCGTGCTGGGCGAGGTGGCCAGGAAGTGCAAAAGCGCCAGTCGAGTGGGGTCGGCCACCGTCTTGAGACGCCGCGCCAGCGACTCGGTCCGCGCCCGAGCTCCCAGGTCATTGTGCTCGACGCCCGACCCGATCAGCGTCAGGTTCGGGAATTCTAGGTAGAGCGCATTCCCGAAGAAAAGACAGGGGATGATGGCGAGGGGCTGTCCAGCCTCGACCCGAGCGTTGATGCTGGGCAGCATGGCCCGAAAGATGTCGCACTCGCCCGCGATTGACTCGGTAAGGGAGCCGGCCCTCTCGATCTGGCGCAGCATCTGTCGACCAGACTCTTCGAGCATCGCCCGGGAGGACTGCCAGATCGCATCGGCCAACTCCCACACCTCGGCCAGCAACGTGATGTACGAGCGGACCAGCTCCGGGGATGCCTTGAGTTGAGACAGGCGATGCAAGAAGATAGCGCGCTCTTCGGCCGTTTCCGAAGCAAGTTCCAAGTCGGTGGGCACGGTGGTCACTGCCGTCTCGAGGGCCGACCACAGTGCGGTCGGCGACGTTTCGGACAGGGCGTCCGCATGATGGGCCAACACCAACGTTTCGGTGAAGCAAGTTTCCTTCTTCTCGTCACTCCAGAACTCCCGCACCCGCTCGACCAGGTCCTCATGTCCGACAAACAAGTCCGACACGACCGGATGTTTGGTCCGCCAACCCTCCCGGGAGGCCACCGAGAGCACCCAGGACAGGTCACAGGCCAACGATGGGGTGGACCACCGCGTCTGTGACGAAGGCACCGAGGCGGGATCATCCGTCTGCATAGGCATAAAGCTATATTAGAATATGCTGGTATTCCTGTCAACACATGCATATAGTGACAAGGGGAAGAACGCGGCAGTCGAGTCGGGGCAGGTGAGTGATGGTGCAGCCATGGGCGGTAGAGAGAATGACGGAGGATCATCTTCGCCAGCTCAGCGAACTCCGCCGGCGCTCCGGGAAGAAAATGGCTCCACAGACCTTTCGGAGTGGGGTGCAAGTGGCCGGGGCGCTTGACATGCGGGACCCGACGACCGGTCGACCGCTCATCGGCTCGTATGTCGGCTCCTGGCTGATCCGTTTGGGGACCCGACTGGGGGGACTTCCGTCCGAACCTCGGAGAGGGAGAGAGCGGGGGCCACTAGCGGTGGCGGCTCGTCTGGGCCAGGGCGAGGGCGTTACTTCACACGACCGCGTTCGGTACCGATCTGGCCAGCTGGTTCCGGTGGGCCAAACCCCGGACTCCGAGGGCGAGCACCGAGGAGTAGACGTTTCCTGGTGATGGGCGCGCTGCTTGCGAGGTATGAAGAGCTATGTGAGACCCGCGCTCACATGCCCATTCGATTCTCCATCGACCGCCACACGAGGGGGCCCCGGCCATACGATAGCGAGTATCGATGCCGCCAGTTCCGGCAACGCTCATCGGCGGCTCTTCACCGAGACTCAAGATCGATGGCTCAGCGCAAGCTGTATCCACCATCAATGACGAGCTCCGTACCGCAGCAATAGCTCGAGTCGGTACTCAGGAGGAACAGGACAGCCCGCGCGATCTCCGCTGGATCGGCGAATCGCCCAAGAATGATGTCCTCCTTCCACTGCGCGAATTGGTGCGACTTGCCGGCGAGAATCGGCGTATCCACATACCCGGGTGAGATTGCGTTTACCCGTACACCTCGCGGCCCCCATTCAACGGCGAGGGATTTGGTCAGAGCCGTTACAGCGGCCTTCGAGGCATTGTATGCGCACTGCCGCTGGGGATAATTGACGATGCAGTTTCCCGACATGGACGCCACGTTCACAATGCACCCGCCGCCTCGGGCGAGCAGCTCACGACCAAATGCCTGACAACCCAGGAACACTCCACGCAGGTTTACTGCCAGAACGGTGTCGAATTGGTCGACGTTCATCGCTTCAGCCGCCACATCCCCCTCGACGATGCCAGCACAGGAGACGAGGTCCACTGCCCCAGTGGCCCGTCGGTAGACCTCAGCGACAGCTTCATTGACACTGGTACTCGATGTGACATCCACCGCTAGTGATGTCACTCCCTTTGGTGGTTCGGGGTCTGTGCGCACATCAAGGCCGAAGACCGTCAGACCCTGAGTCGCCAAGCTCTCACTGAGGACCCGCCCGATTCCTCCCGATGCTCCGGTCACCGCCACGCTTGAGTTGAGGAATTCCATTGCTCTCGTCTCCTCTACTGGTAGATGTGTTGTATTGATGGAATAACGCGTCAATCGTCGTGCGGGCAACCTCCCAGATTTGAGCGCTCATTCAGCGTCCGTCTCGTGCATTGTTGCTGCGATACAGGCTGCAAACATTGAGCTGCGACTTGGAGTGATGATCGCGTAACGAGACTCGACCCGCTTTTCAGACAAGGGCTTTGGCCGCGAGACATTGAGTGGGGGCACGTGCATAGGGCACCCCTGAGCATGCCCTATGCAGCGGCTTCCGTGCCGTTGGTTCCCCCTGAGGTCGCCCGTCCCTTCGCTCTCCTGCTGAGCGAAGACCTTGGCGAGCACTTCTCGGGAACCCATGGGTGAAGATGTGGGGCTGCGATGACCTGGTTGGACTGTCGAACTCCTGCTCGACGCTGTCCGTGGTGGGCGACTACTGACGAAGGCCGCTGATCCAGTCGGCCACGATGGCTGCCGCTTCACCCTCTACCTTGCGCAGGCCGTGGTCACCGTTGAGAAATGCCAGGGTGACCGGACCTGGAATGGCCGCTGTCTCCCGCTTCAGTTCGTCCGGCGTGCCAAAAGCATCGCGACGACCGGAAACGAACAGGCACGGCACTTTCAGGTCAGAGAAGTGGGCCGACCGCAATCGGTCAGGCTTACCCGGCGGGTGGAGCGGGTAGCTGACGAGGACGAGCGCTCTCACCCCCAAACCTTCAGCTACTGCCATGGAACACATGCGACCACCGAACGATCGACCGCCGACGGCAATCCGACCGACCGTCACTCCGAGTCGAGTGGCCAGCTCTTTGGCACCCTGGCGGACGGTGGCCATGCACACGGCCGGTGGGTCGGTCCGTCGCTTGCCGGCGGACTGGCTGGGAAACTCGACCCGATCCACCGGAATCCCCTTGGCCGCCAGGGCATCGTCGACGGCGACCAATCCAGAGTGCTTACGTCCGGCGCCGGCTCCCGGCGTGATGACCAGTCCGGCTGGAGGCTTCCTGGGCATGGTGATCAGTTGCCCGCGGACTGACCACCGTCGATGTGCAGGACAACTCCCGTGACGAATGGGGCCTGCTCGAGATAAAGGATTCCCTCGACGACGTCGCTCACCTGGCCGACTCGGCCCAGCGGATGGAGTTGAGCCATGCCCTCGTACGACGCCGGGTCGTAGACCGGGTTCTCTATCACTCCGAGGGAGACTGCGTTGAACCGTAGACCGCGCGATGCATACTCGATGGCCAGCGAGCGCGTCACAGCCGCCAGCCCACCTTTGGTAAGCGATACAAGAGCAGACGGGTTGCTGCTCTCGGGGTGGTCGACCAGACTGGTCGTAATATTCACAATATGGCCACCGGTGCCTTGGGCGAGAATCCGCCGAATGACGCTCTGCGTGATATGGAAAAACCCGGTCAGGTTCACTGCGATTATCTCTAGGTAGTCGTCGAGCGTGTAGTCAATGAACGGCTTGCTGATGAAAATCCCCGCATTGTTGATCAGGGTGTCGATACGCCCAAACCGATTGACCGCCTGTTCCACGATCATCTGGGCAGTCTCGACTTCTTCAATGTCACCTCTCACGGTGAGGAAGTCGGACGCGCCGGAAGGACTGATCGAACGTGACGTGCCCACCACTCCATACCCGGCGCTACGGAAGCTGTCTACAACGCCCGCGCCGATGCCTTGAGACGCTCCGGTCACGATCGCGACCTTGCGCGACGCGCTGGATTTGCCTGCCCGAGATCTCGCCGGTGGCTGTGTGGAGTCGGATCGAGGGCTCATCCGACGGGATAGACCTCGTACAGCACGCCTCCGGGTTCTGTTTTCAGCGTGTAGCGGACGTCCCCGAGCGCAGTGCCGTCCGAAAGAATGTTCTGCCAATTGGCGTTCGTTCCCGGTAACAGCGTCCCGTGCAGCTCAGGTCCGCTGAAGGTCCCGCCGGTCGAGGGAACGATGCGCCGGTGACCCGCGCAGATCTCGCCGAGGTCCTGCGCTTCGTCGACCGCCGCTTCCAAGCGATAATTCAGGTTGAGGCGTGGAGCTGGAAGAGGACTGTTCACGACTTTCACTCCTGGTGCCGCGCGATGGCCGATCCGAGGCCTCCAGTGCCGATGATCGCCGCGGTCATGATGGAGACCTCCGCCCCGTCAGGAAGCTCACTCCGACGTACTCGACGGCCATTGATCGGGGAACCAATCTCCCCCCGGGTCCGTCGTTTGTCCGACTTCGATCAGGTGACCATCGGGATCGCGGATATAACAACGGATTTCGTACGGGTGCTGCTTCGGTGGCGTCAGGAATTCCGCACCGCGCCCGCTCCATTCGGTGTACACAGCGTGTATGTCCGTCACTCGTATATTGAGGAAACTGCTGACCCGGTTGGGATCGGCGGGCGTCTCCAAGGTGACCTCCGGCTTGTCGTCGGTCGGCCCTCCGCCGACGTTGCTGATGATCCAACTGTTCGAGAGTTGGACATACGCGAGCCCTCCGGGTCCGGAGAACGCATCCCTGCCCCCGAGTACATCGCGGTAGAAGCGGCGAGAGCGCTCGACATCGTCCGACACGATGAAGTGGGCCAGCACGATTCCCTCTGGGGCCGTTGAGCGCTCGTCGGCGGGCGTACCCGATGGCCAGTGCTCGGGCACCCAGTCCCCCTGCGGGTCGGTGGTCTGCCCCACTTCGATCAGGTGACCATCGGGATCACGCATGTAGCAACGGATCTCGTACTGGTGCTGCTTGGGGGGCGTCAGGAACTGAGCACCCCGCGCGCTCCATTCGGAGTACACCGTCTCGATGTCCTTGACCCGGATGTTGACGAAGCTGCTCACCCGATGCGGGTCGCCGGGCGCCTCCAGGGTGACCTCCGGCTTGTCGTCGGTCGGGCCTCCGCCGGCATTGATGACGATCCAACTATTGGACAGTGCGACGTTGGTCGGCCCGCCGGGGCTGGAGAAGGCCACCCGGCCCCCGAGGACTTCGGTGTAGAAGCGCCGAGAGCGCTCGACGTCGTCCGACACGATGAAGTGTGTGAGCAGGATTTCCTCTTGGGGCGGCGGGACCTCGGCCATCTGCTACCTCCTGTGGTCGTCCACGGTCATGGCCGTGCCATCTGCGCCTGCATGGGTTGCAAAGGCGGTGGCATTTTGGCGATCTCCATGCGAAGGGTTTTGAAAGCGGAATCGAAGATGGTCGAGAAACTCGGGAACGGCTGGATGACGTCGCTCAACACCTCCAACGGAACGTTGGCGCGTATGGCGAGCGTCGCCTGCTGGAGCCACTCGCCGGCC
This sequence comes from uncultured Acidimicrobiaceae bacterium, assembly GCA_963836605.1. Classification (GTDB taxonomy): domain Bacteria; phylum Actinomycetota; class Acidimicrobiia; order Acidimicrobiales; family RAAP-2; genus Bog-473. The sequence continues at coordinate 84,755 of CAWIKB010000008.1, read as the reverse complement.
TCGGGTCCGAGGGCGTACGCGCCGGTCAACCGGGCGCCGTCGCTGAGCAGGGTCAAGAATCCGTTCGACTGGGCGTATAGGTGGCTGTACGCCGCGGTCTTGGACACGCCGGTCAGGAGCGTTGTGCTGCTGAAGGGTGCCTCCGCGGCACCGACGGCGGCCGCCTGCGGATCGGTGTAGGTGACGCGCGGCACGGCTTCGTAGTTTGTCGGGTGGTTCTCTCCGGCGATGTTCGCCGCCACAACGTCTCCCTCGTACTCGCCGACGTGCGTCAGGGGCCAGATCCCGTTGACATCCCCAATGGCCCAAATGTTGTCGCCCGCACGCAGATACTCGTCCACCACGACGCCGTGCGGGTTTGCCTCGATACCGACCGTCTCGAGCCCAATCCCATCGACGCGAGGGTGACGGCCGGTCGCTACGAGCAGTCGCTCTCCCCGCACCTCACTCCCGTCCGAGAGCCTCAGGACGTAGTCGCCGCCCTCGCGCGAGGCCTCCGCGGCCTGGACTCCGAGGTGCAACTCGATCCCGTCCCGCCGCAGTGCCTCGGTCAGAGCCACGCCGAGGGGGGCCGGCTCTCGTGGGATCAGCCGATCCGCGCCCTCGACGAGCACGGCCTGACCACCGAGCCGACCTACCACCTGCGCGATCTCCACACCGGCCGACCCACCGCCGAGCACAATGAGGCGGCTGGGAACCGTCTTCATGGCCGTCGCCTCGCGCGTGCCCCACACGCCGACCAGGCCGTCGAGCCCCGGAATGGGTGGCACGAAAGCTTCCGCGCCCGTCGCTACGACGACGTGATCCGCCGTGTGACGCGTGCCGTCCACGTCGACCACGCCGGGCCCGGCCAGCCGGCCCACGCCCCGGACCAGCGCGATGCCCCGATCCGCCAGCCATTTCTCCTGTCCCGCATCCGAATAGCGCGACACCATGTAGTCCCGCCAGTCCAGCGCCGCCTGCACGTTCACCTCGGCGCTCGCGCCGACGTCGCGGGCGCCCTGGACCGCCTCCCCCGGACGCAAGAGGGACTTGGACGGGATACACGCCCAGTAGGAACACTCGCCACCGACCAGCTCCCGCTCCACGACGGCGACCCGAAACCCCCGCGCCGCGATGGCGCCGGCGCAGTGCTCGCCGGGCGCACCACCGCCCAGCACGATCACGTCGAAATCGCTCATACAGGAACCTCCTGGCCGCTCTGTTCGCACACCATGAACTCGGCGTACCAGCCGAAGGAGTTGTAGCTCTTGTGATCCGGATCCGGCCCCTTGACCCGATCACCCGTCCCCTCAGGGTCAAGTTGCGCCCCGGGCGCTCCGGAATGGAACACCCCACTGACCGTGGCTCCCCGGCTGACAAGTTCGTCGCGCCCGGCTTCGATGTCAGACACGATCAGGTACAAGCCACGAGCAGATCCGGGCGGCGCCCCCGTGATGTGGGTGCCGAACTGCACCGAACACTGCGATCCCGGGGGCGTGAATTGCACGACCCGGAAGCCGTTTTCGAAGGAGAAGTCGGCGTCGAGCCTCCAGCCGAGGCCGGCGTAGAAGGCCTTGGAGCGATCGACGTCGGCCACGGGGATGACGACCGCCTCCAACTTGAGATCAGCCGGTTCGCTGCTTGGCGATCCGCCGGGTGCGCTCTGTCCATCAACGGTGCTCATCCGGCTCTCCTCCGTCTGGTCCCGAAAGGATTGTCGCACCCAGGCGAACGCCTTGCACCTGAAACATCCCTCGGCATGGACAGCCTCTCTCACATTGGCCGGTCGGCCGGACGTTTGTCTCGCCGAATTCAACCGTGCAGGCCACGACGTGAAGGGTGCTCTGAAAAGTGTGAGCGTGATCCGGCCGATCTGGACACTCTGGGACCCAGAGACATCGACTCTACGGAGGCAGGGGTAGCCTTGACATCCGCTCGGTCTGGGCCGGATAGCGGGCGGCCCGCCGCCATGAATTCCCTGGCCCCAATGTGCGATACGTGGGCAGGGGTCGCGCCGCCGAGGGCGAAGCGGTCCTCCATCTCAACTGGGGCCGCCTGTTAGATCGAACTCAGATGTCACATTCGAGTCGTGGCCGGTGTCTCATGGTGAAAGCAAGCCACCAGAGGAGGCATCATGGCCAGCAATACACGGATTCCCCAGGCAGAACTGACCGGACTTTACGGCGCATTGGTCAAGCGGATGTCCCGCAAGATGTTCGGTGAGGTGCCCGAACCGGTAGCGGTGGCGTGGCACAACCGCAAGGTCCTGAACTTGAGCTTCAGCATTGGGCGAAAGGCTCAGAAGTTGGACCAGTGTGATGAGAACTTGAAGTCGTTCGCCAGCATGGCGACGGCCAGCCTGATCGGCTGCAGCTTCTGCCTCGACTTCGGATACTTTCAAGCGCACAACGAGGGACTCGACGTGACCAAGGCGCGTGAGGTGCCACGGTGGCGTGAGTCCGATGTGTTCGCGCCATTGGAGCGGGACGTCATGGAGTACGCGGAGGCGATGTCCCAGACCCCGCCATCCGTCACCAACGAGCTGTCGGCCGGACTGCTGAAGGCGCTCGGTCCGGCCGCGCTGGTGGAGCTGACCACGGTTGTCGCGCTGGCGAACTTCATGGCCCGTGGCAATACCGCGATGGGTATCAGGTCCCAGGAGTTCTCCGCCTCCTGTGGCCTCAAGCCGCTCGCCCTAGCCTCGTCAGCATGACCGACGACCCGTTCGTCACCCACCGAGGCCTGCTCTTCACCGTCGCCTACGAAATGCTCGGCTCGGCAGCCGACGCCGAGGACGTCGTGCAGGAGACCTGGCTGCGGTGGGCCAAGGTGGACCAGGCGGGAGTGCATGACCCGCGGGCGTATCTGGTCCGGATGGTCACCCGCCAGGCGCTGAACCGGCTCCGAACGGTGACCCGTCTGCGCGAGGACTACATCGGGGAATGGCTGCCCGAACCATTGCTCACCAGTCCCGACGTGGCTGAGGACGCCGAACTCGCCGTGAACGTCTCGATCGCCATGCTCACCGTGCTCGAAACCCTCGGTCCAGCCGAGAGGGCAGTATTCGTGCTGCACGAGGTGTTCGAAACGCCCTTTGACGAGATCGCCCTCGTTGTAAACAAGACCCCGGCCGCAGTCCGGCAGATCGCCCATCGTGCCCGTGCGCATGTGGCGGCGCGGCGGCCACGAATGCAGGTGGACCGAGCCCAGCAGGTAGCAACCCTCGAAAGGTTTATGGCTGCCGTCATCTCCGGCGACGTGCAGGGATTGATCGAGATGCTTGCTCCGGACGTGGTGTTGATCGCCGATGGTGGAGGCCTGGTGGCCGCTGCTCGGAAGCCACTGACCGGGGCCGAGAAAGTGGTGGCCTTCCTGGCCCGAGTGGTGGATCTCTCGGAGCTGGCGGCGAATACCGCCTGGCTCAACGGCATGCCCGGTGCCCGCTTCGACGTCGGCGGCGATGTCACTGCGGTGAGCCTGCTGATTGAGGACGGCCGGATCACGCGGATCTACGCCATGCGCAACCCTAAAAAGTTGCGATGGCTGGAAGAAGTCGCAGAACTACGACGGTGACAACCCGGCGATCGCCCACGGGCTATCCCAGGGTCGCATCATCAGGAGGGTGTGGAGTCGGCCCGCTCTCAGTCACACTTCATTCTTCGGAGATCACAGAGGAATTAGCCGGCAGTGGGTCGTCGAACGTTGTATCCCGAGGAGTTCCGACGTCAAGGCTATGAGTTGGTAGTAGATGGCACGTACACGTACCACTCAACCGAGAAGTTCCTTCGATCTGGAACGACGATTGTGTTCTACAGCGATGGGCTCATTGAATCTCGTGGCCAAGATCTCAATGAGGGCATGACAGCGCTCAGAGATAAGCCTGATTCGATTTCTGATGATCCCGAGAAGATTTGCGACGAACTCATGGCTTGGAGGTTGGCTGAAAGGTCGCTTGATGACGCCATCTGCATCCTCGCGGCACGTTTGGGCTGAGTTGTCTCCAGTCGGAAGGCGGGACCGGAAAGCCACCGCTTTGTGGGTGTCTCAGTAGAAGTTAAGTGTCTATTTCTAGGAGAAGCAGCAACGATTGGCGTAAGAGTGCCCAATCCGCTGTGTTAATTGGTGGTTGTATCCACCCGTTGCACTGCATTCCCCCGCCCCATCGTCGACAACTGTTCTACGACGACTGACGCTGGCGAGGACCATGACGATCACTGACACCACGGCGCCGAGGGCGCCGATGATCATCAGGATCATGCCGACTTTGTTCAGATTTAACCCGTGCTGGTAGGGACTGATAATGATGGCGAAATCCAAAATTGCACCAACGCCAAACGCAATGATACTCGTCACTAACCCACCCACTCCGATCATTACGACCTTCCTTTCAGGTTGCAGTACGTATACCCAATTTGCGATGCACGAAAACGACGGATGCCCGCGCCGGTTGTTGGGGCTCGACTTGGGTCACTCCCTCAAATGCGCTTTGAGGTTTCTGTACAAGACACACGGGTAATGGTTGAACACCCTACGAAGGAGGAACGGTGATTGTCCTTGGCGTTGTGCTCATGTTGATTGGTTTTATAGCCAAGATTCCTGTCCTGTGGTCATTGGGGATCTTGGTGGCGGTGATTGGCGTGATACTCATGCTCCTCGGAATGGCCGGTCGAGAGATCGGAGGCCGGAGGCACTATTACTAGGTCCGCAAATCCTCGATTCGGAGCTCGGACAAGGAGGGCCGGTGCTGCCGTGTTGACGCGTCAGCACCGGCCGGCCAAGCTGATGTGGTCATGCGGCGGACGAGTTCCACGCTGAAGGGGCTCCGGCCGTGGGTGGTGCATTGACCGCAAGCTCACCCGCGGTAATCATTGCGGATGTCGGTTCCCACCCCAGGCAGCGACCGTGTCTCGGACAAAGTGACGTGCACGCCCGGCCGATTTCAGTTCTGGAGGGAAGGTCCGGTGAGAACGTTCTAGGTCTGTCAATGCATCACTCTATGGCCCACCCGGCCAAAGACCGGGCCTTCGTGACGAAGGGCCCAGCCTTTGAGCTCGTCGGGGTTCTACTCTGCCGATCATTTCGGCCAGCTTGTTGTCCGGCCCAAGGAACGGGATTACCAGGGTCGGATAGTCGGAACGTGAGGCTCCCGAAAAGGGTCGTCCGGCGAGCTCGATTGAGGGCTTACGCGAACAGGGACTACACAGGGCGAGCCCACCCGTTGCCCGTAGTAGCTACTTCTTGACGGCGTCCTTGATCTTTTCTCCGGCCTGCTTCAAGTTTCCAGCGACCTTGTCGCTCTTTCCTTCCGCTTCAAGAGACCGGTCGTCTGTAGCCTTCCCGGCTGCTTGCTTGACATGTCCCTTCGCTTCTTGGGCTTTGTTCTTCGCTTTGTCAACGCTTGACACAGTGCATCCCTTCATTTGGGTTCGAGCTAGCCCTATACCCGTGGCGACGATTTCAACACCCAGAGGCATTCGCTGGTGACAGAGCAAAGCCACTGGGAATCCCGTCAGCCGCCCGCCGCTGGGCCGCGTCGAGGATTTGGTAAGCGACGAATGGATCATGTGATTTCTGAGAATTTGATGATGTATCCCCTGGGTCGAATGGTTCAATCAACTCTGCTGGGGGTATCAGAAGTATCGAGAGGAGGAGGCGTATTTTGGATCGGGTCCAAAATTTTCTCGTTGCGATCGACCAATGGCAGCGGCGATCTCGATTGATTGGACCTGTCTGCGGGGTTATCAAGAAGTCTGGAGACGACCGAGCGAATCAGTTCGTCGTCGCTTTGGGGTGGTATGGGTTTGTGGCGATCTATCCCCTGCTGCTGGTCGTGATCACCGTGTTCGGATTTGTCGGTGCAGCGAGCCTGGGCCACAGTCTCCTCTCGACACTCCACCAGTTTCCAGTTGTCGGCTCCCAATTCAACCCCGAACGCGGTTCGAATAACCTGCATGGGAGCGTGTTTGGCCTCATTGTCGGCCTCATCGGGTTGGTCTATGGAGCTCAAGGCGTTACCCAAACTGCGCAACAGGCGATGGCTCAAGTATGGAATGTGCCGGAGCTCGAACTCCCAGGATTTGTACCGAGGTTGGTTCGGAGCCTCGTTGGATTGGCCACAATTGGCGGGACCTTCGTGATCAACGCGGCGGTCGCAACCTTCGTAACAGCCAAGGAGCTGAGTTGGGATATTCGGATCTCCGTCTTCGTGGGTCTGCTCGTCGTCAATGTCCTCTTGTATTTTGCGGCATTCCGTGCCCTGACTCCGGGGGGTATCGGAACCCGGGGGCTGCTTCCGGGAGCGGCGGCGGCATCGTTCGGATTTTCGCTACTCATCACAGCGGGCGCAGGTTTGGTCCAGCACCAAATCCGTCACAGCTCTGCCACTTATGGCCAGTTCGGCATCGTCATAGGACTGGTGGGCTTCTTGTTTCTTCTCGCCAAAATCAGCCTGTATGGAGCAGAACTGAACCCCGTGATTGCAAGACGTCTATGGCCCCGAGCAATCCTCAGTTCCGATCCCACTCAGGCAGATGACCAGGTCCTGCGCGACATCGCCCATCAGAATCTCCGACGGACCGACCAACGTATCGGGGTCGGGTTCGGTGAAGACGCCTCTGCTGAGGCTGCCCTCGACGCGCGCTCGACGCCCGCTCGGCGCGCTCTGAGCCTCGCCCCGACAGGTAAACCTAGCGGAGGGTCTGACCGAGGACCGTGAGACCGTGGAGAGTCAGCGAGAGGTTCTGGGCAATTGGCCGAACCAACTTATCGGGGGATTGATACCTGATACTCCGCGTTGAGCCGGGAACCCGGGCCTCACTGTTGCCGCTCATGAACCCATCTTGGACGACCCGTTGCCGATTCTCGACATCCTGGATGGTCTGGCTCTGACCCCCACAGGCCCGTCATCGCCAGTTCAAATAGATGGCCGCCACGCCACACGTGGTGTCGCATCCAATCGACCATAGGCGGGCATACCTGCGGCGGTGCAGCGATGGGATGGCGGGTCGGGATTTGGTTCTCTAGCCCCAATCGATGGGAAAGGCTACAGATTTTGATCTACGCGCCTCTCGATAAGGTCACGCTGGACAGGCGGGTATTGGCACCCTTCAGAGCCCGTAGTACGCGCCGGCGTGGCCAACGCCACGCTTTACCGGCGGTTCCCGACCCGCGAGGACCTGCTCGTGGCCGCGCTCCGCTACCGCATGGCGGAACTGGACGAGATCGCCGGACGGCTTTCGGTTTCCGAGGACCCGGCAGCCGCGCTCGAGGAGTGGTTCTTTCACGTCGCCACCCACCTCCGGACCTGGCAGGGACTGCCCGACTCCATTGCCCGAGCCCTCAGCGACGACGGGGCTCCGCTCAGTCATGCCTGCCAGCCACTACTCGTCTGGACGGAACGGCTGCTGGCCCGATCGACGCAGACGAGCTTCACGAGGACCGACCTCGATCCCGTTGACGTCTTCACACTCGTCGCCTCATTGGCCTGGGCCGCGGACACGCGAGGCGACAGCGAGGACGATCTGCGCCGCATGCTCCATCTCGTACTAGAAGGCCTCTGCGTCAAGGTCCCACCGAGCCCAAGGTCGACCCGGGGATAACGGCGACTTGGGTCAAACCCCTCCGACCACGGCGAGGTTGGACCCGTTTCAGGCTTCCGCGGGAGCCACCAGGTGCCCGTTCTGGGAAGCACCGGTTGGTCCGCGACGGCTGGTTCCAGCCGTGGCGAGGAAAGGTTCGATGATCGAGAGTGCATGGTCGACGAACGCAGTTTCGCCGACCGGTGCGACAGTTTGAAGAACCTCAGCAGCCTGGTCACGTCCGGCCAGGGATGCAATCACCCAGGTGGACAGATACGTCGACGACAGACAGCCGCCAGCCGTGGCTCGACTCCCGTGAGCAACAAAGGGTTGGTCGAGTACTTCGACTCCTGCCTCGATTACCCAGGGCTTCGTGACAAGGTCTGTGCATGCCGGAAGACCTTCGAGGAGGCCCAGTCTTGACATCATCAGCGTGCCCGAGCACTGGGCACCGACAAGCTGCACATCGGGATCAAGAACGATGCGTGCCCGTAGCCGCGGGTCTCTCGACGCTTCACGACCACCGATCCCGCTTCCGAAGAGGACAACGTCGGCGCTCTGGGCCGACGCCAAGGGGTTCTGAGTGTGGAGAACGACGCCGTTCATGGAGGTCACGGTGTGAGTCGGTCCGACGATCTCCGCCCGCCAGCCGTGGGGTCGCATCCGGTTGAGGATGTGGAGCGAGACCAGGGAGTCGATCTCGTTGAAACCGTCGAACGTCATAATGGCAATCCGCATCGTTCGTATCCCAGCTCCTATCGCACGCCGATGGAGTCAAAGGTGGGGGCGCCAGGTTCGAGAGGCACTCGAGCGACCCTCGCTACGAAACTGATGGCGTGATACCAGCCGACGAGGAGCAGCAGATCGAGCAGGTTGGCGTCGCTCAAGACCTCGGCCAAGGCCTGCCACAACGCGTCGGGGATGTCCGCCTTCTCGTGGAGCGCGTCGACCGCCTCGATGAGCAGGCGGTCACGCTCATCGGGCCAGCAGGCATCCTGGGCACCCCCCGATGTCAACGAGATGATCTGGTCCTTGTCGAGACCGACTCGCTCGGCGAAGAACGCCACATGGACGCCCCACTCGTACTCGCAGCCGCAACGGGAACACGTTCGGTCGATCACGATCTCCCGGTCCCGCATAGACAGCGACAGCCCGCGACTCAGCTCGTAGCGCCCCCACGTTCCCATCGCCTCGGACATCGGCATGTTGCGCACGAATGTGCGGAACAGAGCGATGGGCGGGACGCCAGGCGGCATCATCTTGGTCAGCTGGGCTTCGATTTCCGGGTCATACGGTGGCTCGAGCGGAGCCACCCTCGGTGTTACTATTTCCGTAACCATGAACGAGAACCGTACGTTACGGAAATCAAAACGTCAACTACCCACGGTGCCAGGACAACCGGTCCGCGGCTCCTCGACCGGTCGCCCCCTTATGGCCGCGCTGGATCTCCTGGGCCGTCGGTGGTCGCTCCGGGTCATGTGGGAACTACGGGACGGACCCCTAGGTGCCCGCGCACTGAGAGAGCGGTGCGACGACATGTCGCCGAGCGTCCTCTACCAGAGACTCGGAGAGCTTCGCGACTCGGGCCTCGTCACGCAGGACGGCGACCAACGCTACGAACTCACCGTCATCGGCCAGGCACTCGGTGCAGCACTCGAACCGCTTGAGCGGTGGGCTCGCCGCTGGGCGAGCGAGACGTAGGAGACCTCGTGTGAAACAGGCGCTTGCCGTCATCGACTCTCGGCCAGCAAATGGAATGACGAACGGGGCTGCGAAGCGGTGAGTCCAACCACATCTCAGTCGGCGACAATCGCTGGCTGAGACGGATATCCCCCAATACGCCGACGGCACTCATATGCTGAGTGGAACACTTCTGGGGTGGACACCCACGTCGCGAATGTGGTTTTACCCGGGCCCTCGATTTCAGGCGAGTTCGACGGCTTCGGAATGGTCATCAATCGGAAGATGGGGCTCGGCTATCGCCGATACCTCCACGTGTTCGAGTTCGGCAATGCCCCCGTTTATCGCGGCGAAGGCGGTATCAGCCGCATCGCGCCCAGAGACGATACGCACCAGCGATGGACGCGGAGCCAGGCCGGTGGGATCGTGGACACACCATCGGCCGTCTTCGAATGCTTCAAAAACGGCGTGAAAATCCATAGGTAAGAGACCAGGCGCGTAGACGGCGGTGAATCGGGCTGGGATTCCTGTGGCCCGGCACAGAGCGATACCGAGATGGGCGAAGTCGCGGCAGGTTCCAACCCCCGTGAGCAGCGTGTCCTCGGCGGAGTCATGCACATCGCTCGAACCTGGGACATAGTCGATGCGGTCCCGGATCCACTTCGTGATGGCGACGACGCGTGCCCCGACGATTGGACCGGTACCGAATTCAGCGACGGCGAAGCCGATGAGGTGGTCGCTGGGGCAGTACCGGCTGGGCCGAAGATACACCTGGCGCCAGATCTGCGAGCGCTGCCCATTCTCGTCGGTGCGGGCGGAGTTCTCGTCCCGTCGGTCTTGGGGTGCTCCAGGTGGACGCGCTCGGATCCGAGCCCGGTAGGTCACCGAGAGTCGACCCGAACCGGTACCAATGACGTGCATCGTTGATCCTTCAGGATCACTGAGCTGCACCAATGACCTCGGAGGTTGCTCGTTGGTCAGGACGTCGAAGATGCCATCGTCGACCTGGCCGGCAGACTTCGATGCCATCACCTGTACGACGATCTCTGCCGGCTCCGAGACAGCAAAGGACATCTCACAGGTGACCCGCGTCGCCGTTTCCTCTCTACGCGGAGCCTGGGGGACGATGCTCGACATGGAACAGCTTCCCACGAATGAAGCAGTTGATCCGTCAGTGGATCAGCCGGGAGCGGTGGTATCTCTTCACCATCCACCGAACCATCGTCAGGGCCGATGATGTGTCGCATCGAAACAGATGACGTCAAAATCCGAGCGGGCATGCCGACAATGGAAACGTTCACATTGCGGAAACCCAAACGCGGGATGCACTCCGTAGTGTCGGCTTCGAAGAATCGGCGAGCGGATACCCAAGGAGTACACATGACGGCAAGCACAACACGCCTCGGGTCAATCGACGCCGTGCGGCACTACCGCAGTCCATCTGCGATCTTTCCGACACCCGAAGCTCCCGGGGAGATCTTCGGTGAGAATGTCTTCACCAAGGCAGTAATGCAGAAGCGTCTGCCCAAGCCGGTGTTCAAGTCGTTGATGGCAACCATCGAACACGCAAAGCCGCTTGATCCAACGGTAGCCGACGTGGTCGCCGTGGCGATGAAGGACTGGGCCATGGAGAAGGGGGCCACTCACTATGCCCACGTCTTCTATCCACTGACCCACCTCACCGCCGAAAAGCACGACAGTTTCTTCGAGCCCGGCGGCGATGGAAGCGCCATTGCCGAGTTCGCCGGCAAGACGCTCACCCAAGGTGAGCCGGACGCGTCCAGTTTCCCCAACGGAGGCCTTCGGACCACGTTCGAGGCTCGCGGCTACACCGGGTGGGACGTGACCAGCCCTGCCTACATCTTTGAGAACCCCAACGGCAATACCCTGTGCATTCCCACCGTGTTCGTCTCGATGACCGGTGAGGCACTGGACAACAAGACGCCCCTGCTGCGGTCCCAGCAGGCCATGGCCCGCCAGGCGGCACGGGTGCTCCATCTCTTCGGTCATCAAGATCCCGACGCGGTGGTGTCCTTCGCCGGCGCCGAACAGGAATACTTCTTGGTCGACCGAGGCTTCTTTCTCGGTCGCCCTGATCTACTGAACGCCGGACGCACGCTTTTTGGCGCCAAGCCCCCCAAAGGCCAGGAGTTCGATGATCACTACTTTGGGGCCATTCCCGAGCGCGTCTTGGCCTACATGATGGATTGCGAGCGAGAGCTGTTCAAGCTCGGCATTCCGGCCAAGACGCGTCACAACGAGGTGGCCCCGGGCCAGTTCGAGCTGGCACCGATGTTCGAACGCTCCAATGTGGCAGCCGATCATCAGCAACTGCTCATGACGATCCTCAAGCGGGTGGCCCAAAAGCACGGTATGGAGTGCCTATTCCACGAAAAGCCGTTCGCGGGAATTAACGGATCGGGCAAGCACGTCAACTTTTCGCTGGGAAACTCGACCCAGGGCAACCTCCTCTTGCCGGGTGACACCCCGCACGACAATGCCCAGTTCCTGGTCTTTTGTGCCGCGGTGATCCGAGCGGTCCACAAATTCGGCGGCTTGCTACGGGCCTCAGTTGCCTCGGCCACCAACGATCATCGCCTCGGAGCAAACGAGGCCCCACCGGCCATTATTTCGATTTTCTTGGGCGATCAGCTGACCGATGTCTTCGAACAGATCGCCCGTGGCGGGGCGACCACCTCTAAGGAGAAGGGCTTTCTCCAAATCGGAGTCGATACCCTCCCGGTGCTCCCGACCGATCCGGGGGATCGGAACCGAACCAGCCCGTTCGCTTTCACCGGCAACCGCTTCGAGTTCAGGGCGCCGGGTTCACTCCAAGCGATCGCCGGCCCGATGATCACCATCAACACCATCCTCGCCGAGGCCCTCGATCACGTCGCCACGCAGATCGAGGCATTGGTCGCGGGGGGCACGGAATTCAATGCCGCCGTCCAGACCGTCCTCGAGGAGATCATCGAGAACCATGGCGCGGTGGTCTTCAACGACGACGGCTACGCCGACGACTGGCAGATCGAAGCCGCAGAGCGTGGGTTGCCGAATCTCAAGACGACGCTCGATGCCCTGCCGGAGCTGCTCACCGACGAGTCGATGGAGCTCTTCAGTCGCTACGGAGTCTTCAATCATCGAGAGATGCACAGTCGCTATGACATTGCGCTCGAGCAGTACATTCTCTCCATTGACGTCGAGGCGGCCTTGACATTGGAGATGGCCACTACGGTCATCATGCCGGCGGCGATGCGATACCAGACCGAATTGGCACTCAACGCCTCCAGCCTCGCCGCCGTCGGGCACGACGTCGACGCGACAACCCTCGACGAGGTGTCAGCCGCGCTCGGAGAGCTGCGGGAGGGCATTACGACGCTCCGATCAGCGTACGAGCACGCTGCCGCTGACACCGAAGAGAAGCGAGCGGAGCATGCGCAAGAGGCACTGCTCCCGGCGATGGTCGCGATCAGGCTTGCCGCCGATCGGCTCGAGACCTTGGTTGCCGACGACTTGTGGCCGCTTCCCACCTACCAAGAGATGCTCTTCATCTTGTAGTTCACCGGTTGACGAGGGGTCATGCATTGCCCACACCCGGCTCCACATTGCTAAATGACCGTGAGTCAAAAGCGGCGACTTGTGCACGGTCGTTCCGCAATGCTCGCTTCAGGAGATCAGCCGCAGTTCATGACCTGGCCACTGCAGATTGACATCGATGTCCGCTGACGTGGGATCGCACGTGGACCCGGGCCTGCGCGACCACGTGATCGTGTGCGGGCTTCAGGGCGTCGGGCTGCGGATTGTGGAGCAATTCCATCTCAGTGGCACCCCGGTCATCGTGGTCGACGATGACGCCGACACACGCTTCGCCCGAATCCTCGAAGACTGGGGTGTCCGGCACATTCGACGGAGCGCCTATCTAGGTGACGCCCTCTTCGAGGCAGGCTTGGCTCACGCACTCGCCGTGGTTTGCGTCGAGGTCAAGGAGATACACACGCTCGAGACGGCACTCCGCATCCGAGAGACCCGCCCCGATGTCCGCCTGGTGGTCCAGCTGGCCAACCCCTCTGTGGCCCGGGCGCTCGAGAGAGTATCGGGAAGGGGCAGTGTGCTCGACGCCGCCACGTTGGCTGGACCGTCGTTCGTCGAGGCATGCCTGGGGCGCAATGCGCACAATATCGAGCTGGGAGGAGTGCGGTTCGCCGTGGTCCAGGTGGAGGTCACAGAGTCCGAGACAGCCCATCCCACATTTCGCGGACATTTTGGCAACCTGGCTCCGGTGGCCATCATGCCGGGCGACGGAGGCGAGATGGCGCAGTGCCCCGGACGCGACCATCGGGTTGTCCCCGGCGACCGCGTCGCCGTGCTCGGAACCGAGGAAGATCTCCGACTCGGGGGCATCGGCGCGGGCCAGAGCACCCGGTCGCCCGTTCGAACCGTTGCCATCGTGAGGCGGATGGCACGGCAGGTTTCCGTCGTGTTGGAGGAGGGCAACAAGGCACTGGCCGTTGTCGTGGCCGCCCTCCTCGCACTCTTGGTGGTCTCGACCATCATCCTTCGGTTCACCTACCGAGTACAGGGCGGCCATGGGCATCTCGGGCTCCTGAGCGCCGCCTACTTCACGGTCGAAACCGTAGCTACCGTCGGCTACGGCGACTACAGCTTCGCCTCCCAGGATTCGCTTATGAGGGTCTATGGCATCCTCCTCATCGTCATCGGGGTCGCGCTGGTGTCGACCGCGTTTGCCCTCTTTACGAACATCTTGGTCAGTCGGCGCATCGAGCGCTCCCTGGGCCGGCGTCAAGTCCCCGGCATGGTCGACCATGTCGTCGTGATCGGCTTGGGCTCTGTTGGCATCACGGTGGTGCAGGGACTCATCGCTGAGGGCCAGCGTGTCGTCGTCATCGAGCGCGACGGCGACAACCGCTATCTGGCCCAGGCCCGGGCTCTCGGTGTGCCCGTGGTGATCGCCGATGCCACGCAGCTCCAGACCCACCGCATGGTCAATCTCAGCGATGCGTCGGCCGTCGCCGTCTTGACCAGCGCCGACCTGACCAATATCGAGACGGGACTGGCCATCCGGGAGTCACTCGGTGAGCATTGGGACAAGGTCCCCGTCGTACTTCGGGTCTTCGATCGAGATCTGGCCCGACTAATGGAGCAAAGCTTTGGGTTTCGCCATGTGCGCTCGACGTCGGCCCTCGCGGCACCGTGGTTCGTGGGAGCGGCCCTCGGACTGGACGTCTTGAGCACCTTTTACGTTGACCAACAGCCGTTTCTGGTCGGCCGAGTCACCGTTGCTCCTCAGGGAGGGCTGCAGGGGTTGGCCATGGCCGACCTTTCGGCTCGGACTCGCGTTATCGCCCTCAGCCGTGCCGCAGAAGGCGGCCAGCTTGAACACCCTCCTCGGCGCGGAACCCGCTTTGCCGGCGGCGATGAGGCCTATCTGCTCGGACCCTATGAGGAACTCCTTCACGTACTACGACGCGATCAAACATCGACGGGGTGACCTGGCCCATCGTTGGACATCCTCCCTGGAGCCGCGTCCCCAAGGGTGGATGTCCGTCATACGGGAGGAAGCCCGCTCAACCCCTCGGCTCCCAAAAGTTCGGGCAATTGCCGGATATCTTCGATCAGGTGATCGGGAGCTGGGCCCTCAGTCTCCAGGTCGCTGGAACGAAACTTTCCGGTCTTTACCAGGACGCCGGTCATACCAACCGCCTGCCCGCCCCGCACATCGGAGTCGATGTCGTCTCCGACCACCATTGCCTCGTTGATGTCAGCATCCAGCTCGAGGAGCGCGGCGCGGAAGAACTCTGGAGCCGGTTTTCCGACAACTGGGATCTCGATGCCGGCGGCCGCTTCCAGCCCGACGATGAAGGCGCCCATGTCCAAGGCCGGGCCCTCGGCGGTCTGAAAGCGCGTATTACGGTGCAAAGCGATGATCGGCACACCGGCCAGCGCCAGCTTGAAGATGGCGTCGAGCTCGCCATAACCGATACTTGCGCCGGCACCGCCGAGGAGCACGACATTCGGAGAGTCGGGTCCGACGATATCGACTCCGGTGAGATCGTCATCGAGCGACCCTTCGTTTATGACCAGACATCGGGCAGACGGATAACGCGTCGTGAGGTATCGCGCCGCGCTCGAGACGGCAGTGAAGATCCTCGGAATGTCGACGTCCATTCCTCCATCCCTCAGAATGGCTGCGATTTCGCGGCGGGACTTTGACGACGTATTGGTGACGAGACCAAAGCCGATTCCCTCGTTGCCCAGCCACCGGAGCGTCTCGGCTGCCCCAGGCAGAGGCCTCCAGGAGATGGTGAGGACACCATCGATATCAAGCAGAACGGTCCTGGCCATGCGCCAAATTATCGTTTCGAGCTGTCAAGACTCGCAGTCAACCGCGGTGGGATCCGACAGGCCCGATGCAGCGGAGGTCGCGAGAGCTACATCATCACGTCTTTGAACACCGCCGTGCTGTTGTCCGTCTCCTTGGCCACTGGGAAGTTGAAGCCGCAATTCGGACAGGGCTCCGACAGCGTCTTCTGCTCCGTCGCCAGGTCGTATTCCTTGTCCTGCAGCGTGCCGCAGGTGGGGCAGATGCGCAGCAGCCTGGTGGCCTTGAGCTCGAAGTTGGTGATGAGGTCCTCCATGATGGCGCCGTTGGCCGCCCACTCCTTGGCGTGCTTGTGGTAGGTGTCCATGTGCCAGTCATCCACCGCCTCCTTACTCGTCCACATGGAGATCTCGTTGTACCAACCGGGCTCGTCGGGGTGTTCCCACCAGGTGAGGTGCACGAAGCCCGCCTTGTTCATGAGGTGATGGCGCACGTCGTTGAAGACCGTGCGGAATTTGTCATAGGCGTCGGGGCTGCTGAAGCGGACCCGCTGCATGCTCAGATACATGTCGTGTGCTCCTCCTTCTGAATCGCTTCTGTGTTCGGTGCTCTTCTCGGGCACCTGCTGGGAACGGGGGCGGATGGATCAGGTCAGGGACTCACGCCCTCGACGGTGACTCCGGGACCGAGCCTCTTCGCCACCTCCTTGGCAACGTCGCCCTCGACGAAGAGGCGCCACCCCACCTTCTCGGGCCGGACCACGAGCACGTGCTGGACGCTCCGGGCCGCCGCCGCCTGCGCAATCGTCTTGGATGGCCGCCGCGTGGCCGCGATCTGGCCCCAGGCCTCCGATCCGCCCTTCTCAATGGCGGACACAGCCCCCTGTACGATCCCCTTCTGTTCGTCCATCTCCTTCCTGGTCGGCATCAGGCCCGGGTTGGGCAGGCCGAGCGACGAGCCGTAGATGCGGGCTATCGCAACCACGGCCACGGGCTCCCCGGCACTGATGCGCAGCGCCTGCCGGACGGCCGCCCCTGGGATCTTTTCCCCGTTGGAGGCGATGAGCACCGCCGCCGCCTGGGTCGGCTGCTTGTCGAACTTCCGCCGACCGAACTTCCTTCGGACCGGGGAGCCCGAGCTCTGCGCATCCGTGGCCGGCGCCGTCACCGTCACCGCTCGGTCTCGGCCTGCATCGTGGACCGGCTCGGCATGGCTTCGGGCATGACCACCGTGGGCCCGGTGGTCTCGCCCAGGTCGATGCCGCCGGGGGAACCGAGGACCAGCGGCATGGCCTCTGAGGTGTCGATTCCCCGCCGCTTGTCGCTCATCTTGCGCCACCAGTAGAGGGGCACGTAGGCCGCCACGATCACCAAGCCCAAGATGTAGAGGAAATGGCCCTGTCCCGGTCCGACCACGATGTCAGGGGAATTCCAGCCGCCCACGAAGTAGTCGAAGGTGAGGAAGAGAGCGCACGCCAACGCGATCCACCGGAACCAACCCGGCATACGGAACGGGCTGACCCGCTCCGGTCGGAACTGGCGCAGGAGGAAGTACCCGTACATCGACGCCGCCACGGCGACGATGTAGCCGACGTTGGAGAAGATGTAGATGCGCACCGGGGAGCCGAAGAGGCTCACGATGAGCGCGCAGACCACGTTGAAGGCCATGGCGCGGTCCGGCACGTGGTGCTTGTTCTTGTGCTCGAAGAAGCGGGGCAGCAGCCGGTCCTCGGAGGCCTGGAACAGCGACCGGGCCACGCCCATGATCGCGTTGAGCACCGAGAGCAGGAGGGCGAAGATCAGCGGGATCCCGATGACGTATTTCACCCACGCCGCATTGCCGAAAATATGGTCACAGAAGCTCGTGTACAGAGTGAGCGGGTCCGCCGTCTTCAGTGAGGCGCCCAGGACCCCCACGAAGACGATCGCCGTGCCGATATAGACGAATACGCCGTAGAGGCCCTCGGCCGTCAGGGCGATCTTGGCGTCACGGGCCGGGTCGCGGCACTCGCCGATGTAGCACGCCGCCGCCTCCATGGCGATGGCGTTCCACGAGATGACGAAGATCCAGGCGAGGAAGAAGATGGTCCCCGAGCTCGCCGGGTTGGCGTAGTGGAAGCCCGAGATGTTCGACCAGTGGAAGCTGGACGGCTTGAAAATCGGCAGAAGGATCAACAGGGTCAGGGGCACCATCGACGTCACCCCGAGGATGGTGGCGAACCTGGCCCCGAGTCGGATCCCGAGGTAGCACGGAATGAACAGCCCGATCAGACCGACGAAGGTGATGAGGAGCACACCCATGGTGACGGGCGTGCCCAAGGTGCCGAGCGGCGAGAAGCTCCGGCCGAGCGGCACGTGGAAGAGCACGGCGATGTAACCGGCGGCCAGAAGCATGTTGATGGGCGCCACGGGGAACCAGCCGAGCCAGTACCCCCAGCCCGAGACACCGCCGATGTGCTTTGCCGTCGTGTGCCCGAGCGGCTCGAAACTGTCGTACGCGTAGGAAGGCATACCGCCCGTCCGGTGTGGCAGGAGAGCTGCCAGCTCGCCCATGCACAAGCAGACGATCAGGCCGATGATCACCACAAGCGCGATGGCCGGAATGGCCGCCGCGCCCATGGACGAGACGGCGAACGGGACGATGCCGGTCACCAGGATGGTGCCGGCCAGGCCGATCACGAATGCGCCCCACCAGTTCGTCCCCCTGCTCAGGGAGGTCGCGACCTCTGCGGGAGCGCCGCTCACGGCGGTTCCTTCTTCACTCATGGGCTCTTCTCCTCAGCGCTTTGGGTCTGTCGGTCGGTGGTCGTCGATGCGTGTCATGGGTCCGGAGCTTTCAGAAGGCCTGGAGGTAGCGGTCGAGCTCCCAGGGGCTGACCTCGGCGTGGGAAGCGCGCACCTCGGTGCGCTTGGTGGCCACGAAATAGTCGAGGTAGTCCCCCTGCGGCGTCTTGCCCAGGCCGTCGCGCAGCACGTCGTCACGCTCGAGATGCTCGAGCGCGTGCCACAGCGTCATGGGCATGGTCCGCAACCCCAGCTCGGCCGCCTCCTCGTCGTCGAGTTGCAGCAGGTTGAGCTCGCAGGGACCACCCGGGTCGAGCCCGTGCTCGATCCCGTCCATGCCCGCCGAAATGAGTGCGCTCAGGGCGAGATAGGGGTTGGCCGAGCCGTCGATGCAGCGGTCCTCAACCCGGCCCGGGTCAGGCACGCGCAGCATCTGGGTGCGGTCGTTGCCCCCGTAGGTGGCGTAGACGGGCGACCATGCCGCGCCCGAGTTCGGCGGCGCGCTCGGCCAAGCGCTTGTACGAGTTGACGGTGGGACAGGTCACGGCGCAGAGGGCTTCGGCGTGCTCGAGCAGTCCGGCGATGAAGGAGTAGCCGAGTTCGGAGAGCCCGAGGCCTCGTTCGTCGTCCTCAGCGGCACAGAGCTCGATGCCCGACGGGTCCCAGAGGCTGAGATGCATGTGCAGTCCGTTGCCGGTCAGGTGCGAGAACGGCTTGGGCATGAACGTCGCCAACATGCCGGCCTCGGCGGCCAGAGAGTGCACCATGTAGCGGAAGACGATGACGCGGTCGGACGTGGTCAACGGATCGGCATAGCGGAAGTTTTGCTCGAACTGTCCGTTGGCGTCCTCGTGGTCGTTGGCGTAGTTGGCCCAACCCAGTGCATTCATGTGGCGCGACACCGCGGTCAGGTGTTCGTACATGCGGGTCAGGGCACGGGCGTCGTAACAGGGCGCCTTGGCCTGGTCCATCGGGTCCGCGACGTCGATGCTGCCATCGGGGTTGCGCCGGACAAGGAAGTACTCCGCCTCGGCACCGACCTTGAGGGCGTAGCCGGCTTCGGCCAGGCGCTCGATCTGCCTACGCAAGATGACGCGCGGGGCGAACGGCCACGGCTCGCCCAATACGTAGGGGTCGCACTGGATGATCCCGAGACCAGGTCGCCACGGCGCCGGCATGTAGGAGTTCAGGTCGGGCATGGCCAGGATGTCGGGTGACGACGGCGCCTGGCCCATGGGTCCCGCGGCAAACCCGGCAAACCCGGCGCCGTCCGCCAACAGGCCGTCGAGGGCGGAGACCGGCACCATCTTGGCGCAGGGCTTCCCGTGCATGTCGACGAACATGGCGAAGAGGAAGTCGACCCCATCGCGGGCGATGGCCTCCCTCAGCTCCACTGCGGTCGTCGGGCTCGAACTCGGTACAGTCGCTGTGCTCACCGTGACGCTTCACTTCCTCCCGCTTGCGTGCCTCTGGGGTTGCTCGTTTCTGTCCTGGTGCAAATCCTCCTGATTCAACGATGTTGCCCTATGGGAAACCCCCAATGGTTACCAAGATGTTGCGAAGTGTTGCGTCTCGGTTAACTGGGCCGGGCCGAGGCCGGAGCGGCCGCTCCCGTTGCTTATTCCTCTACGCCGTTTCTTGACAGGCAACACTTGGAGGTCATAATGAAGCATCGTGAGCATTCCCTCCTCGGAGCGCACCACGCTGCACCGCTATGCGCACCGGGCGGCCTACGACCGCGAAACGGTCGACGCCATCTTGGACGAGGGCTTCGTCTGCCATGTCGGGCTCCACACCGACCGCGGCTTCCCGGTGGTCATCCCCCTCGCCTACGGCCGCAGCGGCGATGTCGTCTATCTGCACGGCTCCGCAGCCAGCCGACTCTTCCGGGGCGCCCGGGCCACCGGGGTGGAGATCTGCATGACGGTGACCTTGGTGGACGGGCTCGTCGTGGCCCGCTCCACCTACAACACCGACATCAACTACCGCTCCGTCGTCATCATCGGTAAGGCCACCGAGGTCAGGGATCTCGGCGAGAAGCGCTCCGGCCTGGACCTTCTCGTGGACCACATCATCCCGGGTCGCTCCGGCGACGCCCGCCCCCCGAGCGAGAAGGAACTGCGCAGCACCATGCTCCTCGCACTGCCCTTGGCCGAGTCCTCGGCCAAAGTTCGCACCGGATGGCCGCTCGACGAGGAGGAGGACTATGACCTCGACATCTGGGCCGGTGTCATCCCCATGTCGACGACGATCGAGCCCGCCCGCGTGGACCCCGCCCTGCGGATTGACACGCCGATGCCGGCCTACGTGGCGCGCTACCGGCGCCCGATGGGCGGCCTCGGGGCGGCGGAAACGGCCGTCTGAGATGTGCGGCGTCGTCGGGCTCCTGATCCGGGACCCCTCCCTCGAACCCGAGCTCGGCTCCCTCCTGGTGCCAATGATCGAGGCGCTCGACGAACGCGGCCCCGACTCTTCAGGGATCGCGGTCTATGCCGACGACCTCCGCGCCGATCAAGCTGGCCTGCTGCGTGTCTCATTGGGTGCCGACACCGAGGTCGATTGGATGAGACTCGGCTGTGCTCTCCTTGACCTGTGCAGCAACGGGGCCGAGCTGCAGCGCTTCGGTGCGGGCCTTGTCATCGGCGTTCCCGAGGGCTCGTTCGCTACTGTACGGGACCTGCTCGGTAGGGAGTGGCCAGAGGTGCGCGTGCTGGGCACCGGACAGAACCTGCCGCGTCCTCAAGGACACCGGGAGGCCGACGGACACCTGCGCCCGCTACGGCATCGTTGAGTCGAACGGCTACCTCGCCGTCGCCCACACCCGGATGGCCACCGAGTCCGCCGTCACCGTCTTGCACTCCCACCCCTTCGTGCCCGCCCGTGACCTCTGCGTCGTGCACAACGGTTCGTTCTCCAACTACGCCAGCGTCCGACGCCGGCTCGAGGACGACCGTGTCCGCTTCGACTCGGACAACGACTCCGAGGTCGCGGCCCGCTTCTTGGCGCAGCGCCTGGAGTTGGGCGACGACCTCGACGAGGCCACCCGCTGGGTCATCAAGGAGATGGACGGCTTCTTCACCCTTGTCATCACCAACGCGGAGGCGATGTCGGTCGTGCGCGACGCCTTCGCCTGCAAGCCGGCGGTCGTCGCCGAGACGGCGGGGTACGTCGCCGTGGCCTCCGAGTACAGAGCGCTGGCCGAACTCCCCGGCATCGCGCAGGCCGTCGTCTTCGAGCCCCGACCCGAGGAGGTCTACACGTGGAGCCGCTGACCGCAGATCGAACCGGTCTCGGCGACGTGCCCGCCGTGGCCGAGCGGTCCGGCATCCCCCAACCCGCCTCGGGTCCCCTCGACTGCGCCGCGCTCGGCATCCGGGGGGTGAACCGCGTCCTGCAGGCCCTGCCCGACGGGGCCGAGGTCCGGGTCGTCCAGCCCCGGGGACGTCACAACCTGGCGGTCGGGGTCGCCAACAACGTCGCCATCACCGTGGAGGGCAACGCCGGCTACTTCCTCGGGGGCCAGTGCGGCCAAGGGGACGGGTCCGGGCCCGACATGGTCGTGGACGGCTTCGTCGGTTGGTCGGTGGGCGAGAACCTCATGGGGGGCTCGGTCCGGGTGCGCGGCGGCGCGTCGCAGAGCGCCGGATCCAGTGCGAGGGGCGGCCACATCATCATCGAAGGGGACGCATCCCTGCGAGCGGGGATCTCGCTCAAAGGCGCCGCGCTGGTCATCGCCGGCGACGCCGGTGCCATGACGGGCTTCATGGCCCAGGCAGGCACCATCCTCATCGGAGGTGACGCCGGGCACGCCCTGGGCGACTCGCTCTACGAGGCCGTGATCTACGTTTCCGGGGCGATCGCCTCCCTCGGCGCCGACGCCGTGGTCGAGGAGCTGAGCGACCAGGACGTCCTGGAAGTAAAACGCCTGGTCGAGACCAGCGGCTTCGACCACATCGAACCCGAGAACGTCACCCGGGTTGCCTCAGCGCGCCAGCTCTACCACTTCTCGACGCACACCCACAGCGCGTACTGATGGCCGATCCCCCCGAGGCCGTCGACCCACCCAACGCCAGCTTCCCACCCGACGTGATCGCGCGGGTCCACGAAATGGCGACAACCGGCCAGTACCCCATCCGCGGGCTCGGCGCGCGGCGTTCACTCCCCACTTTCGACGACCTCGTCTTCTTGACCGCCTCGGTGTCGCGCTACCCCCTCGAGGGCTACCGGGAACGATGCGAGACCAAGACCGTGCTCGGCGGCCGGCACGGGGCGACGCCACTCGAGCTCGACATCCCGATCACCATCGCCGGCATGAGCTTCGGCGCCCTCTCGGCTTCGGCCAAAGAGGCCCTCGGACGGGCAGCCACCCAAGTCGGAACCTCCACTACCACGGGTGACGGTGGTATGACCACCGAAGAGCGCAAGGCCTCGTCGCTCCTCGTCTACCAGGTCCTCCCGTCTCGCTACGGCTTCGATCCCGCCGACCTCCGGCAGGCCGACGCAGTGGAGATCGTCATCGGTCAGGGCGCCAAGCCCGGCGGAGGCGGTCTCCTTCTTGGGCAGAAGGTGAACGACCGGGTGGCCGCCATGCGCACCCTGCCCCCCGGCATCGACCAGCGCTCGGCCAGTCGGCACCCCGACTGGGTCGGCCCCGACGACCTGCGTATCAAGATCGAAGAGCTGCGCGAGGCCACCGGTTGGCGCATCCCCGTGTACGTGAAGATCGGCGCCACCCGCGTCGGCCACGACGTGAAGCTCGCCGTCGCCGCCGGGGCCGACGTCGTCGTGGTCGACGGTATGCAGGGCGGCACCGCGGCCACCCAGGACGTGTTCATTGAGCATGCTGGCATCCCCACCCTGCCGGCGGTGCGCATGGCCGCCGAGGCCCTGCGCGAGATCGGTGCCCGCGAGGAGGTGCAACTCATCGTGTCCGGTGGCATCCGCTCCGGCGCCGACGTGGCCAAGGCGCTCGCCCTCGGGGCCGATGCCGTCTCCATCGGCGT
The DNA here is from genome assembly GCA_963836605.1 of uncultured Acidimicrobiaceae bacterium. Taxonomy (GTDB): domain Bacteria; phylum Actinomycetota; class Acidimicrobiia; order Acidimicrobiales; family RAAP-2; genus Bog-473. The sequence goes on along the minus strand of CAWIKB010000008.1, from coordinate 61,390 downwards.
GGCCGCGCTCCTCGCACTGGGCTGCAACCGGTCCTCCTACACCGACGCTGAGGGTACCGATGTGTCGGTGGCCGCCGACTATGCCCTGCTCGGCACGGCGCCGGGCCGCTGCGCGCACTGCCACACCGGGCGCTGCCCGGTCGGTATCACGACTCAGGACCGCGCCCTCGGGGCGCGCCTCGATCCTGTCCACGCCGCCGCCGCGGTGTCGAACTACCTGCGTGCGGTGACCATGGAGGTGACCGCGCTGGCCCGGGCTTGTGGCAAGTCCGACGTGCACCATCTCGAGCCCGAGGACCTCGCCGCGCTCACCGTAGAGGCCGCCGCCATGGCCAGGGTCCCGCTGGCTGGAACCGGCTGGATCCCAGGTTGGCCCACCTGAACACCATGCCTTCTCCCCCCAGCGCGGAGGTAGTGGTGATCGGTGGCGGAGTGGCCGGGCTCTCGACGGCGCGCGCACTCGTCGAGCTCGGACTGACGGACGTGCTGGTGCTCGAGCGCGCCACCGTCGGCTCGGGTGGGAGCGGCAAGTCGAGCGGCATCGTGCGCTGCCACTACGGCATCTCCTCCCTGGCCGCCATGGCATGGCACGCCCTGCCCGTCCTCGAGGGGGCAGCCGAGATCCTGGGTGCCCCGTCGGGCTATACAAAGACCGGCTACCTGGTCGGCGTGGGCCACCAGAACCTCGGGGCGCTGCGCGCCAACGTGGCTATGCAGCAGCGTCTCGGCATCGAGGTCGATCTGGTCGCCCACGACACAGCCCGGCAGCTCTGGCCCAGCGCCCAGCTCGCCGAGTTCGCCGAGTTCGCCTATGAGCCCCGCGGCGGCTACGGCGACGGACACCAGACCGCCCTCGCCTTCGCCAACGCGGCACGCCGCGGCGGCGCACGCCTTGACCAGCACACGCCTGTGGCCGCGCTGGACGTGCGCCATGACCGTGTCGCTGGCGTCGTCCTGGGAGACGGCAGCCGCATCGGCGCCGCCCACGTCGTCCTGGCGGCCGGGCCGTGGTCCACCCTGCTGGCCGCCGATGCGGGTATCGAGCTTCCCGTGCGCGCCCAGCGCGCCCAGATCCTCCTGGTCGACCCCGGCCAGCCACTCGGCCCGGTGCCCGTCTTCTCCGATCTCGTCTCCCTCCAGTACGTGCGCGCCGAAGGGACCGGCATCCTGGTCGGCGACAGTGACCATTCCGACCCGGAGTGGTCGGACCCCGACGACTACCGCGAGCGGGTGAGCGACGACGAGCTGGCGGTTTCGGTGCCCAAGTTCATGGACCGCTTCCCCGGTCTCGTCGGCGCCGCCCTCTCGTCGTCCTACGCCGGCTGCTACGACGTGACGCCCGACTACAACCCCGTGATCGGGCCGGCGCCCGTCGACGGTCTATGGTTCTGCGCTGGCTTCTCGGGACACGGGTACAAGATCTCGCCGGCCGTCGGCGAGCTGATGGCCGACCTCATCGTGCACGGGCACAGCCGCTTCGGCGACGTCGACCACCGGGACTTCCGCTGGGAGCGCTTTGCCGAGGAACAGCTGCTGACCAGCCCGCACCCCTACGTGGGCGCCGGTCAGATGCGTTGAGCCGGTCGACAGCAACGTTGCGGCGCCCCACCAGGACACTTCGGTTGGGGTTTAGAGTGCGGTCGTGGCCACTCGCCGGACCGCCCCCGCCCGCCCGGACGCGAAAACATCCAGGACGACCAAAGCCACCACCGCGGGGAGAAAAGCCACCACCGCGGGGAGAAAGGACAAGAGGTCCGTCAGCAAGAAGACGGCGTCCCACTCTGCCGCCCCCCGGCGGGCAGGGATCCTCGAGATCGGCGGCCCGGTCGGCCACGAAGGGCCGCTTGGGCAGGTCATCGCCAATCACGTGCGAACCCGTCGCCTCGAGATCGGCCTGAGCGTCGGACAGCTGGCCGAACGCACCGGGATCTCCAAGGGGATGCTCTCGAAAATCGAGAACGCCCAGACATCGCCCAGCCTCTCCACCCTCGAGCGCCTGGCCGGGGCCCTCGACATGCCCGTCACGTCGCTCTTCCGGGGCCTGGCCGAGGAACGCGACGCCGTCTTCGTGAAGGCTGGGAGCGGGCCCGAGATCGTCCGAAAAGGCACCCGGTCTGGGCACACCTACGAACTGCTCGGCACCCTTCGCGGTCCCTACAAGCGGGTGGAACCCCTCCTGGTCTCATTGGACGAGCAGAGCGAGGTGTTCCCGCTCTTCCAGCACGCCGGCATCGAGATCCTCTACATGCTGAGCGGGGTGTTGGAGTACGGCTACGGCCGCCAGCGCTACAAGATGGAGCGGGGTGACACCTTGCAGTTCGAGGGCGACATCCCGCACGGGCCGACCATGCTCGTCAAGCTCCCCATCCGCTTCCTCTCCATCACCATCTACACCGGCGATCGCTCTTGAGCTGCTGAGTCCTGGATCGGAGCCGAGCCGACGGCACGACAGAGGTCGAACGGCAACCGGGGCTCGCACGGCCCGTTCGACGCCGTGATTTAACAGAATGGACACGGTCCGCCTCTTGCCTGGCGCTCTCCGACTGTTCACTATTGGTGAACACGGTTTCCGGAGGGACAACGAACGATGCCGACCGCGATGCAGACCGACCTTGAGCGATTCGTAGAGCAGGACGGCCGGAGTGAGGCGATCGCCGAGGTGGCGCGCCAGATCGAGGCCGACGGCATCACCTACGTCTACTTCCAGTTCATCTCGGTCACCGGACGGGTGATGGGCAAGGGCATCCCGGCCGCACACTGGACCGCCGTGGCCACCAAGGGTTTCCAGCTGGTCTACGGGGCCACAGCCAACCTCTTCACCGACCGCCACGGCCAGTACATCGGCTACGGGCCCGAGGCGGCGGAGCTGGTGGGACTGCCCGATGTGGCCACCTTCTGCCCGTTGCCGTGGGACCCCAGGGTCGCCCGGGTCTTCTGTACCCTCTTCCGCGGCCGCGAAGAGATGGAAAATGGCGGCGGCTTCCTTTCCTCGGACTGCCGGGGCAATCTGCACCGCCTGCACGAGCAGTTCATCGCCGACACCGGCCTCACCCTCCAGATCGGCTGCGAGCCCGAGATGATGTGGCTCAAGACCAACGCCGACGGCACCCCCTCGGTCGACGGGATGACCAAGCCCTACTGCTATCACATCGACCAGTTCTCCGAACTGCAACCCGTCATCCACAAGGTGCTCGAGTACAGCACGCTGATGGGGCTCGACATGATCCAGGGCGACCACGAGGACGCCCCTGGGCAGCTGGAGTTGAATTTCACCTTCGGGCGAGCCGAGGACACGGCCGACCGGCTGACCACCTACCGGCAGGTGTGCCGCCAGGTCGGGCGGGAGATGGGCGTCTTCCCCTGCTTCATGCCCAAGCCCTTCATGGGGGTATCGGCCAACGGGTGCCATCACAACTTCTCGCTCTGGCAGGACGGCGCCAACATGTTCCTGCCCGAGGGCAACGACGCCCGTATGCCGAGCAAGACCGGGCTCAACGCCATCGGAGGCGTGCTGACCCACCTCCGGGCCCTCACAGCGATCACCGCGCCGACCGTGAACTCCTATCGCCGATTCGCCGACGCGGGCTTCTGGGCTCCGGTCTTCGCCGATTGGGGATACCAGAACCGGACCACGGCGCTCCGGGTGAGCGCTCCGGGGCGATTTGAGTACCGTTCGGTGGACGCCGCCGTCAACCCGTACCTCTCTATGGGCGCGCTCCTGGTGACCATGCGGGACGGGCTCGACCAGAACATCGACCCGGGTCCGCCGGAAGAAGGGAACATCTACGAGGCCATCGAGGCCGGCAAGAAGGTCGTGCGCATCCCGAGCACGCTCGGTGAGGCCCTCGACGCGTTGGCATCAGACGACGTGGTGCGCCAGGCGCTTCCCGACGAGATGCTCACGGTGTTCATGCACTACAAGCGGGACGAGTGGGAGCGGTTCATCGGCACCGTCACCGAGTGGGATGTCAAGGAATACCTCGACATCCTGCCCTGAGGCGGAGGCCCCGGAATGCTGCCAACCCGGCCCACCCCGAACGATGGGACGCGTAGGCGAACTGGGGTACGCCGGTGACGCGGCCCGGGGTGGGGGGACGTGTCGTGGTGCTCCAGCACCTGGCCGTCGAAGATCCCGGCTCACTGGGCGACCTCCTGAGGCAGGCGGACCTGCAACTCACGATCGTCGAGCTCGACGAGGGTCAGCCGATCCCGTCGCTGAATGAATTCGATCTCATGCTCGTCATGGGGGGTCCCATGGACGTCTGGCAGGAGGACCGGTACCCGTGGCTCGCCGAGGAGAAGGCAGCGATACGCCACTGGGTGCGCGACCTCGGACGCCCGTATCTGGGTGTGTGTCTCGGGCACCAGCTCCTCGCCGACTCCTTGGGCGGGACCGTCGGCCTGATGCCCCGCCCTGAGATAGGCGTCGTGGACGTTGCGCTGACGCGCTCGGGCCTGGCCGATTCTGTATTCTCGCGACTGCCGGCGACCATGCGGGGCCTGGAGTGGCACGGTGCCCAGGTCCTCGGACTCCCTGCCGACGGCGTCGTTCTCGCCGCCAACCCGGACTGCGCGATGCAGGCCATCCGCATCGGGTCATCCGCCTGGGGAGTCCAATTTCACCTCGAAGTCAGCGATACCACCGTGCCCGAGTGGGCCGACGTGCCGGAATATCGAGCCTCGATCGAGAGCCTCGAGCAGGGCGACATCAATTGGCTCGCCGAGGCCGTGGCCATGCACCTTGACTCGATGAAGGAGACGGCCAGGAAGCTGCTCTCGGGCGTGCTGCTGGCGACATGCGGCGACCTCGAGCGAACGGAAGAGACCGTCCCGTGACGCCGGCGCAGTTCGAAATCGGAAGGCCGCCACAGGCGCCCTCCGAAGGCGACGCGCTCGAGTGGCTGAGAGCCGCCGACATCGAATGGGTGCACCTCGGTCTCTTCGATGCATCCGGCGTGTTGCGACAGAAGCGGCTCAGCGCCGGCGCGGCGGCCCGCGCTGTGGCGCGCGGGTGGAGCTTCATCGACGCCATCCAGTGGTGGGGCCCCCGGGACGAGCTGCGGCGTGCCGGTGGTTCGGAGCACCAGGCGGTGGTACTCGATGCCGGGAGCGGGCGCCGCTACCCCTTTGAGGATCGGGCGGCTCTCTTCCTGGCGGAGTTCGAGGGGCCACTGGCCGAGCTCTCACCGCGGCACCAGCTTGACCGGATGATTGATCGGGCGGCGGCTCTGGGACTCGAAGCCGATCTCGGATGGGAGTTCGAGTGCATTGTTCTCGAAGGGGACCCGGTCGCGGATGGGACCGGCTGGCGATGAGCTTCGACCCGCCATGTCGACGAATCGTTGTTGGTCGTCGCACACCATGGCCGCCGATGCCGAGTCGATCAGTGGCCTTGATCGCACGCTGGCCGCGGGGGCGATCCCGCTCAACCACATCTGTGCCGAGCTGGGCCCGGGGTGTCTCGAACTGGCCCTTGACCACCGGCCCGCCGGCCGATCGGCCGACGACGCCGCTCTGGCCAAGATCTTCACGAGGGCGTACTTCGCCCGGCGGTCACAAACGGCAACCTTCATGGCCCAGGTGGACGATGCGTTCCCCGGTCTGGGTGGACATCCCAGCCTGTCCTTCCGCACCACCCTGGGCGGGCAGCCAGCGCTGGCCGGGAGCGACGGCGCCCTGTCCAAGGTCGCGCGGGCGGCGATTGCCGGGGTGGTCTCGCTCCTTCCTGACCTCCTGGTCATGGCCGCGCCAAACCCGAATTCCTACCGCCGGTTCGGCCCGGGCAATTGGGCACCCTCGACGGCGACGTGGGGGGTGGGCAACTACAGCTGCGCGCTCCGGGTCGTCGCCGCAGACCCCGAGGGCACGCGCCTCGAATTGCGGATCCCGGGCGCTGACACCAGCCCCCACCTCTGCGCGGCCATGTTCCTCGGGGCCGCTGTCTGGGGTGTCGAGCACCACCTGGAACCGCCCCCGTCGATACAGGCTCCCGCGGACGGCCGCGACGACAGGACAGGGCACTCGCTCCCTCGCGACCTCACCGAAGCTGCCCAATGGTTCACCGAGAGCATCGGAGCACGCGAGCTCTTCGGTTCCACGTTCGTCGAGCACTACGCCGCATCACGGCGGGCCGAGGTGCAGGCCTGTCAACGCTTCGTCTCGGCGCAGGAGCGCGCTCGCTACCTGCACTACGTCTGAGGAAACTGGAGTGCTTGCGTGATGACGACAGGGAACCAGCACTTCGAGTTGACTGACGAGCAGGCAGAGGCGTTCTCCGCCGACGGCTTCGTGGTGGTGGAGCAGATCATCGACCCCTCCCTCGCCGCCCGTGCCCGGTCTCGCTACGAGGATCTCTTCGGCGGCCACTTCGAAACCGGCCTCTACCCCGACGAGTGGAACTGGAGAGCGGGGCGGGACCCCGCCGACCTGACTCGTCAGATCTGCAACGCGTGGAAGTCGGATCGGGAGATCGCCCGCGTCGTCCTGCGCGGCGACATCGGTCGCGCCTGCGCCCGCCTCGGAGGCTGGCCCGGCGTGCGTCTCAGCCAGGACAACGTGCTCTGGAAGCCGCCCGGGGGCCGCGCCCTGGGCTTTCACCAGGATTCGAGCTACGAGCAGTGGGCCGTCCCCCCCGAGTGGACCAGCTGCTGGATCGCTCTCGACGACACCTTCGCGGACCAGGGCACGGTCGAGTACGTGCGAGGTTCCCACCGTTGGCCGCACTGGGGCATGATCGATAAGTTTCACGGTCCCGAGGATCCTCAGGTCGAACTCCGCCAGGCGGCCCGAGCGCACGGTATGGAGCCCGAGTTCGTGCCCGTCGAGGTGCCGGCTGGGGGCGGCGCCTTCCACAACGGGTGGACCTGGCATGGCTCCAGGGTCAATGGGTCGCAGGCTCACCGGAGATCGCTGGTCGCGCACTGCATGTCCTCCGACGCCCGCTTTCACCCCGACCGGACCGGCTATCTCTACAGTCGCTACAAGCGCTTCGGGGACGACCGCATGGACGAGTCCTTCTTTCCCATCACCTGGCGGGAGGACGGCTACCGCTCGTCGTTCATCGCTCCGTATCTCGAGGGGAGTATCGGTTGGGCCGGCAGCCCGGCGCCCGGGTAGTACCCCTTGCCTCAAATGGTGATCGACGGGAAGTCCGGCAAGGGCTCCGACGGCAGCTCGGAGAGCGCGGGAAGGTGGCCGCGCGCCACCTCGAGCGGTGCCGGCGCAGTGAGGATCGGGAGCGACGTCAGGCGTGTCACGCGCTCGCGCATCCCTTTACCGCCGAATCGGCTAAAGCGACGCCGGCGGCGCGAGCCGAGCACGATCACGTCGGCCGACCAGTCGTGGGCTGCATTGGCAATCCTGGCGTCGACGCCCAAGCTGCTGGCGAGATACAGCGAGCCCTGCGTGGCAACACCGGCCGCCCGCAACGAGGCCACGGCGCCTTCGAGGTGCTCGAGCGCCTCAGTCTGTGTCTCAATGGTGAAGCCCCGACCACCGACCAGGTACTCGTTGACGTGCACGAGGCGGACGCAGGCCTCTGCTCGCCGGGCCAGGGATGTGGCAAAACTGACTGCAACCCCACTTGAAGGGGAATCGTCTATAGCCAGCAGGATTCTTGTGAACATGGGGACTCAACTCCCTGACGCCGACCGCTCGGGCGGGTTGTGAATGTTTCCGCCAGGTTAACACCCTGGATAATAGGGTGAAAACACGTTTCCTGTAAATAAACCATCAATGCCCCGCCCCCATGTACACGCACTCGGCCAGTATCGAGAGCTGGCCGCTGTCGTCGTTGCCGCCGTCATCGGCCTCACTGCCCAGGGCCCCCTGGCGTGGCTGGTTCGTCACCACGGGATCGACGTCCTGCTGGCGATTCTGGTCTTCGCGACGGCCGTGAACATCGAGACACGGTCTCTCCGCCGGCTCCCCTCCTCGTGGCGGCAGGTCTCCATGGCGCTGCTGGTCGGACTGTGCCTGTTGCCCCCACTCTCCTGGGCCGCCGCGCACCTGGTCGCGCCCGGTGCGCTCCGCGACGGGGTGACGACGATCGGGCTCGCGCCCTGCGAGATCGCCTCGATCGCCACCACGGCCATGGCCGGGGGCGACGCGGCGATGGCGGGCGGGATTCTGATCGGGTCCACCCTGCTCACGGTCTCGGTCGCGGGACCGATTCTGGCCCTCGAGACGCCCCAGGCCAGCCTGCAGCCCGGCCACCTCATCACCAACCTCCTGCTTGTCGTGGCCCTGCCCCTCGCCGCCGGCGTCGCCACTCGTTCCTTCATTCGATTGCCGGCGGCGACCGAGGCCGTCGCCTCCGGCGCCGGCATGCTCGCGTTGGCCGCCCTCGTGGCCCTGGTCGCCTCCGAAGTGCATCTGTCCTTGCAGTATCTCCCCGTTCTCGCGGCGATCCTGGTCGTCCTGATCGCATCAGCGCTCATCGGCCGTCTCGTCGGACTGGGCAGCGGACCGCCGGGCATGAAGGCACTGCTCCTGACCACTTCGATGCGGGACTTCGCCATCGCGGCCGGGTTGGCCGCCGCCGCCTTCGGCCCAGCCGCCGCGGCTCCGCTCGGCCTCTACGGCGTCACGGTTCTCCTGTGGGGAACCGGCGTGGCCGGTTTCCTGCGCGCCCGCCAAGCAGGTTGAGGGCGGCTACGGCGAGCCCGCGTTGCGCTTGGGGCGCCGGCCCGACAGAACTCGGCTCCAACCCCGGGTGAATGACACGCCCCTGGCACTTCGGCAGGCCGATGCAAATTCGGGCGAGCGGCCGAGTTGGGCGCCTTTCTGGCGACATCGGGAACGACCCGGACCTGGACCGAACGGATGATCACCCAGCGGAAAGAAGCCCGCTGAACTCGTTGGCAAGTGCTCCAGCAACGTCACGAAGCCGAGCGATGTCTGGGCCGTCGAGGAGCAGGGACCGTGATGCGCTGGGAATGACGCGGTCAGGGCAGGCGCCAAAGACTCGGGCAACATCAGCAGGGGTAGCTCCTTGCATGCCGACGCCTGGAGCCAGGAAGATCCCGTGGGCAGCGACGAGATCGAGCTTCGGTTCCGCCAAAGTGGGGCCGATGACCGCACCGATCGGTCCGACCTCGCCCGGTGCCAGGCGAGCATTCAACTCCCCTATGGCGACCAGGAGCTCCGCTTCCACCGTTCGGCCGTCGCCGGCGGTAGCGGACTGGACCGAACGGCCCTCAGGGTTGGACGAGCGGGTCACCACGAGCAGGCAGCTTCCGGCTTCGTGGGCGCGGGAGACGAAGGTGCCCATCGCGCCCAGACCGAGGTAGGGATGGACGGTGAGGGCGTCAGCTCCAAGGGGGGCGTCCGCCCCCAGGTAGGCCTCGGCGTACGCGTCGTTCGTGGTTCCGACGTCGCCCCGTTTGGCGTCCACGACGACCAGCAGACCGGCACTCTGCGCGTCGGAAATCAGGCGCTGGAGTGTCCGGAACCCCTGCCAACCGTGCCGCTCGTAGAAGGCCGCCTGCAGCTTGACCAAGCCCACGATCCCGTTCGCCGCCTCTAGCACGAGGTCGGCGAAGCGGTCGAGACCGTCGGGGGTATCACCCAGCCCCCAGGCATCGAGGATCGGCCCTGAGGGGTCGAGTCCCCAGGCAAGGGGACCATGTCGTGAGCGCACAGCGGCGAAGCGGGTGGCGAACGAGTCAGCCATGTTCCTAAGTATGGCCGAGCGGGGGTGTGCGAGCCGAGATCCTGGAGAGATTGCCTGAGCCACGCCCGACCCGTTCTCCTAACCTTCCTCAATGGGCTGCATACTTCGAACGGGTCAACGATCAGATGTCGAGTCCGTCCTCCTGCTCTGGGCCGAGAGTGATGCCGAGCCGACCCACACCGACGACGTGGAGAGCCTCGGGAAACTCGTCGCCCATGACCCGGGAGCGCTGATCGTTGCCGAAGACAACGGTCAGCTTGTCGGCTCGGTGATCGCGGGATGGGATGGATGGAGAGGTTCGGTCTATCGATTGGTCGTGGCTCCGGCCCACCGCCGCCAGGGGCTGGGGAGCCGGCTTCTCACCGAAGCCGAATCCCGGCTCGCTGCGGAAGGAGCAGTCCGCCGGCAGGCCATCGTGGTCGGGACGGAGCCGGTGGCGGTGGGCTTCTGGCAGGCAAGCGGATGGGAGGAGCAGTTCCATCGACTCCGATTCGTGAGAGGTTGATCCTCTCGCACGTGGGACCGTGGGTGGCATAGTGGCCCGGTGCTCGATCGTCAGTCGCTCACCCGCGAGGTGGGCGAGGCATGTCGGCTCACGGGTCAGTTCACCCTTCGGTCTGGCTCGGTCTCGACGACCTATTTCGACAAGTACCTCTTCGAGGCCGACCCGTTTCTCCTCGCCGAGGTGGCGCGACATGCGGCGAAGTTGGTCCCCGATCGCACCGAAGTGCTGGCCGGACTCGAACTTGGTGGCGTCCCCGTCGCAACCGCAATTTTGTTGGACACCGGCATTCCGACTGCCTTTGTCCGCAAGAAGGCGAAGCCGTATGGCACTGCGAAGGTCGCCGAGGGCGCCGGGGTTGCTGCGCGAAGAGTGCTCGTCGTAGAAGACGTGATCACAACCGGGGGTCAGGCGGCAACGTCGGCCACCGAACTTCGCAACCGAGGGGCTCTTGTCGAGTCGGTACTGTGCATCATTGATCGAAGTAGTGGCGACCACGCAGAGCTTGATGCAATTGGCTGTTCGGTCATTTCACTCTTCACGGCACGGGACTTGGGCTGACCACCTGGCGCATCCCTGTTATCCGGTCAACCAGGAGCACCACTCGTCGATCCCCGCGCCGCTACGGGCACTGGCCTGGATCACCTGAGCCGAGGGATTGACCGAATTCAGATTGCACAAGAAGGTGTCGAGGTCAAAATCAAGGTGCGGCAGGAGGTCCATCTTGTTCACGACGACTACCTCGGCAGCACGGAACATGACTGGGTACTTGAGCGGCTTTTCCTCTCCTTCGGTGATGGCATAGACCATCGCCCTGGCCTGCTCTCCCACCCGGAACTCGGCCGGGCACACGAGGTTCCCCACGTTCTCGATGATGAGCAGCTCAAGGTCTTCGAGAGGCAACCGAGTCAAACCTGACCGCACCATCACGGCATCGAGATGACACTCACCGCCGAACCCGGCGCTTGTATTGACCAGGGAAATGGCCGCAGCCCCTGCGCCTTCGAGCTCATCCGCGTCGAAGCTGGTGGCGATGTCCCCCTCGAGGATCCCCGTCCGAACCGTGCCCCCGATACGCGCCAGTGTGCGCTTGAGCAGGGTCGTCTTGCCCGCGCCGGGTGACGACATCAAATTGACGGCTCTGACTCCGGCCGCCTCCAAATCGAGGCCATTCGCATCGGCCACCCGGTCGTTCTCCGAGAGGAGGTCCTCCAAAATGGTGACCCGGGTCGTCCCGGTCTCGGCGTAGCCGGAATGGTCGCCCACAGCGTGGGCGTGCTGCCGATGATGTTCATCATCATGGACGTGGAGATCAGCAGTGCCGTCTGGGTGCACGTGGATCCGACCCATGTCTAAACCTCCGCAACGTCCATCGAAACAATGAGGAATTCCTCGCCCGTGAGGAGCCTCACATCGAAGCTACCGCAGACGCCGCAGACGAGGATCGGCATTTCCAGCGTCGTCTCGGCGGCGCACCCAACGCAGGCCACCGTGGCCGGGACCTGCTCGATCACGAGCTTGGCCCCTTTCAGGGCGGTGGATTCGGTCAGCAGTTCCCATCCGAACTGCAGCGCGTCCGGCACCGCTTGCCGGAGGTGACCGATCCGAACCGTGACCTGTCGTACCTCACGACCGTCGGCATGTTGCAGGGTGGTCCCTACTATGGCATCGCACAGGGAAAGCTCATGCACGGTCTGACCCTCCGTTTTGCAGCATACCGACGGTGGACTCTGCACCCCGGTCACGCCGAGGCCGCCGCCTCTCAATTGCCGGCGGCCAGGCCAAGGTGGCCAAGATTCCGATGGATTTCACCATCGACCCCCATCCCTTCGCCAACCTCGGCTCTGTGCGAAACGCAGCGAGGGCGCGCCGCTCCTGGGACACCTACGCTTCGTGCAATGAGAGGTGGAAGACACAACACAACTCCGCAACGCCGATAACGAACGGGAGCGGTATGGGTGCCCTTGCAGTGGACAGCAGATCGTGACGGCAGGTGAGTTCGCTCCCGCGGCGATGCTCCGGGCCATCATCGAGATGTCAGACGACGCCATCTTCACCTGTGATGTCGGTCGGAGGGTGGCCAGCTGGAGCGTCACGGCGGAGAGGATTTTCGGGCGCTCAGCCGAAGAGGTGACGAATGGCCCGATTGACGTTCTCTTTCCCAGCCACCTGAGCAAAGAAGTGCAAGTCGTCGTCGCGGCGGCCTTGGCCGGAGACCGGATCAGGCACTTTGAAACGGAAGTCCTCCGCCCCGACGGCATGCCGCAGCCTGTCTCTCTTTCGCTCTGCCCCGTGCTCGATGAGGGCGGCGCCTCCGTTGGTTCGGTTGTCATCGTCCGAGATGTCACCGAACAGCACGTGGCCCAGGCGACCCTGGCTGAGGTGGACGCTCGCATGGTGGAGGGAGAAACGCTGGCGCATATCGGCAGTTGGCTCTGGGATTTGCGAACGGGAGCGGTCCAATGGAGCGCCGAGTTCCACCGCATCCACGGTGTTGACCCCTTGGACTTCGACGGCACCTTCGAGTCGTACCTCGCGTTGGTGCACCCCGACGACCGCGATCCCCTCCGGGCCGCCATGATGGAGTCGGTCGATTCGGGACGGCCGTTCAACGGCGAGTATCGGGTCATCGGTTCTCATGGTGACGAGCACGTGGTCCAGGTCCGGGCGCAACCCACCTTCGGGTCAGCTGGCACGGCGGTGGGACTACGGGGAATCGGTCAGGCCCTCACCGACGGGATCCTCGACCGCGTCAATCGGGTCCCACGAGGCTCCTGACCTTGGCTACCAGATCGCCCCCCGCGTTGGGCACGGCGTGCTCACCTTCAACCATGGATGCCAGCTGCCGAAGTGTGCTTCCCACCTGAGCCCGTCCTGATTCGACCACTTCGGCGAACTCGTCCGTCCCCAAGAGGGCGGTGACCGATCGACCGAGCTCGTCAAGCTCCTTGCCTCCTGTCTTGGCGCCGACGATATAGCCGACTACCAGGGCCATCAGGACATTCCTCATCGGACCTCCTCTAACTCTCTAACTCTCTAACTCTCTAACTCTCTAACTCTCTAACTCGCTATCTCTGCCTCGGCGTGGAGGCGGACCCGAACGTCGGGGTAGATACGGAGCATGAGCACGGTTGGTGAGGGCACGGCGAAGTCACGGATGTCGAAGACCTGCTCACCCGTGATGATCAATCTGCGATCGGACTTCACTTCCACAGTGACCGATCCCTCAGCGGGCCGGGTCACGCCGTGGAAGGTGAGCTCGCCCGCCAGGCGGTAGCGGGAACCGGGGCCGCTCGTGGTGCATTCGCGCAGCTGCACGTTCGCGGTGGGGAAGCGACGGGCATCGATGCGGCGGAGGAGCTCGGCGTCGTAGAAACGGTTGCCGGAATTCAGGCCCCTCATGTCAATGGTGAGCTGGCCGGTGGGGCGTATGTCGGTGTGCAACACCCCATCGACGTGGGCCTCAATGGTGCCGGAGACATCGATAGTGCCGAAACTGATCGGTCCAACTGTCGAGCGGACCTCGATCAGCACGGCACAGCGCTCAGGTACCAGCCGGAAGTTTGCCGGCTGCGGCTCGACGCCCCCGGCGGGGGTCGGTTCGCTGACCGGATCGGGTGAGTGGCCGCCCCATTCCGAATCCGCCGAGATGAGGCGACGTCGCCCGCCCGAGGTTGAGGACACGGGGGACCAGCCCACCCCGAGGGCCGACGACCACCCCCCTTCAACCTCGGCCAGCACGGCATCGACCGTTCCGGTGGCTTGATAGCGGCGAAGGGCTTGTCCGAGGTACTCGTGCTCTTCCTTGATGACACCCATCCAGACCCGCAGCACTCGCTCCCCGAGTGGGGTCACCGCATAGACGCGGCGGGACTGCCCCGCTGTCGGATTCTGCGACGAAGCTTCGACGAGCCCGTCCTGCTCCAGCTGCGCCAAGGCTCGATAGACCGCCGGGCGATCGACGTGTCCGAAGTGGAACTCCTTCAGACGGGGCACCAGCCCATAGCCATACCCCGGTTGCTCCGACAGCAGGAGGAGGATGGCCGGCAAGACGAATCGGCGCGGTGGCGCCAGTTCAAAGCGCGAGGCTCCACCCTCCGCCTCGGCGGCTGGAGTGCTGCGTTCCATGGGCGTTTTCATCCTTGCCTCGCGCCGTCGAAGTGTCAATCGCGATTCCGAAGATCGGCGGTGCAGAAGATCGGCGGTGCAAAAGACACTCATTTACAGGAGGTGCAACATCCTGTACCACTGATGAGAGCCGCACACTCCCGCGCGGCTGCAGATTGGGGGTGGGTCCTTTGACGGTTACTGAAGCTCCGCCGGACGAGGCCGTCGTGCACGTCCTATGGATCAATGCCGGTCTCAGCTGCGACGGTGACTCGGTCGCGTTGACCGCGGCCACCCAGCCCAGCATCGAGGAAATAGCCCTCGGGGCCCTCCCTGGGCTGCCGAAGATTGCGGTGCACTGGCCGCTCATCGACTTCGAATGCGGCCCTGCCGGCGGTCAAGACGACTTCCTCGAGTGGTTCTTCAAGGCCGATCGTGGTGAGCTCGATCCATTCGTCCTTGTCGTCGAGGGATCGATCCCCAATGAAGCCATCAAGAAAGAGGGGTACTGGTGCGGGTTCGGGAACAATCCCGACACCGACCAGCCCATGACCACCAGCGAGTGGCTCGACCGTCTGGCGCCCAAGGCGCTCGTCGTGCTCTGTGCGGGCACGTGTGCCTGTTACGGCGGCATTCATGCCATGGCCGGGAACCCAACGGGCGCCATGGGGGTGCCCGACTACCTGGGTTGGAGTTGGAAGTCCAAGGCCGGCATTCCCATCGTGTGCGTCCCGGGGTGCCCGACCCACCCGGACAACCTTTCCGAGACGATTCTGTATCTGCTGTACCAGGCCACCGGGCAGGCACCGATGATCCCCCTGGACGATTCCCTTCGTCCGCAGTGGCTGTTCGGCAGCACGGTCCACGAGGGCTGCGACCGGGCCGGTTACTACGAGCAGGGCGACTTTGCCACCGAATACGGATCACCCAAGTGCATCGTGAAACTCGGGTGCTGGGGACCGGTGGTGAAGTGCAATGTCCCCAAACGCGGATGGATCAACGGCGTCGGCGGTTGCCCCAACGTCGGTGGCATCTGCATCGGTTGCACCATGCCGGGCTTCCCCGACAAATTCATGCCGTTCATGGATGAACCACCCGGTGCCCGTGTCTCGACCTTGGCCAGCGGCCTGTACGGCGGGGCTATCAGGGGGCTGCGCAAGATCACCGCCCACACGCTCGACGACGAGCCGAAATGGCGCACACCAGGCAGTCAGCTGTCGACCGGTTACAAAGAGATCTGGAGGTAGGACGATGGCCACCACGAAATTCTCGGCGGACAAAAACGGATTGGTGGAAATGGCTTGGGATCCGATCACACGGATCGTCGGCAGCCTGGGCATCTACACGAAGATCGACTTCGGCCAGGGCAAGGTGGCCGAGTGCCACAGCACGTCGTCCATCTTCCGGGGCTACAGCATCTTCATGAAGGGCAAGGACCCCCGCGACGCCCACTTCATCACCAGTCGCATCTGCGGAATCTGCGGCGACAACCACGCTACCTGCTCTTGCTACGCGCAGAACATGACCTACGGAGTGAAGCCGCCCGCGCTGGGCGAGCAGATCGTCAATCTGGGCGAAGCGGCCGAGTACATGTTCGACCACAACATCTTCCAGGAGAACCTGGTGGGCGTGGACTTCTGCGAGAAAATGGTGGCCGAGACCAATCCCGGTGTCCTCGAGCAGGCCAACCGGAGCGAGGCTCCGCACGCGGCCGATCACGGCTACAAGACCATCGGTGACATCATGCGGGCGCTCAACCCGTTCACCGGTGACTTCTACCGGGAGGCGCTGCAGGTCAGTCGCTATACCCGGGAGATGTTCTGTCTCATGGAAGGACGCCACGTCCACCCCTCCACGCTGTACCCGGGCGGGGTCGGGACCACGGCCACTCTCCAGCTGTTCACCGACTACTACACGCGCCTGCAGCGCTACGTGGAGTTCATGAAGCGGGTGGTCCCGCTGCACGATGACCTCTTCGACTTCTGGTACCAGGCCCTGCCGGGTTACGAGGAGAACGGTAGGCGTCGCATCCTGCTCAATTGCTGGGGCGCCTTCCAGGACCCCGAGGTGTGCAACTTCGACTACAAGGACATGACCACGTGGGGTCGGGCCATGGGCGTGACTCCGGGCATTGTGGTCGACGGCAAGCTCGTCACCAACGACCTGGTGGAGATCAATCTGGGCATCCGCATCCTGCTCGGCCACTCGTTCTACGACGACTGGGAGGACCAGGAAATGTTCGTCACCAGGGACCCTCTGGGCAACCCGGTCGACCGCCGCCACCCCTGGAATCAGCACACGAACCCCCAACCCCAGAAGCGCGACTTCGATGGCAACTACAGCTGGGTCATGTCACCCCGCTGGTTCGACGGGAAGGACCACCTGGCCCTCGACACCGGCGGCGGCCCGATCGCCCGACTGTGGGCAACCGCGTTGTCGGGCCTGGTCCACACCGATCACATCGAGGCCACGGGGACCAGTGTCAAGATCCACCTCCCCAAGACCGCGCTCAAGGGGCCGGTGGACTTGGAGTGGAAGGTCCCGGAATGGTCCAACACCATTGAGCGGGACCGGGCGCGTACGTACTTTCAGGCCTATGCTGCCGCGTCCGCGCTCGACTTCATTGAGCTGGCCCTCAAGGATGTCCGAGCGGGCAAGACCAAGACGTGGGAGCCTTTCGAAGTACCCGATGAAGGGATCGGCTGCGGCTTCACTGAAGCGGTCCGGGGTGTCCTGTCGCACCACATGGTGGTCAAGGGCGGCAAGATCGCCAACTACCACCCTTATCCGCCGACGCCGTGGAACGCCAACCCTCGCGACAGCTTCGGGACTCCGGGACCCTACGAGGACGCTGTGCAGAACACGCCGATCTTCGAGGAGAATTCCCCGGAGAACTTCAAAGGCATCGACATCATGCGGGCGGTACGCAGCTTCGACCCGTGCCTGCCGTGCGGAGTGCACATGTACCTGGGCCAGGGCAAGGTACTCAAGAAGTTGCACTCACCCACCCAGGTGGCCAATCCCGACGACCTGGCCTTCTGAGCGATAGGGCGCGATGCCTGAACCACAGAACCTACGGGCCACCGGCGATCGGATCGAGCAGGCACTCGACGAATTGCACTCGACGGCCGATCCGCGCACCGTCAATCTGGCCGAGGAACTCCTGCGACTGGTCTCCGAACTCTACGGTGCCGGCTTCGCCCGGGCCGTGGAACTCGCCCAGGAGCACGCTCCAGGCCTGATTGCCGCCTTTGTCGAGGACGACCTGGTGTCCAGCCTCCTCCTGGTGCAAGGAATCCATCCCGACACGCTCGACAACCGGGTGGAAAGTGCGCTCGTCACCGTGCGTCCCTTTCTGGCCCAGCACGGGGGCGACGTCGAACTCTTGGGCATCGACGACGACCTGGGTGCGGTCAAGCTGCGACTGCTCGGGAGCTGCGATGGGTGTCCGTCCTCAGCCGGCACGCTGCAGGGCGCCGTGGAAGTGGCCATCAGTGAGGCCGCGCCCGAGATTGTCCGGATCGTGGTCGAGGAGCCGAACGAACCCGCCGTCAGTGTCCCCATATCGCTGGGCTCCAAGCCCAGGTACGAGGAATGCCCGGCGGAGGTGTCCCGGGCGTGACGGATCCGTTGGCCGTGTTGCAGCGAATCCGCGAGACCCGACCGCGTGAGATCCCGCGGGCCGGAGAGGTGTGCGAGCTGTGCGCCGAGCCCATTGCCGATGAGCACGGACACCTCGTCGACCTCGAAGCGCGCACTCTCATGTGCGCCTGTCGGGGGTGCCACCTCCTCTTCACCTCGGAGGGGGCCGGCGGGGGCCACTTCAAGAGCGTCCCGGATCGCTATCTGTCGTTCTCCGACGTCGAGCTCTCCCCCGAGCAGTGGGACAAACTGCAGATCCCAGTCAGCGTGGCCTTCTTCTTCCTCAACTCGTCACTGGGGCGGGTGGCGGCCTTCTATCCGGGGCCAGCGGGCGCCACCGAGTCTGAACTTCCGCTCGACACCTGGGCCGAGGTGATCGACGCCAACCCCCAGCTCACCACCCTGCAACCCGACGTGGAGGCGTTCCTGGTTCGCTCCAGGTCCAACAGCGGGACCGAGTGCTATGTCGTCCCCATCGACGTGTGTTACGAGCTGGTCGGCCACCTGCGCACACTCTGGCGCGGCTTTGACGGGGGGAAGGACGCAAACGACAAGCTGGACTCGTTCTTCGAGAGCGTGCGAACGAGGGCACAGTGACCAGCCTCGCCTTCGAGGCGCTGGGGGCGCGCCCCGAGCCGCATGCCGCCCTGCCCACGATCATGCTGCGCATGAGGGTGGAGGAGGCCGATGGCCTCAGCATCCATGCCCTGGCTCTCCGCTGTCAGATCCGCATTGAACCGCAGAGGCGTCGCTACAGCTCCATTGAGGAGGATCGCCTCTATGAGCTGTTCGGCGAGACCCCGCACTGGGGAGACTCGCTACGGCCATTCCTCTGGACCCATGTGTCGACGTCCATCGGCAAGTTCGACGGCGCCACCGAATTCGAACTCCCGATCGAGTGCACCTACGACTTCGACGTCGCCGGCGCCAAATATCTGCACGGGCTGGCCGAGGGCGCCATCCCGCTCATACTGCTGTTCTCCGGCACTGTCTACAGCCGAGGTCAATCGGGGTTCTCGGTCGAGCCGCTCTCGTGGTCCTCAGAGGCGTCGTACAAGATGCCCGTCTCGGTCTGGCGCGACACGATGGATCTCTACTTCCCCAATAGCGGATGGATCCGGGTCGGGCGGGACACCCTGGACTCACTGCAGCGCTTCCGGGCCTCCCGGGGACTGCCGACATGGGACCAGGCGTTTGAATTGCTGCTGAAAGAGTCGGGCGAGGTCGGGCCGTGAACGACAGATCCGCCGACCGTTTCGGGGTGGCACGCTCCGTAGCCGATGCGGTGCTCTACGAGGGGTACGTGCTGTACCCCTACCGGGCGTCCTCGCGGAAGAACCAGGTCCGCTTCCAATGGGGCGTCCTCACACCGCGCGCCTTCAGCGAGGCCGAAGGATCGGAGCGCTGGTCGATGCGGACCGAATGCCTGGTCGACCCCGGGGTCGCCCCGCTTCTCTCGGTGCGGGTCCGCTGCCTCCGGGCCCAACACCGAAGCATCGAAGGCCGGGTGCACGGCCCGGGAACGGACGGCGGATTCTCGCCGGTCGAGGACCTCGAGGTTGACGGGGCACTCCACGTGGCGTGGGATGAGGCGGTCGAACAGAACATCGACCTGGCGCCGTTTTCGCTTCTCTCTCGCGACGGGACCGAGCTCCTCGAAGAGTTCTCATTTCCGGCCGGCAAAGAAATCGAGTTGATCCGCGGTTCGGACGGTTCGGTCGCAGGCCGTTTCATACGGCACCGCGAGCTCGTCGAGGGCGCGGCCCGCATCGTGGTCAGCCGACCCGGCGCCGCGCTCCCCTACCGCAAGGTCGCCGTCACGGTGGAGAACACCACGGCATGGAACGGAACGGGCAGGCATCGTGACGACGCCATCGGACACAGCCTGATCGCCGTGCACATCATGCTGGCCGTCGACGACGGGACGTTCGTCTCCCTCTTGGATCCTTCCGACGACGCCACGCCGGCTGCCGCCGCCTGCCGCTCTGACGGGGCCTACCCGGTGCTGATCGGCGATGGCGATGTGGTGCTGGCCTCCCCCATCATTCTCTACGACCATCCCGAGGTGGCAGCCCAGAGCCCCGGTGACCTCTACGACTCCCTGGAGATCGACGAGATCCTCGCCCTCCGTGTGATGACCCTGACCGATCAGGAGAAGTCCGAGGCTCGCGGCACCGATCCTCGGGCGGCGGCCATCATCGATCGTTGCGACGACATGTCGCCCGAGACACTCGGCCAGTTGCACGGCCAGATGCGGCCCGTCGGGTCCCGCGCCGGCCCCGATCTCACGGAGGAACCGGATGCCTTGCCGTGGTGGGACCCTGCAGTCGACGGCTCTTTCGACCCCTGGACCGAGTCGGTCTGGGTGGCCGGCGTCGAGATCACCAAGGGTAGCGCCGTGCGGCTGCAACCTTCGCACCGGGCCGACGCCCATGACATCTTCCTCGCCGGCATGGCCGCCACCGTGGCCGGCGTCTTCACCGACGTCGAGGGTGACCAGCACATCGCCGTCACGGTCGACGACGACCCCGCCACCGAGGAGCTCATGTGGCAGGGGCGCTACCTCTTCTTCCACCCTGACGAAGTGGCTCCACTGGCGAGCCAGGAGCAGGTTCGATGAGCCGCGGCGTGTTGGTGGCCGGTATTGGCAACATATTCCAGACCGACGACGCCTTCGGAGTCGAGGTGGCCCGACGATTGACGACGAGGAGGCTTCCGCCCGGGGCACGGGTCAAGGATTTCGGCATTCGTGGGGTGCATCTGGCCTACGAGTTGCTCGAGGGTTACCACGGCCTCGTCCTCATCGACGCCGTCCCCATGGGCGAGCCGGCCGGAACTCTGGCGGTCATTGCGCCTGAGATGCGACCCGAGTCGGGCACCGGTGACGACATGGCTCCGGTGGTGGATGCCCACACGATGAACCCCGAGGTGGTGCTGCGCACCCTGGCCCGCCTCGGCGGTTCGGTCGAAAGGATCTTCGTCCTCGGCTGTCAGCCAGCCAGCCTGCAAGAGGGCATGGGGCTCACCCCGGCTGTGGCAACTGCCATCGATGAGGCGGTGGAGATGTGCTGTCAACTCGTATCCGAAATAGTTGAACCCGTTGGAAAGGGGAACCCCACATGATCCGTCGTTTCGTTGCCTCACTCGTTCTCGCCGCCATCGCCGGGCTGGTGCTCAAGTCGCTGCCCGACATCGCCCGCTACCTGAAGATGAGGGAGATGTAGATGGACAGTGGCGGGTGCATCTTCCCCGGTCATCGCCGTCAGGGTGTCGGTCGGTGTCGTCGCGTTCTTGACGACACCGGCGAGCAGCGCGCGTTCCCGCAGGACACGGAGGAAGGAAAGGCGTGACCCGGTACACCATTGCACCCGATCGTTCTCAGGTGTGGATCGATGCCCGTTCAAATGTGCATCCCATCCACTCGACCACCGACGGGCTGGAGGGCCATGTCGACCTCGAACTTTCAGCTGAGGGCAACGTGGACACCACAGCACCGTCGGCCGGCACACTTTCCCTCTCGGTGGACCGCCTCCGCTCAGGCAACCGGATGGAGGACAGGGAACTGCAAAAGCGGATCGACGCCAGGCGATTCCCCACTATCGACGGCGTGCTGAGCCAGATCAAGCCTACCGATGACGGTGACGGCTACCGGGTCGATGGCGACGTCATCTTCCGAGGGGTCTCGCGCCACCACGAGGATGTGATGCATATCAGCGTCGTCGACGACCAGACGATTCTGCTGGACGGCAAGTCCCACTTCGACATTCGAGAGTTCGGGATGGAACCACCCCGCATGTTGATGTTGAAGGTCGAGCCAGAGGTCGACATCCGGGTCGAGATCATTGCCGTACGAGAGGCTTAGGAGCGAGAACGCCATGTGCCTAGGGATACCAGGTCAGCTGCGGGAAGTGAGCGAATTGAATGAGCACCTGGCGCGCGTGGATGTGTCAGGCGTCACCCGGATCATCAATATCGGCCTGCTCGAGGACGAGGGGCTCGAGCCCGGCGATTGGGTGCTCATCCATGTGGGGTTCGCCATGTCGAAAATTGACGAGGAGGAAGCGGCCCTCGCCCTGGCCTCCCTGCAGCTCATGGGCCAGGCCTACGACGATGAGCTCGACGCGTTGTGGTCGTCGAACGTTGCCAGTGAAAGTAGAAATTGAAGGAGGATGAGATGGGAGTAGTCATCGGGGTTGTGGTCGGCTACGTGCTCGGAAGTCGGGCCGGATCGGAGGCCTGGCCCGAGATCGAGGAGGCGTGGAAGACCATCGTCGAGTCGGATGAAGTCAGGGACTTGATCTCAGGCGGTGTGTCAATCGCCCGCGACCTGCTCGAGCGCCGGAGTGAGGTCATCGCCGGTTTGCTCGGAGTCTCCGACCCGGACGCCAAGCTGCGTCCAGCGGCATAGGCAGGCACCATGCGCTTCGTCGACGAGTACCGGGACCCCACGGCGGCCAGAGCACTGGTCGCACAGATCACCGCCTTGGCCGCGGACGATGCGTTCAAGTTCATGGAAGTGTGCGGTGGCCACACGCACACCATTTACCGGCACGGAATTGAGCACGTGCTGCCGGCCTCGGTGGAGCTGGTGCATGGCCCGGGATGCCCCGTCTGTGTCATCCCGATGGGTCGGGTGGACGACGCCATCGCAGTGGCCAAGGAGCCCGGGGTCATCTTCACCTCGTTCGGCGACATGATGCGTGTCCCGGGCAGCAGCGGAAACCTCCTGAAGGCCAAAGCCTCAGGAGCGGACGTGCGGTTCGTCTACTCGCCGTTGGATGCGCTGAAGATCGCCCTGGACAATCCCGACCGTGACGTCGTGTTCTTCGCCGTCGGGTTCGAGACAACGGCACCATCGACCGCCTTGACCCTTCTGCAGGCCAAAGCCAAGGCCGTGACGAATTTCACGGTGTTCTCCAACCACGTCACGATCGTGCCGCCCCTCAAGGCCATCCTCGCATCACCTGACCTGCGTCTGAACGGCTTTCTCGGACCGGGCCACGTCTCGACGGTCGTAGGCCAACGCCCCTACCGTTTCGTACCCGCCGAGTACGGTCTGCCCCTCGTCACCGCCGGGTTCGAGCCACTCGACATCCTGCACGCCATTGCCATGCTGCTCACCCAAATCCGGGAGGGCCGTTGTGAAGTCGAGAACCAGTACTCGCGTGTTGTCCGCGAAAACGGCAATCCTCGCGCCCTCGCCGTCCTGGCCGAGGTGTTCGAGTTACGACCCCATTTCGAGTGGCGGGGCCTCGGTTTCATTTCTCAGAGCGGGCTCAAATTGCGCCCGGAGTTCGCCGCGTTCGACGCCGAGCTCCGCTACGAGGTCCCCGGCGTCCGGGTAGCGGACCCCAAGGCCTGCCAGTGCGGCGAGGTGCTCAAGGGTGTCATCAAGCCTTGGGAATGCAAAGTGTTCGGAACGGCCTGCACGCCCGAGACACCGATCGGGACCTGCATGGTTTCTTCGGAGGGTGCCTGTGCGGCCTACTATAACTTCGGGCGGATGCACCGCGAAGCCGCCGTGACTCTGGGACGGCGCAGCACGCTGAGCGCATGACTTCGTTGGCCCAGTCGGACACCACAGTGCTGGTGCGGAGTCGGATTCGGGTGCGCGGCGTCGTCCAAGGAGTAGGTTTCCGACCCTTCGTGCACCGATTGGCCGACGAGTTGGGCCTGGCCGGGCATGTCGGCAACGACACCGAGGGTGTCTTCGTGGAAGTCGAGGGCGCGATGTCGGGGATTGGTCGGTTCACGACGCTCCTCGTTGCCGACGCGCCTCCACTCGCCCGGATATTCGGCATCGAGTCACAACAGGTGGCTGTCCTTCACGAGCACGACTTTCGGATCGTCGAGAGCCCGCGGAGAGCCCCGTTCGGACATTTGTCTCTCCCGATGTCGCCGTCTGTGACGACTGCCTGGCCGAGATGTTCGATCCCGACGACCGTCGTTCTCGCTACCCCTTCATCAACTGCACGAATTGTGGGCCGCGCTTCACCATCACGCTTCGCCTCCCCTACGACCGGCCCCATACGACCATGCGCGAGTTCGATCTGTGCGCCGACTGCAGTGTTGAGTACCACGATCCGGCCGACCGCCGCTTCCATGCGCAGCCGTTGGCCTGCGCTGACTGCGGCCCACGCATCTGGTTCGAGGACAGAGGAGGCACCGTCGAGGGTACCGACGCGGCCATGGCCGCCACGCAGGTGTCGCTGGCCCGCGGGGAGATCCTCGCCATCAAGGGGCTCGGCGGCTATCACCTGGCCTGCGATGCCACGTCACCCGACGCCATCGCCACGCTGCGACGGCGCAAACAACGGATGGACAAACCCCTGGCGGTCATGGTGCCCAATCTGGAGGTGGCCCGCGCCCTCGCCCGCCTCGACCCGACGGAGGCCGCGCTTCTGGCCAGCCCCGAACGCCCGATCGTGCTGGTGCGTCGGAGACCGGGCGCTCCTCTCGATGAGCAGGTAGCGCCCCACAATCCCTTCATCGGCCTGCTCTTGCCCTACACGCCGCTGCACCATTTGCTGTTCCGTGATGTGCCGGGGATGCGCGCACCGGTCCCCACCATGGTGGTGATGACCAGTGGGAACCTCACCGATGAACCCATCTGTTACGACGACGCCGACGCCCGGGCGCGCCTCGGCCGGCTCGCCGACTCGTGGTTGACCCATGACCGACCCATCCACGTGCCCTGCGACGACTCCGTGCTGCGGATCGCCGATGGTGAGGAACTGCCGATCCGGCGTTCGCGGGGGTACGCGCCCCTCCCGGTCCAGATGCCGTTCGAACTGACCCCGACGTTGGCCACCGGTGGTGAGCTCAAGAACACCTTCTGCCTGGCTTCGGGCCGCCACGCCTGGGTCAGCCAGCACATCGGCGACATGGGCAGCCTCGAGACGTTGGCCGCGTTCGAACAGTCCATCGGGCAGTTCGGCGAGATGTACCAGGTGGCGGCCCAGGGGGTCGCCGCCGACGCCCACCCCGGCTACCAGAGCAGACGCTGGGCCGATGACCGCTCGGGCCGCCCGGTCGAGCTGGTCCAGCACCACCATGCCCACATCGCGTCGGTGATGGCCGAGCACTCGGTGGAGGCAGGAGAGCGGGTCATCGGCTTCGCCTTCGACGGCACCGGCTACGGACCCGACGGAGCCATCTGGGGCGGAGAGGTCATGATCGCCGGTTACGAGGGGTTCGAACGCCGCGCCCATCTGCACTATGTGCCGCTGCCCGGTGGCGACACCGCCGTTCGTCGGCCCTATCGCGCCGCGCTGGCCCACCTGTGGGCGGCCGGCATGGCGTGGACGCCTGACCTCCCGCCGGTGCAGGCCGCCCCTGCCGACGAGGTGGCCGTGCTACAGCGGCAACTCGAACATGACGTCGTTTGCGTCCCGACATCGAGCATGGGCCGGCTCTTCGACGCGGTGAGTTCACTGCTGGGCGTCCGCCATCTCGCCACCTACGAGGCCCAGGCCGCCATGGAGCTCGAATGGATCGCAGCCCCGCACCTGGGCGACGCCCGCGACTACCGATTCGACATCAGCAGTGAAGATGTCGATCCCGCCCCGGTACTGGGCGCCATGATCGACGACTTGCGCCACGGCTGCCCCACCGGCCCCATGGCGGCGGGATTCCATGTGGCGGTCGCTCGCCTCATGGCCGAGCGAGCCGAGGTATTGCACCAGGAGACCGGCATCGCCCGGGTAGCGCTGAGCGGCGGCGTCTTCCAGAACGTCCTTCTCCTCCGCCTGGCCCGGACCGCGCTGACGGCACGCGGCCTGTCGGTGCTCACCCATCGGTTGGTCCCCCCCAACGACGGTGGGTTGGCACTCGGGCAGGCCGCCGTCGCCGGCCGAGCAAACCCTGCTCGGGCCGGTGCATCATGGCCGTGATGGATTCGCCCCCACGCCCGGTCGAAAGCGGACCGGCGGAGGATCTGGCGACGGCCGCCCTGACCTTGGCCCGTCGGTTCGCCGCTGGTGCCACCATGTGGTGCGTGGCACCGGAGTGGCCGGCGCATGGTCGACACGTGGCCGTCGAGTTCGTCCATCCGGTCATCATGGGCAAGAAGGCCCTGCCGGCCGTCAGCGTCGGAGGCGTCGACGTGGTCAACGCCGTTCGGCTGCTGGCTCGACCGGGCGACGTCCTGCTCGCGGTGGGCTCGGCCGCCGACCCGGCCACGGCTGATCTCCTGGGTCGGGCCGAAGCGTGGGGGATGACCCGGCTCTGGCTCGGGGCGGGACACCGACCCTCGAGTGGGCGGGCCGAGCACGTGGTCTGGCTGGACGGCTCCGATCCGGCCCTGGCCTCGCGCTCGGGCGACATGGTGCTGCTCTACCACCTGTTGTGGGAGCTCACCCATGTGGTGTTCGAACACCCGGGCCTCCTCATGACCGAACCGGAGTGCACCGATGGGGTCTGTGTCACTTGTTCGGACGAGGGTCGGGTGGCCGAGGTCCGGGCCGTCCACGGCGGCGGGCTGGTCGACGTCGTGGTAAAGGGTGTCGCCGAGACCATCGACGCCGCTCTGGTCGAACCGGTGGCTCCCGGTGACCTCCTGTTGGTCCATGCCGGCGTCGCCCTGACCACGTTGTCGGACCGGCGACCATGAGCAGTGAGCCGACGGGCTTCCTCTACCCCTTCATCGAGTCAGAGGAGCGAAACAGCGCGAGCTTGCTGGTCGACCTGGCGGGCTCGGCCCGGGACAAGATCACCGACAGTCGGACGCTCCGGACTGCCACGCTCGAACGATGCGGTGACGCCTTGGAAGCAGCCGCCACTGCGATGGCCGACCGTTTCCGGCGGGGGGGACGGCTGTTCGCATTCGGCAATGGCGGGAGCGCCACCGATGCCGAGGGCGCGGTCGATCTCTTTCGCCGCCCCCCGGGTGGAGGGCCCCTGCCGGCCATGTCCCTGGTGGACGACCGCGCCGTGTTGACCGCGCTGGCCAACGATGTCGGCTTCGACCTGGTGTTCTCGCGACAGATCATCGCCCACGCAAAGAGCGGTGACATTGCCGTCGGATTCTCCACCAGCGGCGATTCGGCCAATGTGCTGCGCGGGCTGGAGGAGTGCTCCCGCCGCGGCTTGCTCACCATCGGTCTCAGCGGGTACCACGGTGGTGCCATGGCAGCCAGCACGGCCATCGCCCACTGCCTGGTCGTGCGCTCCGAGAGCGTCCATCGGATCCAAGAAGCCCAGAACGCGCTGCTCCTGCAACTGTGGACCCTGGTGCAGGCTGGACTGAACGGAGGAGGGCGGCCGTGACGCGCACAGAACACGAGACGGGCCCGGCCGACCGAGAGGCCGTTGTCTTCGAACGCATCGAGGCCTTTCGCCGTCGCCGGCCCCGGTTGCTCGACGAGGTCGTCACCTTGGCCCACGGCGCCGGCGGCAAAGCCTCGGCCGCCCTGCTCGATGCCGTGTTCCTCCCGGCCTTCGCCAATGACACGTCGGCGCCCCAGACCGATGCCGCGGTAGTGATGCTCCCCTCAGGCGAGCGACTCGCCTTCAGCACCGACTCCTATGTCGTCAAGCCCCTCCGGTTCCCTGGCGGCTCCGTCGGTCACCTGGCGGTGCACGGCACGGTGAACGACCTGGCCATGATGGGCGCCCGCCCGTTGGCCCTCTCGGCCGCTTTTGTGCTCGAGGAAGGCTTCTCCATCGATGCCCTCCGAGAGATCGTGGCCGACATGGCAGAGGCCGCAGCCGCAGCCGGGGTGTCGATCGTGACGGGTGACACCAAAGTCGTCGACCGCGGCGCGGCGGATGGCATGTACATTTCCACCGCCGGCGTGGGTCTGATCCCGGCCGGCCGGGTGCTCTCGGGGGAAAGGGTGAAGGACGGTGACGTGGTGCTCTCGTCCGGTACGATCGGTGATCACGGAACGGCCGTCATGCTGGCCCGGGGCGATCTGGCGCTGGAAGCCGACATAGTCTCGGACACGGCACCACTGCACGACCTGATGGAGTGCCTATTGGCAGCGGCGCCGTCCACCCGGTGGCTGCGCGACTCCACCCGGGGCGGGGTCGGCACGGTCTGCAACGAACTGGCCCGGGACAGCAACCTCACCGTCGTCTTGGACGAGACCGCCCTTCCCGTGCGTCCCGCTGTGGGTGCCGCATGCGAACTCCTCGGCATCGATCCGCTCTACGTGGCCAACGAGGGAAAGCTAGTGGCGGTGATCGACCCGAACGAAGCCGACGCGGCCCTGGCAGCCTTGCGTGCGCATCCCCGAGGTGTCGACGCGGTGCGGATCGGCGAGATCCGCGCGGAGCCTCCAGGCATTGTCGTGCTCCTCACCACGCTCGGCGGCACCCGTATCGTCGACATGCTGGTGGGCGATCCCCTGCCCCGCATCTGCTGAGACGCCTGCAACCCCTGCACCCAAGGTGCCGCCGGTCCGGAAGGTGTCAGAGGCGTTGGTCGTGGAATTCCACCGAACAACCTCTACAACGGCTCACGTAGCGCTCTGAGCGCTCCGTGACCTTGTGGGGATCCCACTTTAGCCCTCTGAACAGGGCCTTCGTGGAGGTTATGGAACTATGTTCGAACCCCTACCGAAGAGCCCTATCGGCGCAATGCTGCGCAGGCCTCCCCGACACGGAACCCGGTCTGCCTCCGGCCGCTCACCTCGGCATCCAAGAGGGGCGTTATCCACGGGACTGCCGGAATACCGGCATCCCTCAGACTGACGGAGAAGTTGTTGTCGAAGGCCGGCACGCAGCCGAAGACTCCCAGCAGTACCAGCGTCATTGGGCGATGAAGCGGTGGATGGCCTCGATGGCGTGGTCCTGAAAGGACGTGTTGGCCAAGTCGGGGAAGATGTCCGTTTGGTCGACCATGGGACCCTTCAACTTGTCGGCTGCGCTGGCGTAGAACACGCCACTCGACAGGGTCGGGTCGGTGACTCCGTCGACCAGTCGCTTCGCGCCCACGTCAAGCTTGTGGGAGATACCCAGATGAGGCATGACGTGTTTGGCCGCCATACGTAGTGGTAGCGCAAGGCCGTCGGGGGCTTGGGTGCCAGTGGTGTTGCCGGGGCTCACGGTGATGAAGCGGCGATCGGGGTATTGGCGGGCCAGGTAGGCCATCCACAGGGCCCCGATGTACTTGACCTGCCCGAAGGCCAGGTTGGGTTCGAATTTTTTGCCGTCGAAGTAGCTGCCATCGATGACGGTAGCGAGTTCATCGGAGGAAGTTGAGACGAAGGAAGGCTGCTTCATCTTTAACAATGCTGTGAAAAACCCAGACTTTGGAATTCCTCTGGCTGCTTCACTTCCGACAAAGACCGCAACCTCGCCAAGCCGGTTCTCGTTGAGGAGCCCATCAAGGAGAACTACGTGACCAAGGACGTTCGTTGCGAACAGGGTGGTGACACCGTCAGCCGTCACGTTCATCAACTTCTTGTCGCCGATTACACCAGCGTTCATGACCACCGCGTCGATGGATCCATCGATGGCCGCAAGGCCGGCGCGGACCGAAGCCATGTCGGCGACGTCCATGAGAATAATGTCGAAGATGTGCCGGTCGGTCGCGGCTTCGAGTTCGGCCTTTGCCTGTGTCGCCCGATCTTGGTTCCGACACGCCAAGTAGATCCGCTTGAACTCGGGTCGTACTGCCAGTTGCCGGGCCACCTCCTTGCCGATCCCGGCGTTGGCGCCCGTGATGAGTACCGACTTTCCTGGCACTGTGCTCATTGGTATTTCCTCTCAGTTCCTGTGGGAATAGTGGGACTGGACAGCCCTTGCGGGGTTGCGTCCGACGGCGCTCCCGGGTTGCTATAGACCTGTAGGGGTCGACGAGCACGTGGGCACCAGGTGGGATTTGGAGCCACCTCGATCAGCTAGGCAGGCCGTCGAGCAGGCTGAAACGGGCATCCATCGCGACACTGCGGACATCAATCAGCTGCTGATATTCAGGCGAGTTGTACCACTTGAGGGCCGTCTCACGGTCAGTAAACCGCACAAGTGCTCCTGAAGTGAGCGAGCCATCGCCGTGCAGGACTTCCCAGTTGCTGTTGGCGAGAGCCTCGCCTCCGTGCTCTTTGGCCGTCTGCCCAGCAATAGGGCCGTATTTCTCTCGGTACATTTCCGGGTCCTTGACTGTGAATTCGACAATTACGTATGCGCTCATGGTGATACTCCTTCGTAGTTAGGTGTTAGTTGTGATCCGTGTTCTAGGACTTCACTCGCAAAGGTCGACGCCGGGAGGCGTTACGTTGCTGATCGGCCCCCGTCGACTGCAAGAGTGACGCCGTGGACGAAGCTGGCATCATCGCTGGCGAGAAAGACGATCGCCGCAGCAAGTTCCTCGGGCTCAGCTACGCGCCCTGCTGGTGCGAGTGCTGCGAGCTGATTCACCATCTCTTCGGGGACTGCTTCCATCATCCGGGTGCGCGTCGGGCCGGGGGATACGGCGTTGACCCGAACACCACTCGGGCCGTATTCGGCGGCCCAAGCCTTCGTCAAGAGTTCGAGGGCTGCCCGGCTGGCGCCATAGAGAGCCATGCCCGCCTGCCCAAAGCTGGCGACCATTGTGGAGATGCTGACGATCGAACCCCATTCGCGTTCGGCCATAGCTGGCGCCAGTGACGCGACCAGGAAGAACGGAATCTTGACGTTCAGTGCAAAGGTCTCGTCGAACTCTGCTTCGGAAGCTGCGTTGCTTGGTCCGAGCAAGGCGATGCCAGCGTTGTTGATGAGGATGTCGACGTGACCGTCGCCTGCCTCAGTGGCCCACTCGACCAGCTGCTGTGCTGAATGCAGATCGCTCAACGTCGTGAGCTTGAACGATGCGCGACCGCCGGTGCCTTCGATCTCGGCGACCACGCCCTTGGCTCGTTGTTCGTTGCGTCCGACTACCAGTACGTGAGCCCCGCGGGCGGCCAAGGCGATGGCCGTCGCCTGGCCGATCCCGCTCGTCGAGCCCGTTACCAAAGCCGTCTTGCCAGTCAAATCAGTCATGCGCTGTTTGTCCTCTCACTCAAAATGGGTTACGTAACCCACTCTGACAGGTAAAAACTGGGTTGTCAAACCCAAAATCTTGCTATCATTGATCCATGGCCAACGAGACGAGTGACCGGCCGAGGCTCACCTCCAAAGGAGCACGCACCCGGGCACGAATAGTGGAGGTGGCCGCCGCCCTGATCCATGAACGCGGGGTGGCGGGCACCACCTTGGAAGACGTCAAGGTGGCGGCGGAAGTCAGCGGCTCTCAGATGTACCACTACTTCCCCGACAAGAACGAACTCGTGCAAGCGGTCATCGACTACCAAGCCGAGACCATCGTCAATCGCCAGCGGCACGCGCTCAGCAGCGCGAACGGAGTCGAAGCCTGGCGCAACATGGTGATCACTGCAGCGAAGCGCACCAAAGCAAAGGGGGGCTGCCAACTTGGCTCGCTCGTTGGTCAACTCGCCGAGAGTGACCCCGAGGCCCGAGCGCTCATCGCGGCAGGGTTCGATCGGTGGGCAGCCGCCATCGGCGATGGGCTGAGATCCATTCATGCCGACGGGAAACTCCCGCCGGGCATCGACCCGGACGACCTCGCCACTACTTTGCTCGCCACGCTCCAAGGAGGACTTCTCCTCGCGCAGGTGCAACGGAGTACCCGCCCGTTCGAGACTGCCGTAAATACCCTTCTTGCCCTTGCCGTCGACAGATGAACCCAAACCGGGTTCGATCACAGCCATCGCCAAGGTCGGCCCACGGCCCTTGGATGAAGCATGTGAATTCAAACGATGGGTTCGCGGATCGGCTGCCGGTCCTGATGAGGGAGGCCTCGTCGCTCCCAGTGAGTTGCCCAGGTCTGGTTTTCCGCGAGCTAAGTCAGCCGACCCTGACTGCTCGTATCTCTCCGACATCGAACGGCCTCGTCAAGATGAACGACATTTCGTGACAGCTCCTCGCGTGGGGGAGACGTTCCACCTCGACCTCGCCGGGACGGCAATCGCCGGCCGCTACATCGAAGTAGATCCCCCTTCACCGCATGCTGCTGAGATGGGATCGTCAAGGAACCGACGCAACGACCCCGACACCCACATTCATTGAGATCACGCTCACCCCGACGGGTGACGGCACAAATGTGAGGGTGCAATTCTCCGGCCTAAGTGCGGAGGATGCCGCTTTTTATCTGCAACTCTGGCGCGTCACCTTGACCGGATCGCGACCGCCTTGGCTGGCGCCGAATCAGCGCATGGCAATTGAGTCAGGAACCGCGTCCTCTGAACGCTTGACTGGCATGAGATCACGAACAGATCCAGGTCCGATTGGTCGACGGCTGAGCCCTATTTCCTGTTATCCCAGGCCAGAGTGGGGTTCGAACATCGCCATTTGCCTCGGTAGGGAAATGCCAATGAAATACACCCCTTTGAGCTGGAAAAACGTTGTGATTCCGACAACAAGTGGAGGTGAGGCGCACCGAAATGGTGCTCGAGACACTCGAGATGGCCCGCTGGCAGCGGGGCACCGAGCTGCACGGACTCGTGAGCCACTCCGATGCCGGCAGTCAGGTTCTCCTCGGTGCACTACGGGGAGCGGCTGGCCGAACTCGGGGCCGTCCCGTCCATCGGCAGCGTCGGTGACGCGTCGACAACGCGCTGGCCGAGAGCGTCAACGGCCTCTACAAGACCGAGCAGATCCGCGGTCCGGGACAGGGGCCCTGGCGGACCGTCGAAGACGTCGAACTGGCTACCTTGCGCTGGGTGCACTGGTACAACAACGAGCGGCTGCACGAGTACCTCGACTACGTGCCGCCGGCAGAGTTCGAGGCGGCCTACGCTGCCCGCAGGGCCGACCAGGAGATGGTTGGAATCCAATAACCCGAGTCTCCATCAGACCCAGGGCGGATCAGGTGCCAGTGCCAGCCGGTGCTCGGGGCAGGTTCAACGTGACGCTGCCCCAGAAGTGTTCGTAGACGACTGGTGAGCGCTGTGTTGTTCCGTGCTGCTCAAGTCGATGAGCAACCGGCTCTGAAGGACAGCGAACCACTGGTATTCCAGACCGTGCAACATCTGCTCCGATGTTGTGTCCGCGAGGCGCCCCAACGCGAGATCGGCGCCCCACTTGTTGTTCCATTCGAGATAGGTGGGATCAAGCCCGGCCGCGGCGATCAGCCCCGCTTGGGTGTCCGCTATTTTCTGCGCCGACAATGCCTCGTTGCGCACTGCCTCGGCGTCCCTGATCGGTGCGAGGTTGGGTGGACCCACAGTCGGCTGGAGGTTGCCATTGGTCAGATTGACCAGCTGTGTCGTCTCCACGTACTGCAAAAGCGCCAGGGCCATCTGTAGCGCTGGCCTGGCAGTCGGTCCACGGAGTCCTTGGAACTCGGTGGCGACAGCACGCGTCTCACTGGACTCCTCGATGAGTTGCCCGAGGTAGCTATCCTTGCTCGCTGACCAGCCTCAGGCTATCGGCATACGTGCGATTCGCTCGCCCAGCATAGGTCAACAATTCGGCGTAGGCCTTGAGGAGCCCGACCGTGCGCTCAACGTCGGGTATCCGTCGCGTCCCAATGAACGCAAGCGACTCCGCCGTCGCCGGCATGTACGTTTCTGCCTCGAACTCCCCAGTTGCGAGAAACCGGACGATCTCATTGAGTTGGGCCGCACTGCGCACGGTTTTCAGCCGTTTCTGCACGCCTGACACTTCGGCGGAAGCGATCCACGTCGCCCCGGCCCCGGCGGCGCGCAGTCCACAGTGTCCACCGAGAACGGAGTCTTCGGATCGTCAGGGCCCGCAGTGATCACCACCGTGGTGACGCCCGACTGGATGGCTCCGTTGCTGGCTTGGCCGTACCAGAGGGCCTTGCCTGCACCGTGTCGCTGGTGCGAGGAGCCCCGCAACTCACGGCGCTCACGCCCGTGGTCACCGCCAAGACGGTTCCGATCGCCAGCCGCATTGACAGCGGCGCGCGGCGCCGACTCGGAGTGCCCTTTGCCGTCGTCTCTACCCGTCGAGAATGTCCAGCGTCATCACCTTGTAGTCGGTGTCAGCGCGCGCTTCAGTTCGAAGTTGTAGAGGGAGGCAGATCGACCTTGCTGGATCCCGTCTGAAGTCACCGTCACCGCCGTCGCTTCCCCCTGCGAGAGATGGAAGGTCTCAGAAGCGTGAAACCCCTGATCCATCCATTGAAGAGAAGGGTGGATAGGCCATGGGACAGAGCACACCTCGCGCAGGCGATCCCCCGGCCAAAACAAGGGCCCGAAGACGGGGTCGGAGCGCTGAGCCGCTATGGCCGCCGAGCCCTCATGCTAGGTGCCGGGTGGCGGGGAAGCTGGCGCCAGCCGCAGCCTGTGGCTCTCGCTCTAGCGTTTCCTAATTTCGACCGGGACATACTCAGGGTCTGATTCGTCGCGCAAGGACAACCGCCACCGGCAGCAGACGTGGTCCTTGCTGACCCGCGGTGGGATCGCCAGAATCTCGACTTTCATGTTCGCGTTGTACATCTTGGCAGTCTCGATGATCGAGGCGGGACAGGTCACGTGAGCGGACTTCTCCGCGATGTCGGGGCGGCCCATCGATTCCCATTGATCGACCTGAATACACTTGTTGAACGTCATGATGCCGACGTCGGGTTCTGGCATCTCAAACGTCAGCTCGAAGGCCTTGCCAGGAAACGACGTGGCGTCGATCTGGATGTCTTTCATGAAGGCCTCGACCGTGCCGTCCCCGACCTTCATCCATCGCGCTTTGAGGTCGCGTACAGCAGGTAGCACCTTTTCACTCCAGAGGTCCCAATTGATCTCGAACATCGCGTCGAGCCCGTAGCGGATCACGATGTCCCCCGCCCACCCCTCGATCGCGGTGAGCAGGAATTCGTGGCTACCCAATGCCCATTTGACGAGCTTCTCCTTTGGGATGTCGACGTCGGTCATCTCGGCCCGGAACGGGTTGATGGTCACGACCCCACCCTCCTCCCTCCGGACCGTGATCTCATCGGCAACCTCCTCGACCAACGCCTCGGCTCTGTCGGCAGGGATCTCCATCCACTCCTCGAGCATTTGGTGTAGCTGCGGTAGGACGATGGTCTCCCACGCCTCAGCTTGGATCTCTGCCATCAGATCGTGGCCGTAGCGCTTGGCGACCTCGTCGGCCCATGCTTCTACGCACACTCGGTAGTACTCGTCGCTCATGGCAATCATGTTGGCGAGAGCTTGGTTCGAGAAGTCCGAGAACCGAAGGTCGGCCTTGAACGGTCCGCTGTAGTCGGGGAGTTCAGCGCTGGAATCCGCTCTGATCTCCGCTCGCGTATCGGGGCCCGTCGGCTTGTGCATGCCCGGTGGATCGACCACCGGGAACTTCTTGAAGTTGTGTAGGTCGACGGGGATGTCCAAGGGGGTTGCCTGCTGGTGTTCCTCGTAGTCCGCTCCGACCTTCCGGACTTCTAGGACCTTGTGCATGGTTTCGTCGGGATCGGTCATCACAGTTCTCCTTGACAACGGCTAGACCTTCGAGGCTGGCGTGCCCAACGGCTGGGACACATTTGGCCCCGAAATCGGGGTGGGCCAACTTGAGGCTAGCCGTTCGACTAGTCTTGGTTCAAGCGCTTGTAGACTCGGTGGCGTGAACCGGAGTGCCAAGGAAGTCGTGATCGGCGAATCGGACACGCCGCCTCTCAGTGCAGCTCAGTCCCGTACCGTCGCCGCCTCCCTCGAACTATTCGCTCAGCAGGGAGTGGGCGGCACCTCCCTCCAGATGATCGCCGACGCGGTTGGAGTGACCAAGGCAGCCATCTACTTCCAGTTCAGGACCAAGGACGAGATCGTCTTGGCCGCTGCGGAGGACGAACTCGCCAAGCTTGAAGCCGTCATCGACGCTGCAGAGGCACAAACGTCTCCCGGGCGCCGCCGAGACGTACTTCTCGCACGCATCGTGGATCTCTCCGTCGATCGCCGCCGGACGGTGAGCGTGATACTCAGCGACCCTGTGGTGCTGCGTTTCTTCTCGAACCATGCCCGCTATCAAGAAGTAGTTGACAGGCTCACGAACCTCCTAATCGGTCCCGGGATCGGCGCTGAGGGACATCTCCAGACCGCAATGTTCATGGCTGCAATCAGCGGGGCCGTGATGCATCCAATGGTCACCGACTTTGACGATGACACCTTGCGGACGCAACTGCTCCAACTGGCACGCCGGTTCGCTAATCCCGTTCACGATTGATGTCAGGGCAGCGTGTGTATACAGGGATTCCACCGTCAGCCCTCTGAACTGGACTGGAAAGTTGGGCTGGATACCGATCCTCAATATCCGATTCAAAACGCCGACGTTGTCAGGCCGGTGCGTACTCGAGGTGCTCGGTGCTTAGGGTGGCCACCTCAACTTCTTCGCCCCGTTCAATCTCCCGCTCGCGAACCAGCCACAGGGCCAGCACTGCCCCGACGAGGGCGACCGCGCCCCCGATGTAGAGGATGGTGTTGAGGCCCGTGAGGAAGCCCTGCTGGGTCGCACCGATCACCGCCGGTCGGGCACCGGGGGGAATCGCGTGCGCCAGCGCGGCGGACCCACCACCGGAGAAAGCTTCGACGAGCTGGCGAGGCCGCCCGGCTGTGCCAGCGGGAGTGCCGGCCAGAAGCGTGCCAATAGTGCTCGATCCCCGAGCCAGGAAGATCGCGCCCCACACAGCCGTGCCCAAGGCCACCCCCACCTGCCGGAAGGTGTCGTTCACGCCAGCGGCCATACCGCTTCGCTCCTTGGGGACGACGCTCAGTGCCACGTCGGCGATGACTGGGTTGAGCATCCCGACCGCGAGTCCGGCAATGATGAAACCGGGCAATAGAGCGGTCCAGCCCGAGCCGTGACTGAGTCCCGACATCAGCAAAAGGCCAATGCCCGTCCCCGCCAAACCGATCGCCATCAGGACGCGGGCCGGGACACGACCGAGTAGCCCACCTGCCACCGGGGCGGCGATGAACGCACCGAGTGTGATCGGGAGGTACCGAAGTCCTGCCTGCAGTGGCGAGTAGTGAAGGTAGTCCTGAAGGTACAGAGTCAGGTAGAGGAAGAGCGAGAACAGCGAGACCGAAACCGCGAAGGCGGCCAGCTGTACCCCCGTAAAGGCTCGCCGGCGAAAGAGGGCCAACGGCAGCATTGGCTCGGAAACGGCTTGTTCAATCACGACAAAGGATCCAAGGAGCGCGGTGGCACCGGCAAGCTCTCCGAGGATCAGCGGGCTAGTCCATCCATCGTCGTTCCCGCGCACCAGCGCGAGGACAAGCAGGAACAACCCGCCGCTCAGCGTCACCAAGCCAGGCCAATCGACCCGCCGTGCCTGCGGGTCACGGGACTCGCGTACCTTGAGGAACGTCACCGCCAGCGCGGCGAGCCCGACGGGCACGTTGATGAAAAAGACCCAACGCCAGCCCAGACTGTCGGTCAGCGCTCCGCCGACGAGCGGGCCGACGGCGACGGACATCCCGATGGTCGCCCCGTAGACGCCCATCGCCGTCCCGCGTTCGCGCCCGGCCGGGAACTCCTGCGCCACCAAGGCCAGCGACACGGCGAACATGGCGGCGCCGCCGACGCCTTCCATCGCCCTGGAAAGGTTCAGGACCAAGGCGTCTGGGGCCAGTCCCGCTGCCAACGAGGAGAGCGAGAACACGACGAGACCTGCGGCAAACACCGCTCGGCGGCCGAGCCGGTCAGCCAGCGATCCCGCGGTCAGGACGATCGCGGCGAGCGCGAGCGTGTAGGCGTCAATCACCCACTGGAGGTCGTCGAAGCTCGCATGCAGGTCCCTGGCGATCGAAGGAAGGGCCGTGTTCACCACGGTGATGTCGAGCAACAGCATGAACGTCGCCACGCTTACGACACTGAGGGTCCACCACTTCCGCGCCATGTTGCCTCCAAATGCGGTAGTCTGGTCAGGGAGCTTTACAAGGTTCCCTGACTAAATGATCTGGTAACCTTATCAGGGGTCCTGACGAAATGCAATCCGATTCTGACATTCCCGCCCAAGCGCCGATGATCCGGCTGCTCAAGGTGGCTGCCGACCTGTTCGCCGATGAGCTGGCCCAGAAGCTCGCGACTGTCGGGTTGGACGACATCCGGCCCGGACACGGGTGCGTGTTCGGCAATATCGATCCTGAGAACGGCTCGCGCCTCACCGACCTGGCCGAGCGGGCCAACATGACCAAACAGTCGGTGGGTGAGGTCACAAGCGACCTCGAACAGCGCGGGTACCTCGAGCGGGTCGCGGATCCCAACGACGGTCGGGCCAAGATCATCCGTCTCACCACTCACGGTCGCCACGCCTACTCGATCGGTCGTCGACTGATCGATGAGATCGAGCGGGAGTGGGGCGAGCGGTTCGGCGAGGAACGCGTCGTCGCTCTCCGAGAAGCCCTCGAAGTCGTCACATCTGAACGGCTTGGCGCTCCCCTGCCGGCGCCAGCCTCGGAAACTTCGGCACCAATTGGAGGGAGACTCTCGGTTGCGGCGGGGTCAACGGTCTGATTCCGACGTCCGAGACTTAAGTTCAGATCGTCGACGATTACACCATCTCTACTTCACCGGGACAACACAAATTGGCGGCTTACGCCTCGATGAAGGGAGGATTAGGCTGAGATGGCCCAATAAGAGATTCGGCTTTCGGCGTTGCTTCAATCTCAGGTGGCGCTTTCGGACGAATTTCGAGGAAGAGAGCTCGTGCCAACAGCCGCCATCGACGCAGATTCGGGGGATTTCCGTGCTCTGGCCCTGCAGATCCGCGAGGCCGGCCTCCTTGAGCGCCGGCCCGCCTATTACAGCGTAAAGATCGGTCTGACCATCGCCGCTTTCGCCGCCGGATGGGCGGCGTTTGTGATGGTGGGCAACTCGTGGGCCACGCTTGGTGTCGCAGCGTTCCTGGGCCTGATGTTCACTCAGCTGGGCTTTGTGGGCCATGACGCCGGGCACCAGCAGGTCTTTGGGTCCCGCCGGGCAAACCGACTGCTCGGGCTAGCGGTCGGCGATGCCTTGATCGGGATGAGCTTCGGCTGGTGGGTTCCCAAGCACAACGCCCATCACGCGCACCCCAACCAGGTCGACCGTGACCCCGACCTTGGCGAGGGTCTCGCAGTCTCCGAACCGGCCGAGGGACTTGACTCGAGTCCTGGCCGCCTCACGCGGTTCTTGGCGCGCTGGCAGGCGCAGCTCTTCTTTCCGCTCATGCTCCTGCGAAGTCCGGGCATCCATAGGGGCGGCATCGCCAGATTGCTCCGACGACGAGATCGTGCCGCGGCCATGGAAGGCGTGCTGATTACCGTGCACGCCGCGCTTTACCTGGCTGCGGTGCTGTGGGTGCTCTCCCCGCTCAAAGCGTTGGCCTTCATCGTCGTCCAGCAAGCCGTCTTTTCGCTGTACCTGGGCTGCAGCTTCGCCCCCAACCACAAAGGCATGCCCATCATCGATGGCGCTGTAGAGATGAGCTTCGCTCGGCGTCAGGTCATCACGGCCCGCAACGTCACCGGCGGTCCGTTTACCAACCTCGTGCTCGGCGGTCTCAATTACCAGATCGAGCACCACCTGTTCCCGACCATGCCCCGACCTAACCTGGCGCGCGCCCAGAGTCTCATCCGGGCCTTTTGTATCGAGAGCGACTTCGGGTACTGCGAGGCCAGCCTGGTCGGTTCGTACCGCGTGACCCTTCGCCACCTGCGTGCCCGGCCGGCAATCCCTGAACTCGTGCTTGGTGGTGTCACCGGTAGCTAAACGGCCTCCCAAAAAAGCGCAATCAGTGCGATGTCCCATTACCGATCAGTGGAACCCCGCTTGCCTCGGCGGTGAAGCTTGACGCTCCGCCGGGACAGTGCAGGATGGTGTCGCGAGGTCGATTACTTCTCCGAGGAGCGCAGTGCTGGGAGGACTTCCGCCAGCGCTTGATTCCTCCGCAAGACGGTCTGGCGTCGGAGTATGCGCGACGTCAGGGCACGCAGTTCTCCGTCATCGAGTTGCTCAACAACGTCGTCGATCTCCAAGGCTGTCAACTCATCCCATTCCCGCAGCACTTCACCCCAACCATTGGCCGGAACCACCACGGAGTGTTCCATGGCTCGCTCCAACAAGTCAGCGATCAGCTGGTCGAGTTCCTCCGCACCGTCATCGGGCACCCTCGCATTTTATGGGGAGTCTGAGGGCGGGACCAGGGTCTAAATGGTGAGACTCGTTGGTGTCATGCGGTCGAAAGAGTGCATCCAACCGGGGTTCACCGGCCTTAAGAGACAAAGGTGGTGACAGGAATGATCATTCCTGTCCCACCCATCAGCTTCGCCGGTCGGGCACGCTAGCGGCGTTGTCACAAATACACAATCAGTGCGATGTACTATAACTATGAGTGAGCCGCGAACACGCGCCTTCGCCGATGTGGCCCGCATTATCGCAGTGTAAGTTCGGCCCCATAGCTAAGTCATGAACTGAGTGCCACTCCTTGGAGATGGTCAGCTCGACTCTGGATGGCAGCCGTGACCCGAAGCGAATCAGATTCCCATCAGGGTCGGTGTGCGTATCCGCCAGACGGGATCACCCGGTTCATCCAACGGCGTAAGGCCGACGGTTGGACCGTCTATGCCGCCGCGAGGCAAGGTGCAGCGAAGGTCGACCACTTATCCGAGAAGCGCTGTGCCGGGAAGACTTCCGCCAGCGCTTGATCCCTCCGCAAGACGGTCTGGCGCCGGAGTACGCGGGACATCAGGGCACGCAGTTCTGTGTCATCGAGTTGCTCAACAACATCGACGATCTCCATGCCTGTCAACTCATCCCATTCCCGTAGCACTTCACCCCAGCCATTAGCCGGAACCGCCACGGCGTGCTCCATGGCTCGCTCCAACAGTTCGGCAATCAGCTGGTCCAGTGCCTCGGCACCGGCATCGGGCACCCTCACAGTTTATGACAGAGACCGAGAGTGGGACCCGTGAACCCTACGTAACCCTTTGTGTGGTTCCTAGGCAACCGCCGTTGGCGGGCGTTTCTCAAACTTGCTCACTTGGACAGCGAGCCGCAAGCTCGTTGACCGATGGGCAGTTAACCAATGAGCTTCGCTCGGACACCGACGAACGGCTCGGTAGGCACAAGCTTCCGCTCCTCCATTGTCTCGTAGCCAGCCGCTGCCAAGTCGGCTACCAGCTCGGCCCGCCCGGGAAGAGAGGCCCCCCCTTCCTGGCAGGTCAGCATGAAGTGGAGGTGACCGGCAGCCACTGATCCGGGCACCGTCATCGATACCACGAGCATCTGGCCCCCATCAAGCAGGGAGGCACCCAGCTCCCGATAGAGCTCCTGTCGTTGCGTCCGATCGAAGTAGTAGATGTTGTTGAGCAACATCACCAAGCCGAAGCGCGCGTCCGAGCTGCGCAACCAGTCACGAACGTCACCCACATGAAGCTGGGCCCGCGATCCGAGACCGGCGTTGGTCAGCTCCAGGCGGCCAGCCAGGATGACCTCCTCAGCCAGGTCCACCCCGTCCACGCGGACCTCTGAGTCGAACTCGAGGGCCGCTTTGATGTAGACCCCAGTGCCGCAGCCGACATCGAGGACCCGAGCAGGATGAAGGTCTGCCAGAGTGCGGCGGACAACGGAGGTGACGAAGGGCGCGGCGGCCAGGGACACCTGTGCGATCTCTTTAGCGTAGCGATCGAGATCGTCGCGCCCTTGTCCGGGCGGGTCGCGGAGCAGCTGATCGAGCTCGGCGTAGGGGCCCACTTGGTACTCGAGGACGGACTGGTAGTGCGCCGTGAGAAGCCCGTCGCCGGTCGCCAGGGCGCGCGCCCGGATACCGGCGACGCAGTACCGGCCGCCGCGTCGGCGCAGCTCACCGAGGTCGACACCCACCCCAAGCCAGGCTTGGAGACGGTCGATGCGTCGACACCCGGTTCGCTCGACTAGCTCATCCATGGTCCGTTCGATGCGAAGATACGGAAGCAGCCCCAAGCGCGCTGCCGAGGCGAGAAAGAGGGTCCGCACCAGGCTCCGGCTGTCGCCGATGGCTAGAGCACGCGCGGGCAACCGACCTTGTCGCGCCGTGCCCACCATCCCCCAAAGGGCTGATTTCCGAAGGGACAACAGTTCATGAATCATGAGGTCTTCCTCCCGGAGTTGGGGCTCGAAGACCGAATGCCCGCTGGGTCGCCCACTGTACGGCACGCAAGGCCGGACCGACCGGACGCAGCGTAGGAAACGAGACGGGATCGAAGGCGGGGACGAAGATCTGTCCCCCGTTGCTCAGGTACACGTATACCGGGTCCGACATCATCCCGAGGGCCCGGACAAGCCGGGAGGCGTGGGCTCCCCGCAGCTCGTCTCGCAGGTTGGGGCGCTGGCCGTCCACGTAGACCGTCGTCGGGGTTAACCCGAACCAGTGGTAGACCAGACGGACGATGGGAGCCCGGCGGGGATCATCGATCCCCAAGTCGCCGAGCACCACTTCGTCCACGGCCAGTGCGTCGGCCCCGGCATAGACGAGTCGGACATGAGCGGGTCGATGGCAGCCCATCACCCCAAAGGCTCCGTCGGCAACTGGGGCCCAGCCATCGATCACCGAGAAGTCTGGCGGCGCCACGTCGAGCAGCATCATCGTGGCGGATCGGTAGTCGACCTGGCGACCTACATACACGGTGTCGTCGATCCGGCCGGTGCTTCCCTCGAGCGTGCACAGGCTGAGATGGGCGAAGTCCGTCGGAGCCATGCGGAGCTTGGGCATCACGATGCGTAGCTCTGCGTCCAGCCACGACCCGCTGATGGCGTGCTGGACGAAGCCCCGTTCGTAGGTGTACGGCTCCAGGTCCTCGCTGATGTCCACGATCCGATACGCCGGGGAACCGAAACCGAAGTAGGAAGCCACGTCGGCAACCGACCGATTGGCGTAATCATTGCCATATACAGTCGGGGCCTCCAGGACGGCGACGTCGCGAACTCCTCGACGCCGCAGGTACCGGGCTACGAGGTCGACCATCTCGGGATCATTGACGTTGGAGCGGTCCTGGCGGTCGTAACCGAGCATGAAGGAGGCCCGGATGGCGGCGGACGACACCCCCGCCGCCATCTCGCTGAGACCCGCCCGGTCCAAGCAATCCTCGAGCACGGCTGCCTTTTCACTGTCGTTCCTTCCGTGACCGACGACCACAGAGCGTCGCGAGGCGAAAGAGCGTGGCCTGCGGTCCCTTACAGGTGGCCGCCCGGGCTTCGCCATGGACTCGACCACCTCCGGGCGGAGATGCACCGGCACGAACCAGACACTGATTGCGGCCATTCGGGCCACCAGGTCGTCAATGGAAGCGGAGTCGACCAGTCGATCATCGTCGGTGAGGACATCGGCGAGGACACGAAAGGCAGCGGCATGCCGAGCCTCGTCCTCCCGGATACGGTCGATCGTCCGCCGCTCTTCGGGGTCGTCCGAAAGCTCCACTAGCCGGCGGTAGGCCAGCTCGGCGCTGGCCTCGAGGGCTACGTTGAGCTGGCAGTAACGGTGGAAGGTCTGGTAACGGAGCTCGCGACGGAGCAGCGGAGGCACCTGTCCGGTGAACCCGGCCACAGCCACCAAGATTCCCGCTGCCCCTGCTCGGAACGGCGCCGTTCGAGCGCTACGGAGATTGGAGGTGGCCGATGTCCATCCCGAGAGCGCACCCTGGAGCTGGCGACCGTACACCACGGCAGTCGAAAGCAACCCTGGGGCGCGAAGCAGCTCACCGCGAAGGTACTCGGCGTGCAGCTGCTCGTCCTTCCAGATCCACACCAACGTCTGCCGGGTGAGAGCGCGAGCATCGTCACCCACTTCGAGCGCAGTCACCCGGCCGGCGACTGCCTCCTCCCGGTAGGCGACAGCGACGATCTGCTCGCGTTCGAGCGCGAGCAGGAGGAGGTGCTGACGTTCCGCTTTGGGGCGCCCGGCAAATTCCGAGCGCCACTGGTCGAGCAGTCGTTGCACGTCATCGAGGAGGGCACGCTCAAGGGCCTCGGCAGAAGGGACGTGGTGATTCCGAACCGATCTTCGGGTCACGAAATCGGTCCCCCCGAGAAGGTGTAGACGCGGCCACCGTCGCCCACTGCGATGCAGCGCCTCGCAGTGGCGCAACTGATCGAATTGAGGCCAGCGGTGGCGGGTGTTAGCTGATTGCCAGATCCCAGCGCGCCGTTCACGAGGGCCACAGCGACACCGTTGCCATCAGCGATCATGCAAAACCCGCTCGTAGGGCACGACACATCGTCGGACCCGTCTTGCAGATTGTCAAACATGGTTGCAACAGACCAAGCATGACCGTTCCAGCTGAAGAATTCACCGAAGTCGTCAAGGGCAACGCAATATGTGGGCGTGGCACACGAGACCGCCGAAAGGGTGTCAGGCTCAGATCCGCCCTGCGGGGTGGACGGGTTGGGAGCTGCGACTGGCGACCACCGTTTACCGTTGAATCGGTAGGCCGTAGCGGGAGT
Source organism: uncultured Acidimicrobiaceae bacterium (assembly GCA_963836605.1). Taxonomy (GTDB): domain Bacteria; phylum Actinomycetota; class Acidimicrobiia; order Acidimicrobiales; family RAAP-2; genus Bog-473. Next base: position 17,069 of record CAWIKB010000008.1, on the reverse strand, counting down.
GTCACCGCTGACCGCGAGGCAGAAGGTCGGAGAAGTGCAAGAAACCGAGGCAAGGGTGCCTCCGCTGTCAACGGTGGTCGGCGTCGACCACGTCCTCCTGCGGGTCACGACGTCGCCGGCATCGTCAGCGGCGATGCAGAATCGGGATGTGGGACAGGAAAGCGATGTCGGCACTCCGGCACTGTCCTCGACGCCAGATGCACTCCACGTCGTGCCATCGTAGAAAGGCAGGGCACCATTACTGAGTGCCGCCGCGCACGAGCCGGCCCCACCACACGAGATGGCGCTCGGACGGTTGCCCGAACCCCCGACGGAGGCGCCGGCGATCAGCATCGGAGGGGACCACCGGCCCCGTATCAAGCTCACAGAACTGCCGTTCCCATCCACCGCCGTGCACGTTGAGATCGTGGGACACGACACGCCGACGAGCGTTGCTGCCTTGGCCACAATGGTCGGTCCTGACCATTGGCCTCCTGCCGTACCGGTACGGCTACAGGCAGTAAATCCCAACGGGACACAGGCAACGAGCAAAAGGCCAGCCACCGACCCAACGGCATGACCCGTGGCCGGTCGCCTCGGAAATATGCGTCGCCAGTGCACCTGGATATCATGGCCTGTGGCCGACGGAGGAGATGGGAAAGCCGCTTCCACTAGGGATCGGGACCTACGAAAGGTGCGCGAGTGGTTCGCACCGGCTTTTCAGCCCGGCGAATTGCTCCAGGCGGCGTTAGCCGCCACTCCGTATCGGTTGACGGTGTGGAACAGCCTCGTGGCGACAGCCAAGGGCCTTGCCGGCCGCAACCAGGGCCGAGTCCTCCTGCTTACCGACCGCGCACTCCTCGTCGCGGGCCGTCGATTCTGGCGCCGGAGGTTCCGAGCCCTGCTAGCCTCCTTCCCCCTCGGCTCGGTGTCCGTTCGCTATGCCGACGGCGAGCTGTGGATCGAGGAGGAATCCTTTTACCTCAACCCCGCTGGCTTCCAGATGGGCGGACGGGTCGGGTCGGCGACGGACATCGAGCTCTTCGTGGGGGCGAGCAAGGAGAGGTGATCTACGGCACTATTCATTGGAGTCTCCGGACGGTACGAGGTTGCGGGATGATTCATGGAATCCGATCCGGATGATGTCTTGGATCGCCAGTGCAAAGTCGGCGCCAAACGCTGAAGCCGGACTGAACGAACAACCCACGCCAGCGATGCCGAAGAGGCCACCGAGGCGGCCGGTGGCGCGGCCGTCATCTACCAATGCCTGAACGCCTCACTCGGTGCCCGTGACCGAGGCCCGGGCGATGTCCGTGAGGCCCCGGCATCGTGCTCCTCCTTGATCCTCCCGAGGAGGAAGACCCCGTAGTCGGTCGACAGCCGAGAGCACGCAGGACCAGCTTGGATGCGATTATCGCTGAACCGCAGCGCGCTGTCGATCTTGTAACCAGGCCCTGGATGCGCTCTCTCTTCCCGACCGCAGGGTGATGCTCGGTTGGCCTGAAGGATGCCAATAGCTCGTGTCCACGGCGGTCTCGACGTCGGTCTCGATCTGAAAATAGATACAGGCCCCACGCTGGAACTTAGCTATGACAAGTGTCCCTACAACGAAATGACCGCGTCCCATTTACCACTATCGGATCTGGCGAACATCAAGAAAAGGCGCCTGGAAGACCGATCGGGCAGACCTCTACGGTCCTGACGATAAAGACACTTATAGTCACCGTTACGCCCCCCGAAGGCGCTCGGGGCGCGCACGATATTGAGCAGGCGGCCGCCATATGCAGCCATGGCAACCAGCGTCTTCGCTCCATCAGCGGCGCGGATGCGCGGAAATTCACGATGTCACCTCCACCAAAAGCCCAGTTCAGAGGCTTGAAAGTGGATTCTCCCGAAGTTCAAAAAGCGCCGATGAGCGCTACGTTGGGATCGTCGAGGTCTAGCGCGGAATCTGGGTTCTTCAATGCAACTGTCCAGGTTACGGGGTTGGTGCTGCGATCCAAATGGGGATTTAGCTGTCGCCAACAATCGAAGCGAAGAGGTGCGCAAACAATGGCGGGGGCTCTCCCGCATTCTAGGACACCTGGACCTCAGCTTCAGCGAACGGGCTGGTCAGGCTGCCGTGCATATGCTGCCGCCCAGGCGCTGCACTACTCAAATGTCACTCGCTTCTGCAAAGAGTCCCCAGAAACTCTTACTCCCCTCCGACCTTCGGGTTAATGACTCGACGAGGCTGCTGGTCGCGGGGTCATGCATATGCAGCTCCCAGGGCATCTGTGTACTCAGTGTCGGCCAGTTTCCGTCAGGCCCCGAGAATCGGGGTACAGGCTCGGAACTTCGATTTGCCGGGGCCCGAAGGCCTACCTTTCCATCCTGCTGCTGCCGGATCATTGCTCCCGCGAGGCCGTCCCACAAATCCGACGTTCGCCTCAGTCTCGTCACAGGATGCCTGGGGCGTTGCTGCCGAACGATTGGGGCTACGTGTTGAGGCCGGGCCCCGGTGCAGCTCCAGCTGGGGCCGCTGCCAGCCGCGATGTACCTGAAGCGGGCACGAGCAGAGGAAACCCCGGTGCCGCCCAGGTTAGCGGCGTGCGGATGACGCCGAGCGCCAACAGACTTCGAGGCCGTACCTGATACTGCGCGTGTTGGTGACACCCACCGGCGACGGTCAGCGACCGCAGGAGGGATGTCTAGGATCGCACCGACGGAATCGCCGGTTTCGCGGCCGGCATCGTCTGTTCGCCGGGAGCGTCGAGATCGAGACCGGCGAGTTGGGTGCGGGAACTGATATCAAGCTTCCGGAAGACGTTGCGCAGGTGGAAGTCGATCGTCCGCGAGCTGAGAAACAACTGGGTTGCCACCTCTCGGTTGCTGAGGCCCTGTACCACGAGATGCACGATCTGGAGTTCTTGTGCGGTGAGCCCGTCCCTGGTGCTTGGGTCACGTCGCCGGGCCACCTGACCGCTCGCGCGGAGCTCGATCCGTGCGCGCTCCGCCCACAGCCTCGCTCCCAGTTCGTCGAAGCCGTCAAGAGCCGCGCGCAGGTACTCACGCGCCTCAACTCGACGGCGGGCGCGCCGGAGCAGCTCACCGAGAGCGAGTTCAGTGCGGGAACGCTCGAACGGACGGGTGGCCTTGGTGTGCGCGTCCAGTGAGGCACGCAAGAGGCGTTCGCATTCGCGTCCATCGTTGGAGAGCAACCCTTTGCAGTGCAAGAGCACTGCGCGCGCCCAGGCAGCCCCGCCGTTTTCCGCCCATTGTTCAAAATAGGCAAGCCAGTCTCGGGCTGCCTCCCGCTCGCCGGCGTGGACCGCCGCTTCTATCCGATCGAGCATGGCCCACAACCTGACGCCGCTATTGGAGGCGGCTCGGGCGTGCCGGAGCGCCTCTTCGGGTCGGCCGAGTCCTAGCTCGAGCACCGTCAGCGCCCAGTGCGCTGACTCGGTGGCGAAGACGAAACGCCGCGCGGAGGAAAGCTCGAGACTCTCCCCCGCCAGGGACCGGCACGCGTTCTCGTCCCCGCGGTGGGCCGCAATCAGAGCGAGCAGGACGAGATGGTATGCGACGAGGTCGTGCTGGCCGATCTCTCGCGCGAGCCGGAGCCCTTCGCTCAGGTTCGCCGACGCCGAGGCCCAGCGGCCTTCCCACAGCTCGGCGATGCCCACCTGGGGAAGGATCTGCGTCAGGATCACGAGCAGGCCGGCAGTGCGCGCCCGACCCGCCGCCTCGTGGTGGATGCGGTAAACGTCCCGATCGTCGCCAAGGTAGAACGCGGCCCGCCCGGCGAACAGGAGCGCCACGGGCTCCTCGGTCGTGTAGTCGTCATCAAGTCGCTCCGCGGAGTTCACGGCCAGGCGCAGTGGCGGCGCGGCAGCGGCGAAGTCACCCTCGAAGTGGGCGCCGATCCCGGTCAGAAGGGCAACAAGCATGTGGTCGATCGGGGTATCCACGGCCAGGCCTTGAGCCAGCTGGGCGATCGCAACTGCCGCCTCACCGTCATCTGCCCAGGTCGCGGCGACGCTCGCAAGATTGAGCAGCTGCAGCGCACGCTGGCCATCCAGCGGCGCGACCGCAGACGCGGCACGAAGGAGAAGCTGACAGGCGTCGGCGGGGATGCCGTCCATCATCTCGATCAAACCGAGATAGCGGTCGATGTCGGCGCGTTGGATTGGCTCCGAAGCGAGCGGCTGGGCTTGCGTGAGCAACATCGCCGCTCGTTCGACTCGGCCGCCTAACCACGCGTTCTCCGCCGCCGCGATCACTCGATCCACCCGCTGGCTCTCGTTCGGCGTCAGCGCGGCAGCTCGCTCGAAGCCCAATGAGGCGGCTGCGAAGCCACTCCGATTCCGCGCCCGCTGTGCAGCCCGGTCAAGTTCCTTCGCGACGACGGGGTCGGGTCCGAAGGTTGCGGCGGCGTGGTGCCACGCCCGGCGATCGGCTTCCGACTCGCCGTTGAGCACGCTCGCCAGCGCCCGGTGGACGATGTGGCGCCGCGAGAGCGGAACGCTGTGGTAAATGGCTGAGCGCACCAGCGGGTGATGGAACTCGAGCTGGTCCCCCCGTACCCGGACGAGCCTCTCCTGCTCGGCAGCATCGAGCGCTTCGGGGGCTGCTCCCAGTTGCGCTGCCGCGCTGAGGACGGTAGCGACCTCGCCACTGTCTTCGGCAGCGGCAACAAGCAGCAGCGTCTGGGTGTCCTCGGGCAGCTGATGCACACGCGCCAAGAAGGCACGCTCGATGCGTTTGCCGACCGGTAGCGGCGCCGGCATCGGCTCGGCGCCCGCGAGTTCGGCTTCGCTCAACACCTCGGGGAGCTCGAGCAAGGCAAGGGGATTGCCACCGGTTGCCGCGACGAGACGCTGACGTGCCTCAGGCGACAATGCGACATTCGCCCGACGGCCGATCAGCGCCGCCGACGCCTGCGGGTCGAGCCCGCCGAGCGCGAGTTCTGGCAGCCCGCGTGCCTCGAAGCCGTGACCCTCCCGCTCACGGACGGCGAACAGCATGGCGATTCCCTCGGCCTCAAGCCGACGGCCGACGAACACGAGGGCGTCGGACGAAGCAGGGTCGAGCCAGTGGGCGTCATCGATGAGACAGAGGAGCGGCCGGTCCTCGGCCGCCTCGGCCAGCAGGCTCAACACGGCGAGCGAGATCAAGAAGCGGTCGTGGCCTTCTGGCACCCCGAGCCCGAGCGCTCCCCGCAGCGCGCCCCCCTGGGGTTCGGGGAGGCCCTCCAGGTGCCCCAAGATAGGACGGACGATCTGGTGCAACGCGGCGAAGGGGACGTGCGCCTCCGATTCGATCCCGCTGCCGCTCAGGACCTGCATGTCAAGCGCTCGCTCTCGTGCATCCTCGAGAAGGGCGGACTTGCCGATACCCGCCTCGCCGCGGATGACGAGCACCCCGCTTCGCGACTCGCGGGCGTCCTCGAGGAGCGCGCCGAGCCGAGCGCGCTCGGCGTCCCTGCCGTAGAGCATCCTCTGTGACGATACCCGCCGTTGCCGGGAGCCAACCGGCGAAATCGCCGGTGCGAAGGCTTAGGACGGGGAGCAATCTTGACACTGATCCCTGTACCCCGACGGAAAGGACACCGAAATGACCACACCCGACACCACTAACAGATCCCTACACAGCCGTGAACAGGGAAACGTCCCACCGCCTGAGCGCCGCGATCATCGAGCAACCCCGGTGAGCACCGCCGGATCTGGAGTCGATACCCACGAGATGGTTCTGATGCACCGCGTCCTCCGGCGCGAGGTCGGTCAATTATCCCGACTGTTCCGCTCCGCGTCCAATGACCCGGCGCGATCCAAGATCATCGGCGCGCACGCACGAGAGATGTTGGACTTCCTGCACACGCACCACACCGGCGAGGACTTGCTGCTCTTTCCCCTGCTCCGCGAGCGACGTGCGCTCGACCCGGAGCTGATGGACCGAATGGATGCCCAACACGCTCAGGTCAACGACGCCGTCGTGGCCATCAACGCGGAGCTGCCGACGTGGACGACGAGCGCGGATGCCGCCGCGGGCGAGCGGATGGCGGCCTGCATCGACACGATGATGCCGTCGCTGATCGGTCACTGCGATGAGGAGGAGCAGAAACTGCTCCCGGTCGTCTCGGTCACACTCTCTCAGAGTGAATGGGACGCTCTCGGCAAGCATGGCATCGAGCGCGATACCGCTCACGCGGCGCCTGGTGACCCTCGGATACATCACCGAGGAGACCGATGACGCGGAGCGGCAGAAGTTCATGCAGGTCCTGCCGGCCCCGGTTCGAGTGGCCTACAAGCTGATCGGCCGCCGCCAGTTCACCCGCGAGACCACCACCATCCGCGCCTGACCCATCCCGCGACTCGACACCACAGCCCGAGCGTTCGCTCGGACTGTGGTGTCGATCACCTTCAACGCTGCCGGTGCATCAGGGACCCCGTAACCGCCTACGCACCCTCAACGTGCCAACCGACAAGGAGATTCAGATGACATTGTCGCATCCGGGCGAGACGTTCCCCAACCTCGCCGTCACCCCAATCGGCGGGGCGGCCCAGACGTCCCCCCTCTACACCCCCACGCGAAGAACCTCGCCCTGCTCCTGCTCGCAATGACGCAGTTCGTGATCGTGATCGACGCCTCGATTGTGAACGTCGCTCTGCCGTCAATCGGACGAGCGCTGAACGTCTCGCGCACCGACCTCTCGTGGGTCGTGAACGCCTACGCTCTGACCTTCGGCGGCTTCCTACTTCTGGGCGGCCGGATGGCCGACCTGCTCGGGCGCCGGCGCATGTTCATGGTCGGCCTCGTACTGTTCACGCTCGCCTCGCTGGCCGGCGGACTAGCGCAATCGGAGGCATGGCTCATCGCCGCCCGCGCTGCGCAGGGCCTTGGAGCCGCGATCGTCTCGCCCGCCGCGCTGTCGATCATCACGACCACTTTCTCTGAGGGTGCCGAGCGCAACCGCGCGCTCGGCATCTGGGGTGCGGTCGCCGGCGCTGGAGGCGCAGCCGGGGTCCTGCTCGGCGGCATCTTGACCAGCGGACTGAGCTGGCGATGGGTCCTGTTCGTCAACGTCCCGATCGGCCTCGCAGCGGCAGCGCTCGCGCCCCGGACGCTGGTCGAGAGCCGCGCCGACGATGGCACCAACACCTTCGACATACCGGGTGCGGTCACCGTCACGGCGGGCCTATCGCTCCTGGTCTACGCGATCGTCAACGCCGTTAACGTGGGGTGGAGATCGTCGGAGACGCTGCTGCTGATCGCCAGTGCGATCGTCCTGCTGATCGCCTTCCTGCTGATCGAGTCCCGCCAGCGCCAGCCGCTCATGCCATTCTCGATCTTCCGCCTGCGGACCCTACGGGGCGCGGACATCGTCGGCCTGCTGCTCGGCATGTCGCTGTTCTCGATGTTCTTCTTCATCTCCCTGTACCTCCAGGAGGTCCTGCACTACTCGCCGATCAAAACAGGAATCGCGTACCTGCCTCTTGCGGTCGGAATCATTATCTCGGCCGGGCTCGCGTCCCAGGTGGTCACGCGGATCGGGTTCAGGCCGACGCTGATCGCCGGGCTGCTGCTCGTCGCCGGCGGCCTGGTCTGGTTCTCGCGAGTGCCTGCACCGGGAGGCTCATACGTCGCTGATGTCCTCGGCCCGTCGCTGCTGGCGGCCGCGGGGTTCGGGTTCGCCTTCGTTTCCGTGACGATCGCCGCGGTCACGGGAACCAGGCCGCATGAGGCGGGGCTGGCATCGGGTCTGATCAACACCGCGCAGCAAATCGGCGGCGCGCTCGGACTGGCGATCCTCGCGTCGATCGCCAACAGCCGCACCCAGAGCCTCTTCCACTCTGGAGTCCACAACGCCTCCGTTGCCCTGACTAAGGGGTTCGACCAGGCGTTCTTGGTGGGCGCCGGCTTCGCCGTCGCCGGTGCGGTCCTAGCCTTCGTGCTGATCTCCTCGCGGGACAGCCGCGGGCACTCGTTGGCCGCTCGCCGCGGCGACCCCACTCCTGCCGCTGCCGTCGGCGGCGACCCCATTCCTGCGGCTGCCGTGGCTGACGCACCGCGTCTCATCCTCCGAGCGGGCTACCAACGCCACAGCCACTCTCGCCGCGGCACACGCTGAGCGATCCCACGGCGTACCCGCCGCGGATCACCGACAACCTTCACTCACACCGCATTGCCCTATCGAAAGGAAACCCCATGTCCACTGTCATCACAGGCGCTTCAGGTCACCTTGGCGGGCTCGTCGTCGACCAACTCCTCGCTACCGGAACGCCGCCGGCGCAGATCGTGGCCACCGGCCGAGACCTTGACAAACTCACCGAACTCGCACAGGACGGGGTCACGGTGCGGCGTGCGGACTTCGCCTATCCGAGCACGCTCGAGGAAGCCTTCGCGGGCGCCGACGCGATGCTGCTGGTCTCGACGACGACAGTCGGGGATCGATTCGACAACGCCCGCAAGGCCATCGACGCGGCGGCCAGAGCGGGTGTGCCCCAGATCGTATACACCAGTATCGTCAACGCCTCGACCGCACAAATGACGCTCGCTCGCGAACATCGCCGCACCGAGAACTACCTGCGTGACAGCGGATCGGCGTTCGTCATCCTGCGCAACGGATGGTACTTGGAAAACTACACCGACCAGCTCCCGATGATCACCCAATACCACGCATTGTTGGGCAGCGCGCACGACGGTCTCGTCAGCGCGGCCAGCCGACGCGACTTTGCGGCCGCCGCCGCCGCGGTGCTGACGCACGACGGGCACCTCGGAGCGACCTACGAGCTCGGCGGAACACCGTTCACCCTGACCGAACTCGCCGCCACGATCAGCGACGTCCTCGGCACCCACATCGCCTACCAGGACATGTCGGTCGCTGACTACACCAGCGCACTGACCGCTGCGGGGCTGCCCCCAGAGATGGCCGCCGCCGTCGCCGACGCCGATGCCGGCCTGGCTCGCGGAGAGTTGTTTACCGCAAGCGAGGACCTGGTCAAGCTCATCGGCCGGCCGGCAACCACAGCGCACGAAGCCGTCCAGAACGCTGCCACCACCATCGGTAGATCATGACACCGCCACGCCACCGAGGCGCCACCACCGAGCCGACCAGCGTTGGAAGGTGAGGACGCGCGGACGGTGTGACGTTCACTCGTTAACAGGTGCCCAACGCGACAGGGTTCCCGTGCCCGTCCGCCGCCAATCGGGAACGCAATCCTCACCCGCACGGCCGTGCGTGGTCGGTCGGCGCCGTTAGAACTGTCGTCATGAATCCGAAGTAGAGGGCCGCAGAGCATCTACGGGCGCTACCGCAAGGTGGAACGCCCCTTCGTGCCAGGTTGTGTGTCAAGGTTGTGAAATCAAGGCCTCAGCCACGACCTTTACAAATCCATCGCAGCGCTCCTCGTTAAAAACCACCCCCTGACCAGGACTTCCGGGTGGAGGTGATGGGATTCGAACCCACGGCCTCTACATTGCGAACGTGTGGTTCTCAGGGTTTTGACCAGGTCCTTTCCGAGGACTTTCCTGGTAGCGGCGTTTCAATCCCCTCAGGTCCCCTCACGATCCCTCCAATTCGCTCTCGATAAGGTCACGTAAGGTCACGCCCGAACGGAGTCGGAGGGTGGCCGCGGACCAGTACCCACGTCCGAGCGGCAGGCTCTCGCAACGCTGAGTGAATGGCGCTCGTTCCCTCTTGGCTACGATCACGTACCTTGGCGAGCGAGCCGACATCACCGGCCCCTGACGCGACGGTGCTGCTACCCCTCGCAAAATGCGAGCTAAGCGGCCGGGTTTGAAAGATCTCACGCTGAAACAGAGTTGGGGCCAAGTGCGAACATTGCAGTCCGATGCTGGAACTTCGCCTTGGTTGCACTGGGGTCCGTCGCGACGAAAATAACTGCGAGGGAGCTAGCTGGTGGGGCCGAAGCGCTCAACTCGGATCCCCTCCACGGGTTGGCCGAGGCCCAACAGCAGCCCACTGGCGAAGTCGGCGAAGCTGGGCGAGCCGCACACGAAGGCGGTCGCATGAGGCAGCATTAGAGGAGCAAGATCATGCTCGGAGAGTCGGCCGGCGGGCCGCGAGTAAGACGGGGGGGCCGCGCGGGTATAGGCAACGGTCGTCTCAGGCCCGGGAATCTCTTCGTCGTAGTACAGGTCGTCTGGGGCTCGCACTGAAACTGCCATTCGAACCAGGTCGGACTGTCCAGATTGGCGGGCCAGTCGCAGCATGGCCATCAGGGGCACTATGCCAGATCCACCACCGACGAGGATGGCCGGAGTCTGGGCGGTCCAGACGAACCAAAGACCGATTGGTCCCCGGACCTCGAGATCGTCACCGACAATCACCCCGTCATGGAGGAACTCAGAGACCTCGCCGCCTTCCAATCTCTCCACAGTGAGCTCGATATCGCCGGAATCGCTGGGTGCCGAGGCCACCGAATACGACCGCGATGCCGTATACCCGTCGGGCGCGGTGAGCCGCACCACGTAATACTGCCCGGCAAGGTGAAAGGTGGGCGAAGTGAGGGCCAAGCGGAATGTCTTGGCGGTTCTAGTCTCTTGGCGGATCTCGGTGACGGTGGCCACCTGCCAGGGGTCGCCAGCTGGCCGATCGGTGGTCACTTCCTAATCGCCCTGGTATCGCTGCTCGAGCCACGGATCTCCCCGATCGTGGTACCCATTGCGCTCCCAGAACCCCGGTTCGTCGTGGTCGAGCACCCGTAATCCGGCCACCCATTTCGCACTCTTCCAGAAATAGAGATGCGGGACCAATAGTCGTGCGGGTCCGCCGTGTTCGATTGGCAGTGGCGCATTCTCGTACTCCCAGACCACCCACGCTCGACTACCCGTGACATCGGGCAGCGGCAGATTGGTCGTGTACCCAGTATTGCTAAAGGCCATCACATGGGTGGCTGCCGGTTCCAATCCTGCGATGCCGAGGAGGGTATCGACCGAGACGCCGCCAAAGTGGACGCCCAGCTTCGACCAGGTGGTAACGCAGTGGATGTCACCGGAATACGCGGAGCCGGGCAGAGCGTGGATCTCATCCCAGGTCCACGTCGTCGGGTGCGCGACGAGGCCTTCGACGGAAAACGACCACGAGGCCACGTCCAGCTGCGGGGTTACCTCTGCGTTCAACACGGGCCACTGGTCCCCCGCGTCATATTGACCTGGAGGGAGACGGGAATCGCGGGCCGCTTTTCCACGACCAAGGAATCCTCTTGTCGGCTTCGCCATGTCACTCCTCAGACAGACGCCGTGACCTTCGGGATCTCGAGAGGCACACATATCCGTCTTCCGCGCAGACTACCGCCACGTCACCCGCGGGACGCTGGGGGGCAGCACTGAGCGGGCCACCCCCATGGCGTCCCCTGGTCATCAGTACGATCATCCCGTGCCATCGACTCCGCCACCCTCCCCCCGATGATCCCTGTCTCTGAGGCTCGCCAGTTCCTCCTCTCCGCCTGCGTAGCCCTCACCCCCAGGCGAGTGGCGGTGAGCGACGCCTTGGGTCATGTGCTGGCCGAAACCATCCGAGCTGCCGAGGCCGTGCCGCCCTTTGCGAATTCGTCCATGGATGGGTACGCGGTCCGAGCCGCTGATACTGCGCATCCACCGGCGCGCCTTCATGTGATCGGCACCCTGCTTGCAGGGGACAACGCGATGACATTCGTATCGGCAGGTGAGTCGGTTCGCATCATGACAGGGGCACCGTTGCCGCCCGGTGCTGACGCCGTGTGTATGGTCGAGCGCACCAGCGTCGAATCGGGCGGGTCGATCGTCGTCATCGAGCATTCCGTGCAGCCCGGCACCTTCGTACGAGAGGTCGGGAGCGATATTCAGGCGGGCGACGAGGTCTTCTCTCCCGGAACTCACCTCGGCGCCGCCCACATGGGTGTGCTATCGAGCATTGGGGTCGAGCAGCTTCTCGCTCATCCATGCCCCACCGTGGGCGTTCTCTCCACCGGCGACGAGCTGATCACGTCCGCTGGCGCCTTGGCGCCAGGGAAGATCCGCGACGCAAACCGTCCGGCGCTGCTCGCCCAGCTTCAAGCAGATGGCTTCGACACCGTCGACCTCGGCGTGGCCGGGGACGACGAGGCGGCCCTGATTGCTCTGCTCGAAGAGGCAGGATCCCGGTGCGATGCGATCGTTTCGAGCGGAGGAGTAAGCGTAGGTGACCGCGACGTGATGAAGACCGTGCTCAAGGATCTGAGCGGGCCCATCATGCGTTCGATGCAGGTCGCCATCAAGCCGGCCAAACCCTTTGCCTTCGGGGTGCTCAAGGAAACCGGGACACTGGTCTTCGGGCTTGCCGGGAACCCGGTCTCGGCACTTGTTTCCTACGAGCTGCTCGTCCGGCCCGCGCTTCGCTCCATGGCCGGCTGCGCCGTACTCGATCGACCGCGCCTTGCCGCGGTCGCAGAGGTGGGTCTCCCCCGTCCTCGAGATGGCAAGTTGCATTTGGTGAGGGTAAAGGCCCGCACTGGAGTCGACGGGGTGCTGGTGGTGCGACTCGCGGGAGGCCAGGACTCACACATGCTGCGCGTTATGGCGCAGTCCAACGCTCTCGCGCTGTTGCCGGACGGTGACGGCGTGCGCGCCGGTGAATGCGTGCAGGTCCTCCTGCTCGACGCCGACGGGGTGCCAGCCTCACAGAGAGAGCCGTGGTGAACGTGGACGTCGAGACGGGGCCTCAACGAGTGGCACGTGTTATTGCGGTGCCGTCGTATCGATCCCACTGATGCCGTCGATGCTGGCGACGTTCTTCTCGGCCCAGTACCGGCGGATTCCGTCCCTCCCCTTGCGGATTGACCACTGGTCCATGGTCGGTCGATGACCTTCGAAGGTCATCAGTGGCACCCCATAACCGCACGAATCCGACACCCGCCGCACGGCCACGACGATGATCGAGCGGACCCCTATCCCCGCGCCGCTGGGAAAACGGCAAGCGAACGCGTCGAAATCAGGGTCGTCGGCCAGCACGACCCGGCCCATCCCATGCAGACGCACGATTCGCGGCGGGCCTGCGAAGGCGCAGAGCATGATCACGATCCGGCCGTTCTCCCGGAGGTGCGCGATGGTCTCGACGCCACTCCCCGTCTGGTCGAGGAAGGCCACCGTGCGCTCATCCAGAACAGCGAACTCGTCACGGTTGCCCTTTGGCGAGCAGTTAACTGAGCCTTGCGGATCGAGCGGGGCCGTCGACACGAAGAAGACCGGCTGGTCCGAAATCCATGCGGACAGCGTCTCATCGATTCCGTTGTAAGTTTTGGCCACTGATCCATTATCGCATTTCACCTCAGCTGTGTCCCTACTTGCGATGCGATGGTTTCCTCCCTGTAGCGTCGGAACCGTCATGACCCTCGATGCGAAGATCCTCACCGTCTCAGAATCGGCTAGCCTGGGCACGCGCGAGGACCGATCCGGTGACGAGCTGACACGCGTCCTCGTCGAGCACGGGTTTCACATCGTCGATCGGCGCGTCGTACCTGATGGGATGGTCCCGGTCTCGGCCGCTCTCGTCGAACTGTCGACTGGGTTCGCAGGACTCGTCGTGACCACAGGAGGCACGGGGTTTTCGCCGACCGACGTCACGCCGGAAGCGACTCGCGCCGTCGTCGAGCGCGAGGCCCCCGGCCTGGCCGAGGCCATGCGCTCCGTGAGTCCGCTCGGACGTCTATCCCGCGGCGTGGCGGGATCTGTCGGCAGCTGCCTCGTCCTCAACGTCCCGGGATCCCCGAAGGGTGCCGTCGAATCCGTGGAGGCTGTGGCAGATGTCCTCGCCCACGCGCTCGAGCTGCTGGCAGGGGGCCGACCTCACTGATCCGGCGAGGTCAGGAGGTCGGAGCGGTACGGGAACGCGGCGACAGAGCGAGGAGGGCCCGCGCCGTCCCCCCGATTACTGTGGGTGACGGCTCTCTCCCGTGGGGCTTGCCCGGGAAAGGGGTGGCAGTGACAGACGCTCAGGAGAACATCGAGAACGGCCCAGCAACCCTGACCGAGCTGACTCCGCCGAAGATCGGTGACTGGGTCGGCGTCGGCACAGGGCCTCTGCCGGTCGAGGGGGCGTGGCGGTGGGCGAGTCTCCCCGGCTGCGGCGGGATCGTGACCTTCTGCGGCACGGTGCGTGACCACTCCGAGGACCGTCCCGGCGTGACATGGCTGGAGTACGAGGCGTACGTCGAGCAGGTCGCCCCGCGGCTCACACGGGTGGCCGCTGCCGCCCGGGAGCGCTGGGAGAAGATCGGCCGCCTGGTGCTGCTCCACCGAGTCGGGCGGCTCGAGGTGGGAGAGGTGTCAGTGGTCGTGGTGGCGTCCACACCCCATCGCGCCGAGGCGTTCGCGGCGGCACAATTCTGCATCGACACCCTCAAGCACACCGTCCCCATCTGGAAGCGCGAGACATGGAGCGGTGGCACGGACTGGACCCTCTGCTCCGATGAGCTCGACGCTGCCGGCCGCGACCAGACGTCCGTGCGGTGAGGGTGGCCGAGTGACTACTCCCGTCCGCGTCGCCGTCTCTGTACGACCGCACCGGAGCCGAGAGGATGCGGCGCCCACCATGCCACTGGAGGGCCCCATTGTCGACCGCTACGGGCGTGTGCACGACGACCTTCGCATCTCGGTCACCGATCGCTGCAACTTACGCTGCATCTACTGCATGCCTGAAGAGGGGCTTTCGTTCCTCCGCATGGGCCAGCTCCTCACATTCGACGAGATCACCCGGGTGGCCCGCGTGGCCAGGGGCCTCGGTGTGACGGCGCTACGGATCACCGGCGGGGAGCCGCTCGTACGCAAGGGACTCCCAGTGCTCATCGCCCGGTTGGCCGGTCTCGGGTTCGAGGACATTGCGGTGACCACCAACGGGACGGAGCTGGCCGGAATGGCCGGGAAGCTGGCATCGGCGGGTCTGCGACGAGTGAACGTGAGCTGTGACTCCCTGCGACCTGAGCGCTTCGCGGCAATCCGCCGACGGGGCGTCCTCAACGACGTTTTGCGCGCCATGGATGCCGCGGAGGCGGCCGGGCTGACCCCGTTGAAAGTGAACGTGGTGCTGTTGCGAGGTCACAACGACGACGAGATCCTCGACTTCGCCTCCTTCGCACGCGCGACCGGACGCATCGTGCGGTTCATCGAGTTCATGCCACTCGATGCCCAGGGAGACTGGGATCGCGCACGGCTCGTACCGGGCCGCGAGGTCTTCGATTGCATCTCGGCCCGCTGGCCGCTGGAGCCCTTGCCAGACGCAACGGGCGCTCCCGCCGAGCGGTTCCGCTTCACTGACGGGGTCGGGGAGATCGGACTCATCTCGAGCGTCACGGAGCCCTTCTGTGGCACATGCAACCGCCTCCGGCTCACCGCGGACGGCGCTGTGCGGAACTGCCTCTTCACCAACGACGAAGAGACCGTGAAGGTCATCCTGCGCAACGACGGCACCGATGCCCAGCTCTCCCTCCTGCTGCGAGCAGCCGTCTGGGCCAAACATCCCGGACATGGAATCAACGAGCCGGGGTTCCTCAGCCCGTCGCGATCGATGTCGATGATCGGCGGGTAGCGATGGTTCGGCTCCGGTTGTTCGGGCCGGCGCGTGTGGCAGCGGGGACGTCCGGTGCCCTCGTACCCGGGGACAATGTCGCCGCCGTCGTGGCCGGCGCGAGGGCGCGGTTCGGGGAGCCGTTCTCAAGCGTTCTCGATCGGTCCCGCCTTTGGGTCAACGGCGAGGAGGCGGACCCCGACACTCCTGTCGACGAGGACGACGAGGTCGCAGTGATACCGCCGGTCTCGGGGGGCTGCGCGTGACTTCCCAGCCGGACGGCCGGACCCGGACCGCGGCGGCCCTGACCCATATCGACGAGCTGGGCCGTGCTCGCATGGTCGATGTCACCGCCAAACCGCTGACACGCAGACTGGCCGAGGCGCGCTGCGCCGTGGTCACCAAAGTCGACGCCGTCGCGGCACTCGGCGACCCCGGTAACGTGGTGGACCCGGTGGAGGCAGCACGCGTCGCGGGCATCCAGGGCGCCAAGCAGACGTCCTCGCTCGTGCCTCTCTGCCACTCGATCCGGGTCGACCATGTGTCGGTGGACGTGGAGGTATCCACGCACCGGATCGAGATCACCGCGGTCACCGAGATCGTCGAACGAACCGGGGTGGAGATGGAGGCGCTCACCGCCTGTGCCGTTGCAGGCCTCACGCTCGTCTGTTCTTTGCTCGAGTTCGACCCGGAGGTGTCCGTGGAGGAACTCACCCTCTGGCACAAATCGGGTGGCAGGTCCGGAGACTGGCAACGGAGTGAACCGGACGGCCTGCGAGACCAGGAATCGGCCGACGCTTGCGATACAGCGGAGTCATGATCCGCCCTAGCAAGTTCATATCGCATAAGTGACCGCAGGTGCGGGACAAATCCGTCTCGCCTGGCGTAAATGCCCGGTGACTTTGTTACCGTGGCGCCATGTCAACCCGATGCTTTCTGCGCACATCCATGGCCATGAGGCGGCGATGGATCACCACCGCAGCCGCCGTGTCGCTCGGGGTCTCTGTGGCCATCACACGGGGCCCTGACTCCGCTTCCGCCTCCCCCTTGCCCTCGGGCCCGGTCGATGTGCTGTCCGCCGGCTCGTTGCAGGACCTGCTGCAACAGCAGGTGGGACCCGCCTTCCAGCAGGCCACTGGATACACGCTCAACGACTCCTCCATGGGGTCCGATGCGATCGCCAACGGTATCAAGGGAGGCACTCTCCAAGGCGACGTATTCATAAGCGCCTCGCCAACGGTCAACAAGACCCTCGAGGGATCTGCCGACGGGAACTGGGTCTCGTGGTACGCGTCGTTCGGTTCATCGCCTCTGGTTCTGGGTTACAACCCCTCGAGCAAGTTCGCCGGCGACCTGAGGACCAAGCCCTGGTACGACGTCATCGACCAGCCCGGCTTTCTGATCGGTCGCACCGACCCAGCAACGGACCCGAAAGGTGCCCTGGCTGTCACGGCTCTCGACAAGGCGGCCAAGGCGCACCACATCCCCGCCCTGAAGGCCATCGCGTCCTCGACGTCGAATGTCTACCCCGAGACCTCGCTCGTCGGACAGCTGCAGGCCGGGCAAC
>CAWIKB010000007.1:0-251607 GCA_963836605.1 uncultured Acidimicrobiaceae bacterium | reverse complement strand
ATCGCCTCGCTGGCCTTCGACGGCTACGGGCTGGCGGTCCTGCCGGCCACCGCCGTCCCCGGCCACCTGCGGGCGCGGTTCGCCGTCCTCCCGCTCGACGGGATGCCCCGCCGGCGGGTGGGTGTGGCCCAGCGCCGACGGGGTCTCCCTTCGGCGCCGGCCAAGGCGGTCATCGACATCCTCGGGCGCGTGGTCACCGACTCCCTGGCCATGCCCGGGGGCATCCACCCGACATCGGCCGCCTGATCCGGGAGGCCGTTCGATCGCGGTCGATTGTCGGTTCGGGCGATGGCGGTCGCGTCTCTTCTGTCGGGTCTGGCGGTTCAGGTCCCAGGTGGCTCGATGTCGGGCGGCGGGCGCGGCGTCCTCCACATCGTCCACATCTTGGGACCCCCTCCGGGGAGGTCCAGCTCCCGAGCGACCTCGAATCCGTGGCGCCGGTAGAAGGGGACGTTGCGCTCCTTCGATGACTCGAGATACGCCGGCAGCCCTTCGCGATCACACTGCTCGAGGACCGGACGCATGAGCCCGGAGCCCACGCCTCGGCCCTGATGGGCCGGCTCGGTCCCCAGCGTGGCCAGATACCAGTGCGGTTCGTGCGGATGCATCGACTCGACGAGATTGAGCAGACGCAGGGTGGTGCTCAGATGCGCCACCACAAACGGCAGCACGGGCAGCATGGTGGTGATGGCCGTCAGGCCGGTCAGGAGAGGCTTGCCCGCCGGGGCCCAGATGGCTGAGCCCTCATAGCCGTCGGCGGTGTAGCAGCCGCCGAAGGGAAGGTAGTCCGCTCGCATCTGGGTGGCGAAGTAGCGGCGCAGGCCGGCGAGCCGACGCCCCCGTTCCGGAAGATGTGCCCGATCACGGGATCGTCGAAGAAGGTGCGGGCCAGCTGGGCCGCCATCGGTTCCACGTCGTCCCGGGTCGCCCGCCGGACGGTAACCTGCAGACCCGTCGAAGGGGTGGTGGTCGGTGGGTCCATGACAGCAACGATGGTGGCAGATGCCCGGTCGCCGTGCCACCCGATGTGGCCACCACGGCGACGTGACGAACGCCACTGCTCAACCCGTGCCATCCTGCGTTAGCGTCCGGTGCCATGCGGAGCGGGCGGGCCAGAGAATGATGACGACCACCCCGTCCACCACCGCCGCCGCGTCCACCACGTCCGTCACGTCCACCCCGACCCCGACCCCCGCGTCGACGATCGAGACGAAGGATCAATGTTGAGAATCGGAATACTCGGTGCGGCCAAGATCGCGCCGGGGTGCTCATCAAGCCGGCGCAACGAACCGGTCGGGCCGAGGTCGTGGCCGTCGCCGCCCGTGACGACGCCAAGGCGCAGAAATTCGCCAAGAAGCACAACATACCGAAGGTCGCCGCGTCCTACGCCGCTCTCCTCGACGACCCCGACATCGATGCGGTCTACATCCCGCTTCCCAACGGCCTACACGGTCACTGGACCATCGCCGCGCTCGATGCCGGCAAGCATGTCCTGTGCGAGAAACCCTTCACGGCCAACGCCGACGAGGCGCGCCAGGTCGCCGAAGCCGACGCGGCCCATCACGGGCTGGTGGTCATGGAGGCCTTCCACTACCAGTACCACCCCCTGACCAAACGACTGGTTGAGATCGTCCGTTCCGGCGAGTTGGGTGCGGTCAACAACGTCTCCATCACGTTCTCGGCTCCCCTGGCCAAGCCCGGTGACATCCGGTACCAACTCGACCTGGCCGGCGGGGCCACCATGGACATGGGCTGCTACCCGATCTCGCTGCTGCGCCTGCTGGCCACCGGCCCGCGGGTCAGCAGCGCCGAGGCCAAGTTGTCATCGGCCGGGGTGGACCGTGCCATGGATGCCCACTTCTCCCTCCCCGAGGGCGGCACGGCCCGGGTGCGCTGCTCCATGTTCTCTGCGTCCGTGCTCCGCATGCACGCAGAGGTCACGGGCAATGACGGCAAGCTCACCGTGTTCAATCCCTTCGCGCCCCAGTTCGGGCACCGCGTGAAGATCGAGACGGCCTCGGGCACGCGCCGGGAGAAGTTCAGCCGGCGCGCCACCTACGACTACCAACTGGAGGCCTTCACGGCCGCCGTCGAAGATGGCGCGCCATTCCCCACCACGGCCACCGACGCCATCCGGACCATGGAGCTGATCGACTCGGTCTACGCCGCCGCCGGCCTCCCGACCCGCCAGCCCACCCGGCCCTCAGCGGACCGACGACCGATCGACCCACCTCCCACCAATCCACCAGACCGACCGGCCGCAGACCGACCCACCTCCGACCGACCGGCCGCAGACCGACCCACCTCCGACCGACCGGCCGCAGACCGACCCGCCGCCGACCGACCGCCGACCGACTGACGAACTGACCGATCAGACCAATGCCCCTGCCCCCCGGCGACCTGCGTGTCCTCACCGACGCCGCGCTCTCGGCCGCCGAGGCCGCCGGGTGCGCCCACGCCGAGATACGGGTCGAGCGCATCCGCTCCCAGGAGGTCCGTCTCCGCGACGCGGTGCCCGAGGGCAGCTCCGACGACACGGAGTTCGGTATGGGCGTCCGGGTTGTGGTCGACGGCGCCATCGGGTTTGCCGCCACGGTCGACGTCGGGCCCGCCGAGGCGGCCAACCTCGTACTCCAAGCCGTCGACACCGCTCGGGTCACGGCCCGGGCCGGCGGCGGGCGCGTCGAGCTGGCGCACGAGCCCCCACACGGCGAGCTGGCGTGGAGCAGCCCCTTCGAGATCGACCCCGGTGACGTGCCGCTGGCCGACAAGGTGGCGCTGCTCGAGAGTTGGAGCCGTCCGCTGCTCGACCACGCCGCCGTCTCGCACGTGACGGCCTCCGTGCTCAGCGTCAGCGAAGAGACGTATCTGGCCGACCTGGGCGGGACCCGGGCCACGCAGCGCCGGGTGCGGCTCCACCCGCAGCTCGAGGCGCTGGCCCTGAGTGACTCGGGCTTCGAGACCATGCGCACCCTGGCCCCGCCGGTCGGTCGGGGTTGGGAGTACCTCACGGGGGGCCCCGGCGCCGGCTGGGACTGGGCCGCCGAGCTGGCCGAGCTGCCCGAGCTGTTGGCCGAGAAACTGGCCGCACCCTCCGTCGAGGCGGGCACCTACGACCTGGTCGTGGACCCCTCCAATTTGTGGTTGACGATCCACGAGTCCATCGGGCATGCCACCGAACTGGACCGGGCCATGGGTTACGAGGCGGCCTACGCCGGTACCTCATTCGCGACCTTTGACCAGTTGGGGACGCTCCAGTACGGGTCACCGGTCATGCACGTCACGGGCGACCGCACGGTCGAGCACGGGCTGGCCACCGTCGCCATCGACAGCGAGGGCGCGGCAGCGCAGTCCTTCGACCTGGTCCGCGACGGCGTGCTGGTGGGCTACCAGTTGGACCGCTCCATTGCCTCGTCGATGGGTTTCGAGCGCTCCAACGGCTGCGCCTTCGCCGACTCGCCCCTGCACGTGCCGATCCAGCGCATGGCCAACGTGTCGCTGGGCCACTCGGGCCCGGCCGGACCGACCACCGACGACCTGATCGGCCACGTCGAGCGGGGCATCTACATCCTCGGCGACAAGAGCTGGTCCATCGATATGCAGCGCTACAACTTCCAGTTCACCGGACAGCGCTTCTTCAAGATCGAGGGGGGACGGCTGGTGGGGCAGGTGCGCGATGTGGCGTATCAAGCCACCACGACCGACTTCTGGGGCGCTATGGAGGCCGTCGGGGGCTCGTCGACGTGGGTGCTCGGTGGCGCCTTCAACTGCGGCAAGGGCCAGCCGGGGCAGGTGGCCCCGGTCAGCCACGGGTGTCCGTCGGTGTTGGTGCGGGGTGTCCGGGTGCTCAACACCCGCGTGGAGGCGGGACGATGACGATGTGCGGGTGCGGGTGCGGGGGCGGGTGCGGGTGCGGGTGCGGGTGCGGGGACTCTGGTCGGTCGTGGCGGCGATTGGGCGGCGCTGGGTCGGTCTCGCGTGATTGAGGCCCAGGCGGTGATCGAGGAGGGACTGGCGATCGCCTCTCGGGGTGGCGCCGACGGCTGCATCGTGCTGGTCGACGAGAGCAGCCATGCCGACGTGCGCTTCGCCCTCAACACGACCACCACCAATGGGGTCCGGCGCGATCGCTCGGTCACGGTGGTGGCGATCAAGGCCGGCGCGGTGGGCGTGGCCCGGCGAAGCGGCGTGGTCGATGTGGAGCAGATGGTGTCGGCCGCGCTGACGGACGCCGAGGGGGCGCCGCCAGCCGACGATGCGTTCGTACTGGTCGACGGGATGGGCGCGGCATCCGGGGGCGAGGGCGGGGGCGGCGGTGCGCGGGCGGCCTCGCTGGCGTTCGGGCGAGCGCCCGTGGAAACCGATCTCTCGGCACTGGGCGGAGTGCTCTCGGGGCTCTCGGGGGCCTTCGGCCGAGCCCGCGACAGGGACGTGGTGCTGGCCGGGTTCGCCGAATTCGGCATTTCGACGCTGTACCTGGGCAGCTCGACCGGCGTTCGGCTCTCGTTCTCGCAACCGACCGGGGCGGTGAACCTGGTCGGGCGTTCGTCCGACGGGGCGCGCTCGGCCTGGACCGGTGCCGGCGCCGAGCGGATCGGCGAACTCTCCTTCGAGTCCATGGAGACGGAGCTGTGGCGCCGGCTCGAGTGGGCCCGACGGCCGTTGGCCCTCGACGCTGGGCGCTATGAGGTGATCTTGCCGCCGGCGGGAGTCGCCGACCTGATGGGGTCCCTGGCGTTCTACGGTCTGAGCGGTCTGGACGCCGAGGACGGGCGCACGGTCTTTTCGGCAGACGGAGGTGCGGACCCGTCGGGGGACCGGGCGAGTGGCTCGGTGGGCGACCGGGCGAGTGGACGGATGGGTGAGCGGGCGGGTGAGCGGGCTGGCGACCCGGCGGCAAACGGTCGAACGCGTGTGGGCGAGCAGATTTCCGAGGTGCCCTTCACCCTCTACAGCGATCCGTTCGAACCGGGCCTCGAGTGCCTGCCGTTCGTGGCGTGTGGCTCATCGAGCGGGGACTCGTCCGTCTTCGACAATGGCCTTCCCATGAGGCGCGTCGACTGGATCCGTGACGGACGACTGGCCCATCTGCGCTACCACCGGGCGGGAGCGGCCCGATCCGGGGTCGAGATGGCGCCCTACATCGACAACCTCATACTGCGGGCAGGACCTGGACCTGGGCCTGGGGACGGGGGCGAAGGCGAAGGCGAGGGCGGCGGCGGCGGCGGCGGCGCGGCGGGACGACTGATGACATGGTGGCCCGCACCGAGCGTGGCCTCCTGCTGACCTGCCTTTGGTACATCCGCGAGGTCGATCCGGCCACGCTGCTCCTCACCGGGCTGACCCGGGACGGCGTCTACGTGGTCGAAGACGGCAAGGTCGTCGGTGCGGCCAACAACTTCCGCTTCAACGAGAGCCCTGTCGATCTGCTGGCGCGGGCCAGCGAGGTGGGCACCAGCGAGCGGACCCTGGGCCGAGAGCTCGGTGAGTATCTCAACCGGTGCGTGATGCCGCCCCTGCGAATTCCCGACTTCAACATGAGCTCGGTCAGCCAGGCCAGCTGACCCCGCCGCGACCGTGGCTGGGACGGCGCTCCCGGGCAGAGGCAGGCCGAGGGCCGCCACCGAAAGAGCAATGCCTACCAGGGCGGCCAACACCGCCAGGCTTGCGTGGAGATACCAACTCTCGACGTGAGCGAGAGGTAGAGGCTCGCACCGTCGTCGCCAAAGTTTGGTGCGCCTCGAGTGCGCCTCGACCGCATCAGCTACTGGCTCCGGGCCCACACCGGGAGGCCTGTTGTCGTGTAGCCCGCTCGACGCAAGGCTCGTCGACGATTGGAGAGTCTGACCCTGCAGTTCGGCTGGCCCTGCCGCAGTTTGGCCGAGCATGGCGCATCTCGGCGCGACGGGCGACGGTTCTTTTGAGGTGGAACTCGTAGTCACAAAGACGTCGACGACCGAGTTGATGGAGGAGGCCGAGCGTCTCGGCATGGAGATCGCTTCGTCCATCGGGACGCTGCTGGGGATTGTCGGCGAGCTCGACCGGCGGGAAGGCTGGCGCAGCGAGGGGGCCACTTCGATGGCCGCATGGTTGGCCCAGCGTTGCGGGGTCTCCGAAGGGACCGGTCGGTCTTGGTCCCACGTGGCCGAGCGCTTGGGCGATCTTCCCCATCTAGCTCAGGGCCTGAAGGTAGGCGCCCTGAGCTATGACAAGGTCCGCGCCGCGGTCGACCTCGCCACGCCAGAGACCGACGCCTCGATCTTGCGCCAGGCCGAGGAGTGTTCAGTCCGCCAACTGCGAGATCTGGCCCGCGCCAAGCGGGGGCCAACCGACGCGGGTGCGGCGTCGGACCACGAGACTCGATACCTGCGGTTCAACGACACCAATTTTTCGCTCAATGCCCGGATGCCGAGTGACGCGTACGCGATCGTGCGGTCGGCTGTGTCCGATGCCGCTCGTGCCTTCCCGTCTGACGGCGAGACGCCCTACGACCAGCGCCAGTGTGACGGGCTGGTCAGCCTGTGTCGGAATGCCCATGGTTTTCGGTCCCGCGGGAGTCGTCAGAAGGCCCGAGGGGCGGGGGATCCGAACATGACCGACCACCGTGCCGGACCCGGAACCGGAACCGGAACCGGAACCGATGGCGATGGCGGTGCCGGTTCCGGTGCGGGTGCGGGTGCGGGTGCGGGTGCGGCCCATCGGAACGTCGACATGGGGTCCGACGGTGACCTCGACGACATCGGTGACCTCGGATCTGAGGGCTTCGGTGTGGGCGTCGGCGTCGGGACGAGTGCCACATCGACCCAAGGCTTCTTCGTGGTGGCGCACACCGATCTCTCACTCCTCCGAGGCGGCACCGGGACGGCTGAGATCGAGCGGCTCGGGCTCCTGAGCGCCGAGACCATCCGGCGCATCAGTTGCGATGCCTCAGTCGCCTTGGCCCTCGATGATGCCTTCGGCCACACCATGTTCGAGGGACGATCCCGTCGCTTCCCTTCGGGCCCTCAACGCCGCGAGGCTTTCCGTCGCGATCGACGCTGCCGATTCCCCGGGTGCACCAACGCCACCTTCACCGATGTCCACCACGTCGTGCATTGGGCCGACCAAGGACCGACCGATCTCGAGAATCTGGTGACACTCTGCAATCACCACCATCACCGAGTCCATTCTCGTGAGTGGAAGGTCTCCGGGAATGCCAATGGCGTCCTGCGCTTTGTCGGGCCGAGTGCCCGCGTCATGACCTCGCGCCCATCGCCCCTGTGGTCGAGACGCAAGGAATAGCAAGGAAGCAGGGGGACAAGGAATAGTCAGGTCCCGAGTGCGCGGATCCTGGCAGACAGAGCACGAAAGCGTTCACGCCGACCCCTCGTGTCGGGCCACCCGGCGGACCACCTCCATCCACACCGGAAGACCTTCGACGAGTAGCCCGTCCACCTTCCCCCGGTCATCGGCTCGCCGCAAAGCCACGGACTCGGCAAAGAGGGACAGTCGTTCGAACTTCGCCCGCTCATCGGTCGACATGGGCCCGCCCTGCACGGCCAGGCTGGCCACGCTGTCGGCGGACAGGCCTCCCCCATAGACGCCCTCGTCCGCCACCAGATACCGCTTGGCCGCGACGTGCAGTCCCACCAGCCCGGCCACCGGCTCCCCCAGGACCCGCCGCACGCACGCCGCCCCGGCCTCGGCGTGGGCGGCGTCACCGACGCCGGGCAGCAGGTGCCCGATGTCGTGCACCAACCCGGCCACGACCACCTCGTCAGACAGCTGCCTCCGCCGGTCTGGCGACCGGACTGCCGCCGGAACATCGGTCCCCAACAGCGCTGCTGTTTGCAACGCATGATCCAGATGCGTGTGCGAAGCCCCGGGCTCGGCCGGGCGGCCCGCCCCCGAGGCCAAGATCTCTTCGATGTCGTCGACGGTCAGGTGCACCGAGCCATTGTCCCCTCCATCGCCCCGGCGGGCCACGCCGGTCTCCATCGCCCCGGCGGCCACGTCGGGCGCTACTACGGTTGCGGCCCGTGCCCTGGACCCCACCCCCTCGTAGCGCTTGGACCGAGAAGCTCGTCGCGGTGGGAGAAGGACTCGGCGACGGCGGTCGGTCCGTCGTCTCGCTCGAGCCTGACCTGCTCCGCCGGTCCGCCCGAGTGGCCACCGGGCTCGACGACTTCGGCGACACCTGGTGGGAGGAGCCCTTCGAACGGCTCTGTCGCGCACTCGATGAGGAGGCCCAGCTCCACCTCCCCGGCCGCCTGCGCACTCGGGGCGAGATCCAGCAGATCTTGCAGAACCGGCTCCGCCTGATCGACCTCTGGGAGCATGAGCCCGCCATCGCCGCCGAATCCGTCCACGCACCGATTGTGGTCACCGGCCTGGGGCGTTCAGGGACAACGCTGTTGCACGAGCTTCTGGCCTGTGATCCGGACAACCGGCCTCCCCTGTTGTGGGAGTACCTCCACACGGTCCCGGCCGGCGACGACCGATCCCGTCGGGCCGTCGGGGATCCGGGTGCCAGGCCGCAGCTCTGTGACGACGAGATCACCCTCATGGACGAGATGGTCCCCGCCTTCACCGCCATGCACGAGAACGGCGGCAACCTGCCCACCGAGGACATCTTCGGTTTCGCCCACCAGTTCTCGAGCGACATGTACACGGGCCTGTACAACGTGGCCGACTACACCATCTGGCGGAGCTCACAGGACCAGACGCCCATCTACGACTGGCACCGGCGCATGCTCCAGACCCTGCAGTGGGCCACCCCGACGACCCGCTGGGTGCTGAAGGCTCCCTCCCACCTTTCCGCCCTCCCCCTCCTCTTCGCCGCCTATCCCGACGCCAAGGTGGTCATCACCCACCGCGACCCGCTCCGCGTGGTCGGTTCGCTGGCCGATCTCATGGCAACCCTCCACTACATGCACTCGAACCGCGTCGACCACGCCGTGCTGGTCGAGTTCATGTGCATGGGTCTCGAGCACGTCATGGACGAGGTCACGGCCGAGCGGGACAATGGGTCGCTCCCTCAGGACCAGATCTCCGACGTCCTGTACCACGACCTCACGAAAGATCCGGTCGCCACCATCGAGTCCTTGTACCGCCGGTGGGACTTCCCCGTCGGGGAGGGATTCCGCACCAATCTCGAGGCGTATCTCGGCGCCCGCCACACCAACCGAGCGTCACACCACGACTACTCCTTCAGCGATACGGGTCTCGACCTCCCCACCCACCGAGCCCTGGTCTCCCCCTACCAGGAACGGTTCGGCGTCCCCTCCGAGGTCTGAGGAGTCCCGGCCACTCCGGTCAAGTCCGCCATCGAGACCAGTTCGGCAGTGGGATGCGGCGGACCATCGGCCAGCACCCAACGCACGAGCATGTAACCCTCCAGCCGGCCACCCGTGTCGAGCCAGTTCTCCACCCCCGGCCCGGGATTCTCGGGAGCGATGACCATCTGCCAGCTCCCGTCGGGGGAGCGGCGAGCGGTCTCGTTGTTGCGTGCGGTGGTGGTGTAGCGATAGTCGAAGCTCTCCATCCAGGGCGAGGTCAGTGTCAGGCCCCAGTAGAGGAAAGGCTTGTCCGGCTCGTGCACCGTCACCACTAGCGCCTGCCCCGGCTCCAGGCGGAATCGCCCGCCGTGATACGTCATCTCCGCGTTGGAGTGTGAGCGCACCTCGTCCTCCTGGGCCGCCACATGCTCGGAGCCCGCCGTGCCTCCGAAGGTGTTCATGTTCGACGCTGCGTCATGCCACATCTGGACGGCGGTCCCGCCGACGAACTGCAGAAACATCGCTGCGAACTCGAGTTTGCCCGCCAGCTCGTCCGACGAGAGCATCGGTGGCGGGACCTCCCCCACCAGCTCCATGCGCAGGTCGGAGAGCCGTTCCGGTGTCTTCCACCAGTGGGTCTCCCGGATGGCCAGCTGCGCCGTACCGGGCTCGAGCACGATGGAGTTGCGGGGCCGGGGATCGGGCATGTCGGCCTCGGGAGCAATGAGTATGTCGACCTCCCCGTTCGGCCCGATGTCGAACTCGTCGATATGCGTCTGGGTCTGCGTGCCGGTGCGGCCACCCACCTCGCCCTGGCCGAAGGGCGTGCCGAACGTCATCCCGAGATAGGCACACTCGCCCCGGGTGCCGACGAGGCGATAACTCTGGGTGTCATCGAGGACGCTGAACAAGTAGTTGACGTCGGGATTGTCGACGAGCAGCTTGCGGTACGCATCCTGCAGCCGGAAGAGCTGCGGATGGAGCGGATCGGACTTTTCCACCAGCCACTCGAGGGCCAGCGTCGAGAGCCGCGTCACCCACCGGTAGCCCTCGGCCGTGTCGACATCGGTGCCCGGCACGCCGGTGGCCTGCACCATGGTGTCGAGGGCGGCCCGCTGTGCGTTGAGCCAGGAATCAAAGGCCTTAGAAAGTCGGTCCATTCACGCGACGCTACCGTTGGAGGGGTGACCCACGTTGCACATGCTCTAGCCGAGCCCATCTCCCACCTGCCGGAGAGGCGACCGGGATCCATCCGACGGACCAGCCACCTCGACGTGATCGGCCTGTCGGATGGGGGGCTCGAGTTGGCCGGAGAGGCCCACGAGCGGGAAGACGCGGTCTCCTGCCGGGCGGTGCTCCAAGCGGATCGCACACTCGTCTCGATTGAGTTGGTCACCAACGGATTGGCGGCTGATGACTCGGCCGGAAGTGACGCGGCCGAGGACGGGCAGGGCGCCGCAAGTCTCGTGGGGCGGGTCGTCGGACGAGGATTTCGGGCTTGTCTCGACGAGGTGAGTCTGCCGGGATCCCTCCCCTCGGTGTTGCTGTCCGAGCTGCCCGTCGTGGCCCTCCTGTCGGGCTACGGCACCCTCTATTCCGGCCAGCTCGTCACCCCTCTCACCGACCGGTTCATCCGCGGCGTGCCGGTGGACATCTGCGCCGGTTGGGCCGGATCGGGCTTCATGATGGGACACATCCGGGACGAGAGGGAGATCCCGACACCGGACGGACCCCCCGTGCCGACGGACTCCGCGGGTTGGCACGGCATGCCCGAACTGGCCACAGGCGCGCTGCGCCGCCAGCGACTCATCGAGCGAACCGGAGACGAGGTCTGGGCCATGTTCCGGGACACCTACGCCCGACCTGATGGCGTGACCACCGTCCTGCACGAGTACACGGTGACGGCGACGATCTCCCCCGGCGACCAGAACAGTGCGCAGGACCGCAAGGGGGGTCGGGAACGGAGCCATGGGCAGGGTGAGCGGGGTGGTGGCTGGTGGTGGCGCGGGCTGGAGCCACGAAGGAGAGCGGATTATGTCGTGCGAGGCCACGCCCCGGGTACTGCCGTGGGCCGAATGTCCCCACGCCGCGGCCAGCGCCGAGCGCCTGGTGGGCCGGCGCCTAGGTGACCTTCGGGCCCTGGTCCGGGACGAACTCGTGGGCACCTCGACCTGCACACACCTTAACGACCTCCTTTCCTCGCTTTCCCAGGCCCAAGGTCTCGTCTGACGAGCTGTTGGGCTGATCGGGCTGGTTGGGGTGGTTCTGGTTGGGGAGGTTGGGGTGGTTCTGGTTGGGGAGGTTGGGGAGTCGCCCGATCCGGGATGCACCCGATAGGTTCAAGTAGCGCCATAGAACGCCATAGAGATCGCCCCAGCAGTGCGTCTGGGGATTAGGTACCGGGAGGACTCCACGTGACGGATACCGCGACGCCCCTGCAGACCGACGAACTTCTGAGCGAACTGCGCTCGTGGCTCGAGAAGAGTTGGGACCCCGACCTGACCGTCGGCGAGTGGTGGGACCGCCTCGGTCTCGAGGGCTGGTCCGCCCCGAGCCTGCCCCCGAATGCCTATGGCAAAGGGATCCCCCGGGCCGACGCCGTGCTGGTGTCCAATGAGATCGCCGCTTTCGGCGCACTGGGCGCGCCGGCCGGTCTCGGTCTGCTCCTCGCCGCCCCGACCATCGCCACCCACGGGACCCAGGAGCAGATCGACCACTACGTGCGCGACATCGTCACCGGGCAGAAGGCGTGGTGCCAGCTGTTCAGTGAACCCCAGGCCGGTTCGGACCTGGCCGGCCTTCAGACCAGGGCCCAAAAGGATGGCGACGAGTGGATCATCAACGGGCAGAAGGTCTGGACCTCGGGCGGTCAGTACGCCGATCTGGGCATGCTGCTGGCGAGGACGGACCCGGAGGTGCCGAAACATCAAGGCATCTCGTACTTCGCCTTCGAGATGCTCCAGGATGGCGTCGACGTCCGCCCACTCAAGGAGATGACGGGGCACTCCCTCTTCAACGAGGTTTTCATCACCGATGCCAGGGTGGCCGACTCCGCTCTCATCGGTGGTCTCAACAACGGGTGGGCCGCCGCCAACACCACGCTCATGAACGAGCGTGCCGGCCTGGGCTCGGGTGGGGGCAACGCCGCCGGAGGCGGACTCGCGCAACCCGGCACGGTCATGGACGCGCTCTCGAAGCGAGTGGGCGATCTGGTCCCGTCTCAGAACGGATCGCAAGGGGGCGATGCGGTCGGTCGGAGCGGTGCGGACGGTCGAGGCGGTGCGGACGGTCGGAGCGGTGCGGCGGGTAGTGGACGAAGAGGAAACAGCGGCGGTGTGTTCGCGGCCATGCGGGGCGGGGCGGGCATGCTCATCGGGCTGGCCCAGCAGAACAAGGTCAACACGGATGCCGGCATTCGGCAGGATCTGGCCCGCCTGTACACCTTGGGCGAGCTGGGGCGGTTCAACGGATTGCGCGTCAAGGCAGTCAAGGAGCAGGGCCGCGACATCCCGGGCATGCCGAACGTGGCCAAGCTCTCCATGAGCCAGATCGTGCGGCTGACCCGTGACCTCGGGCTGCGGATCGCCGGGCCGTCGGGCATGCTGCACGCGTACAACGCCGACGACAAGGCCAGCCTGGCCCAGGCCACCGGTGACCCGTTCGCCGGCGGTGTCACCGAGATGGCGCTGTTCGCCCAGGCGCCGCCCATTTACGGGGGGACCGACCAGGTGCAGCGCAACATTATCGGTGAGCGTGTGCTCGGGCTGCCGAAGGAACCCAACAACGACCGCGTGACCCCGTTCTCCGAGCTCCCCAAGAACGCCTGAGCGACATCGACATCGACATCACATCGACCGCATCAGCACGCGTCGGAACCGGGGGGTTGTCGGGAATGAGTCGGGGGGATCGCACGCTGCGGGGCGCCGCCGCCATCGTCGGGGTGGCCGACGACGTGTCGCCGACGGGCGAGTTGGACCGCACCGGTCGGCCCCTGGAAGTGGCCATGGTCCTCAGTGCCCTCGAAGACGCCGGCCTCACCCTGGCGGACGTCGATGGGGTGTGCCATGCGGAGTCGTCGATGGGATTGGCCGAGTATCTGGGGGTTCACCCCCGCTTCACCGATTCGACCATGACCGGGGGC
This sequence comes from uncultured Acidimicrobiaceae bacterium, assembly GCA_963836605.1. Taxonomy (GTDB): domain Bacteria; phylum Actinomycetota; class Acidimicrobiia; order Acidimicrobiales; family RAAP-2; genus Bog-473. The sequence goes on along the minus strand of CAWIKB010000007.1, from coordinate 238,209 downwards.
TCGAGTTACGAGGTCCACCTCGAGCACGCCGCCTCGGCCATCGCCGCCGGCCTGTGCGACGTGGTGGTCAGCGTCTACGCGTCGACACCGCGGAGCGACCGCACCCAGAAGCGCCGGGTGGAACGCCGCTTTCCCGCCGGGCCCAACCCCATGGCCGAGTGGGAACTCCCCTTCGGGTTGCGCATGCCGATGGGGCCGTACGCACTGGCTGCGAGCCGGCACATGTACGAGTTCGGCACCACGTCCGAGCAGCTGGCTCAGATCGCCGTGAGCACGCGGGAGTGGGCCGCCATGAACCCCCGGGCCCGCTACCAGACGCCCCTGACGATCGACGACGTGCTCGCCTCGCCCATGCAGAACGACCCGCTGCACCTGCTCGATTGCTGCCTGGTCACCGACGGCGCTGGCGCCTTCGTGATGACCAGCGCCGAGCGGGCCCGCACTCTGCGCCAGCCGCCGGTCTACGTGCTCGGCGCAGCTACCTGCCACGATCACATGATGATTTCCCAGATGCCCCACCTCACCACCACCCCGGGCGCCGTCTCGGGCGCCAACGCCTTCGCCATGGCCGGCATCACCGCGGCCGAGGTCGACGTCTTGATGGGCTACGACAGCTTCACCATCACCGCGCTGCTGCATCTCGAGGACCTCGGGTTCTGCCCCAAGGGCGAGGGCGGACATTTCGCCGCCGACGGCAAACTGGGCCCCGGCGGATCCCTGCCGATGAACACCAACGGCGGCGGCCTCTCCTTCACCCACCCTGGCATGTACGGCATGTTCCTGATCACCGAGGCAGTGCGCCAGCTGCGCGGCGACAAGGCCGTGGGGGACGACGGGAATCCCAACGGCGAGCGCCAGGTGCCCGGCGCCAAGGTCGCCGTGGCCCACGGATCGGGCATGGTCCTGTCCTGCATGTCGACCGCCGTCCTCGGTACCGAGGAGACATTGTGACGAGGGAGGTCCGCTGATGGCCGACGCACCGGTCGCCGGCCAGCCCACGGCGCCCGTCCGGATGGAGCCCCGGGCCACCGAGGAGAGCGGCCCCTTCTGGGATGCGACCCGCGAGCGGCGGCTGCTGGTGCAGTGGTGCACCGCCTGCGACAAGGGGATCTTCTATCCAAGATCGTTCTGCCCCGGCTGTGGGGCCACCGGTTCAACCCTCGAGTGGCGGACGGCCAGCGGGCGAGCCACCGTCGTCGCCGTGACGATTGAGCACAAGCCGGCGAGCACCGGCGCCGCGTTCTCGAACGGGGAGCCCTACACCGTGGTCCTGGTCGACCTCGATGAGGGCGTGCGCATGATGAGCAACGTGATCGGCTGCCCGCCCGAGAGCGTCACCATCGGCATGGCGGTCACCGTCACCTGGGAGCCGATGAGCGACGGCCGGCAACTGCCGCTGTTCGAGCCGGCCAAGTGATCGGGCGGCGCAGTGATCCGACCGAAGCGATGAGGGAGTCGGGGCGATGATGGGCATACGGGACAAGACCACGGCCGCCGCCAACGGCATGCTCCTCGCCTGGTGGGCGGCGCAGGGGCCAGAGCGGCCTGCGCTCTTCACCGCCTACGGGGACCGCACCTACGGCGAGATCAACGCCAACATCAACCGGCTGGTGCGGGCGTGGCGCGGCGCGGGGGTTGGGCGTCGGCGACAGCGTGGCGCTGATGTGCACCAACCGGCCCGAGTTCATCGAGGTGCTGTACGCAGCCCAGCGGGGCGGCCTGCGGCTCACGCCGATCAACTGGCACCTGACCGGTGAGGAAGCGGCCTACATCGTGGACAACTGCGAGGCCAAGGCGTTCATCGGGGCGGCGGCGCTGGGCGACAAGATCGTGGAGGCGGCGAGCGGCGTCGGTGGCAAGGCCGGCGGTGGCAAGGCCGCCGGTGGCAAGGCCGGCGGCAGCGCATCGGGTCGGGAGATCGTCCGGCTGGCCGTGGGCGGCGCGGCGCCGGAGTTCGAGTCATACGAAGAGGTGATCGCCGCCGAGGAGGGGTCGGACATCACCGACCCGGTCCTCGGCACCCAGATGCTCTACACCTCGGGGACGACCGGGCGCCCCAAGGGCGTGCACCGCGACGGGGCAGCGCCCAGCGCCCTGGCCACGGTCAACTTCTGCGGGTACGACGAGGACTGGGCCCACAGCATCGATGCTCACCTGTGCACCGGTCCGCTCTATCACGCCGCGCCGCTGGCCTTCTCGGTCGCCGTGCCCATGATCTACGGCGTCCCGATCGTGATCATGGACCAGTGGGACCCGGCCGAAACGCTGCGGCTGATTGAGGAGCGCGGCATCACCCACACCCACATGGTGCCGACCATGTTCCACCGCCTGCACGCCCTGCCCGACGACGTGCGGACGAAGCACGACCTGTCGTCGCTGCGCTTCATCATCCACGGGGCAGCCCCGTGCCCGGTCGACGTCAAGGCCCGGTTGATCGAGTGGCTGGGGCCGATCGTGGTCGAGTACTACGCCGCCACCGAGGGACTCGGCACGCTGGTCGACTCGGCCACCTGGCTGGCCCACCCTGGGACGGTCGGGCGGCCGATGGTGCCGGGGCTGGTCAAGGTGATGACCGAGGGCGGCGGGACGGGCGGCGGCGAGGCGGCGGCCGGTGAGATCGGCCTGGTGTATCTACGGGCGGTGGCGGCGACCAAGTTCGACTACTACGGCGACGCCGCCAAGACGGCCGGCGCCTTCCGGGGTGAGTACTTCACCCTGGGCGACCTGGGCTACATGGATGACGAGGGCTTCTTGTTCCTGACCGACCGCACCGCCAACCTCATCATCTCCGGCGGCGTCAACATCTACCCGGCCGAGGTCGACGCCGTCCTCCTGCAGCACCCGGCGGTGGGCGACGCGGCGACTATCGGGGTGCCCGACGCCGAGTGGGGCGAGGCGGTCAAGGCCGTGGTGCAGCCGGCCGAGGGGGTCGACGGCACCCCTGAGCTGGGGCGGGAGCTGATGGAGTTCTGCCGGGAGCACCTGGCCCACTTCAAGTGCCCGCGCAGCGTCGATTTCACCGCCCAGCTGCCGCGCGAGGATACGGGGAAGATCTACAAGCGGCTGCTGCGTGATCAATATCGAGCGGCAGCGGGCCAGTCCAACCAATAAGGAGAGAGCACGTGGGAATCTGCGACGGACGCATCGTCGTCATCACCGGGGCGGGACGGGGCATCGGGCGGGAGCACGCCCTCGAGTTCGCCAGCCAGGGCGCCAAGATCGTGGTCAACGACCTCGGCGCGGAAGTCGACGGCAGCGGCAGCTCGGACGGCCCGGCCGGGCAGGTCGTCGACGAGGTGCGGGGCATGGGCGGCGAGGCCGTGGCGAACGGCGACGACGTCTCGGACTACGACGGGGCCGGCCGACTGGTGCAGACGGCCATCGACACCTTCGGCGGCCTCGATGTGCTGGTGAACAACGCCGGGATCTTGCGCGACCGCATGATGGTCAACATGACCATTGAGGAGTGGGACGCCGTCATCCGGGTCCACCTGCGGGGCACGTTCGCCCCGATGCGCCATGCCACTGAGTACTGGCGCAACCGCTCCAAGGCGGGCGAGACCAACGACGCCCGGATCATCAACACGACCTCGCCGTCGGGGATTTACGGCAACGTGGGCCAGACCAACTACGGCGCGGCCAAGGCGGGCATCGCCTCCATGACCATCATCGCCGCCATGGAGCTGGGCCGCTACGGCGTGACGGTCAACGCCATCGCCCCCGCCGCCCTGACCCGCATGACCGAGAACCTGGGCATGGGTGAGGCCTCGGCGGCCAAGAAGCCCGAGGAGTTCGACCCGCTCGACCCGGGCAACATCGCGCCGATCGTCGTGTGGCTGGGCAGTTCGGAGTCGGCCGGCATCACCGGGCGGGTCTTCAACGTCATGGGCGGCAACATCTCGGTGGCCGAAGGCTGGGTGGCCGGCCCCGGGGCCGACAAGGACGATCGCTGGGACCCGGCCGAGCTGGGCGGCGTCATCCCCGGGCTGGTGGAGAAGGCTGCGCCCAACGCCAATATGGGTGGAAAGAGGAGCTGAGCGACCGGGCTGGAGGCTGAGAGAGCGACCGGGCTGGTGGCTTGAGAGAGCGACCGGGCTGGAGGCTGAGAGAGCGACCGGGCTGGAGAGGGGTGAGCGACATGACCGAAAGTACGGAGAGGGGCCGCACGACCGTCGGGGCCGCCTTCGGGGAGGGGCGGGAGGTGAGTCCTCCGCCGCCGAGTCGGGGCGACATGGACGAGGCCATCCATGTCATCGAGGACCACGCCGACCGCTTGTTCCTGTGGGACTACGAGCGGAACCGGGGGCAGCTGGTGACCCTCTACAACAAGGCCATGGGGTCGCAGTGGAACAGCGTGACCGACCTGGACTGGGACACGCCGGTGGACCCCGAGCGCCTGGTGGCCGATCAGGACAGCCCCATCCTGGCGGTGGCACGGGTGGCGGGGACGCTTCCGGGGTCGCCGCTGGCCACGTGGTCCGAGAAGGAGTACTCGCAGCTCGGGATCGAGTTCTTCAAGGCCAGCCTCAGCCAGTTCATGCACGGCGAGCAGGGCGCCATGATGACGGCGGCCAAGATCGTGGAGACCGTGCCGTGGATCGACGCCAAGTACTACGCCTCCACCCAGACCATGGACGAGGCCAGGCATACCGAGGTCTTCGCAAAGTACCTGTCCATGAAGTTGGGTGACGCCTACCCGATGAGCCCTTTCCTCAGGGCGCAGATCTGGTCACTGCTCGAGGACAGCCGCTGGGACATTGCGTATCTAGGGATGCAGATCGTTATCGAGTCGCTGGCGTTGGCGGCGTTCGGTGACATGCTGCGGCGGACGCAGGAGCCCTTGTTGAAGAAGTTGTTGCGCTACGTCATGTCCGACGAGGCCCGGCATGTGGCGTTCGGGGTCCTGACGCTGTCGGAGTTCTACGCATCTTTGAGCGAGGCCGAACTGCTCGAGCGCCAGGAGTTCATGGTCGAGGCCACCTTGAACAGCCGGTCACGGGCGACGACGCCCGAAGTGTGGGAGCGCATGGGGACGACCGAAGCGGAGGTGGTGCCGTTCCTGTTCGAAGCGGCGACGGCGTCCAAGATCAACCCGATGGGTGGTTTCGCCCGTGGATTCTTTGCGAAGTTGGTCCCGAACACGCGCAAGCTGGGCCTGCTCGATGCCAATGGCGGCTACCTGCGTGAGAAGTGGGGCGACGCGGGGCTGCTGGAATTCGAGTTCGCCGATGACACCGGGTCCGACTATGCGAGCTATGACGCCGTGGCTGAGGATCGGGCGTCGGCGGCCGGGCGCCGGCGGCGGCGTCGGCGTCGGGGGCGTCGGCGTCGGCGTCGGCGTCGCCGACTGAGCCCCGAGATGGCCACCCGCGGTGCCGTCGCCCGCATCCGGGCCGTCTCCATGTCGCTGCCCGAGGCGGTCGAGAAGCCCTTCGGTGGGCACACCGCTCCCGCCTTCCGGGTCCGGGACAAACTCTTCGTCACCATCAGCGAGGATCAGACGTCGATGACCCTCAAGGCGCCCGCTGGCGCCCAGGGGATTCTGGTGGGGTCCGATCCGGAACGGTTCTTCGTGCCCAAATACGTAGGCCCGAAGGGGTGGGTCGGCGTGCGGCTCGACCTGAGGGCGGCGCCCGACTGGGACGAGATGGCCGAGCTGATCTACGAGAGCTACTGCCTCACGGCGCCAAAGCGCCTGGTCGCCCGGTGGGAGGCCGAGCGAGCGGACTGACTCGGCGGTCGCGGCGCGGCGGGGACATGGGCGCCGGTCGGCCGTTCAGGATCTCTCCGACCGGCAGCGGCGAGCACTCGTCAGACGAGATCGGGGACCCAGTTGCCGTGGAAGCCGGCCGGCACCCGCTGGGGCAGATGGACGACCGCGTCTGGCTCCCCACAGATGTCCTCCGCATTGAGGATGTACAGAGCGGAGGAGTCGGTGTCAGCCTGATGCACCAGGGTCATCACCCAACCGTCGGCCTCGGGGGCGCCGGCGCTGCGGGGGACGAAAATGGCCTCGCCGAGCGTGGTCCCGCGGCCGAAGTTGCGCACTTCGCTGGCGGCGGCCGCCAGGTCGTGGCGGATCAGCCCGGACTCGGTGCCCAATATCCCGTCGTTCTCGCCGGCGGCGACGCTGTAGCCGTATCGATGCGGGCGGCCCGTCAGTCGCTCATCGATGCGCGGGAACTCCTGGCCCCGGTCGTCGAGGCGTTCCTCCTTGACCGGACTCCCATGCCCGTCGAGGTGCCAGCGTTCCAGCGTGGGCGGGCCTTCGGCCGGGCCGAGCAGCGAGGTGCGGAACATGGAGGAATGGCGAGCCACATCGAGCACGATCCCGTCACCGTCGGGCTCGTCGTACGCGTTGAGGGTATGGAAGACGTAACACGGGTCGACCTGGTGCCAGACCACCTCGGTGGTGTCGCCGTCCCGCGGCAGCAGCCCGACCCGGGCCGGATAGTCCTCGAACCATCGGTAGGGGAAGCGGGCGCCTGCCGTCACCATGTCAAGGTCGAAGAGCACCGGCAGGTCGAGCAGGACGATCCACTTCTGGGTGATGGCGCTGTCGTGCAGGCTGACCGGACCGCCCATGGTGACCCGGCGGGCCGAGCGGACCCTGGCGTCGGGATCGAGCACCGTGACCTCGACGTCGTTGCCCCAGCCGAAGAAGTACGAGACGGCGTACAGCTCCCCCGTCAGGGGGTCACGCTTGGGGTGGGCCGTATACCCGCCCGAAAGCGTCCCGTCGAAGTCACATGCTCCGATGGTCTCGAGCTCGTCGGTCAGCTCATAGGGCAGTGCGCCGGCCTCGACGATGGCAAACGTGCGGCCGGCATGCCCGATGACGTTCGTGTTGGGGGCGAAATCGAGACCGCCGTGCACGAGGCCGGGACGGCGTTTGGCTGCGGCGGGCGGGTCCTCCCCCAATGCCTCCACCACGGGGCCAGATCGCACCCACCGGTTGCGGTACCACTCGGCCTCGCCGTCATGGAGCCGGATGCCGTGGATCATGCCGTCCCCGGTGAACCAGTGGTAGAGGGAGGGCTCAGGGGCGCTGGCCGGGTTGGGACCGTTGCGTAGATAGCGCCCGTTGAGCTCGACCGGAATGGAACCGGTGACCCTGAGGTCCGTCTCGGTTACCTCGGTCAGGACCGGGGCGAAGTTCCCCTCCAAGTAGGGATTGGTGGTCACGGTCATGGCGGATGCCTCCTGTGTCCGGTCCAGACGTGTCTCGACACTGGCAAGCTATCCCGCCCCGATGAGGGCTGCGCAAGGGGGCTGTCCCGATTGCTGCGGGCGGACTCGGCTCGGCTCGGCTCGGTCCGGCTCGGCTCGGCTCGGTCCGGCTCGGCCCGGCCTGGCCTGGCCGTCCATCCCGGTGCCGCCACCTCGGCCCGCGCCCTCCGCCTGGCCGCCGCGTTGCCGCCCGACCGGCCAGGTTCTGGCCCCCGTACAGGTCGTCTGACGTGGGTGCGGACACCTATCGGGTCCCGGCCGATCCGGGAAGCGGAATTCCCGGGCGAGCCCTCCCCCTCGCCCAAATCTGAGCCCGGACTGCGATCTCGTAGTCCGGCGCGCTAAGGTTCTCCCCGAGGGCACCACCATTACAGATTTGGAAATCCCTCTGACTCGAGAGAGTCGCACCGGCCATGGCCCCCAGAAAACGGGCCAAATCTGGCCAGGGAAGGAGTGGATTTTCAATGGCAACTGGTTCCGTGAAGTGGTTTAACGGTGAGAAGGGCTTCGGCTTTATCACCCAGGACGGTGGCGGCCCAGACGTATTCGTGCATTTCGAGCGCGATCTCCGGAACGGGGTACCGAAACCTCGAAGAAGGGCAAAAGGTCGAGTTCGAGACCAATCAAGGCCCCAAGGGGCTTCAGGCCGCGAACGTTCGCGCCATCTAGGTCACAGATGCCCTTGTGGGCGCTCGTGCACCGAAGAACAAGATCCGGACAGGGTCCCTACTCCCCGTGAGTGGGGGCCCTTTCTGGTCTCGGGTCTCGGGTCTCGGGTCTCGGGTCTCTGGGTCGCATCAGGGTGTCCTACAAGGGCCCGATGGACCTGGACACATGGCGGCAGGTCAACAACCAGGAGACGGTCGACGGTCGGCTGCTCTCGACAGACTCCGCACTCCGGACGCCGCCCTCATAGACGCCGCCACGCCAGACCCCAGAAGTGAGCCAACCGGGTCAATAGTCAATAGTAGGGACGACGATCGGCCGTGGTCACTGCCAAGACAGCGTCCGCCAGCTCGGGTCGGCACACCATGAGGTCCGGCAGCCAGGCATCGGGGGCGCCATAGCGCAACGGGTCACCGTTGAGCCTCGATGCGTGCAAGCCGCTCGCCTCGGCCACCGCCACCGGGGCGGCCGAGTCCCACTCGTACTGACCCCCGGCGTGCACGTACACGTCAGCCGCACCGAGGACGACGGCCCCGATCTTGGCGCCGGCGGAGCCCATGGGGATCATGACGCCGTCGATGGCCTCGGCCACGTCGTAGGCCACTTCAGGCGGCCGGCTCCGGCTTACGACGACCCTCGGCTGGGCACCCTCGGCCCGGGGGGCCAACTCGCGGGGCGCGCCCGTCGAGAGCGTGATGTCGATGGCCGGCAGGGCCACCGCGCCAACGACGGCCTGGCCCCCGATGACCAGGGCCACGTGGACGGCCCAGTCGGATCGCTCCAACTGCCGGAACTCCCTCGTCCCGTCGAGGGGATCGATGATCCAGAGCCGGCCCGAGCCCGACACATGCTCCAACCCTTCTTCGGACCGGACGTCGTCGTGGGGGTAGAGCCGCCCCAATTCCTTGACCAGAAGCTGGTGGGCCAGCCGATCCCCGGCCGCCCCCACGTCGGTGAGGCGGGACGGACCGGCGCGCAACTCCAACAAGGCCTGGCCAGCTGCCGTAGCGAGCGTCGCCGCGTCGCGATGTTCCGAATTCAGATCGGCCATCTCCCTCGGCTCGCCCTCTGCGCTCACGACGTTCCTCTCCGGCTGGTGGTCGTCAATGTCTAGCCGGACTGCCGCCTCCCCTTCGAAAGTGGAGGGAGACCAGGTCAAAACGGAGTTAGACCAGGCGCCGATCCGTGGCCCACTTGGTCAGCTCGTGCCGGGTCGAGAGCTGCAGTTTGCGCAACACCGACGAGACGTGCGACTCCACCGTCTTGGCGGAGATGCTCAGATCCCGCGCCACTTCCTTGTAGGTGTATCCGCGAGCGATGAGACGGAGTACCTGTTGCTCTCGCGGCGAGAGCTGGTCGAGCTCGGGGTCGAGCCCAGGGTGAAGGGCGCCTCCGCCCCGACCGCTGGGCCCACCACCGCTCCCGCCAATCCCGACGCCGCCACGACCGTCGCCCGCGCCGACACCTCCGCCCCCTCCGCCGGCAGCCCCGCCGCCGGCCCCGCCTCCCGGGCCGGTCGCGTTCGAGAAGGCATCGAGGACGAAGCCGGCCAATCGAGGCGAGAACACTGCGTCGCCAGCCCCCACTCGATACACCGCCTGGAGCAATTCGTCCCCCGAGATCGTCTTGGTGATGTAACCCCGGGCGCCGGCCCGGATGACGGCGATGACATCTTCGGGCGCGTCGGAGACCGACAGCGCCAGGAATTGCACCTCAGGGTGGTTCGGCAACACGCCTTCGAGGACAGCGCGTCCACCGCCGCCCGGCAGGTGGACGTCGAGCAGGACGACGTCGGGCACGCGTTCAGTGATGAGCTCGATAGCCGCCTCGACCTCATCGGCCTCACCCACGACCTCCACGGCCTCCCCCAGCTCGGCCCGCACCCCGGCCCGGAAGACGGCATGGTCATCGACGAGGAAGAGGCGTGGACGACCGGGTCCCGTCGGGCTCACCGGCCCGATCCCCTCATGGGACCAACTCGCGTCATGGGACCAACTCGCGTCGGGGCATGGAGAGCTCGACCTCGGCTCCCTCACCAGGGGCCGAGCGGATGACCGCCGAGCCGCCGTAGCGAGACATACGGGCCCGGATCGACTGGGCGATGCCCTGCCGATCCTCCGGCACGGCACCGGGGTCGAACCCGTGACCACGATCACGGACGAACAGCATCACCACGTCGGACTCCACTTCGGCGTAGAGCGACACCTGCGAGGCGCCGGACCACTTGGCCGCATTCACCGTGGCCTCCCGGCTGGCGTCGAGCAGCGCGCGCAAGCCGTCGGTGAGAGGGCAGTCACCCACTACCACCACCTGGACCGTGACGCCGTGCGTGGCCTCGACCTGGCTCTGCAGCACGCCGATGCCCTCGGTCAAGGTGGCGGCGTCGTCACTGAAGGTGCCGGGAGGTCGGCCCTCGAAGAGCCAGGAACGCAGTTCCCGTTCCTGCGAACGGGCCAGGCGCACCACTTGCTGGGGGTCATCAGACGAGCGCTGAATGAGGGCGAGCGTCTGCAGGACCGAGTCGTGCACGTGGGCCGCCATCTGGGCTCGTTCTTCCGCCAGGGCCCGGGCCTGGCGTTCCGAGATCAGGTCGCGCACCAGGCTGATCCACCACGGCCCGAAGATCACCACGATGGCGGCCAGCACCAGCAACGCCCCACCGACCGGACGCAGGGCCTGGGCGCTGGGGTGCCCCAACACCAGCACGAGCACGCCGACCAGGCCCAGCAACGCGCCGACGCCGAGGCGCACGGACAACGCCCGGCGCGAGTGCGGTCCCATGCCCGCCTGGAGCATCGGCTTCAGATCGACGTCGATCCACACCCGCTCCTGCTCACTCGCATTGCGCCAGATCAGGATCGCGCCGGCGGCGGCCAGGAAGACGGGCCAGGTGAAGGTCCCGATGTAGCCGGCGTGCAGATGACCCGCGACGAACTGAGCCAGCACGAGGAGCGGGATGACGGCGATGACGAGGCGGATCCCCCGCCGATCTCGAAAGGCCCGGTTCAAGATGCTGGTCGACTCGCCCCGTAAGGGGAGCAGCAGCCACCCCGCGGCGTACATGAGCACGCCGACACCGCTCATCAGCGTGAGTAGGGCGAACCCGATCCGCACGATGGTGACGTCGATCCCGGTCCATTCAGATACCCCTCCGCAGACGCCGGCCAGAACCCGGGCTTCGGGATCGCGGCGCAACGGCCCGTGGGGATGGCGATGCCGGCGATGACCCGAAACGTGGCGGTCAGGTGGGCACCCCGGCGCTCCCCACGGCCCGGGACGGCCACCACCCCAGCCACCGGCGGGACGCCGGGAGGTCTCGGGGGCCGGCTCGGGAGCCGCGGCGCCGGGCCGGCGCTGGTCGGAATCAGAGGTTTGCTCGATACCACGATGATCGCGCGCCCCGGAAGGCCGAACCATCAGGGACATCCCTGACCCAACCGGACCGGGTCAGGGTCATCCCCGATTTCGCCGGGCGCCGCCGTCCTTCAAGCTGGAGGCATGGAAACGACAACCTCGGAAAGCACACCACAGGATCCAGGCCCCGCCGTTGGCCCGGCATCGGGGGCGCACCCCGTCGACGAGGACCAGCTCCGCCGTGGGGGCGAACGTCGGATGCTCGCCGGCGTGGCGGTCGGCCTGGCGGACTACTTCGATGTCGACCCCACCTTGGTACGGATCGGGTTCGTGGCGCTCTCCTTCCTCGGCGGCCTGGCTGTCCCGCTGTATCTGGCCGGTTGGCTCCTGATCCCCGAAGAGGGCACCGACGTCTCGGTGGCCGAGGATTTGCTGGCCCGCGAGCGGGCCCGCTGACATTGGTCCTCACTGCCTCACAGCCTCACTGTGCCTCTCACAGCACCCACAGCACCCCCAGCACCCCCAGCACCCCCAGCACCCCCAGCACCCGAGACGCCTCTCACAGCACCCGAGACACCCAAACAGCAACCGAAATCCGCAACCGAACCAGAAAGGCCACACCATGCGCTATCTATGGGACCCGGTCTACGCCGCCGGCCGCCGGGTCAACCCCGACACCGACACCCACCTGCGCGCCTCGGATGCCGAACGCAACGAGGTGGCCGACACGCTCTCCCGCCACTTCGCCGAGGGTCGGCTCGATGCGGCCGAGTTCAAGGAACGTCTGGACCGGGCCATGGGCGCCATCACTCGGGGCGACCTGAAAGGACTGTTCGACGATCTGCCCCGGCTCCAGGACGAGCCGGCCTCAGCTCCCTCACGCCGTCGCCGGTTGGTCCCGTTCCTCGTCCTGCTGGTCCTCGTCGCAGTGGCGGCCGGATCGACCGTTTCCTACGTCCACATCCCCTGGCTCCTCTTTGCCCTGATCGGCCTCTTCGTCTGGCATCGTTCGGGTCATTTCCACCACCGGCTCAGCGGCCGATCGACTTCGGGCACGTCGGATCACCAGGTCATCGGCTGATCGATTGCCTGGTTCACCGCTTCGTCGAGGAAGCCTTCATCGGGCAGTAGCGTTTGGTCAGAGGGAGGCATGCCGCCGCCTCATCGGTACCTGAGGAGAGTTCTGAATGTTGCGCACCCTGGCCGGGTGGTGTGTCCGCCACCGATGGCTCGTGGTCTCGATCTGGTTCGTCATCGTGGTCGGGGCGCTCACGCTAGGGAACACCGTCGGCTCAGCGTTCTCGAATTCATTCTCTTTGCCGAATACGCAGTCGACCGAGGCGATCAAGCTCCTCCAATCGGCCGCACCCAAGGTGTCGGGCGACATCGAACAAATCGTCTATGCCACCTCGGGTGACGCCAAGGTCACCGACCCCGCTGTCAAGGCTCGCATCACCGCCATGATCCAGAAGATCGAGACACTGCCCCACGTCACCTCCGCGGAAAGTCCCTACACCCCGGAAGGGGCCCAGAACATCAATCACGACGAGACCATCGCCTTTATCCCGGTTACGCTGGACCAGCAGGTCCAAAATCTGACCCAGCCGGAGGCCAAGAGGTTCGTCAACACGGCCACCGCCGCCGACAGCGGTAATCTCCACGTGGCCGTCTCGGGTCAGCTCGCCGAACTCTCGGACCGGCAGTCCTTTGGCGGCACCGGACTCGGTGTCCTCCTGGCGCTGGTCGTCCTCTTGCTGGTGTTCGGTTCGGCCTTCGCGGCCGTCCTCCCCATCGTCTCGGCCCTATTCGCGCTGGGTACCGCCGTCGGTCTGATCGACTTGCTCAGCCACCTATTGAAGATGCCCCAGTTCGCCCCCGAATTGGTGCTCCTCATCGGCCTGGGGGTGGGCGTGGACTACGCCCTCTTCATCGTGACCCGGCATCGGCAGGGCCTGGTGGCTGGCCGGGATCCCGACAGCTCCATTGTCAACGCCGTCAACACCTCGGGCCGCGCCGTGCTCTTCGCCGGGATCATCGTGTGCATCGCCCTGTTGGGCATGTTCGCCCTGGGCGTCACCTTCCTTTACGGACTGGCCGTGGCAGCCTCTATCGGTGTGGCCCTGACCATGATCGCCGCCCTGACCCTCCTCCCGGCCCTGCTGGGCTTCATCGGTCCCAAGGTCATGAGTCGCAAGCAGAAGCGGAACCTGGCCGAGAACGGTCCGCGGGTGGTCGGCGCTGACAACAAGGGATTTTGGCCCAACTGGGCCGACCGGGTGCAGCGATTCCCCGTTGTCTCGGCCTCCCTGGCCTTGATCGTGATCGTGGTCATCGCCCTGCCCTTCTTCTCGCTTCGCCTGGGATCCTCGGATCAGGGCAGCGACCCGGCCGGCACGACGACCCGGCAGGCCTACGACATGTTGGCCCGGGGGTTCGGCCCCGGCTTCAACGGGCCGCTGCAGCTGGTCTCGTTGGTGCACAACAACGCTGAGAAGGCGGTCATCGCCAATGTGGCCGCGCAAGTGAAGGAACAGCCGGGGGTGGCCCAGGTCACACAGCCCCTGTACATCCCGAGCAAGAACGGCGCAAGCGTTGCCCTCATCGACGCGTACCCCACCACGTCCCCGCAAGCTTCCCAGACGACCGCTCTCATCTATCACTTACGCAACGACACCGTCCCCAATACGGTGGGCGACTCAGGGGTAAAGGTGCTGGTCGGGGGGAGCACTGCGCTCTTTGTCGACTTCGCCAACGTCCTGACGTCCAAGTTGCCGCTCTTCATCGGTCTGGTCGTCTTGATGTCATTCATCCTGTTGTGCATCGTGTTCCGAAGCTTCGTCATCCCACTCACCGCGGCCGTCATGAACCTGCTCTCCATCGGCGCCGCCTTCGGGATCGTGGTGGCGGTCTTCCAGTGGGGATACGGGGGTGGAATTGTCGGCATCAACCAGAGCGGGCCGGTTGAATCGTTCTTACCCGTGATGCTCTTCGCCATCCTCTTCGGGTTGTCCATGGACTACCAGGTGTTCCTGGTGACCCGGATCCATGAGGAGTACATCAAGTCCGGCGGCGACAACAGGGTCGCCGTGCGCAACGGATTGGCCGCCACGGGCAAGACGATCACTGCTGCCGCGCTCATCATGATCCTCGTATTCGGGTCGTTCATTCTCGGTGGCCAACGTGTGATCAAGGAATTCGGCATCGGGCTGGCCGGGGGGATCCTCGTCGACGCCGTGCTGATCCGCATGTGCGTGGTGCCCTCGGTCATGATGATGTTCGGCAAAGCCAACTGGTGGTTCCCAGCTTGGCTCGACCGCATCCTGCCGGAACTGTCGGTGGACGCCGACGACCTGGCCGCCACCGCGACCAAGCAACCACCGGAGTCCGAACCGGAACTTACCGGCTCTACGACTTCGTGACTCCTCGCTTGCCGGTTGACGGCATGCTGGCAAAGCGGTGGTGGTGGCGAAGCGGAGACAGTGTGGTAACGGCAGTGGTGTGTGGCGGCCTGGAGGCCTGGAGACAGAGGTCACTCCCCAACGAGCAGCTCCCCCAGCTGGGCTCGTGACAGTGGGCGATGGGGCAGCGCCGAGTTCGTGACCCGGAGCCCGTCGATCAAGAGCTGCAGGTGACGCTCGCCCTGTTGGGCACCGAGCTTTCCGCCGCTCCCCCGCCTCCCGCGTCCTCCGCAGCGGTCCTCCACCGAGCGCACGGACATGAGAATCACCGCGATGTCACTGAACGTCACGTCGTCTCGCAGAACGCCGGCGGCCTTTGCGTTGGCGATCATGCGATTGACCGTGGGGGCGAGCCGTTCGACCATCGACACGTGCGTCTGGGCCAGTTCGGGTGACCGCGACACCAACGCCCGCAGATTCGGTGACATGCCGACGCACCGGCGCATGAACTCGAAGATCCCCTCGGCGGGGGTGGCATCGGCCAGTATCTCGCGAGCCAGTGTCTGGGAGCGCTGACCGGCCATCTCCAGGACGGCCGACACCAGGCTCTCCTTGTTGGGGAAGCGACGGTAGAGCGTCCCGACACCAACTCCAGCCCGAGCGGCGATCTGCTCCATCGAAGCCTCGAAACCATGCTCGGCAAAGACGTCCTGTGCCGCCACGAGGATGCGTTCAAGATTCAGTTCGGCATCCCGCCGCAGCGGACGGGACAACGGCTCCGCTCGCGTCGCCATCAATCGACTCTGGCGGCCGTGGCCCCTATGGCGGTCGCGCCGGCCGAGAGGGCGCTCAGCTGATCGAGGTCACTCGGATCGTGCACGGCGTGCCGGGGGATGAGCAGCGTCGTCCCCGCCGCGACCAACAGGGCGACGGCCGAGATCACGAAGGCCACGATGTAGCCGTGCTCGCCGGGCGTGCCGTCGCGCAGGAGGCTGCTCACGACGATGCTGGTGGCCACGCCCGCCCCGACCGCACCGCCGATGTTGCGGATGTTGGTGTTCATGCCGGTGGCGACCCCGGTCTGGGACTGCGGCACCGCCTCGACCACCAGGTTGGACATGGCGGCGTAGCCGAGGGCGATCCCGATGCCCAGCAGTCCCGCCGCGATCAGTACCTGCCAGGTGTGGGCGTGCCAGAGCACCAGCACGACGTAGGCGCCGGCTGAGAACAGGCAGCCGGCCAGGAGGACCCGGCGCCCGCCGAGGGCCACCGACAGGCGACCGGTGAGCGGAGCCACGAAGAGCATGGCGGCGGCGAAGGGCAGCAGGTCCAGTCCGGACTGCGTCACCGACGCGCCGAGGCCGTAGTGGTACTTCGTCGACGTCTCGACGAACTGGGGCACGATCGTGAACATCACGTACATGCCGAAACCGAAGAGCAGCGCGGCCAGGTTGGTGGTCCACACCTCGGGGATGCGCATCATCTTCATGTCGACCAGGGGCGAGGCGGAACGGGTCTCCGAACGGATCCAGCACACGACGAGGACCGCGGCGAGCAGGAAGAGCCCGATGACCTTGGGATCTCCCCACCCGATGACGGGCCCTTCGGAGACGGCCACCAGGCCGGCCACCAGCCAGCCCGACATCAGGAGCGCACCGATGGTGTTGATGCGCCCGGGCGTGCGGATCGGGGATTCCGGCACGAAGATCACGGTCGCCACGGTGGCCACCACGCACAGCCCGAGGGGAATCCAGAAGAGCCAGTGGTAGTCCAGGTGCACGATGATCGGCCCGGCCAGCACGATGCCGAGACCGGCGCCCACGCCGAGGATCGACGAGAGGAATCCGATAGCACCCACCACCCGCCCGGGCGGGAACTCGTCGCGGATGATCCCGAAGGACAACGGGAAGACGGCGCCGCCCGCCCCTTGGATGATGCGGCCGACCAACATGACCGGGAGCGTGGTGGCCAGGGCGCTGACCAGGGTGCCGATCGAGAGCACGACCAGGACGACCAACAGGACCTTTTCCTTTCCCCGCATGTCGCCGATCCGACCGAGGATGGGGGTGCAGATGGCGGCGCTGAGGAGGTAGCCGGTGAGCAGCCAGGCCACGGCGTCGGCCGACGCGTGCAGCGAATGCTCGAGCGAGGGCAGGGCCGGGATCACCGCCGACTGGAGGAGGCTGAAGGCCATGGCCGCCAATGAGAGGGCGGCGAAGGTCACCTGATAATGCACCCGCTTGGTGCCTGCCGCGCCGACCACCTGTGACCTGCCACCTCGTTCCGGGACCTCGGGACGATCATCCCTGCCTGGTCAGCCTATCGCTGAAGCGGAAGCCTCCATTCCGCTTAACCTCGAAGGCCGGGCGGGGGGCTCGGGCGGGGGGCTCGGGCGGGGGCTCGGGCGGGGGGCTCGGGCGTGGCCAGCCTCCTCCAGCACCATCAGCCAGTGGCGCCGCCGGCCGGGTTCAGATCCAACCCGACGGCACGATCGCCCGGGTCACGTCGCGCTGGCCTCGTCAACATCGGCCGGGGCCACGTCGGCGGGGCTCACGCCGACGCGGGGTCACGTCAACCCGGGCCGGGGTCCTACCAGGCGTACTCCTCGGGCGAGGTCTTGTAGCCGGGAAAGATCTCATCGAGCTGCGCCAGAACCTTGTCGTCGAGCGTGATCTCCACGGCGCGCAATGCCCCCTGGAACTGGTCGGGGGTGCGGGGACCGACGATGGGAGCGGTCACGGGCGGACGGGACAGCAGCCAGGCCAGGCCCACGGTGGCCGGCTCCTCGCCCACCTGGTCGCAGAGGTCCTCGTAGCGCTCGAGCTGGGGCCGCCGGGCCTCGATGTCGGCGGCCGCCCGGCCCTGATAGCGGCGGCTTCCCTCACGTTCCTTGCGCACGACACCACCGAGCAGCCCTCCGTGCAGCGGCGACCACGGGATCACCCCCAATCCGTAGTCGGCCGCGGCCGGCAGCAACTCCATTTCCACCCGGCGGGCCATCAGGTTGTAGATCGACTGCTCGCTGACCAGGCCCATGAAGTGACGTTCCGCCGCCGCCGCCTGGGCCTTGGCAATGTGCCAGCCGGCGAAGTTCGATGACCCGACGTACAGGATCTTGCCCTGGGACCGCAGCACCTCCATCGCTTCCCAGATCTCATCCCACCCCGTGCCCCGGTCGACGTGGTGCATCTGGTAAAGGTCGATGTGGTCGGTCTGGAGGCGGCGCAACGACGCGTCGCAGGCTCGGCGGATGTTCAGGGCCGAGAGCCTCCCCTCGTTGGGCCAGTCCCCCATGTCGCCGTAGAGCTTGGTGGCCAGCACCGTGCGCTCACGACGATCGCCGCCCTGGGCGAACCAGCGCCCGACGATCTCCTCGGTGGCGCCGCGGCCCTTGGAGCGCCCGTAGACGTTGGCCGAGTCGAAGAAGTTGACGCCGACCTCGAGCGCCTTGTCCATGATCTCGAACGAGGTGGGCTGGTCTGTCTCGGGACCAAAATTCATAGTGCCCAGACACAGGCGGCTGACACGGAGGCCGGTACGGCCGAGGTGGGTGTATTCCATGAACCCGAAGCTAATGGCCCTGTGGCCAGATCACGCCGTCGGGCAACGGGGAGATGCCGGTCAGGCCCATGGGCAACGGGTAGGCAGGGAATGGCGGGTCTTTTCCCAGGCCCGCTACGGTGGCGGGGGACGCAACGTTCGATGCAGTTCGATTTCGAAGCAGTTCAAGAACCACGAGACTGAAACAAGGGAATGAAGAGGAGCGATGGCCAAGCAGATTCCGCTGGTCGACTACCTGGTGCTCGGCGATGAGCCCCACCTGACGGCCAATGAGTGCACCACATGTGGCGCCCGCTTCTTCGATAGGCGTAACGCCTGTGCCAGTTGCGGCAAGACAGAATTCACCAAGACCGACATCTCGACCACCGGGGAGGTGCGGGCCTTCACCATCGTGGCCTTCGCCGCACCGGGTGTGCCCGTGCCCTACGTCGCCGCCCTGGTGGACTGCGGCGGCACGAGCGTGCGGGCCAACCTGATCAATGTGGAGCCCGACCCCGAGCACGTCACGCTGGGCATGAAAGTACGGCTGGCCACGCAGGTCATCGGCACGGACTCTGAAGACACCGAAGCGATCGGGTTCGGCTTCGAACCCCTGGGAGGTTGAACACCATGGCATCCGCATCCGCATCCGACGACCTCTGGATCCTCGGCATCCACATGACCAAGTTCGGCAAGCACCCGGACCTGGACCTGGTCGACCTGGCCGCCGAGGCGGTCAGCGGCGCCCTCGCCGACGGCGGCGTCACCATGAAGGACATGGGGGTGATCGGGGCCGGCAACCTGATGGCCGCCAACGCCGGCATCGGGCAGCAGCTGCAGAAGCAGTTGGGCCAGACCGGCATCCCCGTCTACAACGTGGCCAATGCCTGTGCCACCGGCGCCACCGCACTGCGGGTGGCCGCCATGGCGGTCAAGGCGGGCGAGTGCGACATGGGGCTGGCCTTCGGGGTCGAGAAGCTCTCCGGAGCCGGGCTGCTCTCGGGAGGCAGCCGCAAGGACGACACGCCGACCTGGAACCCCTCGGGTCGCTACGGCGCCGTGGCCCCGGTCGACGGCCGCATCGGCACGGAGATCATGCCCGGGGTCTTCGCCCAGATCGGCATGGAGTACGGCCACAAGTACGGGGGCACCAGCTTCGAGCTCTTCGCCAAGATCAGCGAGAAGAACCACTCCCACTCCACCCTCAACCCGCTGGCCGCCTATTCCAAGGCCATGAGCCTGGAGCAGATCATGGGCGACGTCATGATCGCCTATCCCAATACCCGTCCGATGTGCTCGGCCAACTGCGACGGCGCCGCCGCCGCGGTGGTCGTGAGCGGGGCCAAGCTCAAGACGCTGTCCCTGGAGCAGCAGCGACGGGCGGTCAAGATCTCGGCCTCCATCCTCACCACCGACCCGTGGGAGGAGTCCTGCCAGATCCTGCCCGACGTCAATACCCTGACCCGCAACGCCGCCACTCAGGCCTACGAGCAGGCCGGGGTCGGTCCGGCGGACCTCAACCTGATTGAACTGCACGACTGCTTCGCCACCGCCGAGCTGGTGCACTACGACAACCTCATGCTCTGCGAGCAGGGCGGCGCCGTCGACTTCTTCAACTCGGGCGCCACTTGGCGCGACGGTGCCACGCCGGTCAACGTCTCGGGCGGCCTGGAGTCCAAGGGCCACCCCATCGCCGCCACCGGGATCGCGAACGTGTGGGAGGTGGCGACGCACCTCCGGGGCGAAGCCGGCGACCGGCAGATCCCCGGGGCCAAGGTCGGGTTGACGCACGTGATCGGCCTGGGCTCCGCCTGTGGCGTGCACATTCTGGAGAAGGCGGCCGCCTGAATCACGCGGTTGCCCTGAGCCACTCGGTTGCCCGATGAGGAGGGCCGAGCCTCCGGTGCCACCTGTGGCCACGTCATCCCGGTACGACACCATCGGGCAGGGATATTCGGCCCATCGACGTCCCGACCCGCGCTGGGAGGCGCTGATCTGGGCCGAACTGGCGGGCGCTCGACGGATTGTCAACATCGGCGCCGGTACCGGTTCCTACGAACCGCTGGCCGATATGGCCGAGGTCATCGCCATCGAGCCTTCGCCCGTCATGGTGGCTCAGCGCTCGCCGCGCTGTGCCCCGGCCATCCGAGCCAGCGCCAGCGCGCTGCCCCTGGCCGACCGCAGTGTTGATGCGTGCCTGGCTGTCCTCACAGTGCACCACTGGGGTGACTGGGCGGCCGGGTTGTCCGAACTCCGGCGGGTCGCCCGCCGGCGCGTCATCCTGGCCATTGACCACGAGATACACGCCTCCTTCTGGCTCCTCCGTGACTACCTGCCCGAGGTGGCAGCCAGCACGGCCCGGCTGACTCCCGGCATTGAGGAGATCGCCCAACACCTGCCCCGCACCTCACTACACCTCCTCCCCTTGCCGACGGACATGGTCGACGGCGTGCTGGGCGCGTACTGGCAACGACCACAGGCCTATCTAGATCCGACCGTCCGCGCGAACTGTTCCGGCATCGCCCTGGCCGACCAAGCCTTGGTCGAATGCGGGGTGGCCCGTCTGGCCGACGATCTGCGCGACGGCACCTGGGAGCGCCGCTACGGGGAACTACGGCAGCGGGACCACCTCGACGTGGGGTACCGGCTGTTGATCAGCGACGATGGCTGACCAACCCGACCGTCTCAGTCGGGCCGGTCGGACATCAAGGGCACCGGGCGGGCCAGGCTCCAGCTGAAGGTCAGCGGGATCTCCGCCATCGGCAGTTGGACCGTCAGATCATCGACCGTGGGACCGACCCGGTCGGCCACCGCCTGCAGCAAGGGCTCGTCGAAGCCCCACAGGCCGACGGCGTTGAGCCCCAGCATGCGCCGGACGTCTGCCTCGGGCATGCCGCCGAAGATGTGCGCGATGGACTGGCGGTGCACCGGTACCGCTCCCTCCAGATGCGGATAGTCGGCCCCCCACATGAGGCGATCGACGCCGATCTCGTCCCGCATCTCCGCCTCGTAGCGCTTCATCAGCGAGCCGCCCATAGAGACGTGGCGGGCGAAGTAGTCGGCCGGGCGCATCTTCAGGTAGGAGCGCACGGGGGCGCCGCCGTGGGTATCGAAGAAGCTCTCCATGTCCCGGATCAGTGAGGGAAGCCACTGCACGCCGTTCTCGGTGACGGCCACCTTCAGGTCGGGATGGCGGTCGAAGACGCCGCCGAAGATCATGAACCAGAGCGGCCGGCGGGTAAACACGAAGACCTCGTAGAGGCCGAGCATGCCGCCGTGCTTGGCGTCGTAGAGGAACTTGGTGTCAGTGGCCGCGCCGGACGCGCCGGTGTGCAGGTTGACCACCATCTGGTGCTCCTCGCAGGCACTCCAGAAGGGCTCGAAAAAATCGTCGGCGTACCCCGGCAGGCCCGAGGTGACCGACATGGCCGGCAGCATGACGCCGCCGAAGAGGCTCGAGTCGCGGGCCCAGGCCACCTCCTCGACGGCCCGGTCCATGTCATGGAAGTCGATGGGGATGATCCCGGCCCGCCTCCCCGGGGCATCGGCGCAGAACTCGGCCAACCAGCGGTTGTAGGCGTGCACGGCCGGCCAGACCGGCTCGAGGTTCTTCGACGCATGGCCGCCCAGATACATGGCGGGCGAGAGGCCACCGGCGAGCACCGGGCCGGGCAGCGTCACCTCCGCGTGGATGCCCTGTTCCTCGAGCACCTTGAGGCGCTTGCCGTCGCCGTCGTCGGGGACGACCCAGTCGGTGCCGTATCGAGCCAGCCACTCCTCGGCCGCGTCGGTGTCGACGCCCATGCCGGCCAGGCGACGGGCCGCCGTGGCCCGCACCGGGTCGGATTCGTCGACCTCGCCCGGGTCGTAGCCACCGAACATGGAGATGGCCAGCGACGACATGTCCCCAAAGGCCGCCACCGCCTCGCGAGCCGACGGGTCGACGTAGGACAGGAACGCATCGAGGCTGTCGGGCGAGGCGTGCATGTCCGCCGAGACGACGATGTAATTCGACCCATCCCTCGAAATTGCCTGTGCTCCATCCCCCATCGGACCAGCCTCACTTCCTTGGGCTCCCCTGGCGGCTCCGGGTGCACACTACCTCGTGGCAACCATGGTGCTGCCCGTGCCGCGGCCGCCTTTCTCCTGGTCAGAACCAATCGCGGGCGCCGCGAAGGAGCGACCTCGGCGAAGCTGGCGCCAAAGTTGGCCGCCGATTCCGCACCTGCGGAGACTCAGGGATCGAGAGGGACAGAGGGGCAGCCTCGCTCTCATATCAATCTGTTTTAGTGATTCCAGTGACTTGACAATCTTTAGGGATTAAGTCGAGAATCTGGACATGACATTGCCGCTCATCTTTCGCGCCCGCACTCGGACTCGCGCCCGCATCCTCACCCGCACCCGCACCCACACCCGCCCCGCCCTCGCGGCAATTCTCGCCCCGATGCTCGGACTGACCGGGCTGGCCGTCGTGGGGATGGCGACTTCGGCCGGTGCTGCGGGCGGGAGCATTTCCCTCGTGGCGTACTCCACGCCGAAGCCGGCCTACGCCGCCCTCATCACCGCCTTCCAGGCGACCAAGGCCGGCCAGGGAGTGAGCTTCTCCCAATCGTTCGGCGCATCGGGCTCGCAGGCCACCGCGGTGGTCGACGGGCTACCCGCCGACGTGGTCAATTTCTCCCTGACGCCCGACATGACCAAGTTGGTCAAGGCCGGCATCGTCAGCCCGAACTACGCCAACAACGCCACCAAGGGATTCGTCACCAACTCCATCGTCTCCTTCGTCGTGCGCAAGGGGAACCCCAAGCACATCACGAGCTGGAACGACGTAGTCAAAAGCGGTGTCTCGGTGATCACACCCAACCCGTTCAGCTCGGGCAGCGCCAAGTGGAACCTGATGGCCGCGTACGGGGCCCAGACCGCGCAGGGCAAGTCCCCGGCACAGGCCACGGCGTACCTGACCAAGCTCCTCAAGGCCACGGCGGCCCAGCCCAGCAGCGCCAGCAACGCGCTCCAGACCTTCCTTTCCGGCCAGGGCGACGTACTGCTCGACTACGAGGACGATGCGCTCTACGCCCAGAGCAAGGGCGAGCCCATCACCGTGATCACGCCACCGCAGACCATCCTCATCCAGAACCCGATCGCCGTGACGGCCAAAGCCTCCAGTCCGGCCGTGGCCAAGGCCTTCGTGGCCTTCCTGCTCTCCCCGGCCGGACAGAAGATCTGGGGCAAGCAGGGCTACCGGCCCGTCCTCCCCCAGGTCGCGGCCACGTTCAACTTCCCCAAACCCAAGATCCTGTTCACCATCAACAGCCTGGGCGGATGGACGGCCGTGAACAAGAAGTTCTTCGACCCCCAGACCGGCGTCGTCGCCAAGATCGAGCAGAACTTGGGGGTGTCGACCGCACGTGGCTGACGCCGCGCTCGCCCTGGCCTCGCCGCCAGCCTCGACTCCGGCGTCGAGGTCGAGACTCAAGCGCTTCATAGCCAAGGTCATCGGCCCGTCCCTGTCGGTGACCTACCTGAGCCTGCTCGTCCTGCTCCCCATTGCCGCGATCATCTCGACTGCCTTCGCCGGCGGCTGGGGCGCGTTCTGGTCGGCCGTCAGCGAACCCGAAGCGGTGGCCGCCCTCAAACTCACGCTCCTGTGCTCGCTGGCCGTAGCCGTCTTCAATTCGGTGGCCGGCCTCCTGATCGCCTGGGTCCTGGTGCGCGATGAATTCCGGGGCAAGCGCCTCGTCAGCGCCGTCATCGACCTCCCCTTCGCGCTCCCCACCATCGTGGCCGGTCTCACGCTGCTGACCCTGTACGGCCCCAACAGCCCGTTCGGCATTGACGTGGCCAACACCCGCATAGGGATCCTCCTCGCCCTGGCCTTCGTGACCCTGCCCTTCTGCGTGCGATCGGTCCAGCCCGTGCTGGCCGAGTTCGACCGCGAGGCCGAGGAAGCGGCGGCGTCGTTGGGGGCCTCGAACTGGCTCGTGCTGCGCCGCATCATTTTGCCCAGCATCGCGCCCGCCATGCTGGCCGGGGCCGGATTGGCCTTCGCCCGAGCCGTCGGTGAATTCGGCTCCGTCGTCCTGATCTCGGGCAACCTGCCCTACAAGACCGAAGTGGCATCTTCCTGGATCTACAGCCTGTCCCAGAGCGGCGAATTGGGCGCGGCGGCGGCGGTCTCAGTCGTGCTCATCGTGATCGCGCTGGGGATCCTGCTCGGCATCGGCGCCCTCCGGCGGCGTTTCGACATCAGCGAGGCCATATGAGCTCGCGCTGGCGCCTGCCCCTCCGCTTCGTCGCCCTGGGCTATGTCCTCGTCCTCATCATTCTGCCGGTCAGCTTCGTCTTCTACCGCGCCTTCCAGCACGGGTTCCTCGCCGCCTGGAGCGCCGTCACGACGCCTGACGCCCTGCATGCGTTGTGGCTCACCCTGCTGGTGGTGCTCCTTGCCGTGACGGCCGACACCATTTTCGGGGTGGGTACCTCGCTGATCCTGGCCCGTCACCGCTTCCCGGGCGCCTGGCTGCTCGATGCCTTCGTCGACCTCCCTCTGGCCCTCTCCCCCGTCGTCGTGGGCATCGGCTTGATCCTCGTCTACGGCAAGACGGGGTGGTTCGGGAACTGGCTGGCGGCGCACGGCATCCAGATCATCTTCTCGGTACCCGGCATCGTCATGGCCTCGGCGACCGTGGCGCTGCCCTACGTGGTGCGAGAAGTGCTGCCGGTGCTCCAGGAGATCGGCACCGAACAGGAGCAGGCAGCCGCCACCTTGGGCGCATCCGCGTTCACGGTGTTCCGCCGCATCACTCTGCCCAGCATCCGCCAGGGCCTGGCCTACGGGGTCACCCTGACCACGGCTCGCGTACTGGGCGAATTCGGCGCCGTCCTCGTCGTCTCGGGTGCCATCGAGGGCAAGACCCAGACCATGACGCTGTTCATCCAGACCAGCATCGAAAATATTCAACCCACCGGTGCCTTCGCCGGGGCGGTCATTCTGGCCCTGCTCGCCATCGCCGTCCTGGCCATCATCGGCGGCAGCGACGAACGGAACGAAAGGAGGACCGGCACATGGCGATCACCCTCACCTCAGTCTCCAAACGCTACGGAGATGCCGTCGCTCTCGACCACGTAAGCCTGCACGTTCCAAAGGGATCGCTGACCGCGCTGCTCGGTCCCAGCGGCGGGGGCAAGTCCACCCTGCTCCGGGTGATCGCCGGCCTCGAGACACCCGACGCCGGCACGGTCGAGATCGATGGGCGGGACCTGACCAATGTCCCCGTGCGCGAGCGCGGGGTGGGGTTCTGCTTCCAGCACTACGCCCCCTTCCGCCATCTGACCGTGCGCCGCAACGTCGCCTTCGGTCTCGAGGTGCGCCGCCGGCCCAAAGCCGAGATCCGCGAGAAGGTCGACGAGCTGCTCGAGCTCGTCCGCATCAGTCATCTGGCCGACCGCTACCCCTCCCAACTCTCCGGCGGCCAACGCCAGCGCATGGCCCTGGCCCGGGCGCTGGCGATTGAGCCCCGCGTCCTCCTCCTCGACGAGCCGTTCGGCGCGCTCGATGCCCAGGTGCGCCAACAGCTCCGGGCCTGGCTCCGGCAGCTCCACCAGAAGATCTCCGTCACCACCGTCCTGGTCACCCACGATCAGGAGGAAGCACTGGAAGTGGCCGACACCCTGGCCATCATTCACGAGGGCCGGTTGGAACAGATCGGCGATCCGGCCCACATGTACGACCACCCGGCCAACGAATTCGTCATGAAATTCCTCGGCCCGACCACCCAGCTGAACGGCGAGTGGGTCCGGCCGCATGACCTCGTCCTGCACCACGACGCGGCCTTTGGTGGGCAAGAGGCCATGGTCGACCGGATCACCCATCTCGGGTTCGAGGTGCGGGTCGATCTGGGGCTCACCGGAGGTGGGACCACCTGGGCTCAGCTCAGCCGGGGCGCCGCCGCCGAGCTCAACCTGGCCTCGGGTGACCGGATCTGGGTCTCCCGTTCCGAACTCGCCCCGGCCACGGCGCCTGCCGCGCCTTCCGCTCCTGCAACGACCGCAACGACACCAGCGGCACCGGCGGCACCGGCGGCACCGGCGTTCTCCGCGCGCTGAGACGAGCATCGTCGCACCCGGCCGGGCACGTCGTCGGTCCATCGGGCATCATGCAGGCGGTACTTTGGCCCACTTCAAGGAAAGGGAGCGCCCATGGTCGCAGCGGTGCGTGGCGTCGTCGCACGGGGGAAGGGTGCGCCGGTCACCCTCGAAGACATCGTCGTCCCTGAACCGGGACCGGGTGAAGCCGTCGTGGCCATCAAAGCGTGCGGTGTCTGCCACACGGACCTGCACTATCGCGAGGGCGGCATCAACGACGATTTCCCGTTTCTGCTCGGCCACGAGGCGGCCGGCCTCGTCGACTCGGTGGGGCCCGATGTCACCGGCGTCGCGCCGGGTGACTTCGTCATCCTCAATTGGCGGGCCGTGTGCGGCGAGTGCCGGGCCTGCCGGCGCGGCCGGCCGTGGTACTGCTTCGCCACCCACAACGCCACCCAGAAGATGACCCTGGCCGACGGGACCCCCCTCTCCCCGGCGCTCGGCATCGGGGCCTTCGCCGACAGGACGCTCGTCGCGGCCGGACAGTGCACCAAAGTCGATCGGCGGGCCCGCCCCGAAGCGGTCGGGTTGTTGGGGTGCGGTGTGATGGCCGGCATCGGCGCGGCCATGTTCACCGGCGCCGTGGGACCCGGCGATTCGGTCGCGGTCTTCGGTTGCGGTGGTGTGGGCTGCGCCGCCATCGCCGGCGCCCGCTTGGCCGGTGCCCGCACCGTCATCGCCGTCGACCTTGATCCGAGCAAATTGACCGCGGCCACCACCTTCGGGGCCACCCATACGGTCGATGCCAGCGCGACGGATCCGGTGACGGCCGTGCAGGGATACACCGAAGGCAACGGGGCCGATGTCTGCATCGAGGCCGTCGGTCACCCCAAGGTGTTGGAGCAGGCTTTCTACGCCCGGGACCTGGCGGGCACACTGGTCCAGGTCGGGGTCCCGACTCCCGACATGCGGATCGATCTCCCGATGATCGATTTCTTCGGCCGGGGCGGGGCCCTCAAGCCCAGCTGGTACGGCGATTGCCTGCCTTCGCGGGACTTCCCGGTGCTGGTCGACCTCTACCTATCCGGTCGCCTCGATCTCGACCTCTTCGTCTCCGAGACGATCCCCCTCGACGGCGTCGAGCAGGCCTTCGCCCGAATGCAGCGCGGCGAAGTACTGCGGTCCGTCGTCGTGCTCTGACGGCGCCCCGGCGGGCGGCACGACGTCGCCTTCTGGTCGGAGGCGCATGAACCCGTCGCCCTCCGGCGGCCAGGTCGTGCCGTTCCCGAATCAGTGCCGGCTTCGCCGCTCCATGAAGTCGGCATACTTGACCAAGTCGGGGTCCTCGGTCATGACATCGGCAAACTTCAGACGAGCCGCCTCCCGTTTGGCCGGGAAGTACTCGCTGGGCCACAGACCCTCGTGGGGTTGGTAGCCCTTCAGGACATCGCGGGCCACGGTCACCTTGTGCACCTCGTCGACCCCGTCCATGACGCTCATCGAGGGAGCCGCGGCCCACATGGCTTGCAGGGGGGTGAGGTCGGTCACTCCGAGCGAGCCGAGCATGTGGATGGCCCGGTACACCACCTCCCGGAGGGTCTTGGCCGCGGTGTACTTGCATGCCGCGATCTGGGTGCGCGAGGCCTGTGTACTCGAGTTGTCGATGGTCCAGGCCGTCCAGAGCACGAGCAGTCGCAGCATGTTGATCTCCGCATACGACTCGGCGATCGCGCTTTGCACCATCTGGTGTTCGGCGATGATCTTCCCGTGCGATTCCCGACTCAAGGCCCGCTCGCACATCATGTCGAACGCCCGCGTGCACTGCGCGATGGCGCGCATGGCGTGATGAATGCGGCCACCGCCCAGCCTGCGCTGAGCCAGGACCTTGCCTCCGTCCTCTGGGCCGAGCAGGTGGTCCAGGGGGACGCGGACCTCGTTGTACACGATGTGGTCGTGCGTCCTGGGATAGTCCTTGATCTCGACGCCCGGCGTCTCCCTGGGCACGATGAAAATCCCGTTGGTGCACATAACGAAGATGATGTCGGCGTGACGACCGGCGCTGGTGAACCACTTCTCCCCGTTGATGACCCACTCGTCCCCGTCCCGTACGGCGGTGGTCGTGAAGAGACTGGGGTCCGAGCCACCCTGGGGTTCGGTCATCGAATAGGCGGACCAGATCTCCTGGTTGAGGAGCGGCGTGAGCCAACGATCCTTCTGCACCTCGGTGCCGTACGCGGCCAGGATCTCCATGTTCCCTGTGTCGGGTGCCTGGCATCCGAAGATCGAGGGTGCCGTCCCGTACCGTCCGATGATCTCGTTGACCAGGGCCAGCTTGAGTTGCCCGAATCCGGGGCCGCCCAGTTCCTTGTCCAGGAAGATGGCCCACAGGCCTTTCTCCTTGACCCGGGCCTTGAGCGGATCGACCAATGCCCTCATCTTGGGATCCCGCATGCGCACGGCGAACGGGAAGACGAGTTCGAGCGGCTCGATCTCCTCTCGACAGAACTGATCGACCCAGTCCAGTTGTTCCTGGAATTCGGGGTCCGTCGAAAAATCCCACGCCACGCGCGATCCTCCCGCGTTCTGAATGCAATTGCATTATTCGTACGAATCCCACCGTAGTGGGTGACCCGGGAGGCGATCCACTGCCCGCCATCGCGGACCGCGAGACCGACCCAAGGGCCCGAGTGGACGGACGTGGGCGCGACGCCGCCCGGTGCGGCCCGACCCGGTCACCGGGCCGGGCGTGGTAGGCCTGATCGATGAGTTTTCCCCTGGCTCCTTTCGCGCCGCGTGCCGCACTGCGCGGGATGGTCACCGCCGCCGACCAGCTGGCCTCGACTGCCGGATGGCGCGCCCTGGACCGGGGCGGGAGCGCGGCCGATGCCGCGGTGTCGGCGGCGGCGGTCATGGCCGTCGTCGGCCCCCACCTGTGCGGCATGGGAGGCGACCTGTTGGCCATGGTGTCGATCCCCGGAGCTGAACCGATTGCCCTCCTGTCGGCGGGGCGGGCCGGGTCGGGTGTCGACGCCTCGGCCCTGCGGTCCCAAGGTCACTCGGTCATGCCGTTGCGCGGTGACGTGCGTAGCGTTCCCGTGCCGGGAGCGGTCGATGGCTGGCTCGCCCTTCATCAGCGCCACGGTCGCCTCCCGCTCGATGAAGTCCTCGGCCCTGCGATCGAACTAGCCGAGCAGGGGTTCGCGGCGTCGCTCCTGCTGGCCCTGGCCAGCCACCTGGTCTCCGAGCTTCCCGGCGCGCGGGAACTCTGCCCGGGCGGGCCTCTGCGCCCCGACCAGCGTGTGCAGTTGCCGGGCATCGCCCGGTCCTTGCGCGCCATCGCGAAGGATGGACGCGATGGCTTCTACGGAGGGGAGTTCGGCCGGGAGCTGATCGAGGTCGGGGAAGGGATCTACACCCCCTCCGACCTCGAACACAGTGCGGCCGACTGGTGCGAGCCCCTGCGTCTCCGCGTCTGGGAGCACGACCTTTGGACGGTCCCTCCCCCCTCGCAGGGATACCTCACCCTGGCCAGCGCCTTCGTCGCCGAGCATCTCGGGATCGGAAGCGACCCGTCGGACCCCTCGTGGGCGCACCTGGTGATCGAAGCCTCGCGTGCGGTCGGCTATGACCGACCCTCGGTGCTCTACGACGGCGCGGACGGTCGCGCTCTCCTGGCCCACGAGCGGCTCCTCGCGGCGGCGGCCCGTATACGACCCGACCGAGCTGCGCCGTCAGACGTGAGGTCGGCCGAAACCGACGGAGCGGGCGCGTCGCTCCCACGGATCGGCGACGGCGACACCACGCATCTGTGCGCCATCGATGCGGACGGTCTCGGCATCTCCCTCACCCAGTCCAACGCCCTGGACTTCGGGTCCCACCTCGTCGCCGGATCGACCGGTATCTTCCTGCACAATCGCGGGGTTGGCTTGTCGCTCGTGCCCGATCACCCGGCGGAACTCGCGCCCGGTCGACGGCCGCCGCACACGTTGTCGCCCATGTTGGCCACTGACCCCGACGGGCGGCTCTCCCATCTCGTAGGGGCCATGGGAGGGGACGCCCAACCCCAGATTCTGTTGCAGTTGCTGGCGCGTATGCTGCCCGCTGGACAAGATCCCGCCACCGCCATCACCGCGGCCCGCCTGGCTCTTGACGCCCCGGCCGCGGGTCCCTTCAGACTCTGGTGGGGTGACCCGACCGTGAGCCTCGAGGCCCACGCACCACCTGCCTGGAACAGCGGTCTGCACGACCGCGGTCACCGGGTACGCTCGATCAGCGCGTTCGACCCCACCGCCGTCGGATGTGCCCAGATCATTACGGTCGTACCGGGCGATGACGGGACGCGACACTACGTCGGCGCCTCGGATCCCCGCAGCCCCGACGGGGCCACCTCGACCCGCTAGAGCCGGTCCCTGCGCGCTGCCGTACCCGCGATGGAGCGTTTCGTTCGGGTGGCGACGTCGGCATTGCGCTCCGGGTCGGCCTGTTCACCGGGTCGAACCTGCGCACCGGGATCATGCCCTGACACGCCGATTGGACCTAGTGTGCTTCGCGACGTGATGACCTCTCCCCCTCTTGCGACGTGGGCGCGTCGATGCTCCCTCGCCGTCGTGGCCCTCGCCCTGCTGTGCTCGGCTCTGGTCACCTTCACCGATGCCGGGCCCGCCGCGGCGGCGGTTCGTGCCGCTGCCGTGTCCAAAGGGTCGACCGGTGCGCCGGTCCCGTCATCGGGGTGCCATGCGGCTCCGACGGCGGCGGTCACCAACCAGCGCCAGAACATCGAGATAGACGGGGTGGCGCGGTGGTACCTCCTCACCACGCCGTCTCCCTCCACGCCCAGCCGTGTCTCTTCGGAGAAGTCATCGCCGGCCACGAAGGGCGCTGCAATCCCCCGCCCCATGGTGGTGGACTTCCATGGTCTGTCCGAGGGGGCGAGCCTCCACTCGGCTACCTCGCAATTCGGGAACCTTGGTCAGAAGGACGGGTTCGTCGCCGTCTTTCCCGAGGGAACGGGCAGCCCCGTGCAATGGAACACCGGCAGCGAGGCGCCCACCAACGCCGATCTCGCCTTTGTGACTTCCCTGTTGCAACAGGTGGAGTCCGCTCAATGCATCGACACCTCACGCGTCTATGCCAGCGGATTCTCGGATGGCTCCTTCATGGTCTCACTCCTGGCCTGCACCATGTCGAACCGGTTCGCCGCCATCGGAGCCGTTTCCGGGTTGCAGCTCCCCACTCCGTGCCACACCACTCGACCCGTGCCCATCATCACCTTTCACGGCACGGCCGACCCGATTCTCTATTTCAACGGCGGGGTGGGGACGGGCCTCCTCAAGACTCTCCTCGGGGGCGGAAACTCGGGGTCGACGACCACGAGCACAACAGTGCCGGCCAAACTGCACGGCCCCGGCGTGCCCGCGACCGTCCGAGCCTGGGCCGTCAAAGACGGCTGCAACCCCAAGGCGGTCGACCACAAGGTGGCCAGTCGGATCATCCTTCGCACCTACGCGTGCCCGGCCAAGACAAGCGTCCAGTTCTACATCATCATCGGCGGGGGCCATGCCTGGCCAGGGAGCCGCGTCAGCCAATCGATCGCTCACCTCACCGGCTTCACAACGTTCCAGATACGGGCCACCCCGACGGAATGGTCGTTCTTCCAGAGGTTCCAGCTCTAAATCCGACAGGTCGCGGTCGCAGAAAATTACTGCAGGAGCCTTGTTGCCTCAAGTACTCAGCGGTGGGTCAGGGCTCGCGGGCTGAGGTGCCTCGTTCTACGCCGGACGCCAGTGTTGGAGCGACCGATGGCGTCGCCGACAGGGGCCAGGTCGGCGACCAGATGGTGGGGTGGGTGACCACGTGTCCGAATGCTTTCCATTCCCGGTACGATCAAACATCCGACAGCGACAATCCGGAGCAGGCTGATGAGCGCCGAAACGCAATGTGACAATCCGATGTGCTCATGTGATCCATGCACCTGTGCTCAGTGCGCATGCGGCGTCGTGACACTCGGCGATCTCGAACGGCGGGTGTTGGGCGTCGTCTGGGACCTACCCGATCCCGAACCGACGGGACGAGAGGTCGCTGATGTGCTTCGGGCGCATGCCTACACCACCGTGGCTACGGTACTGGACCGCCTCGTCAACAAGGGACTCCTGAACCGCAGCAGGGAAGGTCGCCCCATTCGGTTTCGTCCCGTTGGAGTTCGGGGGGCGCACACGGCCGTCGTCATGCGCCAGGCTCTGGCGGTCGACAGTGATCCTGGCGCAGCACTTGTCTGCTTTGCGAACACGCTGTCGGCCTCGGAGATGGCCGTCCTCCTCGGGGTCATCGAGGAGCGCACCTCCCACACTACGAACTAAAGAGCCTTCACGGCTTCGGTTACCGACAAGACCGGACTCAGTGTTGCGTCCGGTTGACCGAACCAATGCACTCGTATTCTATGAGACTGCTAGGTCATCAATATGAGCATGAAGCCCATGCCGACGGCCATGACAACATGGCTTGCGTCCTCGAGCCGTGCATCGGTGATCAGTCGGACCGCGCCACGACCAGTCGAGGTAAGGGCCTCCCCTTCGGGAGCTTCCACCGTCCCGCGCGCCGGCCCGCTCATAGCGTAGGACCGGGCGTGCGTGCCGTGATGAGAGGCACCCTTGTTCGGCGAAGCGAGCGTGAAGATAGCGGATGCAAAAAACGCGAACGCCAACAGCAGGCTCAGCCCGGGATCGATTCTCGCACCCGACGACGACATTGACATTGACGTTGACATAGCTCCGGAACGCGCTCCGGCGGGGAATACGTACATCAAGAGCATGGCAAAGCTCATCGCAGCGTGAATCAGATGGTGAGTGAGGTGGATTCCGAACGCGAGCACCGACTGAATGCTCTGGACCACAAACCAGACGAGCAGCACCGTAAAGATCAGCTCCCAGATCGCGCTGGGGCCGAAGGCCCAGTCGGCAACGAACATGCCGGCCATGGACACTCCCATGAAGATGTGAGCGATGTCGACGTCCCGACCGCGGGTGCTGCGATCCGCGACCGACACGGCCAGGAGCACGACGCCGTAGGCGGCCACTGCCAGCATCGCCACCCCGAAGAGGTGGTACAGCCAAGAAGGGGTGGGTGTCATGGGACGAGAGCCTCCTTCAACTCGGCCGTCGAGTTCGACGGCACACCGTTCTCAGTATCCCGAGCCATGGTCAAAGGCCAGTAGATCAACGCGAAGATGATGACCGGCGGTCCGGAATTGGGGTCGGTGGCCCCGCTGGCCAGGATCCCGCCGAAGTTCTCGGTGGCTACCCAGATGAAGACGAAGGTCACGATCCCGAGGACCAGCGTGAACCGATTGATCTGAGGAGGGAGGTACGTCCCGACTGCGACGACGACACAGACGACAGCGAGGAGGATCGCAGCCGTCGTTCCGTGTTCGAGAAACATCGATGCAGTAGCCCGATCGATACGGGCAAGCCATCCGGGCTGTCCGGTGTACGCCGCCACCAGATCGTGCAGCGCATGGGGCGAGCGACCCGAGCCGACGACGGCCAGAACGGCCAACAGGCCCCACACCACGGCCCAAACCGCTCTCGCGGCCGTCACCCCAACGGTCCGAGCAGCGACGAACGGCCTGTCCGAGCGCTCGCTCGGCCACAGCAGCACTGCCAGCAGGGCGTAGAAGAGTATGGCACCGGGGCCCCCGCTGAAGGGAGTGGCGCCGCCATGAAGGATGTTGCCGACACCCTCCCCGAACCACCAGACGGCCAGAGCCCAGACGATGGACAGCGCCAGCGCGGGCTTGATGGTTCGCTTCGACACGATCCCGAAGCCGATGAGGAACTGCACGAGCGCAAAGGTGCTGTTCGTGAGTACCGGATGGTGATTGACGTTCGAGGCGTTCCAGGTGATCGAGTGTCCGACCCAGCCAGGGTTGCCCGCGGCCATGCTATTGAGCATGCCGCTGAGCCCGTTCGATCCCCGGGTGAACATGAACGGTTGGAGTTGCAGCACCGCATCGAGGAGCCACACGGTTGCCAAGAGCAGCTGAAACGTCCGCTGGAAGTCCCTCGGTTCCGCACCGGGATTGGTCGCCACCCTCTGAGATTCAGTTTCCAGGGCCAGTGAACTGCCTTCCGTCACGTCGGTCATTGTCATCGTTCACTACGCGCATGCCGGGCCTTGACCACCACGGCCAGTAGTTACTACTACCACTCGTAGTAGTGCCGCAACCCACTTTGGCTTGGAGCCGGGTGGACCCGGAGGACCGGTCGATCCCTGTGAGACTGAGGTCAAAGCGACAATCGGGGCCGCCAACACGAGCACCGTCAGTCACACGCCCTTTGGATTTTCCAAGTGCGCCTGATTCCAAGGCCGAAGTTCGACATTGGGGTCGTGTGGCTCAGGCCGTACAGTCCCACCGCGGTGACTATTGCGATGGTAGAAGCGGTCCCGCGGTCCGGACCACGCTGGGTCGGAGACTGTACCGGCACAGGATACGTTCTCCCTCGGTGGCCGGGACCGGGGACCACGTGCGTCCCCTGTCTCGGATTCCCTCCGTCGGGACTCGGCCAGGAGGCGAGGAGGGGGCGCCTGAAAGGCCTGCATTGGTGTTCTGGGCGCTTGTCTCGGGAGGACGCGAGGGAACTATCATGGCTTGGTGACCTCTTCCGGCACGCCCAGCGCCAGCCAGATCGCTGTCGCCCAGTTCACCGTGGAGGGTATGCACTGTGGTTCATGTGTTTCGCTCATCGAGGAGACCCTCGCCGAGCGAGAAGGCGTGAAAGCAGCTTTGGTGGACCTTGACTCCGCACGTGCAGTGGTTGAGTACGATCCATCTGCGCTCGATCCGCACGAAATCCGTGCCGCTATCGACCAAGCTGGATATTCCGCCACTCCAGCGAACTAACGGTCCGCATGGTCACGCCGACTTCCGAGGCAACGCCTCTTGTCGATCAAAATGAATCTCCCATCGCCACCGCTGAACTCGAGTTGGGCGGCATGCACTGCAGTGCCTGTGCAACCCGCATCCAGCGGGCGCTCGGCCGCCTGCCCGCGGTGGCGAGCGCCTCGGTCAATCTGGCCACCACCCGGGCCTATGTAGCCTACGATCCCGCCCGGCTCGATCCCGAAGCGCTGTGCCACGCCGTAAGCGATACGGGGTACACCGCGTTTCCCGTCGTCCACGGCCATGCCGGTGAATCGAATCGGGATCCGGACCACTGGGATCTCCGCGTACTCATCTCCTGGCCGC
This sequence comes from uncultured Acidimicrobiaceae bacterium, assembly GCA_963836605.1. Taxonomy (GTDB): domain Bacteria; phylum Actinomycetota; class Acidimicrobiia; order Acidimicrobiales; family RAAP-2; genus Bog-473. The sequence continues at coordinate 202,695 of CAWIKB010000007.1, read as the reverse complement.
TGTCGGTGCTGGCCCTACTGGTTGCGGTGGCCGGTCCCGAGTCGGCGACGGCCGGATGGACCGTCCTGGTTCTCGCCATCGTCGTGGAGTTCGTCGGAGGCTGGCCGTTCTTGAGGGACAGCGCTCGGCTGCTTCGACATGGGGCGACGAGCATGGACACGCTCATCGCTCTGGGAACGTTGGCCGCGTTGGGAGTCAGTGCAGTCGAGGCCATTGCTCTTGGTGGTCGGCACGTGCACCTGGGTGGCGGAGGCGCTTTCGCGGCCCGGTTGCACGGAGTGATGGCCCCGCTGATCGTATCCATCCTCGCCACCGGACGGGCCATCGAAATGCGGGTGCGAGCACGGGCGGCGGAGGCGATGCACTCCCTGCTCTCACTCCGACCACCCACAGCGAGGGTGGTCGTGAACGCTGAAGACGAGGACGGTGTGCTGGTACCGCCGGAGAGTCTTCCTGTCGGAGCCCTCATCCGGGTCCGGCCGGACGAGGCCATCCCCCTCGACGGCACCGTCATCTCCGGTTGGTCCCCGGTCGACGAGTCAATGCTCACTGGAGAACCGCTCCCGGTCGATCGGGGACCCGGCAGCTTCGTGACCGGGGGAACTCGGAACGGGAGCGGCATCTTGGTCGTCACCGTCGCGTCCGTGGCGGAGGAATCGGTCTTGGCCCACCTGCAGACCCTCGTGGAGGATGCCCAGAGGGACAAGGCACCGTTGCAGCGGATCGCCGACCGGATCAGCAGCGTGTTCGTTCCTGCGGTGCTCATGGGTGCCGCCGTGACCTTCTTCACCTGGTGGCTGGTCGTCGGTGACCCCGGACGAGCGGTGCTCAGCAGCCTGGCCGTTCTCCTGGTGGCATGTCCCTGCGCCATGGGCCTTGCCGCCCCGGTCGCCATGATGGTCGGCTGTGGGCGGGCCGCCGCCCTGGGGATCTTCATCCGAAACGGAGACGCTCTCGAGCGGTTGGCCAAGATCAATGGGGTGGTCTTTGACAAGACGGGCACCCTCACCGAACGGCATGCAGAGGTCACCTTTGTCGCCGCGGTGCTCGAGTACTCAGACGAAGAGGTGCTCTCGTTCGCGGCCGCGGTCGAGGCCGAGAATCAACACCCGATCGCCCTCGCCATCATGGCCAGCACCCGATCACAGAACCGAGCCACCGACGTCCGATCCCGGCCCGGGGTCGGCGTGATCGGGACAATGGACGGCCACGAGATCCAGGTGAGCAGGCTGGTTCCTACCCAACTGCCGCAATCGATTGCGGACGCGGTGACCCAGCGCTATCTCCGCGGAGAGACGGTGGTGGTCGTCGAGCGCGATGGTGACGTCGTCGGGGCGATCGCCGTGACGACCCCTTTGCGTGCCGAAGCGCTTCCGGCCGTGACCCACCTCCGCGAACTCGGACTGCCGTCGTCAATCCTCAGCGGAGACAGCGACCCCGCTGTGCAAACGGTGGCAGCGGAGCTCGGTATCACCTCCGCGCGGAGCACCCTGAGCCCGGCCGACAAAGTAGATGCCCTCACCTCCATGCGTGAGGGTGACCTGCAAGCGCTCATGGTGGGTGACGGCATCAACGACGCCCCAGCTCTCGCCGCGGCCGACGTGGGCTGCGCCATCGGCAGCGGGTCGGAGGCGGCTCTGGCCAACAGTGACATCGCCCTCCTCGGCAACGACCTCCAGGGAGTGCCGGCGGCCGTCGGCGTCGCCCGATCGACCTATTCGGTGATTCTGCAGAACTTCGGGTGGGCGATGGGCTACAACGTCTCCGCGCTGCCCCTCGCTGCGTTCGGGCTCCTCGACCCACTGGTCGCTGCGATCGCCATGGGACTCTCCAGCCTGCTCGTGGTCCTCAACAGCCTCCGATTGACGCGGTTGGGTCGATCGGGGCTGTCGAACATCCACGTCCCCCGTTTTATGGAGGGCCGACGCGGTGTCATCGTGTCGGTGCTGCTTCCGGTGGTTCTGTTCACCAGCCTCACGGTGATCAGTGAGGCGGTCTCTCCCGCTCGGGGCCAGTCCCTCCTTCCCGAGCTGCCTTCGATCACGACCGTCGCGCTGCCGCATGGCGGTTCGGTGGAGATGTATCTCGACCCCGGGGCTGTAGGCGTCAATCAGTTCCACCTCATCTTCAGTGGGTCGCAGGCGGATCTGGGGACAGTGAAGCCTCTGGTGGTCGCCAGCCTCGCCGGGGGACCGCCTCAGAACCTCAGGCAGCTACGCCTCGCCGCAGGCCACTACACCGACTTCGTGCTGCTGCCCCCGGGCCGATCGATCTTCCACGTGGTGGCTCGGTTCGGAGGCACCCCGGTGTCTTTCCACTTCGCTCGTACCCTGCCCTGAGCCAGTCACCGCTCGCCGAATCGTCCGGCGCTGCGTTCCACCTGGAGGTATATGGGTCTTACCGGTAGGGCCTGTTCCCAGGCCCCGCCTGCCCTACGGCTTTGGCTTTGCTTTGATGACTCTGCCCTTGGGTGAGAGCACGTACCAGTACCCTCCTGAACCGTTGATGCCCTGGCCAGTGGCCTGGCCGGGCGCGCCGTCGCCTACCCAAAGGTAGAGCGGCCAGCCGTTATAGGTGACCTGGAGCCCCCCGTCCTTGCGGGTCGTGGCCCCGAGGCGTGAGACCTCGGCCCGACCGGCGGCCACGGGTATGGTCACCCCGGTCGGCAGCCGGAGCGGCGGCCATGATGAAGCACAGGCGCGGTAGCAGGTCGACCGCCCCCGCCGGTGGTCGGGCACGAACATGTAGAGAGTCAGACCCTGCCCGTTGACCAGGACGGTGCCGAGGCCGTGCACGGTGCCCGTTTTCACCTCGTAGAAGGGGGACGTGCCCGCGGCGGCTCGCTGACCGCGCGGGCCGGTCGTGCTGGTGGCGGGCGCGCTGGGTCTGGTGGCGGTAACGACGCCGCGGCTGGTCAAGGCAGATGCTGCGGCAGCACTCCCGGAGTTACAGGCCGCGGCCAGCAGGCCGATCGCGAGCAGCACGAGGGGCGCCGGCCACCCGGTCGCCCTGGCTGATCCACTCGTCCCCATGGCCTCCCCTCCCGCTGCTCGGGCGCACAGGATAGCTGGTGGCGCCCGACCCGAACCCTGAATCCGACGAACGGCTGCTACTCTCCACCGGTGCGTCGGCTGATGTTGAGCGTCGCCCTCACCCCGCTGATCCTCATGGTTTCAGCATGCGGATCGGGCACTCCCACCGCTGCCACGAAGACGGTCGCGCGGCCGCTGCCGGCCGGCCCGCTGCCCTCCCCGATCGCCCTCATGGTCTGTCGGCCCAAGACCCAAGGCGAGATCAACAAGGTGCTCGGGGTGACGGCCACGGTGGGTGACCGGACTTGGGCCGACCACAAATACTCCTGCCGTTACGGCTACCCGAATGGGTCGTTCGAGGTCTCGGTGAAGGAACTCTCGAGCTGGACTCAGACCTTGGCCTACTTCCATGGGTTGGGGGTGCAGTTGGGTAAACCCGAGGCTCTCGGCAACCTGGGGCAGGGCGCCTTCCGCACGTCCGGCGGTGACGTGGTGGTACGAAAGGATTGGAAGGTCCTGCTGGTGGACGTATCGGGCCTGCCGTCCCAGTTCGGCGTCCCTCCAACCAGCGCGACGGACGTGGCTTTCACCTTGGCCGACCTCATCCTGGGCTGCTGGGACGGCGACTGAGTCCCCTCGATCAGAGCGCCGTGGCTGTGAGCGCTAACTCGACGATCTGTCCTTCGTCGATGTCAGGCAAAGAAGTAGCAGGTGGCCTCCGGCGCTCAGTCTCGGAATGCCCCCGGAGCCGCGCGAGAGCCCCCGATGCCGAAAAGTGAACGCTGTTCCGAGGTTGGCCTTGGGCGGAGCCGCGGTGCCTGACCCCATACATGGGTTGACGCCCAGAGTTGGCGCCAGGTTGCAAACGGCTCGGCCCAGATCAGACGGAGGGGGAGAACGCATGGGCGAGCGCCGTCGACTCGGGCACGCTGTTGGGCGGCGTCGTGAAGATCAGACCGAGGCACATCTCGTCGGTTGAGCCGTCTCCCCAGGTCACGAAGTGCGGTGGCACCTTGCGCAGGACAGGCAGCTCCTCTTGGAGCTGCGGGTTGTAGGTGCAGGTGATCCCGACGGTGTCGCCCGGCGTGACTGAGACGGGATGTGGCAACACGTAGCCGTGCTGATAGTGGAAGTCGTAGTTCGTCACGTTGAGCAGCGTCCGCTGGGTGGGCGTGCCGGGGTTCAGGACGAATTTCATGCCCACCCCAAGGAGGTGCATGTGCGGCGCGAGCTCGACGATGTTTCCTGAGGCGTACATCGGCCAGGTGCACGATGTGGAGTCACCGACGGGCGGAACCGAGGGGCTCCTGCCGCAGAGCGACTCCAGCCCGTCGACCAGGAGCTCCTGGCCCATCCCGAAACGCTGACCCACTGTGGCCAGTTCGGCCGAACGGTTGCACATTGGCCCGGTGACGCCGGGAGCACACGGGATGTCCGGCGCGGCCGCCACGATATTGAGGCGCAGCGGGCGGAGGGTCGTGCTGGCCGGCACGGTGGTGAGCGTCAATTTGGAGCGGACCGGCTTGTCCCCAATCAGCATGTTGTAGTGCTCCTGCATGATGACAAGGGTGCCGGCGGGCATCGGCGCTCCGGTCCCGGCCGGCTCCTTCGAGAGGTTGTGCCCCGGCCCCCAGGCCGTGAGCCAGGGGGTGCCTCCATTCAACGACCGCGCGGCCCCGCCAGTGTCGAGCCCGGACTCCCCGAAACATGTCCATCCCTTGCCACCGTCGTTCTGGGCCTCAGCCGCAGCTGCCAGATCCGGGGGTACCGCGTAGGTGATCTCGTGATGCACCTCGAGGCTGTTGGGTTGGAAGTTAATAGACGTGATGAACGTGTTGTGGGTCAGGTGAGGGTTCAACAGGGTGCAGTGGTAGTCGTCAGTGCCCCCACCGGGGGGCGCCTTCGGCTTGTACGGGCTCGGTGCATGCAGGACGATGGTGGTCACCTTCGGGCCGGCCTGCGCATCCGTTGCGTCAGCTACTGAATTGACGCTCATCAGGGCTATGGTGACCATGACCAGCGCCCCGAGTGCCCGGGATATCACCTGGACGGCGAGCGCCCCCGATCTCTTCTCACCCACGGCTTGAGGCTAGCGCATGGTGTCAGCGCAGATGCGGCCACCTCCCGCCGCCAGTGCGCAGGACCGACCGCCTCGCCCGAGATCACGATGGGCCTCGAGTCCTCGATAGGCCGATGAGCGCAGAGTCGCGGCCCTGCTATCAACTCGGCCGCAGCCGCGGCGTCAGTCTCCCTGTCCACTCGGACGGCCTCGCGCTCTTCGAGATGGAGCCGGCGCAGGGCCACTGGGATCATCGGCCACTGACCAGGGAGGTGGGAATCCGGGGCGAGCGCATCCCGTGGTCCACTATCTCAATCCGGCGTACATGAACGAGAAGGACCTTTTCAATCCCAACACGGTGGACTCTCTCGTCTGCGCCACCACTCCAGGGCCCGTGCTGGGTGGCGGCGATGTAGCGGATGCCCGGGCCCGGTAACGGCCCCATGCCCTACGGCTGCCTGGTGCAGTGGCACCTCCACACCAACTTGTGTACCGGCGACAGCACCGGCCAGATCGGCGGATTCTCTCTGCCAGCCGGGCACGCAGCAGTACGGCAGCACCCCGATGATGACGCACGAGCGACAAGCTGCTGTAGCCGGTGGCCTGTCGGCCATCGCTCTCCCTTGGTGGTCCAGGCGGCCATCGTGGCCCAGAAAGTGAGGCTGTCAGGAGGACGCCCGGGTCCACGCCGACGATCAACGCCACCACCGTGGGCGCGGCATCCCCGTAACCACCGCGGAGCGACAGCGGAACGGGCAGCGGAACGACGATCGCTCGACGATCGATGAGCGATGAGCGATCGCTGAAAGATCGCTGCCGGTCTCTGCTCGGCGCCGCGCCGCGCCGCGCCTGCCGGGCAACAGTGCATCGCAATCAGTTCACAGAACTTCGAATCCGAGCAGTTGTGCGTGTCGCATGCACCGACCACACGCCGTTCTCTCAGCGATTGCGACGCTTTCGGCTTCCGTACGACGCGACCGACCGACACCGTTGCTCCTCACACGGATCGACGCGCCATCGTGCCTGGAAGGGGGGTTGCTTTGTGACACATTGCAATCACGACTACTTTTGTAGCCGTTGTGTTACGCGCTCGGTTAGCTCCGACGGTGGGAGCAATCGCAGGGACACACTGTCGGCATATCAAATCGGCTGTGCTCTTTGCGACCCTCGTCTCGGCGACGACCCTTTCATTTGCCGTGGTGTCAGGATCGGCGCACGCCGATCAGGTCGGGAGCCTGTCGGCCCAAGCGAAGGCAATTTCGCAGCAGCTCATTCAGGAACAGCTGCAGATCGGTGGTTACCAACAGCAGTATTCGGTCGCATCAGCGAACGTGGCGACCGACGAACGCAATATTGCCCGGTCGCAACAACAGATCGACAAGGACCGACAGCAGGTGAAGCACAAGACGCTTGAGGTCCGGCACCTCGCGGTCACGTCCTACGTTTTCGGCGGAAGCGAGTCCTCGGACTCGAGTGCGGCGCTCTTCTCGAACAATGAGCAGACGGTTCAGGCGGCGGGCGAATACACCACGATCGCCGTGGGCAACCTGACCAAGGCATTGGCTGAGCTTCACACCGCTCAGCATGCGCTCCAAAGCCAACAGACCCAACTGCAAACACAACAGGCTCAAGACCGCTCAGAACAGAACCAACAAGAAGTTGCGCTGGCCCAAGCCAACGCCACGGAGGGCCAGATGGAATCGGCCCAAGCTCAGGTGACAGGTCAACTGGCTGCGGCCGTGGCGCAACAGGCGGCGTCGGAGGCCGCGGCGGCAAGTGCCGCGGTTGCCGCAGCCCAAAAGGCCGCCATCCCTCCGCCAGCGTCCAGCCAACCGACGTCAAGCGCCTCGCCATCGAGCACGATCCCGAGCCCGACTCCCACCAGCACGGCCCCCGCGGCCCAGACGAGCACGGCCGCCGCCCCGGCCCCGACCCCAGCCCCAGCACCGACCCCGACCTCAACGGACACGACCGATCCGGCTCTCAACCCATTCCTGCAATGCGTGGTCCAAGCCGAATCAAGTGGTGACTACGGCGCGGTATCTCCGAACGGTATCTACATGGGCGCGTTTCAGTTCAGTCAGCCCACGTGGGACTACGCCGCGCAAGCCGCCGGTCTACCCAACCTCGTGGGCGTCCCGCCCAACACGGCGTCCAAAGCCGAGCAGGACACCGTCGCCGTCGCCCTGTACGCGCTCGACGGAGAGCAACCGTGGCTGGGAGACCGCTGCAGCTCGTGATCTGAGAAGTGGAAGCGAGCCCCCTGGTCGAACTGAGCTTCGAATCCGGATGGAAGGGTGGCTTGCAACAAGCTCCCCTCGCTGCGGAACATGCCTCGTCGACGGAAGGAGATGGAGGCGTCGCGCAACGCCAGCGGGGCCAACCTCCGCCTTGGTCATTGCTAGCGTTCGAGCGTGCCTGAGCGACGGACGTTGCCCTTCGACCCCATCGTGGAAGCCCAGCGCCAGTGGGAAGCCCACGATTGGGGCGCGCAGGCCCCCGGCATGGGCGTGGTCACATCCATCATGCGGCTCCAACAAGTCTTCTTATCGAGAGCCGATGCCACGCTGCGGCCACTCGACCTGACCTTTGCCCGCTACGAGGTGCTCATGCTCCTTTCCTTCTCGAGGAACGGCTCCCTCCCTCTGGGAAAGATCGGCGAGCGCCTGCAGGTCAACGCGGCCAGCGTGACCAATGTCGTCGACCGCCTGGAGCTGCAGAGCTTCGTGAAGCGACACCCCAACCCCCTCGACGGGCGGGGGACACTGGCCACGCTCACCGCACCGGGACGTCGGTTAGCTCTCAGGGCCACCGAACTCATGAACGCCCAGGTCTTCTCCGACCTCGGCGTGGACGACTCGGCGTTGCAGAGACTGTTCGCCACCCTAGGGCGACTTCGCCACGCCGCGGGAGACTTTGACTCGCGTTGATTTACTTTGGCGTTGAAGTAGTCTTGGGCCATGGCAAAGCGCACGGCCTGGCAGGAGGCCTTCGATCGATCGCCGCAACGCCCGGCTCGCTTCGAGACGATGTCGGGCGTTCCTCTCCGACCGGTCTATGGACCCGACGAGGCGGAGTGGCCCGGGCAATGGCCCTACACGCGGGGGCCATATGCCTCGATGTACCGCTCCCGCCTCTGGACGATGCGCCAGTTCGCCGGCTTTGGGACGGCGCAGGACACCAACGGCCGCTTCAAGGAGTTGCTCCGTTCGGGCGGGGATGGCCTTTCGACGGCCTTTGACATGCCCACCCTGTTGGGCCGGGACTCCGACGATCCCTTGGCCAAGGGAGAGGTGGGGCGGGCCGGCGTGGCCATTGACACCCTGGCCGATATGGACACGCTCTTCTCAGGCATCGACCTGGCCACGGTGAGCACGTCGATGACCATCAACTCCCCCGCCGCCGTGCTCATGGCCATGTACGTCAGTGTGGCGGACATGACGAAGGTCGATCGGGCCGCCATCTCCGGCACGATCCAGAACGACATCCTCAAGGAGTACCAGGCCCAGAAGGAGTTCGTCTTCCCGCCCCGCCCGAGCGTCCGCCTTGTCACCGACCTGATGCGGTTCGCCTCGGCCGAGCTCCCCCGCTGGCACCCGGTCTCCATCTCGGGCTACCACATTCGAGAAGCCGGCTCGACGGCGGCCCAGGAACTGGCATTCACACTGGCCAATGGATTCGCCTACGTCGAAGCAGCCCTGGCGTCCGGTCTGGCCATCGACGACTTCGCACCACGACTCAGCTTCTTCTTCAACGCGCACATGGACTTCTTCGAGGAGATCGCCAAGTTCCGAGCGGCGCGGCGCATCTGGGCTCGCTGGCTCCGTGACCGCTACGGCGCCACCGATGGCCGATCACTCCAGCTCCGCTTCCACACCCAGACCGCCGGCGTGTCCCTGACCGCGCAACAACCTCAGGTCAACCTGGTGCGCGTGGCCATCGAGGCCCTGGCCGGCGTGCTCGGCGGCACCCAGAGCCTGCACACCGATTCGTTTGACGAGGCCCTCGCCCTCCCGACCGAGCACGCGGCCCGCCTCGCCCTGCGTACCCAACAGGTCATCGCCGAGGAGACCGGGGTCGTGCACGTGGCGGACCCCTTGGGCGGCTCGTGGTTCGTCGAGGAATTGACCGATGAGATGGAGCGCCAAGCCGAGGAGATCTTCACGCATCTCCTCGAGGCGGGCTCGGGCTCGGTGTTGGAAGGCACCTATGCCTGCATCGAGAACGGCTGGTTCATTGCCGAGATCGCCGACGCCGCCTACCGGTTCCAATCCAAGATCGCCCAAGGCGAGTGGGTGCAGGTGGGCGTCAACGGCTACGTCGAAGGAGACGAGAACCCACCCCCCACCCTCTCCATAGATCCCGCCGTCGAAACACACCAGCTCGACTCCTTGGCCGCGGTGAAACGCGATCGCGATGACGAGCGTGTCCGCAACGCACTCGAGCGGATTCGCACCGACGCGGCTGACCCGACGATCAACCTGATGCCGGCGCTCATCGAGGCGGCGTCCAGCCGAGCCACGGTGGGCGAGTCGATGAACACTCTCGAGTCAGTCTTCGGGACCTGGTACGAGCGAAGCGCCGTGTGACGACCGACGAGCAGACGCTCCGAGTCCTGGTGGCCAAGGTGGGGCTGGACGGCCATGACCGGGGCCTGCGGATTGTGGCCCGCATTTTGCGCGACGCTGGATGTGAGGTGATCTACGCCGGGCTCCGGCAGACGACCGACTCCATCACCGCCACGACCATCCAGGAGGACGTCGACCTGGTCGGTGTCTCCATGCACAACGGGGCCCATCTCACCCTGGCTCCGGCCGTCGTCGATTCCCTGCGGGCCGCCGGTCTTGACACGCCCGTCGTGGTGGGCGGCATCGTTCCCCCATCGGACATCCCGCTCCTTCGGGCGGCCGGCGTGGCCGCAGTGCTCGGCCCCGGCGCCTCGAACGAAGAGGTCGTGGCCACCGTCAGATCGGCCGCCGCCAGCGCAGTGCATCGCTGACTGAACCCACATTGGCGCTCAGGAAGACCGGAGGAAGCCCAGGCTGAGCCCACCACGCGCCGCTCCGACCAGGGTCGTATCCTCCACGGTCAGAGTTCGATGCATCCCAGGTGCATCGCGGTGGAGCCAAGGAGGCTGAAGATGACCACCAGGATCAGTCGATCCCCCGACGTCATGGGCCGTTTCCGTATGGGTGGAATCGTCTCGGTAACTCTGGTGGCTGTCTTGGCCCTGAGTGCCTGCGGCATCGTGAACCGAGTCAAGAACGCCGTGCACACGGCGGAAGGGAACAAGGCGACGATCGACGCGTTCAACACGAAGTTGCAATCCGGCGCGGCCACTACCTTCGAGGCGACGTACTCGACGACCGGAAGCGCACCGGCGACGGTCGTGTACGCCGTACAACCCCCCAAGGGCCTCTCGTTCTCGCTCACCCCGTCCGGGGGAACCGGCACGACGACACCGGTTCACGTCGTGGTGAATTCGTCAGGCGAGTACTCCTGCACCCAGCCGTCCGGATCCACGCCAAGCGCTCCGTGGACGTGTCAGAGGCTGGGCGCCGCCAATGCTTCCACGCAGAACCAGATCTTCGGCCTCTACACACCGGCCCACTGGATCGGCTTTCTCCGGGACTTCTCGCTGGCCGCTGGCTTCGCGGGCGACAAGGTCACCTCTTCGACCATGACGGTGAACGGCTTCAACTTGAACTGCGTCGACTTCCGGGCTCCGGGCGTTCCGGGGACGAGCACGATTTGCTCGACCGACCAGGGCATCCTCGGTTACGTCAAGGTGGCCTCGGACTCGACCAGCTTTGAGATAGAGCACTACTCGACCTCACCGCCGGCTTCACTGTTCCAGCTGCCGCCCGGTGCCACGGTCACAACGGCACCGACGGGGTCTTAGAGGTGGCTGAAGCCCCCCGCTTCCTCTGAGGTCATCGTCACCGACACCGGGTGCTTGGCGAAGTGTTCGATCGAAGCGGAAAGGTCGTCGAGCAAAATCGAGAGCAGATCCCTGTCCACTCCTTGGCGGACCAGGACCCGTTGGACGATGACGTCGGAGACTGAACCCGTCAACGGATAGGCGGGCACTTGCCAACCCCGGACCCGGAGCCGGTCGGCCAGGTCATACAAGGTGTAGCCAGGGTCCTCCCCCTCCTTGATCCTCCAGGTCACGGTCGGGATGCCGGCGGCCGGCGAGCTGTCGCAGAGAAGCTCAAACGGCCCCAACTTGACGATCTCTTGCGCCAGATAGGCCCCGTTGTCGTAGGAAGCCTGGTGGACACGCTCGTACCCGACCCGACCCAGGCGAATGAACTCGTAGTACTGGGCGATGATCTGACCGGCCGGTCGGGAGAAGTTGATCTGAAAGTCCGGCATGTCACCGCCGAGATACGTGACATGGAAGATCAAGTCATCCGGAAGCTCCGCCTTGTCTCGCCATATGACCCAGCCCACTCCCAACGGAGCCAGTCCGAACTTGTGGCCCGAGGTGCTGATCGACTTGACCCGGGGAATCCGGAAGTCGAACTCCAGGTCAGGGGCGCAGAACGGGGCCAAGAAGGCGCCACTGGCCCCGTCGACATGCATATCGACATCAAGTCCCTTCTCTTCCTGGAGGCGATCGAGCGCCTGAGCGAGCTCGAGGATCGGCTCATAGGCGCCGGTGTAGGTCACCCCGAAGGTGGGCATCACCAGCATGGTGTTCTCGTCGATGCGTTCGAGCATCTGCTCGGGGTCCATGCAGTACTTGCCGGGAGACATGGGAATCTCGCGCATCTCGACCTCCCAGTACCGGGCGAATTTGTGCCACACCACCTGGACCGGGCCGCAGACCATGTTCGGCTTGTCGCACGGCTTGCCGGCGGCCGTCTGCTTGGCCCTCCATCGCCACTTGGCCGCCATGCCGGCCAGCATGCACGCCTCTGAAGATCCAAGGGCTGAAGCTCCTACCGTGTTGGCCGAATCGGGAGCGTTCCACAGGTCGGCCAACATGTGCACGCATCGCCGTTCAACCTCCGCAGACTGCGGATACTCGTCCTTGTCCATAAGATTCTTGTTGATGGCGAGATCCATGAGCTGGTGGACTTGAGGCTCTTCCCAGGTCTGGCAGAAAGTGGCGAGGTTCTGTCGTGAGTTCCCGTCGAGAAGGAGTTCATCCTTTATGGCCTGAAAGGCGAAGTCGGGAATCGTCTCATGGTCGGGAAACCGGTACTTAGGAAGCGCCAGGGCCATATCGGCCGAGGCGAACAGAGTCTCGACATGCTCTTCGAGCTGACGGACCTTCTTGGTTTCGTGCAATGGCATGGCTCACCTTCCATTTCTGAGACAGTTCGACCCACTCGCTTGCGCAATGAGTACCCTGCGTGCAGTGCGTCATCGACCATCCTTGCTGACGCAGGGAATCTATGCCACTGCCGTTCCGGGACGTGCCGCGACAGCGACCCATGACTCCTGCGCCGGGAGGGTGCGCTCGGGCAACAGCAAGACCGCGCCTCCGAGGAAGCACAGGGACCCGACGAAAGTTCCCAGGTTGGAGAGCTCCACATTGAGCAGCTTTCCGGTTGCCGGCACGACAAACGCCGCCACCGCCGAGACGCCGAAGGCCACCGAGCCGACCAGATTGGCGGTCGCGATCCACCACGAGACGTTGCCGGGCTGCCAGGAGGACCATCCGTGCGACACCTCGAACCATGCCAGTGCGCTCGCGACCAGGAAGCACACCGAGCCCAGGGCGTCCGGGCGCCACACATGATGCTGCGCCGCCTGCGTACTCAGATCGAGACGAATCGCGTTTCCGGTGCTCAGATTGAAGAACAGTGTGCCGACCAACTGGATCGCCGTCGCCCACCAGTCGATGCGGCCCGGGCTATAGGTGAACACTCGCCGCCACCCGGCGGGTGGCCCGTCGGGACCAGCGTCGACGACCTCCCGATACTGCAAGAACCCTGCGGCGGTGAAGAAGAGCGAGCCGGCAAAGAAGGTGACGGAGTCGGCGACCACCCCGACCAGCGCGGCGTAGCCCGGAACTGCACCGAGGGCAAAGAGGGTCGACCCCACCGCGAACAGGATCCCGATCCACCACCCCCGCGCTCGGGGTGCCCACCACGTCGATCCACCGGATCCCGGTCCGGCTTGCTTCCTAGCCCGCCGCGACTCCCAGTGCGCCAGCACGCCGTCGGGGCGTTCGTACTCGACCATCGTCACGAAAGATCCGAAGCCCCTCCGTCGGATCGCACGGCCCTTGGTCTCTACCACCCCGAAAGTATGGCTGGGCGGCTCCCCCTCGGCGAGAGCAGTGAACAGCCGGTGTGCTGTGATAACCCGGCAGAGCGGGTTATCCCTGTCCGGGTGCTGTCACTCCTACGATCGGCATGAAGCCGTCAATCCGATCGAAACGAACGACGGCGCCAGGGTGGGGGGCGTCGATCATGAGTCCGTCGCCTACATACATCCCCACATGCTCGACGTCATTGACCCCCGAGCCAAAGAACACGAGGTCCCCCGGCTCGACCGTCGTGCCGGGCGGTACGGCCGGGCCGGCATCGAACTGATCCTGCGCCACCCTCGGCAGGCTGACACCCTCTTCTCGGTAGACGTATTGAACGAGTCCCGAGCAGTCGAACCCGCTCAGAGACTCGCCGCCCCACACGTAGGGGATACCGAGCATCTGGGTCGCGCTCGTCACGGCCGCCGATTCCGCCGCTGACTCGCCCGGCGCCAGTTGACCAACTGAACCGTTTCCGATCAGGTCACAGCCAAGACTGGATGAATTGACCGTGGGCGAGCCGTCGCTCGATGATCCGAGAGGCAGACCGTTGCCCGGAGAGAGCGCTGTGCCCGGAGAGAGCGCGGTGCCCGGAGCCGTCGGTGTGGACGGCGATGAGGGAGCGGGGCTGGCGGCCCCGGGAGAGCCCGGAGCCGCCCCGCCACTGGGGAGGGGCGTGGTGGTCGGGGCGGTGGGCACAAGCGAGGATGGCAAACTCGGGAGCGACGGCCCCGACGAACCGAGCCCTCCGGTCCCGCCCCCCGACCCGCCAGTTCCGGTGATCGGAGCCAACGGCGAACCCGCGCCAGTTATCGGCGACAGCAGTGACGTTGCTCCGGAGACTGCACCCGAGATGCTCCCGGTGAGCGCGGACGGATCCGGGACCACCAATGCAGTGAGAACAGCAGTAGCGGGTCCAGACGAATGCGCAGACGATGTCGTCACGGAAGTGAGACCCACCCCCGGCGTCTGGCTCGAATTCGTGCACGCTTCCACCGTGCCCGCAGGCGTCGCGGGAGCCGCGGGAGCAGCGGGTGTCGCGCCGGTCCTTGGCGGCGGGGCCGACGTCGGTGCCAACACAGACGGCTGTGTCAGATCGGGCCAGGCCGAGGCGGTGTAGGTCCGGTTGGCGGGTCGACTCTGAGCAGCGGGAGCCATGTGCGAGGAGGCAGCACCAGCAGCAGTTGCCGCGACGGCCACGATGGCGACTCCCGCCAGCGTTGCCGGGCGTTGCCATTTCCAAATGCCTCCAGCGGCGTGTTTCGGAACCCTCACTGCCCTGAGCCAGCGGTCGAATTCCACCCGCCCCCCTTTCACTGTCCACGGCAGCGATACCCGTTCGCTCCGGCCCGCCGGTGATCCTGCCGTTCCTATGTTCTCCAAGGAAACGTCGAACCGACCCAGACCTTGCGCCGCAAGTCGGGATGACCGATGGGGCCAGAATCCCGTGAAAGCAAGCGCAATTGAGGCGGTTCACCCGGACCTCGCCGGTTCCCGCCCGCCCCTCTTCGGCGGGCGTCAGTCGCGGCTTGGCCTACAGAACCATGCGCAAGGGCGATGCCGCCCCGACGACCGGTTCAAGGGGCCGGAGTGAGCGAATATCTCGTGGTCGGGATCAAACGCACGTCCCGCCGCCAGATCACGTGTCGATGGCAGCGCGGAGGTCAGCCAATCGCTCCCGATTGAGCGAGTACCAGACCCACTTTCCGCGGCGTTCGCCGTGCACCAAGCCCGCTTGGCTCAAGATCTTCAAGTGGTGGGACACCGTCGGCTGGCTCTTCGCCACCGGCTGGACGAAGTCGCACACACAGACTTCACCAGCGGGCGACGCGGCCAAGATGCTCAGGACGCGGAGGCGCACCGGATCGGCCAGCGCGGTAAATCCAAGGGCCAACTCCGCAGCCTGCAGCGGGTCGAGCGAAGAGGTCAGCACGGAGGGGCAGCACTGCTCCTCCGCCTGGACTGCACCTGTTCGCTTCGTCACCCATCCACCTCCCATTGACACACATCAATATATCGACCAGAATCGATGCATCGACGTATGTTGATATGAGCGGAGGTGCTCCATGGCTCGTGTCCAACTCGCTCTCAATGTCTCCGACCTGGAGGCCGCCGTGGTCTTCTATTCCAAGCTCTTCGGCGTGGAGCCGGCCAAGCGTCGTCCCGGTTACGCCAACTTCGCCGTCTCTTCACCTCCGCTGAAGCTGGTACTCATCGAAACGTCGGACGCACGCACGAGCGGTGTCACGGGGGCTCTCAATCACCTGGGCATCGAGATGGATGCTCCCGAGAAGGTCGAGGCGGCCGCTCGCCGGTTGGCAGCCGAGGGCCTGAGTCCCGACCTACGGCAGTCAACGACGTGCTGTTACGCAGTGCAGGACAAGGCTTGGGTGAGTGACCCCGATGGAGCACCCTGGGAGGTCTACACGGTTCTCGCTGATGCGCCCGGAGCAGCAGATTCGGGATGCTCCCCGCAGGCCTGCGCTCCGGTCGACGGCGTCCGCGTTGCGGCGGGTACCCCGGTACCTACAACTGCTGCCGGCCCGTGCTGCTGAACGACGGCCGGTTTCTGCCGGGACTACAGGAGATTTGATGAGCGAACCGGCCTTGTGGCGCCGCCTCGTCGCCGAACTACTCGGAAGCGCGTTCCTGGCGGCCATTGTCATTGGGTCGGGGATCGCCGCCCAGCAACTCTCCCCCGGCAACCTCGGCTTGGAATTGTTCGAAAATGCAGCCGCGACCGCAGCGGGACTGTACGCGATCATTCTCATGTTTGGACCCGTTTCTGGCGCTCACTTCAATCCGGTGGTCTCCTTCGTCGACGCGGTGTTCGGCGGGGTGAGCTGGCGGACGGCAACCGCGTACCTCCCGGTTCAGGTGGCCGGCTGCATCGGCGGAGCGGTCACAGCGAATCTCATGTTCTCGAAGGCGGCCATCAGCATCTCGACCCACAATCGGGCCTCTCCGGCACACTTCCTTTCTGAGATCGTCGCCACGCTCGGCCTCATCCTGGTCATTTTCTCATTGGCGCGCAGCGGTCGTTCCCGGAGTGCCCCCGCGGCCATCGGGGCCTACATAGGTGCGGCCTATTTCTTCACCAGTTCGACCAGCTTCGCCAATCCGGCCATCACCATCGGGCGGATGTTCTCGAACTCCTTCGCCGGAATTTCCCCTGCATCGGCTCCCAGCTTCATCGCCGCTCAGATCGTTGGCGGTGTTCTCGCCGTTGTCGTCATCAAGGTCCTCTACCCCGACATCACCTCGGCGGAAGCGGCCGACATCATCGTTCCGCATCATCTGCCAGACACCCAGTCGACCTCACCAGACGTGCCAGCCACACGACCCTTGGCGGGTAACCCCATGGCACCAGCTAACGTACGTGAAGAGCAGTGAGCGATACGCCTGTCGTCCTGTTCCTCTGTGTCCACAATGCCGGGCGTAGCCTGGCTGCCCGAGTGCTGCTCGACCACTATGCGCACGGCCGCATCCACGTCGAGTCCGCGGGCTCGGATCCGGGGCACGAGCTCAATCCGTCCATTGTCGCCATCCTCATCCAACGCGGACTTGACCCGACCAAAGAGTTCCCGAAACCACTTACCGAGGACGCAGCGCGTGCCGCGGATGTCATCGTCACCATGGGATGCGGGGATACCTGCCCGGTGTATCCCGGCACACGTTACATCGACTGGGAGCTCGAGGACCCCGCGGGAAAGTCCGTTGCAAAGGTCAAACCAATTGTCGATGAGATCGATGTGAAAGTCCGAGCACTCATGGACGAGTTGCTTCCGTCAGGGAACCCCTGAGGCAGGCTACCGACGATCAACTGCGACTCTCGTGCGGACTCTCCACCGCCAGACGAGGAGGCCGACGAGCAACAGCACAATGATGAGCAGGATCGTCGGGACAATGAACACGTTGAGCGACGCCCGTTCCGATGACACGGCCCGGGCAGTTGAGAGGAGCGAGGGGTCGCCCGGTACCACCACCGCCCGAACTGTCCCGCCGGTGGGGTGAAAGGACGTGGTCCCGCCGATTATTTCGCGGTAGTGGTGACCCTCGAGCGTCAGTGTCCCGGTGCACATGTAGCCGGCCACATTGCTTCCACTCCCCGACACCTGGGCCAGGCAACCCGTCACCGTGACGCTCACCGGAACACCGCGGTTCCGCAATTGGTTGATCTGTGAGTTCTTGTGCAATCCCGCCAAGAACAATGCGACGACCAGGGCGGCAAGCGCGACCAGGCAAATGCCAACGGCAATACGACCAGCACGCCGACGGTTGATCTGCACCGCAGCACCGCGGAGAGTGCTCACGGTCTCTCTGGGCGCGGGGCCGTCACTGGTCGTCACGTCACCATGGGGAACCGGAGACCCTGACGGACCGGGTTGATCTGGTCCGAGCATCAAACTGTACGCCCATCATCCATTCTCCTGGTCATCATGGCCCGAAGTCCTCGGCGATGGCGAGTTCGTACTGGGGGACCGCAGATGCTCGCCCTGAAAGGCCGGGCTCGTCGTCTGGGTCGAAGCATCGGCCCCCCGTCGTTCCCTCGTGCGCTGGCTGCAACCTGGCCTTGGGAAACCGTTTAACCGGCCATGACCTCGGGTATGTCCTAGGAGGCGAATCCCCCTCCGCCAGGCGCGACAGAGGCCACGGTCGGCGATCCAAGCCGCCGACCGTGGCTGGTCGCGTCGAAGCCAGGTATCGCGGCCCTCCGTGCCCGCCCCTCCGTGCCCCCTTGCCCGTCGTCTCCACCGGGTCCGGCTCACTCGTCGGATCATCCGTTCCAGGCGAGAGGGCTCGAGAGGGCTGGACAAATTGCTCTCTATCGTTGAAAGTGAGCACAGCCGAACGACCGCCACCCCAGGGACGAGGAGACAACCATGGCCGCTGATGCGGAAGACACACCAGTACTCGACACAATCGCGTCCATGACGCTCGACTCCGTCGAGCGTTGCGGCCTCGATCCCCACACCCTCCTCCTTGTCCGCTTGGCCGCCCTGGCTGCGGTCGATGCCAAGGCCATCTCCTATCTCATGCACGTCGAGGCCGGAGTGGCCGCGGGCGTCACCGTTGACCAGGTTCAAGACGTCCTGGTCGCCGTCGCTCCGATTATCGGCACGGCACGAGTGATGTCAGCATCAGTCGAAATGTCCGAGGCACTGGGATTTGCCATCAACGTGATCGAGGAATCGCTCGAAGAGGGCTGATTCCCCAGCGGAGATCTGTGGGCACGGAACGCTGCCCCACCAACGGAATCTCCCAGCCATTAGGGTACGGCTGACCCACTACTTCTTTATGGAGGGGAACATGCAGACCGAAGCCGCCATCTTGTGGGAGACGAAGGCCGACTGGAGCGTCGAGCCCATTGAGCTCGACCCGCCCAAGGCGAGTGAAGTGCTCGTCAGGTTGGCCGCCTCGGGCATGTGCCACTCGGACGAGCACATGGTGACAGGCGATTTGCCCGTGGGCCTGCCCATCATCGGCGGCCACGAAGGGGCGGGCACGGTGGAGGAAGTCGGTCCCGGAGTAACTGGACTGGCCCCGGGCGATCATGTCGTTTTCGGGTTCGTTCCCGCCTGCGGCCAATGCCCGCCGTGCGCCACCGGGCACTCGAACTTGTGCGACACCGGAGCGGTCCTCATGGCGGGCCGGCAACTCGATGGCACGGCTCGGCATCACGCTCGCGGTCAGGATCTGTCCACCATGGTCTGTCTTGGAACGTTCGGCAAGTACACCGTGGTGAATCAGGCATCGTGCATCAAGATCTTGGATGATATTCCGCTGGACAAGGCGTGCCTGGTTGGTTGTGGAGTGACTACGGGCTGGGGCTCGTCGGTCTACGCGGCTGACGTGCGGCCCGGAGAGAACGTAGCCGTCATCGGAGTGGGTGGGATCGGCGCCAGCGCCATCCAAGGGGCCCGCCTGGCCGGCGCTGAGCGGATCTTCGCCATCGACACCGTCGAGTTGAAGCGAACGCTGGCACCCCGCTTCGGCGCCACCCATACCGCGGCTTCCATTGAAGATGCCTTCGGGCTCATTCAGCAGGAGACGTGGGGACGCATGTGTGACAAGGTCATCTGCGCGATGGGTGTCGGCTCCGGAGCACTCATGGGCTCGATTCTCGGTTTGACGGCCAAGCGAGGGCGGGTGGTGGTCACGAACATTCATCCGGCGGCCGAAGGCAGTGTCAGCATGAGCTTGTTCGATCTCACGATCATGGAGAAGCAAATCGTCGGCAGCATTTTCGGTTCGGCCAACATGCGCTCCGACATACCCAAACTGCTGGAGCTGTACCGGCAAGGCCAGCTCGATCTCGACGGACTCATCACCACCACTTACAAGCTGGGTGACATCAATCAGGGCTATCAAGACATGCGGGACGGCAAGAACATCCGCGGTGTCCTCGTCTACGACGAATAGATCCTGATCGGGTCGACGACTCGATGCGGCCGGTTCGGGGCGACTGATACGGGGCGGCCGGTTGGCGATCTCCCCGGCAGAGGGTGGCCCCTCGACTCGGGGCGACTGATTCGGGGCGGCCGGTTGCGAACTCTCGGGCACAGGGTGGCCCCTCGTCTCAGGGCACACTCAGGTTGGAATAAGGGGCACCTCGTGCGACACGCGTAGCGGTCCTTCCTGAGTATCGTCTGTCCCAATCCATTGTCGTCACCCGTTACCGGTTGGGTCGACTCGAAGGAGCAACGTGGCAACGCCGACCGACGTGCAGGGAGTACAGCGTGAATATCAATCGACCTTCAATGCGCCCGGCGTAGTCCGGTTGGCAACGCTGTCGGTGGGTGTCTGGGTGGTTCGGGATCATCATCGGACGTCTCCGGTGGCAGCACATGCAGTCTGAATCCTCGGCTCTCGCGGGCATGCAGGCGAGCACGGCCGGGGCCCTTGCGTCCGATAGCAGCACGGCCGTTGCTCAACTGAGCACAGGTGAAGCGACGAACCCGACGGAAGCGACGAACCCGACGCCACGCCGGACGCCGGGCCGTTGGAGGGGCTGGCTGCTGCGCCCCTTGGTCATTTATGTGGCCTCACGGGTCGTTACGGTCGGTGCACTTGCCCTGGCGACGACCTTCACCCACAGGGGCATCCTCGAGGAGATAGATCGCTGGGATTCTCGGTGGTTGATCCGGGCCGCCGCGTACGGATGGCCAAGTCACCTTCCCCACAGCGGCGGACATGTCGCTGGAAACACCATCGCCTTCTTCCCACTCTTCCCGTTGACCATCCGATGGCTCTCGCACCTCACCGGTCTGTCCCTGCTGGCGTCAGGGATCACCATCACCGCCATCACGGGGTTGTCGGCGACCATCGGCGTCTGGATGCTCGTGCGTCACTATGCGGATCAGGGCGGCGCCGATCGAGCCACACTCCTGGTAGCCATGTTCCCCGGCTCCTTCGTCTTGAGCCTGGTCTATTCCGAAGGGTTGGCCATCACCTGCATCGCTTTCGGAATCTTGGCACTGCTGCAACGACGCTGGCTGCTCGCCGGCGTACTCGGCATGCTGGCCACAGCGACCACTCCCATCGCTCTCGCCTTCGAAGTGAGCTGCGTCTGGTGCGCCTATCAGGAGCTCGCTAAGTCCCGCAATTGGCGAGTACTCGCTGCACCTATTCTGGCGCCCGCCGGATTCGTGGCCTACCAGCTCTGGCTCTGGTGGCACACCGGAAACCTGTTTGCATGGCGTCTCACCGAGCGGGGCGGTTGGGACGGCTACCCCTCACTTGCCTATCCGGTCCACATCGCGACCAAATTCCTCCGCGACCCCCAGGCGGCGAATGTCACGATCGATCTGTTGTTTGTCGGCATGGTCGCGACCGTCATCGCTGCAGTCGTCGCGATTCGTTCTCGCATGCCCACGCCCATGCTGTTGTACGGGCTGGCAGCGGCCGTCCTGGCGGTGGTGTCCGTACCGGTGGGGCTGCGACCCCGCTTCATCTTCCTTGCTTTCCCTTTGATCGTCGCCGTGGGAACGTGGCTCCACGGGAGGGCGTATGTGGCCGTCCTTTCAGTGTCGATGGTCCTGCTCGCAATGTTGACCGCGTTCTCCGTGTATTCGTTCGCGATCTTTCCCTAGCTGCGGCATCTATGATCTAATGCACTTGCATCACTACCGCAGCGAAAGCGGTCCGCAACTCAGGAGATGGCCCACTGGCGCGAGACTCGGAGCCGACAAGAACCGCCCTGGTCGCTGCGGCCGAGAAACTCTTCGCGTCCCGCGGCGTCAACCGAGTCAGTCTCCGGGAGATCAACCGGGAGTCGGGTGCCCGAAACGCGGTGGCCCTGCAGTACCACTTCAAGGATCGGAACGGCATCGTTCGAGCCGTAGTGGCGAAGCACAATCCCGCCGTGGAGCGCCATCGTCATCAACTCCTCGACGTCTACGAGCACGGCGAGGGCGTCGACCTTCGCGAACTCAGTGCCGCCCTGGTTCTGCCGTCTGCGGCCAAATTGTCGGATCCCAACGGAGGCATCGAATACCTGAGGATCAGCGCAGAGCTGATTGACCGTGCTCGAAAAGGCACGTTTGATGCCGGCGGGTCGCTCGGTGCATCTATCAACCGATGGCGGACTCTCGTGGAACCGTTCCTCGAACAAGACGCCACTCGACTGCACAGACGGTTCACGGCCATCAGGTTCTCAGCTATGGAGCTCGGCCGCCGGGCCGAATCGGCTCCGCATCGAGATGACCGACTCTTCACGAGTCAGCTCGTCGACTTGGTAACCGCCTTGCTCCTGGCCCCGGTCTCCCCACAAACGGCAGGACTGGCCGCAGGTCGCCCACGACGCCGCGATCGCTCGACAAATGATCGCTCCGACGTGACCCCGACGCGGCGATGTTACCCGGCCCATCGGACGCGCATTGGCTCGTCCATCCTTGTGATCATCCGAAGAAGACCTCGGCCTCCGCGTAGAGCTCAGGTGGCACCAATTTGAGCGTCGCCGTCGCTTCGGAGAGCGGCACCAGATCGATGGACGTCCCGTGCAACGCCACCATCTGACCAAGATTTTCACGGTGGAGTGCATCGATGGCGTGGAGCCCGAATCTGGTGGCGAGCACGCGGTCGAAGGCGGTTGGGCTTCCACCGCGCTGGACGTGTCCCAGAACGGTGGCGCGCGCCTCCTTTCCGGTGCGACCCGCGATTTCCGATTCCAGAAGCGTCCCGATACCCGAGAGGCGTACATGGCCGAAGGCGTCCGTCGTGCCACCACGTGCCGGCAACGTGCCCGCCTCGGGCAGCGCCCCCTCGGCAACGACCACAATCGCCGCATAGTGGCTGGCGAAACGATGCTCGATGAACGCGCACACCTTGTCGATATGAAACGGGCGCTCCGGAATCAGGATCACGTTGGCGCCGCCCGCGACACCGGAGTACCAGGCAATCCAACCCGCGTGCCGCCCCATCACCTCGACGATCAGCACGCGGTGATGACTCTCCGCCGTCGTGTGGAGTCGATCGATGGCTTCCGTGGCGATCGTCACGGCGGTATCGAAGCCAAACGTATAGTCGGTGGCCGCCAGGTCATTGTCGATCGTCTTCGGAACACCAACCACTGGAACGCCAACTGCAGCAAGTCTGGTCGCCACACCGAGCGTGTCCTCGCCGCCAATGACGACGAGGGCATCAATTCCTTGTTGACGCATCGTCTCGAGGACTCGGGACTCACCATCCTCGGTGCCGTAAGGATTGGTCCGACTGGACCCCAGAATGGTGCCTCCTCGCGGGAGAATGCCCCGGACGGCGTCCACGTCCAACGGCATGGTGTCCCCCTCTAACGGCCCGCGCCATCCATCACGAAATCCAACAAATTCGTCTCCGTAGACCTGAATCCCCTTGCGGACGACCGCCCGGATAACCGCATTCAGGCCCGGGCAATCCCCTCCCCCGCTCAGCACTCCTATCCGCATGAACCCGAGCGTACCCAGGATGGTGCCGTTACCGCGTCGCAGTCCAGCACCCCTTCGGTTCCGTCTCAGGACTCGCGTTGGGCGGTGCCAGTGGTCGTCAGATCTCGACCAGTGTCTCGGCCGGGGTGCGCGTCGATCAGGATGCCGCCGACCAATGCTCCAAGCCCGAGTGCTCCGGCGGCGTACGCGCTGGCCACGGCGAAGCCGTGAACCGTGGCCTGCGACGCGGCCGCGTGAGTGTGCACGTGCGAAGCCAGATAGGCCGCCGTCGCCGTGGCGGCGATGGTGTTGAGCAGGGCTGTACCGACCGACGCACCGATCTGCTGGGAGGTATTGGTGGCGGCGGAAGTAATGCCGACATCGCGCGGTTCGGCGTTGTTCGTCGCCGTGCTGATGCAGGGCACCATTGCGAGCCCGAGCCCGAGACCCAGAAGGATCTCTGTCGGCAGAATATGGGTGACGTACGATGCTTCGGGAGTGAGCTGGGTGAGCAGGGCAACCCCAACCGCGGCGAGGAGCAATCCAGGAACGACCAACAGCCGAGTCCGCAAGTGCGGCATCAGACGGCTGGCCAGTTGGGTGGCGGCCAAACCGTTGACCGCCATCAGCGGCAGGAAAGCCACACCGGTCTTCAGCGGAGAGTAGCCGTCAACGGTCTGTAGCACATAGGTCAGGAAGAGGAACGTCCCATACATGCCGAACACCGCCAAGACAATGGTGAGAAAGGAACCGGCGCGGTTGCGATTCGTCAGAATCCGCATGGGGAGGAGTGGGCTGGATACCTTGGTTTGGACGACCACGAAGAGGGTCAGTAACACGACCGCAATGACGAGAGGCACCTCGACCCGCGCCGAACTCCAGCCGACGGTGGCCGCTTCGCCAAGCCCATACACGAGGGCCACCAAACCGCCGCACCCGAGAATCGCGCCCGGGATGTCCAGTTTGACTCCCGAGTGCCCAGATCGTCCGGGAATCATGACGAACGCGCCGACCGCAACGACGACGGAAATGGGCAGGTTCACATACAGACACCAGCGCCAGTCGAGATACTGGGTCAGGAGCCCGCCGAGTATGAGACCGAACGCCGCGCCGCCGATGGCGATCGAGGCATAGATCCCGAACGCTCGCCCACGCTCGCGAACACTGGTGAAGGTGGTGGCGAGGATCGAGAGCACCGAGGGAGCAAGAAGTGCTGCGAACATCCCCTGCAGCGCTCGGGCACCGATCAACATCCCGGTGGTCCGTGACGCGCCCCCGAGCGCAGAGGCGAGCGCAAATCCCACCACACCGATCATCAACGTGCGTTTGGGACCGATCATGTCGCTGATGCGACCCCCGAGCAGCAACAAACCCCCGAAACCCAGCGTGTACGCGGTCACCACCCACTGTCGGTCAGCATTGGAGAATCCCAGCGATGCCTGTGCAGACGGGAGAGCGATGATCATGATGGTGGTATCCAGTACCACCATGAGCTGAGCGCCGGCGATGATCACCAGGATCCACCAGTGGGCGCGCGTCGGCCCTCCCTCTCCGGCCACTTCGCTCAGGGTTTCGACCTCGGTCAACGCGGTGCCATCAACGGTAGGTGTCGGCTCATGCCCCCAGTCTGCCCCCACATGAGGGATCGAGAATCACGGGAAGGTGCGGTCACCGACGTCATCGACCATGGGAAACGACCGCGTCCGCAGAACCTGGCTGAGGGTGCGATGAAGGGGGGCGAGGCTCTACGCCCAGATCAGAGCCGGAAGATATCGCCGAGCTTCTTGATCCGAGCCAGGACATCAGATGTCGTGAACTCCAAATCGGTGGGTTGACCGCTTCTCTCACAGCGCCGAACTTCCTCCCACGCGACCGGCGTGGAGACCGTTGGTCGAGATCGACCACGAACCGAGTAGGCGCAGACCGTCGTCTTTGCCGGATGATTCTGACTCCAGTCGATCAGAACCTTGCCGCCTCGCCCTTCCTTGCGCATATTCGAAGTGACCAGATCGGGGTAGTCGTGCGCAAGGAGCTCAGCGATTTCGTGGGCATCTGTGCGGGATCGTTCCCAGGTTTGCGTTCGAGGGTGCGCTGCGTAGACATGCAGGCCCTTCGCACCACTCGACTTGGCCCGAGAACCCAGTCCATTCTCCCCGAGAGCGTCCTTGACCAGCAGCGCGACGTGGCAACACTCCACGATGGTGGTCCCCTGCCCCGGATCAAGGTCGAAGACCGTGTAGTCGGGAGGACCCGGAAGCTTGCGCCGTCGCCCCGCTCTCCACAATGGCACGTGAAGCTCAATGGCCCCCGAAATTGGCCGCCCACGCCAGGTCGGGACGACCACAGATGACGGGATAGTCGATTTTGTCGTCTCCCTGGGTGGTGGGCACGCCGATAGTCCGTAGCCAGTCGGGAGTGTGGGTCGGCGCGTGCTTCTCGAAAAAGAACTTCCCGTCGACCCCGTCCGGATAGCGCTTCATCGTTAGAGGTCGATCCCGAATGTGCGACAACATCTGGGGAGCGACCGTGACGTAGTAATCGATGAGCTGCCCTTTCGTGAAACCTGATGCAGGGAAGAGCACCTTGTCGAGATTGGAAACCGTGAGGTCACGGTCGTCCACGGTCAACTGGGTCACGCGTGGCGCCGCCACTCAACCGACTCTAAATCAATTCTCCGGGACAGATCCGGCTTTGAGCGATTGTGCCGGCGGACCGGTTCCGAGGGTGCCGACGACGGCAAGGCCGATAGCGGGATTCCCATCGAAAGCCGAAGTTGCTACCCGGGTTAAGCTTATCCACGGAAGAGTTGTCTTCGCCTCCTTCGAATCCAAGGGGGACCCGTCGGTTGCTCCAGGAGTTCAGAAGGATTCCATGCAGGATGAACAGGACGCCGTTCGACAAAGTTTGAGCGCGCTCTCACAGTTCTTTGTCAACGACGGCACCTTGGGCGACACTTTGCTGCGCGTGAGCGAGATGGCGTGCGATGTGACACCGGCGAAGTATGCCGGCATCACGATGCTGGTCGAGGGTCGACCTCGCACGGGAGTGTTCACCAGCGCCGAAGCGCCGGAAATTGACGAAGCACAATACCAATCGGGTGACGGACCTTGCCTCGATGCCTTTCGGCATACGCGTGTCAATCGCATCGACTCGACGCTCGAGGACTCGCGGTGGCCGGCCTTTTGCCAGCTGGCGGTAGCCCACGGGATCTACTCGACGCTGTCAGTACCTCTGTCGGTTCGCGGGGAAAGCCTCGGAGCCTTGAATCTCTATGCCGACGTTCTCGGAGCATTTGACGAGACCCATGAGGAGAGCGTGCCGATGTTCGCTGACCAGGCCGCGATAGCGCTCGCCAATGCCCAGGTCTATTGGGATGCACGCCAACTCGGTGAGAACCTCACCCAAGCCCTAAAATCACGGGAGACCATCGATCACGCCGTGGGAATCCTCATGGCGGCCGGAGGGATTTCTCCCCAAGATGGCTTCGAACTGCTGGTGCGTGCTTCGCAACGCGAGAATCGCAAGCTGAGAGACGTGGCGGAGGACATCGTGGCTCGGACGATGGCGAGAAAGAAAGAAGAGTAGGAGCTCCGAACCGAACCGGATATCGTCGGCGCGTTGATGAGCGAGCGGTACATCTGAAGGTGATGTGGGAGTGCTCGCCGTAGTGGGAGGAATCCGATGGGAATAGTCGGTACCGGCGTCTGGTCGACGGAGCTGCGCTACCACGATCCGGGGGAGATCGCGGACGCGGCAGCCGAGATCGAAGCGCTCGGCTACGCAGCGATATGGATCCCCGACGTAGGCGGCGATGTCTTCGGCGCACTCGACCAGCTGCTGGCGGCAACCTCCACCATCACCGTGGCCACCGGCATCCTCAACATCTGGATGCACCCGGCCGCCGAAGCGGCGGCCTGGTGGGCGGCCCTCCCCGAGGAGCTCCAGGCACGCGTGCTGATGGGACTGGGCATCAGCCACGCCCCACTGATCGGCGAGGCATGGGGCAACCCGATCGCCACCACGGCGGCCTACCTGGACGGCCTCGACGCCCAGGGCTTGCCCGTCGAGGCGCGCTGCTTGGCCGCGCTCGGCCCGAAGATGTTGCATCTGGCCCGGGACCGCACGGCCGGCGCCCACCCCTACCTGGTCACGCCCGACCACACCGCCCTGGCCCGGGAGGCGCTCGGGCCGGTCCCGTTGCTCGCCCCCGAACAGGGCGTCGTGCTCGAGACCGACCCGGATCGGGCGCGGGCCGTGGCCCGGCATGCGATGAGCGTCTACACCGGTCTACCCAACTACGTGAACAATTGGAAACGACTGGGCTTCACCGACGACGACGTGTCGTCGGTGAGCGACCGGTTGGTCGACGCGCTCTTCGCGTGGGGAGACGCCGACACCATCGCCTCGCGGCTGCAGGCGCACCGCCGGGCGGGCGCTGACCACGTGTGCGTGCAGGTGCTGAGCGAGCCGGGTGCGCCCATGCCCCGCGCCATCTGGCGCGTCCTTGCACCCGCCGTCATCGACTGATCCCATACGCGAGGGCTCTCCAGGGACCTCAGCCGCAGTGACCGGGAACGCTCTCTCCCCTCAGGGCGATGCGCCCTCGGCGCCGCGGCCGCGTTCGCCCAGCTGCAGAAGGCGGCCGATCTCGGCCACCTCGGCGTCGACGGAGCGCGCGAACCATTTGCCCGCCAGCAGGTCGTGCAGCCACCCGAGCGGTCCATAGCCCAGATCGAGCTCCTCGACGTGGCGGATCCGGGTTCCACCGTCCACCGCCTCGATCTCGAACCAGGCGTGGAGGCGGCGCGGGACACCGTGCTCCAGAGTGACGTCGATGTGGTGGGGCCGCTCCCACCGGTAGCGGGTGATCACCGAACCGGGAAAAAGGCCCAGGAACCTCCCGTCTTCTCGGGCCAGCATCCCGTCGGGGGTAGCCGCGAGCTTGGTCACCCAGACCATCTTGGTATCGGCCTTGGTGTATTGCGCCGGATCGAGCACGAAGTCGAACGCCTCGTCGGGGGTCACCCCCTCGGCCACCGTGGTGCCCTCACCTCTGACCATGGTTCCTGACCCCTTTCTTCGGGCCCAGGGTGACGGTTCTTGCCCGCTGTCGGGTACTAGGCGCACACGAGCCGTCCGCCCCGGGGAGCGGGGTCCTCGCCGGCATCGCCTATCCGGCCGGAGGAACCCCTTGGTGAAGATTATTGGAGAGGAGCGGGATGGGATGGCAAGAGTGGTTCGACCACCAAGGGACCGACCGGTACAGTCCATCCAATGGACCGCTTGTCGAGATGGCGGGATCTATTGGCGCGTTCCGAGAAGGAACTCCCCCTCGACGAGGCCGCCCTCATCATTGCGGCCGGGGCTGACCCGAACCTCGACGTGTCGGCCCAGCTCGCCCGCCTCGACGACGTCGCCGCCCAGATCGGGACCGTCGACACCGGGCCAGCCGACACCGGGCCAGCCGACACCGGGCCAGTCGACACCGGGCCAGCCGACACCGGGACGGTCGACACCGAGCAGGTGTGCCGACTGGTGTTCGAGACGCTGGGCGTCCGGGGCGACGACCAGACGTATGACGACCCCCGCAATTCCTATCTCGACCAGGTGCTCGATCGTCGCCTCGGCATACCGATCTCGCTGTCGGTGCTGCTCATGGAGATCGGGCGTCGCTGCGGTGTCGTCCTCGAAGGCGTAGGCATGCCGGGACACTTCCTGGTGAGGGATCCGGGTCGACCGGAGCTGCTCATCGACGCCTTCGCCGGGGGCAGGCGTCTCGATCACCCTGCTTGTGCCCAACTCCTCCGTGCTTCCCTTGGGCCCGACGTGGACCTCCAACCCGGCATGCTGGCCCCTGTCGGTCCTCGCATCATCTTGGCCCGGATGCTGGGAAATCTCGACTACAGCTTCCGTCGCCGAGGGGATCGGGACGGGGTCCTCTGGGTGACGCGCCTTCGAGTGGCTATCCCCGACCTGTCCCTGGCCGATCGGGTGGCGTTGGCCGAAGGTCTCGCTGGACTCGGCTGCTACGACGAAGCAGCGGCACTCCTGGAGGAGTTGGCCGACGGCCCCGGGGTGTCGGCCGAAGTTGCCCGGTCGTTGCTGGCCCGGGCCCGCAGGCTCCTCGCCGCCTTGAACTAGGCGGGCGGCGCAAGGGGCGGCGCGGCGTGCGGCAACTGACGCGCGGTCAGCCCCGCTTCACCCTTCCCCGCAGAGCGGCAAAACACAAGGTCATGCTGAAGAGCCCGACGATGGCGACAGCCAGGAGTGCCTCGCCGAGCGAGGTCCACTGCCAGCCGCCGCCCACCTCGAGCGACCGCAACCCGGCGAGCAGATAGGTCACCGGATTGAACCCGGCAACCGTGTTCAGCCAGCCCGACAGCTCGTTGCGAGGCACATAGGACGTCGTCAGGAACAAGAACGGGAAGAAGAGGAGAAAGGTGGAGTTCACCGCGGCCGGGTTGCCGGTCTTGAGCGCTATGGCGTAGGCGAAGCCGGCGAAGGCCAGGCTCCAGAGCGAGGCCAGGAGAATGAACCCGACGACACCGATGGGTCCCCCGTGGAACCGCACACCAAGAATGAAGCCAAGGACCAGGATCGGTATCGTCAGGACCGCAGCCACGGCAACGTCGGCCGCCATGTGTCCAACCAGAATCGCCGTGCGACGGACAGGGGTGAGGAGCAACCGGTCGAAGTACTTGCTCTGGATGTCGAGGACGAGAGCCGGGGCACGTGAGACACCCGTCACCCCGAGGAGGATGGCGGTGGCCATCTCAAAGGACGTGTAATTGAAGTTGGGGATCGTCGACGTCACGTTCTTGAGCGTGCCGATGTTGACGATGAAGAAGAACAGCGCGATGAAGACCGGCGGTATGACAACCGAGATGTCACGCGGGACGGCTCGCAGCGCACGGCCGGCGATGGACGCCAGGTCACGGAAGGGACCTGCCGGCCGGGCCCGGATGAACCCGCCCGAGGCGGGCGAATCCACCGAATGAGTTATCGTGGTCATGTCCGGTCCTCCTCAGTGGTGGTCCGTTCGATGTGGGTCCCGGTGAGATCGAGAAAGACGTCGTCAAGGGTGGGAGTACGCAGGGTCAGATCACGCACCACGACTTCGGTCCCGGCCAACGCCACGGCCACCGGGCTGATGGTTGCTGAGCCGACGCCGGTGGCGATGACCAGCTCGTTTCCATGCGCGTCGACGCTCTGCACGCCCGGCACCCTCTCGAGCACGGAACACACGCTTGCCGCGTCCCCTTCTACTCGAGCGATGATCACATCGGAACCAACCGACCGCTTCAACTCGGTCGGCGTCCCCTCGGCCACGATTCGGCCGTTGTCGATGATGCCGACTCGATGGGCGAGCTCATCGGCCTCCTCGAGGTACTGGGTGGTCAAGAAGATGGTCATGCCCAGCTCCTGATTGAGTCGTCGGACCTCGGACCAGACCTGGACCCGGCTCACCGGGTCGAGTCCGGTAGTCGGTTCGTCGAGGAACATCACCTCAGGGTTGTGTATGAGCGCCGCCGCCAGATCGAGGCGCCGCTTCATCCCTCCCGAATATGTCCCGACGAGACGGTCGAGGAAATCGCCCAGATCGATGAGTTCCGCCAGCTCGGCCACCCTTTGGGCTACCTCTCGGCGAGTGAGACCGTACAGGCGACCCTGAAGCTGCAGGAGCTCTGATCCGGTCTGCTTCGGATCGAGTGCAGCCTCCTGGAGTGCGACACCGATCCGGAGTCGAACCTCTCCGGGCTGATCGGCGACGTCGTAGCCGGCCACCAGCGCCCGACCACCCGAAGGCGCCAAGAGCGTGCACAGCATGTGCACGGTCGTCGACTTTCCCGCTCCGTTGGGCCCCAGGAATCCGTAGATCTCGCCGGCTGGGATCTGCAACTCCACCCCATCAACTGCTCGGACACCATCGAAGTCACGGACCAATGCCTCGGCGTGAATGGCTTCGAAGGTAGAGGGCATCCTCGCTGAACCTACCGGAAGTAGACGGAGTCGATCCGCCGGAGCCGAGTCCTGTTCTCTCATGCCAGTAACGACGACACCGGTCGCGAAAACTCATCGTTTCTGGCAGAGAATTCTGACCCATGCGCCGGGACCTGCGCCGTGGCCGGGGCTGTGGCCCGGGCCGGGCCGGGGTCAGGGGTGACGGCCCGGCCGCCTCCAGGGACGGCGCAGCACAATCCTGCGATGTCGGCTGACCGCAGACTTCACGCTCGGGGGGACCAACACACACTGCAAACGGCGGACAGCGGACGGCAAGACGGCGGAAGGCCACCGAGCGTTCGACCGTCACAAGGCCCTGCGATCGCCCTCAGATCCGGGACGATGACCTGTCAGTAGGCTCGGTGACGTGCCCCAGCCACCTCTGAGCTCTCGCAGCGAGCGGACGAGCGAGGCCCTACGCCAGGCGGCCCACGTGCGCTTTCTCGCGCAAGGGGTCGACGCCACCTCGGCCGAGCAGATCGCAGCCGACGCGGGTGTCTCGCTCCGCACCTTCTATCGCCACTTCGCCTCCAAGTACGAGCTGCTGTTCGGGGACTACGACGCGAGCTTGCAGTGGTTTCGGTCGGCGCTGGACTCGCGCCCGATGGGCGAGACGATCACCGAAGCTGTTCTGGCGGCCATCCACTCGTTCCCCTACGACCATGCGAGCATGTTCGAGATCGCCGCGCTGCGCGACCGCGAGCTCGACCGGGCCCACGTCGAGAGCCACATCCACCGGGTGCAGGCGGAGTTTGCCGTCCAAGTCGAGCGCCACCTGCTGAGCCACGGCGTGCCGGCCGAAACTGATTCCGCCTTCCTGGCCACCGTGGCCGCCCAGTGCATCGCGGCGGCAACGTTCGCCGCGGTCGATACCTGGATGCGGGGCGATCACACCGATCTCGAGGAGCTGGCCCGGTTGACCGAGCTGGCCTTGCGGACGGTGGAACGTGGGCTCGTGTCCAGATCCACCAAGTCAACCTGTATAGGAAATGGCAAATTTGACGAAACTCTGGACGCGTAGCTACCGTCACGTCGATGCCGGACTATGACGCCATCGTCGTTGGCGCCGGCCACAACGGCCTCACGGCGGCGGTGGTCATGGCGCGAGGTGGCATGCGGGTCCTGTGCCTCGAGAAGAACCACTTCATCGGCGGCATGGCATCCACTACGGAGCTGGCCCGGGGCTACCGCTTCGAGCTGGCGGGGTCAATCCAATTCCCGATCCCGAACGAGATATACGACGACCTCGGTTTTGCCTCGTGCCCCATCTACCAACCGGAGGTGCAATCCGCCAGCATCGGACCGTCCCGTCAGCCGCCTTTGCTCCTCTACAGCGACCCGGGCCGGCTGCTCGAGCACCTCGGTGAGGCGCTAGGCCTTGACGCCGTCATGGGTATGGCCGAAGTCGCGGCCTGGGCTGAGGCACCGGCACGGGCAATCGGTCGGTTTGACGTACGCCAGCCGCCGAAGTCGCTGGACGAGATGTGGGCGTGCGCGGCGAACGAGAGCGATCGAGAGGCGATCCGCACGGCCATGTTCGGCAGCGTGATGGATGTGGTCGACCGCTTTCTCCCCGATCGAGAGAAGCATGCCCCGATCCGGAGCATGTTGAGCTTCCTTTCGGTCAATTCCACCTATCGCGGCCCCTACTCGCCGGGGAGCGCGCTGTGCCTGGCCTTCGCGCTGGCCTCACCCGGCAACGCCACCATGTCGAAGGTGCGAGGTGGCATCGGCGCCATTTCCGACCATCTCTTGGCTTTGTTCGAGCTGCATGGTGGCGAGCTTCGGCGTCATGCAAAGGTCTCCGAGATCGTCGTCTCCAACGGGCGGGTCCACGGTGTGGCCCTGGCCGACCGCACTGTGGTGACGGCCCCAGTCGTCGTCTCGAACCTCGACCCCACCGCCACCTTCACCAAGCTCCTCGACCCTGAGGCGCTGCCCGATCGCTTCGCCCGGCGCGTCGAGGCCATCGACCATCGCGCCGCCTACTTTCAGATCCATTTCGCGCTCGACGGCCTTCCCGAGTACATCAGCCCCTATGAGATCCTCAATGACGGCGACCTCGGTCAGAACGTGACGTTCTTTGGCACCGCCGAACAGATGCAGCTCGACTTCGAGGGCTGTCGCCGCGGGCTGGTGCCCGAGTCACCGTCGTTCAACCTTCAGATTCCGACGCTCCGCGACCCGGACCTGGCTCCCCCTGGCAAGCACGCGGCGAGCGGCTTCGCCTTCTACTTCCCCATCGGCACCGATCATTCGGAACAAGCGAGGCTGCGCGACGAGATGGCCACGCGGATAGTGGCGAAGATCACGACCTTTGCGCCGAACTTTCCCGATCTGATCGACCGTCAATTCAACTATCCCGCCTACACCTATGAGTTGATGTTCGGCTGCACCGGCGGTGACTTCACCCACGGACTGCTCCAGCCCGAATTCATGGGGCCGTTCCGACCGGGCCCTCGGGGCTGGCCCGACAACCCGGTGCCGATCGACGGCCTCTTCCTCTGCGGTGCGGGTTGTCACGGCGGTCCCGGCGTCACCTTCATCCCGGGTTACAACTGCGGCCACGAGGTGTTGGATGCTGATGGAGCCGCGCGGTTGTAGCGGATCTGGCGCTCCACGAAGGCCAGATAGAGAGCCATCGAGAAGGCCAGGCTGGTGAACAGGCTCATGACGAAGAAGATCCAGGGCATCTTCATCCCCCGCCTTCGTCCGTCGACGATCGTCCACAGGGGGAGCAGAATGACGTTGACGATGATGTAGTCCTGGGCGGCCGAGTCAGACGCCCAATTCGAGAAGAGCGACTTGGTGTAGTTGAGGTAGCTCGCCTCATGGCCGTAGAGGTGGACATAGCGGACATTGAAGTACCAGCCGAGAAGCAACGAGGCGAGGCCGACGAAGTAGAAGAGTCCTTCGAGTGCCGACGTACGCCCCGCGAGCCCCCCGACGAAGAGGTTCCGGTTGCCGTAGAACGCGAGAGCGGTACTCACGACGCCGAGGACGCCGAAGACGAAAAGTGAAGTGGTCATGACCCTCCCCCGAGCCCTCGGCAGGCTGCCACTACCGCGACAGGATGTCAATCTTGTCAATTGGGACGGGCGTGCAGATTCGGGACAGCTTCAGTTCATCGGTCAAGCAACGTGGGCGCCCATGCGTACGATGGTGCCGGCCCGTTCTCGCCCCAGGCGCGCCGATCAACCTCCGTCGCGCAATGCCTCGGTGACTCGCTCACACCGAGCGCACCACGCGGCTGGCGTGCGTTCGTCGGATGGGTGGACGAGCGACCCACAACCGGAACATCGCCAAATCACCGGCGACTGGTTCTCAGTCTTCGCCACCAGCCGTCCTTCTCATACTTCCAAAGAACATACCCTGAGACGAAATGGTTCAGACGGATGCGGATGGTGATCTGGGTGGAGTCCCGCGGGTACGCCGGCTGACCAATGAGCGGCCGCTGGGTTCAATAGGTGTTACGGGACGGTGATCGAGCCACATCCTCGTGAGCCTTCTTCGGCGCCGTCGCCAACAGGGACTCGTGTCGAACGCACAATCCAAGCGCTGAACCAACAGGAGGCTCACACTCACAGGTCCGATATTCCCCGCTCTCGTCGTCCCAGACGTCGGCCCAACATCCGCTTTCGACCGATCCGGCATCGTCCGCGCCCTTGTGCAGGCCGTCCTCGTCGAAGGCGGCTTCACCGCTGGTGAGGTAGCGAACTTCCTTCAGTCGGCCCATGGCGACTTCACGGTCTCTCAGGACGCCTTACGGGTCGACTTGGCCGGACGTGGCTTCGTTGCCTTCTTGGCCGCCGCGGGTTTGGGAGCGGGCCGCCCGGGCGACGACGGAGCCTTCTTCTTTGGAGACTGTGTGGCCTTGATACTGGCGTTCAGGGCATCCATCAGATCGACGACCTTCGCCGTCGGGGCCGAAGCGGCGGCCACGATCTCCCTGCCCTGGCGCTTCTCCTCAACCAAGGCTTCGATCTTCTCGCGATGGGTGTCGCGGTAGCGACTGGGGTCCCATGATCCCTCCATCGATTCGATCAGAAGTTCGGCCATCTTGATCTCTCGATCCGTCGGGTCTTCGACCTCGGGTAGGTTCGGTAGCTCCTTCTCGGGAGAACGCACCTCGTCAGCGAAGTACATCGTCTCGAGCGCAATCACGTCGCGCTCGGGGCGGATGGTCACGAGGTATTCTTTGTTCCTCATGACAAAGCTGGCGATGGCCACCTTGCCCGATTCGCTCATCGCCTGACGGAGGAGGGCATAGGCCCGACCCGCCGCTTCGCCTTCGGGCGCAAGGTAGTAGGTCGTGCGGAAATACACCGGATTGATCTCCTCGAGGGCAACGAAGTCGGTGATCTCGATGTAGCGGGAGCGCTCGGGTTCAGCCGCTGCCAGCTCCTCGTCAGTGACGATCACGAACTCCCCACCACCGAGGTCCACGCCCTTGGCAATTCGAGAAGACTCGACCTCTTCACCGGTGCGTTCGTTCACCTTCTTGTACCGGATGCGGTCGGACGTGCCCTCTTCGAACTGGTTGAAATGGACCGCCTTGTCCATGGTGGCCGGATACAGACCCACCGGGACATTGACCAGCCCGAAACTGAGGCTGCCTTTCCATATTGTTCGTGCCATGACCTATAGCTTTACCCAGGTCAGGCCTGATCCACCACTGTGTCACACCCCCTCGCCACACTGGGCGCATGGCCCGGCCGGACGCTTCCCCAGATAGTTCGTTCGTCCTAACCGTTTTTCGCGGGCTGGCGGAACTCGGCCCGATGGATCTCAGAAGGAGCGATCTGGCCCTTGAACTGGGATTATCGCTGTGGCTTCGGCGCTGCCGCACGAACTTGGCCGAGGCGTCGGAAGCCATGATGGTCATCCGGACCGCTCTCGTGGACACCGCTGGAATGGACCCTGCGACAGAGCCGATCCCCCTCGTCGGACGCTCCCCGAAGGACGACCTCGTGAATCTGGCGGGGTACGTGAGCCACCTCATCCCGCGGGCCGTGCTCGCCGCGCGGTGTGACCGAAAGGTGCTGCTCGAGTCCGTCAGCGAGGTCATCGCGCACCATGAGGGGGGCCGTGGCCTGTTCTCGCGCGCGGCTGGATAGCCGGATTCGGTAGCCCTGCTTCGGAGCGGAGGCTCGCCGGCGGGTCATTGCTCCACGGTGACGTCAGCGGCGGTCTTGTCGTCGCGCATGCCTCGCCACACCGGATGCCGCAGACGGCCCGAGGCGGTCCAATCGCTGAACTTCACCTCCCCGACGTGCAGGGGCCGTACGAAGTGGTGCGGGTCCTTCTCGCTGAACTCGGAGATGGGCCGGAACGGGTTCTTCGTTGTCTCCGAACGTGCGAGAAGCCCCAGCAGGTACTCCCGGTCTCTTGCGCTGAATCCGGTGCCGACCTTGCCCACGAAACGCAACCCATCGGGAACGGGGACCCCGACCAGCAATGCGCCGATACTTCCGGACCGGTTGCCCGTTCCGTCGGTCCAGCCGGCCACGACCACCTCCTGGGTCCGTTCGTTCTTGACTTTGATCCATTCGCTGCTTCGCTTGCCCTGGAGGTAGGGCGCACGGCGACGCTTGGCGATCACGCCCTCGAGGCCCGCCTCGCGGGTGGCCTTCAAGACTTCTGCGCCGGGAACGTCTCGATAGGCGTCGGCGGTGGTGAACGAGTCACCGGACAGATGGAGTGATTCGAGCTTCTCCCGTCGCTCGTCATAGGACAGGTCAAATATCGGCCGACCGTCGAGGTGCAGGAGATCGAAGATCACATAGTTGGCCGGTGACTCGGTCGCTTTGGTCTCGATCGCATGGGCGTTCAAGAGATGGAGGCGATGCTGGAGGCGTCCAAAGTCCGGCTTGCCGTCCTGTCCCAAGACCACGATCTCGCCGTCGAATATGCAGGGTCGAGGCCCCACGAACTCACCGACCTGACGGAACTCCGGGAAGGTGTGGGTGAGGTCGTTGCCATTGCGGCTCTGAAGGCGAACCCGTCCGCCGTCGACGAAGGCGATGGCTCGCACACCGTCCCACTTGATCTCGTAGGCCCACCCGGTGTCGTCCTTGGGCAGTGGACCAAGGGTGGCCAGCATCGGCTGGACCCGTTGCGGCAGAGGGCTGAAACCCGGAGGAGCCGGATCCATGCGATGGATCATCCAATTCTTTCCCTCGGTGGGAAACAGGACATATCGCCCACTGACCCGAGATCCGTGCAGTCGGACCATGACCTCCTTCGGGCGCCATTTCTCGACCTCGAACGTGCCCCGATCCCAGATGCGAACGGTCCCCGCGCCGTACTCGCCATGCGGGATCTCTCCCTCGAAGGACCCATAGGCGATCGGGTGGTCCTCGGTACGAACGGCGAGGTGGTTGGCCTGGGGATCTTCGGGCACGCCCTTGGGCAAGGCCCACGACACCAGCACACCGTCGTGCTCGAGGCGGAAGTCCCAATGCAGCGATCTGGCGTGATGCTCCTGCACCACGAAAGTCGGCAGTTCCCCGTCGGCGTCCGATCGCTCGTGACCCATGGGCTCAGGGGTCTTCGACGGATTCCTCTTCGAGCGATACACCCGCAAGGCTGCATCATCTCCCCGCCCTGACCGATCGCTCTGGGGTCGTGCGAAGAGATCGCCTGACTTCTCGATCCGGTGAAGGACATCTGACGTGGTGAATTCCATGGCGGCGGGATCACCATGCTTGATGCAGTCCCGTACTTCACCCCACATCAGCGGGGTCGAGACCGTGGGTCGGGATCGACCACGAACTGAATACGCGCCAATCGTCGTCTTGGACCGGTGGTTCTGACTCCAATCAATCAGCACCTTGCCGCTTCGCAACGCCTTACGCATGTTGGAGGTCACCAATTCGGCGTGTTCCTTCTCGAGCCGCTCGGCGATACCGCGCGCCTCGGCGCGGGATGTGTCCCACGTCGGCGATCCTTTGAGCTCGGCGTAGACCTGCATCCCCTTGGAACCGCTGGTCTTGGCTCGGGCTTCCAGGCCCATCTCCTCGAGAATGTCCGCGACCATGATGGCCACCTTTGAGCATTCCACGACGTCCGTTCCCTCACCGGGATCGAGGTCGAACACGATCTGGTCAGGCGGCGAAGGGAGTTTGCGCCGCCGACCAACGCGCCACAAGGGAACGTGAAACTCAATCGTGCCCAGGTTCGCTGCCCAGACAAGCGTCGCCACATCGTCGACGACGGCGTACTCGATCTCATCTCCCCCTTCCGATACGGGCACGACCACCGTCCGCACCCACGAAGGAGCTCCGGAAGGCACGCGTTTCGCGTAGAACGGGTCCTGGCCGACCCCATGGGGATAGCGCCTCATGGTGACCGGTCGGTCTTCGATGTGCGGCAACATCACCGGAGCGACCTTGACGTAGTAGTCGAGCAGTTGACCCTTGGTGAAGCCCGACTCCGGGAAGAGCACCTTGTCGAGACTGGACACCGTGAGCTCGCGGTCGCCGACCGCAACCCGTGTCTCTTGCCGTTGCACGAGTTAGGTGTACCTCACGACATCGCGGGCCGTGCAAGCTCGGCCACGAGTGATCGGGCAAAATCCTCGTACAGGGCGACCAGGTCAGTCTCGGCCGGATCGAGCAAGCGCTGGATCTCCGCTCCATCCATGAAAGCCATGATGCGTGAGGCGATGCGTCCGCAATCGGTCCTCTCGTCGATCTCGCCCCGTTCTACGCCAAGGGCGATGCTTGCGGCCAAGAGGCGACGGACGGCGCGAAAACGTTCGACGAACCAGTCGTGGACGGCCGATTCGGGGTTCAGATTCTCAGTGACCAACACCAGATACAGCTGGGCGAGTCCCGGTCGTTCCTCGGCGGCGCGCGCCACTTCAGGGAGAGCGCGTATGGCATTGAGGCCACCCGCCTCGAAGAGCGGGGCGATCCGGCGTAGGTCCTGGCGGTCTCTCTCCATGACGACGGCCAACCGGAGATTGTCCTTTGACCCGAAATGGTGCAGCAATCCGGGATGGCCGATACCGGCCTGTTCGGCCACTTCGGCCAGGCCCGTTCCCCGCGAACCGCCCCCCGCCCAAAGATCCATGGCGGCAGCGACGATCCGCTTCCGCGTCTCCTCGCCTCGCTCCCGCGCCGGTCGCTGCTTGGGGCGAGCCGCTTTGGACGGTTGCCCGACTCGCGGGCCGGCCGGCATCCCCCCATCCTAACTGGATGGTCAGACTGACCGATCTGTCAGATAGCATGAAGGGAAATCGTCGATGGGTCGATGGTCGGAAGGTACAAGTGGCCGGATTGCTATCCGCAGCGGAGGTGCAACACTTCGTCGACGAGGGATTCCTGGTGGTCAAGAATCTGGTCGGAGAGGAACAGCGCCTCCCGATATTCGAAGACATCGATCGGTTCGTGACGGGTGGCTACAAGACGGTGGGCGGCTCCGAATCAGATAGCGCGTCACCCGAGAACCCTGCCGACATTCTCGCCGTCCACTTCCCGCACTGGGTGAGCCCCCTCATGCGGTCGATGATCTCCCATCCAGGCATCGCCGACGTGGTCGGCAAGATCGCGGCCGCGCACCTGGCCCATTGGGACGGGCGGGCAAAGTGCATGCAGTCGATGGTGATCGTCAAACCACCAGGCGTACCCGGTCAGGCATGGCACCAGGAGGAGCGCTTCATCCCGACGCGGGACCGCTCCCTGGTCGGGGCATGGATCGCCCTCGACGACGCCACCGTTGACAACGGCTGCATCTGGGCGCTGCCAGGGTCGCATCGCTCTGGTTACCTGTGGCCGACACGTCCGCACGGCCGCCCTGAGGAGTTCGACTCCGCCGACGAGGCGTACGGCTTCGATGAGACCCCGGCAGTCCCCCTCGAGGTCGATGCCGGGTCGGTCGTGTTCTTCAACGGGTACCTCCTCCACCGCTCGTTCCGGAATCGGGGTACAGGGCGGCGGCGAGCTCTCGTCAACCACTACTGCAACGCCTGGTCACTGTTGCCATGGGCGATCCCGCCGGTGACGGTGACGAGTACAGAGATTCCGACGCTTGACTTTCGAGCCGTCGTGCCCTTGGGCGTCGACCCCTATGGTGACCGAGAATATTCTGCCGAGCCCGACTGGGTCTTCCTGCGCCACTATGACTCTCGGCCGGCGATCCGGCGACGCGCACGGAGGCACGACACCCACGGACCCCGAGTGACCCCGGGCGTAGGCGGTCGCTGATCGGCGGGACCTGATCGACCGCTGCGCCCATACCAGCGCTCGAATTGTGTGACCATGGCGCTATGGACCCTGCACGTGTCGTTTTCGAAGGCTTTGAAGGTTTGCATCTCGTCGCGGACGTGCGTGGGGAATCCGATGCCTGGCCTGTGCTCTTCCTCCATGGAGGGGGGCAAACCAGACATGCCTGGGGGGCCACGGCCGAGACTGTGGCTGCCCAGGGATGGCGCACCGTGGCCCTGGACTTGCGAGGTCACGGCGAAAGCGATTGGGCTCCCAACGGCGATTATTCGTTCACGGCGTTGGGGGCGGATTGTGTCGCAGTAGCCGACCAACTCGGACAACCACCGGTTCTGGTGGGAGCCTCACTCGGGGGAATGTCGGCCATGCTCGCCGAGGGAACCAGCGATCGCACCGTTTCGAGTGGATTGGTACTGGTGGACATCACCCCAAAGACCAATGCCGAGGGTATCGAGCGGATAAAATCTTTCATGCAGTCAGGTGTCAAGGGCTTTGATTCGCTCGAAGAGGCTGCAGAAGCGATCGCCGCGTACACTCCTCAGCGAACCAGGCGGGTGAACCCCTCGGGCCTCATGAAGGTACTGCGTCAGCGTGACGGCCGCTGGTACTGGCATTGGGACCCTGAGGTCATCAGCCAGAACCGCACGGAGGTCGTGCCGGGGTATCTGGCGGGCCTGCTCGACGTTGCCACGAGCAACATCCACGTGCCCACAATGCTCGTCCGGGGACTGCTCAGCGATGTCGTCACCGAAGAAGGCGTGGACGATCTGTTGGCTCGGATCCCAGGTTCCACCGTCGTTAGCGTCGGCGGGGCCGCGCACATGATTGCCGGTGATCAGAACGATGCATTCTCCGAAGCTGTGGTGGCATTCCTGGACGAACGCATCCGACCGACCATCAGTGACCGGGAGTGAGCGCCCCGACGGTGTCCCTTCGAACGCCAACATGACCGTTCACCTCAGAGGGCGAACCCGTTCGGCCGTTGCGGCCGGGAGTCCCCCTACCGGGCCTGCCAGCGAGGAGCCCTCCCCTCCGCCGCGGCGAGGAAGCCCTCCTTCGCGTCCTCGGTGGCCATCGCCACCATCCGCATGGTCTCGCCAAAGCGAATGGCCTCTACCGGAGGAAGGTTCTGCGAGCGAACCGCCACCTCCTTCGTGGCACGAGCGGCCAGCGGAGCCGCAGCAACCAACCGATCGGCGAGCGACTGTGCCTCGCGCATCAGTTGGTCGTGGGGTACCACCCATCCCGCCAGGCCAATCTCCTTGGCTCGCGCCGCTCCGATCCGCTCGCCGGTAAGGAGCAGCTCCATGGCGTACTGCCAACCGATCATCTGGGGCAACTGGATCGCCCCAACGATGGTGGGGACCCCGAGTCGTACCTCGGGAAATCCGAATTCCGCCCTCTCACTGGCGATGACAAAGTCGCACCACGTGACCAGGGTCAGTCCGTAACCCAGGCAGTAGCCGTTCACCGCGGCGATCACGGGCTTGTAGATCTCCCACCCGCTCTCGAAGGAGTTGACGGTGGGCTTCTCCCAGAAGGTGCCGGGAAATTCGCCGACAGCGCCGGCACCACCGCGAAGATCAGCGCCGGCACAGAAGGCCTTGCCCGCGCCGGTGACGATCGCCACCCAGGCCTGTTCGTCCTCGCGAAAGCGGGTGAATGCCTCGTTGAGCGCACGACGCATCTCCGCATTGATGGCGTTGAGCGAATCCGGCCGGTTGTACGTGATCGTTGCGACGTGGCCCTCGATCGCATAGGTGGCAGGCGTGGTCATGCTGACAGCATGCCGCATCCGGGCGACCCGACGTCACCACTCCGGCGCGAGGGCGACTGGCGGCTGCGTGCACCGGCTGCGTGCGCCGGCCGCGTGTCCCGGCTGCGTGCACCGCTGCGTGGACCGCTGCGTGCACCGCCGAGCCATCGGTGAGAGCGACCATCCCGGACCGCCGTCTACAGTTTCAATGATTGATGAGCTTCGACCCGCCTCATCGTCGACCCAACGCGGTGGTCGGCGAGACGTGGAAAACCGAACGAACAGCGCAACGGAGGTATCCAACCGATGAACGTCGTTGTGGGTGGCGCATCGGGCATCGGTGCCGCCGTGGCCAGGATCTTGCCGGGCGAGACGATCACGGCCGATAGGAATGGCGGGGACATG
Organism: uncultured Acidimicrobiaceae bacterium; assembly: GCA_963836605.1. GTDB lineage: Bacteria > Actinomycetota > Acidimicrobiia > Acidimicrobiales > RAAP-2 > Bog-473. The sequence continues at coordinate 160,044 of CAWIKB010000007.1, read as the reverse complement.
GCTTGCGACCTGACGGACAATTCGTCGTTGATCGCCCTGGTGGGTTCGGTGGATCGGCTCGACGCGCTGGTCGTCACCGCGGGGGTATCGCCGGCCATGGCCGATGCCCGCACGATCTTCGACGTTGACCTGGCCGGAATGGCCCGGGTCCTCCGCGCCTTCGACCCTTTGGTCGCAGCCGGTTCGGTTGCGGTCTGCGTGGCATCGATGGCCGGCCACCTCGGTGATTGGCCGCCCGAGATAATCCGAGCGCTCGACGACCCGCTGACGTCGCCCGGTGCCAATCTCACAGAGGATCCTGCCACCGCCTACATGCTGGCCAAGCTCGGTGTGATCCGGCTCGTTCGCCGCACGGCGAGGGATTGGGGGGAGCGGGGTGCCCGAATCATCTCGGTCTCCCCCGGCGTGGTGGATACCCCGATGGGGAAGTTGGAACTCGCCGGAACCACCGGCGCGGCAGAAGCAGTGGCGGCAAGTGCTCTGGCGCGACCGGCGCGGCCCGAGGAGATCGCAGCGGCGATCGCCTTCCTCTGCTCGGATGCTGCGAGCTACGTCACGGGCACCGACCTGCTCGTCGACGGCGGGTCGGTTGCCTCCATTGTCTGACGATCGTCAACCTTGGCGCGAGCAGTCTCGTGGTTGACCCCGTGTTCGCCGAGCCCCGGCTCGCTCAGATCTACGACGCGCTGGACCCGGACCGGAGTGACCTCGAGGCCTACGTGGACATGGTCGTCGAGTTCGACGCCGCTTCCGTCCTCGATATCGGGTGCGGCACGGGGACCTTCGCCTGCCTCCTCGCTCGGCTGGGCAAGGCGGTCACCGGGATCGATCCCGCCGCGGCCTCATTGGAGGTGGCGCGCCTGAAGCCAGGTGCCGCCGGGGTGCAATGGCTGGAAGGGCGCTCCACGGAACTTCCACCGATGCAGGTGGATCTGGTGACCATGACCGGCAACGTCGCCCAGATCTTCCTCACTGACGAGGAATGGACCTCAACGCTTCGGGCCGCTCGGTCAGCCCTTCGCCCCGGGGGCGTCCTGGTGTTCGAGGTCCGCGACCCGACCCGACAGGCGTGGCATGAGTGGGACCGGGAGCAGTCCTACACGTGCGTTGAGCTCCCTTTCGCTGGCGTCGTCGAGAGCTGGGTGCATCTCACCACCGAGACAGATCCCTCCGTGGTCTCGTTCCGCCAGACGTTCGTCTTCGGTACTGACGGCACCGTCCTTGTCTCCGACTCCACCCTTCGTTTCCGCAGCTACGACGAGATCGTCGGCTCCCTTCAGGCGGTGGGGTTCGTGGTCGAAGATGTTCGAGGGGCCCCCGACCGACCGGGGCTCGAGTTCGTGTTCATCGCCAGGCGCACCGAGCGCCGACGAGAGCACGGGCGAGAGTCGCGAGAGTCGCGAGAGTCGCGAGAGTCGCGAGTAGTAGAACCTTTCCATGTCGAGCTCCCATCAGGACCACCCTGACCTGCCGCCACCGTGGGTGAGCGAGGTTTCCGACGGCATCTTCGCCTACGTCCAGCCCGATGGCAGCTGGTGGATCAACAACACCGGATTCATCCGGGGAGAGCGCACGGTCCTCTCCATCGACACCTGCTCCACCGAGCGGCGAACCCAGGCCTACTTGGCCCAGGTCCAGGAGATCGCAGGCCGTGTTCCCCACACCCTGGTGAACACCCACCACCACGGAGACCACACCAACGGCAACTGCCTGTTGCCGTTCGCCGCCGTGATCGGGCACCATCGCTGTCGAGAAGAAGTGCTCAAAGCGGGAATCCTGAGGCCCGACGGGCTCTTTGAACCGGTCGAGTGGGGCGACCTCACACCGGCACCTCCATTCCTGACCTTTGACACCCGGATGGACGTCTACGTCGACGACCTCAAGGTCGAGCTCATCCATCTCACGGCCGGGGCCCACACGAACAACGATGTCATCGCCTGGATACCGGAACGCCGGGTGCTCTACAGCGGTGACCTGGTCTTCAACGGAGGTACGCCATTCGTCGTCATGGGCTCGGTGGCGGGGTCGCTCGAGGCTCTCGACATGATCGCCGAGCTCGCGCCCGAAGTGATAGTCCCGGGTCATGGTGCTCCCGGGGGTATCGAGATGATCGACGTGTGCGGTGAGTACCTCCGTTGGCTGCAACTGAGCGCCGAGCAAGCGCTGGCCGCCGGACTCAGCCCCCTGGAGGCTGCCCGGGAGCTCGATCTCGGTGCATTCGCCGACCTGCTCGATCCCGAGCGACTGGTCGGCAACCTCCATCGCGCCTTTGCCGAATGCCAAGGGTTGAGGGCCGGGGAGCCCATCGACATCCTGGCCGCCTTCACCGACATGATCGCCTTGAATGACGGGAAGCCCCTCCGCTGTATGGCGTGAGTCGCTTGTGGAATCATGAGCTGGTCCGCTGCAGGATGGATGTGAGGGAGGCGGGACTGTTACACGTCTCGGCCACCCAGGCCGCTTGGGATGGAGAAATCACATGACCAGAGCCTCAGCAACGCTCGAAGAGATCCCGAGTTCGAGTCGACCAAAGTCCAGGCCCGCCCAGCAAAGCGGGCTGGCGCAGGTCGCCGGATGGTGCCACGACCACCGGTGGGCGGTGTTGTTCATCTGGCTGGCCGCCCTCGTTTTTAGCAACGTGTTCGCCCAACTGGAAGGAAGCGCCTTCTCGAACAACCTGACGGGCGGGGCCAAAGGAGCCCAGCTGATCCTCGACGCCAACTTTCCGAACCAGTCCGGGAGCCCGGCCCAGGTCGTCGTGACGACGGGGACCGCGTTCACGGGAAGAGCCAATGAGGCCCGGACTTCCCAGATGGTCCGTTCCCTCAGTTCCTTGCCCCACGTCTCTGCTGTGGTCAGCCCGCTCTCGCCACGCGGTGCCGCACAGATATCGCGCAACGGTCACATCGCCTATCTGAACGTTCAGTTCGACCAACAGGCCGGGGACTTGCCCTCGGCCGCGATAAATAGGGTGGTCAGCACCGCGGAGTCGTTCAAGGCTCCGGGCTACCAGGTAGCGATCGGGGGCCAGGCCATCGGGCTGGTCGCCGGTGCGAAACCAGGTTCGAGTGAAGGTCTCGGCATCTTCGCTGCCATCATCATCATGTTGCTGGCCTTTGGCTCGGTGGTGGCCATGGGCCTGCCCATCATCACCGCGTTGTTCGGCATCGCCATCGGCTTCGCCGTACTCGACCTCCTCTCCCACGTAGTGACCACCCCGGTCTTCGCGCCCGAGATCATGGCCATGATCGGGCTCGGTGTGGGTATCGACTACGCCCTGTTCGTGGTCACCCGCTACCGGCAGGGATTGGCTGAACACCGGGAACCCCGGGAAGCCGTCGCGTTGTCTCTGGCCACTTCTGGGCGGTCGGTATTGTTCGCCGGGATCACCGTCATCCTGTCCCTGCTCGGCCTCTTCATTCTGCAGCTTCCTTTCATCCGCGGACTGGCCATCGGTGCCATCGCCGCCGTGGTGCTGGTGATGACCGCGGCCATCACGCTTCTCCCGGCCATGCTGGGTTTTTCGGGTCGCGCCATCGACAATCTCCACGTTCCCGGCCTCCTCCGGAGCGCGGCGGAGCCCTCGGCGCGTGGCTTTTGGTACCGCTGGAGTCGCACGGTGCAGCGTCACCCACTGAGCGCCGGGATTGCCGCTCTGTTGGTGTTGATCTGTCTCGCGTTGCCGCTGTTCTCAATGAGACTGGCCTTTACCGACGCTGGAAATGACCCCCCCAATATCACGACTCGACAGGCGTTCGACGCCTTGGCCACCGGATTCGGACCGGGATTCAACGGGCCGCTCATCATTGCGGCCGACGTTCCTCCGAACCAACATGGGGCCGTGCAGCGCCTCGATACCGCCCTGAGGAGCACCGGTGGCGTGGCGTTTGTGAGCCCACCCCAATTCAGCCGATCAGGTGGCGCGGCGGTGATCCTGGCCTACCCGACCACGTCCCCGCAGTCAGCGCAGACAGAGGCCTTGGTGCATGACTTGCGCAATCGCGTGATCCCCGGCGCCACCTCCGGTACGGGGGTCAATGCCCTGGTCGGAGGTGAGACGGCCAGTTCGGTCGACGCCTCCTCGTATCTCTCGTCCCGACTTCCCTGGGTCATCGGAACGGTCCTCCTGCTCTCGTTTCTCCTATTGATGGCGGTCTTCCGGTCCTTGGCCATCCCGCTGAAGGCGGTCGTCGTCAACTTGTTGTCGGTAGGAGCCGCCTACGGGGTCATTGTGGCCGTCTTCCAATGGGGATGGTTGGGCGGAGTGATCGGCATCGGGGCGACTGGCCCGATCGATCCGTGGATCCCACTCATGATGTTCACCATCCTGTTCGGCCTCTCCATGGACTACGAAGTATTCCTCTTGTCGAGAATGCGGGAAGAGTGGCGCGTCACCCATGACAATTCATCAGCCGTCGCCGATGGGTTGGCCAAGACGGCGCGAGTGATCACCGCGGCGGCGGCCATTATGTTCTGTGTGTTCGGGTCGTTCGTCATCGGCGATCCCCTCCACGTGCTCAAGGTGTTCGGACTGGGCTTGGCCGCAGCGATCCTGATCGACGCCACGTTGGTGCGCATGGTGCTGGTGCCGTCGGTCATGGAATTGATCGGCGATGCCAACTGGTGGATGCCTTCGTGGCTCGACCGGGTGGTGCCCCACTTGGGCATCGAAGTGGACGTCGATGACTCCAGGGCGCGGCAAGGTCCCTCGATGGAAGCCGACACCGCAAGGATCTGACCGATTCGAGCTGTTCAGGCACCAGCCCGGCATCGGGACGACGAGGCGCCCGGAGTTTGGCCGTGGTCTGGCGGCGTGCGTACCACGGTACGACCGGTCGTCTCGCGCCGTTCGAGTGCCTCGAGCCCGGCGGGAACGTCGGCGAACTCGATCTGCTGGCCTATCACCGGGCGGATCGTGCCGGCCCGGGCCAGGTGCACTATACGGCTCCAGATTTCAACTCCGTGGGCGGTGGACAGGAAGTTCATGCCAAAGGGACGGGCGGGGCGTGGCGAATCGACGTAGGCGAAACAGATCCCCACAAGGTCAAAGTTTCCGTAGATGCTGGGCTGGATCGGGAGCGGGCGCTCCTCCGATTCGATACCCGAGGCGAACCCGATGATGAGGTGGCGGCCGTTGAACGCCATGGTCCGAAACGTCTCTGTGGTCACCGCACCACCGACGGTGTCGAATGCCACGTCGACGCCCCGACCGTTCGTCACGTCCTCGACGAACGCCACGAAATCGTCCTGGCGGTAGTTCACCGCGTAATCGGCGCCCAGTGACCGGCACAATTCGACCTTCTCGTCAGTGCCCGCAGTGGAAATCACCGTCGCTCCGAACGCCTTGGCCAATTGGACCGCGGCCGATCCGACTCCTCCGGCTGCAGCGTGGACGAGCACGACGTCGGCAGGAGCCACCCGTCCGCGGATCCGCAGGGCGAGGTAGCTCAGCTGGTAGGGGAAATACATCGCTACCCCCTCTTCCGCGCTGAGCCAGGAGGGCAGCTGTTGGAGCATTGCGCCGTCGAGCAACGCCGCTGACGCGTAGGCACCCTGCACTCCCGCGGTCGTGCCGACCACTCGTCGGCCGAGCAGCCCCTCACACCCCGGGCCGACCGCGTCGACCGTCCCTGCTGCCGCCATGCCGATGACAAACGGTGGTTCGAACTTCAACAGCCCGTATCGACCGCGGATGGTGTCGATGTCATTGAAGTCGAGGCAGAATGCCTCCACGGCGATCCGCACCTGGTTGGCGCCCGGTTCGTCGACCTCCACGGTCCGGATCTCGAGGACGTCGGTCGGTGCGCCCAGCCGGCTGACCATCCAGGCCGTTGCCATCGTCGTCACGGGGAGCCTCCATAGCGGACGGGGAGGTGTTTGATGCCATTGAGCCACGACGAGCGGAGGCGTACGGCGGGACCCATGAGCTTCATGTCGGCCAGCTCATCGGCAATCACGTCGAACATCACCTTGAGCTCGAGTCGGGACAGATTGGCCCCGATGCAGAAGTGTGAGCCACCGGCGCCGAACGTGGCATGGGGATTCGGGGAGCGACCGATGTCGAACCGCCGAGGGTCGTCGAACACCTCCTCGTCGAAGTTGGCGGAGGCGAAATACAGGCCCACTCGTTCGCCCTTGCGTACGAGCCTGCCGGCGACCTCGGCGTCCTCGTCGGCCGTGCGCTGAAGCACCACGGCGGGCGAGGCCCAGCGCAGAATCTCGTCGACCGCGGTCTCGGGGCGTTCGGACCGCCATCGGTCCCACTGGTCCGGATGTTGCAGGAAGGCCAACATGCCGTGCGTGATGGCCTGGCGGGTGGTCTCGTTGCCGGCGACGGCGAGGATCATGAAGAAGAACGCGAACTCTTCGCTGTTCAGGCGTTGGCCGTCGGCGTCGGGTTGGACGAGTCGGCTGGTGACGTCCCCAAGATCGTCCTCAACCCGGACCTCGGCTGCCGCGTGTGCGTACGCGAACATCTCGACCACGCCCGAAAGGTCGGTGCTGGCGTACTCCGGATCCTCGCTGCCAGCCATCTGGTCGCTCCAGTCGAAGAGCTGCTGGCGATCGGTGTCGGGGATGCCCATGAGGCCGGCGATGGCCTGCAAGGGCAGATGACGGGCTACGTCGATCACGAAGTCGCCGGTACCGTCATGCGTGGCGGCCCAGACGATCCGGTGGGCTCGTTCGCGCAGGTCATCCTGCAGGCCAGCCAAGGCGCGCGGAGTGAAGCACCGGTTTCCCACCCGGCGCACTCGGGTGTGCCGTGGCGGGTCCATGCAGAGCAGTAGGTTCTTGGTGGATTCGCCGGTGGGATCGGACTCATCGAGCCGGCGCACGAAGGCGGAGTTGGCCTCCACAGACCACCCCGGAGACCTGGTCACCGCGGTGACGTCGGCGTGGCGCGTGAGCGCCCAGAACCCGGCGTCGCCGTATCCCGCCGTGGGCGGTTGTGGATTCCATCGGATCGGTTGATTCCGGCGCAGCCAGCCGAACTCGTCCAGGGGCAGATGATGGGCCAGCAAATCCGGATCAGTCAGATCGAGGCGAACGTCGACAGGTGTCGAGACCACGACGGCAGACCTCCCTAGCTTGACACCGCTTCGTGCCAACGACCGTAGGTTTGATACTGGGCGGTGTCAACTAGGCTGCACCGAGATGGAGTACCAGGTGACGATGCCCTTCAAGGGGGTGAGCGCCGACGACCGGCGGATCGATCGACGGAGCCGGCTGGTGGGGGCCGCCTTCGAGATTGCCGGAACCGAGGGCGCGGGCGCGCTCGGCGTCGGTCGCGTCTGCCTGGCCGCCGGACTGACCAAGCGATATTTCTACGAGAGCTTCGCGTCGCTCACCGAGCTCCAGAGCGCCGTCGTCGACCATGCGGTCGCGGCGATGTCGGCGCGTGTCGATCCCTTCCGGCCCACCGGGCCCGGCGGACCTCCACAGAAGTGGCTCGAGGCGTTCGTCGGCGCATTGGTGGACGACGAGCGTCTCGCTCGGGTACTGCTCACCGAGACCCACGGCGGCACGCTCAGCCCGTTTCGGCACCAGATCATCGACGTGGCCATCGCGGGGATGGCACCCTCTGGCTCAGACGCGCCGGCGGACCTTCGGGCCCGCCTCGTCGCCTACGCCCAGATCGGCGCTTTGAGCGAACTGTGCCTGGCCTGGCACCAGGGGCGGTTGGCCACGGAGCGCGCGACACTGGTCGACATGCTGGCCGATCTGTTCGTACGCATCGACGGCGCTCGTTCTGGAGTGGCGGGCAGGTCGAGCCGCTGAACCGCTCACGCTGCGCCTTCTGATGACGCCCCGAACCTCCCGAGCGTGGCGCGCTCGTTCCCGGGGCTATTCCAGCGATGTGCCCGACATCGCCTTACCGGCACTGCCGGGAGCGGCACCCGAGCTATCGAGCTGCTGACGGGCGTCGCGCAGACGGACTGCCGCAGCCGACCTCTCGGCGCGGAACGCGCTGATTCGAGCCAGCGTCTCGTCGAGGCGAGCCAAGAGTTGGTCGTTGGCCACAATGGCCTCGTCGAGCAATTCGCGATGGTGATCGGGAGAGGGGTTACCCGATCTCAATTCTGATCGGACCCGGTCGAGCACGTCCACGTCCCCGGTGTCGAGAACGGTGCGCACCTCAGCCAAAGAGAATCCCAGAAGCTCTTGGAGATCGCGAATCCTGGTGACCCTGGCCACATCGGTCGGAGAGTAGAGCCGCTCACCGCTGTCGCGATAGCTGGTTGGCCGCAGAAGTTCGAGCTCTTCCCAATACCGCAGTGTTCGAGTCGTCACCCCGGTGAGCTTGGCCACCTCGCCGATGCGCCAACGCACGAGTTCAGCTGTCATCGTCCTCTTCGCAGGCACTTAGCCGATCCCCCCCGGATCCATTCGCATTGCTGCACCCGTCGAGATTTTCTGGTCTTCCTTGACATCGTAACTGTCTCCGTCGTAGCTCCCGGTGGACACAGAGTGTGGTGCGGGCGCGGGTGCGGGTGCGGGCGCGGGCGCGGGCGCGCCGACTTTGTCGGTGGCCTGCGCGCCGCGGGTCCACGAAGCGGCGGCAGCCAAGAGGCTGGCCCCAATGGCGAAGTCGAAGGCAGCGTGGAGACCGGACTTGAAGGGGCCCGTGATGAGGGACGGGAAGAAACCGCGCGAGGTCAGCGCCGCCTGTTGAGCTTGAGGCAGCTGGGAAAGCGCGTGTGCACCGAGCAACTGATGGATCGGGTTGTAGCCCAGCAGCGAGGCGAAGAGGGTGGAGACGGGCGGGAGGCCGGCGACCCGATGGGCCGCCGTGGACGGCACCCCATGGGCCACCAGACCGTGGTAGAGGCTGGCCGGCAGCGTCGAAGAGAGCCCGATGATGATGAGGGAGAAGAAGATGCCGATGGAAAGGACTTGGGCCGAATTCTGGAACGTGGTGTTCATACCCGAACCGACCCCGCGGTCTTCGGCGGGCAGGCTATTCATGACCCCGGCCCGGTTCGGTGAGCCAAACGCGGCCATGCAGAGTCCCGTGAAGAACAAGAGGGCGCCAAAGGCCGGGTACGGAAAGTTCACCGGCAGCTGCTCCATGAGGATGAAACCGATGGCTGTGCCGATCATGCCTCCGGTGGCAAAGATCCGAGCCCCGTAACGGTCCGACAAGATGCCCGAGAGCGGCCCGGCAATCAGAAAGCCGGCTGTGAGGGGCAGCATGGCGACGCCGGCCCACAACGGTGTGCGCGAGAAGGAATAGCCGTGCAGGGGCAGCCAGATCCCCTGGAGCCAGATGATCAGCATGAACATGAGCCCACCTCGGCTCAGTGCGGCGAGGAGGCTGGCGAACAATCCGGCCGTGAAGGCGCGGATCTTGAACAGCTCGAGATGGAACATCGGTTGAGGGACTTTGGTCTCAATGACGCAGAAAACGACCAGAAAGGCCACACCGCTCAGTAGGCATGTGATGACGGTTGGACTCGTCCACCCCATGGTGTGCGTCCCATAGGGCTCAATGCCGTAGGTGATCCCGACCATGACGAGGATGAGCCCAAGCGCGAAGGTGATATTTCCCGGCCAGTCAATGCGCGCTGGACGCCGTTCGCTCAGTTCCCGCAACTTGAGATAGCCCCACAAGGTACCGAAGAGGCCCACCGGCACCGACACCAAGAAGATCAACCGCCAATTGATCGGGGCCAGGATGCCCCCGAGCACGAGCCCGATGAAAGATCCGCTGAACGCCGCCGCCTGGTTGATGCCCAGCGCCATCCCGCGCTCACCCGGCGGGAAGGCGTCGGTGAGGATGGCGGCCGAATTGGCCATCAGCATGGCCGCCCCCACTCCCTGGAAGAGACGCATGACGATCAACCAGATCCCCCCGGCATGCCCGGTCATCCAGGTGACGCTGAGCACCAGGGAAAAGAAGGTGAAGACCGCAAATCCGAGGTTGTAGATGCGAACTCGACCGTAGATGTCGCCGATTCGGCCCAGCGAGACCACCAGGACACTGGTCACCACCAAGAACCCGAGAATCATCCACAACAGGTAAAAGCTGTTCCCCGCACCGAGCGGGTTGATCCCGATACCCCGGAAGATGTCCGGCAGGGCGATGAGCGTGATGGACGCGTCGATGGTCGCCATCAGCATCCCCAAGGTCGAGATGAACAACGCCACCCACTTGTAGTTGTCCGGGATGGGCCCCTTCACATCCAGGCGATCGCGCCCAAGGAAGCGGGCACTCGCTTGAGCGAGGTCCGCCATCACATGGCCCGATGAAGATGTGGTATGTACGTCAACGGAAACTTATCGCTGCTCTCACGTCAACGAAGTATAACGTGAACGTCAATTGGCTAGGTACGGGATGGCCGGGAAGCGGCCTACGGGAATCGGCCTATGGGAGTCAATGGATTCAATGATTGAGAGGAACCCCTATGACAAAGAGTGCCCAGATCGTCATCGAGACTTCAGATGGGGCCATGTCGACCTATGCGTCATCACCGGACGGGAAGGCCCAGGGTGGCATCGTCGTGGTGCAAGAGGCTTTCGGCGTCACGTCGCACATCGAGGAGATCACGCGACGGTTGGCCGGCCACGGTTGGTACGCCATTGCGCCCGCCTTCTTCCATCGCCAGGGAGCGCCCGTGCTCGCCTATGACGACCTGGAGTCGGTGTTGCCCCTGATGGGCCAGCTCAGTGCCGATGGCATCACGGTCGACCTCAACGCGGCCTTCGATTACCTCGAATCGGCTGGCTTCCCGTCGAACCAAGCAGGCGTCGTCGGCTTCTGCATGGGAGGCAGCGTCACCTTCTACGCCGCCACGCTGCGAGCCCTGGGCGCAGCTGTGACCTTCTACGGTGGAGGAGTCACGGAGGGGCGGTTCGGCCTGCCCTCCCTGGTGGACCTGGCCCCGAAGCTCAGGACGCCTTGGCTCGGCCTGTTCGGTGACCGGGACCAGAGCATCCCACCGGACCACGTCGAACAACTCCGCCAGGCGGTCGGGGCAGCACCGGCACCCACCGACATCGTCCGTTACCCAGACGCCGAACATGGATTCAACTGCGACGACCGGCCGGCCGTCTTCAATCGAGAGGCGGCCGACGATGCCTGGTCGCGCACGCTGGCCTGGTTCGATCTTCATCTGGGCTCAGCGGGCTGAGGCGCACCCATCTCAGGTCCCTTGGCCAGCGACAAAACCGTCTCGAGCGGGCCAAGGCCCAGACTGAGCACTTCTCCTCTGTGCGCTTTAAGAGTACAATTGTTCTGTTGAACTAGCGCAACCCTCAGGAGGGCCGGTGCCCGCACCACTACTTTCCGAGACCCTCCACAGCACGACCGTGCTCGATCTGTCGCGGAACCTGGCTGGTCCGTACTGCACGATGCTGCTGGGCGATCTGGGGGCAGACGTCATCAAAGTTGAATCCCCTGGGTCTGGCGACGACACGCGGAGTTGGCGCCCACCAGAATGGAATGGGCAGAGCGCGACGTTCCTCGCGTGCAACCGGAACAAGCGGAGCGTCACCATCGATCTGGACGCGCCGGCTGGGCAACAATTGGTGCGTCGCCTCGCAACCCGGGCCGATGTCGTGGTATCGAGCTTTCGACCCGGATCCCTGGCCAAACGAGGGCTGGACTATGAGTCGCTCCAAAACCTCAACGAGGGTCTGGTGTACTGCTCCATCACGGCGTACGGTTCGAAGGGACCCAAGAAGGATGCGCCGGGCTATGACCCGGTTCTCCAAGCGGAGACCGGGATCATGTCGATGACTGGATATCCCGATGGGCCACCGGCACGGTTGGGCATCGGAGCGATCGACTTGGGCACAGCCATGTGGGCTGCGGTGGGGATCCAAGCCGCACTTCGGAATCGCTGCGAGAGCGGCGTGGGCGCTCTTGTCGAGGTGAGCCTCTACGAGACGGCAGCGTGGTGGCTGTCGTATCACGTGCAGGGGTATCTCGCTACGGGCGAGGTTCCCCAGCGGCAGGGCAACGGGACTCCCTTCGTCGCCCCCTATGAGGTGTTCGCAACGGCAGACGGGGTTCTTATGGTCACGGCCGGAAACGACCGCCTGTTCGTCTCGTTGTGCCGAGTGCTCGATGTGCCGCAGCTGGCCGGTGATCCGGCCTACACCCACAACGCGGACCGCGTCGCAAACCGGGTCGCACTCCACGATGCCTTGGAGGCCCGCCTCAAAGAGCGGACCGCGGCGGAATGGGAGGTTCTTCTGGGTGCCGAATCGATCCCGTGCAGCCGCGTCCGCTCGGTCGCGGACCTCGTCCATGATCCACAGCTCCACGCCCTGGACATGCTGGTGGAGATGCCGCACCCCGATATCCCGGACTTGCGCGTTGTCAACATGCCACTCAGCCTTGACGGGGAACGAGCGAGCCACCGACGACCGCCGCCACGGCTCGGGGAACACACCGCCGCGATACTGGAGGAACTGGGAGTCACCGCGCCGGAATTGGACGGACTCGTTCGGGATCGAGTGGTTTCTTGCTAGCTGCAGGCCGGGTCCCCGAAAAGGAGCGTCTGCAGGCTGCCGGCGCCTCAGGGCCCCTCGGACCTCACGAGGTGTCAGTCCACCCGGTGGACGTGACCGTCGACGACGGTCTGGCGCTGGCCACTGCCATCTACCGCCCCGACACGGACCGCCCCGTCCCGGCGGTGCTGATCCGTACTCCCTATGGAAAGGAATTCTGGCGCAACGACGGCATTTTCTGGGCCTCGCACGGCTACGGCTTGGTCCTCCAGGACTGCAGAGGAACCGCGTCCTACTTCTCTGAGGCCGACGATGGAGAGGCGACCGTGAAGTGGATGCAAGGTCAGGGCTGGTTCGACGGCCGCGTGGGCCTGCACGGTATGAGTTACATGGGCTTCACGGCATGGGCCACCGCTTCGAGGTGCAAGGACGATGTCGCGGCGATCTCCGTGTCGTACTACAGCTCTGACCGTGTCTCATCGTGGTACCCGGGCGGCTCGTTCGGTCTCGACATGGCGCTGGCGTGGTCCGCCGCGCAGGAAAGCAACCACGGTGCCATCGATGCCGATCGAGTCAATGAGCTCAGACCGCCACTCGCCAACCTCGCGGCCTACCTCCATCTCCCACTCATCGACGCAGACGAGGCGCAAACCGGCAAGGCCATTCCGTTCCTCCGGGAACGATTGACATACCGGGGCGACGATCCTCATTGGAGACCACTGGACTTCAGCCAGATCCTGTCCGAAGGTTGTCCACCGACCCTGCTGTTCGGAGGTTGGTATGACTACCAACGCCGGTACCTCTGGGAGGATTACTGCCGACTACGAGGAGCCGGCGTCCGCCACCGTCTTGTCATGGGACCCTGGATGCACGGCGGTGGTTGGGCCGAGGGCAACGTGGAAGCCCTGCACTGGTTCGACACTCATGTCCAAAAGCGAGACAACACGGCCGCATTTTCTGTCTCCTTCCATGTGACGGGGACCAGCAACTGGAACGAAGTGCCAAGGTGCCCGGACTCCGACTCCAGGTACGAGCGCTGGTATCTGGTCGCGGATGCCGGCCTCGCTGCGCAACCCGATGACCGATCCGTTCCGACGAGGTATACGTACGATCCGACCGACCCGACTCCTTCGGTGGGATTGGCGAGCTTCGACCCTGATCGCGCCTTGCCGTGCGACAACCGGGCACTCGAGGAACGGCCCGACGTTGTCTGCTTCACAAGTGACGCCCTTCAAGAAGCGCTGACCTTCTTCGGGCCCGTATCGGCCACGCTCTGGGTGAAGTCGTCGGCTGAGAGCGCCGATTTCTTCGTTCGGGTGACGGACGTCAGCCCGGACGGCTCATCTCACAATGTCATCGACTCCCTGCGACGGATCGAGCACGATGAGCGCCTGCACATCGGCGCAGAGCCTCTCGAGTTGGGGATAGACCTCGGTCCGTGCGCCCACCGTTTCGACGTGGGTCACCGGTTACGGGTCCAGATATCGAGTGGTGCCTTCCCGTTTTACGTCAGAAATCTCGGAACGGGCGAGGACTTGGCCACGGGAACGCGGATCACTGTCGCAGAACAAAAGCTCTATCACGACAGTCGACACCCCGCCTCTCTCACGGCTTTCCTGACTTCGGCACAGACATGATTGCGTGTTCGGTCCCGTCGATCGGCGGCCCTCAATTCGGACCGCCTGCTTAGGAGGAATGGTGGCAACGGCCGACTCATCACCATCGACGATCCGAGGGCGGAACCCGATAGCTTCGATTGTTCGAGTTCTCGACGCAATGGTGGAGTCAGAGGCGTCATCGTTCGGCGTGAGAGAACTGGCTCGCACGCTCGGTGCACCTCCGAGCTCGGTGCAACGGACCCTCGAGGCGGGATCCACCGCAAGCCTGGTCAGCCCGTCGGCGTCGGGGCAGTGGGAACTTGGATGGGAGCTCTATCGGATCGCTACCCTGGCCCAACGGAAGCGCCCGTTCCTGGCCGCGGCCCAGCTCCTCGACGAGCTCAGCGAACGCAGCGGAGAGACCGCATTTCTTGCCGTCTACGACTCCCAACGTCAAGAGCGAATGTACGTCGCCGCGTCACCGAGTAGCCGGAGTGTGCAGTTCGTTCCACAGCTGTTCAAGTGGCTTCCCCTCCACGCAACCGCCTCGGTGATCGCCATCCTGGCCCACAGGACCGAAGAGGAGCGGAGGGACATCTACGAGCGAGGCCTTCCCCTCTTCGCCGGGCAGCGGCAGACAGCAGCGCAGATCGAGAGGAGGATGGCGTCGGTTCGAGCCGATGGCTTTGCCGTGAGCCGCGACCAAGCCGACGTCGGAGCGAGTGCCATCGCCTGTCCGATTCGGACCGCCGGCCACGTGCAGAGCAGCATCGGAATCGCAGTGCCCAATCAGCGGTTCGACGAAGCAACTGAAGGGAACCTCGCGGGCGAGATCCTCCGGGTGGCTGAGGTGATCAGTCTTCGTCTGGGGGACCCACTCTCGGTCATCGACGGGCACTGAGGGGATGCAGGCCCATTGTCAGCAGGGAAGGGGCGTCGTCAAAAGGCCAAGTTGTGCGGTGAGATCGTGCGCGATTTGTTGGCCATAGATACGAGCGCCGTCGTTACTCAGATGCACCTTGTCGACCACGTTGCGAACGATCTGGACGTGCCCGCACGTCAGCTTCGCCATGACCTCGCTCCCGTTTGGCCCCGCCAGGACGGTTCCGGAGTCCAGGACATGGTCGCCCGGAATGCGTTGGTACCCATCAAACAGCTCTTGGGCATGACCCAAGGGCGGGAGCGTGATCGGGGGCGGACTGACCCAATACATCTGGGCCCCAGCCGCTCGGACTTCAGCTGACAACTGCTCGGCTCGCTGCTCCCAAGCCTCAAAGAAGGCCAGGCTGTCGTCGGCCACGGGCTGGCCATCGGCGGTCTGGATGGGCGGTCCCAGATAGTTGCCTACAAAGATGGCGACCACAACGTTGGGATGTTGTGTTCGCAGGATCTCTTGCGTCTGGCTGAGCCAATTCACAGACCCAGTGAGCAGACCACTACCCGGTACGGCGTACCGACCGGTTTGAATCCCGACGTTGGCCAGGCTCTCGGCGACTGAGCAGGAGGCCTGATACATGATCGAGTCGCCGATGAGCGCCACGCGGCGTACTCCGAGTGCCGCGAATGGAAGTCGACCCTTGGCCGGGACAATCGCCGGACATGTCATTCCGGGATCCAATGACGACGCGTGCCGAAAATTGCGGTCCCAAAGAATTGTCGACGAAACCGCGACAATCACCACCACCACGGCAATCACCGCGACGGAAAGAACCCTGTGCCTCCCGACTACGCCCCCTGGCATCACCGTGTCATTCCCGTATTTCGAATGACACCTGGCGACATGCGACACACCCACGACGCGGAACGGTGACCGGCTTCGGACCGGTCACCGTTCCGCGTTCAATAGGTTGAATCCACCCGATGGACCACATTCCCTTGTCCGTCGTCGACGACTGTCCGACGGCGCCTCGTATTGCCAAGGACCATCGCGATCAGCGAAACCACGGCGCCGACGGCGCCGACGATCATCAAGATAACGCCGACCTTGTTCAAATTGAATCCATGTTGGTTTGGATTGATCGTGATGGCGTAATCCAAAACGGCGCCCACCCCGAACACGATGATGCTCGTCACTAATCCGCCAGCTCCAATCATTGCAAGCTCCTTTCGGGTTGCCCTTCCTATTCCCCAAAGTGCCGGCGAGAAAACAACAGTTGTTGTCGGACGTCCGTTTCCCATTTGACGATTCCGGGTACATCGGTTTGGCCCACGTGGGCAGAATCATGAAAGGGGAACTGTGCTTATTCTTCTGCTGCTGCTCTTGGTCTTGATCCTTGCGGGTGCGGGCTTCGCACTGCACGTCTTATGGATCGCCGCTGTCATCTTCGCCATATTCTGGATTGCCGGAGTTGCCCTGGGCCGCGGCGAAGGGGCAGGCAATCACAAATTCTTCAGGTGGTGACGACGCGAAGTTCCCACGTTGGGGCCCCACACTTCGCTTACTCGCCGATTCCGTAGAGAAAATCATCGAGTGTTCTCCAGCCGTCCTCAGTAATCCGCCCCCCGCCGGGCTGCCAGGCCACGACGACGGCCACCCCGTCCGGGTCGCGGCCCACCACTGCCGTCCACTCGGTGTGGTCACGCCGGCTGACGAGGTGTCTGCGAGAGTCCAAATCGCTCGCGATCCGCTCCAGTTGATCGGCTGACTCGACCTCCAATATGAAGGCTCGCAGACCGATATGGCGAGCTCCTCCGACAGGACTGCTCCCAAGCGCTCGCAACACGATGACCTGAGGATGGTCGTTCCCCGGAGCCCTCACCGCGGCCAATTGCTCCTCTTGGGACAGCAGCGTAAATCCAAGCACCTCACGATAGAAATCAATCGATCGGTTGAGATCAGCCACGTTGATCACGACGCCCTGAAAGTTCATCCTTTGCTCCAAGTCTTCAGTAGAGCGGAGGCACCATATGAAGCGCCCGTACAGCCAAGCAGCATCTTCCATCCAGAGTTGCCCAGATTCTGCCGGTTCACGAGTCAACCGTATGGAAGGGGCGTGCGTCAACGGCGCTCGTCCCTCGCGTTCCACGGCCTCCAGGGCCATCCCGTGAGGCTCTGCGGTCTCGACAACTCCCACGCGAGCGCCATGGCCGGACCTGGTTGGGAAGTACCTTCGGGCCCCGGTCGCCCGGTCAGTCTGCTCTCAGTGGGGGGATCCCTGACCCGACGTCCCGTTGGGTGCGGGTGAAGCCGCTTCCCCGGGTTGAACAGGTCCCAAATAGGCAGAGTGGAGCACCGACTCCATGTCACCTGCCGCTCCGGTCTGCACGATCCGCCCGTTCGCCATCACCATGGCCGAGGTGGCAACGGCCAGCGCGGTGCGTGCGAACTGCTCCACCACCAAGACGGTGATCCCCTCCGCAGCCAGGCTGATGACATGCGTGTAGAGCTCCTCGACGACCAGTGGCGCAAGGCCCATCGAGAGCTCGTCCAGCATGAGCAACCGTGGGCTCGTGGCCACCGCCCGGGCAAGCGCCAGCATCTGCTGCTCGCCGCCCGAGAGCGTGCCGGCCGACTGGTTCGCGCGATCCGCCAGGCGTGGGAACCGTTCGAATGCGCAGCGCTCGACGTGTCGTCGCGCCGAACCGCTATGGGTCATGACCCAGAGGTTCTCCCGTACGGTCAGATTGGGGAAGACGCCGCGGCCCTCGGGGATCAAGCAGAGTCCCCGGCGGGCCAACGAAGACGTCGATCCCACGCGCACCTCTTCACCGGCGAAGCGCACCTCTCCCTCACTCGGCCCGATGATGCCAGCCGCCAAAGCGAGAAGGGTCGACTTCCCGGCACCGTTGGCCCCGAGGACAGCGGTTACCACGCCCTCTTCGACCTTCGCATCGATGCCGTGGATCACCTCGACTTCCTCGTAGCATGCCCGCACTCCCCGGAACTCCAAGAGTGGCTCAGGCATCGGCCACCGTCTCCGATGCCGTACCGAGGTACGCAGCCTGGACGTCGGGATCAGCTCGGACCTCGCCCGGGGTACCGGTACAGATGACGCGGCCATAGTCGAGGACCACGACGGTATGACAGACGTTCATGACCAGTTCCATATCGTGTTCGACCAGCAGAATGGCGAGTCCGTCGTTCGCCAGTTCGCGCAGAACCTCCGAGAAGCGCTCTGTCTCGTCGATGTCCTGGCCCGAAGCCGGTTCGTCGAGGAGGAGGACCTTGGGCCTGGTGGCCAGCGCACGGGCCAGTTCCACGAGGCGACCGGTCCCCGTCGGCAAGGTGTCGGCCCGGTCGTTGGCCACGCTCGTCAATCCCAGCCTGTCCAACAGCTCCTCGCGGATCTCGAGGATCACTCTCGACCTGGCCTTCACGACCCCCCGCTGCCCGATTGATGCGGCGACTCCGATGTTCTCGGCGACGGTCAGGGTCCCAAAGAGCTCCAAACGCTGGAACGTGCGACCGAGCCCGAGCCGGGCCCGGCGATAGGACGAGAGCCCGCGCATATCTCGACCGTCGAGGCGCACGGTCCCCGCATTGGGACGCTGCATGCCGGTCACCACGTTGAAGAGGGTCGTCTTGCCGGCTCCATTGGGCCCGATCAATCCGGTGATCACACCCTCAGTGGCGCTGAGCGTGACCTCGGACAGCGCGGCCAAGCCCCCGAAACGGACCGAGATGTCTTGGATGTCAAGCCCCACTGCTGCCTCCGACGCCCGACACCGCAGCGAGCGGGTCGCCCCCGCCCACAGGTCCCTCGTCGGACACCGCCTCGGCGAAGAAGGCGTCCCGCTTCTCCTTCGACCGGCGCTCGGGAAGGCCGAACGCGGGCGGAGCGATCCTGGCCCGG
Source organism: uncultured Acidimicrobiaceae bacterium (assembly GCA_963836605.1). Taxonomy (GTDB): domain Bacteria; phylum Actinomycetota; class Acidimicrobiia; order Acidimicrobiales; family RAAP-2; genus Bog-473. Next base: position 141,197 of record CAWIKB010000007.1, on the reverse strand, counting down.
TAGTCGGCGACGTAGGCCGGGACCGGGAAGAGAGCGAGGTCGGCCAGAATGATGATGGTCATCGGCCAGTTGCCGATCACCCCGCCCAGCCGGAGCGCCCAGGCACCCCCGACCACCGCCACCATCAGGGCCAGCAGCCAGCGGCGTCGCGCCACCGAGAGATAGACAGGGCGGACGCTGCCCGGGATGGTCCCATTGGGCGTGGTCCCCACGCCGACTCCCCCGAGGCCGACGAGGACGAGCGGCAATTGGGTGAGTGAGGGGAAGAAGTTGGTAAAGAACGGCGATCCCTGGTAAAGGCCGTTCAGGCCCGCCGCCCCGAACGAGGTGAGCCCCATGATGACCATCACCAAGATCACCGAGAGCCCACCGAAGAACTGGAAGACGTCAGGCGCCGAGCTGCCGAGCTCCATGCCGTAGATGCCGCCACCCACACCCGCCACGGCGGCCGAGAAGGCGAACACGCCGATGAGCGACGCCCGGCCATTCATGCCCAGCGTGGCACAGGCGGCGGGGCTGTCCTTCATGGCCAGGAGGCGTTGCCCGAACTCCGATCGCCGCAAGGCGACGACGAGTGCGACCAGGATCACGAAGGCCACCGACCCGGCAATGAACTGCGACGTCTTGGAGGTGAGCCCGAGCGAACCGATGTGGAACGGAGCGAAGATGAGCGACCCCGAGCCGAAGGGCGCGTAGGGATGCCCGAAGAGATTGAAAGCTGGGAGCACGAAGACCCAGTTGTCCATGGTGATGGCGAAGGCCGCGGTGGCCAGGGCGAAGTAGATGCCCGAGAGACGCAGGGCGGGAATGCCGACGATGACGCCGATCACCGCGCACACCCCGGCGGCAGCCAGCAGGGAGAGCGGGTTCCCCCCACCGCCCAGATGCCCCACCATCGTGGCGCCGATGCCGGCGAAGGTCATCTGGCACAACGACAGGCGCCCCGCGTACCCGACGATGGGGATGATCGAGAGCCCAACGATGGCCAGCCCCCACATGCGGTTGAGGCTGAACATGTCAGCTTTGCCGACAGTGGTGGCCAAGAAGATGGCGGCGACGATCGTGGCGGCGCAGAACAGGCCGGTGCCGTGCCACGTGGGGCGGAAGGCGAGCTCGCGGCTCCGAAGCTGCCGGTGCCCCCGCAGGCGCGCCTGGGGCAGCACCAGGAGGGCGATGAAGAGGATGATCGCCGGCACCGCGTTCTCGAACCCTTGGACGTAAGGGTTCTGGGGCAGGTAGGCCACCGAATACGCGATGGAGAGGCCCAGGATGATCGCACCCACGAACGTCATCGGAATGGAGCGCAGCCGCCCGATGACCGACGCCGCGTAGGCGTTGACGATGAGCAGCGTGAGCGCGGGGGCCGACAGGGTGAGGGTGGGTGCGATGAGGATCCCCGCCAGTGCGGCCAGCATGGAGCCGATGATCCAGGCGTTGCGGGCATTGGTAATGGCGCTCGACCCGTTGAGCGAGGTCAGTGTCCGGTCGTCGACGCTGGCCCGCATGGTGACGCCCATCCGGGTGCGGTAGAGAAACAGCCGCAGCCCGACGGCGACGACCAGAGCCAGGATCAAGACGGTCACGTCGTTGTAGGAGATCCTGATCGACCCGATGATCAAGGTGTCGTTGTTGAAGAGGGGGGGCAGTGCCCGATAGGTCGTGGGGTTCCAGATCCATTGCGCGACGCCCAAGAGCATGAGCGCGATGGAGAGCGTGACGACAAGTTTGGCTGCCTCCGAGACACCTTCGAGCCGGCGCATCACCGCCGCTTCGATCACGATGCCGATGAGAGGCGCCAGCACGAAGAGGCAGACGACTATCGAGACGAGCGTCGGCCAGCCCCAGCCGATGCTCATCTGCCAGTAGGCGAAGGCGCAGATCATCCCGATGGCGCCGTGCGCCCAATTGAAGATCCCGGTCGTCGTGTAGGTGAGCGTGAGGCCGCTCGCCGTTATCGCGTAGATGCCCGCTGCTGCCAGGCCGCCGATGGTGAAGATGATGAACTCATGCACAGCCGTCCCCCGACAGAAAGATCAGTGGCCTGACCCGGCAAGACTATGCAATTTGCACCCACCGTCGCGGCGGGCCCAAACCGCTGCTCACAGGGAATTAATTTGCTGCTGTTGTTGCGCGGTCAGGTGGACGACGTTCTTGGGGTTGCAGTTCCAGATGGACTGCGTGGGATGGGTGAGCGCCTTGTCGAAGACGATTCCCTTGGCCTCGATCTTCAACATGGCGAAGCACGGCGAGGGCTGGGGGTTCTTGTTGGAGAGCGTCAAGCTGGCAATGGGCGCCTGAATGCCTCCGGCGTCCCAGTTCTTCACGGCGGCCGCGCCGTTCAGCACGCACGTCACCGTGAGGCTGGCGCCGCAGGCCGAGGCCGCCTTCGCCCACAGGAGCCACGCCTCGGCCCCCTCCTCGTCGTCGAAGTCGATGGTGTCGCCCTTGGCGTAGGTGTGCATGGTGTTGACGAGCTGCTGGGTCGAGGGGTTCTGCGAGGCCAATGCGAGTGGCCACCACGACGTCTCGACGTAGACCGGCGGCAGGCTGGGGTTGGCGGCGACGGCCTTCTGTGTCTGGGCGTTGGCGAACTGGGTCCCCAGCGCGACGAAGGCGGGGTGGTAGCCGGCGGTCGTCATCGCCTGGGCGAAGGGGGTGAAGTTGGCCGTGTCGGCAGGCCACAGGGCGGTGGCCCCCTTGCTCTGGTAGTCCTCGACGTACGGCGCCCAGTTCTCCACCGTGGTCGGAGGCTCGAGGAAGTCGACGACGTGCCAGCCCTGCGCCTGGGCGCCGAACTCGTACTTCGTTTCGGGCTGGAGGACGGAGGGGGTGTCGGCCCCACCCATCCCGGCCTGCTTGACGGCCTGTGGGTAGGCCTTGGCCAGCGCCCCGAACCAGCCCGAGGTCACCGAGTTCGTGTTGATGCCGCTCGGGTCGACCTGCAGGGTGGCAAGATCGGAGGCGTTGGAGACGACGTAGCCACTGACCTGTCCCAGCCCGCACTTCTCACGGATGGGGACGGACGGCTGGTCGAGGGCCATGCCGCCGCCGACCGCCATGAAGTCGCTCTGGCAGGCCGCTGTTGCTTGCTGCGCCGCGTTGAACAGCGCGGCGTCGCGGTTGTCGATCACGATGTGGCGCCCGTTGATGCCCCCCGAGGCGTTGCACCAGGCTGCGAATGCATTGGCCTGCTGGGGGAATTCCGCCTCGAGTCCCGGGTCAACGGTGTTGGAGGCGTCATTGAACACGGCGATGTGGATCGTCTTCGAGCTCACACCACGGACCGTGGAGGCGCCGCCGGCTCCCGGCTCGCAGATCTTGCCCACCCCGGGCCAGACGCCGTTGGTGGGGGCGGTCGCCGACAACGTCCGATTGGCCGACGTCGCCGCGGTCGCGGTCGTCGGTGAGAGTGCGACGTACGTGCCGGCGACCATCAAGGTCGCCAGTGCCAGAGGCAGCGCCGACTTTCGAAGCTCGAATAGCCCTTTGCAGAACATCCTCACACCCTCCCCAGAGTTGCTTTCGATGGCGTTATTCAATCAGCACCCCGACCGCATTGGCTGTCGGTACCCCCGGCACCCCCGTGCCCATGATTGAATATCCTATACGATCTTGGTCCTCACTTCCCGGCCAGGCTCGTCGGAGTCAGGTCTGGGTGGACGTTGCGTGGAGAGCCTCGAACTCCACGGGTGGAACGTAGCTGAGCGAACCGTGGAGGCGCTCGGGGTGGCGGACGTGCTCGATCCACGCGGCAAAGACGATCGACAGCTCGATCTTGGTCCGCCGCGTCTTGCCGTTGCAGCTCGAAAGGCGTTCGAAAGGCCGCGGGGAACGAGTGGTCGCCGAGGCTGCTCGGGCCACGCGGGCCGTCGCGTCAGGCGGGATGCGCCAGGCCGCCCGGCAGTCGCCCGGCGCCGAGGGCGTCGGCCCGTTGGTGAAGGGTCGCCGCTGTAGCCGCCATGTCCTTCATGATGACGAACCGCCCTTCGCGCACGCCCTCGACGACGAGGTCTGCCAGTTCGTCGAGTGGCTGCCAGTGGAGCTCTCGTCCTGCGTCGCTGGCCATCTTCTCGAGCACTTCCGGTGTGAGAGGTGTCGTCTCCCGTGGTCGCTCGCGGGCCAGTTCGGCCGGCCGGTTGCGGTCGGCCGTCCAAAGGCCAGTGCGCAACAGCCCCCCGGATGGGTAGAAGATGGAGGCCGAGATCGGCGCGCCGTCGGCAGCCAGCTGCGCGGCGAGGCATTCGGTGAGGGTGGTCACGGCCGCCTTGCTGGCCGCGTAGACCGAGGCGGTCGGGAGCGGCGCGATGCCCCCGTCAGGTGAGGACGTGTTGACGACGTGCCCCTCCTGGCCGGCCTCCAGCATGCGGGGCACGAACGCCAACATGCCGTGCACCACACCGCTGACGTTGACACCGAACACCCAGCGCCAGTCGTTGGCGGTGGTGGACCACGGCGGGGCGCTGGGTGCGCCCACCCCGGCGTTGTTGCACAGCAGGTGGCACGCACCGTGGGCCGCGTAGACGGTGTCGGCCAACGTCTCCACCGAAGCGAGGTCGCTCACGTCCGTGACCTGGCCGGTGACCATGGCGCCGCCCGCAGAGAGCTCGTCGACGGCAGTCGCCAGGTTGCCCTCCTCCACGTCGGCCAGCACCACTTTCATGCCATGGGCGACGAATGCTCTGGCCAGAGCCAGCCCGATCCCGCTGGCCCCGCCGGTCACCACCGCCACCTTCCCTGAAAGTTCCTTCACCGCATCCCTCCGTTCCTCTGCACCCTTGACGCGCTGCTTTTGCACCCTTGACGCGCTGCTTTCCGAGACTATATTGATAACTCGTTCAGTAATCCATTGGGGGTCGCTATGAGCAGCCTGCAGTCTGAGGACACGGGCACTACCCGGGAGCAGGTGGTCGGCGGGTTGCCGCGCCGCCTCGATTTCATCTCTGACGTCTCGATCCGTCCCCGGATCCGTGCCGAGAACGGCCCCCGCTTCCCGTTTCCGTTGCCCAATGGCTGGTTCATCGTGGCCGGCTCAGGGGACCTGGGACGGGCCGAAGTCGTGCCCCGGCACTACTTCGGCCGTGATCTGGTGCTGTTCCGCACCCAGTCCGGACAGGCGAGGGTGACCGACGCCTATTGCGCCCACTTGGGTGCCCATCTTGGTGTGGGCGGTCGGGTAGAAGGCGAGACCTTGGTCTGCCCGTTCCACGGCTGGTGTTACGACGGCGAGTCGGGCCGGTGCGTGAACATCCCGTACGGTTCGGGAAAGATCCCCTCCCAGGCCAAGGTCCGCTCGTACCCCACGCTGGAGCGCAATCAGATGGTGTGGGCATGGTTCCACCTTGAGGGCAAGCCCCCCTTCTACGACGTGCCCGAGGTGGCTGAAATCGACCATCCGGACTGGAGCCCGCCCCACACCGTCGACTTCACCGTCCGCACCGCGTGCCAGGAGATGGCCGAGAACAACCACGATGCCGCCCACTTCCAGTTCGTGCACGGGACCCAGAGCATTCCCGACGACGAGGTGCACATCGAGGGCACTTACAAGCGCGTGGTGTCGATGGAGGGCCAGTTCATCCGCGAGACATTCGGGCTGGGGCTCGGCATCTTGCGCCTGGGTCCTGACGTCACCTTCATGTCCTCGGTCACGCCGGTCGATGAGGAGATGGTGCACGTGCGGTGGACCTTCGTGGCACCCCGGCAGGCCGGTCCGGGTGCGGCTGCCGCGGCGGCATCGGCGTTCACCTCCGGACTCAGCCAGGACATTCCCATCTGGGAGAACAAGCGGTACCTGCCGCGACCGGTGCTCTTGAAAGAGGAACGATCCATCACCGAGCACCGCACCTGGTGCGAGCAGTTCTACTCCGATCCGGCCAAGACCATCGACTGATCACCGACCCGCTCAGGGTCACACACTGAGCCCAGGGGTCACACACTGAGCACGAACACCGACACAAGGAGGCCAACGTGGCACAGAACAGATGGGTCCGCACCGGGCCCTGGCGCGCACCCGAAATACCGGCGGGACCCGTCCTGCCCTCGCTGGAAGTGGTGTACCGGACCGATCCTGCGCAGCTGGCGGCGGTGCTCCCGCCGCCGCTGCAGGCGCCACCCGAGCCGCGGGTGCACGTCCGCATCACCGAGATCGACCTGCCGCTTCCCGGCGGTGGCCGCCACCAGGAGATGGTGGGGTTCTTCGCGGTGGACGCCGTCCACGAGGAGACATTGGGCGAGTACCCGCTCCTCATCCCCATCGACCTCGAGGGTGCGGTGGCCATCAGCCGTGAACGCTTCGGCGAGCCCAAGAAACTGGCCACCATCGAGTTGGTGCGCGACGGCGGGCACGTGGAGGGCCGCATCGCCCGCCAGGGAGTGACCTTCGTCGAGATGGTGGGCGACATCTCAGGTGACCTCGCGGTCCCCGAGCCGTACCCGGCCGTACAGTTCTGGTTCAAATTCCTGCCCGCCGTCTCGGGCGTGGGCTTCGACGCCGGGCCACTGCTGGTGCGCGTCGACCAGGTGCGGACCCCGATGACCTTACAGAAGGTGGATGGGAAACTGGCCCTGGCCGACCTCGACAGCGCCCCGGTGGCCGACCTGCCGGTGGAAGAGGTGCTGTCGTTCACCTACACCACCCGGAGCTCCAGCGTCCGACCCTCGGTGGTGACCGAGGTGGACCCCGACGCCTTCGCCCCGTACGCGGCGGCACGCTACGACCATGTCTGAGGCGACAGCGTCCGAGGCGACGGTGTCCGAGGCGACGGTGTCCGAGGCGACGGTGTCCGAGGGGACAGGGTCCGGTTCGGCGGCGGGCAACGCCCCGTCCGGTGTCGACGGGCGATACCTGGTCATCTCGGCCGATACCCACGCCGGGCCGCCGACGGCGCGGTACCGGGATTATGTTGACCCCGAGTACCGCGAGGCATTCGACGCCGATCTGGCGGCCCAGGAAGAGCTTGCGGGCCTCCGCGCGGCGGCGCAGAACGAGGACTTCATCAAGAAGTGGGAGGAGCAGACCGGCGATGGCGGCCGGCGCGCCTCGTGGGATCCGGCCGCTCGGGACACCGAACTCGACGCTGAAGGCGTGGCGGCCGAGGTCATCTTCCCCGACGCCGACGTGCTGGGTGGCGGAGCCTCGGCACCGTTCAGCGCGGGCCTCGGGTCGTCGGGTGATCTCGACGGCGAGCTGGTCTGGGCCGGAGCCCGGGCCCACAACCGGTGGCTGGCCGAGCTGTGTGCCAGCAGCCCTTCGAGGCGCTGCGGCGTGGCCACGGTGCCGGTCCTCCACGACCCGGAGCGGGCGATGAAGGAGATCGAGAATCTGGCACGCTCAGGGTTCCGGGCCATCCTCATTCCGACCCTGTGGGGTTCGAAGCCCGCCTACAACGACCCGGTGTACGAACCGGTATGGGCGGCGTGTGCCGCCAACGAGGTGGTGGTCCACGTGCACTCGGGCGGCGCCGCCCGCGACATCACCTCCGAGCCGGGGATGGTGGCGATTTATGCCACCGAAGCCTGGTTCTGGGCGGCCAGGCCATTGTGGGCACTGTTGTGGTCGGGCACCTTCGATCGCCATCCCGGGCTGCGCTTCGCCCTGACCGAGGACGGGGCCTGGTGGCTGCCGGGGATCGTGCGGCGGATGGACGAGAAGTGGCAGGGGGGCCATAACACCGAGAAACTCGGTGACGCCTTCACCAAGCGGGTGGGCCGTCCGCCCAGCGAGTACTTCGGGACGAGCATCTTCCTCGGTGCCTCCACGCCGAGCGCGGAAGAGATCGAGATACGCCACGCCATCGGCGTGCCCACGTTCATGTGGGGGAACGACTTTCCCCATCCGGAGGGGACATGGCCGCACACGAGAGAGAGCATCAAGGACTCGTTCGCGAGCGTCCCCGCCGAAGAGACCGAACGGATGCTCGGAGGAAATGCCGCCGCCGTCTACCGGTTCGACCTCGACGCGCTTCGCCCCATCGCCGAGCGGATCGGCCCCAGCGCCGCAGAAGTCCATGGACCGGCCGTCGCGGGCACGTGACGACCGAGACCACCACCACGACCACCGCCGCCGCCGCTACCGCCGCCCCCCGACCGGTGGGGCGACCACCCCGGGTCGACCGGGAAGCGATTGCCGACGCGGTGCTGGCCATCGGGTTGGGCCGCGCCACGATGGCCGCCGTGGCCGATCGACTCGGAATCAGCGCGGCCGGCCTCTACTACCACGTCCGCAACCGAAAAGAGCTCCTGCTCCTCGCCGCTGAGCGATCGCTCGCTGCCGTCGAGCTTCCCGAAGACCGGGGCCAGCACTGGGCCGAGTGGCTGCGCGAGTGGGCGCGCTACTCGCACCAGGCGCTGGTGGGGGAACCCGAGGTGTTCCGCCAGTACCTCGAAGGGGCCGTGGCCACCGAGCGGGTGGTGGAGGTGGTCGACAGCGTTATCCGGCTGCTGGCCCGCCACGGCTTCACGCCGTCAGAGGCACTGGCCGCCTGGGCGGCAGTGGAGACCCTGGCTGTGGGTGCAGCAGCGGCGGGCCTGAGGGAAGCCGCCGCCACTGCATCGGGGCGACCACCGGCCGCAGAGTGGCACCGGGTCCTGGCCGCTCGTCCCGTCGACGAGTGGCCCGGGGCGCGCAGTGCCACCGCCCACATGCTGACACCCGATAGCCGGGCAGCATTTGAGGGCGAGCTCACCACGCTGTTGATCGGGATCGCCGTTCGCCGGGGGGAACCGTGGCAGCACCTGGAGGAGGAGGGGAAGAAGAAGGACGCAAGCTCCATGTCGTCGCCCTGACCGCGTTGTCGACGGTGGCCGGGTGCACCGGTTCCGCGTCGCACTTGTTCGAGCGCGGCGCTCGCGGATAGTACGAATGGCGCGGTCACTACCAACCATTGACAGCAACCGATCGGCCGTCCTCATGTCCTTGGCGGCTAGGACGGGCCTCCCGAGGACACCTGAGCACGCTCGAGGTCATGCGCGTCCGGGGCGCTGTGTTCAGCTACACCTCGCTCGATCAACCTGGTGAGTCCGGGCAAGGCTGCCGCCAGCGCGTCGAGTTCGGCCTGAGTGAGCGATCCAAGGTGACGATCGAGCACGGCACCCCGGGCCTCGCCGATGACCTGGAGGACCGCATCCCCAGCCTGGGTCAATTCGACCAGGACGACACGCTTGTCCGCATCATCGACGCGGCGCCGTACCCAGCCCTGCGCCTGCATGGCGTTCACAAGACCGGTACAGGTTGGTTGACGAACACCTTCGAGTTGGGCCAAGTCCGTTACCCGCTGGGGTCCCAGGTCTCGCAAGGTGGTGAGCGCGAGCCCCTGGGACAGGCTCATCCCCGTCGGCAAGATCGCTCGCCGCAAGAAGCTGTAGAGCCGCGCCAGGACCGCGCCCAGATCTTCGGCCAGTTCCTGGGTTGGGGCGGGGTGAGATTCCATAGGTAGACTATATAGAGGCGCCGATCGACCGAAAGATCCCGTCGCTGGAGTTGGCGTAGTTGCCCTGATCGTCAAATGCCCCTGCGGCGAACGTCACGGCCACCGCAATGGCGATCTTCTGGATGGGAGGTAAGGCCTCCGTTGCGGCATAGCCGCTGAACAGCGGGTTCTGCAGGAGCCACGAGCCCGAGGCGATGGGAGCCAGCGTGCCACGGTGTCGTTCAGGCTGATCTTGTGCTGGTCGACGAACTCCATCAAAAGAGTCGACATGTAAGAGATGGCAACGGCGCCATTGCGGAAGTGCATCGCTGGGGACGCCGGGACCCCGGTCACCGAAGCGCCGAGTGCCCTGGTGACGATCGGCTTTCCGTTGACCGTCACCCTGACAATGACCGACTTGAGAGAATCGGGCTTCACGGCGTTCCGGACGATGGCAACAATCGCGGCCGCCTCGTCACTCGGCGTCGCCCCCGAAGCACGCGGAGGGGTCAGCGAGACGCACAAGGTCCCGGGTGCGAATGCGAACAGGACGTGGCCCACGCCCACCGGGCGTACGCAGCGACCCCACTGAACAGCACTCCTCTGAAGTGCTGTTCCGCCCACCCAGTTTCCACTCCGTCCAGCAATTCTGTCGCCGCAGGAGAGCGGTCTATTCATGTGGCCCGTGCGTCATTCGAAGATGTAATCGTCACCGTTCACGTGGCGGGTCCATTCCCAGTAGAGATCGAGAGGCCACGGGGACAGCGTGAAGACATTGCCGGCGGGGTTCTTGTAGTGGCTGTGTTTGATTGAGGGATGTGACCACACCATCTGTCCGATCTCCGCCTGATAACGCTCCGCGTAGCGAGCGTGGGCCCCGCCCGTAACCTCGCATGTCCGCGCCCCCTGGGTCAGGGTGTCCCGGATCGCCTCCATGGCATAGTGAACCTGGAACTCGGAGTGATAGAAGAGGCTGGCCCCAGCGGCGAGGTTCGTTCCCGGCCCGTAGAGGCAGAACAGGTTGGGGAAATTTGCGATGGTGATGCCGAGGTAGGCCGTCGGCTCGTCGCCCCACTGCTCACGGAGGGAAAGCCCGCTGCGACCGATCACGTCCATCGAGGCGAGAAAATCATTGTGGCGGAACCCGGTGGCGAAACAGATGATGTCGGCGCGGGTGTGGGTGCCGTCAACGGTCACAACTCCGTCGGGCACGACTCTCGCGATCGCGGTACGAACCAGCTCGACGTTCGGACGCTGCAAGCACCGCAGCCATGACCCGTCATCCTGCAGGACACGCTTACCCAGGGCGGGGTAGTCAGGCACGACCTTCGCCGCAAGATCGGGCCGTTCGGCGATCACCGAATTCATCCAGGCGAGAAGCGCATCCGCCCGTGTGGCGTTCACGATGTTGACCGACCGGCCCGTCTGATCCTCGTACCCAGGTTCGACCCGATATGAGTCCATGCCGGCGGCAACGCCGCCGAAGGTCATGATGAATCTGTACCACCGCCCATAGAACGGGAGGTGCCGCAACGCCCACCTGTCTCCCGGCGGCACCGCCGCGTGGTACAGCGGATTCGGGATGATCCATTGAGCGGTGCGCTGGAAGATCGTGAGCAGCTCGACGTCGCCAGCAATGGTCGGACCGATCTGGAACCCGCTCGCACCGGCACCGATCAACGCAAACCGTTTACCAGCCAGTTCGAGACCCTGGGGCCAGCGAGCCGAGTGGAACGAGGGTCCGTCAAACGTATCCATGCCCGGTATGTCAGGGAGCTTCGGGATGTTCAGGGACCCGACGGCGCTGACGACAAAGCGAGCACGGATGACGTCCCCTGTCCCATTGACCCCGCCGACGTGAACATTCCATTCAGCATGCTCGTCATTCCAACGCAGCGTGGTGACGGGAGTGTCGAACCGGCAGTGCGCCCAAAGGTCGTATTTCTCGACAATGGCGGTGAAATACTCCAGGAGCTCGGGCTGCTGGCAATAGAACTCGCTCCAGTGATCGGGTGGCTCGAAGGAATAGCAGTACTGGTGGCTGCCAATATCGACTCGTGCTCCCGGGTAGCGGTTCTCCCACCACGTTCCGCCGGGACCTGGGTTCTTATCGACGATGAGGAACGGCAGGCCTGCTTGCTTGAGCCGGATGCCGGCGAGAATCCCGGCCATACCGCAACCGATGACGACGACCGGGGACGCTGCTTTGACGTCCTCTGGGATTTCGCCGCCCCAGGTGACGGCGCCCGTATCAGCGCCCTCGAACTGCAGGTCGTCGAAGAAGAGCCCCGCAAGACGACCATCCACAGAGCGGCAGCCAAGAAATGACATCATCTCCTGCAGGAGCTCACGCGACAGGGGGTGCGGCACACAGCCGCCGTCGCGGTACGCGCGGATCGCCGGCAGAGCCAGGCGACGAATCTGCGCTCGTTCATCCGGTGGGATACCGCTCTGAATGTCCAGCGACATCGCGACCCGTGGACGAACGCCGCCACGGACCCACTCCGGATCGCCCGTCATGTGCACCAGGGAACACAGGAGCGCAGGTACGCTCACGTCCTGGAGCGCCGCCGCGATCTGCTGGTCGTCATCGGGAAACGGCTCAGCTGCGTGGGGATTCCGAGTCATACCTGCCCACTTGCGACCGGAGCTTCCAGCAGTGCCCAGCAGACCGCCGCGGCGGCGTCCGACGCCCCTCGGAACAGGAACGTGACGAACACAGCCCAGAGCCGGTGACGAGGAGTCGCGGCCGGTCGGGACACGCCCCTCAATATATGGTCTGGATGGATCAGCGTGGAGGAAGAAGGGTCGTATGGACGATTTGAGGTTCGACGGTCGAGTGGCCATTGTCACCGGGGCGGGTCGGGGAATTGGTCTTGAGCATGCCCGACTATTGGCGTCACGCGGCGCGCGGGTGGTCGTCAATGACCAGGGCGTCGGTATGGACGGAAGCGGCGGAGATGCCGGACCAGCCCGACGGGCCGCCGATGCGATAGATGCCGGCGGTGGGTCGGCCATTGCCGACGCCTCTGACATCTCCACCGTCGAGGGAGCCACGCGGTTGGTCGAGCTGACCCTCGAGAGGTTCGGTCGGCTGGATGTGCTGATCAACAACGCAGGCATCTACAACACGGACGAGTTCCCCGATGTCGACCTTTCCGACCTCCGGCGGCACCTCGAAGTGCACGTGATCGGAAGCTTCTTGACGGCCCAAGCCTGCTGGCCCCATATGGTGACGAACGGTTACGGGCGAATCGTGCTCACGACCTCCACGGGAGCACTGGGGATGGGCAGTCTCACGGCCTACGGAACCGCGAAGGCAGCGGTCATCGGACTCACTCGGGCTCTCTCGGCAGTCTCTGCTGGCCAAAGCAGCGACATCAAAGTGAACGCGCTGGCACCCATGGCCAACACGCGCATGATGGCGGCTCGGGAAATGGGCGGGGCCGACCCGGACCCCGAACCGGACCGTCACCCGGCGCTTGTCGCCCCCATGGCAGCCGTGTTGGCGCACGAAACCTGTCCGGTCCAGGGCGAGGTCCTCGTGGCGGGAATGCGTCGCTACAGCCGCCTGTTCCTCGCTGAAACCGACGGCTACGTACATGATGGTCTGGACGTGAGCCCGGAATTGCTGGCCGAGCGCTGGAACACCGTCTGTGACCCATGTGACCACGAAGCAGTCAAGAGCACTGAGGACTGGAGTGCCCGCAACCTTCGGGCGATCGAGGCCAAGCCGATCATTTGAGGAACACCCGGACCTCGCCGTAACCGTTCCATGGCCATCGCGTCATGACGGCGCTTCGGACACTGATGTCGGTGGTCGATCCCCCGCCCAGAGTCCTCTCCACGAGTGGGCTCGAGCTCTCGGCATCGTGCCATCGCGGATCATCCTCCGCTTGACATACTCATACCCATGAAATGGCCTGAAGCCTTCTTATGGGGGACCGGCGCGTCGTCGACGCAATGCGAAGGAGCGGCGCCCGCCTCGGACTGGTGGGAGTGGGAACGTTCGGGCCACGCCCCAGTGTCGGGTGATGGCAACGGCTTCGGCACCCGCTATGCCGAGGACTTCGCGCTCCTCGCCCGCCTCGGCCTGACCCACCACCGCCTGTCGCTGGAGTGGGCGCGGCTCGAGCCCGAGCCCGGCGTCCACGACCCGGCCGCCATCCGGCACTACCGCCAGGTCCTGACCGCCGCTCACGACGCCGGCGTCTCGCCGTGGGTGAGCCTCCACCACTTCACGCTCCCCCGCTGGTTCTTGGCGTCCGGCGGGTTCCTGGTCGAGTCCAATCGGTTCGAGGTCTGGCGCCGCCACGTCGACTACGTGGCCGACACCTTCGGTGACCTCGTGGCTGGATGGCAGCCGGTCAACGAGACGAACTACTACGCCCGAGCCGCCTACGGCGGACGGGGATGGCCTCCCGGTCACCACAACTCGGCTGAGGTGGCCGCGGTCAACGAGGCCATCCACTTGGCCAACGCCGAGGCCGCCGTGCGGCTGGCGCAGACAGGGGCGCCCGTCTCCTCGATCTTCGGGCTGTCGCCGATCGTGCTCCAGGACGATGAGGCCGCCACGGCGTCCTTGGCCCAGGCCCTGTTCGACTACCACTGGGCCCCCTGGATAGGCCTCTTCCGGGACGGCGTCCTCCAGGTGCCCGGACGGGATCCGGTCGAACGGCCGGACCTGATCGGCTTCGTCGACATGATCGGCTTCTCGTACTACGGCACGATGGGAATCCGGCAGGGGAAACTGAGCCTCCACCCTCCCGATGCTCCGCTCTCACCTCTCGGCTACGGGATCTGGGCCGGCGGGCTGGGCCTGGTACTCGACCAGATCCACGAGGAATTGCCAGGCGCACCGGTCCTCGTCGCCGAATACGGGATCGGCACAAACGACGACGCGACCCGGGTGGACTTATCTGGCCCAGGGACTCACCATCGTGCACGACGCCATCGGCCGCGGTATCGAGGTGCGAGGGCTGTTCCACTGGACGGCCGTGGACAACTACGAGTGGCTTCATGGCTACGACGTCTCCTTCGGGATCATCGACCGCGATCGCTCGGTGCGGGCCAGCGCCTTGGTCCTCGCCCGGGAGGCGAACGCGTGACCGAGAACTGGCGCATCGGACCCTTCCTTCCGGCGAACCAGGTGGTCCTCGCCGATCTGCAGGACCTCCGCTTCACCTGCCCCATCGCCGGCATCGACGTGGCCTGGGCCGCGAAGGATGCCTTCAATCCGGGAGCAGTCGTCTACGAGGGACGCGTCCACCTGCTGTTCCGAGGGGAAGACACGGTCGGCCGCGTCGGTGGCACCTCCCGGATCGGTCTGGCCGTCAGCGACGACGGGCTGACCTTCGCCGTCGACACCCGGCCCGTGCTGTTCCCAGACGACGACTCCTGGCAACCCTGGGAGTGGCCGGGCGGCTGCGAGGACCCCCGGGTCGTCGAGTCTCCCGACGGCGGATTCGTCACTACGTACACCGCCTTCGACGGCAAGGCGGGCACACTCTTCGTGGCGACATCGGACGACCTCCGCCACTGGAGGAAGCACGGCCCCGCATTCGCATCGACGCCATATGCGCTTCGCTCGTCGAAGAGCGGCTCGATCGTGACCGAGGTGCGCGACGGCCGCCTCGTGGCGGCACGCACGAACGGCCGATTCTGGATGTACTGGGGCGAGGGAACCTGCTTCGCTGCCACGTCCGAGGACCTCATCCGGTGGACGCCCATCGACTTCGACGCCACTCGGGACCGCTACCTCTCCTACGACCCGTCGGCTGAGCTGCCTTGGGACATCCATGTCGTATCGGGGCAGCGCGTGCTCCGGCCGATTCTGTTTCCCCGGCGAGGACGGTTCGATTCACTCTTAGTTGAACCCGGGCCACCGGCCCTCTCCACCTCGGACGGGATCGTCTTGATCTACAACGGCGCCAACCACTATGTCGACGGGGACCCCTCCCTGGAGCCACTCTCCTACCAGCCGGGTCAGACGCTGTTCGATGCCGAAGACCCTGCGTCGTGCATCGCCCGGGATATCGAGCCCTTCCTACGAGCCGATGACGTCGATGCACGGGAGGGGCAGGTGGCGAACGTGTGCTTCGCGCAGTCGCTGGTGCTGTTTGAGGACCGGTGGCACCTGTACTTCGGCATGGCCGACTCTCGCATCGGATGCGCGGTCGCGCCCGTGAGGTGAGAGCAGGTCACGGTCCACAGCCTGCCCGATCCCATCGATCGTTCACCATGAGAACGAGATTTGTTCACATGGTGAACCACCTGTAGGGTGGTCCCGTGTCCGACCGAGCGGTGGCGCATCGCCTGCAAAACGCCATCGTTGACCTGCAGCGCATCACGAACAGCCGCAAACTCCACGGGCTGCGAGCGGCCCGGGCCGGGGTGACGATCTCACCGGTGGCGGGAGCGGTGCTACGCCACATCGTCGATGAGGGCCCCGTGCGCCCGGCGCTCCTGGCCGAACGGGTGCGAATGCAACCCTCGGCGCTCTCACGCCCGCTCAAGGTGCTCGAAGCTGAGGGGTGTATCGAACGGGTCCCGATCTCCGGTGACAAGCGAGGGTGGCTGGTGCGCGTGACCCAGCGGGGTCGGGGCATCGTGCAACGACTGGAGCGGGCTGACGAAGACATCATCACCGGGCAGCTCCGCCACTGGTCCGCCGCCGACCTCGACACGCTGAACGACCTGCTCGACCGGCTCATTCACGATTTCCGCCTGCCCACGCCCGCCATTCCCCGAAAGAAGGCTTCATGACCACAGCCATACCGAGCCGGTCCAGCGACACCAGGGAGTGCACATGACACAGGTGACGGAGTCGACCATCAGCTTCCCCTACAAACGCTCCCTGGGGCCGGTGATCGGGGCCTTCCTGACCGGGTTGGCCCAACAACGGATTTTGGGCATCCGCTCCGGCGAGAGGGTACTCTGCCCGCCGCTGGAGTGGGATCCCGAGACCGGTGCAGAGCTCGTCCACGACGATCTGGTCGAGGTTGGCCCCGCCGGCATCGTGACGTCGTGGAGCTGGGTCAGCGCACCGACGGAGCAGCACCCGTTGGATCACCCGTTCGCGTTTGCGATGATCCGCCTCGATGGCGCCGACTCCACCCTGGTGCACGTGGTGGACGCGGCATCGATTGACGCCATGGCCACGGGAATGCGGGTGGCCCCCCGGTGGAGAGAGGATCGCACCGGGCACATCACCGACATCGGTGCCTTCGTACCGGGTGAGCAGTCGGCGACCGCGGCCGGCGGCGCCCCCGAGGAGCCGGTGACGATGATGGACTACAACGCGTCCATCACCTACCGGACCCCGGTCACCGAAAACGCCGAGCGGGCCGAGCGGGCCACCGAGGAGGGGCGGTTCCTGGGTCTGCGCTGCCCGATCTGCGGGCGGACCTACACCGGTGGCAAGGGCTACTGCCCCATCGACTCCATTGAGCTGAAAGTCGCCGACGAGGTCGATCTGCCCCAGACCGGCGTGGTCACCAACTTCACCATCATCACGCCCATCCAGTACCCGGGCCAGACCGAGACCGACCCGTTCGCGCGGGTGCACGTCCTCCTCGATGAGTCCGACGTGGTCATGGGCTACCAGGTGCTCATCGAAGTCCCGAACGACCAGGTGCGCATCGGTCAACGCGTCAGCGCAGTGTGGGCGTCGGAAGGTGAAAAGGGGGCGGTGAGCGGCTGGACCGACTCCAACCTCGTGGGATGGATCCCGACCGGGGAACCCGATGTGAACGACCCGACTCTCGTGAACAGGATCAACTGATGGCCACACACACTGAAGACGACATCGCGATCATCGGATGGGGCGTATCGCCGATGGAGCGCCACACCGCCAAGACCGAGACCCAGATGCTGCTCGAGGTCGTGACCGGGGCGGTCGGCGACGCCGGGATCACCCGGGCCGACGTCGACTTCACCTGCGCCGGGAGCTGCGACTATGTGGCCGGCCAGGCGTTCTCGTTCGTGCAGAACACCGACGCCATCGGGGCCTGGCCGCCCAAGCGCGACTCGCACGTGGAGATGGACGGCGCCTGGGCGCTGTACGAGGCCTGGGTCCGGTTGCTGCTGGGTGATATCGATGTGGCGGTGGCGATGGGCTCGGGCCGCTCGTCCACCGCCGATCCGGCGTTGATCTACCCGATGGAGATGGACCCGTTCTACCTGGCTCCCCTGGGCGCCGACCACGTGAGTCTGGCCGCGCTGCAGGCTCGGACGCTCCTCGACGGCGGACTGATCACCGAACGGCAGATGGCCGAGATCGCGGCGCGTACCCGACACGACGCCATGGTCAATCCGCACACCCAGGTGAGCGGAGAGTTCGACGTCGACGACCTCCTGGCCGCTGACTACGTCACCGCGCCGTTGCGTCGTCACGACCTGCCACCGATCACCGACGGCGCCTGCGCCATCGTGATCGCCCGAGGCGACCGGGCCCGCCAGCTCAGCGAGAACCCGATCTGGATCACTGGCTTCGCTCACGTCTCGGAGTTGCACTATCCGGGCATACGCGACCTCGGTGCCTCTCAGGCGGCCCGGGCGGCGGCCAAGGCAGCCGGGCTCGACGAGTCCACGGTGCAGGTGGCCGAAGCTGCAGGCGTCCTTCACCCACGAAGAACCGCTGCTGGTCCAGGCCCTGGGCCTTGGACCCGACGTCGCGGTCAATCCATCCGGTGGGCCGCTGGCCGCCAACCCCATCATGGCGACGGGCCTGATCCGGATCGTTGAAGCAGCCCGGGCGATCCGGGAGGGCCGGGCCCGACGCTCAGTCGGCCATGCATCGTCGGGCCCGTGCTTACAGCAGAACCTCGTGTGCGTCCTGGAAGGGAACGAATGATGGCTCATCAACCCTGTGCGATCGTAGGAATTGGCCAGACCCATCACAAGAGCCGGCGCTGGGACGTTTCCCTCGGCGGCCTGGTTCGAGAAGCGGCCGCCCGGGCGCTGGAAGACGCCCAGATGGACTGGGCCGATATTGACGCCGTCGTGCTGGGCAAGGCTCCGGACCTGTTCGAGGGGATCATGAAGCCAGAGCTGTACCTGACCGACGCCCTCGGCGCGGCGGGAAAGCCGATGTTCCGGGTCCACACGGCCGGCTCGGTGGGCGGGGCCACCGGGATCGTGGCCTCGCACCTGGTCGAGTCGGGTCGCCATCCGCGGGTCCTGGCCCTCGGCTACCAAAAGCAGTCCGAAGGCAACGCCCAGTTCGCCCTCGGTTCGGGCAAGGGCGCCTCGCTGGGCGCCGGTGGCGCCTTCGCGCCCTACATGCGCAGCTACATCTACCGCAGTGGCGCACCGACCGACATCGGCCCGATGGTCGCGGTCAAGGATCGCCAGAACGCGCTGAAGAACCCCTACGCCCACCTGCGGCTGGCTGACATCTCGCTCGAGTCGGTCAAGGCCTCACCGATGATGTGGGACCCGGTCCGTTACCTCGAGTCGTGCCCCTCTTCGGACGGGGCCTGCGCGGTCGTCTTCACCGACGAGGCCGGCGGCCGGGACGCGGCCAAAGCCGGACGGGCGCCGGCGTGGGTGATCGGCGAGCGCGGTGCGTTCCGAACCCTCTCAGTTCCCCGGGCGCGACCCGGTACGACCCGTCGCCGCCCTGGACTGCGCCACCGACGTGTACGCCCAGGCCGGCATCACGAATCCGCGCGAGCAGATCGACTGCGCCGAGCTGTACGTGCCGTTCAGCTGGTACGAGCCGATGTGGCTCGAGGCCCATCACATCGCGGCCCAGCACGAGGGCTGGAAGATGGTCGAGTCCGGCCAGACCGCGCTGGACGGATCGTTCCCGGTGAACATGTCGGGCGGAGTCCTGTCCTCCAACCCCATCGGCGCCTCGGGGTTGCTCCGGTTCGCCGAGGCCGCCATGCAGGTCCGCGGCACCGCCGGCGAGCACCAGGTCGACGGGGCCTCGGTCGCGGTCGCCCAGGCCTACGGCGCCTCGGCGCAATACTTCGCCATGTGGGTCGTGGCCAACCGCCTCGATCCCTTTGGCGAATAGGTCGGCTCCGGTGCCGCCGATGAACCGCGCCGACGCTGGACGAATTGCAGATGCACGGCCAGGACATCCCCTGGCTGCTGCAGCACTGGGCCGCCCACAAGCCCGACCACCCGGCCCTCGTCTGGGATCCGCCCGAGGGCGGTGGCCGCCAATGGACCTACCGACGAACTCCTCGACGCCACGCACGGCCTGGCGGCGGGGCTGCGCGACCGCGGCCTGGCGGTGGGCGACAAGGTGCTCATTCACGCCGAGAACTCCCCCGAGATGCTCGTGTCCTGGCTGGCCTGCGCCACCCTCGGCGCGGTGGCGGTGACCACCAACACCCGCTCGGTGGTGGCCGAAATCGCCTATTTCGCCGGCCATACCGGCTGCGTCGCCGCCATCACTGATGCCGCGCTACGCCGACGTCGTGGCGGAGGCGGCTGCCGGCACTCGAATGGATCGCGGTGATCCCCGGCCCCGGTGACGGCGACGGTCCGGCCGATGCGGCCGCGCCGGGCGGCGCCCCGGTCCGGATTCCGTATGCCGAGCTGGCCGGCGAGCCCGGCTCGTGGACACCACGCCCCATCGAACCGATGCTGCCGTTCGGCATCATGTTCACGTCAGGCACGACCAGTCGCCCCAAGGCGGTGGTCCACACCCACGCCAACGCGATCTGGGCCAGCCGCATCGGCCCCCGCAACATCGACCTCGGCACCGACGACCGCTACCTGATCTACCTCCCGCTCTTCCACGTGAACGCCCAGAGCTGGTCGTTCTTCTCCGTTCTCGGCGTCGGCGCCACCGTGGTCCTGACGCCCAAGTGGTCCTCCAGCCGGTTCTGGGACGTGGTGGGTGCGCACGGGATCACCCACATCTCCCTGATGCCCTTTTGCATGGGCACGATCGGCGGCCCCGGTCGCCCGGCCACTTCCACGCTCCGCGTCGGCGTGTTCGGGCTGATCATGGCCGTGCTCGACTCCATGCTCGGCCTGGCGGTCTACGCCGCCTACGGGATGACCGAAACCGTCATCCACGCCACCAACGGCAAGCCGTCGGAGCACCTGCCCGAGCGTTCCATGGGCCACGTCACGCCGGGCTACGAGTTCGCGGTGGTCGACCAGGAGACCGGGAAGCTGTGCGCCGAGGGCGAAACCGGTGAGCTCTGGTTACGCGGCACCCGTGGGATCCAACTCTTCCTCGAGTACTACGACAACGAGGAAGCCAACACCAAAGCATTCGACGGCGACTGGTTCAAGACCGGTGACATGGTGGTGCTGGGCGACCGGCGGCAACCTCTTCTACCGGGAGCGGGACAAGGACCTGCTCAAGGTCGGTGGCGAGAACGTCTCGGCCCGCGAGGTCGAGGACGTGGTCACCACAGTGCCCGGCGTCACCCAGGTGGCCGTGGTGGGCAAGCACCACGACTTCCTCGACCAGGTCGTGGTGGCCTTCGTGGTGACCGCCCCGGGCACCGACGAGGTGGCACTCGAAGAACAGATCATCAGGGTGTGCCGCCAGCAGCTGGCCGACTTCAAGGTGCCGCGTGCGGTGTACGCCGTGGACGCGTTTCCTCTGGGAACCCTGGACAAGGTCCTGAAGAACAAGCTGCGGGAGATGGCCGACGAACGACCCCCCGTCTGAACTGGCCGGCCGCTTCCCCTGCAGGACCTGACGCGGGACGGATCTGGTACCCGGGCCGTCGCGGTTGTTGGCCGGGCGGATGGCTGGCCGACACGGTCAGCCCCGCGGGAGGACCCCGGAAAGGAACAAGTCGACGGCCCTCGCGATGTGGCGCTCCAGCTCCTCGGTGGATCGGAACAATCCGATGTCGGCCCAGACGGTGGGACCTCCAGCGACCATGGCGAGGAAAAGGTCGGCAGCCACTTCGAGGTCATCGGCGGCGATCTCGCCGGTTTCGGCGTAACTGGCGAGAAGGTGGACGACCGACAGGAGGCTGGTCGACCACATGTCGGCGCCTTCGACCGGATCGAGCGCGGCAATCCGGTCTGCCTCGAGCATGGCCAGGCGCCGGAGCCTGACCGCCTTGGGGTCGACGAGCCGCTCGATGATCTGACGCGCCAGCCGGCGCAATGCGATGTTCAGGTGACCATCGGGAACCTCGATGGCGACCCCGAGGAACGGCATGTCTGCCAGGGCCTGCGGGATCACACGCGGCGAAGAGTGCCTGTTTATCGGGGTACTTTGCGTACAGCGTTCGTTTCGTGATCCCTGCCGCCGCCGCAACGGCTTCCATCGTCGTTCCTTCGAAACCGTTGTCAACAAACGCATCGATCGCTGCCTCACGGAGCCGGTGTTCGATTGCCCGTGCCTCGGCCTGAGTTGGCCGGCCCCGCAAAGGCGAAGACTGGGTGCTCACCGGCATAACTCTGCTCCGACGAACGGAGCGGCACCCCGAGAACGCCCCCATCTGAATCCCTTCGTCTCGCTGACAAGTAGTCAGTAGCGTATACTTACTTTGTCGACGGCGCCCATCTTGTGTCGCGACGCGACAACGGCAACTGGTTGATCGAGTGGGGACCGCCAATGGCGTTACGAGTGGTGCAATGGACGACGGGGAACGTCGGGAAGCGATCGGTGCGAGCCGTCCACGCGCATGCCGACCTCGAACTCGTCGGGTGCTACGCCTGGTCAGAGGACAAGGTCGGCGTCGACGTCGGCGAGCTCTGTGGCATCGAACCCACCGGGATCGCCGCGACAAACGACGTTGAGGCGCTGCTTCGCGCTCAATCCAGACATCGTCGTCTACAACCCGATGTGGCCGAGTACCGACGAAGTCGTCCGCATCCTCGGGGCTGGCGTCAACGTCGTGACGACCGCGGCATTCATCAACGGCAGGGGCAACCCGGCCGGTCGCGAGCGCATCCTGGCCGCGTGTGAGGCGGGCGGATCGACGATCTTCGGGACCGGAATCAGCCCAGGTTTCGTTGAGCTGGTCGGCATCGCCACCGCCAACATCTGCGACCGCATCGACAAGATCACGATCGACGAGGGATCTGACACCACGCTCTACGACTCCCCCACCACCGAGCTGCCGTGCGGCTTCGGCCGTCCCATCGACGACCCCGAGCTCCCTGGCATGGCGGCCAAGGGCACCGCCGTCTTCGGCGAGGCCGTGGCCGTGGTCGCCGACGCTCTTGGCATCGAGCTCGACGACATCGTGTGCGAAGCCGAGTATGCCCAGACGACCGAGGATGTCGTCATGGACTCCTGGACCATCGCCGCCGGCCACGTCGCTGGCGTCTACGCCAGCTGGCAGGGCAAAGTCGGCGACCGTACGGTGGTGGAGCTCAACGTGCGGTGGCGTAAGGGGCAAACGCTCAATCCCGACTGGCCCATCAAGGAGGGCCATGTCATCAAGGTCGACGGCCGACCCA
The DNA here is from genome assembly GCA_963836605.1 of uncultured Acidimicrobiaceae bacterium. Taxonomy (GTDB): domain Bacteria; phylum Actinomycetota; class Acidimicrobiia; order Acidimicrobiales; family RAAP-2; genus Bog-473. The sequence continues at coordinate 118,392 of CAWIKB010000007.1, read as the reverse complement.
CCGTCACTGCCACCCTTGAATACCTGCCGCCGCCGGACTTCGAGGCCACCACCTTCGCCGAGTTCATGGTCCTGGGCATGATCATGACGGCGATGCCGGCGATCAACTCCATCCCCTACGTGGTGGCTGCGCCCCCAGGCATCGTCACCTATACCGACCTCCCCCTGATCCTGCCCCGGGGCCTCGTCCCCTCGGCGGCCACCGACCAGTGAGCGACGTGGACGATGTCGAAGCGATCCGTCGCCTGAAAGCCCGCTACTTCCGGACCATGGACTCGAAGGACTGGGACGGGATGCGCCAAGTCTTCACTGACGACGTGGTGATCGACACGAGCGAGGCCGGCGGCCGTGTCCTGCGCGGCGCCGACGAGTTCATGGCCTTCCTCCGGGAGACGCTCGCTGGCGCTGTAACCGTCCACCAGGGCCACATGCCCGAGATCGACCTCACGACGGAGACGACCGCGACGGGAATTTGGGCTCTCAACGACATCGTCATCTGGCCCAACGGCGTGCGCCTCGACGGCTACGGCCACTATTACGAGACCTACGAAAAGGGCGCCTCCGGGTGGCGGATCAAGTCCTCGAGGCTCACCCGACTGCACACCGACTTTGCCGATGCCGGAGGAGAGCTGATGACTGTCGCCGTCGTGACCGGTGGGGCCTCGGGCTTTGGCCTTGCCCTGAGTGAGCGCTGCGCTGCCCTTGGCATGCAGGTGGCGTTACTCGACCTTGACGGCGAGCGGGCCGTCACCGAGGCGGCCCAGGTCGCTGACGCCTTCGGTGTCGAGGCCCTCGGCATGGCCGTCGACGTTGCCGATGCCGCCAGCGTGGACGCGGCAGCCACCGCCGTCGATGAGCAGTTCGGCGTGGTCGACCTCGTCGTGTCGAACGTCGGCGTGCAGCTCTTCGGGGCCGTCGAGGCCCTTACCGATGACGAGTGGCGGTGGCTGCTCGATGTCAACGTGACCGGCTCGGCCCGGGTAGCCCGCTCGTTTCTTCGCCTCCTCCGCAAGTCCAAGCGGGGCAGGCTGGCGTTTACCACGTCGTCGTCGATCCTCGATCCAGCCAGCCGTCTCGGCGCCTACCAGGCCAGCAAGTTCGCGGTGTGGGGCCTTGCCGAGACCCTCCGTCTCGAGCTCGCTGGCGACGGCATCGGCGTGTCGGTGATCTTCCCATCCGCGATGATTACTCGGCATCTCGAGACCAGCGAGGGGGCGCAACCGGACCACCTGCGCCGTCCGATTGCCAATGACGGCGACTTCGACGCCATGATCGCCAGCAACCCGGGGATGACGACGATGCTCGTCACCGCCGAGGGCGCCGCTGGCGGTGTGATCGAGGCCGTCTTGGCAGACGAGCCCTACGTCATCACCCACGGCGACCTCACAGAGGCCGTGATGAGTCGGTCGGCGAAGCTCACCAAGGCGGCCGAAGCCTCGCGAGACCACTAAGGGACGACGAGAGCCGGTTCCGCGCCAGTGAACGTTCGAGCCTGAATCCGCATGACCCGCGTCTGACGATCGGTCCCTGGCCCACAGTGCAGATTGAACGCCGTTCTCGAACTCTCGTCGATTCCCCATAGCTCTTCCGGTGCTAGCTCTTCCGGTGCGAGGCTCTTCCGGTGCGAGGTCAAGAGGTTCAAACCCGCGACCTTCACCTACCCCACGCCCTGGTGGGCCGGCACAGCTAGCGACGAAGAAGTTCCTCGAATGCGGTGCTATCGAAGAGCACTCCAGTATCAACGGGATGGCCGTTGAACCATGCCGCCGGGGTTCCCTGTGGATCCTCCCTCCGGTAGAGCTCTTCCTGCCTCAGCACCCATTGCCCGTATCGCATCTCTTGCACACCGGAGACGAAGTCCGAACTGGTCACACTTACTTGCGCTCCGAAACGGATGAGGTCCTCGGTTGTAAAGCCTCCCGTTCCTTCAACGGGCTGATCGGCAAACAGCGCTTTTCGTAGTTCGTCGAAGTGACCGGCTTCAGCAGCAAGGGCCAGAGCGTTATCCGCCCGCACCGACTCTTCGCCTAGGAAACAGCGCATGCGATATTCGACGGCCACTTGCCCAGTCTCCACTGCGGCAGTCACTTGAGCGCCGTTGAGCTCCTCAAACTGGCGGCAGTAAGGGCACTGAGGATCCTCGAAGATGACCATCCCCTTCGCAGCGTTGGCCTTGCCTACCAAGACGCCGCCTTCGGAGGTGTGCCCGCCGGGCGTGCCCGCTGAATTGGTCGCGTGCATTGGTGTCTCCCTTGCTCGGAGGCTGGAACTATGACAGGGCCTCTTCGACAGTCAATTCAGCTGCCGGGTCGGCTTCAAGGCGATCATCGGGGATAGCCTGCCCGCTGCGAACGGAGAGGCCGTACGTGCCATCAACGAGACGCTGTTCAGCTCGCCCGACCGCCGCCAACCTGTCCTGCAATCCGGCCTTGATCGAGTCGTCAGTACCCTCTGTGGACAGCGGTTCGGCTGAGTCGAACATGTCGCCCTCCTGGTTCGCCGCCGTCCGATCATTGCTGCCCTGTTGATCCATCTGGGCCAATAGCTGCTCTATACGAAGGTGCTCAGCGTCTAGCAGTTCCTTGGCCTTCGCGTGTTCCATGCATGCTCCCAATGGTGGTTGGATTTGTTCGGAATCTCTAGATTGGCAGATCGCACGGGTGGACGCTGCGGACCTTGGCAGGCGGCGGAAACGGTCTGAAGTGTCTCTGCCGGGTCCTGGACCGGGATCGTCGAGGGCAGGTCACACCACCTGACGTTCAACGGCTCCCGACCACATCGAGAGCGCCCGACGGTACGGGGTGAACGCGGCGTCGCGTGCGGAGCCTGCACCCTGCGGAGCTGTGGAAACGACACCACGTCGGCGCGCGTGCAGGGACAAGCAGTTCGGCCGCTGACGAATCGAACGGGGCCAACTCGCCGGTCAGGCCCGGTTACAGAGCCGACCAACCCCGCCGAGATCAGTTCGGACCGCCCTCTGGGAGGTACTGCTCCATCTGATCGCCGAGCGGACCGCCGGATGGCACGATGTACCAGGTGCGGATGTGCACCTCGCGGTTCTCGGTGAATGTGTAGTTCTCGATGCTTGACGACTTCACCTCGGCGCCGTTGTCGTCGAAGACGTTCTCCATCACCCAAGCGATCTCGTTGCCGCAGATGAAGAATGTCTCCTTCGGCACATTGAAGCGCACCACCGGCTGCCAGAGATCGAACGGCTCCAACGCGCAGCCGACCAGGCCCCGCTTCATCGGCGTGCCCACCGGATCGAACATCCGGAACGCGTCGTCGTCGGCGAGGAACTGGCGCCAGGTAGCCGCGAAGCGCTCCTTGTCACCCTGGTTCCAGGAGTCCACGTAGTCCTCGCGGAACTGGCGGAGCTGTTCGAAGGTCGGCGTCGGCATGTGGATCCCCTCTGTGGTGTCGAAACCCCTGATCGTAGAAGCTCCAGCGCACTCCCCTCGCGGCACTCTATTCTCGCTGGCGCGCCACGTCGATGCGCTCTCGGGCTCGGTCGAGTTCCCGGCCCCCGTGCGCCTGACGGTGTCAGGTCCCCGTTGAGCAGCCACACGGTTCCACATCGGTCCACGTGGCGTGGAATGCGGTGACGGCCACCGGGTCGACCGGACCGACCACCTACGACGTCTACCGGGCGACCATCTCTGGTGGTCCCTACACGCTCCAAGCCGTCCTCACGACACTTCGTGGCCCAACAACGGCCGGACCCACGGCACCACCCAAATACTACGTGGTCAAAGCCGTGGTCCTCGGCACGTCACCCCTGTCGACCGAGGTATCGGCAACACCTTAGTGAAAGATGTTTGCCAGCGGCCGGTAGACCTTCCGGCGCACGACCCGCTTGCCGTGACCTGCTCGAGCGGATGACGGAATTCGGAACCCCAACCCTCACCTTGGCGAAGTGCTGAGTTTCGTCCGCTTGGGTCAGGCGGGTCCGCCAAGTGCGGATTTGTCCACTCAGTTTCCACTCCATCCACCGCATCCGTCGCCGTTGTAGTGAGGTCTACTATGCGTTGTAATGACGCTCTGCTTCGCGCTGGGCGAACCCTCTCTCGACTCTCGTAATCTGCTGGCCCAGAATCACAACAACAACGCGCGCAGTCGCCTCTTCGCGTCCTCAGCAGCTGTCGTGGATCCCGGGTCCGCCCACATTCGACACGATCCGGTCCCGGCCCAAGGCCGCGAGCCGAATCGTGCGGGATTGCACCGACGAAGGTTCGGTCTTCAAAAGAGCCTCAACTGCAGGCTTGACGCAGGCAGCGATCTGCTGCTGTCCCCGAATGGTCGGATGGAAGATGGCGGGCGCAGGGTACTGAGCCAGACTGGTTGACGTGCCGTTGACCGAAAACCCGTAGGCATAGGGCTCCCGATACTTGAGGTCATGTCGGTTCGGGCTGAGGTTCCCAAACTCGTCGTCGCACCACTGGTATCCGTGGTCTACGTTGGACAAACTCACAAACGCAACATTGGCTCCAAATTCACCGGACTTCTGGTAGTCGCTCACCCAACTTGCAAGGTCTGAGTTGAGCTGGTCGACAAGTCCGGCGAAGTAGTCAACCTGCGCGTTGTAGAGGGGAAAGGTGTCCGGACAATAATGGGATGACCAGCTACTTCCGTCCTTCTGGGGCAGATTGTTCGGCAGAGGGTTCGGGTAGTTCGTGATCACGACCTTCGGTGGTCCGCTTTGCCCTGATTCTTGCCCTTCCTTCCCGATCGCCGTCAGCAAACTCGTGAGGTGGGTGTGAAGCGATTGCAGTTGATTCGTGTAGAGGTCCTGGATGACACCGTTAGGGTACCCTGCGCCTGTCGGCCCTTTTTTGTCCGTTTCATTGTCATCTGAACACTGCAACTTCCCGCTGTACCGGCTGCCGTACGGCGAGGATGTATGTCCATTGCCTGATCGCTGGGCTGCAGGAATGTAGTTCCATTCGATGCACGCAGTCAGGATGTTCACGAATTTGAGATCGTCCGCTCCTAGGGTAACCAGGACGACGTTCGGGTTGGCGGACGTGTAAGCAGAATTGACCTTGCTCGGCAGGCCGCCGGTTCCGATGTCTCCGAACTGCGCCGGAACGGAAGCTGCGCCGCCCGATGGAACCGTCGGGGCGTCCACCGTGTACGGGCCCAGAAATGCCGAGGAATAGATGCTCCCTTGTGGAAATGATTCACCGCCCGTGATCCCGGCAAGGTAGGAGGCGCCGGTACATGCGAGCTGTGTGAATTTGGCGTTGTAGGTACTGGCGACGATCTGACCATAGGCGTCGGGCGATTGGTGGCATTCGGGGTACGTGGGAGAACCCGAAGGAGTCCAAGTGCCAGGCGAAGTAGACGGCCAGTTGTTCCAATATCCGTTGTAGTAGCCGTACAGATACGAATGGCAATTAGTTGAAGGATCGCTCGATGATTTGCAGAAATACAGCTGTCCGTTCGGCTTTGGTGGATCCGGCGCCTGATAGAGCGTCCCTTCGCCCGAGGCAATCGAGTCACCGAGCTGGACGATGGAAAGCGGTGCACCCGCCGTCACGGCAGCGTCGGCCGATGAGGACACCACACCACAGAGCCCGGCCGTAACCACCGAGGCCAATATGGTCACGGCAAAGAGCGATCGTTGAAAGAGAGGACGTGACATTACGCCAGATTGTAGAGGTGGTCACATAGGGCCGCTTGAAACGTCCGCTGCTGTTCCTGCCCGAGTAGGTCTTCAATCCAGAATGCTCTCCGCCTTGCCGCGCCGGATGGCGGCGATCAGCGCTGCGTGATCTCGCTCGTTCTGGTCGGCGTACCGGCGGGCGAACTTGCACATGGCATTGGTGAACACGTCGTTCTTTCCCATGTAGGCGTCAATGGCTTCGGGGTCGCCGGAGCGAGCGTGCGCCCGGGCCAGCGTGTTGCCGCAGGCAATGCCGAACTCGGCCAGGACGGGTGCGATCAGGTTGGTGGTGGGGATGAGCTTCATGTCGCGGAACTGACGGACATAGAAGTCGCGCCCGCCCAGCGAACCCCAGCCCACGAAGATGTCGGTAGCGCTCTGCACCATGCGCTTGCCGGCAATGACCCGGGCGCCATGGTTGTCGTGCTCGCTGGAGTACGTGTAGGACTCGTAGACGGAAGGACCGGCCTGCTTGCACTGCAGGAAGAGCGGGTCACCCGTTGCGCTTCCCTCGAGCAGCACGAGATACACCACCATGCCGACGCTGCCGACCCCCACCACCTGGCGGACCATGTCCACCGGTGTGAAGCGGTCGAACAGCTTGCGACGGTCCTCCTGGAGCGTGAGGCGGTAGCCGCCGAGGAGTCCATCCACGATGTCGCCCTGCTCATCGTCGTCGAGCGTCACGCGCAGCGGGGGCTGCGGGGTGATACGCGCCCGCCCGCGCCGTTCCGTCGTGAGCTTGGTGAAGGCTCCGCGGCTGGTCCGCGTTTCCCTCCCCTTCTCGATCTGGACCTTCACCTGGCCTCGGTCAGCGGGTTCGAAGTAGTCGATGAACTGGTCGAAGCGTGTGCCCTCGTACCAGATATCCAGTAGCGGCAGGGTGGCGTAGTACCGCATCCGGTTGCGGTAGGCGTTGACCGCCGCCGTGACCGCGGCGTCAGACTTACTCTGCTTCACGCCGTTCTCCCGGGCGGCCACCACCAGACTGGCGGCGAGGCGGGCCACGTCCCACTCGAAGGGTCCGGGCAGGGTCTCGTCGAAGTCCCGCAGGTCGAAGTTGAGATTGCGTTCTGGCGTGGCCCAGAGCCCGAAGTTCAGGACGTGGGCGTCCCCGCAGAGCTGGACTTCGATCCGGCTGTGCGGCCGGGAGGCCAGGTCGGCCGCCATGACGGCGGCGGCGCCCCGGTAGAAGTTCCACGGCGAGAGCGACATGCGCTTGTGCCGGAGCGGAGCAAGCTCGGGCAGCCGGATGTCGTTCTGGGCCAGGATTCTGTCGACGGGGTCGTGCCCGCGGTTCCGCTCGTCCCATTCACCCAGATCGGCCCGGGGCGCCAGTACCCGGGCCTGCCGTCCCATCTCTCGGCGCTCGCCGGCCGTAGCCAAGAGGTCGTGCTTGGCGGCTACGAGTGCGGGCGCATTGCGGGTCTTGGTCACGGCCTTCCTCCTCCCTATCCTCCGGTGCGGCACCTATTCTGCCCGGTCGGGAGGTCTCCCGGGTGCCTCGCCCACCGGGTAGCCGCCACCGAAGTGAATATTTCCTTCAACGCTGTCAGGGCCCGGCGCAGGGCATGGACATGTCGAGGTTCGCTCGAGGGAGACTCTCCATGGGTGCGATCGACGACGGGGACCTGAGATTTCAACTCTTCTACAGCTACCTCCTGCCTCAGTTCGAGAGCATCAACGACCCTCAGGCCAAGGAGCTCAGTATCTATTCCAAGGCAGCCGCGGCTGTTGCGGTCGATGTCTCGGGCTACTACTCGGCGGCGAGTGGTTCCGGGACCGGCTTCAGTGCCGAGGCCGCTCCTGTGCGTATCTGAGACACCAGAGCGGGCCACCCCTCGGGCCTCTCCGGCGGGGCGATCAACGCGACGGTGCGACCCTCGGTCCAGCAGGCACCGACACCATTCAGGTCACCGGGTTGGCCGGGGTTCCTTCCGGGGCCAAGGCCGTGATGGTGAACCTGACCGCGGTCTTCCCAACCGTTAACACCTTCCTCACCGTGTTCCCCGGTCCGCCCCAGCCTTTCGTATCCGACCTCAATCCGGCGGCCGGTGACATGAAGGGAACCTGACCGTGGCCATGCTCAGCTCCAGCGGCACCGTCTCGATCTACAACGTCACCGGCAGTGTCGACGTGGTGGTCGACGTTTTGGGTTGCTACTCGTAGCGAGAACGCGCCGATCACCCAGCAGCCAGGCGCTCCCGAGAGGAGACCAGATAGTAGATCATGAGGGTGACCAGCGAAACTGCCACGATGCCGACTGCTTCAAACACGGCGTAGTAGTCGAGGAAGGTTCCGACCGGGGGCGCTCCGGGCGCCGCGTTGCGAAAGGCGATGAGGGCGAAGACGAGTGCACTGAGCCAGGCCAACAACCGCGTTTCCATGGGGCGGCGACGCCGCAGCACCAGGTACGTGATGCCGGCGGCGAGGATGGCCAGCGCCCAGTAGATCGCCATCATGGCCAGGACCCAATCGCGACTCACCAGAGAGCGCCGGATGTTCAGGGTCACCCTCTGGACGTTGTCGCGTTCAGTTCGGGTGGTGGCCGTCACCACGATGCCGGCGGCGGCACTCGCACCGTCGATCCTGAAGGGCAACACGTGACGGGTCTTCGCCTGGCTCAGACTGGTGTCAGTCCCGGCGAGGACAAGGATCGCGATGGGCACTCGGTACGAGTCGAACGGGTAGTCCGAGACGTCGCCACTTTCGGAGGACAGAAAAACGGAGCGCTCTTGATCGAGCTGATCACGGCGTACGACCAAAGTCGGATCGGAGCCACTCGAGTTGAACACTGTCGCCCCTTCGGCAGGTAGCGCTGGCCCCGGTTCGGCGATCAATCGAGCGTGGATGCCCCCGGCTGTCGCCTCGAGAGAGTCAATGGTCAAACTCAGGTTGACGGCAGCTTTCTCATTTTTGTGGCCACCGGCTGGCGACACGACCGTGAACGTCGAGCGTAACGTCGAGCCCCCTCGCGGGATGGACACGATCACGAGGGCAACCACGACGACGAACAGGGCCAAGGCGACAGCCCCCACGATCCACGTCCGCGTGGCCCTGGCGGTAGATGCACTCGGCTCGCTATCAGCCACTGACGACCCTCCTCGGCTGGGTACCTGAGGCCACCCTTGGCTGTGGGGCCACCTTGGCAACCCTAGGCAATTCACCATGGCCGCAAGGGCGATCCTCGTGGGCCGTGCTGCAATGAGGCGAGGCGCAGCTTGCCCGGAGGTCGAGGAGCCAGACCACCCGGGACGATGTGAGTGCCACACGCTGATGGTTATGCCCGGCCCTTGGAGCGCCCCCCGTCCACGCGAATCCTGCGGCGCCCGGCGCCGCAATGCCACTGCCGATTCTCGACCCAAGGCCACCTGCGACATAAGGCCGTACACCCCCGACACACCAACGCCATCGTCGTTCGTCAGGCCCCCACGCCATAGCCCGTATTGCTTTCGCCCCATACGCCGAACGCGTGGCCCGACGACAGGTCGGACCACAGACTTTGGGGGTCCGAAGCACCTGCCGACGCGCATGTCACCGATCAAGAAGGAGTTATAACCAAAACCTGTGGATGCACCACCTGAACCGAGGCGCGGCGTACCTTCCTGTTCGACCAAAACAAGTTCGCCGGCGGTGAGACGCTGGCAGGAAGAACGCCGATGTTGAGATACATGTTGAGGGGCCCGGCGCGGGGAGCTGTCGAGCGGGTGGGACGCCCTGGTGGCCGAAGGGGCTCGGCGGATGCTGGCTGCAGCCCTCGAAGCCGAGGTGGAGGGCTACATCTTGAGTGTGACCCATGAGGTCGACGAGGACGGCCATCGCCTGGTGGTGCGCAACGGGCACGCGAGCCACGCTCGCTGGTGACCGGAGCCGGGCCGATCGAGGTGCGAGCCCCACGGGTCGATGACCGCCGGGTCGACGCCGAGACCGGGGAGCGCATGCGCTTCGCAGCTCGATCCTGCCCCCGTGGGCCCGCAAGTCGCCCAAGGTGGCCGAGGTGCTCCCCCTCATGTACCTCCACGGCATGACTCGGGGGACTTCGTCCCTGCTCTCGAGGAGTTCTTCGGCTCGGCCGCCGGGCTCTCGGCGTCGGTGATCACCCGGCTGACGACGGACTGGCAGTGACGCGGCCAGTTCGCCCGTCGTTCCCTCAAGGGCGTCGACTACGTCTACCTCTTCGCCGACGGCATCCACTTCAACGTCCGCCTCCAAGAGGCTCGCCTGTGCGCCCTGGTCGCGGGTGTCCGCGCCGATGGGACCAAAGAGCTCGTCTCGATCACCGACGGCCACCGCGAGTCCACCGAGTCGTGGGCCGACGTGCTGCGCGATCTCAAGCGCCGAGGCATGAGTGCCTCCGTCCTCGCGGTGGGTGACGGAGCACTCGGGTTCTGGGGGGCGCTCAGCGACGTCTTCCCCACACGGCACACCAGCGCTGCTGGGTCCACAAGATGGCCAACGTCATGAACGCCCTGCCCAAATCGGCCCAGCCCGCGGGCCGGGCCGCCCTCTGCGAGGTCCGTGACGCCGAGGACCGTGCGCACGCCGAGAAGGCACTCGACGCGTTCGTCAAGGACTACGAGGCCAAATCGCCCAAGGCGACGCAAGCTCGTCAAGGACCGCGAGGAGCTGCTGGCCTTCTACGCCTTCCCCGCCGAGCACTGGATCCATCTCAAGACCACCAACCCGATCGAGTCCACCTTCGCCACGGTGCGACTGCGGACAAAGGTGACCAAGGGACCGGGCTCACGGGCGGCCGGACTGGCCATGGCCTACAAGCTGATCGAGGCGGCCCAGACCCGGTGGCGGGCCATCAACGCGCCACATCTCGTCCCGCTGGTTCGTGCCGGCGTCGCCTTCGAGAAGGGGGTGATGGCCGAACGTTCAGAGGAGGATGTGAACGAGGTCGCCGCGTAGTCCGACGGGCTTCTCATCCACAGGTATTGACTATTTCTCATCAAGAAGGCGTGCAGGTGTGAGTTGTTCAGCCGCCAGACCCGCGCCAGGTCCCCCCACAGCTCGGGCTCAGTCAAATTGACCCGAATACTGTATCTCTCCTCCATTATCCGTATAGTATTTAGCTATGGAACTGGCTGGCTCGGAGGTGGGGGTGATCTGGCAGGGTCGCCGAGTGAACGCCTTCGTGCCGGCGCTGCTGGCCCATAGGGATCTCACGCTGGACGGAGAACGGCGGCTCGGACCGCATCGGCGGCAACCGAAGTTGGGCACGCTGCTGAATCACTCCATCCCGACTACGAGCCACTTGCCCGGTTGCTCTTACGCTCAGAGGGTGTTGCATCTTCATACATCGAAGGGATCACCGCTCCAGTCGTTGACGTCGTTCTCGCAGAGGAAGGGATTGGACGCCAGGACGCCGGTACCGCAGCATGGGTGGCATCAAATCTGGCTGCGGTGTTCGAAGCCGTTAGTGAGGCCGCAATTGGCGAGGACCTCTCCGTTGAGAGGCTGTGCAAGTGGCATCGAATCTTGATGACCGGAAGTCCAACTCCCGACCGCTATGTGGGAGCCATCAGAGATGAGCAAGGATGGATTGGCGGCACAAGTCCCTTGGATGCGCACCTCGTTACTCCACCCGTCAGCGAGCTCGCACGGCTGCTCGAAGATCTCTTGGCATACGCCAACCAGAGCAATCTCGATCCGATAAGTCAGGCCGCGGTCGCCCACGGGCAATTCGAGATCATCCATCCGTTCGCTGATGGGAACGGACGAATCGGTCGTGTGCTTGTCGCCTGGATTCTCACCCGACGCCTTGCGCTGCTTGTGCCCCCGCCGGTAAGTGTTGCCATCGCTGCTGACGTCGGAGGATACAGCTCGGGCCTAACGATGTTTCGTTTCGGAGATCATCTCCGCTGGATCAGTTGGTTCGCTGACACCGTGGCGAAGGGAGGCAAGGCCGACCCGCCTTGATCGCGGACGTTGAACACATTAAGCAGCAATGGCAAAATCGACTTAACGCCGGAAAGCGGAAGCCTCGAAGCGATTCGGCTGTCTTTGAAGTTCTCAGACTCCTGCCGGTCATCTTGTGCTGACGACTCCGATCGTGGTCAGCGAGCTCGGTATTTCCTATAGAGCCGCCGGTTCCGCCCTTCGCCGCCTGGCTACTACGGGGATTCTCACGGCATACGGGACAGTTGCACCAGCAACCTCCGGCCAACCCGCGGCCCTCTATGTCTCTCGAGAGCTCCTGGGTTTGGCCGGCTCGAGTCCGCTGCGATGAGTTTGAAGATCCGAGGGAAGACGCTTTCACTTGACAGCCCTTGATGCACCGAGATCTTCCAAGAGACGCTGCCGCTGGTCCCGGATTGCTCGACACGGGATGGACAGGTGACTCAGGCGTTTGGCACCGAATGGACCATGCGGGTTCTTTGGGCATTACCCAAGTGATCGTCACGCCATCTGGTCCGGCAATCGAACACGAACTTAAATCGTTTGCCGCTGCACTGAACCACGATTACCAGCATCTGGTGACGGCGCAGGGCTAAGGGCAGGATGACGACTTGAACAACAAAGCAATCATTCGATCAGCCGTCGTTGCGGTGAACCACGGTGACGTCAAGAGTTACCTGAAGTACCCTTCGTCCTCGTGCGTCAGGTGGATAGTCGGATTCGATCAACCGATAGCTCTATCCGTCTGCGTAGCAAACCTCGTACAGATTAGTGTGACCGGCCACTAACCGGCAACCTTATTTCATCGTTCGGCGAGAGCTGTGCGTGATCACTGAATCTCGCGTTCTGTAATCACCGAAACTTCCGATCGGCGATCAACGAAAGTCGTGTTCTCTACGCAGCCAAAGTCGCGTTGAGCTGACTCCGGGTCCTCCTGGCCGGGCATCCACCCGGCTCAGTCGATGGCCCCTCCAGGGTCTTGGGCACCAACTGCACCAAGCCCACTGGAGGGACCGCAAGATGATGACCCAGGAGGAGTACATGGATGTCTATGGCGATGAAGCGCCAGGGACTGACCATCAACGAAATAGCTGCTGAAACGGGGTACCACCCGAAAACGATCAGCAACTGGCTGACCAATGGCGGCCCACCCGAGAAGCGCAAGAAGACCGAGCCGATGGTCATCGATGAACGGTGGGCGGCCCGGATCGCCGAGTTGTTGCGGCTGGCCCCGCGGCTGCTCGGGACCAGCGTTTTTGAGATGATTGCGGCCGAGGGGTACACCGGCTCCTATGCCAGCGTGACCCGGCACCTCAACACCATCCGGGGCCCGAGGTTCAACGGGGCTCCACTGGCGTCGACCCGGATAGAGACCGGGCCTGGGGAGGAATGCCAGTTCGACTGGTCCGACGCCTCGGCCTGGACCAGCGAGTGGGGGCTGGGCGAGGTGTGGTGCTTCTCGGCCATCTTGTGCTGGTCGAGGGTACGCATCTGGTGGTTCGCTCCGGTCATCGACCGGGAGTACACCTTCGAGGGCCTCGTTCGATTCTTCGAGTACATCGGCGGCGTCCCCAAGGTCTCGAGCACCGACCGCATGGGTGCGCTTGGCCAGTCCCAGGGGCGGCGATCGAAGCTCCACCCACCGGCGGCGACTTCGCTTTCGCCCAGTTCTGCGGCACCGAGATCCGGGCTTGTCAGGCCGGCGACGCCAAGCGCAAGGGCAAGATCGAGCGTCCCTTCCGCGACGTCAAGGAACGGTTCCTCGAAGAATGCACCGCGGCGGGAGCACCGGCGTCGATTGCCGAGTCAACGAACGAGCGGCCCGCTGGGTGCAGGCCCGCATCCACCAGCGGGTGCACCGGACCACGGGGACCCCGCCGGCGGAACGGTTCACCATTGAGCAGACATGGTCCTCGGAGCCTTGCCCCGCCGGCGCTTCGACACCGCCTATGTCGAGGCACGCCGGGTCCACGTCGCCATCCCCCAGATCCAATGGCGTGGGACGCGTCTACTCGGTCCCACCCCGCTGTCTCGGCCAAAAGGTGGAAGTTCGCCAGGAGGTGGCGTCAGATGTCATTGAGATCCGCTGGGCCGCTGAAGTGGTCGGCCGTCACTACGTGGCGCCTCTTGGCACCGTTGAAGTCTGGGACCCCGAGCACTTCTCGGCCGCCCAGTACGCCGCACTCTCCAAACACCGGGGCCACCATCTGGCCCTGGTGCTGCCCGACGATGTGCCGCCAGCGGTCCCCATCCGCCTCGAGGTCGAAGGCGACGTGGACGTGGCCGTCCCGGACCTGAGCCGCTATGAGACGGGGGCGGGGTCGTGACCAACTCCCTCTACGAACAACTCAAAGACGATCTCGGGTATCTGGGCCTGGCCCGATCAGCCGAGTGTTTTGCCCTGTTGGCCGAAGAGGCCAAGGAGCAGGAGTGGAGCCACATTGAGTTCCTGGCTCGGGTCATCGGCGAGCAGGCCACCTCGACGGTCAACCGCAAACTGGCGGCCCGGCTGCGCTTCGCCCGCTTTCCATTCCGGCGCAACCTGGCCGACTTCGACTTCGAGTTCCAGCCCAGCGTCGATCGCAAGCTGATCGTGGACCTGGCCACACTCCGCTTCATCGAAGAGAACCGCCCGATCCTCTTCTTGGGTGACCGGGCCGCCGGGGCAAGACCCACCTGGCCGTGGCTCTGGCCACCACTGCAGTCGAGGCCGGGTATCGGGGCTACTTCAGCACCGCCGACGACATGGTCAACACCTTGGTCAAGGCCAAGCGGGAGGGCACCTTTGCCTCCAAGCTCAAAACGCTGACCGCGCCGAGCGTCCTGGTCATCGACGATGTTGGACTGTTGCCCATCGAATGAGGTGGGGCCGGAGTCTCCTTCCACGTCGTCAACACCCGCTACGAGAGGGGCCACCCGACGCTGATCACCACCAACCGGGGCCTGCCTGAGTGGGGAGAGATCTTCGGTGATGCGGTCGTTGCCGCGGCGATCTTGGACCGGCTCATGCATAACGCCGTGGTCTTCAACATCAAGGGACCGTCATGGCGCATGCGTGAGCACCACGCCCTCGAGCAGGCCTCCACCGAGCCTGAACCGCCCACTGAGAGGAGGCGCCGCTAACATTTTCAACCGAGGACCCGGAGTCACCCTCAACGCGACATTCGCTGAGCGCCGAACGCGACATTCAGTGCTTGCGGATCGCGAAGTTCAATGCGGGCGCATAAGAGCGCTCGGTGGCCTGCTGCGCCCGATCCCGGCGGTATGGGATGGCCTACAAGCAGTCGGATACTCCGCCGGTTTTAGCCCCGGGGTGCGAAGAACTCAAGTGCGATGTTGTCGGGATCTCGAAACGACAATGCCGAGTAGTAAGGCGTGTCCACGATGCCACCGTTGGGGATGCCGAGTTCGTTCAGACGGATTTCCCATGCCTTTAACTCATCGCGGTTGGCACAGCCGAAAGCCAGATGATCGAGCCCCGGCCGCCGCTCGTTGAACGGCTCAGTGCTGTCCAAGTCAGGAAACTGAGTTACGCCAACGATTGTGCCGCCGGTAAGCCAAGCGACGCGCTGGAACGGACCTGTATCGAGTTATAACCAAAACCTGTGGATGCACCACCTGAACCGAGGCGCGGCGTACCTTCCTGTTTGACCAAAACAAGTTCGCCGGCGGTGAGACGCTGGCAGGAAGGAACGCCGATGTTGAGAGTACATGTTGACGAGGCCCGCGAGCGCGGAGCTGTCGAGCGGGCTGGACGCCCTGGTGGCCGAAGGGGCTCGGCGGATGCTGGCTGCAGCCCTCGAAGCCGAGGTGGAGGGCTACATCTCGAGTGTGACCCATGAGGTCGACGAGGACGGCCATCGCCTGGTGGTGCGCAACGGGCACGCGGAGCCACGCTCGCTGGTGACCGGAGCCGGGCCGATCGAGGTGCGAGCCCCACGGGTCGATGACCGCCGGGTCGACGCCGAGACCGGGGAGCGCATGCGCTTTCGCAGCTCGATCCTGCCCCCGTGGGCCCGCAAGTCGCCCAAGGTGGCCGAGGTGCTCCCCCTCATGTACCTCCACGGCATGAGCTCGGGGGACTTCGTCCCTGCTCTCGAGGAGTTCTTCGGCTCGGCCGCCGGGCTCTCGGCGTCGGTGATCACCCGGCTGACGACGGACTGGCAGCGCGAACGCGACCAGTTCGCCCGTCGTTCCCTCAAGGGCGTCGACTACGTCTACCTCTTCGCCGACGGCATCCACTTCAACGTCCGCCTCCAAGAGGCCCGCCTGTGCGCCCTGGTCCTCGTGGGTGTCCGCGCCGATGGGACCAAAGAGCTCGTCTCGATCACCGACGGCCACCGCGAGTCCACCGAGTCGTGGGCCGACGTGCTGCGCGATCTCAAGCGCCGGGGCATGAGAGCCCCGGTCCTCGCGGTGGGTGACGGAGCACTCGGGTTCTGGGGGGCGCTCAGCGACGTCTTCCCCGACACGGCACACCAGCGCTGCTGGGTCCACAAGATGGCCAACGTCATGAACGCCCTGCCCAAATCGGCCCAGCCCGCGGCCCGGGCCGCCCTCTGCGAGGTCCGTGACGCCGAGGACCGTGCGCACGCCGAGAAGGCACTCGACGCGTTCGTCAAGGACTACGAGGCCAAATGGCCCAAGGCGACGGGCAAGCTCGTCAAGGACCGCGAGGAGCTGCTGGCCTTCTACGCCTTCCCCGCCGAGCACTGGATCCATCTCAAGACCACCAACCCGATCGAGTCCACCTTCGCCACGGTGCGACTGCGGACAAAGGTGACCAAGGGACCGGGCTCACGGGCGGCCGGACTGGCCATGGCCTACAAGCTGATCGAGGCGGCCCAGACCCGGTGGCGGGCCATCAACGCGCCGCATCTCGTCCCGCTGGTTCGTGCCGGCGTCGCCTTCGAGAAGGGGGTGATGGCCGAACGTTCAGAGGAGGATGTGAACGAGGTCGCCGCGTAGTCCGACGGGCTTCTCATCCACAGGTATTGACTATTTCTCCCTGTATCCTCGTCAAGGATTGGGTCCGAGCCGAACAGATCCTTATACCAAGGCACACTCCGTTCAAGGCTCGTAACCGTTAGCGCCACGTGAGTAATCGCAGGGAACTCAGGCATCTCTTTTCTCCCCTTCGCACCTCGTGGACGCATCGAATGCTACCTCTTTGGCTGGCAACTCACGGGGAGTCAAAGCTATCTGGCAGCACAGACCGCTCGACGAAAGTCCTTCGGATACCGCATGGGCATGGACTACCTCCTGGTAGCTCGGGACCCAACTCTTATAACGCTGGCTCGGCCTATGGGAATAGGTCAGTTGGAGCGGATGACGGGATTCGAACCCACGACCGTCACCTTGGCAACGTGGTGGAATCGGTCCTCGTACTCTGTACCGGTGCAGCGGAATGCAGATCCGTCCATCCAGGTTTCCACTAGGTCCACTCGATCCGTCGCAGTAGTAGAGCGATCTACTACCGCGAAACTGACCCGAATATCGGCGGTCGACGACATTGGGCTTGTGGTCGATCAGGTCCTCTCCCGAAATTGACCAGGAATTCCCCCGCTCACGCGTTCTCTGACAAATCTCGATAAATCTCGGCATGGCACCCAAGGGGAACCGACTCAGCGCACCTTTTGCATCAAGGCGTTGGCGTTGGCCACATCGAACTCGGTTGGGTCGAAGGGCCCGTCTGCCCATTCGAGCATCCGGTCGTGTTCTTCGTGTTTGGGGTCGGTCACTACTTCGAGGAACTCGGTGTAGCCATAGGGGCCACCGACATCGTCGGGAGGACAGGCATTCTCGCCTTCGAGGCAGACGGCGAACTTCAAGCCGAAGTAGGACCAGCTCAGGTCCTCGATGACCACGTCGTGCTCCCAACCGTCGCCAAAGTCGTACTCAAATATGAAACGGCGCTCTTCTCGGAGGGCCTGAAGGACAGTCACGTCCTTTTCGTCGATCTCGCCTTCGGGATAGTCGTCGAAACACATGCCAATGCGCTTGTCGCCAATGAGGAAAGCGTGCAGATGTGAGTTGTTCCAGCCCATAGCGGCCAACAGGATCGGACTCAGTTTGGCCATTCGAATGCTTCCGGGAACCAGGATCCGGCGCCAGACCACGGGGTTCACATCCCTGAGCTGAATCCGCAGTCGAAAGACGCTCTGGCCGGGAGGTTGAGGGGCGTTTTGAGCCATGGATCGAGATTACGCGAGCACGCTCGCTGCAATCAGGATCTCAAGGTTGTGGGGCCAAATCAGATGAGCACGGGTCTGGGGCCATTTGAGGTTGACATTCCCAATGCCTCACTGCACCTTGTATTACGTATTGTGATACACTGCAGAGATGACAGAAGCAATATCCGTTCGCCTTGACGACGAGGCCGAACAGGCCCTGCGCTCCCTTGAAGCGACAGGGATGAGTCGCTCTGAAGCCATCAGGTCATCACTGGTGCGTGCGGCACGAGCAATGAGGAGTCATCAAGAACTGGCCGATGAAGTTGCAGCGCTCGAATCGGACGACGAGGACCGCTCGGAAATGCTCGCTGTAGCCGATCTGATGGAGTCCTTGCGTGCTCCGGGGTGATGTTTTTCGATTCCGAGTCCCCAAAGGAGCCGGGCACGAACAACGAGGAACCCGATTCGGAGTGGTGGTGCAAGCAGACGCCATGCTTCCTCGATCTGTCGTTCTCATCGCACCCACATCCTTGAGCGCCCGAGCCGCCTCGTTCCGCCCTGAAGTCCAAGTCGCTGGCGAAACGACGAGGGTGTTGGTTGAGCAAGTTGGAGCAGTCGATGCCAGTCGGTTAGGTGAGCTCGTCGGCCATCTCGCACCGGAAGAGCTATGGGGAATCGACGAGAGTTTGAGAACGGTGTTCGACTTGCACTGACGTGAGGACAATCGTCTGACGCCGGTCATGCGGATTCCCCGGATCTCTTGGCGTTCTCCTTACTCAGCGGATAGATCCAGTACTCACCCTCTACTCCACCCACGCCTCGTGCCCACGCGCGCGATCTCCTTCGTCACCATTCATCACAGGTCAGTTGAGACTCTTGACGGCACGATTCCGCCGTCGGCTGCGTAGCAGCGTTCGATATTTGGACCCTTCATGGCACCGGGTCCGCGTCCCGGGTGGAGACCGGAGGTCAGCCGCGACGAGGCTGAAGGCGCTGATACATCTCAGTCTAAGAGGTCTTCTTTGGCGGCGAGCCGACGGGTGCGTGTAGCGCGGCGTCGAGCTTTGCCTGCTTCTCGTCGGCCTGCGCGTCGTTGAACGAACGCGGGTCGGAGTGATCCCACTTCACCTTCTGCGACTTCGGCCGACACTTCACGCCGATCACGTATCCCGGCCTAGGGAACGCAAAGTGGGGTCCTGTTTCCGGTTGGGCGAGCTTGGCGCGGAACCGCTCCCGCCCCGCGGGTCGTACTTCGACGACATACACGTTGTGTGAGTACAGGTCGCCCTTGTGCACGGGGACGAACTCGGCCTCCACGATTGTCGCCTCTGACCGTTCCCAGCGATGTCCGAACATCTCACGCTCCGTTCTCGAGAGCGTGGCAAGGTTAGCCCACCCAAATGCCGACCGAAGCGGCGTTGAATTGCTTGGTTCCCGTCACTGGGTCGGCGGACGTTGTCATAGAGTTGGTAGCTGAAACCGAGCTGTTCAGCCACGTCTGGCAACATGATGTGATGCGCTGGGCCCCTTCGACGAGCCACTGGGCGTCGATTTCGGCTCCTGGCACTCCCCCTGAAATTGTGACGTCATCACTGGGATAGGTGATAGGGCCGCTTGAAACGTCCGCCCCGGCCGGTTCGAAGTTCGAGTCCCTGACCGCGCCCCACCTTTTGGAGGGAGAGAGGGGCCCAGAGCCCGAAACGGCCCAGAACCGCCGCGCAGGGGCGCGGGCAGGCGCCACCGGGAAACGGAGGGCCACGCGGCGCGGGACGGGGGGCCTTTGCCTGGAGGGAATTTCCAGGTTTCAGGAGCCGCGGGAGTCACCGTCACTAGATTTGGTAGCTACTTCAAGTGGCAGAGAACAGCTAGAGAGAGTGTCGATTCCGTCCCCCACGATCGCCTTATGCCAATAGCGTGCGACATCGCCTCGGTCTGCCTGCGAGGAGTTCGTCCTAACTCCCTACGACACAACGACGGTGTGCTTAACGGTGGCCTGCGGTCCACCGTTGCGGCTCACGGTCTGCACGTTCGCCGCGCCGGCCGTCACGAAGGGACGGTGCCGTGAGCGTTGTCTCGCTCAGCGATTGAGCATCTCGAAGAGGCCCCCGGTGGGCCCGTACCCGAGGCGAGCCACTCCGAAGGCAACGCAGACCGACGTAGAGGGGCAGGAGAGCACTTGGCCGATGAAGACCGGAAGGGTGGCCGGAGGCACGAGCGGGGCAGGAACGAGGGTCCACGCATCGCCTGCCATGGTCCCGAGCACACCCTCGGCTGCGGTGTTTCCCACAAGAACGCAATTATTCGCCGCCAGGCAGGACACCGCTCCCAGGGAGGTCGAGCTAGCGTCCCGCGTGGCCGCCGTCGCCGGCTTCCACGTTCCGTCCTTCAGCGTCTCGAGCAAGCCCCTGGAGGTACCGCTGGCGATCTTGTACGAGCCGACGGCCACGCAACTCGTGGCCGGTGCACAGGACACGCTGTTCAGATGCACGTCGGGATCGGTAGCGGCACCGGACGGGACCGGGGCGGCCACCGCCTTCCACGCCTCTCCTGCTTGCCGCAGGAGCAGACCCGTGACCGCACCGGCCCGGTTCTTGAAAGTCCCGACTGCCATGCACTGACCGGGCGAGTCGCACCGGACGAAGCCCGAGTAAGCCAGCGGATCAGGTGCCGCGTCAGCCGGCAGGGAGCTCGGGCGGCGCTCCAGGACGTGCCGGAGAGGGCGTCGATGGCGAGCACCCGGGCGCCCTTCTTGTCCACATAAGCCCCGATCGCACTGCACATGTCCGCAGCCGGGCACGACACCCAGTCGATCCCGCCGTACGGCTTGGTACTGGTGTCTGCGGGCAGGGGCGCATTCGTGGCAACCCACGAGGCCGCATTCTGTCTGTCGAGGATCCCTTGGGCGACATCATTGCCGCCGTTGGTATAGCGCCCGGCGGCAACGCAGTGGCCCACCTGCGGGCAGGAGACGGACAGCATCGTTGTGTCCTTTCCCTTGCCGACCGCGGGCGGCAACGCAGCGGGCACTGCAGTCCACTTCCCGCCCGACAGTGAGAGCAGCAGGCCGCGCCGAAGCTGGGCAGCGTTATTGTACCTTCCGACCGCGACGCACGATCCGATGGCCGGGCACGAGACGGCATTGACCAACGCAACGGAGTCGGGACCGGCGTCGCCGGGGAGGGGGGCCCGGGCCGCGGTCCAGGTGCCGTTGCTCCAGATGTCGAGTAGCCCCTGGCTCGTCCTGGCTGAGGTGACGTAGCCCCCAACTGCCACGCACCACGTCGACGCGGGACACGAGATGCCTTCCGGCTCCGTTGCCTTACCGGAAGCGTCGGCCGGTAGCGGAGTCGCCGTCGCTGTCCAGGCGCTCCCCCCGGCGGTCGGCGTCGACGTGGTCGGAGTGGTGGTCGGCGTCGTCGGAGTCGTTGGGGGAATGGTCGAGGACGTGGTCGCGGGGCTGTTATCGAGGTTGTCGCTGAGCTCGCGGCAACTGGCGCGGCGGCCACCGCTGAGGTCGTCGCGGGGATCCCAATCACGGTCGCGACGCATGCCAGCGGCACGATCACTGCGAGCTTCCGAACATGTCCGTATCGTTCCGCCATGGCCGATCACCCTAGGGCTTTTGCCGAAGCCCTGTGTGGAGTGCCGATTGGGGTCCGGAGGGCAGGGCGCGCCCGGATGACATCCCTTCACCGCGGCCGTGGCCGCCCGCGCCGACGGCTGCCGCCGCGCCGACGATAGGGCCGCGGAATACGCCCCAATGGTCACTGCACTAGTGGACATACCAAGATCCCATCCTGACAAGGACTGATACTCCACTCGCACGGACGATGACGCTGGACAAAAATGGCTCATGTTCTGCCGTCTCGCCGCGATCAGCCTGCGCCGGGTGCGGCGCCTCCTTCTCCTTTGTGTGACATCGAGGCCTTGGAAGGCGCCGTTACCTTATTGCGATATTGTCTTTACGGAGCGCCATGCGACACACGTCATGAATAGCAGTGGCTTGTCGAAACGTTTCGGTACGTTTGGTAGGCATTCGCTTACGGAGGCGGAGGAGCGGATTAGACAAAGGGTTGGCGTCTGATGCCCCCCGCTCGCACCGCCTTCCCCCGTCCCGGGTAGGCTCGCAGCGCCGGGATTTTGGGGCCGACGTGGGGTGGGTTCCGTTGCCCTCTCTGCTCCTAAGGGTGGGCCATAAGGGGTTCTTCGGATCTCAGCGGGGTCTCCCTGATATTGCCGGGCCGCCCGATCGATAGACGCAACCGGTCGGGTCAACCGGGCCCTCGTCTGGACTGGTGACGGAATGCGTCGCTGATGCGGTCTGTCAGGGCCTCCACATCGAGGTGGGAGGTTGCGTCAACCTCGATGACATGCCACCCACCGGACACCGGAGCAAACGTTCCTGTGCTCCAGAGGCTCTCTGCCGTCGCGTGTTCTGGTATGTATTCCGGGGGTCGAGTCCTCGCCCCGTACCTTCCTTCACTTCGGCCGGCGGGCACTGGCAGAACAACTCGACTATCTCGCCGGGGAGCGCACCCAACTCCAACCGACGAGATCAGCGGCCGCTCCAATTCCGCAGATATCGCTTTGGCAAGCACGGTTTTCCGGCACTTCCGGTTTCTGCGGGGTGAGCCACATCACGTGACCACGATCGAGTCCAACACCCTGAAGTTGGGCTTGCCGGCGTAGAGCAGCGCCCGGATGCGGAAGTTCTCGAAGTTGGTGAAGCCGAAGGCCACCCGCTTGACCAGTTTCAACAGGTTGTTCATGCCTTCTGTCGGACCGTTCGAGACCTTGGCCCTGTGCCAGGCCACGATGGGCTCGAACCAGTTCGACAAGGTACGCGCCAGCGTGCGCACTTCTGGGGGCGCCGAACGCTTCGAGGCATGTTCGACGATGTCGCGCAACAGGTCTTGGGCGGTGTCTGGATCGGCGGGTTCGTAGAAGCGGGCCACGGCCTCCTTCACGCTGTAGGCGAAGGCCACCTCGCCGTCGGGATCGCCCAGGGCGAGCAGGCTCTCGAGGCGTGACGTCAACTCGGCGTCGGATGCGGTCGCCTTGATGACCAAGAGCTTGCGGGCCCGATACAGCGGGTTGGCAGCCCGGCCACGGGGCCCGAGGCGCTGTTGTTGGACACGCCGGCGTGTCTGGTCGACGGCCAAGATGGCGTGGTGGGATCGGACCGGGGCGCGGTGCCTGTCTCTCGACAGGTCCGTCTCCCCGGCCCGTCCCCCGAACCGGACGTGCGACTTCCACCGCATCCGGCTCTCCACGAGTCCGTGCCGTCGGGCTACGCAGCTTCCTCGTTCTCCACCCACGGCGAAGGGATCGCCGCCCCGCGGTAGCGGTAGCGGGTCACCGGCACTGCCCGGCAATCGAACAGTGCTTCGCCATCGTGCTCGGGCCACCAGGCATTGGCCAGGTAGTGCCGTCGCAGCCACTTCCAGTTGGCTCGGCGATGCTTGCGGCGCAGCCAACGCACCACCCGCAGCCAGGTGAACTGGTGCAGGTAAGCGAAGGTGTCCTTGGACACGCCGTGCCGGAAGTAGTTCGTCCAACCCCGTAGCACGCCGTTGAGCTGGCGCAAGAGGTGAGAGAGTGGATTGTTCGTTCCCTGCTTGGTGATCGCCTTCACCTTGGCCATGATCGAGGACAGTGACTTCCTCGATGGCCACGTGTAGACGAACGCCTTGTGCGACCCCCTCTTGACTTGTCGCTGGATGCGAAAGCCGAGGAAGTCGAACCCCTCGTCGATAGAGCACACGCTCGTCTTGTCTTCGTTGAGCCGCAGGCCCACTGAAGACAGTGCTGCCTCGACGGCCGGACGCAGCCCATGGGCGTGCGCCTCGGTGCCGTGCACCATCACCACGAAGTCGTCGGCGTAGCGGACAAGCCGGTACGTCGGTTCCCCACGGCGACGGCGGGACTCACGGACGTGTCGAGCGGCCATGTCACGCTCCCAGACCCCGACGAAGTGCTCGTCGAGAGCCGAGAGGGCGATGTTGGCCAGCAGCGGCGAGAGGATGCCCCCTTGGGGCGTGCCGCTCTTGGTGTCCCTCGTCACGCCGTCCTCTGTGAGAACACCGGAGTGGAGGAACGCCTTCACCAGTCGCACAATGCGCTTGTCCCCGATCCGACGTCGCACCCGGCCCATGAGGGCCGTGTGGTCGATCTCGTCGAAGCACGCCGTGATGTCACCTTCGAGCACCCAGGTGTAGCCGTTGGATGCCAGCATGTGGATCTCGGCCATGGCGTCGTGCGCCCGGCGGCGAGGGCGGAAGCCGTAGGAACACGGCCTGAAGTCCGCCTCGAAGATCGGCTCGAGGACCAGCTTGAGGCTGGCTTGCACCACCCGGTCCCGGGCGGTCGGGATGCCCCCAGGTGCCGGAACTTGCCCGACACCTTGGGGATCATCCGCTCCCGCACGGGCAACGGCACGAACCGCTCCGCCTTGAGATCGTCTCGCAGCATGGGGAGGACCGTGGTCGTTGCAAAGACGATGTCACGTGGTTTCACGCCATCGACTCCAGCCGAGCGCGCGCCTCGATTGCCCCGTACGCGAGCCCACGCCACCGTGAGGAAGGCGGGATCGCACACGAGGTTGAACAGGTCGCAGAACCGACGCTTGGGGCTGTCGGTCGCCCATCGGTGCAGCTTGGTCTGGATTCCCAGTACCCTGGCCTCGGCTTTTTCGAGCGTCGGCCATGGTGCGTCGGTGTTCACCGGCGTCCTCCTGGCATTCCGGTTCCTTCACTGCGGACTCGCTGGGTCCCTTCGCCATGTACGTGGCTTTCCCACGCTCGGACTACTACGGACCCTCCGCCCCACCCCGGGGCCGTCAGCCGACGGCGGGCCTGCCCGTCTCCGTGCAGGCGGCACGAAGGGAAGGGCGACCCCAGAGCGGTTCCCATGTTCACCATGTCCCGGTCGGCAGGATCGACGTCCAGCTATGCCGCTGCGGCCTCGCCACGGCTACGCCGCAGGCTTTCACCGTGGCCTCCTCGTCGGCATCAAAAATCCAACGCCGGAGTCGTGTCGCACATACGCATTGCGACACGCACACCGCTGCCCAGCCCACATCCACCAGGTTCGAGCTGGATCCACGCTTGAGCGGGTTCAACCACTGGTTCACTTTCGTTACGCCTCTCTGCCTTGCTTGCCGGACCCGGGTCGTCTGGCAGTGCCGACCCGTCCCGTCGTTGTCAGGTCTGCTTTCCGCCCTCCCGAGCGCCTCCTCGGTCAGGCTGCCCTCAGCTTCACCGGACTGCTGCGACAGCCCGGAGAGGTGGGTCTCTCACCCTCCTCCGGATACATGGCGCCTCATGGCGCACGCGCATGACGTGGAAGCGGTCGATGACCCGCGTCGCCTTGGGGGTGACGACCTTGAACACCGCTGCGTAGGTCTTGGACATGTCCAAGCAGCCGTACTCGAGACGGGCTTTGACGTGGTGGGGCTGGCGGCGCAGCCAGCCGGCCACCGCGGTGAACTCCCTGGTGGCGAGCACGTCGATGAGGGCGTGGTTGGCCACGTCGCACACGGTGGTCGACCAGGTCTTTTGCTTGTACGGGCCTTGGCGCACGAAGAGCGTCTCGTCGAGGCCAATGGCCGTGGTCTCTTTCAAGCGCTTGGTGTCGGCGGCCAAGAGGGCGGCCCCATAGATGCGCACCGCCGCGTTGACCGTGTCCCAACAGCAGTCGAGCTCAGTGGCCAGGTGCGAGATGGTCTCGCCGCCGCCGATCTGTTTGACCACCCACTTGGCCGCCCGCGTCGTCAGCATGCAACCCTTCGCGGCGATCCGGTGATCGCTCAGTGTGAACGAACCTTCGCCGCAGCGCGGGTCCGGACAGATGAGCCGGTGCTTCTTCCAGCGGATGGTCATCGGCACCCCACCGAAGGGCAGGTCGACATAGGAGACCACCGGGCGGTCCTTGACCCAGGCCCGGCTCCCGCACTCGGGACACGACGGGCGTGTGCACGACCAACTGTTCGATGGTGATCTCGCCGGCCGGACCGCGCCTCGCATAGGAGAGGACGCGGACGTCTTTGAGGCCCACGAGATGGGAGACGATGAGAAATAGTCAATACCTGTGGATGAGAAGCCCGTCGGACTACGCGGCGACCTCGTTCACATCCTCCTCTGAACGTTCGGCCATCACCCCCTTCTCGAAGGCGACGCCGGCACGAACCAGCGGGACGAGATGTGGCGCGTTGATGGCCCGCCACCGGGTCTGGGCCGCCTCGATCAGCTTGTAGGCCATGGCCAGTCCGGCCGCCCGTGAGCCCGGTCCCTTGGTCACCTTTGTCCGCAGTCGCACCGTGGCGAAGGTGGACTCGATCGGGTTGGTGGTCTTGAGATGGATCCAGTGCTCGGCGGGGAAGGCGTAGAAGGCCAGCAGCTCCTCGCGGTCCTTGACGAGCTTGCCCGTCGCCTTGGGCCATTTGGCCTCGTAGTCCTTGACGAACGCGTCGAGTGCCTTCTCGGCGTGCGCACGGTCCTCGGCGTCACGGACCTCGCAGAGGGCGGCCCGGGCCGCGGGCTGGGCCGATTTGGGCAGGGCGTTCATGACGTTGGCCATCTTGTGGACCCAGCAGCGCTGGTGTGCCGTGTCGGGGAAGACGTCGCTGAGCGCCCCCCAGAACCCGAGTGCTCCGTCACCCACCGCGAGGACGGGGGCTCTCATGCCCCGGCGCTTGAGATCGCGCAGCACGTCGGCCCACGACTCGGTGGACTCGCGGTGGCCGTCGGTGATCGAGACGAGCTCTTTGGTCCCATCGGCGCGGACACCCACGAGGACCAGGGCGCACAGGCGGGCCTCTTGGAGGCGGACGTTGAAGTGGATGCCGTCGGCGAAGAGGTAGACGTAGTCGACGCCCTTGAGGGAACGACGGGCGAACTGGTCGCGTTCGCGCTGCCAGTCCGTCGTCAGCCGGGTGATCACCGACGCCGAGAGCCCGGCGGCCGAGCCGAAGAACTCCTCGAGAGCAGGGACGAAGTCCCCCGAGCTCATGCCGTGGAGGTACATGAGGGGGAGCACCTCGGCCACCTTGGGCGACTTGCGGGCCCACGGGGGCAGGATCGAGCTGCGAAAGCGCATGCGCTCCCCGGTCTCGGCGTCGACCCGGCGGTCATCGACCCGTGGGGCTCGCACCTCGATCGGCCCGGCTCCGGTCACCAGCGAGCGTGGCTCCGCGTGCCCGTTGCGCACCACCAGGCGATGGCCGTCCTCGTCGACCTCATGGGTCACACTCGAGATGTAGCCCTCCACCTCGGCTTCGAGGGCTGCAGCCAGCATCCGCCGAGCCCCTTCGGCCACCAGGGCGTCCAGCCCGCTCGACAGCTCCGCGCTCGCGGGCCCCTCAACATGTACTCTCAACATCGGCGTTCCTTCCTGCCAGCGTCTCACCGCCGGCGAACTTGTTTTGGTCAAACAGGAAGGTACGCCGCGCCTCCGTTCAGGTGGTGCATCCACAGGTTTTGGTTATAACTCGGAGACGATCTCGTTAGGATCGAAATACACAGAGGCGTGGAGGATCTTCTTCTTTCTCACAAAAGAGAGACTGAAGCGCCTCTGTGCTCACACGGTGGATGCCGCCTGATCCCTCCAGGTCGCCCTGACCACGAGGTCGTCAGACCCCGCAGAAACCGGAAGACCCACTTTTGTTGGGATAGGAGATAGAGGCCGCCGAAACGCCGCGTACGCGGTTCGAATCCCGCCCCCCGTTGCCCGGCCTACGGGAGAACAGGAACGGCGAAACTCAACCCGACCCCGAGAGTCGGCACCCACAGCGGCCAGCCGGTCCTGTGATCGAGAACCTATGAGCGCTCGACGGCCGCCTGCACGTCCGACGTTACGACCTCACTGAGCTGCTCTGCCGTCGGAGTTCCGCTGGCAAGCCACGGGATGTGGTGCAGCTTGGCAGCACGCGCCTGCTTTGGGAGCAGGAGGTCCGGGGTTCAAATCCCCGCATCCCGACGGATCATCTTCCCCGTGACTCGCGGCGGCACCTGCTGCACTCTCCATGCGCACATCACCAGCACCGGTGGCTGACCCTCGCCGCGACTCTGGTCGGCTGACCACCCTGGTGGCGGACACTGCAGTCATGTTCAGTCCACCCCGTCGGACGTTGTAGCTTTGACAGAGCTAGTCACATCTGAAGCCATGGGGGTGGATCGTGGCGACTACATGGCCATGAGACCCACCGGTCGTCGGGGAGACGTCGAGGGACTGGTCCCGCCCACTCGGGCACGCACATCTCGTTCTGTGGCGCTTCTGGCTGTGCTCTGTTTGTTCTTCGGTGTGGCCTTGATCGGCACCCGACACCACGCTGCGGCCTCGACTCCGAGGCGAGTGATGCCAACTGCGAATCTGGCCAGCACCTGCGCACCGAGCACGACGCCTGCTGCGACGGCGGACACTTCTCTCGACGGTGTCTTCTCCAACCAATTGGGTCCGGGCTGGCTCGGCGGCGACATGGCGTACTCGACCAAGCTGCCGAACGGACAGGAGGCCTTCGACTTCAACGACACCCTGCTCGGCACCGCGCAGGCAAATGGCCAGGTGAACCTCCCGCTCAAAGGATTCATCCGCAACAGCCAACTCGTCGGTGACCTCTCCACTCTGAGCACCGATTTCGCCGGGACTTCCGCCGCTCCTTCAACGTTGATCCCCGACAGCAATACGGCGGGGGGCTTCACGTATCTCTGGGAACTCGGCGCCACCGACGTTGAGAATGGCCAGCAGCTCGTCTTCGTGAACGAGTACAGAATACAACCGGGTGCCCTCACCTTCAGCGGCCGTTCTGCCATAGCCGTCTTCTCACTTCCGACGAGCGGACTTCCGCAATTTCAATCGCTCATTGACGACTCCACCGTGCCGACGACCCAATGGGGAAATGCCATGACCCATGATGGAACATATACCTACGTCTATGGCATTGACGAGAACCATGTGACCAACGCGGGATGGATGGAGGTGGCCCGGGTACCCCTGAACGACACGGCGACGGTTGGTGATTGGCAGTACTGGAACGGCACGACCTGGGTCAGCGGGGAAGCCAACGCTGTGGTGACGGCCAATCGCAATTTGTTCACCGGTGTGACTGCTCAACAGGGCGGGACCGGATACGAGTCAGTGCAGACCGCCGGTGGTGGATCCGCACCCACGACCCTCGACGTTTCATATGCCTGCTCGCCGCAAGGTCCGTGGAGTGGCCAAACTCCGGTGTACACCGTCCCTGAGATCGCACAGTACGCCCCCAACGAGATTGCCTACACCCCAAATTTCCATCCCGACATCTCGGGCACCGGTGGTCTCGTCATCTCCTACTCCGTAGACACGACTGCCTCCCTCTCCACGCTGGAACAGGATGTACATGAATATCAACCACGATTCGTGCAATTGAACTACGACCAGACAGTTACTTCAATTCCGGTCACTCGCATCTACGGCACCGATGCCATCGGGACTTCGATTGCCGTTTCTCAGGCCCGGTTTCCCGCTGGCGGCTCGGCTAAGGCAGTTGTTTTAGCTCGATCCGATTTCTTCTCAGATGCTCTGGCCGGTGGACCGCTGGCCGCAGAACGTGGCGGTCCGCTCCTCATTACACCAGGAGCGTCAGAGGACTTCAACATCGACCCCCGGGTCGAGTCCGAGATCCGGCGGGTCCTGCCCGCGGGGGACACGGTGTACATCTTGGGAGGGAATCTGGCCCTCAGTCCCTCGATCGACTCGGCGCTCCAGGACGTTGGGTACAAGACACAACGCATCGCTGGGGCCAATGAATACTCCACAGCCGTCGACATCGCCGATCAGATCGGCGATCCTTCGACCCTCTTCGAGGCTACCGGACTGGATTTCGCCGACGCCCTTTCAGCTGGTCCAGCGGCCATTCTGACGCGGGGAGCCATCTTGCTTACGGACGGGACCACCCAGGCCCCGGAGACCGCTGGCTACCTGGCGGCGCATCCGCACGACACTCGATACGCCATCGGCGGACCACTCGCGGCTGCGGGTGCCGACCCCACGGCCACCGCTGTCTATGGCCAGGATCTCTATGACACTTCGGCTGCTGTTGCAAGGACGTTCTTCCCCGACGCAAGCGCCTTTGGCGCGGCGACAGGAGTCACTTTCCCCGATGCGTTGTCAGGTGGGGTCTTCATGGGCGAGTTGGCAACGGTGGGCCCCATGCTGCTCGTCGAACCCTCAGGTCCACTCCCAACATCGATCACCGGCTACACATCGAATGCATCACCAACCTTGTCGCACGGGTATCTTTTTGGTGGGCCGCTGGCGGTTGGAGACGACGTGCTCAGGGAATTGGAGTCACCCTGATCGGGAGGGGGATCGCCTGGTTGAACGCCGTTGACACTCTGGAGGAGGCTAAGAACCAGGTGAGTTTTGCCCTGAGTGACTTATCACGATTATTTCCCGAGCACAATCGCACGCGATCGGCGGCTGGGTGAGCCGGCGCAGGAGATAGCGGCTGTGGGCAGCCCAGATGAAGCCTTCTGTCACGATCGGATCGCGCTTAAGATAGTCGACCTGGAGGCGTCGGCTGTTCATGAGCCACGACCAGGTGCGTTCGACGATCCAGCGCTTGGGGAGGGCTTTGAACTGGCCGGGGTGGATGCGGTGCACCACTTCGACGCCGACGTGATGGTTCCGGCAGTGCTCGATCAAGGCGCGCTTGAACCCAGAGTCGCACCACAGCTTGGCGAAGCGAGTCGGGGGGGTCGCGTGCATGGTCGGTCACGGTGATGCCGCCCACGTTGTCCGACATGCTCGCCGCGACGACGACCACCGCCATGAGCAGCCCGAGGGTGTCGACGATGCCGAAGGTCTTGCGGCCGTTGATCTTCTTTCCGGCGTCATATCCCTTGGTTTTCTTGCTCACGGTGGCCGTGGCCGGCACCGAGCGGGCGTCGACGATCCCGGCCGAGGGTGTGCCCTCGCGCCCCCGTTTTTGGCGCATTGCCGCGGCGAGGCGCTCGGCAATCCGCTCCCAGGTGCCGTCTTCGTGCTACCGCCGAAAACATATGCCTTCGATGGGGGGACTCGGTGAAACGAACTCTCGTATCGATCAGCTTGACGTTGCAATGCGGCCGAGGCTGCCGTGGTTAATGGCACGTCGCGCCAATCCGAGCGTTTAGCCCCAATACCGTTTACTTAAGTACTCAAGACCCGGATCTCGGGCTTGGGCGGTGAAGGCTGGCCGCGGTGCTCGGGGCGGGTCACCATGTAGTTCGACATCTTTCGTTTTACGGTGCGTGGGTTGTTGCGCAGACGTCGCGCCGGGAGGATCTCGAAGAGCAGCTCGGTCGCAGCCTTGCGCTGCGCATCGTCGAGTACCTCAGGGGGAAAAACCCGGGTGCGACGCCGCGGTGCGGCGCGCCACCCGGAGGGCCCGCGTGAAGCTCAGCCGGTCCGGATCGGCGCGGGCACTCTGGGCGACCGAGTGCATGAGCCAGCGGATGGCGTAGTGCACGCACAAGTATCCGTAGGCCTCCTGGGTGACGCCGTCGGGCATCTTGGACCGCAGCACCACGCGTGGACTTCGTTGGTGGGTCTTGAGTTCGTCGAGCGCGGTCTCGAACTCCCAGCGTTGTGGGTAGAGAGCGGCGAGGTCAGCAGCCGGGGCTCTTTTGGGATCGACGATGGTGGTGAGGAGCCGGTAGGTCGTCTCCTCGTCGCCTCCTGAGACCGGAGGCGGGTCGAGGTGGTACTCGATCACGCGTACTACCAGGCCGTTGGTGCCGTGGCGGCGGTCCTTTGTACTCGGGTAGATCGAAGAGAGGAACGAGCCGTCGCCGAGACGACGCTCGACGGGTAAGACGTGGTGGCTCTTGGTCCGCCACAACAGGTCTGCTCCCGTTTCTTGGGCACGTTTCCACAAATCGAAGCTGAAGAAGCCACGATCGGCCAGAACCATCATCCCCGTGAGGAACGAACCGAACAAGCCTGGGACGAGGCGTTGCTCGGCATCGGTGTACTTGCCGATCACGGCGTCGATGATGGCGTGGGTGCCGCATTCGGCCAGGCCGACGACGCGGATCTGGGGGAAGGCGCCGGAACTGTTCTCGCGTTTGGACCCGGGCCGGCCGAAGGCCGCGTCATTGGCTGCGGTGTCCGCCACGTCGAGACAGGTGCCGTCGATGCTCATCAGCCGCCAGCTCTTATAGAACGATCCCTTGGTCCGCTTCGTCGCCAAGGGCACCGCGCACTCGCGATAGAGCGCCTCTATGGGCTCGGGGCCGAGTCGCGTCCGGGCCTTGAACAGCGCTGCTTTGGTCGGGACGTTCCACGCTGCTGCCCACCCCTCTTCCCACGCCAACCCCTCGACCAGCATGCGCATGACCTCTTCGTAGGCGCACTGACTGAACAGCGAGAGGCCGAGCACGTAGTAGACGACGACACGAGCCGGCAGCAGCCGTTGACGCTGCTCGGTGCGCCCAGACTCTTTGACCACGCGGTCGACCAGGTCGGGCGGAAACACTCGGGTGAGCACGCCGATCGAGATGTGATCGGACAACCGCTGATCGGTCTCGGGCTTGACCCACCCGGCTCGGGGCACGGGCGCCAGAATAACACCCGTGTAGTCTTAAGTAAACGGTATTGCGTTTAGCCCGGACTATTCGCGAGGCCTCTTGAGCTGAACTGTCCGCGTCCGCGGATATGCCCTCCGAGTAGGGGAAACTGTAGGTGCTTACGCCACAGAAATCCCGTCCAGGAGGGCACTTCCAAAGTGAACGCTACCAGCGCACTTCGCGTGGTTGTGGAACCCGGCGGAGCGGGCGTCGTCGCCCACGTCGGCCTGCATGCTCTTGCAACATTTGGCGACCGTTTGGGACTGGGTGATTCGCTCTCGGCCCGCATCTCCCCGGCCGGTGAGCGACTCCCGCTCCATGACCGGGGCAAGGTCTTGGTGCAGACGGCCTTGATGCTGGCCGGCGGCGGGGAGAGCTGTGCCGACATCGAACACCTGCGCCTCCAGGACGATCTCTTCGGTTCGGTGCCGTCGGACACCACAGTGTTTCGCACCTTCCACGAGCTGACGCCCGCCACTCGTCAGGGCATCGCGGGGCGCTGGCTGGGGTGCGCGCCCAGGTCTGGCGGCGCTCGTCGGCGACGACCGGGCTGGCCCCGGTCATCTTCGACATCGACGCCTCCCTGGTTGACATCCACTCAGAGAACAAGGAAGGCACGGCCCCGACGTTCAAGGGTGGCTTTGGCTTTCACCCGATGTTCTGTTTTGCCGATGCCACCGGCGAGGTGCTCTCGGCGTTGCTGCTCCGGGCAACGCCGGGGCCGACACCGTGGCCGACCACGTGCGCGTCCTCGACGATGCCATCGCCCAACTCCCCGCAGAGATCGCGGCGGGTCACCACGTCGGTGACGTTCCTGCACTTGTCACCCGGCCCCTTTGGTCCGGGCCGACTCGGCCGGATGCACCGAGGGTTCCTTCCGTCGTCGGGAGCGCAATGTCGGGTTCTTCGTCACCGTGCGCTCAAACGCCCAGATCACCGAGGCCATCCTCGACGCCGTGGGGCTGGAGGAAGTCTGGGAACCATCCATTCGTCAAGACGGAGAACCCCGAGGGCGCCGCGGTGTGCGAAGTGACGTCGCTGATCGAAGACGACAAACTGCCCGAAGGCACCCGGTGCATCATCCGGCGCGAGCCACTGCACCCGGCGCCCAGCGCAGCCTCTTCCCGGCCCTCGACTTCCGCTACTGGGGCTTCTACACCGACCAAGAAGGTGATCCGGTTCAACTCGATGCCACCATGCGAGCCCACGCCATGTCGAGCGGCACATCCAACGCCTGAAGGACTCGGGGCTCTGCCGCTTTCCCTTCGCCAATTTTGAGGCCAACACCAACTGGATGATGGCGTTGCGATGTCCGCCGACCTGGTGCGCTGGTTCCAGCTGCTCTGTTTCGATGGCGAGTGGCGCAACGCCCGCCCCAAGGCCTTGCGCTGGGGCATCTTCCACGCACCGGGTCGACTCATCCACCGCTCGCCCAGCGCATCGTGCGCATCATCGACGGCTGGCCCGGCACCGACGCGCTCCTCGGCGCTTATCGGCGAATAGAACTCATCGCCTGAGCGATCTGAGTACCCGCCAGTCGGCACCAGCTTGACGGCACGCGTCCCAACTCAGTTGCCAGGTCATCTTTGACCCCGATTTCAACCCAACGGGGTATCCACTTAACCGGACCTGGGGGGGGCGGATGTTCGGGGCCGTGAACATGAGCCCGGTAGCCGGTGCTCATTACCCAAGGTCGGTGGGTGAGTTCCAGTCGTGGTTCGTCACCGATGCCGACTGCTTGGACTACCTGGAGTGGCTGCGTTGGCCCGCCGGGTTCGTGTGCCCGGACTGCGGATACCCCGGTGGTTGGCGACTGGGCGACGGACGGATCCGATGCGGGCTCTGCCGCTCGGCTACCTCGGTCACGGCGGGCACCATCTTCGACCGGACCCGCACACCGCTGACGGTGTGGTTCACCGCCTGCTGGCTGTTCTCCACCCAAAAGGACGGCCTCTCGGCGCAGAGCCTGCAGCGGGTACTCGAGATCAGCTCGTACCAGACGGCTTGGGCGATGCTGCACCGTCTGCGATCAGTGCTGGTGCGACCGGGGCGAGAGCGGCTCAGCGGCACGGTCGAGGTCGACGAGACGTTGTTGGCGGCGAGGAGCGGGGGTTGAGGGGTGGGCGAGCCAGAGGCAAGAAGTCCCTGGTTGGTTGGCCGTAGAGGTCCACGAGCCCAAGCGCATCGGCAGGTGCAGGATGGCCATCCTCGAAGACGCATCCGCCGACTCGCTGCACCCCTTCGTCGCCGCTCATGTCGAGCCGGGGGCCACCGTCATCACCGACGCCTGGCAGGGCTACAGCGGCCTCGACGAGCTCGGCTACGTCCGTGACCGACGCAGCCAGCGTGCGGCGCGGCTCCGCGGCGAAGATCCGAGCGGACTGCTGCCCGGCGTGCATCGGGTTGCGTCTTTGGCCAAACGGTGGCTGCTGGGCACCCACCAGGGCTCGGTCGACAGCGCCCACCTACAGAGCTACCTCGACGAGTTCGTGTTCCGTTTCAACCGGCGGACCTCGCGCAGCCGGGGCCTCGTCTTCCACCGCGTTCTCGAACTCGCCGTTGGCCACGAACCCGTCCGCTACCACGACCTCATCGTCAACCCACAGTCCAAGGAGCACCCTCCCGCTGGGCGAGCCGGCTGGGGTCACCCGCGCACCCTCGAGCGCTCGCCGGCCAACCGCCCGTGGCGAGCAGCCTGACCTTTGCAGGTCCGGTCAAGTGGATACCCCGTTCAACCCAAATGCCGGCGTCAACGTCTCACCCGTGGCCAAATCAGTGGCGGCGGCACTCTGGAAACCAGATAAACGCCATCAGGTCGCTCTCCCGGCCTCTCGTGAATGGGGCGGGTTAGTGGCTTTACGAATGACACCTACGCCCGGACCGCCGTCTGTGATGGTGGCCGCCACGTGAATCTCGTTGGAGACCAATTGGACATCAGCCCACTGAAGTCCCAGGACTTCTCCCGTGCGCATGCCGGTACTGGCGAGCACCGTAGCCAAATCGGCAATTTCAGGGTCCCGCTCAGTGACCGACTTGATGAGCGACCGCACGTCCTTCTCGATCGGTGCGAATGGCTTCTTGCGCGTTGACTTGGGACGGACGGCATCCTTCGACG
This sequence comes from uncultured Acidimicrobiaceae bacterium, assembly GCA_963836605.1. GTDB lineage: Bacteria > Actinomycetota > Acidimicrobiia > Acidimicrobiales > RAAP-2 > Bog-473. Next base: position 82,951 of record CAWIKB010000007.1, on the reverse strand, counting down.
GATTGCTGTCAACCAGACCACGCTTGCGAGCGAGATCGAGTGTGCGGGTGAGGACGGTGGCACACCGACGAATCCAGTCGGGGCCTCGGCCAGAAGATCGCATGGCGGCGTAGAGGTACTCGATGTCCTGCCAGGTCAGTCGACTCAGTCGAATGGAGCCGAATCTCCGTCCATCGGCGAGCTCCATCTCCTTCATCACCCTGATGGCCGAACGGGTCGTGGTCACCGTCTTTGGAGCCAACTCGAGCGACCCGCTCTCAGCTGTCTGCAGGTAGTAGTCCATCGCCGCTGCCACAGACCGGGCGTTGGTCCCGCCGGAGGGCAGGTGTTTCTGATGCCCCGCCACCTTCAGGCGGGCGAGGGCGAACTCTGCTTCCTCCCGGGTGCCGCTCACCGTCCGAGACACCCGGCGACGGCGTCCGGTCACAGCATCTCGAGGGAGTTCCATGTCGACGCGCCAGGTTTGCTCGCCCACTTGCAGAATGCCGCCGCTGCCCCGCTTGCGGCGCCGGCTGGCGGCGCTCGCCGCACCTGATTTCGAGGGCTTTCGAACCCCTGCCATACCCCCATAGTAGAGCAAACTAGTAGAGTGGAGGCCACATACTTCGGGGTGGCCAGTCCAAATATCCACTCTGAACTGGGACTTCGTTGGAGCGGATGACGGGATTCGAACCCGCGACCCTCACCTTGGCAAGGTGATGCTCTACCACTGAGCCACATCCGCGTGGGGAATTCAGATTAGCCGCCCCGTCGCTCGGGCGGGAAGTCGAGCACAGCTGCGCAGCATCCCCCGAGAGACCCGCGGCAACCGGCACACATTCGCAACGACCTGGATTCCCTACCCGGCCGCCCGCCGGGCGTCGAGGGCACAGGCGACGAGCTCAGCCCAGGGCGTCGTCGACCTGGAGAGCCAACTCGTCGAGCTCGGGGACCAGCTTGCGGCAGGCCAACAGGCCGAAGTGCACCTGGTCCAGGTAGGTGAGGACGGTGACATTGAGCCCGATGCCTTCGGCAATAGGCCCCACGGGGTACATCGCCGCCACCCGGCTCCCGGCACAGAAGAGGGGGAAGTCAGGGCCCTTGAGGCCCGAAACCGTCACATTGGCGGGTGGGCGGAGGTGGTCGAACAACTTTGTACCCGCCACAGCCCGGGCCACGCGAGTGGCCACGGCCGGGAGGGCCAGCTCGGCCAGATTGCCGATGAGACGGCCCCGATGAAGCTGCTCCTGGACCTTGGCCACGACCGCCCCGGCCGCAATGGCCTCGAGACGTTCGATCGGGTCGTCGAGGTCGGTGGCCAATGACACCAACATGCCGGAGATCTGATTGCCGAGGTCCTCACCCTTGCCATCGTCCTGGCCGTCGGGGCGCGTCGACACCGGCACCAAGGCCACCAGCGGGTGGTCAGGGGTCTCTCCGCGAGCTTCGAGAAGCCGATGCAGTCCCCCGGACACCCCGGCCAGGATTACGTCGTTGACGGTGCAGCCGAAGACATGGCGTACGAGCTTGACGTCCTCGAGCGGCACGGCGAGCGATGCAAAGCGCTTGCGGTTGGAGACGGTGCCGTTGAACGAGGTGCGGGACGCCGAGAAGAAAGCCGGCGGCGGACGCTCGCCGCGGCTGACCAGGTCGCGGTTGTGCATGCCCAGATCGGCCATGGCCTCGACGCCGGCCTGGACGGTGGTCAATGTCGCCCCGGGCTGATGGGAGAGCGACGCCGCGGCGTGGCGCAGCAGCTGGGCACTCGTGGGGAGTGGCGCCGGATCCCAGCGCTCGAATGGTACGACCGCGCGGGCCCGGGGACTGAGGTCGAGAAATGCCGCCAATATGGAGGCGCCGCTGACGCCGTCGAGGATGGCGTGATGGACCTTGGCGATCAGTGCGGTGCGTTCGCCTTCGAGGCCCTCGACCACGTACATCTCCCACAGAGGCCGGTTGGGGTCGAGGCGACGGCTCATGACCGAAGCCACGTAGGCGTCGAGCTCGCGCGCTCCACCCGGAGACGGGAGGCTGGCGCGGGAAAGATGATCCTCCAACTCGTAGTCCGGGTCGTCGACCCACACCGGGTGGTGGAGCCCCAGTGGCACCCGCATGGCCCGCTGCCGCAGCGGGCCCACCAGGTGCAGCCGCTGACTGATCACGCGGCGGATCTGTGTGTAGCGCGTCGAGGGCGAGAAGAGCGAGCGGGTGCCTTCGGGCGGATCGAGCACCAGGACCGCGCCGACGTGCATCGGTGTGGTCGGCGTCTCGAGCGACAGGAACGCCGCGTCCATTCCCTCCAGTGGTTCCATCACGACTCCTTCAGTTCCCAGTGTGGCCGAAGCCGCCGCTCCCCCGCGTGGCCTGACCCAGCCCGTCGTGCGTCACCCTTTCGAAGGCGGCCTCCTCAACCCCCATGATCACCAGCTGGGCGATCCGGTCCCCCCGGCTCACCGCGTAGTCCTCCACCGGGTCGTGGTTGATGAGGATGACCTGGAGCTCGCCTCGATATCCGGCGTCGATCAACCCCGGCGTGTTCAGGCACGTGATGCCGTGGCGCAGCGCCAGACCGCTTCGGGGCAGGACGAAACCGGCAAAGCCGGAAGGAATGGCCACGGCAACACCGGTCGGCACGAGCACCCGGCCGCCACCAGCCGGGATCACCGCGTCCACTCGGGACAGCAGATCGGCTCCCGCGTCACCGGGCCGGGCGTACGCCGGTACGGCCAAATCCGGATCGAGCTGGTGCAGGGCCACGCGCAGCATCGTTGGACACTACAAGGCGCACCCCATCCCCTTCCCCGCCGACGCCTCCGGGACGGTTGGTAGCATCCCGCCTAATGCTGGCTTGGATCGATCTCGAGATGACCGGACTCGATCCGTCCCGACACACCATCGTGGAGATCGCCTGTCTCATCACCGACGACGACCTGGCCGTCGTGGCCGAGGGCCCCGACATGATCGTGCACGCCACCCCCGAGCAATTGGCCGAGATGGACGAGTTCGTGACCGCCATGCACACCCGCTCGGGACTGCTTCCGGCCATCGTGGCCTCCACCCTCACCCTGGAGGGGGCCGGCGCCATGACCTTGTCCTTTCTGAAGGAGCATCTCCCCGAGCCCGGCACGGTTCCCCTGGCGGGGAATTCCATCGGCACCGACCGGCGCTTCCTGGCGGCCCTCCTGCCCGAGGTGGAGGACCTCCTCAACTACCGCTCGGTCGACGTGTCCACGATCAAGGAGCTCTGCCGTCGCTGGCATCCCGACGTCTACCACGACGCGCCGACCAAAGCGGGTGGCCACCGGGCCCTCCAGGACATCAGGGAGAGCGTGGCCGAACTGGCGTACTACCGGACCGCCCTTTTCAATCCCGCACCGGTGGGCGACGCGGGCCGCGAGCCGGGGAGCGAACCCGAGCTCGAGCCGGAACAGGACGCAACGAGTCAGCCCGCCCATGATTCCGTAAAGGAGGTGGATGCCCCGTGACCACGTCTCCGGAACCGACCACGGACGACAGCCCGGCGCCCACGTTGGCCGAAGCGAACGCCAGCCTGACCGCACCGGGTCAGATGTTCGAGATGGAGGAGCTCGATATCCGCGGCGCGCCCACCCGGACCTGGAAGAACGCTCCCGCCTCGCTGCGCGCCGTCTTGGACATGTCCGCCCTCCACGGTGACGCCACCTTCCTCGTGTACGAGGACGAGCGCACCACCTTCGGTGAGCACTACCGGATCGCCTGCACCCTGGCCCACCGCCTCCGCGACGAGTTCGGTGTGGCCCAGGGTGACCGGGTCACCATCGCCATGCGCAATCTGCCCGAGTGGGTCATGGCCTTCTGGGCCAGCACGCTGGCCGGTGCCATCGTGGTCCCTCTCAACGCCTGGTGGTCGGGTGAGGAATTGCGCTTCGCCTTGGAGGATTCCGGGTCCACCCTGGCCTTCGTCGACCAGGAGCGGGCCTCGCGCCTGCGGCCCTTCCTCGGCGGCCTGACCGAGCTCCGCGCCCTGATCGTGGCCGACGAGCACCGATCCGTTCGCGACGCCGGTGCCGGTACCGGCGCTGGAGCTGGCGGGCCCGGCGTGGTCGCACCGACCGCGGGCTCGCCTGATAGCCGAATGGCCCTTTGCCCGGGCCCTGGGCGAAGTCGACGGGAATGCCTCGCCCCCCGACCTGACCATTGCACCGGAGGACGACGCCACCATCTTCTACACCTCGGGTACGACCGGTCGGCCCAAGGGCGCGGTCGGCACGCACCGCAACATCTGCACCAACCTGATGAACCTCTTCTTCCTCAACACCCGGGGCCGGCTCCGGTTCGGCCGAGGGCTGGTCGACGACTCGGGCAGGTCGCAGCCGGCCTACCTGTTGTCGGTCCCCCTCTTCCACGCCACCGGGTGCCATTCGGTCATGGTCACCAACGTTGCCGCGGGCGGGAAGATGGTCATGATGCACCACTTCGATCCCGAGCGGGCCCTCGAGTTGATCGAGCGCGAGAAGGTGGCCACGTTCGGGGGCGTCCCGGCCATGGTCATGCAGGTCCTCGACTCGCCCAAATTCGCCACCTCCGACACCTCTTCCATCCGCAGCGTCTCCTACGGCGGTGCGCCGGCCCCGCCGGATCTGGTCCGGCGGATCCGGGCGGCCTGGCCCATCGGGCAGCCCTCCAACGGCTACGGCCTGACCGAGACCTCGTCGGTGACGTCCATGAACTCGGGCAGTGACTACGTCGCCAAGCCGGACAGCGTGGGACCTCCCGTGCCGGTCACCGATGTGGCCATCGTGCCGGAGGACTTCAGCGGCGACGAACCCGACGGCGCGTTGCCCGAGGGACCTGACGTGCGGGGTGAGCTCTGGGTCAAGGGCCCCCAGGTGGTGCGCGGCTACTGGAACCGCCCGACCGAGACGGCCCAGGTGTTCACGCGTGGGTGGCTCCACACCGGCGACGTGGCCCGGCTCGATGCGGACAACTTCATCTACATCGTCGACCGGGCCAAGGACATGATCATCCGCGGCGGTGAGAACGTGTATTCGGTACAGGTCGAGGCGGCGCTCTTCGAGCACCCGGCGGTGGCCGATTGCGCCGTCATCGGGGTCCCCGAGCCCACGCTGGGCGAGGAGGTCGGCGCCGTCATCGTGCTGCGGCCGGGTCACAAGGTGTCGGCCGAGGAGCTCAGCCTCCACGTGCGCGAGCGGCTGGCCGGGTTCATGGTGCCCACGCACATCTGGTTCCGCCAGGAGCCGCTCCCCCGCAACCCGGCCGGCAAGGTGCTCAAGCGCAGCCTGCGCGACGAATTGGTGGGCCCACCGGCCTGAACCGGGCCACGACTGGGGCAGCGGACCTCACGGGTCCGGCGGACTGCACTGGCCCGGCCGGTGGTCAGTCAGGCGGCGGGATCGCGGCCCGTCAATGCGAGCAGCCGATCGTGCAGTGGTGCCCCTTCGGGCACGGCGACCGCGGCCGGGAAGACGCCGATGGTGCGCCATTCCTCGGCATTGGGGTGGATCTCGTCCCAGAGCCCCGCGACGAGCGCCGGGGGCAAAGAGGGGTCGAGACCGAGGAACTTGGCGATGTCGTGCGCGCGCAGGCCGCGGAAGTAGTTGATCTGCCAGAGGTACTCACGGATGGTGTAGTCCCCGAAGGACAGGTGGGCTGTCGCCTCGAGGTCCGACACCCGGGTCGCCGCCGCACAAGCAAGCTCGACGATCTGGCCGAAACGTCCCACCGGATCCCCGCCCAGGAGATCGCCGTCGAACTTGTCCTTCCCAGCCTCGGCCATCGTCCGACCGGCCAGGATGTCGGGCACCCAGGCGTCGTCGTAGGCGTGGTAGTTGACGACCTCGCGCAGCGTCGGGGCGTGGTCGGTGCCCCGGACGGCAAAGTCCGGCGGCAGCTCCAGGTCCCACTGAGCCTCGGTGACACGGGCCACCACCCCGCCGAGGGTCCGGTCGGCCAAGACGAAGACCTCGGGTTCGTTCATCGCGCTCTCCTTCGTCGACAGGACCGAATCTTCGCTTATGGGTGTGTCAACGCGACGATGCCGGCCCACGGGCCGGCATCGTCGGAGTATTTCTGAGGCAGTGGGGCCGCCCCGGGGTGGACTCAGCGGTTGGGTTGGGGCGTCACCCGGAGGTAGGGCTTGAGCGCCTTCCATCCCTTGGGGAACTTCGCCTTGGCGTCATCGTCGCTCACCGCGGGGACGATGATCACGTCCTCGCCGTCGGTCCAGTTGACCGGCGTGGCCACCGAGTAATCGGCCGTCAGCTGCAGGGAGTCGAGCACGCGGATGATCTCGTCGACGTTGCGGCCGGTGGAGGCCGGGTAGGTCAAGGTGAGCTTGACCTTCTTGTCCGGGCCGATGATGAAGACCGAACGCACCGTCAACGTGTTGTCGGCGTTGGGGTGGATCATGTCGTAGAGGTCGGCCACCTGGCGGTCCTCGTCACCGATCAGGGGGAAGGCCAGTTCCGAACCCTGCGTCTCCTTGATGTCGCCGGCCCATCCCTTGTGGGACTCGACGGAGTCCACGGAGAGGCCGATCAGCTTGGCGTTGCGCTTGTCGAACTCGGGCTTTGCCGCGGAGAAAGCACCCAGCTCGGTGGTGCAGACCGGGGTGAAGTCCTTGGGGTGGGAGAAGAGGATGCCCCAGCTGTCCCCCAGCCACTCGTGGAAATTGATCTTGCCTTCGGTGGTGTCGGCCGTGAAGTCGGGAGCAGTATCCCCGAGTCGGACTGCCATGTGTTCCTCCTGTAGGTGTCTAGGTGGCGCCGGGTGGATGGTTCCCTGACGGCCGAGATATCCGATTACGAAGTCACCCTACCGGTTCATAATCCAATTGTCGACATCTTTGGTCGTCTTTTGCGCACGGGGGGATGTGCTCTCCGATCGGGACAGGGTGCCGGGCCGCCGGAAGTCACTGACCTGGACCATCGTGCGAGAATGGGCGAGTGGAGCCCACGGACGCATCAACCAAGGCCGGCGACGCCGGCTCAGCCGCCAGCGTGGGCGCCGGCGCCAACGACGTCGGCCGAGCCCCCAGCGCTGGCGGCGGCGGAGGCGGCATCGGAACCGTCGCCTACAAGCCGTATCGGAGCGACACGGTGGCGGTGACCATCCAGGGACCGGTCACCATTGTGACCATCACCCGGCCCGAGCGGCGCAACGCCGTCGACAGCCTCTGTGCCGATGAGCTGCGGCGCGCCTTCGAGGACTTCGAGCGGGACCCGGAGCAGGCGGTGGCCATCCTGGCCGGCTCGGAAGGCACCTTCTGCGCCGGGGCCGACCTCAAGGCGGTCGCCGAAGGTGACCGCCGGCCCCTTCCCGACCGGGGTCCCGGGCCGATGGGCCCGACCCGCCTCACGCTCTCCAAGCCGGTGATCGCCGCCGTGGAAGGCTTCGCGGTGGCCGGGGGGATCGAGCTGGCCCTGTGGTGTGATCTTCGGGTAGCGGCCACCGACGCCACCTTCGGCGTGTTCTGCCGGCGCTTCGGCGTTCCCCTCTGCGACCTGGGCACGGTCCGCCTGCCCCGGATCATCGGGCACGGCCGGGCCATGGACCTCATCCTGACCGGGCGCGCCGTGGACGGGCCCGAGGCCCTCCGGTTCGGCCTGGTCAACCGGGTGGTCCCTCCCGGCGAGGCGCTCCCGGCCGCGGTGGCCCTGGCCCACCAGCTCGCCGCCCTGCCCCAGGTCTGCCTGCGCTCGGACCGGATGTCGGCCCTCGAGCAATGGGGGCTGACCGAGGAGGAGGCGGCCGTGAACGAGGCCCGCCGGGGGCGCCAGGTGATCAGCAGCGGAGAGACGATCGAGGGCGCCCTCCGTTTCGCCGGGGGCGCCGGCCGCGGCGGCGGCTCCCTCACCTGACCCCGTGACCGAACCCACCGGATCACCGGTTTCAGCCCCCGCGCCGGCAACGGTCGCCGTCGCCGCCTTCGACTTCGACGGCACGCTCACCGACAGCGGCAGCGTGTTCCCCTTCTTCCTCTCCCTGCGCGGCTTCTGGGCCACGGTGGGCGCCGCCGTGCGCCTGTCACCCAAGCTCCTGCACGCCGCCCTGGCGGGCGGCACGGCGGCCGACGACGCCAAGGAGAAGCTCTTCACACGCTTGCTGGGCGGATTGCCCGCCACCGAGGTCGACCGCCAGTCGGCCACCTTCGTGGCCCGCCACGTGGAGCGCAAGCTCCGGGAGCAGGCGGCGCAGCGGCTGCGGTGGCACCAGGCTCAAGGCCATCATGTGGTCATCGTCTCGGCATCACCGGAGTGCTACGTGCGACTGGCCGGCGAACTGCTCGGGGTCGATGGCACGGTGGCCACCCGCCTCGCCGTCGACGCGGACGGGCTCCTCACCGGAGGCTACGACGGCAAGAACTGCCGGGGGGCCGAGAAGCTCTCGCGCCTGACGGCGTATCTGCAGGACCGGGGCCTCCTGCACGAGGGAACCGCGCGGCCGGTGCTGTGGGCCTATGGCAACAGCCGAGGTGACCTGCGGCTCCTCGAGGCGGCGGACCACGGTGTCGACGCCGGGAAGTTGGGAAGGTGGGGCAGCTTGCGGCGGTTCCCCCGCCTGGCCGACGTGAGTGGAGAATCGGCGCGGCCCACCAGCTGAATCGGCGCGCGGCACCCGCTGAATCGGCGCGCGGGCGACCAGCTGAAAGCTGAGTCCTCGGCGCCGGTACACTCCCCGGCCGTGCAGGTCGACCAGGTCATTCCCCGGCTGGCCCGACGCGACGCCATCGGCGTGCACACCATCAATCTGCGCGACGGACTCCGGGCTGCCGGCCTCGACTCGGACATCTACTACGGGAGCTTCGAGCCCGAGGTGGGCCACGAGGGGAAGCCGGTCACCGCGCTGGGCCGGGCCGGTCGGGACCGATGGTTGCTCTACCAATCCTCGGTGGGCAGCCCCGTCTACGACATCTTCGCGGCGCGGAGCGAGCCCAAGCTGGTGAACTACCACAACATCACGCCGGCCCATCTGCTGTCCGACTGGGAGCCCGAGGTGGCCTACGAGGTCGCACTGGGGCGGGCCCAACTCGGCCGGCTGGCCGAGGTGAGCCATCTGGCCGTGGCCGACTCCGCCTTCAACGAGTCCGAGCTGCACTCGTTGGGCTATCGCGACACCGCCGTCGTCCCCCTGCTCATCGACATGCGCACCAAGAGCGACCAACCGGACCCGACCCTGCTGGAGTCGCTGACCCGACGCCGGGAGGCCGTGGGTGGGGCCGACCTGCTCTTCGTGGGCAAGGTGTCGCCGCACAAGGCGCCCCATGACCTGGTCAAGATGTTGTCGGTCCTACGCCAGCTCTACGATCCCGAGGCCCGACTGCACCTCGTGGGCACGCCCTTGGGCAAGACGTACGAGCCGGCGTTGCGCGCCTTCATCGGGGACCTCGGCCTCGACGATGCCGTCTTCCTGGCCGGTTCGGTGACCGAGGGCGAGCTCGAGGCGTACTACCGCGGGGCCGACGTGTTCGTGTGCGCGTCTGAGCACGAGGGCTTCTGCGTGCCGCTGGCCGAGGCCATGGGCCACGGCCTTCCCATCGTGGCCTACGGGGTGACGGCGGTGCCCGAGACGGTCGGGGGAGCCGGGCTCCTGCTCACGGACAAGGCGCCGGGACTCTTCGCTGCCGCCGTCTCCCGGGTGCTCCGCGACGCCGCCCTGGCCCGGTCCCTCTCGGCCGCCGGTCTGGCGCGGGCGGGGGCGTTCGATCTCGCCCGTTCGACCCGCGAGTTCGTGTCACGCATCCAGCGGGTCGTGAGCCCTCCCCATTAGCCCGAGCACCAGGTCGACGATCCGTTGACCGGCGCTGGCCAGGTCGAGCACGCCCAGTTGGGCCTGGCCCGCAGCGACCAACGCGTCGTATCGTGCGGCGTCCTCGAGGAGGCCGGCGATGGCACCGGCCAGTACCACCGGGTCGCGGGTGTCGACCATGATCCCGGCGTCACCGAGCACGTCGCGGGAGATCCCGTCTCTCGATGCCACCACCGGCAGGCCGAGGGCCATGGCCTCGGCGACCGGCACGCCGAACCCCTCGTGGACCGACGGCACGACGAGGACGTCGGCCTCCGCGAACGCCGACAGCAGCTCGGGCTCGCTGACGTGGCCCCGGAAGGTCACGGCCCGGTCGAGCCCCATCTCGAAGGCGAAGCGATGCAGGGCCTCGGCGTAGGCCTCCTGCGCCGGCTTGCCGACGACGGTCAGGGTCGCCCCGGGATCATGGTGTGCCCTGGTCACCGCCAGCGCCATCAGCGCGTGCTCTATCGACTTGCTCGGTACCAACCGACCCACGCACAGCCAACGGGCTCCCCTGCCCCGGGGTACCGAGTGCCCGACCGGGCCGGATGCGACCAGCTCCATGGTCACGATCGGGGGCACCACGGCCGTGGCCCCGTAGCCGGCCGCCACCAGGTCGGCCTCGTTGAACGAGGAGGCCGCAATGGCCAGCGACGTGCGCGGCGCCATCAGGTGCAGTTCCTGGTGGGCCCGTTCCTGAATGCGGGCGACGTGGCCGTCCCACGGGGCGAAGAGCTCGGCCGGGGTCACGTTGTGGTAGTTGACGACCAGGGTCTCGGGGCGCGCCACCAACCATGCCGGCAGGTCCGACGCGGTGGCGAATTGATAGACCAGCACGTCGCCCGGCTGGGCTGTGCCGGGATAGGCCGAGAACGCCTCGGTCTCGCCAGCCGTGCGGGGATCGGTGGCCTGGACGTAGATACGCGAGGCGATGCCCCGGGCCACGATGGCGTCGCGGAGCCGCGTCGTGTGTCCCCCCACGGCATCGCCCGCGTGCAGTATCGGGACGAACTGGTGAATGCCGCTCACGACGGTGCTCTGGCCGCGAGAGCGAACCGGGACCCGGTGTCGTTGGTGGGGGGCCCGGCGAGCGGCGCCACCTGCACGAAACCGGCTCGCTGCAACAGGAATTCCCAGGTCTGGGCATGGAGGCCCCGCGGCGCCAGGATCTCGCGCGCCACCGGGTCCCAGCCGGCCCCGAGGGCATCCGGCTCGGTCACCACCACCACGATCGGCGCGTTCGGCTTCAGGACCCCGAGAGCACGGGCGAGCAGGCCGACGGTTTCGGGAAAGGGGGCCCGGTCGGTGGTCCCGCTGAGGACCAGAGCGCCGAGCGACGCCTGGTCGCGATCCCTGAGGACCTCCGCGGCCTCGGCAATGGTGACCGAGCATCCGTGTTCGAGGGCGACCAGGGCCACCGCGCCCCGGGGTTCCGCCCCGATGGCCGGCACACCCTCGTCCGCGAGGGAGGAGAGCAGCCCGCCTTCACCGCAGTCGGCGTGCAGGACGTCACCCTGGGGAGAGGCGGCGAGGAGATGCGCCGCCACCGGCGCCGTCCAGGGGCCCAACTCCTCCGCCGGCGCCAACGATGCCGATCCGGAGGGTCGCCAGTTCTCGAGGGCCGAGCGGTCCTCGAGCATCTGGACCCGCTCGGCCAAGGATGCGAAGGCGGCCATCGCGCTGGCCATGGCCTGCGCCAGTTCCTCTCGGCCGGCGGCTTCGCCGCTTTGCGGTGGGATGCCGAGTGCCCGGCTCACCCGATGGCGCCATTGCGGAAGCCCAGCCGCCGGGGTGGCGGGGGCGGGGGCGGGGGCGAGGGGGTGCGTCCGGGTCCGAACCGCTCGGCCATGGTCCGCATGGCCTCATCGAAGTTCCAGGCCGGGCTCCCCTGAGGCTCCAGGCGTCGAAACGCCGCCTGCAGCGTCTCGCCGACGTCCGGGGCGGACGCGCCTTCGGGCTCAGCGGGAGTGGGGGCCGACATGAGGGCGGATGCTACCAATGATGATTTTGGGGTCCCCGGGGCGTCCTGCGCCTTCGGGCTGGTCCCGCGGTGGCGGCCGCTCCCGGTTCAGCCTCAGCGTTCAGCCTCAGCTTCAGCGTTCAACCCGGCTTCAGCGTCAGCTTCAGCGTTCAGCCTCTGCTTCAGCGTCAGCGTCAGCCTCGGCCTCGCCCTCGCTCCACCACCGATTCCAGAAAGGCCGCGTAGCGCGCGATGAGCACGGGCCACTGGTAGTGACGGTCGACGTAGGCGCGGCCGCGCCCGCCCAGCAAGCTGCGCAGACCGGCATCGCCCGTGAGGCGCTCGAGCACCGCCTCGAACTCCCGGAACGACGTGAACCAGAGCCCTCCGCCCGATCGTGCACAGTGCTCGCGGGTCGGGTCACAGCGGCCGTTGACCACCACGGGGATCCGGTCGACCCAGGCCTCGAGCACCACCAGGGAGAAGGATTCGAGCGCGGAAGGCGAGACAGCGACCTGGGCGTCGTGCACGATGTCCCATTTGTCAGCTTCGTTGACGGTGCCGGTCACCACGATGTCGGGATGGTCTTCGAGCGCCACCGAGACCGGGCCCACCAAGGCCAGGGCCAACGGGCCTCGGTGCCGCTCCTTGTAGGCGGAGAAGAAGGACGCGAGCATTTTGGACCCCTTGTGCTCGTCCACCCGTCCGACGCTGACGATGTAGGGGCGGTCGCCCAGGCCCAATACCTCGGCCCCGGGCCGTCCGGCGCCGGCGGAGGGTCCCACCCCGAGCCCCAGCTCGATCTGGGGCCGCGCCGCGACCGGGTAGGTCCGCTCGACCAGCCGGCGTTCCGCCGATGTGTGATAGCAGAACGCATCGGCCCGGTCGAAGGTCTGCCCGAACACAGGGAGGTAGAGCGCCGGCTCGTCGTGAGCCGCCGGATGGAGCACGGCCGGCACCTTCACCCGCCCGATGGCCGCCACCGTCGGGTGGTAGAGATAGGGGTAGAAGGCGACGACGTCGGCGTCGGCCGTCACCACCGCCTCGATGAGCTCGTTCGAGACCGGGCCGTTGGCGTCGACCCACCGCTGGGCCTCGGCGATGCTGGCCTGCCGGGGAGCCAGGCGTAATCGACCATCGAGCCGGTAGAACTCGTCGAGGCGCCCGTGCGTGCCCTCGAAGCGATGGACCGGGACACCATTGAGGACCGAATCCCCCGGCTCCAACTCGTCGGCCCAGGTGTGCGGGTCCAGTGCGCACGTCGAGTAGACCTCGGCCTGCCAACCGGTCTGCGACACCAGATGCTCCGCCAATTGGCGAGCGGCCGCCTCGGCCCCGCCGATGATGCGGGGACCGTAGCGCGGTGTCGCGAACGCGACCTTCACGGGTGTCGGCGGGGTGCCCCGACCGGGGCCACGGCCCTCACCCGGCTCGCTGAGTCCCCGTCGCCGGTCCGCCTCGCCGGACCGCCGTGACCACGAAGTCGGCCGCGTCGGGGCCGTACCGGACCGAGGCGTCATACCCGCCGTCGTCGAGGAGCTGGCACCAGGTCTCGCCACGGAGCGGTCGGCCCGGCGAGAGGTCCGCCGCCACGGGCGCATCGGCCCGGTCCCAGGATGCGGCCGTCACCGAATGGACCACCAGGACGCCATCGTGGGCCAGCCCGTCGGCGACGAGGTCGAGCAGCTGGGACCGCTCACCGCCGGCCATCCCGTCGATCACGCCGCTCAGGATGACCGCCCCCAGCGCACCCGGGGCGACGGCACGGAGGTGGCCGGCCAGGTCGTCGACCCGAAGATCGGTGGCGTCGATCAGCCCCGGCTCGATCCGGTCGGCGCGCGGGTCCACCCCGTAGGCGTCCTCGCCGGCTTCCCCGATCCGCCGTACCAACCACCCGTCAGCGCAGGCGGCGTGCAGCGTGCGGCCGGGCGCGCCCGCCACGGCCGCGACGGCCCCATCGGCCCACCAGGCATCCGGCCCGAGCAGGGCGGGGAACTCCACCACGCCGGCGGGGGTCACGCGTTGCACGTCCATGCTGCGCTCGACCCGGTCCAGGCGTCGCTCGATGATGTGCAGGCTCCGACTGGTGGCCGAGGCGAACTGATTGACCTGGTGGGTGAGCCACCCGACATACCACAGGGAGAGGGAGCGCATGCCCTTCTTCACCGCGGCGCCGGCCTTGCGGTTCGAGTCGATCGGTACCACCGGGTCCACGAAAATTGCGGCGTCGACCCGCTGGAGCGCCTCGCTCAGGTCACCGCCGCCGCCGGACACCGGCGAGTGGGCCAGAAAGAGCTCGTCGAGCTCGCGCTCACGCGCCACCGGCAGGTCGCCGGCCGCACGCTGCCGGCGCGCCTCTTCCCCGATCTCGGCCATGACCTGGACCAGGTCGACGGAGGGGTCCACGGTGGGATCCGCTGTGGGATCCGCTGACGGCGGGTCTGAATCGGTCATCGGACGTGATCCGCTAGCGAAGCGGGGCAGCCTGTGGGGAGAGCAGCTCGGTGGCGGCGGGGGGATCCGCGGCGAGCAGCGCGACCTCGACGGGCATGTGGATGGACCCGGTCGTCTTCCCGGCGTTCATGATCTCGAACTTTCCCGCCGGTTCGCACCAGTCGTACTGCAGGCCGCCGCGGCTCTGAATGCCGATGCAGTACGAGAAGTCTCCATCGAGCATGGGCAGGTCCTTGAGGCGCATCTGGATGACGCCGGGGCCGGAGGGCACGCTGAAAGTGTGGCCGATGATGGACGTGTCCGTGTGCATCAAGACCACGCCCTCGTCATTGTGCACCTCGATGCTGAACACCACGTCGTCACAGGCGATGTTGGCGTGAAAGCCGACGTTGACGGTGAGCGCCTCGCCCGTGCGGAGATAGGCCCGGGCCCCGTCGCCCGGGTGGGACTGCGTGATCTCGGTCAGGCGAACCGGTCGCCCACTGTCCGGCGTGGCGATCGAGGCGGGTATCGGGGCCTCGTTGGCCGATCCGGTGGCCGGTTCGGTCGTCGCCATCCCGGACCCCTCCTCCATGAGCCCTTCCCGGAAGATGCGCACGACCTCACCGGTTTCGCCCTCACCCACCAGAGCGCCGTGGCTCAGCACGACGGCGCGATCCACAGATGGCCCGCACCTGATCAGGTGAGTGCGAGACGAGAAGGATGGTCCGGCCTTCCTGCTGGAAGAGCTTGATCCGATCGATGCACTTGCGCTGGAAGCGCTCGTCCCCCACGGCCAGGACCTCGTCGATGACCAGGATGTCGGGGTCGACGTTCACCGCGACGGCGAAGCCGAGCCGGACGTACATGCCCGACGAATAGAACTTGACCGCACTGTCGATGAACTCCTCGAGCTCGGAGAAGTCCACGATGGCATCGAAGACCTTTTCGATCTCACGCTTGGTCATGCCCAGCAGCGATCCGTTGAGAAAGATGTTCTCCCGCCCGGTCAGATCCTGCTGGAATCCGGCCCCGAGCTCCAGCAGGCCGGCCAACTTCCCCCGCACGGCGACCTCGCCCGCAGTCGGCTGCAGGACCCCACAGATGCATTTCAGGAGGGTCGACTTGCCCGATCCGTTCCGGCCCAGGATGCCGACGGTCTCACCTTCCATGATCTTGAGCGAGACGTCCTTCAAGGCCCAGAAGTCCTCGTGGGCGACGCGACCCCGGTGGATCACCCGCTCCTTGAGCGAGTTGTGCCTTCCGTGGGC
This sequence comes from uncultured Acidimicrobiaceae bacterium, assembly GCA_963836605.1. Classification (GTDB taxonomy): domain Bacteria; phylum Actinomycetota; class Acidimicrobiia; order Acidimicrobiales; family RAAP-2; genus Bog-473. The sequence goes on along the minus strand of CAWIKB010000007.1, from coordinate 67,519 downwards.
CAGGCGGAAGCGCTTGGAGATTCCCCGCACGTCAACCGAGAAGTCGCTCATCGGTTAGAGCTCCTCGGCAAAGTTGCCCTCCAACCGGCCGAAGACGGCCAGAGCCACCACGAAGAGCACGGCCGAGACCGCCAGGACACCGAGGTCGAGCAGCACGTACTGCCCGTAGCTCCACGGTGGGAGGACGTAGAAGGCCTGCTTGACGCCATTGACGGTGGCGTAGGTGGTGGCGTGGGCGTACAGCGTCCGCTGAAAGCTCAAGACCAGGGGGGTCACCGGGTTGAGGAAGTACACCCACGTCAGACCCTTCGGCCCCAGCTTCAACGCGATGTTCTGCTGATAGGCGTAGACGATGGGGCAGGCCCAGAACCACGCGGTGAGGACCACCTCGATGAGGTGCTGCATGTCCCGCAGGTACACATTGATCGACGACAGCAGCACGCCCAGGGCACAGGCCAGCACCATGGCGGTGAAGAGGGCCAGGAGCAGGAGCGGGAAGTACGAGACGGCGGGGGCCACGTGGAGCACGATCATGAAGATGGCCATCACCACCGCTTGGAAGCAGAAGAAGACGAGGGCAGAGCCCACCGCGGCCAGCGCCAGAATTTCTCGGGGAAACGCCACCTTCTTCACGATCGCGGCGTTGTTGACGATGACGCCCGTACCGGTCTGCACGCCGAGGGAGAAGAGGTTCCACACGAGAAGGCCGGCGAAGAGAAAGATGACGAAATGGGGCATCTTGTTGCCCAGCACGATCTGGAACACGACGAAGTAGATGGCCAGGGTCATGGCCGGCGCCACCATGGACCAGACGAGGCCCAATGCCGAGTTCTTGTACTTCACCTTGATCTCGGTGCGGACCAGGTAGACGAGGAGTTCCCGGGAGAGCCAGATCTCGCGCATGCGCTGGCCCACACCGATGGTCGGGGTCACGACGCGCGTGACCTTGTTGCCGCGCGCCTCGAGCGCGCTGAACCCAGCCGCCTCCGCCGCCATGGGTGACTGGTCGGCTACCGGTCGTTCCAGCCCGTAGCCCTCGTGCCCGCCGACATCTTTGGGAGGATCGGCGTCCGTAGGGGAAGCCGGGACTTCCAATGACACGTCTATGCGCTTCCCGTCGCGACGACGGACCGGTCAATCACCTGATCGATGAAGCCGTACTCACGGGCCTCCTCGGCGGTGAACCAACGGTCGCGGTCGGAGTCCGCTTCAATCCGCTCGAGCGTTTGCCCGGTGTGGAGCGCGATGCGCTCGGCCATCATCCGCTTCAGGTAGATGATCTGCTCAGCCTGGATCGCGATGTCCGCCGCCTGGCCCTGCATGGCCCCGGAGGGCTGGTGCATCAGGATCCGGGAGTGCGGCAGGGCGTAGCGCTTGCCGGCGGCCCCGGCGCACAGGAGGAATTGACCCATGCTGGCGGCCAGGCCGACGCAGATGGTCGACACGTCGGGACGGACGTACTGCATGGTGTCGTAGATGGCCAGCCCGTCGGTCACCGAACCCCCGGGGGAGTTGATGTAGAGGGAAATGTCCTTTTCGGAGTCTTCCGATTCGAGCAGGATGAGCTGGGCACAGACCAGATTGGCCGTGCCCTGGTCGATCGCGCTGCCAATGAACACGATGCGCTCTTTGAGCAGGCGCTGGTAGATGTCCGAGGTGGGTTCGCTACCGGCGCCGGCGGCGACGATGGAGGGAAGGGAGGATGCAGGAGCCATGTCGAGAGGCTACCTGTCAGAACGCGCACCCGTGGTTATCTCGTCGTAGAATCCCTGTTCACCCGCAGTGCGGGCCCGCTGCGGGCGTGGCGGAATTGGCAGACGCGCCGGGTTTAGGTCCCGGTCCCCACTGGGGATGGAGGTTCGAGTCCTCTCGCCCGCACCACTCGTGGCACCCGACGATGGTCGCACATCGGGTGATCCACGCCTTCTCACCTGCGATGACAGCCCTGCGCCGGGGGGGCGTCATCTACGCTCCGGGTCGAAATGGCCAGCGGACCTACCAGCGGGCGTGGCGCGCACGCTCGATCTTCCCGATCTGCCACTCGGATCGCCATCATTGCCGGATGCTGCGTCATCGGTGTGGCCCTCGAGCTCGGCATCATCTGGATCACCCGTCTCCATGGAGCGAACACCACCGGCGATGAGGTCTGGTACCTGGTGGAGTCGCAGGCGCTCTGGCACCTCCATCCCCAAACGCTCTCCGTGGTGGCCGCTGACTTTCACCACCACACGTTCTCCGCCTTCCCACCGGGAACGACGATCCACACTCCCCACACGCTCGAGGTCTTCCGTGGACCGCACGGCGAGGTCGGCATCTTCGAACCGGGCCTGCCCGTGTTGTTAGCCCCTTTCTTCAACCTCGGAGGGGAGCTGGTCGCTCGTGCCGGCCTCATGTCAGTCGAGATTGCCGGATTCGTCTTTCTCCATCGCAGGGTTTCGCTCCTGGCCGGACTCCATCGTCGTTCCCAGGTCCTGCTCGGCCTGATGTTTGCTGCTCCCGCCGTGCTCATCGCGACCACGCAGATCTTCCCCGACCTCATCTCCGGAGTTCTCTTGGCGTGCGCGGTTGTTGAGCTGGCCGTGGTCGAGCGGTCCCGACAACTCACGAAGCTGTCCGCCGGCGTGATCGCGGCTGCCGCGGGAATCCTGCCGTGGCTCCAGGTCAAGAACCTTGCCGTCGGCCTGATCGTACTCGTGGTCTTCGTGGTGATGGTCCTCCGGATCCGTGGTTCGTGGCGATCGCCTGTCGTCGTGGTGGCAGCCATAACCGTTTCGTGGGTGCTTCTCTTTACCTACAACCTCCGCTTCTTCTGCCGCCTCACGGGCCATCCGGTGCCACCCCTGACGTTCAATGGCAACACGCTGCAGCTCGTCATGGGCCTGTTGTTCGGCCGCGACCAGGGGATCTTCGTGCAACTGCCGACCGCTCTGGTGGGAGTGGCCGGGCTCTGGCTGGCCAGAAAGGTCCTCCCCCTCGCCACTGTGAGCAGTCTGGCCACGGTGGCCGTGATCCTGGTGATCAACGGGACCTACACGTCGAACTCTTACGGCGGCTATTCCTTCGACGGTCGCTTCGAATGGTCGATCATGCCGCTGCTGGCGGCCTGGACGGGCTGGGCCATCTCGCGGTGGCAAGCGAGGCAACGAACCCTGTGGGCTCCGATCATTTTGGTGGCGGGAGCCTGGATCTACCAGGCCATCCCCATCGTGTCGGGGAACCATGTGTACTACAACTATTTCCGTTCCTGGGATCCGGCACTCTTCGGGGGATGGTGGCCCGGGCTGAACTCGATCATCCCGCAATTCGATAGTCTGGGCCAGTACTTCGGAGCCCCGGCCTTCGCTCTGCCTCTTGCACTAGGACTCTGTCTTCTCGGCTTCTTCGCGGCGCTTCGCTACGCCCGCCGCGATGCAGAAGGGCCCATCGCGTCCCTGACGTTCCTGCTGATCCTCAGTGTCCCTCTCGTCGTCCTGGCCGTGAGCGTTGCCCCAGAACTTCCCACGACTCCACTCTCCTTCTCGGCGACGACGTTCGGGAGCGCTGCCGCCAGAGCTGCTGTTCCGGCTGGCGTGCCCGGTGTGCCGATTCTGGCCATTCAGCCGGGGACGTACAGGACGACCCTCAGTTATGAACTCGCGGGTGCAGCTTCGGGAACCTTCTCGGTCTGGTGCCAGAGCGCAGCGGGGTCCACGACGGCGGTCAGGTCTCGAGCGCTCACCCCCGGAAGCCCGCGATCGAGCACCCTGCTGATCCATTGCACCCAGCCGGGAACCCTGTTTTCCAAACTGAGCGAGCCGCCCTCCTCCCGGTTGACCGTGCAGAACCTCGCACTCTGGAAGACGGCCGTCTAACGGAGCGCCCCAGGCGCTGCCGACCCCGCACACATTGGTTCACCCGCCTCGCGGGCACCGTCGTCGCCCGTCGTCTAGCTTCAGGCATGATGCCGGTCCTGGTCGCTGCGCCCGACAAATTCAGGGGCACGGCATCGGCCGCTGAGGCGGCCGCGGCCATGGCGGGTCCGGCCCGCGACGCCGGCTGGGCGGCCCGGGAAGTGCCCATGTCCGACGGCGGCGAGGGATTGCTCGAAGTGGTGGGCGGCAGCCCGCAGTTCTCGACCGTTCCCGACATGCTGGGCCGGCCGACGCGGGCCGAATGGCGCCTGCTCCCCGCCACCGATGCGCACGGGCCCACCGCGGTCATCGAGATGGCGCGGGCGGGCCGGGCGATCCCTGCTCCCCACGCCCAAGGGCGATCAGCCCGTGCGGGCCGATACGACGGGAGTCGGTCGCCTCTTGCTCGAGGCCCGGGCCGCCGGAGCCACCCACATCATCGTCGGCTGTGGTGGTTCCGCCACCACGGACGGAGGATGGGGTGCCGTCCGGGCCGTGGGCCCAGTCCGATGCCCTGGCCGATGTCGATTTGGTGGTGGCGTGCGACGTGACCACCGCGTTCCGCGATGCGGCCCGGGTCTTCGGTCCCCAGAAAGGGGCCACGCCCGAGCAGATCGCCGTCTTGACCGACCGGCTCGGCTTCCTGGCCGAGCGCTACCGAGCGGGACTTCGGCGTCGATGTCGACGCCCTGCCCGGAGCCGGAGCGGCCGGAGGCCTGGCCGGTGGCTTGGCGGCCCTTGGAGCCCGGCTGGCCCCCGGATTCGATCTCCTGGCCGAGCTGAACGGCCTGGACGCCCTCATCGGCGCGGCCGACCTGGTCCTCACCGGCGAGGGGCACCTCGATCCCCCTTCGTTCGAAGGGAAGGTTGCCGGTGGCGTCCTGGCCCTGGCCGCGGGACGTTGCCCGGTCCTGTGCATCGTCGGCGACGCGGACCAGGCGTTGCTCCGTTCCCCACCAGTGGGCCTGGAAATCGCCAGCCTGGCCGAACGATTCGGACCACATCGGGCCCGGTCCGAGACCACCGCCCTGATCGCAGAGGTCACGGCTTCGGCCCTGGAGCAGTTTTGCCCCTGAGCAACCGGATCGGCAATGCTGCTCGCGCCGCGCGACAGCTGGCGCGCTCGTGCATCGTTCGAGAAAGAGGGATCCCATGGGACTGCTTGACGGCAAGGTTGCCATCGTCACCGGAGCCGGGCGGGGCATCGGCCGCGAGGAGGCGCTCCTGCTGGCCAGCGAGGGGGCCCAGGTGATCGTCAACGACGTCGGCGGCGCGCTCGACCAATACGGCCGCCGACGAGCACCCGGCCGAGGACGTGGTCGCCCTGATCAAGGAGCGGGGCGGCGACGCCGCGGTCAACGGCGACGACATCAGCTCGTGGCAGGGCGGAAAGAACGTGGTCGAACAGGCCATCGACACCTTCGGAAGGCTCGACATCCTGGTCAACAACGCCGGGATCCTCCGGGACAAGATGTCGTTCAACATGGAGGAGTCCGACTGGGACGACGTGATCCGCGTCCATCTCAAGGGACACTTTGCCCCCACCCATTTCGCTGCCGTCTACTGGCGCAACAAGGCCAAGGCGGGCGACGAGGTCACGGGGCGCATCATCAACACCTCGTCCGAGGCCGGGCTCTTCGGCAACGCCGGGCAGGCCAACTACGGCGCCGCCAAGGCCGGGATCGCCGCCCTCACCTGGATCCTCGCCAGCGAACTCGGTCGCTACGGCGTCACCGCCAACGCCATCGCCCCCCGGGCGCGCACCCGGATGACCGAGAACCTCTTCGGCGGCATGGCCAAGAAAGAGGACGACGGCTCATTCGACGCGTGGGATCCCAAGAACATCGCCAATCTCGTCGCCTTCCTGGCCGCTCCCGAATCGGCCGATGTCAACGGCCAGATCTTCGTGGTCTTCGGCGGCAACATCTACGCCATGAGCGCCTTCCAACCGGCGGGCCAGGTGACCCGCGACTCGGCCTGGACGCCACAAGAGCTCATCGAGGCCAAGGGCGAGCTCTTCAAGGGCATCGACTCGGGTGTGCCCAAGTTCAGCTTCTTCTAGATCCCGACCGCGCCATGCGCGAAATTTCCGGGCACCGCGGGGTAACTTGAGGAAATGTCGGAGATGCGTGTGGTTCCGTCCGTGACCTTCTCGAACCTGCGCTCGCCCCTGGGGACCTTCACCGAATGCCCCCACTGCGGTGGAGAGCTACGGCCCGAGCACGCGCACTACCGGTGTGAAGGCTGCGGCTGGCGCGACTCCTGCTGCGACTGACGCCGCTCCGCTCCTCGACGCCCCGGCTGCCCCTGACCCCCTCAACGCCATGCCGGTGCCGCGGCCGGTGGCCCGTGCCGGCGCTGCCGTATCGAACGTCAACCCTCAGCCGCTGCGTCGCACGACATTGCGGATGCCGAGGCTGTGCGGCGAGACCGGACGATCGGGGATCACCGCGTTGACGAGGCCCGTGGTGATCGTTCGGTACCCGATGTGGAATCGGTGGAGGTCGGCGATGAACTGCGCCTCGTCCACATTGCCCGGTCCCACAATTTGCACTGCGTTGTTGAACTGCTGAACGCCGGCGCGGGTGTTGGGCACGAAGATCCAGGCGGGTGCCCGGCTCTGCACCACTTGGCGGTTGAGAGCCCGCCAGCGGTCCGGATCGGTGCCCACCACCGTGACGTGGAGCGTGCCGCCGCTCAAGAAATCGAGGCGGTAGGCCACCCAGTAGTCGGCGTAGCCGTCTCGCACACCGGCTGACTCGAGCTTGGACACGGCGGCCAGCGTGGGGCCATCGGGGTTTGTCCATCCCCCGAGGAACGGGTGGCCGAACACGGCGAAGTTGGCCACGGTCAGACCGACCAGCACGGCCCCCACCCCGGCCACCAGCATGCGGCCCATGCGCCGCCCCGTCAGGCCGCTGCCGCTCTGTCGACGTCCCGGGTACAGCCGTCGCGCCGCCTCGGCACCACCCATGGTCAGCACGAGGACGAACAGGGGAACGCCGTAGCCGACATAGCGGCCGTCCTCCCAGAAGCCAGTGGCGGGGGACAAGCGCCACGACGAAGGGAAACGCCACGACCCCGGCGGCCAGGGCCAGGCTCCGCCCGCCCCGCAGCACGCACAGCACCACCGACGCGGCCAGGATCGCCACGAGGCCGAGCTCGACGGCGATGCCCACAGGTGCCACGAAGAGCCAGTTCCCGGTGTCAATGTCGCGCAGGCTCAGCAGCAGTCCGGAGGAGTACTGGAAGAAGAGATGCAAACGGCTGACGAAATCGGGTGAATGGGGCGCCAGGTGGATGGCGTTGGGGCCGAGTGACGCCAGGCCGGAGCGCACGTTGGCCCAGATCCAGGGCAGGGCCCCGAACAGGGCACCCAGCACGACGATGAGGATGTTGCCCGTCCACCGAATGATTTTCCGGGGCTCGCTGTCCGCCCAGAGGGACTGCAGCACCAGCAGGAGGGCGGGCAGCACGAAGTACGCGATCTCCGGTGAGCTCCACCATCCGACGCCGAGGACGAGTCCGAGTTCGGCGAAATCCCAGGGCCGCCGGTGCCCGTCCACGACGCGCAGGGACACCAGGATGAGCAGGAGGCCACAGAGCATCGCCACTCCCCTGAAGCCCCATTCGTAAGTGGTGGTCAGCATCGCGAACTTCGGGACCGCCCAGGCGATCGCTCCGGCCAGGGCGGCCAGGGCCGGATCGGCCACCAGGCGACGGGCGATCCGCCACGTCAGCACCCCCGCGCCCGCCGCCAACAACGCGGGGACCAGGTGGAGCGTCCAGGATACTGGATCCGAAAATGGCGAAGACCGGCGCAGTCACGTACGGCTCCACACCGCCGTACGGCTGACCCCAGTAGAACGCCGAGAAGTGCCCGTGCAGGATCTGTTGCGCCATCAGGCCGGCGACGGCTTCGTCCGATGTCGTCGGGAAGTGAGACAGCGACCACGCCCGCAGTGCGATCCCGACCACGATGGCCAGGCCGACGATGATCCACACGGCGACCCCGGCCACACGACCAACCCGGCGATTCGGCGCGTCCTCGGTGGGCGTGGCGTCCCGATCCACCGGCGGGGAGAGGGGGAGGATGCCGCCACCGTTCGCCGCCGGCGCAGTGGTCCTTTCAGCTTCGCTGGCGACCGATGGCCCCCCTCCCGACATGGCCGTCAATCTATGCCACCCCCGGTGCCGTTCCGGGCCGGCGAGGTGGGCGCCACCGGCGCTCCTGCCGTTCGTCCTGGCAGACCTAGAGCATGGGATGAGTGTCCCAGGTCATCGACCCCAGATCGAGGCTGCAGACCCCGGTGGCGATGCCGTTGGCGCTGGTCCAGGCCTTCACCGTGGCCCGGTAGTCCGCCGCGTCGGGGGACATCAAGCCCCAGCCTGTCGGCGTGTCGCCGCTGTACCCATTGAGCGTGGGCACGCCGACGCGCTGCGAGATGAGCATGGCCGAGGTCTGGAACTGGAAGTAGGGAATCTGATTGGGGCGGCTGTCGGTGACGAAGAACGACGTGCACCCCGACGGGGCGGGGGGCACCGCGTCGAGCATCGCCAGCTCGGTGCTGCGCCGAAGGGTTGAGTTCGAGGTGTCATGCACTTGTTCGACCACAATGAGGCAGAGCAGGGCGATCCCCACCACGCGGAGAGGAAGCGACTCCCGCAACCTGTGCCATCGTCGCAGCGCCTCGGTGGCCAGCAGCACCAGCGCCAGGGCCGCCACCAGATTGCCGGCGATTTCGATCCGATCGATAGCACGGATCGCCGTGGCACCGGGGATGTGCCACACGACGACCCAGGCCGAGCCGAATTTCGTCTCGAGCGGCAGGAGAGCAAGGATCAAGGTCGCGCCACACAGGGCCAGGGTCAGCCGGAGTATCGGGGTCAGGCGAAGGCGGCGCGTGGCCCCTGCGTACGCCGAGCGCGGCGCCACCGGCCAGGACGGTGAGAAAGAGAATGGGAGGAATGGCGTAGCTGAGTTCGTACGGGTCCGGTGACGACGTCGTCCATGAGAGGTGGAGCAGATGCGACCACAACAGGTTCCCGGACCCGACGTTGTCCCAGTCCTGCCACGTCACCGCATACGCGATGGCGTCGGCGTACTGGCGTGGCGCCTGTTCGTGCACGACCGGCACATAGGTGAGCAGGAAGGGGACGATGCCCACGAGCGCTCCGACGATGCCGGCCAGAAGACTTCGCCACGCCTCCCTCACGGCGGAAACAAGCCCAGATGCCGTCGCCCGGGGAGCGAGGAGGAAGACGAGCACGGCCACGATGGCCGCGGCCAGCAGCGAGAACCAGGCGACGTAGTAGGTGGAGAACAGGAGCAGAGCCCACAGGAGCCCCACCAGCGCGCCGAGGGTCATGGACACCCCCGGGCGGGCGGAACGAAGCCGCCAGGCCTGCAGCGCGAGGAGGGCGATCGGCGGAACGAAATAGATGCCAAAGAGCTGGAAGGACCCGGCGTGGCCCGAGAGGCTCCCGGCGAACGTGAAGACGAGGGCGCCGACGATCGCCACGAGAAGCGGCGCCCGGAACGCCTGGCACACGAAAACCACGAAGCAGACGAACGTGACAAAACTCAGGACGACGATGGTCAGTTGCAGGGCAAGAAACGGATCAGCGCCCAGGGCCCGGAAGGGGGCGAAGAAGATCTGGTAGAGAAAGAAACTGTCGGTGTAGCCGAGGAGGCCCTTCGTCGGGAAGAAGAAGGGTGGACTGCGCCACGGCTGTGCACCCCGCAGCGCGAGAAACCACTGCTCGTTCGTGTACGTGATGAGTCGGGCGTCCCCCTCGTCCCCCATGATGCGGTCGAATCCACTCGACCACTGGGCGTAGAAGAAGACGAAGGCACCGACCAACCACGCACCGATGACGATGGCGGCCCGACGCACGAATTGCCGTGCGGTAGGTCCGTCCCATCGCCCGGAGCGGGTGGCCGCTGGTTCCGCCACCACATCGGGTGCGGTCACCGCCGTCATCGAAATGGTCTCATCGCAGGTCCTGGCATCGGCAAAGGCTACTCACGACGGAACGCGCCGATGCGGGTCATTGGGCCCATAGCCCCGGCGCTAGCCCCCGGCGCTGGACCGTAAGATGACCGGATGGCCGATCCCCCCTTCGACTCTTTTGCCCAGAATGGCGAGGACGTGGTGCTGTGGCGGGCCCTCGGGCATATCGCCCACGGTCGCTACGTCGATGTCGGGGCCAACCATCCGACCAACGATTCGGTCACACGAGCCTTCTACGATCATGGGTGGCGGGGCATCACGATCGAGCCCGATCCGACCTTCGCCGCGCTGCTCCAGGACGAGCGTCCGGGCGACGTCGTCATAGAGGCGGCCATGACGTCGCACCCGAACGAGCCGACGACCCTCCACCAGATACCCGACACCGGTCTCTCGACCCTGGTCGACGCCATCGGCGACGCGCACCGCAGCGCCGGGTATGAGATTCACGACGTGACGATCAGCACACGAACCCTCGACGATGTGTTGGCGGAATTCGAATGGGCCACCGATGCCATACATTTCCTGTCCATCGACGTCGAGGGCAGCGAGAGCGACGTGCTCCAGGGCCTCGACCTTCAGCGCTGGCGACCGTGGGTGCTGGTCATCGAGGCGATCGCCCCCAACGGGAACCGCCCCACCCACAAGGACTGGGAGAAGCTCGTCTGTGACGCCGGCTATCGCTTTTGCCTGTTCGACGGGCTCTCGCGCTTCTACGTCGCCGACGAGCATTTCGACGAGATCGGTGCCAGCCTGTCAGCCCCGGCCCACGTGCTGGACAATTTCACCACCCTGCACGAGCGGGAAATGGCGGCCGAACTCGAAGCCGTACAGGCCCTGCAGAGGGCGGCCGTGGCGCAGTCGGTCCAGTGGCGCACCGTCGCACTCGAGCGGTGGGGGGACCGCATGGAGGATGCGACGTTCGCCGCCAGTCGGACCGCTCGGGAACATCGCCGGCTGCAGGAGGAGTACCGAGCCCTGCAGGCCACGCTGTCCTGGCGGGTGACCAAGCCCTTGCGGACCGTTCGCGAGCGCTTCCCTCGACGCCCGGTCAGCGAGTGAGCGAGTGACGAACACAGAGTGACGAACACACTCGAATCCGGTTCGAAACACCGACCCCTCCAGAAGCGTCTTCTCAGCGTGGCGCCCATTCTCCTCACGGAGCCGGTCGCCGATTCGGACAGCAATGCGTCGGAGCTCCTCGATCGGCTCGTGACGGCCGTGCATGGCGAACTCGGCGCCGACCGGTTGTGGCTGCTCTTTGTCGCCGTCACCGCCCGCTATCCCACGCCGGACGAATTCCATGACGGCATACGCACGTTCGAACTGTCCGGGATCCTCGAAGCCACCCTCTGGTTGCTCGACTGCGGCCTCAGCGGAGCGTCGAGCGGCTCGTCGCCCGAGCGCGAGATCATCGTGACGCGGGACTCGGTCCTGGTCGAGGTCGACCACAGCGCCCGGCATGATCTCCATACCGGAATTCAACAAGTCGTTCGGCAAATTGCTCCCCCGCTGGTCCCGAGATCACGGCGTGACCCCCGCCGCCTGGACGGACCGCTGCGGGTCCCTTCGAACGCTCACGCAGGCTGAGCTTGGGCGGGTGCTGTCGTGGGACGAACACGAGCAGGGAGCGACACCTGACACTGAGGACCACGACGGCGAGGGCCCCCTTCTGGTGCCGTGGCGCTGCGTCATCGTGACGCCGGAAGTACCCTTCGGCGAGGCTCCGAGCCGGCTCTCGGCCCTAGCCCAGTTCTCGGGAAATCACCTGGTGGCGATCGGGCACGACTGCATCCCGGTGGTGAGCGCGGACCTCGTCCCGATCGCGGACGCAAATCGTTTCGTCAACTACCTGAGCATGATCAAGCACGCCGACCGCGTGGCCGGCGTCAGCGCGTCCGCCACCGTCGAGTTCCAGGGATTCGCCGACACGCTGCCGGCGCAGGGATTGCGGGGCCCGGTCATCGTCGAATGTGTGGAGCCGAGCACACCCGAGTCAGATGACGTTGGACGTCGTCAGCGACCGCCCCGAAGACCCATGGTGCTCATGGTGGGAAGCCTCGAACCGCGCAAGAATCATCTGGCCGTGCTGCACGCCGCCGAGAAATTGTGGCGTAGTGGTCTCGATTTCGAGCTCACCTTCATCTGCGGAAGCGGGTGGGGATCTGAGCTTCCCGATCGCATCGCGGAACTCACCCGGGCCGGACGTCGAATTGCGGTACTCCGCAACGCCGACATGTCGGTCCTGCACGAGTCCTATCGATCCGCGCGCTTCACTGTCTTCCCATCGAAGCACGAGGGATTCGGACTTCCCATTGCCGAGTCGTTCGCGGCCGGGACTCCCGTCATCACCTCGGACTTCGGCAGCATGCGTGTCCTGGCATCAGAAGGGGGTGCCCTCACGGTCGACCCCTACGACGATGCGGCCCTGGAAGGTGCCATGCGAACCCTGCTGACCGACGATGACGCACTCGAAGATCTCCGCGCCCAGATCGCATCCCGACCTCGCCGCAATTGGGACGACTACGCGCGCGAGCTTTGGGCCGTGCTGGTGGCCCCGCTGCTGCCTTCAGACACCTCGCCGGCACCATGAGGAGCGTCCTGCGCTCCCGTCCCTCGACAACGAAGTCGACGATGGCCCGGCACATCGACGGGGCAGCGGACGGGCCCGGGGGCGGCCTGCGTGGACGCCTCGAGTTGGTCCTCGCCACCCTGGACGGGCCCGACGGGCGGGCACACGGCCGACCTCCTCGAAGAGCTCGCACGGGCGCTGTCGGAGGGAAGAGCGGACCGAATGTGGCTGGCGCTCGCCGTGTTGTCCGGCGAATTGCCGGACGAGTCAGGCGTTCGGAGGGCCTGCCGGATCGCTGAACTCGACGGCCCGCTGGCCGCGTTGGCCGACGTCCTGATCGACCACGGGCCCGCGGCGACGAACGGCGCGGACCCACTGTACCGGCCGGTCGAGGTGGTCACGGGCGGGGTGGTGGTCGATCACCACCACACGTCAAGTGCTGTCTTTGCCACCGGCGTGCAGCGGGTGGCCCGTGAAGTAGCCCGGCACTGGGACCGCACGCGCGACATCGTGCTCGTCGGCTGGACGCCCGGGTACACCGCGCTGCACCGGTTGCCCCCATCGGTACTCAATGGCACCAAGTCCGATCCCGAGAGCGACGAACCGGCCGCGCCTCTGGGCAATCTCGTCGTGCCGTGGCGGTCCACCTATGTCCTGCCCGAGATAGCCGGCGAGGCTGGTCGGGTCGACCGCTTCCATGCCCTCGCCCGGTACTCGGGAAATCAAAGTGCCGCCATCGGGTTCGACTGCGTGCCGCTGACGACGGGAGAGACCGCCATCGAGGGCATGGGCGGGGACTTCGCCAACTACCTCACCGCGGTGGCACAGACACAGCGGGTGGCGACCATCTCCCACGCCGCGGCCGTCGAGTACGGGGGGTGGCGCACGATGCTGAAGGGCGCCGGTATCGACGGTCCGCAGATCGTGCCGATTTCGTTGCCCATCGACCGACCACCCCTCGACGACGAGGCTGTCGGATTCGCCCGCGAGCAGCTGGCCGTCGTCGGCCTGCCGATGGTCCTGGTGGTGGGCAGCCACGAGCCGCGCAAGAACCACTTGGCCGTGCTGCACGCCGCCGAGCTGTTGTGGCGTGACGGGCTCGAATTCAGTCTCCTGTTGGTGGGTGGCAACTCGTGGAACAGCGAACGATTTACCGCCACTCTCCACACGCTGCAATCACTGGGGCGTCCCGTCCACGCTCTGAGGGCGCTCAGTGATGCGCTCCTCTGGGCGGCGTATGCGACGGCGCGTTGCACGCTCTTCCCTTCCTTGAACGAAGGGTTCGGTCTCCCGGTGGCTGAGTCCATTGCGAGCGGCACTCCGGTCATCACCTCGAACTTCGGCAGCATGCGTGAGATCGCCGAGGGGGGCGGGGCGCTCCTGGTCGACCCGCGCGACGACCATGACATCGCCCGGGCGCTCAGGCGCCTGCTGACCGACGACGCGCTCCATGCCGACCTGGTGCGCCAGGCCCGGGCGCGTCCGCTCCGCACATGGGAGCGCTATGGGGACGAGACCTGGGACTACCTGGTCGACGGCATTCGGCCTGAGCCGCGGTGAGATACCGCGAAGCGCCGGGCACGCGGTCATACCTGGGCCACGTCCACCGCATCGATGTCGAGAGTGGGCGTACCCGGGTTGGGGTAGAACTGGATGCGGACGTCGGTGTGGCTGGTCGTCGCGGTGACGCAGTCCGAGCTCTGGGTCCAGTTCGTGCCGTGGCCCAGATTGGCGTAGGCGACGTGGGTGTTCTCGTTGCCGCCGCCACCGAGGAGCCAGATGACGAACTGGCCGCTGGCGCCGGTTTCGTTGAGCTGGTCTCGCAGCTCGGCACTCCCGCAGTAGGTGTCGCCGCTGTTGATGGTGAGGCCCGAGATGTCCTCGAATATCCCGCCACCGGGGGCCGACGCGTTGGTTGCACCGTAGTGAGTGCCGGCGTAGGCCGTGTCATTGGGGGCAAGCTGCCCGTTGGCATAGACGGCGAAGTTCGCATTGGGCGCCTCCTGCCACGGCGAGTAGCCCGACTCGAAGCCCCCGTTCTGGGTTATGGCCAGGGCTTGGATGTTCAGCGCAGCGTGCAAGTCCACCGCATCGATGTCGAGAGTGGGCGTACCCGGGTTGGGGTAGAACTGGATGCGGACGTCGGTGTGGCTGGTCGTCGCGGTGACGCAGTCCGAGCTCTGGGTCCAGTTCGTGCCGTGGCCCAGATTGGCGTAGGCGACGTGGGTGTTCTCGTTGCCGCCGCCACCGAGGAGCCAGATGACGAACTGGCCGCTGGCGCCGGTTTCGTTGAGCTGGTCTCGCAGCTCGGCACTCCCGCAGTAGGTGTCGCCGCTGTTGATGGTGAGGCCCGAGATGTCCTCGAATATCCCGCCACCGGGGGCCGACGCGTTGGTTGCACCGTAGTGAGTGCCCGCGTAGGCGGTGTCATTGGGGGCAAGCTGCCCGTTGGCATAGACGGCGAAGTTCGATGGGGCGCCTCCTGCCACGGCGAGTAGCCCGACTCGAAGCCCCCGTTCTGGGTTATGGATGCTTGGATGTTCAGCGCAGCGTGCACGTCCACCGCATCGATGTCGAGAGTGGGCGTACCCGGGTTGGGGTAGAACTGGATGCGGACGTCGGTGTGGCTGGTCGTCGCGGTGACGCAGTCCGAGCTCTGGGTCCAGTTCGTGCCGTGGCCCAGATTGGCGTAGGCGACGTGGGTGTTCTCGTTGCCGCCGCCACCGAGGAGCCAGATGACGAACTGGCCGCTGGCGCCGGTTTCGTTGAGCTGGTCTCGCAGCTCGGCACTCCCGCAGTAGGTGTCGCCGCTGTTGATGGTGAGCCCCGAGATGTCCTCGAATATCCCGCCACCGGGGGCCGACGCGTTGGTTGCACCGTAGTGAGTGCCGGCGTAGGCGGTGTCATTGGGGGCAAGCTGCCCGTTGGCATAGACGGCGAAGTTCGCATTGGGCGCCTCCTGCCACGGCGAGTAGCCCGACTCGAAGCCCCCGTTCTGGGTTATGGGTGGCTCTACCATGTTGTCGTAGCGGTAGGGGATCCAAGACCCCGACCCATCCATGGTCGCGTCGTACGGGTAGGAGATCGTGCGCTGGACTGCGCCCAATCCCCCAGCGGCTTCTTCATCCTCGGTGTACTGGGTATGTTGCGGATTGGCCCAGGACACGAACATCACGACGTGTGATCCGTTCCTGGGATCAGTGGTGCTGTTGTAATCCAAGATGTCGCCCTCGGTGAGCTGCGCCGCTGAAATCGGACTGGCGACGCTTGGAAGCGACTGGGTCGTCAACGACGACGAAAGTCCCCACGCCATGGAGATGAAGCCCGAACAATCCGTACGATAGGGACCAACGGGCGCATTCGGCGCGTCACGAGTGGCGCTCTGATTGTACGGAACGTGTGCCGACACCCAACTGAGGGCCCGGGCGTATGCCTGGGCCGGTGTCATTTGAGCATTGATCAGGTTGTGCGGCGCCTGCCCGCCGCCTGCCCGGGCGTTGGTGATCTGCGCGCCCTGTGGGTTCCGGCTCGAACCCGACGCCGACGCCGAACCCGTACCCGACGCCGGGCCAGAAGCTCCAGCGACCCGGTTCGCGGCCGGGGCCAATCCCGCGATCGACGCGGTTGCACCCAAGAGGAGTACCACCACGGCCAGGGTGACGATTCTCACCGCGTGCGCGAACGTGCCCTTGAGGGCAGACATGTCTTTGACTGCGGATTTGCTGGTGTTGGCACGCCCCAAGGTGTCGGCTGTCACAAGGCCCCCTCCCCTCCCCATCCTCCCAGAAATGCGGCCGTGATACGAAGCGGTGCGGCTCGCGTCGCCCGCCGGCGAGCCGGCCAGGGCAACAATTTCCCCTTTCATCGGCCGTGAGGCACCATGACGGCATGCCGCACGATCGAAAATTCCGTTTTGCCGCCCAGCTGAGCACCACGCCAGAGGGCACGGCCCGCTCGTGGGCCGAGCAGGCCCGTCGGGCCGAGGATCTCGGGTACGCCACCCTGCTCATGCCTGATCACTTCGGGGATCAGCTCGCCCCGATCCCGGCGCTGGCCGCCGTGGCCGCGGCCACCACGAACCTGCGCATGGGCTCGCTCGTCTTCGGCAACGACTACCGGCATCCACTCGTCCTGGCCAAGGAAGCGGCCACGCTCGATGTGCTCAGCGACGGACGCTTCGAGCTCAGCCTCGGCGCCGGGTGGATGAAAACCGACTACGAGGAAGCGGGCATGACCTACGACCCACCGCGGGTCCGGGTCGAACGGTTCGAAGAGGCGGTCCAGGTCCTCCAAGGCCTGCTGCGGACGGACGGGCCCTTCTCGTTCGAGGGCGCCTACTACCAGGTGCACGAGCACACCCTCCGTCCGCGCCCCGTGCAGCACCCCGGTCCACCCCTGATCATCGGCGGCGGGGGCAAACGCGTGCTCTCCTTCGCAGCCCGTCATGCCGACGTCGTGAGCATCAACGTCAACCTGCGCGAGGGCACGGGGGGAGCCGAGACCGCCCCCAACGCCTCCCCCGAACGCACCCGCGAGAAGCTGGCCTGGGTCAAGGAAGCGGCCGGGGATCGGTTCGGCGACCTCGAGCTGAACGCGCTCATCGGCTTCGTCATGATCACCGACGACGCCAGCGGGATTGCCGACGCCATGGCCCCGCACTTTGGCATCAGCACGCACGACGCCCTGCACATCCCGCTGGCCCTGCTCGGCACGCTGGACGAGATGGCCGAGGAGCTGCAGTGGCGCCGTGAGGAGTACGGCATCTCCTACTGGTCGATCGAGGCCGACAGCTGGGAGGCACTCGGGCCGATGGTGGAGAAGCTGTCGGGCACATGACGATCACCACCAGCGCAGGGTGGGAGGCCACCGGCACGCACCGTCAGTTGGGTGGGTACCGGGTCTTCACCATCGATGCGCCCGCCATCGGACCCGAGCTCCACTCGCCTTTGTTGATCCTCCACGGATTTCCCTCGTCGTCCTTCGACTACGCCGCCGTCCTCCCATCGCTGCGGGCCGGACGGCGGGTGCTCCTGCTCGACGGCCTCGGCTACGGCCTCTCGGCCAAACCCGATCAGCCCTACACCCTGGCGCTCCAGGCCGACCTGGTTGTCGCCTTCGTGGCCGAGCTGGGACTCCCCCGATTGTCGCTCCTCACCCATGACATGGGCGACACCGTCGGCGGCGAATTGCTGGCCCGCCGTCAAGAGGGTGCGTGGCCGGTGGAGGTGGACCAGCGCATCCTGACCAACGGCAGCATCTACATCGAGCAGGCCCACCTCACCAACGGGCAACAGTTCCTGCTCGGTCTGCCCGACGAGAAACTCCCGGCGGATACCCCCATCAACGCCGCGTCGTTGACCCAGAGCCTGCGCGACACCTTCAGCCCCGATGCCGACTTGGCCGGGGCAGAGGATCCGCAGGATCCCCTGCCGCCCACCGTGGAGCAGATCTTGCGGGACGACGGGCACCTGATACTCCCGCGGCTCATTCGCTACATCGAGGAACGGCGGCGCCGTCAATCTCGTTTCACCGGCGCTATCGAGTCCGATCCCTCGCCGCTGCACGTGGTGTGGGGCATGGACGACCCGATCGCCGTTCCCGACATGGTCGACACCCTCCTGGCCGCCCGACCCGACGCCTCGGTCGTGCGGCTCGAAGGGGTGGGCCACTATCCCATGGTCGAGGCTCCCCGACGTTTTCTCAAGGCGGTCCTCCCTGTCCTGGAGGGCTGAACGCAGGCGGTGCTGTCGGTCAGCCCTCCGCCAACATGGCCACGAGGTCCTGCGACACCGCCTCGGTGAGCTCGATGAGAAGGGCCAATCGTGCCACGGTCCCGCTGGCCGAGAGCACCCGATGGGCATCGATCGTATTCAAGGGTGCGGCCGCGCAGACCTGCCAACTTGCGACTTCGGGGTCGTCGTCGAAATTGCACATCAGGTGACAACGCGGCGGTCGTGCCGGACTCGGACAGCAGCCCCCGGGCGCGCCGCACGCAACGCACGGCGCGCGCCAGCATGCCGTCGTCCGGCTCGATCTCGGGTGTCCACTCCTCCACCAGGGCCAGCGGGTAGGGATCGTCGTCCAGCCACTGGGCGACCCGGATCCGAGTCTCACCCCCCACCATCATGAGCGAGCGACCGTCGGAGAGGGCGGCCCTACGGGTGATCACCGCGCGTGTCCCGACATCCATCCGCTCGTCCCCTCCGCCCACCTCCGAGCCGCGCGCGATGAGGACGGTGCCGAACCGGGCGTCGCCCGCCATGCAGTCCGCCACCAACTCCCGGTACCGGGGTTCGAAGACATGCAATGGCAACAGAGCATGGGGAAAGAGGATGGTCGAGAGGGGAAACATCCCGAGACGCCGCCGTCCGGACCCATCGCTGAACGCCTCGGTCATCGTGCCCACACTGCCACGTCCCACATCAGAGCCTCGGTCAACCGGTCCCTGACGCGAGCAGGACCGGCGGCGAGGCCGGTCCTGA
The DNA here is from genome assembly GCA_963836605.1 of uncultured Acidimicrobiaceae bacterium. GTDB lineage: Bacteria > Actinomycetota > Acidimicrobiia > Acidimicrobiales > RAAP-2 > Bog-473. Next base: position 48,564 of record CAWIKB010000007.1, on the reverse strand, counting down.
ACTCGTTGTTGTGTTGTCCTGGCAGTCTCCCACCCACGTCAACGATTGGCGCAGTAGGTGCCGGCGGCGGCCCTGATGGCCTGCCTGCACACGCACCGGCGCGAGTTCGGCCTCATTCATACGCCGAGCGTCTCGTCGAGTGATCGACTACGTCGCGTCACCGATCCGACATCGGTGACGCATCTCTAACCCGGTGGATCGCCTTCCTCGGTCGAGCGTGTCGAGGTCATCGGCAGCTCCTTTCCACTCAAGGCAGCGGGTGAGGGACCCACAGCCGTACTAGGGCCAGTATCCACCCTGCCTGCTGCTCTGTGAACCCCACGTGAACAGGAGATTTGCGAAGGTGCTGGTGGCGGGGTTACCCGTAACACAATCTTCACCCAACGCGCCGACTTCGACCCCATACCGGCGGAACGCGTACCCGCACCGGTCGGAGGCGCCGAGACGCCCCTGGTCCGCGTACAGTCTGCCCATGGCACTCCCGATCCCCAAAGAGAGCACAACCGCCTTGGTCACCGGGTCGTCCTCTGGCATCGGTGCCCAGATTGCCCGGGAGCTGGCCAAGCGGGGACATGGTGTGACCCTGGTGGCACGCCGGGAGGACCGGCTGCGCGCGCTGGCCGAGGAACTCGCCGTCGCGTACCGCGTGCGCAGCGAGGTGATCGCCGCCGATCTGAGCGATGCCGAATCGCGGCGTGCCCTGCCCGAACAAGTCGAGGGGCGCGGGCTCAATGTCGATGTCCTGGTCAACAACGCCGGCTTGACCACCATGGGCCCGGTGCACAAGAGCGATCGCTACGCCGAGCTGGCCATGGTCCGTACGAATATCGAAGCCGTCGTCGACCTGTGCACGCTGTTCATCCCCGGCATGGTCAATCTGCGCAACGGCGCCATCCTCAACACCGCGTCGACCGCCGCCTTCCAGCCGTTGCCCGGCCAGGCCGTCTACGGCGCGTCCAAGGCGTTCGTGCTCTCCTACGGGCGTGCCCTGGGTGCCGAGCTCAAGGGCACCGGCGTCACGGTGACCACGCTGTGCCCGGGCCCGGTGGAGACCGGGTTCGCCGAGGCGGCCGGGATGAGCGACGAGGAAGCCAGCGCCTCGCTCCCGAAAATCATGTGGGTGCCGGCCGACCAGGTGGCCCAGGCGGCGGTGGCCGGGTTGGCGGCCGGTCGTCCCGTGGTCATTCCCGGAGCGGCCAACCGGGTCGGTGCAGCGGCTGGCCACCTCATCCCCAAATCGTGGATCCTCCCGATGATGGCCAAACGGCATCCATCGCTGCAAGACTCGGGAACATGACTTCCCGGGTTCAGCCGGTCGACCAGCTCGACTTGCCCACTCTCAACACCGTGGGGTTGGAGCGGCTCGATGCGCTGGCCGCAATTGAGGAAGCGCGGTCGCACCACTGGCTGGCCCACACGGACATGGGCTACGGCGTGACTCGAATGGAGGACGTCACCGCGATCCTGCGGGACAAGCGGTTTCATTCGGCCCTGTCGATGCTGCCCCAGATGGCCGGACTGCCCGACAGCGACGACTTCAGGCGGCGCCGCCAGTCGATTCTCTCCATGGAGGGTGACGAGCACGCTCGCCTACGCCGGCTGGTCGCGCCGGCCTTCACTCCGGCCTCGGCCAACCGGCTGCGCCCAACGATGCGAGCAGTGCTGAACGACCTGATTGATCGGGTAGCGTCGCAGGGCCGATGTGAGTTCGTGGCCGACATCTGCGAGCCTTACCCCATTCCCATCATCTGTGAGTTGCTCGGGGCCCCACCTGAGGACTGGAAGCTGTTCTCCAGCTGGGCCACCGACATCTTCCGCATTTTCAACGGCATGCTGGCCGACGATCTGCCACTCATCGAGCGGGCGGCAAACGAGCTGGCCGTCTATGTCGGTGACATGGTGGCGGAGCGCCGCGCCGCGCCGCGCCATGACCTGCTCAGCGACCTGATCGCCATAGAGGAGGAGGGCGATCGCCTCTCGACCGACGAGATGACCATGCTGGCGCAGGCTGTCCTCATGGCCGGAACCGATACCACGCGCAACCAACTGGCGTGCTGCATTGCCCTCTTCGCCGACCATCCGGACCAGTGGGCCCTGTTGGCCGAGCATCCCGAACTGGCCCCGCGGGCGGTCGAGGAGTCGATGCGATTTCTCGGTGCGGTGCGAGCCACCGTTCGTTTCGCCTCTGAGGACGTGGTGTACCGCGACGTCCTGTTCCCGCAGGGCACCATCGTCTCGACGGCGCTGGCCGGGGCCAACCGCGATCCCGATGTCTGGGAGCTCCCGAACGAATTCGACATCACCATTCAGCGCGACAGCGCCCACGTGACCTTCGGTTCGGGCATCCACTTCTGCATGGGCGCGGCCCTGGCCCGAGGGGAGCTGCAGGAGGCACTGCCCTTGTTGGCCCAACGAATGCCCAATTTGGCCCGGAACGGGGAGGTGACCTGGAAGCCGGCCACCTTCGGCATCTGGGGACCGGCCCGACTGCCGGTGCGCTTCGATCCTGCCTGAATCCGGGTGCGATCGACGCCCGCGCTACGGCCCGGCGTCACCCGCACCGGCACCGGCACCGACCGCGGCGCCGGTGGCCGCCGCTGCGGCCAGGGCCGAGACCATGGCTGTGGCGACGGATCCGAGGTCCTTGTCGAGACCGGCATGGAGAAACACGCTCACGGCCTCCGCCAGAGCTCTCTCGCCACCCTCCGCCGGATCCGACGCAGCCGGATGCCCGGGCGCGCCGGCCGCCACGAGCTGCTGCACCCGCTGATGGGACAGTCCCAAAATGTCGGCGGCGTCCCGCATCGACAACTGCGCTTCGGTGACCAGATCGGTGGCCGCCTTGCGGGTCGCCTCCCCCGCCGCCTGTCGCACCGACTCAGCCATTTCCCGGTGCGCCAGGGCCTTGGCCACGGATTCCTCGACACGAGGCGGCAGGGTCGGCGGCTGGAAGATCACCCGATCCCAGAGCAGGCGTGCGGGTGTGGTCAGGCGCGGGGCCAGAGCATCCACGAGGTATTCACGGGCCTTGCCCAGCGTCCGTGCTGAAGCCCAGACTTCGGGCAATTCATCGATCTGGGCCCGCCACACTCCCCTCGGATCGAATACGAATGTGGCGTGGTACATGACATCGACCTCCCGCGTTGACGCGATCTGGCCTTGCTGTGGGCTTGATGAGCAGTCCCGGGATGCGGTGTGTCCCGTGGGCTATAGCCCACTGTATACGATCAGGCTAATACTATAGACACTTTATGTCCAACCAATTGGACTAGTCGTATACACCCGAAGCAACGACCGCTCACATTGGCCGGGCTGGCCTGAGACTCAGCTCTTGCTGGGAAGTGCGGCGGTGGCCTGGCCCACCAGCTTGGCCTCGCCCTCGCCGTTGGAGAGGGTGACCGAAAGATCGATCAGCGACTTGGCATCCTCCTCGCGCTTGCCCGTGACCACGATCTTCGACGTCAAGACCTCGTCGGGCCAGGTCTGCCGGGCAAAGCGGACTTGATACCTCGTCACATTGCCGACGCCCACATAGTCGGTCAGCGCCGAGCCTAGGAGACCCATCGAGAACATGCCGTGGCCAAAGACGCTGGGTTGACCAGCTGCCTGGGCCGCCACTTCGTCATGGTGCATCGGGTTGAAGTCACCCGAAGCGCCGGCGTACTTCACCAGGTCGGTCCTGGTCAGTTTGTGCGAGGTAACAGGAGCCTCGTCACCCACCGACACGTCTTCGAAGAACAACTTCTGCTCACCCATGTGTCCATCCCCTCTTCAAGAGTTCATGGCCGCAGCCGACTCAGCCGCGCCCTCCACTTTCAACATCCATTCCTGCGGTTCGACATCCATTCGTGGCGTTGCGATCGATCAACTCTGCGTTGCGCGTCGCGTCATCTCACGCCCCGGACAGGTGCAGCCAGTGGTCGATGGACCACGTGTTCCAGGCGTGTGCCCGGTCAGCACCGGGGTGGCGGAGTGCAACGTCGTCACATCGGCCCCGGTCTAGGAGCGGTGGATCAGGTTGAAGCGAGCGGTAACCACCGGCTCGCCGGTCGCATCGTCAGACCAGTTGGTCTCACTGACGATGAAGGTCATCGTCTTGCCCTTGGACTCCTTCTGGTAGGCATCGGTGATCTTGCCTTCGCTCACCAGAACGTCGCCCACCTGAACGGGCCGGTGGTAGATGAACTCCTGCTCACCGTGGAGGATCAGTCCTCCCTTCGCCATGAGGGGTCCCACAGCGGTCATGAGGGGATTGCCGGTCGGAGCGTCGGACGGCTGCATCTCCTCGAATTTGCCCGCGAACTCCATGGCGAAAGGCCAGGTCGGAGGGGCTGGAATGGCATCGAACCCGGCCGCCTTCGCCGCCTCGGGATTGCGGTAAATCGGGCTCGTACTCCCGACCGCTTCAGCAAAGTGACTCACCGGGCCGCGCTCGACCACCACTTTGGCCTTGCCGGTCGGCTGACCGATGATCTGCTGCAATACCTCTTCTTGCGATGCGGCGCCGTCGGCCACCGTCGTCCTCCTTGTCCCCCTCCGCCGTTCTTCTCAACCACGTCATGATGCTTGGCGGACACCGACCCGTCGCCGGTGCAGGGCACAAGGTAGCGGTTTGTCATCACAAGGCCCAATCCGCTGGCTCCTTCGGCAGACTCTCCCACGGGTCCGGGACGGCTCGATCCGGACCGGGCCAGAGCACCATAGGGCGCTTCCGTCGTCAGCGGGTCACGTAGTACGTCCGGTCCTCGGTCCCCTGCGGATCCACGTTGGGCACGGTGGCGAAGAGGACCTGGCCACCGGCCGAGGCGAACACCGCCCGGGCGTCGTCGTCCGAAATGGCGGTCATGGTCATCTCGGGCAACCAATCCAAGCGCTTGTAGAGATAGTCGGGACTGACACCCCACCGACGCAGTTCAAGCCCGAGTCGCTTTCGCGCTCCCTCCTTGGTCTTCCACGGCGGGAGCGGCGGCGGGCTCGGTACCTGCGAGCACAGCTGCAGGACAAGGGCGCCGCCGGGCCGCAGGATGCGGACAAATTCGGTCATGTACCGCTCCATGAGGGAGCGAGTCGGGAGGTGCTGGAGCACCAGGAGGCAGAGAACGAAGTCGAACGACCTCGAGGGGTACATGGCGAGGTCGTCACTTTGGTGGACAGCGAACTGACAGCGGTCGCCGTGGATGCTCCGGGCTCGCTCCACCATGCTCGAAGCGATGTCGAGACCGACCACGCTCTCGAAGTGATCGGCCAGGGGCGCGGTCAACCGCCCGATGCCGCATCCGAAGTCAAGCGCCAGGCCGCGCTGCCGACAAAGACCGAGTCGCTCACATTCGGCCAGCACCTGCGTGATCGTTCCTTCGCCCGTCTCGAGGAAGTAGTCGAGATCGCCCTTGCCGAATCGAAATTGCGGATCGGTGAGGATGGCGTACATCGGATCGACGGCGCCCCAGTCCTCCCAACTTCGACGATTGGTTGTCTCACTCACAGCGCGCTCACTTTCGGGCCTTCGTCGGGCCCACCATCTGCGGATCACTCAATGGAATGCGGATCTGATATACCGGCCTGACGATGTTAGTGGGGCCCCTGGCCGGCCTTCGGTGATCCCGGGCACGGCAGCGGTCGCACCTGACCTTGGGCAGACCGGGACCAACGCCACCCGTGGGCCACTCCTACAATGAGGACGACCTCGCAGAGCGATCGATGGGCTGACCACAATGCACAGACATGGCAACAACGGCCGCGGAGACGACTGCTGACGCATGTCCGAATTCTTCGAGGTGGTGCTGACTCAGCGTGCCGCCCGCTCCTTCCTTCCTGACGCAGTCGACGACTCCCTGGTCACCCAGGTCCTCACCGCCGCCACCCACGCACCCAGCGCTGAAAACAGTCAGCCGTTCGTCTTCGTGGTCGTCCGAGATGCCGAGCTCCGGGCCGCCATCGGCGCCATCACGGCCCGGGTCTGGGAGGGTGGGGCGAAGGCCCTCGAGGCTGAGCGCTTGTCACCTGCCTTCCTGCGCGACGTCGACCACGGCGCCATGGGTGGGGTCGCCAGTGCTCCCGTCCTCGTCGTGATCTGTGGCGACACCCGGCTGACCTACGCCGGAGCGATGGACGCGTCGATCTTTCCGGCCGTGCAGAACCTCCTCCTGGCCGCCCACGCGCTGGGTCTGGGCTCCACCCTCACCACCCTGCCCGTCCTGGGCGGCGACGAATTGACTGACCTCCTGGGCCTGCCCACCGAAGTTGTGCCGGTGGCCGTGGTCCCGCTCGGTCATCTGGCCCGGCCGCTCGGCCCGGCTCGCCGCCTGCCCTTGTCACAGAAGGCCCACCTCAACCGCTACGGCACGCCGTTTGCGTGAGCCACATGACCGGCTCCTCACGGCTACCGCCCTCGCATCCTCTAACCTGACATGGGTGTCAGGTCCAGCGATATGGTGACCCGGTGCAGGAACATCATTTCTTCGTCGATATCGCCGCCAGTCCCGATGAGCTGTGGACTCTCTTCTGGTTCCGTGCTCCCCGCTCGCAATCGGGCGATGTGACCATTGAGATCCTTCATCCCGGCGATGCCATCGGCGAGGGTCTGGTACGTCACTGCACCTTCCGGGTGCCGCGCTACCTGCTCTCGGGAGGGCAGGGTCAGTCGTGGGAGTGGCTGACCGAGGTCACACCCAAGGAGTCGTGGAAGTACGACGCCATCGGGAAACCGCTCTGGTCGAAGGCCGAAGGCCGCACGCGCCTCGAGGATCTCGGCAACGGGACCACCCGGGTCCACTTCTCCGAGACCTACCACGCCTTCAACCCGATCATGCGGGCCCTGTTCGAGAAGCGTGTCCATCTCTTCATCTCCAAGGACAACGACAAGTTGATAAAAGACTTGCTCACCAATGGGGTCACCCAGCTTCGAGCCGCCAGAGCCGCCAGAGCCTCCCGAGTCTCGCAAGTCTCCCGGGCCGAGGCGACGGCCGGGGCCACTCCCGAGGCCGAACAAGCCGAGTAACGGGCTCTTTCGTTCGCGCCAGGCCCGTCACCGGGCTATCGCGACGCGTCGGCGCGCTGTCGCAGGGCCGCGGCCAGTGATCGAAAAGCCCGCCCGCGATGCGAAATGTCGTGCTTTTGGGCCGGCGTCATCTCGGCAAACGTGCGGCCGTCGCCGTCGGTCGGCACAAAGACCGGGTCATAGCCGAAACCGCCGCCGCCGGTGACACCGGCGGCAATGGTGCCCTCGACCGCTCCCTCGGCCCAGAGCTCAGTGCCGTCGGGGAAGGCCACCAGGGCCACCGTGCGGAATCGGGCCCGGCGGGAGCCTCCGCCATCGGGCAGGGCCGCGAGCGCAGCCAGCAGCTTGGACACATTGTCGGCGTAGCTGGCGTCTTCTCCCGCGTAGCGTGCCGAGAAGACGCCCGGAGCACCCCGCAGGGCATCGACCTCCAATCCGGTGTCGTCGGCCACGGCGGCCAGCCCGGTGGCCGAGGCCAGGGCCACCGCCTTGAGGCGGGCATTGTCGAGCAGGGTCGCGCCGTCTTCCACTACGTCGGGGACCTCACGCGGGCGCGGCACGATGTCGGCGTCGAGCGCTTCGGACAGGATGGCGACGATCTCGGCCACCTTGTCCGGATTGGCCGAAGCCAGCACCAGACGGATCGAAGGCCCTTTGCTCACCGTGGCGGCGGTGGCCCAGCCAAGGCCGCAGCCTGGAGGCTCGTGAGCTCCTTGATGCCGCCTTCGGCCAACGCCAGCATGCTGTCCAGCTCACCCCGGCTGAATGCCATACCTTCCGCCGTCCCCTGCACCTCGACGAACCGACCGCTCCCGGTCATGACCACGTTCATGTCCACCTCGGCCCGAGAATCCTCCGCGTAGGGCAGGTCCAACATGGGGACACCGTCGACGATCCCCACCGAGATGGCCGCCACCGAATCGGTCAAGGGGTGCTGGCGCAGGGTGGCGGACGACACCAGGCGCGAGAAGGCGTCGTGCAACGCCACGTACGCCCCGCAGATCGACGCGGTGCGGGTTCCCCCGTCAGCCTGAAGGACATCACAGTCCACCGTCACCTGCACCTCACCCAGCACCACCAGATCACTCACCGCCCGCAATGAGCGGGCGATGAGGCGTTGGATCTCCTGTGTGCGACCGGACTGCTTGCCCTTGGCGGCTTCCCGTGAGGCTCGCTCGGGCGTGGAGCCCGGCAGCATGGAGTACTCAGCCGTGACCCAGCCCTTTCCACTGCCGCGCATCCACGGGGGAACCCGTTCCTCGACCGAGGCCGTGCACAACACCTTGGTCTGCCCGAACGAGACCAGGACCGATCCCGGTGCCATGACGGTGAAGTCACGCCCGAAACTCACCGGGCGGAGCTCGTCGAGGGCCCTTCCGTCGCCACGAGCCGTGCGGGCCTCACCGCCGGCGTCACCGATCCCGACCCCGTTGTGTTCGGACATGGTGCTCCTTTCATCGTCGGCGAACGCCGACATTTACCAATTGAAGACGGCTCCCACGATGGCTTGCTCCACCGGCCGGCCGAACGCCGTCTCGGCTTCGTGACGCACCGCGTCGGCCGACACCGTAGGCCACCGGTGGGTGAGGATCAGCCGGGCCACGCCGGCCTCGCGAGCCATCGCTCCGGCCTCACTCCCGCTCAGATGCTGCAAGGTGCCTTCGGATTCCCGGGTGTAGGTCGCCTCGCAGAGGAAGGTCCCGATGGCAGGGCCCAGCTCCTGCACCGACCAGCCCGGGCCCGAGTCGGCCGAATAGGCCAGAGTGGCGCCCTCGTGGTCCAGCCGCACGGCGAGGGTGGGGGGACCGTGGTCGGTGGCAACGAATCGGGCCCGCAGCGAGCCGATCGAGAGCACCATGGACGGCGCCAGTTCCCCCCACTCGATCCACGGCGCCTCCGCGAAATGCGACCATCGGCGGAGTCCCGGTGGGGCGAGCACCTGCAGGCGCACGCCCCGGGTGCCGCTGAAGCGGGCCTGCCCGGGTCCGTAGCCGGCCCAGGTGGCGAACGACTCGAGGTCCGTCCAATGATCAGGGTGCTCATGGGTCAGGACCACGGCCGACACCCGGGCCGGATCACCCCAACGACACAGGTTGGCGAACGTGCCGGGCCCTGCGTCGAGCAACAGCGCGGTGTCGCCGGCACGCACGAGATAGCCGCTGCCGGCACCTCCCGGACCGGGCCAGCTCCCGTCGCACCCGAGAACCGTGAGCGACCGCAAGCCCCGGCTCAGTTCCCGTGCTCGATTGCCTCGGGGTAGGGGTGGGTGGAGATCTCGAGCGCGGCGGCCACGTCGGCGTACGTCTTGAACTCAATGACGTTGCCGCTGGGATCGGCCACCTTCGTCTTGGTCTGTTCCACGGGGGTGCCCGGGTCATCGGTGGCGATCGGGACCAGGCTCGGCACCTGGCGATCCGCCAACCGCTCGATCACGGTGTCGAAGTCGTCGCGGCCGAGGGTCACCCCGAAGTGGCGCGATGTCCGGGCACCGAGAGGGGCGACCTCATCGGCCCGGTCCTGCAGCGTGATCTGCATCCCGTAGAACCAGACGTCCACGAAACCGGGGCGGGTTCGCGCAGCCTGGCATCCCAGGGTGTCGACGTAGAATTGCCGGGCCTCGCGCAGATCCCGCACCGGAATGGAGAGGTGAAGAATCGGCTGCATGAAACCACCCTAGATGTGCAATTGACAAAGGTCGACTGCGCGCCACCCTCACCTCTGTCCAACCGTTCCGAGGGTGTCTGGCCGTCCGGCGCGCCTCGGGCCCGGTTGCTGACGAACATTTTCTCGACCTCTCGGCCCGTACAGTGACCGCATGCGACGACCGGCAACCAGCGTTGGCAAGGCTCGAAGCCGCCGCATCACCGCCGTCGTGGTCGTGGCGTTGCTGTGCGGCCTGCTCGAAGGCTGTGGATCGGCGGTTTCGCGGGGGGACCCGAAGATTGCCGTGCTGGGCGACAGCATTTCAGGCCTTCTGGCCAGGGACATTCGAACTGTCGGCTTCAACGGTCACCCCAACACTCGTAACTGGACGATCGACGGTCAATTCGGCGCAGGCTGGGGTGAGGGCGAGAACGCCGAGGGTCAATGGCCTCTCAGCGTGACGCATGGAACCTGGGTGGCGAGGAGTCTGCGGGCATTGGGCAAGGACCATCCCGCGGCGATCGTGATCGAACTCGGGACGAACGACGCTCTTCGGGCCGACTTTGCGGCAGCCACATCGAACGCGACGGCCCTGGCCAATCGGCAGGATGGCACCGAGGGCAACATCAAGAGTGACGTCAGGCTGGCGCGCGCTGTGACTTCTTGTGTCGTTCTCGTCACTCCCACCACCTACCCGACGAAGGTCTTCGGCCCCGGGACGCCGCAAACCGAGAAGCTGTTTTCAGAGCAGGCAGACCGGGTGGACGAGCTCCTCTTGCAACAATCTTCAAAGAGTCCCCACGGGATCGTTGCCATCGCAAACTGGGCGAAGGTGTCGGCGGGGCATCATCTTCCGTCGAGCGATTCCGGGAACTGGTTCAGCAGCGATGAGCTCCACCCCAACTTCGCGGGTGAGCGGGCACTGGCCTCCCTGATCTCTCGGACAGTCGAACGGTGTCCGCACTAGCGTGACCTTCATGACGGCCTACGTGGCGCTGCTACGCAGCGTCAATGTCGCTGGCCACGGTCGCCTGGCCATGGCCGAGCTCAAGGAGATGTTCGTCGCGCTCGGCTACATCGACGTCTCGACCTACATCCAGACGGGCAACGTGATCTTTCAGTCGTCCGTCCGGTCCACGTCGAAGCTCGAGACGGCATTGGAGCAGGAGCTCGAGAGGAGCTTCGGCAGCGCGCCCAAGGTCATCGTCCGGACCGTTCCCGATCTGGCCCGAGTGGTGGCCACCAGCCCCTACCCAAAGCGGGGCGCGGACCCAGCACGGCACCATGTCACGTTCCTGTCCGAAGCGCCCTCGAAAGCATGCCTCACCGGTTTTCGCCCGCCACCCAGCGGGAACGACGAGCTGACCATCATCGGACGAGAGGTGTACGTCCACACGCCCGACGGCTACGCCACGACCAAGCTCACCGGCACCTACCTGGAACGGCATCTGGGAGTCTCGAGCACCACCCGGAACTGGAATACCGTCACCAAACTCAGCGCCCTCGCCGGAGGATGAACCGCCCGGGGGACGTCATCGCAGTCGATTGGTCCGGCGCGGCCCAAGGTGCGGCCGCGACACAACACATCTGGTTGGCCCACGTCCGCGCCGGGCAGCTCGTTGAACTGTGCAACGGACGCCACCGGGCCGAGGTGGTGGACGACCTCGTGGCGCGGCGTCACTCCTGCCGTCAGGGCTTGGTCGTCGGGCTCGATTTCTCGTTCTCCTTTCCCGACTGGTTCGTGCGCCATCACGGCTGCCGCACCGCCGATGACGTGTGGAATCTGGCCCGCCGCGAGGGCGAGGGCTGGCTGTCGGGGTGCGAGCCGCCCTTCTGGGGGCGTCGGGGTCTCGGTCGACCTGAGCTCCCCGAGCACCTGCGCCGGGCCGAGCGGCGGGCCACGGTCGGCGGCATCGGCGCCAAGAGCATCTTCCAGATCGCCGGTCCCGGTACGGTCGGCACCGGCTCCCTCCGCGGCATGCCCCATCTCCCCCGCCTGCGCGAGGCCGGGTTCGGCGTCTGGCCCTTCCATGCGCCTTCGAAATGGACGGTGGTGGAGATCTACCCGCGCCTGCTGACCGGCCCCGTGCGCAAGAGCAACCGCGCGCATCGGGTCCGCTATCTGCACGATGCGCCGTGGCGCGTCCCCGCCACCTTCGCCGATCAGATGGTCGATTCGGCGGACGCCTTCGATGCCGGCATCTCAGCGCTGGTCATGGGTCGGCACGCGGCCCACCTGGCCGCCCTGGTGCCAGCCACCGACCCCGTCACCCTGCGTGAGGGAGATGTCTGGCGCCCGCCGTCGTCGATCGGCTCATGTATCGGCTCGGATATCGGCTCGGAGCATGAGCTCGGAGCATCGGCCCGTAGCATCGGCTCGTAACATCAGTCCGTGAGCGAGCACCCGGAGCAGGACCCGCGCACCAATGGGCACGACCCAACCCGCGACAGCCTCAACGCCGCGGTCCGTCGCCGGCGGGCCGACGAGGACTTCTTCCTGCGGGTGCGCGACGCCATGCAGCAAAACCACCGTGCGCTGGAACGCCTGGACCGGTGACGATCGACTATCCCGGGTTGGCCGACTTCCTTCTGGTCGCCGAAGCCGTCTTGCAGACGCCGGCCAAGAAGATCGCTGAGGAGGCGGATCTCCATCTGGCCGATTCGGCCCTCCACGCGCCAGCGGCCCGATTCGCCGGCGAGGACTTCTACCCGGACTTCGCCACCAAGGCCGCCGTCCTCTGCGCGCACCTGATCAAGAACCATCCTCTCAAGGACGGCAATGCCCAGGTGGCCTTGATCTCCACCATCGAATTCTGCGGGCGGAACGACTTCATGTGGTCGCCGCCCCCCGGCGACGAGGATGGGCGGGTCACCGCCGCCGTGCTCACCGACCTGGCCGCGGCGGCCCTCAGCGACTCGGTGATCAACGACCTGGCCCGGTGGATCGCCGATCGGATCAAGGAACCTCCGCCCGGTGCGGACCGGGGCGATGCAGATCCTCCGCGCAGCGGCACCGAGGAACGTTGACGCCTACTCGACCTACCCGACCTACTCGACCTACTCGACCTCGGCCTTGACCCGCTCGAGGGTGGTCCGCATGCCGTTGCGATTGGTCTTGCCACGCGCCCACCCGAGGACGGCCCAGTAGAGGCGGAGCGGGATGGTCTGCGCCAGCGTGAAGGACTCGGTGACGTCGGTGCCGTCCCCGCTGGGCTCCATCGCGTAGCGCCAGACGTTCAACGGTTTTTCGCCCGTTCCGACGCCGAAGGCGAACTCGCGCCCGGGCTCGCTGGCCATCACCGTGCAGGTGGTCCAGTACGTGGGGCCCTTGCCGTTTCGCTTCACATGACCCCGGAACTTGGCTCCGACCGCCGGACCGGATGCGCCCTCGAGCCATTCGGCCTCGAAGGTCTCGGGACTGTACCGACCGATCTTGGTGACGTCGCTCACCAACGCCCACACCTGTTCGGGAGAAGCGGCCATGTGCACCGTCACGGAATCATGCATTCCACCACCATACGGCCGCGGCCGCCTTTCAACCGAGAAGCCTCCAGCCGAGAAGCCTCCCACCCAGAATCCGCCAACCCAAGAGAAGAAGCGACGGACCTCCGACTCAGAAGTAGATGATCGACTTGGCCCGCTCGGTCACCTCGTCCAGGTCATCCGTCCACGCGCCCGTCGACAGGTACTTCCAGCCGCCATCGGCGGAGACCACCACGATGGACGCCGTCACCCCGGGCTCGAGGGAGGCCGCGCACTTGATCGCCCCGGCCACGGCCGCGCCCGTCGATATGCCGGCGAACACACCCACGTCAGTCAGGCGCCGCGTCCACTCGATGGACTCCCGAGGCCGCACCACGGTCTTGCGGTCCAGGAGCTCGGCGCCACCCAATTCCTCGAAGATGGGGGGGATGTAGCCGTCGTTGAGGTTGCGCAGCCCGTCGACCATCTCGCCCGAAGGGGGCTCGACCGCCCAGATCTGGACGGCGTCACCCCGCTGCTCACGCAGGTAGCGGCCCACGCCCAGCAGTGTCCCCGAAGTGCCCAGTCCGGCCACGAAGTGCGTCACGTCGGGGCAGTCGCGCAGGACCTCGGGCCCGGTCCCCTCGTAGTGCGCCTGGGGATTGGCCCGGTTGCCGTACTGGTAGAGGAAGTTCCACTCGGGATGTTGGCCGGCCAGGTCCCGGGCCATGCGCACGGCACCGTTTGATCCTTCGGAGCCGGGTGACTCGATGATCTCGGCCCCCCACAACTCGAGGAGCTGGCGCCGTTCGATCGACACGTTGGTCGGCATCACCACCTTGAGGTGGTAGCCCTTGACCCGGCACACCATGGCCAGGCCGATGCCGGTATTTCCCGACGAGGGCTCCATGAGCACCTGATCGGGCTTGCCCGGCACCAGGATCCCCTCCCGCTCGGCCGTCTCGACCATCGACAGCGCCACCCGGTCCTTCACCGACCCGCCGGGATTCTGCCCCTCCAGCTTGATGAACAACCGGGCTTCCGGATTCGGGCTCAGCTCACTGATCTCGACCAGGGGTGTGTTCCCGATCATCGCCAATACCGACGGGTACAACGCCATCGATTCTCTCCGACTACCGAGCCGCGCTCGCCCCGAGCCGGCTCAGCCCCCCGCCACGGCGGGCAGGATCGAGATCTCGGCGCCGTCGGGCACCGGCGTGTCCAGTCCCTGGAGGTAGCGCACGTCGTCGTCGTTCACATAGACATTGACGAACTTGTGCAGGGAGCCGTCATCCTGGATGACCTGGCCCGCCATACCTGGATACTCGGCCACCAACTTGCCCAGCACGTCCCCCAGGGTCGTCCCGGTGAGCTCGACGACGGACGCCCCGCCGGTGTGGGTGCGCAGGACGGTCGGTAGGCGGACTTCGACGGCCACGGGGCCTCCTTCAGGGGTCATCATCGACCCAGGGGCAGGTCAGGTGATTGTTGACTGAACTAGTGAGGATTCTAACCGGCGAGCCCGGGCTCCCCCACCCCAGGCACGTCGACCGGCTCCTCGATGATGTTCCCGTCCGCGATGCGGTAGCTGCGGAGCACCGGGTGGGTGTCCCGCAACGAGACCAGGACGTAGTGCCATCCCGGGTCGAGCGCCTGGGCCACGTCGGTCGGCGACGGATAGGCGTCGGTGTGGGTGTGCGAGTGGAAGACCCCCATGATGTCCGCCCCCATCGCCTGGGCCGCCCGGTCGACCCTGAGCATCTCCTTGGGGTCGATCTCGTAGACCATGGCCGACGCCGCCGCGTTCTCGGTCACGAAGATATGGCTGGCCTCGTCCCCCCCATAGGACCCCACCAGGAGGCCGCAGGCCTCGTCGGGCAGACCGCTCAGGCAATGGCCGACCATCTCCATATAGATGTCCCGGGGGAGGCACAGCACGCGGCCAGGGTACCCTCGACCCCTATGGCCAGGGCGAAGAAACAGATCGCCAAACGGGAGGCGGCCCGCGAGGAGCGAGGAAGCGACCGCACGGTCGCCACCAATCGCCGCGCCCGCCGGGAGTACGAGTTCCTGGAGACCTTCGAAGCCGGCATCGTCCTGCAGGGCTCGGAGGTCAAGTCCCTCCGGGAGGGCAAGGCCCAGCTCAGCGAGGCTTACGCCCGGGTGGACAACGGCGAGATGTGGCTCTTCCAGATGCACATCCCGCCGTGGCAGTTCGCCACCGGGTTCGGGGCCCACGACCCGGATCGCAAACGCAAGCTGCTGTTGCACCGGAGCCAGATCGACGAGCTCCTGGGCAAGACCCAGCAGCAGTCGTTGACCCTCATCCCGGTCTCGCTCTACTTCAAGGACGGCCGGGCCAAGGTGGAGATCGCCCTGGCCAAGGGCCGTCACACCTATGACAAGCGGCAGCTGCTCATGTCGCGGGACGCCGAGCGGGAGGCCTCCCGGGCCATCAAGGAAGTCAACCGGTGGGGCGGGGCGTGAATACCCCGTACAATGGTCACCTGGCCAAACGGCCAGTGGAGTGACCCAAACCCAGGGGGTGATTGGCTTCGATTCCGTTCGTTGATGTAGGAGAAGCGAGCCGTGGTCTCCGGAACCACGTTAAAGAGCCGGAACCAAAAATAAATGCCGAGCCTCAGCTCGCACTCGCTGCTTAAGTAGCGACGTTCACCCGGTCTCAGCCCTATGGATCGGAATGTGGGCGCCATTTAGTAGGGCTTACTTAGCGCCTCACCCCAGCTGAACGCTAAGGACACCTTTGTTGGGTAAGGGGCGGCTCAACCGCCAGCAGTGATGCCGTCCCCGACAATTTTTGCTGGCTGCGCTCGGAGAAGGCCTATTGAAGCTACGGAAGACGCGGGTTCGAATCCCGCCACCTCCAAGGGTGTTTTGGCCAGGACGGACCTGGTGAGAACATCGTTGGAGGTGCGCCAACACCCTGCAGGACACGAGCCGGACACAAGGGATTCTGAAAGCCGGTCTTGCGCTTCTCAGTTCGATTGCCACGCTCCCTCTTGGCTAACGAGGCGTAATCGATTCAGTCTCTATGCAAAGGGCGGCTTCGGATCGTCGTGCCGAGGGACGAAGTAGTCAGTGCAAATAGTTTCGCATGCAACCTGGAGTACGGGGTCAGTCCATCCCAAAGTCAGTCCATCCCAAAGAAGGTGGGCCACACTGAACACATGGCGGAGGGACAGATGCGCCACCCTTGGGAAGACTGGGTCTGGGACGAAACCGTGTTCGAGGGCACTGCCGCCTACTACCGGCAGGGTCGCAAACCATACGCCCCGGCCCTGGCCGATGCTCTCGCCGAACACCTGCATCTCGATGGTCGTGGGCGCCTCCTCGACGTCGGTTGCGGGCCTGGCACCGTCGCTCTGTTCTTCGCCCATCTCTTCGAGGACGTCATTGGACTCGACCCCGATTCCGGAATGCTGGCTGAGGCTCGACGAGCTGCCGCGGAGGAACGAATCAACAACGCCAGCTGGCTCCAGCTGCGAGCTGAGGATCTCCCCGGACCCCTCAACACCTTCCGAGTCATCAGCTTTGGCCAATCGTTCCACTGGATGGACCGACCCCGGGTTGCGTCTGCCGTCCGCGAGATGCTTGATGCCAACGGCGCCGTCGTCCAAGTCGACCTTTGGCACACCAACCCGCCGAACCAGGTGCTCTCGAGCGGCCGATACCCACCAATCCCCGAGGCAGCCGTCGATGAGCTGCGTCGCCGCTGGCTCGGTCCCGACCGTCGTGCCGGTCAGGGGTTCCGGAACACCTCGCCGGATGGGGAGGACGCGGTGTTCCGGGCCGCCGGGTTCGAGCCCGAACAACTCGTGACCGTCCCGGACGACCGAGTCCTGGAGCGTTCGGTCGGGGACGTCGTGGCCTGGGTTCTCTCTACCTCGTCAACCGCACCGCACCTCTTCGGAGATCACCTGGACGATTTCATGGAGGATCTTCGTAGTCTTTTGCTCGAGGTGTCTCCCGAAGGTCGCTTCAGCGTGGCGCTATCAGACAACCGACTGCGGATTCGCAGGCCGCATTGAACTTGTGCCGAACTGTCGCTCCGTCCCGGCTTAAGCATCCGTCGTCAGACCTGCTCCATTGGTCCGGTGTGAGAAGGCAGCCAAACCGACGCAACGCTAAGACACCCACCCCGCGATGGTGCAAGCGCATTCCATCGACTCCATAGAAGTGGTGTCGACCTCGAGGTCACAGGTGACCCCTTCATGATCCTTGGTCGACTGTGGGGCAGCTCCTCCGACCACACCGTCCCCACGAGCGACCTCGCGAGCAGCAGCGGCCTCGCGAGCAGCAGCGACCTCGGCGTCGCAGTGCACGCCTTCGCCGATCGTGATCTTGCCGTGTTCGCCGAAGATCGAGCACTGGGAAATGGTCGTCGAATTGTAATGAGCATTCAGTTGTCGGCCACTTCACCGATTGGCAGCACCTCGCACTCCGTGCGCGTCGGGTCGCTCTCCGGCAACAGGAAGCGCCAAAAGATAGTTCCGGAGTGATGAGCTTCACAATCCAGCCAATTCGGTACTCCAGGATCCTTGTGAGCGATCACGATCCGATAGCTCCCGTCGGGTTCCAGCTGAATCTGGGACTGATTCAGAGACGATCGACGAGAGCGATATTCAAGCGTCTGCATGTGTCGATTCCACAGCATGACATTGGCGAAGGGGCATGACGGGAGGGTCCCGCTCATGACGAGTGCCTCGTCGGGGTCCAGCCGCCATCGCCCCATGGCGTAGAAGATGTCAGCGGCACCCGGCACCGGCAGACCGGAGTCCCGAAAGCTGAACGGCACGGGGAGCACGTTCGGCTCCTGGGAGACGAAGGGAGCTGGTGACGGTGAATTGGGCAACGGCTGTCCGAGCGTTGTTTGGCGCAGAAAGGCAATACCCTCCCGCATTCGTTCCGAGAACACCTCGTCGTCCAGCGGCGGTGGCGCATCCAGGTCTTCAAGTGTCTCGATTTCGATGTGCACTGATATCTTCGTGTCGTTCTGAGCGGACGTGCCCAACTGGAAATAGCTTCGTACGACGAC
This sequence comes from uncultured Acidimicrobiaceae bacterium, assembly GCA_963836605.1. GTDB lineage: Bacteria > Actinomycetota > Acidimicrobiia > Acidimicrobiales > RAAP-2 > Bog-473. The sequence goes on along the minus strand of CAWIKB010000007.1, from coordinate 30,406 downwards.
GCAGTAGGCATCAGGATCAAGGCGTAACCAATTACCCGGTTGTTCGGTAGCGCTGAGCATCAAAGAGTACGAACCATCATGCTCAATCTGAAACTGCCGATCATTGACGTCACCGAGAAGCGGCCCGGCCAACGCCCCGTCCGGAGCTCTCCCGTGGATGGTGAACGACGTGTAGCACTCAGTGTCGACGCGCCCGAAGATCCGATACGAGCGCGAACCCGAGATTCGAGCGTAATGGTAGATGGCATCGGGATTATCACCCTGGAGCTTGCGAGCTGGCGAAACGATCGACGCCAACCTGGGATGCTCAGGGTCGGCCTCAAAGAAGAGCTCGGACGCCGCCGAGAGCAGCTGCCCTACATACCTGTAGCCCTCAACGACGTCTAGTGGCTCATTGAATCGCTCGTTGCTGAGAACGTAACCATCCCGGATGAGCTGGAGGGTGGCAATCAGCTCGTCGAATGCCGCTGTGGTCTTTGGAGCCTGGCTCATTTCACGGTAGTCAGTCTTTCGTGCCAAATTGGGTCTTCAGCAACCAAGGGTCACGATACTTTATTGGGGGTAAACGTGAGGGGCGATTCTCAGCTCAGCAAGGCTTCGCTGCTCGTTCGTGCAACCGATGAAACGGGATTGTCGGACTTTGGAGAGGACTCGTGGGAGGAGGGATTCGATCGCCTCATCCACTCACTACATGCCGAAGGTGATCTGAGCGAAGTTGGCGAGGGCGTTGCTGCGGCCATGATCGTCGATTTCCTCAAGAGCCGGCTTTGGGTCATTCATTGGCACCACCGCCACCCGGAGATCGGCAGAACTTTGGTTTCTGATCCGGTGTTGGTTATCGGCCAGCCGCGAACCGGCACGACGATACTCTTCGATCTCTTGGCCCAAGACTCGAGGTTCCGCGTACCGCTCACATGGGAGGTAGCTCAGCCGCATCCACCCCCAGAGACCGCGACGTACCACACCGATCCTCGCATTGGGGACGCCGCCATCGCACAAGCCATGGCCGAAGCATTGAATCCTGGCTTTCAATCGATCCACCCATCTGGGCCACTCCGGGGCCAAGAGTGTGTGGCCATCACAGCCGGGGACTTCCGAAGTCTGTTGTTTTCGACTGCCTTCCATGTGCCGAGCTACAGCCGCTGGTTGGTGTGGGAGGCCGACATGGCCCCCGCATATCGATACCATCGCAAGTTCTTGCAAGTGCTTCAATGGCGACACGCGAGGGAACGGTGGCTCCTCAAGTCTCCGGCCCATCAGTGGTGTCTCGGCGCACTCTTCGCGGAGTATCCCAATGCCACGATCGTCCAGACTCATCGCGATCCCCTCAAGGTGCTTGCCTCGACTGCCTCCCTGACGGCGCATTTGCAGCGTATGGCCCGCGAACGCACTTCCATCCCCGTCCAGGCAGCGGAATGGGTCGACTACCTCGTGGAGGGCAATGATCGATCGGTAACCGCGCGCGAGGTCGGCACCGTGGCGGCGGGGCGTGCGATTGATCTGCATTTCAGCGCGCTCATGCGCGACCCGTGGGGTTCGATTTCCGGTGTGTACGAGCAGATGGGGATGATTCTCGACTCCGACGCGAAGGATGCCATGCGCATGTTCTATGACGATAACCCGGCGGACAAATACGGTGTCCACAGGTACTCCTTCTCGGCCACCGGCTTAGAAGTCGGCGAGCTGCGACGCCGAACCCAGCGATATGAGGACTATTTCAAGGTGCCGCAAGAGGCGCTGGGATGAATCTGCTCACCGCACGCCGGCTCACAGCATGTGCAACCGCCACTCCGAGTCCAAAGGCGACGGGTTCGTAAAATCAAACCAAGAGTTGCTGATCTGCGACATGGCCACCAGGTAAGACGTCCATCGGGGACGTTCTGGATCCACCAATATTGACCCGATGAACGAGTCAGCTGCGCTGGCGCACCGGCCGCGGCCCGACGATGGAGGCACGTTCCATGGTCCGGACGTGGGGCCAGTAGTCGCTGGAGGCATAGTGCTGCACTGCCCGGTTGTCCCAAAATGCCACGGCGTCCGTTGTCCAGGTGAAGCGGCACTGGTGCTCAGGGGCGTCGGCCTGCCGACAGAGCCGGTCGATCAGGTGCCTGCTTTGGTCCCGATCCATACCATCGATGTGGCTGACGAAGGGTCGGTTCACGTAGAGGTGCCGCTTCCCTGTGGATGGATGCGTGCAGACAACGGGGTGCAGCACCGGCGGGTATTGCAGCTGTGCCTCTTGGCGCTGTTCCCTTGACATGCCAGCGCCGAATGTCTGAGTGAAGTCGTGCACCGCAACGAGATCGTCGATCGCCAACTTGGTCTCGTCGTCGAGGGAGTCGTACGCGGCGTACATGTCCGAAAACAAGGTGTCCCCACCATGCTCTGGCACCGAGAGGGCGTGGAGGACAGCACCCATAGATGGGCATTGTCTCCACGTGACATCGTGGTGCCACGAATTCTCGTACCCAGTGATTTCAGCGGTCTTCTCGAAGCGGACGAGCTCCGGCTCTCCCGTGTTCGAGAGGAGGAACGGGTGGATCTCGAGCTCGCCGAACCTACGAGCAAATGCCACGTGCTGGCTCGGCGACATCGGTTGATCACGGAAGAAGATCACCTTGTAGTCGTGCAACGCGTGACGCAGCTCATCGATCACCTCACTGGAGAGTTCGGCCGTGAGGTCCAGACCCGAGATCTCGGCACCGATCGTGGCCCCAAGGCGGCGGGCCTCGAAGTGATGCCAGCGAAGAGCGCCCAGCCGGTCCCGCTCCTCGACGATATGAATGAACGGTCCCACGAGTACTGGGTAGCCTGGTAGGCGAAATGAGCCCGGCTTGGATGGGGACGTCGTGGTCATCTTCACAGTCTCCCAGAGTCGCTCCTGCGACGCCCCAAGCGCTTCCCTCGCCTTCCCCAGTCGCTGGCAGAGACGGCAGCGTCCTCGCTCGTGTAGTGAGCACCCGCTGGCGTGGCGCCTCTGATGGCCGATGAGAACGATTGCACCAAGATTCCACTTCCACGCCTTCGGATTTCACGCGGTCCATTGAACCGGTGCTGCCAGCTACTCCTGATTCGCTCAGCGCCGAGAGTAAAGTCCGGATCCATGTCGAAGATCCAGCGATCGAACTTGCGTCGATCCGTCTCCGGTCTTGTCGCCTCTGTGGTCACCTTGGCTGGGCTATGTCTCGGAGGTTCTGTCAGCGGGGCCGCGTCAGACCACCAGCTGGCGTCAACATCGACCATCGCACCTCTGCCCTTTCTGCACGTAGTTACACCAGCCACTGGCGGCGACCTCACCCCCTACCTCGCCGACAGCAGCGGCCGTCAGGTTCTTCTGCGGGGCGTGGCAGCCGTAGGTCTCCAAGACGTGGCTTACCCCAACGCCAACGGGAAGCCGGCCCTCTTCCCGGTCTCGCCCTCCGCCTATGACGGCAAGTGCCCGAAGGCGACCCCGCTCATTCCTCAGCCTCCATTATGTGAAGTCTCGGCGGCCCAGCCGGCCTATCAGCAGTCGGTTTCGGGCACCAGCGGCAATGACTTCGCCCAGATGCGGTCACTTGGTTACAACCTCGTACGACTCGTGCTCAACTGGAGCCAGCTCGAGCCGACAGCAGGCACCTATGACACCACGTACCTGAACCGGATCGCACAAGTTGTCGGCTGGGCTGAGCAACAGGGCATCTACGTGATTTTGGACATGCATCAAGATGAGTACTCCCGCTACATCCTCCCTGGCAAGAAACCTCTGCCCTCAGGTTGCCCATCGTCGGGGGGAAGCGATGGGGCGCCAGCCTGGGCCGTCTTCACGGACGGCAAACCCGCCTGTGCTGACTTCGGAGTCGACGAGCTGAATCCAGCGGTGGCAGCTGCCTTCTACAACTTCTGGCAGAACCATCCCGTCTCGGCCCCCAAGGGCCAGTCGCCGGGCCCTGGGTTGCAGGATCACTACATCGGAGCCTTGGCCGCACTGGCCAAGCGTTTTCAGAACAACTCCAGCGTGCTGGGCTACGAGCTGATGAATGAGCCTCAGGTCGGCTCGATCGCATCCCTCCCTCTCGAGAACCTCTACCAGGCATCGAGCCAGGACCTCTACCCGTTTTACAAGAAGGCGATCGAAGCGCTCACTGGAGTTCGTGACGGCCAGGCCACGTGCCCAACCGCTGCACCCAACTCGAACAGTTGCGCCTATCCGCAACTGGCATCGGTCTCCCGGCAGCAGATCTTCTTCGAGCCGCTGGCCTGGCGCAACGTGGTGGAGTTCTCACCGCAGGTCAGTGCACCCTTCTCCTCGTATCAGAACCTCGTCTATGCGCCGCACATCTACACCCATGCCTTCACCCTCGACGGGTTCCTGGGGTACCCGGCCGCCACCAGCCCGTTCCCGCCCAGCTACACCTTCGGCTACCAGACAGCCGAAGCCGAGGCGCACGCCATGCACTCGGCCGTACTGACCACCGAGTTCGGCGACGCGTCGAGCACGGATTCCTTGATCCTCTCCAGCGAGGAGGCCGCACAGGAATCAACCTTGACCGGTGGCGCCCTGTGGGCCTGGAAGGGCTTGGCCGCCACGGCCGCGCCGTGCTGGTGCGTCCGCTGGCAGCAGACCAATTATCAAACGACCTCCAACGGCACCTCGGGGAAGGGCAACCCCAGAGCATCAGTGTCGGCCGACGCCAAGCTCATCGCCAGCCGCCAGCTCTACACCTCGCGGGTCTGGCCAAGGGCAACGGCGGGTTCGTTACTCGCCTATCAATACGACCCGGCCAACGGCTCCTTCTACATGAGTGCGACCGACCCCACGGCGATTCCGGTCGGCACCAAATCCAAAGAGACCAGCATCTACTTGCCCGCGAACGTGAAGGGGACGGTCAAAGTGGGCGGTAGCGCCAAACTCGACGCAACGACCCGAGCACCCGACGGAAGCCGCCTCGCCTTCATCGCCCCCTCGGGTGGACCGAGCGCGGCCTACTCCATCGCCGTGGGCACTCCGTCTACTTCCATGAAGTCGATGGTAGAGGGGGCGGCCGCCAGCCCACTGCCGCCGATTTCCGAACCTGATGCTCGCCAAGTTGTGGCCGCAACCATCGCCGCCGCGCCCAGTTCTTCCGACGCCAAGGTTCGATCGAATGCCTCGGAAGTGTCCCTTCTCGAGTCGTTGCTGCTCGGCACCAGCGACCCCAACGGATGAGACCCACCGGCCCCGGACTCAAATCACCCTTGACGACCCCATGAGCCATTCGAGATCGGCCACCGTTCGCAACAAGTCCGACGCCAGCGGGCCGCCCATCTGCCGGCGAAAAACGTCAGCCAGCGACCGCTACTACCAAATCTGGTCAGCGGAGGGAATCGGTTTGTCGCATATCGACTGATCTCGATGTGGAGGGCCATCCAATGCGTGGCCTGGACCCAAGGGGCAACCGCGTCGCCTGTTGTGGGTGTTTCTGGCAGGGGTTCGCAGCGCAACTCCTTTCGGGATTCCTGATTGTGTGCTGCGAAGGATCTTGGCCGTCATACTGCACCGAGAGGACGAAGGTGTACATATCGAACCCCTGTTCGTTCCCATCTTCAACATTGGCTCAGTCTTGACAATCGCCACCTGGACCACGGAGCCAGTCGCCAGTATGTCATTCGTGTGGGTCTGGGAGCCTCCGGGAGAGGAGCCGCTTTGATCAGTGACTCTGGCGGCCGGCGATCCAGGATCGGCGTGGAGTTCAGTTTCGTAGAGAGCTCGGTGTTGTTGCGCGGCAGCCTTCTTGTTGATATTCGGTCGGTCCTGTCGAATCGGGCTTTCTTCTTCGATGGAATGCATTCCATCTTCACCGACACGTTCATTGGAGGACTCTTGAAGGAGAGCATCATGCTGGGGGGTTCACACTCACACCGGAACGGTTCGCCTCCAGATGTGGGCTGCACCTCCATGAGGCAATGCACCGAGTTGACCGTCACCGACGCATTGCCTACCAATCACCATGTTTCCCGCCATAGCGGGTGTCGATGAGCTGGCCTACGGCAGGCTCCCACTTCTCTCCGAACACTCCTTCTCCCTTCGCTCAATCCGGCTCGAGTCAACGGATCCGCCCTGGCAGCGTAAATCACCCCACCAATCGATGTGGCAGGGGCAAATGGATGGGTGAGTCGGCTTTAGCGACCTGCACGCCCTTCTGGTCGTCAGCCAGCGCTTCGGCGCGTCGCCTTGAACAGACCTCGATCGGACTGCCATACGACTTCGCCTAGAGAGCTAGCTACGAGCTCCAAAGGTTTCCAAATCCCAGTTGGATTATCGATTTGTTGATTACACCTTGAGTGATTGGGTAAAGCCATCGTTGCAGCGCATCCTCAGGCGGTACCAAACGTGGCGCAATCTCACCCTTTACAGAACCAAGCATGTCAGACGTTTCAACCGCTTCTGACGGAAGTACGTCGGTCCCGTCTCTATGCCGCTGATGTTGTTGCGACCTGGGGAGTGGACCCGACGATCGTAGCGGTTGTCGTGAGCGAACTCGCCCTGAACGCAGTTGTGCACGGACGGAGCCAATATGCGGTCGAGCTTTTGGAGAGAGCTGATTCCGTTCGAATCGGTGTACGAGATGGGAACCCACGATTGCCGAACAAGGCCGCACTGAATGCGGCGGCATGGAGTGGCCGTGGCCTGATCATCGTCGAAGGGCTCGCCCGGTCTTGGGGCGTCGAATCAAGCAGCGATGGCAATGGCAAGGAGGTGTGGGCGGACGTCCGGGCTGAACGCATTGCCTGAAACACGGACCTGCTGAGGATATCCACCAGGCATCTGCCTTTTGGCACTTCTTGCCACACGAATGCCTTGATCTTGCGCGCATCGCAGGTCGATGCCTGCTGAGGGCTAGTCGCTTCGGATTGAACGTCGACCCACTCTGTCACACTGTCCCTCCGACCTTGGCGTTTGGACCGTGATGTAACTGGGTATCCATCCATTTCGCCATTGATTGGCGAATCGAAGCATCGACCATGGGCATGGCTCACTCAGGAACGAGACAATGACGGCTGAAACCGAACCCAACGAATCCACAAAAGACGCCGAGCGAACCGAAGCGGCACAGGCGCATGTACCAGATCGCCCAGCCACCGACGAGGAAGCCGAAGCGGCCGAGCGAGGCAAAGCGGCAATATCGGATGCTGACCAAAAGGCAGTCGCCGAGCACTTCGAAGAGATGGCCGAACGGGGTGCCCACGTGAAAGGCGAGGGCGAGATCAGATAGTCGCTGCTCGAATTCGTCGTGCCTTCAAGGCAGAGCAGGCGAATGATGGTGCCGTTTGATCAGACGAATCCAGGAATACGGACCGACCCTCATGAATCGCGGATGAGTACCGGAGTCGCCTTTTGAGCCCGCACAGCCCTCACTGGCAAACTGGCCGGCCGAACACGTCATTGTGCTGAAACAAGTCAGTGTGCTGAGTGACAAGCAGTTCAATCCACGAGCTTGATTTGAGGGCGGTGATCCCCGAGTATGCCCTGCCCAGCCAAGGACGCTGCTTGAGCGCGGTTGCGAACGCCAAGTTTGGCATACAGGCTCCGTAACTGGGTCTTTATGGTGTTCTCACTCACGTAAAGATGGATGCCGAGTTCGCGGTTTGTCATGCCCGTCGACAGCAGGGAGAGGAGCTGACTCTCGCGTTCGGTAAGACCAATCTTGCGACCCGGCCATCGCAGCGCTTCGTCGATCTGGGCGTGTTGAGCCCTTTGGGTCAGAACGATACGGTCGCCTCTCGAGGCAGCTTTGATGCCGTCAATTATCTGTTGCCGTGGCACAGCCTTCGAAATGAATCCTTGCGCACCGGCACGCATGGCACTTTGCACGGCCTGAGGTCGATCGGAAAAGCTGAATACCACAATGGCACCGTTACTGGAGTCTTCACCAAGTGAGCGCACTCGTTCGCCGAGGGATTCGAGTTCTCCGTAGGTGTCGAGCAGCGTGACGTCGACCCTTCGCCTCGGTCCCTTCCGAGCATCGATCTCGATGACCTGGACCTCCGGCGCACTGGTCCTTAGGAGCGCACGGAGGCCCTCGAGGACGATCATGTAGTCATTGACCAGCGCGACCCTGATCCGTTTGGGCACGGCTTCACTCTAAGCCGAGTATCAGGGTCAAGTCCTCACAATCACCCGATCGGGTGATTGATCGCGGAGGTTCGTTCCACGAGACTGGCGGAGCGATAGATCAAGGAGAAGGCCCACTCGAGGGGATTCGCTTCTGCACCCCGCCGGACGGGGTGCGTGGCAGCTTTGTACGTCAGTCAAGCAAGGGAAGGAGCGCGATGACAGACCCATTTGGCGTTACTGCATATGACTTTGACGGAGGTCGCGTCTTCGCCCTCAGAGGGGAGCTTGACGCATGTACGTGTCAGGGACTCGCCGAGCGTCTCGTCGGACCGCACGGCTCGCTCATCGTCGTCGACCTGCGCCAGCTCACCTTCATGGACTCCTCGGGGCTGGGTTGCATTCACGCGGCGAGGCGGACGGCGATCGAGCATGAGGGGAATCTCGTTGTCTGTCGCCCCACTCCGATGGTCCACCGGGTGTTGGAGATCACTGGCCTCGACACGTGGGTCACGGAATGGAACCCAGGGTGGTCGCATGATTCGCTATTGAGATGTGCGCCATAGAAACATCTATGGGCCGCCAACTAAAGCACGCCGACCCGAGCCTGCAGGCCGAGACCGCCGGCGCGCTCGGCGGTGCCGAACGTGTCGGTGACCTTCGATACGCAGACAAGGAAGCGCACCGTCAGTGGTGCTCGGATGCGTGACGAACCCGGTCAGGCAGCCGGTCACGTCGTCACCAATACCGCTCGTAACACGTAGAGCGGTACCCACTGGCTCCGGTCAGCAGTTCCGACGCGTCCGCCCGGGTCCAAACGGACCGGACGGGTCGGAAGGGCCGCTCCCCACGGGGTGGTATGCCTCGATTTGACCGCGGTGCGAGCCCGATCCACCACCCCGGCGACGGGCCATGCCAGCCGGTAGGCAAGTCCAGACTTCAGATCCACGGTGACACAGTGCACATGATCGGCCTGTTCGGCCAACCATGCCTCAGGGAGTCGGGTCACCTCTGCGCCTCGACTCCGCATCACCAACCTGCGCCTCCACGGCCCGGTAGACGTTCCCATGGATTCGATCGTCACCTATCCGGTCGAGGAAGCCGTCTCGGTCCAAAACGTCACGGACAACCGGCTTCACCCGGGCGACCCGCAGGGTGATACCGGCTTGTTTCGTGAGCTCGAGTATCTCGCCCATCTTCGCTGAGCCCTGCGAGTCGATGAAGTCGATGCCTTCGCAGTCCAGCACGATCCCGGTTATGCCTGGCGTCGAGAGCGCCACCTCTCGGACCCGATCCTCGAGCGCATCTGAGGTGGCGAAGAAGAGGCCTCCGTCCAGCCGAACGATGGCCACCCCCGGGAATTGCTCGTCAGCGGGATGTTCGTCGAACTCCCTGAAGACCTGAGTACCTGGCTCCCGCGCGAGCAGGGGCATCGAAGGGCGGGTCGCTACCGAGATCAGCCACAGCAGCGAAAGGCCGATTCCGATCATCACGCCAGCGAGAACGCCAAACACGAGTGTCCCGGCGATGGCCGCCACGCCGATCCAAAAGTCGAAACGCTGTACCCGAGCCAGTCGGCGCATTTCGGGCAGGTCCATCATTCCCATGACCACCGCTTCGATGATGAGCGCGGCAAGCACCGGCTTGGGCAGCTTCGAGAACACCGGAGCCAACACGAGCAAAGTGAGGAGGACGATGACCCCCGAGGTCAGTGATGCGAGGCCCGTACGTGCGCCCGAATGGTCGTTCAGGGAACTCGCCGAGAGGCTCGTTGAGACGGGCATTCCCTGAAAGAGACCGGCGCCGAGGTTGGACATTCCTTGAGCCACCGATTCCTGGTTGATGTCAATGCGGTACTGGTGCTTGGCAGCAAAAGACCGGGAGTCTCCGGCCGTCTGTGAGAAGCCAATGAGCACGAGGGCGACCGCGGCTATGGCGATCGTGCTCGCGTGTGCACTGACCAAATGCCACTCCGGGAGCTTCACTGTCGGCAGCCCACTCGGAACCTCACCAACGAGAGCCACACCATGGGCGCCAAGGTCAAAGAGCCACGAGGTCAAGAGACCCCCGACCACGAGAACGAGGGCTCCGGGGATGCGTGGCGCGATCATCCGCAACCCGAAGACGACGACGAGTGAGATGACGCCGACGAGCACTGTCGCCCAGCTGAGGCTGCTCAGAGACGACAACCAGGACCGCAATTCCTGAATCGGGTTGGCGCCCGAAACATCGGTCCCGGTCAGCTTGGGAAGCTCACCGATGACCACATCGATGGCCGCTCCGAAGAGGAACCCAGTGACCACGGCACGGGAAAGAAACTGGGCGATCCACCCCATCTTGAACACGGCCAGGAGTAGAAAGAGCACGCCGGACGCAAGGGTGATTGTGGCGACAAAGGACGCCACGTCTTGAATCCCCGTGATTCCCGCCGCCAGGACTGCGCTGGCAGCGACAGCTGCCAGTCCAGAACTCGGTCCGGTCGAGATCTGACGGCTCGTTCCGAAGACGGCGTAGAGGATCGCCCCAGCCGCGGCGGCATAGAGGCCGTTCTGGACCGGCACGCCTGCAATGGATGCGTAGCCCAAATTCTTCGGAACGATGAGGGCCGCGACGGCCACCCCTGCGATGAGATCGCCTTTGAGCCAACGGCGCTCGTAGAAACGGATCCATCCGACCATTGGCACGAGCCGCCACGGGTCCCGCCGCTGGGCAGGCTTATCAGTTCGAGCCATCAACCCCGGACGCTACATTGCACAGCGTCTTCAACCGAGGAGCGCAGTCGCCCAAAAGAGGGGCGCTGGAGGTTCGAAGTCAGGATCCGCTCGGGCATGACCGAGCACGCTCTGAGGCGTGGGCCTGCGGCGCGGCTGTGTGCGACCTGCGCTTCTCGCCAAGGGAGCGCGGCCCAGCTGGCCGCAGGCGTGAATGTCAGGGTCAGAACCGCGAGGGCACCTCGAGGGGGTGCCTTAGAGACTCTCGATAGTTGCCCTTCTTCTGGCGATGCGGCAAGACGACGTGAACCTCCTTCTCGCGCTCGTAGGGAACCATGTCGAGGATGTGGCTGATGATGTTCAGACGGGCCCGCCGCTTGTTGTCCGAGTCGGCCACGTACCAGGGCGCAGTCTCCGTGTCGGTGGCGGCAAACATGGCGTCGCGGGCCCGGGAGTAGTCGTACCAACGGCCATAGGAGTCGAGATCCATCTGCGAGAGCTTCCAGGTCTTTCGGCCGTCGTCGATGCGTGCCGTCAAGCGACGCGTCTGCTCGTCTTGGCTGACCTCGAGCCAGTACTTGAGCAGGATCACGCCGGAGTCGACGATGGCCTGCTCGACGAAGGGGACGAGCTCCAGAAACCGAGTCGATTCCTCCTGGGTGCAAAACCCCATGACCGGCTCCACTCCGGCGCGGTTGTACCAGCTTCGATCGAACACCACGACCTCGCCGCCGGCGGGGAGATGAGGGATGTAGCGCTGGAAGTACATCTGCGAGCGTTCACGCTCGTTTGGGGCAGGAAGTGCCACGACCCTGAAGACCCGAGGACTGACCCTCTCGGTGAGCCGCTTGATGACACCGCCTTTCCCCGCGGTATCGCGGCCCTCGAACACGATGCATACCTTGGCATGCTCTTCGACGATCCAGCGCTGCATCTGGACGAGTTCGACCTGCAGCCGCCGGAGTTCATCCTCGTAGTCCTTGCGACGCAACTTGGTCACTGAGACTGTGCCCTTTGGCATTACGACGGCCCCCTCATACGCGCACCTCACCGGAGATCGTTTCATGGGCAGGCGAAGACGTGCTTTCGTAGTGTCGCGCCAAGAACTTGCCCAGTTCCCAGAGGAGAAAGAGGCCGAGGGCGGGGACCAGCGCCCAGCCGAACTCGCGCACATTGAGGTCTGTCGTGTCGAGCAGGCGCCGCAAGGCGTCGGTCTGTGTGATTAGGACGGCCAAGATGACCTCGATGATCAGGGCCCGGTTCATCTGCTTGGAGTCGAAGGTGGCCGTGGTGAGAATGCTCCCGGTCTCCGAGCGGCATTCGAGGGCCGCCACGACGAGACAGATGGCAAAGGCTGTGAACGCGATCGAGTTGCCGACGGCCTCGGAGTGGAAATGCTTGGTCCCGAGCTCGATCATGATCAGCAGGCCGACGGTGATCACCAAACCCGCTGCCCCGACCGTGACCATCATTCGAGAGGTGAGGACCGACTCGCCCCTCGGTTTGGGGACCCGGTCCATGAGCCCTGGGGTCTCCAGGTCGAACCCGAGGGCGAAACCGAAGGCGGCGTTGACGAAGAAGTGGATCCACAGCACCTGGGCCGGGTTGAAGGGCGCTCCCTCGGCGATGTTGAAGAGCGAGGCGCCCAGGAACGTGAGCACGAAGACGACGAGCAGGACGAGCACGAAGCGGATGTACTTGGTGAGGTTGTCGAAGATCTTGCGGCCCTGCTCGACCGCGTAGACGATGGTGGCGAAGTTGTCGTCCGAGAGGATCATGCGGCCCGCGCTCTTGGCCACCTCGGTGCCACTCCCCATGGCGATCCCGATGTCGGCCGCCTTGATGGCCGGAGCGTCGTTGACGCCGTCGCCGGTCATGGCCACGACGTCACCCTTGGCCTTGAGAGTCTCGACGAGCAGGACCTTGTGCTCGGGCGCGACCCGGCCGACCACACCGATGTCGTCGATCCGATCGAGGCGCTCGGTTTGCGACATGGCGGCGAAGTCCGCCCCCAAGATGGCCTCGCCACCGATCCCGACCTGCTGGGCGATGGCAGCCCCGGTGGTGACGTCGTCACCGGTGATCATGCGGACCCGGATGTGGGCCGCCTGGGCCTCGGCCACTGCCGCCTTGGACTCGGCCCGGGGCGGGTCGACCATCCCCACCAGGCTGGTCATCTCGAGCTCCTCGATGTGAGCCAGCAGGTCCCCTTCGGGCTCGAAGGCGACCGGGTCGAGGTCACGCTGGGCGGCCGCCATGACCCTCTGGCCCGCACCGGCGAGGCGCTCGACGTTGGCCTGGGCCCGCGCCGCGAGGTCAGGACCCCAGGGGATCGAGCTCCCCGCCGAGCGCGCGGTGGTGGCCCGCTCCATCACGGCGGGCGCGGCACCCTTGACGAAGCACCGCACGACGGGGCGGCCATCGACGTCGACCCGGTGAAAGGTGGCCATCAGCTTGTAGGTCGGGTCGAAGGGCAACGTGGCCACGCGGGGCAGGGCGGCTCGGGTGCCCTCGATGTCGACCCCGGCCTTGTGACCGAGTATGAGCAGCGCACCTTCGGTCGGGTCCCCCACCACCTCGCCCTCGACCAGCGTGGCGTCGTTGGCCACCAGGAAGGGCACGATGGCCGCTTCGATGGTGTCGGTCGTGCCCACCGCATGTTCGACCCGGCCCTCGAGGCCGTAGCCCGACCCGGTGATGGTGTAGCGGTCGGTCGGGTCGAGCACCTCGACGGCGGTCATCTGGTTCAGGGTCAGCGTGCCGGTCTTGTCCGTGTTGATGGCCGAGGTGAAACCGAGCGTCTCGACGGCAGGGAGCTCTTTGACCAGGGCGTTTCGTTTGGCCAGCTCGACGCTGCCGAGCGACAAGATGACCTGGGTCACCGTCGGGAGCGCCTCGGGGATGGCGGCGATGGCCAGCGAGACGGCAGCGACAAAGAGCACGTCCCAGGCCTCGTGGCGGGCGCGTCCCAAGATGAACATCACCACCATGGTCAGGCCTGCGGCGGCCACGATCCACAAGGTGAGCGTGTTCAGCTCCTTGGTCAGCGGCGACTGCTCGGCCTCGGTGGCCGAGAGCATGCCCGAGATCTTCCCCATCTCGGACTCGGCCGCGGTGGACGTCACGATCATCACGCCGCTGCCGTGGGTGACCGGGGTGTTCATGAAGGCCATGTTCACCTGGTCCCCGGGCGCGAGCTGACTCCCCGAGAGCGTCGAGGCCTCCTTTTGGGCCGGGACGCTCTCACCGGTGAGTGCGGATTCGTCGATCTGGAGCGCCGTTGCGGCGATGATGCGCCCGTCGGCGGGGACCTCGTCGCCGGCGGCCAGGAGGACGACGTCGCCGACGACGACCTCTTCGGCCGCGATCTCGACCTCGGTGCCACCCCGGCGCACCCGGGCGGTCACCTTCATCATCGACTTGAGCGCGTTCATGGCGCTTTCCGCCTTGCCCTCTTGGCGTAGACCCACCACCGCGTTGAGCAGGGTGAGCGCGAGGAGCAAGATGGCGGTGTTCCACTCCCCGACCGCCGCCGACACGATGGCCGCGCCGATCAGGATCAGCTGCATGTAGGTGCGGTACTGGTCGATGAAGCGCAGCCACCCTGGCTTGGCCTTCTCCTCGGGCAATGCGTTAGGCCCGTGCGCGCTCAGCAACGCGGCCGCCCGGGCGGTGCTGTGACCGGTCTCAGGGTCTACTCCGAGCGCCGATGCCACCTCAGTGCCGTCGAGCGCGTACCAGAGCACCCCAGGCCTTCCCGAACTCGCGGTCGGACCCGAGTCGACCTGTGTCATGGCTCGAGCGTGGCCATCGGAGGACCAGGGGGCATCACGCATTCTGCGCCTCCGCAGCGTCCGCTCCGAGCTCCTTTTGGCCCGGTTTGAGTTGCTTTTCCTCCACCTTCTGTACCCGCATGACGGCGGAGCAGATCTTGGCCACCACCAGCGCGCGTCGGGGTCTCGTGGTTTTTCACAATCTTGACCTTGCCCTTGCGATCGCCCTCGATGACGGCCGCGTCGGAGGCATCGATCGGGTTGGCTTCGGTGTGCGGCTCCTTGATGCGCTCGTAGTACGCCAAGGCGTCTGCGGCAGCACCCCGTAGACGCCGCAATACCCGAGGTGGGAATCGATGGACATGTCGTGCTCCAATCTGGATCGACTTCACCTCAGAGCCAGGTGCGCCGGCGAAGTCTAGATGCGGCTCAGTTCTTGTGGGCCGAGAGCGGTCTGGGTGGGAGCACCCCGGTCCTCCGCGATCGATCACGGCAAATCATGGATCCCGTATTGCTCGATGCTACGTTCGGCATATGACTCGCGCCATTGCTACCGATACCCCTGTTGACCGCAATGGCCTGGAAGAGTTCATTCGTCCTCGCCATCAGGCCATCCTCTGCACCCAACGACGGGACGGAAGTCCCCAAATGTCACCAGTAGCCATGGGAGTTGGCCCGAACGGGGAGATTCTTGTGGCGAGCTACCCCGAGCGGGCCAAGGTCTGCAATCTGCGACGCAACCCACACGCCGCCTTGTGCGTTCTCTCGGAGAATTTCAATGGTGAATGGATACAAGTTTCCGGAACCGCAACTGTCGTCGACCTGCCCGGAGCATTGGAGGGTCTGGTGACCTATTTTCGATCAATCAGTGGGGAACATTCCGACTGGGATGAATACCGACAAGCCATGATCGACCAGGGCAAGGTGTTGATCCGGATCGTTCCCGAACGATGGGGTCCCGTGAGCAAGGGTGGCTTTCCGCCCCGGTTGGCCGATTCCTGAACTTTCGGCTCGACCGCGAGGACAAGCACTCAACGGATTCACGTTGTCGGATGGGCAAGTACCGAGACATAAGGGAGGCAGGTCGGCGCGGCGAGTACCGAGACGACGGTGTCAGCCACCTGCTCGCAATCCATGTAGCCGGGGCCATTGTCGAACAGATAGCCCCGCACGTCCCAGACCGAGGCAAGCTCGCCCAGTAAGTCCGCGTCCCAGTTGGCGTTGACCTCCGTCCCCAGCGTCATCCCGATGGCGACCGTGGAGAACGACACTTCCGGATGCTCGGATCGCCAGGCTCGGACCAATTCTTCCAGGGCGGCCTTGCTGGCCGCGTAGGCACCCATTCCGGGCAGCGGTCGGCCCACGGAAGTAGCGGAAATGAGCAGGGCCTGACCCCGGGAAGCTTGGAGATACGGAAGTGCCGCCCGGATGACGAGCGACGCCCCGGTCACGTTGGTGGCGAAGAGGTTGGACCATGTGGCTGCATCAACGTCTGCGATCCGCATGAGCGGGTCGATACCTGTGGCATAGACGACCGCATCGAGGCCTCCGAATTCTGACGCCGCCGTCTGGACAGTGGTCTCGACGGAGGAGTGATCGGTCACATCACAAGCGATGGCGAGCCCTGCACCTCCCGCATCCCGCACAACGGCCCTTAGCAATTCGACCCGACGGGAGGCAAGGGCGATCCGAGCACCCCCGGCGGCGGCGGCGAGTCCGATGGCCCGCCCCACTCCCGACGACGCGCCGACGACCAGAAGACGGCGCCCGGCGAGCGATCCGGTCGACTCATTCCCAGACGTCATTTCAACCCGGCCAGCCGTCGACGCCCAGATGGCGGCGAGCGAATCGTCGCTGAGCAGGCATGGACCAGTTGTCGTGATCCTCCCCGTACGCAGACACTCCGTCGAATTCCCACTGCGTCAGACAGTTCCACGTCCAAAGATTGGGATTGATTGGGAACCCCAGTCGGTTGAGGGTGAAGCCCTCAGCCGTAAAGGTACGGCCTTGATCATCAGCACCAGACAGGCGGACCCGGGTCGGACATCCGGATCCGGAATGACGATCAAGCACCTCGCGTTCGCCCGATACCAACTTGGCCCACACCCCGTTGCGCATCAGATAGCCATGGATGATCATTGCCCCTGTACCGAAGTCCATTGTGATGGCATGGAACGCGTCTCTGTCCGAAGCGGTGGCGTACGAATAGCCGCCCCGCTCAGCCTGACTACCGGTGATCCCTTGACCGTGTTGCGAGCGCGGCCCCCAGGAACGGTCGCGGAAACCGAAGGAGTCGACAACAATCTCCTCGCCGTGCAGCATGACTGTGCCAGTGAAACGCCCCGGTTGGTCGAGGTGGGTCGTGCCCAAGTAGTGCGGCACCATGAGGCCGGTGAATGTCAAGCGGGCCGACACCTCGTCACCACCGTCGGGATCATCAAAGCCGACCTCATAGACCTGCTGCGGCTCGAGAACCTTGTAGCGAGCTCCGTTTCCCAGAGTCAGATCTGACAGAGGCTGCGCGGGCAGCGGAAGGTGCCAGAAGTTCTTGGCGTAAAGGCAGTTCCACACCTGGTCCCCGGTGTCGTCCCAGAAGTACGCACCGCCGGCAGCAACGCCGAGTGTTGGCTTGAAAAAAGGGTACAGCTGACCCGATAGGCGTCGCTCTGGAACAGTGAAAGTGAACCAGCAAGTCTCCGTCCACTCTGGATCATCTTGTGTCGGCAGGTGGAACTCATCATCTTCGTGCCCGCTCACGCGACAACCTCCTCGAGGAGATTTTCCAGGACCGCCGTCGCCGGATTGTCACGCCAGATGGTCTGATCCGCTGAGATAGCTCCGCTCGCAACCCACCGGTTCATCACCTTGACCACTGTCGTCGCGAAACGCAGTGCTGAGAACACCTCAAACCATACGGTCGGACCAATGAGGGTACCCGCAGCCTGCTCGTAAAGTGCTCGTTGTTCAGTCCGGTCCGGTTCACCGGCCAGGCGGACAGCGCCAGAACCCTCGTGCATCCAGCGATCGAACATGAGCCACCAACCCACGTCAAGTTCCCTGGGCCCGAGAGCGGCGCCCTCGAAATCGGTGAGGCAGGCCACTCGGAAGTCTTGCCAGATCATGTTCCCCGGTCGAGCGTCCCCCCATGAGAACACGATCGGACCCGGCGGAGGCAACTGGCTGTGCAACCACCGGAGGCAATCTTCGAACAAGGGTGACGTCCGACCATCCAACGCGATACGCAGTGTCTCCTCCCAGAGGTCGAGCTGCCGCTCTGCACCGTGGCGAGCGCCGGGGGGTCGCAAGGACTTCAGGCCTGAGTCGTCAGTGACCGTCTCGTGAACTCGCGCCAAGACCCGCAATCCATCCGAGACGAGGCGGGTCCGCTGGGCGCTCGAGGCCTCGACAAAAAAGCCGCTCTGGGTGTACGGCGGATTCTCACCGGGTACTTCTCCGGAAATGTGGCGCATCACAAAGAATGGATGGCCCAGCACGTGGGGGTCCGCCTCGAGACCCAAGCAGTCGGCCACCGGAACCCCAGGAGTGTGTCGAAGGGCGTCCATCACCGAGTGCTGGAAAACGACGCCCGTGGTGGTTCCCGGTGACTGGCCCGGATAGATGGCCGGGTCAGCCGTGTCGCGACGCAACACAAGCTTTTCCATCGATGCGTCCCACTGGGCATTGATCACCAGGTTCTCGGCCGAGTACCCACTGCCTGGCTTCCCCAGAGCGGTCAACTCGGGACGGCCGCGTTCGGGCTGGCGCTGGGCGAGCCAGCCAGACAGGCGCTCCAACATTTGACTTTCGTCCATTGCACACGTTCTAGTCGCCGAGCAGCATGGTGCCTTTGACGTGGTTCCGTCGGGTTGTGCCACGGGAGCCTGATCGATGCGCCGTCCAGACCCCAGAAAGGTGCGTCCGCGGCCCGGGCGATCTGGAGAGGGTGACCGACCTGGCTTCGACCCTCAGATCTGGGCACTCGACGGCACTGAATTCCGTCGCCCGTTGTCACACCCCCCGTCAATACTTGGTTCTCTGTCCCTAAGGAGTACCGATGCACCCCCAATTGCTAAGAACCCTCGCCAAGGCCAGACATGAGGACCTCCTCCATGTGCGTCAAAGCCGAGGGCAGCCAAGACCCCGACTCGATGACCATTCACCGCGTTTCCTTCGTTCTCGGCAGCGGATGGGCTCACTACTTCTTTGGGCAGGCGCCCGTCTCATCAGCGACCGGAAGACTGCGCTGGAGTTGGTTCATAGGTAGCGCGGACAGTGTTCTGGCTCGCACGAGCGACCCGGGGCCAGTGCGCACTCCTGGCCCAGCCTCCTGGCCGACGGTACACAGGTGATCCACTGGTCCTTGGACGGCTCCCGGGGGTAACGCCATACTCGGCAGGATGAGTAGAGATATCAGAGAGCTTCCGCGCATAATCGATGCCCCGGATGGGAAGCCTGTTCGGCCCGAGGCACAGAACAATCAGGAGTTCATGGAACACATTCACGGTGATCGTCATTGGCGACGCGCCCTTTGTGCTGACGAAGTAGTGGGGTCCTGACCTCTGAGGGCACTGTGATCTGGTCCGACGCACTCGGTCGGGCTGCTACCCACTACGGCCTACCGCGGACCTTTGGGATGCGTTGATTGACGCTGCACCTGAGTCGAATTGGTCAGCTGTGGAGAGTCAGGCTCTTTGGGGAAGTTGGGTGGTGTTCAACCGACCTGAGGTTGCCGCGCCATGGGCCATCAACCCGAATCCGCCCTCACCGAGGCCCACGTCGAAGCCATGACACCGTCAGGCAACCATCGCAACGGAGACTCCTCGTCGGATGGCAGAAGTGCCCGCCCAGCAACCGGTTCCGAGGTGCGCGAGGCTGTCGCACTATGGGGACAGGGTCTAACTGGTTTGCCAAGCTGTCGGCCGTAGGGGTCGGTACCGTCATGGCCATGGGGCTCTGCATCCTTGCGCCAACCTCCGCGGGGGCCGCGAGCTGTGTGCCTGGTCCAGGGGCGAACTTGAGGGGGTGCAACTTCACCGGCAATGACCTGACCCACTATGACCTTGCCGGTGCGGACCTGACCAGGGCCAACCTCACTGGCGCCGACCTCAGAGGGGCCACCCTCACCGGCGCCAACTTCACCGACGCCACCCTCACCGGTGCCGACGTCGCCGGCGTCGGTTTCACCGGCGTGACCCTCACCGGTGTGATCTCCGGCGCGCTCGTCGGCGTGCCAGTCCCGCCGGCTTTGTGGCGGCTGGTCGCCGGCTACCTGGTCGGCCCGGGGGCCAACCTCACCGGCGCCACCCTCACCGGGGCCAAACTGACCGACGCCACCCTCACGGGCGCCAAGCTCGCGGGCGCCAAGCTCGCGGGCGCTGACCTCACCGGCGCTGACCTCGCGGGCGCTGACCTCACCGGCGCGGACCTCACCGGGGACACCCTCACCGGGGCCGACCTCACCGGCGCCAAGCTCCTCGGTGCCACCCTCAACAGCGTCAGCTCGGGCGCCATCGCCGGCATCCCGGCAGACCTGCCGACTTTGTGGCGGGTGGTCGCCGGCTATCTGGTCGGCCCATTCGCCACCCTTACCGGCGCCGACCTCACGGGGGCCGCCCTGACGGGGGCCAACCTGACCGGGGCCAGGCTGACCGGCGCCGACCTCGACGGCGCCATACTCGACAGCGCCACCCTCACGGTCGCCGACCTCACCGACGCGGTCCTCCCCAACGCCGGCCTCACGGGCGCCACCCTGGCCGGAACGACCCTCATTGGCGCCAATCTCACAGGCGCCACCCTGACCGGAGCGACCCTCACCGGAGCGCTCCTCACCGGCGCCACCCTCACCGGCGCCAGCTCGGGCGCCATCGTCGGCGTGCCTGCAGCCCTACCCGCCCAATGGCGGATGGTGGCCGGCTATTTGCTCGGCCCGGGCGCCGACCTCATTGGCGCCAACCTCACTGGCGCCGCCCTGGCCGGTGCCGCGCTCAGCGGCGCCACGCTCGCCCGCGCCACCCTGACCGGCGCCACCCTCACCGCCGCCAACCTGACCTACGCCGATCTCACGGGGGCCAGACTGACCGATGCCACCCTGACCAACGCCTACTTCAACGGCGCCATTCTCACCGGCGCCCACCTCGACGGGGCCACCCTCAACCGCGCTCAGTTCCCCGGAGCCACCCTCACCGGCGCCGACCTGACCGGCGCCACCCTCACTGGCGTCACTTCGGGCGGCCTCATCGGCGTGCCTGCAGCACTACCCGTCCAATGGCGGGTGCTGGCCGGCTACTTGGTGGGCCCGGGGGCCCTCCTCGCTGGCGCCAGCCTCCCGTACGCATCCCTCGCGGGCGCCAACCTCACCAAGACCAACTTCGCCGGCGCCACCCTCACCGGCGCCAACCTCGCCCGCGCCCTCCTCGCCGGTGCCAACCTCTTCAACGCCAAGCTCTCTGGTGCCACCCTCACCGGCGTCAGGTCGGGCGCCATCGCCGGCGTGCCTGCAGCTCTGCCGGCTGGGTGGCGGCTGGTGGCTGGCTACCTAGTGGGCCCACGGGCCAACCTCGCTCGCGCCAACCTCACGGACGCAACCCTCACGGGTGCTGACCTCACGGGCGCCACCCTCACCGGCGCCACCCTCACCGGCGTCAGCTCTGGCGCCATCGTCGGCGTGCCTGCAGCTCTGCCGGCCGGGTGGCGGCTGGTGGCTGGCTACCTGGTCGGTCCAGGCGCCAACCTCACCGGGGCCGCCCTCGACAATGCTCACCTCGACAACGCCGACCTCTCCGGTGCCAACCTCTCCGGCGCCCACCTCTTCCACGCCACCCTCACCGGCGCCATCCTCACCGGAGCGACCCTCACCGGTACCCACCTCGACGGCGCCGACCTCACCGAAGCCAACCTCACCGACGCCACCCTCACCGACGCCATCCTCAACTTCGCCACCCTCACCGGCGCCACCCTCACCGGTGCCACCCTCACCGGGACATTCCTCTCCTTCGCCGTCCTCCCCGGCGCCATCCTCACCGGAGCGACCCTCACCGGTGCTCACCTCAACAACGCCGACCTCACCGGCGCCGACCTCAACGGCGCCGATCTCGCCGGCGCCAGCCTCTACTTCGCCCGCCTCCCCAACGCCAAGCTCACCGGGGCCATCCTCACCGGCGTCAACCTCAGGGGCGCCCACCTCGAGAGCGCCTACCTCTACGACGCAGACCTCACCAGCGCCACCATCACCGACGCGTTCCTCATCGACGCCCATCTCGACGGCGCCAAGCTCGGCCACGCCGACCTGACCGGCACCACCCTCAGCGGCGCCAACCTCAGCTACGCCACCCTCACCAGCGCCACCCTCATCAAGGCCAGCCTCTTCCGCGCCGACCTCCACGACGCCAAGCTCGGCCACGCCGACCTCACTGGCGTCACATCCGGCCGCGTTATCGGCGTTCCTTCGGCACTGCCAACGGAGTGGCGGGTCGTGGTCGGCTATCTCGTCGGCCCCGGCGCCAACCTCAGCTACGCCAACCTCACCGACGCCAACTTCACCGACACCAACCTCACCGGGGCCGACCTCCATGGCGCCACCCTCACCGGCGTCAGCTGGAAAAACACCACCTGCCCCGACGGCACGAACAGCAACAGTCAGGGCGACACCTGCGTCGGCCATCTTGGGTAGCGCCATCCCTCGAGCAAGACACCAACCACGACTTCGACAGGGGATCGTGAGGTAGCAACCTCGTGATCGTCACCTACGAGACGACGTTGGAAGGGTCCAATCCAAGAGCCGGAAGCGCAAATTCAAGGATTGCTCGGATCTGCTGTTGCGACAGAGCCAAGTGCTTCGATTAGCCGATCCCGACTCGGAAAAAAGAGACTCCACCCCCGCCTCGGCAGTGGTCAAGGGCAGTCTCGACGGGGAGGGATCAAGAGGGTCGTACCGACAATGCCGTCGGATGTTTGGGTTGGTAGCGACCGACGTGGCCTCCGCCTGGGAGTTGGATCTTCGTCTTTAGGCAATCAGATTAACGTCGGCGGTTGCTCCAGCCGTCGGCCATTTTCAGTCCTCGTTGCCCCTGTCCTCGAGGTCTGCGGCCAGGGTGTCGTAGCCGGCATTCGTCAATATTCGGCGCAAGTCGACGAGTTGTTGTCCGTCGATGTCCTTGTCACTGGGACGCCTGAGAACCTCGGTCTCTTGGCCGATGCGGAACAGAAACATGTCGTCGTGCTGTTGTTCGATGGATCCGACTGCCTCGAGCAATGAGATGACGTCGTGCCATTCGACGTTGTGGTTCGTCTTTTGCTGAAAGATCTGTAGCAGGGTGTCTCGATGATGGCCGCTGAGATGCTCGGGCCCTGAGATTGACGACATCGGGATCCTCTCGTCGTGGTGAAGGCCTCAATGTAGCGAGAGTCCTCGATTGGCACGAGATCCGGAACGTCTCAGCCATTCCCGCACGTGCGTCCGTCACACAGCCCCAAGGAGGGCAGCGAGCTCGTCGACGCACGATCGGTCTGGAATTCGATGACCTCAGCGCTCCTTGACCTTGATGAAGGTCATCGAAGATTTCCCCTCATCGTTCGATATTCCTCGAGGATCCGACTGGAACCCGTCAGATCGAAACCGTCACACGTAGGAACGTTGCGGGAATCGACGTCTCGTCGTCGCTCTGGCTCGCATTCCGATCGTTGAAGAGGGCTTCCAGCTCGGCCTGGAGCTCGGCCTCCCGGCCGTTGCCGGCGGCAGCTTCGAATGCGTTCATCGTCGGCCCGTAGTACGTCCGGAACTCGGCGAGGAGCTCCGAGGGCGGGGCCGGATAGTGAAAGGTGTACGTGTCCCGCTCGAACGAGATCTGTCTTTCCGGGACGCCCGCGCCGACGAAGCGCTCGGCCACGTGCTCCTCGATCCCCCACGTCATCGGGCTGATGAACCCTTCCGGAGGAGGCGGCGAGTAGGCCGCGCTGATCTTGAGGATCTGTGCAACGAGTGTCGGGTCGTTGGGTATCCAATTGCCCATGACGATGCGTCCGCCGGGCCGCGTCACCCGGGTGACCTCCTTGGCAACATCGTGTGGCTTCGGCGCGAACATCGCGCCGAAGATGCTGACGACGAGGTCGAAGCTATCGTCCTCGAGACCACGCAGGTCGGTGGCGTCGCCCACCTCGAACCGACAGTTGGTGAGGCCGAGGATCTGGGCTCGGGCGTTGCCGGCCTCCACGAGGTTGCTGGCGATGTCGACCCCCAGCACATTCGCACCGAGGGCAGCGGCCGGTATGGCGGTGGTCCCGTCGCCACACCCAAGGTCCAAGACCTCGAGACCACTCGTGATCGATAGCTCCTTGACGAGCGCCTCACCACTGTCCCGCATGCTCGCCGCGATTTTGGTGAAATCACCTTTTTCCCAGAGTGCCTGATTCGGATTCATGGCGTTCGTTCCCTCCCTATTGTTGACACGATCATCATGGTTGACACGATCATCCTGGCACCCCGGGTTGCTCGGGGGTAGTACAGAAACTGGAGCGCGGTTAACCTGCATAGATGAGCGGCTACGCGCAGTTCTGCCCCGTGTCCAAAGGTGCTGAGGTCGTCTGCCAGCGGTGGACGCCGCTCATCCTTCGTGAGCTGCTGGTCGGCAGCACCCGCTTCAACGAAATTCGTCGCGGCGTGCCCACCTGCTCGCCCTCGATGCTGTCCAAACGACTCAAGGAGCTCGAGTTGGCCGGGGTGGTCGTGTGCACCCCTACCGTCACCGGGCCTACGTACAGTCTGACGGAGGCAGGGAGCGAGCTGTTCCCGCTGATCCAGGGCCTCGGGGAGTGGGGACAGCGCTGGGCCCGCAGCGACTACGGGCCCGACGACCTCGATCCGGGCTTGCTGCTGTGGGACGTGCGTCGGTTCCTGGCCCCCGGCGAATTCGGGGATCGCCGTGTCGTCATCGAGCTGACGTTTGCATCGATGCCTCCCAAACGGCGCTTTTACTGGGTCGTCGTAGGCGGTGGCGACGTCGATCTCTGCTTGACCGACCCGGGGTTCGAGGTGGATGTGGTCGTAGATGCCGACCTGCGCACCCTGACCGAGGTGTGGATGGGTGATGCTCGCTTTACCGACGCCCTGGCCGACGGGCGCATCAGGATGCGAGGCCAGCGGGACCTCACCCGTCGCATCCCTGAGTGGTTCGGTCAACACCCGATATTGGCCAGCGTCGGCCGCGGTGGCTGATCGACCGCCAGGAAGTACCGAGGTGCAGCCCGGGGAACAGCCCACAGGGACCAACGTGTCGGAGCTGCAGACTCACACGTGGCGCAATACCTCGCCGACGTGAGCGATATGGGAATGATCCACCTCCTCACAGAGGCCGAATAGATCAAAATGCAGGGGCGTCATCCCAGCGGCCTCGGCGGACCGAACATCGAACGTCACGCTGTCACCCACGTAAATCACGTTGGAAGGATCCGATCCAAGGGCCGGAAGCGCAAAATCGAAGATCTTCGGATCTGGTTTTGCCACGCCCACGACCCCAGAATCAACGATTGTGAGGACGGGGACGCCCGGTCCCGGTCCGACCTGGCAGATCTCATCTCGCGCCAGCTCCTCTTCGACGGAACCATCGGAGTTACTCACAATTCCCAACTTGAGATCGGCCCGATGCAGGGTCCGCAGTCCAGCGGGCGACCCGTTGAGGACACGCCGCCACAAGTCGAGTGACGGCCCCCTCCACACCGGAATGAGCGTATCGATGGCTCGTTCAAGCCGATCCTCGGGAATCTGCAACGACGAGAGATAACCGCCGAGATAGACCCGCCATTCACGATTTTTCGGCGCATTGGCTGTATCAAGCGAGTGGATACCCTCGAAATGCGCCCGATCGCACTCTGCGTCGGACAACGTTCCGATCAGGTCACCAAGTGCTTCGACCACCCGATCTCGACTTGGAACCAGAAAGACTCCACCTACATCAAGCAGCACTCCTTGCATGTCGCCAGTTTGGCGCTCACCCGACGATCAATGAGAATCCGCCCGGCCGCCCCGACCCGGCGACTGGGTGCGCACGCCCGAGAACAGCCAGATTTGCCTGCGACGTGTCCCCCCACGGACCGGCTCAACGGCATCGTTGACAGCGCTGAGCGATTGGTGCCAGAGTCCGCCACCACATGGGCCACACACCGAGATCCTGTGATCCCAGGGGCATTGGAGGTCTACCGGCGACATGCGCTTCGTTCTGATTCACGGCGGGTTCCACGGCGCATGGTGCTGGAACAGAACCATCCCGGAACTTGAGAATCTCGGCCACGAAGCAATCGCCATCGATATCCCGGGCCACGGCGAACGTGTGCACGAAGAGGCCACCTTGCCTCGTCGCCTCGACGCGGTGCTCGATGTGCTCCGGTCGGGTGACGTGCTCGTCGGTCATTCTGGTGGCGGCCTGGAGATCACCCGTGCCGCCGACGCCGCCCCGGACCTTGTCAGCCACGTGGTCTACCTGGCTGCGGCACTTCCACTGGAAGATCGACTCCTGCAGGACGCACTGGTGTACCGGGACGACGGTGGAATCGAGGGCGACTACGACGTAACCGGAATGCTGGAGCACTTGACCTTCTACGACGACGGTTCGATGGCGTTTGCTGACGTAGAGGGCGCGAAGAAGCTCTTCTACCATGACTGCGACGACGAGACTGCTCGGTGGGCGTTCGAACAGCTGACCCCAGAGAGCGCAGGAGACACGGCGAGCACGCCGATTTCGGTCCCACGATTCTGGGAAGCGGACCTCCCACGCAGCTTCGTTCTCTGCTCGGAGGATCGGGCACAACCCCGGTGGCTCGCCGACGTGACCGCTCGTCGCCTCGGTGTCGAACCACTGAGCATCGAGTCCTCCCATTCGCCGTTCCTGAGCCGGCCGGCGGAACTGGCGCAACTCCTCGTCGAGGCAACGACGACGAAGCCGGTAGCCCCCCTCAGACCCAATGGCTGATCAACTATCCGCGAAAGACCGCCCTTCAGTTCGACAAGGGCGCGGCCTACCTCAGTGTCAAGTTCATCGCTCGAGCAGTTCCAAGAGCCAGCCCGGTCCCGCAACACTCGCTCCCAGGGCTTCGGCCCGTTGCCGCAAGCCGCGATCCGCTGTGACCAGCGTGACCTGATCGGACGCTTCTGAAGCGACGTCTACGAGCATGTCATCACCGCTGCCGACCGCATGAAGGACCGTCACCTCATCGGCGACGCCGGCTGGGACCCCGAGCGCGAGCCTTCCCTTCGAGAACCACAACAACGGGGACGGGAAGGCGGCCTGACCCCGCGGCGGCGGTTACCTGATCTACGAATGCTCGGGCCGCTCCAGCGCGATCCCGCCACCAGCCGGTCGGACGAGATCCGACGACGTTCGCAGCATCAATGAGAAGCACTGCACCAGTCTGATCGTTTACGATGAGTGGTGACTGGGGGGCCTTGCTTCAGGCGTCCCGGGTCATCATTCGCCACGCGCCGAGGACTGACCAGCCCACCAACCACGCGATGATCACGCAGACGGCCACGGTGGTGGTCTCGGGCAGCAGGGCTGAATTCCCGCCACTGCCCCCGGGCCCACCGCCGCCACCGCCGAGCACGGGCAGCCCGCCCGGGGCCAGGTGGGCCGTGGCCAGGCCGACCACCGCACGCTGGAGGTTCACCAGATGCGGGATCCGCGCCCGGGAGAGGATCGGTGTCAGCACGACCTCGAGCACGATCATGACGACCACGGTCACCGTCCGCTGCCCGGTCAGCGCTCCGAGGCCTAACCCGACGACGAAGCCGATGACCGCTTCGAGCTCGAGCCACAGCCCGCTCTTGATCATCAGCGAATACGACGGATACAGGAATTGCCGCGCGTAGTCGGCATAGTCGGTCCGGGCGATCTGGGCCGCCGCTTGCCTGATCTGGGCTTGCGAGGCTTGTGGGGGGGCAGGGGACCCTGGAGGTTGCTTGAAGACGCGGCCCCCAGGGCCATTGCCGCACGGGACGCTGTTGACCGCCGCGTTGATGTCGGAACTCGGGCCGGACGGTCCGATCCTGAACCCGAAGTTGCAGATGACCTCATCCGCGTGGTCGGCAGCCCAGCTCTGAAGACCGGCGCTCGACAGGTTGACGGGCACATTCACGCCCTGGTAGCTGAGACGGGTGGGCGCGGCGAAGACGCAGACCGCGCAGACGATGGTGAAGCCCACCGCCACCAGGGACACGATGATGGCGAGGCCGGCCGGGATCCGAGCCAGATAGAGCGCCAAGCGTGATCGGCCGGTCACCACGAGGTGACGGAACATCCCGTCGGTGAGGTCGCTCGATCCGGCGGTGGCGCCGAGGGTGGCCGCCACGATGAAACCGAAGACGTACAGCACTCCGGCGACCAGCGCGCTGTAGATCTCATAGCCCCCGGCCGGTCCGTAGGTCTTGGGCGCAACGGCATGGAGCAGCAGCCGGATGGCCAGGAAGACCGTGGGGATCCCGACGGTGACCAGGATGAGAGTGATCATGAGGCCGCGACGCCTCCGCAGTTCCATGAACCTCGTGTTGATCATCGCGAACGACGGGATCCACGACCCCCGGTGATCCGGTGCCGCAGCAACCGGCGCCCCAGCAGGCAACGGGGTCGCGGTCGAGGTCACCTCGGCCGGCCGCGCCGTCATTGTGTTTCTCCCAATCGGCTCGTGACCTGGAGGAACCACGATTCGAGCGAAGCCTGGATCTCCTGGAGTCGGTAGACCGAGATACCGCCTTCGACGAGCACCCGGTTGATCTCGGCGATCACTTCGCGCCCCGTCCCCGCCGGCAGGGTGACACCCAGCCCGGTCCGTTCGGCAGTGACATCCGCCCCGCCGCCGGCAAGGGTGGTGGCGGCGATGAGGGCGGCGGCCCGATCGGGATCGGAGCATTCGACCTGGAGCACGAGCGACGCCCCCGCCAGCAGGTCCGAGATCGGTCCCTGGCGCACCACGCTGCCCCGGTCCACGATGGCGACGGCGTCGCAGGTCCGCTCCACCTCGTCGAGGAGGTGCGAGGAAAGCACGACCGTGCGGCCCTCGGCCACCAGCGAGAGGATCATCTCGCGCATGTCCTGCATGCCAGCCGGGTCGAGCCCGTTCATCGGCTCGTCGAGGATCAGCAGCTGAGGGTCACCGATCAGGCAGGCCGCCACACCGAGGCGCTGGCGCATGCCCATCGAGTACTTGGACACCTTGTCGTCGGCGCGGTGCAAGATGCCGACCCGTTCGAGTGACGGCCCGATGCGGTCGCGGGCTTGGCGCTCGCGTGCGGCGGCGAGCATCTGGAGGTTTTGCCGGCCGGTCAGATGGCCGTGAAACCGGGGCTCGTCGACGATGGCACCGACTCGGGCCAGGGCCTGGTCGCGATGGCGGGGCACCTCGTGCCCCAGGAGGAACATCGAGCCGGCATCGGCATGGGTCAGTCCCAGCAGTACCCGAATGAGTGTGGTCTTGCCCGCCCCGTTCGGACCCAGGTAGCCAAAGGCGCATCCCCGGGGGACCAGAAGTTCAACTCCATTTACGGCGACGTTGTCACCGAATCGCTTGGTCAGCCCATGGGTCTCGACCGCCCATTGGCTCTCGGTGGCCGGGGAGGGAGCTGCATCATCGAAGGTGATCGCGCTCATCCGAGGGCGACCCTCGTGGTCACCGCCGTGCGGTGGTTGTCGCTCAGCGGCCCTGTCATCGGCTCGATCCCTCCGGCCACCTGGTGCGTCCGGTCTTGCGAGCCGTCAGATTGAGCCGGCGCCGAGACCAGGGGAAGATATAGAGGGCGGCGAGACCGAGGCCGGCCACGCCGACCAGAAGCAGTACCAAGATCAGTAGCTCAAAGCCTGCACTGTGCTGCACGCCGAAGGACGGGCCCGGCACGAAGATACCGAACGGAGGCTTCACCGGACCGGATCCGAACGAGTAAGGCACCCTCAAGATCCGACTGACCGGGGCGGCCACCGCGGCGCTGTGACGGCCGACCAGCAACGCAGCGGCCAGGACGATCAGAGCCGAGGTGGAGGCCAGGGTGACGGCCAGGACCGGCCAGTGCCAGCGCGAACGATCGGCGACCGACGGGGCCGACGGGGCCGACGGGGCCGTCACTCCTCGGGCCCCCGCCCAGGCGGCCGCAAAGCGCCGAGGGTCAAAGAAGCTGTTTCCGAGCACATCTTCGGCGGAGCCCCCTTCGGACTCGGCCTCCTCGATATCGGCCGTCAGGTCGGTTGCCATCTCGTTGGCGATGGGATCAGGGACTCCGAGGCTCCGCCACTCTCGACGACACTCCTCGACGAATTCAATCACGGCGCTACCTCCACTTTCACCAAACCGAGGGCGCCATCGATGGCATCACGCGCCGCCTGCCATTCCTTCACGCCCGCTTCGAGCTCTAGCTCCCCATCGGTCGAGAGGCTGTAGTACTTCCGCGGTGGGCCCCCATTGCTGGCGGCCCGTCGGGTCTCGACCCAGCCGTCGCGTTCCAATCTGCCGAGGAGTGGATAGATCGATCCTTCCCCGACGATCGACAGACCGCGCGCGCGCAGGCGCTTGGTCATCTCATAGCCATATGCCGCGCCTTCGCTCATCACGGCGAGAAGGCAGAGGTCGAGAACGCCCCGAAGCAACTGGCTGCGCCGGCCATCAGCCTTTCCCATGCACCACAAGGTACACCGAGGTATCTTGCATTGCAAGGCAAGTGCCACGAAAGCTGATGGGCCAGGTTCTCGACCCATCAGCACCCAGCGGGGGCGACCCCAGGCTCCAGGCTTTCGCTTTCAGCGGTTTCTCACGCCTCTTCGCGATGGGCCGGGTCCTCATCCACGTGCTCGAGCTGACCACGGAGGGCGAGGGGGTGC
>CAWIKB010000006.1:0-21108 GCA_963836605.1 uncultured Acidimicrobiaceae bacterium | reverse complement strand
ACGTCGGAAGGTAGTCACGGCTGTTTCTCCTTTCCTCGGAGTCCCGGGGGAACGTTGCTCCCTCTCTCTTGTCCAAGGGCTCCGAAATTCGATAGCCCCCTCGCCATTGCATGGCCACGGGTGAAATCGCCGGCGACGAACAGGAATCCTCTACGTTCTTGACGCAGCATGTTGAAGGGCGGGCCGTACCCCTCGGCGGGGACCCGCCCACATGCTCAGCTGGATTGGCCGACGAGCAGGTCGAACGCGAGTTGCCAGCGGCGGTCAACCGACGCCTCCGTAGTGCCGAGCCATCCGCCGGTCTCTTGAAGGGCGAGGCCCTGAGCCAGGGCGAGGACCACGTGGGCGATGTCGGTGTCGTCGCCTTGGAGCAGGCCGGCGTCGACGCAGCGGCGCACGCGGCTCACGATGCATTCCCGAGTGGCGGTGCCGGCAGCCACTTCGTCCGGCCCGGGATTGAAGTCAGCGAAGGGCCGGGAGAACATCACGTCGGCCAGGATCGGTGCGGCGACGACGAAGGCACGGAAGGTGTCAAAGATGGCGGCCAAGTCGGTGATGGGATCGTCGGATGTTTCTGTCTCGTTCAGCCGCGTCGCCAGTCGGCGAAAGCCGTCGAAGAAGATCTCTCGGATCAGTCCGGCCTTGTCGTCAAAGAACTCATAGATCGCAGCGGGTGAGGTCCCCGCCGACTCGGCGATCCTGCGCGCGGTGAAGCCGGCCGCCCCGTCCTCGACCAGGGTGTCGATGGCCACATGGAGGATTCGTTCTCGGAGCGACGCCGTCCGCAGCTTGGCACGCGGCATTGTCAGGCCAGGCCCAAAAATTCGGAGCGATCGGCCTCGATGGCGGTCCGAAGGGCGTGCAGGACGGTTTGCCTGACCCGCAGCTTGCTGGCGGCGTGGGCATCGAAGTCCAACGCGGCGGTCAGCTCGGCCACACTCTGGGCGCAGGCCAGCACTTCCGATGGCGCGACGACCTGGTCGAGCAGGCCGGCCTCGATGGCGTTGGAAGGGGTGAAGGGCTCGGCGATGATGGCGACCCGACTCAGATGAGAGGGCGTGACTTGTTGGCGCATGATCTCGACAGCAGCACGAGGAAGGGTCAGGCCGATTGCGACCTCATTGGCGGTGAGCCTGTACTCACCTGCGGCGCCTACCCGGTAGTCACCTGAAAGCAGGAGGAACAAACCCATCGCCACCGCGTGACCGGTACAGGCCATGACGACCGGAGTCGGGAAACTCAGGAGCCGCTCGCACAACTCGAACCCGCCCCAGAGCATCGCTGCCGCCTCCGGGCCGCCTGCTCGCAGGACACCAAGGTCGAACCCCGCCGAGAACACCTCACTTCGGCCGCCGATCACGATGCTTGCCCGGTCCGCTTGCGCCCGGTCCAAGGCGGCATGGAT
Source organism: uncultured Acidimicrobiaceae bacterium (assembly GCA_963836605.1). Classification (GTDB taxonomy): domain Bacteria; phylum Actinomycetota; class Acidimicrobiia; order Acidimicrobiales; family RAAP-2; genus Bog-473. The sequence continues at coordinate 19,703 of CAWIKB010000006.1, read as the reverse complement.
GTCCTGCTGCATCGGGAGAGACATCACGTTCACCTTGTGGTCGTCCATGGCGATCGTCGCCACCGACCCGTCAAAGCTGTACGACGCCAACTCGCTCATCCCGGTGCTCCTCCCTGCTTCGGCGGGCCGGCCATCCCGGCCCTGCAGTACACAATCGTATCAGAACATCGTTCCGAAACGGGTATTCGGGTGCGTCGTTGCTGTCGCGGTCCGGTGGGTCACGGACGAAGCAACAGATCGCCGTTCTGGTGACGGTACGGCGACCTGGTTCGGCAGCACAATGGCATGCATGGCGAGCACCGCTGATCCTGGGCCCGAAGTCCGGCCCGCCACGATCGACTGGTACATGAAGGCCATCCCGAGCGGAGCGTGCACCAATGCCGAGGTGGTACGTCGCACGCGCCATTCCGTCGACCGCCTCTGCCGTAAGGACCTTCTGAGACAAGCGGCCCCAACGGATTGCTGGGAGGCACGCGGTGTGACGAGGGTGATGGACGAACACAGCGACGCTGCCGGTGGCCCCGCCCCGCCGGTCTCTCCGTCTCCTCCGGACCCAGCGCACCCTTCAGATCATCCTTGGTCTGTTCTGGCTGCTCGATGCCGGACTGCGGTTCCAGCCGTTCATGTTCGGGAGTGGCTTCACCACGACCTACCTCTTGCACAACGCACAGGGCCAGCCCGCGGTCATCGGCTGGATCATCACCAACGTCGGTCACTTCGTCGGTCCCCACATCGCGTCGTGGAGCACCCTCTTCGCCTGCCATGCAGGTGGCCATAGGCGGGGGGTTGCTGTTTCGACGCACCGTGCGTCCAGCGCTGATCATCTCGTTCTTCTGGGCCCTCGGGGTGTTGCTGTTTCTCCTCCCGACAACCGGACCCACACGTCGGTCTCGAGTGCGATCGTCGGCATGTCTGTGGTAGACCCGGTGGGGTACTCCCACTTCCTGACCAACTTCGGAACCACTTCAGGGGGGTGGGAACCCAGAGCACGTGGCTTCTCTCCGCCATCGCCTCACTGATCATCGGGCTCGGTCCGCTGGTGGCCCGACGTATTTCGGTCTTCCTGCTCGCCGGGGCCGCGTGGCTGCGGTCTTCTCGGATCAGTGGCCAGGGGCTCGGTGGCGTCTTCACCGATTCGGGAACCGATCTGAACTCGGGTCCCCTTGTCTATTGCGTTGGCTTCGCCATGGTGCCCGCCGCCATCGCCGACCGTTCGGCCTGGCGATCCCCGTCTCGACCCTCCTGTCCCGGAGGCCGGTGCTGGCCTTGGGAGCGTCGCCGCGGTGGGGCTGGCCCTGTTCCTCAGTGCGGTCTACCCGGTGGCGGCCACGGAATCGACCGGTACCGCCATGTCCGGCATGCACATGGCTGGGCAGCATGGGCCCGAGCGCATCAGCTGCACCTGCAGCTGCGGGCACCTCGAAGCCCGCACCATGGGCAATGGTGGTTACGTGGTCGGGACTGGACCTGGCCAACAGCCCCTACATGGCCATGGGGAGCGCCGCAACCAGCATGAACATGAACGGGGCCGACGCTTCGGCGGCGGCTGGGTTCAACACCACCAAGACGAACTGGCACTACACGGGTCCTGCGCTCCCCAACGCCCTGGCCCAGCAGTTCATCGAAGGGGGACCCAACGGACCCGGCGACATCCACATGGCCGTGACCGGTTGCGCCGTGGCGGTCACGGCATCACAAGGGATCAATGCCACCCAGTACGTACAGTCGACCAGCCAGGCGCGGCCCGTATTCGATCCGTGGCGGCGGCCTTGGCGGCCGGCTACGTCGCCGTCTCACCGACCAGCTACCCGGTGGTGACCTATGTGAACCCCGTGGTCGAAGCGGCCAACACCGCCGCCAAGCGGACGTTGGACCCTCAGTTCATCGACGGTTTGGTCTACGCCGCCCTTCCCTCCGGCCGGTCCGTACTGGCGGCGGCCATGTATGTCCTGCCTTCGACCGTGTCGACGCCGCCGATGCCCTACGGCGCCTTGGTGCAGTGGCACCAGCGCACTGGTGTGTGCGGACCGGCGAGCGGGTCCTCGACCGCATTCGACGTGACCGGGACGACCCCGTGCACCGCCGGGTACGGTCCAGAGACCCACGCCGTACATGACGATGGTCTGGCAGGTCCCGGTGGCCGGGGGACCGCTGGCCATCCAACCACCTGACATCCAGATCGTCGAGGCCGCGGTGATGGCGGCGCCGTCGGCATGAATGGGGCACTTCCGTTGGATCCACTCGAGTACCCGTTCTCGGTTCCCACCCATTCCTTCCTGTGGTCGGCCGGCGGAGTTGAACCCCTGTCCTCCTCGTCGCCACTCGGCGACTTGACCGCAGCACGTCACGCCGTCCTGGCCATCGGATCCAATGCGTCCCCCGCCCAGTTGACCCGCAAATTTGGTGACCGGCGATTCACCCAGCCCGCCACGCCCAATGGGTGCATTCCCGTACTCGCGGCATCGGTGGACGACGTCGATGTTGTCTACGGGGCGCACGTTGCGTCCTACGGTGCGCTCCCCGCCACCCTTCTCGATACACCGGGAGCCTGTGCCCACGTCTTCGTGACCTGGCTGACGTCGGTGCAGCTCGAGCGGATGCACGTGACCGAAGGGCTCGGCGGTTCCTATCAGTTGCGGCGAGTTTGTGGGGTTCGAAGCGACGGCGAAGAGGTGGAGGGGGCCCTGAGCTATGTCACCGTCGCCGGAGCAGCCGTCCTCGGTGGCGGTCCTCTGGGCCTGGCGAGCATTCCTACCCCCGGTTCTTCGTGGCCACGCGGGACGCAGCGTGAGGCGTGGGACTCCCTCTCTGCCGACATGGGCTGCGGCCTCAGTGGCCCGGCTCTCCTGGAGGAGGTGCTGGGTTCAGCCATCTGGAGGGAGAGGGTCGAGGCACACCTCGATTCCCATCGCCTGGATGAGCAACATGGACCGGTGCCCTCTCCGTGACGGCCCCGACCGTCCATGACCACGAGGACCGTTCACGACCGGCGCCCGCCACCGGTCGCGGTTCACCGGACGTCGGGTCAGACCGTTCGCAGCGCGTCGGTGGGCGACAGGCGCGCCGCCCGGAGCGCCGGGAGCAGGCCGGCGACCGCACCGATCATGAGCGCGGCGGCGAACCCGCCGGCCCAGGCGATGGTGGGCACGACCACGGCCCAGCCCTTGGTCGTGGCATAGATGGCGGTGGCCAGCACCCCGACCCCCACCCCGACCGCGCCCCCGAGCACGGCGAGCAGGATGGCCTCGGAGAGGAACTGGGTGCGGATGTGGCCCTTGGTGGCCCCCAGGGCCCGGCGTAACCCGATCTCGCTCCGGCGCTCGAGGACCGAGATGATCATGATGTTGGCCACCCCCACCGCCCCGACCAGCAGGGCCACCGCACCGAGGCCCAGGAAGAGGCCGTTGAGCGCGCTCTTGGCGTCGGCCTGGGCCACGAGGGCGGCCGAAGGCTGGCTGACGTCGACCTCGCTCGGAGATTCGGGATTGGCCGTGGCCCCGAGCACCGATTGGACGGCGGCGACCTGGTCCGTCTGGGCGCGCACGTAAATCGTGCTCGGATGACCGTCGAAGCCGAGATACGTCTGCGCTGCGGCGAAGCCGACGAGGACCGAGCTGTCGATCTCGGGGGTCAGCGGAGCGGGGCGCAGGATCCCGGCGACGTAGAACCACTGGCCTCCGACCCAGATCCGCTCGCCGGCGTGGATCCGGACGATGCCGAGCCGTGTGGCGGCAGCGGCACCGAGGACGGCCACTGGTTCGGTGGCGGTGGCTGCGTTGAGATACCTCCCTTGCGCCACGCTGGTGCCCAGCGCCTGAGGCAGCTCGAGGCTGGCGGCCTCGACGCTGAGCGCGTTGGTGTCGACGGTGGGGATCAGCGGGCTGCGGTAGGCGTTGGCGGTGGTGGTCCCGGTGTACTGGGACTGGGTCACCGGGCCGATGCGGGCGATCATGGCCGGGGCGGCTTTGCGGAGCTCGGCCGTCTTGCCGAAGAGGCTCTGGCCGTTCTGGACGGTCAGGAGGTTGGTGCCGAGCCGGTTGATCTCGGCCAGGAGGCCCGCTTGGGATGACGAGGACAATCCCAGCACGGCGACGATGGCCGCCACCCCGATGGCAATGCCCAGGGAGGAGAGGGCGGCCCGCAGGCGCCGGGTGCGCAGGCCGACGCTGGCCACCCGGGCCAGGTCGCCCGCTCTGAGCTTCTTCGGAGCGAGCGCCACGGTGGTGCTCACCGGTGGCGAGTCCCTTCTGGAGCAAGGCCCCGGTCTCCTGGCGCAAGGCCCCGGGTGCGGTCGGCCACGATGGAGCCGTCGAGCATCTCGACCTGGCGGGGCAGGCGGGCGGCGATCTCCCGGTCGTGGGTGATGACGATGATGGTGGCTCCGCCCGCGTTGAGCTCCTCGAGCAGCGAGAGGATGGCCCCGCCGGTCTGCGAGTCGAGGTTCCCCGTCGGCTCGTCGGCCAGCACAATGGCGGGGTGTCCGACCAGGGCCCGGGCTATGGCGACCCGCTGACGTTCGCCCCCCGAGAGCTGGGTCGGGCGGGCCCGCACCCGGTGCCCGAGCCCCACCTTGGTCAGCGCCTCTCGGGCCGCCCGGCTCCGCTCGACGACGGGGATACCGGCATAGAGGAGCCCGTCGGCCACGTTCTCGAGCGCGCTGGCGTGCTCGGAGAGGAAGAACTGCTGGAAGACGAAACCGATGCGGTTGGCCCGCAGCGCCGCCAGGTCCCGGTCGCTCAGCGTGGCGATGTCGAGCCCGGTGACGCGCACCGTCCCCGTGCTCGGGCGATCGAGCGTGCCCATCAGGTGCAACAAAGTGGACTTGCCCGAACCCGAGGGCCCGACGATGGCGACCAGCTCACCTTCCCTGACCGAGAAGCTCACCCCGGCCAACGCCGTCACCGGCGGTTCGCCCCCGTAGAGCTTGGTCGCCTCCACCAGTTCGAGGACGATGGCGGATGCACCGCCCGCCGCGCTCACCGGCTCCACCACGGCGGCGTCCGCCCGCTTCCCCGCCAGGGCAACCCCGCCGGCACTCACGTGGCGGGCACGACGACGTGTTGACCGGCCGAGAGCCCCGACCCGCTCACCGCGACCAGCCCATCGGCGTCGTCGAAGAGCCCGAGGGTGATCGTGACCAGGGAATGGACGCCCTTGGCCGAGACGACTTCGAGGGCATAACCGCCGCCCGCGAGCGCCAGGAGCGCGTCGACGGGGACGACCAGGGCGCTCTTGACGCTGCCCGTGGTGATCGAGACCTCGACCGGGGCCTGGTCGAGACTCCCGGTCGCGGTGGGATCGGTCGGGGTCACCAGGACGGTGATGGTCGGGGTGCTCGAACCGCCCGCCCCGCTCGACGCCGGCGTGACGGCGACGGTCCCGACCGTCGACACCGTGCCCGGCGTGGTCTGGTTGTTGGGCAACGTGATGGACACCGGGTCACCGACCTTGACGTCGGCCTGTTGGGACGAATCGAGGGCGATGGTCACCACCCGGGCGGTCGACGTCGCCGAGAGGATGCTCGACCCGGGCTGGGCGGAGGCACCGAGCGTGGTGTTCTGCCCGAGGGCGGTGATCCGGGCCGCCGTGGGCAGGAACACCACCTGGCCCAGGCTCAGCGTGCCGTTCTGGGTCACACCCAGGGCGGCTTGGAGGTCCTCCACCCCCACCTTGGTCCAGTACCCGAACTCGTCGGAGGTCGGACTCAGTTCGGCGCTGGTCACATAGCCCAGCGCCACCAGGTCGGCGTTGAGCTCGGCCACGTCGGCGCCGGTCACGTCGGAGGCCGAGGCCCCTGCTGCGAGGGTCCGGTAGGCCGGGGTGGTGCCGTAGAGGAGGACGACCGGGCTGCCGTCGACGGCGTAGAGGATCTGACCTTGGGAGATCACCTGCCCCACGCTGGGCAGGGAGGTGACCGTGCCCTGGGCCTGGTTCACCACGCTGTAGCTCCCGGCATAGCCCAGGGTGGCGGCGACCTGTGTCTGCGAGCTCAGCGAGCGTTGGGCGACGGTGGCGGTCGAGTTCGGTGCGGCGTTGTCGGCCACCCCGGCGTTCGGGCCACCGGCCCCGCTGAACGGGCTGGTGACCACGACCCATCCGGCCACCGTGCCCATCACGACCAGGACGATGATCCCGATGAGCAGCCGCCGCCGCCCTGGCCGCTCGGGGGCGGGCGCGGGTTGGACGGTCACCGCGTCCGGCGGGTCGGAGATGGCGTTGCTCATGGTCCGGTCACGAAGCCGCTCCCGCCACCGGGACCGCCCTTCCCGTTACCGGGGCTACCACTTTGGATCCGTTGCCCCCCCTGTGGCAGGCCCAGAATGTGTTGGCAGGCTGTCTGGGCCGCCTGGAACTGCGGGTTGTTGGGGTTGAGATCGCTCCCCTGCCCCGAACCGATGGAAATGGCACCTGAACTGTTTGGATCGGGGAAGTCCTTGATGCCGTGGGCCCGCATGCAGCCGGCCATCTTGAGGCCGTCCTTGAGCGCCTGGGCCTTCTGCGCCGGCGTGGGTGTCGGCATCAGGTGTTGACACGCCTGCTGGGCTGCCCTGAACGTGGGATTGTGCGGGTTGAGGTCGCCGCCGGGTCCCGACGAGATGGCGAGCCGCCCGCTGCCGTTGGGGTCGGGGAAGTCGGTGACCCCGTGGGACTGCATGCATTTGGAATAGGCGAGCAACTTCGATGCATCCGGCCCTCCTGTCGAGGACCCTTGACCCGATGGGGCGGTCGTTGTGGTGGCGGACCCTGCTCCGGCCACACCGGGACCCGACGGATCACTGCTACAGGCGACGGCAATGAAGGCCAGCCCCACCAGCGCCGCCGTCATGGTCGCCCTGGCCCGCAGCCGCGTCCCCGGACGAGGGCGCCCGGCCTTGCGGTGGTCCTCCTGCCGGTGGTCCTGCTCCTGCCCGTGGTCCTTTTGGTTGTCCATGTGGCCGTCCTTTTTGACTCGTGCGGTCGAGCCGTGGGGGAGTTGTACGACATCGGCGGTTTCACGGAGGTTTCGCCCGGACTTGGGGCGATACCTTTTCGCAACCTCGGCTGGGGCATCCTGGGGGTGGCCCGTCCGACCGTCTCGCCAGGGGCGGGAGTCGTTGGACGGAACCTCATCGAGTGGGGGCTGACGATGCGGGTACTCGTGATCGAAGACGACAAAGAGCTGGCCGAGGCGATCGGTATGGGCCTCCGCCGCACCGACATGGTGGTCGACGTGGCGCTCGAGGGGTCGACCGGGCTCGCCCACGCGCTCGACAACGACTATGACGTGATCGTCCTCGACCGGGACCTGCCCGGCATCCACGGTGACCAGATCTGCGGCCAACTGGTCGAGTCCGGCTCTCGTAGCCGGGTCCTCATGCTGACGGCGGCCGGCGCGATGGACGAACTGGTCGACGGCCTCGAGCGTGGCGCCGACGATTATCTCCCCAAGCCCTTTGACTTCCCCGTGCTGGTCGCGCGCATCGGCGCGCTCTATCGACGGGCCCAACCGGCCGTCCCCCCGGTCCTGCGTCACGATGACCTCGAGCTCGACCGCGCGCAACGACGAGCCAGCCGAGCGGGACAGCGACTCGAGCTCTCGCCCAAGGAGTTCGGGGTGCTCGAGCTTCTGCTGGCATCGGGCGGTCGGGCGGTCCCCGCCGAAGAACTCCTCGAGCGGGTGTGGGATGAGTTGGCCGATCCCTTCACCAACGCCGTCAAGATCACCGTCAGCCGTTTGCGGGCCAAGCTCGGTGAACCCCCGATCATCGAGACGGTGGCCCGAGCCGGCTACCGCATCTGAGAGGAACCCATGCGTCTGCACCAGCACCTTGTGAGCGCGGTCCACCGGCCCTACCTACCCCGCCGTACGTTGCGCCTACGACTCACCCTGCTCTACGGCAGCCTGTTCCTCATCTCGGGCGCCGGGTTGTTGGCGATCACGTACGTCTTCGTCAGCAAGGCGACGGACAGCGCGTGCCTCAGCCGGGGAAACGGCACGACCGTGTGCGGCTTCTCCAGTGGCTCGGCCGTGCCGCGCGGTCAGCCGCGAGGCGTCCAGGCGTCGGGCAGCGTGGTGACCCGCGTCGGCACCGGGATTCCCAGGGTCCTGGCCGGCCCCAAGGGCCTCACCCCCAAGCAGTTGCAGGCGCAGGCACACCAGATCCAGGTGTTGGCCGCGCAGCAGCACGCGACCGAGCTGCACCAGTTGCTCATCAGGTCAGGCCTCGCGCTCGGCATCATGGGGTTGTTCTCCATCGTGCTCGGATGGCTCGTGGCCGGACGGGTTCTGCGTCCGCTGCGGACCATCACCGCCGCCGCGCGCGACATCTCGGCCACGAACCTGCACCGGCGTCTGGCGCTCGCCGGACCCGACGATGAATTTGAAGGAGCTCGGGGACACCTTCGATGGCCTGCTGACCAGACTGGAGGCGTCCTTTCAGTCCCAGCGCCAATTCGTCGCCAATGCCTCACACGAATTGCGCACGCCGCTGGCCCGTCAGCGGGCGCTGGCCCAGGTCGCCCTCAGCGATCCCGATGCGACGGTCGAGTCTCTCCGGTTGGCCCATGAACGGGTGCTCAATTCGGGGGAGCAACAGGAGCAGCTCATCGAGGCCCTGCTCACCCTTTCGCGGGTGCAGGGGGGCACGCGGAGACGAGAGCCGTTCGACCTGGCGGCCATTACGCGGGAGGTGCTCACCTCACGGATGGCCGAAGCGGACCTCCGAGGGCTCCGGGTCAGCGTGGCGTTCGATGCGGCCCCGACGGTGGGGGACCCCCGACTGGTCGAGCGGCTGGCCGTCAACCTGCTGGACAACGCGCTGCGTCACAACGTCCCCGGGGGCGCCGTTGAGGTCGCCACCGGGACCAGAGCCGGGCACGCCGTCCTGTTCGTGGCCAATGATGGCCCGGTCGTCCGGCCCGAGGACATCGACCGTCTTTTCGAGCCCTTCCAGCGGCTCGGCGCCGAGCGAACCAGCTCGGGCGAGGGATTCGGACTCGGTCTTTGCATCGTCAAAGCCGTTGCCGCCGTCCATGGTGCCCCCCTTGCCACTCGGACGCGTCCACATGGTGGACTTACCTTCGAGGTCACCTTCCCGACGGGTGGACCGGGTTCGGGCCCGGACCAGACCGAGGCGGTGGCGCGCCGGCCTGCTCCCCTGCAGGCGCGGATGCGTGACCGCGTGGACGCGGCACCGTCCGAGGCCGAGGACGTACGCGCGTTGCGCTGACCATATGGGCGAGGTGGGATCACCGCGGGACATGACCCCCTACGACGGCACCCAGCGCGTGGTGGGAGAGGCGAGCCACCGCAGCACCTGTCGGCGTGTGGTCGGGCCGTGGGGAGCCCACGCCGAGGGGAGTGCGCCGACGCTCCGCAGATCGGCCGCCTCGTCAATGTTGGCGGTGAGGGGATCCGAGGTGAGGGCACAGCGGGTGGCCGTTGCGTCCAGACCGAACAGCTTCGCGGCATTGAGGCCGAAGATGCCTGCTTTCACGTCGTCGGTCAACGATGGGTACTGGTACTGCTCTTGGAATTGCTCGGTGATCTGAAAGGCGCGCATGGCCATGATCTGCGCCTGTGGGCTGCCGTACCAGATGGCGTCGGTGCCCCACAGCACTCGCTGCTGGCCCACCCGGCTCAGCAATTTTCCCAGTGCGTGGGCCGCTTGGTCCGGTTGGGTGAGCAGTTGGCGCCATAGGGTGCCGAGGTCGACCCAGACGTTCTCGTTCGGTGCGACCCCGTGGCGGTCGAGGGCGGTCAGCAAGGTGTCGATGCCGATGGTGGCGTTCGGGTCGTACGGACCCTCGGCCTGCGACGGATCCCACGCCCCGTGGTAGATCACGAAATTCATGTCCGGGAATTGGCGGGAGAGCGCCACCATGTCATCGGGGTGGTTGAAAGTGGGGTCGAAATTCACCAGCGGGAGCCCCTTGTGGGCCACGAAGACCCTGACCCCCAGGTCGTGCGCGTGCTGGACGGTCGGGAGACCGATGGCCGGGTCCTCGAGTGAGAAACCCTGTCCCGAGGGACTCCAGGCCGTGTACACCTTGAACGCGGCCGGTGGACCGGATTGCACGGCACCCGACATCTCGTCGAGGGTGGCGTTGAGCGCCCCGACGTTGGGGGAGATCACGTTCTCCACCAGCAGCCGGCTGGCGCCGCCGTGGGCCAGGCCGTCGGTGATCTGCTGGGTACCGAGGGCTTCAGGGAACGGTATGGGCGCATCGGACGGTCCCGAGTTGGGGACGTCGGTCAAGATCGCCACCGTGGTATCGCTGGCCAGGAACAGGTCGTGGAGATAGGAGGCCCGGTCGACACAGTCGAGTTGGGGGTTGTCGGCGCACCCCGGCGGGAGCATGCTCTCGACCAGTCCCAGCGTCTCTGGAGCGTTCTGCACCCACGGGCCGCTGGGAATGACGTGGTGGGTGTGGACGTCGAAGATGAACTCGCCGTTGCTCGCCAGGGCCTGCTGGCATGCCGCAGTGTCCTCGGGCGGCGGTGCATTGAAGGTGCCACCGCGGCCGTGCGATGGTGCCTTCGTCGAGGAATGCGGCGTCCCGGACGCCGCGCACCCGGCCAGTTCAAAGGCGGCCAACGTCGCCGCCACGGCGCCGGCACTCTGCAGGAAGCGGCGTCGGTCCATGCCCAGCCGCCGGGCGGACTCCTCAATGGACGACCGGACAAGCCGAGTGACGGCACGGTCATGGGCGCTCTCGGCGCCCGGAATGAACTCCCCATTCGAGATAGGACCGGCGGGGAGCGGGAGCGCCGCCGGCGCGCTCTCCTGGTCACGCCTGCTCCGTGAGAACTGACCCATGCCGGCCTCCCAAATGAGGCTACGCCAAACGGGTGCGACGGGCCCGCGTCTGCCCCACCGGCGGGCGGTCACCTACATTGGCGAACTATGACGAGTCCTGCCGCCCCATCTCCCCGTGCCCCATCTCCCCGTACCCCGACTTCCGTTCTCCCAGCTTCGGGCCTCTTGAGCGGGAAGGTGTGCATTGTCTCGGGTGTCGGACCGGGTTTGGGCCGTCAGGCGGCCCGCGCCCTGGCCGCCCACGGGGCGACCCTGGTCCTGGGGGCTCGGCGGCAAGCATCACTCGATGAGGTGCTGGGCGAGGTCGAGGGTCTCGGAGCCCGTGCCATCGCGGTGCCCACCAACATCACCGACCCCGAGCAGTGTGCCCATCTGATTCACAGTGGCATCGACGCGTTCGGCGGCATCGACGTGCTGGTGAACAACGCCTTTCGCTTCGATGCCTTCCAGAGTTTCGAGCAGGTCGACTTGGAGATCTGGCGCAAGATCATGGACACCAATCTCTTCGGGTCGCTCCAGATGACGAGAGCGGCCCTACCGTCGATGCGTGAGCGGGGCGGTGGATCGGTGGTGATGGTGGCGTCCATGGTGGCGCGCCAACCGCAACCGGTGCAGGGCGGCTACGCCATCTCCAAGGGCGCACTGCTGACGGCCACTCGTGTCTTGGCGTATGAGCTCGGTCCGTCCGGTGTGCGCGTCAATGCCATCGTCCCAGGTTGGATGGCGGGACCATCCGTGGACATGTACATACAGATGACGTCGGATGGACGCGGCGTGACCAAGCAGGAGGTGGTGGACGAGCTCAACGCTAGGGTGCCGCTTGGCCGGATCCCGAGCGACGAGCAGGTCGCCGGGTCGGTGGTCTATCTGGCGTCCGATCTCTCGTCGGCCATGACCGGTCAGGCCATCGACACCAACGGCGGGGAAATCTTCACCTAGTGCTGTCGGCCGCACCTGGGTGCATCGTTGTTCTGAACGGAACACCCCGGTCGGGCAAATCGAGCATCGCCAGCGCCATGCAGGCCACCTTCGGCGGCCCGTGGATGCGTCTCGGTGTGGACGTCTTCAGCCGTCATGTCACCCCCGACCGCTACCGACCTGGGATTGGCCTGCGTCCCGGCGGGGAACGTCCTGATCTCGAGGAGCATCTACCGGTGCTGTGTGATGCCCTGTACGGTTCGGTCACCGCCATGAGCGGGCTCGGGCTCGGTGTCGTCGTCGATGTTGGTCTCCATGACGATTACTCGAGGCCGCTGGGACTGCTCGGACGGGTGGCTCGGAGTCTCGAAGGCTTCCCGGCCTACTTCATCGGCGTCCGATGTCCGATCGAGGTGATCATGGCTCGGCGGGATGCGGGTGAACCCGGTCGAGAAGACTTGTACGTCACGAGCGGCCCGGGCGGAGCCGTCCCCGACCCGGTGCTGCGTTGGGAGCGGGCGGTGCACGATCCCGGAATCTATGACCTCGAAGTGGACACTTCTGCGCAGTCACCCGATGCGTGTGCCGTGGCGATCGGGGCTCGGTTGGCCGCCGGACCTCCGACCGCGTTCGGCGAGATCGCAGGGCGTCCCCGGCACGCGTGAGTCAGTAGTGAATCCGGAAGCTTCCGATGAAGGTGATCGTGTTACCGTCAGGGTCGGCGATGGAGGAGAGCTGCACTCCTTTATTCACGTCCTGGGTGGGTCCGGGTGCCAGGTCCCTGCCGCGTAGGCCCTCAAGATGCGCGGCCAGATCGTCGACGGCGAAGTTGATCGAGGCGCTGCCGGCACCGTCGGCGTCGGCGGAAACTTGTAGCCAGCCCGTCTCGGTGACCCGCCACTCGACGAGACTGTCCATCGGGCGGTTGTCCGGGGCTCGACCGAGCAGTCGCTCGTACCATGTTCGGGCGGTATCGATGTCAGCGACAGGGACGACGGCAAGCACGTGTTCGATGGCCATGGGTGATCTGCTCCTTTACGTGGCTATTCCGAGTTCGACGCCGAGAGCATCAAGCCAGTCTCCGGTGCCTTGTTCCCGCCAGGCCGGTTGCTCGAGCCCATCGAGGAACACACCCAGCTCGGTGAGCACCAGCCGGGTGCCGTCCCTTGATGGAGCTCAACGGTCGTAAGCGACACCGCGGCAGGGCAATCATCCTGGGTGAGCACGGAGGTGCAGACGATCCGCTGGTCGGCGACGATGTCGCGGTAGAGGGACTCGAAGATCAGCTCCACTCCGTTGTGCTGGGCATGGTTGACCTCGTGTCCGCCGACACGGAAGTCGAGCTGATGTCCGGAGTCGGGCCCGGCGAACCATCGGCCCTTGCTTTCGGGGTCGGCCCACGCCGAGAAGACCCGGCCCGGTGGTACCGGGTAGATGCGCTCGAGGGTGAAGGTGGCGTGGATGACAGCGTGGTCGGTCATTGGGTTTCCTTTCTCGTGGTGCTGGGAGGTCCTTTGCGAGAAGCTCGCCGAGCTGGTCGAGACGGTGCTCCCAGACGGTTCGTTGCCCGCAACCAGTCCTCCGCGGCCTTCAGGCCCTCCGGCTCGATGTGGCAGGTCCGCATTCGACCGACCTTCTCGGGAGCGGACCAGGCCGCACGCGTCGAGCACATCGAGGTGTTGCATGACCGCCGCGAGGGACATTGTGAAGGGCCGGGCGAGCTCCTTCACCGAGGCCGGACCTTTGAATCAGTCGCTCGACGAGACTCCGCCGGCTCGGGTCGGCCAACGCTTGGAAGACCTCGCTGAGGTGAGGGGGGAGTTGGTTAAGCATTAGCTTAACTATAAGGGAGGAACCCTCGCATAGTCAAGCAGTTACCTAACTGTTGTTTGTCGCAGTCCGATCCCGTGCCATGAGCGAAAACGATGAGTTCAGGACGATCCACACCGTTCGTTTGACTCAGTGCAGGAGACTGGACACCACGTTGATCACGAGGGCGAGGATCACCGCGCCGAACAAGTACGAGAGGAGGGCGTGAGAGAGGGCAACCCGTCGAATCCCCTTGGTCGTGAGATCGGTGTCAGACACCTGGAACGTCATGCCAACAGTCAAGGCTAGGTACGCGAAGTCCAGGTAGGTGGGTGGATCGTCCTCGTTGAAATCGATCCCGCCCACTGGCCCCGCGTAGTAGGACCGGGCATATCGCAGCGTGAAGACGGTCTGGACCAGCCCCCACGACAGAGCCACACTCACCAGGCCCAGGGCGATCAGGTATGCCTTCGTGGCCCCGGTAACGTTCCCGGCCCGGATCAGGGCCTCGCCGACGGCCGCGAGCAGAGCGACTCCAGCGGACAACACGATGAGTTCGGTCAGCCGGGCCCCCGTGTCCTCTCTACTGGCATGGCTCTTGCACTCTTCGGCATCGAGATCCCCGATGGCCCACCAGATCCACGCGATGAGGAAGAGTGAGCCGACGCCCCAGCCGATCAGCATCGCCGCTTGCCAGAACGTGAAGAACGACACCACGACTCCGGCCACGAGTCCGAGTGACGCGGCGACCGTGACACGAACGCTGGACCGAGGATCTCGCCACCGCCGAGCTGGATCGGTCAGGGGACTCATCAGGAAAGCGTAGGCGGTCGGGCCATCGGTCACCCAGGTGCTGTCCTGGGTCCTATCACTGGCCGGGACCTGGGCGCTCGTAGTGGTACCGGGCCTGGAGCACGATGATGTCGTCGCCCTCGACCATGTAGACCAAACGATGCTCGCCGTCGATCCGCCTCGACCAAGAGCCCTGGAGGACGTGGCGCAACGGCTCGGGCTTGCCAATCCCGGCAAAGGGGTCACGAATTGTTCCGATCGGTACCCGGCATCATAGGGTTGAGGAGGTCGACGCCTTGAGCATGGACAAGACAGACGTCACGTCACGCTTGGAGGTGCGCCCGCCCCGCGAGCTGGACCGCACACGGTTCGTCGAACTCTTCTGCAATGAGGACTTCATGATCTTCTCCGGCCAAGCTCTGGCCGAGGAGGCGGCCCACTGGCGTTTCGATCACATGCTCGCAATGTGCCAAGTTGTTCCGTTCGCGAAGCAGCCGATCGTTGAGCGGGCCTCAGGCTTGGTCGTCGGCTACGCAGGCGTCGATTACTTCACCTTCGAGGGTGAGGAACGTCTGGAATGGGGATACCGGCTGGTGCCTGAGTCGCGAAGATTGGGATACGCGACCGAGGCAAGCCGAGCTTTGCTTGCCCGCGCTCGTGAGACGTTTTCGGGCGAACTGCTTGCCATAATCGACCCAGCCAACCGTGCCTCCCAGAACGTCTGCCGGAAGCTTGGGTTCGCCTTCCTGAAGCGGGCGCTTGTGGGTGGGGACGTTGCAAACATGTACTTCCTGGCCATCGGCGAAACGAGGCGATGAGCGACCGTGCTGCAGCCTGTCAGCCGATGGGCTGGGCCAGCGCACCGATGATCCCCTCGGGGTCACGGACGTAAGCCATCCGCCAAGAGTGACAAAGAACTGCGTCGCGGCATCAAGATCGGCGACGGTGATGCCAACGTGGTCGAAACGGCGCACGTGTGACATGTCGTTTCCTCCGTGTTCGTGTCCTAGACGCACGATCGCGTGGGCCGGCGCGTCCGCCGGTAGCGCTTCTTGAACCAGAAGCGCCGTACCCGTGCCGCGATCGTTGCCGCGGCCCGAGCGATCCTTGATCGGGGCGAGACCCCGACGGTAGCGCGGGTCGCCGAAGAGGCGCACATGACGCGCAACCGTTACGTCGGTGGCTACAGCATCGACTCCAGTCGACTCGCCATTTCCCGATAGCGATTGACTGGAATGAGGTGTATGCCGTCAAATGCCTCAGACTCTCGAAGCTGTTCGATCAGGTCACACGCAATCGAGACCCCGGCAACGCGGTCGGCATCAAGTCGCCGGATGATCGGTTCAGGTACGGCCAACTGGGGCACCTCGGCTGAGAGCTTCCTCGCCATAGAGACACTCGGTAGAACCATGACACCGGCGAACACCGGACCGTCGAAGTCGAAGGATCTGCGCCAACGGACGAGATCCTCCACTGAGAACGACACCTGAGTCAGCAAGAAATCGGCATCGTGCTTCCAGGTCGGGATTGTCCCCAGGCCGGTGGCAACACCGATGCGCAACCCTTCACCGACATCTGGACGGTGGGCGAACTGTCGTGCTTCGGCGATCATGGAGCGAACGGTGAGATCGTCCGACCGAGCCCCCGTCTCCGGCCGGTCCCCGTAGACGAAGAGGAACTCGTGTACGCCATACGCCGTTGCCGTCAGGAGGTCTCGGTGAAAGCCGAGCACGTTGCGGTCCCGAGCGTTGATGCAGGCAACCGAGCGACCTCCCATGAGCTGAACCTCGTGCGCAACCGCAATACTTGAGACGGTCGACCTTCCGATGTGATTGTCGGGGATCAAGAAGGCGTTCGCCACAGGACTCAGTACCCCAATCTGGTGGCGTACGTGCGTCAGTTCCGGCCGGGTGGCGGGCTCTATCTCACAGATGATCTCGAAAGCCTTGGACACCGACAAATGGTACTTCCGGTCACGCGTCGGGTGCCCCGGTTCGTCGGGACGGGCTGCGTCGCATGAAGACTGAATCCTCCTCATGGTGCCATGTCATCATGGCGGCGATGACCGATCGGTCTGCAGTGCGCAGCTGGGTGGAAGGGTACGAGCGTGCGTGGCGAACGCCCGGCACCGCTGAGATCTCGGCGCTCTTCACGGCCGATGCCACCTATCTGCAGTCTCCGTACGAAAACCCCGTAGTGGGCATCGACGCCATTGGTCGAATGTGGGAAGCGGAACGGGAGGGGCCAGACGAGGTGTTCACGCTCTCCTCCGAGGTTGTGGCGGTCGATGATCAGACCGCGGTCGTTCGAGCTGAGGTGCGATACGGTCAACCCGTTCGCCAGGAATATCGCGACTTGTGGATCATTCAGCTTGAAGCTGACGGCCGATGTGCCTGGTTCGAAGAGTGGCCCTATTGGCCTGGTCGTTCGTACTCCGCTCGGGAGGAGTAGCAAGGCTGACGGGCGCGGACCTGAGTTACTTCGAGACCACCACACCCTGCTGACGCCTGCCTCCCAGTATCGATAACGCCCGAGGCAAGACCGTCCCCACCCGCCCGCAACTACGCGCGCCGACCGACATAGGCGAGAAACTTGGTCTGGTCGTCGGCGTCGGCGGAGACCTCGATCGGTGGGCCGAACATACCGTCGGCCCGAAGAGCCTCCTCCGGCATCACTCCCATGGCGGCGATCATCAGTTGGAGCTGGTCGGGGTCCAGCGTCTCGTCCTGTCCGGTGGCGCGGGCGAGATCCCAGGTGTGCGTGAAGACGTCACCGGTGACGATCATGTCGACGGTCTCAGCCAGCGACTGCGTGCTGAATGGGGTTTCGACGGTCCTCGCGGCGAGCGCCGGATCCGTCAGTGCCTCGGCGAGCGTCGCCTGCACCGTCTCCCACGCGGCCACGGGATCATCCTGGACAGACGGTACAGGTGGAAACTCCAGACCGTGGGCGCCGAAGAATCCGGGTATCCAACCAGTGAGATGGCCGACGACGTCACGAGCTGTCCAGCCCTGACAGGGTGACGGATTGTCCCACGCGTCCAAAGGCACGGCGCGGGCACAGGCTGTGAACTTGCCGGTAATGCGCTGGTATCGCTCATTGATGTCGCTCATCGACGAGCAACGGTAGGGCGACTCACTCCTCGTGGCAAGGGATCTGGCAGCCATGTGCCAGTTCCAGGAGAGGGAGCACCCCGATACCCACGCGCTGGTGGCGCGCCGAAAATTGCGGGCGACTGATGGAGGTCGCCGGCGGCGACGCCTCCACCAGTGCCTTCGTGGTCGGGCTGCCCGGATTTGAACCGGGGACCTCTGCGTCCCGAACGGAGCCCGAGCCAATTTTGATGCCCCAAGTCACATGATTGTGACTTGGTGTTATCGCAGGTCAGAAATCAGAAATTCGCTATTTGTCAATGCCCACTCATTACCGCCAAATACCGCTGTTCGGCATCGTTCCGCGCCATTTCCGCGCCAATTTGCGCGATCCGGAATTGACTATTTGTCCAACTTTTTGGCCCCGTGACAAGCGGCAGTCAAGGGCGGCCAGAGGCCGGCGAAGCGAACCCTTGACGGCCGCATTGTGACCCCTCCCGACAAATCCCACAATGGAGATGGTCGGGCGCTCAGCGCCCGGCCTGGATGCCATCAATGTCGCCCCGTACGGCACAACGGGGCGTGTGGATAAGTCCTGATCGAGTAACCATCCGACAGGGACGACCGTTCAACAATCGATCTCCCGTTGGCCCCGGTCGAGGGGGCCGATGCCAAGGTAGAATTGCGAGCTATGAGCTACGAAGTGGACTTCGTCAACGTCTCCACGATCGGCCTAGAGTCGTCTCCGGTGGCGGCAGCGCTGGCTGGCCTGCGGGCACACGAAGCTCGGTACTTCAAGAACAAATACGACCTCGTCTTCACAGTCGAACCGGCCGCCAAAGCCAAGAAAACCATTGATTGGGTACATCGAATCCTCGAAGAGGAGCGCCACATCATTGTCGATTCGCCTCCGCTTGAAGCAGCGAGCCTTGAGGTCGAGCACATCCGATGGCCCTACGTGTTCTACGAGAACGGGCTCTCAATCAACGTCGCGTACAATCTCGACGACCCCAAGAAGCGAGCAGTGGGGTTCAAGCTCTCCGAAGGAATGGAGATCCCCGCCGAGCTTGCCTCGTTCAAGTTCGCTCGACAGAAGTCGAAGCTGGCCGGAACGATCCGTGGTTCGTATTTCGTAATCAAAGGCGAATACTGAGTCCTCTGCTTCGCAATCCGGCGGCACTTGGGCCCCGATCCGACCTCGACCTTCCAGGGATTTCGGCTTCAGTCCGATTATCCCCTAACGCCGGTGATGCAACAACGCGTGAGTCACAATGTGGACGATGCTCGATTCCTCCTCCATCTCCGTCGTTCTCCAGACATATCGGCCGGAGCGGTGTGTCCTTCTGGAGCTTTTAGCCAGGCTCTCGGCGGACGAGTGGAACCAGCCGACTGAATGTCCGGCCTATTCAGTGAAGGGCATCGCCACCCATGTCTTGGGCGACGACTTCTCTCTCCTCAGCCGACAGCGTGATGGTGCCGTCCAGGGCTTGGTGTACTTGGCCGACGAACTTCCCGAAGCCGACTTCCGAACGCTCCTTGACGCGTTCAACGACAGATGGGTGGCAACGAGCCGGTTCATGAGCCCACTCCTGCTGATCGAACTGCTCCGTCTCACCGGTGAGTGGACCGCCTCGTACTACGAGTCCGTCGATCCGGACTCGCCCGGCGAATCCGTGGGGCTGTTCGGCGCGAGCCAAGACTCGAGTTCCCCGTTCTGGCAGGCGATCGCCCGGGAGTACCTCGAGCGCTGGATCCACCATTCGCAAATCCGCAGGGCACTCGGTTTGGGGTCGCTGGCGGACCGACAGTTCCTCCGCACGGGGATCGAGGTGGCCGCCGCAATGGCCCAGATGGAGCCTGTTGCACCAATAGATTCCGAAGGGGCCTGGGGCTTCGGACCGATCGTGCTCGGGCCCGCGCAGCAGGCCGCCGACATTTTGACCCTCGCCCATACTGCCGAGTCGATCCGACAGCTCGCAACTGGGCCCGCAGAAATGGTCGACTTCGTTGCAGCGGTGGCCGGCAGACAATGAGCCAGTCGTAGTTCGGCGTTGGAGGGACCAAGGTCGGCCTCAGCAGGGTGTCCCAGTACGCCGGGACGGGGTCGACTGATGCAACGACGGCCAGGGTGTTTTCTGGAAAATCAGAAGCCGCTTGCCTTGATGACCTTTCCGTGGAGCACCCAGAAGTTCACCCTGTCATTCCTCAGGTCAGCGGTCGAGAAATTGCACTTTCCATCCTTCGCAATGATTCGAGCAGCGTCCCCGGCTCGATGTGCCTTCCTGACAGCTTT
>CAWIKB010000005.1:0-24619 GCA_963836605.1 uncultured Acidimicrobiaceae bacterium | reverse complement strand
CGACAATGCAGCACCAGACGCAGGGAGGTCCGAGCATGGCAACCGAAGAGGTCGAGCGGGTCCATCTCAATACCGACCAACTGACCCGGGCCGGCCTCGTTGGCCTGTTCGGGCTCTTCATCATGGGTATCGCCCTGTTGATGAGCGGCCACGAGATGATGACGGCGGCCCGCCGGTGGGTGGCTCAACAGGACCGGCCGCTGAGCGAGACGGCCAAGTCGGCCTTGGACCACCTGCACTCCGCCACCATGGCCGCGGCGAACGCCGGGTCCGAGTCGCTGAAGGGCAACACCTCAGCCTGATCCTCGCGGGGTCCGCGGCTGAGTTCGCTGGTTCGGTTCAGCCGGCCCCCACCCGAGCAGGGATTCGTGTCACCCGCCCACATGTCCAGCCCATGGTGAGCGCTCGAATGATGTTCAACCTCGCTGGAGGATACTGAGGCCCTTCACCGTCGGCAGGGCCACTGTGACCCGCGAGAACTTGACCGTCCCACCGAGCCGTGGCGTGACGTAGGCCACCGTCGTGGCCACTAACTGGAGCTCGAGCGAAGTGCCCGCGTCCGCGGTGTAGCCGACGGTCTCGAGTGGGATCGTGACCGTGTGGGATCTCCCGTCCAGCGTGACCGGGATGGGAGTGATCTGGTTGTTGACGACGATCCCGGTGGCCGGGTCGACGAATTGGGCGAACACCCGGGTGGGGCGCATGCCGGGCGCCGCGGTGCCCGAGTAGGACATCGACAGCTTCGGTGAACCGACGACGACGGCCGAACGGGCGATGGGCACGGTGATGTTCAGCGCGTTGGTCGCGGGGCCCGGAGTCACGGAGTTGGCCACGACATCGACGACGTTGGCGGCTTGGGCATTGGCGGCAACGGTTGGTGGCCCCGACCCTCCGCCGGCCTTCAGTGCCAGCATGCCCGAACCCGTAGCGACGATTGGGGCTCCGGAGGGCAGCGGATAGCTGGGGGCGGCGTACGTGGTGCCCTTCTGATCGACAAAGGCGAACCCCTTGAGCACGTGTACTGAGGTGTCCCCGGCCACGTACCGCTGCATCCAGGCGAGCGAGAGCGGACCCACCTCAATCGCTGATCCCGGATCGGTCAGGCAGACCCCGTGACCTCCGCAGAACCACTCCATCGAGACCGTCGTTCCCTGCCGGCGGAGCGCTCCGTAGTTGGCGATTCCCTCGTCGAGCGTGAACAGGTCGTCGACCGTGCCCTGGAGGATCAGGGTCGGCACCCTCACTCTCGACAGGAACTGGGCGGGTCCCCGGCTCTCAAAGAAGGAAGCGCTTCCGGCATCGATCACACCGGTTGTATTCATCTCATGGTCGGCCGTGACGATCTCAGGATCGAGCTTGGCTGTCGACGACACGCTCTCGAGGATGTTCCCCCACCCCGACTTCGGGGTCTGGTTCTTGTCCAGACTGGTCTTGAGTGAGTGCCAGGCAATGGTGGGAGCGATGGCATCGATCCGGCAGTCGCGCTCTGCTGCCGCGAACTGGATACCTCCCCCGTACGACTCACCAACCATGCCCACCCGGGGCACGCCCGGACGACCCAGCTCGACGCCAGGCTGCTGCGCCACCCAGTTGATCATGGCCGACACGTCCCGGCCCTCGTCGTTCGGGCTATCGACCTCGGCCGCTCCGGTGGAATGACCGAATCCCCGCGGATCCCATGTCAGCACGTTGAAGCCGCCTTGCCAGAGCTGGGAGATGCTCAGCGCCCCTTGGATCCCCGCCTGCGACGTGTCGGTATCACCGGACTCACCCCAGCCAGGGCCCATGAGGACGGTCGGACGGGCCTGGCCGCCCGCCGAGGGGTCGGGGAACCAGTGCATACGGATACTCGTGCCGTCGAACGACGTGAGATCGAAGTCGGACGGGACGCCGGGCACCGCCACGGCCTTCGTGGACTGCCAGCCGTTCGGTGGTTGGCAGCCGACCGCCGCCGCCACCGGCGATGCCTGCAGCCAATGGATCGGAGCGCTCAGCGAAGAACCGGCCGGGCCCCCCGCCACGAGGAGGGCCAAGGTGAGGGCAGCGACGACCCCCGACGCCGAACGCCAAGGGGACCGTCGGGCCAAGCGGTATCTCGCCGGCCCCGTCCCGATCGTTCCCGTCACTGACTCGCCTCCTCGCCGCGGTCCATCGAGCGCCGGATCCAATCAGTCGGGCGAACCTGACCCATCACGAACTGGCCTACTTGGTGCACCACCACCCCGGCCTCCCGATCGGGTGGCTGATGATCCTACAGCGCCATCATCATCCTCATTCATGACTCTTCGCCGTCGTCAGGAATGAATTCGTACAGTGGATTGAGCATGATCAGCTTGGAGTGGTTTTCGGCGGGAGTTCCTTCCACACGTACGCGTCGGCCCGGCCTCATGCCGGGAACCGTGTGACGTCCGACGAAGCGAAGGGTCATGGAGTCTGTGCCATCGGTCATCTCGACGTCGAACCGCGCCGTGGGTCGGGCATGCGCCCGCACCACCGTGACCCGCCCCGCCAACGTCGCCCGCCGGCGCGGCACCGCCGCCGAGATGGCGGTGGGGACCACTACTTCTCCAGCTTGACCAGTGCCTCGTTGAGTCCGAGCACGTTGATGTACGGCGAGCCCAAGAAGCCCCATAGTGCGCCCTGCGTCAGTTGGTCGATCAAGTGGGTGAGGGCGGCCCGGGAGAGACCGGTGGCCCGAGACACCATGGGGATCTCCGCCATCGCGTCCGCCGGGGTGATGTCGGGGTCGAGGCCGCTCCCTGAGGTGGTGACCAGGTCCGATGTGGGATTGACGCCCCTGCTGTGCCAGTAGGTGATCAGATCCTTCGTGTAGTTCAGGAGTTCCTGGGACCGCGGCCCGAGGTCGGTGGCTCCCGATTCTCCAGCCGCCCCGTTGGCCACCAGGGGGTCGTCGCCGGGGTGCCCGGCCGGGTTGTCCTTCGCGTACTGCCCAGAGTCGGAGTAGGGCCCGAGGGCGTCGGGCCGGCCCTGGAAGACACAGCTTCCCCGGAGGTGACCCGGGCACTGCGTGGCGGACCAGTTCTGGCCGATGAGAGTCGAGCCGTTGGCCGTGATCGAACCGTTGGCCTGATGCTTGAACAGCAGCTGGGACAGGCCCACGCCGACGAGCGGGTAGGCCAATCCGAAGATGACCAGGCAGATAAGGCACAGGACGGCGGAGCGACGGAGTTGGTTCAACATGGTCGGGTTCCTTAG
Organism: uncultured Acidimicrobiaceae bacterium; assembly: GCA_963836605.1. GTDB lineage: Bacteria > Actinomycetota > Acidimicrobiia > Acidimicrobiales > RAAP-2 > Bog-473. The sequence continues at coordinate 21,403 of CAWIKB010000005.1, read as the reverse complement.
TAGGCGTGGAGCGCCGTGATGACGAGGTCGATCAGCTTGATGAAGATGAAGGGGGCGATGATCCCGCCCACGCCGTAGATGAAGACGTTTCGCCGCAAAATCGAGGCGGCACCGGAGGGGCGCCACTTCACCCCACGCAGGGCGAGGGGGATGAGGGCCACGATTACCAGGGCGTTGAAGATCACGGCCGAGAGCACGGCGCTTTGCGCACTGTGCAGGTGCATGATGTTCAAGGCATTGAGTTGTGGGTAGGTAACGATGAAGAGCGCGGGGATGATCGCGAAGTACTTGGCCACGTCGTTGGCGATGGAGAAGGTGGTGAGCGAACCTCGGGTGATGAGGAGTTGCTTGCCGATCTCAACCACGTCGATCAGCTTGGTCGGGTTCGAGTCCAGGTCCACCATGTTCCCGGCTTCTTTGGCTGCCGTGGTCCCGGTGTTCATGGCCACGCCGACGTCGGCCTGGGCCAGGGCAGGGGCATCGTTGGTGCCGTCGCCGGTCATGGCCACGAGCTTGCCGCCCTCCTGCTCGGCCTTGATCAACTCCATTTTGGCCTCTGGCGTGGCTTCGGCCAGGAAGTCATCGACCCCGGCCTCCTGGGCAATGGCGGCTGCCGTCAGTGGGTTGTCACCGGTGATCATGACGGTGCGGATGCCCGCAGCCCGCAGCTCGGCGAAGCGCTCTTTGATCCCTTCCTTGACGACGTCCTTGAGCTCGATGACCCCGAGGATGTTGGCATCTTGGGCCACCACTAGCGGCGTCGAGCCGGCCCGGGCGATGCGGTCCACGATGTCCTGCAGGCCTTCGGGAGCGGTGCCGCCCTGATTGACCACCCATTGGCGCACCGATTCGGCTGCCCCCTTGCGAATCTGCTGTCCGTCGACGTTGAGCCCCGACATCCGAGTGGTGGCCGAAAAAGGGGACGAACTCGTGGGGGCCGGACAACTCTCGCTCGCGGATGTTGAACCGTTCCTTGGCCAGGACCACGATGGATCGACCTTCGGGAGTCTCGTCGGCCAGCGAGGCCAGCTGGGCCGCATTGGCCACTTCTTCCTCGGTATGGCCACCCGCCGAAAAGAAGTCCGAGGCCATGCGGTTGCCCAAGGTGATGGTACCGGTCTTGTCCAGCAACAGCGTCTGCACGTCACCGGCCGCCTCGACGGCCCGTCCGCTCATGGCCAATACGTTGCGCTGCACCAGCCGGTCCATGCCGGCAATGCCGATGGCCGAGAGCAGAGCACCGATGGTGGTGGGGATGAGACATACCAACAACGAGACCAGGACCACCACCGAGACGGTGGACCCGGCATAGTGGCCAAAGGGCTGGAGGACCACCACCACGGGGAGGAAGACGATGGTCAGCGCGGCCAGAAGGATGGTCAGGGCGATCTCATTCGGCGTCTTCTGTCGATTGGCCCCCTCGACGAGGGCGATCATGCGGTCCATGAAGGTCTGCCCGGCCTCGGCGGTGATCTGCACCACGATGCGATCGGAGAGCACCGTGGTCCCGCCGGTCACCGCCGAGCGGTCGCCGCCGGACTCACGGATGACCGGTGCGGACTCGCCGGTGATGGCCGACTCGTCGACCGAGGCCACCCCCTCGATGATCTCACCGTCGGAAGGAATGTGATCCCCGGCCTCGCAGACGACGCGATCACCCTTGGCCAGTGCGGCGGCGACCACGATCTCTTCTGACCCGTCGGGCAACAGGCGCCGGGCCGTGGTCTCCGAGCGCATCTTGCGCAGGGCCAGGGCTTGCGCCTTCCCCCGGCCCTCGGCCATGGCTTCGGCGAAGTTGGCGAAGATGACGGTGAGGAACAGCCAGATGGTGATCGACCAATTGAAGACGCCACCGTGGGAGATCGACTCGATCAACGTGATCACCGAACCGATGAGCACCACGAACATCACCGGGTTCTTCACCTGCACCCGCGGGTCCATTTTGGTGACCGAGCCGAGGAGCGCTTCCCTCAAGATCTCAGCATCGAAGAGGCCGCGGGACTCGGCGACGCCGTGTGGTGCGTCCCGGGGTGGAGTGGGCGAGGCCGTGACAGTGGTCATTAGAAGAACTTTCCGTGACTGAGCTGCTCGACGACCGGACCGAGTGACACGGCGGGGAAGAAGGTGAGACCACCGACGATCAGGATGACGCCGATGAGGAGCCCGACGAACATGGGGTTGTCGGTGCGGAATGTCCCCGCCCCGGCCGGCACCGTCTGCTTGGCCGCCAGCACCCCACCCAGGGCCAGAGCCGGGATCATGATCCCGAAGCGGCCGATCAACATGTCGACACCACCGAGGACGTTGTAGAAGGTGGTGTTGCCGGTCAACCCTCCAAAGGCCGACCCGTTGTTGTTGCCCTGAGAGGTCAGGGCATAGAGGATCTCGCTGAACCCGTGCGGCCCGGCGTTCTCAGGCGCGACCCTCCCGGCGTGCAGCGACACCGCGACGGCCGTGATGATCAGCACGGCAATGGGCATGACCAAGGTACCCAGGCCGGCCAACTTCACCTCCTTGGCCTGAATCTTCTTGCCCAGATACTCGGGTGTCCGGCCCACCATGAGGCCGCCGAGGAAGACGGCGATGATGGCGTAGATCAAAATCGTGTACATCCCACTGCCCACCCCACCGGGGGTCACTTCGCCGATCATCATGCCGGTGAGCAGCGCGCCACCGCCGAGGGGGGTGAAGGAGTCGTAGGCCGAGTCGGCCGAACCGGTCGAGGTCTGGGTCGAGGCCACCCCGAAGAGAGCAGAGGACGGCACGCCGAAGCGAACCTCCTTGCCCGTCGTGTTCCCGGTCGGCTGGTGGACGAGCCCGGCCGCCTGTACCGCGGGGTTGGCCTGGTGCTCGGAGGCGACGGCAAGCGCGGTCCAGGCCCCGAAGATGATGACCATGGCCGCCAGCACGGCCACGCCCTGGCGCAGCGCCCCCACCATCTTGCCGAAGACGTAGGTCAGGGAGACGGGGATCGACAGTAAGAGGACGATGGACAGGAGGTTGGTCAGCCCGGTCGGGTTCTCGAAGGGATGGGCCGAGTTGATGTTGAAGAACCCTCCCCCGTTTGTGCCGAGTTGCTTGATGGCCTCCATGAAGCCAGTCGGCCCGAGCGCCAGGGTCTGCGTCACGCCGTTGAGGGCGTCGTGGATATGGGCCGGCCCGTCGAGGGTCTGGATCGCCCCTTGGGCCACGAAGATGATGCCGGCCACCGTGGCGATGGGCAGCAGGACGTAGAGCATGCCGCGTACCGTGTCGACCCAGAAGTTTCCGATGGTGGGCGAGCCCTTGCGGGAGAAGCCCCGGATGACACCGAGAGCGACGCAGATGCCGACAGCCGGCGTGACGAATTGCTGCACCGTCAACGCGGCCATCTGGGACAGATACGACATGGTCTCTTCGCCGCCGTAGTTCTGCCAGTTGGTGTTGGTGACGAACGAGGCGGAGGTGTTCCACGACAACGCCGGGGACACCGCACCGAGATGCTGGGGATTGAGGGGTAGCGAACCCTGCAGGCGCAGCAAGAGATACGTGATGCCGATCGAGAGACCGGAGAACACGATCAGCGAGCCGGCGTAGCGCTTCCAGGTCTGCTCCTTGTCGGGTGATGTGCCGAGGAGCCGATAGATCGGGCGCTCGATGAACCCCAAGAAGTGGACCCGTCCCTCGTAGACGGCCACCATGTAGGCACCGAGGTACCGCCAGCACAGGGCCAGCGCCACCAGCAGCACGACGACGGTCCAGAAGAACCCCACTCAGAACCACTCGGGCTTGAACATGGTGATGCCGAGGTAGACGAAGACGATCCCCGAGACGCCGAGCAGAATGCCCTGGACGAGGGTCATACCCGGTCCAGAGCCCAGATGAGGCCGGAGAACACCGCGATGAAGCCCGCGATGCTCAGTACCGTCAGAAAGTCAGCCATGGGACAACTCTGGTGCCGGGCGCATCAACGCGAGATGAATGGAGGTCGAATTCCGTTAACAAGATGTGAATGGAACCCCCGGTGGCTCTGGGGGCAGCGCACTCCACTCGGCTAACCTCATGGCAAGGGTGTGCCGGGAAGACTGGTCGGCAACGTGAGGAGCACGCCCTTGATCGATCTCATGCACGACCCCGTGCGCCGGATGCTCGACTCCCTCGCCTCCATCGCGGCCGATGCCACGAGCCCCGCGCAACGACGCGTCTTGACGCGGCAAGCTGACATGATCCTGCGCCATGCCGAAGAGTCGGTGCATGAGACACACGACCTGGAGGACATCCGGAACCGGTATCGACGTCTGGCCATGCTCGACGGGACTGATGATGGACCGGCAGTATGAATGAGGTGTCCATGGACAAAACGCCGAACACTTCGGGCGCGGGGCACACGCAACCCTTCGAGCCGTCGGACAGCGCCGACAGCGTCGACAGCGTCGAAGCGGCCGGACACTTCCGCATCTACCTGGGCGCTGCCGCCGGCGTCGGCAAGACGTACGCCATGCTCAACGAAGGCCACCGACGGAAGCAGCGCGGGACCGATGTCGTGATCGGCTTCGTGGAAGCCCACGGGCGAGCAAACACGGCAGCGTTGATCGACGACCTCGAGGAGGTGCCCCGGCGGGTCGTGCAGTACCGGGGCACGAGCTTCGAAGAAATGGATCTCGAGGCCGTCCTCACGCGCCACCCCAAGGTGGCTCTGGTCGATGAGCTGGCCCACACGAACGTGCCGGGAGCCGGCCACAATCAGAAGCGATGGCAGGACATCATGGAGCTCCTCGACAGTGGCATCGACGTCATCACGACCGTCAACATCCAGCACCTCGAGAGCATCGCCGACGCCGTCGAACAGATCACGGGCGTTCCGATCCGAGAACGGGTGCCCGACTGGGTCCTCCGCAAGGCCGATCAGATCGAATTGGTGGATTCGTCCCCCGAACAACTCCGCCGCCGCATGCTGCACGGCAATATCTATCCTCCCGAGAAGGTCCCCAAGGCTCTGACCAACTTCTTTCGCGAGGACAACCTCATGGCACTGAGGGAGTTGGCCCTCCGTTTCCTGGCTGACGAAACCGAGGAAGAACTCCTCGAGCATCTCAAGGATCGCCACGTGAATGTCCTCTGGGATACGAGTGAGCGCATCCTGGTCGGGGTGACGTCGGCACCCGGGACCGACGCCATTGTCCGTCGGGCTTCGAGGATGGCATCTCGGATCAAGGCCGAATTGCACGTCCTCCACATCGTTTCAGGAGAGGGCGCCAGCACGTCCAACGACAAGCAACTCGAGGTTCTCCGGCAACTGTGCACCGACGTCGGCGCGCGCTGGAACGAAGTGCGCGCCGATGATCCGGCCCAGGCGCTCTTCGACTTTGCCCGAAGGCACCAGATCACTCAAATTGTGGTCGGTTCGAGCGGCAGGAGCCGGTGGCAGGAGTTGAAGAGCGGTGGCTCGATCGTTCGAAAGATCACCCAATTGGCAGCTCCGGTCGGCATCGATGTCCACATCATCGCTCGGCGCGCACTGAAGCCGTCCGCCGCTGACCTCGAGGAGTCACCAGAAGACCTCAACTGACCGGGCTTCGCCATGACCGAAGCGGCAACAATCACATTGGCGAGCGGTTTGGATCAGGCGGTCATCGCGGCGCCGACTACCCCATTACCCGACTACCCGACTCCGAAGTGGTAGTCACCGATCACTGTCGCGTCCGACGGCGTTGGCCCTTGGGTGCATCGATCCTTGATCCCGGACTGAAACTCGCCGAACGCAGGCGATGCGGTCAACGGGTTCTCCTCTCCGTCAACGACGGCGATGTGGAGGAAACTGATCCCGTCCTCGAGGCGGAGGGCGGCGTAGCGCAGTCCCTCTGGCTCCTGCTTCGCCAACTCGGCGAAAACCGTTCGGATCAGCCGTTCGTTCTCGTCGGCCTGCTCCGGCTTCGTCGTGTAGCGGATCACCTTGGTGACTGTCATGGTCATCTCCATCTCTTAGGGCGAATCACGGGCGCCTCTGGGAGTTCAGCGCTCCGATTGGGGTGGGACATGTCATTCAGGTCGCCCGCATCGAGTTGTTGCGGGTTTCATGTGTGACCTCGGCCAGGCCGAGAGCTTCCAGCAGCGGCGGGAGGTACATCCCGAACCGGCCGCGGTACCCCTTGCGCAAGCCGTACCAGCCTCCAAGCGGGTTCTCGGGTGACCGTCCCCACGCTTCGACGGTGCCGGCCGCTGCGTCCTTCTTCTCGTCAGCTGCGCCAAGCAGAACCCAGTCGCCCTGCTCGACCAACCAGGCATGCAAGTCGTCGATGGCCCGTAGGTGGTACTTCAGGGTGGTCGAACCCACCTGGCAGACGAGAGCCGGTGGATCGGCATCTTCGTCCTTGTAGACGGCGTAGTTCGAAGTGCCCGGCGGCGTCGTGAGCTCCCATGGGTGCTCCTTGGTGCCAGCAACAGCCATCAGTTCTTTCCTCTCTCGATCGCCGCCCGAAAGTGCGGCAGCAGTGTGTCCCAACCGGCCCGATTGCGGGCACGCCTTTCTTCACCCGCGCTTCCCAGACGCTCCCAGCCGCGATGCTCGATCTCGATCCGCGTCACCGCGTTCCCCCGGGAGAGAAAGTGGATCTCCACCTCAGTGGCGTCCGCCCGGTCTTGGCGAAGGTGCCAGAGGTAGGCCAAATAGGTGGGAGGCTCCCACGCTGTCACTTCGCCCCAATCGTGCTCCACACCCTCGGATGTGCGTTCATAGATCCGCCCCCCGACCGCGCCTTGCAACACGACGTGGACGTCACCGTGTCCGGTGACGGTGTGGTCGGGTGGCCACCACGTGGCGATCCCCGATGTCCAGACGCCAAACGCATGCTCGACCGAACAGGCGACGTCGAACGACAGGTTGAGGGGAGCCGTCATCGTCCGCCCGGCTCGTCGGTGTTTTCGGCCAGCAACCGAAACCGCGCCGCGGCATCTCCCCAAATGCCTTCGAGATAGGCCTGGACGGCCTGCATGCCCTGGTGTTGGAGGTGATAGATCCGCCGCGTTCCCTGGGCCTGTTCGGCCACCATTCCGGCGTTCTTCAAGAGGCGGAGGTGGCGCGAGACGGCGGGGCGGCTGATGGTCATCGCCGCGGCGATGACCTGCACCGGCTTGTCACCGTCGCTCAGGAGGCGCAGGATCTCGCGCCGATTGGGATCGCCCAAAGCGTCGAAAGGATCACCGGAGACACCTGTTGGGGCCATCCGTTCAGCCGCCCGACCCCACCCGCTGCATGAGTTCGTCTGACAGCACGTCCTTGTACCGCATCTGCCGACCGCTCCTCCTCGAGATATTAGTAACCGTTTGGCTACCGTAACACACCAGTTACGGATCTCACCGCCACTGCCCCGAGGCCGCCCCGACGCCGACGCCGACGCCGACGCCTTTGCCGTACGCTCCTTCCGAGGAAAAGGGGGAGCACGATGAGCGTCGGAGAGCAGGGCCCATCCGAGACTGGTCCGCCGCGTGGTCGGTTCACGATCGTCTACCTGATACACGAAGCATTTCGCCGCGACCTCGGCCGGTTGCGGGGCGCGGTCTCCTCACCGGGGTTGGATTCGGCCAGGGTGCGTCAACTGGGCTCCCATTGGGCGTTCGTCGACGAGCAGCTCCATCACCATCACCGGGTGGAGGACGAGTCGCTGTGGCCTCTGGTGCGCCCGAAGCTCGTCGGCCGGGTTGACGAGCTGGCCGTGCTCGACGAGATGGAAGCGCAGCACCTCACACTCGAACCAAAATCCCTGGCCATGACGCAGGGGTTCGCATCCCTGTCCGAGGCCCCGGATGACGGGGCGGGCCTGGAGTTGGCTCTGCAGATCGATGAGTTCACCGCGCTGCTGGCCGCACACCTTGACGACGAGGAGTCGCGCTGCTTCCCGGTGGTCGACGCCGCCCTGAGTGTCGAGGAGTTCGAGTCCTTTGGCAAAGCGACGGCCAAGGCGGTTGGCATGCGGGGCTCCGCCCATTTCTTCCCCTGGATCTTTGACGGCGCCGATGCGATCGAGCGCACGGCCGTGCTCGAGATGCCACCGCCCCCGGTGAGGATCCTCTGCCGCTACCTCTGGGAGCCGCGCTACGAACGCCGGGCCGCAAGGCTGTGGGCCGGTGAGGTCACCGGCGGTGCGGTTGCCGCCTGACCACCGGCTCGACAGATCCGGCTCGGCGTCGGGACCGCCCCACACCGTTGTCACGGGTGTCTAGGTGCAAGAGTTGGCGGGGGTTGGCGCCGGTCGGTGCGCGTAAGGTACGTCGGCCGGCGGCGCGGCCCGGCGGCGCCCCGAGTCTCGGCGGGGAGCGGGCGCACACCACAGACCAACAGGATCGAACGGAGGCCCACGTGCAGGAACGACAGATCGGTACCCGGAAGGTAAGCGCCATCGGCTTGGGGGAGATGCCGCTGTCCATTGAAGGACGGCCCGATGAGGCGCAGGCCATGGCGACCATCCACGCCTCGCTCGATGCCGGCGTGAGCATCATCGACACCGCCGATGCCTACGCGCTGAACACCGACGAGCACGGCCACGGTGAGCGCATCGTGGCCAAGGCGTTGGCCACCTATGGCGGCCCCACCGATCACGTCCTGGTGGCGACCAAGGGTGGCCACCGCCGTCCCGGCGACGGGAGCTGGACGGTCCATGGCGACCCCGAGTACCTGAAGCAGGCCTGCGACGCGTCGCTGAAGGCCCTGGGCGTGGAGGCGATCGGCCTGTACCAGTACCACCGCCCGGACCCGAAGGTCCCCTACGGCGAGTCCGTCGGCGCGCTGGCGGGGCTCCTCGACGCCGGGAAGATCCAGATGGCCGGGATCTCCAACGCCACCGTGGCCCAGATCGACCAGGCCCAGGAGATCCTCGGGGGCCGGCTGGTCAGCGTGCAGAACGAATACTCGCCCCGTTTCCGCTCGTCGGAGGGCGAGCTCGAGCACTGCGACAAGATCGGCGTGGCCTTCATCCCCTGGAGCCCGCTCGGTGGGATCGGACGCTCCGGTCGCATCGTGGGCGACTTCGCCGCCTTCGCCGAGGTGGCGAAGGAGGTGGGGACGACTCCCCAGAAGGTGACCCTGGCCTGGATGCTCGCCAAGAGTCCCCGGGTGGTCCCGATTCCGGGCAGCAGCCGCCCGGCGACCGCCATTGCATCAGCGGAGGCGGCCGACGTCGTGCTCGCCCCGGATCAGATCGCCCGACTCGACGCATCTTGAACCTTGGGCATCGAGATCACATCCAGTTCGGACAACCTCTCCTCGGACGACCTCTCCTCGGACGACCCGTCCTCGGGCACCACCTCCGAGGCGCGCCTGGCCGCCGCGGCCGCCCTGCGCCGGTTGGGCAACGCCTTCGTGGCGCACCAGGTCGACGACGCCGTCCTGCGAGAGATCACGACTCATGTCGAGGCACTCCTGCCCCTGATCGAGCGGGCGCCCGAGCGGGTCCACGCCTTCTTCGCACACGGGCCGGACTTCCTGGCCCAGCGGTTGCAGGGCGGGGAGGGCGCGACTCGCAACAGCGTGTTCCCCGACTGTGTGGTCTCGGGGAACGCCAACCCGATGGCGATGGAAGCAACCCTGCGCCCCGAGGGGGACGGCGCCGTCATGAACGTCACGCTTGGACCGGCGTTCGAAGGGGCCCCCGGGCGGGCCCACGGTGGCGTGGTGGCGGCACTGATCGACGAGACGATGGGCCTGGCTCTCGGTGTGACCGGGACGCTCGCCTTCACGGGCAAGCTGGCCGTCACCTACCGCGCGCCGACACCCTTGGGCGTCCCGTTGACGGCCCGGGCCCGGCTCTCGCACCGGACCGAGCGCAAATTGACCATCACGGCCGAACTGCACAGTGGCCCCACCCTCCTGGCCGAGGCGGAGGGCCTGTTCATCGCCGTCGAGGCACCCCACTTCCTGGGCGCCGGGTGACCCGGGGCGGGCCGGGCCACCGGGTAAGGGTCTGGGCGGGGCGATGGCGGAAAGGAACACCGGAGGCTGCTTTGTTGTTGCACAACCTGGATCGCATGTTGATCGGATGTACCGACCGAAACGGAGGACGCCGTGCCCGCAGTGACCGTTGCTGACAATCTGGCTCTGGACCGCATCACGCCTCCCAGCCCCGACGCCAAGATCCGGCCGGTGCTCAACGTCACCGACGCCCCGTCGGGGTTCGAGGGTGAGGGGTTCCCCGTCCGGCGGGCCTTCGCCGGCGTGTCCATGGCTGATCTGGACCCGTTCATCCACATGGATCAGATGGGCGAGGTCGAGTACGCGCCCGGCGAGCCCAAGGGGACGCCCTGGCACCCGCACCGCGGTTTCGAGACCGTGACCTACATGATCGATGGCACCTTTCAACACCAGGACTCCATTGGTGGTGGCGGTCTGATCACCAACGGCTCCACGCAGTGGATGACCGCCGGCTCGGGCATCCTCCATATCGAGCGGCCACCCGAACAGCTGATCGCCACCGGCGGGCTGTTCCACGGGATTCAGCTGTGGGTGAATCTCCCCTCCAGGGAAAAGTGGGTTGATCCGCGCTATCAGGACCTCGAGGCCGAGGACGCTGTCCTCCTCACGTCTCCCGACGGTGGCGCCCTCGTGCGCGTCATCGCCGGCGAGGTCGCCGGGCATCGAGGTCCCGGGGCGACCCACACGCCGATCTCGCTGGTCCATGCCTCGCTGCAGCCTGGGGCCCAATTGGTGCTCCCCTGGCCCGGCGAATTCAATGCGCTGGTCTATGTCCTGGCCGGGAGCGGGACCGTCGGGACCGACCGACGGCCCATCCGGACCGGGAACCTGGTGGTCCACGGGGCGGGGGATGCGCTCGAGATTGCCGCTGATGGCGTCCAGGAAGGACGCCATCCCGTGCTCGACGTTCTCGTACTCGGCGGCCGGCCCATCCGCGAACCCGTCGCCGCGCACGGACCCTTCGTGATGAACACCAGGGACGAGATCGTCCAGGCGTTCGAGGACTACCAGGCCGGGCGACTGGGCACTGTCCCGGCCGACCACATCGGCCATGCGTGAAGCCTGAGCAATCGCGAGTCGGCTTTGGACCGAAAGAGTTCTCGAGCAGAGACTGAGGGGAGTTTCACGAGCGATCCTCGAACGCTGCCCCGAAAGCGCCTGATCTCACGCACCGGGCACACCGGTCACCCCGGTCGTTGTCACAGCGAGCACACCGGTACCCGACCGCCTGGGCCCGCACCCGCTCCAGATATTCCGCGTGGGCCCTCAGGCGGTCCGGTCGCAGGACCCGACCCACCGGGACGATCACCACGGCCCGCGCCCCGGCCCGATGCAACGCCGCGGCCGCGCTCTGCGACCGGGCGCCGCTGACGTAGGTGTCGTCGAGGAGCATGATCCTGGCCTGGCGAACGGTAGCTCCCTCCCTGACGACGAACGCCTCGGGGTGGGGATGCATGTGCCCGACGGGGACGTCGGATCGGCGGCGAAGGAGCGGGGGCATCCAGCGGGCCTCGGTCCCGAACGACCGGACCACCACTTCACGCAGACCGGTGACCCGTTCGAGCGAGGCCGCCCCGGGTCGTGACGACGACGGGACGGGCAGGACGATGTCGACCTCACCCCGGAGCATCGACGTCACGCAGGGCGTGTGTTCCCTGAAGAACGCGGCGAACTGTCCACCGACAATGCGGGCAAATCGCTGGCGGGCCGCATCAACCGGTGCTTCCTTGTACCCCATCAAGACGGTATAGAGCGGGCCGGGCACCCCACACAGCCTCAGGGGCAACACGGGGGTCAGGGTAAGACGGAGAAGGCGGACCACGGTGCGGCAGGCGAAACAGTGTGCGAAGCCTCCCGCCGCCGGTCCACAGCAGACGAGGCAGGTTCCCGTTCCAGATCCGGATCCCGTTTCAGACCCAGATCCGGTTCCAGACCCTGACTGAGATCGATGTCCAGATCCAGATCCGATTGCAGGCCCCGGGGCCAGGACGGGGTCACCGAGCAGGCGACCGGCCCCCGACGAAGGGACCGAACGGGTCGATCCGACCAAAGGGACCGAAAGGGTCGAAGTGGACTCAGGCTGGGGAGGCGGACTCGGTGCGATGCAGAAGAAAGGTCCCGGTGGCCCGGCTGACGAGCGCACCTTCGTGGTCCCGCACCGACGCCTCGCCGTAGGCCACCTGCCGGGCCATGCGGGCCACCTCGCCGCGCAAGGCGTAGGTCACCCCGAGCAGAGCCGGGCGCATGGTCTCGGTCTTGAGCTCCAGGGTCGCCTTGGTCCGGTCACGGCCCGACAGCGCGGCATTGATCGCGAAATTCATGCACGCATCGAGCAGCAGCGAGTGGACCCCGGCCTGGGTCACCCCATGGGGATTGCAGGCCAGCTCCTCGGGACGGAAGGTCCCGGCCACCCAGCCCAGGTCTTCTCCGTCGACGCCGTAGTCGGTGAAGGAGCCACCGACCGCGCCGATAATCGCCATCCCGCCATCGCCCAACCAACGATCCATGTCCTTGCGCCCCATGCCGCCAGACCCTATCCGCCTCCCTCTCCAACGCTCCGGCACGCGCGACAACGCTCCGGCACGTGCGGCCCCGACTCCGACCGGCCAAATCGACGTTGCGACGGTGACGGGTAGAGTGGCTCCGTTCCGTAGCCGGTCGGGAGTGCCCGCCGGATCTGGGAGGAGAAACCCATGTCCACCGCAGTCATCGTCGATGCAGTTCGCACCCCCGGCGGCAAGCGCAACGGCAAGCTCCGCAACTGGCACGCCGTTGACCTGGCCTCGGAGGCGCTGAAGGCGCTCCAGGAGCGGAACAGCCTCGATCCGGCCGTCGTCGACGACGTGATCTGTGGCTGCGTGATGCAGGTGTCCGAGCAGTCCCTCAATATCGGCCGCAACGCCGTGCTGGCGGCGGGCTGGCCCGAGTCGGTGCCGGCCACCACCATCGACCGCCAGTGCGGGTCGTCCCAGCAGGCGCTGCACTTCGCCGCCCAGGGCGTCATGGCCGGCGCCTACGACATCGTCGTGGCGGCGGGGGTCGAGAGCATGACCCGCACCCCGATGGGATCGTCGGTGGTCCGCGAGCTGGGCTACCCGTTCGGCTCCCGGATGATGGCTCGATACGCCGAGAAGGGCGGCCTGGTCGGCCAGGGCATCGGTGCCGAGATGATCGCCGATCAGTGGGACATCTCCCGCGAGGAGCTCGATGCCTTCTCCGCCCGCAGCCACCAGCGGGCGGCCCGGGCCACCGCCGAGGGGCGGTTCGAGAACGAGATCGTCCAGGTGGCCATCCGCGACGACGAGGGCAAGGACACCGACGATCGCATCACCGCCGACGAGGGCATCCGGCCCGACAGCACGGTGGAGACGCTGGCCAACCTCAAGCCGGCCTTCAAGCCCGAGGGCGGCAAGGTCACCGCGGGGAACTCGTCCCAGATCACCGACGGGGCCTCGGCCGTGCTCATCATGAGCGAAGAGAAGGCCAGCGAGCTGGGCCTGCGCCCCCGGGCGCGCTTTCACGCCTTCGCGCTGGCCGGCGTCGACCCCATCACCATGCTCACCGGCCCGATCCCGGCCACCGCCAGCGTGTTGGAGCGAGCCAAGCTGACCATGGACGACATCGATGCGGTGGAGATCAATGAGGCCTTCGCCTCGGTCGTGCTGGCCTGGGAGAAGGAGCACCACCCCAACATGGAGACGGTCAATCCCAATGGTGGGGCCATCGCCCTCGGGCATCCCCTCGGCGCCTCGGGGGGCAAGCTCATGGCCACGCTCCTCAACGAGCTGGAGCGCACCGACGGCCGCTACGGGCTGCTCACCATGTGCGAAGGCGGCGGCTTGGCCAACGCCACCATCATCGAGCGACTGGGCTGAGCCGCAGTCTGCGTCGCACCCTGCGCCCCCCGCTGATTCCTTCAACCCGCCCCGTGATCTCCGTCAGCGTTCTTGACGGAGATCACAGCTACCGATAGCGGGTGGACAGGAGAAAGCCGGCGAAGATCATGGCCAGGCCGACGACCAGGCCCCACGGCGAGCCGTGCGCGGCGAACGGGAGGTGGCCCAGGTAGTTGACCACGATGACGGCCACGCCGCCGATCAGCAGGATCAGGACGAGGACGCCGTACCAGGCTGGGCTGTGGCGGACGTTCTTGGGGATCGGAGGGGTGTAGCGCCCGCTCTCCTGGGCCGTTGAGGGCCGGCCCACCTTTGACGTGGTGCGCCCGCCGGACGATCTCCCCTTTTTCGTCGCCCCCCCGGGCCCTGGCTTCGTCTTGTCTGGCACAGGGGACGAGGATAGTCAGCCCCGGCCGGTGACTCCGGTCGGCGCGATTACGCTCTCGTCCCCATGGGAGCACGGGTCCTGGTCATCGACAACTACGACTCGTTCGTCTACAACCTGGTGCAGGAGCTCGGTGAGCTCGGCGCCTCGCCCGTCGTCTTTCGCAACGACGCCATCGATGTGGACGGCATCCGCGCCGAGCAGCCTGATGCGGTGCTCATCTCCCCTGGGCCCGGCCGCCCCGAGGACGGCGGCGTCTCCCTGGCGGCACTCGACCACCTCGCCGGGGAGATCCCCATCCTCGGCGTCTGTCTCGGCCATCAGTGCATCGGGCAGGCGTACGGAGGCCAGATCACGCCCGCTCCCCGCCTCATGCACGGGAAGACCTCCGAGGTCCATCACGACGAGCAGGGCATCTTCTCCGGCCTGCCCAACCCCTTCGTGGCCACCCGGTACCACTCCCTCGTCGTCGGCCCCGACTCGGTGCCGGACGAGCTCGTGGTGACTGCCACCGCCAGCGACGGCGTGATCATGGGGCTGCGGCATCGTGCACTGCCCGTCGAAGGCGTGCAGTTCCACCCCGAATCCGTGCTCACCGCGTCGGGACCCGCCCTGCTGGCCAACTTCCTGGGCCAGCTGACCGGAGTTGCTACAACGCCCTGAGGGTCACGGACCGACAGGGAGAGTCGGGGTCGAGGACGTGGTTGTCGTCGATGGGGGTGTGGTCGTGGTCGTCGTGGTCGGGGGCGAGGTGGTGGTCGTGGGCGGGGGCGGGGCGGTCGTCGGGGGCGGGCAGAAGCCCGACGACACTTCCAGGTTCACCACCGTGCCGGGCGGTACCACGGACCCGGACGCGATGCTCTGTGAGATCACCGTTCCCGCGTTTGAATTGGAGCACGAGGAGGATTGGTTGCCCACGGTGAGGTTGTTGCTCTGCAGGGCGCTTCCCGCAGCCGTCGCCGAGAAGCCCACCACATTGGGCACCGTGGTCGACGACTGATTTCCCGAAACGGTGAGGCTGATCACGGCGTTGGGCTTCACCAGCTTGGGCGCGGCCGGATCCTGCGAGAGGACGGTTCCCACGGACTTGTTGCTGGTGACGGTCACCGACTTGAAGGTCAAGCCGGCGTGCTGCAGCTTCTGGGTCGCCTGCGTGAACTGCTCCCCGACCACATTGGGCACGGCGATCCCCGCCCCGGCGCTGGTCGTCAGGACGATCGTGCTGTTCTTGTTCGCCTTCGCTCCCGACCGGGGCCGGGTGGAGAGCACGGTGCCCTGGGGCTGACTGCTGAGCTCGGTGGGCCCGTTGCTCACCACGAAGCCGGCATTCTCGAGAGTGGTGGTGGCCGCGGCCACCGGTTGTCCCGCGACATCGGGCACGACCACCTGCGAGGTGCCGAACACACCGATGGAACGCAGCAGGAAGAAGGCGATGATGGCCAGCACGACCAGCAGGGTGATCAACACGATGATCAGGCGACGCGTCCGCTTCTTACGTTCGATCTCGGCCTGCGTCGGCGCGCCGGTCGCTCCCGCCGGTACCGCCTGCGTCATCCCCGCTGCCATCACCCCGGTGGCGCCGACCGCACCCATGACGCTGGTGAGAGCCGGATCACCGGCTTCCACCGGAGTGCCCTCGGCGAAACGAAGCAGATCGGCCCGGAACTCATCGGCGGTGGCGTAGCGGTCATCCGGGGACTTGGCCATGGCCTTCATCACGACTCTCTCGAGCTCCACCGGCATGGCCGGGTTCAGCTGGCGAGGGAGCACCGGTTGATCCCGGACGTGCTTGGAGGCGACCGATACCGGTGAGTCCCCGGTGAAGGGTGGCCTCCCGGTCGACATCTCGTAGAGGACGACGCCCAGCGAATAGATGTCACTCCGGGCGTCCACCCCGTGCCCCTCGGCCTGCTCCGGTGAGAAGTACGCCGCCGTCCCCATCACCGCGCCGGTCTGGGTGAGGCTCTCCTCGGTGTTCATGGCGCGCGCGATCCCGAAGTCGGTGACCTTGACCCCCCCGTCAGCGGTGATGAGCACGTTGCCGGGCTTGACGTCCCGGTGGACCACCCCGTGCCGGTGCGCGAAGGACAGGGCGGCCGCCACGTTGGCGCCGATCGCGGCCACATCGTGGGGCGGCAGCGGCCCCTCCGATTCCCGCAGGACCGCCGAGAGCGCCTTTCCGTCGATGAACTCCATGACGATGAAGTAGGCCCCGTCGTCGGTACCCCAGTCGTAGACCGGCACGATGTTGGCATGGGAGAGGTTGGCCGCGGCTTGCGCCTCCCGGCGGAAGCGTTCGACGAAGGCCCGGTCAACCGAGAGCTCGGGAAAGAGGACCTTGAGGGCGACCGGCCGGTCCAACTCGCGGTCGCGGGCGCGGTAGACCTGGGCCATGCCCCCTCGGGCGATCAGATGCGTCAATTCATAGCGGTTGGAAAAAACCCGCGGCGTCGCTACTGGTTCCATGCCGCCCCGAGCCTACGCTGCAGCACCTGAAACACCGTGTACACCTGCGCTGTCACCACCGTCACCCGTGTCCCCCCGTCTCGGCCATGTAGGCCGCGACCACGTCCTTGACGATCGGACCGGCCACCTCGGCCCCGGTCTTCGACTGGTCCTGGTACGGAACGACCACGGCGATCGCCAGGCCCGGGGTTCCCTTGGCCGACGTGAAGCCGATCATCCAGTCATCGGTGTTCTCGGGTACCCCCGGGGCCCCGACCTGTGCCGTGCCGGTCTTCACGGCCATGTCCCACGAGGCCGGGAAACCCACCTGCGATGCCGTGCCGTTGGTGACCACGCCCTGCATCAGGGCGTTCACCGACGCCGCGGCCGGCTGGCTCGCCGCCGTGAGCATCGGCTTGGGCTGATACGTCGTGACCACGTTGCCCTGGGAGTCGCGGATCTGCTGCATGAGATGGGGCGTCATGATCACCCCACCATTGGCGATTCCGGCCGCCACCAGGGCATTCTGCAGGGCCGTGGCGGCCACGTTGTCCTGCCCTATGGCGCTGTAGGCCAGAAAGGCCTGGCTGTTCGGTTCGAGGTTGGAGAACGTGGACGGGATGACGTTGGGGAGATCGATATTCGGCACGTACTGGTTCTTCGTTCCGTAGACGGCGTACCCGAATTGCGTCGCTTGCTTGGTGAGAATGGGCACGCCGAGCAATTCCCCCAACTTCGCGTAGCCGGGGTCGCACGAGGCCGGCAGCATCACGGCCATGGTCCCCCCGCAGGGAGATCCACTGTCGTCGCTCAGCGTCTGCGTCGAATCGCTGAAGGTGAGCGGGTACGGCAGGAGAGGGTAGCTGTAGTTGATCAGGCTCGGATCGAGGTTGTACACGGCCGTAGTCGTGACCACCTTGAAGGTGGATCCCGGCGGGAAGCGCTCTTCCGTCGCGATGGGCGTGATGGGGGCAAAGCCTTCGTGATCCTTGTGCAACTCCGTGAAGTCGTACACCTTCTCCGTCGCGACGTCAGGGTTGGCCAGAGGGTTGGGGTCAAAGGTCGGATTGGAGACCATGGCCAGCACGGCTCCCGTCGTCGGATTCAATGCCACGACGGCGCCGTCGAAATTGGGGCCGGGGGGGTCAGTGGTCAGTGCCTTCTCGGCCGCCTGCTGCAACACCGGGTCAACGGTGAGCGTGACGTCGTCGGGCTCCGAAGGCGGCTTGTTGAAGAGCAGCTGGCTGAAGTTCTGCGGAGCCTGGGGATGGGTCTGCAGGTACTGGTTGTACTCGTACTCGATGCCCGAGGTCCCCAAGAAGATCGAGTCGTACCCCGTGATCCCGGAATACAGGGGGCCCTGGGGGTACTGCCGCATGTAGTGGAACGAACCCGACGTGGACTTCACCGATTGGGCCAGGACGGTGCCGTCGGCGGCGTAGATGGTACCGCGCAGGTTGTTGAACTTCTTCGCCGCCACCCGCGGATTGTTTGGACTGCCGGCCAAAGCCGGCGCCTTGCGGAACTGTATATTCACCAACTGGACCACGATCAGGGCGAAACAGGCCAGCAGCACCAATCCGAGCCAGCGAATCCGGCGACCCATCAGTACCTTCCTCTCATGGCGCCACCGTCGATGCGGTCACGGGCGGGGGTGCAGCGCCGGTATTGCCGGTAGTGCCGGTGTTACCCGGTGGCACGGTGGTCGTGGTGGTGGACGGCGGAATGGTCGTGGTCGGGATGGCGCCGCTGGGTCCAACGGTCGCTGAACCTCCGCCGGTCGCGCTCCCCGAATGCTGGAAGACGTAGGCCTGGTGCGCGTTGGCGACGTACTTCTTCGCCGCCTTCAGGGAAGCCTCCTGGACGCCCGAATGAATCTGGGCCAGTGCCGTGGGGAGAATCTCCGACGTCGTGACCCCGGTGTGGTTCACCAGTTTGGGCTTGAACCAAAGGACTCCGCCCGACCGGCCCTGTTGGATGACGATCTCGCTCCCATGCACGGACGGATACCAGTTGTCGTAGGCATACCAGCGGATGGCAAAGAACGCCCCGACAGGTATGGCCAGCACCAGGAGGACGAAGAGGACGACGCGTAGGGTGATCCGCCGCGGGACGCCCAAACGCCGTCGACGGGCTCTACGGGTCTCGTTGGGTGGCGCGGCAGGAGCGACCGGAGGCGGAGCGGCGCGAACGGTTGAGCGGGCCAGCGGACCCGGGTCACTCAGGAAGTTCTCACCACTCTCGGGGCCGTCGCTGCTCAGTCTCGTTGTCCCGGAGTCGAAACCCACTTGGGCCCCGGGAGCCAGCACATCGGTCGGAGGTGCCGATGGCGATTCGAGAGGGAGCGTGGCCTGGGCATCGGGCCCGGCGCCGGTGCCGGCCTCGGGGTGGTCGGTCGTGTCGGTGGTGTCGGATCCGGCCTCGGGACCCACCATGGGAACAGCGAGGGTTATTGGATCGGCTTGCGTACCGTTGTCGGTTCCCGCCTCAGACCGCGTATCGGCGGCCGCTGGCGTGGCGGCAGCAGCGGCGGCAGCACCAGCGGCAGCAGCGGCAGCGGCACCTGCAGCAACAATGAGTGGAGGGCCGGCCCTCTTGCCAATTGGCTTGACGACCGATGCGGGGAGGGTCCCTTCCTCACCCACCAGGACGTCGACCACGACCACTGTGATGTTGTCGGCCCCCCCGTGCCCATTGGCCAACTCGACCATTTGCTGTGCCGCCTGTTGCGGATCCGGTTGCGTCGACAGAATCTCGGCCAGCTCGTCAGAGGTCACCTCATTGGAGAGTCCGTCGCTGCAAAGGACGACCCGGTCACCCGATCGGAGTTGCAACTCCCACATGTCGGCCTCGACGCTTGGAGACACCCCGAGGGCACGGGTGAGAATGTGGCGCTGCGGATGGACGGCGGCTTCTTCCTCCGTCATCTCACCTTGGCGCATGCGCTCTTCGGCCAAGCTGTGGTCGGCCGTGACCTGGGTCAACTGGCCCTGAGAGAACACGTAGGCGCGTGAATCGCCGACGTTGGCCAGCGCAAGCATGTCCCGGCCATCGGCGCCGCCGACCAGCGCCACCGCAGTGAGTGTGGTGCCCATGCCGTGCAAGTCGCTCTGATCCTGGCTCTCTTGCCACACCGCACGGTTCGCCTCTGAGAACGCCCCCAGAAGGCCGTCCGTCGTCGGTTCCCGGGTGAATGTGGTGCGCAAAGCCTCAATGGCCACGCGGGCCGCGACCTCTCCACCCACGTGACCGCCCATGCCATCGGCGACGGCATAGAGGTTGGGAGCTTCAAGAGGCAGATCCTGATTGATCTTGCGCACTCGCCCAACGTCGGTGGCCGAGCCCGAACGCAGGACCGTCATCGCGCCACCTCGAAGACGGTGGATCCGACCTGAAGGACGTCACCTTTGCCCAGACGTTGTGACTGCGTGATCCTTTCGGAGTTGAGGTACGTCCCGTTGGTCGACCCGAGGTCTTCGACCCAGAGCTGTTCGTTATGACGGAAGAGTCGCGCGTGGAGCGTCGACGTGTAGACGTCGTCGGGCGTTGCCACCCCACAACCCGGAGAACGGCCGATGGTCAGCTCGTCATCGAGATCGTAGGTCTGCCCCTCATGCTGAGGGGGCTCGACGATGCGCAGGTACAACTGCTTGCGTTTCGATCCGGAACGGACCGGGCGTGCGGCCACTTTCTCCTGACGCCGCTCCGATCGGGATTTGCGGATGGTCGCCGGGCTCATCTCGACCCAGACGGCTCGGATCACGCGGAGAAAGAAGAGGAAGATCAGGGCGATCACTCCCCACTGCATGACCCGGAGAACAGCATTCAGATTTTGCGTCGCAAACATGATCGCCACGGCGGCCGGTTCTCTCACGTCATCTCAAAGACGAGCCTCGTCGACCCAACGCTTACCTCATCTCCGCTGACGAGAAAGTGCTCACGGACCGGAGTGCCGTTCACTCGGGTCCCATTGGTTGAACCCAGATCCGTCACGACGATGGCGTCGCCGTTGCGACGGAACTCGGCATGTCGCCGACTCACGTTGGAGTCCTGCAACACAATCCCGCATTCGGGAAGGCGCCCGACCACCAGAGGTTCGGCCCCGATCGGGATCCGTCGTCCATCGGGCAGGATGACCTCCGCCAGGACACCCCCGTCTTCGCTCTGACGAACCTCGGCCGCCACTGTGAACCGGCCGGCCTTCATGGTGGATCCCTCGTAGATCTCGACCTCTACCGGCCCCACGAACGAATAGGCCTCAATGCGGGCATGCTCCCTGGCCGCATCGGAGAGCTCCCGGGAGAGGGCATCGATGAAATTGGCGAATCTATCCACGTCAGCCGGTGAGAGAGTCACCGTGAAGAGATTGGGCGCGATCAGACCCCGCACGCCTACTCGGCGTTGCAGGTCCATCTCGCGTGTCAGTCTCCGCCCAATTTCTACCGGTTGGAGGTTGCTTCTGAACGGCTTGGCCAACGTGCCCTCCACCAAACGCTCAAGGCGCTCCTCGAACTTCTGGAGTCCCATGGTCTCCCTGAGACTACTGGCCCGACGCCACCTACTGAGGTCGAGTGGTGGTCTGACCTGGTCACCCAGCCGAACTGCCCCTCCCGGTCCAGGGACTACTCTTGGCCGGTTGCTCGGGCGAGTGGCGGAATAGGCAGACGCGCAGGATTCAGGTTCCTGTGTCCGAAAGGACGTGGGGGTTCAAGTCCCCCCTCGCCCACCAAGGGG
>CAWIKB010000004.1:0-14738 GCA_963836605.1 uncultured Acidimicrobiaceae bacterium | reverse complement strand
CTGTCGCCGCGCGGCCGCGGCCGAAATTCGTCTTTTGTAAGCAGATCGGACGGTGGCGGACGCTCGGAGCCCGATAGGTTGCCCCAACGTGCCGGCTCCGCAAAGGTCAATGTCAGAGACGCTGCGCAAGGGCGCCGCCTCGGCCGGGGCCAAGGCCGAAGAGACCTCGGCCGCCCTGCAGGACAAGGTGAAGAGCCCCCTGCACGACACGTGGCTGGCCTCGGTGCTGGGAGTCCTGCTCGGCGTCGCATTCACGGTGTGCTTCGTAACCGGCCTGGTGGACTACCTCTCACAGCACCCAGCGTGGTGGTTCCACCTCCCGGCCCACCCAGCAGACCTCTACCGGATTAACGAGGGGCTCCACGTCTTCACCGGCATCGCCACGATCCCTCTGCTCTTGGCCAAGCTCTGGGTCGTCTGGCCTGAATTGCTCGAATGGCCTCCCGTTCGTGGCGCACTGCACGCCTTGGAGCGCCTCAGTCTGATCCCGCTGGTGGGAGGATCCCTCTTCCTGCTCGTCACCGGGGTCCTCAACATCGACTACTGGTACAGCCCGATGGCCTTCACCTTCACGTCGGCCCATTTCTGGACCGCCTGGCTCGTCGTGGGGGCCCTGGTGATCCACATCGGGGCGAAAGCGGCCACGGTGCGAGACGAGATGGACGCATCGCCACGCCGGCGCGCCAGCGAGCCCCACGCCAAGGCGACAAAGGACCTCGACCCGGCGCTCACGGTGCAGGAAGCGGGCACGTCTGGGCGACCTGGCCTCGAACGACGAGGGTTCCTTGGGGCGGTGCTGGGCACCGCCGGGCTCCTGGTGGCGACCGCGGTCGGCGAGACAGTAGGGCCGCTGAGCCGCCTGGCCGTGCTCGCACCTCGAAACCCCGAGTTCGGGCCGCAGCACGTGCCGGTGAACCAGACGGCGCTTCAGGCCGGCGTCACCACGTCTGCGGTCGACCCGGACTACCTCCTTGAGGTGACCGGACGGTGCCGCCGGCCCCGGTCCCTCTCGCTGGTCGAACTCCAGGGACTGCCGCAGCGCACCTCCGCGCTGCCGATCACCTGTGTTGAGGGCTGGAGCGTCGATGCCGTCTGGCGAGGTGTGCCCTTGGCATCGCTGCTCGCCCTGGCTAAGGCGCCCAAGGGGGCGTCGGTGCGGGTCGAATCGCTGGAGAGCGCTCGGCGTCTCTACTCGTCCTCGGTCGTCGACGCCCAAGACGCACAAGACCCCGACACACTGCTGGCCCTGCAACTCAACGGCACGGACCTCGACCTTGACCACGGTTACCCGGTCCGCCTTATCGCACCCGACCGGCCGGGCGTGCTCCAGACCAAATGGATCTCGAAAGTGGTGGTGCTGTGACGAGCGGGGACATCGGTACTCGGGCTGACGGAGCTGGTCGGCCCGAACGTGTCGGCCCGGTCCAGGTGGTGAGCCTGGCCGTCGGGTGGGCCGTGATCATATTCGCGCTGCACGGCATGTTGGCCGATCCATCGAGCAATCCACCCCATCTCTTCCGGCTGCTGATCGGCCTCAACGTCGTCAATGACGCCGTGGCGATTCCCATCGTGCTGGCCATCTCCGTGCTGCTCCGAAGGGTGCTGCCGTCCTGGTGCATCCTCTCAGCACAGATCGGCCTCTTCGCCTCGGCCGTGGTGGTGCTCTACGCCTACCCCCTCCTGGGCGACTGGGGCAGAACGGTCAACGCAGGCTCGTCGCGCCTGCCGTTCGACTACGCACACAATGTCTTGTGGGTTCTGGCGACGATCTGGCTGGTCTGCGGCGCCCTTCTCCTATGGCAGTGGCGACGGCACTCGGTGGCGCGCTGATCGGGCTGCGGGTCGAGACCCCGGAGCATCTTCCACGGGCCAAGACGCCGTTCGCCCGGGCCAGCCGCCTGGTCATCGCCGCAGTCGCCGTTGCCCCGATCGCGGTCTACCTCTACGTGGCACTGCACCGCATCGGCTACCCCTACGAACTTCAGTGGTTGGAGGGCGGCGCGGTAGAGATCGTCAACCGGGTGGCCCACGGACACGGGATCTACGTGGCCCCGTCACTGCACTACGTGGCCTACCCGTATCCGCCGCTCTACTTCTGGATCTCGGCCCTGCTGGCCAAGGGCATCGGCATCGGTTTCGTCGCGCCACGTCTTATCTCGTTTGTGGCCTCGCTCGGCTCGCTCTTCGTACTGTGGGACGTCGTGCGCCGGGATACCCGCGACGCGCTGGCTGGACTCGTCACCTCCGGGATCTTCGCTGCCACCTACGTCGTCAGTGGCGCCTACTTCGACCTGGCGAGAGTCGATTCACTGTTTCTGTTCTTCCTCTTGGCATCCATCGCCGTCGCCCGCCGGGCCCGGAGTTGGCGGGGCGGCGTCGCGGTCGGTGGCCTCGTCTTCCTTTCCTGCTTCACCAAGCAGACGGCGCTACTGGCGGCCGCGCCGATGTTGGCCTACCTGCTCGTCGCCCGGCGCCGCGTCGGCGTCAGCGCCATCGTCACGCTGACTGTGATCGGGATCGCCTCCACCGTCGTGATGAACGCCGTCTCACACGGCTGGTACGACTACTTCGTCTTCCGCGAGCTGCTCACCCAGGGCATCAACGCCAAGGCCGTGCACACGTTCATCCCCAAGAGCCTCATCCGCCCGACCGGGTGGGCCATTGGCCTCGCCCTGGTTGGCGGCCTGATTAGTTGGAGGCGCTCGCGTGTGCCGGAGGGCTGGATGTTCTGGGTGGCCGTCGGGATCGGACTGGTGGGCGCGTCGTGGGTGTCCCTCGTCCATGCCGGCGGGTCCAGCGACGTGCTCATGCCCGCCTACGCCGCCATTGCCCTCGGTGCGGGCATCGGTACCGACATCATCCTCCGGCTCGAAACGAGGCATCAGGGAATCGTGGGCGCCGTCTTGGCGCTCGTCCTGGCGGTCCAGGTCATCCAGCTGAGCCACCGCCCATTCCACGAGATTCCCTCCCCGGCAAGCGAGGCGACCGGACGCCAATTCGTTGCGCTCGTGGCGTCGTTGCCGGGACAGGTGATCGTGGCCGACCACCCGTGGTACGACACCATGGCCGGCAAACAATCGTGGGCCCAGTCCGAGGCCGTGCACGATGTCCTCCGGGCTGGGCCGAGTACGGCGCGAACTGATCTACTCAAGAGCATCACATCCACCTTTACCTCCCCCTTGGTGAGCAACGTCTTCATTGATAACCAAGGGGACACCATCGGGCCGGGGTTCGACCGGTACTTCAAGCTGGGCCCAGCGGTGTTCACCTGCCCCCGGTGCTTTTTTCCCGTGACCGACATACCGCGCCGGCCGTACCTGCGCTACGTCAGACGCTGACCAGGAGCGCTGGCTCGCGGTCAAGCTGGGCGAAGTAGCGCCCGTCGTCTTCCCACGCCCTGGTGAGATGGAAGCCGCTCGTGCGGGCCAGACGGTCCATGTCGACGTGCGAGACGAGTGACCAGCGAAACCACGGGCTCCGCTTCGTTGGAGTCTCGATACAGACGTCGAGTGACTCCGACGGCTCGTTGGGGTGGCCGGTCTCGACGAGGAGCCGGGCCCGATCCGCCATCACCTCGCCGACACGCTTCAGAAGGGCCTCGGGGTCACCGCCTATCCCGATGCTGCCATCGAGGAGGAGCGCACTGCGCCAGCGACACGCTCCGGGGAGCGTCTCGAAGATCGAACACTGCCGCACGTCAGCTCCGCGTCGGCGAGCGTGCGCGACTGCGCTGGGTGCCGTGTCAATGCCCATGGCCTCCGTGCCACGGCCGCGTAGGGACTGCACGTGACGACCCGGCCCACATCCAACGTCGAGGACCGGTCCTATGGCCAGGTCGAGCAAGGACTCGTCCACCGAGTCAGCCGGAGCCATCCACCGCTCGATATCCAATTCGAGCATGCGGCCGTCACCGGTCCGGAGGTACGACGTCCTCACCAATGTCTCAGACACGGACGGCCTCTGAAACGATGCAGGCGCGGAGGGCACACGCGAATGCGGTGTACGGCGCGGTCAATGCCACGGCCATCGCGTCCTCGAAGGTGTCGACGTCACGAAGTGTGGGCAGCAGTGCGCAGGTCAAGCCCAGCGTGCGCAGCCGTCGGAGCTGCGCGGCGGCCGTGTGGTCGGTACTCATCGGGACCCCGGCGAACATGCCGGCAATCGGCGCCCGGGTGCCGATCAGCCAGTAACCACCGTCGTCTGCCGGTCCGAGGACCGTGTCGACCCCCGGGTCGAGCAAGGCGCGTGCCGCACCTTCCACCATCCGGGTGTCCAGCTGCGGGGTGTCCATGCCGATCAGGAGGACCGGGAGCGGGTGAAGCACCCAGGCGTCGTTGATTGCCCCGGCGAGGCGATCGCCGAACGCTCCCGTGCGCTGCGCCACTACTTCGCAGCCCGGCGCCAGCCAAGGCCCAGGCCGTCCCTCGAGAACAATGACCTGGTACTGCACCCTGGCACGGCCGACAACCCCGCACGTGTCGGCGAGCGCGGCCTCAGCCAGCTCGGCGGCCTCTTCGGGCGTCAATGGTGGGCACAGTCGGGTCTTGACCGCGCCCGGCCGGGGCTCCTTGGCGATGACCACGACCTGGACGGCCAGCTTGGCCCCATCGCTCGGCGCCGACGTCCTCATCGGAGCAGCGCACCCATGTCGCCGATCGCCTGCAGCGTGCCCCGTACAGTCCCGGTCACCTTCGAACGGCCGGTGCGGGGGTGGTACGTGACGCCGACCTCGTCGACCTGCCAGCCAAGCGTGTGGGCGCGCAGGACCATCTCGAGCGGCCACCCCGCCCGGCGGTCCACTATGTCGAGCCCAACGAGCTGTCGCCTCATGGCGGCCCGCATAGGTCCGAGATCCCGCAGGGAAAGTGATGTCCTCCGCCGCACCTCGGCCATAAGGGCCCGATTGGCAACGCGAGCGTGGACCGGCCAGGCGCCCTTCAGCGCCATGCGCCGCGCCCAACACCAGATCCGACCGTCCGAGCCGGACCGGGTCTGCCACTTTGGGCAGCTCGGCCGGGTCGAAGGAACCGTCGGCGTCCATGAAGCAGATCACCTCGTCGCTGGACGCCGCAAGACCCGCTGCGCAGGCGGCGCCGAAGCCGCGCCGGGGCTCGAAGACCACGTCGGCTCCCAAGGCCGAAGCTGTTTCCGCAGAGCCGTCGTCCGAGCCGTTATCGACCACCAGCGGCCGGTAGCCATCAGGCATGCGGCCGAGCACCCAGGGCAGGGCCTCGGCTTCGTTCAGCACTGGCAGCACGACATCAGGCATCTGTGGGCACCGTAGCGATCACGCGGTCGAGCTCGCGTCGAAATGCCCTTACGAATCGCTAACTTCGTTGCCATTTGCCGTTCCGGCATCGGCGACACCGATACCGTCGGACGGATGCGACACCAGACCTCATCCAGATCGCGTACGTCGGACGGCTGCCGTGACCGCGGTGCACCGTGAGGGTGCTGGTCACCGGCGGGAGCGGGTTCGTCGGGTCACACGTCGTCGACGCGCTGGTCGAGCGTGGCCATGAGGTGCAGGTGGTGGACCGGGAGGCTCCGGAACACCCCAACCCTCGAGCCCGATACCGGCTCGCCGAGTTGAACGAGCCTGAGTTGTGGAGAGATGTCCTCGAAGACACCGACGCTGTCAGCCATCAGGCCGCAAAAGTCGGGCTCGGGCTGCACTTCGACGACATCTCCGACTACGTGCAGGACAATGACCTAGGTACTGCCACTCTGCTGCGCGAGCTCGCCCGCCGAGATTTCAGCGGCCGGTTCGTGCTGGCCAGCAGCATGGTCGTCTACGGAGAGGGGGCGTACCGGTGCCGGCGTTGCGGACCCGTCCATCCAGAAGCCCGAAGAGCCGAACGACTCGAGTCGGGCGCATTCGAACCAGCGTGCCCCCTCTGCGGTCAGGACCTTGAGCCGTCCACCGTCAGCGAGAGCGCGCCATGTGACCCGCGCAACGTCTACGCCGCCACCAAGGTGCAACAGGAGTATCTCTGCCAGGCATTCGGGCGCGAGACCGACAGCTCTGTCGTGGCCCTGCGCTATCACAATGTCTACGGGCCCCGCGCCCCCCTCGACACGCCGTACGCCGGTGTCGCCAGCCTGTTCCTCGGCGCCATCGACCGAGGCGAGGCACCGCGGGTCTTTGAGGACGGGGCGCAACGGCGCGACTTCGTGCACGTGCGGGACGTGGCCCGAGCCAACGTGGCGGCGCTTTGTGCCCCGGAGGAAAAGACCGGTGCCTTCAACGTGGCAAGCGGCACCCCTCGTACTATTGGCCAGCTGGCGAGCGAGTTGTGGGAGATCCTCGGCGCAACAGGCCCGGCGCCGGTGGTCACCGGCCAGTGGCGACTCGGCGACGTCAGGCACGTGGTCGCCTCGCCGGGTCGGGCCACCGAGGAGCTGGGATTCGAAGCGACTGTGCCGTTTCGTGAGGGACTGCTCGAGCTGGCCCACGAGTTCGCCGGCACGCGGTCGTGACACGATGGGCAATCCCTTCCGGGCTGCTGGCCGCGCACTTGTGTGGTGCCGCCATTTTCGCGCTCAGCGGGACGACGGCCGCCGCGGCGGGTGCGGCTTGGCCGACGGCGCTGCACGACAGCCGGCACTCGGGAACCGCTCCAGTTGCCGGTCCGACGAGCGGCCACATTTTATGGGCGCGTAACCTCGGGGGGAACGTCACACCGGGACCGGCGGTGGGTACGGACGGTACGATCTACATCGCCACCAATGACGGGGTGCTGCACGCGCTCAATCCGGCCACGGGAGCCGACAAATGGACGTTCGACGGGGGCGGCCCTTACACCGGCGAGACCGACCTTTCGACCACGCCGCTCATCTTGCCGTCGGGCGACATCGTGTGGTCCGGGCCCGAGCACACCCTTTTCGATCTGTCGCCGGTCGGCAGGCTCATCTGGAACCACGTCTTTGCCACCAACCCGCTCTCGCCCGTCTTGGCCGGCACCAGGGTATACATAGAGCAGATAGGGGGCACGCTGTCGGCTGTCGATATCTCGTCAGCCACGCCGAGGGTCGTCTGGTCGCTGCCGATCGGCCGCACGTCCTTCGGAAGCCCCGTGGTCGCACCGAACGGCTCGATCGTCACCACCGCAGGCCGCCACGTTGTCGACGTGACGGACAAAGGAGGCGTCGGCAAGGTGACCTGGACGTTCACCACGTCGGCGGCCCTCGAAGTCTCCGCGTCAGTCGGTGCCGACGGGACTGTGGTCGTTAGCACCAACAATCGGTCGGTGTACGCCATCAAGCCCAACGGCTCGCTAAAGTGGCGCACCGACCTCGGATCGGAGTCCTACTCGTCCGCGTCGGTCTCCAATGGGGTGGCCTACTTCGGGGACAACTCAGGGCACCTGCACGTGATCCACGAGCAAAACGGCAGACCGATCGTCTCGGACCGTGGCGTGAACGGGATCTGGTCGGCCCAGGCGATCGATCAGCGGGGTGACGTGTATTTCGGCACTCAGGGAAGTCAGATCTACGGCTACACGGCGCAGGGGAAGCGACTCTTCGATGTGGCCGCATCCGGCCCGATCGACAGCTACCCGGCGCTGACGGCCGGAGGCGTGCTCATCATCGGAGACCAGGCCGGGACGCTGTACGCCATCGGAGGCTGACGCCGAGACGACGACGAGGAGTTTCGCGTCGACCGTCACCGATGCGGCGTACCACCGATCGCGCCGACTCCCACCGGTCCTCGGTATGCAACCCGGACACCCACCGCGACCGATTACGACGCTTCGAACCCCACTGATGACAATTTCCTTACGTTTCACGGCCGTGGCCCTGACGCCCCGGTCCGGACCGCATCGGTCCGAGGTGGCACCAGGACCCGCGGCATGACAGCGACCGTCTTGGTCTACCGTCCAGAGGCGTCCACACCTTGCGAACGGCGATCCGTGTCAGTGACAGCTTCGATAGAGGTCGAGAATCTCTCGCACACCTACACGCGACGCGACCGCGAGCTCGCCGTCCTCATGGGCGTCACCTTCCGTGTCGACCGGGCGGGCTACGTCTCGCTCGTCGGACCATCGGGTTCGGGAAAGACGACCTTGCTCTCGATCATTGGAGGTTTGGAGCACCCGCAGGCCGGCCGCGTCGAGGTCGCGGGCCACGATCTCTCGGAACTGCGCGGCGATCGGCTCGCCGAGTTTCGCCGGACCACCGTCGGTTTCGTCTTCCAGCACTTCGGGCTGCTCGAGGCGCTCACCGCCGCCGAGAACCTCGAGTTGACCCTGACCCTCTCTGGGATACGGCCGGCACGACGGCGCCAACGGGCCGCCGAGCTCTTGGCGCGCGTCGGCCTCACCGATCGGATGGACCATCGCCCTCATGAGCTCTCGGGTGGCGAGCGCCAGAGAGTGGCCATCGCCAGGGCCCTCTCCAACGACCCCGAGCTGATCCTGGCTGACGAGCCCACGGGCAATCTCGATGACGACACTGCAGCCTCGGTCATCGATCTTCTCGAATCGCTCCCGGCTGAGCACGGGTGCACCCTGCTGGTGGTCACCCACAACCGGTCGCTGGCAGCCCGGGCGTCCCTCAGGCTCTCACTGCACGACGGGAGCGTGACCCTCAACCAGCTCTCCTACATCGGGCAACGCCATTGGGTACGCCACCTTGACCTCCCCGAACGGTGACGACTCGACGATGACCTGGCGAGATGCCATCGGGCTCGCCGGACGAGAGCTGCGGCGCCGGCCCGGACGGGCGGCCCTGACTCTGATGGCCATCACGCTGGCCACCGCACTACTTTCCGCGCTTCTCGCGGTGGCGGGCACCGCGGAGACGCGGGTGCTGTCCCAGATCGCGAACGGCGGTCCCCTCGCCAGCATCTCGGTCGCGCCCGCCGCACCTGACCCCACCCAGGCAGGGCTCGACAACCCGCGCTCGGGATCGCCACGCGACCTCACCACCCAAGCCCTCGGACGGATCCGCTCGCTGCCCCACGTGCGGTCGGTCGTACCCGTGATCGCGACCGCCGTCGAGCTCGTCCCCCCCGCTCGCCCCCCTAGCGGCTCGACATCGTGCCGGCGGCCTGGGGCGTGCTTGGCCGACCCGGAAAACGGCGGTGAGCCAGACCACCCGTTGCAATCTGTCACCACCCAGCTCGTCGGTGTCAACCTCAGCCAGCTCGGGAACTTGCCCGTCTCCCTGCTGGCCGGTCGCTTCCCCGCCGTGGATGCCACCAACGAGGTGGATGTGACGCAGAACTACCTGACGCACCTGGGACTGAGCAAGACACAGGCGGGCGCGGTTCTCGGCTCTCAAGTTCAGATCGGCGCGCGACGGTTTGCCGGTAGGCAAACCGTCGCTGGGTTCCATTTCGTTGTGACGGCGGTTGACTACCGCTGGACGATGGCCAGGATCGTCGGGGTGGTCCAGCAGGAGGCGGCCCCGGGGGACCTCCTGTCGTGGCCCACCTTGCCCCTGGCCGACTTCGACTGGTCGCGCGCCGGCCCGATGCCAGGAGGTGTCAGCGAACTCACGTCGCCGTACGTGCAGGCTCTGGTCACCGCCGACCAGTTGGGTAATGTCGAGTCGGTCCGCACTGCCATCGCGGAGATTGGCTACACGAGCAGCGCCCAGGAAAGCATTATCACCGCAGTCGACCACTACCTCCATGTGGTTGAGATCGTGCTGTCGGGTATCGGTGTCGTCGCCCTGGCGATCGCCGCACTGGGGATCGCCAATGCCCTCTTAGCTGCCGTGCGTGAACGTCGGCGCGAGATCGGGGTGCTAAAGGCCATCGGAGCACGCGACCGCGACATCATGCGCACGTTCCTGGTCGAGGCCGGGACGCTCGGATTCTTGGGAGGCATCCTGGGCACAGCATTGGGGGCGGTGATCGCCGTGGTCATCAGCGGGTTGGCCAATCACTACCTTCAAGCTCAGGGTCTGGCTGGAGTCAAGCTAGATGTACCGGCCATTCTGCCAATCGGCGCGGTCATAGGATCAACGGTGATCGCAGTGATCGCAGGGGTTTTACCGGCTCGTCGCGCTGCCAGACTTTCGGCCCGTGAAGCGGTGGAGTCATGACGAGGTTCGGCGCCATAGCCGCCGGCTACCGGCGATTGTTCGCAATTGCCTGCGTGGTCGTACTCGGTTTGTCCCTGTCCGCCTGCTCGGGCGGTACCCCGTCCGTAACGCCCCCGGCACAGCCCCATGTCCCTCCGTTCACCTACGTGGCACTCGGCGGGAGCGAGTCGGTCGGTAATGACGCCAATGACCCTGTGCGCCAGGCCTTCACGGTTCAACTAGCACGGCAACTCCCGCGGCAGACCGTCTTCTACGACCTGGGCTCGCCGGAAGCGAGCTCAACCGATGTGCTTCAGAACCAGGTGCCGATCACCCTGACGTTGCATCCGAACCTGGTGACCGTTTGGGTCGGCCTGAGCGATCTAGAAGGTGGAGTGAGTGCCGGTGAGTACGCCGCGCAGCTCAAGCAGATCTTGGGCCGGCTCCGTGCGACGCCCGCGCTAGTGCTCGTCGCCAACATCGAGCCGATCACGCTGGCTCCTGTCTACCGGTCGTGCCTGGGTCAGTCGGCTGGCGCCTTCAACCCCAGGAACGACCGGTGCTTCATCGAACGATTCTTTCCAGGCGGAAGACTCCCGCCTGTCGCCCTGACGACCGCTGCGATTGCGGCATACAACTTGGAGATTGACAGCGTAGTCCGATCCACGGGCGCCACCCTGGTCGACATCTCGTCCGCCATGTCCAGAGCGGCGGGGGGGCCAGCCAGCCTGCTGTTCAGCTCGGACGACTTCGATCTATCGACGAAGGGGCACGCATTGGCTGCACGGCTCTTCGGGGAAGCTTGGCGCGCTGCCCGAAGCAGAACCACGTCGGCCAATCCATGACACAAGGACGTTGCACAAACTCATTGAGACCGTTTGCGGTGCACGTTGGCAGGATCGCGGGGTGTCATTTTCCTACCACCCCGTCTAGACCATCAGCCCCTTTCCGCCCGTTTGGTTGATCTGCGACGAAAGTCAGTAAACGAAGACTGACTATGTCCGACTAAGCCGGACCGATGTTCCACTCGTGATCGCAGGCATCGGAACTAGAGCTCTAGTCGGTTCGCCAGATGAGGTTTTCGACACTCACACGTCCGGTGACTGGTCCCGACGTCCATGCCACGATCGCGCCATTCTCGTGGCCAAAAAGCGGGCACCGCGCCGCTCTTGTCCGCGATTTTTGAATCTCCCCACTCTCGATCACTGAAATTCCCCACCTTGAGCCCGGTGAGCTGAACCATCCACCCGCGGCGGTGGGCCCCCTTCGATGCTGACGAGCGACCAAGCCAGCCAGTTCGAAGGGAGACCCTGAACCGCCCTGGGTCTGATGGAGGCTCGGTGGTTAGGTTTTACGCAGCCGAGTTGGCCTCACCCAAGCGACGGTAGTAGTTCTCCTCGTGCTCTGCCGGCGGGACGTAGCCACAGGCCTCGTGCAGTCGACGCTCGTTCCACCATTGGACCCAGGCCGCTGTGGCCAGCTCGAGTTGCTCCATCGTCTTCCACGGTCCTCGGCGATGGATCAGTTCGGTCTTGTAGAGCCCGTTGACCGTCTCGGCGAGGGCATTGTCGAAGCTGTCGCCCTTGGAGCCAACCGAGGCGACCGCCTGTTCTTCGGCCAGCCGCTCGGTGTAGCGGATGGCCAAATATTGACCCCCCGCGGTCGGAATGGTGCACGAGGTGGGACAGGTCGTCGTCGCGCCGGGAGAAGATGGCCATCTCGAGCGCGTCGAGGGCCAGGTCGGTGCGCAGCGACCTCGAGACCCTCCAGCCGACGATGCGCCGGGCGAAGGCGTCGGTGATGAAGCTGGTGTAGCAAAAGCCTGACCACGTCCAAACGTAGGTGATGTCGGCGAGCCACAGGCGATTGGGGGCCGCGGCGAAGAAGTGGCGGTCGACCAGGTCACCGGGCCGAGAAGCGACGTCGCCCGAGACCGTGGTGCGCTTGGCCTTGCCCCGCCGAACGCCCTGCAGTCCGAGATCGTGCATGACCCGGCCCACCTGATCCCGGCCCGCCGTCTCTCCTTCGCGCCGCAGCTGGCGCCAGACCTTGCGCACCCCATAGACGGCGTAATTGTCCTCGTGCACCCTCTTGATGTGTTCGCCCAGGAGGCCGTCGGAGACGGCGCGTGGACTCGGGGTCCGGGATTCTGCGGCGTAATAGGTGGAAGGGGCGAACTGCAGGACCTGGCAGATCGGCTCGACCCCGAACTCCTCCTTGTGGCCGTCGATGTAAGCCACTACGGCTTGGGGCGGTCGAGCTCCGCCGCGAAAAAAGCAGACGCCGATTTGAGGATCGCATTGGCCCGCCGCAACTCTCGGACCTCCTTTTCCAGCTCGGCGATCCTGGCCTTGTCCTCTGTCGTGGTCCCGGGCCGGCGCCCGGTGTCGATCTCGGCCCGCTCCACCCAGTTACGCAGCGTCTGCTCACCGATGCCCAGCTGGCGAGCCACTCGTGAGATCACCCCCCAGCGCTCGCCCGACTCGGCCATGGTCTGTTCGACCATACGGACGGCCCGCTCCTTCATCTCAGGCGGGTACCGCCTCGAGGACGGGTGCTTCTTGGATTCCATGGCTCCCACTTTCCCAAGGTTGAGAGCCTCCACGAAACCCAGGGCGGTTCAGTTGCATTGAAGAACCCAGCTCCCGCCCTTGACCTCTACGATGACAACGTAGCGCTCATCGCCACTTCTTGAACTTCGGGAGGATCCACTTTCAAGCCTGTGACCTGGGCCTTTTGGTGGAGGTGAAGGGACTCGAACCCTCGCCTCTACATTGCGAATGTCTGGTTCTCGGCATTGTGACGAGGTCATTTCCGAGGACTTTCCTGGTGGCGGCGTTGAGATCCCCTCAGGTTCCCTCACGATCCCTCCCCTTCCCTCTCGATAAGGTCACGGAAGGTCACGCTGGACAGAACTCGTGGGGGCCTCTCCACGCATCGGTACGTACGTCCGAACGGCAGGCTCTCGTCTACGCGGAGAACGGCGGCGTCATGGCTTCGCTGTCCCGACGAGAGGCTCGACCGCTCCTGGGCCGGGAGCGGCGCGGACGTCTCTGGCTTCTAGGCGCTCGCCACACACAGAGCACACCAAGGCCGCGTTGGAGATGTGGCCGCAGGTATTGTGGGTCACCTCGAGAGGTGGCCCATCGGGTGCGGCGTAGCGGTCACCCCACTGGCGCATGGCGGTGAGGACCGGCCACAGGTCACGGCCCTTGTCGGTAAGCCGATAGTCGTAGCGGGGCGGGTGATCGCTGTAGCGCACCCTCTCAAGAACGCCGGTTTCGACAAGGTGATTGAGCCGGTGGTTCAAGATATTGCGGGAGATTCCGAGTCGCTCTTGGAAGTCGTCGAAGCGGGTCACGCCCAAGAACACGTCTCGCAGGATCAGCATCGACCACCACTCGCCGACGACCTCCAGGCACTGGGCCACCGAGCAGTGCATGTCGGCGAAGCTCTTCCGTTCCACAGAAATGCAGATTAGTGGGTTGCATAATGGAACGCAATCCCTTACAGTGAGTTGCATAACGGAACTTACTCCACTATTGAGCGTACCGGGCCATCCCCCACCACGGCAGCTCCCGGCCAGGTGGGCCCCCCGCGCACCCGCCACAGCCACCGCAACAACCTGACCCTATCCAAGACAGAAGGAGACATCATGAACATCGCCCGATCGACCGCCCTCGTCACTGGTGCCAACCGAGGGCTCGGCCGCCACCTCGCTCACGAACTGCTCGCCCGGGGCGCCACCGTGTACGCCGGGGCACGCAACCCCGACACTGTCGACCTGCCAGGCGCGAAGGTGGTCGCTCTCGACATCACCGACCCTGCTTCGGTAGCGAGCGCCGCCGAGATCGCCGGTGACGTCACCCTCTTGATCAACAACGCCGGCTCATCCACCGGCACCGACCTTCTCAATGGAGACGAAGCGCAGATCCGCTTCGAGATGGACACCCACTTCTTCGGGACACTGTCAGTTATACGAGCCTTCGCCCCGAAGATCTCGACGAACGGCGGAGGGTCGGTCCTCAACATCCATTCTGTACTCTCGTGGGTCAGCTTCCCGAGGAGCGGCGCCTACTGTGCCGCCAAGTCAGCAGAATGGTCGATGACCAACTCCCTGCGGGTGCAGCTGGCAGAGCAGAACATCAGAGTGGCTGGGCTGCACGTCGGCTACATGGATACTGACATGACCGCTTCGTTAACCGAACCCAAGTCGAATCCCGCGGATATCGCCAAGATCGCCATCGACGGTATCGAGCAGGATCTCTTCGAAATAGTTGCTGACGATGTCAGCCGTGAGATCCAGGCCGCACTTGCTGGGGGCGTTTCCGCCCTCTATCCACAACTCCAAACAACTTCCCGCTAGCCAATCGGCCAAGTATCTCGGCCTTCGGGTTGAGACGGCGGCGCCTGGCCACCACCTGCTCAACTCCTACGTAAACACGATCCCCCTCTTTCAACAATCGAAGGCTTCAACATTCCTGTCTTGGAGCCAAAAGGTTGGTGGGACCCGACCGGTGGCTCGGCCATCAGTGGCCCCTGCGACCTGGTGGTCACCGCTTGGCGACCGACCACAGCTTCGATCTGACGTAGCGCTCATCCTGGCGTTCCTCACCGGTACGGTCAGGTAAGGTCACGTCGATGACGGGCCCTCTCTTGGGGATTCCACCTTGGCCCTCTGACCTGGGCCTTTGGTGGAGGTGAAG
>CAWIKB010000003.1:0-34532 GCA_963836605.1 uncultured Acidimicrobiaceae bacterium | reverse complement strand
GTGAAGGCTGCGCTCTAACCAGCTGAGCTAAGCGCCCTGATCGGTCCGGCCCGCACGAGGAGTGCCGACTCGGAACGGACCACGATACTCCAGTGGGTCCACGCCCACCCCTGCTGCCGGGACCCAGGTGTCAGTCATCGGACCTTCCCCCGGCGCGGCCGAATCAGCCATCCCACCCCCCTTTTTGCCCCCCGGACCTCGGCCACCGCCGCCTGGCAATCGGGCGGCGACGTCGTTTCCACGTCCTTCACCAGCGGAACTCGCCCGCCAGTCCGGATTTCACGGGGCGATTTGGGGGTTCTTGTAGGGGCAAGTACCGTTGACTACTTCATGGCATCCAGCACTGACGCCGATGGCGACGAAGTCAAGCCTCTGAAATTCACGGAGATCATCTCTCAGGAAATTCCTGAAGCCGCCCAAGCCCAAGAGCGGCCAGGCACCTGAGCCAGAGCCCGACCGCATCCTCGAAGGGACGGACCGAAAAGCGGCGATGAGCTCGCTCAACGCCATGGAGTACAAGTGGGCCCGGGCCGGCCTGATCCTCGACACAGCCCTGGCCATCTTCCTGACGCTCTACCTGAGCTCCGCCCACCGGTACCGTACCGCCACCGTCACAAGGAACGGGCACAAGGTCAAGGAGCTCGTCCCGATAGGGGGCAGCTGGCTGGCCATCGGCGGCATCATCCTGCTCTTCTGCGCCCTGGGCTTCTTCGCCCTGCGGAAGCGCAAGCGGACCCTGGTCGCCTTCAGCTTCTTCGTCACCGGCTTCGCCTTCACCTTGTTGTTCGCGCCGCTCGGCTTCGCCCTCATCTTCCTGGGCGGCTGGCTCATGCTGCGGGCCTACCGGCTGCAGAAGTACGGCACCGCCAACATGAAGATGGTGGCCAAGGAAGCCGCCGGGCGCCCGTCGCGCAAGCAGCGCCAGGCGGAGGCGAAGAAGCCCGTCAAGCCCACCGGCTACCAGGCGCCCCGGGCCAACAAGCGTTACACGCCCAAGGCGCCCACCAAGAAGAAGGTCCCCAAGCCCGCGGCCGAGAACTGAGTCACCGATTCTGCTCGGCGGCCGGGATCACCAGGGCCGAGTGCAGAAGGTGCAGGACATCGGACCGCCGGCGCACCAGCGAGCGGGCGGTCGGCTCCTCGCCGAGCGCGCGCAGCACCTCGACCTCGGTGACCATGCCGATCACGGTGGAGTAAATGGCCAGGAGCAGCAGACGGGGGTCATGCCGGCGCATCGTGCCGGCATCCATCTCAGCCTCCAGGAAGAGCGACGCCCGCTGCACCAGGGGCTCGAGGGCCAACGTCATCTGCGTCGCTGCCGGGGGCCCCAGCCGGCTCACCTCGCGCAAGAGGCCGAGGAGTTCGGGTTGGCGCGCCGCCAACCGGAAGACCGAACGCACCACTGCCTCGACCCGTTCCCAACCGGCGCCAGCGCTCTGCAGGGCCGATTCGAGGGCGATCGAGAGATCGATGGCGCCACGGGCGATCACCGCCTCGAGCACGGCGTCCTTCGACGGGAACCAGTACAAGATGCTCTGCTTGGTCAACCCCAGCCCCTTGGCCAGGGCGTCCAGCGAGGTGGCCTCGTAGCCCCGGGCGGCGAAGGAGCCCAGGGCGGCATCGAGGATGCGGGCGGCCGTGGTGAGCGGCGGGACCTCGGGGGCACTCACTTACCAAATGGTAGACAGATTCGGCCTCGGATGCTAAACATGCTCGATGGCCATCGGCCGGGACCTCCGTGGAAAGCGTTTCTTCATCACCGGTGCCACCGGATTTCTGGGCACTGCGCTGGTCGAACGCATCCTCCGGTGCATCCCGGACTCCGAAATTGTGGTCCTGGTCCGGCCCGGTCGCCGGGCCGACGCCGCCGCCCGCCTCGCCCGAGAGGTCATCAAGAACGACTGCTTCGACCGGCTGCGCACCGAGCTGGGCGAGGGGTTCGCCGACGAGGTTGCCCGCCGGGTCCGGGCCGTGCCGGGCGACGTCGGGCAGGACGGACTGGGGCTGGACGACGAGGGGCGGGGCGCCCTGGCCGCCAGCGACATCGTGATCCACTCCGCCGCCGCGGTCTCCTTCGACGCCCCCCTGACCCAGGCCGTCGAGATCAACCTGCTCGGCCCGGCCCGGGTCGGCGCCGCCGTGGCCGAATCTTCGTCGGGGGCCCACCTGATCGCCGTGTCCACGGCCTACGTGGCCAGCACGCACCAGGGTGAGGCGAAGGAGGAGCTGCTTTCGGAGAACCGCTTCACCCTCGACGTGGACTGGCGCGACGAGGTCACCGCCGCCCGCCGCCTGCGCGACGACCTCCAGTCAGCCTCCCGCCGGCCCGACAAGCTGGTCGACTTCACCAAACAGGCCCGCAGCGAGATCGGCGGGGCCGGTGAGCACCTGATCGCCACCCGGGCCGAGAAGGTCCGGGAGGAGTGGGTTCGCAAGGAATTGGTCGATGCCGGGACCGCCCGGGCCCACTCCCTCGGCTGGCCCGACGCCTACCCGTTCACCAAGGCCATGGGCGAGCGGTGCCTGGTCTCCCAATTCGCGGAGCTGGTGCCGATCACCATTGTGCGACCGTCCATCATCGAATCGGCCCTGGCCGAGCCCCGGCCCGGCTGGATCCGCGGCTTCCGCATGGCCGAGCCGATCATCATCTCCTACGCCAGGGGCATGCTGCGCGAGTTCCCGGGTGTACCCGAGGGCATCGTCGATGTGATCCCGGTCGACATGGTCGTCGCCGCCATCCTCGGGGTGGCGGCGCGCGGACCGGCCCATGCGGCGGGCCAGGGGCCGCCGACGGTGTATCACGTGGCGTCGGGCGTTCGGAATCCCCTGCGCTACGGCCACCTGGTCGAGCTGTCCGAGGACTGGTTCAGCCGGCACCCGCTCTACGACGAGCGGGGCCAACCGATCAACGTGCCCGAGTGGTCCTTCCCCGGGCGGGGCCGGGTCCAGCGTCAGCTGCGCCGGGCCGACCAGGCCATGTCCCTGGCCGAGAAGGTACTGACGGCCCTCCCGGTGCGGGGAAAACAGGCCGAGCTGGCGGCACGGATCGAGGATCGCCACGCCCTGGCCAAGCGGGCCCTGGGCTACGTCGAGCTCTACGGCGCCTATACCGAGACCGATGCCCGGTACCGGGTCGACCGGTTGATGGCGCTGTGGGAAGAACTCGACGCCGCGGACCGCGACACGTTCTGCTTCGACCCCGGGGTGATCGACTGGGACCACTACGTGCACCACGTGCACCTGCCCTCGGTGATAGAGCACGCCCGGGTGCGCACCACCGCCGGCCGCTCGGTGGTGGCCAAGCGCCCCGAACGCGCCCGCAAGGCGATCTTGTCGGCGGACCGCCACTTGGCCGTGTTCGATCTCGAGCACACCCTCATGGCGTCGAACGTCGTCGACACCTACGCCTGGTTGGCCAGTCGCCATCTCCCCCCCGGACGGCGCGCCCGCTTCGTGGCGGACCTGCTCCGCCAGGCCCCCCAGCTGCTGGCCCTGGACCGGCGCGACCGGGGCGATTTCCTCTCCTCCTTCTACCGGAAGTTCGAGGGCGCACCACTGGCGCAGTTGCGGGCCGACTCGTGGGAGCTGTTCCACCAGCAGCTCCTGACCAAGTCGTTTCCCGAGGGCTTCGCCCGGGTGCGGGCGCATCGGGCCCTGGGCCACCGCACCCTCTTGATCACCGGGGCCCTCGACTTCGTCATCGATCCGGTCCGCCCCTTGTTCGACGACATCGTCTGCGCCCACATGGAGGCCAGCCACGGCCGCCTGACCGGCCACCTGACCAGCCTGCCCCCCATCGGCGAGGCCCGGGCCCTGGTGCTGACCGACTATGCCGAGGAGCACTCGCTGTCGCTCGCCGAATCGGTGGCCTACGCCGACTCGGCGAGCGACCTGGCCATGCTCGAGGCCGTCGGCTTCCCCGTCGCCGTGAATCCCGAGGCCCGCCTGGCCGCCATCGCCCGCCGGCGCGGCTGGCACGTCGAGCACTGGTCCAAGGCACAGGGCGGATCACACCGGACCCTGCCCATCGGGCCGTTCGACGTGATCTCGCCCCGATCGTCGCGATCACCGAAAGCGGTGATCGGCCGGTGACGGGGCCGATGAGGAACGCCGTGAACACCGTGAACAAGGCCGTGAGCATCCGGTGAGCACGCTCCTCTTCGAGCGCTCGCTCCCCCGCTTCGCGGCCTCCCGCATCGTCTCGAGCTTCGGCTCGGGGCGGGGCGCGGGCGTCGGCCCGCTCCGTCTGCTCGAGCAGGACCCGCCCACCTCGCCGGGCGAGGGCTGGGTGCACGTCGACCCCTTGCTGTCGGGCATCTGCGGGTCGGACCTGGCCACGCTCGATGGGCGCAGCTCGCGCTACTTCGAGGAGGTCGTGTCGTTCCCCTTCGTCCCGGGCCACGAGGTGGTGGGCACGGTGTCCGAGGACGCCACGGCCGCTGACGGAAGTGCCCTGCCCGCCGGGACGCGGGTCGTCCTCCAACCCGTGCTCGGCTGCGCCGCCCGGGGGATCACGCCGTCGTGCCCGTCGTGCGCTGCCGGTCACGTCGGCAACTGCGGGTATCTCGCGTTCGGGCACATCAGGCCCGGCCTCCAGACCGGGTTCTGCGCCGATACGGGCGGCGGCTGGTCGACCAGCGGCCTGGTGGCCCATTGCAGCCAGCTCTTCGCCGTCCCCGACACCCTGAGTGACGCGGATGCCGTGACCGTCGAGCCGGTGGCCTGTGCCGTGCACGCCGTGCTCGGCGCCAACATCCGGGACGACGACGTGGTGGCGGTCCTCGGCGCCGGCACATTGGGCCTCACCGTCACGGCCGCCCTGAGCCACCTGGTCAGTACCAGTCACTGCCCCGCCCCGCGGGTGGTCCTGGTGGGGGCCAAGTACGCGCACCAGCGACACCTGGCCCAAACGTTCGGCGCCTCCGAGGCCCTGGCCCCGGCGCAGCTGCCCCGGGCCGTCCGTCGCAGTTCCCATTCGCTCTCCTACGGCGGGGCCTCCGGCGAGACCGTCACGCTGTCGGGTGGGGCCGACGTGGTGCTCGACTGCGTGGGCAGCGCCGACTCGATCGCCCAGAGCCTGGCCATGGTCCGCCCGCGCGGGACCGTCGCCCTGGTGGGCATGCCGGGGAAGGTGACGGTGGACCTGGCTCCCCTGTGGCACCGCGAAGTTCGCCTGGCCGGGGCCTACGCCTACGGCACCGAGTCCATCGGGACGGCGCGGGAAATCCCCACCTTCGAGCTCGCCTTCGATGTGGTGGCGGCGCAGGGCACCGGATCCCTGGTCTCGGCCACCTACCCGCTCACCCGCTTCGAAGAAGCCGTGGCCCACGCCGGCGCCGCCGGCCGGCGCGGGTCCGTGAAGATCGCGTTCGCCATACCGAAAGGACACACCCGATGAGCCGCCGTCCCGGTTTCGTGCTCGAGGTGGACAAGTCCACGCCGCCGACCCTGTTCTGGAACGG
Organism: uncultured Acidimicrobiaceae bacterium; assembly: GCA_963836605.1. Taxonomy (GTDB): domain Bacteria; phylum Actinomycetota; class Acidimicrobiia; order Acidimicrobiales; family RAAP-2; genus Bog-473. The sequence goes on along the minus strand of CAWIKB010000003.1, from coordinate 29,070 downwards.
CGAGGGCTTCACCGCCGAGACCCTGCCCGAGGGCAGCCGAGTGATCTACGCGCCCGAGCCGATGAAGGCGCTCGACGATCCCTACGGCGCCATCCGCCACGCCCTGCTCCATCCGCTCGGCGACCGCGACCCGCTGCCCGAGTTGCTCCACGCCGGTATGCAGCTGACCATCTGCTTCGACGACATCTCGCTGCCGCTCCCCCCGATGGAGGCACCCGACATCCGCCAGATGGTCATCGAGACCGTGCTCGACATGGCGGCCGACGCCGGGGTCGACGATGTCATGTTGATCGCCGCTCTGGCCCTGCACCGGCGCATGACCGAGGACGAGCTCCGTCACGCCTTGGGCGACCGGGTCTATGACGCCTTCGCCCCGAACGGGCTGCTGACCCAGCATGACGCCGAGGATCCCGACAACCTCATTCATCTGGGCCAGACCGAACAAGGCGAGGACATCGAGATCAACAAGCGGGCCGCCACGTCGGACCTCCTGGTCTACGTCAACATCAACCTGGTGGCGATGGACGGGGGGCACAAGAGCGTGGCCACCGGACTGGCCAGCTACCGCAGCCTGCGGCACCACCACAATCCGCAGACGATGCTGCACTCACGTTCCTTCATGGATGCCCCCGCCTCGGAGCTGCACTCGTCGAACTGGCGGATGGGCCGCTTCATCGCCGACGCCGGGGTCAAGATCTTCCAGATCGAATCGACCCTGAACACCGACACCTTCCCGCCGAGCTTTGCCTTCCTGCAGAAACGCGAATGGGAATGGAACCTGCGGGACCGGGCCAGCTATGCCACATCGTCGAGCGCGCTGGGCAAGGTACCGCCCCGCCTGGCCCGGCAGATCTTCCACTCGATCAAATCGCCCCACGCCCTCACCTCGGTCCAGGCCGGCGAGGTCGAGGCGGTCCATGCCGTGACGACCGCCAACGTCTGGGCGCAGCAGGGCGTCGACGTGGAGGGCCAGACCGACATCGTGACGATGGGCCTGCCCTACATCTGTCCCTACAACGTCAACTCGATCATGAACCCGATCCTCGTGGCCTGTCTGGGCCTCGGGTACTTCTTCAATCTCTACCGCGGCCGCCCGCTGGTGCGGGAGGGCGGCGTCTTGATCCTGCGCCACCCGACACGCCCCGAGTTCCACCCCGGCCACCATCCGAGCTACATCGACTTCTACGAACAGGTGCTGACCCAGACGACCGATCCGGTGCGCATCTCGAAGGAGTTCGAGGAGTCCTTCGCCACCGATCCGTGGTACGTGCACCTCTACCGCACGGGCCACGCCTACCACGGCGTGCATCCCTTCTACATGTGGTACTGGTGCGCCCATGCCTTGGAGCACCTGGGGCGGGTGATCATCGTCGGCGGCGACCCCAAGGCGGTACGCCGGCTGGGCTTCTCGCCGGCCAGTTCCCTGAACGACGCGTTGGAGATCGCCTCCGACGTGGTCGGGCCGTCGCCTTCCCTGACCCATTTCCACGCCCCGCCGATCATGATGGCGGACGTGCACTGATGGGCGTGGGTTTGACGGGCGTTCGATGCCCGGGCGTGGGTTCGACGGGCGGCCCGTGCTGATGGGGACGTCGGCCGGAGACCGGGCCCAGCGGCTGCTGGCGCGTGCCCGTGCGAGCACCACCAGGTTCCCGTTGGCAGCGCCCTCGTGGCCGGCCACCGTCGAGCGGCCCGACCCCGAGCGCAAGATCGGGCTGGACTACGACCACGAGTGGTCGCGCCGCTACCCGATCCGCCTGGCCCGGGCCGTGGTGATGGACAACCTCACCCGCCCGGTGGCCCGTGTCATGGCCCCGGCCACCGTGCGCGGGCTGGAGCATCTCCATCACACCGAGGGGCCGTTCATCTTCGCCGCCAACCACGCCAGCCACATCGACACGCCGCTGCTGTTGACCACGCTGCCGGTCGAATTCCGCCACCGCACCATCGTGGCCGCCGCCTCGGACTACTTCTTCGACCGCACCTGGAAGTCCGTCCTGTGGTCGTTCTCACTGGCCGCCATCCCCATCGAGCGCAGCAAGGTCAACCGCAAGTCGGCCGACACCGCCGCCGGTCTGATCGAGGACGGCTGGAACCTGGTCATCTTCCCCGAAGGCGGCCGCTCACCCGACGGGTGGACCCAACCGTTCCGGGGCGGCGCGGCCTACCTGGCCCGGCGCACCGGTCGGCCTGTGGTGCCGGTGTACCTGCACGGCACCCGCCACGTGCTGCCCAAGACAGCCGATGCGGGAACTCGAGCACCGGGCGGATCGGGGACCGAGTCACGCCAGGGGGGCCGGCTCCGGCGCTCCCCGATTTCGGTGCTCTTCGGGGCCCCTCTCACCCCCGATGAGGGCGAGAACGCCCACCGCTTCTCGGCCCGGGTCGAGGCGGCCGTGGCCACTTTGGCCCGCGAGGTGGACACCGACTGGTGGCAGGCTCGACGCTCAGTCAGCGCGGTCGACCCAGCCGAAGGTGCCGACACGGCACACCACGGACCCGACGCGCCGGACTGGCGTCGGGCCTGGGCGCTCGACACCCCACCCGCCCGCGGTCGCGGCGCTCGGAGCTGGCCCGAATAGGCCTGCGTGTGGGGTCCTGCACAAGGCGCCCCGGCTGGGTGGCACGCGTTCCCGGTGGCAACTGCCTCTACGAGCACCACCCCAGCACGTCGACCACCACGTCGACGCCACCGGTGTTGTTGTGACTATCGGTGTTGTTGTAGGTGCGGATCCCTAGGAATCACGCATCTAGGTGGCGTTCGGAGTGCCCGGGGGCAACGGCGAGATCGGTCCCTTCTTCGGATTGAGCGACCCGAAGCAATTGAAGACGCTCTTGCCCTTGTTCAACGCCGGCAGGTACTTGGTCCCCTTGACCTGGATGTAGGCCCCGCAGTACGGCGGCTTGACCGAGGTGTGCGCCGTGGTCCAGTTCGTGACGGCGGTCAGCCCGCCGGCGGTGAACTGCGTCAGTTTGTTGTCCTGCGCGATGACATTGGCCTGGGTCAGGTTGTTGCCGGCTGCCTTGACGCCGGCGGCGAACAGTGAGGCGGACTCCCAGCCCTGGATGGCGACCTCGTCCAGCGCGTACTTGGGCTCGTACTTGTTCATCTGGGTCAGGTAGAGCTTGAGGCCGGGGTAGTTCGACTGCGGCGCGGTGAAGGGCACGTGCGCGACGTAGAAGTAGATCCCCTGCATCAGGCTCTGGTTCTGATCGAGCGTGGCCTGGTCGTTGCCGTTGAGCCAGTACTGCTGAGCCTTGAGCCCGTACTGCTGAATGGCTCGGGCCATGGTGATGTTGCCCTGGACGTCCATACAGGTGGTCACGAAGTTGGCCCCGGCCTGCTTCATGCGCTGCACGTCGGTGGCGACCGTCGTACCCGGGTAGGCGATCTTGTAGTCGGTGTAGACGACGTCGTAGCCCGCCGCGGTCAAGCTCTTGCCGGTGGCCTGACAGGCAGCTGCCGAGGAGGCGACGCCGTACGCGAGGAGGGCGATCTTTGTGCCCTTGGCGCTCCTCATCACGAACGCCGTTCCCGGCGCTCCCGCGGGGTAGAAGATGACCGAGCCGCCGGCGGCGAAGAGGTTCTTGGCGCCGGACCAGTTCCCCGTCACGTTGTAGCCGTAGGTCGGGGTCTTGGCCTCCACGAAGATGTTGGGGGTGAAGAAGGCGGTGGCCACGCCGGTCACCGCGAAGACGTGGTCCTGGTTGACCAGGGTGTTGGCCAGCTGGGTGAACTGGCTCGGATTGCCCCCGTCGTCGAGGGTGTATTTGTAGTCGATCTTGCGGCCGTTGATCCCGCCCTGCGCGTTGACGTAGTCGAAGTACGCCTTCTCCCCGTAGATCAGCGATGAGAAGTTCGACGAGATGGGTCCGGTCTGGGTCGAGATGGTGCCGACCGTGATGGAGTTCGAGGTCACCCCCGGCGCGCTCGAGGTGGTCGCCGCGCCGGCGGTGCCAACGGTGCCGGCGGTCCCCCCCACGGCCACGATCGCCCCCGCGAACGCAACTCCCGCCAGTGCTGCCTTGCCCAGAAACCCCGTCGAACCCTTCACTCGTGCCTCCCCAGTATGTGGTTCGCCGCATCCCCCCAGCGATGCCGCCACTGTCGCGGCAGAACCATAATCCGTCGAGAGGGCCAACGCGCCGTCAGGTCCGGGGGAACCGTCCGATAGTGCCGGCCGGAGCGCTGGCGATCGCAGTCGCTACGACTACGGCGACGACGATGATGATGACGGTCGTTCGGGGTCCGTTTCCCTCAGGGGCGGCGAGCTCGTTCCCTCAGGGGCGGCGAGCTCGGGCCCGTTCTCTTCCTTCTCTTCGTCGCTTCCCCCGGGACTCCTCGAAGCCCAACCGCTCGGTTCGCAGCGCTTCGTGCGACGAATCGTCGAGGGGACTGAGCGGCTGCTCGGTTCCCAGGGCCCAGCCCAACAGGATGTCGGCCAAGGCGGGGTTGCGGGCCAGCACGGGTCCGTGCAGATAGGTCCCGACTACCCGGCCCGCGACAGCGCCCTCGGTGCCCGAACCGTCGCCGTTGCCGACGCCCCGGCTGATCCGGGCCAGCGGGGTCGTACCCTCCGACAGGGTGGTCACCCCGCCGTGGTTCTCGAAGCCGGTCATCGGGGGCAGTTCGGCCCCGAGGAGCTCGGACGCACGCTCGGTCGCGTCGGCCGTCACTTCCCCCACGGCGCGTGGCCCGGAGCCCTTGGTGGTGCTGAGCCCGAGCAGCCCGACGCCCTCCTGGGGCGTGCCGTCGGCATCGGGAAAGCTCGTACCGAGAATCTGGTAGCCGGCACAGACGGCCAGGACGGCGGCGCCCTGGCTGACCCGGCGGGCCAGGGTCCCGTCGCTCGTAAGCGAACGGGCGGCCCGGACCTGGGGTCCGTCCTCTCCGCCACCCAGGCAGTAGAGGTCGGCCTCGGGCAGCGGCGCGTCCGACGAGGCTTGGAGCAACGACACGTCGGCTCCCCGCCACTCGGCCCGCCGCGCCAGGATCAGGCCGTTGCCACCGTCGCCATAGGTGCCGAGCAGGTCGGGAAAGATGACGGCGATACGGAGGAGTGCGGTCACACACGCTGACCCGTCGTGACGGCCGAAGGCACCCAGGGCCCGGAGGTCCTGGCGCGGAGCAGTTCGCCGAACGCGGTGTAGTTGCCGATGACGTCGACCGCCGTGATGGGATCGTCCGCGACGATCGCCGCGGTCGCCCCAGTCGCCCCGGCAGAGGTCGCGGCCGTCACGATCGCTTCCAAAGGCGCCGGCTCGACCTGGTGGTCGACGCCGGCGTAGCGCAGGCGCACCGACAGGTCGTAGCAACGGTCACCCGTGGCCACGACCGATCGGGTGGCCAGGCGCTCAAAGGGCACGTCCCACAACCAGCTCGGGTCGGCACCGTCAGCGATCCGTGCATTGATACTGACCACGAGCGGGCCCCGGTCCAGCGCGACCAGATCGAGCAGTTCGCTCCACCCGGCCGGGTTCTTGGCCAGCATGAGGCGAGTGGGGATGCCGCGCAGCATGCGGGTGGCGAAGCGCCCGGCCACTTCCTCGATCCCTCCCATCGCCGCCAGCGCGACGGCGGCGTCGACGCCTGCCGTCTCGGCCGCCACGGCGACCATGAGCGCGTTGGCCCGATTGAAACGCCCGGGCAGGGCCAGGTCGATCTCGATGGCCCGGCCGTCGGCCCACACGCCGTGATGGCCGGCTCCGTGGTCGGTGGGGACCAACGAGGCCACGACGGGCGGTCGGGCGAACCCACAACCGGACCCGCAGTGCCAGCCCCCGACGTCGTCGAACTCGATCCGGCCCTCGCACGAAGGGCAGCCCACGGCATCAAGCTGCCAGCTCAGTCCGGCGCTGACCCAGGACACGCGGGCGGCGGCACCGGCGGCCCAGGCCACCAGCGGATCATCGGCGTTGGCCACCACCGCGGTGTGCGGGGCCGCCGCCAGCGCCGCCCGCCACAGGTTGGCCACCATGCGCACCTCGTTGGTGCGATCGAGCTGGTCCCGCGACAGGTTGAGCAGGAGCACGAGATCGGCGCTGGTCGCCGCCAGCACCCGGGGCAGGTAGATCTCGTCGACCTCGAGCACCACCCGCGGGGCGCGTCGGTTGGCCACCAGGGCGGCCACGTGCCCCGGCGGCATGTTCGAACCGGTCTCGTTGGTGACCACCTCGTCTCCGGCCGCTCCGAGGGCCACGGCCAGGAGCCGGGTCGTGGTGGTCTTGCCGTTGGTCCCGCTCACGAGCGCTACCCGGCGACCCGCGGTGAGGCGCTGCAGCAGTTGGGGGTCGACCGCAAGTCCGGCCCGACCGCCGGCCACCGTGCCTTGGCCCCGACCGAGACGGCGTGACGCCGCGTTGACCGCACGCGTGGTGGCGAGCGCGAGGCGGTACCTCACCGAAGCGATCTCATCGGCTGATCACGAAGTCACGCGGTTCACGAAGTCACGCTGATCACGAAGTCACGCTGATCACGAAGTCACGCTGATCACGAAGTCACGCTGATCACGAAGGGGGGTTGGCCCGAGCCAGCTCCTCGGCCGTGGGCTCGTGACGGACCCGGGACTCCTCGGGCAACAGGTCGGCGATCTCCGACATGATGATCGTGGTGTCGCCCACCGCGTCGGCTCCCTCGAGCGTGATCGGCCGGCCGACGCGCACGGTGATCCGGGGCGGGTGACGCACCAGCGTCACGTCGGGCACCCGGGCCGACCGGGGCCACACCGCCTCGGTGCCCCAGAGCCCGATGGGCACCACCGGCGCCCCGCTCTGCTCGGCCAGCCGGGCCGTCCCGGTCTTGCCGTGGAGCTCGGTCTCGAAGAAGGCTTGACCGCGGGGAATGGTGCCCTGGGGCAGCACGATCACCACCTCGCCCGCTGCCAGTGCGGCCTCGGCGGCCCGCAACGGTTGGTCCGAGCCGCTCCCCCGGTCGACCGATATCCCGCCGATGGCCCGGGCCAGGATACCGACGAGGGGAGCGTCGAAGATCTCCTTCTTCCCGAGGAAACGCACCGGGCGACCGATCTTGGCGGCAATGAGGGCGAGTGCCGCCACGTCGAAGTAACTGCGGTGGTTGGCGGCCAACAGGACGGGGCCCGACGCGGGAATGTGCTCGAGGCCCGAGATGTCGAAGCGGGCGTAGGGGAACGATGCGGGCCGGACGAAGGGGCGGATCACGTGATAGGGCTCGAAGCCGATGAAGGACGGGACGCCGGGTGGGCGGTCCCAATGCTCGATCGGCCAACGCCGCGCCGCCGCGATGACGGTCAGGCCGGGGTCGGGATTGACGGCGTGGGGCCAGCCGACCGAGGAGAGCAGGGGCGTATCGAAGACGCTGTCGCTGCACGCGTGGCACTCGGCCAGGTCGACGCCCTCGGCCTCGGCCCAGGCCCGGACCGCCTTGAGCTTGCCCGTCCCCCACACGAACCCCTCGAACAGGCGGCCGGTGTAGCGCCCGTCGCTGGTCTCATAACTGGTGGCGATGACGTCGTCGAAGCCCATGGCCTCGGCGAAGGGGGTGATCATGTCGATCGGCGTGGTCGTCGAGAGCACCAGGCGATGGCCGGTGTTGCGGAATTCGGCCAGGTACTGCGGGGCGAACGGCGCCACCATGGTCACCAGCTCGGCCGCCGCCCGCTCGCCCGCCTTCTGCACCTGGTCCTGGCGCCAGCCCTTGGCCACCCGGGCGGCCGCCCGGACCAGCCCCATGGTGATCAGGTTCTCGCCCAGGCGGTCGTTGATGGCGAAGAGGAGCCTGTCCCCGGGGAGGGACCGACCCGGCGGCAGGACCCCCTCTTCCACCAGGGCCCGGTTGAGGACCTGGCCCGAGGCGTGGTTGAGCAGCGTCCGATCGAGATCGATGAAGACGGCGGGGGTCGCCACGGGTATCGAGCCTAAGGCATGCCCCGTGGGGGCGGGACGTGGGGTGGGTGGCGGCCGGTGATGCGGGGGTGGGGGCGAGGAAGAGTCCCCTACGCCGCCCTCACCCGGGACCTGAACGATCCGGCGCTTGATCTGCCGCGGGACCGCCCTGGGACAGCGAACTGTCCCGGAAAAAGGTGAAGGGATCGCCGGGGGGGTAGGCGATCCCTTCACAAGACTCATCAGGGGCGGAGGGGGGATTCCGTCTCCCTGTGGTCTGACATCCATTGTGCTGCCGTGGAGTCAATCTGTCAACCAGCTTTCGGAGATACCTACTATCTTATAAGCTGATACACAGAGGAACTCCAGCAAGCAGGTGCGGAAGGGATGATCGGGTGGAGCTGAAACACTTGCAAGCACTGGTCGGAATTGCCGACACCGGGAGCTTTTCGGCGGCGGCAGCCACCATCGGGACGGTGCAGTCCAACGTGTCGGCCCACATCGCCCGGCTCGAGCGGGAGCTCCAGGTGCAGCTGGTGGACAGGGCGTCGGGGCGCCTGACCGAGGAGGGCGACGTCGTCGTGGCCCGGGCCCGGCGGATCATGAACGAGCTGTCGGACATGGTGGCCGACGTGGTGGCCCTGCGCCAGGAGGTGGTGGGCACGGTGCGCCTCGGCGTGATCAGCACCACCGGGCGCTGGCTGGTGCCCCAGCTCTTCGACCTGCTGCGGGCGAAGCACCCGCACATCCACCTCAACGTGGCCGAGGGATCGAGCATGCAGCTCGGGGTCCAACTCGGCTCGGGCCAGCTCGATCTGGCCGTGGTGACCCTCCCCCTCAGCGGCGACGAGGTCATCGCGGCCCACCTCTTCGACGAGGACCTCGTGCTGGTGCTGCCCCACGATCATCCTTTGAGCAAAGAGACCTCGCTCCCCCTGAGTCGGCTGAACGAAATGGAACTTCTGCTCCCCGCACCCGGTACGGCCCTGCGGGCCGAGATCGACGCCGCCGTCGTGCCCGCCCGGGTCGTACTGCGGCCCGCCATGGAACTCGATGGTGTGCGCATGATCGCCTCGTTGGCCTTCGACGGCTACGGGCCGGCGGTCCTGCCGGCCACCGCCGTCCCCGGCCACCTGCGGGAGCGGTTCGCCGTCCTCCCGCTCGACGGGATGCCCCGCCGGCGGGTGGGTGTGGCCCAACGCCGACGGGGTCTCCCTTCGGCGCCGGCCAAGGCGGTCATCGACATCCTCGGGCGCGTGGTCACCGATTCCCTGGCCATGCCCGGGGGCATCCACCCGACATCGGCCGCCTGATCGGGGTAGGCCGGTTCGGGCGATTCTGTCGGTTCGGGCGATTCTGTCGGTTCGGGCGATCGGTCGGTCTCTTCTGTCGGGTCTGGCGGTTCAGGTCCCAGGTGGCTCGATGTCGGGCGGCGGGCGCGGCGTCCTCCACATCGTCCACATCTTGGGACCCCCTCCGGGGAGGTCCAGCTCCCGAGTGACCTCGAATCCGTGGCGCCGGTAGAAGGGGACGTTGCGCTCCTTCGATGACTCGAGATACGCCGGCAGCCCTTCGCGATCACACTGCTCGAGGACCGGACGCATGAGACCGGAGCCCACGCCTCGGCCCTGATGGGCCGGCTCGGTCCCCAGCGTGGCCAGATACCAGTGCGGTTCGTGCGGATGCATCGACTCGACGAGATTGAGCAGACGCAGGGTGGTGCTCAGATGCGCCACCACAAACGGCAGCACGGGCAGCATGGTGGTGATGGCCGTCAGGCCGGTCAGGAGAGGCTTGCCCGCCGGGGCCCAGATGGCTGAGCCCTCATAGCCGTCGGCGGTGTAGCAGCCGCCGAAGGGAAGGTAGTCCGCTCGCATCTGGGTGGCGAAGTAGCGGCGCAGGCCGGCGAGCCGACGCCCCTCGTTCCGGAAGATGTGCCCGATCACGGGATCGTCGAAGAAGGTGCGGGCCAGCTGGGCCGCCATCGGTTCCACGTCGTCCCGGGTCGCCCGCCGGACGGTAACCTGCAGACCCGTCGAAGGGGTGGTGGTCGGTGGGTCCATGACAGCAACGATGGTGGCAGATGCCCGGTCGCCGTGCCACCCGATGTGGCCACCACGGCGACGTGACGAACGCCACTGCTCAACCCGTGCCATCCTGCGTTAGCGTCCGGTGCCATGCGGAGCGGGCGCGCCAGAGAATGATGACGACCACCCCGTCCACCACCGCCGCCGCGTCCACCACGTCCGTCACGTCCACCCCGACCCCGACCCCCGCGTCGACGATCGAGACGAAGGATCAATGTTGAGAATCGGAATACTCGGTGCGGCCAAGATCGCGCCGGGCGCGCTCATCAAGCCGGCGCAACGAACCGGTCGGGCCGAGGTCGTGGCCGTCGCCGCCCGTGACGACGCCAAGGCGCAGAAATTCGCCAAGAAGCACAACATACCGAAGGTCGCCGCGTCCTACGCCGCTCTCCTCGACGACCCCGACATCGATGCGGTCTACATCCCGCTTCCCAACGGCCTACACGGTCACTGGACCATCGCCGCGCTCGATGCCGGCAAGCATGTCCTGTGCGAGAAACCCTTCACGGCCAACGCCGACGAGGCGCGCCAGGTCGCCGAAGCCGACGCGGCCCATCACGGGCTGGTGGTCATGGAGGCCTTCCACTACCAGTACCACCCCCTGACCAAACGACTGGTTGAGATCGTCCGTTCCGGCGAGTTGGGTGCGGTCAACAACGTCTCCATCACGTTCTCGGCTCCCCTGGCCAAGCCCGGTGACATCCGGTACCAACTCGACCTGGCCGGCGGGGCCACCATGGACATGGGCTGCTACCCGATCTCGCTGCTGCGCCTGCTGGCCACCGGCCCGCGGGTCAGCAGCGCCGAGGCCAAGTTGTCATCGGCCGGGGTGGACCGTGCCATGGATGCCCACTTCTCCCTCCCCGAGGGCGGCACGGCCCGGGTGCGCTGCTCCATGTTCTCTGCGTCCGTGCTCCGCATGCACGCAGAGGTCACGGGCAATGACGGCAAGCTCACCGTGTTCAATCCCTTCGCGCCCCAGTTCGGGCACCGCGTGAAGATCGAGACGGCCTCGGGCACGCGCCGGGAGAAGTTCAGCCGGCGCGCCACCTACGACTACCAACTGGAGGCCTTCACGGCCGCCGTCGAAGATGGCGCGCCATTCCCCACCACGGCCACCGACGCCATCCGGACCATGGAGCTGATCGACTCGGTCTACGCCGCCGCCGGCCTCCCGACCCGCCAGCCCACCCGGCCCTCAGCGGACCGACGACCGATCGACCCACCTCCCACCAATCCACCAGACCGACCGGCCGCAGACCGACCCACCTCCGACCGACCGCGACCGACCCCCCCGACCGACCGGCCGCAGACCGACCCGCCGCCGACCGACCGCCGACCGACTGACGAACTGACCGATCAGACCAATGCCCCTGCCCCCCGGCGACCTGCGTGTCCTCACCGACGCCGCGCTCTCGGCCGCCGAGGCCGCCGGGTGCGCCCACGCCGAGATACGGGTCGAGCGCATCCGCTCCCAGGAGGTCCGTCTCCGCGACGCGGTGCCCGAGGGCAGCTCCGACGACACGGAGTTCGGTATGGGCGTCCGGGTTGTGGTCGACGGCGCCATCGGGTTTGCCGCCACGGTCGACGTCGGGCCCGCCGAGGCGGCCAACCTCGTACTCCAAGCCGTCGACACCGCTCGGGTCACGGCCCGGGCCGGCGGCGGGCGCGTCGAGCTGGCGCCCGAGCCCCCACACGGCGAGCTGGCGTGGAGCAGCCCCTTCGAGATCGACCCGGGTGACGTGCCGCTGGCCGACAAGGTGGCGCTGCTCGAGAGTTGGAGCCGTCCGCTGCTCGACCACGCCGCCGTCTCGCACGTGACGGCCTCCGTGCTCAGCGTCAGCGAAGAGACGTATCTGGCCGACCTGGGCGGGACCCGGGCCACGCAGCGCCGGGTGCGGCTCCACCCGCAGCTCGAGGCGCTGGCCCTGAGTGACTCGGGCTTCGAGACCATGCGCACCCTGGCCCCGCCGGTCGGTCGGGGTTGGGAGTACCTCACGGGGGGCCCCGGCGCCGGCTGGGACTGGGCCGCCGAGCTGGCCGAGCTGCCCGAGCTGTTGGCCGAGAAACTGGCCGCACCCTCCGTCGAGGCGGGCACCTACGACCTGGTCGTGGACCCCTCCAATTTGTGGTTGACGATCCACGAGTCCATCGGGCATGCCACCGAACTGGACCGGGCCATGGGTTACGAGGCGGCCTACGCCGGTACCTCATTCGCGACCTTTGACCAGTTGGGGACGCTCCAGTACGGGTCACCGGTCATGCACGTCACGGGCGACCGCACGGTCGAGCACGGGCTGGCCACCGTCGCCATCGACAGCGAGGGCGCGGCAGCACAGTCCTTCGACCTGGTCCGCGACGGCGTGCTGGTGGGCTACCAGTTGGACCGCTCCATTGCCTCGTCGATGGGTTTCGAGCGCTCCAACGGCTGCGCCTTCGCCGACTCGCCCCTGCACGTGCCGATCCAGCGCATGGCCAACGTGTCGCTGGGCCACTCGGGCCCGGCCGGACCGACCACCGACGACCTGATCGGCCACGTCGAGCGGGGCATCTACATCCTCGGCGACAAGAGCTGGTCCATCGATATGCAGCGCTACAACTTCCAGTTCACCGGACAGCGCTTCTTCAAGATCGAGGGGGGACGGCTGGTGGGGCAGGTGCGCGATGTGGCGTATCAAGCCACCACGACCGACTTCTGGGGCGCTATGGAGGCCGTCGGGGGCTCGTCGACGTGGGTGCTCGGTGGCGCCTTCAACTGCGGCAAGGGCCAGCCGGGGCAGGTGGCCCCGGTCAGCCACGGGTGTCCGTCGGTGTTGGTGCGGGGTGTCCGGGTGCTCAACACCCGCGTGGAGGCGGGACGATGACGATGTGCGGGTGCGGGTGCGGGGGGCGGGGGTGCGGGTGCGGGTGCGGGTGCGTGGACTCTGGTCGGTCGTGGCGGCGATTGGGCGGCGCTGGGTCGGTCTCGCGTGATTGAGGCCCAGGCGGTGATCGAGGAGGGACTGGCGATCGCCTCTCGGGGTGGCGCCGACGGCTGCATCGTGCTGGTCGACGAGAGCAGCCACGCCGACGTGCGCTTCGCCCTCAACACGACCACCACCAATGGGGTCCGGCGCGATCGCTCGGTCACGGTGGTGGCGATCAAGGCCGGCGCGGTGGGCGTGGCCCGGCGAAGCGGCGTGGTCGATGTGGAGCAGATGGTGTCGGCCGCGCTGACGGACGCCGAGGGGGCGCCGCCAGCCGACGATGCGTTCGTACTGGTCGACGGGATGGGCGCGGCATCCGGGGGCGAGGGCGGGGGCGGCGGTGCGCGGGCGGCCTCGCTGGCGTTCGGGCGAGCGCCCGTGGAAACCGATCTCTCGGCACTGGGCGGAGTGCTCTCGGGGCTCTCGGGGGCCTTCGGCCGAGCCCGCGACAGGGACGTGGTGCTGGCCGGTTTCGCCGAATTCGGCATTTCGACGCTGTACCTGGGCAGCTCGACCGGCGTTCGGCTCTCGTTCTCGCAACCGACCGGGGCGGTGAACCTGGTCGGGCGTTCGTCCGACGGGGCGCGCTCGGCCTGGACCGGTGCCGGCGCCGAGCGGATCGGCGAACTCTCCTTCGAGTCCATGGAGACGGAGCTGTGGCGCCGGCTCGAGTGGGCCCGACGGCCGTTGGCCCTCGACGCGGGGCGCTATGAGGTGATCTTGCCGCCGGCGGGAGTCGCCGACCTGATGGGGTCCCTGGCGTTCTACGGTCTGAGCGGTCTGGACGCCGAGGACGGGCGCACGGTCTTTTCGGCAGACGGAGGTGCGGACCCGTCGGGGGGCCGGGCGACTGGCTCGGTGGGCGACCGGGCGAGTGGACGGATGGGTGAGCGGGCGGGTGAGCGGGCGGGCGACCCGGCGGCAAACGGTCGAACGCGTGTGGGCGAGCAGATTTCCGAGGTGCCCTTCACCCTCTACAGCGATCCGTTCGAACCGGGCCTCGAGTGCCTGCCGTTCGTGGCGTGTGGCTCATCGAGCGGGGACTCGTCCGTCTTCGACAATGGCCTTCCCATGAGGCGCGTCGACTGGATCCGTGACGGACGACTGGCCCATCTGCGCTACCACCGGGCGGGAGCGGCCCGATCCGGGGTCGAGATGGCGCCCTACATCGACAACCTCATACTGCGGGCAGGACCTGGACCTGGGCCTGGGGACGGGGGCGAAGGCGAGGGCGGCGGCGGCGGCGGGACAACTGACGACATGGTGGCCCGCACCGAGCGTGGCCTCCTGCTGACCTGCCTTTGGTACATCCGCGAGGTCGATCCGGCCACGCTGCTCCTCACCGGGCTGACCCGGGACGGCGTCTACGTGGTCGAAGACGGCAAGGTCGTCGGTGCGGCCAACAACTTCCGCTTCAACGAGAGCCCTGTCGATCTGCTGGCGCGGGCCAGCGAGGTGGGCACCAGCGAGCGGACCCTGGGCCGAGAGCTCGGTGAGTATCTCAACCGGTGCGTGATGCCGCCGTTGCGAATTCCCGACTTCAACATGAGCTCGGTCAGCCAGGCCAGCTGACCCCGCCGCGACCGTGGCTGGGACGGCGCTCCCGGGCAGGGGCAGGCCGAGGGCCGCCACCGAAAGAGCAATGCCTACCAGGGCGGCCAACACCACCAGGCTTGCGTGGAGATACCAACTCTCGACGTGAGCGAGAGGTAGAGGCTCGCACCGTCGTCGCCAAAGTTTGGTGCGCCTCGAGTGCGCCTCGACCGCATCAGCTACTGGCTCCGGGCCCACACCGGGAGGCATGTTGTCGTGTACCCCGCTCGACGCAAGGCTCGTAGACGATTGGAGAGTCTGACCCTGCAGTTCGGCTGGCCCTGCCGCAGTTTGGCCGAGCATGGCGCATCTCGGCGCGACGGGCGACGGTTCTTTTGAGGTGGAACTCGTAGTCACAAAGACGTCGACGACCGAGTTGATGGAGGAGGCCGAGCGTCTCGGCATGGAGATCGCCTCGTCCATCGGGACGCTGCTGGGGATTGTCGGCGAGCTCGACCGGCGGGAAGGCTGGCGCAGCGAGGGGGCCACTTCGATGGCCGCATGGTTGGCCCAGCGTTGCGGGGTCTCCGAAGGGACCGGTCGGTCTTGGTCCCACGTGGCCGAGCGCTTGGGCGATCTTCCCCATCTAGCTCAGGGCCTGAAGGTAGGCGCCCTGAGCTATGACAAGGTCCGCGCCGCGGTCGACCTCGCCACGCCAGAGACCGACGCCTCGATCTTGCGCCAGGCCGAGGAGTGTTCAGTCCGCCAACTGCGTGATCTGGCCCGCGCCAAGCGGGGGCCAACCGACGCGGGTGCGGCGTCGGACCACGAGACTCGATACCTGCGGTTCAACGACACCAATTTTTCGCTCAATGCCCGGATGCCGAGTGACGCGTACGCGATCGTGCGGTCGGCTGTGTCCGATGCCGCTCGTGCCTTCCCGTCTGACGGCGAGACGCCCTACGACCAGCGCCAGTGTGACGGGCTGGTCAGCCTGTGTCGGAATGCCCATGGTTTTCGGTCCCGCGGGAGTCGTCAGAAGGCCCGAGGAGCGGGGGATCCGAACATGACCGACCACCGTGCCGGACCCGGAACCGGAACCGGAACCGGAACCGATGGCGATGGCGGTGCCGGTTCCGGTGCGGGTGCGGGTGCGGGTGCGGGTGCGGCCCATCGGAACGTCGACATGGGGTCCGACGGTGACCTCGACGACATCGGTGACCTCGGATCTGAGGGCTTCGGTGTGGGCGTCGGCGTCGGGACGAGTGCCACATCGACCCAGGGCTTCTTCGTGGTGGCGCACACCGATCTCTCACTCCTCCGAGGCGGCACCGGGACGGCTGAGATCGAGCGGCTCGGGCTCCTGAGCGCCGAGACCATCCGGCGCATCAGTTGCGATGCCTCAGTCGCCTTGGCCCTCGATGATGCCTTCGGCCACACCATGTTCGAGGGACGATCCCGTCGCTTCCCTTCGGGCCCTCAACGCCGCGAGGCTTTCCGTCGCGATCGACGCTGCCGATTCCCCGGGTGCACCAACGCCACCTTCACCGATGTCCACCACGTCGTGCATTGGGCCGACCAAGGACCGACCGATCTCGAGAATCTGGTGACACTCTGCAATCACCACCATCACCGAGTCCATTCTCGTGAGTGGAAGGTCTCCGGGAATGCCAATGGCGTCCTGCGCTTTGTCGGGCCGAGTGCCCGCGTCATGACCTCGCGCCCATCGCCCCTGTGGTCGAGACGCAAGGAATAGCAAGGAAGCAGGGGGACAAGGAATAGTCAGGTCCCGAGTGCGCGGATCCTGGCAGACAGAGCACGAAAGCGTTCACGCCGACCCCTCGTGTCGGGCCACCCGGCGGACCACCTCCATCCACACCGGAAGACCTTCGACGAGTAGCCCGTCCACCTTCCCCCGGTCATCGGCTCGCCGCAAAGCCACGGACTCGGCAAAGAGGGACAGTCGTTCGAACTTCGCCCGCTCATCGGTCGACATGGGCCCGCCCTGCACGGCCAGGCTGGCCACGCTGTCGGCGGACAGGCCTCCCCCATAGACGCCCTCGTCCGCCACCAGATACCGCTTGGCCGCGACGTGCAGTCCCACCAGCCCGGCCACCGGCTCCCCCAGGACCCGCCGCACGCACGCCGCCCCGGCCTCGGCGTGGGCGGCGTCACCGACGCCGGGCAGCAGGTGCCCGATGTCGTGCACCAACCCGGCCACGACCACCTCGTCAGACAGCTGCCTCCGCCGGTCTGGCGACCGGACTGCCGCCCGAACATCGGTCCCCAACAGCGCTGCTGTTTGCAACGCATGATCCAGATGCGTGTGCGAAGCCCCGGGCTCGGCCGGGCGGCCCGCCCCCGAGGCCAAGATCTCTTCGATGTCGTCGACGGTCAGGTGCACCGAGCCATTGTCCCCTCCATCGCCCCGGCTGGCCACGCCGGTCTCCATCGCCCCGGCTGGCCACGCCGGTCTCCATCGCCCCGGCGGCCAGTCGGGCGCTACTACGGTTGCGGCCCGTGCCCTGGACCCCACCCCCTCGTAGCGCTTGGACCGAGAAGCTCGTCGCGGTGGGAGAAGGACTCGGCGACGGCGGTCGGTCCGTCGTCTCGCTCGAGCCTGACCTGCTCCGCCGGTCCGCCCGAGTGGCCACCGGGCTCGACGACTTCGGCGACACCTGGTGGGAGGAGCCCTTCGAACGGCTCTGTCGCGCACTCGATGAGGAGGCCCAGCTCCACCTCCCCGGCCGCCTGCGCACTCGGGGCGAGATCCAGCAGATCTTGCAGAACCGGCTCCGCCTGATCGACCTCTGGGAGCATGAGCCCGCCATCGCCGCCGAATCCGTCCACGCACCGATTGTGGTCACCGGCCTGGGGCGTTCAGGGACAACGCTGTTGCACGAGCTTCTGGCCTGTGATCCGGACAACCGGCCTCCCCTGTTGTGGGAGTACCTCCACACGGTCCCGGCCGGCGACGACCGATCCCGTCGGGCCGTCGGGGATCCGGGTGCCAGGCCGCAGCTCTGTGACGACGAGATCACCCTCATGGACGAGATGGTCCCCGCCTTCACCGCCATGCACGAGAACGGCGGCAACCTGCCCACCGAGGACATCTTCGGTTTCGCCCACCAGTTCTCGAGCGACATGTACACGGGCCTGTACAACGTGGCCGACTACACCATCTGGCGGAGCTCACAGGACCAGACGCCCATCTACGACTGGCACCGGCGCATGCTCCAGACCCTGCAGTGGGCCACCCCGACGACCCGCTGGGTGCTGAAGGCTCCCTCCCACCTTTCCGCCCTCCCCCTCCTCTTCGCCGCCTATCCCGAAGCCAAGGTGGTCATCACCCACCGCGACCCGCTCCGCGTGGTCGGTTCGCTGGCCGATCTCATGGCAACCCTCCACTACATGCACTCGAACCGCGTCGACCACGCCGTGCTGGTCGAGTTCATGTGCATGGGTCTCGAGCACGTCATGGACGAGGTCACGGCCGAGCGGGACAATGGGTCGCTCCCTCAGGACCAGATCTCCGACGTCCTGTACCACGACCTCACGAAAGATCCGGTCGCCACCATCGAGTCCTTGTACCGCCGGTGGGACTTCCCCGTCGGGGAGGGATTCCACACCAATCTCGAGGCGTATCTCGGCGCCCGCCACACCAACCGAGCGTCACACCACGACTACTCCTTCAGCGATACGGGTCTCGACCTCCCCACCCACCGAGCCCTGGTCTCCCCCTACCAGGAACGGTTCGGCGTCCCCTCCGAGGTCTGAGGAGTCCCGGCCACTCCGGTCAAGTCCGCCATCGAGACCAGTTCGGCAGTGGGATGCGGCGGACCATCGGCCAGCACCCAACGCACGAGCATGTAACCCTCCAGCCGGCCACCCGTGTCGAGCCAGTTCTCCACCCCCGGCCCGGGATTCTCGGGAGCGATGACCATCTGCCAGCTCCCGTCGGGGGAGCGGCGAGCGGTCTCGTTGTTGCGTGCGGTGGTGGTGTAGCGATAGTCGAAGCTCTCCATCCAGGGCGAGGTCAGTGTCAGGCCCCAGTAGAGGAAAGGCTTGTCCGGCTCGTGCACCGTCACCACGAGCGCCTGCCCCGGCTCCAGGCGGAATCGCCCGCCGTGATACGTCATCTCCGCGTTGGAGTGTGAGCGCACCTCGTCCTCCTGGGCCGCCACATGCTCGGAGCCCGCCGTGCCTCCGAAGGTGTTCATGTTCGACGCTGCGTCATGCCACATCTGGACGGCGGTCCCGCCGACGAACTGCAG
Organism: uncultured Acidimicrobiaceae bacterium; assembly: GCA_963836605.1. Lineage (GTDB taxonomy): Bacteria > Actinomycetota > Acidimicrobiia > Acidimicrobiales > RAAP-2 > Bog-473. The sequence goes on along the minus strand of CAWIKB010000003.1, from coordinate 10,347 downwards.
AAACATCGCTGCGAACTCGAGTTTGCCCGCCAGCTCGTCCGACGAGAGCATCGGTGGCGGGACCTCCCCCACCAGCTCCATGCGCAGGTCGGAGAGCCGTTCCGGTGTCTTCCACCAGTGGGTCTCCCGGATGGCCAGCTGCGCCGTACCGGGCTCGAGCACGATGGAGTTGCGGGGCCGGGGATCGGGCATGTCGGCCTCGGGAGCAATGAGTATGTCGACCTCCCCGTTCGGCCCGATGTCGAACTCGTCGATATGCGTCTGGGTCTGCGTGCCGGTGCGGCCACCCACCTCGCCCTGGCCGAAGGGCGTGCCGAACGTCATCCCGAGATAGGCACACTCGCCCCGGGTGCCGACGAGGCGATAACTCTGGGTGTCATCGAGGACGCTGAACAAGTAGTTGACGTCGGGATTGTCGACGAGCAGCTTGCGGTACGCATCCTGCAGCCGGAAGAGCTGCGGATGGAGCGGATCGGACTTTTCCACCAGCCACTCGAGGGCCAGCGTCGAGAGCCGCGTCACCCACCGGTAGCCCTCGGCCGTGTCGACATCGGTGCCCGGCACGCCGGTGGCCTGCACCATGGTGTCGAGGGCGGCCCGCTGTGCGTTGAGCCAGGAATCAAAGGCCTTAGAAAGTCGGTCCATTCACGCGACGCTACCGTTGGAGGGGTGACCCACGTTGCACATGCTCTAGCCGAGCCCATCTCCCACCTGCCGGAGAAGCGACCGGGATCCATCCGACGGACCAGCCACCTCGACGTGATCGGCCTGTCGGATGGGGGGCTCGAGTTGGCCGGAGAGGCCCACGAGCGGGAAGACGCGGTCTCCTGCCGGGCGGTGCTCCAAGCGGATCGCACACTCGTCTCGATTGAGTTGGTCACAAACGGATTGGCGGCTGATGACTCGGCCGGATGTGACGCGGCCGAGGACGGGCAGGGCGCCGCAAGTCTCGTGGGGCGGGTCGTCGGACGAGGATTTCGGGCTTGTCTCGACGAGGTGAGTCTGCCGGGATCCCTCCCCTCGGTGTTGCTGTCCGAGCTGCCCGTCGTGGCCCTCCTGTCGGGCTACGGCACCCTCTATTCCGGCCAGCACGTCACCCCTCTCACCGACCGGTTCATCCGCGGCGTGCCGGTGGACATCTGCGCCGGTTGGGCCGGATCGGGCTTCATGATGGGACACATCCGGGACGAGAGGGAGATCCCGACACCGGACGGACCCCCCGTGCCGACGGACTCCGCGGGTTGGCACGGCATGCCCGAACTGGCCACAGGCGCGCTGCGCCGCCAGCGACTCATCGAGCGAACCGGAGACGAGGTCTGGGCCATGTTCCGGGACACCTACGCCCGACCTGATGGCGTGACCACCGTCCTGCACGAGTACACGGTGACGGCGACGATCTCCCCCGGCGACCAGAACAGTGCGCAGGACCGCAAGGGGGGTCGGGAACGGAGCCATGGGCAGGGTGAGCGGGGTGGTGAGCTGGGTGGTGGCGCGGGCTGGAGCCACGAAGGAGAGCGGATTATGTCGTGCGAGGCCACGCCCCGGGTACTGCCGTGGGCCGAATGTCCCCACGCCGCGGCCAGCGCCGAGCGCCTGGTGGGCCGGCGCCTAGGTGACCTTCGGGCCCTGGTCCGGGACGAACTCGTGGGCACCTCGACCTGCACACACCTTAACGACCTCCTTTCCTCGCTTTCCCAGGCCCAAGGTCTCGTCTGACGAGCTGTTGGGCTGATCGGGCTGGTTGGGGTAGTTCTGGTTGGGGAGGTTGGGGTGGTTCTGGTTGGGGAGGTTGGGGAGTCGCCCGATCCGGGATGCACCCGATAGGTTCAAGTAGCGCCATAGAACGCCATAGAGATCGCCCCAGCAGTGCGTCTGGGGATTAGGTACCGGGAGGACTCCACGTGACGGATACCGCGACGCCCCTGCAGACCGACGAACTTCTGAGCGAACTGCGCTCGTGGCTCGAGAAGAGTTGGGACCCCGACCTGACCGTCGGCGAGTGGTGGGACCGCCTCGGTCTCGAGGGCTGGTCCGCCCCGAGCCTGCCCCCGAATGCCTATGGCAAAGGGATCCCCCGGGCCGACGCCGTGCTGGTGTCCAATGAGATCGCCGCTTTCGGCGCACTGGGCGCGCCGGCCGGTCTCGGTCTGCTCCTCGCCGCCCCGACCATCGCCACCCACGGGACCCAGGAGCAGATCGACCACTACGTGCGCGACATCGTCACCGGGCAGAAGGCGTGGTGCCAGCTGTTCAGTGAACCCCAGGCCGGTTCGGACCTGGCCGGCCTTCAGACCAGGGCCCAAAAGGATGGCGACGAGTGGATCATCAACGGGCAGAAGGTCTGGACCTCGGGCGGTCAGTACGCCGATCTGGGCATGCTGCTGGCGAGGACGGACCCGGAGGTGCCGAAACATCAAGGCATCTCGTACTTCGCCTTCGAGATGCTCCAGGATGGCGTCGACGTCCGCCCACTCAAGGAGATGACGGGGCACTCCCTCTTCAACGAGGTTTTCATCACCGATGCCAGGGTGGCCGACTCCGCTCTCATCGGTGGTCTCAACAACGGGTGGGCCGCCGCCAACACCACGCTCATGAACGAGCGTGCCGGCCTGGGCTCGGGTGGGGGCAACGCCGCCGGAGGCGGACTCGCGCAACCCGGCACGGTCATGGACGCGCTCTCGAAGCGAGTGGGCGATCTGGTCCCGTCTCAGAACGGATCGCAAGGGGGCGATGCGGTCGGTCGGAGCGGTGCGGACGGTCGAGGCGGTGCGGACGGTCGGAGCGGTGCGGCGGGTAGTGGACGAAGAGGAAACAGCGGCGGTGTGTTCGCGGCCATGCGGGGCGGGGCGGGCATGCTCATCGGGCTGGCCCAGCAGAACAAGGTCAACACGGATGCCGGCATTCGGCAGGATCTGGCCCGCCTGTACACCTTGGGCGAGCTGGGGCGGTTCAACGGATTGCGCGTCAAGGCAGTCAAGGAGCAGGGCCGCGACATCCCGGGCATGCCGAACGTGGCCAAGCTCTCCATGAGCCAGATCGTGCGGCTGACCCGTGACCTCGGGCTGCGGATCGCCGGGCCGTCGGGCATGCTGCACGCGTACAACGCCGACGACAAGGCCAGCCTGGCCCAGGCCACCGGTGACCCGTTCGCCGGCGGTGTCACCGAGATGGCGCTGTTCGCCCAGGCGCCGCCCATTTACGGGGGGACCGACCAGGTGCAGCGCAACATTATCGGTGAGCGCGTGCTCGGGCTGCCGAAGGAACCCAACAACGACCGCGTGACCCCGTTCTCCGAGCTCCCCAAGAACGCCTGAGCGACATCGACATCGACATCACATCGACCGCATCAGCACACGTCGGAACCGGGGGGTTGTCGGGAATGAGTCGGGGGGATCGCACGCTGCGGGGCGCCGCCGCCATCGTCGGGGTGGCCGACGACGTGTCGCCGACGGGCGAGTTGGACCGCACCGGTCGGCCCCTGGAAGTGGCCATGGTCCTCAGTGCCCTCGAAGACGCCGGCCTCACCCTGGCGGACGTCGATGGGGTGTGCCATGCGGAGTCGTCGATGGGATTGGCCGAGTATCTGGGGGTTCACCCCCGCTTCACCGATTCGACCATGACCGGGGGCTCGAGTTACGAGGTCCACCTCGAGCACGCCGCCTCGGCCATCGCCGCCGGCCTGTGCGACGTGGTGGTCAGCGTCTACGCGTCGACACCGCGGAGCGACCGCACCCAGAAGCGCCGGGTGGAACGCCGCTTTCCCGCCGGGCCCAACCCCATGGCCGAGTGGGAACTCCCCTTCGGGTTGCGCATGCCGATGGGGCCGTACGCACTGGCTGCGAGCCGGCACATGTACGAGTTCGGCACCACGTCCGAGCAGCTGGCTCAGATCGCCGTGAGCACGCGGGAGTGGGCCGCCATGAACCCCCGGGCCCGCTACCAGACGCCCCTGACGATCGACGACGTGCTCGCCTCGCCCATGCAGAACGACCCGCTGCACCTGCTCGATTGCTGCCTGGTCACCGACGGCGCTGGCGCCTTCGTGATGACCAGCGCCGAGCGGGCCCGCACTCTGCGCCAGCCGCCGGTCTACGTGCTCGGCGCAGCTACCTGCCACGATCACATGATGATTTCCCAGATGCCCCACCTCACCACCACCCCGGGCGCCGTCTCGGGCGCCAACGCCTTCGCCATGGCCGGCATCACCGCGGCCGAGGTCGACGTCTTGATGGGCTACGACAGCTTCACCATCACCGCGCTGCTGCATCTCGAGGACCTCGGGTTCTGCCCCAAGGGCGAGGGCGGACATTTCGCCGCCGACGGCAAACTGGGCCCCGGCGGATCCCTGCCGATGAACACCAACGGCGGCGGCCTCTCCTTCACCCACCCCGGCATGTACGGCATGTTCCTGATCACCGAGGCAGTGCGCCAGCTGCGCGGCGACAAGGCCGTGGGGGACGACGGGAATCCCAACGGCGAGCGCCAGGTGCCCGGCGCCAAGGTCGCCGTGGCCCACGGATCGGGCATGGTCCTGTCCTGCATGTCGACCGCCGTCCTCGGTACCGAGGAGACATTGTGACGAGGGAGGTCCGCTGATGGCCGACGCACCGGTCGCCGGCCAGCCCACGGCGCCCGTCCGGATGGAGCCCCGGGCCACCGAGGAGAGCGGCCCCTTCTGGGATGCGACCCGCGAGCGGCGGCTGCTGGTGCAGTGGTGCACCGCCTGCGACAAGGGGATCTTCTATCCAAGATCGTTCTGCCCCGGCTGTGGGGCCACCGGTTCAACCCTCGAGTGGCGGACGGCCAGCGGGCGAGCCACCGTCGTCGCCGTGACGATTGAGCACAAGCCGGCGAGCACCGGCGCCGCGTTCTCGAACGGGGAGCCCTACACCGTGGTCCTGGTCGACCTCGATGAGGGCGTGCGCATGATGAGCAACGTGATCGGCTGCCCGCCCGAGAGCGTCACCATCGGCATGGCGGTCACCGTCACCTGGGAGCCGATGAGCGACGGCCGGCAACTGCCGCTGTTCGAGCCGGCCAAGTGATCGGGCGGCGCAGTGATCCGACCGAAGCGATGAGGGAGTCGGGGCGATGATGGGCCTACGGGACAAGACCACGGCCGCCGCCAACGGCATGCTCCTCGCCTGGTGGGCGGCGCAGGGGCCAGAGCGGCCTGCGCTCTTCACCGCCTACGGGGACCGCACCTACGGCGAGATCAACGCCAACATCAACCGACTGGTGCGGGCGTGGCGCGCGCGGGGGTTGGGCGTCGGCGACAGCGTGGCGCTGATGTGCACCAACCGGCCCGAGTTCATCGAGGTGCTGTACGCAGCCCAGCGGGGCGGCCTGCGGCTCACGCCGATCAACTGGCACCTGACCGGTGAGGAAGCGGCCTACATCGTGGACAACTGCGAGGCCAAGGCGTTCATCGGGGCGGCGGCGCTGGGCGACAAGATCGTGGAGGCGGCGAGCGGCGTCGGTGGCAAGGCCGGCGGTGGCAAGGCCGCCGGTGGCAAGGCCGGCGGCAGCGCATCGGGTCGGGAGATCGTCCGGCTGGCCGTGGGCGGCGCGGCGCCGGAGTTCGAGTCATACGAAGAGGTGATCGCCGCCGAGGAGGGGTCGGACATCACCGACCCGGTCCTCGGCACCCAGATGCTCTACACCTCGGGGACGACCGGGCGCCCCAAGGGCGTGCACCGCGACGGGGCAGCGCCCAGCGCCCTGGCCACGGTCAACTTCTGCGGGTACGACGAGGACTGGGCCCACAGCATCGATGCTCACCTGTGCACCGGTCCGCTCTATCACGCCGCGCCGCTGGCCTTCTCGGTCGCCGTGCCCATGATCTACGGCGTCCCGATCGTGATCATGGACCAGTGGGACCCGGCCGAAACGCTGCGGCTGATTGAGGAGCGCGGCATCACCCACACCCACATGGTGCCGACCATGTTCCACCGCCTGCACGCCCTGCCCGACGACGTGCGGACGAAGCACGACCTGTCGTCGCTGCGCTTCATCATCCACGGGGCAGCCCCGTGCCCGGTCGACGTCAAGGCCCGGTTGATCGAGTGGCTGGGGCCGATCGTGGTCGAGTACTACGCCGCCACCGAGGGACTCGGCACGCTGGTCGACTCGGCCACCTGGCTGGCCCACCCTGGGACGGTCGGGCGGCCGATGGTGCCGGGGCTGGTCAAGGTGATGACCGAGGGCGGCGGGACGGGCGGCGGCGAGGCGGCGGCCGGTGAGATCGGCCTGGTGTATCTACGGGCGGTGGCGGCGACCAAGTTCGACTACTACGGCGACGCCGCCAAGACGGCCGGCGCCTTCCGGGGTGAGTACTTCACCCTGGGCGACCTGGGCTACATGGATGACGAGGGCTTCTTGTTCCTGACCGACCGCACCGCCAACCTCATCATCTCCGGCGGCGTCAACATCTACCCGGCCGAGGTCGACGCCGTCCTCCTGCAGCACCCGGCGGTGGGCGACGCGGCGACTATCGGGGTGCCCGACGCCGAGTGGGGCGAGGCGGTCAAGGCCGTGGTGCAGCCGGCCGAGGGGGTCGACGGCACCCCTGAGCTGGGGCGGGAGCTGATGGAGTTCTGCCGGGAGCACCTGGCCCACTTCAAGTGCCCGCGCAGCGTCGATTTCACCGCCCAGCTGCCGCGCGAGGATACGGGGAAGATCTACAAGCGGCTGCTGCGTGATCAATATCGAGCGGCAGCGGGCCAGTCCAACCAATAAGGAGAGAGCACGTGGGAATCTGCGACGGACGCATCGTCGTCATCACCGGGGCGGGACGGGGCATCGGGCGGGAGCACGCCCTCGAGTTCGCCAGCCAGGGCGCCAAGATCGTGGTCAACGACCTCGGCGCGGAAGTCGACGGCAGCGGCAGCTCGGCCGGCCCGGCCGGCGAGGTCGTCGACGAGGTGCGGGGCATGGGCGGCGAGGCCGTGGCCAACGGCGACGACGTCTCGGACTACGACGGGGCCGGGCGGCTGATGCAGACGGCCATCGACACCTTCGGCGGCCTCGATGTGCTGGTGAACAACGCCGGGATCTTGCGCGACCGCATGATGGTCAACATGACCATTGAGGAGTGGGACGCCGTCATCCGGGTCCACCTGCGGGGCACCTTCGCCCCGATGCGCCATGCCACCGAGTACTGGCGCAACCGCTCCAAGGCGGGCGAGACCAACGACGCCCGGGTCATCAACACGACCTCGCCGTCGGGGATTTACGGCAACGTGGGCCAGACCAACTACGGCGCGGCCAAGGCGGGCATCGCCTCCTTCACCGTCATCGCCGCCATGGAGCTGGGCCGCTACGGCGTGACGGTCAACGCCATCGCCCCGGCCGCCCTGACCCGCATGACCGAGAACCTGGGCATGGGTGAGGCCTCGGCGGCCAAGAAGCCCGAGGAGTTCGACCTGCTCGACCCGGGCAACATCGCGCCGATCGTCGTGTGGCTGGGCAGCTCGGAGTCGGCCGACATCACCGGGCGGGTCTTCAACGTCCTGGGCGGCCACATCAGCGGTGGCCGAGGGCTGGGTGGCCGGCCCCGGGGCCGACAAGGACGACCGCTGGGACCCGGCCGAGCTGGGCGGCGTCGTCCCCGAGCTGGTGGAGAAGGCCGCGCCGAACGCCAATATGGGTGGAAGAGGAGCTGAGCGACCGGGCTGGAGGCTGAGAGAGCGACCGGGCTGGTGGCTTGAGAGAGCGACCGGCTGGAGGCTGAGAGAGCGACCGGGCTGGAGAGGGGTGAGCGACATGACCGAAAGTACGGAGAGGGGCCGCATGACCATCGGGGCGCCTTCGGGGAGGGGCGGGAGGTGAGTCCTCCGCCGCCGAGTCGGGGCGAGATGGACGAGGCCATCCATGTCATCGAGGACCACGCCGACCGCTTGTTCCTGTGGGACTACGAGCGGAACCGGGGGCAGCTGGTGACCCTCTACAACAAGGCCATGGGGTCGCAGTGGAACAGCGTGACCGACCTGGACTGGGACACGCCGGTGGACCCCGAGCGCCTGGTGGCCGAGCAGGACAGCCCCATCCTGGCGGTGGCACGGGTGGCGGGGACGCTGCCGGGGTCGCCGCTGGCCACGTGGTCCGAGAAGGAGTACTCGCAGCTCGGGATCGAGTTCTTCAAGGCCAGCCTCAGCCAGTTCATGCACGGCGAGCAGGGCGCCATGATGACGGCGGCCAAGATCGTGGAGACCGTGCCGTGGATCGACGCCAAGTACTACGCCTCCACGCAGACCATGGACGAGGCCAGGCACACCGAGGTTTCGCCAAGTACCTGTCCATGAAGTTGGGCGACGCGTACCCGATGAGCCCGTTCCTCAAGGCGCAGATCTGGTCACTGCTCGAGGACAGCCGGTGGGACATCGCGTATCTGGGGATGCAGATCGTTATCGAGTCGCTGGCGTTGGCGGCGTTCGGTGACATGCTGCGGCGGACGCAGGAGCCCTTGTTGAAGAAGTTGTTGCGCTACGTCATGTCCGACGAGGCCCGGCATGTGGCGTTCGGGGTCTTGACGCTGTCGGAGTTCTACGCATCTTTGAGCGAGGCCGAACTGCTGGAGCGCCAGGAGTTCATGGTCGACGCCACCTTGAACAGCCGGTCACGGGCGACGACGCCCGAGGTGTGGGAGCGCATGGGGACGTCCGAAGCGGAGGTGGTGCCGTTCCTGTTCGAAGCGGCGACGGCGTCCAAGATCAACCCGATGGGCGGCTTCGCCCGGGGCTTCTTCGCCAAGCTGGTCCCGAACACGCGGAAGCTCGGCCTGCTCGACGCCAACGGCGGCTACCTGCGGCAGAAGTGGGGCGAGGCGGGGCTGCTGGAGTTCGAGTTCGCCGACGACACCGGCTCGGACTACGCGAGCTACGACGCGGTGGCTGAGGACCGGGCGGCGGCGACGGCGGCGCGCGGCGGCGACGGCCGTCGGGGGCGTCGGCGCGGCGTCGCGTCGGCGCCGACTGAGCCCCGAGTGGCCACCCGCGTGCCGTCGCCCGCATCCGGGCCATCTCCTGGCCCTCCCCGAGGCGGTCGAGAAGCCCTTCGGCGTGCACACCGCCCCCGCGTTCCGGGTCCGCGACAAGTTCTTCGTGATCTTCAACGAGGACCCGTCGTCGATGACCCTCAAGGCGCCCAAGGGCGTGCAGGGGATCCTGGTGGGTTCCGACCCCGAGCGGTTCTTCGTGCCCAAGTACGTCGGCCCCAAGGGTTGGGTGGGCGTGCGGCTCGACCTGAAGCCGGCGCCGGACTGGGACGAGGTCGCAGAAATGATCTACGAGAGCTACTGCCTCACCGCGCCCAAGCGCCTGGTGGCGCAGTGGGAGGCCGAGCGAGCAGACTGACTCGGCGGTCGCGGCGCGGCGGGGACATGGGGCGCCGGTCGGCCGTTCAGGATCTCTCCGACCGGCAGCGGCGAGCACTCGTCAGACGAGATCGGGGACCCAGTCGCCGTGGAAGCCGGCCGGCACCCCCTGGCGGCAGACGGCATCATCGCCCTCGGCTCCCCACACAGATGTCCTCCGCATTGAGGATGTACAGAGCGGAGGAGTCGGTGTCAGCCTGATGCACCAGGGTCATCACCCAACCGTCGGCCTCGGGGGCGCCGGCGCTGCGGGGGATGAAAATGGCCTCGCCGAGCGCGGTCCCGTGGCCGAGTCGCGCACTTCGCTGGCGGCGGCCGCCAGGTCGTGGCGGATCAGCCCGGACTCGGTGCCCAATATCCCGTCGTTCTCGCCGGCGGCGACGCTGTAGCCGTATCGATGCGGGCGGCCCGTCAGTCGCTCATCGATGCGTGGGAACTCCTCCCCTCGGTCGTCGAGGCGTTCCTCCTTGACCGGATCCCCATGCCCGTCGAGGTGCCAGCGTTCCAGCGTGGGCGGGCCTTCGGCCGGGCCGAGCAGCGAGGTGCGGAACATGGAGGAATGGCGAGCCACATCCAGCACGATCCCGTCACCGTCGGGCTCGTCGTACGCGTTGAGGGTATGGAAGACGTACACACGGGTCGACCTGGCGCCAGACCACCTCGGTGCTCTCGCCGTCCCGCGGCAGTAGCCCGACCCGGGCCGGATAGTCCTCGAACCATCGGTAGGGGAAGCGGGCGCTCGCCGTCACCATGTCAAGGTCGAAGAGCACCGGCAGGTCGAGCAGGGACTCGAACCACTTCTGGGTGATGGCGCTGTCGTGCAGGCTGACCTGGGCACCGCCCATGGTGACCCGGCGGGCCGAGCGCACCCTGGTGTTGGCGATCGAGCACCGTGACCTCGACGTCGTTGCCCCAGCCGAAGAAGTACGAGACGGCGTACAGCTCCCCCGTCAGGGGGTCACGCTTGGGGTGGG
>CAWIKB010000002.1:0-5510 GCA_963836605.1 uncultured Acidimicrobiaceae bacterium | reverse complement strand
CGGCGTTCAGCGCCTGACCGTCCCTCACGACCTCGTCACCTAGCAGCTGACCCCCGGGCGTTCGGCTGTCTCCCACCCGGCTAACGATGCTATCTTTGCATGGACAGCGGGTGAGGCTCGGCGTGCCCCCGATGCCGGAGCGGTACCCTCGAGCGAGACCTGGGTGTCGAAACCTGTGGGGGATCGGGTACCGGTGTTGTGCTGTTGAGCACGAGCCATTGAGCAGAGCCATTGAGCAAGCGCAATTGAGCAAGTGGGTGCCGGGGTGGACTACGAGTTCGGACGAGAGGGCGACCAGCTCCGGTTGGACCTGCGGCGGCTGATCGCCGAACGCATCCCGCCCGAATTCCTGGGTGCGTTCTCCGACGATCCCGAGGACCTGGCCATCACCCAACGGTTCTGCAAGGAACTGGCGGCCCGCGGCCTGCTCACCCTCTCGTGGCCCGAGGAGTACGGCGGCCGGGCCGCTTCCTTGTGGATGCAGACGGTCGTGCGCGAGGAGATGTGGGCCCATCACGAGCCCCGCGGGGCACAGTACATGGGGGTCAACTGGGTGGGACCGGCGATCATGGAGTTCGGCACTCCGGAACAGAAGATGGCCCACCTCCCCGCATTGGCCGCCGGCGACGAGATCTGGTGCCAGGGGTTCAGCGAGCCCGACGCCGGCTCCGACCTGTCTGCCCTCTCCACCCGGGCGGACCCCGACGGAGAGGGCTGGCGGATCTCAGGCCAGAAGATCTGGACCTCCTATGCCCAGATGGCCGACTTCTGCTTCCTCGCCGCCCGGGTCCCGGGGGGCGGGGACAACCACGACGGGATCACCCTCTTCCTGATCCCGATGGACCGGGCCGGCATCGAGGTCCACCCGATCAAGAGCATGCTCGGCCCTCATCATCTCAACGAGTGCTTCTTCGACGACGTGTGGGCCTCACCCGACGAGGTGCTCGGCCCGGTTGGTCAGGGCTGGTCGGTCATCAGGCGGACGCTGGCCTACGAACGGGTGGGCATCGCCCGTTATGCCCGTTGTGACCGCCTCCTCGCCTTGGTGGGCCGTGAGCTCGAGGGCGAGTGGGACGTGCTCCCCGCCGAGCTGAGGGCCCGCTGGGTCCGGGCGCTGGTCAAGGTCCGGGTGGCTCGGCTTCTGGCCTACCGGTGCGTCGCCGCCCAGGCCCGGGGCGAGCCCAGCGACGCGTTGGCCAGCGTGGCCCGGGTGGCGGTGACCGAGTGCGACCAGGAGGTGGCCGAGACACTGTTCCAGGTCTTCGGCCATCGGAGCCTCGAGAGTGCGGAGACGGGAGCGCCCCTGCACGGAGCGCTCGAGGACCACTGGCGCTATGCGCAGGCATCGACCGTGGCCTCGGGGACGATCGAGATCCAGCGCTCGGTGATCGCCCGATCCGTCCTCGGGCGTGTCTGATGGACCCGGCCCTGCCCGAGGCGGCGAGCGAGTTCGCCGACGCGGCAGAGCGGGCGGTGTCCGCACTGGGTGGCGTCGATCTCGCCCGCCGCGCCGAGGTCGACCCGTCCATCCGGACGACCGAGGTGATGGGGATGCTTTTGCGGTTGGGCGTTCCCGACATCGACCCTCGGGCCGACCTCGAGTCGGCCGCGGTGGCTGGGGAGCTGTGCCGGGTGGCCGGCCGCCACGTCCTCCCGTTTCCGATCGTCGGCTACGTGATGGCACGGCCCGGACAGGGCACCCCGGCCGTCCTGGCCTCGGCAGCGCCGTTGCGGGCCGACCACGGCGACCTGTTCGACCGGTGGCTGGTGCATGGCCTCTCCGGCGATGTCGGGCTGGCCACCCCTTCGGGAACGCGCACCGGCGCCCGGCTGGCCCCCTTCGCCACCGACCTCGTCCGGCAGGGCCCGGGCGGCCGAGACGGTGACGCCGAGGTCCGGTACCTGTACGCGCTGTGGGCCACCTACCTGCTCGGCGTCAGCGAGCAGGCCCTGGCGCTGGCCGTCGCCCACGTCAAGGACCGGGTCCAATTCGGCCGGCCTCTGGCCGCCATGCAGGCGGTGCAGTTCCAGGTGGCCGACGCCACCGTGGCCGTGGACGGAGTGCGCGAGCTGGCCCGGTTCGCCCTCTGGCGGGTCGCGTCCGATCCAAGCGCCGCACTGCCCGACGCCTTGGCCGCTCGGCTGCAAGCAACGGAGACGGCACGGTCGGTGCTGCGCCAGGCCCAGCAGCTCCACGGGGCTGCGGGACTCTGCGACGAATACGACATCTCGATCCTGGTGCGCCACGCTCAGCCTGCCCTTCGCCTCCCGGTCGGATCGGACGCCATGTCCGAGATGCTCCTCGAGGCCACCCGGACCCATGGGTTCGAGAGCCTGTTCTCCTCGACGGCTGGCGGCCGGCCGGTTGAATGACGGGCGGGCGATGAACGCAGCGGCCCCATCCGGTCCGGCCGAGCCGGTCGAGTCCACCGCCGGTCCGCCCGAGCGGGTCGAGTCCACCGCCGGTCCGGCCGAGCCGGCGCCCGAGGAATTGGGCGTCGGACCCTTCCGGCTCGATGGCCACACCGCGCTGATCACCGGAGGCGGGCGGGGGATCGGGCGGGCCATCGCCCTCGCCTACGCCGGTGCCGGAGCCAACGTGGCCGTTGCCTCCCGCAGCGAGGCGGAGGTGCAGGTCGTGTGCCGGGAGATCGAGGCGTTGGGCGTACGCGGCCTGGCGGTGGTGATCGACGTGCGCGACCCCGAGGGCGTCGCCACCATGGTGTCGGCCGCTCGGCGTGAGCTCGGGCACGTCGACATTCTGGTGAACAACGCCGGCAATCTTGTCTACAAGCCCCTCGTGCCGCTGCCCGGCACGGGCCGCGAGGCCCGGTGGACCAGTCCAGGCGCGGTAACGGACGAGGAGTGGTTCACCACGCTGAACACCCACGTGAGCAGCAGCTTCTTCACACTGCGCGAGCTGGCCCCGGCCATGTTGGCGGACCGCTGGGGCCGCGTCATCAACATCACCAGCGGCGCCCGGGGCCGGACGGTCCCGTTCTGCGCGCCCTATGAGGTGGCCAAGGGTGCGTTGGCCTCGCTGACGCGTACCCTGGCCCACGAGTGGGCAAGCTACAACGTGACCGTCAACGCCATCGCCCCGGGTCACTTCCACACTGCGATGTCGGCTGACCTCCACGAGATCGCCGCCTCGCGGGAATGGATGCTGAAGCGGATACCGATGGGCCGCGAAGGCGCGCTCAACGAACTGGGCGCGCTGGCGCTCTACCTGGCCAGCGATGCGGCCGCCTACGTGACCGGGCAGGAGCTGTTCATCGACGGCGGCGAATCGCTCTAGCCAGCTCGTTCCGCGAGGCGGCCCCCCGGCTAGGCGCCGAGGTCGAGCTGCTCGAGCCAGCCGGCCACCTCGGGGACAACCACCTTGCCCATGGCGTTGCGAGGGAGGGTGCGAACCACGAAGCGCTCGGGGACCTTGTAGACGGCCAGGTTGGCGAGGCAATGGGCCCGGAGGGCGTCGACATCGAGGTTCGACCCATCCTGCTCGGGTTCCTCGAGCTCGACGATGGCGGCGACGCGGGAACCGAGCCGATCGTCGGGGACGCCCACGACGCAGCTGGCGGCAATGCCCGGAAATCCGTTCACCACCCGTTCGACCTCCGCGGGGTAGACGTTGGCGCTGCCGCGCAGTATCAGCGACCGGCGCCGGTCCTGGACGTGGAGATGCCCACCGTCGTCGATGAACCCGATGTCCCCGGTGTACAGCCAGCCTCGCCGGAGGGCACGGGCACTGGCGGCGAGATTGTGCCAGTAGCCGAGCATCGGGCGGTAGAGGGATGCCAGCTCGACGCGGTCGGTCGGCCCGATGCAGATCTCGCCGCTGAACCCGTCGGGCTGCTCCTCGCCATCGTCGTCCACGATGTGGAGGGCCAGATGGGGCAGTGGGAGTCCGCTGGCGTCGCCGTCCGCCGGGCCGCCCCTGGGGGTGATGGTGGCGACGGTCGGCACCTCGGTGGCGCCGTAGGTGGAGTACACCGGCGTACCGAACTTGGCCGTGAACCGGTCCTTGATCGCCTGGGGGCAGTGGCTGCCTCCGCTCCACACGTCGTCGAGCGAGTGCAACGATTCCCCGGGCACCTCGTCGTTGGTGGCGAGGCCATGGAGCATGGCCGGGGCGCCGTTCCACGTTGTGGCTCGTTCCGTTGCGATCCACTCGGCGATGCCGACCGGGTCGACCCGGTCCATCACGATGGCCGTGCCCCCGCACTGGGGGACGAGCAACGTGGAGAGGACCTGCAAGTTCAGTATGGTCAGCGGGAAGCAGTCCGCCTTTCGGAGCGTCGGCCCATATCCTCTCGCCCGCACGAGCATCATGCCGGGGACCATCAGATTGTGCTGGGAGTGCACGGCCCCTTTGGGGCGTCCGGTGGTGCCGCTGGTGTAGGCGATGGCCGCCGGCGCCAGGGGATCGGGGTGAGGAGGCGTCCACGAGGGTGCACCGGCCAGGAGGCCCGACCACTCGGAGTCAGGGTCCTGGTCGACGACGACGCAGCGGCTCACCTGATGATCGCCGTTGGCCCCTCGGACCTGGCCGACCATGTCGGCATCGCCGACGAAGAAGGCGGCCTGGCTGTCGGCCAGCAGGTATGCCTTCTCCGGTGGGGCGAGAGCCCGGTTCACCCCGACCCAGATAGCGCCGAGGCGCATCGCCGCGTGGAAGAGTGCGACCAGGGGCAGGTCGTTGCCGAGCGAAACCCCCAGACGGTCGCCGGGCCGCATCCCGAGGGCAGTCAACGCCGCCACGGTCCTGTCGGCGAGTCGGTCGAGATCCCGGTAGGTCAACAAGCCGCTCCGGCCGACGACGGCCTCGGCGTCGGGCCGATCTCGCCGCGCCCGATCGAGGACGGTGCCGGCGCAGAATGGTCCATCGGTGGCATTCGAGATCATGCAACGTTCCGATCCTCTACGCCCCGGCCCGACGTCCGAGGGCTGGGCCGCTCATCGGAGCCATAACCTAGCAGTGAGAGATATAATGGAGCCTGCAGTGAGAGAGGACTTCGTCAAGGATCTCTCTTGGTTTCTCCCGGCGCGAGATGCTGACGAAGACCGGCGCCTTGAGGTCGGTCCGGATTCGGAGATGCTTCGGAATCTGGCGGCATCGTAATCCCGGACCCGTTGAGCGCAGCACACACCCGCCCCTCGACTGTGTAGGAAGATGCCTCGAACGTGACTGAACGTGACTGAACGTGACTGAACGTGGTGGCACGGCGTCAGCGAACGTCGTCACGTAGAGGCCGACTGCATCTGCCTCTTCGTGGCCCGAACGATGCCGGGAAGACGACGCTGCTGCCAGCCGCAACCGGGGCGAGGTCGTCTTCTCCGGGCCGGCCGACGAGCTGCGCGGTGACGAGATCTTCGAGCGCCTACTTCGGGATCGACTATCGGCTCAAAGTTCTAGACCACTGAGGCGCCCTGTGTAGGATTGCGCCGGTGACGGCGAGTGTCATGCCCGACGGCGGCGGTCTGCCGCCCCGCCGACAGCTGAGCCAACC
>CAWIKB010000001.1:0-63066 GCA_963836605.1 uncultured Acidimicrobiaceae bacterium | reverse complement strand
TGGCCGCACATCGGCGGCCTGGTTTCACGAAAGGTCTCGCTGCGTCATGATCGAGACGGCTGCTCAGCCATCCGACGAGCACACAGCAGCATGAGTCGCGGGATGAAAGCCGCGCCGGGGAATCCTCCCGTCTCCGTGAGAACCCGAGGTGGCGGCGACGGCTCCACCATGTCCTCGACCAAGAGGCCGGCTCTCCCCATGACGTGCACGTACCTACTCAGCGGTCGGTGAACGAATTCAAGACGGACCCCGGGCGCCACTTCGTCGATCACGACGTCGTCTCGGAGGTAGGCACCAACCTTCCAGTACGCCTGATCCAAGCCCACATCTTCCACCCAACCGCTCCCGGGTACCTGGAGGAGAGGGTGAACCAGAAAGAGCAAGAATCGCCCGCCTGGCGTCAGTACCCGAGCCATCTCATGGATCGCAGACTCGAACGGGTCCACATGCTCGAGGGCCATACAGAGAACCACGCCGTCGAACACCGCGTTGGCGCAGGGGAGCTGCTCCGCTCGAGCTCTCACGAAGGCCGCTCCACCGCCGCGATGATGGGCGACGTGAATCTGCGAGGAGGCGGGGTCGATTCCCAACGCCCGGGCCCCGATCCGGGCGACCCGCCGAGTGACCTGCCCTTCGCCGCATCCCACGTCGAGGACACGCCGTGCCCCCTCGAGATGGTGCTCGACCAAAGGGAGAACCTGCTCCTCGTATTCGGGGTCGGCTCCCTCGGTAAAGCCCGCTTGCCACCAACCTGCGTGTTGTTCCCACAGGGAGTCGCCAACCATCTCGACGAGGCTAACCAACTTCATCTCGGGCCGGTACTCCCGAGCCGTCTCGGCCGAGACACCCGTCGTGCACCAGGCCCTGAGCAGGCCCAGTTCCACGGCAAGGCCGTCGCCCGACGCGTGATCTGGGCTGTGGCCTCAGGTCAGACGGACCCGGATCCGCCCGGCACGGCCGGCTGCTCACTCCAGGCCTGCACCGTGAGCACGAATCGGGAGCCTCCGTTAGCGGCGAGGGGTGATTCGACCCGTACCGACGCGCCCATGCCCGATGCCAGCTCGGACACGATGGCCAGACCGAGCCCCGATCCGACCTTGCGATTCGGTCCCCGATCGGCTTGGTAGAACCGATCGAACACGCGGGGCAGGTCGTCCGGTGCGATGCCTGGGCCATCGTCCTCGACGGCCACGGTGAATGCGGGCGGCGTGTCCTCGGCCCGTTGCACCAGGGTGACGCGCACGGTGGTGCGGGCGAACGTCATGGCGTTCTCAATGAGGTTGGCGAGAAGTTGGGCCACCCGATCGGGGTCGACCCAGACATCGGCGGCGCCCTGATCGGGCAGGTGCACCGAGAGACGGAGTGTGCCCTTCTCCGCCAGCGGACGGAACCCTTCGGCCGTGATACCCACCACCTCGGCCAGGTCGGTGCGGCGCATGTGAAAGGAAAGCTGCTGGGACTCCAACTTGCCCAGGTCGAGCAAGTCGCCGACCAGGCGTTCGAGACGCCTCGATTCGGCGATGATGACCTCGGCCGCCTGGGATGTGTCGTCGACAGCGCCGTCCTCGATGGCTTCGGCGTACCCGCGAATGGACGTCAGCGGCGTCCGGAGATCGTGGGACACCGAAAGGAGCAGTTGTCGTTCCCTCGCTCGACCATCGGCCAGGTTCTGGGCCATGACGTTGATCGACCGCCCCAGGGAGGAGAACTCGCTGAAGTCGCCCTCACGTAGGGGGACCCGGCTCTCCAGGTCGCCGCCCGCGATTTGCCCGGTCACTTCCGTGGCCTCGACGAGAGGCCGGGTCATCCGCCGGCTCAACTGCCACGCCACCAATGCGGCGATGAGAAGGGTGACACCCCCGACCGCGATGAAATAGAGCCAGCTCGGACCCAGATCACCGACTTCACGGGAGAGGACGATGGCGATCGCCCCCGGGACGTTCAGGCGAGCGCGCTCCTTGTTGGTCAACGTCACCGGAGCGGCCGCGAAGACCAGGTTCCCGTTCCGACCGGTGACCGCGTCACCGGAGAGCAACTGGCTGGGTTCCAGGTCGGCCGCGGAAATCCCGGGCGGTGGCGCCGAGGTCAAT
Source organism: uncultured Acidimicrobiaceae bacterium (assembly GCA_963836605.1). Taxonomy (GTDB): domain Bacteria; phylum Actinomycetota; class Acidimicrobiia; order Acidimicrobiales; family RAAP-2; genus Bog-473. Next base: position 60,976 of record CAWIKB010000001.1, on the reverse strand, counting down.
GTCCCGGTGGGACTGATCCGGACGAATCGGGCGTCTTCGAGTCGCAGGACCTTTCGGATGACCCTGAGCACAACCAGCGATTGCGAATGACCGGTCCCGCCCCCCGTCAAAGACTGTGCCTCGGTCTCGAGCTGCTGCGTCGCTTCGTTACGGGCCGAGTTTCGGGACACGATGAGGCTCCCGGCGCCGGCGACGACCAGAACAGCCGCCACCAGACCGACCAGGGCCACCATCAATCGCCGGCGCATGCGCTCACCTCGCTCAGCCCATCGGCTCTCGAGCTAACCGAATCGATAGCCAACACCCCAGACCGTGGCCAGCGGAATGCGATCGCCCAACTTCTTGCGGAGCTGCGCCACGTGCACGTCCACCGTGCGCACGTCGCCGTACCAGTCCGCACCCCAGACGCCATCGAGGAGCTGTTGCCGCGACAACGCCAGTCCGGTGTTCTGGGACAGAAAGGAGAGGAGGTCGAATTCGCGATTGGTCAGCTCGACCACTTCCCCACCGCACCTCGCCTCTCGGCGCCGCAGGTCCACCTCGAGGTCGCCAATGGCGATGATCTCCTGCTCCTTTGGGACGTCTTGGGTGCGGCGAAGAATGGCCCGTACCCGAGCGACCAGCTCTCGCGGCGAGAACGGTTTGACGAGATAGTCGTCGCCGCCGAGCTCGAGGCCCAGAATGCGATCAACCTCATCGTCGCGGGCGGTGAGGAAGAGCACCGGGGTGTTGCCGCGCGCCCGGATCTCCCGGCAGACGTCAAAGCCGTCACGGCTCCCGGGCAAACCGACATCGAGAATGATGATGCACGGAGCTTCCTGTTTGATCAGTTCCAGACCTTGATCGCCCTCGGAAGCAAGGAGGACGCGAAATCCGTCCCGCCGCAGATAGAGGTTGACCAGATCCGCGATGTGCGGATCGTCCTCAATCACAACGATGGTGCCTGCCGGGGTGTCCACGCCCCTAGCCTCGCCGTGCCTGCCCGTGTCCACGCCCCTAGCCTCGCACTTGGCACGTCACGTTTGGCGCGAAACGAGCTTCCCTTACAGAACCCTCATGTTTCACCCAACGCCCCAAGGAGCATGCCCACGAGACACAACGTTCCCGAGCACGCGACGGGCACGCGGGCACGTGGGCACGCGGCGCGAAGTTAGGAAACCAGGCCGCCCGTATTGAGGTTGAGGCCATTGGCGGCCTTCGAGCGGTGCACCACCTGGAATTCGGAGAACTCGGCGAGGCCCCACGGGCCGTTCTCCACACCGATGCCGCTCCACTTGAAGCCACCGAAGGGCTGCGAGGGAGAGAGGGCCAGGTGCGTGTTCACCCAGGCGGTGCCGCATTCGAGCTGGGCTGCCACCGCAGCACCCCGGTCGGGGTCGCCGCTCCACACCGAACCCGAAAGGCCGAAGTGGGTGGCGTTGGCCCGGTCGATGGCATCACCTTCGTTGCGGTACGAGATCACCGGCAGCGCGGGCCCGAACTGCTCCTCGTCGACGATACGGGTGCCGTCGGAGAGACCGGCCAGAATCGTCGGCTCGAAGAAGTACCCGGGACGATCCAGGGCGTGGCCGCCCGAGGCGGCCCGAGCCCCCTGCGACAGTGCGTCAGCCACGAGCTCCTTGACCCGCTCGTACTGCGGCTCGTTGTTGATGGGCCCCAGTTCGATCCATCCTCGGTTCCATCGCCCACCTTGATCGCCTTGGCGTGGACCGCCAGCGCGTCGACGACCTCGTCGTACATCGCCTCGGGCACGTAGACGCGCTTGATGGCCGAGCACACTTGCCCGTTGTTGTTGAATGCGCCGGCAAAGATCGCGGTGGCCACCGTGGCCGGGTCGGCATCGTCGAGGACGATGGCGGGATCGTTGCCTCCCAGTTCGAGGGTGACGCGCTTGAGGTCCGGTGCCGCCGAGGCGGCGACCTTCTTTCCCGTCTCGATCGAGCCGGTGAAGCTGATCTTGCGAGGGACCGGATGGCTGGTCATCCATGCCCCCAAATCGTCGCCGCCGCTGACGACGTTGAGCACGCCGGGAGGAAGGACGTCACGGAGCATCTCCCCCACCTTGAGTGTGGTCAACGGCGTGAACGGCGATGGCTTGAGGACCATGGTGTTGCCGGCGATCAGCGCGGGAGCAATCTTCCAGAACGCCAGGGTCAGAGGAAAGTTCCACGGCGTGATGGCGGCCACGACGCCCAGTGGGCGCCGAGCAAGCTCGACCGTCGCCTCGGCGTCGTCCTGGATGATCTGCGGGGGAGTCTCGAGATTGGCGAAGTACTGGCACCAGATGGCTGCAGCAAAGACCTCGACGCCGGCGTCGGCCAGCGGCTTTCCCTGCTCGGACGTCAAGAGCGGCGCCAACTCGCCCGGTGAGGCCAGCAACACGTCGGCCACCTTGAGCAGGGCCGCCCGTCGTGCGCCTTCGTCGCTCTTCCAATCACGGGACGCCTTGTGGGCAGCATCGAAGGCAGCGTCGAGCTGTTGCCGGCTGCACTCGGGGGCTTGGGCGAACACCTCGCCGGTGGCGGGATTGCGCACGCCGAACGATTCTCCTACCGGCACGGTGTCGCCTCCGATGGTCATCACACAGTCAGACATGGCGGTCCCCTTGATCAATTGCAGGGTGAGGGAACATCCCCCACGAGGAAGTCGAAGCTGGACTCGCCCACATCTTCTCAGAAGAGCGGGTGTGACTCAACGGCCGCGGTCAGACGAAGAGCTTGCCGAGAAACGCCTCCACGCTGGCCTCCACCCGTCGCACGAGATCGGCGTCCCTGGGAGATGCCGCGATCAGCGCGGCCGCCTCATTGAGCATCCCGAGCATCAGGCTGGCCGCGACCACCGGATCCCCGGGCACCTCTACGCCCTCCGCCTCGGCCAGTGTGAACACTTCCTCGAGGAGGGGCACGCAGGATGCCGCGTCCAGCGCCCGGCACGCCTCCACGCCCAGCACGGCCGGAGCGTCGGCCAAGATACGCGCCACGCTCGGGTCGGCGCAGGCTTCCATGTAGGCCAGGCACCCGCGCCGGAGCTGGTCGCGCACCCCGTGACCGCCGAGGGAGGCGACCACCACCCGCTCCACCAGCTCCGCCTCGAGTTCCTCGACCACGGCCACGGCCACGTCCGTTTTGGATGCGAAGTGGTGGTAGAGCGCCCCGCGGGTGACGCCGGCCCGCTCGGCGATCTCCTCTCGACCGGTCTGGGCAAAGCCCTTCTCCGCGAAGAGCTGCCTGGCCGCGCTGAGCAGGGCGGCCCGCGTGCGAGCGGAGCGGGCCACCTGTGTCTCGCGTGGCTTGACCTCGGCCACCGGTACCGCTTGCGCCACCTTTCCTCCATTTACATGCGGGCAGCACGCATGTTAGCGTACGCGGTAGACGGTAGGCGGTAGGCGGTAGGCGGAAGCCAAGGGGGTCACCCGATGCCAGACACACCGATCGAGACCGACGTGTGCGTCGTGGGAGCCGGTCTGGCCGGCCTCACCGCAGCCCGCCGCCTGTCCCAAGCCGGCCAGTCGGTGACGGTCCTCGAGGCTCGGGACCGCGTGGGTGGACGCCTGTGGACCCGCTCCGCAGCCAGCGGCGTCCCCATCGATATGGGGGCCACCTTCATCGGGCCCCATCATGATCGGATGCACGCGCTGACCAAGGAGATGGGCACGGCCACGTTCCGGACCCATGCCAAGGGGGACAACGTGTTGGCCACCGGCGGCAGGGTCCGGCGTTACAAGGGAGACATACCCCGCATCAGCCCCGTCGCCCTGGCCAGCGCAGCGCAGGCGATCGCCCGCATGAACACCATGGCTCAGAAGGTTCCGGTCGACGCACCGTGGGACGCGCCGAAGGCACTGGAGTGGGACGCCCAGTCGGTCCGGGCCTGGCTGTCGAGGAAACACGTCCCCACCCGCCTTGCCCGCGACCTGATCGAGGCCACGGTGCGGGCCTGCTTCGCCTCCGAGCTCTCCGAAGTCTCGTTGCTCAACTGGCTGTTCCTGGTCCGCTCGGCCGGGAACGTGGAGGCGCTCATGTCCATCGAGGGGGGCTACCAGCACGAGCAGTTCGTGGGCGGGGTCCAGTCGATCCCCAAGGCCATGGCGGCCGGGCTCGGGGAGTCGGTACTGCTGGCCTCACCCGTCACCGCGGTGACCCAGCAGCGTGACAGGGTCGAGGTGGTGGGCGCGGCGAGGACCGTCACGGCCCGCCACGTCGTCCTGGCCCTTCCCCGGGCCCTGGCCGCCGGCATCCGCTTCGAACCGCCCCTGCCGACCGACCAGGCTCTGCTGATCCACCAGGTTCCGGCGGGAACCGAGCTCAAGATCGTCGTGGTCTATGACGAGCCCTTCTGGCGCGATGACGGCATCTCGGGAGCCACGGTGGCCACCGACGATGACATCGAGGTCACGCTCGACACCACGCAACCTGGCCATGCCGAGGGCGTCATGGCCACCTACGCCGCCGGCCCTCGCGCCCGCAGGGTCGCCGCCATGAACCGGCAAGACCGTCACGCCCTGGTCCTGGGCATGCTGCGCACCCGCTTGGGGCCGAAGGCCGCCTCACCCGTCGAGATCCTCGAACAGAACTGGGTCGAGGAGCAGTGGACCCGGGGATGCTCTATGGGTCACTTCCCCACCGGTGTGCTCACCCAGTACGGGCACCTGTTGCGCCAACCGGTCGGACGCCTGCACTGGGCCGGAACGGAGACGGCCACGACCTCCTACGGCGCCATGGACGGAGCCGTCCGCTCGGGTGAGCGGGTGGCCGACGAAATCCTGCAGCGGGCGGGCTGACGACCTGCGACGCCCAGGGGACTCGCCCCGGCACCGATGAGACGAGCCGACGCCGTCGTCGTGGGCTCGGGCCCGAACGGCCTCGCGGCCGCGTTGACCATGGCGCGCGCCGGCCTGGTGGTCGACGTCTTCGAGGGTGCCCGGACGGCGGGGGGCGGATGCCGCACCGAGGACCTGACCTTGCCTGGTTTCCGCCACGACCTCTGTGCTGCGGTGCACCCGCTACTCGAGCGCGTCGCCCTTCTTTCGCGGATGCGATCTCTCAGCTCGAGGCGTCACCCTCCTCACCCCCCACATCGCGTTCGCCCATCCCCTCGAGGGCGGGCGTGCCGCCGCCGTGTGTGGCGACGTGGAGGAGACGGCGGCGGGCCTCGGCGCAGATGGTTCTGCCTATACCGGGCTCTTCTCGTCCTTGGCACGCGATGCGGATCGCATCGTGCCCACCCTCCTGGCACCCCTGAGGTCCATGCCCAGTAGCCCGATCGCCACCGCGAAATTCGGTCTGCGCGCTCTCCTGCCCGCGAGGCGTCTGGCCGATCGGTTCGGGACCGACGAGGCCCGAGCCATTGTGGCCGGCACGGCCGCGCATTCCATGCTCCCCTTCTCGGCCCCGTTGAGCGGCGCGTTCGCGCTGCTGTTCACCATGCTGGCGCATTCGGTGGGCTGGCCCGTGGTCGAAGGTGGCAGCGCTCGAGTGGTCGACGCGCTGAGGGCCGAACTGGAGGCGCTCGATGGACGGATCATCACGGGGCGGTGGATTCGGGCCCTGGGTGACCTACCCCCCGCTCGGGCGACCGTGCTCGATGTGACACCACGCCAGCTGATCGCCCTGGCCCCCGATGGCCTCCCGGCCCGCTACCGCCGGAGTCTCGAGCGCTTCCGGTACGGGCCCGGCGTCTGCAAGATCGACTGGGCTCTCGACGGACCGGTTCCGTGGCAGACGGAGCGCTGCCGGGAGGCGGTGACGCTTCACGTCGGCGGCACTTTTGCCGAGGTCGCCCGGAGCGAGGCCGATGTCTCGGCCGGTCGACATCCCGATCGTCCCTTCTGCCTGGTCACGCAACCGGTCGTCATCGATCCGACCAGGGCACCGCCCGGGAAGCACACGCTGTGGGCCTACTGCCACGTACCCAACGGTTCGAACGTCGACATGAGAGAGCGAGTGGAAGCGCAGATTGAGCGGTTCGCCCCCGGCTTCCGCGATCGCATCCTGGCCCAGGTCACCACCACGGCCGCGCAAGCCGGGGACCACAACCCGAGCTACGTGGGTGGCGACATCGGTGCCGGCGCGGCCACGTTGCGCCAAACAGTGTTTCGACCCACCGCAACATGGAACCCCTATCGGACGGGTCTCAAGGGTGTCTATCTCTGTTCGGCGTCCACACCCCCGGGCGCGGGCGTCCACGGAATGTGCGGTGAGGGTGCGGCGCGCACGGCTCTGCACGATCTGGGTCGGCCCGACCCCGCGGACGTCGGGCCGTCGCCGGCCTGAACGAACTACGGCCCCGGCCGCGGGCCGGGGCCCGATCCCACGTCCAACTTCTCCCGGAGGAAGGTGAGTGTCTGGTCGAGGGCCGCCCGGGTCGGCGTGCCTTCCCGGTCCTCGAGGTGCTCGGTCAGCACCGAGTGAGCCTTCTTCGGATGCCCGTGAGGGTTGTCGGGCGACGAGTCGATCTCGACGGCGATGAAGGCGTCGCCCAACTCACGCCGGAGCGTGGCGAATCGCTCCTCGAAGCAGAACGGATCGTGGGAGAAGCGCAACCCCAAGAGGCAGCTACCCTCGGCCGTCCGCTCCTTGACCCGAGCCAGGTCGGCGTCGGAAATCCCCACATCGGCTTTGAACTTCTTCGACAGCGGGAATGGGAGCGAGGGCTGACTGAGCACGGGTGCCAGCACGACGTCGTCGACCATCATGGCCAGGGCGAACCCCCCGGTGAAGCACATGCCCACCACCCCCACGCCGGGTCCACCGCAGCGCTCGTGCTCCGCGGCGGCAAGGCGGCGCAGCCAGACGGTGACCGGGCTGGTCTTCTTGAGGGCGAAGGCCGAGAATTCGCGGGAGACGCAGGCCGGCCCGATGGACGCGAGGACATACGCTCCGGTCGCCGGTCGGCCGGGGTCGCCGAACAGGCTCGGCATGACGGCGGTGCATCCGGCGGCCACCACCTTCCGCCCGAATTCGGCCACCCCCGGGGTGATGCCCGGGATCTCACTGATGACGATGACGGCCGGCCCGCTCCCGGCCCGGTAGATGTCGCGTCGCTTCCCCTCGGCTTCGAAGGACTCCTTGGCGAAGCCCTCGAGGGCAGCGCTCCAATCCTTCACATCGCTTGTGGCCACGCCCGGACCGTAGCATCGCCGATCGTGCATCCTTCGAGCGGTGGCGGCGACCCCCGGACCCCGGTGCTGGTGGGCGTGGGCACGGCCACCAGCAGTGCCCCCGTCATCGAACTGATGACCCAGGCCTGCCGCTCGGCCGCGCTCGATGCCGGATCGCCCGCGCTGCTCCGAGCCGTCGACCGCGTGTCGGTTCCACAGGGCAGTTGGTCCTTGTCCGACCCCGCCCGGATGGTGGCCTCACGCCTCGGCGCCACGGCCGCCCGCACCTACCTCAGCCAGATCGGCGTGTCCCAACAGGAGGTCATTGACGACGCCCTCGAAGCCATCGCCAGCGGTGCGGCCGACGCGGTGCTGATCGTCGGCGGCGAGGCGCGAGCCTTTGCCCGGGCCGGCGGAGCGGAGTCTGCGGACGAAGGGGTCCCGCCCGACGTCACGGTCACCCGCCCGCCCGACTTCCTGGCGCCGATCGAGTTGGCCGCCGGCACCGTGTGGCCCGTGGTCCAGCAGTACGCGCTCATCGAGAACGCGCTGGCCGCGCACGAGCACCAGGATGCGGCCGCGGCGGGCGGCGACATCGCTCGATTGTGGGCCCGCTACAACGAGGTGGCCCAGGGCAATCCGCTCGCCGCCTTTCCGGCCCCCCGCTCGGCCGAAGCCATCGCCCGTCCCGGGCCGGGCAACCGGCCCCTGTCCCACCCCTACAACCTCTGGCACTCCAGCCAGTGGACGGTCGACCAGGCCGCCGCCCTCTTGCTCTGCTCCGCCGAGCGGGCCCGAGACGCAGGGGTGCCGCCGGACCGTTACCTCTTTCCCCATGTGGCCCTCCACGCCTCGCACGCCATCACGCTGACGGCCCGCCGCGACCTCTACGCCTGGCCGGCGATGGAGGTGCTCGGGCGGGCGGCGGCCGCTCACCTGGGGACACCGCTGGCCCACCTGCCGATCGCCGAGGTCTACTCGTGCTTCCCGGCCGCGGTGCGGGTACAGCAGCGCGCGCTGGGCCTCGACCTCGAGGGTACGCCGACCGTGACCGGCGGCATGGCCTTCGCCGGAGGGCCGTTCAACAACTATGTCCTCCAGTCCATGGCGGCGGTGGCCGATCGGCTGCGCCAGCAGCCAGAGGCGCGCGGACTGGTCACCACGGTGTCGGGCATGTTGTCCAAGCCGGGGCTGGCCGTGTGGTCCGCCTCGCCGCCGGCTCCCGGGGCGAGACCGCTGACGACGGACATGACCGACGCGGCCGTGGCGGCCACCGCCACCCTGCCGGTCGCCACCCCCGAGGCGGCCCGGGGCCTGGGCACGGTGGCCTCCTTCACGGTCACCTACGGAGCAGGCACCCATGGAGCCGGCCCGGCCGCAACCGGCACCGACGCAACCGCTGCCGACGACCCGCTGCGCCCGACCCGCACGGTGATCGTGGCCGACCTGGGCGATGGGTGCCGGACGGCGGCCGCCTGCGAGGATGAGTCCGTGGCCCGCCACGCCCTCAACGAATCGTTGATCGGGCAGACGGTCCACATTGACGGCACCACGTTCAGGCCATGAATCCCACTTCGTCGACCCGCCCCCGACTGGTCCCACCCGATCTGGCCGCCCGCGTGCCCACCATCCGCAGGGCCGGCGTGGTCGCCCTCGTCATCGGCGCCCTCACCGCTGCCGTCATCGTCGTCCAGGCCGTGGCCATCGCCACCGCGGTCGACCACTCGCTCCTCCACCATGCGTCGCTCCGCTCGATACGGCCCGAGCTCATCGCCCTCGCTCTCGCCGTCGTCGCCCGTGGCCTCCTGGCGCTACTGGGCGATGCGTCGGCTCATCGAACGGCGGAATCGGTGGCGCGCACGCTGCGGAGCCAACTCCTGCGCCAAACCCTCGACCTCGGACCCAGCTGGTTGGGCGGGGAGCGGCCGGGCGAGCTCTCGCTCACGGCCACCAGGGGTCTCCGCTCCCTGCACACCTACTTCGCTCGCTATGTCCCCCAGGCCGCCATGGCCGCCATCGTCCCCCTGTTGCTGCTGATCTGGGTCGGGACCCAGAACTGGCTCGCGCTGGTCGTGGTGGTGGCCCTCGTCATCGCGGTGCCCGTCACCATGATCCACTTCGGGCGCGAGGCCACGCGCCGCACCGAACGCCAGTGGCGCCGCCTCGGGTCGCTGGCCGGTCGCTTCCTCCAGCTGATCGAGGGTCTGCCCACGTTGCGCGCCTTCGGACGGGACGGATACGGGCGCCGCGAGGTGGCCGAATCCGCCGAAGGGGTCCGCACTGCCACCATGCGGACCCTGCGCGTGGCCTTCCTCTCCGCGCTGGCCATGGACATGATCGCCGCGTTCGGCGTCGGCTTCGTGGCCATGGTGCTCGGGCTCAAGTTGCTCTGGGGAGAGCTCAGCCTCCAAAGCGCCATGGCCGTGCTGCTGGTGGCCCCGGAGATCTTCATGCCCCTGCGCCGGGCCGGAGCCGAGTTCCACGCCAGCACCGAAGGGCAGGCCGCGGCGGCCCGGGTGCTCGAGGTGCTCGCGCTCCCGGTGCCGCACGTCGCCTCCGGGACGGCTGCGACCCACCGCACCCCGTCCTCCCGGCAGGCGGCGCTCCGCATCGACCACCTCGGCATCGCCTACGACGAGCGCGCCACCCCGGCCCTGAGCGACTTCTCCCTGTCGTTGCCACCGGGTGACCGCATCGCTCTGGTCGGACCCTCGGGCGCGGGAAAGTCATCGGTCCTCGCCGCCCTGCTCGGATTCGTCCAGCCCACCACGGGCACCATGTCGGTCGACGGGAAACGGTCCGCCGACTACGCCATCGCGGACTGGCGGGCGCACTTCTCGTGGGTACCGCAGCGGCCCCACCTCTTCGCGGCGTCGGTGGCCGAGAACCTACGCCTGGGCGCAGCCGACGCCACCGAGGAGGAACTGCACCACGTCCTCTTGGCCGTCGGCCTCCACGAGTTGGTGGCGCACCTGCCCCGGGGATTGGACTCCCCGCTGGGCCAGGACGGGCTGACGCTGAGCGCGGGTGAACGCCAACGGGTGGCCCTGGCGCGCGCCCTCCTCCGTCCGGCCCCGGTGCTCCTGCTCGATGAGCCCACCGCCTCGCTCGATCCCTCGACCGCCACCGCCATGGCCCCGGCCCTCGAACCCTTCCTGGCCGGCCGGAGCGTCCTCGTCGTCGCGCACGAGCCGGTGCTGCTCACGCGATTCGATGCCGTGGTGCAGCTCGACGGTGCCCGCCCGACCTTGGCCGTCTCGTGAAGCCGCTGCGTCGCATCCTCCGGGAGCCGGGCACGCCGTACGGACGGCTGGCCCTGGCCGGGGTCCTGGGCCTGCTGTCGGCCGCGGCCACCATCGCCCTCATGGCCGGCTCGGGGTACCTGCTCGGCCGGGCCGCGCTGCGTCCGGGACTCGACGCCCTGGTCGGGATCCTGGCCGCGGTCGAGGTGGTGGCGTTCCTGCGCGGGCCCCTCCGCTACGCCGAACGGCTGGTCGGTCACGATGCCGCCCTGCGGGCGCTGGCCCGGTGGCGCGTCTGGTTGTACGACTGCCTCACACCCCGGGTGCCGGCCGCACTGGCCGGTTGGCGCAGCGGCGACCTCCTGACCACGGCCATCGACGACGTCGACACCCTCCAGGACCTCTACCTGCGCACCGTGCTGCCGCTCGGGATCGCCCTGGGCGCCGCCGCCCTCGGCCTGGTCGTGGTCGGGCTCGTCCTTCCGGTCGCCCTCGTTGCTCTGGGTCTCCCGCTCCTGATCGCGTGCACGGTCCCTCCCGCGCTGGTCTGGCGGACCGGTGCCGATGACGAAGCGACGGCCCTGTCGGGAGAGATCTCGGCGCATGTGGTCGACATGGTCCATGGCGCGCCCGACCTCCTCGCCTTCGGGGCCGAGGAAGGCGCCTTCGTCCGGCTGGACGAGATGAGCCGGAGGGGGGAGCTCCTGGCTCGCCGCCAGCAGAGAGCCGCTGCGATGGCCGCCCTGGTGACCCAGTTCTGCCTGGGCGGGGCGCTCATCGCGATCCTGGCCGTCGCCACGGCCGCCGTGCACGCCCACCACCTCGACCCGGTCATGGTGGCCGTCCTGCCGTTGGCCGCCCTGGCCACCTTCGAACCCGTCCCGGGCGTGGCCCAGGCCGCGGCCCGGGCGCTGGCCGTCCGGGCCGCCGCCCGGCGGCTCCTCGCCCTCGAGGCCGTCCCGGTCCCGGTCCGCGATACTCCCCCGCTCCAATCGCTCCCCGAAGGCATCCCCGATCTCGCGTTCGACCGCGCCTCGCTGCGCTACGCGCCCGAATTCCCCCGCGCCCTCGACCAGGTGTCCCTGCATCTCGCGCCGGGAGACCGGGTCGCCGTCACCGGTTCGAGCGGCGCCGGGAAGTCCTCATTGGTCAACGCGCTCCTGCGCTTCTGGCCTCTCGAAGAGGGGGACCTTCATGTGGGGGGCGTCCGCGTGACGGCATTGGCCCAGTCCGATGTCCGAGGGGCCTGCGCGCTGGTCGATCAGCGGGCCGACCTCTTCGCCGGCACGATCCATTCGAACCTCGTGCTCGGGCGACCCGACGCCAGTGACGGGGACGTCGCTGCCGCGCTGGACGCCGCGCAGCTCAGCAACTGGGTGGCCACACTGCCCGAGGGGCTGGCCACCTCGGTCGGCGACGAGGGCGTGGCCCTCTCGGGGGGTGAGCGCAGGAGAGTGGCGGTGGCCCGCGCCCTCATCGCCGGCGGCCCGATCCTGGTGCTGGACGAGCCCACCGCCGGGCTCAACGTCGAGTTGGCCGATCCGTTGATCAACGACGTCTTCGTCGCCGCGGGCGACCGCAGCATCATGCTCGTCACGCACCGGGGCGCCGAGGCCGACCGCTGCGACCGCACCATCGCCCTCGAGGCGGGACGGACCGTTCCCTGAAACGCCGGGCTGCCCCGACCCCGTCGGCCACCGGCTTGGCCCGGCCGGAAACTGAAATGACCTGATTCGGATTGCGGACCTGCATTCCCTTCCTCGCGACTGATGGTGCCGAGGGGCACTCCGCCAACGCGTTGGCACCCCTGGCCGTGTTCGAAGCGATATGCTTTCCATCCTCGGTGATGATGCAGCTGACCCAGGAATTCTTACGTGCGCCGAATCCGACCGTGGCGTTCACGTAGATGAAGAAATCGCTGCCGGGTGGAGTGATCGTCTTGGTCCATGGGACTCGGACGGCCAACAAGTTGGCGAAGTCGTGTCTCCCCGGTCCGTACGCGTAGAGGACGCCCGCCCCCTGTAGAGAGCTGCGCACTGCATAGACGACTGTGTGGTTGAGCGGAACAGAACTGTCTCTTGATTTGCCGCCTGCGGCGCCGAGAAGGGCAAATGAGCAGTACCGCGATGAGTCCTACGGCCGTGAGGGTGACGGCAAGAACGATGCCGAGCGTGTCCACCGGAGGAGAGCCATCCACCGATGATGTGCCGGCTTCGCCTCCTTCGCTTCTTTCATCCTCCACGAGGGCACCAGGCATTGGCCGGCACGCCTTGGCACGGGTTGGGCATGGTCGGCAGGTCGGTGGGCACTGGGGCCAGGATCACCCCGGTGGCTTTGGGGTAGACGGCGCCGGCCGGGCACGAACCGAACCCGGTGTCGCACAGCACCTGGCCCAGAAGATCGCTGTCCGAGTTGGTGCTGGTGGTCAGCGCGCCGCAGGTGGGTTGGAGCTGCTCCAAGTTGGCCGGCGCGCTCCCCTCCGGCGCGTCGTTCCCCGAGAAGCAGTTGCTCGGGATCCCGGTGTTCAGCACGATCTGGCCGAAGTCGGAGTTGCTGGGGTTCCCGAAGTAGCCGTCGTGCACGAAGGTATTGCCGACCAGGGCGTCGCCTTCGGTCTCATAGACACAGCCGAAGCCCTTCATGGCGAAGCCCCCGGTCCCCTTGCACGTCTGCCCGAGGACGGGCTTGTCCGAGTCGGGATAGGGCACGAAGAGAGCGCCCCAAGCCCCGTTGTCGGCGAAGGTGTTGTCCATCACGGTGACGTTGCGGGCACCCGACACGGTCATGCCGGTCCCGATGGGGCCGGCGGCGGCCGAGCCCGCTTGGGGGGCGTCGGGGTTGTTGTTGTCGTGGACGTCGTTGTGCAAGAAGACCCAGCACGAACGGGTGTGGGTGATGGGGCTGATGGCGTGACCGGGACAGGCACCGTTCTGGGGCGCCGGCGGGTCCCCGCCGATCTGGGTGTTGGTGTCGACGCCATCCTCGTTGTGGTCGAACTCCGAATTCTCGATGACCACGGCCCCGCCCGAGTTGGTGCCCGAGTACCCCAGCGCGCTGTTCTCCATGTGAGCGTGGTCGATGGTGACGGCGCACCGCTGGAGGCAAGCGCCGACGTACATGCCCGAGTCGTTCATGTTGCTGCCGTAGATCTGGTTCCACTCCGCCGGCCCGGCCGCATTGGAGGAGAAGATGCCGTACTGCGCGGCCGATTTCTCGTTTCCGAAGAAGGTGGAGGTGCCGGTCAGGTAGTTGCCCGAGTAGCCCGTGAGGCCGATCTTCCCCGAGCCGTCGCCGCCGTTCCACCAGATCTGGTTGCCCGAATCACCGGCGCCGCCCAGGAAGTTGCACGCCGTCAGGTTCTCGATCCAGACGTGGCTGGCCTTCCATGCCACGATGCCGTTGCGACCCTGGGCCTTGCCGCCCACCTTGGGCCCGAAATTCTGCCAGGCCGCGCCCGAGCTACAGGCAGTGGGCGCGCCGGCCTTGGTGCCATCGACGATGACCGTGTTGCGGTTCATGCCGCGGATGTGGAGGTTCGAGGTGGTCACCACGACGCCACCGTGCTGACCGGTGGTGAAGACGCGGCTGTTGCTGACACCGGCATCGTCGTTCTCGTGGTAGTCGCCGGGAGCCACCAGGATGTAGTCGCCCGAGCGCGCCGCGTTCACGGCCGCCTGGATGGTCTTGTACGGACCGGCCTTGCCGTGGAAGGTGCCCACCAGCAGCACGCGACCCGATGCGGACGCCGACGCCGAGGCCGACGCCACGGTCGCAGAACAGACGGATAGCACGGTCGCCGACAGGGCCAGGGCTGAGGCTGTGGCCGCGCCCGTGGGCGATCCACTGTCGACGCCGGCTCCTCACGTCATCACCCCCACAGGTCAGAACTCGCCCGCACGATACCGGGTGCCGATACCGGCTGCCGGTGCTGGGGCCGATGCCGGAGGTGTGGTGCTGGATACCTGAGGGCCCGGATGTCGGGTCCTACGTCGACTGTGCCTGACGGCGCCGGATCTCGACCACCGACGGCGCCGGGTATTCGCCCTGCGCGGGACTCCACCCGCTCGCCACCTTCTGCGGGCCGGCGCCCTCCTCAGCCCAAATGTGACAGGTGTTGGCCAACCACGTCAGGCCACCTCCGCCCTGTCCTCCTCCGGCCAAGGGGTTCTGGCCGTCGCCATGCTCGACGCGGAACGAGGCCGACGAGCTGATGGCCTGGATGACCACGGGTCCGAGGGCGCGGGCCAGGAACTCGAGATGGCTGCAACCCCGCTCGCGACCGAACCGGGACTGGACGGCACTGGTGTAGCCGCGCGACACCGACAAGCCCACCAGTTCGGAAAAGGAGCTCTCGATGGTCGGGCACTCGGCGTGGGGAAAGGTGCCCATGGTGGCCTCGGCGTCGACGATGATCAGATCCGACCGGCGCACCACGATGCCCAGCTCCATGCGGTGCAGGTGTCGGGGTCCGAGGGCACCGCTGGCCCAGGGTCGCTGGTCGTGCAGGGTGCCGATCACGACGTGGTAGCCGTCGCGCTCGAAGACCCCCACGTCAATGGTCCGGCGATGGACCGGGAGCTCTTCGTCCCCCGGGGCCGGTCGGAGACCGGCCAGCGTGGGCGGAACCTCGGACCCGATGACGTCAGACACGGCGTGATTGTGACGTGCCGTACCGATCGGGCGCCAGTTCGTTGAAGCTCTCGAGCACGGGCGTGCCGTTTCCCCACGCGATGCGGGTCACCGAGGCGGTCTGGAGGTGGAGGCGCCACGAGAGCCCGGCATCCGCGCCGAGGGCCCAGGCCGCCGCCGCCTTGATCGGCGTCACGTGGCTTACCACCACCACGTCGCCCTCTCGATCGCGGGCACCTTCCCCCTTGGTGGAGAAGAGCTCCTCACAGGCGAGGCCGACGCGGGCATCGACCTCGGCCAGGGACTCGCCTCCAGCGGGTCGGAAACCAGGGTCACTGCGCCACTCCCGCCACACCTCGGCCGGCACCTCGGCCAGGGGTTGGCACTCGAACTCGCCGTAGTCGACCTCGATCCAGCGGTCGTCGATCTCGGGCGCGACCGTGAGACCGAGCAGGGCGGCCGTGGTCCGGGCCCGGGCCAGAGGGCTGGTGCGCAACGAGAGGACGGTGGCCGGGAGCAGTGCCCCCACCGCAACCGACTGCGCCCGTCCCACCTCGGTCAGCTCCGCATCGGTGCGCCCGAGCAGCAGACCCTCTGCGTTGGCGGTGGACTCGCCGTGCCGGACGAGGATGAGCATCTCAGACGGGCACCAGAATGCGCCCGCACGAGTCGCAGGTGACGACGGTATCGGGAGGCATGGCCCGGATCCGGTCGACCTCGACGGCAGACAGTTCCAGGTGGCACCCGTCGCAGCGATGGCCGATGAGGCGGGCCGCCCCGGTGCCCCGCATTCGGGCCCGTAGCTTCTCGTAGCGATCGGCCAGCGCGGCCGGGAGCTCGGCCGCGGCGGCGGCCCGGTCAGCCGTCGCCGCGGCCAGTTCCTGGTCGATCTCGGACTGGCCTGCCGCCACCTCCTCGCGCAGGACCCCCACCCGCTCCTCCACCGGGGTGCTCCGGGCCGACAGCACGGCGAGCTCGGAGTCGATCGGCTCCTGGTCGACCATGGCCACCAACTCGAGCTCCTCGAGCTCGTTCTGGCGTTGGGTCAGATGACGGACCTCCTCGTCCATGGCCTGGAGGTCGCGGGTGGAGGAGCCCCGGGCGGCGTACATGCGCTGCTCGATCCCGGTTCGCCGCTCGGTGACCACGGCGATCTGGCCCTCGAGCTCCTTCTGGGTCGCCATCAACTCGGCCCGGCGCCCCATGAGGGCGACCTTCTCCTCCGTCAAACCGGCCAGCTCGACTTCGAGGCCGGTGAGCCCACTGCGCTCGGCCAGCGCGGCCCGCTTGTGCTGGAGCTGGGTGATCGACGTGTCGAGATCCTGGACGACCAGCAACTGGCTCAAGTGGGCTGCTCATGCCGAGGCCTCCCACTCGGCCCGCGCCACGCGCAGGGCCGGGGCCAACGCCTCGTCGGCCATGCCCTCGGCTTCGTCCCAGTCGTACCAGCGCGCCTCGGGGCTCTCGCCGGGCGGCGGGGCCGGGTCCTTGTCGGACCCGATCAACAGGTAGCGCAGGTCGAGGTGGGTGTGGCCGAGGGCCGCCTCGTGCACGTCGAGGTTGAGCAAGCGCGGCCCCCCGGCGGGGTGGGCCACGGTCAGGCCCAGCTCCTCCTCGGCCTCGCGCCGGGCCGCCGCCGGAGGTGTCTCCCCGGGGTCGATGTGCCCTCCCGGCTGCATCCAGCGGCCGAGACGCTTGTGGAGGTGGAGCACCGTGCCCCGCGTCCCCACCACGATGGCCGAGGCCGTGGCGTGCGTGGGGTCGGCATGCTCGTTGGTGGGGTCGGGGAGCCGTTCGAGCTCGGCCAGGAAGCGCGTCTTGGCCGCGGCCTCCCGGGACGAGGCGGGTTGATGCAATATCACCAGGTCCACGAGGTCGCTGGAGGGGTCGGCCACGGCGCCATCGCTAGCACAGGTCGCCGTCAAAGACGGTCATGGCATGGCCGGCGATGTGGACCCGCTCCCCCGCCGGGCGCACGTAGAGCACGGCGCCCCGCCTGGAGAGTTGGTGCGCCACCAACTCGGGTCGTCCCAGGGTGCTCGACCAATACGGGCCGGCCGTGCACTGGGCCGACCCGGTGGCCGGGTCCTCGTCGATCCCGACATTGGGCCCGAAGACCCGGAGGACGTAGTCGGCTCTGGAGTCGGCATCGGCCGCGGCCGTGATCAGGACGGCCTTGGAACCGGCGGCCGCGAGGGCGGCCAGGTCGGGCCGGTAATCGCGCACCGCCGCCTCAGTGGCCAGGATGACGACGGAGAAGAAGTCCGAGCGGCCGGCGGCCACGACATCGTCGCCGTCCCACTCCCCCCGCAGCGCGGCAGGCAGCGGTGCCCCGGTCATGGGCGCCGCCGGGAAGTCCAGGGAGATCCGGTCAGCGTGGAAACTGGCGACGAGCGTCCCGCTGCGGGTGTCGAAGCGCACCGGATCGGCGCCGTCGACCACGCCGCGCCGGCGCAGCACGTGGGCCGAGGCCAAGGTGGCGTGGCCGCAGAGGTCGATCTCGGTGGCCGGGGAGAACCAGCGCAACCCGAACGTGCCGGGGTCGGCCGCCGGGGTGACGAACGCCGTCTCGGCAATGCCCAGCTCGGCGGCGAGGGACTGCATGTGATCGTCGGTCATCGGCGTATCGAGCAGGCAGACCCCGGCCGGGTTGCCGGCGAACGGGGTGTCCGTGAAGGCATCGACCCAACTGAGCCTGGTCATGGCGCCCACCCCGCCAGGCGCTCGAGAGCCTCGGCCAGGACCTGGTCCCGCTTGCAGAAGGCCCACCTGACCAGGGTGCGGCCGACCTCGGGGTCGGGGTCGGCCTGGCCGCTGCCGTAGAACACCGAACTGGGTATGGCCACCACGCCGCACCGATCCGGCAGGGCGCGGCAGAAGTCGTAGGCGCCGAGGCCCGGGGCCACGGAGGCGATGTCGGTGGTGGCGAAGTAGGTGGCAGACGGTGGGTACACGCTGAATCCGAGGGTAGCCATCCCGGCGCAGAAGAGATCGCGCTTGGCCCGGAGCTCGGCCCCCAGCCGGTCGATCCGGTCCGCCTCGAAGGCCAGCCCGTGGGCGATGGCCAGTTGGAACGGCGCACCCGAGGTGTAGGTGAGGAACTGCTTGACCGCCCGCACGGCGGAGATGAGCGCAGACGAGGCGGTCACCCAGCCCACCTTCCACCCGGTGAACGAGAAGGTCTTCCCCCCCGAGGAGATGGTGACCGTGCGATCGGCCATGCCGGCCAGGGTGGCCAGAGGGATGTGGGTGCCCTCGAAGACGAGGTGCTCGTAGACCTCGTCGGTCACCGCCAGGATGTCGTGGGCGCAGCAGAGCTCGGCAATCAGCCCCAGCTCCTCCGGCCCGAAGACCTTGCCGGTGGGGTTGTGGGGGGAGTTGAGCAGAATGAGCCTGGTGCGCGGGGTGACGGCCGCGGCCAACTCGTCGGGATCGAAGGTCCAGCCGGGAGGGTGGAGCCGGACCAGGCGGGTGGTGGCACCAGCCATCGCCGCGACGGGGGCATAGGAGTCGTAGGAGGGCTCGAACATGACCACCTCGTCGCCGGCCTCGCACAAGGCCAGCAGGGTGGCGGCCAGGGCCTCGGTGGCGCCGGCGGTGACCAGTACCTCGTCCTCGGGCGAGAACTGCAATCCGTACCAGGAGGCCTGGTGCGCCGCGATGGCCGCCCGCAGCTCGGGCACGCCCTGGCTGGGCGGGTACTGGTTGCGCCCGGCCAGCACCGCCTCGGCCGCGATGCGGGCGAGCTCGGCCGGCCCGTCGGTATCGGGGAAGCCCTGGCCCAGGTTGATGGAGTCGGTGGCCACGGCCAGTTCGGACATCTCGGCGAAGATGGTGGTGCCATACGGCCTGAGTCGTTCGACGAGATAGCGCGCTGCCTGGTCCGACACCCACGCGATGGTACCGGTGCCCTATCGTCGGTCCGGATCGTGCTCACCGTCGCCAACTTCAACATGCATTGCGGGGTCGACGGATGGGGCCGCCGCTTCGATCATGTCGCCGCGTGCCGGGACCTCGATGCCGACGTGATCGTGCTCGAGGAAACGTGGACCTCCGAGGAGGAGGCCGCTGGTGGTGGTCAGGCCGAGCAGATAGGCCGGGCCCTCGGCTACGGGGTGGTGGCCTGCACCTTGGCCGAGGGCCGGCGGGCCCGGCCGGACCCAGCGGCGACGGAGAGCTGGATGCCCCCTTTTGGATTTCGGGCCGGCAAGAACTCCCTCTTCTTCGACAGCCAACGCCCGGCACCGGCCGCCGTCGCCGCCTCGCCCCGCTTCCGGGAGGCCGAGCGGGGCAGCTGGGGCATTGCGGTCCTGACCCGGCAGGGCCTGGTCGTCGATGACACCCGTACGCTCCACCTGCCCCACCTGCCGCGGGAGCGGGTCCGTCGAGCCGCCATCGTGGTCGACCTCACCGTGGAGGGCCATCCGATCTCGGTCGTCGGCACCCACATGTCGCACCTCCAATTCGGGTCGCACCGCCACTACGTCCTGTTGCGCCAGCGCCTGCACACCGAGGCCCGTCCCGATGCGATTCTGCTGGGCGACATGAACCTGTGGGGGCCACCGGTCCGCGCCTTCCTGCGCGAGTGGCACCGGGCGGTGAAGGGCCGGACGTGGCCGAGCCAGAATCCGCACAGCCAGATCGACCACATCCTGGTCCGCGGCACGGTGGGAATCATCTCGGGCCAGGTCCTCCCCGATGCCGGCTCCGATCATCGTCCGGTGCGGGCCGAGCTGATCCTGCGATAATCAGCCTGTGTTCCATGCCGACCTGCACCTCTTCGCCCGGGTCGCCATCGGGTGCGCCGTCGGGTTCGCCTTCGGGTTCGAACGCCAGCTGCGGGGCTCCCCGGCCGGGGACCGCACCTTCGCGCTGGTCGGCGGCGCCGCCACCGCCATCACCGCCGTAGCCGGGCAGTCGTCCCCTCAGGCCGTGGCCGGGATCCTCACCGGCATCGGCTTCATCGGGGCCGGGCTGGTGTTCACCTCGGGAAACATGGTGCGCGGGCTGACCACGGCCGCCACCGTGTTCGCCGTCGCCGGCATCGGCATCGTCCTCGGCTACGGGCACACGTTCCTCGGCCTCTTCCTGGCGGCCCTGCTGATGTTCGTGCTCGAGATCGAGCACATCCCGGGCGTCCGTTTCCTCGACGCCCGCAACTACGCCGACCGCTTCCGAAACGACAGGGATCCACTGGTGAGCGGGGGGCCGGAAGGACCGGCGAGCGGCGGCGCCACTGAGCCCAAGGACCAAGGAGGAACACCATGAGCAGTTATCCCTACGCGGACCGATTCGAGATCCACCGGAGCCTGCCCGAGACCGGGATGAGCCGTGACGAGGTGCTCTCGCAGCTGCACACCATGGCCAAGGAGGAGGACGTGTTCTGGGAGGGCGGCAAGGTCTCGGGCACCATGTACTGCGGCGACCACGACCACTACGCCTTCATGAACGAGGCCTTCGGGCTCTTCGCGCACGTCAACGTGCTGCAGCGGGACATCTGCCCCAGCGCCACCAAGTTCGAGGCCGAGATCATCTCCATGGTCCTCAACCTGCACCACGGCGAGGCGGCCCGGGCCGGCGGGGACGACCCGTGCGGCCTGGTCACCAGCGGGGGGACCGGGAGCATCGCGCACGCCGTCCTGGCCTATCGAGAGCATGCGGCCCACAGCCGCGGCGTCACCCGGCCCAACGTGATCAAGCCCGAGACGGCCCATCCCGCCTTCGACAAGGCCTGCCACCTCTTCGGGGTCGAGTTGCGCAAGGCGCCGGTCGACCCGGTGACCACGCAGGTCGACGTCGACTGGGTGCGCGACCACATGGACGATCAGACCGTCGCCCTCATCGGGTCGGCCTGCAACTACGGCTACGGCACCGTCGACCCCATCGCCGAGCTCTCCGACCTGGCGCTCGAGCGGGGCACCGGCCTGCACGTCGACGGATGCCTCGGGGGGTTGCTCCTTCCCTTCGGTGAGGAACTGGGCTACGACATCCCGGTGTTCGACTACCGCATCCCCGGCGTCACCTCCATCTCGGCCGACACCCACAAATACGGCTACGCCTTCAAGGGTTCTTCGGTGGTCAGCTTCCGGACCAAGGAGCTGCGCAACTCGCAGTACTTCTACCTGACCGACTGGAGCGGCGGGAAGTACACCTCGCCCGGCATGGACGGCTCGCGCTCGGGCGGCATCATCGCCGCCACCTGGGCCGCCATGGTGCAGATCGGTCACGAGGGGTACCTGCGCTACGCCAGGGCGATCTTCGAGACGTCACTGGCCATGCAGGAGGCGGTGCACCAACACCCCGAGCTCACGATGATGGGCCATCCCACCTTCCTCTTCTCCTTCACGTCCGACGCCTTCGACGTCTACCACATCAATGACTTCATGCGGACCAGAGGCTGGCGCTTCAACGGCCAGCAGTACCCGAACGCGTTGCACATGGCGGTGACCAGGCCCCAGACCCAACCCGACGTCGCGGCCACCTTCGCCGCGGATCTGGCGGACGCGGTGGACTACGCCAAGGAGCACGCCGCCGAGGCTCCGAAGTCGGGTGCGATCTACGGCGGCGTGGCCGGCGGGATGACCGATGAAGCCGACGAATTCATCCGGGCCGTCATGGCCGACATGCTGGACGCGCAGTCGGCCATCCCGGCCCCGTGAGCGATCCACCGACCGGGTGGATCGAGGGATGTGCGGCGGCCCACGCGGCCCTGGTGGCCGACCTCGACGGTCTGTCGGATGCCCAGGCCCGCCAGCCCAGCACGCTGCCCGGGTGGAGCGTGGGCCACCTCTTGACGCACATCGCCCGCAACGCCGACAGCGTGGTGCGGCGTCTCGAGGGCGCCCGCCGCGGCGAGGTCCTGGACCAGTACGCGGGTGGGCTGGCCGGTCGTCGGGACGACATCGAGGCAGGAGCCGGCCGGTCGGCCGCGGCGTTGGTGGGCGACGTCAGGGACACCGCGGCCGCCGTCGAGCAGTCCATGGCCAGCCTGCCTCCAGCCGCCTGGGCGGCGCGTTCGAGGACGGTGCGGGGAAGGGTGGAAACCTCGAGCGACGTCGTCTTCTCCCGCTGGCGCGAGGTGGCCGTCCACCGCGGCGATCTCGGGCTGCACCCGGGACCGGTCCCCCTGCCGCCTGCGCTGGTCGAGGCCTGGCTGCCGGCCGAGGTGGCGGCTCTGCCGGGCCGGGCCGATCGGGCCGCCCTCCTGTCGTGGATCCTGGGCCGGGGCCCCGCCCCCGAACTGGCGCCGTGGTAGGACCCCTTTCTAGGAATCGGACCTAGGAGTCTTTCCAGGAATCGGACCTAGGAGTTCACCTCGGAGACGAAGGCGTTCCCGCTGCGATCCACGGCGGCGCAGTAGGTGACCGTCGGACACGAGATGCTGGTGAGCGCGTGCCCCTGGTCGATCAGGGTCCCCTTGCTCCAGGTGGTGCCGTCGAAGCCGAAGACGCGACCGAGGGAGTCGACGGCACGGCAGAAGGTGGCGGTGGGACAGGACACCCCGGTCAACCCCGACGCGTCGTTTCCGGCCAGAGGCGGCTCGATGGCCACCGGAACCGGTGCGGAAAAAGCCGTCCCGTTCCACGTGAGGACGTCACCGGCGCTGTCGACAGCGACACAGAAGATGGTGGTGGCGCAGGAGACCGCGTTGAGCTGGCCCTGGGTGTCGGCGTTGCCGGGTTGGGTCCAGGATTGTCCGTCCCACACGGTGGTCCCGCCCTCGACGGCCACGCAGAAGGTCGGGGTGACGCAGGAGATCTGATTGGCCGCCCCCCAGGCACCCACGTTGCCCGACCAGCCGCTGCCGTCGTACACGAAGGAGTTCCCCTCGCCGTCGATGGAGATGCACCACGTCGTGCCCACGCAGTCGATGGACTCGAATCCCATGGCGGCCGAAATCGTCACCGGGGCCGACCAGGCCGTCCCGTCGAACAGCACGGCCTGGTTCAGGTTGGGCACGGCCGCGCAGAACGTCGGGGTGGTGCAGTTCAGGTAGGAGACCCCCTGGGGCGAGGGGGAGGTCCCGACCGGACCGAGGGTGCCGGGTCGACCGTTGAGCAGCCGGTAGGACTGACCGGTGGACGAGCCGGCCAGGCAGGTGCCGGCCGCCCCACAGGAGACCACCGAGAGGTCGGCCCCCTTGGCCAGCGGCACCGCCTTCGACCACACCCCGGCCCCCGCCCCCGCCGTGACCGTGGTGGGCGTGGTGGTGGACGCCGTGCTGGGCGTCGTGGTGGGCCGCGAGTTCTGGGTCTGGGCCCGGGTGGGCGTCTTGCTGCACCCCACCAGCACCACGGCGACCGTCACCAGCACGACGGCCAATCGGCCCGAGCGGCGCACTAGGTACGTCGAGGGGGTGCGTCGGCCCCGTTGGCGCGGTGGCGTGACCACGTATCGAGCACGATCAGAGTCTTGGTGCCGGTGACCCTTCCTCTCTTGCGCAGCTTCTCGATGACCTGGCCCAGCCGCTCGACGTCGGGCACCTGCAGCCAGACCAGCGCATCGGGATCACCGGCCGTGGTGAACACGGCCTGGACCTCGGGGAGCTGGGTCGCGGTGTCCTTTATCTCCTTCAGGTCAGCGGTACCGGCGAACCGGACCTCGGTGAAGGCCTGAATCGGGCGGCCGGCCTTGCGGTGATCGACCACCACCGTGTAGCCGGCGATCACCCCGGAGCGTTCCAGCCGTTCGATGCGCCGGGTCACCGCGGAGGCCGAGAGCGACACCCTTTCGCCGATGTCGGACATGGTCCGCCGAGCGTTCTGGGAGAGAAGCTCAATGATCCGGTGATCGGTCTGATCGAGCTCAGCATCGCTCATCGTGGTTCAGACTAACGAAGCCCGGTGAAATTGCGTATTCGCAAGGCGGCCACGCGCGCGGCTCACCCGGCCTTGCGGTGCACCGACACGGCGTAGGTGCTGTCCGGCCCGAAGGGTGCACGGTCCCAGGTGGACCAGCGGTCGGCGAGCACCAGGCCGACCGGCGCGGCCAGGGCGTCGTGGCCGTGCACGTCGAACGCGGCGGCACGCAGGGAGTAGCCGGCGATGGCGTGACCCCCCTCGACCAGCAGGCGGGCCGCGTTGGAGAGCACCTGGCCCTCGGTGCCCGGCGCCACGAAGATGAGGACGTTGCCGGCCAACACCACGGCGTCGAACTCCCGGCCCGTCAAGAGGTCGGGATCAGCCAGGTCACCCTGCACCCATTCCAACTGTGGTGCCTTCGCCCGGGCCACCTCGAGCATGCTGGGGTCGGAGTCGACTCCGACCACCTCGTGGCCCCGACGGGCCAGTTCGATGGCCACCCGCCCCGTGCCACATCCGGCATCGAGCACCGAGACCGGTCGGTACGACGCGACCAGGGCCGCCTCCCCGTGCATGTCGTGTCCCTGCGCCGCCAACTCCTCGAAGCGGCGGTCGTAGTCCGCCCCCCGTGGTCCCTCTCCGGCCATCCACCGGTTGCCGGCCATCAACGCAGAGAGGCCAAGAGGTCCGCCTCGCGGGCCGAGGGTCGCCGGGTCAGGCGTTCGTCGAGGAGCGGCCTCGCCTCCTCGGACCGGTTCGATCGGATGAGACCGAAGAGCAGCGCGTCCTCGAACACCTCGCGCTGGGCCCGACTCCCGCCGATCTGTCCGAAATGGCGCTGCTGGGGCAAGAGAGCATCGGCCACGTCACGCCAGGCACCGGCGAACGAAGCCCGGGCCGCGTCGACCACCGCGTGCAGCACCGTCGCCGGGACCGGCCGTCCCTCGGCCGCCAGCCGGTCGGCCCCGGCCAGCAGGGTGGCCAGACCCCCCTCGTCGCCGAGAGCGGCCAGGACCACGGCCGCGCAGGCCGACGGCAGCGGTACCACCGGCGTCTGGGCCGTGGCCTCCGCCACGCCGGCCAGCTCGGGCCAGGGCAGATCCCAGCCTCCGAGGTCGTAGAGATGCCAGCGCCAGAGCAGGCTGGCCCCGTCGTCGACCGCGCCCAGCGTGGTGGGCACGGCGTCGGGTGCCAGCGCAGTGCGCCACAGGGCCCGGGCCCCATCGGTGTCCGCGGTGGCCAGGAGATGCAGCGAGAGGTGCCAGCGCAGGTGGCGCTCATGGAAGGGGATCGGCCGGTAGGCATCGAAGAAGGCCGTGAGCAGGGCCACGCCGTCGGGGTGCCGACCCGACTCGTAGGCGACGTGGGCCAGGCTGTGCACGGCGAAGGTGTCGTCGGGGTGCTCGGCCAACACCTGTTCCCCCAACCGACGCGCCGGCATCGAGGCGTCCGGCCTCATGGCTGGCGAAACTCCACGAGGCCGCGAAGCTCCAGTCGTTCCCCTGCTGCGGGGCCAGCCAGTCATAGAGCTCGATGATCTCCTGACTCCGCCCGTAGAGGAAGAGGAGGAGCCCGACGGTCTCCCGGGCGACATCGTCACGCGGGTAGGCCGTCAGGTGCGCCCGGCCCAGGCTCCGGGCACCGCCCAGGTCCAGCTCGCCGAAGGCGCGCACCAGGGCCGCCTGCCCGCGGGCCCGCTCGGTCGACGCGCTGACTTCGGCTGCCTCCAGGGCCGGCGCGGCGCCGGCGACATCGCCGGCGAAGAGCGCGGCAAAGGCCTGGGCCGAGTGCGCTTCGGCACACGACGGGTCCAGGGCGGAGGCGGAGGCGAATTCGTCCCTCGCCCCGGGCAGGCCCAGGAGCAGGATCTCGGTGCCCCTCCGGTAGCGGGCGGCCGCATCAGGCGAGGAAGTGGAGAGAGGCAGGCCACGGCGGTCGTATTCCATCCCCTCACCTTCCCAGATAGGGCCGCCCGGCCCGCCGGCTGACCGGCCGCAGGCTCAGCTGACTCAGGGAATCCTCCCAAATGAGCGGCGGCGCCCCCCGAGGACCTCAAGACGCGTATGCTTCGTGCCCAGCAGGCGTGTCGACGAATCACTTCTAGTCATCGTTCTCTCACTCTCTGTGCACACACGTAGGTCGAGATGGTCGGGAGGAACGAGAATTCCAAGTCACAATAGCCAAACGGGTGAGAATTCCACGTCTCTCACGATCGGTGCCGCATCGACACGTGGGCATCCGGATCCTGGCGTCCCGGGATCGACCGGCCCCCTCCCCGCGATCCCTGAGACAACGCATTGTGCGGCGAGCCATCCGTGTCTTCGACCTGGCCGCCACCCCGTACGGGGTGGATCGCTACGTCGAGCTCGTCCGCCCCTCCTGGTCCTCCACCGAAGTGCGGGCCAAGGTGGTCCGGGTCTCCCGGACCACGCCTCGCAGCGTCACCCTCACTCTGCGCCCCAACGGGAACTGGACCGGATTCCGGGCCGGGCAGTACACCCAGCTGGGCGTCGAGATCGACGGGGTACGCCACACCCGCTGCTACTCCATGACCAATGCGGCCACGTCCAGGGACGGCCTGATCGAGTTGTGCATCTCCGCGCATCCCGAGGGTCGGGTGAGCCAGCATCTCGTGCGGTCCGCCGAGAAGGGCGACACGGTCGCCCTGACCACGGCCCAGGGCCTGTTCACCCTGCCCGACGTCGAGCCCGAGCACCTCCTCCTGATCAGCGGTGGCAGTGGCATCACCCCGGTGCTGTCGATGCTGCGCACCCGGTGCGCCCTCGGATGGACGAAGCCCGTGACCTTCCTGCACTATGCGCTCACGGCGTCCGACATGCTCTTCCGCGACGAGCTCGTGGAGCTGGCGGACGCGCCGGGCGTCCGGGTGGTGCGGGTCTTCACCGAGCAGCCCGGGGCGGGCGAGGCCGAGGGTTTCCTCTCCGGGGCGCAGCTCCACGAGGCGGGGATCGACTGGATATCCGCCGAGGCTTTCGTCTGTGGTCCGGCGCCGTTGATGGAGTCAGCCCGGGCGCTCTTCGAGGCGACCCGGCGCAGCGATCATCTCCACACCGAGGCGTTCAGCCTGATCCAGTTCGCCGCCGAAGCGGGCACGGTCGACGGCACCGTGCTGTTCGCGGCCAGCGAGATCGGCCGGGCCAGCGACGGCACGCCGCTGCTGGTCCAGGCCGAGGACGCCGGTCTCACCCCGCAGCACGGATGCCGAATGGGCATCTGCCACACCTGCACCCGCCAGCTCTGTTCGGGCGTGGTGCGCAACATCGTGACGGGCCAACTGACGAACGGGCCCGATGTGAACATCCGGATCTGCGTGAGCGTTCCGGTGGGCGACGTCGAAGTCGATCTGTGAGCCCGCCGAAGGAAGAGGAGTTCTGATGACCACCGTTGCCGAGGCTCATGGTCTGACGCCGGCGCAGCTCGATGCGCTGGCCTTTGACATCGAAGCCCTTCGAGCCGACGTGGCGTCCCAGCTCGGCACCGAGGACGTGCGGTACATTCGCCGCCTGATCCGCCTGCAACGCTGGTCCGAGATCGGGGGGCGGGCCTCGTTCTTCCTGGGCTTTCTCCCCCGTTCTGGGTGGCCGGCGTGGCCGCGCTCTCCCTGTCGAAGATCCTGGACAACATGGAGATCGGCCACAACATCCTGCACGGCCAGTACGACTGGACCAACGACCCGGCCCTGTCGTCCACCGAGTTCGAGTGGGACTCCTCCTGCACGGCCAAGGGCTGGCAGCACTACCACAACTACCTCCATCACACCTTCACCAACATCACCGGCAAAGACCGCGACCTGGGCTACGGGGTCGTCCGGATAAGCGACGACACCCCCTGGTCACCGTTGAATCTGGGCAACCCGCTCTACGCCCTCGGACTGGCCATGATGTTCGACCACGGCATCATGTTCCACGAAGTGGAGGTGGACCAGGTGCGTGACGGCGAGAAGACGTGGGACGAGGTCAAGCCGGCGCTCCGGAACGGCCTCAAGAAGTCGGGGCGGCTGGCCTTCCGGGACTACGTCATGTGGCCGGCCTTCACCGGGCCACTGTTCCTCCTGACCTTGGTGGGCAACGCCTTGGCCAACCTGATCCGCAACCTGTGGGCCTTCATCATCATTTTCTGCGGCCACTTTCCCAACGGCGTGCTCGAATTCACCGAGGAGGAGTGCGAGGGCGAGTCCAAGGGCCACTGGTACTTCCGCCAGATTCTCGGCTCGGGCAACATCAGCGGCGGCCGCCTCTTCCACATCATGAGCGGGAACCTGAGCTTTCAGATAGAGCACCACCTCTTCCCCGACATCCCGGCTCGCCGGTACCAGCAGATCGCCCCCCAGGTGCGCGAGATCTGTCAGCGTTACGGCATTCCCTACAACACGGGCCGCCTGTCGCGGCAGTTCGGCTCGGTGATCGCCAAGATCTTCCGCTTCGCCCTTCCTTCCCGGAAGAGCCGCGGTACGGACACGACGCCCAAGACTCCCGAGAGTCAGCCGGCCGAGCTCCTGGCCGCGTAAACACCCCGGCGGGAGCGGCCACCGGCGGGAGGCACCTCGCTCCACCACGGGCCATGCCCCTGCCGTAGGGACTACGCGGCGCGCGGGGTGATGCCCAAACTGGCCCGAACTTCCTCGAGGGGCCGATCGGCGAGGGCCAGGTGGTCGATGGTGGCGATGTCCGCCGTACACAACGCACCCCGGCGCATGGCGTCGGCGAACACGTCGGGCGCGCCGAGGCGGTCCAGAACGCCCTTGGTGGGGTCGATGTCGAGGACATCGAACAGGGCCACCTCGTAGAGCGCCATTGACGCCGTCAACGCACTGAAATGCTCCTCGCCGTTGGAGAGGCTGACCAACATGGCGGAGAGCGCCACCTCGTCGACGGCGTCGCCGGGCCGGTACCCGGTCAGGACGTGCGAAAAGTCGTGGGCCACGAGCGTGACCGCATGGTCCCGCGCGTTGACGGGCAACTCGAGCCCCCAGTAGTCGTAGAAGTCGATGAATCCCCGACCAAGGCTGCCCTTCGGGCATTGATGCAGCGCGTCGATACGGGCGGCGAACTCGTCGTCGGATCGACCCCGCAGCTGCGGCTCGGTGGGAGTCTTGCGGGCAAAGCGGGCCCAATCGGCCATGAGAAGCTCGCGGGAATGGTACGCCGCGTCGCGGGCGACAACCATCATGGGCTCGTCCACACCCAACACCGCGGCGTACTGCTCGACCGAGGTGGCCAGCTCCTCGCTGGCCGGGTGGCGGGAGAACTGGAGGACGACCATGGTCTGGACCAGCCGCTGACGAGAACCGGGGTCGGTGATGATGTCCGTCAGCTCCTCGGCCGCCAAGGGGACCAGGTCGAGCGTCGACTCGATCCCGAAGTAGCCGCGTTGCAGAGACTGGATGATTCGCAGCTGCTCGTCGGTGGGCCCGCCGTCCACGCTCGAGACCTGCAACAGGCCGCCGAGCCAGTACGGGGCGAGGTCAGGATGGATATCGCGCATGTGTGTGTTCCCCCTCCGACCGGATGGTCACTCCCCCACCGCCGGTGGGCCGACCGACACAGTAGACGACCCGGTGCCCTATCCGGTGGGCGCGTCGCGCTCGACGATCAGGGCCTGCCACGGCCCGACGCGCAGCGCTCCGGTGACGGCCTCGCCGTCGCGTCGGCGGTCGGTGCAGATGCGCACCGTGCCCCGAAGGTCGCCCAGGATCGCCTCGCCGTCCGCCATGTGCACCACCACCACCGCCCGTTCACCGCGTTGCCACGCCCAGACGCCGGCCGGCGCGTCCAGGCTTCGATAGGCGCCCCGGCTCAGGTCGGGCGTCCGGTGGCGCAGCGCGATCAGATCCCGGGCCAGGGTCAACATGGAGTGGGGATCCGATCGCTGGCTCTCCACGTTGTGGGTCCCGACATCGTGCACGGGGAGCCAGGGTCGCACGTCGGGGTCGGCAAAGCCGGCTCCGGGAGCATCGCGCCACTGCATGGGCGTACGGCCGGCATCGCGGCCGGCGTAATGGGGCCAGTAGCGCACTCCCAAGGGATCCCGCAGGTCTTCCTGGACCAGGGTGGCGTCACCCAAGCCGATCTCGTCCCCCTGGTAGAGCACGGGCGTGCCCCGGAGTCCGAGCAGCATGAGGAGGGCGGCGCGGGCGCGGCGCGGGTCGTCACCGGCCCAACGGGTGGGGAAGCGGAACATGTCGTGGTTGGAGCCCGTCCAGGCCGGCCACGCGTCCAGGGGCAGCGCGGCCTCGGTGTCCTCGACGACGGCCCGCATGGCGGTGGCCTCGAAGGGCGCGCTGATGAAGTTGAAGTTGAACGCCAGGTGCAGTTCGTCATCGCCCCGCCCGTAGTACTTGGCCAGGTCATCGACCGGGACGGGTGTCTCACCGATGAGCAGCCGCGGCTCGGGGTAGGTGTCGGCCAGGGCGCGCCAGCGCCGGATCACCTCGTGCACCTCGGGTCGATTGGCGTTGTAGACGGAGCGCTGCCCGAACATCTGCGCCTCGAAGTCGTCGTCCTCGGTAGCCGCCGGGTTGTCGCGCAGCTGGTCGTCCTTGATGATGACGTTGCATACATCGATGCGGAAACCGGCCACCCCGCGATCGAACCAGAAGCGCATGATCCCGTCGAAGATGGCGCGCACGTCCTCGTTCCACCAGTTGAGATCGGGCTGCTCCTCGAGGTGGTTGTGGAGGAAGTACTGCCCGGTGGGCGGGTCGAGCGTCCAGGCCGGCCCCCCGAAGCTGCTGACCCAGTTGTTCGGTGGCGAACCATCGGGCTTGCCGTCCGCCCAGACGTACCAGTCGCGTTTCTCCGCCTTCGCCGAGGATCGGGCGTCGAGGAACCACGGGTGTTGATGACTGGTGTGGTTCGGCACGATGTCCATCAGGACGCGTATGCCGCGACGGGCGGCCTCGGCAATGAGCCGATCGACATCGTCCATGGTCCCGAAGTCGGGATCCACCGCACAGAAGTCCGAGACGTCGTAGCCCCAGTCGGCATTGGGCGACACCGTCACGGGTGAGAGCCAGATCCCGTCGACACCCAACCATTCGAGATGGTCGAGATGCTCGATGACACCGGGGAGGTCGCCCATGCCGTCGCCGTTGGAGTCGGCGAAGGAGCGGGGGTAGATCTGATACAGCACCGCGGACTTCCACCACGGTTCGGCGGCGCCGGTGGCGGTCACGCCTCCCGCCACGGTGTCATGTCGAGCAGCGGGTACCGCGCCGCCACCCCACGCAGGGTCTCGGCGTTCCAGTACGCGTGTCCGGGAGGCGGAAAGCCCAACATGGAGAGCTGCCGCACCGTGACCCTCTGCATGAAGCGGTGCCAGGCCAGTCCCTCGGCGGCGCCCGGCCACGCCTGGGAGCCGAGCCAGTCCGTGTGCGCCGGCTTGAAGGACACGTGGAGCATGAAGCGAGCGGAGGCGGGGCCCGTCATGCGTACGCCGCGGTGATAGACGTCGGGCCGGTAGGCCAGCACCGACCCCGCGGCGCCGACCGCCGGCACCTCGGCTTCGTAGAGATGGCCGTAGTCCGCCAGGCTCAAGTACGTGCGCTCGGTTGGGATGTCCCCGGTCAGCTGCCTCGACACCATCCGCGTCGCTGCGGTCTCGGCCGTCACGTCACTGAGATAGACGAAGAGCTCCAGATGCTGGTACCCGACCTCGGGGCGTGGCACCACCAGCGTGTGGTTGCCGTAGTCGACGTGGAGGAGCTGTTCATCGGAAAGGGCGCCGTCGGAGTACTTGCCGCTCAGCATGCCCTGATAGAGGCGCAGGTCGGTCAGGCCCAGAAAATCCTCGGCCAGGTCCATCAGGCGGTCGTGGAGGACCAGATCGTTGCAGGCGTCGCTCTCGAACGGAAACGTCGGCATCACGGTGTGCGAGTCGGTGCGGAAGGGTCGGTTGCGCTCAGGGTCACGGTCCGCCGCGAAGTCCGCCGCGCTCGGGAACAGGGGCTCGAGGTCCTTCTGGGCCGCCTGCACGACGTCGGCCGGCAGGAGCCCCTCGAGGAGGCACCATCCCTCCGTCTCCCAGCGCTGCTTTGGACTTCCGCCGGCCGAGGGAGAACTCATCGGGGCGAGGGAAGGGGCTTCCAACTCTGGACGATGGTCCAGCACCGGCCTTGGGGTGGCAACGTGCCGATGGGAAGGCGGCATTGGGCGCTGGGATGGGTGTTGTCGTGCAGGCGGACCACCTGGTACGCCGACGGGCCGTAGAACTTGTCGGGCCCGTAGGTGAGGATCGGGCTATAGCCGCCTGGAAAGTCGGAGATCTTGGACATGGCGGTGACGAACGACCGCCGATCGAGGTTCTTGCCGGCGGCGGTGGCCGCTTGGGCGAAGAGCCGGATCTCCTGGCACCACCCCTGTACCGGCCCTTGCTCCTCTATATCGTCGTTCATGTTTCCCTTGGGGATCTCGGGGTAGGCCTTGTGCCACGTCGTCCAGCAACTCCGGACCCCCGGGTCATAGCCCCCGGCCGACTCGGGCGCGGGTCGTCAATGCCCCCCAGCGTCTCGGTGGTCACCCCCTCCTGCCCGTTGAGGGCCTTCTCGAAGGGAACGGGGATGAGACCGAGGGACGATTCGATGGAGGACTCGTAGTCGGACAGGAGCAATTTGGGGAAGTACTTCTGCGAGGTCTGGGCCGAGAGCACGGGGAGGAAGGCGTTGAAGGGGATGAGGGGGATCACCGACGTCACCCCGGCCGCGCGCAGCTTCTCCACCACCAGGGGGGCATCGCTGTTGGTGGTGGCCGTCTCCGAAGTCTCGGCGGCGATGGTCTCGACGACCGGCGTGACGCCGGCTTTCGCGAGGGCGGGCAGGAGGTAGTCGTGCAGCGCCGTCTGGTCGCTGGCCCGGTCGCCGGCGATGACGCCCACCTTGCTCCGGCCGCCGATCGTTCCCTTGCTCTTGCCCCAGGCCACCAGGGCCCGGAGGACCGCCGCGTCGTCGGGGCCGGTCCACCACAGGTACGGCGAGCCGGACTGGGTGTAGTTGGTGGTGGTCGTCCACTGGGCGAGGAACGGTGTGTGACCCTCCTGGGTCACGCACAGTTGATTGTCGCCCGAATACGTCCCGACACCATCGAGCACGGCGAAAGCAGCCGGGTTGCCCTGGGTCCAGTCCTTGCACAGCGCCCGCATCCCTGTCTCACTGGCCGGGTCGAAGGAGGAGATGATCGGATTGATCTTGCGACCGTTGATACCTCCGCTGTCATTGATCTGTTTGACGAAGAGGTTGATGGCCTTGGCCTGTTCGGTGTACTCGACGTCCCCGGCGAATCCGTACTGGGAGGCCAGGGCTTGCAGGTTGACGACGGGGAAGACGACATTGATGGTGGTCGCGGTCACCCCTCGGGTGCTGGTGCTGGCCTTGGACACCGGCACCGTCGTGGCGGCACCGGCCACGCCGCTGCGACCAGACGCCACCGTGCCCGCGCCCACGGCCAAGGCGCCGATCAGCAAGACCGAGATCCACCAGCGGTCACCACGGGCGCCCGGTGACCAAGCGGGCTCCGTCGCGCCCTTGTCATTCCCCTTGTGCACGCAACCCCCCATCCCCGTTCACCGCGCCTCTTGCCACACCTTTGATGCCCGCCCTCGATGCCGCTCCTCAGGCCGCCTCTGACGTGGCTGAAAACGTAGTCGCCGAACGTAGCCGCCCAAGGAACCCACGCGAGGCCGGGCCGGGAGCCCTTCGTGCCTCAGCCTCTCAGCCCCTCAGCCCCTCAGCCCCTCAGCCCCTCAGCCCCTCAGCAGCGGCTTGTAGCGCAGGCGATGGGGTTGATCGGCGTCGACGCCGAGCCGCTTCTTGCGGTCTGCCTCGTAGTCGCTGAAGTTCCCCTCCCACCAACGGACCTCGGAGTCGCCCTCGAAGGCCACGACATGGGTGGCGATTCGATCGAGGAACCATCGATCATGGCTGATGACCAGAACGCACCCGGGGAAGCCCAACAGCGCCTCTTCGAGGGCCCGCAGCGTGTCGACATCGAGGTCGTTGGTGGGCTCGTCCAGCAGGAGCACATTCCCGCCGGACCTGAGAACCTTGGCCAGTTGGACCCGATTGCGCTCGCCTCCCGAAAGGTGACCCACCAGTTTCTGCTGATCGCTGCCCTTGAAGCCGAAGCTGGCCACGTAGGCCCGACCGTGCAGCTCGCGCTGGCCCACCACGATCCGATCGAGGCCGCCGGTGATCTCGTCGAACACGGTGGCGCCGGCCTCCAGGTTGTCCCGGGACTGGTCCACGTAGGCCAATGACACGGTGGCGCCGACGTGCAACTCCCCCTCGTCCGCCTTCTCCTCGCCGACGATCATCTTGAACAGTGTCGTCTTCCCGGCCCCATTCGGGCCGATGACGCCGACAATGCCGCCGGGCGGGAGCAGGAAGGACAGATGGTCGATGAGCAACCGGTCCCCGTAGCCCTTGACCAGCCCCTCGGCGTCGACGACCCGATCGCCCAGACGGGGGCCCGGGGGGATGCTGATCTCCACCTTGTCGGCGCGCCGTTCAGCCGCCTCGGCTTCGGCCACCAGGTCGTTGTACGCGTTGACGCGAGCCTTGCCTTTGCTCTGACGAGCCCGCGGCGACATGCGGATCCAGTCCAGTTCCCGTTGCAGGGCGAGCTCAC
The DNA here is from genome assembly GCA_963836605.1 of uncultured Acidimicrobiaceae bacterium. Classification (GTDB taxonomy): domain Bacteria; phylum Actinomycetota; class Acidimicrobiia; order Acidimicrobiales; family RAAP-2; genus Bog-473. Next base: position 26,565 of record CAWIKB010000001.1, on the reverse strand, counting down.
GTGAACGATCGGCCTTCTCCTCACCGGCCAGACGGGCCTGCTTCTGCTCCAACCACGAGGAGTAGTTGCCCTGCCAGGGGATCCCCGCACCGCGGTCGAGCTCGAGAATCCAGCCCGCCACGTTGTCGAGGAAGTACCGGTCGTGGGTCACGGCCACCACGGTGCCCGGGTAGTCCTGGAGCGTACGCTCGAGCCACGCCACCGACTCCGCGTCGAGGTGGTTCGTCGGCTCATCGAGGAGCAGGAGGTCCGGCGCCGACAGGAGCAGCCGGCACAGGGCGACCCGGCGGCGCTCGCCACCCGAGAGTGTCGTCACGTCGGCGTCTCCGGGCGGGAGCCGCAAGGCGTCCATGGCGATCTCGAAGGTACGGTCCAGATCCCAGGCCCCGGCGGCGTCGATCTTGGACTGGAGGTCGGCCTGCTCGGCGAGCAGTTGGTCGAAGTCGGCGTCGGGCTCCGCGAAGGCCGCGCAGACCTCGGCGTAACGGTCGAGATAGCCCTTCACCTCGCGCACGCCGTCAGCCACGTTGCCCGCTACGTCCTTGGCGGGGTCCAGCTGCGGCTCCTGGGCCAGGTGTCCGACGGTGAAGCCCGGAGTCAGGCGGGCTTCGCCGGTGAATCCGTCGTCCTCGCCGGCCATGATCTGGAGCAACGACGACTTCCCGGACCCGTTGGCACCGATGACCCCGATCTTGGCCCCGGGGTAGAAGGAGAGATTGATGCCTTTGAGTACTTCACGATCAGGCGGATGGAACCGCCGCAACTCGCGCATGGTGTAGATGTACTGGGCAACCACGACACACAGTGTGGCCCAGGTGGAGAGGGGGACCCGACCGAGCGGCCGTGGTCCCCGGGATTGACGATGATGCCCGCCGGGTGAGCGGGCCCAGCTGCCATCCCGGTTGCTGCCATACTCTCAAATCCGTTCCGGCCAGCCCAAGAATTGGAGATTCCCCATGGCCATTCCCCACGGGTCTCGAGCGCGCTGCGTTACCGCTGCTGGCCGCTGTCTTCGCTCTCCTCGGGTCTCTGGTGTCCACGGGAGCGCCCGTTGATGCCGGTGCTGCCACGACAACGACGACGTCGGCTGCGACAGCGGCGTCGACAACGGCGACAGCGGCGGGTCCCAGGCTCGCCCCGATGCAGGGCTCCTACGTGTTCTCTCTCGGGTTCGACGGGTTGACACGTAGTTACCGAGTGCACGTCCCGCCGGCCGCGGCCACCGGAAAGCCCCTTCCCGTGGTGTTCAATCTGCACGGCGACACTCAGAACGGGCAGTTGGAGGAGCTCCAGACGCAGATGGATCCCAACGCCGACCTGAACGGGTATCTGGTCGTCTATCCCAACGGCACCAGGGTCTCCAAGGTGCTGACCCCCGACCCGGTAGCGAAGCAGGCCCAATACGGCTGGAACGCCGGCGAGTGCTGCGCCCTGCCGGAGATCAAGAAGATCAATGACGTCGGATTCCTGGTCAGGGTCATCGCAGACGTCGCCACACGCACGCCGGTCAATTTGCGGCGGGTCTACATCACGGGGATATCGAGCGGCGGGATGATGGCCAATGCCATGGGGGCGGAAGCTGCCGGCCACTTCGCCGCCATCTCCGCCATCGAAGGGCCGGTGGAGATCCCCACGATCCATCCGACCCGGGTCGTGCCGGTCATGGAGTTCGCCAGCAAGAGCGACCCGATCGTCCCGTTCAACGGCACGCCGAACGAGAACCCCAAGCTTGTGTTCTCCGCCTTGGAAGGGATCGGCCAATGGGTGAAGGCCGACGGGTGCGCGAGCATCCCGCACGACGCCACACCCATTGTGGGGGCGGCAGGATCGATCTCGGCCGGCGAGACCGCCACGCTGGTCACCTATGGCCACTGCAAGGACGGAGCTTCGGTCGTCCTGTGGCGACTCACCGGCTCGGGTCACGTCTGGCCGGGCAGCCTGCTCAATACCGGACCACGAAGTGGGTGGATCCTGCAGGGCGTGGGGGAAGGGACCGTCCTGGTCGATGCCAATCAGACCATGTGGAACTACTTCAAGCAGTACCAGCTCCCAGCCTGATCACCTGCTGGCTGGCCGTCGTCGCCGGGCCGCCGGCATCACGGCCGTTGCCGTAGCATGAGCGCCGTGCCACCCGAGCTCATGCCCGCGGCCGTCTACGTGGGCGATGGCAAGATCGAGGTCGAGCAGGTACCGGCTCCCCGACCCGGCCCCGGGGAGCTCCTGGTCGAGATCGCCGAATGCGGTATCTGCGGGTCCGACCTCCACATGGTGCTGGAGAAATATGCCAAGCCCGGATCGATCCTCGGCCACGAGTGGTCGGGCGTCGTGGTCTCGGCCGAGGCCGATGCGGGTTGGGCACCTGGTCAGCGGATCGTGGGGAATCCCACTCCGGGGTGCGGCGCGTGCCGACCCTGCCGTCGTGGCCGTCCCTCCGTCTGCCTGCACCGACGGCCGGCTGACTTCCTGGGTTCGAGTGGTGCCTTCTGCCGCTACAAGACCGTGGCGGTGAACGGCGCGCTCGCCATCCCCGACTCTCTATCGAGCAGGGCCGCGGCCCTCACCGAGCCGACGGCGATTGCGCTGCACGCCGTGCGCATCGGCCAGGTGGAACCAACCGATCGCGTCCTCGTCACGGGCGGTGGCCCGGTCGGTCTCCTCATCGTCGCCGTCCTGCGCGCCCAGGGGGTGACCGATGTCACCGTCAGCGAGCCCTCACCCATCCGGCGCGAACGGGCGACCGCGGTCGGTGCCACCCGGGTGGTGAACCCCGCGGTACTGGTGGATCCGCCCATGGGCTCCACCGTGGCCCAGCCCTATGCGGTCGCGTTCGAGTGCTCGGGACGGGCCAGTGCCGCCGAGCGAGCGCTGGGCCAACTGGACTACGCCGGCACCTTGGTCATCGTCGGCACCGGTTTCGAGCCCCCCCGGGTAAACCAGAACCGCATGATCATCTTCGAACTCGAGGTTGTCGGCGCCTACAACTACAACGACGAAGGCTTCGCCCCGGCGGTGGCGTTGCTCGACAGCGGAGCGCTCCCGATCGAGTCCCTCCTCGAACCTCATGACATTCCGCTCAGCGGGGTCACGGATGCCATGGAACGCCTGGCGCGAGGCGAGATATCGAGCAAGGTCCTGGTACGACCGGAGGTTTCGTGACGACCGACGCCGAGGCCGCCTTTCGCCCGCGGATCAACCACGTGGCCATCAGCGTCGACGCGGCCTTACTCGACCCCGACGGGAGAGCCACGCTCCTGGACTACTTCTCCGCCGTCTTCGGATGGACCGAAGGTGACAACACCGGCGAGAGAGGCAACCCCCTCATCCTCTACACCGGGTCCCTCCGGCAGTTCCTCTACCTCCTGCCCGCCGCCGAGGGTTTCCTGGTTGCACCGCCGCTCGACCATTTCGGGCTGGAGGTCGCCTCCGTCGAAGAGCTCGAGGCGATACTCGCCCGGGCCAAGGAGTACCAACGCAAGGATGATCGGGTTCGCATCATCGACGTGGGCACCATGGTCACCCACGGACCAACCGACGACTACACGCTGACCAATGCCTACATCGGTTTCGTGCTCCCCTTGATGATCGAGCTCCAGCACATCGAACGCCAGACGCGCTCCTGACCTCGACGAGGCGGCTTGGCGTTGCGGCCGCCAGAATGGCCGGCCGAGGATCCTCCCGGGGCTCCAGGACCCAAAGGTGCTCCGCCCGCGCCCGCCCGGCCCTGTGCGCTGGCGGCCGGCGTGGTCGGTTCGGCCGGCGTGGTCGGTTCGGCCGGCGTGGTCGGTGCGGCCGGCGTGGTCGGTGTGGCCGAGGCGACCCCAACAGGACGCGGCCCGCTGTTACCCTGCGGGCTTCCCAGGTTAAACCCAGGTAGTGGACCGGGGAAGGGACGGCCCAACGCCCACACGGGGAGAGCGGCCCAACGCCCGCTCGGAGAGGGGAACACGACGATGAGCCGGGTGTGGACGGGGACTCGGGTCACCGCACCAGACGTCACATGAGGACGCGCACCGTGGCGGCGATGGTCCCGCTGCTGGTCATGCTGCTACTGGCGGGCTGTGGCTCACCGATGAGCCCCGCCGTCAACACCAGGCAATACAACTCACCGGCGCAGATACGGGCCGCAGGCGCCGGCCGCGCCACCCACCCTCCTTCCGATGGCATCGTCTCTGGACCGCTGCGGGCCCCCGGCGGGCCGTATCTCTACGACAAGCTCGGCCGGATTGTCACTCTGCACGGGGTAGACGCGGCGTACAAGCGGGCGCCGTACGAGCTCTACCCCGACCCGGGACGACCGTGGAATTTCACGAACGCCGATGCCCGAAGGATCGCCGGCCTCGGCTTCACCGTCGTGCGACTGGGCATTCTGTGGCAAGGCATCGAGCCGGGGAAGGGGGGCCCGAACAACCCCGCCACCTGTGCCCAGGGAGCAGCCCGCGGCGCCTCCCAGTTCAACCGGACCACCACCGCCCGCTACCTGGCCGAGCTGACCCGGACGGTCGATCTGCTGGGTCGGTACCACGTCTACACGCTGCTCGATATGCACCAAGACGTTTTCAACCAGGCCTTTCGCGGTGAGGGAGTGCCGGCGTGGGCGGTCTGCACCAACGGGCAGCCCATCGTGCCCCTCGATGGCCGCTGGTCGCACAACTACCGCAGCCCCAGCTTGGACATCGCCGAGTCGCACTTCTGGCTCAATGACGTGGTGGGCAACCTACAGGGACAATTCGACGAGGCCTGGGCGATGGTGGCCCGGCACTTTGCCGACAATGCCTGGGTCGTCGGCTACGACCCGTACAACGAACCGTTCTCTCCTGAACTCTCCCCTGTCGGCGCCCAGAGCTTCGCCGTCGATCTGGAATGCTTCTATACCGGTCGAGCGAGCCCGGGCACGCTCGACTCCAGCCACACACCGGTCACCTGCCCGAAAAGCGACCCGGCCCAGGGCATCGTGCCCACGATCGAGGCAGCGGACCCCCGTCGTCTGGTGTTCATTGAGCCTGACAACTTCGTGGTGGGCCATCAGCTTCCAAGCCTGCTCGGCCGCATGGACTTTCCAAATTTGGTCTACAACTTCCACGCCTACTGCAGTCTCAGAAGCCCGGTCACCGGCGACCCGACGAATGTCGATGCCTGCGGCAGTCAGGTGCTGCACAATATTTCGACGCGTCAACGAGAACGAGCGTTCATGTCCACCGGCAAGCAGCCCGGCGGTCCGGCCTGGTTCATGAGCGAATTCGGGGCCACGCAGAGCAGCGCGCTCCTCGATCAGATCACCGGATTTGCCAACGGCTTTGGACTCGGGTGGAGCTACTGGGCATGGAAGTACTACAACGACCCGACGGGAAGTTCGCATGAAGCGCTGGTGGCGTCGAACGGCACCTTGGAACCCACGGCCCGGGTGCTCTCTCGTCCTTACGCCGAAGCGGTCGCCGGCACGCCCATTTCGACCTCGTTCGATGGCGGCAACGACAATTTCCAGCTCGTCTATGCGCCATCCGCCCGCGTGCGGGCACCCACCATCATCTTCGTGAGCGGCGCCGTGCAGTATCCCGAGGGTGACTGCATTTCGGTTGACGGAGGGCAGGTGACGTCCCGGCCCGGTGCGTCCCATGTTCTGGTAACGGCCAATCCGGATTCGACCCAGGTGACGGTCAACATTCACGGTGGTCGCTGCTGACCGCCGGTGCGACAGGCTGACAACCAGCACGCGTCGGGTGTGGAAAACCCCCCGGCGGACACACCAGCAGGCTCCAATGCCCCGGTGCCTCCTTCTCCGTAGTCTGGCCGTGTGATGCGGCGCGGTGAAAGGTGTGGACGACTGGTCGACATCTTCTCCCCTGGTCGACGTCGCCTCCGCGACGCGGGGAATGTGACGGGCCGGCCTGGGCGGCGAGCGATCGCGGCCTGGGCGTGACCAGTTTCCTGGTTCAGCCGTGGCGTGGCACGGCGATGTGGCGGGCCCTGGCCCGCGAGGCGCTCGATGTCCCCCTGGGCATCGTGTTGTGCGTCATCGTGACCTTGCTGGTCGGCCTGAGCGTCGGCCTGGCCGTCACCTTCGTGATTGCCATCCCGTTGGTGTGGCTCACGTTTCTCATTGCCGCGCAACTCGGGCGAATGGAACGCTCGCGGGCGGCCGCCCTCCTCGACGTCAACCTGGACTCACCCCACGCGCCACTGACTCCGGGGACCTGGTGGAGCCGGTTGCGCCAACTCGTGTCCACGGCCAGCCGCTGGCGCGAGATCGCCTACCTCGCCCTGGGCCTCCCGCTCCTCGGCGTTTTGGGGTTGGTCGTGCTCGCACTCTGGGCCTTGTCGTTGACTCTCATCGCCCTGCCCGCATATGCCGCGCACCTCCCGGGCCGTTCGGCTGACTTCGGGGCGTTCCGTATTCACGCCGGCGGCCAGGCGACCCTTGCCCTCGTCACGGGCATCATCTGCCTGGCCTTCCTCGCCCCCCAGGCCACGGTGGCTCTCGCCGCCCTTGATCGCCGGGTTGTGCGATGGCTCCTTGGCTCGCACGACCAGTCCGAGTTGGCTCGGCGCGTCGACGAACTCGAGATCAGCCGGGGCGCCGCGATCCACAGCGCCGAGAGCGAGCGTCAGCGGATTGAGCGCGACCTCCATGACGGGGCGCAACAACGACTGGTGGCCTTGGCCATCGACCTCGGCCGGGCTCGGGAGCGCTTCGACACTGACCCCGAGAGGGCCCGTCAGCTCGTCGACGATGCCCATGAGGAGGCAAAGGCCGCCCTCGCCGAGCTACGCGATCTCGCGCGCGGCATCCATCCTGCCGTGCTCACCGATCGCGGACTCGACGCCGCACTCTCGGCCGTGGTCACCCGTTGCCCGGTCCCTGTCACGCTGGCCATCGACGTGCCCAAACGACCTCCGCCCGCGGTCGAGAGCGCGGCGTACTTCGTGGTGGCAGAGGCCCTCACCAACGTGGCCAAGCATGCCCACGCGACCCGGGCCCAGGTGTCCATGGCCCTATTGAACAATCGCCTGGTCGTCGAGGTGCGCGACGACGGCATTGGCGGCGCCGACGCGTCGGGGGGCGGACTTTCCGGCTTGCACGACCGGGTCAGCGCTCTCGGAGGCTGGATGCGCGTGCTCAGCCCGCACACCGGCCCGACCACGGTGATGGTGGAGCTTCCGTGCGGATCGTGATCGGGGAGGACGCCGTCCTCCTCCGGGCCGGCTTGATCCAGGTGCTCGACGAGGCCGGAGAAGACGTGGTCGCGGCGGTCGGTGACGCTCCCGCGCTCGTTGCGGCCGTCGGCAGCCACCGACCCGACATCGCGATCGTGGACGTGCGGATGCCGCCCGACATGACCGACGACGGGCTCCGGGCCGCCATCGAGATTCGTCGGCGGTGGCCCGCCACGGCGATCCTGGTCTTTTCTCAATACGTCGAGGAGGCATTCGCCGCCGAACTCCTGGCCACGGGCACCGTCGGTCTCGGGTATCTCCTGAAGGACCGGGTGGCTGACGTGACCGAGTTCGTCGCGGCCGTTCGCCGAGTAGGTGTGGGGGGGACCGCGTTGGATCCCGAGGTCGTGGCGCAACTCGTGGCCCGCAGCAGCCGTCAGGACCCCCTGGACCGCCTGACTCCAAGAGAACGCGAGGTTCTCGCGCTGATGGCCGAAGGTCGGAGCAACCAGGCGATCGCGGCTGGCCTCGTGGTCAGCGACGGAGCGGTGGAAAAGCACGTGAGCAGCGTGTTCACCAAGCTCGACCTCCCGCCGGCGGGTCCGGACAACCGACGCGTGCTCGCCGTGCTCCGGTGGCTCAACTCGTGACCGCGGTGATGCCAACGATGGAGCGCGCGACTCCGATCCCCACCCTGCCGCCACGTTCGGGAGCCGGCCGGGTCGTCTGGACATGGGTGGGGCTGATCCTCGCCGCTGGCATCGTGCTGTCTCTCGCCCTGAGCACCGTGGGCAGTCTGGCCGACCAGGCCATACCCTCCCGGCAGCGGGTCTTCACCACACCAGTGCAGGCGGTCACCGTCGAAGTCGGCCGCGGCTCGGTGACCGTCGAGCGCAGTGCCGGACCGGACACCGTCGTCGAGACTTCGGGTACGCGAGGTCTGACGTCGCCGTCCGATCTGGAGCGAGTGTCCGGTCGCACTCTGACCATACGATCGAGCTGTGGTTGGACGTTCTCCAACAACCGATGCAGTCGCGACTACGTCCTCAAGGTCCCACCTTCGGCGACACTGCACATCAACACGGGCCAAGGCAACGTGGGCGTCGTGGGCGTCGACGGGGCGCTGGCGGTGAACTCGGGCGAGGGGGATGTGACCGTCCGCGACGGCACCGGCCCTCTGCGTGCCACATCAGGGCAAGGCAGCGTCTCCGCTGATGGCCTGCGTTCGCAGGACGTGTACGCCGAATCCGGTCAGGGCGACGTCGATCTCGGCTTTCTCGCCCCGCCGCGTCGGGTCGCGGCGAATTCGGGACAAGGGAGCGTCTCCATCGAGCTCCCGAAGGGTCCCGACACCTACCAGATCCACGACAGCTCGAGCGAGGGCACCACCACCTCCACCGTCAACGAGAGCTCTTCGAGCCCGCGGATAATTCACGCCACGTCGGGGCAGGGAGACGTGACCGTCCGTTACCGCGCTGGATGACCCGGCCGACCACCCGGCGAACCACCCGGCCGACGCCCCCACCCACGCTCCTCTCGTCGACCTCCGCATCGTCATAGGCTGACCGCTGGGCTGCTGGGCTGCTGGGCTGCTGGGCTGCTGGGCTGCTGGGCTGCTGGGCTGCTGGGCTGCTGGGCTGCTGGGCTGCTGGGCTGCTGGGCTGCTGGGCTGCTGGGCTGCTGGGCTGCAGCGCCCGCGATCACCGCTGAGTTCGCACAGAGGAGAAACTGGAGTGGTGACCTCTCCGTCCGCATTTGCACAACGGCCGGCTGGTGAGACGCCGTCGCGGACCGGGCATCGACCGATCCTCGCCGGAGATGCCCATGTCCACGGTTCCACGACCGGACCAGCCTTTGGCAGGCCGTCGGCCCGCCTCGTGCGGTGAGCCAGAACGATGCACCGGGCGCGGACGATGTACATCTCGACAAGCCCCTCGCTGGTCGCCCGCTCCGTCTCGACGGCTGGTCGGATCCGGCCGTCCTCGCCGTGGCCGTCGTCGCCCTCGCCGCGGGTTTTGGCCAGTTTGGGCTCACGGCGACCTTGGGCGACGTGGCCCGCCATTTCGGGCATGTGGTTCGGGGCTCCTCGGTCGCAGATCGGGCCGGTCTCTCGGGCACCGAGCTTGGACTCGGGCTCGCGGTCGTCCGGCTGGCGTCGCTCGGCGGCCTGCCCTTGGCCGGAATGGCCGATCGGGTCGGGCGTCGACGAGTGCTGCTGTTCACCTGCGGGATCGGATTGGCGGTCACCGCCGCGTCGGCGGCCAGTCCCGGGTACTGGTGGTTCGTGGCCCTGTTCGCACTTGGTCGGCCGTTCCTGACCGCGACGGCCGCGGTGGCACAGGTCCAGGCCGCCGAGCAGACGGGGTCGAACCAGCGCGCCGCCGCGGTGGCTCTCGTCGCTGCCGGCTACGCCATCGGGGCGGGCGCCACCGCCATTCTCTACGGGCTGTTCGGGAACGCACTCAATTACAAGGGGATTCTGCTGCTCGCACTGGTGCCCATGGTCGCACTGCCCTGGGTGGCTCGGAAGGTGACCGAGCCCGACCGCTTCGTCGTCGCCGTTGCGTTGAAGGAGAGAAGCGTCCCAGTCCTTGGTCCCATTGCCCAGCCGTATCGCGCCCGATTGGCCATCGTCGGCGGGGTGGTTTTCGCGCTGGCGGTCATCACCGGACCGGCCACCAGCTTCCTCTACATCTACGCGCAGAACATTGAACGACTCAGCGGCATTGCCATATCCGGCATGGTGGCCGGAGCAGGGATCCTCGGCTTTGGCGGACTTTTGGCCGGCCGTTGGCTGGCCGACAGGGTGGGCCGGCGACCGACCGCAGCCGGAGCGATCTTCTGTATCGGTGCCGCCGGAATCCTCGCCTACAGCGGCAGCACGTCCGCTCTGGTGATCGGTTACGTCATCGGCGTCGCCGGCGGGGGGATCTTCGCCCCGGCCGGTGGCGCCTTGGTGAACGAGCTCTTCCCGACCTCTGTGCGTTCGTCGGTGGCCGGGTGGAACATCGCCAGTTCGGTCATCGGCGCCGTGGTCGGACTGGTCGTGTTCGGTGCCATCGCCGATGTGGGCAATCGCTTCGCCCCCGCGGCCCTGTGCACCTTCCTCCCGGCCATGGCCTTGAGCTGCCTGATCTACTTCCTGCCCGAGACCCGCGGGCATGAACCCGAGTGGTTCTGGCCGACCGGAGACGAGATGTAGGTGTGGAAACGACAGCCCTTCTTCGCCGAATGAAGGACCGGCGGCGCTTCATCCTCGTCTCGCTGGGTTGCGCCGTGGCCGCGCTGGCCTCCTTCACCCATGCCTTCACCGTGGGCGCAGATCTCGTCACCGCGATCCCCGTGATCATCGGTGGTCTCGTCGTGGTACCACGCGTGGCAACGACCCCGCGCTCGGTCGCTGATCTGCCGGCTGAAGACCCAGCGGTGAGACCGGTTCGATTGAGCCGATGGGCGCTCGGATGGCTGGCCCTGTTCGTCGCTGTGGCCGGCTGGGAGCTCTATTGCTACGTGAGTACGCCTCGATCGCAACACCCAACCTTGAGCTCGCTCATCGACATGCTCGACGCTACCCAGACCGGAAAGGGCATCGCATTTCTCCTCTGGCTCGCACTGGGCTGGTACCTGGTCGCCGAATGACCGCTCGAGACTGGTCCCTGCTCACCTGGTCGATGCTCGCAATGGGCATCTCGGTCTGGATCATCGTGACGCGGTCATCGCGAGGACGTCTCCCGAAGCTTGGTACGGTTGTCACCCGGCTAAGAGCCCAACCGATCACTCAGGCCCTGCTCGCATTGGGCTGGATGTGGCTCGGCTGGCATTCCTTTGCCCGATGATGTCCGCGCTCGAGCAGCCCTTCGCCTGGGGCGCGAGCGACTAGCCTCCGGCAATGCGAATCTTGGTCCTGGGCGCGGGCTTTGGCGGTCTCGAACTGACGACCGCGCTATCCGAAGAGTTCGGTGACCAGCTCGAAATCGTGCTGATCGATAAGAACGATGGGTTCGTCTTCGGGTTCTCGAAGCTCGACGTCATGTTCGGGCGGTCCCTGCCTTCGACGGTCCGGCATTCATACCGTGACCTCGCCAAGCCCGGAGTGCAGTTCGTGCAGGCGACGGTGCAGTCGATCGATCCCGTCGCCAAACGCGTCGAGACCGACGCCGGTGCCTTCGACGGGGACATCCTGGTGATCGCACTCGGTGCCGACCTGCACCCCTCGGCCACGCCGGGCCTGATCGACGGCGGTCACGAGTTCTACACCGTGGTGGGGGCCTTCGCGCTCCGCGACGTCCTGGCCGAGTTCGAAGGTGGTCGAGTCATCATCGGGGTCACCTCGTTGCCCTTCAAGTGTCCGCCGGCGCCGAGCGAGACCGCGCTCTTGTTGGATAACTTCCTGGTGGGGCGACGACTCCGTGCGGCCTCCACCATCTCGCTCGTCATGCCTCTGGGCGTCCCGATCCCGCCGTCGCCCGCGGCGTCGGAGGCGCTGCTTGTCGCCTTCGCTGAACGCGGCATCGAGTGGCACGCCGAGCGGTTGGTGCGCGAGCTCGACCCCAGTCGCAAGGTCGCGATCCTCAGCGACGCGAGCGAGATGCCCTATGACCTGTTCCTGGGCGTGCCGGTACATCGCGCGCCCGCTGTGGTGGCGGACTCGGGGCTGACGGTCGACGGATGGATACCGGTCGACCCCCTGACGCTCGAAACCACTTTTCCTGGTGTCTACGCCGTGGGTGACGTCACCAGCGTGGGAACACCAAAGGCAGGTGCGTTCGCGGAAGGACAGGCCTCGGTGGTCGCCCGCCGAATCAGCGCGGTCTTCCGGGGTACCACCGAATCCGAGCCGTACAACGGCCAGGGGACGTGCTACCTGGAGTTCGGCGACGACCAGGTGGCGCGAGTCGATGCCACGTTCTTCGCCGGGCAAGCACCTACCGGGGGCTTTGAGGGACCCTCAGCGTCTCTGGCCGCCGACAAGGCCGAATTCGGCTCGAGCCGAATTGCGCGGTGGTTCGAGCGCGCATGGTCGGCCGAGGGACCGCCACCGGCCTGAGAAGGGAAGCGACAAGTCGAACGACCGGCCACTGGCCCATGTCTCGGCAGATGCACACGGCCCGTCATGCCCGGCAGGGGTCCCAGGGAAGGTTGTCCGAGACCCACCACCTATGCTGTCGACGCCTCGTGCAAGGAGTGTCATGCCAAAGCAAGGTGATCCAGGCGTCGATTCAGACGCGGTGTTGGATGCCGCAGCGTCGTGTTACTTGCGTTTCGGGGTGGCCAAGACCACCGCGACCGACATTGCCCAGGCCGTGGGGATCTCCCGAGCGACGCTCTATCGTCGGTTCGGGAGCCACGAGGCGATCTTCCTGGCTCTGCTCACCCGTGAGTCGGCCGCCATGGCGGCCGACGCGGAGGTGCATCTGGCCCGGGTGGAGGATCCCTTCGAGCGGATCCTCGAAGGCATGATGTTCAGCATCGAGGAAATACGCCGGCGACCGGTCCACGCGGCGGTGTTCGGCGGTGACTCGGCCGCGTGGGCGGCCACGCGCGCCATCCAGGTGGAGGCCTTGCGGCGCATCGGCGAGGCGGGAGTGCGTCCGCTGCTGGACTCGTCGCTTGCCGACGGTTCAGCATCGGAGCAGGACATGGTCGACCTTGTCGACTGGATCCTCCGGATCCTCATCTCGTATGCCGCGGTGCCGGGCAGCGGCGGCCGACGGCCCGATGAGGTCCGACGACAGCTGGCCGTGTGGTTCGTTCCCGCCTTCGAGAATCTGTTGGGTGACAAGAGCGAACGGGTATGAGACACTGAACTCATAGCGTCTTACGTATCATCAGGGGAGGGTTCATGAAGGCCTTGCAGGTCACCGCCCATGGCCAGCCGGGGGAGGTCCTGGCGGTGCGCACCGTCGACCGGCCTGCGCCCGGTCCCGGCGAGGTGCGGGTCGAGGTCAGGGCGGCGTCGTTGAACTTCAATGACATCGACCGATGCCGGGGCAAGCTGGTGTCGGTACCGACGCCCCCGCCGTTCACGTTGGGTATGGACGTCTGCGGGGTCGTCGACGCGGCGGGTGACGGGGCCGAGCGTTGGCTGGGCAAACGGGTGGTCGCCATCACCAAGACCGCCCTGGGTGGCATCGCAGAGTACGCGCTCGCTCCGGCGATCTCGGTGTTCGACGCTCCCGAGCAGCTCGACGACGCGGAGGCCGCCGCCTTCGTGTTGGCGTACCAGGCCTCGCACCTGGCGCTGTTCCGCCGGGGCCGGCTGCGCGCCGGGGAGACCCTCGTGGTGCACTCCGCGGCCAGTGGGCTCGGCACCGCCGGGATCCAACTGGGCAAGGCGGTGGGCGCGAGGGTCATCGCCGTGGCCGGCGGGCCGGAAAAGGGGGCCCTGTGTGCCTCGCTCGGTGCCGACCTGGTCGTCGACCATGCACAGGATGACTTCGTCGAGTCGATCTTGGCCGCAACCGGTGACGCGGGGGCAGACGTCGTCTATGACCTTACCGGCGGGGATTTCGCCGAACGCTCGTGGCGTTGCACGACGCGCGGTGGCCGCTACCTGGCCATGGGCTTTGCCGATGACACCGAGAACGGGATGACCGGTCGGCCCCTGCGGATGGCCTGCCTGGGCAATATCGACATCGTGTGTGTCATGTTGGGCTGGGTCGAGTCGGTCGACCCCGGCATGCGGCGATTCGGGTTCAACCCGTTCGGGCGTGACGTGGCCGACGAGGTGCACGCCGATCTGCTGCGCATGGTGGCCGAAGGTACGATCCGACCGGTCGTGGGTCAACGCGTCACCATGGAGGAGGCGGGCCGCGCTCTCGATGCACACGAGGAGCGGCAGTCGTTGGGTCGCACCGTGGTGGAGGTGGCCCACTGACCGATGTGACCTACACGTGGCGTGACTCCGAGTTGCGGAGCAGGCCACTGCGCGCCTTGAACGCCGTCGGTACGCAACTGTCACGCTTCGGTCTGGACTTCCCCTCATTGACGCCGTCGTCGGTGGTCGCCGCCGCGGCCAAGACCGCTGGGTCCGATGAGCTCGGGAGCGAGAGCTACCGCGAACCATTGGAGGTGTACCTCGAAGCCTGCATACGGGAAGCCGACCTGACGACCTTCGGGCGCGTGCTCATCACCAAGCTGCTGGCCTCGGCACTGGCCAACCGCATCGCCCTACACCAATGGTCGGAGGACCACGCCGAGGTGCGCGCCGAGCACATCGACAGCCCATGGGTCATCGTCGGGTTGCCGCGCACCGGCACCAGCGTGTTGTCGATGTTGCTCGGACTCGACCCCATGGCCCGACCGCTGCTCCAGTGGGAGGCGGCGCATCCCATCCCGCCACCGACCTTGGAGGAAGCGGACCAGGATCCCCGCATCGCCCAGACCACCAAGGAGTTGGACGGGCTGATGAAGCTCAATCCCCCGCTCAAAGCCATGCACCCCTTCGGGGCCACCTTGGCCCAGGAATGCGTGTCGTTGTTCATGTACGACGTCCGCACCCTGGCCCTCGAGACGCAGGCCCACGTGCCCACCTACGCCCGCTGGCTGGAGACTGCCGACATGACGCCCGCCTACGCACAACACCGTCTGGCCCTCCAGACCCTGCAGTCGCGCCAGCCCACCGAGCGCTGGATCCTCAAGACGCCCAACCACCTGTGGCACCTCGAGGCCCTACTCGCCGCCTACCCCGACGCCCGCATTGTCTGGACCCACCGAGACCCCGGACCCGTCATCACGTCATTGGCCAGTCTGGCCAATGCCGGCCAACGACCGCTGACGTGGCGGTCCGACCCCCGTCCCACCGCCTCGGAGTGGAAGCGCAAGTGCGCCTTCGCCCTGGGCTCGGCCGTGGCCTTCGACGAGAAGTCGGGCGACGGGTGGTGCCACCATCTCCAGTACGACGCCCTCATGGACAATCCGTTGGGAACGGTCCGCGAGCTCTACCGACGCTTCGGCGCCGAGGTCAGTGACCTCCACGCCCGCCGCATGGAGGTTTTCCTCGACCACAGACCCAAGGATGCGTTCGGCCGTCATCACTACGATCCGGCGGACTTCGGGTGGACCTATCGAGGTCTGGCCGAGGAGTTCAGCGGGTACACCGAGCGGTACCACATTCAATCTGAGATCACCACCGATCGACACACACGTCCACCTCGACACATCGCCGGGTAAGAAGCGGGACGAAGCCGAGCCCTTCCCGCGTCGCCCGAGATCTCGATTCAGCGGCGACCTTCCACAAGGTGGAGGGCCATCCGTGGACACGCGGCGACCGCGCGCCGGGCATGATCGACCAGAGCGGCCGGTATGGCCTCCTGGTCGATGACCGGATAGCCCCAGTGATCCACCTTGACCCACTCCGGGAACAGTTCCGCACACACTCCGTGGCCGTCACAGCGAGTCGGGTCCACCACGAGGGTGACGCGCCATTTCGACACGGGCGGCGCGACCGGTACGCCTGGCCCGCCGACACGACGGGTGGCCATCACGATCGCCGATCATGGTGGAGCGAGCAGGGCAAGAGCACGGGTCCGTTGACCGCGCCGCACGGACCCCGGCGAAGGTGCTGAACCACCTCGTCGCCAAAAACCGCCAGAGCGCTGCGGACGAACCTGGTCACGCCGTCGGGATGACGACAGGCGCCGCGGCCATCGATGAGGCTGCACAACTCGGCGATCGGCGGGAGCCTGCCGCGGAGCGAAGCCGGCTGATAGGCCAACGCATCGACGTGTGCGGCCAGATCGGCCAAACCGTAACGGCATGGTCCACATTGGCCGGCGCCCTCCCGCTCCATGTAACGGACAACTCGCGCTGTCTCACCAAGAGGACAGTGCGTACGGGGCAGGAGCGCGACCACGCCGGCGCCCAGGGACGAATGCAACCTGCGGGCCGCTTCCTCGGTGAGGCGGCAGTCGAGGAGATCGGGCATGGAGATCCAGCCCCCGCCGTAACCGCCCAGGAGCGCGCCCCGGTACCCCTCGGCATCGTGTGGGGTCAGCTGCAACAGATCCCTCAGGGTGACACCCAACGGAGCTTCGACGATCTGTGGTTCCGCCCATCGGCCGGTGACCGTGAGCAACATGGTTCCCGGGGAGTCGGCCGTCCCCAACCCGCGGAACCACTGACCCCCGTATCGACTGATCATCGCCACATGGGCGAGCGTTTCGACATTCTGGACGAGGGTGGGTCTCCCGCGTACACCGCGGTCACGGATGGACTGGATCCCGACAAAGTTTGGGATGGCGGGTCCATCGCTGAGTGCGCGCACGACGGCGGACTCCTGCCCGGAGAGGTATCGGTCCGGGCACTCGATCACTTCGATCGGAACCGGGTCCACACCGGCCCGGCGGCGTTCGCGCACGGCTCCGGCGGCGGAGGCGACCAGCCGATGCGGTACATAGACCACGACACGGTTCGCGTTGAGCGCCGCCGCGGCGAGCGTCGCGCCGTCGAGCACCAGATGCGGGACGTGGGTCAGGAGGAAGGCGTCCTTCCCGCTGGCCGGTTCCCCTTCGGCTCCGTTGGCTACGACCACCGGCCGCCGGACCCGCCCACCGCGCACGGAGCGCCACTTGGTCCCGACGGGGAACCACGCTCCTCCGTGGCCCCGCAGCCCGCTTGCATCAAGCTCGTCGAGAAGACTGGTACCAGCCTGGTGCAGAGGGAGCGTGCCCCAATGGGCGCCGTGCGCAGCCAGGCCCACCACGGCGTCGGGCGCGGCAAGGCCCGACAAAAGGCGCGGGAGTCCGGGCGCACCGAGAGCCGGAGGGGTGCCGTCCACCAACGGCGCCCTCACGAACTCCCCCGCGAGGTTCCCGACACGGACCCGCTGAAGGTGCCGTGACTCTGATCAATCGTGAGTCGTATGACCAGGTCGGTCACTCGGTCCGGACCACGCACGCTGGCGGCGATGGTGGAGCCCTGGAGCCCCGTCACCACCCCTTGCTCGTTCCCGAAGGTGACGCTGCTGCTCGTCATGGACACCCCTCCCTGCACGGCGGGGCCGCTGAGACGGACGACCAGAGGGGCGCTCGTGCCCCGCACCTGCATGGTGAGTCGGACCTCGACGTCCCCGGAACTGTTCGGGCTCGACGACTGGACTGACCCGGTGACAACGGACGTGAACGGCACCGCCGGAAGGGCGTTGGATGACGGCTGAGAAGTTGCGGCTGTTGGTGAGACCGACGTCCCCTTCGGCGATCCGGTCGTCCCCGTAGCGAATCGAGCGTCTATCTGGGCCAGCAGGGCCGTCGACGTGCCCGACCGGCGCGACCATCCAGATCGGAGCGGGCCGATCAGGGCGAACGCACCTATCCCGATCACCAGAACAGTGGTCGCGAGTGCCGCCGTCACACGGCGGGCACCCGGCACGCTGCGCGCCACCAGGATTCGCCACGTGACGGCACCGACCACCGAGGCGATGCAGAGCACCTCGATGCCCAACATCACCGGGAGGCGCGTGTCAGTGCCGCTCCCCAGACCGTGGAACACGGCAATGGGCCAGCACACGTAGGCCAGTGAATGCACGCCGCGCCAGGCTCGAACGCCGATGCGACGGCGGAGCCCACTCGTGATGGCCACTGCGAGCAACATGTCGAAAGCCAAGGCCCCCAGACCGATCCACAGGGGGCGGTACGGGGTGAGGAACGGCACGAACGCGTCGAGGTACCCGATGGGCACAAAACCGTCGGCCACCGTGGTCACGATGTGGAGGGCGATCAGAGCGAGGCAGAACAACGAAAGATTCCGGTGCACGGCCTGAGAGACGAAGCGAGGCCACCGATGCGCGGCCCAGCCGATCGAAGAGATGATGCCCAGGACCACGGTGCCCGAGAGAAGAACCAGCGAGACCAGGCCGGTGGCCCGCGTCAGGTACCACAGCGCAGTGCCCGTGTGCGTTGCGGTCAGGGCAGCCGTCATCGTCTCGCCGCTTCGGGCACCATGGCGTCACTTTCCGGCCATCCTCCGACTCGCACGACGTGCCCATCGGAGGTCACCAGGCGTGCCGGGAGTCGGCGCTGGGCCAGCCACTCCACCGCGGCGGCATCCTTCACCATGGCGGCCGTCGTCGCTGCATTGGCATCGACACAGCTCGCCGCAGCGACTGTCACCGTGCGCCATCTCGTCTTCAGGGGGAGCCCTGTCAACGGGTCGACGAGATGGTGGACCTCGTGCTCGCCCAGCTGCCAGCGCCTCGAGGCGATACCCGACGTCGCCAGCCCGCCCGATTCGATCACCACTGTCTCGTCAGCCTCCGCGGCGCCACTCACATCGGCCAGTCCGATGACAAAGCCTCCCGACGGCGGCGGTCCGGCCACCGAGAGATCCCCGCCCAAGGAGACCAGCACCCCACAACCCATCGAATCGAAGACACGCCCAGCGATGCGATCCGCCGTCAGGGCCTTGGCGCTGGCACCGAGGTCGAGGCATGTACCCTTGGGCAGCCGGAGCGTGCCCGCCCCTTGATCGAGCTCGATATTCCGCCAGCCCGAAGCAGGCCTCGCTGGTGGGAGTGATCCTGAAATGCCGGCGGCGACCTCAGCGAAATCCCGGTCGTAGCCGAGGGCGATCAATGCGTTGCCCACAGTGGGATCGACGGCACCATCAGTCAGTTCGGCCACCCGAAGGGCGACGGAAACCACATCGAGGAGACCGTCGCTCACCTCGACGGGGAGCCCATCGGCCCGCTGCACGCGGGAGATTTCTGAGTCGGATCGGAAGCGACTGGCTATTCGGTCGATACGCTCAAGCTCGTGGTGCAGGATGTCGATGGCCCCTACCAGGGAGGCGGGATCATTGACCATGACTTCGGCTCGACAACCAATTCCGACCGTGCGGTAGATGTGCGGAGGGGTCTTCCCGAGCGTGGCAGTGACAATCGGTATCAAGTCGCTCCCGAGACGACGGGGGCTGGTTGCTGAGATTGCACCGGTGGACTGGACGGGGGCGCCAGCTGGCCCGAGGTCGACGAGCTGCCCGAAGTCGAATTTCCGGCGGACGACGAATTCGCACCGGACGAAGCCGTACTCCCGGGCGTGGAGGCATGGCCGGGCAACGCTTTGCTCAGGTAGAGCCCCAACACCCCGGTGGTCGCCAGAATGCCGATGGCGACGGATTTCGTGATCCTCGTGACTCGCCCCAAGGACTCGTCTCGACGGATGCGAGCGATCCGCTCCTGATCCGGTGCCGAACGTTGCCCCGCGCGTGTCATGACAGCAAAGCTAAGGATTCAACCTGACGGATACATGACACGACGGCCCTGCGAAGGTAATCGTTCCGTAAGAACATCACTTTCGCAGGTGGATGGCGCCTTTGCGTCGCTCCATACTCCGACGGCGGCCCGGGCCGCGGGGAGGGGACCATGCCGAAAACGTCGGGAGGTATGGGTCATAATCGGGTGTCGGACAGGTGTCCGATAATCGGAAAGATCTGGAGCAGGGCTTGATGAATGGCGAGTCTCGACGACAACGCGGGCCGGGCGAGCGGGCAAAACACGCGCAGTCTCCCGAGGAGCTGGCACGAGCGTTCTTTCGAGACGGTGGGGTCGTGATCTCCGACGACGCCGACGAAGTGGCCGCTCGTCGCCGCAGGTTGATGGTTGGTGGGGCCATTGGCGCCGTCGTCGTCACGGTCGGGATGGCAACGATGGCAGTTGTAGCAACTCGCGGCGAGGCCAGTCCACACTTGACCAAGGCCTCTTCGCATCACACGACGACCTTGGCGATACGGCCGAGGGCCACGACGACTACCTCGCCGACCACGACCACCACCACCACGACCACGAGTCCTCCAAGTCCGGCGGTCACTTCATCATCGGCACCCGCCAACACAGCACGCTCGACCACCTCCACCTCCACCGGCCCCGCCTCGCCCGTCAGCAGTCAGGAGCCATCGGCCTACGTGGCTCCCAGCACCCCTCCGCCCGATGCGGGAACAACCACCCTTCCTCCGCCTGTTCCGCCGACCACCACGACCGCGGTAACCACGACGACCATCGAGACCACGACGTCGACTTCGGCTCCCTAGAAATGAGCGAGGTGACCCGCCTAGACCCTCAGCTGGCCGGGGCGACCTGCAACTCGTCGTCGGTGAGGCCCGTCGACTCGCTGTGAATCTCAACCGCATGGCTCAGGGATGCCTTGAACGCGTCGATAGCGGCGGTGTCGGCTACAACGATGACAGCCGCCTCGCCCTTGTCGAGGGTGTCCCCGAGGCTCTTGACCTTCTCGCGGCCAAGTGAACGGTGCAGTCGGCCGACGCCAGCGCCCGCGACCGCACCAACCGCGGCTCCGAGAAGGATGGAGGGCGGGAACAGGATGCCGACCACGGCTCCCGCGATTGCACCTTTGCCCCAGCCGTGCCGAGATTGGCGGTCGACAAGCTTTGGAGTTCCGTCGGCTTCACGCACAACGACGGCTGAATCGGCCAGGTAGTTGCCCTCTTTGGCGGTGTGTTCTACCGCCTCCCAGTCCGCTTCGGCCGTCTTCTGGTCCTTATAGCTCGCGATGACGACCGTGGTCTGATGCTTGCTCATGAATCGGCTCCTTCGTATCGATACGAAATAAGGGCGTCCGTTGTCCCCTCCCGAACCTACAGCACCGAAGGCCGATACTCGATTGGCGCCTCACTGTCCCCTTGGATACCCCAGACCCGGGCGGGCGGCCTCAATGGCCCGAGCAGGCCACCGCGGTTACTCCGTGGCCTGACAATCACATTGGACCAGTCCTGTCCCGCCTCTTAAAACCCGCCGATGCCTTTGCCGATCAAGAGGACGCCCAGCAGCGCGAACACGGTGCCCAGGACGGCGTTTGCATTGGTCGCCAACCAGTCCCGCATGCTGCTGAGCAGCTTGGTGGCTGGCTGACGAGCCACGTTATAGGCGACCACCGGTAGGAGCACGGTGCTGGCCGCAAGCACCGTGAAGATCGCTCCGGCGATGATCTCTGAGGTCAGCGTGTCGTGCGCCGCCCCGGCGATGGCAAGACCGCCGCCAATGATAAGGATGAGATTCTTGGGGTTGATGGCCGCGAGCGCGACGCCCGTACCCAGCGCCTTTCCCGGAGTTATGCTCTCGATCGACTGCAGCCACTTTGGCTGTTTCGGGGTCTCGCCCGAGGCAGGGTGCCGGCGCACGCGCCGCACGCCCATGATGAGCAGGATCACGCCGAGCACAACTTTGAAGGTGCTCGTACCGTTCTGCGCATTGTGAGACGTGAGACCAATGGCCGAGCCGATGGCAATGACCGCCGTGAGCGCCCCGGCAATGCCGAGTATCCAACCAGCGAGGAATGAAAGGCTGTTTGCTCCCGAGCGCCTCGACAGCAGCATCAAGATGACACCAATGATCGGCAGGGGGCTGAGAGCCACCCCGACGGCAAAGATGATGCTTTCTCCGATGGCCTGGTTCACGACGTCCTCTCGAGGTGCGCAAGGAATTGCCCGGGCAACTCTACCGATCGTCGTGCCTCTGGCCGCGGACCTGGTGTCCCCTTGAGCGCGGGATACGCATCCCACGCCTCCGACGAAGCCCCGAGAGGTCTACCGCTTTCTTCTCATCGGGGAACCGGGGACGCCGGAGGGTGCGGCTCAGGCGCCGTCGCTCTCCAACACCGTGACGTCCTCCGAAGCGACGTGGAGTTCGCCGTCATCGCCGACAACCGAGACGATCTCGTCGATGACGATGTCCCCATCGGGAGTCAGCACACCGATGGTCTCGTCGGTGCCGACGATATTGCCGTCGCCGTCCACCGCCGCAACCACGTCGTCGATCACGACGTTGCCGTCCTCGTCGACTTCCTCGGCTTCCACCTCCACCAGGTCGAGCGTGTCCTTACCGGCAGCTGTGTCATTGGTGTCCGTCATTGTGGTCCTTCCAGTGCGGTGGGTCTGATTGACCCGGTGCCAGATCATGACATGTCCCAAGCGACCTTGTTTCATTCACCGATTGTTCGCGCTTGCGTCACGATGCAGGCGACAGCCTGCCGCCTGCCCGCAGTATGGAGAGGAGGCACTGAGTCATCCGCTTCCGCGTACGTTCGCGTCGTGAACGCGGAGTCAGACGAGGCGGCGGCGAACCCACCAGACGTAGAATCCGCTCATGACGACAACGGCGCCGAGGAAGACAGCCAGCTCGGCCCACTGGAGCGCCCAGTAGTGGTTGAGGGGCTGATAGGTCAGGACCTGGCGGATACCTAAGTGATTTGTGCACTGTTGAACAGCCCGTGGAGTGTCGGTGTGCAAGTTTGGGCAGGACCCGAACCCCTTATCGTCATCCCGTGGCTGTCGATGCGGAGGGTCACGTTGCCGTTGGTAACCCTGGGCGGCGCCATCGTGGCCGACAGTACTCAACTCAACCGGTGGAAAGTTGTGCGGGCGGCCGCTCGTTTCAAAGACGGAATCGAGGTTGAATATCAATCATTGACCGAACTCCTTCGGGAGCTTCGGTCACAGCTGTCCGCCTACGAAGCGACTTCGCCGTGACGCGCTTCCGACTTGCTCCAACCACGATCTGCCGATCAAAGGCGCTGCCGATCCAGACCCGGTGGCTCACATTGGGCCAGCAAGCCCTGGATGAGGACGGTCAGCAGCCTTCGGACTCGCGCTTCGACGTCGACCACGGCGTGGGAGAGGCGGGGATCACTGCGGTAGAGGGCCGCAATCTCGGGGCCCGGCGTGGCCATCTGCCAGAAGGCTCCGGACAGGGAGGTCGCCGCCGCGATGAGGTCGACGGCGTCGCTCTCGCTCAGGGTGGGCAGCAGCCTTCGGACCACGCGGGCGATCGCGTCGAGTTCGGTGAGGGTCACGAGCTTGAAAGCGCGTACCGCCTCGACCGAGACGTTCCGTTCGAGATTGAGCGGGGCCTGCGCCAGGAGGTCGCAGAAGGCACCTCGGGCGGCGAGCGTTCCGCCGAACACGGCCGCGACGGCAGCGGGAGTTGGGCTCGTGAGCCTCGCGAGCTCGGCGCGCAGCGCGCCCGACCACTCCTGCCATGCCTCCGCGGTGAGACGGAGAAAGATTTCCTCGCGTGTCTCGAAGTAGCGCAGCAGCGCCGACTTGTGCAGACCGACCGCTGCAGCGATCTCGGTCAAGGTGACCTGGCGGATCCCCTTTTCGGCGCCCAACCGACGGGCGGCATCAAGGATCGCCGTTTCCCGTAGGTGCTTCGCTTCGGTGCTGCGCGCCCGCTGGAATCCCGGCCCCCGCACCCCTTCAAAATAACACAACTGAGTTGCACTAATAAGAAAACGATGTTGTAATAGACACTATAGAACAGACCTGGTTCATCACCGGCTCCTCACGTGGCTTGGGCCGCGCCCTCGCCCGATCCGCCCTCGAGGCGGGCGACCTCGTCGCCGCCACCGCCCGCCGGCCGGCGCAACTCGACGACCTCGTGGCTGAATACGGTGAGCGCATCCACGCGATCGACCTCGATGTCACCGACGCCCAGGCCGCCCGTTCAGCCATCGCCGACGCCCGCCGCCACTTCGGCCGACTGGACGTCATCGTCAACAACGCCGGTCATGCCAACGTCTCACCCATCGAGACCACCGACGACGAGGACTTCCGGGCCCAGTTCGAGACCAACTTCTGGGGCGTCTACCACGTGTCCAAAGCGGCGATCCCGGTACTGCGGGAGCAAGGCGGTGGCCTCGTCATTCAGATGTCGTCCGTGGGCGGCCGCGTCGGCGGATCACCCGGGATCGCTTCGTACCAGGCCGCCAAGTTCGCGATCGACGGCTTCAGCCGGGTGCTGCGGGCCGAGACCGCGCCATTCGGCGCCAAGGTCATGGTCGTCGAGCCGAGCGGGTTTCGGACCGACTGGGCCGGCTCGTTCATGACGGTCCACGACATCCCCGAGGCCTACGCCCCGACGGTCGGCGTCATGAACAGTCGTGTGCGGCAAAGCACCGACGGCCCGGCAGGCGACCCGGCGCGCGCGGCCGCGATCCTCGTGCAGGTCGCCAAACGCCGTGACATCCCCGACCACTTGCCTCTCGGGGTGAACGCCGTCGAAGGCTCGATCCGTCTCGACGAGCAACTCCTCGCGGAGGACCGCAGATGGAGCGACGTCAGCCGCTCCGCCGACTTCAGTGAGCGGTACCCGATAGAGCTCCCAGTCGACACGCCGGAGTAGATCAGCGCCGAGACCATTCGGCAGACTGCTGGCCGCGGGCGTCGCTGTACGAGGACCGCATAACCGGCGACGCCGCCGAGTACTCGCGCTTCGTCCAAAACAGTGACAATGGCGCTACAGGGTCGCCGAGACCTCGGTCGACAGCGGTGACGTGCCGACGCCGGGGACCACGGCCTTGACCACGTAGTAATAGGTGCCGTGCATGAGGCCGTTGTTGGACCATGAGGTCGTCGTGAGGACTGCCCGCAGCATGTACGGACCACCCGACGTCGTCGACCTATACACGTCGTAGGTCGTCGGCCCCGTCGAGCCGGTGGCCGTCACCGCGTTCCATGTGACCTGGATCGAGGTGCTCGATGCCGCGGCGGCATTGACGACGGGGGCCACGGGCTGGTCCAGCGTGGAGGCAGATGTCTCGGCCGAGTTGACCGAGGAGCCGACGCCCGGCAGAACTGCCTTGACGACGTAGTAGTAGGTGGTGCCCGGGGTGAGGCCGTTATTGGGCCACGAGGTCGCCGACAGAACGGCCTTCAACGTGTAGGGGCCACCACTGGTCGTCGAGCTGTAGACGTCGTAGCTCGTCGGCCCCGTCGAGCCGGTGGCCGTCACCGCACTCCACGATACGTGGATCGAGGTGCTCGATGCCGCGGCGGCATTGACGACGGGGGCCACGGGCTGGGCCAGCGTGGAGGCAGATGTCTCGGCCGAGTTGACCGAGGAGCCGACGCCCGGCAGAACTGCCTTGACCACGTAGAAGTAGGTGGTGCCCGGGGTGAGGCCGTTATTGGGCCACGTGGTCGCCGACTGAACGGCCTTGAGGGTATAGGGGCCGCCACTGGTCGTCGAGCTGTAGATCTTGTAGCTCGTCGCCCCAGCCACGGCGTTCCAGCTGACGCCGATCTGGCTATCCGAAGAACCAGGTGTCGCCGTCACCCCGGTGGGGGCCGGGGGCGGCGCCATGGTCAAGGTGAAGGTTTGGGTGGCGTCGGTCGCATCGCCGTTGGACGCCGTCATCGTGAGCGGGTAGGTGCCCGCGGTGGTGGTGGATCCGTCGTAGGCGATGGTTGCCGTGCCGTCACCGTTGTCGGCGAAGGACACCCCTGGTGGGAGGGCGCCGCTCTGCTGGAAGGCTGGCACCGGGTTGCCCGAGGTGGTCACGGTGAAGCTCGAGGGAACGCCCGGGGTGAAGGTGGTGGTATCCGCCGAGGTGATGGCCGGCGGGTCCTCGAGCTGCATCGAGAGCGTGGTCTTCCAGATCACCCCGCCGCTTTGGTCGGCTATCTGGTCGGTGAGTACATAGGTTCCCGGCTGGACGGCGTCCGAAATCGTGAACGGGACCAGGCCGGTGTCATAGGTTCCGGCCGTGATGGGACAGGGACCGTTGACTGGCAGCAGCGGAGCTCCGAAGAAGGGCGCGGCGATGACGTTCGGGTCAAAGCCAGGTATGGCCGTCGACCCGCTGGGCGTGGCTCCGCAGATAGGCTGGGTGCCAGATGTCACGCCGTTGGGACCCGAGAGGCTATAGGCAATTTTCCCCGAAGTGATGTCCTCCTGGAGGGGGATGGCATAGCGAACGTAGTCGGTCTGGCCGATCACGGGCGGCCATGTCGTTGCCTCGGCCGCGATGGGTATCCCCCAATGTTGGATCGTATTGACCGCCCACGGAATCCCTACGGTTCCTGGGTCGGGATGCGCCGAATACGGCCCGTTCGCTCCCGCCGGAGTCGAAAGGACGACTGCGCTCAGTGCGCTCAACCCGACGCTTGCCACCACGACGGCAGCTAGCGAGGCCAACCCTGCTCGAAAGAAATACCGACCCCTCATGATTCCCCCCTCGACGATGGGCGTCCACCAATGCCGCCCCGACCAGGGAAACGACGAGATCCAGGCAACATGGCCTGCCCCCGTGGGATGCCACCACAAGACTTTACGACGTTCGTCACGTTCACTCCCGTCAGCGCTCTCCGGCCAACGGGGAACGGGGACCATGAGTGATGCTACTCAGGGTGAGAACTCTATGCACCGCGGCTCTTGGCCCTCGCCTTCGGTGAGTCGACCACGGGGACCCATCAAACACCGCCGAGCGACGGACCCATGGAGCCGGTGAGTGGTCGAGGACGCGCTTGAAGATGGGCGCCAGTAGACAGGGCTGTAATCCCCTGGGTCAGAGCAATGCCGGCTTCATGTTCATATAGGGTGAATCCAACCAACGGGACGGGGCACTCCGCGCCTCTGCCTCACAGGGGGTTGTTGTGGCGGTGAGTTCCAGCGTGGCTCGGACG